>NZ_NMUN01000004.1 GCF_002812725.1 Microbacterium sp. BR1 | reverse complement strand
CGCCGGCGCGGGCCCGGTGGCCACCACCGCGGGCCCTGCGGCGTCCGCGGGCGGTGCCGCGGCGGACGGGGCATCCGACTCCGCGGCGGCCCCGGCATCGGCACGTTCCTCCGCCGCACCGGTCGCGACGCCCTACGACTCCGAAGCCACCTGAGGGCACCCGCGCGGCTCAGGTGAAAGAGAGCACCTCGTCGCCCCACGCCGCGCGCAGGTCGTGGTCGAGGTCCGGTTCCACCCGGTCGACCCGATCGATCACGAGAGTGGCGCGATCCGCGGCGGTGTACGGCTCCCAGGTGACGGCGCCCTCGGCCTGCGGTGACGTGTCCAGCGCGAAGCCGATCCATCGGCGTTGCAGACGCGTCGACAGCGCGTGGCCGGTGCGCAGGCCACCGAGGCGGAAGGTGATGTCCTTCTTGCCGCCCTGCAGGTTTCCCCACAGGTAGGGCAGCTCGGTCCCGTGGGTCGCGCCGATCCCGAGCAGTCGCAGCATGGGTGTTGCCCAGTCGAAGCGGTACAGGTAGGTCGGGGCGACGGCGGCGTGGCCCTGCACGACCCAGAGGGTCGGCATGCGGAATCCCAGGTCGCGCGAGATGGCCGGGCCTTGTTTCTTCAGGCGCAAGCCCGCGTAGGCGGACTGGATCTCGGCGTCGGAGGGGATGTCGAGGTCGGGGCGATCGGCGCGCAGGTCGATCGACATCTCTTCGATCGCCTCTTTCGAGACCGGCATGAGCGGTGACTTCATCATGGTGAACAACGAGGTCTCGTCGCGGTTGGTGCCGATCAGCAGCGGCACGGGCAGCGCGCCTCCGCGCGAGAACACATCGACCGGATGCTCCGGCACGAGGTTACCGTCGACCACGGGCGTGAAGGCCAGGGTGCCCGGCTCGTCGGCGGGGGTGGATGCGTATACCGTCATCGCCGCGGCGGCGAGCCGATCGGCGGGAATGTTCCGGAACGACGAGACATCGGCGGGGTCGGCGTCGACGGCCTGCAGCAGCTCGCGGGCCACGCGCTCAGCGCGGTCCTGACCGTAGACAGAGGTCGCGGGCGAACTCTCGGCGATCGCTCGGTGGAACAGCCCGCGCGCCGCGGGCGAGGTCATGAGGGTCGTGACGATGCCGCCCCCGGCGGATTCACCGAACAGCGTGACGCTCTCGGGATCGCCGCCGAAGGCCGCGATGTTGTCGCGCACCCAGGCGAGCGCGAAGAGGACGTCACGCAGCGCGAGGTTCGTCTCGAAGGTCTCGGCATCGGTCGAGAAGCGCGAGAGATCGGCGAACCCCAGGGCGCCCAAACGGTAGCCGACCGTGACGAGCACGATCTCGCCGCTGGCAGCCAGCGACCGGCCGTCGTACATCGGCTGCGAGGTCGCGCCGAACATGTACGCGCCACCGTGCACCCACACCATGACCGGACGCGGTTCGCTCGCCGAAACGCTCTCCGCCGCCCAGACGTCCAGGGTCAGGCAGTCCTCGCTCTGCACGGCATCATCGGGCAGGCGGATCGCGGGTGACGCCGTCTGCACGGCGATGGGGCCGAACCGGGTGGCGTCGGCCACAGCGGTCCAGGGTTCGGGAGCGCGCGGCCCGCGCCAGCGCAGCGGGCCCGTGGGCGGGGCTGCGTAGCGGATCCCCTTCCACGAGCGGATCGCGCCGTCGGACTCGCCTCGGACGGGTCCGTGCGTCGTCGTCACGGTCGTGTCGGATGCCATGGGTTTCCTTCGCGGGTCAACGGGGCCTGAGGGTGAGGGGGCGGCCGGCGAGACCGCGCGGCGTGACGGCGAGCCGCGCCGCGAGGTCGATCAGCGCTCGCCGGGCCGGGTCATCCGCGTTCGTGTCTGGTGCCTCCCCGGGCGCGCCCGTCGCGGTGAGGGGCTCACCCGCGTCGCCCGCCGCGCGCAGAGCCGGGCTGAGCGGGATGGACGCCAGCAAGGGAACATCACCCGAGGCATCCGAGGCATCCGAGGCATCCGAGGCATCCGAGGCATCCGAGGCATCCGAGGCCGACAGTGCGGCCGCGACCTGCGCCCCACCACCCGCGCCGAACAGGTCGAGCACGGTGCCATCCGGGAGCGTGAGCGCCGCCATGTTCTCGATGACGCCGATGACGCGCTGCCCCGTCTGGCGTGCGACCAACGCGCTGCGGATCGCCACGTCGGATGCCGCTGTCTGCGGTGTCGTGACGACGACGACCTCGGCGTGGGGGAGGAGCTGGCCGACCGAGATGGCGACATCGCCCGTTCCCGGCGGCATGTCGAGGAGCAGGATGTCGAGGTCGCCGAAGTGCACGTCGGTGAGGAACTGCTGCACGGTGCGGTGCAGCATGGGCCCCCGCCAGGCGACGGCCGCGCCCTCCTCGCCCTCGCGCAGGAACATTCCGATCGACACGGTCTTCACCCCGTAGGCGACGGGCGGCAGGATCAGATCATCGATGCGGGTGGGGCGCACGGTGCGGCCCTCGCCGTCCACGAGTCCGAGCAGCCCGGGGATCGAGAAGCCGTGCACATCGGCGTCGATCAGGCCCACTCTGAGCCCGCGTGCCGCGAGCGCGACGGCGAGGTTCGCGGTCACGGTCGATTTGCCGACACCGCCCTTGCCGCTCGTCACCGCGATGACGCGCGTCAGCGATTCGGCCGTGAACGGGATGCCGCGCGGTCGACCCGCCCGCAGACGATCGGTCAGGGCGGCGCGCTCGGCGGGGGTCATGACGCCGACGCTCACGCGCACGTCGTCGACACCGGGCACGGATGCCGCGGCCCGGCGCACGTCGGATTCGATGCGGTTCGCGGCGGGGCATCCGACGATCGTGAGGGCGATCCCCACATCCGCGATTCCGCGCGAGACGGCGATGTCGCGGACCATGTCGAGGTCGGCGAGGGGTTGACGCAGCTCGGGGTCGGTCACCGACCCGACCGCCACGCGGACCGCGGCGCTGAGCCGTTCGTCGAACTCGGACCCGCGGTCAGCGCTCATCGGGTGCCGCGGCATCCGTCTCGGAGCGCTCGCCACCTCGGGCCTCGAGGCCCTCGAGAAGTGCCTTCAGCTCGTGGCGCAGCTCACTGCGGAGGACGTCCTTGGTGACGACGTCGCTGCTGACATCCGTGAGGGCCAGGCGCAACGCCACGATCTCGCGGGCCAGGTACTCGGTATCGGCGAGGTTGCGCTCCGCCCGCTGCCGGTCCTGCTCGATCTGGACGCGGTCGCGGTCGTCCTGACGGTTCTGCGCGAGCAGGATGAGGGGAGCGGCATACGAGGCCTGCAGCGACAGGACGAGAGTCAGGGCCGTGAACCCATTGGCCGCCGAGTCGAAACGCCAGTACGACGGGAACATCGTGTTCCAGAGGATCCACAGGGCGCAGAACAGGCTCAACCCGAGCAGGAACCACGGCGTGCCCATCTTGCGGGCGATCCACTCGGTGAAGCGGCCGAAGCGGTCACGCGAGGGCTGCGGCGTGCGTGAGAGCACACCGGGGCGCCCGCGAGGCGCGTCCAGCGTGACGCGGCGCGACGTGCGCGCCATCAGCGGCGCCTCGATCCGGCGGCACGGCTCGCGGGACCGGCCGCGGAGGCATCCGCGTCGTGCGAGCGCCAGTCGTCGGGCAGCAGGTAGTCGAGCACATCGTCGACGCTGACGGCGCCCACGAGACGATGGGCGTTGTCGACGACGGGAAGCGAGACGAGGTTGTAGCTCGCGAGCAGACGGGCGACCTCCGCCGCCGAGGCGGTGGCGTGCACGGGCTCGACCGAGTCGTCGATGATCGCGCCGAGGCGCTCGTGCGGGGGATAGCGCAGCATCCGCTGGAAGTGCACGACGCCGAGCAGGCGGCCCGTCGGGGTCTCGTAGGGCGGCAGCGTCACGAACACCGCGGCCGCGAGGGCCGGGTGCAGTTCGTGACGGCGGATGAGCGCGAGCGCCTCGGCCACCGTCGCGTCGGCAGACAGCACGATCGGCTCGGGAGTCATCAGGCCGCCAGCGGTGTCGGGTCCGTACGCCAGCAGGGCACGAACGTCGTCGGCCTCTTCGGGCTCCATCAGGTCGAGCAACTGCTCGGAGCGGCCCTCGGGCAGCTGCGCCAGGAGGTCGGCCGCGTCGTCCGGCTCCATCGCATCGAGGATGTCGGCGGCGCGCTCGTCGCCGAGCTGTTCGAGGATGTGTGCCTGGTCGCCTTCGGGCATCTCTTCGAGCGCGTCCGCGAGACGGTCGTCGGGCAGTTCGCCGGCGACCTCCATCATGCGTGCGTCGGGAAGATCGAGCAGGGTGTTGGCGAGGTCCGCGGGCAGCAGCTCGGAGTACGAGGCGACGAGTTGCTCGACGGACTGCGACTCGCCGGGCGCCATGCGTTCGCGCACATCGCTCCAGTTCGCGAACGTGGTCGGCCCCTTCGCGAAGGGACTGGCGCTCGTCTTCGGGCGGCGCAGGAACAGCTGCCCGATCGCCCATTCACCGAGCCGGTTGCGTTCGATCGCGGCATCCTCGATCACCGCTTCGCCCGATCCGTCGGTCAGGTGAACGCGCCGCCCGAGCAGTTCGGCGAGGACGCGCACCTCGCCGCCGCGCGGCTGGAACCGGCGCACGTTGATCAGGCCCGTCGTGATGACCTGACCGGTCGCGATCGAGGTCACGCGTCCGATCGACACGAAGACGTGACGGCGTCCGGGGATCTCGACGACCAGACCGACGACACGCGGCGGGTCGCTCGCCCGGTACACCACGACGACGTCGCGAACGCGGCCCAGGCGGTCGCCCGCGGGGTCGAAGACGGCGCACCCGGCCAGGCGCGCGACAAAGACCCTTTGCGTGCTCACTGCTCCAGCGTAGCCCCGTCACAGGGGGTGCCTAGGGAGGGCGTGGGACAATGGCGGGATGAGCATGTTGGGACCCACGCCCCCGGGCAAACGCGCCGAGGCCGTCGGCGAGACCGTCGCGAGCTTTCCGACCTACGAGGGAGCGCAGAAGGCCGTCTCGGCGCTGATCGCGGGTGAGGTTCCCGCCCGCGACATCGCGATCGTCGGTCAGGGTCTGCGCTCGATCGAACGGGTGACCGGACGTCTCGGATACGCCACCGCGGCGCGTTCGGGTGCCGTCAACGGCCTGCTCATCGGCCTGTTCTTCTCGGCGATCCTCGTGCTCGGCAGCCCGTCCGTGCCGATCCAGGCGTTCGTCGGCGTGCTCTTCGTCGGCGTCGCCGTCGGGATGCTCCTGAGCATCATCACGTACTCGTTCATCCGTCGGCGCCGCGATTTCGCCTCCGTCATGCAGGTGCTCGCCGACCACTATGAGGTCACGGTCGGGGGCGATAGCCTCGCGAAGGCGCGGCAGGTGCTGGGCGTCGTGGGTGGGGCCCCGGCATCCGCTCCCGCTCCCGTCTCC
Source organism: Microbacterium sp. BR1 (assembly GCF_002812725.1). Taxonomy (GTDB): domain Bacteria; phylum Actinomycetota; class Actinomycetes; order Actinomycetales; family Microbacteriaceae; genus Microbacterium. The sequence goes on along the minus strand of NZ_NMUN01000004.1, from coordinate 1,182,779 downwards.
GCTGCACTGCCGCCCGTGCCGCCCGTGGCGGGTGGCCCCGCGACCCCGGGTGAGCGACCGCCGCTGCCCCCGGATGCCGCGCCCCCGCGCTACGGCGAGCGTGTGGAAGCCGTGGCACCCGAAGAGCCGCCCCGGTACGGTCAGCGGATCGAGCCCGCCGTGGCGGCTTCGCCCGTCGAGTCCGGCGATGCGAGTCCCGAAGCATCCGACCACGCCTCGGATGACTCGTCCGACGACCCGCATCGCGATGCCGGCCCCGGATCCGACTCCCGCAACGGATCGTGAACGGAGGAGATCCCCGCTTCGGAGGACGGATGTCGATTCCTCCTTCCTCCGAAGACGAGATCTCCTCCGCAACGGGCCGCGTGGAGCGCTGGTCGGTCACGCTGCCGGCCGGCGAGACCGAGATCAGCGTCGCCTCCCACCGCCCGGCCGCGGCCTGGGCGACCCTGATCGTCGCGCACGGTGCGGGCGCGGGCTACGACCATCCGTTCCTCGTGGGTTTCGCGGACGCGCTGGCGCACGCGGGCGTCGCGACGCTGCGCTTCAACTTCCCGTATCGCGAGGCGGGGCGACGGATGCCGGGGCCCGCCGCGCATGCGATCGCCACCTGGCGAGCGGTCGTGGATCGCGCGCGCGGGGAAGCGCCCGTGGGCGAGCCGCTCTGGGCGGCCGGCAAGTCGTACGGGGGACGGATGGCCTCGATGGCCGAGGCGGAACGTCCGCTCGGCATTGCGGGGCTGGTCTACCTGGGCTACCCGCTGCATCCGCCGGGCGATCCCGAGCGCGAACGCGCGGAGCATCTGCCGCGGATCGAGGTGCCTCAGCTGTTCGTCGAGGGGACGAACGACCCGTTCGTCGTGCCCCATGAGGGCCTCGAGCGCGCGGTCACGTCGTGTCGGGATGCGCGGATCGCCTGGATCGAGGGCGGCGGGCACTCATTCGAGGTGAAGGGGCAGAAGCGCCCGGCCGAGGAGGTCGGCGCGGGTCTCGCCCCGCTCGTCGCGGACTTCCTCCGCGCTCGACTGCTCTGAGCGCGGCCGGAGCCGAGGGCCCGTGCCGAGCAGAGGGGGTCGTCGGGCCGAATCGTCCTCCCTTCGGCAGATCTCCTCCGCTGGGCAGAGGGTCAGGCCGGGGGAGCGAGCCGCGCCATCCAGGCCTCGACGTCGTCGGCGGTGCGCGGGATATCCGCCGAGAGATTGACCGGCCCCTGAGTGGTCATGAGGATGTCGTCCTCGATCCGTACGCCGATGCCCCGATACTCCTCGGGCACCGTCAGATCGTCGATCTGGAAGTACAGTCCCGGCTCGATCGTGAAGACCATGCCTGCCTCGAGCACGCCGTCGTAGTACATCTCGCGACGGGCCTGCGCGCAGTCGTGCACGTCGATTCCGAGGTGGTGGCTCGTGCCGTGGACCATGTAGCGCCGGTGCTGTCCGCCGGTCTCGGGCGCGAGGGCCTCGTCGGCCGTTACGGGTAGCAGACCCCACTCGGCGACCCGCGCGGCGATCACGGCCATCGCCGCTTCGTGCACCTCGCGGAAACGGGCACCGGGCCGCGCGACGCGCAGCGCAGCATCCGCCGCCTCGCGCACGGCCTCGTAGACGCGGCGCTGCACCTCGGTGAAGCGGCCGGAGACGGGCAGGGTGCGGGTGATGTCGGCGGTGTACAGGCTGTCGACCTCGACGCCCGCGTCGACCAGCATGAGGTCGCCGGGGACGACGGGTCCGTCGTTGCGGGTCCAGTGCAGGTAGCACGCGTGCGGACCGGACGCGGCGATCGTGTCGTAGCCCTCCCAGTTGCCGTCGGTCCGGGCGCGCAGGTGGAAGACGCCCTCGACCACGCGCTCGCCGCGGGGATGCGCGACGATCCGGGGGAGTGAGCGGACGATGTCGTCGAACCCGTCGGCCGTGACCTGCACCGCGAGGCGCATCTGCTCGATCTCGAAGGCGTCCTTCACGAGCCGCAACTCCGACACGTAGCGCGTCAGCTCCTCGTCGTCGCCGACCACCAGGTCGTCATCGGATGCTTCGAACCCGTCCAGGTGCGCCGTTTCGAGGGCCAGATCGGCCGCGACGCCGGCGAGTGCCGGACGCGGGCCGATCCAGAACTCACCGATCGAGGCGTCCGCGTAGAACTCGGCCGTGTTGCGGTCGGCGCGCTCGCGGAAGTACAGCGTCGCCGTGTGACCCCCCTCGACGGGGTCGAGGACGAGGACGGCGTCGGGCTCGGCATCCCGTTCCCACCCGGTCAGGTGCGCGAAAGCCGAGTGCGCGCGGAACGGGTAGTCGGTGTCGTTGCTGCGCACGGCGACGCCGCCGGCGGGAACGACCAGGCGCTTGCCGGGGAACGCGGCCGAGAGCACCGCACGGCGGGCGGCGGCGAAGGATGCCTGCGGCCGGGCGGGGGGAGCGGTCTCGGGCCGTTCGGCCCAGCCGTTCGGGATCGTGTCGAGGAAGCCCTGCCCGAATCGCTGGCGGCGATTCGCATTGGCCTGCGCCTCGCGGTCATCCTGCGCAGCCTCTTCGGTCACCGTGTTCGTTTCGCCCGTCGCGCTCATCCTTCCAGTCTCGCACGCGCTGCGGTTTGCGGGAGGGGGACGCCGAGCCGAACGCGGGTCGCTCCCGCGCCAACCGAGGTCGGGGCGTCGGGGCATCGGGGCGACCGAGGTTGGGGCGTTGGGGCGTCGGGGCGACCTTGGGGCGCGGAATCCCGCGCCCCAAGGTCCGCCGGACGCCCCAACTGCGCTTGTGCGGGCTCCGGCAGGTGTGGGCTCAGACAAGCGCGGGCACAGGCTTGTGCGGGCTCAGGCAGGTGCGGGCTCCGGCAGGTGCGGGCTCAGGCTTGTGCGGGCTCAGGCAGGCGCGGCCTCGGGCGGCGCAGGCGCGGGCTCAGCCGGCGGGCTCGAGCTGGACGACCAGCGGGCGGTGGTCGCTGCCGGAACCGTCGAGCGAGCGCAGCAAGATCGATCCCGTCGCCTTCCAGTTCGGCGTCGACAGCACGTGGTCGATCGGAGCGCCGGCGAGCGCCGGGAGGTCCGTGGTCCAGGTGCCGACGCCGCCGTTCCCGGATTCGGATGCCGCGTCGTGGCAGTACCCGAGTGTTCCGCCGTCGACGCCCAGCCGTGCCATGTGGTCGATCGTCGCGTTGAAGTCCCCGGCCATGATGACGTTTCCGGTGGCGCACTGATCGGCCAGCCAGCGGAGGTCGGTGCGCCAGTGCTCCATGTCGTCCTCGCGGGGGGCGACGGCGTGCACCGCGACGACGATCGGTCCCTGTCCGTTGATCGGCATCGCCACGGCGCTGGGCAGAACGCCCGTGTTGCTCGAACCGTCTTGCGAGGACTCGATGACCGAGTAGTCGCCCAGCTCGGGCGAGATCAGCAGCGTGGTGGACCGGGCATCCCACGTGTCGACGCCCGTGCTGAACTCGACGTGGTGCGCCCACATCGGGCGCCCGAGCTCGCGCATGGCGATCGCGATCTGCTCGCCGGATTCGATCGTGGTCTCGGGGAGGGAGACGATGTCCGCCTGCATCGCGACGGCGGTCTGCGCGACGGATACCGGATCCGTCGCCTCGCCCGCCGTGTTCCACGTCATGACGCGGACGCTCGTCGCCGTCTCGGCCGGAAGCTCGGTCGTTCCCGTGCCGCGCGTCACGACGATCGCGCCGTTGCCGAGGGTGCCGATCACGGCGACCAGGGCCATCGACAGGGCGAAACCGCGAAGGGGGCGTGCGATCGCGAGGAGCAGCATCAGGACGGTCGCGAGAGCGAAGGCGACGGCGACGAGCGAGCGGAAGGCCACGATCTGCGCGACGGGGAACGTCTGCTCGACCCGGAAGAAGGACGGCCACGTCAGCACTGCTGTCGCGATCGCGAACAGCACGGCGATGAGGATCCCGAGCACGCGCAGCACCTTTCGACTCTAGGAGTCGTGGCTGGGAGAACGACGGACGTGAGCGTCGGCGGCGTCGACGACGCCGGTCGTCAGGAACCCGCCGGGGGTACGCTCGGGGGGATGAACGGGCAGCGGGACGTCGTGCGGCGATTCGAGGGGCCGAGCGACCTCCACCTGCACTCGCTGCGATCCGACGGCACCGAGCCGCCCGAGACCGTCGTGCGCGCGGCGCACCGCTACGGGCTCCGGACGATCGCGCTGACCGACCACGACACGACGGCCGGGTGGGCGGAAGCCGCCGAGGCCACCACGTCGCTCGGCATGACGCTGCTCCCGGGCATGGAATTGAGCGCCAAGCACGAGTGGCGGAGCGTTCACCTGCTCGCCTACCTGTTCGATCCCGACAACCCTGCCCTCCGGGCCGAGATGGAACGCATCCGCGATGACCGGATGGGCCGGGCCGAACGCATCGTCCGCAACATCTCGCGCGACTACGACCTGTCGTGGGCGGACGTCGTCGCCCAGACATCCGATGGCGCCACCGTGGGTCGTCCGCACATCGCCGACGCGCTCGTCGCGCGCGGCTTCGCCCTCGACCGCTCCGAGGCGTTCGCGGGGATCCTCCACCCGCGCGAGGGCTACTACGAACCGCACTACGCGCCCGACCCCCTGTCGGCCGTGCGACTGGTCGTCGCCGCGGGCGGGGTGCCGATCGTCGCGCATCCCACCACGGCCGGTCGGGGACGGATGATGCCCGTTCCCTATCTCGAGCAGCTGATCGATGCGGGGTTGGCGGGCTTCGAGCTCGGCCACCGCGAGAACACCCCGGCTGGCATCGAGGTGCTCCGGGACGTCGTCGCGCGGCGCGATCTGATCGTGACGGGGTCGAGCGACTACCACGGCCTCGGCAAGCCGAATCTGCCGGGCGAGAACACGACCTCCGACGAGATGGTCGAGCGCATCATCGCGCTCGGCTCCGGCATCGCACCCGTGTACCCCTGACGCCCGGGTCCGACGAGCCGTGACGCGACGCGTTGCCCCGCTTCGCTTCGGACGGTGAACGAGCCCTGCAACGCATCGGCGCCTTCGCGGCATCCGCGCAGCCGACGGACGTCGCGGATGTCGAAAACGGCCGCCGACGTGGTGTGAGGAGTCCCGGAATATGACGAAGCGGCCCCCGTCCGGAAAGGACGGGGGCCGCTCGCGATCGGGTCGGGCGATTCAGGAAAGCGCCTTGGACTTGATCTGGTCGTACTCGGCCTGCGTGATCGTGCCGGCGTCGAGGAGCGACTTCGCCTTGGCGATCTCGTCGGCGGGGCTCGTTCCGGCGGCCTGCTTGATGTAGTCCTGCTGCGCGCGCTCGAAGGCCTGGGCCTGCGCGGCGCTCCGCTCACCCATACCCCGACCGCGGACGATGAGGTAGATCAGCGCGCCGAGCCAGTTGGTGAGGAGGAGGACGATGATCCAGACGGCCTTCCACCACCCGCTGAGCTTGTGGTCGCGGAACAGGTCGGTGATGATCGAGAACAGGACCATCAGGTAGGCGAAGAAGATGAAGATGGCCAAGAACCACCAGATGAGGTCCCAGAAAGAACCCCAGAAGCCCTGGTACTCGTAGCTGATGGGAGTGACAGCCTCGGTGAAGATGCGCACGGGTGTGCCTTTCAATCGGATGATCGGCGCCTACGGGCGCCACCGCTCAAGATAGCGGGTGAGGCCCTCTCACGGGGGCTCGATCGGGTCCGAATGGCGAATCCCGTGCCGTCAGCGGTGCACGCGGGTTACGCGGTGGGAGCGGTCGGGGCTCCGGACGAACCACCCGAGCGGCGGCGACGGCGGCGGCGCGACGGCGCGGGGCGGCCATCGTGGTGCTCGCTGCCGCCTCCGTCGTGCGTTCCGCCGCCCTCCGTGCGAGGGGCGTCGGAACCGGAACCCGAGCCATCGGCGGGAACGTTCGGCGAGGCCGCTGCCGTGCCCTCGCCGCTCCCACCCGAACGCGAGCGAGAGCGTGAACGACGCGGACGGTCACCCGCGGGCGCTCCGGAACGCTCCCGCGCGGGCTCCTGCGTCTTGACGGCCGCCGTGCGCGGTGCGGTCGAAAGACGACCCTTCGTTCCCGTGGGGATGTCGAGGTCGGTGAACAGGTGCGGGCTGGACGAGTACGTCTCGGTCGGCTCGGGCTGGCCGAACTCCAGGGCGCGGTTGATGAGCGCCCACTTGTGCAGGTCGTCCCAGTCGACGAACGTGACCGCGATGCCCGTCTTGCCGGCGCGACCCGTGCGACCGGCGCGGTGCAGGTAGGTCTTCTCGTCGTCGGGGATCGTGTGGTTGATGACATGCGTGACGTCATCGACGTCGATACCGCGGGCGGCGACGTCCGTCGCGATCAAGACATCCTTCTTGCCGGCCTTGAATGCGGCCATCGAACGCTCGCGCGCCTCCTGGCTCATGTCGCCGTGCACCGACGCGGTGTTGAAGCCGCGGTCGCCGAGCTCGTCCGACAGGCGCTGTGCGGCGCGCTTGGTGCGCGTGAAGATCACGGTCTTGCCGCGGCCCTCGGCCTGCAGGATGCGGGCGATGACCTCGTCCTTGTCGAGCGAGTGCGCGCGGTAGACGAGGTGCTTGATGTTCGCCTGCGTCAGGCCCTCGTCGGGGTCGGTCGCGCGGATGTGGATCGGGTTCGACATGAAGCGACGCGCGAGCGCGACGATCGGCCCGGGCATCGTGGCCGAGAACAGCTGGGTGTGACGGATCTGCGAGACCTTGGTGATGATCTTCTCGATGTCGGGCAGGAAGCCGAGATCGAGCATCTTGTCGGCCTCGTCGAGTACGACCTCGGTCGCGTTCGAGAGGTCGAGCAGACGCTGGTTGTTGAGGTCGATCAGGCGACCCGGGGTTCCGACGACGATCTGCGCGCCGGCCTTCAGCTGGTCGATCTGCCCCTCGTACGCCTTGCCGCCGTAGATCGCGACGACGCTCGTGGAGCGGTTCGAGGTGAGCATGTCCATGTCTTCATAGACCTGGACGGCCAGCTCCCGCGTCGGGACGACGATGAGGGCCTTCACGCCCGGTGAGGGGTCGAGTCCGAGACGCTGGACGACGGGGATGCCGAAGCCGAAGGTCTTCCCGGTGCCGGTCTTGGCCTGCCCGATGATGTCTTGCCCGGGGAGTCCGAGGGGGATCGTCTGCTCCTGGATCGGGAAGGCATCCACGATGCCCTTCGAAGCGAGAGCGTCGACGATGTCTTGATCGACACCGAGTTCGGCGAAGGTCGTCACAATATGAGCCTGTCCGGCAGTGAGATGCTGCCTGGGTACTTGCCCCCGGAGGGGAAGAAGGGTGATCCACGCCCTTCACTCAGCCACAGGCGCGGGGTCCCGATCCGACGCCGGGACGAGTCCCAGCCTACCCGAGGCTCCGCGGCGCGACTCTTCCGCCGCCCCCAACGGCCACCCTCGCCCGCGGCTAGGCTGATCCCGTGTTCAATTGGTTGCGCCGGCGGCGCACGCCGCGTCGCGTGCTGACCCTCCGATCCCGGGGTGACACATCCGGCGCGACCCGGGTCGACTTCTCCGAGCTCGCGCCCGACGTGCAGACCTTCCTGGGTCAGGCCGCCTACCTGCAGCTCGGATACTTCGAGACCCTGACGCAGCTGATCACGTCCACCCCCGAGTTGGCGCAGAAAGAGGCGCTGTCACGCGCCGCCGGCGCCGCGCTGACCAAACATCAGGCGATCGTCGCGCTCATCCGCGAGCGGGACGAGGACCCGACGACCGTGATGCTGCCGTTCCGTGAGCAGCTCGACGCGTTCCGGCGCGTCACGCATGGCGAACGTCCGATGGAGACCCTGCTCAGCGTGCATCTGACCGCGGGCCTGCTCGACGATTTCTATCACGCGCTCGCATCGACGTACGGGGACACCGGGCGACGCGTGTCCGTGATCCTCGAGGCGGATGACGACCGCGGCGCGATCGTCGAGATCATCGCGGCGACGATCTCGAGCGACGAGGAATGGCGTTCGCTGCTGTCGATGTGGGGACGGCGCCTGGTGGGCGACACCCTGCTCGTCGCGCGGGCAGCGCTCACGACCTCCGTCGGACTCGACCGCGCCGCCGAAGAAAAGGTCGAACCGGTGTTCACCGAACTCATGGCCGCCCACTCGCGACGGATGGATGCGGTCGGCCTGAACGCCTGAACGCGCGCGGCTCGTCGAGCTTTCAGACGAGCTTGAGGCGGATCCGCTCGCGCTCGTCGTGCGCGGCGCGGGCGCGCGACACCACCGCGAGCACGACGCCGGTGACGACGGCGGGGATGGCGATCGACGCGACCCACAGCCAGGGGTTGCTCTCGGCGAGGCCGAGCCAGGTCAGGCTCGTGTAGATCACCGCGGCGATCGCAGCGTCCAGCAGGGGGCCGAGCGCGACGCCCCGCGTGGAGCGCAACGGCAGGGCGAAGTGCAGCGCCATACCGATCGCGACCGCGGCGACCAGCGCGAGGACGATCAGCATGTCAGCCGACGAAACCGATGCGGCGTGCCTCTTCGGTGCCGAGCTCGACATACGCCAGTGCGGCCGTCGGGACGATGTAGGAATTGCCCTTGGAATCGGCGAACGACACGTGCGAGGCGGATGCGTCGAGTGCCTTCGCGACGGCTGCACGAACGGTCTCGGCGGACTCGGACGTCTCGAAGTTCAGCTCACGGCCGGTGTTGGCGATGCCGATGCGAATCTCCACGGGTGACTGCCTCTCTGCTCTCCGGGCACGACGCCCGACTGCTCTGAAACTCTACGACACGGGTGGGTGAGGGCTGCCCGGGTCGGTCACGCTGAGGGCGAACGCGTCGAGCGCGCGCTGCCGGACGGCGGTGTCGGGGGGCCGCGTTAGCGTGGGGGGATGGGTACGGGTAGCGGCTGGGTGGACGGCCTCGACGCGGCACAGGCCGACGTCGTCGCGCTCCCGGCGGATGCCTCGGGTGTCGTGATCGGCGGGCCGGGCACGGGCAAGACCGAGGCACTGGTGGCGCGCGTGGCGCGCCTGCTGGCCGCGGGGGCGCGCGACGGGCTGGGTGTGGACGAAGTGCTCGTCCTGACCCCCACCCGTCAGACCGCGACGGCACTGCGCGACCGGCTCGCGCTCGTCGGCGGGGTTGCGACCCCGGGGCCGCTGGCCCGCTCGATGGCATCCTTTGCGTTCCAGCTGGTCCGCGGCGTGTCCGTGCAGCGCGGCGGCGAGCCGCCGCGCCTGCTGACGGCGCCCGACCAGGACCGCATCATCGCCGAACTGCTCGCGGGTGACGAACGGGATGCCGAGCGCGGCGTCTCACGGTGGCCGGCCACGCTCGGTCCGGCCGTCCGGGCATCGCGCACCTTTCGCGCCGAGTTGCGGGCACTGCTCGCCGAGTGCACCGAACGCGGTATCGGGCCCGCCGAGCTGGCATCCGCGGGACGCAGACTCGGGCGTGATGCCTGGGTGGGGGCCGCGGAGTTCGTGACCGACTACCGCTTCACGGTGGGCGCCATGCGTGCCGAGCATCGCGATCCCGCCGAACTGCTGCGCGAGGCCGCGGCGATCCTCGCGACGGCGCCCTCGGGGGCGGCGGGCGAGGCTCTGCTCGGACCCCCCGCTCGATTGCGTGCCGTGCTCGTCGACGATGCCCAAGAGCTCACGCGCGGCGGCATGGCGATGCTGCGCGGACTCCGGGCCCGCGGGGTGGCGGTGCTGGCGTTCGGTGATCCCGACATCGGCTCCGGGTCGTTCCGCGGTGCGTCGCCCGAGTTGTTCGCGCGGCTCTGCGACGCCCTCGGTGCGCTGCACGTGCTCGACGACCAACACCGGTCGACGCCCGCGCTGGCGCGGATAGCGCGCGAGGTGACGACCGCGATCGGGGCATCCGGGCGTGTCGAACATCGCCGAGCGCCCGGGCCCGAACTCCCGCCGGACCCCCGCGTGAGCACGATGATCGCCCCCTCGCCGCACGAAGAGATCGACCGCATCGCGCGGGTGCTGCGTGAGTGGCACATCGTCGACGAGATCCCGTGGTCGGCGCTCGCCGTGATCGCCCACGACACCCGTCAGGTCGGCGAGCTCGAGGCCGAGCTGGCTGCCCGCGAGGTGCCGACGCGGTCGTCCAGCCTGCCGCGTCCACTGGGCAGCGAGGGCGTCGTGCGTGACCTCGTTCAGCTCGTGCGACTCGGCATGAGCGCCCCCGACATCCGCGATTCCGAAGCCCTGTCCGCCGCGCTGCTCTCGCCGTTCGGCGGACTGGATGCGGTGGGGCTGCGGCGTCTCCGGGCGCGTCTTCGCCACGCCGAACTCGCCGCCGGTGGCACACGTCCCGCGCGCGAGCTGCTGCACGAGGCCATGGCGAACCCGCTCGATCTCGCGCTGCTCGACACGCCCGAGGCGCGGGCGGCCGAGAGGCTCGCGACGACGCTGCGCGTGCTGCACGCCGACGCGCAGCGCGGTGCCACGGTGCACGATCTGCTGTGGATCGCGTGGGATCGTGCGCGGGACGGCGGGGGCCGCCCCCTCGCCCGTGTGTGGCACGAACTCGCCACGACGCCGGGCACGCTCTCTGCCGAGAGCGGCCACGCGCTCGACGCTCTGGTCGCACTCTTCGACGCGGCGAAGCGCTTCGTCGAGACGTCGCCGGACGAGGCACCGGAAGCGTTCCTGCGACGCATGGTCGACAGCGAGGTCCCCGAAGACATGCTGACCTCACCCGATGTCGCCGAGACGGTGGCGCTGCTGACGCCCGCCGCCGCGCTCGGCACGCAGTTCGAGGGCGTCGTGATCGCGGGTGTGCAGGACGGCGTATGGCCGAACGTGCGCCTGCGGGGCGGTCTGCTCGATAAATGGCGGCTGGCCGACATCGAGGGACTGGCCATCGGGGGACCGGATGCATCGGGCCACACGCCGGATCGCTCGACCGGGGCGCACGCCGAACCCGACAACGGGGGATCGCTCGACCGCCGCCGCGCGGCGCTCCACGACGAGTTGCGCCTGCTGGTCCGGGCCGTCTCCCGCGCCCGTACGCGGCTCGCCGTTACGGCGGTCGACGACGACGATCGCGGCCCCAGCCCCCTGCTGAGCTTCTTTCCCGAACCCGACGAGAGCGACGATCCGACCGGTGCGGTGGAGCATCCTCTGACCCTGCGGGGACTCGTCGCGCAGCACCGGCGAGCCCTGACGACCCCGGTCGCCCCGGCGCCGGTGCGCGCGCACGCGGCGGGCCAGCTCGTGGTGCTCGCGCGGGCCGGCGTGCCCGGCGCGGCGCCACATCAGTGGTACGGGATGGCCGAGGCATCCTCGAACGGCCCCCTGCGCGACCCGGCCCGATCACCCGTGCACGTGTCGCCCTCCAAGCTCGACGCTTTCGACGCCTGCGGCCTGGACTGGGCGATCCGCGCCCTCGGCGGGGACACCCGTTCGTGGTCGGCCGGGGTCGGGACGATCCTGCACGCCGCCATGGAAGAGGTGCCGAGCGGCGATCGCGCTGCCCTGCAGGCGGTCGTGGACGGGCGCTGGGGCGAACTCGACTTCGAGGCGCCCTGGATGGCCCGCAAAGAGCATGCGTGGGCGGGGCTGCTGGTCGATCGACTGCACGCGTACCTCGAGCGGTTCCACCGCGAAGAGGGCCGTGTCGTGGGGGCAGAGGCGCGCTTCCGGCTCGCGATCGACATGGATTCCGTCGCCGGTGGTGCGGATGGCGTGGAGTCGGCGCCGGATGTCTGGGCGATCCGGGACGGTGAACGGGGAGCCGAGCACGGCGGAGAAGACGGAGCCCCGCGTGGCGGGGGAGTGGGGGACGGTCCGCCCGAGGACCGCAGGCTCGCCCTGCTGAGCGGATCGGTCGATCGCATCGAGGTCTACCCTTCGGGACGCGGCGAGGCCCTCGACCCGACGAAGGAGGAGGGCGTCGCCGAGCGTGTCGTCGTGGTCGACCTGAAGACCGGCCGTTCGGAAGACAAGCTCACCGACGAGAAGGTCGCGGACGACGCGCAGCTCGCGGCCTACCAGCTCGCCCTGTGGGAAGGGCTGCTGCCCGGCGCCGATCCCGCCGCGAACGCGGGCGCGCGGCTGCTCGTCCTCTCGAAGACGCTCAAGAACACGCACTACAGACTCGCGCGCCAGGCGCCGATGGATGTCGCGCGGCGAACGTCGTTCCTGCGCACGATCATCGACGTGGCCGAGGGGATGTCGTCCGACCGTTTCGATGCGAACCTCGACACGCACTGCACGACGGACCGCTTCGCCGTCTGCCGCATCCACACGATCAAGGCGGTGTCGGCCTCGTGACCTCCACGCCGCCACCCGCCGTGTCCGCCGACACCACGAGCACCACGAGCACCACGGGCACCGGGAGCGTCGCCCCGGATGTCTCCGCGCCGCCCGTCGCGGTCTGGCCGGGCGGGATGGGCCTCTCGGCCCCCGTCATCTCGGCGGCGCTGGGTCTGCCCAGCCCCACCCCCGACCAGCGCGCCGTCATCGAGGCACCGCCCACGCCTGCCCTGGTCGTCGCGGGGGCGGGCAGCGGCAAGACCGAGACGATGTCGGGACGGGTCGTGTGGCTCGTCGCGAACGGTCACGTGCGCCGCGACGAGGTGCTCGGGCTGACGTTCACCCGCAAGGCCGCGGGCGAGCTCGCCGAACGGATCGATCAGCGGCTCGCGGGCATCGACGAGTTCGCTCGGCGTGGGCTGCTGCCGCACCTCGATGCCCTCGCGGCGGACGGCACCCTCGCCGGGTTCTGGGCACGGGCGGGTGCCCTGCCCCCGCGTGCGCGCCGCGCCGAGCTGGTGGCTTTCGTCGACGGTCTCGCCGAGGCGCTCGCGGCCGTTCCCCCGGAAGAGGATGCGGCGGGCGAGGTCTTGCTGTCGCGCCCTCGAGTCTCGACCTACAATGCGTTCGCCGACGCGATCGTGCGCGAGCACGGCCCGCGGATCGGCCGCGACCCGGATGCGGCGCTCATGAGCCAGTCCGGGTCGTGGTTGCTCGCGCGGCGGGTGGTCGTGGCATCCGAGGACGAACGCCTGTCGGAGCGGGGGGAGGCGTTCGCGAGCGTCGTCGATGCCGTGCACCGGCTGGCGGGCGAACTGCTCGACAACCGCGTCGATGCCGCGAGCGTGGCCCGCTTCGGTGACGAGTGGGCCGCGGCGCTCGAGCCCCTGACGAACCCCGCCCTGGCGAACCCCGGCGACATCGAGAAATTCCACGCGGCGATGAGCGGGCTTCCCGTGCTCGCCGGCCTCGTCGACGACTACGCCACCCGTAAGCGCGCCGAGGACACGCTCGACTTCGCCGACCAGGTCGCCGGGGCCCTCGAGATCATCGAGCGTGCGCCCGAGGTCGCCGAGCACCTCCGTGAGCAGTACCGCGTCGTGCTGCTCGACGAGTATCAGGACACGTCCGTGATCCAGACACGCCTGCTCGCCGAGGTCTTCCGCGACTCCGCGGTGATGGCTGTGGGTGACCCCAACCAGTCGATCTACGGCTGGCGCGGGGCATCCGCCGACAACCTGGGCGCTTTCCCGGGTGCCTTCGCGCACCGAGCCGCATGTGGTCGATTCAGCCTGATGATCAGCTGGCGCAACGACCTGAGCATCCTGACCGCCGCGAACCGGCTCGTCGCGGGCGCGGAGCACCGCGGGGTTCCGGTCGGTGCTCTGGGGGCTCGACCCGGTGCGGCCCACGGGCGCGTTCAGTGCCGCTTCGAGAAGACGATCGACGACGAGGCCGATGCGGTCGCGCGCTGGTTCGTCGACGTGCGGGCCCACCATGATGCGGCGCAGGCGGACTCCGCCACGCCCCGTGCCCACTCGGGGGCTGTGCTGTTCCGCACCAAGAGGCACATGAACGCCTTCGCCGAGGCACTGGCGCGGCACGACGTGCCGCATCGCATCCTGGGGCTCGGCGGCCTGCTGACGACCCCCGAAGTCGTCGACGTCGTCGCGGCGCTGCGGGTGGTGCACGACCCCTCGCAGGGGTCGTCGTTGATCCGGTTGCTGTCGGGACCGCGTTTCGCGATCGGTGTGGCCGACCTCGCGGCTCTGCATGCCCTGGCGGACGCGCTCGCGAGGCGCGACGGTTCGCTCGCGCCGCTCCCGGCCGAGCTGGCCGCGCGCGTGCGCGGCTCGGCCGGTGCCGACGAGCAGCCTTCGCTGGTCGATGCCCTCGAGTTCGTCCGCACCGTGCGCGACGACTACCGCCTCATCGCCGAAATCACTCCCGCCGGCCGCGCCCGCCTGCGCGAGGCGGGCGAGATGCTCGGACGGCTGCGGCGCGCGGTGGCTCAGCCGATCCCCGACCTGATCCGCACGATCGAGCTCGAACTGCGCCTCGACATCGAGCTCGCCGCGAACGAGACCCGCGGGCCCGCGCGCGTCGCCTCGGCACAACTGCGCGCCTTCCTCGACGAGGTGCGCGCATTTCTCACGGCCGACGAGCGCGGCTCGATCGGCAGCCTGCTCGCCTGGCTCGACCATGCCGAAGAGACCGACGAGCTCATGCCGCGTCCCGAGCCGCCCCAGCCCGGCGTCGTACAGCTGCTGACCGTCCACGGCTCGAAGGGTCTCGAATGGGATGCGGTGGCCGTCGTGCGGCTCGTGCAGGACGAACTGCCCAAGGCCCCGCGGTCGGTGGCCGGATGGCTCGGATTCGGTGTTCTGCCCTACGCCTTCCGCGGCGACCGCGATGCGCTGCCGGTGCTGGATTGGCGCCCCGGTGCGGACCCCGACCGCGCCGCGCTGCGCAAGGCCATCGCCGCCTACCGCGACGGGGTGCGCGATCACCAGAAGGCAGAGGAGCGGCGGCTGGCGTACGTCGCGGTTACCCGGGCCCGTTCGGATCTGCTGCTGACGGGTTCGCAGTGGGGTGGGCAGAGCAAGCCCCGCGACCCGAGCCCCTACCTCGTCGAGATTGTCGAGGCGCTCGGGATGCCGCCGATCGAGCCCGCGGACCCGGGCGACAACCCGTATCTCGAGAGGGGCGGGCAGGTGCTCTCGTGGCCCCTCGATCCCCTCGGCGCGCGCGGGCCAATCGTCCGCGCCGCGGCGGCGAGCGTCGAGCACGCGGCGACGCGGGCCGATCCCGAACCCGATGAGTTGCTGGCGCGCCTGCTCGCCGAGCGTGACATGCGCGCGCAGGGCCCCCGGCACGCGGCGCCGACACGCATCCCCGCCTCTCGCTTCAAGGACTTCGTCACCGACTACACGGGAACCGTGGCGGCGATCGCGCGCCCCATGCCGGAGCGACCGTACCGGCAGACGCGCCTGGGCACGCTGTTCCACTCCTGGGTCGAGCAACGGTCGGGGCGCAGCGGCGCTGGAGGCTCGATCGACGAGGCGCTGTGGGAGCGGGATGACGACCCGACCGACTCCGAAGCGTCCGTCGAGGACGCGGCCGATCTCGAACGCCTGCGCGCGAACTTCGAGCGATCGGAGTGGGGTCCGCTGCGGCCTCTCGAGGTGGAGACCGAGATCGACTTCGCCCTTCCCGAGGCGGGCGGCCCGGGTCGCGTCGTCATCTGCAAGCTCGATGCCGTGTATCGCCGCGATGATCGCGACGGACGCATCGAGATCGTCGACTGGAAGACGGGTCGCCCGCCGCGTTCGCCCGCGGAGCGCGAAGAGCGGATGCTGCAGCTCGCCCTGTACCGGCTGGCCTACCACAAGGCCCGGGGCGTGCCCCTCGATCAGATCGACGTCGTCCTGTACTACGTGGGCGACGATCTGATCCTGCGCGGAGACGGCGTCTACTCGGAGGCCGACCTCGCCCAGCGCTGGAACGCGGCACGCGAGGCCCGTGCTGCCTCGATCTCTTCGTCTGGGACATCCGTATCCGGCACGACGTCGGGATCGGTGACGGAGCCCGCCGGAGCCACCGCATCGGCGGAGCCCGCAGCGTCATCCGAGTCCGTCGAATCGACGCTCTGACGCAGGTCGCCCCAGCCGCTCACGTCGATCGGTGCGGTCTCCATCTCGGCGGCCGAAACGTCCGAGGAGCCCGGCAGCGGGGGGACGTCGTGACGGGATGCGTCCTCGGCGAGCTCGGCTGCGGCTGCCGGTGCACCGACATCGCCGGTCTCGTGCGCGCGAGCTGCGGCCACGAACAGCGACACCATCGCCGGGTCGTAGGCGTCGGTCTGCATCGAGATGCTTCCATCGTCCTCGGCGACCGCCCTGGTGACGGGCGTGTCGGCGAGGACGGCGATCGCATCGTCCACACCCACGACGGCGACCGGGTCGAGGCGCGTCGCGGCATCTCCGAGTCCGTCGACGAGAGCGTCGAGGAGCGCAACCGCGTCGTCCACGACGTCCTCGCGGCGCTGTTCATGACCGTGGAGCAGCCACTTCGCGAACTCCAGCTCGGCGTAGAGCCGGGCACGGGTGCGCAGATCCGGGTCGGGCGAGCGGTGCGCGGCGGAGACATACGCGGCATACACGTCGTCGGCGGCGTCGGGAGCCGCGGCCAGCCATTGCAGGTCGACGGCCGGGTCGCCGACGCTGAAGCGGCTCCAGCCCAGCAGGCCGGAAACGGTCGGGAACCCGTCGCGATCCTCGAAGCGGAAAGAGGCAGCGACCGCGTCACCGAGCACGACGCACGGTTCGAATCGCCACAGCGCCTCGTCTTCGGCGGCACGCCGCCAGCGTGTGGCGAGCGCCACGGGGAGCCGACGCGTCGATGCGGCGCGTTCGATGAGCGCGACGACGGCTTCTCGGACCTCTTCGGCGGACTTGACGGGGAGTCCCTCGGCGCGAACGACGGAGGCGGGCAGTGCATGCAGGGCCGCGAGCGCGATGCCGATCGACGTTGCGGCGCCGGGGCCCGCGGGCAGGTCGCCCGCCTCGACGCGGTAGCCCGGAACCATGTCGGTGAGCAGGGCACGGCCCTCGGGGAGCGCGACTTCGCCGAGCGGACGGGGTGCGACGAAGGGCAGCAGGGCACGGGCGCCCGGGGTGAGGGCGCGCAGGGCGAGAGCCTCGGTGGCGAGGTCGCTGGCGGCAGAGGCATCCACCGGCGCGCGCACGACGACGGACGATCCGTCGTCCAGCCCGACGACGGCGCTGTCGTAGCGGCCGCCCTCGCCGGTCGAGAGAGCTGCCGCCGAGACGACCGCGGCCTCGGGCAGGGCTGCGCTCACCGACGCGGCTAAAGTGAGAGGGGAGCCAGTCATGCCCCCAGGGTAGGTCGGTCCTCGCACGCACTACCCGCGCCACGCCCGCGAAAGAGGTCATCCATGACGGTCCCGGGCTTGCCCAGGGTGATCACGCCCCCGGTCTCTCCGATCGACCGATCGGCCATCGATCGTGATCTCGCGGATGCCCTGACCGTCCTCGCCGACGAGCCCGACGCGCGGGTTCTCGTGCTGCGACGGGGTCGCGCGCCCCTCGACGCATCCGGCGTGCTCGTGCTGGTCCCCGCCGCGACACTCGAGCCCGCCGCGATCGTCGCGTTCCTCGGTCGCGACGCGCTCGGCGCCGTGCTGCTCGCGCTGATCGAGGACGACGAAGCGGATGCTGCACCGTTCGAGCCGGAGGGCGGCTGGGTCGAGCTGCGTGACGTGGGTGGCACGCTGGACCCCGAGAACGGAGCCTTCTTCGTCGAGGCCCTGTCCCTGGCGCGCTGGATCCAAGATGCTCCGTTCTGCCCCGCCTGCGGCACGCGCACCGAACTGCGGAACGCCGGATGGTCGCGGCATTGCCCCGCGTGCGGACGCGAGCACTTTCCCCGCACGGACCCGGCCGTGATCGTCGCGGTGACCGACGGCGAGCGCCTGCTGCTGGGGTCGAACGCCGCATGGCCAGCCGGGCGCTACTCGTGCTTCGCGGGGTTCGTCGAGGCGGGGGAGTCGGCCGAGGAATCCCTCGTGCGCGAGATCGAAGAAGAGTCCGGCGTGCGCATCTCGGCTCTCGAATACGTCGGCTCGCAGGCGTGGCCCTACCCGCGCTCGCTGATGCTCGGATACCTCGCGTCGACCGAAGACTCGGCGGCCGCGCGACCCGATGGATCCGAGATCGTCGATGTGCGGTGGTTCGAACCGGACGAGATCGAGCGGGCGCTCGCGGGTGATGGCGACGTGGTTCTGCCCGGGGCATCCTCCATCTCGCGCGGGCTCATCGAGCGCTGGCTCGAACGGGTCACGGATCGATGACGGATCCCACAGGGGGGGCCGAGCGCGCCCTGCGAGACCTCGACGAGCATCAGCGCGAGGCGGTCCTCGCGGTTCGCGGACCCGTCTGCGTCCTCGCCGGGGCGGGTTCGGGCAAGACGCGCGTGATCACGCACCGCATCGCCTACGGCGTCGACAGCGGGATGTACTCTCCCTCGCGGGTCATGGCGGTCACGTTCACGACGCGTGCGGCTGGTGAGATGCGCGGACGCCTGCGCTCGCTCGGCATCGAGGGCGTCTCTGCGCGCACGTTCCACGCGGCCGCGCTCGCACAGCTCAACTACTTCTGGCCGACCGTCGCGGGGGGCGAGTCTGCGCCGCCCGTCCTGTCGAACAAGGTGCGCGCGCTGTCGGACGCGGCAAGCGGACTCCGCCTCACCCTCGACGGGGCGACACTGCGCGACGTGGCGTCCGAGATCGAGTGGCGCAAGGTCACGCTCCGCACGATCGAGGACTACGCGCGCGCGGGCCGTCCGGGTCTCGGACGCCTCAGCCCCGACGCCGTCGTCGCGCTGCACGAGGCCTACGAGAAGCTCAAGGACGAGCGGCGGCAGCTCGACTTCGAAGACATCCTGCTCGCCTGCGCGGGAATGATCGAGTCCGAGCCGCGCGTCGCGCGAGCGGTGCGCGAGCAGTACCGGCACTTCACGGTCGACGAGTATCAGGATGTGTCGCCGCTCCAAGAGCGACTGCTCGGACTCTGGCTGGGCGAGCGCAACGACCTGTGCGTCGTCGGTGACGCGAGCCAGACGATCTACTCCTTCGCCGGAGCCGATCCGCGGTTCCTGCTCGACTTCGAGCGGCACCACCCCGGTGCCCTGATGGTGCGTCTCGAGCGCAACTACCGCTCCGAACCGCCCGTCCTCGCGACCGCGAATGCCCTGATGCGCGGTCGTCCGGGCGCCCTCGAGCTGGTCGCGGCGGGCTCCGAGGCGGGAAGCCGTGGGGGCGAAGCCGACGCGGCATCGAGTTCATATGCCCCGAGCGCGCCCGCGGCACGTTCGAACACACCGCGTTCGAACACACCGCGTTCGAGCACACCGCGTCCGAACACACCGGAGACGCAGGCACGGCCGCCGGCGACGACGGCCATGCATCCCGACGACGATGCCGAGGCGACGGCGGTCGCACGGAACATCAAACGGCGCCTCGACGGCGGCGAGACCCCCGAGGGATTCGCCGTGCTCTACCGGGCGCATTCGCAATCGGCGGCTCTGCAGCGCGCGCTCGCCGCCCACGACATCGCCGCGACGGTGCTCGGCGGTAAGCGGTTCTTCGAGCTGCCCGAGGTGCGCGACGCCGTGCTCGTGCTGCGGGGTGAGTCCGTCGCGGGCGGTTCCGGTGACCTCGTGCCCGTCGTCCGTGATCTGCTGCGCTCCCGTGGCTACACCGAGACCCCGCCCCCGGCCGGCGGTGCGCTGCGCGACGCGTGGGAGGCACGCGCGACGCTGCTGCGCCTGGCCGAGAACGCGCCGCCGGGGACGACCCTGCGTGCTTTCACGGATGACCTGCAGGCGCGCGCCCGGGACCAGCACGATCCGGGGCTGCGTACCGTGACGCTCGCGACGATTCACGCGGCCAAGGGTCTCGAGTGGGACCATGTGCACGTGATCGGACTGTCGGAGGGTCTGTTGCCGATCTCGTACGCGCGCGGGCTCGAGCAGATCGACGAGGAACGCCGGCTGCTGTACGTCGCGATCACGCGGGCACGGCGGTCTGTCTCGTTGTCGTGGTCTGCCGGGAACGGGAGAGCTGAGCGGGAGCCGTCACGTTTCCTTCAGGAGCTCGGCATCCGCACTCATCGTGCGGCCGGTGCGTCATCCGTCGGCGCTCGCCCCCCGCGGTAAGCGTCACCGAACATCCCTCCGCGCCGCCGGGGTCCGCGAGGATTCGGACCAGTGCGGCCGCGCTCTCGTGGACGAGTTCGGGCGCGGGCACGGGCGCTCCGGCCGAGAGCAGCTGGAGGGCGAGCATCGGCCAGGCGCGATCGGCGTCGCGGCGTTCGAGGTGCAGGCAGGTGATGCAAGCCGTCACGCCGGGCACGATGAGGGGGCCGACGACGATCCCGGCTCCGCCGACCAGAACGGGCAGGTGAACGCGATCGGCGCGCAGGTGCGGCGATGCCCGCCGCGGGTCGAGGACGTGTCGGGCGACAAGGACGACGAGATCCGCACCGGATGCCTCGGCCGCGGCGCGATCGTGTTCGCCGGGGTCCGCTTCTTCGACGACCGTGACCGAGTACCCGGACGCTTCCAGCGCCATCCGCATGGCGACGACGACCGGATCGCTCGAGCCGCCCCGCGGCGCCTCGAGCAGGATGCCGCCCGGCGCGCTCCGGCTCTCGAGGTCGGTGCGTGTCAGCGCGTCGCCCAGACGGGCGAGAAAAGCGCGGACCTCTCGCGGGTGAACCCGCTTGAGGTCCGCCCACACGTCGAGACCCGACTCGGGCAGACCCCGGGTGAGCTCGAACAGCAGCCGCTCCTGCCAGGGTGAGACATCCGTCAACCGCGTCTGAGCGTGTTCACCGAGCTGCATCGTGGTCGCATCGCGCCACAGCGGGGTACGGGTCGGATCGAGGCGAAGCATCACGGTCATTCCGCGATTGTGTCGTCTGGGTCGAGTCCGGCCGCGAGATTCCACAGGGTGCGGCGACAGGTGACGGTCGGGGAGCCCTGTGGAGGACGGGCGGTGTCGGCCCCCGTCGCCACCTCAGCGCTCGGGGTTCGTGCCGTCCTCGGATTGCTCGTCCGGCCCCGCGTCGGGGTCCGAGCGCGGATCGGCCGATTCTTCACCGGCCAGAATGCGGGCGATCGCGTCGTCCAGCTCGTCGAGCTCCGCCTCGGGCGCCGCGTCACCGAGCGCGCGGCGACGGAGCGTCTCGATGATCCGTGAGGGGTCGTCGATGTCTTCCGACGTGGGCATGAAGTCCGCGTAGTCCCATAGCGAATCGCGTGCCTCCACGCCGACCGCATTCGTGATGGCCCGCCACATCGCCGCCGCTTCGCGCAGGCGCCGCGGCCGCAGCTCCAGCCCGACGAGCGAGGCCAGCGCCTGCTCCGCGGGCCCGCCCGCGGCGCGGCGGCGGCGAACGGTCTCGGCGATCGCGGCGGCCTTGGGCAGGCGCGCCGTCGCATCTTCCGTGACGACGTCGACCCAACCCTCGACGGTCGCGAGCAGGTTCTCGAGACGGGACAGGGCGGCCCGCTGGGCCTCGGTGTGCTCGGGCAGCAGGGCGCCGCTCTCGAGCGCCGTCCGCAGTTCGTCCGGGCGCGAGGGGTCGAAGCGCGACGCGAGGTCCTCCAGTGCGTCCGTGTCGACGTCGATGCCGCGGGCGAACTCGGTCACCTGCGACAGGACGTGCAGGCGCAGCCACTTCGCGTGGCGGAAGAGACGGGCGTGGGCGAGCTCGCGCACCGCCGCGGCCAGCGCGAGCTGATCCTCGGCGATGTCGAGGTCGCGACCGAAATCGGCGAAGTTCTGCGGCAGGATCGCCGCCTCACCGGCGGGCATCACGGGGATGCCGACGTCGCCGCCGCTGATCACCTCGGTCGAGAGCTGACCGACGACCTGGCCGAGCTGGGTCGCGAAGAGCGAACCGCCGAGTGAGCGCATGACCTTGCCGGCGCCCTGCAGCAGCGGCTTGAGCTCTTCCGGTGCCTGCTCGGCAAGGGTGCGCGTCAAGGCATCCGTGATGCTCGTCGCGACGGGTTCGGCGAACTCCTGCCAGACGGGAAGCGTCGCGGTGACCCACTCGGCACGCGTCATGATGCGGGGGCTCTGCGCGAGGTCCGAGATGACGGTCGCCTCGCTCAGCCACAGGTTCGCGAGCGTCAGCGCACCGTCCAGGTCGACGCGGTCGCCATCGGTCACGCTCAGCCCGCCGCTCCGGGCGAGCTGCAGTGCCTGCTGCTCCGCGACACCCCACGGGATGCCGTCCCCGGCCGCCATCGCGCCGCGCAACTGCTGCTGAACCATGGCCATCATGGCGGGGTCCAGCGGCATGCCGGTGAGCCGTTCGAACTGAGCGGGATCGATCTGCCCGCCGCCGCCCAGCATGCGACGCAGGAGCTCTTCGAAGTCTTCCTCGGGGTTCTCGTCGCCAGGCACTTCAGCCGCCTTTCAGCGTCGTTCGGGTGGGTGGTTCTACGCTAGTCGCAGCCGACTGTGACCCCGCCGGGGTCGAGCCCGCATTGCTTACGCCGTTCGCGAACGGCGCCCGAAGTCCCGCTCCCTCCCGGGCGAGCGAAGAAAGGTCCCACCGTGGCGCTGTTCGACGAGAACCTCCAGGTCGTGCCCGCGCAGCGACCGCCGCTGCGGCGGTCGACCCGGGTCGGCATCATCGCGCTCGCGGTTGCCCTTGTGTGCCTGGCGGCCCTGACGTTCCTGCCCACCGGATACGTGATCCAACAGCCCGGACCCGTGTACAACACGCTCGGGACGGCTACCGGCGCGGACGGGACCGCCGTTCCGCTCATCGAGGTGGAGGGCGCCGAGACGTTCGACACCACGGGCGCGCTCGACCTGACGACCGTCCAGGTGGTGGGGAATCGCGAGCGGACCCCCACGTGGCTCGAGCTCATCGGGGCCTGGTTCGACCGCTCCCGAGCCGTCGTCCCGCTCGACTCGGTGTTCCCCGCGGGCCAGACGAGCGAGCAGCGCACTGAGCAGAACGCGCAGCTGATGGTGGACTCGCAGCACGAGGCCACCGTGGCGGCGCTGCGCGAACTCGGATACGAGGTCGACTCGCGCGTACGGATCCACTCGCTGCCCGAGGGTTCTCCGGCCGAGGGTGTGCTCCGGGCGGACGACGTCGTCACCGCCGCGAACGGGCAGCCCATCAGCGACGTCACACAACTGCGCGACATCATTCAGCAGGGGGACGGGGCGCCCGTCGCTCTGACGATCGAGCGCGGCGGCGCCGAGCAGACCGTCGAGGTGAGTCCCGTCTACAGCGAGGACGATTCCGCCTGGCAGATCGGCGTGTCCACGATCCTCGACTACGACTTCCCGGTCCAGGTCACGATCCAGCTCGACAACGTGGGCGGACCGAGCGCCGGCCTGATGTTCGCCCTCGGCATCATCGACACCATGACCCCCGACGAGCTGAACGGCGGGCGCCAGGTGGCCGGCACCGGAACGATCACGGCGGACGGCGTCGTCGGCCCGATCGGCGGCATCCGACAGAAGCTCTACGGAGCACGGGGAGCGGGGGCGGAGTACTTCCTGGCGCCGGCGGCGAACTGCGACGAGGTCGTGGGGCACATCCCGTCCGGCCTGCGCGTGTTCTCGGTGGCCGAGCTCGATGATGCGATCACCGCGCTCGACGCCGTTCGCGACGGCGGGGACCTCGATGCGCTCCCCGCGTGCGCTGTTCCTTGACGCGCGATGACGCCGCCGTAATCGAAACGTGGCCGGTTACCCGGCCTTCTCCCGGTCTGCGCACGGACTGCGCGCGAAACCGGGCGCCTAGACTGGTGGAGTGACCACGACTTCCTCGAAGCCAGCGGCCCCCCGCACTACACGACGCGTCGTGACCATTTCTCTGGTCATCATCGCGGTACTGCTCGTCGGGTTCTTCATCTTCGCTTCCCTGTACGCAGACTTCATGTGGTACCGGCAGATCGGGTTCGACTCGGTGCTGGTGACGCAGTGGCTCGCCCGCGCGACGATGTTCGTCATCGGGTTCCTCGCCATGGCCATCCCGGTCTGGCTGACGATCCAGCTCGCCTACCGGCTCCGTCCGGTGTACGCGCGGCTGTCGAGCCAGCTCGATCGCTACCAAGAGGTCGTCGAACCCCTCCGGCGCCTGGCGATGTGGGGAATCCCCGTCTTCTTCGGTTTCTTCGCGGGCTTCTCGGCGTCGACCCAGTGGGAGACCGTCTGGCTGTGGATGAATGGCGTCACCACCGACATGACGGACCCGCAGTTCGGTCTCGACACCGGCTTCTATCTGTTCGCGATGCCGTTCTACAGCGCAGCGCTCGGTTTCGCCTCCGCCATCCTGCTGATCTGCCTCGGCCTGACCGCCGTCGTCTCGTACCTCTACGGCTCCGTGCGCGTGGGCCAGCGCGAGGGCGGGCGCTGGGAGCTGCGGATCTCGAAGTCCGCACGCATCCAGCTCGCGATCCTCGCGGGGCTCTACCTGGTCGCCCAGGCGGCCAGCCTGTGGCTCGACCGCTACAAGACGCTGAGCGAAACGGGCGACCTGATCACGGGCCCCGGCTACACGGGCGTCAACGCGGTCATCCCCGGACAGGCGATCCTGGCGGGCATCGCCGCATTCGTCGCGCTGCTCTTCTTCGTCACGGCCATCATCGGTCGCTGGCGCTTCCCGCTGATCGGCACGGCCCTCCTGATCGTCTCGGCGATCGTCGTCGGAGTCGGCTATCCCTGGATCGTCGATCGTTTCCAGGTCGCGCCGAACGAGTTCTCGCTCGAGCAGCAGTACATCGAGCGGAACCTCGACATGACCAAGGTCGCCTACGGCATCGATGGACTCGAGAAGACCGAGACGACCGCCGTGACGGCTGCCGAGCCCGGCGCGTTGCGCGCGGACGCGCAGACGACAGCGTCCATCCGCATCATGGACCCCGCGATCATCAGCCCGACGGTTCGCCAGCTCGAGCAGTTCCGCGCCTACTACCAGTTCACCGACCCGCTCGATGTCGACCGCTACGAGATCGACGGCAAGTCGCAGGACACGGTGGTCTCGGTACGTGAACTGGACATGGATGCCCTGGGCACCGCGGGCACGTGGCAGAACCGCACCGTCGTCTACACGCACGGCTACGGCCTCGTCGTCGCCGCGGGCAACCAGCGGACGACCGACGGCAACCCCGTCTTCCTCGAGCGAGGCATCCCGGCGACCGGATTCCTCAGCGAGAGCGAGAACTTCGAGCCCCGCGTCTACTTCGGTGAGGCATCACCCCTGTATTCCATCGTCGGCGCGCCGGAGGGCACGGCCCCCGTGGAGCTCGACTACCCGCGCGGCTCTGAGGGCCAGAGCGAGACGAAGACCACGTTCGACGGAGATGGCGGACCGAAGATCGGCACGCTCTTCGACAAGCTGATCTACGCGCTCAAGTTCCAGTCCACCGACATCCTGCTCTCGGACTACGTCAACGCGGACTCGCAGATCCTCTACGACCGGGATCCGAAGACCCGTGTTCAGAAGGCGGCGCCGTACCTCGACCTCGACAACGACCCGTACCCGAGCGTCGTCGACGGCCGCATCGTCTGGATCGTCGACGGATACACGACCGCGTCGACCTTCCCCTATTCGCGCACGGTCAGCCTGTCCGACGCGATCGCCGACACGACGAACCCGACGCCGCGGTTCACGATCGACGACATCAACTACATCCGCAACTCGGTCAAGGCGACGGTCGATGCCTACGACGGCAGCGTGACGCTGTACGCGTGGGACCCGGAAGACCCGCTCATCCAGGCGTGGCAGAAGGTGTACCCCAGCACGGTCAAGCCGATCAGCGAGATGTCGGCCGAACTCGTCAGCCACGTCCGATACCCGACCGATCTGTTCAAGGTGCAGCGAGCAACGCTCGGCCAATACCACGTCGACGACGCGCAGTCGTTCTACCAGCGCGACAACGCCTGGTCGACGCCCACGGATCCGCAGGACTCGACCTCGACGCGCCTGCAGCCGCCGTACTACCTCACGATGCAGATGCCGGGCCAGACGGCACCGTCGTTCTCGATGTTCACGACGTTCATCCCGCCCGGAACGGGCACCGCGTCGCGCAACATCCTGACGGGTTACCTCGCGGTGGATGCCGACGCCGGATCCGATAACGGGGTCAAGGCCGAGGGGTACGGCAAGCTGCGGATGCTCGTCGTGAGCGCCGATACGACGGTGCCCGGCCCCGGCCAGGTGCAGAACACCTTCAACGCCGACCCGGTGGTCTCCTCCCAGATCAACCTGTTGCGGCAGGGACAGTCCGAGGTGCTCAACGGAAACCTCCTGACCCTCCCGGTCGGCGGCGGATTCCTGTACGTGCAGCCCGTCTTCGTCCAGTCGTCCGGTGGCACGCAGCTGCCGACCCTGCAGAAGGTTCTCGTCGCGTTCGGCGACGAGATCGCCTTCGAGGACACGCTGAACGAGGCGCTCGACACGCTCTTCGGTGGCGACTCCGGCGCCGATGCGGGGGATGGCGCGGTCGAACCCGACCCCAGCGCGACGCCCGGTGACCCGAGCGCGCAGCCGTCGAACCCCTCGGACGGCGGCGGGTCGACCGTCGACGTCCAGGAGCAGGCGCTGCTCAATGAAGCTCGCCAGGCGATGCTGGACCGCGATGCGGCCCTGCAGGCGGGAGACTGGGCCGCGTTCGGCGCGGCGGACGCCCGCCTGACGGACGCGATCGACCGGTTGCTCGCGCTGTCCGCCGGCTGATCCACCTTGCACGAGACGGTGTCGCCCTTCGGGCGGCACCGTCTTCGTCGTCACGGGCCGCCGACACGACCGGTGTGGTCGATGCGAGCGGCGGGCCGGGTCAGCCGGTGAGAAGCCACCACCAGATCAGCAGCAGCGTGACGCCGAAGCCCGCCAGCTGGTTGATCCACAGGAATGCGCGCCAGCCCCGCGTGGCCTCGTGCGACGCAGCATCGCTGACACTCCGGTACGGCCATACGGCGACCAGGTACGGGATCACGAGCAGTCCGGCGAGCGGCCCGGGCCACTCGGCGGCGAGCATCACGACGCCCGCGAGCGCGTAGCAGACCAGGGCGAAGCGAACGGTCCAGGCCGCGCCCCGCGCCGTCGCGATGGACGAGATTCCGGCTTGCCGGTCGGCCGAGACATCCTGCACCGCGCCGAAGGCGTGCGAAGCAACGCCCCAGAGGGCGAACGCGACGACGATCGCAACCAGCCCCGGTGTCCACACGACACCCGCCAAAACGAGGCCGTACACTTCGGGCGAGAAGAAGTGGATGCTCGAGGTCACCGAGTCCGCGAACGGAACCTCTTTGAGGCGCAGCGGGGGAGCGGAGTAGAACACGACGAAGAACAGGCTGGTCGCCAGCACGAGCCACGAGAGGGGGGCTCCGACCCACACGAGATAGACGACGAAGGGCAGGCACGACAGGCCCGCCGCCCACAGGGTGACCGGATGCAGGCGTCGATCCAGCACGGCACCGTGCGCGCCGCCCTTGCGCGGGTTGCGCAGGTCGGACTCGTAGTCGAAGACGTCGTTGATGCCGTACATCGCGAGGTTGTAGGGGATCAGGAAGAAGATCGTGCCGACGATGAGGGCGCCATCGATCTGGCGCGTCGCGACCAGGTACGCGGCCGCGAAGGGAAATGCCGTGTTGACCCAGCTGATCGGCCGGGACGACACGAAGAGGGTGCGGATGACTCGGCCGAGACCGATGCGCTCCGCCCCGCTCATGCGGGCTTCCTCGGGGTCAGGAGCGTCCAGACGGCCGGGATCAGGAAGGCGGCGGCGAGGGGGTACGAGAAGTCCTCGATCGGAGCGAGCCCGATGTGCAGACCGCTCAGGTGCTCGCTCGGGTAGGTGAACAGCCCGGCCGCGATCATGATGTTGTCGAAGACGGCCGTGAGGGCCAGCAAGACGAGTGCGGCGAGTGCGGACGCGGCCATTCGCCGGCCGAATCGCTCGCGGCGGATCGTGACGGCCGTGACGACGGCCGCGAGCAGCAGGAACGGGACGACGATGAGCGGGTATGTCATCCGCGGGCGCTTCCCTCGGTTTCGGATGCTCGGGCTTCGGGGGCATCCCGGCGGCCGAGCACGCGCATCCCGGCGGCCGCGCAGACGAGAGCGAGATAGCAGAGGAACGCGAGGAAGAACACCTCTTCGACCGGCAGTTCCGGAGCGAGGACGATGCCCGTGTAGAGCGGGCTGTCGCCCTTGACGAATACCCCGCTGATGATGCCCGCGGCGTCCCAGGCGAGAAAGAAGGCGACACCGATCGCGACGGTCGCGAGCGTGCGCCCGCGAGCGACCCAGAACGCGAGCCGGAAGCGGCGATCGATCAGGGCCATTCCCGCCGTCGAGACGAGGATCGCGAGAAGGTACAGGCCCGGCACGCGTTCAGTCTCCCACGGTGTCGAGAACCGGCTCCGGCAGCCTTCCCGCACCGTCGTCGCCGCGCACGCGCTTGAGCACGAGCTCGGCCGAGATGAGGCACATCGGCAGACCGATGCCGGGCAGGACATCGGCACCGGCGTAGAGCAGCCCGTCGACCCTGCGCGAGGCATTCCGCGGACGGAATACGGCGCTCTGGAGCAACGTGTGCGAAAGCCCGAGGGAGTTGCCGCGCCAGGTGTGCAGGTCGGCCGCGAAGTCGGCCGGCGCGATCGTGCGACGCACGACGATGCGGTCGGCGAGGTCGGGGATGCCCGTCCACGCGGCGATCTGATCGATCACGGCATCGGCCGCGGCCTCGATGCGCGGGTCGCCGGTGCCGTCGACACCGCCGTGGCCGAGCGCGATGTCCGCGGGCATCGGGACGAGCACGAAGAGGTTCTCGTGACCGGCCGGTGCGACCGACGGATCGGTGGCGCTGGGGCGGCAGACGTAGAGCGAGGCCGGATCGGGCACGTACGGCTCATCGCCGAAGATCGCATCGAAGTTGCCGCGCCAGTCCTGCGTGAAGACCAGCGTGTGGTGCGCCAGGCGCGGGAGCTCGCCCTCGACACCGAGCAGCAGCAGCAGAGCGCCGGGGCTCGGCGTGCGCTTCTTCCACCAGGACTCGGGATACGTCTGGCGCTCGGGCGGCAGCAGCTCGGTCTCGAGATGATGGAGATCGCCGGCGCCCACCACGATGTCGGCGGGTACGAAGCGCGATGCACCCGAGGCATCCTGAACCCGGACGCCGACCGCCCGCGGACCGGCGGTTTCGATCGCGACGACCGGAGAGCCGGTCTCGATCGCAACGCCCCGCTCGCGGGCGAGGCGCGCGATCGCGTCGATGATCGTCGTGAACCCGCCCATCGGATACGCGACCGAATCGCCCAGGTCGAGGTGACTCATGAGGTGGTACAGGCTCGGCACGTCGAACGGCGAACCGCCGAGGAAGACGGCGGGATAGCCGAGGACCTGGCGCAGCCGAGGATCGTGGAAACGGCTCTCGATATGGCGGTGCAGCGGGCGCGTGAGCAGGGGGAGCAGCTGGGGCAGGCGACGAAGCAGTGCGGGATCCCGCAGGCCCGTGGTCGAGGCGTAGGAGTCGTAGAGGAACCGCGTGACGGCCAATTCGTAGGCGTCCTGCGCCGACGCGAGGTACTCGCGCAGGACGGCACCCGAGCCGGGTTCGATGTCTTCGAAGAGCTCCGCGACGTGTTCGACGCCCGACCGGATCTCGAGGGGCTCGGGGTCGCCCTCCGTGTAGACGCGATACGCGGGGTCCAGGCGGACGAGGTCGAGTTCTCGCTCCGAACTCGTGCCGAGCAGCCGGAAGAAGTGGTCGAACACCTCGGGCATGAGATACCAGCTCGGTCCCGTGTCGAAGCGGAAGCCGTCGCGCTCCCACGATCCGGCGCGGCCACCCAGGTCATCCCGTGCCTCGAACAGCGTGACGGAGTGCCCGTCCGCGGCCAGCAGCGTGGCCGTCGCGAGACCCGCGATGCCCCCGCCGATCACGACGACTCGTTCGGCGGTGCTCATGAGCGTGCTCCTGGCGTCGGTGGCCGCTGTGCGCGGGGGGAGGGGTGGCCGGTCGATGCGCGTTTCGCCCGTCGCGGCGGCCGCGGGCGGGCCCCGGATGCCGCGCGTGCGAACAGCAGCGCCTTCACCGGGTTCGGCACGCGGACCCGGCCGGGCGAGGCATCCGCTCGTCGCAGACGCGCGCTCAACTCGGCGAACAGATCGTGCGCGCACGTGACGGCGCGTCGGCAGTCGCGCGGCAGGCGTGGGATGACGGATGCCGCGGCGGCGAGGTCTGCGTCGATGTCGTCGAGCACGGCGGTCCGGGTCGTCGGCGAACCGTCGAGACCGAGGTAGTCCCGCCCGAGCGTGCCGCTGTCGTGGCCGGCGTCGCGCAGGAAGTTGACGTTCTGGAATGCCGCGCCGAGGCGGCGGGCGCCCGCGACGATCTCGGGCTCGGCCGGCCCGGGCGTCGCGCTGCCCGCGTTGACGAACGACTGCAAGCACATCAGGCCCACGACCTCGGCCGATCCGTAGACGTAGGCGTCGTGTGATGCCGTGTCGTGCTCCGAGACCGTGATGTCGGTGCGCATCGACGCGAAGAAGGGGCGGACGAGCGACTCGCCGATCGCGCACTCGCGGGCGGTCAGGGCGAACGCGTGGACGATCAGGTTTGCGCTGAAGCCGGTGCGGATCGCCTCGAGCGTCTGAGCCTCGAGCGCGTCGAGTTCGAGGGATTCTTCCGCGGCGGTCAGTCCCGCCTCGCGCGCCGGTCCATCGACGATCTCGTCGGCGACGCGGACCAGCGCATAGATGCTGCGCACGTGCGGGCGAACGCGTGGCCCCAACAGGCGAGAGGCGAACCCGAACGAGGTCGAGTACCGGGCGATCACGGTGTCGGCCGCGGCTCGTGCGGTGCGGTCGTACAGGTCGAGTCCGGTCGCGTCGGGGGGCGATCCGCCAGGGCCGGGGGACGATCCGCCGGACGATGGGCGCCGGGTCACGGGATCCGGGCTTCCACGGCGCTGACGAGGTCGCCGAGCAGCCGCGCCGTGGCGGGCGGCAGCCGACCCGCTACGACCAGTGCGCGGGCTTCCGCCAGAGCGCTGTTCACGAGGCGCTCGAGTTCGCGGCGTGCGCCGCTGCCATCGAGCACGTCCTGCGCGTGCCGCACGGCGATCGGTCCGGTGTGCGCCAGGGCGAGCGCGTCGCTCACCTCCGACCAGGATGCGGTAGCCCGCGCCAAGGCGATGAGGGCCGTCTGCTTCGCCTCGCGCAGGTCGGCCCCCGCGGGGCGACCTGCCTGCTCGTCCGTGCCGAACGCGCCGATCAGATCGTCGACGAGTTGATACGCGAGCCCGAGTCGGCTGCCGAACTGCGCCAGCATCGTCTCGGTCTCGGGGGTCGCCCCGGCCAACAGCGCGCCCGCACGAAGCGGTGCCGCGAACGAGTACACGGCCGTCTTGTCGTGCGTCACGGCCAGGATGTCGGAGGCCGCGGGTTCTTCGTCGAGCACCGAGTGCGCGACATCCGCCAGCTCTCCCGCGGCCGACACGAGGACGGCCTCGTCGAGCAGATCGAGAAGACGCGCGCGCTCGTCGTCGGACGCGGGGCACAGTGCGATCAAGCGCTGGGACTCGTGCAGCAGCAGGTCGCCCGCGAGAAGGCCAGCGGCGTCTCCGACGAGCGCAGCGCCCGAGGCATCCGCTCCCCACCGCGACGCGTAGGACCGGAACTCGCCCGACACGTTCGGCACACCACGACGCATGGTGTCGTGATCGAGGATGTCGTCGTGCATGAGGAATGCGGCATGCAGCAGCTCGAACGCCGCGGCGACGGGATAGACGCATCCGTTCGTCGACGCGTCACCGCCGAGCGACTCGAACGTCGCCACGACGAGCGCCGGCCGGAATCGCTTGCCGCCCCGCGCCGCGCGATGGATGGCGGCGCCGAGCTCGGCGAAAACGCCCCCGAATGGCTGAGCACGACGATCTATGCGCGCGAGGGCGCCATCGATCGTCGTATCGATCTGTGCCCGGGCGTCGGTGCTGAGCAGGCTGGTGGAGATCAGGCTCATGAAAAGGGGCTCATGACGCGAGACGGCGATCGCCTACGGAACGGTATGCCGCGAACAGGTCCAGCTGCTGAGCCTGAAGAACGAGCCACGGGCTGAACGCCCAGGGCGTGGCCTCGAGAGAGCGTGCGAGATCCTCGGGTCGTACCCACATGGCATCGACGACCTCGTTCGGGTTGAGAACGAGCTCGTCGACCGTGCGTGCCGTGTAGACCGGGCAGATCTCGTGCTCGACGATGCCGCTCGCGTCGACGGCGCGGTACCGGAACAGGGGCAGGGCCAGCTCGAGCGACGTGACGCCGATCCCGAGTTCGTGCTCCGCACGTCGACGCACCGCCGAGACGACGGGCTCGGCAGGCCTCGGGTGTCCGCAGAACGAGTTCGTCCACACACCGGGCCAGGTCTGCTTGTCCAGCGCGCGTCGCGTGACCAGGATCCGGCCCTCGTCATCGACGACGTGGCACGAGAATGCGAGATGCAGCGCCGTATCGGTACCGTGGACGCTGGCCTTCGGAGCGGTCCCGATCTCGTTTCCCGCCTCGTCGAGGAGGACAACGTCGTCGGTGTCGGGCATATACGTGCTCCCCTGTTAATTCGCTAGCTTAGCTAGCTAATCGCTGTCTCCCGATGATACACATGAGCCCGAGGGGGTGTCCACGCGTTGACTGAGCAGCAAGATCCCGTGCGGTCGGCGCTCCTCGCGCTGCGCAGCCTGGGCGACGCCCTCGACCGCATGCACGGCGAAGTCGGGGACGAGATGGCGATGAACCTCACCGACCTGCGCGCGCTCCGCATGATGGTCGAGTGGGAGCGTCGCGGATCCGATGTGAGTCCGCACGATCTCGCCCGACACCTTCGCATCTCGACGGCATCGACGTCCAAGATGGTCGATCGGCTGTCCGCGGCGGGCCACGTCGAACGGAAGCCGCATCCCACCGATCGGCGGGCGCGTGTCGTCGTGTTGACCGATCACTCGCGGGCCACGTTCTATCGGCATTTCGGGGGACACCTCGGCGCGATGCGCGAGATCGCGGGAGACTATGACGCCGATCAGCTCGCCATCATCGCGGATTTCCTGCAGCGGATGGCGCGGGCACTCGATCCCCTCCCCTGAGGCGTGGCGCCATGGTCGTGGAAGTCTTCGACGACACGCCCACGCATTAGTCGAAACTATGTTCGTCGCTGGATAAGCTCCTGCACAGGTGGACGAGGTGCGGTTTCTCCACGAAGGTGACTGGCCGAACGACGGATGTCGGAGGCCCTTCCTAACGTGAGAAGCACACCGAGCCCCGCTCACGCCTTGTCGAAGTATCCGGATCGCCGATCCGGCCGCGCGACAGACTGCAGGCGATGGACCGCGAGACAGAAGGAGCATCCCATGCCCAACCCCGCCGACCGCGAGAAGGCCCTTGAATCGGCCCTCGCACAGATCGACCGCCAGTTCGGAAAAGGCTCGGTCATGCGCCTGGGCAGCGACGAACGCGCCCCGGTCGAGGTCATTCCGACCGGCTCCATCGCCCTCGATGTCGCCCTCGGCGTCGGCGGGCTGCCCCGCGGCCGCATCATCGAGATCTACGGTCCCGAGTCGTCGGGTAAAACGACCCTGACGCTGCACGCCATCGCAAACGCCCAGCGCGCGGGCGGCATCGCTGCCTTCATCGACGCCGAGCATGCACTCGACCCCGAATACGCCATGAAGCTCGGCGTCGACATCGACCAGTTGCTCGTCTCGCAGCCCGACACGGGTGAGCAGGCGCTCGAGATCGCCGACATGCTGATCCGCTCGGGCTCGATCGACCTCATCGTGATCGACTCGGTCGCGGCCCTCGTGCCGCGCGCCGAGATCGAGGGCGAGATGGGTGACTCCCACGTCGGTCTGCAGGCGCGCCTCATGTCGCAGGCGCTTCGCAAGCTGACGGGTGGTCTGAACCAGACCAACACGAC
This sequence comes from Microbacterium sp. BR1, assembly GCF_002812725.1. Lineage (GTDB taxonomy): Bacteria > Actinomycetota > Actinomycetes > Actinomycetales > Microbacteriaceae > Microbacterium. Next base: position 1,149,072 of record NZ_NMUN01000004.1, on the reverse strand, counting down.
GATGATCTTCATCAACCAGCTCCGCGAGAAGATCGGCGTGTTCTTCGGTTCTCCCGAAACCACGGCCGGCGGTAAGGCGCTCAAGTTCTACGCTTCGGTCCGCCTCGACATCCGCCGCATCGAGACGCTCAAGGACGGCTCGGATGCCGTCGGTAACCGCACGCGCGTCAAGGTCGTCAAGAACAAGATGGCCCCGCCGTTCAAGCAGGCCGAGTTCGACATCCTCTATGGCACCGGTATCTCACGCGAGGGTTCGCTGATCGATTTCGGTGTCGAGCACATGATCGTCAAGAAGTCCGGCGCCTGGTACACGTACGAGGGGGAGCAGCTGGGACAGGGTAAAGAGAACGCCCGCAACTTCCTGCTGAAGAACCCCGACACCGCCGACGAGATCGAGCACAAGATCAAGCAGAAGCTCGGCATCGGCATGCCCAAGGCTCTGCCGCAGGTCGCGGCCGACGACGAGCTCGCTCAGCGTCGCCCGGCGTGATCGTGCCGACCAGTGGCGGTGATGGGGGCGAGCGCCTGGCCCCCGTCACCTATCTCCCGGGTGCGGAGCCCCAGCGCGGGCAGGCCGCACCCGAGAGACGGGTGGCAGCGCCCTCGAAGCGCGTGGCGTTCTCTCCCGCGTACTGGGCCGAGGATGAGCCCACCGCTGACTCGAAGCGTCTTCCAGTCCCGATCGTGGCGCGCGATGACCAACTGGACGATGATGACCAGCCGGACGATGAGCCCGGTGCGGACGTGGAAGGGGCGACGCAGGCGCTGGTGAAGCGGCTGCGGACACGTCAACTCTCGGCGAAAGAGGCGACGGGACTTCTGTCGGAGCGCGGCCTCGACGCCGACACCATCGAAGGTGTCGTCGCGGACTTCGAGGCGCGGGGCTACCTCGACGACGCGCGTCTCGCCGAGCAGCTCGTGTATGCCGCGACGAGCCGAAAGGGTCAGGGGCGCCGGGCCATCTCGCAGACGCTGTCGGGTCGCGGCATCTCGCGCGAGGTCGTCGATGCCGCGCTCGACGAGCTCCCGGATGACGAGGCGGAGCGTGCCCTGGACTTCGCACGGCAGAAGGCCCGTTCGATGGGTTCGCTCGATCGCGAGGCCGCGGTGCGTCGTTTGCACGGTCAGCTGTCGCGCCGCGGATTCGGCGGATCGATGGCCATGACCGCAGCCAAGCAGGCCCTCGACGAGGCCGGCGTCGGAGCATCCGGCGTGCGCTTCCGCTGACACCGCACCCGTCCCCATCGCCGAAACACCCCATCTGTTGCGAGACGCCCGGCGACATGGTGTTTCGCCGCAAATGGGGCGTTTCGGCGACGCTGACGCCGCCCAGAGCCTCGCGGTGATGGGGGCTCGTAGAATGGGCGGATCATGTCGACCCTCTCCAGCGCGCCCACGCTCATCGCGCCATCTCCGGCCGCACGCGCCGACGACGGTGTCGCCCGCACCTACGAGGTGCGTACCTTCGGCTGTCAGATGAACGTCCACGACTCCGAGCGCCTCTCCGGATCGCTCGAGAGCGCCGGATACGTTCGCGCGGATGCCGGGTCCGAAGCAGATGTCGTCATCATCAACACGTGCGCGGTCCGCGAGAACGCGTCGGGCAAGCTCTACGGCACACTCGGGCACCTGGCATCCGTCAAACGACGTAAGGACGGCATGCAGATCGCCGTCGGCGGGTGCCTCGCACAGATGGACAAGCAGGCGGTGCTCGACAAGGCGCCCTGGGTGGACGTCGTCTTCGGGACGCACAACATGGGTTCGCTGCCGCGCCTGCTCGAACGCGCCCGGCACAACGGCGAAGCCGAGCTCGAGATCCTCGAATCGCTCGAGGTCTTCCCGTCGACGCTCCCGACCAAGCGCGACTCGGTGTACAGCGGCTGGGTGTCGATCTCGGTCGGCTGCAACAACACCTGCACGTTCTGCATCGTCCCGACGCTCCGCGGCAAGGAGCGGGACCGACGACCGGGCGACATCCTCGAAGAGGTCAGCCTGCTCGTCGACGACGGCGCGATCGAGGTCACGCTGCTCGGGCAGAACGTCAACTCGTACGGCGTCGAATTCGGTGACCGTCACGCGTTCGGCAAGCTGCTGCGTGCCGCGGGCGAGATTCGCGGACTCGAGCGCATCCGGTTCACGAGCCCCCACCCTGCCGCGTTCACCGACGATGTGATCGACGCGATGGCCGAGACGCCGTCCGTCATGCCGCAGCTGCACATGCCGCTGCAATCGGGCAGCGACCGCATCCTCAAGGCCATGCGCCGCTCCTACCGCAGCGAGAGGTTCCTCGGGATTCTCGACCGGGTCCGCGCGCGCATCCCGAACGCCGCGATCACGACCGACATCATCGTCGGGTTCCCGGGTGAGACGGAAGAGGACTTCGCCGAAACGCTCCGCGTCGTCGAGCAGGCGCGTTTCGCCAGCGCCTTCACGTTCCAGTACTCGATCCGCGAGGGCACGCCCGCCGCGACGATGCCCGACCAGGTGCCGAAGGCCGTCGTGCAGGAGCGCTATGAGCGGCTCGTTGCGCTGCAAGACCGCATCTCGCTCGAAGAGAATCAGGCCCAGGTCGGCCGCGAGGTCAACGTGCTGGTCTCGACCGGCGAGGGCAAGAAGGATGCGGCAACCCACCGCCTGACGGGACGCGCCGAAGACAACCGTCTGGTGCACGTCGAACTGCCCGAGGGGTCCGAGACGCCTCGCCCCGGCGACATCGTGACCGCCGTCGTGACGCACGCGGCGCCGTTCTATCTGCTTGCGGACTCACCGGACGGCGCCCCGCTGCGCATCCGTCGCACGCGCGCGGGCGATGCGTGGGACCGCACGCAGGCCGAGTCCTGCGCGGTGCCCGCACCCGCCGGCGGGTCAGGCGGAACGGCCGGCGCACCCCGCGCGGTGTCGCTCGGTCTGCCCGTGTTCCCGCCCCGAGCGTGAGCGCAGCGTCGGCTCGGGTCGCCGGGACCGATCACGGGGCCCCCCGACTCTTCGCGGTCGTCGGCGCGACGGGCACGGGCAAGAGTGCGCTCTCGCTCGGCCTGGCGGAAGCCCTCGCGGCGCGCGGCGAACCCGCCGAGATCGTCAACGCCGATGCGATGCAGTTGTACCGGGGCATGGACATCGGCACGGCCAAGCTGCCGCTGTCCGAGCGGCGCGGCGTCGCGCACCATCTGCTCGACGTCCTGTCCGTGGACGAGGATGCCGCGGTGGCCGCCTATCAGGTCGAGGCCCGACGGGCGATCGACGACATTCACGCACGGGGCGCGCACGCCATCCTGGTCGGAGGTTCGGGGCTCTACGTCTCCAGCGTGCTGTATGACTTCTCGTTCCCGCCGCGCGACGAAGCACTCCGCGCCGAACTCGAGGCCGAGCTCGAGGCGCACGGGCCCGGTATCCTGTTCGCCCGGTTGCGCGAACAGGATCCCGCCACAGCCGCGCGAATCGATGCGCGCAACGGTCGCCGGGTGGTGCGGGCTCTCGAGGTGCTGGCGCAGGGGAGCGCGACACACGGCGCGGCGCTTCCGGACGAGCCGGTGGCCTGGCATCCGTCGACCGTGATCGGTCTGCACGAGGAACGATCCGTGTTGGTCGAGCGGTTGGACGCGCGGGTCGAGGACATGTGGGCACAGGGTCTGCTCGACGAGGTCGAGGCGTTGCGGTCCGAGGGGCTCGAGCGCGGCACCACGGCGCGCCGGGCGATCGGCTACGCGCAGGCATTGGCGCAGCTGGCCGGACACGTCGACCGCGGCGAGGCGATCGCGCAGACCCAGGCGCTGACACGGCGGTACGCACGCCGACAGGTCTCGTGGTTCCGCCGCTATGCCGACGTTCGTTGGCTCCCCGCAGGCCAGGCCACGGCGCGGCTGGTGCTCGCCGACTGAGCCCCGGCGGACGCGGATAGACTCGTGCGCATGCCCGGGACCGTCACATTCACCAAAGGTCACGGCACGGGCAACGACTTCGTGATCGTCGCCGATCCGGACGGGGCACTGTCTCTGACGGACGATCAGGTCGCCGCCCTGTGCGACCGACGCTTCGGCATCGGAGCCGACGGCATCCTGCGCGTCGTCCGCTCCGCTGCCATCGACGAGGGGGCGTCCGCTCTCGCGGCGGGCGCCGAGTGGTTCATGGACTATCGCAACGCGGATGGCTCGAAGGCCGAGATGTGCGGCAACGGCATCCGTGTCTTCGCGCACTACCTGGCCGAGTCGGGCCTGGCCGCGATCGGCCCGGACGGTATCGCGATCGGCACCCGGGCGGGCGTCAAGGCGGTGACCCGCTCGGCGAACGGGTTCGAGGCCGATCTGGGCGCATGGATCGTGGACGAGCGTGCGCCGACCGTGCGCGCGCGTGGTCTGAGCGTCGCCCGACCCGGTCTCGGCATCGATGTGGGGAACCCGCACGTCGTCGTGGCTCTGCCCGGTGAGGACGAGCTCGAGGCACTCGAATTGACCTACAAACCGGTGCTCGACCCCGAGCCGGCCGCGGGCGCCAACGTGGAGTTCGTGGTGCCGGCCGAGCCCCTCGTGCAGGACGGGGTGGGTGTGATCCGGATGCGCGTCTTCGAGCGCGGCGTCGGCGAGACCCTCAGCTGCGGCACGGGTGTTGCCGCGGCGGCGCTGGCCGTCCGGCACTGGGCGGGAGCCGGGGCCCCGGACGCATGGCGCGTGGACGTTCCGGGCGGAACACTCGGGGTCCGGATGGTTCCCCGCGACGACGCGTTGCACGTGCTGCTGTCGGGCCCGGCGGTGCTCGTCTACTCGGGTGACGTGGCCCTCGCCTGACCGTCGGCCGGTCTCGTTCCTCTGGCCTGGGCTCCGGTCGGTCTCGTCCGTCCCGCCCGCCGCTCCTGGCGTCGCACCCCGTGCATCCGTTCGTTCCCGTGGCGGCTCCACGGTTCCGCATCCGCGCCGCCGATGGACGTAGCGGATGCCGCGAACTGCAGCCGTCACGTGGTTCAGCGTGGCAAAGCGGTGGCCGTCCGTGTCGGGCAGTCCGCAATCCGAACCGAAGCGGAGGATGCCTCAGCCGACGATGTCGAGGGGCGTGGTCGGCGGTGAGCCGTGTCGACGGACGCGGAGCACCCGGTACCCGCGGCCGGTCGCGGCCCGATGCACACTGAACCCACGCTCGAATGTCGCCGCGAGCCAGCGCTGCAGTGAATCCGAACCGAGATTCCGCTGCACGACCAGCCACGCATCGCTGCGTTCGTCGAGTCGTGGGATCCAGCGCTCGAGCAGACCGTGCAGTTCGTTCTTGCCGACGCGAATCGGGGGATTCGACCGGATGCTTCGAAACGCCACGTCGTCGGGAACACCATCGGGCAGCACGGCGTTGACATTGACGAGTCCCAGCTTTTCGGCGTTCCGGCGCACCAGGTCGAGGGCTCGCTCGTTGACGTCCACGGCCCACACGGTCGCGTGCGGAGACTGCATCGCCAGGGTGAGGGCAACCGGCCCCCAACCTGACCCGAGATCGAGAAGGTGGCCCCCGGCCGGAGCGGCGGGAGTGTTCGCGAGAAGCACGGCGGTCCCGGCATCCAGGCGGTCGGGGCTGAAGACCCCGCCAGCGGTCGTCAGTTCGACAGTCCGGCCGTCCAGCTGGACGCGGATCTGACGGAGATTCTCGGCGCTGGCGGGACTCGCAGAGAAGTAGTGGTCGCTCGCCATGGGTGCGAGCGTAGCGGAGTACCCGTGTCGCGCGGGAGGCTAGAGTTTTACGACGTCGCGCGGACACGACGACCACGGATGCCTGAACCGCCCCATTGCGGGTGCGATGCATCCGGAGAGGAAATACATGACCGACAGGATTTCACCCCCCGGCGATGTCGCGGGAACCCACGAAGACGCGGCCCAGAGCACGGGTGCGGACACGATCGACTACGCGTCCGACGATGTCGTCGCGCGGGTTCTGGCGCGCGCCCAGTCTCGTTCCGGCCTGCGCACCTTCGGGGCAGCGCAGGCTCTGCAGGATGCTTCGACGACGGCGGGTGCGTCCTCGGACGGGGATCAGTGGGACCGCGAAGACCGCCAGGCGCTCCGGCGCGTGCCGGGGCTCTCGACCGAGCTCGAAGACGTCACCGAGGTCGAGTACCGCCAGCTCCGCCTCGAGAACGTCGTGCTCGTGGGTGTGTACCCGCAGGGCGAGCAGGAGGACGCCGAGAACTCGTTGCGCGAGCTCGCCGCCCTGGCAGAGACGGCCGGGGCGATCGTGCTCGACGCCGTGCTGCAGCGCCGACCCCATCCGGATCCCGCGACCTATCTCGGGAGCGGCAAGGCGCACGAGTTGCGCGACCTGGTGGCGGCTGTCGGAGCCGACACCGTCATCGCCGACACCGAGCTCGCGCCCAGCCAGCGGCGTGCGCTCGAGGATGTCGTCAAGGTCAAGGTGATCGATCGCACCACCGTCATACTCGACATCTTCAGCCAGCACGCCAAGAGCCGCGAGGGCAAGGCGCAGGTCGAGCTCGCACAGCTCGAATACCTGCTCCCGCGCCTGCGTGGTTGGGGTGACTCGATGTCCCGCCAGGCCGGTGGCCAGGTCGGTGCGGGCGGCGCGGGAATGGGCTCGCGTGGACCCGGTGAGACGAAGATCGAGCTGGACCGTCGTCGCATTCGCACGAAGATGGCGCTGTTGCGCCGTCAGATCCGCGATTTCGCCCCGGCCCGTGAGGCCAAGCGCGCCGAGCGCACCCGCAACACGATCCCGTCCGTCGCGATCGCCGGGTACACGAACGCCGGCAAGTCGAGCCTGCTCAACCGGCTGACGAGCGCGGGCGTGCTGGTCGAGAACGCCCTGTTCGCGACCCTGGATGCCACGGTCCGCCGCTCCGAGACGGTCGACGGACGCGTCTACACGCTCACCGACACGGTCGGGTTCGTCCGCAACCTGCCGCACCAGCTCGTCGAGGCATTCCGCTCGACGCTCGAAGAGGTCGCGGGCGCGGACGTCGTGCTGCACGTCGTCGACGCCGCGCACCCCGACCCCGCGAGCCAACTCGCGACGGTCCGCGACGTCATGGCCGAGGCGGGCACGCGCGATGCGCACGAGATCGTGGTGTTCAACAAGGCCGACCTGGTCGGTCCCGACGACCGGATGGTGCTGCGCGGGCTCGTGCCGGACGCGCTGTTCGTGTCGTCCCGCACGGGCGAGGGCATCGACGAACTGCGCGCCGCTGTCGAGGCAGCGCTGCCGCTGCCCGCCGTCGAGGTGCGCGCGCTCGTGCCGTACGACCGGGGCGACCTGGTGTCGGCGGCCCACGACTCGGGCCTGATCGTCTCCGAAGGGCACGAAGAGGGTGGCACGGCGCTGCACGCGCACGTTTCCGCACGCCTGGCCGCCGAACTGGCCCCGTTCCTGCGCTGACCGCGGCCCGCCCCGGTCGTCTCGGGCGATTCCGCTGGCACGCGTCGTCGTTCGCGGGCCTGGTTCGTCGCGCCCACTGCCAGGTGAGCGGCTCCCTACGCCCCTCTCAGTCCTCGAGAGGCAGGACGGGCACGCCCGGCGTTGCGAAACCGAACACCTGGCCGAGGAAGCTCAGTTCGCTCTCGAGGGCGTGCTGGATGGTCTCGGCGCGACGGAAGCCGTGCGACTCGCCCTCGTACACGACGAGCGCGTGGCTGATGCCCTTCGCGGCGAGGGCGTCGCGCATGGCGTAGGCCTGCGCGGGAGGCACGACCGGGTCATCCGCACCCTGCAGCAGCAGCACGGGAACGCTCAGGTCATCGATGCGGCCGAGCGGAGATCGTGCCTCGTACACGGGCTCGGCGTCGGGGAGCGGCCCGACGAGTCCGTCCAGGTAGTGCGCCTCGAAATCGTGCGTATCGGCGGCGAGGGCGCGCAGATCGGCGACTCCGTAGCGGCTGATGCCCGCCGAGAACGTCTTCGATGTCGTCAGGGCGGACAGGACGGTCCATCCACCGGCGGACCCGCCCTTGATCGCCAGCCGGGCGCCATCGGCGAACCCCGCGGCGACGAGTCCTTCGGCTGCCGCCACGACGTCCTGGACGTCCACGATTCCCCACTGCCCGGCGAGGCGCTCGCGGTACGCGCGGCCGTAGCCGCTCGACCCGCCGTAATTGACGTCGAGCACGCCGACACCGCGGCTCGTGAAGTAGGCGACAGCGGGGGACGCCTCGCCCGCGACGTGCGCGGTGGGCCCGCCGTGCACGGTGACGATGTACGGGGGTCGTTCGTCCGCGGGACCCTCGACCCCCGGATTGGAGGGAGGGTACGCGAAGGCGTGTACGGGTCCGCTGGGTCCGTCGAACGTCATCGCGATGGCCTCGGGCAGCCAACCGTCGCTCCGGTCGGACACCCCACCGCGCAGGGGTCGGGCCCTGCCCGGATCGTCGACATCGACCAGCCAGAGACCGGAAGGGGTCGTGGCGCCGGCACCCGTGACGAGCGCGCGCGTGCCGCTCACGTCGCGAATCAGCACCTGCGCGGACAGCGGCGTGCGGATGCTTCGGGCCCCGCCGTCCGTGTCCTCCACGACGAGCTCGTCACGGCCGTGCGTGCGCACCGCCAGGATCCGCCCGTCGTCGAGCGGGGCGAACCATCGCGCGCCGAGGTTCCAGAGCGGCCCGCCGGTGTCCGCGTCGGAGCTCTCGGCGGCGGTGGGCTCCGGGAGCCCGCCCAGGCGTCGCCGCTCGAGCGTCCACCGCCCCGAGCGGTCGGTCGAATAGGTGAGTTCGTCCGGACCGGTCCATTCCGGCTGCAGGACCGATTCGTGAGCACTGCCCGCGACGATACCGACGGCGCCGGTCCTGATGTCGAGGACGACGAGCTGCGTCGCCTCCCACGGCATGTTCGGGTGGTTCCATCCGATGAACGCCAAGCGGTCGCCGTCGGGGGAGAGACGCGGGTAGGCGAGGAAGTCGTAGCCGGATGCCAGGGGCGTGCCCGCAGAGGGTGCCGCATCCTCGACCGCCACCGAGCTGATCTCGACGATGGCACGTTCGGGTACACGCCCGTCGCGCGCCGTCTCGCGCACCGCGAGGAGCCGTCCGTTCGCCCAGGTGAGGTCGCCGTAGTGCGTGCCCGGGGCCTCGACCGTGAGCGCACGCGGTTCGCCGTCTGCGCCCAGCCGCCAGACGCGCTGATCGGACTGCTCGACGAAGTAGAGCGTCCCGTCGTCATCGATCGTCCACGCGCCGCCCCCGTACTCGTGGACGCGCGAACGTGCGCTCCACGGCCCGGGAAGGACCACGTCGGCGTCCGCTTCCGCGTCGGCTTCGATCGCGCGCCGCAGGATGGCCGTCCTGCCGCGTTCCTGCGGCAGTGACTCGCTCCACCACACCTCGTCGCCGACGAATCGTGCGCCGTCGATGCGTGGTGCGGAGGACGTGACTTCGGCAGCCGAAATGGGGGAGGGCCAGGTTCCGAAAGGCAGGATCGTGGTCATCCCGACAGGCTACGCGGCGCGGCCGACACCACGGGTGCCGGTCCGGGCGCGCTACACCGTGGCGCGATCGGGTTCGACGTCCTCGGCTTCGGCCGGCGCGGCTTCGACGACCTCCGGCTCGTTCTGCGCGAGTTCGGTCGCCCACCAGGCCAGGAGCGCGACGACGAGGACGAGCGAGACATCGCCGATCGAGAGCGGGCGGAGCGCCAGCAGCCACAGGATCGCAAGCGCGGCGAGCACAACGCGCACCAGGACGCGATAGGTGTACATCCAGCGTCCGACGCGGCCGGTGTCGACGCCGCTGGAGCGCAGGGACGACCGCAGGCGGTGGTTGACGCCCGTGGCGCCGGTACGGATGGCGACGGCAGCGTTGCTGCGCCCCTGCACCCACGCGAGAAGGGCGAGGAGCACACCGATCAGCGCGATGACCGCGGCGGTGTCGCGCATCGCCGTGACGATCTGCGCGTAGATGGCGTCGACCGCCGTGATGGGGATCGCGAGCCGCGACGCCGCGATCGAGGCCACGGTGGCGCCGACCGCGAGGGCCACGGCGAGGGTACCCCCGCCGATGGCGATGGCCACGCCCGTCCCGACGAGGGCGACGCTCTTGCGGCGAGCGAGGAGCACCCCGCCGATGAACAGCGCGAGGGTCACGAGCGGCAGCCACCATCCGACGGTCGCTGCGATCCCGTAGACGATGCGGACGCTCACGAGCGCGTCGCTCTGGACGAGGACGATCGTCCGGTCCACAGACGGAATCGCGGAGGCGAATCCCACGCCCTGCGCCACCAGCCGGTCCTTCACTTCGTCGATGATCGGCGCGAGCGAGATCCCCACCTCGCCGGAGTCGCTGATGGTCACGGCGCCCGTCTGCGTCGTTCCCGTCGCCGCGGCGGCGAGGCCGCGGTGACTCGCGCGGAGGGCCGTCTCCCAGACCGAGGCGAACACGTCCGATTCCACGAGCTGCGTGACGGATGTGCCCACCAGGCCGCGGAGCCCCTCGACCGCCGGACCGCGCAGCAGATCGATCGCTGCCGTTGCGCGGGGCGGCAGCCCGAGACCCTCGATCCCGTCGAACAGATCGTCGGTGAGGCCCTGCAGATCGAGGGATTCGTCGATCGCCGCGGTCGCTTGATCGACGATCAGAGCCTGCACAGCGGGGTCCTGCGCGAGCGGCGCGAAGGTCGCCACGAACGCGGTCTCGTCGACGAGCTCGGTTCGTGCCCATGCCGACACGATCGAGACGGGCACCAGCAGGGCTGCGATCACGATCAGGGCAGACGAGAGAACAGCTCGCCACGTGCCCCGGCGAGGCCGCGACACGCGCTCCGGGCGGGACGGCGTCTCTCCGAGTCGGGAGCGGAGGCGTGCGTTCTCGGCTTCGAGTTCGGCGAGCCGACGTGCGGCATCCGCTGCGTTCGCGGGAGCAGGAGTGGGGTTGGTCACATCCCCTTATACCGCTCCGAAGCGTCTCCGCGCAGTTCCTCACGCACGGCGCCGGATGCCGTGATGGGGCGTCAGACGGCGCGCAGGACCGCGACGACCTTGCCCAGAACGGTCGCGTGATCGCCGAGGATCGGCTCGAACGCGCTGTTGCGGGGCAGGAGCCACGTGTGTCCGTCGCGACGGCGGAAGGTCTTGACCGTCGCCTCACCGTCGAGCATGGCCGCGACGATGTCGCCGTTCTCGGCCGTCGCCTGTGTGCGGACGACGACCCAGTCGCCGTCGCAGATCGCCGCGTCGATCATCGACTCGCCGGAGACACGCAGCATGAACAGCTCGCCCTTGCCCACGAGCTGACGGGGGAGCGGGAAGACCTCTTCCACCTGCTGATCGGCAGTTATCGGCACGCCGGCGGCGATGCGCCCGACGAGAGGGACCATGGCCGCGTCGCCGACCGGGGGCGCGGAGTCGGCGGGATTCTCTGCCGCACTGCCGGGAAGGTCGATCAAGACCTCGATGGCGCGCGTCTTGCCGGAGTCGCGACGAAGGTACCCCGAGAGCTCGAGCTGGTTGAGCTGGTGCGTCACGCTCGAGAGCGAACGCAGGCCGACGGCGTCTCCGATCTCGCGCATGCTCGGCGGATAGCCGTGCGACTGGACCGAACGCTGGATCACCTCGAGGATCGCCAGCTGCTTGTCGCTCAGGCTCTTGCGACGCCGCGTGCGCGCACGCGGTTCGGTCGTCTCGCCGACATCGGAGGCATCCGCGGCGACCTCGCCGCGTGCGTCGGTGACTGCATCGGAGCCCAGGTCGGCGTCCGGATCGGCCAGGGCGGAGTCCCAGGGTTCAAGCGTCATGTCGTGCTCCTCCCGCCGTACGTGGCGTCGCTCTCGATGCGATGTCGGTGGTCGCTGGTGTACTGCTCTTGCACCAGCGCGACCATCGAAACACTATCCGGTCCTCGGTCGTTTTCGGCACATCTGTTCGAGCGTGTCGATCGATTCGGGCCACACAGAGGCGCAGAAGGACTTGACAAGATGCAACACTCGAAGATAACTTCGGAACACAACTTCGCATCCGGCTCTCCCGGCCGAGAGTCGGATGCGGAGCTGGACTCGCGAACGGGCTTTCCGGCATCGCGTGAAGTCTTCTCAACCCGCGCCACTCAGCACCACACGATCCAGGAGGACAAGATGACGACCGCACTCATGTCGATGCCATCGCACACCCGCCTGCGCATGACGGCGCGTGGTCGCCGCGTGATCGTCGGCATGGTGTCGCTGCCGCTCGCGGTCGCCGTTTTCATCGGCGTCCTCGCCGGTGGCGAGGCGCTCGCATCCCGCAGCGCGTCGGCGCCCGCGGGTGAGTTCACGACGGTTCTGGTGGAACCGGGTGACTCGCTCTGGTCGATCGCGCTCGAGGTGGCGCCCGCGGCCGACCCGCGCGACGTCGTGGATGAGATCGTTCGGTTGAACGCGCTCGGTTCGTCGACCGTGGACGCGGGGCAGCGCATCGCGATCCCCGCCGAGTTCACGTCCTGAGCCCCCGCTGCGTCGCGGGCCCCCACGCGAACGCGTCGGGGCACCTCCCGCCCGGAACACGTCGCGAGTCCCGTGCGTCGTAGCATGGGAGGGGTGAGCGCATCCCTCGAAGACCTCCCTCTCCGTGACGATCTCCGGGGAAAGACGCCCTACGGGGCACCCCAGGCCAGCGTGCCGATCGCGTTGAACGTCAACGAGAACACGCACCCCGTCCCGCAAGAGGTGGCCGACGACATCCTGGACGGCATCGCCGTCGCGCTGCGCGAGATCAACCGCTATCCCGATCGTGATTTCGATGCGCTCCGCGAGGCTTTCGCGGACTACCTCGGTCACGGCCTGACATCGCAGAACATCTGGGCGGCGAACGGCTCGAACGAAGTGCTCCAGCACGTTCTGCAGGCGTTCGGGGGCCCCGGCCGCACGGCCTTCGGGTTCGGCCCGACGTACTCGATGTACCCGCTCCTGGCGTCCGGCACGGGTGCGGGATGGATCGCGGGCGAGCGCGGACACGACTTCACCCTCACCCCGGAGTTCGCTGCCGAGCAGGTCGCCGAAGCCGACCCCGATGTGATCTTCCTCTGCTCCCCGAACAACCCCACGGGCACGCCGATGCCGATCGAGGTCATCGAGGCGGTGTACGAAGCCTCCCGTGGTGTCGTCGTCGTCGACGAGGCGTACTGGGAGTTCGCGCCGCACGATCAGCGCTCGGCGCTGACGCTCCTGCACGACCGCCCGCGACTGGCGGTCTCGCGCACGATGAGCAAGGCGTTCGCGTTCGCGGGGGCCCGTGTCGGCTATCTCGCCGCAGACCCCGCCTTCATCGATGCGTTGCGGTTGGTGCGGCTGCCGTACCACCTGAGTTCGCTCACGCAGGCCGCGGCGCTCGGCGCGCTGCGTCACTCCGACACCATGCTGGCGATGGTCGACGACATCGTCCAGCAGCGCGATCGGATGGGTGCGACGCTATCCGCCCTCGGGTACGAGCCGTACGAGTCCTGGACGAACTTCATCCTGTTCGGCGGGGTCGCCGATCCCGCCGCGACGTGGCGCGCGCTATTCGAGCGCGGCGTGCTCGTGCGCGACGTCGGGCTGCCCGGGACGCTGCGCGTCTCGGCCGGTACCGAGGATGAGACCACAGCATTCCTCGACCAACTCGCGTCGATAGACTCGCAGGCATGAGCAGGCGCACGGCGAGCAGGACTCGTCGCACGAGTGAGTCATCCGTCGACCTCGAGATCGACCTCGACGGGACCGGTCGCAGCAGCATCGACACGACCGTGCCGTTCTTCGACCACATGCTGACGGCGTTCGCGAAGCACTCGCTGACCGACCTGACGGTGAAGGCGACGGGCGACACGCAGATCGACGCGCACCACACCGTCGAGGACGTCTCGATCGTGCTGGGCATCGCCATCCGCGAGGCGCTCGGCGACAAGGCCGGTATCTCCCGCTACGGCGACGCGCTCGTGCCGCTCGACGAAGCGCTCGCGCAGGCCGTCGTCGACATTTCGGGCCGTCCCTATCTGGTGCACTCCGGCGAGCCCGCCGGGTTCGAACACCACCTGATCGGCGGTCACTTCACGGGTTCGCTCGTCCGCCACACGTTCGAGGCGATCGCGTTCAATGGCGGACTCACGGTGCACGTCCGCGTTCTCGAAGGACGTGACCCCCACCACATCGCCGAGGCCGAGTACAAGGCATTCGCGCGCGCGTTCCGCCAGGCCAAGTCGCTCGATCCCCTCGTGGAGGGGATCCCGAGCACCAAGGGCGCGCTGTGACGGATGCCTCTGTGTCCGATGTGCGTCGGCCCGTCGTCGCCGTCCTCGACTACGGATCCGGCAACATCCACTCGGCCGTCAAGGCGCTGCAGGCGGCGGGCGCTGACGCGCGTCTGACATCGGACCCGCAGCTGGTGCTCGAGGCCGACGGTCTCGTCGTGCCGGGCGTCGGTGCGTTTCGAGCCGTGATGGAGGCCCTCCGTGCGAGCGGCGGGGATCGCCTGATCGATCGCCGCCTGGCCGGCGGGCGTCCCGTCCTCGGCATCTGCGTCGGCATGCAGGTGCTGTTCGAGTTGGGCGTGGAGCGGGGCGTCGACACCGAGGGCATGGGGGAGTGGCCGGGCGTCGTGCGCGAACTCGACGCCCCCGTTCTGCCCCACATGGGCTGGAACACGGTTCGCCCCGACCCGGGATCGAAGCTCTTCGCCGGGCTCGAAGACGAACGGTTCTACTTCGTGCACTCGTTCGGCGTCCAGGAGTGGTCGCTCGAGGCGGACGGACCCTTCGCGAGCCCGCACCTGACCTGGACCGACTACGGCGCACCCTTCCTCGCCGCCGTCGAGAACGGTCCGCTCTCGGCGACCCAGTTCCACCCCGAGAAGTCCGGTGCCGCGGGCATCCGCCTGCTGGCGAATTGGATCGACGGGCTGCCCGAGACTAAAATCTAGGCTTCGTGCCCATCCGGCCCCCGGCCCGCGTCCCGCGGCTGCCGGATCCGGTGTCAAACCGGCGCATCCGCCCACGCACGAGGATCCATGAACGACTTCTCCGCCACACCCGAGCTCGTCCTCCTTCCCGCCGTCGATGTCGCTGGGGGTAAGGCCGTTCGCCTGACTCAGGGCGAGGCCGGCACCGAGACCTTCCATGGCGACCCCGTCGACGCGGCGCTCGACTTCGCCCGCCAGGGTGCGACGTGGATCCACCTCGTCGACCTCGACGCCGCGTTTGGCCGCGGGAACAACACCTCGGTCCTGCGCAAGGTGATCAAGCAGGTCAAGGGGGTGCGCGTCGAGCTGTCGGGGGGCATCCGTGATGACCGCTCGCTCGAGGCCGCCCTCGACAGCGGTGCGAGCCGCATCAACCTGGGCACCGCCGCGCTCGAGAACCCCGAGTGGGCGGCCGACGTGATCGCCCGCTACGGCGAGGCCATCGCCGTCGGACTCGACGTTCGTGGGACGACCCTCGCCGCGCGCGGCTGGACCGAAGAAGGTGGCGACCTCTGGACGGTCCTCGACCGCCTCGAGGCCGCCGGCTGCAGCCGTTACGTCGTCACCGACGTCACGAAGGACGGCACGCTCAAGGGCCCGAACCTCGACCTGCTCCGCCAGGTGACGTCACGTACGCCGAAGCCCGTCGTGGCCTCGGGTGGCGTCTCGAGCCTCGATGACATCGCAGCGCTCCGAGAATTGGTCCCGCTCGGCGTCGAGGGCGCGATCGTGGGTCGGGCCCTGTATGCGGGAGCGTTCACGCTGGCCGAGGCGTTGGATGTCGCGGCCGGCTGATCCGGACGACGCGAGCAGCACCGGGCACACGCACGGCGCCGACTCCGCGGGCGTCCCGTGGGAGGGGCGCGCTTTCCAACCGAACCCGCACGCCGACGACGACGGGTCGGCGCCCGAGGCGTTCCTCGCAGCCCTCGCCGCCTTTCGTGCGGGCGAGGTGGGCCAGGCGGCCGTGGTCGACGCGCTGCGGGCCGTGCGGTTGCTCGTCCCGTTGATCGCCGAGCGGGGCGAGACCGGCGTTGCGCCGTCGGGGCTGACCGTCGACAAGACCCAGGAGCTCTCGATCGTGACGGTGGCCGCCCCCGACGGGAGGACGGTCCTTCCCGCGTTCTCGAGCGTCGCCGCGATGCAGGCGTGGGATGCCTCGGCCAGGCCGATCCCGACGCCCGTCGCGCGGGTGGCACAGGCCGCCGTGGGGGAGGGCACCGACCTGATCGTGGTCGACCCGGGCTCCGAGACCGAGTTCGTCATCCGCAGGCCCGCGGTGTGGGCGCTCGCGCACGGCGAGTCGTGGATCCCGTCGTCGGAGTCGGTCGAGGTGCGGCAGGCATTCCTCGAGTCGATCGCGACGGAGCTGGCCGCGGTCGACATCGTGCTCGAACCGGGAGACCCCTCCGCGCGTCTCCGCGGCCCCGAGACGATCGTCCGGCTGAGTCTGCTGCGGGGCCTCGAGCGTCAAGAACTCGACCCCGTGCTCGCGCGCCTGGCTCAGCGCTGGGCGGCGGACGACCGCATCGCGACGCTCGTCGACTCGCTCACGGTTCGGCTGGAGCGCTCGGCCACCTGACGCTCGGGGCGCCGGGTCAGGTGACGGGCCCGGTCCACTTCTCGCCCGGTCCCTTACCGATGGGATCGGGGATGACGGATGCCTCGCGGAACGCCAGCTGAACCGACCGCAGGCCATCGCGCAGCGAGCGGGCGTGCATGTCGCTCACCTCGGGTGCGGCCGCGGTGATGAGGCCTGCCAGGGCGTTGATGAGCTTGCGGGCCTCGTCGAGGTCGGTCTGGTTGCCCGGGTCATCGGCGAGGCCGGTCTTGACAGCGGCGGCACTCAGCAGATGGACGGCGGTCGTCGTGATGACCTCGACGGCGGGAACGTCCGCGATGTCGCGGGTTGCGGCCGAGGCTGCGCGTTCTTGTTCCTCCCAGCGAGCTTGCGTGGCGGCATCCGGTTCGTTGCCGACTCGGACGTTGTCTTCGGGGGGAATCGTGCTCACGTGTCGCTCTCTGCTAGACTTCTGCGGGCTCCGGGACTTCTGTCTCGGTTCGAAGAGGATTCGCATCCCACCCGCGCCGACCATAGGTCAGGCTACCGGGTCCACGTGCTCCGCTGGCTCGTCTCGATCTGAGGCATTCGGTGGTCTGGGCACAAAGCCGGCGGGCTGTTTCGATACCGCGCCGGGTGGAATGCGACGTTCGCTTCACCCGGAAACTCTCGTCTCCGGGTGCTTCCACCCCGCACGGCTCCGTCGTGCGGTTACCCAGATCTAGAGGAGTTCCGCATCAGCGATCCCCGCACCAACGACCGCATCCGCGTGCCCGAGGTCCGACTCGTCGGCCCCGCAGGAGAGCAGATCGGTGTCGTCCGCATCGAGGCAGCGCTACGCCTCGCGCAGGAGGCAGAGCTCGACCTGGTCGAGGTGGCCCCCAACTCGAAGCCGCCCGTGGTCAAGATCATGGATTACGGGAAGTTCAAGTACGAGGCCGCGCAGAAGGCCAAGGAAGCTCGCCGCAACCAGGCGAACACGGTCCTCAAAGAGGTCCGCTTCCGTCTGAAGATCGACGAGCACGACTACGAGACCAAGCGCAAGCGCGCCGAGGGCTTCCTCAAGACCGGAGACAAGGTCAAGGCGATGATCCTCTTCCGCGGTCGCGAGCAGTCGCGTCCCGAGCAGGGCGTGCGTCTTCTGCGGAAGTTCGCCGAGGATGTCGCCGAGTTCGGCACGGTCGAGTCGAACCCCACGATCGACGGTCGCAACATGGTCATGGTCGTCGCACCGCACAAGAACAAGTCCGAGGTCAAGACCGAGCAGAACGCCAAGCGCGACGCGAGCAAGCAGGCTGCGCGCGAGGCTCGCGGTCCCAAGCCCGAGTCCGAGACGGCCGAATCGGTCGCCGAGTAGGACCCTCACACCACTCCCGCCCCGGCGGGTGCACACCCACGACGCCCTCCGGGGCCTCAGCAAAGGAAAACGAGATGCCGAAGCAGAAGACCCACTCGGGTGCCAAGAAGCGCTTCAAGATCACCGGCAGCGGAAAGCTCAAGAAGCAGCAGGCCGGAATGCGCCACAACCTCGAGGGCAAGTCGAGCCGTCGCACGCGTCGCCTGAACCAGGACCAGGTCCTGTCCAAGGCCGACACCAAGGTCGCCAAGAAGCTTCTCGGTCGCTGAGCGCGCCGAATCAGGATAGGAAACAAGACAAATGGCTAGAGTCAAGCGGGCAGTAAACGCCCACAAGAAGCGTCGCGTCATCCTCGAGCGCGCCTCCGGTTACCGCGGACAGCGTTCGCGCCTGTACCGCAAGGCCAAGGAGCAGGTCACCCACTCGCTCGTCTATGCGTACCGTGACCGCCGCAAGCGCAAGGGCGACTTCCGTCGTCTGTGGATCCAGCGCATCAACGCCGCGTCCCGCCAGAACGGCCTGACGTACAACCGCTTCATCCAGGGCCTCGGCCTCGCTGGTGTGCAGGTCGACCGTCGCATGCTCGCCGAGCTCGCGGTCAACGAGCCCGCCACGTTCGCCTCGCTCGTCGCCACGGCCAAGGCCGCCCTGCCCGCCGACACGTCGGCGCCCAAGGCATCCGCGTAGTCCAAACGGCACCGCACGTCGGCGCCGAAGGCGTCCGCGTTAGCCGCTGTTCGTTCGAAGGCCCCGCTCTCATCTCGAGAGCGGGGCCTTCGGCGTTCACGGGCGCATGACCGCGGCGCCCTAGACTGTGCACGTGCTCGAGAACCCGCGCTCACCGCGCGTGCGCGCCGTGGCAAAGCTCACCAAGCGGAGCGCCCGCGGAGAGACAGGCCTTTTCCTCCTCGAAGGGCCGCAGGCCGTCCGCGAGGCCCTGACCTATCGGCCCGACGCGATCGTCGAACTCTTCGCGACGCCGTCGGCCATCGATCGTCACGGCGAACTGCGTGATCTGGCGTCCGGCGTCGGCCTCGAGATCGATTACGCCACCGAGGCGGTGCTCGATGCCATGGCCGACACCGTCACACCCCAGGGCGTCATCGCCGTGGCGCGTCAGTTCCCGGTCTCGGTCCGAGATGTCTTCGCAGCATCCCCGCGCCTGATCGCCGTGTGCGAAGAGGTGCGCGATCCCGGCAACCTCGGCACGATCATCCGGGCAGCGGATGCCGCGGGCGCCGACGCCGTCGTGTTGACCGGCCGCACCGTCGACCCGTACAACCCCAAGGTCGTGCGCGCCACGACGGGGTCCCTGTTCCACCTGCCGATCGCGCTCAGCGTCGAGCTCGCGCCCGTGCTCGGGCTCGCTCGCGGGGCGGGCCTTCGCGTCCTCGCCGCTGACGTGAAGGGCGAGGATCTGCTCGCCGCACGTGATGAGGGACTGCTCGCCGAGCCGACCGCATGGCTGTTCGGGAATGAAGCGCGAGGTCTCGAGGACGCCGCGCTCACCCTGGCCGACCGTGCCCTGCGGCTGCCCATCTACGGGCGTGCGGAATCGCTGAACCTGGCTACCGCGGCGAGCGTGTGCCTGTACGAGAGCGCATTCGCGCAGCGGTCCACTCCGCCCACGCACCGCTGAGGGGACATGTCAACCCCCTGCCGCTGGGGGTCGTCCGCTCCTAGGGTGTGCCGATGGTATCCAACGGCACCAATCACGTGCAGACGGGTGTGCCCCTCGTCGTTCTGAGGGACGTCCAGAAGCACTACGGCGACTTCCAGGCGCTCACCGACATCGATCTGACGGTCAACGAGGGCGAGGTCGTCGTCGTGATCGGTCCCTCGGGTTCTGGCAAGTCGACGCTCTGCCGCACGATCAACCGCCTCGAGACGATTACGAGTGGGTCCATCACGATCGACGGGAGAGAGCTGCCCAGGGAGGGCAAGGGGCTCGCCAACCTGCGCGCCGACGTGGGGATGGTGTTCCAGTCGTTCAATCTCTTCGCGCACCTGACGATCCTCGAGAACGTCACCCTCGGGCCGATCAAGGTCCGCAAGATGAAGAAGGCGGACGCGGAGCGCGAGGCCAAGGTTCTGCTCGATCGGGTCGGCGTCGGGCATCAGGCATCCAAGCTCCCGGCGCAGTTGTCGGGCGGTCAGCAGCAGCGTGTCGCCATCGCCCGAGCGCTGGCCATGAACCCCAAGGTCATGTTGTTCGATGAGCCGACGAGCGCTCTCGACCCCGAGATGATCAACGAGGTTCTGGATGTGATGGTCGGCCTCGCCCGGGACGGCATGACGATGATCGTCGTCACCCACGAGATGGGCTTCGCCCGCAAGGCCGCCGATCGGGTCGTGTTCATGGCCGACGGCAAGATCCTCGAAGACCAGAAGCCCGACGACTTCTTCACGCATCCGGAGACGGATCGTGCGAAGGACTTCCTGTCCAAACTCATCACGCACTGACGCACGCGACCATCAGGTTCTGACACGCTTCCGCGGGCATGCACCGTTCGCGGGATATCGAAATATACGAAACCCAGGAGGACAGCACATGCGTAAGTCACGATTCGGAGCACTCGCGATCGTCGGGGTCGCGGCGCTCGCGCTCACGGCCTGTAACAGCGGCACCCCCACCGCAGCCCCCAGCGAGGGCGAAGGGACGGACGAGGGCACCGCCTGGTTCGAGGTCGCGGACGATGTGTCCCTCGAGGGCAGCCCGACGTTCGACCGGATTTCTTCTGACGGCAAGGTCGTCGTCGGTGTGAAGGAAGACCAGCCGGGACTCGGTTACCTCGACGTCGTCACGAGCGAGCGCACGGGATTCGACATCGACATCGCACGCTGGATCGCGGCGTCGCTCGGCGTGGACGAAGACAACATCGAGTTCATCCGCGTGGACTCCTCAGCACGCGAGCAGGCGATCGTGAACGGCGACGTCGACTACTACGTCGGGACGTACTCGATCACCGACAAGCGCAAGGAACTGATCGACTTCGCGGGCCCTTACTTCGTCACGGGCCAGGGCTTGCTCGTCGCCGCGGACAGCGACATCGCGAGCGTCGAGGACCTGAGCGCCGACACGACGGTCTGCTCGGCAACGGGTTCGACGCCGATCCAGAACATCCGGACGAACTACCCGGAGGTGCCGACGCGTGAGTTCAACAGCTATTCCGAGTGCGTCGAGGCGCTCCTCTCAGGTGTCGTCGATGTCGTCACGACGGACGAAGCGATCCTGATCGGCTACGCGGCTCAGGACCCCGAGAACCTCAAGGTCGTCGGTGAGCCGTTCAGCGAGGAGCGCTACGGCGTCGGCCTGACCAAGGGCGACACCGCGCTGCAAGAGCACATCAACACGCTCTTCACCGACGGAGGCGAGATCTGGCAGGCGATCTTCGACAAGAACCTCGGTTCGTCGGGCATTGAGGTCGAGCAGCCCACGGTCGACTAGTTCGCCGCGGGGGCGGGTCTCGACGACCCGCCCCCGCAATCCTCTCGTTGCTCGAGGTACCAGGAAGGACGGACGCATGGGCGTCATCTTCGATCACCTCCCCATCTGGGTTGAGGCGATGCGCAACACCCTGATCCTCTTCTTCGGGGGCGGGATTCTCGCGCTGATCCTCGGAACGATCGTCGGGGCTGCCCGCGTCTCGCCCGTACCGATCGCGCGGGCCGTGGGAACGGTCTACGTCAACACCGTTCGCAACACCCCCCTCACGCTGGTCTTCTTCTTCTTCGCGTTCGGCTACCCCCAGCTCGGCCTGCCAACCCTTGATTTCCTGTATCTGGGCATCCTCGCTCTGGGGCTGTATACCGCCACCTACGTGGCCGAGGTGCTGCGCTCGGGCATCAATACGGTGCCCGTGGGCCAAGCCGAGGCGGCCCGGGCGATCGGCCTCCCGTTCTCGCAGGTCATGGGGTACGTGGTCCTCCCGCAGGCGTTCCGATCTGTCGTGCCACCGCTGATGAGCGTGCTCATTGCCCTCCTGAAGAACACGACCGTCGCGGCGGGCTTCTCGGTCGCCGAACTCGGCCGCATCCGTGCCGTCATGAGCGAGCAGGGCGAGAACGCCCTCGTCGTGCTGCTCTGGGTCGCGGCGATCTTCGTGGCGCTGGTGTTCCTGCTCTCGTGGCTCCAGCGAACTCTCGAGAACCGATGGAGGATCGCGCGATGACCTCCGTGCTCTACGACGTGCCCGGACCGCGCGCAGTTCTGCGCAACCGGCTGATCGGCGCTGCCACCGTCCTGATCATCCTGGGGCTCATCGGTTTCGTGGTCTACCGTTTCGCGGTCACGGGTCAGTTCTCGGCCGAGAAGTGGTACGTCTTCTCGTTCTCCGCGGTCTGGGTGCAGATCGCCGAGGCCACGGGGCGCACGCTGGCGGCCTTCGCCGCCGCGGGGGCGCTCGCGGTGCTGCTGGGATTCGTGCTCGCCATCGGGCGCCTGTCGGATCACGCCTGGATCCGCGTTCCCGTGATGGCCGTCGTCGAGGTCTTCCGGGCGATACCGGTCCTCGTGCTCATGCTGTTGATGTACTACGGGCTTCCCGTGGTCGGCATCAACGTCGAGGTCTACTGGGCGGTCGTCATCCCGCTCATGGTCTACAACGGGTCTGTCCTGTCCGAGGTTCTGCGGGCGGGCGTCGAGGCGCTGCCTCGCGGACAGGGCGAGGCAGCGTACGCCATCGGCCTGCGCAAGAGCGGCGTCATGGCGTTCGTGCTGCTGCCGCAGGCGGTGCGCTCGATGCTGCCCGTGATCATCGCGCAGCTCGTCGTGACGCTGAAGGACACGGCGCTCGGGTTCATCATCACCTACCCCGAGCTCCTGGCCTTCGCGAAGCTCATCGGCAGCCAGGGCACCTATGGACGGCCGATCCTGCAGGCCGGCATCGTCGCGGCCATCATCTACATCGGGCTGTGTCTGTTGCTCTCGGGTATCGCGAAGTGGGTCGAGCTTCGCCTGCGTTCTTCCCCCGGCGTGATCGCGGCCGCGGCCGCCGTCGCGCCTTTGCAGCGCGAGGGTGGCACGAACACCCAGCTGATCGTGGCGCAGCGAGAAGAGGACGTTCAGAAGCGGGACGATCGGGGCGCCTGAAAGACGGGCACGGCCGGGCCCGGGCATCCGGCCCCGGTAGACTCGCGTCTCGTGTCCGACACTCCTGAGATCACCCCTGAAGCCGTGGACGCCGCGGTCGCGGCAGCGCTCGAGGCCATCGCGTCGGCCGGCGACACCACCGCCGTCAAGGCCGCGCGCGCCGCACACGCGGGGGAGGGTTCGCCCCTCGCCCAGCTGAACTCCCGCATGCGCGATGTGCCGAAGGACCAGAAGGCCGAGTTCGGCAAGCTCATGGGCCAGGCCCGCGGACGTGTCGCGCAGGCGCTCGCCGCGCGCGAGGCGGAGCTGGTCGAGGCCGAGACGGCCGCCCGGCTCGAGGCGGAGCGGATCGACATCACCGCTGTGGCGTCCCGGACGCGCGTGGGCGCGAGGCATCCGCTCACCCTGCTGCAGGATCAGGTCAGCGACATCTTCGTCGGCATGGGGTGGGAGATCGCCGAGGGACCCGAGCTCGAGCACGAGTGGTTCAACTTCGACGCCCTCAACTTCGACGTCGACCACCCGGCACGTCAGATGCAGGACACCTTCTTCGTCGACCCGGTCGACCGTCACCTCGTCATGCGCACGCACACGAGCCCCGTGCAGGTCCGCTCGATGCTCGAGCGCGACATCCCGATCTACGTGCTCTGCCCGGGCCGGGTCTACCGCACCGACGAGTTCGACTCGACGCACCTGCCCGTCTTCACGCAGTTCGAGGGGCTCGTGATCGACAAGGGCATCACGATGGCGCATCTCAAGGGCACGCTCGACCACGCCGCGCGCGTTCTGTTCGGGCCCGAGGCGAAGACCCGCTTCCGCGCCAACTACTTCCCGTTCACCGAGCCCTCGGCCGAACTCGACCTCTGGCACCCGACCTTCAAGGGCGGTGCGCGCTGGATCGAGTGGGGCGGCTGCGGAATGGTCAACCCCAACGTCCTCCGGGCCGCGGGCATCGACCCCGAGGTGTACTCGGGCTTCGCGTTCGGGATGGGCATCGAGCGGACGCTGATGTTCCGCAGCGACGTGCAGGACATGCGCGACATGGCCGAGGGCGATGTCCGCTTCAGCGAGCAGTTCGGGATGGTGGTCTGATGCGCGTTCCGCTGTCGTGGTTGCGTGAGTACGTCGATGTGCCGACGGATGCGTCGCCCGAGGACGTGCTCGAAGCTCTCGTGCGCGTCGGGTTCGAAGAGGAGGACGTCCATCGGTTCGAGGTGACGGGTCCCGTCGTCGTCGGCGAGGTGCTCTCGTTCGAAGAGGAGCCGCAGTCGAACGGCAAGACGATCCGCTGGTGTCAGGTGCAGGTCGCGCCGGAGGGCGAGACCGCCGCGGACGGCGGTCCGGCGGTGCACGGCATCGTCTGCGGCGCCGGCAACTTCTTCGTCGGTGACAAGGTCGTCGTGACCCTGCCCGGCGCCGTGCTGCCCGGGCCGTTCCCGATCGCCGCGCGCAAGACCTACGGTCATGTGTCGGACGGCATGATCGCCTCGGCGCGCGAGCTGGGTCTCGGCGACGAGCACGCCGGCATCCTGCGCCTGGCCGAACTGGGCATCGACGCCCCCGTCGGGACCGACGCGATCGCGCTGCTCGGGCTCGACGACGTCGCGGTCGAGATCAATGTCACGCCCGACCGCGGATACGCGCTGTCGATCCGTGGCGTTGCTCGCGAGTATTCGCACTCGACCGGCGCGGCCTTCCGAGACCCGGGCGCGAAGGTGTGGGGCGAGGTCAACCTGACCGACGAGAGCGCCTTCTCCGTCGCGGTCGTCGACGACACCCCGATCCGCGGCCGCGTCGGCGCATCCGAATTCGTGGCGCGCATCGTGCGCGACGTCGACCCGACTCGGCCCACGCCGCCGTGGATGATCGCGCGGCTCACGCTCGCGGGCATCCGCTCGCTCGGCATCCTGATCGACATCACGAACTACGTCATGCTCGAGCTCGGTCAGCCGATCCACGGGTACGACCTCGACAGGCTGCAGGGCGGCATCACGGTGCGCCGCGCGACCGTGGGCGAGAAGCTCGAGACGCTCGACGGCAAGGTGCGCGACCTCAGCCCGGAAGACCTGCTAATCACCGACGAGTCGGGCCCGATCGGACTCGCCGGCGTGATGGGCGGCGGTACGACCGAGATGACGGATGCCACGCGCAACGTCCTGATCGAGGCGGCGACGTTCGACACGGTCACGATCGCGCGCACGGCCCGACGGCACAAGCTGCCGTCCGAGGCATCCCGCCGCTTCGAGCGCGGTGTCGACCCCGCTATCCCGTTCGTCGCGGCGGCGCGGGTTGCCGAACTGATGGTCGAACTCGCGGGCGGGACCGACACCCGCGCGGGCGGCGCGCTGATGCATGCCTACTCGGCCCCCGCGATCGAACTGCCGCGTGGGTTCGTCTCCTCCGTCATCGGTGTGGAGTACGCCCCGGAACAGATCCGCGCGGCGCTCGAGATGATCGGGTGCGACGTGCGGGAACGCGAGTCTGACGACCTCGTGACGCCGCCGACGTGGCGCCCGGACCTGACCGACAAGTGGACGCTCGCCGAAGAGGTCGCGCGTATCGAGGGGTACGACCAGATCCCGTCGGTGCTGCCGACCCCGCCGTCGGGCCGCGGTCTGACCGAGGCTCAGCAGGGCCGTCGTCGTGTCGCGAACGCGCTCGCCGCGGCCGGCTTCGTCGAGACCCCGTCGTTCCCGTTCACGACCGAGGCCCTGAACGACTTGCACGGCTCGGCATCCGGCGAGCACCTGCCGAGCATCAAGCTCGCGAACCCTCTCGACGGCCAGGCGCCTTTCCTGCGCCGTTCGCTCGTGCCCGCGCTGCTGCAGGTCGCGCATCGCAACCTCTCGCGCGGCCTCACGGACCTGACGATCTTCGAGACGGACAGCGTGTTCGCGCCCGAGCCCGGGGTCGAGTACGGCACGTCGTTCGTGCCGCCGCTCGCCGAGCGTCCGAGCGACGACGTGCTGGCCGAGCTGAACGCGTCGATCCCGCCCCAGCCCCGGCACGTCGCGGTTCTGCTGACCGGCAACCTCGCGCCCAAGCAGCCCGGCCGTGCAGCCGAGCCCGCCGATCTGGGTGCGGCGCTCGACGCCGTGCGCGTCATCGCGGCGGCGGCCGGCGTCTCGATCGACGTAGCCCAGGGCGCTCGGGCTGCTCTGCACCCGGGCCGAACCGGTGTGCTGTCGGTGGACACCCCCGATCAGACGCGTGTCGAGGTCGGATACGTCGGTGAACTGCTGCCGGCGGTGGCCGAGGCATCCGATCTTCCCGGTCGCGTGATCGTCGCGGAGCTGAACCTCGACCTGCTGCTCTCGCTCGTGTCGTCGCGTGTCGTCGCGGCGTCGCTGTCGGGGTTCCCCGCGGCGACGCAGGATGTCTCGCTCGTCGTGGGCGCGGACGTTCCCGCCGCCGAGGTGCGCGCCGCACTCGCGCAGGGTGCGGTGGAGTTGCTCGAGTCGGTGCGGCTGGTCGACGACTACCGCGGCACGGGGGTGCCCGAGGGGTCGAAGAGCCTCACGTTCGCACTGCGCTTCCGGGCTCCCGACCGCACGCTCACGGCCGCGGAGGCGTCCGACGCCAAGCTCGCGGGTGTCGCCGTGGCCGCCGAGCGCTTCGGCGCCAGCATCCGCGACTGACGCGTCGGCCCGGCTGTCGCCGCGGAGGACCGCGGTGCTCAGCCGGACAGTACTCCGGAACAACCGCGGCCACCCTCATCGGCATCCGCGGAAAGACGGGCTCTCCGCTGTTCAGAGCCGAGATCTTCCGGAGTTGTGTCCGCGGATCATGCGGACGCGTCTGCCTCGGGCATCCAACGCCCCGCTGTTCCGATCGCTGCCACAGCGAGGCATCCGACCCGAGACGACCCGCCACGCGCGGGGTGTCTCATCGACACCGTGCTGTTCTGCCAGAGTAGTCCCGATGGGGTCGTGGGGGGTCGGGCTGAGCCCGGGATGAGGAGTCGTCGGAGATGTCCTCCGTTCTCTATCGAATAGGTCGATTCTGCGCCCGACGGCGGTGGTGGGTGCTGGCCGCGTGGCTCATCCTGGCCGTCGGTGGTGGCACCGCGGCCGCAGCGCTCGGCAACCACCTGCAGTCCTCCTTCGACATCCCCGGCACTCAGGCCCAGGCCGCGCTCGACACCCTGGAGCAGCGTTTTCCGCAGCTGAGCGGCGCGAGCGGACGTGTCGTGGTCGTCGCCCCGAACGGATCCGCGATCTCGGACGAGGCGGATGCCATCGGCGCGGCCTGCGAGAGCCTGGCCGTCGTCGCGGGGGTGACGAACGTCGGATGCCCGTATCCGATGCCAGCGAGCGGTTCCTCTCCCGCGGGCACGGGCGTCGCCGACCAGGTGTCGTCGGAGGGGCGGATGGCGTTCATCGCCGTGCAGCTCTCGGACGCCGCCGATGCGATTCCGGCCAGTCTGGTCACTGCGGTCGACGAGGCGACGGCGCCGCTGACCCAGGCCGGTCTGCAGGTGGCGGTTTCGGGGATCGTGCCGACCGCCGCATCCGGCGTCGATTGGACGGAGCTGGTCGGGATGGCGATCGCGTACGTCGTGCTGGCCGTGACCTTCGGCTCGCTGCTGGCCGCCGGGATGCCGCTCATCACCGCGGCGATCGGCGTCGGCGTCGCGACGAGCTCGATCACGATCGTCGCAGCCTTCGCGCCGGTGCAGGCCACCGCTCCCGTGCTTGCGACGATGCTGGGCCTCGCGGTGGGGATCGACTACGCGCTGCTCATCACGTCGCGGCATCGTGGCAACCTCCGGCAGGGCATGGCGGTCGCCGAATCCGTCGCCGTGGCGATCGCGACGGCGGGAACGGCGGTCGTCTTCGCGGGCCTGACCGTCATGATCGCCCTGCTGGGGCTCGCGGTCGCGGGCATCCCGTTTCTGACGGTCATGGGGCTCGGCGCCGCCGCGGCCGTGCTCTGCGCGTTGGCGGTGGCCGTCACGCTCCTCCCGGCGATCCTGACCCTGTGCGGCCGGCGACTCATCCCGAAGCCGCGGCGGAAGCGCGCGGAGCGGACGGGGAAAGCCGAGCCGGATGCGCGGAAGCGGGGCCCCGCGTGGGCGCGGATCGCGACGCGGGCGCCGCTCGCCACCGCGGCGATCGTCGTGGTCGTGCTGCTCGCCCTGGCCGTGCCGGCCGCGGGGATGCGGTTGACGCTTCCGGATGCCGGGTACGACCCGGCGGGCTCACCGCCGCGCGTCGCCTACGACCTGCTGGACGAGGGGTTCGGTCCGGGATTCAACGGCCCCTTGCTGATCACGTCGGACATCTCCCGCACGCTCGATGTCGAGCAGGCGCTCGACGCCCTCGACGGCGAGTTCGGGTCGGTCGAGGGCGTCGCCACGACGTCGCAGGCGTTCCCCAACGAGGCGCTCGACCTCGCGGTGCTGACGATCACCCCCACCAGCGCGCCGAGTTCGGCTGAGACGGGCGACCTCGTGCAGCGGCTGCGCGACCTGGCGCCGGCCTTCGAGACCGCGCACGGTTTCGGGTTCCAGGTCACGGGTGAGACGGCGCTCGCCATCGACATCTCCGACCGGTTGGGCGCGGCGCTCCTGCCGTTCGCCCTTGTCGTCGTCGGGCTGTGCCTGCTGCTGCTGATGATCATGTTCCGCTCGATCGCGGTTCCCGTGACGGCGACGTTCGGCTACCTGCTGACGGTGGGTGCCGCGCTCGGCGTGTCGACGGCCGTCTTCGAGTGGGGGTGGGCGGCTGACCTGCTCGGCGTCGGGAAGGTGGGCCCGGTGATCAGCTTCATGCCGATCCTGGTGATGGCCGTGCTGTTCGGCCTGGCGATGGATTACCACGTCTTCCTCGTCTCGCGGATGCGTGAGCGCTACGCGGCGACGGGGGATGCCCGGGCATCCGTGCTCGAGGGGTTCTCGGCCTCCGCGCGCGTGGTGACGGCCGCGGCCCTCATCATGTTCTCCGTCTTCTTCTCCTTCGTCCCCGGGGGCAACGCCATCATCCAGCCGATCGCCCTCGCGCTGGCGGTGGGTGTGCTGATCGACGCGTTCGTCGTGCGGATGACCCTGGTGCCGGCTCTCATGGCGCTGCTCGGCGACCGCGCGTGGTGGCTGCCACGCGGGCTCGCGCGCGTGTTGCCCGATGCCGACATCGAGGGCGACGCGGTGCAGCGGATGCTCGCCCAGCGCACGTGGCGGGACGGTGACGAGCAGCGAGCTGAGGGTGTGCACGCGCAGGATGCCTCCTTCGGGGGCCTCGAGCCCGCATCATTCGGCGTACCCGCGCGTGCGGTGCTGCTGGTGCGGGGCGAGCACGCCGACCGGGTGAGCGCCGTGCTGGCGGGGAGGTCCGGCGACGTCGAGGGCTCCGTGGCCGTGCAGGGTCGTCTGCTGCCGTTCGAGCGGCGTGCGCTGGCGGCGCGGAGTGCCCACGTCGAGATGGCGTCCCCCGCCGTGGACGCCGAGTCCGTCGGCGAGTACCTGAAGGGGATGCTGCGCCTGAACGGTGTCTCGCGTCGCGAACTGCCCGCACGCACACACGATGCCGCGCGGGCCTTCGACGCCCTCATCGACGTCGTCGGCGCACCCGTGGGTGCCGAGACGGGACCCGAGACCCTCGTCGCGCGGCTGGACGATGCCGGGCGGTGGGCGCTCGCCGTGGCGGTCGCGCTGTCGTCCGGCCTGCCGCTCGTCGTGGTCGACCTGCGCGGGAGATCGCCGCAGGTCGTGGCCGCGGTGCTGGGCCGGCTGGACGCGCCGGCGACGGCCGTGCTCGCGGTCGACGACGAGCTCGTGCCGGTCACCGATCGCGTCGTCGTCTCGGTGCGCGTCGATGCCGCCGCACTCGAGAGGAGTCGCTCGTGACCAGCTTCTGGAGCCTCGTCCCCGCTCCCGCCGGATCCCGTCGGCGTGCCGCGGCCATCATCGTGCTCGCCGTGGCCGCTCCGCTGATCATCCTGCTCACGATGCTGCCGCACCGCAGCGACGAGACGCTGTCGGCCGCGATCGTGAATCTCGACACACCGATCGAGCAGGCCGGAGAACCCGTGGCGGCGGGCAAGCTGCTCACCGAGAACCTTCTGACGAGCCCGGACGGCCTGACCTGGACGCTGACGGACGCGAGTACGGCGTCGGCGGGACTGACCGACGGCAGCTTCCAGGCGATCGTGACGATCCCCGCCGACTTCTCCCAGAACGTCGCGACGCTCGGCTCGGCTGACCCGACGGTGGCTCAGCTGCAGGTGCAGACCAGCACGCGCCACGGCTTCGTCGAGGGAAGGGTTGCGGACGCGGTCGCTGCCGGGTTGCCCCGCGGTGTCGCGGCCGAGTTGACCTCGGGGTACGTCGCCGGCACTCTGGGCGCTTTCGCGGAGCTGTCGGGATCGCTCGGGCAGGCGGCATCCGGTGCGAAAGAACTGACCTCGGGTATCGAGGGCGCGGGCGAGGGCGCCGGCGGGATCGAGGCGGGCAGCTCCGACCTGGCCGCCGGGATCGGCGAGATCGCGCGGATCCTCGACGCCCTGCCCCAGGGCGCGCGGGACCTGGGCACCCTCAGCGGAGCCGCATCGGCCGACACCGCAGCTCTCGCGGCGTCCGTGGCGGCCGAGGCCCTCGTCGCGGAAGAACTTGCTCTCGCGCAGGATCTCGGTGTGGCCGAGCTGGATGCGATCGCGGCGCTCATCGCGCTCGACCCCGCGCGGCCGGCGGGGGACCTCCTCGCCGACATCACGGCCCTGCGGGCGCAGGCCGCGGCCGCCGCCGCGCGGCTGCAGACGCACGCCGGCGCCCTGGCGGGAGACTCCGTCGATGCGGCGGCCGTCGCGATCGGTGCGGGAGCGCTCGCCGAAGTCGCGGCACCCGTCGCTGTCGGACTCGGGCAGCTCGCCCAGGCCGAGGCGGAGGCCGCTGCGGGGGCGCGCGCCCTGGCCGAGGGAGCCGGCGAACTGCGGGCGGGACTCGGAGAACTGGCGACCGGATCGGGAGCGCTCGCATCGGGACTCGACACCGCCGCCGCGGACATCCCCGCGTACTCCGCAGATCAGCAGAAGACGATCGCGGGGGTCGTCGCCGATCCCATCGGCGTAGACACGGCCTCGGTCGGGGGTCCCTCCAGCGCCCGCGCGGCGGCCGTGGCGGCACTCGTGCCCGTCGCGCTCTGGTTAGGTGCGCTCGCGACCTCGCTCGTGGTGGCTCCGTTCTCGCGCGCGGCGCTCGGCACGCCCGCCTCGGCCCGTCGCATCGCGGGGCAGGCGGCGATCGTCGGTGCCGTGGTCGGGATCGTCCAGGCCCTGCTGGTCTGGGTCGGTGTGGCGCTCCTGGGTGTCGCGCCCGATCGCATGGCCGTCGCGTTCGCGCTCTCGATCGTGATGTCGGTGTGCTTCGCTCTCGTGCACCAGGCGCTCTGCGGTCTGCTCGGTCGGGCGGGGCTGGTCGTCTCGGTCGTCGCGCTCGGTGTGCAGGTCGTCGCGGCGGGCATCGCCGGACCGGTGCCGGCGGATTCGATCGCCGCGGGGCCGCTCGCGCTGCTGCCGCTCAGCCTCGGGCTGCAGGGCACGCAAGCCCTGCTCGGCGGTTCGCTGCATGCCGTGCTGCAGGCGGCGATCGGCCTCGTGATCTGGGCGGGTGTCGCGGCCCTCGGTGCTGTCGCGGCGGTCGCGCGGGCCCGCGCATCCGTCGTTCCGTCGAAGGCCTAGGGCGCGGGCTGTCGGGAGGCTTTCACGGCGAGTCGCCGGACAGTACTCCGGATGAAGGAGGCGCGGTACGTGAGGCACCCGCGGAATGGCGCGCCCGGGCGTGGGACGGAGCCCGATTCATCCGGAATACTGTCCGCCGCCACGGCTTGCCGTCGGCGACAACGTCGCATTCGGACCCGTCGCGTCGGCGGCGCACGTCTGATGGGATGAACGGATGACCGACGTTCTGATTCTCGGTGGCACCGGATGGCTCAGCGGCGCGATCGCGCGACGGTGGGTGGATGCCGGGGCATCCGTCACCTGCCTCGCCCGCGGTGCGCGGCCTGCGCCGCCGGGTGCAGAACTGGTGGTCGCGGACCGCGCGGATCCCGGTGCCTATACCGCGGTGACGGGCCGCGACTGGGACGAGGTCGTCGAGATCTCGTCCATCCCCGACCACGTCGCCGCGGCGGTGGACGGCCTCGTGACGCGGGCCCGGCATTGGACATACGTCTCGTCCGTGTCCGCATACGCGAGCAACGTCGAGGTCGGTGCGGACGAGAGCGCGCCGCTCAGCGAACCCGCGGCGCCCGGTACGCCCGAGGACGAGTACGACTACTCGCGCGCGAAGGCCGCGGCCGAGGCATCCGTCCGCTCCGTGCTCGGCGACCGTGCCGCGATCGTGCGCCCCGGGCTGATCGTCGGGCCGGGCGACCCCACGGACCGCTTCGGGTACTGGGTGGGGCGTTTCGCTCTCGCGGGCGACGGCGCGGTCCTCGCGCCTCCGCTGGAGGCGGCCCGCGCCCAGGTGATCGACGTCGACGACCTGACCGACTTCGTCGTCGCGCGCGGCATGGACGGATGGCACGGCACCGCCAACGCGGTGGGGGAGTCGGTGCCCCTCGGTGGGATGCTCGCGCTCGCCCGCGAGGTCGCCGGGCACACCGGGGCACTCGTCGAGGCCGACGGCGAGTGGCTCACCGCGCAGGGCGTCGCGCCCTGGGCGGGCCCGCGTTCGCTTCCGCTGTGGTTGCCACCGGGCATGCCCGGATTCATGACGCGCTCGAATGGAGCCTACCTCGCGGCGGGTGGCCGGCTCCGGAGCATCCGGAACACCCTCGAGCGGGCGCTCTGGGCCGAACGGGCGCGGGGTCTGGACCGCGAACGGCTTGCGGGCATGACCCGTGCGGACGAACTCGCGCTGCTCGCCGACCTCGCGCGCTGACGCTCGCCCGCGCGGCCCCGCGGATTTGCGGATGCTGAGTCCCGGCCGCTATCGTCGGCCCATGCCTTCGGCCGCCACCCAGCTCGAGACGCTCCCCGTGAGCCTCGCCGGTGCGCGCCGACGTCGGGACGGACGCCGACTCTAGGCGACCCCGCGCTCCCCGCTTCGGCGGGTCGAGCGGAGGGTGTCGCCGTCGGTAACCAGCGCGTCATCCCGCGCCCCGCTCCGAGCGGGGGTCGCATCGTCCCAGACCCTAAGGTTGAACCATGCCCTATCAGGTAGCCGTCTCCGGCGCCTCCGGCTATGCCGGCGGCGAATTGTTGCGCCTTCTGGCGGCGCATCCGGATGTCGTCATCCGCACCGTGACCGCGCACTCCAACGCGGGGCAGCCCCTTGTCGCGCACCAGCCGCACCTGCGCTCGCTCGCTCACCTCACACTGCAAGAGACGACGCCCGAGACGCTCGCCGGTCACGACATCGTGTTCTTGGCCCTGCCCCATGGGCAGTCGGGGCAGTACACCGACGCGCTCGCCGATACTCCGCTCGTGATCGACTGCGGCGCCGATCACCGGCTCGAATCCGTCAGCGCCTGGGACCACTTCTACGGCGGCGACTTCCATGAAGCCTGGACGTACGGCGTGCCCGAGTTGCCGGTCGACGGCGGAACGCAACGGGACCGGATCGTCGGGGCCACCCGGATCGCGGCGCCCGGATGCAACGCCTCGACAGTGAGCCTCAGCCTCGCGCCGGGCGTCGCGGCCGGGGTCATCGATCCATCCGACATCGTGAGCGTTCTGGCCGTCGGTCCGAGCGGTGCGGGCAAGAGCCTGAAGACCAACCTGCTCGCGAGCGAGATCCTCGGGTCCGCCAACCCCTACGCGGTGGGCGGCACGCACCGGCACATCCCCGAGATCCGGCAGGCGCTCGCCGCAGCGCGGTCCGCATCGACCGCGCCGGAAACCGCGGACGAAGGCATCCGGATCTCGTTCACACCCGTCATCGTGCCGATGGCACGGGGCATCCTCGCGACGAGCTCGGCCCCCATCGCGCCGGGCGCGACCGACGCGGACATCCGCGGCGCGTGGGAGGCGGCGTACGGGAACGAGACGTTCGTGCAGCTCCTGCCCGAAGGCGACTTCCCCCGCACGGCCGACGTTCTCGGCGCCAACACGGCGCTCATGGGCCTCGCGATCGACCGCGCCGCGAACCGGGTCGTCGTCGTGACCGCGCTCGACAACCTCGTGAAGGGCACCGCGGGCGCCGCGATCCAATCGATGAACATCGCCCTCGGCCTTCCCGAGGCCACGGGCCTGACCGTGAACGGAGTGGCGCCGTGAGCGTGACCGCACCCCAGGGCTTCGAGGCGGCCGGAGTCGTCGCGGGGCTGAAATCGACGGGCAAGCCGGATGTCGCGGTCGTCGTCAACCGCGGACCCCTCAAGGTCGGCGCGGCCGTCTTCACGAGCAACCGCGCCAAGGCCAACCCGATCCTCTGGTCCGAGCAGGCCGTGAAGGACGGCGTCGTCGAGGCGATCGTCCTCAACTCGGGCGGCGCCAACTGCTTCACGGGCAGCTTCGGCTTCCAGACCACGCACCAGACGGCCGAGAAGGCCGGCGAACTGCTCGACGTCAGCTCGGGCGACATCCTGATCTGCTCGACCGGCCTGATCGGCACGGGCGACGAGGTCTTCCGCGCCAAGGTCCTCGACGGCACCGAGAAGGCGATCGCAGCGCTCACGGCAGACGGAGGAGAGGACGCATCCCTCGCCATCATGACGACCGACTCGCGTCCCAAGCGCACGGTGGTGCAGGGCGACGGATGGTCGATCGGCGCCATGGCCAAGGGTGCCGGGATGCTCGCGCCCGGACTCGCGACGATGCTCGTCGTCATCACGACCGACGCCGTGCTGACCTCGGCACAGGCCGACGCGCACCTCCGCGCGGCGACGCGGGTGAGCTTCGACCGACTCGATTCGGACGGCTGCATGTCGACCAACGACCAGGTCACGCTCATGGTCAGCGGCGCCTCGGGCATCACGCCCGACCCCGCGGGTTTCGGCGCAGCACTCCGCGAGGTGTGCACGAACCTCGCGACCCAGCTGCAGGGCGACGCCGAGGGCGCGAGCCACGACATCACGATCGAGGTCACCGGCGCGGCATCCGAAGAAGACGCTGTCGCCGTCGGCCGGTCGGTCGCCCGGAACAACCTCTTCAAGGCCGCGATCTTCGGCAACGACCCCAACTGGGGCCGTGTGCTCGCCGCTATCGGAACGACGGATGCCGCGTTCGACCCGTACGACGTCGATGTCAGCATGAACGGCGTCCGCGTCTGCACGCGGGGCGGCCCCGACCGCCCGCGCGAAGAGGTGGATCTCGCCCCGCGGGCGACCCACGTCGGCATCGACCTCCGGGTCGGCGACGCCCACGCGACGATCTGGACCAACGATCTGACGCACGACTACGTCCACGAGAACAGCGCGTACTCCTCATGACCGACACGACGGACACGACCGAGAGCGCCATCCAGGACACCAGTCCGGAAGAGGCGGCAGCCAAGGCCGGCGTGCTGATCGAGTCGCTGCCGTGGCTGAAGACCTTTCGCGACCAGATCATCGTGATCAAGTACGGCGGCAACGCCATGATCTCGGAAGAGCTGCAGGAGAGCTTCGCCGAGGACATCGCTTACCTCCGCTTCGTCGGCGTGAAGCCGGTCGTCGTGCACGGTGGGGGCCCGCAGATCTCGGCAATGCTCGACCGGCTCGCGATCCCGAGCGAGTTCAAGGGCGGCTACCGCGTCACGAACACCGAGGCGATCTCGGTCGTGCGCATGGTCCTGACCGGCCAGATCAACCCGCAGCTCGTCGGACGCATCAACGCGCACGGACCGTTCGCGAGCGGGTTGAGCGGCGAGGACGCCGGACTGTTCGGCGGACGCCGCCGCGGTGTGACGATCGAGGGCGTCGAGCACGATCTCGGCAACGTCGGCGATGTCGTCGAGGTCGATCCGACCGCGATCCACGATCACCTCGAGGCGGGACGCATCCCCGTCGTCTCGAGCATCGCCCCCGACCTCGACCGCCCCGGCCAGTCACTCAATGTGAATGCGGATGCCGCGGCATCCGCCCTCGCCGTGGCTCTCGGCGCGGCCAAGCTCATCGTCCTGACGGACGTGCCCGGACTCTACGCCGACTGGCCGAACCGCGATTCGCTCGTCTCGCACCTCACGTCGTCGCGACTGCGTGACATGATGCCGAGCCTCGAGTCGGGCATGATCCCCAAGATGCAGGCGTGCCTCGACGCGGTCGAGGGCGGCGTCAGGACGGCGGCGATCATCGACGGTCGCGTGCCGCACTCGGTACTCGTCGAGGTCTTCACACACAAAGGAATCGGAACAGAGGTGGTGGCGGGATGAGTTGGCAGGATGACGCGGGCAAGGACCTGGTGCGCAGCTTCGGCGATCGGCTCGCGCTGTTCGTCCGCGGCGAGGGGTGTTCGCTGTGGGATGACTCGGGTCGCCGCTACCTCGATTTCCTGGCCGGTATCGCGGTCAATTCGCTCGGGCACGCGCATCCGGTCTTCGTCGAGGCGATCACCACGCAGGCGGCGACGCTCGCGCACGTGTCGAACTACTTCGCGACGCCCCCGCAGCTCGAACTCGCCGCCCGCCTGAAGCGGCTCGCGGGAACGGGTGAGGCGGGACGCGTGTATTTCGGCAACTCCGGCGCCGAGGCCAACGAGGCCGCGTTCAAGCTCGCCCGCCTGCACGGCAAGAAGGCCGGGCTGACGCGCATCCTGACGCTCGAGAACGCGTTCCACGGGCGCACGATGGGCACGCTCGCCATGACGGGTAAGCCCGCCATGCAGGCCGACTTCCTGCCCATGGTCCCCGGCGTCGAACATCTGCCCATGACGGTAGCGGCGCTCGAGGATGCGTTCGCCGCGGGGGGAGTCGCGGCCCTCGTCGTCGAGCCCATCCAGGGCGAGGCCGGCGTCGTGGAACTGCCCGAGGGGTACCTGCGCGCAGCCCGCGAGCTGACGGAGAAGCACGGCGCCCTGCTGATCATCGACGAGATCCAGACGGGTGCGGGACGCACCGGGCGCTGGTTCGGCTTTCAGCACGAGGGCATCACACCTGACGCGATCACGGTCGCGAAGGGGATCGGCGGGGGCTTCCCGATCGGAGCGCTGATCACGTACGGCGACGCGAGCGATCTGTTCTACCCGGGCACGCACGGCTCGACCTTCGGCGGGAACGCCCTCGGCACGGCCGTCGCCGGAGCCGTGCTCGGCGAGATCGAAGGGGCAGGACTCGTCGGGAATGCGGCGTCGCGCGGTCCGGAACTGCGCGACGGCATTGCGGCGCTCGGATCCCCGCTCGTCGCGGGAACGCGCGGTCAGGGACTGCTGATCGGCGTTGCCTTGACGCATCCGGTCGCGAAGGCCGTCGTCGCGGCCGCACAGGAGCACGGCCTGATCGTCAACGCCGCGAACGACGAGACCATCCGGCTCGCGCCGCCCCTGACGATCGGCGACGCCGAGGTCGCCGAGTTCTTCGAGCTCTTCGCCGCGTCGTTGTCCACCGTGGCCGACGCCCTTCTGATCGACGATGCCGCGGATGCCGCATCCGCATCGGCACCCGCACCCGCACCTGAGACAACCCCCACGGAGGTTCCCGCATGACCCGCCACTTCCTGCGCGATGACGACATCACGGCGGCCGAGCAGGCCGAGATCCTCGACCTCGCGATCGAGTTGAAGAAGGATCGCTGGGCGCAGAAGCCGCTCGCGGGCCCCCAGACCGTCGCGGTGATCTTCGACAAGTCCTCGACCCGCACGCGCGTCTCGTTCGCCGTGGGCATCGCCGATCTCGGCGGAACGCCGCTGATCATCACGACCGCGAGCAGCCAGCTCGGCGGTAAAGAGACCCCGGCCGACACGGCGCGCGTGCTCGAGCGCCAGGTCGCCGCGATCGTCTGGCGCACCTACGCGCAGGCAGGGCTGGAACAGATGGCGAAGGACACCCGCGTGCCGGTCGTCAACGCCCTGTCGGACGATTTCCACCCCTGCCAGCTTCTGGCCGACCTGCTCACCATCCGCGAGCACAAGGGCGACCTGAAGGGTCTCACGCTCACCTTCTTCGGTGACGGCAGGAGCAACATGGCGCACTCGTACGTGCTCGCGTGCGCGACCGCCGGCATGCACGTTCGCGTCGCCGCGCCCGAGGACTACTCGCCCCGTGACGACGTCATCGCCGACGCCGACCGCATCGCGGCACAGACGGGCGGGTCGGTCGAGATTCACACCGATCCGCTCGAGGCTGCGGCGGGAGCCGACATCATCGTGACCGACACCTGGGTGTCGATGGGCAAGGAAGAGGAGAAGATCGCGCGCCTGCGTGATCTCGGCGCGTACAAGGTGACGGAAGAGACGATGTCGCTCGCGCGTCCGGACGCGATCTTCATCCACTGCCTGCCCGCCGATCGCGGGTACGAGGTCGATGCGAACGTGATCGATGGCCCGCAGTCCGTCGTCTGGGACGAGGCCGAGAACCGGCTCCACGCGCAGAAGGCTCTGCTGGTGTGGCTATTGCAGCGGGCCTGAGCGAGGTCATCCGTTGAGCGAGCGCAGCGAGGCGAAACGCCCCCTGCTCGCCGAAAACTGGCGCCGTCTGAATGGCCCGCGCCGGATTGCCGGGCTCGATCTCGCGCGCGGTCTGGCCGTCATCGGGATGTTCGCGGCGCACCTGCTGTGGATCGATCCGTTCGACATCGCGGACCTCTCGACCTGGACAGACGTGGTCAACGGGCGTTCATCGATCCTGTTCGCGACGCTCGCGGGAATCTCGATCGCGCTCCTCACCGGCGGACGTACACCGGTGAGCGGCGCGGCGCGGGAGCGGGCATCCGCTCGGCTCGCGCTGCGCGCTCTCTGCATCTGGGTGATCGGTGTGCTGCTGATCCTCACGCAGGTGCCGGTCTACGTGATCCTGCCGGCGTACGCCATCCTGTTCCTGCTGGTGCTGCCACTGCTGCGTGTGCGACCCGCGTTCCTCTTTGCGTTCGCCGCCCTGCTCGGACTCGTGATGCCCTGGGTGCAGGCCGCGATCATTCAGTTGCCGTTCTGGGACACCGCGCTTGGGGCGGATCTGGGTCTGCTGATCGGCCTCAACTATCCGTTCACGGTCTGGATCGCCTTCGTCGTCGCGGGACTCGGCGTTGGTCGCCTCGATGTGCGGGCACTCCGGACGCAGCTCGCCCTCGTGGTCGTGGGTGCGGCTCTCGCGATCGTGGCGTACACGCTCGCCGCCGTCGCGCCCGCGACGCCGGACACCTATCTCGCGATGGTCTGGACCGCAGATCCGCACTCCGACGGACTGCTCGAGGTGTTCGGCTCGGGGGGCTTCGCGGTCGCGGTGGTCGGCCTCTGCCTGCTGCTCGCCCGACCGTGGTGGCGCGCGCCGGATGGCGGCGAGGCGTGGCTCGGCCCGCTCGGGTGGCTCACCCTGCCCCTGCGCGCCGTCGGTTCGATGCCGCTCACCGCGTACGTCGGTCAGATCGTCGTCTGGTGGGTGCTGCAGCCGGCACCCGAAGCGGGCGAGTCGACGCTCGGGGCCTTCCGGGACACCGATCCGTTCGTGCCTTTCGTGGTCTGGACCGTGGTCGCCTGCACGCTGTGGGCGTTGCTCGTGGGGCGCGGACCCCTCGAGTGGGTGCTCGACCGCGTGTCACGCCTGGCGGGTCCCCGCGGGCCGGCCGCGCTACATGCCGTCGATAGGGTGGACTCGTGAGCAACGACAAGGCGCAGGGTACGAACGAGGGGGCGCTCTGGGGCGCACGATTCGCGGGCGGTCCGTCGCCCGAACTGGCCGCGCTGAGTCGCTCGACGCAGTTCGACTGGGTGCTCGCGCCCTACGACATCGCCGGCTCGAAGGCGCACGCCGCGGCGCTCGCCGCGGCCGGGTATCTCGAGCCGGATGAGCTCGCCGCGATGCACGCCGCCCTCGATGCCCTGGCCGCGGACGTCGCCTCGGGCGCTTTCGTCGCGGCGGAGGCCGATGAGGACGTGCACGGTGCCCTCGAGCGGGGCTTGATCGAGCGGGCGGGTGCCGAACTCGGCGGGCGTCTGCGCGCCGGACGCAGCCGCAACGACCAGATCGCGACGCTCGTTCGGATGTATCTGCTCGACCATGCGACGGTCATCGCCCGGGACATCCTGCGTGTCATCGATGCCCTTGTCTCACAGGCGGAGGCTGCGGGATCCGCGATCATGCCGGGTCGGACGCACCTGCAGCACGCCCAGCCGATCCTGCTCGCCCATCATCTGCAGGCCCACGCCTGGCCGCTCGTACGCGACCTCGAACGCCTGCGCGACTGGCGCGCCCGCGCCGCCGTTTCGCCGTATGGCGGGGGAGCGCTCGCGGGGTCGAGCCTCGGCCTCGATCCTGCACTGGTGGCCCGCGAGCTCGGCCTCGACCGCCCCTCCGAGAACTCGCTCGATGGCACCGCCGCGCGCGATGTGGTCGCGGAGTTCTCGTTCATCGCCGCGATGATCGGCATCGACCTCTCGCGCTTCGCCGAAGAGATCATCCTGTGGAACACGCGCGAGTTCGGCTTCGTGACACTCGACGATGCGTATTCGACAGGTTCGAGCATCATGCCGCAGAAGAAGAACCCGGACATCGCCGAGCTGACGCGGGGCAAGGCGGGGCGCCTGATCGGCGACCTGACCGGTCTGCTCGCCACGCTCAAGGGTCTGCCGCTGGCGTACAACCGCGACCTGCAAGAGGACAAGGAGCCCGTCTTCGACGCGGTCGTGACGCTCGAGGTGCTGCTTCCCGCGATCGCCGGGATGATCGCGACGCTGCGATTCGACACCGAGCGGATGGCTCGGCTCGCCCCCGAGGGTTTCTCGCTCGCGACCGATGTGGCCGACTGGCTCGTGCGTCGGCGCGTGCCGTTCCGCGATGCGCACGAGATCTCGGGCGCGCTGGTGCGCGCGTGCGAGCAGCGCGGTATCGGACTCGAGGATGCCTCGGACGAGCTCTTCGCCGAGGTCTCGCCGTTGCTCACGCCCGACGTACGCGAGGTGCTCACGATCGAGGGTTCCGTCGCGAGCCGCTCCGGGGCAGGCGGTACGGCGCCCGTGCGGGTGACCGAGCAGCGGGCCGAGCTCGTCGCGCGCGCACAGACCGCGAGCCACGCGCTCGGACTCTGAGCCCGAGCGACCGTTCCCGCCTCTCGTGTCGGCCGGCGAGCTCGCGATGATATTGCTCGCAAATAAGCGTTGACCTTATATTCCTGAATAATAAGCGATATGCTTATGGTATGCCCATAGCCGTGATCGCTGACATCATCGGATCTCGTCGTCTTGACGACCGCGAATCCGCTCAACGTACGCTCGACGACGCCATCGCCGCGACGGAGCGCGCCTTCCCCCTCGCCCGGCAGCCCTTCCGCCCCACCGCGGGCGACGAACAACAGGCCGTCTACGACACCCTCGATGCCGCGCTGGCCTCGACGTTGCTGCTGCAGTTGACGCTTCCGGATGCCGTGGCTTTCCGCTTCGGCATCGGGATCGGACCGCTCGCACCCATCCGATCCGCCGCGGGCGAGATTCCCGAGGGGCCGGCGTGGTGGGCGGCGCGCGAGGCCATCGACACCGTTCACGCGAAGCAGCGCCGCGCCGCGCCGAGCGCGCGCGCCTGGGTTGTCGGTGGTGCGGACGAGACTGACGGTATGTCCATGCCCGTGCCGCTCGCCAACGCGTACCTGCTGGCGCGCGACCAGATCGTCACCTCGATGTCGGAACGCACACGCCGACTCACCCTCGGGCGCTGCCTGGATCGGTCGCAGAAGGACCTCGCCCAGAGCGAGGGCATCACGCAGTCCGCCGTCTCTCAGGCGCTCACGGGGGCCGGAGCCTCCGCGATCGTCGAGGGCTTCCACGCGCTGACGCGGCGGGCGGGATCGTGACCCTCACGGGGCTCGTGCTGCTCGCGATCGGTGCGGCAGACCTGGTGCGAGCCTTCGTGCGCGTGTCCATGCCTGGCCGCCGTTGGATCGGGT
This sequence comes from Microbacterium sp. BR1, assembly GCF_002812725.1. Taxonomy (GTDB): domain Bacteria; phylum Actinomycetota; class Actinomycetes; order Actinomycetales; family Microbacteriaceae; genus Microbacterium. The sequence continues at coordinate 1,107,250 of NZ_NMUN01000004.1, read as the reverse complement.
TCGCGGTCGTGGGACTCGTCGTCATCACGATCGGTGTCTGCGCGGCGGCGCCCCTCGCTATCGTCGTGGCTCTGGTCTCCGCCGGAGTCTGGCTGTGGCTCGTCCCGCACGCGGGCGGCGGCCGGGCCGGCGCCTGGCCCATGATGGCGCTGCTCGTCGTGTGTTTCGGCGGCATTCTGGTCGGTGACGGCCCGCTGGGCGGTGGGGGCGGGGGAGTGCTCACCCAATTGCCACCCCTCGCGTCGCCCCTCGGTCCGCTGTCCGCCGCTGACATGCTCCTCCTCGTGGGAACGGTCGTGTTCTTGCTCGAGTCGGGCAACGTCATCGTGCGCTCCGCTCTCGCGCTCGAGCGCGTCATCCGTCCGCCCGAAGAAGCTGCGATGAGGGATGTCCCGGGTGCAGCACACGACCCCGCCGTGCACGGCCCCGCCGCACCCGTTTCCGTACCGCCTCTTCCGCCACCGCCTCCGGCTGCCCGCGCATCGGCGCTCAAGGGCGGCCGACTGATCGGGCCCCTCGAGCGCCTGCTCGTCTTCGCGCTCACCCTCACCGGTGCCTACACGCTGCTCGCGGCCGTCATCGCGGCGAAGGGCATCGTGCGATTCCCGGAGATCTCGCGCGATGGCGAGAACGGCGACCGCGCCGAGTACTTCCTCGTGGGCAGCATGGTCAGCTGGGTCACGGCCCTCGCGGCGGCCTTCCTCGTGTGGTGGGTGCTCGGATCCGGCGGCGCGTGAACATCGCCGACCACGCCCGTCCGGGCGTCCGGCGGGCCGCTGATAACCTCGAAGACGTGCCATCCGATGCCCTCACCGCGACCGCTCCCGTGCGCGATCCCGCCTTCGACAACGTCTGGGATGACCTCGTCTGGCGCGGGCTCATCCACGTCTCGACCGATGCCGAGACTCTCCGCGAGATGCTCGGTGGCGACCCGATCGTGTACTACTGCGGCTTCGACCCGACGGCGCCGAGCCTGCACCTCGGCAACCTCGTGCAGCTGCTCACGATGCGTCGACTGCAGCTCGCGGGGCATCGTCCGCTGGGGTTGGTCGGCGGATCGACGGGTCTGATCGGTGATCCGCGGCCGACGGCCGAGCGCACCATCAACACCCGCGAGACCGTGAGCGAATGGGTCGAGCGCCTGCGGGCACAGGTCGAGCGGTTCCTGAGCTTCGACGGCGACAACGCCGCGCGGATGGTCAACAACCTCGACTGGACCGCACCGCTCAGCGCGATCGACTTCCTGCGTGAGATCGGCAAGCACTACCGCGTCGGAACGATGATCAAGAAGGATGCCGTGAGCGCCCGGCTGAATTCCGAGGCGGGCATCAGCTACACCGAGTTCAGCTACCAGATCCTTCAGGGACTGGACTACCTCGAGCTCTACCGCGAGTACGGCTGCGTGCTGCAGACCGGCGGCAGCGACCAGTGGGGCAACCTCACGAGCGGCGTGGATCTGATCCACCGCGTCGAGGGTGTCTCGGTGCACGCGCTCGGCACGCCGTTGATCACGAACAGCGACGGCACCAAGTTCGGCAAGAGCGAGGGCAACGCGATCTGGCTGGACGCCGAGATGTGCAGCCCGTACGCGTTCTACCAGTTCTGGCTCAACACCCTCGACGCCGACGTGATCTCCAGGCTGAAGGTGTTCACCTTCCTCGGCCGGGACGAGATCGAGCGGTACGAGAAGCTCGTCGAGACCGAGCCGTTCCGCCGCGAGGCGCAGAAGCGGCTGGCACTCGAGGTCACCGCGCTCGTGCACGGAACGGATGCGACGGCCGCCGTGATCGCGGCATCCGAGGCGCTCTTCCAAGGCGGAGACCTGATGGCGCTCGATGCGGCGACGCTCGAGTCCGCCCTGCGCGAGCTGCCGCACGCCGAGCTGCCACCGGGGACCGACATCGTTCGCGCTCTCGTCGATACGGGTCTGGTGGCGAGTCTGTCCGAGGCCCGGCGCGCGATCGCGCAGGGCGGCGTCAGTCTCGACGGCGAGCGGGTCGCCGACGAATCCGTCGTCGTGTCGGGCGCCCTTCCGGGCGGGGTTTCCGTGCTCCGTCGCGGCAAGAAGACCCTGGCGGGCGTCTTCGTCCGATGATCGCGCCCGAACAGTGACCGAGAGCTGACGGCCGGATGCCGTTCACCCCGAGCCACGCGGTCGTCGCGCTGCCGTTCGTGCGCACGCCGCTGGTGCCGGCGGCGATCGCGATCGGTGCGATGACGCCGGACCTGCCGATCTTCCTGCGGGGATTCGGTCTGCGGTATTCGGTCACGCACACCTGGTCGTGGCTTCCCGTCACGGTTGTCGTTGCGCTCGTGCTGCTGCTCGTCTGGCGTTGTGTTCTGCGGCCGGCCGCGCTCGATCTCGTGCCGAGGGCGCTGGCCGAACGGCTCCCGGCAGGGTGGCATGTCGGGGCCCGGGCCTCTGCGCGTGAGACGTTCGCGCGACACCGACCCGGCGCTGCGCCGGGCACGATCTCGCTGGCGAGCATCCTGCTCCTCGCTCTCTCGCTCGGCCTGGGCGTCGCGAGTCACATCGCGTGGGACCTGTTCACGCACCTCGACCGGTGGGGTTTGCTCGCCTTCCCGGCCCTGGCCGAGAAGTGGGGCCCGTTGGCGGGTTACAAGTGGCTGCAGTACGGTTCATCGGCGCTCGGATTGCTGATCATCGGGGTGTGGGCCGTGTGGTGGCTCGCGCGTCGTCCGCCCGAACCCGTGCCGGATCGGGTCGCGGGCTTCGTGCGCGTCGCCTGGTGGCTGTCGCTGCCGGTGTTCCTGACGACCGCGTGGATCGGCGGGCTGGCGATTTTCGGACCGCTCCGGCCGGGCTTCGGGGTCGAGCACCTGGCATACCTCGTGCTTCCGCCGACCGTGGGCATCTGGGGCGGGCTCACCCTGGTACTCGCGATCGTCCTGCAGGTGTGGCACCGGACGCCCATGCCCCGGCGCCTCTGAAGCCACCTTCGAGCCAATTTTCCCTTCGCTTCGACTTCGATCTGCACCGAACGGACGCAACATGCCGTTCCACAACGACATGGAACGGCATGTTGCGTCCGTTCGCGGGCGGGTGGGTCACAGCCAAGCGGGGGTGTCCGCACCCCAGGGGCGTGGCGGGGCGAACGCATCCGGTCCGCCCTCGTACGCGATCGCGGGGCCCGCGGTCGTGAGAATCCCGCCGTCGAAGGCGAAGGTCTGCAGGTGCGGGGCCGGGTCGAAGGGCTCGGCGGCGCTCGGCTCGGCCGTTCGGGGCATTCGAAGGAGCTCCGCGGCGACTCGACGCAGAGACGTCTCCGCGAGCCACGACCCGCCCTCGAGCGATTGACGTTCGAGCAGGCTCATGATCTCGGCGGCGAGCAGATACCCGGCGCTGTGGTCGAGCGCCTGTGCGGGGAGGGCCCCGGGGATGCCGTCCTCGCGCGACTCGATCCAGGCGATGCCGCTCGCGGCCTGCACGATGCTGTCGAATCCACGGCGGTCGGCGGACGACGCGTCGAAACCCCATGCCGACAGCCGTGCGACGATGATTCCGGGATGGCGAGAGGCCAGTTCGGCGGGTTCGAGCCCCAGGTGTGCCAGACCGGCGGGGCGATAGCCGAGAACGATCACGTCGGCGTCGACGAGCAGGCGATCGAAGACCTCCCGATCGTCGGGCTCTCTCAGATCGAGCACGGTCGACCGCTTGCCATGCCCGGTGTCCGCGTGCTGCATCGGCAACTCGGGGTGCCGGCGCGGATCGATCCGCAGAACGTCGGCTCCGAGCAGCGCCAGGGTTCGGGTCGCGACCGGTCCCGCGATCACGCGCGTCAGATCCAGGACACGGATGCCGTGCAGCGGCGCCGCCGTCGGCCCCCAGGTCCGCGGGCGAGCGGGGGAGGAGCCCAGGCGATCGACTCGCACAACGGGACGCTCGGCGAGGAGAGCATCCGCGTCCGCGTTCTCGTGCATGACGCTGACGCAGATGCCGCCGCGCGCACTGATGGCCTCGGCAGCGACCCCCGCCGGCATCGCCGCGAGGGTGCGCGCCACCGCGTCCCGGTCCGCGTCCCGCGGGAGAGCGAGAGCCATCCGGAGCGCATCCGCGTGGTGCGGATAGTTGCCGTGGGTGCGTACCCATCCGTCGGATGTGCGGAAGAATCCCGAGAGCGGGGCCCAGGGCGAGGGCGATTCGCCATCGAGGAGGATGTGGCGCTCGCTGGAGTAGGCCACCGCGATACGTGCGGGATCGAGGGATGCCGGCTCGGCCGAGGCGAGCTGGGCGGCCGCACGCGACGCGGCGGAGACGCTCTGCCACGCGAGCGCGCCGACGGCGAGGCGCGAGGGGAGGGGGACAGGCGGTGTCGTGGCGGCATCGCGGGCGTCGGATTCCACGGGATCGATCATGGTCGAGATCGTAGACCCGCATGCGCCCTCGGTGTCGGCGCCGGAAAAACCCCGGAAACATGCGCGACACGCCCGGGACGCACCGCAATTTGCCCGTCCGGCGAAACCGCACGTAAAGTAATACCTGTTCGCCCCAAAGGAGCGCGGTGAGGCCCCGAAAGCTTCCCCTCCTCAAGCGAAGAACATCCCATCAAAATCAGCTCTCTTGAGTGCTGCAACCTTCGGGTTTACGATGGGAAACTCCTCTGATTGGAGTGCCTACGGACATGAAGTCCGGGTCACGAAGAACTGAGAATGTCGATTTGACATCTCGGACAGAGGATGTAAGATAGAGAAGTTGCCCTGCGGGACGGTCGAGAGACACGGCGCAGGAGCATCCGATCCTTGAGAACTCAACAGCGTGCACTTGTCAAATGCCAAAAAACCTCGCGGTCAGCTTGTCTGACCGATGAGATTCTTTTGAGATTAAACGGATATGTCAGTAATGACATCCGATCGTCAGATCAAACTCGCTCGGCTCGACCCATTCCGGTCTTGTCGCAGCAAAATTCTTTCACGGAGAGTTTGATCCTGGCTCAGGATGAACGCTGGCGGCGTGCTTAACACATGCAAGTCGAACGGTGAAAGAGAGCTTGCTCTCTGGATCAGTGGCGAACGGGTGAGTAACACGTGAGCAATCTGCCCCTGACTCTGGGATAACAGTTGGAAACAGCTGCTAATACCGGATACGAGCTTCGAAGGCATCTTCAGAAGCTGGAAAGAACTTCGGTCAGGGATGAGCTCGCGGCCTATCAGCTAGTTGGTGAGGTAATGGCTCACCAAGGCGTCGACGGGTAGCCGGCCTGAGAGGGTGACCGGCCACACTGGGACTGAGACACGGCCCAGACTCCTACGGGAGGCAGCAGTGGGGAATATTGCACAATGGGCGCAAGCCTGATGCAGCAACGCCGCGTGAGGGACGACGGCCTTCGGGTTGTAAACCTCTTTTAGCAGGGAAGAAGCGAAAGTGACGGTACCTGCAGAAAAAGCGCCGGCTAACTACGTGCCAGCAGCCGCGGTAATACGTAGGGCGCAAGCGTTATCCGGAATTATTGGGCGTAAAGAGCTCGTAGGCGGTTTGTCGCGTCTGCTGTGAAAACTGGAGGCTCAACCTCCAGCCTGCAGTGGGTACGGGCAGACTAGAGTGCGGTAGGGGAGATCGGAATTCCTGGTGTAGCGGTGGAATGCGCAGATATCAGGAGGAACACCGATGGCGAAGGCAGATCTCTGGGCCGTAACTGACGCTGAGGAGCGAAAGGGTGGGGAGCAAACAGGCTTAGATACCCTGGTAGTCCACCCCGTAAACGTTGGGAACTAGTTGTGGGGTCCATTCCACGGATTCCGTGACGCAGCTAACGCATTAAGTTCCCCGCCTGGGGAGTACGGCCGCAAGGCTAAAACTCAAAGGAATTGACGGGGACCCGCACAAGCGGCGGAGCATGCGGATTAATTCGATGCAACGCGAAGAACCTTACCAAGGCTTGACATATACGAGAACGGGCCAGAAATGGTCAACTCTTTGGACACTCGTAAACAGGTGGTGCATGGTTGTCGTCAGCTCGTGTCGTGAGATGTTGGGTTAAGTCCCGCAACGAGCGCAACCCTCGTTCTATGTTGCCAGCACGTAATGGTGGGAACTCATGGGATACTGCCGGGGTCAACTCGGAGGAAGGTGGGGATGACGTCAAATCATCATGCCCCTTATGTCTTGGGCTTCACGCATGCTACAATGGCCGGTACAAAGGGCTGCAATACCGCAAGGTGGAGCGAATCCCAAAAAGCCGGTCCCAGTTCGGATTGAGGTCTGCAACTCGACCTCATGAAGTCGGAGTCGCTAGTAATCGCAGATCAGCAACGCTGCGGTGAATACGTTCCCGGGTCTTGTACACACCGCCCGTCAAGTCATGAAAGTCGGTAACACCTGAAGCCGGTGGCCCAACCCTTGTGGAGGGAGCCGTCGAAGGTGGGATCGGTAATTAGGACTAAGTCGTAACAAGGTAGCCGTACCGGAAGGTGCGGCTGGATCACCTCCTTTCTAAGGAGCACTTGGAGGCCTCAGGGCCTTCCAGAGCCAGATTCGAGACACACGTTCTCGACTGGTAGCTCATGGGTGGAACATTAGACAAGGTGCCGTATCGGAAAGTCCCGAACTCAGTACGCTGCTTGCAGCTGGAAAGGTTCTGGTCGTTCTCTCGGCACATGCACGCTGTTGGGTCCTGAGGGACCGGATGCGCTCGGCCCACGGGTCGGAGCAGACGAACCTCAGGACCTTTCTTCGTTGCCACAGGATGGCATCGCGGGAAGGTACCGCCCGTACTTTGAGAACTACACAGTGGACGCGAGCATCTTTGAGTCGATCAACGATCGACTCACAAAGATGATCTTAAAGATCATTAGTCAATTTCGAGTTGAGCATCTGCTCAAACCGATTCTGATTCAAACTCATGTGATTTCAAATCTTTAAGAGCAAACGGTGAATGCCTTGGCATCTGGAGCCGAAGAAGGACGTAGCAATCTGCGATAAGCCTCGGGGAGTGGATAAGCACACCTTGATCCGAGGATTTCCGAATGGGGAAACCCCGCTGGGCAGCGTGCTGACCCAGTGACTCCCGCCTGAATATATAGGGCGGGTAGAGGGAACGTGGGGAAGTGAAACATCTCAGTACCCACAGGAAGAGAAAGCAACCGCGATTCCGTTAGTAGTGGCGAGCGAAACCGGAAGAGGCTAAACCGAGTATGTGTGATATCCGGCAGGAGTTGCATATTCGGGGTAGTGGGACTTTTCATGTTGCTCTGCCGAGCAGCAAGCGTGATGAGACGATATAGACGAATGGTATTGAAAGACCAGTCATAGAGGGTGCCAACCCCGTAGTCGAAATGTCGCCCTCAGCGCGAGAAGTATCCCAAGTAGCACGGGGCCCGAGAAATCCCGTGTGAATCCGCCAGGACCACCTGGTAAGCCTAAATACTCCCAGATGACCGATAGCGGACAAGTACCGTGAGGGAAAGGTGAAAAGTACCCCGGGAGGGGAGTGAAATAGTACCTGAAACCGTTTGCTTACAAACCGTTGGAGCCTCCTTAGTAGGGGTGACAGCGTGCCTTTTGAAGAATGAGCCTGCGAGTTAGCGATATGTGGCGAGGTTAACCCGAGTGGGGTAGCCGTAGCGAAAGCGAGTCTGAATAGGGCGATTCAGTCGCATGTCCTAGACCCGAAGCGAAGTGATCTATCCATGGCCAGGCTGAAGCGAAGGTAAGACTTCGTGGAGGGCCGAACCCACTTAGGTTGAAAACTGAGGGGATGAGCTGTGGATAGGGGTGAAAGGCCAATCAAACTTCGTGATAGCTGGTTCTCTCCGAAATGCATTTAGGTGCAGCGTTGCGTGTTTCTTGCCGGAGGTAGAGCTACTGGATGGCCGATGGGGCCCAAAAGCTTACTGACGTCAGCCAAACTCCGAATGCCGGTAAGTGAGAGCGCAGCAGTGAGACTGTGGGGGATAAGCTTCATAGTCGAGAGGGAAACAACCCAGACCACCAACTAAGGTCCCAAAGCGCGTGCTAAGTGGGAAAGGATGTGGAGTTGCCTTGACAACCAGGAGGTTGGCTTAGAAGCAGCCACCCTTGAAAGAGTGCGTAATAGCTCACTGGTCAAGTGATTCCGCGCCGACAATGTAACGGGGCTCAAGCACGCCACCGAAGTTGTGGCATTGACATTATTGGTAGGCCTTCGTGGTCCAGCCGTGTTGATGGGTAGGAGAGCGTCGTGTGGCCAGCGAAGCGGCGGTGTGAACCAGCCGTGGAGGCTACACGAGTGAGAATGCAGGCATGAGTAGCGAAAGACATGTGAGAAACATGTCCTCCGAAAGACCAAGGGTTCCAGGGTCAAGCTAATCTTCCCTGGGTAAGTCGGGACCTAAGGCGAGGCCGACAGGCGTAGTCGATGGACAACGGGTTGATATTCCCGTACCCGCGAAGAACCGCCCAAACTAACCCAGTAGTGCTAAGTGTCTGAATCCCACTGACGGATCCCTTCGGGGTGAAGCGTTGGGCCTAGCGCACGACCCCATGCTGGTGCGGTTAGCGTATTAACAGGTGTGACGCAGGAAGGTAGCCGGTCCTCGGCGATGGTAGTCCGAGGCCAAGTGCGTAGGCCGAGAGATAGGCAAATCCGTCTCTCACTAAGGCTGAGACACAAAGGGGAGCCCGCAAGGGCAAGATCCGGTGATCCTATGCTGCCAAGAAAAGCATCGACGCGAGGTTCTAGTGGCCCGTACCCCAAACCGACTCAGGTGGTCAGGTAGAGAATACCAAGGAGATCGAGAGAATCGTGGTTAAGGAACTCGGCTCGGCAAAATGCCCCCGTAACTTCGGGAGAAGGGGGGCCTTCGACGTATAAGGACTTGCTCCGAAAGCGTTTGGAGGCCGCAGAGACTAGTGGGTAGCGACTGTTTATTAAAAACACAGGTCCGTGCCAAGTCGCAAGACGATGTATACGGACTGACGCCTGCCCGGTGCTGGAAGGTTAAGAGGACCGGTTAGCCGCAAGGCGAAGCTGAGAATTTAAGCCCCAGTAAACGGCGGTGGTAACTATAACCATCCTAAGGTAGCGAAATTCCTTGTCGGGTAAGTTCCGACCTGCACGAATGGCGTAACGACTTCCCAACTGTCTCAACCGCGAACTCGGCGAAATTGCATTACGAGTAAAGATGCTCGTTACGCGCAGCAGGACGGAAAGACCCCGTGACCTTTACTATAGTTTGGTATTGGTGTTCGGTGTGGCTTGTGTAGGATAGGTGGGAGACTGTGAAGCTTGGACGCTAGTTCAGGTGGAGTCATTGTTGAAATACCACTCTGGTCACTCTGGATATCTAACTTAGAACCGTAATCCGGTTCAGGGACAGTGCCTGATGGGTAGTTTAACTGGGGCGGTTGCCTCCCAAAAAGTAACGGAGGCGCCCAAAGGTTCCCTCAACCTGGTTGGCAATCAGGTGTCGAGTGTAAGTGCACAAGGGAGCTTGACTGTGAGACTGACAAGTCGAGCAGGGACGAAAGTCGGGACTAGTGATCCGGCAGTGGCTTGTGGAAGCGCTGTCGCTCAACGGATAAAAGGTACCTCGGGGATAACAGGCTGATCTTGCCCAAGAGTCCATATCGACGGCATGGTTTGGCACCTCGATGTCGGCTCGTCGCATCCTGGGGCTGGAGTAGGTCCCAAGGGTTGGGCTGTTCGCCCATTAAAGCGGTACGCGAGCTGGGTTTAGAACGTCGTGAGACAGTTCGGTCCCTATCCGCTGCGCGCGTAGGAAATTTGAGAGGATCTGACCCTAGTACGAGAGGACCGGGTTGGACGAACCTCTGGTGTGTCAGTTGTCCTGCCAAGGGCACCGCTGATTAGCTACGTTCGGGATGGATAACCGCTGAAAGCATCTAAGCGGGAAGCCGGCCTCAAGATGAGATTTCCATGCCTTCGGGCGAGAGGCTCCCAGCCAGACTACTGGGTTGATAGGCCGGGTGTGTAAGCGTGGCAACACGTGTAGCTGACCGGTACTAATAAGCCGATGATTTGATAATCACCTATTTTTGCTAGGTGCTTGCGTCCACTGAGTGGTTCTCGATGTACGGTCGAGAACCGCATGAGGTGACTTACGTCACCAAACTCATGCTTGAACGATTGAAACATCAATAGTGTTTCGGCGGCCATAGCGAGAGGGAAACGCCCGGTTACATTCCGAACCCGGAAGCTAAGCCTCTCAGCGCCGATGGTACTGCAGGGGAGACCCTGTGGGAGAGTAGGACACCGCCGGACTTCTTTCAAGAAAGGGCCACCCAATGCTGGGTGGCCCTTTCTTCGTTAACAACGCTGTTTTACAACAGTGCGATTTCGCCGACGGGCGGGTCGCGAAAGGATCGGAAACATGGCAGACGACGACCGCAAGGACGATGAGCGTCGCGGTGGACCCGATCGGGGGCGCGGACCTTCTTCGGGTGCGCCCCGCACCGGTGGCGGCGCAGATCGGCGCCCGTCGTCTCCACGTGGAGGCGATGGTGCGCGGAAGCCGTATGAGAAGCGTGACGGGAATTCGTCCCGCCCGCCCTATGCGAAGCGTGATGGTGACGCCTCACGCAAGCCGTATGAGAAGCGCGACGGCAACTCTTCCCGCCTGCCTTATGTAAAGCGGGATGGTGACGCTCCGCGCAAGCCGTATGAGAAGCGTGACGGGAACTCGTCTCGCCCGCCCTATGCGAAGCGTGATGGTGACGCTCCGCGCAAGCCGTATGAGAAGCGTGACGGCAACTCGTCTCGCCCGCCCTATGCGAAGCGGGATGGTGACGCTCCGCGCAAGCCGTATGAGAAGCGCGACGGCAATTCGTCCCGCTCGCCTTATGTAAAGCGTGATGGGGATGCGTCGCGCAAGCCGTATGAGAAGCGCGACGGGAATTCTTCGCGCCCCCCTTATGCCAAGCGTGACGGTAACTCCGCACGTCCGCCCCATACCCAACGTGAGGGTGACACCGCGCGTCGTCCCTACGAGAACCGCGACGGCGGTGGCTCGCGTCCGCCCTATGCGAAGCGTGATGGTGACGCCTCTCGGAAGCCGTACGAGAAGCGCGACAGCAATTCGTCGCGCCCGCCCTATACGAAGCGTGACGGGGACGCTCCGCGTCGTCCGTACGAGAACCGTGACAGCGGTGGCTCGCGTCCTCCGTACGAGCGCCGTAACGGTAACGCAGGTCGGCCCGCGTACAACCGCAGCGATGCTCCGCCGCGCGATCGCGACTTCGAGCCGCGCATTCCCGATCCGTTCCTGCCCGACGACGTCACCGCGCGTGATCTTCACCCGAGCGCGCGCAACGAGCTGCGCACGCTCAGCAAAGAGAACGCCGATACCGTCGGTCGCCACCTCGCGATGGCCGTCCGGCTGATCGACGAGGATCCCGCACTCGCCCACGAGCACGCCCTGGCCGCGTCGCGCAAGGCGGGTCGCGTGGCTGTCGTTCGCGAGTCGCTCGCGATCACGGCCTACGCCGTCGGCGATTTCGCCCTCGCACTGCGGGAGTTGCGCACGTACCGGCGTATCTCGGGCAGCGACGACCAGATCGCGATGATGGTCGACAGCGAGCGTGGGGTGGGGCGTCCCGATCGTGCGCTCGAGGTCGGTCGCGCTGTCGATCGTGATTCGCTGCCGATCGAGACCCGCGTCGAACTGGCCGTTGCCATGTCCGGTGCTCGACTCGATCTGGGTGATCCCGAGCGCGCCCTGCGCGAGTTGGACATCCCCGAGCTGGATCCCGATACCGCATTCCCGTGGAGCCCCGGTCTCTTCGCCGCGCGCGCAACGGTGCTCGAAGAGCTCGGGCGTCTGGACGAGGCCGCGCGGTGGACCCGACTGGCCGAAGTGGCCGAGGCGGCCCTCGACGGCGATGGCTCGGACGACGTGCTCGAGATCGACGAGATCGAAGAAGTCGAGATCGACCTCGACGACGTTGATGACCTCGACGATGCCGATGAGGTCCTCGACGGTGCTGATGACCACGTCGACGCCGCTGAGGTCGTCGAGGACGCCGATGACCTCGACGACGCCGATGAGCTCGTCGAGGGCTCTGATGACCTCGACGACGCAGATGCGGTTCCCACGGCTGGCCCGGACTCCGAAGACACCGCCGAACCCCTTGAGGGCGAGGAGACCGACAAGACCGAGGCATCCGACTGATGGCGCTGCTCGGGAGGGTGACCCCGTCGCCGCTCGAGGGGGTCGACGCGGTGCTGGCCGATCTCGACGGGGTCGTCTATGCCGGACATCAGGCGATTCCGCACGCCGTGGAGGCGTTGAACGCCGCGGGTCGGACGCGGCGGCTCGGCTACATCACCAACAATGCCTCTCGGACGGACGCGACCGTTGCCGGGCAGCTGCGTGAACTCGGGCTCGCCGTGCAGCCCGAAGACGTCATCACGAGCCCGCAGGCCGCCATGCGACTGCTGCGGGACATGCTCCCCGAGGGGTCGCGTGTGCTGGTCGTCGGGGGAGAGGGCCTGACCGTCGAGGTCGAGAAGGCCGGCTTCATCGTCACGCGCAGCGCCGAGGATGCTCCCGCCGCCGTGGTGCAGGGCTTCTCGCCGGATGTCGCCTGGCGCGATCTGGCCGAGGCCGCGTACGCCCTCGCCGTGCCCGAGGACGAGGGCGGCATCCCGTGGATTGCCACGAACACGGACTGGACGATCCCGCAGGCGCGTGGCATCGCGCCGGGCAACGGCACGCTCGTGTCGGCCGTGCACACCGCCATCGGGCGGCTCGCGACCGTCGCGGGCAAGCCCGAGACGCCGATCTTCGTCGAGGCGATCGCGCGGTTCGGATCGAAGCATCCGCTGTTCATCGGCGACCGCCTCGACACCGACATTCTGGGTGCGCAGCGCGCCGGGATCGCCTCGGCTCTCGTGTTGACGGGCATCGACCGGCCGAAGCACGTCCTCGCCGCGCCGGCGGGGTCACGTCCGGACTTCATCCTCGGTGACCTGCGCGAGCTGTCGCAGCCGTATCCGATCGTGAAGACGCGCGGGAAGGATGGCGCGGTCACGGTCGGCGACGCCACCGTCCGGGTGTCCGGAAACGACGTCGAGATCGTCGCCGAAGGTTCGGCGCAGATCAACCTGTTGCGCGCCGCGGCCCGAGCGATCTGGGATTCCGGGCGCGCGATCTACGGGCTGCGGGTGCCCGAGCGCCTCTACGACGACCCTTTCCGCGCTGCCCGCTGATCGGCGACCGTCGCTGACGCGGGGCACCGAGGCATCCGTCGTCCTTCGTCGTATCCTGGGGCGATGAGCAACACGCCCGAGGGAGCCTTCGACGACAGCCTGGTGTCGCGCCTGCGGGTGGTCGAGGAACAGCCGCTCGCGACCCGCGCCGCAGCGTTCGACGCGATGTACGACGAACTTTCGCGTGAGCTCGAAGGTGTGGGCGGCCTCGCCGATCCGCGCGCTTCGGCGTCCGGCGACCGATGAGTGAGCGGCTGGATGCCGCGTTGGCGGCGCGCGGTCTCGCGCGTTCCCGCACGCACGCCGCGGGGCTGATCTCCGACGGGCTCGTGACGGTGGACGGTCGCCCCGTCGTGAAGGCGTCGGCCCGGGTCGAGGAGTCGTCGCTGATCGAGGTCGCCGCATTCGACCACTACGTCAGTCGCGCCGCCCACAAGCTCATCGCGGCTCTCGACGCGTTCCCCATCGAGGTTGCCGGCCGCGTGGCGCTCGATATGGGTGCGTCGACGGGCGGGTTCACGCAGGTGCTGCGCGAGCGCGGCGCCGACCCGGTGATCGCGGTCGACGTCGGCCATGGCCAGCTGTCGGAGAGGATTCGGGATGACGCGGGTGTCGTGTCCGTCGAGGGCTACAACGTCCGTGACATGACGCCGGAGTCGCTCGCCGCGGTCAGCGGTGTGACCAGCGCACCCTCGGTCGTCACGGGCGATCTTTCTTTCATCTCGCTGGCGTTGGTGCTGCCGGCCGTGCGGGCGACGATGGCGCCGGGCGGTGACGCCGTACTGCTGATCAAGCCGCAGTTCGAGGTGGGCCGCACATCCGTTCGGGGCGGGCTGGTGACCGATCCGGCATCGCGCGCGGATGCCGTTGCGGGTGTGCTCTGGGCGGCGTGGGACGCGGGCCTCGGAACGCACGGCGTGGTCGCCTCGCCGCTGCCCGGCACGCACGGCAACCACGAGTTCGTGGCCTGGCTCCGGGAGCGTGACGCGGAGGATGGCGGAACGGACGCGGATGCGTCGAACCCGAGCGCCTGGCTCGCCATGGTGAACGAGCTCACGCAGCGCTGAACCGGCGTCGGTGCCGTACCGGAGCATCCGGTGACGTAAGGCCACAGATGTCCTCCACAGCGCGCGGGCGGCCCGGCGAACGGGAGGCATCCGACAGAATGGGTGGGGCGAACCAATCGGCGGGAGCGGCATGACGAGCACGCGCAACATCCTGGTCGTCGCGCATGCGCTGCGCGACGACACGGTCGCCGCCGCGCGCCGCGTGACGGCGGCACTGCACGCCGCGGGTGCCCGGGCCGTATTCTCGGCCGACGATCGCACCCAGCTGGGCAAAGCGATCAGGGACTTCGACAACACGGGAACGCTCGGCATCGACGTTCCCGTCGACGAGATCGAGCTGGCCATCGTGCTCGGCGGCGACGGCACGATCCTGCGCGCGGCGGAGCTGGTGCGCGGTGGCACGGCCCCGGTGCTCGGCATCAACATGGGGCATGTCGGATTCCTCGCCGAGATCGAGCGGGATGAACTGGACGAAGCGGTGCATCGCGCCATCCTCGGCGACTACCGGGTCGAGGAGCGCCTGGCCCTCGCCGTGCGCGTGCAGGCGTCCGACGACTCGCTCATCTACGAGACGTGGGCGCTGAACGAGGCGACGGTCGAGAAGGCCAGCCGCGAACGGATGCTCGAGGTCGTCCTCGAGGTGGATGGCCGCCCCCTGTCGAGTTTCGGGTGCGACGGCATGGTCGTCTCGACCCCCACGGGTTCGACCGCCTACAACTTCTCGGCAGGCGGACCCGTGATCTGGCCGACCGTGGAGGCGATAGCGGTCGTGCCGCTGTCCGCGCACGCCCTCTTCGCCAAGCCCCTCGTGGTGGGCCCCGAGGCCACGATCGCGATCGAGGTGCTCGAGAGGACGAACGGCACGGGCATCCTCTGGTGCGACGGCCGCCGCTCGCACGACCTGCCGCCCGGCGCCCGCGTGATGGTGCATCGCTCGCCCGAGCCCGTCCGTCTCGCGCGTCTGCATCCCGCCGCGTTCACCGACCGCCTCGTGCGCAAGTTCCGGTTGCCGGTCGACGGATGGCGCGGGCCCATCGCCGCCGACCCCGAGACCTGGGCGACGCACGAACCCACCGAAGCGGAATTCGATCTCGACCCCGACACCCACCGCGGGGCGGGCGCGTGATCGAGGAAGTACGACTCGCGGGGCTCGGGGTGATCGCCGAGGCGACGCTGCCGCTCGGCCCGGGCTTCACCGCCATCACGGGTGAGACCGGCGCGGGCAAGACCATGGTCGTGACGGGCCTCGGTCTGTTGCTCGGCCAGCGTGCCGACTCGGGCGTGGTGCGTGCGGGCGGTCAGGCCGAGGTCGCGGGCATCTGGAACGTTCCGGCCGAGGGATCCGTCGCCGATCGCGTCCGCGAAGCCGGGGGAGACCTCGAACCCCTGGGCACCGACCGGGCCGAGCTGTACGTGAGTCGCACGGTGACGGCCGAGGGTCGTAGTCGCGCGAGCGTCGGCGGGCGCGCGGCGCCGGCCGGTGTGCTCGCGGACCTGGCTGACGATCTGGTGGTCGTTCACGGCCAGTCCGACCAGTTGCGCCTGCGGTCGGCAACGGCCCAGCGCGACGCGCTCGACCGATTCGGGGGAGCGGGGGTGCGCGCCGCGCTCGTCGCCTACCGGGACGCGTGGGCGCGCTGGCGTGCTCTCGACGCCGAGCACACGACCCTGACGACCCAGCGCGATGTGCGCACGGCCGAGGCCGAGACGCTGCGTGCCGCGCTCGCCGAGATCGAGGACGTCGCACCGCAACCGGGCGAGGATGTCGAGCTCGCCCAGCGCGCCGAGCGCCTCGCGAACGTGGAAGAGCTGCGGGCGGCTGCCGCGGGGGCGCGCGAGGCGCTGTCCGCCGAGGCGGATGCCGTGGACGTCTCCATCCTGATGGGCGAGGCGCGGCGCCTGCTGGAGCGCGCGAGTGCGCAGGATCCCGCGCTCGAGACGTTCTCGCAGCAGGTGGCCGAACTCGGGTTTCGTGCCGCCGAGATCGCGACCGACCTGTCGGGCTATCTCGCCGACCTGGACGAATCGGGACCCCTCGAACTCGACGCCGTCGAAACGCGGCGCGCGGCGATCGGCGCTCTGATCCGGCACCACGGAACGTCTCTGGACGAGGTCCTGGCGCTCGCCGAGACCGGCGCCGCCCGACTGGCCGAACTCGAGGGCGACGACGCCCGCATCGATGAGCTGGCCGACGAACTCCAGACCGCCGCCCGAGCCCTCGACGACGCCGCCGCATTGCTCACGGAGCGCCGGACGGTCGCCGCGGTGGCCCTGGGCGACGCCGTGAGCGCCGAACTCAGCGCCCTCGCGATGCCGGACGCGCGCCTGCAGGTGACGGTGTCGCCCGGCGCCGCATCGTCCGATGGCCGCGACGATGTCGCGCTGCTGCTGGCCCCGCACCCCGGCGCCGAGCTCCGTCCGGTGTCTAAGGGCGCGTCGGGCGGCGAGCTGAGCCGCGTCATGCTCGCGATCGAGGTCGTCATCGCCGGAACCGACCCCGTGCCGACCTTCGTTTTCGACGAGATCGACGCGGGCATCGGCGGGGCCGCCGCGATCGAGGTCGGGCGTCGTCTCGCGCGCCTCGCCGAGGCATCCCAGGTCATCGTCGTCACGCACCTCGCGCAGGTGGCCGCGTTCGCCACCAACCACCTGACCGTCGTGAAAGAGAACGACGGGTCGGTGACCGCCTCGAGCGTCCGCAGGCTCGAAGGGCCCGAGCGCGCTGCTGAGATGGCGCGGCTGCTGTCGGGACTTCCCGACTCGGCCGCGGCTCTCGAGCACGCGCGCGAGCTGCTCGGGCTCGCGGGCTCACGCGACTGATAGGATTAAAGCCCGTGGCGGAAACTGCATCGGGAACATCGAACGACATCACCAAGCACATCACGAGGCACATCTTCGTGACCGGTGGTGTCGTTTCTTCATTGGGTAAGGGCCTGACCGCCGCGAGCCTCGGCAATCTGCTGACGGCGCGGGGTCTGCGGGTGGTGATGCAGAAGCTCGATCCGTATCTGAACGTCGATCCGGGCACGATGAACCCGTTCCAGCACGGTGAGGTCTTCGTCACCGACGATGGCGCCGAGACCGACCTCGACATCGGGCACTACGAGCGCTTCCTGGACGTCGAGTTGAGTCAGGCGGCCAACGTCACGACGGGTCAGATCTACTCGCAGGTGATCGCCCGCGAACGTCGCGGCGAGTACCTCGGCGACACCGTGCAGGTCATCCCGCACATCACGGACGAGATCAAACGACGGATGCGTCTGCAGGCTACGCAGGATCCCCAGCCCGACGTCATCATCACCGAGGTCGGCGGCACGGTCGGCGACATCGAGTCGCAGCCCTTCATCGAGTCGGCGCGCCAGATCCGCCACGAACTCGGCCGCCGGAACGTCTTCTTCGTGCACGTCTCGCTCGTGCCGTTCATGGGCGCATCCGGCGAGCAGAAGACCAAGCCGACGCAGCACTCGGTCGCCGCGCTCCGCTCGATCGGTATCCAGCCCGACGCTCTCGTGCTGCGTAGCGACCGGCCCGTCACCGAGTCGAACAAGCGCAAGATCGCGCTGATGTGCGACGTCGACGAAGACGCCGTCGTCAACGCGGTCGACGTGCCGAGCATCTACGACATCCCGACGATGCTGCACGATCAGGGTCTCGACGCCTACATCGTCAACGCGCTCGGCCTCGACGAGGCGAACGATGTCGACTGGTCGCGCTGGGAACGGGTGCTGGGCGCCGTGCACAACCCCAAGCACGAGGTCACGATCGGCCTGGTCGGCAAGTACATCGATCTGCCGGACGCCTACCTGTCGGTCACCGAGGCGCTCAAGGCGGGTGGCTTCGCGCAAGAGACGCACGTCAACATCCGCTGGATCCCGTCCGATCTGTGCGAGACGCCGGATGGCGCGGCCCGCGCCCTGGCGGACGTCGATGGCATCTGCGTGCCCGGTGGCTTCGGCATCCGCGGCATCGAGGGCAAGCTCGGTGCGCTGAAATTCGCGCGCGAGCAGGGCATTCCGACGCTCGGACTGTGCCTGGGGCTGCAGTGCATGGTGATCGAGTACGCGCGCAACCTCGCCGGGCTCGAGGGTGCGTCATCGAGCGAGTTCGACCCCGACACCGAGTTCCCGGTCATCGCGACCATGGCCGAGCAGGTGGACATCATCGCGGGCGGCGATCTGGGCGGCACGATGCGCCTCGGCCTGTACGCGGCGGACCTTCGCGAGGGGTCGCTCGCCGCCGACCTGTACGGCGCGACGCAGGTCTCGGAGCGCCACCGGCACCGCTACGAGGTCAACAACGCGTACCGCGACCGCCTCACCGAGGCCGGCCTGGTGTTCTCAGGCCTCTCGCCCGACCGGGCATTGGTCGAGTACGTCGAGCTGCCGCGCGACGTGCACCCGTACTACATCGCCACGCAGGCGCACCCCGAGCTGCGTTCGCGCCCGACCGCGCCGCACCCGCTCTTCCGCGGGCTCGTCGGTGCGGCGCTCGAACGTCACCGCGCGAGCGAGCTCTTCGACGTGGATCCGGTGGAGAATGACTGATTTCTCAGCACTGCGCGATGAGCCGGTCGAACTCGAGATCAGCCGCAGCGAGGTCGTCTATCCCGGCCGTGTCTGGGATGTGCGCAGCGACACCTTCGACTACAACGGCGAGTCGACGTCACGCGACTACGTCGATCACACCGGTGCCGTCGCCATCGCGGCGATCGATGACGACGGACGGATCCTGCTGCTGCAGCAGTATCGTCATCCGATCCGTTCGCGCGACTGGGAGATCCCGGCGGGCCTGCTCGACATCGACGGGGAGCCGCCCGCCGACACCGCCCGCCGTGAGCTGGCCGAAGAGGCCGATCTGACGGCGAGCCGCTGGAGCGAGCTCGTCAGCATGAAGACCTCACCGGGCGGCAGCGACGAGGTCGTGCACATCTTCCTCGCGGAGGGCATCTCACCCGCGCCCGAGACGTACGCGCGCGAGGCCGAAGAGGCCGACATCCGCTTGGAGTGGGTTCCGCTCGAAGACGCCGTCACGGCCGTGCTCGAGGGGCGGATGCAGAACGCGATCCTGATCGTCGCCGTGCTTGCGGCATCCGAACGTCGCCGGCGCGCGGCGGGCTGAGCCGAATCCGGGACTGAGCGAGCGGGACTGAGCAAACGGGACTGAGCGAACGGGACTGAGCGAACGGGACGGAGGCGAACCTCGGTGCGGATCGATCGAGCCGTGACGGCGTATCTACGCCACGTCTCGATCGAGCGCGGGCTGTCCGAGCACACGGTTGCGGCCTATCGCCGTGACCTCGGCGACTACGTCGGATGGCTGACCGAGCAGGGCGTTCGCGACACGACGGATGTCACACCGGACGTCGTCGCGCGTTACGTCGCAGACCGGGCCGCCGCATCCCCGCCCCCCGCCGCTTCGAGCCTCGCGCGCCTGCAGTCTTCGGTGCGGGGCCTGCACCGTTACCTCGCCCGCGAAGGAATCGAGGACGAGGATGTCTCGACTCGGCTGCGCCCGCCGAAGGCCGCCCGGCGTCTGCCCCAGGCGCTGACGATCGAGCAGGTCGAGCGGCTGCTCGCGGCGCCGTCGGGTGAGGACCCCATCGGATTGCGGGATCGGGCGCTGCTCGAGCTGATGTACGCGACGGGAGCTCGGGTGTCGGAGGTCGTCACCCTCGACGTCGACGATCTCATGGGCGGCGGCGGCGCGACCGGCAACGGCTCGACCGGCGACATCGTCCGCCTGCGCGGCAAGGGCGACAAGGAACGGATCGTGCCCGTGGGATCGTTCGCCCGCGCGGCGGTGGATGCCTACCTCACCCGTGTGCGTCCCGAGCTGTCGCTGCGTGGTCGCGCCACGCCGCGGCTGTTTCTCGGGGCACGCGGGGCGCCGCTGTCGCGGCAGAGCGCCTGGCTCGTCATCCGTGCCGCCGCCGAGAAGGCGGGGATCTCGGCCCACGTCTCACCGCACACCCTGCGGCACTCGTTCGCGACACACCTGTTGCAGGGCGGCGCCGACGTGCGTGTCGTGCAGGAACTGCTCGGGCACGCCTCGGTCGCGACGACGCAGATCTACACGCACGTCACGGTCGACGCCCTGCGCGACGTGTACGCGACATCCCATCCGCGCGCACGGTAACGCGTCGGACAGCACCGGCCCTCGCGCGCGCCGCCAGGGTCGAGGGGGCACGGGTGACTAGAATCGGTCCACAACATGGGGTTCAGATGGTGAAGCAGGGAGTATCGGTGGCGGGCAGCGCGCGGGGCACGAAGAAGGCCTCCTCGACGGATGAGGCACCCCTCGGCCCGACCGGTCGTCCGTACCACGGCTTTCCCACGCCTCCGAAGCTCGCCTCGCACGGCCCGGCCCGCATCATCTCGCTCTGCAACCAAAAGGGCGGGGTCGGCAAGACGACCACGACCATCAACCTGGCCGCATCTCTCGCGCACTATGGGCGTCGCGTCCTGGTCGTCGACTTCGACCCGCAGGGCGCGCTGTCGGCCGGCCTCGGAATCCAGACGCACGACGTGCCGACCGTCTACGACCTGCTGCTCGACACCAAACGCGACCCGCACGAGGTGATCGTTCCCTCGCGCACCGAGGGTCTGGACGTGCTGCCGGCCAACATCGACCTGTCGGCCGCCGAGGTGCACCTGGTCAACGAGGTCGCCCGCGAGACGATCCTGGCGCGCGTGCTGCGGCACGTCTCGCGTGAGTACGACGTCATCCTGATCGACTGCCAGCCCTCGCTGGGACTGCTCACGGTCAATGCCCTCACGGCCAGCCACGGCGTGCTCATCCCGATGGAGTGCGAGTTCTTCGCGATGCGCGGCGTCGCCCTGCTGATCGAGACGATCGAGAAGGTGCGCGATCGCCTCAACCCCGCGATCGAGCTCGACGGGGTCCTCGCGACGATGTACGACGCACGCACCCTCCACGCCCGTGAGGTCCTCGAACGCGTCGTCGAGGCTTTCGGTGACGACGTGCTCGAGACGGTCATCGGTCGCACCGTGAAGTTCCCGGATGCATCCGTCTCGGGTCTGCCGATCATCGAATTCGCCCCCGAGCACGCCGCCGCCCAGGCCTACCTGCGCCTGGCGCGGGAACTGGTCGCCCGTGGCGACGTCGCCTGAGACCGCGTCGGCGGCTGATGACGGGGACGGCGACGGCCGATTCCGGGTTTCGGTCACGGGCTTCGACGGCCCGTTCGACCTGCTGCTCTCGCTGATTTCGAAGCACGAGCTCGACATCACCGAGATCGCGCTCAGCAAGGTCACGGATGAGTTCATCTCGTATCTGCGGGCGCTCGATCCGGACGAAGAGCTGGAGCGCGCGAGCGAGTTCCTCGTCGTGGCGGCGACGCTGCTCGATATGAAGGTCGCGGGGTTGCTGCCGCAGGGCGAGCTCGTCGATTCCGAGTCCGTCGCGCTGCTCGAGGCGCGGGACCTGCTGTTCGCGCGCCTGTTGCAGTACCGCGCGTTCAAAGAGGTTTCGGGTTGGTTCGGCACCCGGCTGCAGAGTGAGGACACGCGGCACGCCCGCGCCGTTCGGCTGGACGAGAAGCATCGCGCGGCCGTTCCCGAACTGGTCTGGACGCTGTCGGTCGAGGACTTCGCCGCGATCGCCCTGCTGGCGCTGAGCCCGCGCGAGATCCCGCACGTCGGGCTCGAGCACCTGCACGCGCCGCTGGTCAGCATCCGCGAGCAGGCGGCCGTGGTGGTGTCGTTGCTGCGGCGGGCCGAATCGGTGAGCTTCCGCGAGCTCGTCGCGGGTGTCACGCAGCCCGGCATCGTCGTGGCGCGCTTCCTGTCGATCCTCGAGCTCTACCGTCACGCGGCGCTGTCGTTCGAACAGGTCGAGCCGCTCGGCGAACTCACCCTGCGATGGTCGGCCGAGAACTGGTCCGACGAACAACTTGCGACCCTGGGGGCCGACTATGACCGCTGAACATCAAGACGTCGCCCGTCGTCTCGAGGCGATCCTGCTCGTGATCGAAGAGCCGCAGAGCCTCGTCGCCCTGGCGACCGCCGTGGCGGCACCCGTCGCCGCGGTGCGGCAGGCGATCGAGTCGCTGGTCGAGGACTACGACGGCGTGGCCGGCGGGCCGCGGCGCGGGTTCGAACTGCGCGAGGTCGGCGGGGGATGGCGGCTGTACGTCCGCGCCGAGCACGACGACCTGGTGAGCGAGTTCGTGAACACGCAGGCGCCGTCGCGGCTGTCGCAGGCGGCGCTCGAGACGCTCGCCGTGATCGCCTACAAGCAGCCGGTCACGCGCGGCCAGGTCGCCGCGATCCGCGCCGTCAACGTCGACTCGGTCGTGCGGACGCTGCTCGGCCGGGGTTTGATCACCGAGGAGTACGCGGATCCCGAGACCGGGGCGATCCACTACGGCACGACCGATGCGCTGCTGGTGAACCTCGGCATCAACTCGCTCGACGAGCTGCCGCCGATCTCGCCCCTGTTGCCCGACGTCTCGGACGACGACAGCCTCGACGAAGCTCTCGGCCGGTGAGCGTGGTTCAGGTTCCCGGCCGAAGCGAGCCATCCTGTCCAAGCATGTCCCGCTTCGGCTCGGTATGGACGGCACATTGCGGGCGAAACTGGGACATCGAGCGGGAAAAGTGGGACATGGAGCAGGGGATGCGGCGATGAGTGGTGGAGAGACCGGGACGACGGATGCCTCGGCGGACGGTGTGCGGCTGCAGAAGGTGCTCGCCCAGGCCGGCGTCGCCTCGCGGCGCGTCAGCGAAGAGCTGATCGCCGACGGGCGCGTTCGGGTGAACGGTGTCGTGGTCACGGAGATGGGTGCGCGGATTCATCCGGAGTCCGACCTGGTCGACGTCGACGGTGTCGCCGTGCAGGTCGAGTCGGGCATGCGCTACGTCATGCTCAACAAGCCGACGGGCGTCGTCAGCACGATGCGCGACGAGCGCGGCCGCCCCGACCTGACCCGGTACACGGCCGAGTGGCCGGAGCGCCTCTACAACGTCGGTCGCCTCGACGCCGAGACGAGCGGCCTGCTCATCCTCACCAACGACGGTCAGCTCGCCCATGTGCTCGCGCATCCCTCGTACGGCGTGACGAAGGTCTACATCGCGAAGGTATCGGGCCGGGTCAGCGCCCAGACGATCGCGCAGCTGACGCGCGGCATCGAGCTCGAGGACGGACCGATCGCGGCCGACAAGGCGCGGCTCTTGGATGCCTCGGGCGGCACGAGCCTGGTGGAGCTGACCCTGCACTCGGGTCGCAACCGCATCGTGCGGCGCATGATGGCAGAGGTGGGGCATCCGGTCCGCGAGCTCGTCCGCAGGCAGTTCGGCCCGCTCCACCTGGGAACTCTCCCGGCGGGGCAGGCGCGGGAGTTGACTAAGGTGGAACGCGGCGCGCTGCTCACCCTTGCGCGCCGCGATGCCGCCCTTTCGAGCGACGACGAGCCGCAGGGCGACACACCGTAGGAGATTTCAGTGACCGACTCGACCACGCCCCGCGTTGCCGCGCGCACCAGCGGCACCGTCCGCGTGGTCGGTGCCGGGCTGCTCGGCGCGAGCGTCGGGCACGCCCTGATGGCGCTCGGGGTCGATGTCGCGCTCGATGACACCTCGCGCGCGCAGGTACGACTGGCCGTGGATTACGGCGCCGGGCGGCTGAGCCGCCCCGACGACGAGCCTCGGCTCGTGGTCGTCGCCGTGCCCCCGGACGTCGTCGCGGACGTCGTCGCGGCCGAGTTGGCGCGCTATCCCGACGCGGTCGTGACGGATGTCGCAAGCGTGAAGCTCGCGCCGCTGCACGAACTGCGCGAGCGCGGCGTCGACCTCACCCGTTACATCGGCTCGCACCCCCTCGCCGGTCGTGAACGCGGGGGAGCGATCTCGGCCCGTTCCGACCTGTTCATCGGCCGGCCCTGGGTGGTGTGCCGCGACGAAGAGACCCGGACCGCGGACCTCGCGGTCGTCGAAGGGCTGGCCCTCGATCTCGGCGCGATGCCGATCGAGATGACGCCCGAGGAGCACGACCGCTCGGTCGCGGTCGTCTCGCACGTGCCGCAGCTCGTCTCGAGTCTGCTCGCGGCCCGGCTGCGCGAAGCGCCGGAGCAGTCGCTCGGGCTCGCCGGCCAGGGCGTCCGCGACACGACGCGCATCGCGGCATCCGCTCCCGAACTGTGGGTGCAGATCCTGGGCGCGAACGCCGAGCCCGTCGTCGAGGTGCTCGACCAGCTCGCCGCCGACCTCGGCCGCGTTGCCGATGCGCTGCGCGACCCGGATGCCGCGGGCTCTCGCCGCACGATCGCCGACACGATTCAGCGTGGCAACGAGGGCGTCCAGCGCCTGCCCGGCAAGCACGGGCAGAAGCGGCGCTTCGAGCAGCTCGTCGTGATGGTGGATGACTCCCCGGGGCAGCTCGCTCGTCTGTTCAGCGACCTCGGCGCGCTCGGCGTCAACGTCGAAGACCTGAGGCTCGAACACTCGCCGGGAGCCGCCTTCGGCCTCGCCGAGATCAGCGTGGAACCCGCGACCGTCGCGAACGCGGCCGCGGGATTGGTGGAGCGGGGTTGGCGGATGGCGGGTACGGGCAATGAGTGAACCCACGACTGTGATGCCGCTGGCAACCGCCGACAACGTGATCGCGATCGACGGTCCCGCGGGCAGCGGCAAGTCGAGCGTCGCGAAGCTGGTGGCCTCGCGCCTCGGCTACGGCTACCTCGACACGGGCGCCGCGTATCGCGCGCTCGCCTGGCACGTGCTCGAGCGCGGTGCCGACACGAGCGATGCGAGCGCCGTGCTCGACGCGACCGGAGATTTCGACTTCGCCATCTCGACCAACCCCGAAGATCCCTGGGTACGCGTCGGATCGGTCGATGTGAGCGGTGCGATCCGCGAACCGCGGGTCTCGGACGCCGTCAGCGGCGTCGCCCGGGTGCCCGCCATCCGCCAGGCCGTCACGAACCTCTTCCGCTCGATCATCCACGACGCCCCCGACGGCATCGTCGTCGAGGGCCGGGACATCACGACCAACGTCGCGCCCGACGCGGCCGTGCGGCTGCTGCTCACAGCAGCCCCCGAGGTGCGCGCCGCCCGGCGCAGCGCCGAGCTGACCGGCGTAGAAGCAGCGGTCGTCGCCGACGCCCTGCACCGCCGTGACGCCTCCGACAGCGGGGTGGTCGACTTCCTGACCGCCGCCCCGGGGGTCAAGGTGGTCGATTCGACCGACCTCGATCTCGAACAGACCGTCGACGCGGTCCTCGACATCGTTTCGAGGTCACGCGTCGGCAGAACACGAGGACTGACGCCATGAGCGCTGACGACGAATACGAAGGTCGCCCCGACCAGATCGCCGAGAAGCTTGCCGAACTCGACCCCGAGCTCGTCGAGCAGAGGGCGGCGACGCTGCGCGCATCCCTCGCCGACTACGACCTGGACGAGGACGACGCGCACCTGCTCGCGGGTGTCGAGCGCGGCATCGACGGCATCGAGTACCTCCCGGCGCTGCCCGTCGTGGCGATCGTGGGCCGCCCGAACGTCGGCAAGTCCGCGCTCGTCAACCGCATCCTCGGCCGTCGCGAGGCCGTCGTTGAAGACACCCCGGGTGTGACGCGCGACCGCGTCACGTACAAGGCCGAATGGATGGACCGGCGCTTCTCGCTGGTCGACACGGGCGGCTGGGAACCGGATGCGCGGGGCATCGACGCATCCGTCGCCGCACAGGCCGAGATCGCCATCGACCTGTCGGACGTCGTCCTCTTCGTCGTGGACGCCATGGTCGGACCCACCGCGACGGACGAGCAGGTCGTGAAGCTGCTGCGCAAGAGCGGCAAGCCCGTCTTCCTCGTCGCGAACAAGATCGACGACGCACGCCACGAGCCCGAGGCCGCCGCGCTCTGGAGCCTGGGCCTCGGCGAGCCGCACCCCGTGTCGGCCATTCACGGTCGCGGCGTCGCCGACCTGCTCGACCAGTTGATGGAGAAGCTGCCCGAGGTCTCGGCCGTCGCCTCGCACGAGATCGGCGGCCCGCGCCGCGTTGCGATCCTCGGACGCCCCAACGTCGGCAAGTCCTCGCTGCTCAACAAGGCGGCGGGCGAGGAGCGCGTCGTCGTCAACGAACTCGCCGGCACGACCCGCGACCCGGTCGACGAGATCGTCGAGCTGGGCGGCAAGCTCTGGCGTCTGGTCGACACCGCCGGCATTCGTCGCCGCGTGCACCTGCAGCAGGGCGCCGATTTCTACGCATCGCTGCGTACGGCGACGGCGCTGGAAAAGGCGGAGGTCGCCGTCGTCGTGCTGGATGTGAGCGAGTCGCTCAGCGAGCAGGACGTCCGCATCATCGACATGGTGCTCGAGTCGGGACGCGCGCTCGTGCTCGCGTTCAACAAGTGGGACCTGCTCTCGAGCGACAAGCTCGTCGACGACGATCGTCGACGCTATCTCGAGCGTGAGATCGAACAGGACCTCGCTCACGTCGCATGGGCACCCCGCGTGAACATCTCGGCCAAGACCGGGCGTCACCTCGACAAGCTCGTGCCGGCGCTCGAGACGTCGCTGGAGTCGTGGGATCAGCGGATTCCGACCGGTAAGTTCAATGCCTTCCTCTCCGAACTCGTGGCCGAGCACCCGCACCCCTTGCGCGGTGGCAAGCAGCCGCGCATTCTGTTCGGCACGCAGGCAGCCTCCCGCCCGCCGACATTCGTGCTGTTCACGACTGGATTCCTCGACCCCGGCTACCGCCGCTTCATCGCCCGTCGCCTGCGCGAGATCTTCGGTTTCGAGGGCACGCCGATCCAGATCAACATGCGGGTGCGCGAGCGCCGCACGCGCTGAACCGGGCCGGTCGGGCGCTGCGCCCGCCCGGGTGTGACAATCTGGTGTGGTGAGCATCGAGCCCCCCGTCCCCGGTGAGCCGCGGCGGCCGTTCGGGCCCCGCGACTCGGGGGATGCGTGGGTTGTCGCGCCGAGTGGCGAACGTTACTGGGGCCGGTACGGCGCGGCAGGCCTGCTCGCGTACGACGCCGCGCGCAACAGCGTGCTGTTGCAGCATCGCGTGTCGTGGAGCCACTTCGGCGGCACCTGGGCGCTTCCGGGTGGCGCACGCCACGAGGGTGAGTCGGCGATGGACGCGGCCCTGCGCGAGGCGCTCGAAGAGGCCGGTGTGCCCGGGTCGGCGATCAGACCGCGCGCCACGAGCGTGCTCGACCTCGACATCTGGTCGTACACGACGGTGATCGGCGACGTCATCGTCCCCTTCGAGCCCGTCATCAGCGACCCCGAGAGCCACGCGCTGGAGTGGGTGCGCGTCGACGACGTCGTGGACCACCCGCTGCATCCGTCTTTCGAGGATGCCTGGAGTCACCTGCGGCCCACACTGCACCTGCGACCCGTGGTCGTCGTGGACGCGGCAAACGTCGTCGGTTCGGTGCCGGACGGGTGGTGGAAGGATCGCGCGGGTGCGACGGATCGTCTGCTCGATCGGCTGGAGGCACTCGCCGTCGCCGGGCTCGAGGCATCCGCGATCGCCCTGCCGGTCGACCGGTGGTTTCCGCGCTTCGTCGTCGTGCTCGAGGGAGCCGCGCGCGGCGTCGCCGATCGTTCCGGTCCGATCGAGATCGTGCGGGCAGATGCATCCGGCGACGACGCGATCGTGGCGACCGTGACTGACCTCGACGCGAATGGTGCCGCGTTGACCGTGGTCACGAGCGATGCCGGGCTGACGCGTCGGGCTGAGCGACTGGGTGCCACGGTGCGCGGGGCGCGTTGGGTGCTCGATCTTCTGCGGTAGGCGTTCTTCTGCGGTAGGCGTTCTTCTGCGCTCGGCGCTGTCTGTGCTCGGCGTTGTCTGTGCTAGGCGTTCTCGTCGCGGAGTGAGCGGATCATGCTGCGCAGGATCCGCAGGGCGGCCGCCTGCTCGTCTTCGGTCATTCCCGACAACATCCTGAGTTCGACGGATCGCACCGCGGCGGTCGCCTGCTTGAGGCTTTCGCGACCACGCTCCGTCAGCTCGGTGGGAAGAACCTTGCCGACGGGGGCCTCGGTGGGGCGAGTGACGAAGCCGTCGCGCTCAAGGTTCTGCAGCAGCACGTTCATGGACTGCCGAGTGACGAAGGCGCCGCGCGCGAGTTCGGAGTTGGACAGCCCCGGGCGCTGGGACAGCAGTTCCAGACACGAGTAGTGCGTGACGCTCATCCCGAGCGGCCGGAGGACGTCTTCCATGGCGGACCGCAGCGCGCTCGACGCCTCTTTCAGCAGGTAGCCCAGCGAGGTCTGCAGATCGATGCCGACGTGACTCATGTCAGTATTCTGACATAGATTGCTCTGTGTCAGAAAACTGACACGAAACGAGGAGCAAGATCATGCCCGCAACCGGCCCCGACTTCATTTCTCTCCAGGTACGCGATCTCGCTGCCTCGCGGGCGTTCTACGAGCGCTATCTCGGTCTGGTCCGGTCGCCCGCCGGGCCGCCGCATGCCGTGGTGTTCGAGACCACGCCGATCGCGTTCGCGCTCCGCGACGTGATCCCCGGCACCGACCTCGCATCGGTGCCGCAGCCCGGTATCGGTGCCGCGATCTGGCTCCATGCCACGGACGTGCAAGACATCCACGACGCGCTCGTCGCGGACGGGGAGACCATCGTCTCGGCGCCGATCGACGGTCCGTTCGGCCGCACCTTCACGTTCGCCGACCCCGACGGTTACCAGATCACGCTGCACGACCGAGCGTAGGGAGTTATGCCTCGGGCTCGCTGGTCGGGCGCCGCGCAGTGCGTCACTTCGACAAGCTCAGCGGGTCGCTTCGACAGGCGCAGTACTCGGGCGGGTGGGCGGGCGGGCGCAGCGACCCCATGCCTAGAAGGGTGGTGGGTCGGTGTTCGGAGTGAAGTGGACGGCGGGTGGGGGTTTGTCGATGTAGACATGCCCGCCGGGTGAGGTCCATTCGAGGATTCCGCCGCCGAGTTGCCTCACGGTCCAGCCTGTTTCGCCTTTCAAGGTGTGGTGTCTCTTGCAGAGGCAGGCGAGGTTGCAGGTGCTGGTCTCACCACCGAGGGCGTAATCGAGGGTGTGGTCGCGGTCGCACCGATGGGCGGGTTGCCGGCACCCGGGGAACCGGCAGTGCTGATCCCGTGCGCGCAGGAACCGTTTCATGTCCGCCGACGGTGTGTATCGGTCGACCGCGAGAACGCACCCGGTGATCGGGTCTGCGAGGACCCGATCCCATCCCGTGGCGTGGCCGGCGAGGGTGCGGGCTGTCGCCGGGTCGATCGGGCACCGCCCGGCCAGTTCCGCGGGCTCATCCGTCACCCCGGCCAACGCGAGAGCGGGAACGGTGACGTTCACGATCGCGCGGATCGCCCCCAGACCTCCAAATCCGTCCGACATCCCCGCACCCGTCTCAACAGTGGGTGAAGTCGTCAGCACCATGTCAGCCACCAGGTCCGCACGGATCTGGTCGAGGGTACGGGTGTCAAATGGGTCGGCCTTCTTGAGTGCCTGCGCCTGCTGCGTGATCCGGTCATGCATTGCGTGCGCCAACACCGCCGGTTGGATTGTGCTGAACTCAGCCATCCCATCCCCGATATCCCGCACGCACGCACCGCGGGTGGCTCGTGCTTCTTGGTGGCGCTCGGTCAACTTTCGGGGCTGCAGTGACTCCGCGAGCAGCGCCAACGACGATGCCAATCGTCCGGGTGTCGTTCCTTCCGCCCGAGCCAACGCCTCGCGCTCGAACACCGCCCGCGCTTTCGGATTGGTGAGGGGTGTGCCGTGTTCCATGATCACCGCAACATGCCCCGCACCGACGCGTCCCGCATCCCATGCGTCGAACGTCGCCGGGAACGACTCCGCCAGCACCGCGGCGTCGTTCATGCGGCGCTGCACGGTCCGGTCGGACATGTTCGCCGCGACACCCAACTCCGCCGCCAACGCCCGCACCGGCAACTCCGCCTCACGCGACGAGACCGACACCAGCTCGGCAACCCGGCGCATCCCGAGGCCCGCCGCATCCGCCAACACCCGCGCCTGCGCCGCCTGCGCCCGCGCCACCGTCCGCGACGCCTCCGCGAACCGCACCGCCAGGTCACGCGCGGCAACATCAACATCCTCATCGGATGCGACACGCATGTTCGAATGCATGTTCGAAACTCTACGGACGACCACCGACATCCGACGCCCGAAAAACACCGAAATCACGCCGAGATCGCGGCAAGAAGATGAGAGTTTTCACATCTAAGGCGTCCGAGAGTCGCGGATCTACTCGGGGGCGAATCCGCGCAGCTTGTCGATGTCGCGGCGCTCGCGCTTGGTCGGCCGACCCGCCCCGCGGTCGCGCACCGGCACGAAGGCGATCGATTCCCGGGGAGGCGGGGGAGGCGTCAGGTCTTCGTAGGCCAACGCAGCCGCCGGGGCGCCGACGCGCTTGACGATCGTCTGGCGGACGACGAGCGTGCGATCGAACCCGGCGATGCGGATGCGAACCTCGTCGCCGGGACCGATCGGTTGCGCGGCCTTGGCTCGATCGCCGTTCACACGCACGTGCCCCGCCCGGCAGGCGGTCGTCGCCGCCGAGCGGGTCTTGTAGACGCGGACGGCCCAGAGCCAGGCATCCGTTCGCACACGGGATGTCTCGCTGCTCACGTGCGCGCCGCCCGGGATCGTACGGCGAGGCGCGGCAGTCCGACGGCGACGCCCGCGACGATGAGCCCTTGGCCGAGCGTGTAGGTCGCCATGACGAGGGGGCTGGTCCAGTCGGGCATGGCCTCGGGGGTAAAGAGGCGGAACGCGAGGATCGTGTCGGAGGCGAGGAAGAACGCCGCACCGATGGCGACCATCGGGGCGCAGCGCGCGGCCGTCGCCGCGGTGCCGCCGAGAACGAGGCCGTAGATCGCGACGGCGAACGACAGGGCGCCGAGCCGGGGCCACAGGACGATCACGAGCAGGAGCCACCACGCGGCGTAGACGAGCGCCCAGGCGGGCCAGGGCTTCGTGCGGATGAACCGCCAGAACAGCACGATGTAGGCGACGTGCGCGAGGCCGAAGCAGAGCAGCATGACGGGCAGCTCGGGAGCGTACGGGAAGAACGTGCCGGCGCCGTCGCCGAGCCACGAGAACGCGAGGGCGACGAACAGGAGCGTCGCTGGCGCGCCCCAGGTGGAGCCGCGTCCGGCCCAGAGGGCGGCGATGACGAGCAGGGGCATGAGTGTGAGCTTGGTCGGCGCGGCGATCGCGTCCGCATCCAGGCCGAGCGCGATGACGTGCACGATCGAGACCACCGCGTAGGGAATGAAGCCGATCCACGCGGGCAGCCCGGCCAGGCCCGCGAGGGGCGACCGTGGGGACTCTGCGCTCATGTTGCTCCTCGTTGGGCCTGCCGCCGCACACGACAATCGTCGCACGAGCCACCGGTCCGGTGTTCGTGGCGTTCAGGTGCTCAGGTCGAGCTGAACGATCACCCGCTCAGGCTTGGGACGTGCGATCTCGCGGAATCCGGCGTTCTCGAACACGCTCAGGATGCCTCGGAAGAGCTCGTTCGACGAGCGTTTGGTGGCGCTCGTGTCGGTCGGATACGCCTCGAGCACGCGGGCTCCGTTCGTGCGGGCATGGTCGATCGCGGCGTCGAGCAGTTGCTGATTCAGGCCCTTGCCGCGGTGCTCTTTGCGCACGACGAAGCAGGTCACGGCCCAGACGGTCGAGTCATCCCACGGCTCGTTGGTCGCGGCGAAGTCGCGGGTGCGTGCGAGTCGTGGCTGCGCGGTGCGGGGTCCGACGCGGAC
Source organism: Microbacterium sp. BR1 (assembly GCF_002812725.1). Classification (GTDB taxonomy): domain Bacteria; phylum Actinomycetota; class Actinomycetes; order Actinomycetales; family Microbacteriaceae; genus Microbacterium. The sequence continues at coordinate 1,075,269 of NZ_NMUN01000004.1, read as the reverse complement.
CCACCCGGCGGCTTCGCCGTCGACGTAGGCGATGAGGGCGGGGGAGGGCTCTGCGGCGACCTGTGCCCGCAGCATCCGTTCGCGTTCATGGCGGTCGGATGCCTGAAACTGCGCGTTCGTGAGCGTCCACCACTGGCACTGGCAGCTGAGTCCGTCGCCGCCGCCCGAGAAGGTGTGCTCGACGTCGTCGAACCGGTCGGCCGTGGCGGGCGCGATGGTGATCATGGCGGTCACGCTAGCGCGAGGTGCCGACACGGGGCGAGAGCGTTCGCGGGGGCTCGGGCGCTCGGGTAAGATGGGGGAGTTGTCCGCGCTCAGGCGGGGGCTGAAAAGTGAACAACGGGATGTGGCGCAGCTTGGTAGCGCACCTGACTGGGGGTCAGGGGGTCGCAGGTTCAAATCCTGTCATCCCGACAGAAAAGCCCTGATGAGATGACTCTCGTCAGGGCTTCGCCGTGTCTGGGAGTGAGTTTTTTGCCAGCGAGTTCTGGCACGACCATCGTGTAGGTATCGCTGGCCTCCAGCGCCACTTGCGCATCCCCCGGTTGCTCGCACGACCAAGCCGGTCGAGGGGTCATCTGCGCCAGGGATGCTGCCGCCCGTCGTGCCTCGGAGCGTGACCGTGCTCCTCACCGGCCCGAGGGCGACGTCAGCGACTGATCGTGGGCACCCCGAACTCCAGCATGTTCTCCGGCGAGAGGCCGTCCCACTGGCTGAGCCAACCCGGATCCTCGAACGCCCACACGATGGCGTCCCGGCGCGGGTCGTAGATCATCTCCATATCGGTGTATAGCTCGACCAGGGCCGCACCCGGCTCGATGTAGTATGCCGCGATGTTGTGCCCGGCCCCATGACGGGTCGGACCCCAGAACAACCGAGATCCCGATTTCGCCAAACGGTCGGCGAGCTTGCCGAGATCGGTGATGCTCTGAGCCTGCCAGGCGTGGTGATGAAGTGAGGGCTGGTGACCGGCCGCTTTCACGACGGCGATGCCGTGGTGTTCCGGATTGCAGCGAAGGAAGAAGGCGAAGTCTTCCCCGATGCGGTCCGAGACCGTGAACCCGAAGACATCGACGAGGAACGAGACCATCGCGACCGAGTCGCGCACCTTGAGGTTGACATGTCCGTACCGATCCGGGCCGAAGCCTCCCGTGCGGTTGTCGAAGATCGACATGCCACGGTAGACGTGCCAGGTGAACCCCTCAGGCCCAATGAAGGCGAAGCCCTCCTCGATGTGCTCCTCGATGGGTTGCTCGGCGAGGACGCGCCAACCGCCGCGCCGGACCTTCTCCCGGATGGCCGCGAGGTTGTCACTGTCGGGCGCGACCAGGCCGATGTGGTCGACGCCCTCCACGTCCGATTTCACATAGACCAGCTCGTGGTGGGTGTCGGCTGCGGACAGGTAGGCGCGCGTGGCCGTGTTCTCCACCGATCTCAGGCCGAGCACGTCGGCGGCCATACGGGTCGAGGCGGGGAGATCCCTCGACCCCAGCGCGATATACCCCATCGCGCTGACGGATCCTGTGGTGGTCATCTTTGCTCCTTTCCTTTCGACTGCGGCCAAGGTGGCCTCAGTCGCGTTCCAAGACGGTCACGCTGCAGACCGCGGACGTGTACGGCGCGGTGGTGACGGCGCCGCCGGCGTTCTGCGCTACGGCAACACGCGCATCAGGCACCTGCCGACCTCCTGCGCGACCGAGCAGCTGATCGACGAGCTCGACGATCTGCGCGGCACCGGTCGCACCGACCGGGTGGCCCCTGCTCACCAGCCCGCCACCGGTGTTCACCGGGAGAGAACCGTCGAAACGGAGGTCGCCGTCGAGCGCGCGGCGCCAAGCGTGTCCGTGCTCGACGGCGCCGATCTCCTCGAGAGCGACCAAACCGGCCGAGCTTGCGGCGTCGTGCACCTCGAGCACGTCGACGTCGGTCGGGCGGCGTCCCGCTGTGGCGAATGCCTCCGCTGCGGTGCGTCGGATGAGTTCGCCGCCCTCCGCGCGTCGCCCGGACCGAAGCGCGATGCTGCGCACGGCGATCGCGGCATCGGTCCGCGGTCGCGACGAGACAAGGACCGCGGCCGCCCCATCACCTACCGGTGAGCACATGAGGAGTCGAAGCGGGTCGTCGATGACCCGCGACTCGAGGATCTCCTGCGGTGTCGCCGCCGAACGGTACTGGGCGCGGGGGTTCAGGCTGCCGTGCAGCCGTGCGGTTGAGGCGGCGTGGGCGAAGGCCTCGATGGTCGCGCCGGTGGCCGCCATGTAGTCGCGTGCCTCCTGGGCGTAGATGCTCATGAAGACGGATGCGCCAGGGCGCCCCACGCCGGCAGCCGTGATGTCGACCCCTGTCGCGAGCGCGTCGAACGCACGCGCCTTGTCGGGGGAGGTCATCTTCTCGACACCGATCGCGAGAGCTGTCTCGCAGGCTCCGGCGCGGACTGCGTTGACCGCGAGAAGAAGGGCGCTCGAACTCGACGCGCACGCGTTCTCGATGTTGACGATGGGGACTCCAGCCAGGCCGGTGTCGAGCAGGGCCAGCTGGCCCTGGATCATCGCCTGACCGGTCATCAGCGATCCGATCGCATTGCCGACCGCGACGAATCCCACCTCCTCCGGCGAGCTGCCGGCGTCAGCCAGCACCTCGTCCACCACGGCGGTGACCATTTCCTTGATCGAGCGCTCCGGATGCTTGCCGAAGGGAGTGCATGCGACTCCCGTGATGTAGACAGAGCCGCTCATCGCATCCGCTCCGTCCACCCCGGCCATGCCTGGCGGAGGGCGACTTTGTCGACCTTGCCCACCGCGGTGGTCGGGAGGACATCGACGCGCACCACGGCCTTCGGCTGCTTGTAGCGACCGAGGGCGTCGTCGCACGCGACTCGGACAGAATCGTCGTCGAAACCCTCCTCGGCGACCACGTAGGCGACGACGGCCTCGCCCCAATCGGGATGAGGGATGCCCACCACTGCCGTCTGCCGTACGCCGGCGACGCCAGCGATCACCTGCTCTACCTCTGTGGTGTAGACGTTGAACCCGCCGGTGATCACCATGTCGTTCTTGCGGTCGAGGAGATGCACGAAGCCGTCGGCATCGATCGTGCCGATGTCACCGGTGTGGAGCCACCCACCCCGAAGGGTCTCGGCCGTCTTCTCCGGCATTCCCCGGTACCCAGTCATGACGTACGGTGCCCGCGCGCAGATCTCGCCCACCTGGCCCGTCGGCACAGGGCGGTCGTCGTCATCGAGCACCGCCACCGATACCAAGGCCGCCGCTCGTCCGCAGCTGGAGAGCCGGTCGGGATGCGCCGGGTCATGGTCCTCCCGTGTCAGACGGGTGAGGAAGTTCGGCGCCTCGGACTGCCCGTACAGCTGCATGAAGACCGGCCCGAACCGTTCAATCCCCTGTTCTAGCCGCTCGAGCGTGATCGGCGCCGCTCCGTAGAGGATGGTGCGCAACGACACGATCTCGCCCTCGCGGTGGTCGGCGTCGAGGAGACGGTAGATCATCGTCGGCACGAGAAAGAGCACGGTGATCGCGTGCTCGATGACCGTGTCGATGACCGTGCTCGCGTCGAAGCGCGTCGCCAGTACGTGGAAGGCGCCCTTCAGCAGCCCGGCGTTCAGGAGGAAGCCCGCGGAATGGGCGAGCGGCGCGGTCAGGGGGATCCGCTCGTCATCGAGAATGCCGATCTCGATGTCGTGGGCGAGGAGGTTGACCGCGAGCGCTTCCTGGGTGTGCAGCACGCCCTTCTGCCGGCCGGTAGTGCCGCCCGTGTACAGGATGAGCGCGATGTCCGCGGGTGCGACCTTCACGTCCGGCGGTCCGTCCGTCTCGGTCGCGAGCGCCCGCTCCCACGCCTCGCCGAGCTCGATCACCTGGGCGACCCCGGCGTCGCGCGCCACCGCGGCGAGAGTGTCGTCGGCGAGCGCGACCGTCGCGCCGCTGTCGGCCAGGATGTAAGCCATCTCGGCGGCGGACAGCATCGGGTTGATCGGGACCTTCGCTCCACCCGCACGCAGGATCGCCTGGTCGGCGACGACCCATTCCACGCGGTTCCCCATCAGAAGCGCAACCGGATCACCGGGCGAGACCCCGGCGGCGACGAGCAGGTGGGCGAGCCGATCCGCGCTGCGCTCCAGTTGGCGGTAGTTGAGGGTGCGGCCGTCTGGGCCGAGCAGCGCCGCCCGGTCGCCGAAGCGGGCAATCCCGCCGACCAGCAGGGAACGGAGGGTGAGCTCCATCTCAGTACCCCGTGCTCAGACGTTCGGCCGTCGGCGCTGCGACGACTCGGTGGCGCAGCTCGCCCAGCTGCTCCACCGCGAGCCGGACATCGTCGCCTGGCTGCAGCCATCCACGGAAGTTCTGGCGATCGGTGACGTATTGCTCGAATAGGCATCCGCTCTCGACGGTGCCTGAACCGATCACGTCGCCCGGCCGCAGCCTCGTTCCGCGCGATGCGAACGCGATCATGTCGGCGAAGCCCCAGTCGATCGAACTCCAGCGCCCATGGCTGACGAGTTCGTCATCGACGCGCACGGTCATCTCCAGGTCGTAGCCTGCACCCGACCGGAACGGCTCGATCTCGTCGGGAGTCACGAGAGCGGGTCCCAGCGTGTTGGCGGTGTCCTTGCCCTTGCCCGGCCCGAGGCGCAACGGCATCTCCTTCATCTGCAGATCCCGCGAGCTCCAGTCGCAGTAGACCATGAAGCCCGCGATATGGGACTCCGCATCGGCGAGCGGGATGTCGCATCCGACCCGTCCGATGACCGCCGCAATCTCGAGCTCGAAGTCGAACATCTCGGTGTCGGGCGCCATCGGGACATCGTCGCGTGGGCCGAAGCGCACATCCGGGTTCGTGAAGTACGCGGGCGGGAAGGTCTCGAATCGCTCGTCCACGGGCATATCGATCGCCGAAGACACGTTTCGCAGGTGCTGGAGGAACCCCGCGCAGTCGCGGATCGACCGCGGTTGCAGCGGACTTCGGAGCAGCGCCTTGTCCAACTCGACGACCTCGGCGGGCCGTCTCAAAGCCCTCTCGCCCTGCGTCTGGAGCTCACCGGCGTCGAGCAAGTCGACCATGCTGGGCCCCGAATCCAGCCCATGCACTACCGCGTCGGCGATCACGCCCACGCGGTTGTCGCCGTCGGAGGACGCGTACGTGACGAATCTCATCTGATACTCACGAGCCCGAGGCGACCAGGGTGGTGCGCAGAGCACCGATCCCCTCGACCTCGCTGACGATCTCCTGACCCGGAGCCAGGAAACGCTTCGGGGTGCGGGCGAATCCGACGCCGGAAGAGGTACCGGTGAAGATCAGGTCGCCTGGGCGCAGGGTGACGACGCTCGAGAGGAGAGAGACGAGCCGGGGGATGCTGAAAATGAGGTTGGACGTACGGAAGTCCTGCACCACCTCCCCGTCCAGGATGCAGCGCAGGGCAATGTCATCGCGGTTGTCGAACTCGTCGGGGCTGACCAGCCACGGGCCGGTCGGTCCGTAGCCGGGGAACGACTTGCCGAGGCTGAACTGCGGATACGAAGGCCCCGCGAGCTGGAGCTCCCGGTCGGAGATGTCCTGACCGATGGTGAGGCCGGCGACGTGGTCCCACCCGTCAGCGTCGCTCACGAGGTGTCCCTCGCGACCGATCACCACGACGAGCTCGAGCTCCCAGTCGGTCATCGGACGTGCGATCTCGACCGGTGCGGCCGGAGCGCCGATACATGACGGGAATTTTGTGAAGACAGAAGGAAAGTCAGGGATCTGCAGCGAGGCCTCCTCCGCATGGTCGAGATAGTTGAGGGAGATGGCGAAGACCTGCGACGGTCGTGGTGACGGCGCGCCCAGCGTGGCGACGTCGATATCGCCCGGACGCCCGGCGTTCTGCTCCGACGCCCAGGCGCGGAACTCGTCCCACACCTCGTAGATGTCAGCGATCCCGGCGGGGAAGCGGCCGCCGGATGCGTCGTGGACGTCGACGGGGGCACCATCGACGAAGATCGTCGGTCGATTCACGATGGAGGCCAGGTACATGTCTCAACTCATTTCTGGTCGGGGTGAACTCGGGCGAGGAATCCCGAGATGGCGGCCGCGGTCGGCGCAGCCGCCTCGAGGGTTGCCAGGTGGCCTGCGCCGGGGAGGACGACGAGTTCCGCGTCAGGGATCGCGTCGACCATCTCCGGTCCTCTCGATGTGCCGGGGTCGCGCTCGCCCCACACCACGAGCGTGGGGCAGCGGATCTGGGATAGCTGGTCGCTGACCGGCCGATAAGTCGCGGGGACCCGCGCGGCCAGGGCGACACCCTCCCGGGGGTGCGCCAGCATCTGCTGGAGCTCGCGCTCGGCTGCGTCGGGGTGTGCATCGAGCCAACCGGGGGCGTGGAAGATGCGCTGGAGCCCTGCCGCCGCATCGCGTCTGACCGTCTCGTCGTCCCCTGCGAGCGCGTCGCCGACCGCTGCGACCGCGGCGACCGCATCGGGCCCAGGAGGCTGGGGAGACGCGTTGATGAGCACCATCGCGTCGACCAGCTCCGGGTAGCGGATCGCGGTGCGCGTGGCGATCGCGCCGCCTTGCGAGAGACCGACGAGGATCGCAGACTCCTCTCCCAGCGCCGAGACGAGCTCCGGCATCGCCGCCACCAGGTCGTCGGCTGTCCACCCTGCCGGGTCCCAGCCCGACTCGCCGTGGCCAGGCCAGTCGATCGCGACCAGACGGTACGGACCCGTGACTGCCGCCATCGTGTCGGCGAAGGTGACTCGCCCGCTGAGCGTGCCATGGAGAAAGAGCACGAGCGGCCCCGCGCCCATCTCGGTGCAGGCCCAGTCGATGCCGCCCACCCGGACGTGACGGTCAGACATGCCCACGCACCAGGTCGATCAGGGTCTCGACATCCGCTGGCGCCACGTCACCGCGCCATGCGACGTGCTGATCGGGGCGCACCAGCACGAGCTTCGCCTCGCACAACTCGGCGAGCTCCTGCGAGCCCGGGGTGAGGACGAGCAGCGGGACACCTCGGTCGTGGGCCGCAGCCTCGAACGGGGTGGTGTCCGGTCCCTCCTCCGTCACGACCAGCGTGAACCATGGCCCCAGCCGGTCGTACAGCGAGGTCGTGTCATCGAGCCAGACGTGCGGAAGGCGCGAGCCGGGTGACGCGGTGGGGATGTAGTCGCCGGCGGTCGACTCCGGCGGGTTCGGTTGATGCGCGATGATCGGGGACCCGTTGTATTGGTACCCGAGCTGCGCGCCCATGCTCTTCAGCTCCGACACCTTCTTCTCGAAGATCATCTCGGTGACTTCCGCTCGTGCCGCGTCGCCGCCCGGACCGTCCTGCTCCATGTGATCGCGTGCCATGTTCGGTCCGATGAGAGAGGTGTTCTTCGCGCACACGTCGAGGATCCACTCCTCGGCCTCTCGGCGCTCTTGGCTGTAGCTGGGGATGAGCGCGGAGCCACCCCATCCCTGCAGGGTTGCACCGATCTTCCAGCCCAGGTCGGCGGCGTCGCCGATGCCGATGTTCATGCCGAACCCGCCATACGGCGAGATCAGGTGGGCGGCGTCACCGGCGAGCAGAACGCGCCCGTGGTCGTAGCGCGGCGCCATCACGGAGTGGACCATCAGCTGACCGCCACCGAGCGATTCGAGCTCGGTGTCCGTTCCCAGCTGGCGCAAATAGTACGCGCTCACGGAGGACCAGTCGTCGGGGTCGACGCCGTCCGGTGCGGGGGCGTCGAAGAACAGATAGGTGTCGTCGGAGTCCTGGGCGAACACGATGAGACCCGTGCGGTCCTCGTTGATCAGCCAGTAGAAGGCCGATAGCCCCGTGGGACGGGCGAGTTCCTTCAGTTTGGGGGCGCGGACGTGCCAGGCCATCGCGGAGGTGAGGTTCGGCAGGCCTTCGAGCTTGACGCCCAGCTGCCTGCGGACGAAGCTGCGGCTGCCGTCGGCGCCGACCAGGTACGCCCCGCTCGCCGACCCTGCAATGCCGTCCCGATCGACGAACTCCACGGTGACTCCATCATCGGTCTGCGCGAAGCCTGTCACTTCGATGCCGAACCGCAGGTCGATCTCGTAGAGCTCCGCGGCCCGGTCGCGGAGGGTCTTCTCGATCGCGGGGTTCGGCGCCCATTCCGGGGTCTCGGCGGCGAAGGGGAACCGGGCCGCCCACTCGACGCCGCCCTCCAGGTTGGCCAGGGTGTGGCCGCCGACGACGCGAGTCATGAACCGTACGTCGCGCTTCATCTCGGGGTCGATCGGGTCATTGCGCCTCAGTGCGTCGGCGATGCCCCAGCGCCGGAAGTGTTCCATCGAGCGCGCGTTGGTCTGGTTGGTACGCGGTCCGAACGACTCGTCGGGAAGACGAGCCTCGAAGACGATCGTGCGCACGCCGCGCAAGGCGAGATCGATCGCGACTGCCAGTCCGATCGGGCCTCCGCCTGCAACGAGCACCGTCTGAGCGTTATCGGTGGGGGAAGGGGTCATGGGATCTCCTGACGTCGTTGTCGGGTCCGCCGGTGGAGTTCCCGGACGGCACGATTGACTCTTCCGGGTGGCGTGGAGCGACGATAGACACGTCGTGACAAAGTTCTCGGGCTGTCGGTTGTCAGCGCGTGACAGCCGAATACAATCGCTGCTACACCCGACTCGACGAAGAGGAGAGGGGCAGTGGTCCACCCGACCGACGACACACCGGAACCAGCCGGAGCGGACCCGCGCGCCCGTTTCCTGCGCCAACTGCTCGCCGCACGCTCGGTCCACGAGGCGATGAAAGCTGCGACCGAAGAGGTCGTCGCCTGGGTGGAATGCGACGTGTCCTGGGTGGCTCCGATCGTCGACGGGCACCTCCTGATGGGTGCCCACACGGGCCTTCGGACCGTCGAGATGGCGTCGTCGTGGACACTCGCGCTGGGTGAGGGCATCGGCGGACGGGTCGCCCTCGACGGGATCGCCGCGACGTGCCGAAACTACGCCGCAGACCCCCGCCGCGGACCGGTGATGGCGCGTGTCATCGATCAGGAGGGGATTCTGGCGACGCTGACGCTTCCCGTCTATGCCGGCGAGCACATCTTCGGCGTCATCTACGCCGCCGATCGGCACATGCATGACTGGACCGAAGTCCAGCTGGATCGCATGGGCCAAATCGCGCAGACCTTGTCAGCATGCGTGGCGTCGCTTCGCGAAGTCGATGCCGTGCGGGGCGCTCTCCTTACCGCCCAGGAGGAGCTCGCCGCAACGGACCGCGCGATGCGCACCACGGAACTCGTCGCCGACTCGCTCAGCCTTCGTGGTGGCGCCCACAGAGCGCTCGAGATACTCGCACAGGACCTGGGGATGACGGTTGAGCTGCGGCAGCGTGAAGGAGCGGCGATCGACGTGGTCGTGGCCGACCGAACCATGCGCGATCCGGAAGTGCGCTGGACGCACATCGCCGGACGCACCGGCGATTTCGCTTTCGTCGTCCGAGGGAATCGCGAGCTGACGCGGTCGGAGACGAGGCTGCTGCGCACCTCGACCTCGATGATCGGGGGCCTGCTAACCGATCTTGCGATCCGGGCCAGATCGATCCTGGATGATGGCAACGCGCAGCTCAACGAGCTTCTCGATCACGAATGGCACGGACCTTCGCGCGCCCCCGCCCTCTTCGCGCGCCGCCCGAACCACCGGGGTGCTGCGACCGACATCGACGCCGGACTACTGGGCGATGCCCTCGAGAGCGTTCTGCCCCACACCCCGCTCTGCCGTCGGGGCGATGAACTGGTCGCCTTACTCGACGCGACCGACGGGATCCCGCACATTCGCGACAAGATCGAGCACGGCATCCTCCCCAGGATCGGCTCCGAGCCGTGGGTCGTGGTGATCGGCGAAGCATGCGATGGAGCAAAAAAACCTGCGCGTCTGCCTCGACAACATCGCATCGATCGGGGAGTCCGCACGGTCCGACGAGCACGGCCCCCGCGTTCGCACGGTGAACACGATCGACGCGACGCTGGCCGGCGGAGTCTCGTCAGAGCGCCTCGGCCGACAGATTGAGCACCTGCTTGGCCCGCTGGCCGCAGCCGATGAGACATCGGGGACGGAGTACCTGCGCACGCTCACGGCCTACCTGAAATGCGATCGCCACCTCGGCCGGACGGCGGCACGGCTGCACGTCCACGCGAACACCGTGCGCTACCGGGTCATGCGGATCGAGGAGATCCTGTCGATGGATCTGAAGGACGTGGATCACCGCTTTCGGATCGATGCGGCTCTCAGGCTGATGACTACGGCGCACGGCTCGTGACGGAGAGCATGCACCTGCGCTGATGACGCAGGCGCGGATGGGCTGGGCCAGCGTGCTCATCGCCAAGATCCCCGCGAGCACCCCGCGGATGCAGTGCAGTGCGCCGTCAGAGCAGAACGGACAGGCGCTTCTTGTGCCGGTTCTGGTTCACGATCCACGCGATATCGGGATCGGCGGTGTCCAGATCGGCGAAAGAGGCAAGGCCAGGGATGGGATCGGCGGCGATCGCGACGCTCCAGCAATATCCGAGCGCCTGCCGGAGCTTCCGCGCATCGGGATGCGTGCGGCGCTCGGCGGGAAGCGTTGCGAGCTGACGCGTCACTCGTCTGCAGACCTCGATCGCGAGCGCCGCGGCGTCGGGAGTGCGCAGGAGACGCGGCTGGCAGATCGCGGCCGCGGCAGCGCGCTGAACCCACGGGTCCGGATCGTCGGCCCACCTCAGCACGACGGAGCTCAGCGCGGCCGGTGCGACATCGCCCAACAGCTGGAGGCCGATCGCGACGCCTTCTCTCACCCGCCAATGCTCGTCGGAGGCAAGGTCGTGTGCCCTCGACTCGGACTCGGGATCGTCTGCGCGGCGCCCGAGGGCCGCAGCCGCGCACATCAGCGGGTACTCGTCGCCGCTTCGCACCAGTTCGTCGATCGCGAGGGCATCAGCGAGTCCCGCGACCGTCTCGACCAACGGGAGATTGGCGCGCGGGCCGGGCAGGCCCGAGTGCTCGGCCAGGTACGCCGGCCACTCCGACCGATCCAGCCCCTGCAACTCCGCGATCGTGGCGTCAGCGCTGACCATGATCCGAGCGTACGCTCTCTCCCGCGCCCGGTCAGGGCCGGACGGAGACGGTGTCCATGACCGTCCCGGTGGCGTAGAAGCCGCCCAACATCAGCGCCCCGTCCACGGTCAGGCGCGCCTCGTCGCCGACGATCGTGGCGAACACGATGCGGGCCCCGTCGCGACCGCGGACCGTGAGCTCCGCCCGGTCCTTCTCGAAGCGCGGTTCGGCGACGGTCCAGTCGAGCATCCCCTCGTGCGCCCGGAATCGCACGAAGCCGCGGAAGCCGCCCGGGATGCGCGGATCCGCGGGAAAGAGCGCCTCGTCGTCGTCCCAGACGGCACCGTCTCCCGCCTCGATCGCGCCGCCGGCGGAGCGTACGTACTCCTGCAGGCTGCGCTTGACGCCCCAGCGCAGGACGACTCCCGTCACGCGCGCACCCTGCGGTGCACCGACTGGTAGGTGAGGTAGGCGTTGAGCCCCTCGACGCCGTACTCGACGCCCAAGCCCGAGTCGCGGCGACCGCCGAACGGCGCGGCGTGGTTCGAGCCGAAGAAATTGATGCCGATCGAGCCCGTGTCGACCCGGGTGGCGACCTCGAAGGCGCGGTCCTCGTTCTGCCCGAACACGATGCCGCCGAGACCGAACGGTGTGGCGTTCGCGAGGGCGACCGCCTCGTCGACGTCGCGCGCGGGCATGATCGACAGCACGGGGCCGAAGATCTCCTCGCGGGCGATCGCCATCTCGGCGGTGACGTCGGCGAAGACGGTGGGCGTCACGAAGAAGCCCTCCGCGATCGCGGGTTCGACGTCGCCGCCGGTGACGACCCGCGCGCCCTCCGCAATGCCGCTGCGGATGTAGTCGCGCACGATGCCCTGCTGCGCGCGCGTCGCCGAGGGGCCGAACACCGTCGCCGGGTCGAGCGGGTCGCCCTGGACGGCGGCCGAGACCGTGGCCGCGACGGCATCGACGACCTCTTCGTAGCGCTCGGGGGTGACGATGAGCCGCGTCGAGATGTAGCACGTCTGACCCGTGTTGCGCAGACAGGAGCGGATGAGCACGCGCTGCAGATGCGCGACGTCCGCGTCCGGGAGGACGATGGCCGCGGATTTCCCGCCGAGTTCGAGCGTCACCGGGCGCAGGAGCTCCCCGCACGCCGCCGCGATCCGGCGGCCCACGGGCGTCGACCCGGTGAAGGCGACCTTGTCGACGTCCGGATGACGCACGAGCCGATCGCCGACGCGGGCATCGCCGGTGATGAGATTCACGACGCCCGCCGGAATGCCCGCCTCGACGGCGGCATCGAGCAGAAAGCGGATCGACAGCGGCGTCGGAGACGCCGGCTTCACCACGACCGTGCAGCCGGCGATCAGCGCCGGCGCGAGCTTGATGACGACGAGATTGATGGGGAAGTTCCACGGAGCGATCAGCGCGCACACGCCGATCGGCTCGCGCCGCACGGTCGTCGCCTGCGTCGGGTCCAGCGGGGCGACGCGGACGTCCTCGCGCTCCAGGATGTCTGCGAGGCCCGCGAAGTAGCGGATGATCCCGGCGGCGTTCGCGGCCTGGCCGGAGGTCTCCGCGAGGGGCGAACCGTTCTCGAGAGAGTTCGTCACGGCGAGGGGATCGCTCCGCCGCTCGATCGCGTCCGCCCACGCGCGCATCCGCGCCGCGCGTTCCCCGGGGGCGAGCCCCGCCCAGCCGGGGAAGGCGGCGCGTGCGGCGCGCACCGCACGGTCGACGTCGCGGTCGGAGGCGACGGGGACCGATCCCCATGCCTCGGCGGTCGCGGGGTCGATGACGTCCTGCCTCTCGCCGGTCTCGGCCGCGACGTACTCGCCGCCGATGAACACGTCGTCGACGTGGCGGTAGGGCAGGCGTGCAGCCGCGTCCCGGTGTCGGGCGAGCGCGGTGCGCGGCGGGGCTTCGGGGATCGTCATGTCGGTCGTCCTCCTACAGCAGGTCGATCTTCAGCAGCTCGATCGTGCGCACGAGCTCGGCCTCGGCCATGCGGCGGCCGGAGGCCGTGATGAGCTCGTCGAGCACCCCGTCTTCCAGCTGCCGTACGATCTCGCGTGGCGTCCGGCCGAACCATTCCGCGGAGAAGGCCGTGCCGGTCGGGGTGAACCGCCAGAGGCGATCGGCGTCGCGGACGATGGCGTCCTCGAGGCTGCGGTGGTCCAAACGGGTGTCGTGACCATCGATGATGTCGGTCACCTTCGTCACGAACGCGTCATCGAAGCCCAGCGGAGGCAGGAGCTCGCGGGCGATCGCGCAGCCCTCCGCCTCGTGCAGGATGCGTGCGTCGGACTGGCGCCAGTTCTCGGAGCGGAAGCCGTCCGTGATCATGGCCTCCGCATCCACCCGCGCCCAGCCGACGTCGTGGAGGAGGATCGCGACGCGCGCGACCCGCTCGTCGGCATCCGGGTAGTCGTCCAGCAGCAGCTCGGCGAAGGAGAACGAAAGAGGGATGTGAATGTCGTTGCGGCGCGCGCGCATGTACGGCTCCGCCGCGCGCCACAGGTCGTCGAGGTCGGTGTAGGCGCGGCGCGGCGACTGGCCGTTGCCGAGCGTCTGGACGTTGTCGAACGTGTGGAGGAAGCGGGTCATGGATATCTCCGGGTCAGGCCGCGACCGGCTCGGTCACCGATAGCTTGAGGGGCGTGCTCATGTCGGCTGCGCGGTCGGGCGGGATCGTGTGCCCCTTGGCGAGCGCGCCGCGGACGGCGAGGAACTCGGCGGGCTGGTTGACGCAGTCGGCGGAGATGAGCCGGCCGCCGCGGTAGTAGAGCACGCAGAAGCGCTCGTCCTCCGGGCGGCCCCGCACGACCACGTGGTCGTATCCGGCGCTGAGGCCCGCGATCTGCAGCTTGAGGTCGGCCTGGTCGGACCAGAACCAGGGCACGGATGCGTACGTCGCGGGGCGGCCCAGGAGTGTCGACGCGGCGACCTTGCCCTGCTCGAGCGCGTTGTTGACGCTCTCGATCCGTGTGAGGCCCGGCACCCCCAGCGTGTACGGGTTCGGCATGACGGTGCAGTCGCCGGCGGCGACCGTGCGCCCGTCCGAGGCCCGCGCGTGCGCGTCCACGACGATCCCGCCCGCCACCTCCAGGCCGAGCTGGATGGCGAGTTCCGTGCGCGGCAGCACCCCGATGCCGATCACGACGAGGTCGGCGGGGATCAGCACGCCGTCGGCGAGCTCGACGCCGACCACCCGCGAGCGCCGGCCCGCGGCGTCCGCGGCTCCGCCGACGATCCGCTGCAGCCGCGCGTCCAGCACGACCCGCGTGCCGCGGCGACGGTGCGCGGCGAGGTAGAAGGCGCTCGTCTGCTCGGAGACGACCCGCCCGACGAGCCGCGGCGAGGCCTCCAGAACCGTCACCTCCTTGTCGACGCTGCGGGCGACGGACGCGATCTCCAGCCCGATGAACCCGCCGCCGATGACGACCACCCGCCGGTTCGCGGGGTCGTGGAGCGCCGCTTCGAGGGCATACGCATCGTCGGCGTCGCGCAGGTAGTGCACGCCGTGGAAGTCGGTGCCGGGGATCGTGAGGCGGCGCACGGAGGAGCCCGTGGCCAGGGCGAGGCGGTCGAACGCGAGCTGCCGCCCGCCCTGCGTCATGGCCAGTCCCGTGCCGTCCGCGTCGCGCCGGATCGTCACGACCCGGTCGCCGCTGACGAGGTCGATCCGCTGTCCGTCGTACCACTCGCGCGTGCGCAGGATGACGTCGCCCGGGACGAGCTCGCTCTTGAGCCACTTCTTCGACAGGGGAGGACGCTGGTAGGGGCGGTGCGGCTCCTCGCCGATGAGCGTGATCGGCTCCTCGTCTCCGAGCTCGCGCAGTGTCGCGGCGATCTGGACGCCCGCCTGCGAGGCGCCGATCACGAGTGTCCCGGGCATCAGATCTGAGCCTCCGGCGTGCGGACGTGGTACTCCACGCCCTCCTCCAGCCGGATCTGACACGACAGGCGCGATGTCTCCTGTCGCTCGACCGCCGTGCCGTCCAGCATGTCGTCCTCCAGCGGCCCGCTCGGGCCGCCGACCAGCGCGAACGTCTCCGGCTCGACGAAGACGTGGCACGTCGCGCAGGACAGGCTGCCCCCGCACTCGCCCACGATGCCCTTCACCCCGTTGCGGACGGCGGTCTCCATCACGGAATCGCCCGGCCGACCCTCGATCACCGTCCGGGTGCCGTCGGCCGCGGTGTAGACCACTGTGCTCACGTGCTGCTCCTTGTCAGATGAATTGCTTGCCGCCGTCGACGACGATCGTCTGGCCCGTGATGTAGGCGGCGTCGGGCGAGGTCAGGAACAGCGCCGTGCCGACGATGTCCTCGGGAATGCTCGCGCGACGGATGGCGCGCGCGGAGACGCCGTACGTCTCGGCGTCCTCCAGCTGCGCGCGGGACGCCTCGGTGAGGGTGAACCCCGGCGCGATCACGTTCGCGGTGATCCCGCGTCCGCCGACCTCGCGCGCGAGCGTGCGCGTCATCCCGATCACGGCGCCCTTGGAAGCGACGTAGTGCATCCACTGCGGCGAGCCGCTGAACACGGTGGCCGACGCGATGTTCACGATCGCGCCGCCCTCCGCCATCCGCGCGACCGCCGAAGCGGAGCACTGCCAGGTGCCCTTGACGTTCACGGCCATCACGCGATCCCACTCGTCGGGGTCGATGTCCGCGAACGGCGCCCGGTGGATCGTCGCGTAGATCGCGGCGTTGTTGACGAGGGCGTGCAGCGCGCCGAATTCCTCGGTCGCCGCGGCCATGAGGGCATCCGTCGACGCGCGGTCGGTCACGTCGGCGCGGACCGCCAGCGCGCGGCCGCCGGCATCCCGGATGCGGCGCACCGTCTCGGCCGAGCCCCGCTCGTCGATGTCGGCCACGACCACGTTCGCGCCGCGCTCGGCGAAGCCGACCGCGAAGGCGCGGCCGAGGCCCGCCGCGCCGCCGGTGATGACGACGGTGCGTCCGCTGTGCGTCCCGCTCATGCGCCCAGCTCCCGAGGGGTGGTCTGGAGCCATTGCGGGCTCTCGGTCATGCACTCCCACGCGAGGAACGCGCGAGACATCGCCTGCGCGGCGGGAGTGAACAGGTCGTCGACGGCGCGGGAGGCGTTGAGGATCGCCGATTCCTCCCGCGTGAGGCCGAATCGCGGCACCGCGACGTCGATGCCGTGGGGCGAGACCCGCCAGACCTTGTCCGCATCCTTCACGAGCGCGTCGTTCACGCTCAGCGCGGTCAGGCGGGTGTCATGGCCGTCGATGATCTCGGCGATCTCGTCGATCGCCGCCCGCGGATGGCCGAGGGCCCCCAGTACCTCGCGGGCGATGCGCGCGCCCTCCTTCTCGTGCTGGATCACGATGTGGTGCAGGCTCCCGTCACGGTCGGGGGCGATGGCGTCGAACGCAACCGTCTCGTCGACGGTGGACCAGCCGGTGTCGTGCAGGATGATCGCCGGAAGCACGACGTCCGGATCGCCCTCGGGCACCATCTCGAGCAGCGCCCGCGCGATGCCGTACGACACGAGCGTGTGCGCATCGTTGTCGCGGGTGCGGAGGAACGGCAGCGCGCCCTCCCACACCGCGGCGTCCCGCTCCTCCATCCGGATCATGCCCTTGGTGGCATCCCGCGAGGGGATGCGCGCCGAGACGTCTCGTCCGAGCAGGTTGACGGGTGAGCGGGATGCGCGTGTCATGGTGTCGTCCGGATCGTGGTCAGTCGAGGATGGTGACGGTGCCCTGCGTGCCGTCGACGCGCAACCGGGTTCCCGTGGTGATCAGGGTCGACGCCCGTCCGGTGCCGGTGACCGCGGGCACGCCGTACTCGCGGCAGACGATCGCCGCGTGGCTCATCATCCCGCCGATGTCGGTGACGGTCGCGGCGATCTTGCCGAAGACCGGCCCCCAGCTGGGCGCGGTCACGGGAGCGACGAGGATCTCCCCCTGCTGCAGCTCATCGAGCTGGGAGGGGCTCGTGATGACGCGCGCGACGCCCTCGACGACTCCGCCGGAGGCCGCCATGCCGGTGAGCACGCCCTCCTGGGCGTCGTCGGTGCCCAGCCACTGCTGCACCTGCTCGGTGGTGATGCCCCAGAGCATGATGGTGAAGGGCTCGCTGATCTGCTCCGGAGGCGTGTTGAACGCCGGCTGCGGGCGCTCCTGCTGGAGAGCGGCGATGATCGCGCGCCTGCGCTCGATCTCCTTCGGCCAGTACGTCGGGCCGATCGGCGCGGTGCCCACCGCCCATGCGCTCGCGTAGTCGAACAGGACGGGACGCACCTCGTCGCGGCTCAGGTACAGCATGTCGTTCGGCTGCGGCCAGAAGCCCTGCTCGTGCAGCATCGTCGACAGCTGACGCACCTTGCGCCAGAAGACGCCCATCGTCCAGTGCTCGATGTAGAAGTTGTGGTCCTCCACGTAGGGGTAGACGGTCCGGGCCAGGCCGAGCTTGCCGTGGAAGGTCGCGCGGGCCTCGTCGTCGAGCGCGGCCGCGTACTCGTCGACGATGCGGTCCCGTTCGATCAGCAGCTCGTCCTTCGGGCGTCCGAGGCTCTCGCCGGCCGCGACGCGGACGACGTAGTCGCGGACGTACCCCATCGGGATGTCGAGGTCGTCGCGCCAGTACCGGTCGTCGCCGTAGAAGCCGTTGCCGGAGGTGTAGTTGAACCACGGATCCTGTGCCGCCTCCCAGGCCTGGATCCACTCGGTTCCGCGCGGTGCCTCGCGCAGCGCCGCCAGCGTCGTCGCGGCGTTCCCCGCCCCGCGGGCGAAGACGTCCTGCAGGTCGAGCTCGACCGCGAGGGTGGACAGCTTCTTCAGCTCGTCGTCGGGGCGGAAGAGCACCGAGTCGACGCCCACGACCATCTTGGCGATCGCGAGATCCGGGATGCCGGGGAACGCCTCCTTGCAGAACTGGAACAGGTCGAGGTAGGCGACGTAGCCGAGGTTGAGGAACTCCATGTGGTGCTCCCAGTTGCGATACACCAGGGCGAGGAGCCGGTCGTAGCCCTCGAACAGGTCCACCGACGGGTCGTAGCCGACGCCCTCCGTGATCGTCTCCATCGGGACCATGTCGGGCAGCGGCGTGAACTCGATCGCCTCGAGAGCACGGATGTTGTCGGTGACCTTGGTGTGCCACTTCTCCAGCAGCGACTCCCAGTTCTGGAAGTAGTAGCCAGCGCGCTCGAGGAAGTGCGGGACGCGCGCGGCGATCTCGTCCGGCGGCACGGGCACCGGGCTGAAGTAGTTGTACCCGTTGTGGATGCGATAGTCGATGCCGTTGGCCGGCGGCACGAGGTAGTGCCGCGTGTTGTAGGCGCCGAGGTTGCGGCTGGCGAACTCGACCGCGGTCACCTCGAACGGCTTGAACACGTTGGGCCAGTGCTGGCTGTCGCAGAACCAGAAGCGGCCGTCCTCCTGTTCGCGCAACTCGTCGCGGAAGACGAGGTTGTACGGGTAGAGCGCCTCCCACCCCTCGGATCCGGGAGGGGCCTGGAGGTCATAGGGCGAGGGGAAGGACTTCCTCTGCGTCGTCGTGTCGGACATTGCATCTCCTTTGATACATCCGTGACGCGCTCGCGGGGGAGCGACGTCGTCTCGGGCTGTCGGGTTTCGTGCTGTCGGGTGGAGCGGTGGGGCGGGTTCAGCGGATGCCGAGGCTCGAGAGCATCGACTTGGCGATCGCAGCGATCCCGGAACCCTGGGACGTGACGGCGATCGTGTTGGTGGGGGACTTCGGCGACCACACGGTCTCCGGTCGCGCCTGCAGCAGCAGGACGTTCTCGCCGTCGGCCAGGTCGGCGTCGATCGCCCACTCGATGTCCTGCGGCTTGCCGTAATGGCGCTCGGCGGCCTTCGCGAGGCGCGCGACGGCGAGCAACTCCTCGTCGGAGAGGCTCGGCGCGCCGCGGCGGTCGTCGTCGACAGGGCGACGGACGATGCTGCCGCGGCCGCTGGGCACCAGCTCCTCCGCCTTCTCGCTGATCGCACGGGTGACCACGCTCAGCATCACCTTGTCGAGCAGGAAGTTGTCGGGCGTCACCTCACCCGACACGACCATCTCGCCGAGCCCCCAGCTCGACTCGATGACGATCTTCGTGCGGTCGCCCGTCTGCGGGTCGAGCGTCATCGCCACACCCGAGCTGCGGGAGTTCACCATCTTCTGCACCGCGACCGCCATCGAGAGTCCTTCATCCGGGATCGCGTTCGCCATGCGGTACGTGATCGCGCGAGCGGTGTAGAGGCTCGCCCAGCACTCCCGGACCTTGTGGAGCGCATTGACCTCGCCCACGATCCAGAGATAGGTGTCCTGCTGTCCGGCGAAGCTCGCGTCGGGCAGGTCCTCCGCCGTCGCGCTGGAGCGCACCGCCACGGCGACGTCGTCGCCGCATCGGTCCATCAGCCCGCGGTAGGCCAGAACCACCTCGTCGCGCACGTCGGTCGGGATCTCCTGGGTCAGGATCAGCTCCCGCACGTGCGCCGCCCGGCGATCCACCTCGGCGACGTCGTGCTCGTCGAGGCCGACGAGGATCTCGGCGATGCGTGCGCCCAGCCCGGTCTCGGTCATGACCTTGTCGAAGGCATCCGTCGTGATCGCGAATCCGGGGGGAACGGGCATCCCGGCCGAGGTCATGATCGCGAGGCTGTTGCACTTGCCGCCCAAGCGCTCGATGGTGGGCTCGTCGCCGGAGTCGAAGGCGAACGTGTAGGTCTGGTTCAGAGGGATGCTCATGGCGGTCACTTCCAGAGAACGGGGACGGAGTTCGGGACGCGGAACGACAGGTTGTCGCCGAACGTGATGTGGGTGTCCGGAACGAGTCGCAGCCGCGGCAGGCGCCGGGCGATCTCCTCGACCGCGATGCGGGTCTGCAGCTTGCCGAGCATGTTGCCGATGCAGTAGTGGATGCCGTAGCCGAACGAGAGATGGGCGCGGGCGTTGGCGCGGGTGATGTCGAAGGTGTCGGGATCCGGGAATACCTCGGGGTCGCGGTTGGCGGCGCCCATGAGCAGCAGCACCTTCGAGCCGGCCGGGATCGGCACGCCCGCGATCTCGCCGTCTTTCTCCGCATGGCGGCGCCAGGCGACGATGCTTCCGCTCACGCGCAGCACCTCGTCGATCGCGCCGGGGATCAGCGCGGGCTCGTCGCGGACGCGCGTGTACTGGTCGTTCGCGAGGAGCTCGCGCACGGTGTTGGAGATGAGGGTCGTCGTCGTCTCGTGACCCGCGAACAGCAGGCTGTAGAGGAACGACGCGATCTCGTGGTCGCTGATCTCGTCCCCATCGGCCTGGAAGCGCACCATGTCGGACACCAGGTTGTCGCCGGGCGACTCCTTCGCGTCGGCGACCAGCTTGCGGCAGTACCGCCAGTAGGCGACGAGGTTCTCGGCGTGCGGCACCTGCTCGTCGTCGGTGAGGTCGCCCCACGTGATGGCGGTGCGCGAACTCGCCCAGGCCTTGACGGTCTCGATCATGTCGACCGGGACTCCGATGAGCGTGAAGATCGTGATGGTCGGGAGATCCCACGCGATGTCGGTGAGGATGTCTCCGGGCTCGCCCTTCGCGACCATCCGGTCGATGAGGGTGTCGACGTTCTCGCGGATGAAGGGCTCCAGCACGCGATAGCGGCGAGGGGTGAACGCCTTGGTGGCGATCGCCCGGATGCGCGTGTGGTCGGGCGGGATCCGCGCGGACAGGCCCGAGTAGGCGGTGAAGTCGCCGTCTGCGAGAACGCGCTTGGCCGCGTCGCCCAGCGGACGGATCGGCTGCTGGGCGTTCGCGGACGAGAAGGTCTCCCAGTCGTCGAAGACGGCCTTGACGTCGTCGTACCGGGAGACGACCCAGTAGCCGATGCGGTCGTCGTAGAAGACGGGGGCCTCCTCGCGCAGGGCCTTCCAGGCCCCGAACGGATCGGTGAGCTTGAACGGCTCGAACCCGTGGTAGTCGGGTCCTGCGGTGGTCGGTGCGGCGATGCTCATCCTGCTCCTCCTTGAACGAGTGCCTTGACTCTTCAACCTGGACCGGCGCCGTGCAAGCCGGGTTTCTCATCGCTTGAGAAACGATCCGACGTCGGTGGCGATACGCGCCGCAGAACCGCCCCCGCGCTGCCCCCGCGCATCG
The DNA here is from genome assembly GCF_002812725.1 of Microbacterium sp. BR1. Classification (GTDB taxonomy): domain Bacteria; phylum Actinomycetota; class Actinomycetes; order Actinomycetales; family Microbacteriaceae; genus Microbacterium. The sequence goes on along the minus strand of NZ_NMUN01000004.1, from coordinate 1,054,111 downwards.
CCCGGCCGATCTTGTCCGCGGTCCCTTTCACGGCGGGTCGCAGTCGCTCGACCTCGCCGGCCTGGCCGATGTCGAAGACGAGCGCTACGGATGCGACCGTCTCCTCCTGGTAGACGATGGGGGCCGCGAGGGAGATGGCGCCGAGGCGCATCTGCTCGTACGTGACGGAGAACCCCTCCCGACGCACGTCCGCGATCACCCGCGCCAGCACCGCCGGGTCGGTGACCGTGTTCGGGGTGGGACTCTCCAACTCACGTGCGAGGTAGGCGTCCACGAACCAGTCGGGCTGGGCGGCGAGCAGGACGCGACCCACGGCGGTCGCATGGAGGGGCAGGCGCCCCCCGATCCGGGAGACCACGGGGAGCTTGCGGGAGTTGTAGACCTTGTCGACGTACAGCGAGTGCAGCCCGTCGCGGATCGCGAGGTGCACGTTCTCCTGGGTGAGGTCGAAGAGATCCTGCAGGAACGGATGGGCGCGGTCGCGCAGGCGCCGTCCCGCCTGCTGCCCGAGCGACCAGAGCCGGAAGCCGATCTGGTACCTGCCGTCCGATCCCTTCCGCAGCGCGCCCCATTCCTCCAGGGAGGCCACGATCCGGTAGGTCGTGGACACCGGGAGGTCCGCGCGCTGCGCGATGCCGGCGACCGTGAGCGAACCGGGCGTGCCCTCGAAGGTGGCCAGTACCGCGAGGACGCGGTTGATGACGCTGTGCGGGCCGTGCCGGTCCCCAGCGTCGGTCATCTTCGCTCCCCTCGGGTCAGATCGTCGCCCGGTTCGCCTCGAGGAGGGCGGGCTCGGGTCGGCGGATCTCCGCGTCCGGATCGATCCCGAGGTCCTGCGCGATGCGATGCCAGCAGTTGAGCGAGCTCCCGCGGCCGATACCCGACCCCGAGTGCACGTTGGAGGAGCAGTTGTAGAGGTTCGGCAGCAGCGTCCGATAGTCGGCGAGCTCGGGGATCGGGCGGAACCGCCCCATCTGGCTGGCGAGATGCGCGCCCTCGACATATCCGCCCTCGATCATGTCGGGGTGCGTCGCTCGCACGCGCGGGGGCAGGAACCACTCGATAGCGGCGATGTTGTCGTCGGTCATGTTGCGCGCGTAGGTCGGCCACTGCGCGCGGATGCGACGCTCGAACTCGCGCTCGAGGTGCGCCCAGCCCGCCTCGTCGAAGAACCGCGCGGGCGCGGTGAACTCCTCGATGCCCGTGATGTGGAGCCCGTCCGGCGCGCGGGTGGTGTCCCACTGCGAGTCGGTGCTGGAGAGCATGAGCATCCGCGGGGAGATCCCCTCCGCGAAGATGTGCGCCTGATAGCGGGTCGCGAACCAGTCGGGGTCCTTCGGTCCCCAGTACAGCCGCGGTTGGGACCCGGCCTCGCCCACCCCGGTCGTTCCCGCGTAGTCCGGGGCCTCGTGGGTGACCACGTTCGCCCACACGAGCTGTCCGCGGTCGTACACGACGTTGCGCAGCCGGTGGCGGATGCGCTCGGCGACCTCGCCGTGGCGCAGCAGCTGCAGCACGGTCTGGGGGAGTCCGAGGTCGCTGACGACGATGTCCGCTCCGACGAAGGTGCCGTCCTCGAGCCGGATACCGGTGGCCCGGCCGCCGTCCTGCACGATCTCGTCGACGCGCGTGCCGGTGAAGTACCGGACTCCCCGCATCCGTCCCGCCTTCACGAGGGCGGAGGTGATGGCGCCCGTCCCGCCGATCGCGATCGCCGCCGGCTCGAGGGAGAGGACGAGAGCGAGGTTGTGCACGAAGCCCTGGAGGCCGGGGACATCGTCGGGGTAGCAGCCGGTGGACGTGACGCCGGCGCGCATGAACAGCGTACGCAGCTCGTCCGACTCGAACACGTCGTAGGCGAGCTGGCGCATCGTCATGAACTGGTGCACCGGCTCGATGAGCGAGCCGGGGACCTCGAGCAGAGCCTCGAGGGGGTCGGGCGTTCCCCACGGCGGCGGCGGGGTGAAGCGCTGGCGCCCGAAGGCGGACTTGATGTGCGCGGCGTAGGCGTCGTGGATGCGCAGGTACGCGTCGGCGTCGCGTCGGCTGAAGGCGCGGATGTTCGCTTCCGTCCGCGCCACCCCCTCCGCCCACGGCTCGGCGCGACCGCTGTCGTCCACCACGCGCGCGGCGGAGTACCCGATGAACACCGAGCCGTCGTCGAAGACCATCGCCTCGTTGCCCTCGGGGAACACGTAGCGCAGACCCAGTTCGCCCAGCCCGAAGTCTCGGTAAGCGGGGTGGCCGTAGAAGCGTGTCCAGTGCGCGCACGGGTTCTGCGTGACGCCGCCGACAGGCCCCGGCATGCTCTGGGCGCCGCCGCCGAGGTGGGTGCGGGCTTCGAACACCGCGACATTCAGGCCCGCGCGGGCCAGGTAGGGGGCGATGATCGTCGCATGGTGGCCGCCGCCGACGACGACGGCATCGAAATGATCGGTCACGGTTCGTCCTCGAATTCGCGATCGTGGTGGTCCCGGCTGGGGCGTTCACCGTATGCCCGACGCCCGGATCAAGACCACGACTCTTCTCATCTTATGAGAACGCGAATTGCCGCGGCCCCCTCCCGCCCGCACGATGGTGCCTCGACCGTAAGGAGGGCGACGTGGCCCCGGATTCCTCGCCGAGCTGGCAGCAACTACTCGATCTCATCGCCATCCTCGACGGTGGCGAGTACGACGACGTCGCCGTCGCATTCGGCGACGTCTCGGTCCAGCTCTCCCGCACCGGCACCATCGGCGGCCCAACGGAACATGTCGTCGCGGCCACGGACGCGGTCAGGGCGGATCGGCCCCCGCAGCCGGCGCCGCCCGCCCCCGTGTCCGCCCCGGGGCCCACGCCCGCCCACGAGTCCGTGGCGACAGGTGCGGCCATCACCGCGCCGATGCTCGGCGTCTTCTACCGCCGTCCCGCTCCCGGGGAGCCCCCGTTCGTCGAGCCGGGGGACGCGGTGCAGCCCGACACGACGATCGGGATCATCGAGATCATGAAGCTCATGAACCCGGTGTCCGCCGGTGTCGCCGGCATCATCGCGGGCTTCGAGGCGGATGACGGGGCGCACGTGCAGTTCGGCGAGGTCCTCGCCCGGCTCGAGGCCTGAGTCGTGTCCGCGGCCTCTCCCGTCGTGCTCGTCGCCAACCGCGGTGAGATCGCGGCGCGCGTCGTCGCCGCCGCGCGGCGTATCGGTGCCGAGTCGGTGCTCGCCGCGAGCGCCGCCGACACCGATTCGATCGCGGCCCGCGCCGCCGACCGCGTCCTCACGATCGGTCCGGCGCCCGCAGCGCAGAGCTACCTGCGGCCCGAGCTCATCGCGCAGGCCGCCGTCAACGCGGGCGCCGATGTCGTCCACCCCGGGTACGGGTTCCTCAGCGAGCAGCCGCGACTGTGCGAACTGCTCGAGGCGGAGGGGATCGCTTTCGCCGGACCACGGCCGGAGACGCTGCGCGCGGTGGGGGACAAGGGCAGCGCGCGCGCGGTGGCGGTCGCGGCGGGCGTCCCGGTCGCGCAGGGACGCCTGATCACCGACGTCCACGACGTCGCCGCCCTCGGCGCGGAGGTCGGCTACCCGCTGCTGGTGAAGGCCATCCACGGCGGTGGAGGCCGGGGCATCCGCCTGGCCTCCTCCGAGGCGGAGCTGGTCGCGCTCGCGCCTCAGGCCGCGCAGGAGGCCGCCGTCGCGTTCGGCAACGGCGACCTCTACATCGAGCGCTACTACGGCTCGGCGCGCCACGTCGAGGTGCAGGTCTTCGGCGACGGTGAGGGCGGCGTGCTGATCTTCGGCGACCGTGACTGCTCCGTGCAGAGGCGGCACCAGAAGCTCATCGAGGAATGCCCGGCGCCCGATCTCTCGCCCGAACGGCGCCGCACCCTGCACGACGCCTCACGGGCGCTCGTGCGCGCCCTGCGGTACCGCGGGGCCGGCACGGTCGAGTTCCTCGTGGACACGCTCAGCGACGACGTGGTCTTCCTGGAGGTCAACGCGCGCATCCAGGTCGAGCACCCGGTGACCGAGGAGGCGTTCGGGGTCGACCTGGTGGCGGCGCAGCTGCTGCTCGCACTCGGACGACCGACGGAGCTGCCCGATCCGCCGGCCGTGCCGCCCGCCGTCGCGATCGAGCTGCGCATTAACGCGGAGGATCCCGCCGCCGACTTCCGGCCGAACGCGGGGCGCATCGGTGAGGTGCGGTGGCCGCACGGACCCGGCATCCGCATCGAGACGCAGATCGCGTCGGGCTTCGACTTCCCGCCCTACTACGACAGTCTGGCCGCCAAGCTTATCGTGCGATCCCATGACCGCGCGGCCGCCATCGCCGCGGCGCTCGCGGCCGTCCGCGCCACCCGCATCGAGGGCATCGCCACGACCCTGCCGATGCTGGCGGCCGTGCTCGGCCACGAGCAGTTCCGGGCGGGACCGGTGCCGACCACGTGGTTCGGCCGTGAATGGGAGACGCTGAGAGAGGGCATCCGATGACCGAGACGACCTCCCGCGCGCCACATCTGACGGCACTGGGCACGACCCGGACCCGCGGACCGGTGCGCGTCGTCGACACGTCGTTGCGCGACGGCAATCAGAGCCTGTGGGGGGCGACTGGCATCACGACCGGCATGGCAGAGGCGGCCGCTGCGGGGCTCGCGGCGGTGGGGTTCGACGCGATCGACGTCACGAGTTCGACGCACCTCTCCGTCGGGGTGAAGTTCCACCGGGAGAACCCGTGGGAGCGGCTCGACCGGGTGAGCGCCGCGGCCCCCGGGGTCCTGCTGTCGGCGATCACGACGGGGATGCGTTTCATGTCGTGGGAGAGAGCGACCGAGCCGGTCATGCGCCTCGCACTCCGGATGCTCGCCACGCACGGCGTCCGCCGGCTCCAGATCGCCGAGCCGATGAACGACCGCGACGCCACCTGCCGGGTCGCGCGGTGGGCCAAGGACGAGGGGTTCACGCAGGTGGTGGCGGGCGTCGTGTTCACGGAGAGCCCCGTGCACACCGACGAGCGCTACCTCGCCAACGCGCTCGCCTACGAGGCCGAGCCCGCGATCGACCGCGTCTACCTCAAGGATCCGGGCGGTCTGCTCACCGTCGAGCGGGTGCGCGACCTCGTCCCGAGGCTGAGGGCCGCCGTCTCCAAGCCCCTGGAGCTGCACAGCCACACGACGACGGGCGCCGCGTCGCAGCTGTATGTCACCGCGGCCGCGCTCGACGTCGACGTCCTCCACACCGGGCTCGGGCCGCTCTCGAACGGTACGGCTCAGCCGAGCCTCGAGCACCTGCTCACGAATCTGGACGCCGTCGGCATCGAGATCGAGGCGGATCGGGACGCCGCGACCCGCGCGGCCGCGACGCTGTGGGACATCGCGGACACCCAGGGACTTCCCGCCGGCACCCCGTCGGAGTTCGATCTCGGTGCTCATGTGCACCAGGTGCCGGGCGGCATGCGCGGCACCCTCATCCGGCAGCTCGGCGAGATCGGGCTCGCCGACCGGTTGCCGAGGGTGCTGGAGGAGTGCGTGCGGGTGCGCGCCGAGCTCGGCTACCCGATCATGGTGACGCCGTTCAGCCAGTTCGTCGGCAGCCAGGCACTCATGAACGTGCTCGCTCAGGACAGCGGACAGGACCGCTACAGCCGCATCCCGGACGAGGTCGTGCGCTTCGTGCTCGGCCACTTCGGCACACCCGAGGGCGAGATCGATCCCGAGGTCGTCTCCCGCGTGCGCGACCTTCCGCGTGCGGCAGAGCTCGACCGGGAACAGGAGGAGCGGTCGCTGGCCGAGCTGCACGAGATCCACGCCGCCCGCCTCGGCCGGCGCCTCAGCGAGGAGGAGCTGCTGCTGGCGATCGTACTGCCCGAGGAGCAGCTCGCCCCGATGTACGCCGCGGGACCGGCTCCGCGCTGGTCCGGCGCCCCGCGGCGCCGCACGACCGCCGTCACGGACGTCGTCTCGTTCATCGACGCCGTGCACGAGCTGCCCCGCTGGCGCTCGCTGCGCGTCTGGTCGGGCGACGCGCGCATCGCACTGGACCGCCCCACGAAGGAGGACCGATGACGTCCGACATCATCCGTAGACTCGCCGCCGTCGACGGCATCATGTTCGACATCGACGGCTGTCTCGTGCTCTCGGACGGCCCGAGCGGACGCGGGGGCGTCGCCCTGCCGGGAGCGGCGGAGATGATCGCGCGGACCCGGGACTCCGGGCGCCGGCTGTGCGCCTTCACCAACGGCACGGCCCAGCGGCCCTCCGACATCGCCGCCCACTTGCGCGCACTCGGCATCGAGGTGGCGGACGACGAGGTGCTCACACCGGCGGTCGCTGCCGCTCGCGTCATCCGGGAGCGCTACGCGGACGCCCCGGTGCTCGCCTACGGCGGCGACGGGGTGGTCTCGGTCCTGCGGGACCACGGCATCACCCTCGTCGACCCCGACGACCACGCGTCCGGCGCACAGTGCGGTGCGGTCGCCGTGCTCGTCGGCTGGGACACCGATTTCGCCAAGCCCAAGCTGCAGTTCGCGGCCGAGGCCATCCTCGCCGGTGCGGCGCTCTACTGCACGTCCGACGCCCCCGCCTTCGCGAGCCAGGACCGCCTGAACGTCGGCGTCTCCGGGTTCATCACGGCGGGACTCTCGCATGTGACAGGTCGGCCGTGGACGGTGCTCGGCAAGCCCTCGGAGTACGCGATGGACACGGTGTGCTGGGCGCTCGGGACGACGCCCGCCCGCACGCTGGTCGTGGGCGACGACGTCTATCTGGAGAGCGGGATGGCCCGGCGCGCGGGCGCCGTCGCCGGCATCGTGCTGACCGGCATGGCGACCAGGGCGACGATCGCCGACGCGACGGCCGAGGACGTGCCCGACCTGGTCGTGGACTCGATGCCCGAGCTGGCGGCGCTCTTCGCGGAGGCGGACCTCCTGCGGCTGGCGTTGGCGACGGGCGTCGACCGATGAGCGCGGCGGATGCCGGTGCGCCCGCGCACCGCCTCCTCTACCGTCCGTCCCCGGCGCTGCGCGAGGCATCCGTGCTGGCGGACTTCATGCGGTGGCTGGGCGCCGAGCGCGGTCTGGACTTCGCCGACGTGACCGCGCTGCACGCCTGGTCCGTCGAGGACCTCGATGCATTCTGGACGGCGATCTGGGACTACTTCGGGGTCCGCGCCGCCGTGCCCGCCCGGGCCGTGCTCACGGGTGAGACGATGCCGGAGGTCCGGTGGTTCGACGGAGCGGAGCTGAACTACGCGGAGCACTGTCTGCGGCATGACCCTGACTCGCTCGCACTCATCGCGACCTCGCAGACGCGCGAGGATGCCGAACTCACCTTCGGCGCGCTCGGCGAGCAGGTGCGGCGGGTGCGCGCAGGCCTGCGCCGGCTCGGCGTGGGGCGGGGCGACCGGGTGGTGGCCTACCTGCCCAACATCCCCGAGACCGTCGTCGCCTTCCTCGCCGCCGCGAGTCTGGGCGCGGTGTGGGCCAGCTGCGCGCCGGAGTTCGGCAGCCGGGCGGTGATCGACCGGTTCGGACAGCTCGATCCCGTCGTGCTCCTGGTCGCCGACGGGTACCGCTACGGCGATAAGGCGATCGACAAGGCTCCCGATGTCGCCGCGCTCCGCGCGGGGCTGCCCACCGTGCGGCATGTGGTGGGCGTGCCGTACGGTGAGTTCCGGGCCGAGGGCGATGTGCTGTGGGACGAGCTCGCCGCGGAGACCGACGAGCCGCTCGTGTTCGACGCCGTGCCGTTCTCGCATCCGCTGTTCGTCCTGTTCTCCTCCGGCACCACGGGCAAGCCGAAGCCGATCGTGCACGGCCACGGCGGAATCCTGCTCGAGCACCTGAAGTCGCTGGGGCTGCACTGGGACCTGCGGGCGGGGGATCGGCTGCTGTGGTTCACGACGACCGCGTGGATGATGTGGAACACGCTGGTCTCCGCGCTGCTGCACGGGGCCGCGGCCGTGCTCATCGACGGCAATCCGCTCTACCCGGACCTCGACAGCCAGTGGCGGCTCGCCGCCGCCACGCGCGCGACGCTCATGGGGGCCAGCCCCGGTCTGATCATGGCGTCACGGGACGCGGGGCTGCGGCCCGCGCGCGACCACGACCTCTCGGCGGTGCGCCAGGTCGGCGTCGCGGGAAGCCCGCTCACGGCGGCCGGCTTCGCCTGGGTCCACGAGCAGTTCGGCGACGACGTCCTGCTGAACGTGGGCAGCGGTGGCACGGACGTCTGCTCGGCGATCGTGCAGGGCTCCCCTTTCCACGACGTGTGGGCGGGCGAGATCAGCGGCGCCTCGCTCGGTGTCGACGCCGTCGCGTTCGACCCGCAGGGACGCGTCGTCGTCGACGAACTCGGCGAGCTGGTCATCCGACGCCCGATGCCCTCGATGCCCATCGGCTTCTGGGCGGACGCGGACCGCACGCGCTTCCGCGAGGCGTACTTCGACGTCTATCCGGGGATCTGGCGGCACGGCGACTGGGTGCGGTTCGGCCCTGCCGGCAGTTGCATCGTCGCGGGCAGGTCGGATGCGACGCTCAACCGTGGCGGTGTGCGCCTCGGCACGGCGGAGTTCTACCGCGTCGTGGAGGAGCTGCCGACCGTCGCCGACAGCCTCGTGGTGCACCTGGAGGATCCAGAGGGCGGGCCAGGTCTGCTCGTGCTGTTCGTCGTGCCGGGCAGCGGGTGGGTGGAGGAGACGGCCCGCCGCGACATCCATCGCGCACTTCGGGAGGCGCTGACGCCGAGGCACGTCCCCGACCGGATCGTCACCGTTCCCGCCGTGCCCCGCACACGCACGGGCAAGAAGCTGGAGGTGCCCGTAAAACGCATCCTCCAGGGTCAGGACCCGGCCGAGCTCGCCGCCCTCTCCTCGCTGGATGACCCCCATGTCTTCGACGCGTACGCCGCGTTCGCCGCGGAGCTCGCCGCCGCACCGTCCCCGTCCCGGCAGACGGCGTGATGGTGGAGAACACGGGCTGCTGGGACTTAGGGCCCGGATGTTCGTGATTCCACGGCGCAGACTGAATCGATGGACCTCGGCTTTCTCGGAGCACGCCCTTCGCATGGGGGACGCCCCGGGGACGCCGGGCCCGTTGGGTCGCCCTCTGGTTCGAGACGGCACGCCGATTCGGGCACCGGCGCATCGTCTCCCGGAGGGCCGCGAGAGGGGCACCGTCCCGGGACGGCGCCCCTCGTCCCCTCGTCCGCGGTGTCGGCCACCGGTGTGCGGCGCGGGCACCCGGTCGGCACGGCGGGACGTGCAGGGATCGCCCGAGCACCGGGTATCTGATGCCGGGCGACCTACCTACGCGGAATTCGCTCGGGTTTCTGGTGTGGGCCGAGCTCGATGAGGCGGCACTGCTGGAGGCTCTGGGCACGGGGCCCGAGGGGCTGACGGAGCAGGACGCCGGGCATCGGCTTCACGTCCATGGCCCGAACGAGCTTCCCTCCGTGCACCCGGACCCGTGGTGGAAGGTGCTCGGCCGTCAGCTCGCCGGGCCGTTGATCTTCATCCTGCTCATCGCCGGTGCCGTCACGATCGTTCAGCGGGAGTGGGTGGATGCGACCGCGATCTTCGTCGTGATCGTCTTGAACGCCACGCTCGGATTCTGGCAGACGCGCAAGGCGGAACGAGACCTGCGCGGATTGCGATCGCTGTCCACGACCGTGGCGCAGGTGGTCCGTGGCGACACGACACGAACGGTGCCGTCGCGCGAGGTCGTGCCCGGGGACATCGTCCTGCTCGTGGCGGGGGAGCGTGTGCCGGCCGATCTGCGGCTGCTCCGCGCGAACGCGCTGCGCGTGGACGAGTCCCTGCTCACCGGAGAATCGTTCCCCGTAGACAAGCAGGCCGGCATCGTCGAGGCCGACGCCGTCCTCGGTGAGCGGACGAACATGGTGTATTCGGGGACGTTGGTCACTGCGGGGCGCGGGCGGGCCGTGGCGGTTGCGACGGGTGCGGACACCGAGCTGGGGGCCATCAGCGACCTGGTGCAGGCTCCGCCTGCTCTGACTCCTTTGCAGCAGAAGACGCGGAGACTGGAACGTCAGATCGTGGTCGCCCTGCTGGCCGCGATCTTCTTCGTGTTCGTGGCCGGTGTGGTCGGCGGGTATGCGCCGGGCGAGATGGTGCGCACCGCGGTGGCGCTGGCGGTCGCCTCGGTTCCCGAATCACTCCCCATCGTGCTCACCGTCGCGTTGAGTGTCGGTGTGTCGCAGATGGCGCGTCGGCGTGCGATCGTGCGGCATCTGCCGGCGGTGGAGACGCTGGGGTCCACGACCGTGATCCTCAGTGACAAGACCGGAACACTCACACAGAACCGGCTCACGGTCACCGAGATCTGGACCGTCGACGGAGCCTGGCGGCCTGGTGAGCACGTCACCCCGACGGTCAGGCGGACGTTGCGGGCCGGCGCGCTCACCAACGAGGCGGCCGTCCGGGAGGGCGTGCTGGTCGGGGACTCCGTCGACGTCGCCATGGCATCGGCAGCGCTGGACGCCGGCGCGGTGACCGCGGACGAACGAGCCGCTCGCGCCGAGGCATACACGCCCTATGAGCCCGAGCTGCGATTGTCGCAGTCGGTGCGCCACGATCCGGATGGCCGAAGGATGCTGTTCGTCAAGGGCGCGCCCGACGTCATCCTCACCCTCTGCACGACCGCGGCAACCCTGGACGGCGATGTCGTCGGGATCGAGATGGCGGAGCATGCGCACCGGGATCTCGCGGACCGTGGGCTGCGGGTCATCGCGACCGCGGAACGCGAGCTCGACGACGGCGAGCTCTCGTCGATGCCGCTGCCGTCCGCTGCCCGACTCACGTTCCTGGGTTTCGAGGCGATGATCGACCCACCGCGGCCGGGGGTGGAGGAGGCGATCGCCTCCTGTGCGCGCGCGGGAATGACGGTGAAGATGCTCACCGGCGACCACCCTGCCACCGCGCAGGCGATCGCCGGGCAGCTGGGTGTTCCCCACGCGGGTCACCCCCTGACCGGCGGGGAGATGGCGGCCCTGGACGAGGCGGCTCTCGTCGCCCGCCTCGCGCAGACCAACGTCGTCGCGCGTGCCACTCCCCAGGACAAGCTGCGGATCGTTCAGGCCTTGACCGCCTCCGGCGAGACGGTGGCGGTGACGGGTGACGGCGTGAACGACGCCCCGGCGTTGAAGGCCGCGGCGATCGGCGTGGCGATGGGCAGGTCGGGCACCGATGTCGCCCGGGACGCCGCCGACCTGATCCTCACCGACGACGACTTCGTGACGATCGTCCACGCCGTCGAGCAGGGCCGCGTGACGTTCGCCGCGATCCGCAACGCGACGTTCTTCCTCCTCTCGACCGGGATTGCAGCGGTGCTGGCGTTGACGGTGAACCTGCTTCTCGACCAGCCGCTGCTGTTCCTGCCGGTGCAGATCCTCTGGATCAACCTGGTCACCGACAGCATCCAGGACATCGCGTTGGCGTTCGAACCCGCCCACGGGGACGAGCTCGCGCATCCACCGCGACCACGTCGTGAGGGCGTGCTGTCGCGCGCGTTGTGGGTACGCACGTTCCTGACCGGGGTATGGATGGGGATGATCGTGCTGGTCGTGTTCGAGGGGGCGCTCCGATCCGGCGCCGACCTCGAGTACGCGCGTTCCCTGGCGTTGGTGACGTTCGTGTTCTTCAATGTCTTCCAGGTCGGCAACGCCCGCTCGGAGAAGATGTCGCTGTTCCGGCTGAACCCGCTGCGCAACCGGTTGCTGCTGGTCTCGGTCGTGGTCTCGGTCGCCCTGCTGTGGGCGGTGATGGCGTGGCCGGCGGCTGCCGGCGTCCTCGGTGTCGTGCCTCTGGCACCGACCGACTGGGCCGTCGCGGCACTGATCGCCTCATCGGTGCTCGTGGTCGTCGAGACCGGCAAGCTCGTCCACCGCCGTATCGAGAGGAGAGCCGCGCAACGGGCCCCTGGATCTTCGTCCCACCCGGCGGACACGGCTCGGACGCAGCGGGAATCTCACGGAGAGAGCGACCGAACCCGACCCGCCGGCCCTCGGTGACACGGGCGTGGGACCAAGGACCCTTCCCGGTTGCGCGAGCAGGAGCGACGCTAGCGGTGTGCAACTTCTGCATGCTCGCCGGAAGGAGATCTCATGACCGGTAGGCAGTACTCACCGCCAGCGTCCCACCCACACAGGTCGGGACTCCCCGGAGGATCGTCATCACCGGCGCGAACTGAGGTGCGCCGCATCGCCGATGCGCGCGCACCCTGGTGCGTCACGGTCTACGGCGACGCGGGCGCCTGGCTGCGCGGCAATCACCCGACCGAACAGGCTCGCACGCAGATACGCGATGTGTTGCGTGCCCTCGCCGACGCGGGCGCGCCCACATCGACCACCGACGCGATCCGCGGCCAGCTGGAGCGGCTCGCGAGTGATACCGCGGATCGCGTGCGGATGGATGAGCGGATCCGATCGGTGGGCATCTTCGCCACGCCCGAGGAGTGCGAGTCGATCCCGCTGATCACGTCACCCGCGCCATGGGTGGGAGTGGGCGACCGTTTTCTCATCGCCCCTCTCGTGGAGGGCATGCTCGCCGTGCAACCGCCGGTGTTCGCGCTCGCCGCGTCGGAGAACAGCATCCGCCTCGTCGACGTGACCGCGCATCCCCCTCGTGTCGTCGATGTGCCCGGTCTTCCCGAGAGCCTGCGCACCACAGTCCGGTTGGATCTCACGGGGGATCGGGACACCCTCGCGCATCTGCGCACCTCCGAGGATCCCAAAGAGCGCCTGCGGGAGTACGCCCGCGCCATCCACCGGGCCATCGGACCCGTCCTCCACGAGGCGGGGGCCCTGCTCCTGATCGCCGCGGCCGAGCCGCTGTCGAGCATTCTCCAGGACACCCTCCCCAACTCGGCATCCCTGGCCGGGACGCTCCCCGGCAATCACGACGACGACACCCCGGACAGGCTCGGCGACCTCGCCGATTCCCGAGTCGGGGAGGTGCGCGCACGCAGACGCGAGTCGCAGCTCGACCGGCTGACCGAGGCCTCCCCGAGTCTGGTGCTGTACGAGCTCGACGCCATCGAGAGGGCATCCCGGGCCGGCGCGATCGACACGCTGTTCATCGACACGGACTGGCGTGCGCCCGCAGCCGACGCGCCCCCAGCGGGCGGGCTCCCGGACCGTCATGACGAACTCGTCCGCCAGGCTCTCGCCGACGATGCGATCATCGTCCCCGTGCACCCGGGCCCACCGGACGGGACCGGCCCCGCCGCCGCGCTGCTGCGTTATGTGACGGACTTCTGATGCCCCGGGTCGGCACCCGATCATGATGTGACGCTACCCGGCTCGCTGAGACGGCCACCGTCCCGGTCCGGTCACCGGGTCTGGGCCGGCGAGGGGGCGGCGAATCGAGCGGAGCGGCGGTGCACGCGGCGCTGATAGCGGCGCATCCGTGCCACGATGGGCGGCTGCGGTGCGGGTTGCTGGGCGGGACGGGCGAAGAACCAGCCCTTGGCGGCCTCGACGCACACGAGGTACGCGACCATCATGCCGACGAGGGCCAGGAAGAACAGGGCCGGGAGCGGCTGGAAGCCGAGCAACCCCGACACCGGCGAATAGGGCAACCACACCCCGATCGCGACGACGGCGAGGGACGTGATGGTGAGGCCCGCCGATGGTCGGCTGCGCACGAACGGGATGCGGTGGGTTCGGATGGCGAAGATGATCAGGGTCTGGGTGGCGACGGACTCGATGAACCATCCGGCCTGGAACTCATCCTCGGCGGCGTGGAAGACGAACATCATCAGCGCGAAAGTGGCGAAGTCGAACAGGGAGCTGATGGGACCGAACAACAGCATGAACCGGCGGATGAAGCCGATGTCCCAGTGCGACGGCGCCCGCAGCTGCTCCGGGTCGACCCGGTCGCTGGGGATCGCGAGTTGCCCGCTGTCGTAGAGCAGGTTGTTCAGCAGGATCTGCCCGGGCAGCATCGGCAGAAACGGGAGCACGACGGAGGCGACTGAGGCGCTGAACATGTTCCCGAAGTTGCTGGACGTGCCCATCAGCACGTACTTGATCGTGTTGGCGAAGATCCGCCTGCCCTCGATGACGCCGTCGGCGAGAACCCCCAGGTCCTTGTCGAGCAGAAGCACGTCCGCGGCATCCTTCGCGACGTCCGTGGCGGTCTCCACGGAGATGCCGATATCGGCCTGGTGCAGGGCGAGGGCGTCGTTGACCCCGTCGCCGAGGAATCCGACGCCGCGCCCGGAGCGGCGCAGCAGGCGGATGATCCGCGCCTTCTGCTCCGGAGAGACCCGCGCGAAGATCGTCGCGGTGGACGCGGCCCGGCGCAGCGCGTCATCACCGAGAGCGTCGATCTCCGAGCCGGTCAAGGTGCCGCCGGAGACGAAACCAAGATCGGCCAGGACCTTCTGTGCGACGACGGCGTTGTCGCCGGTGGCGATCTTCACCGTGATGCCCAGTCGCGCGAGCTCGTCCAGTGAGGCGCGGGCGTCGGGTTTGGGCCGGTCGAGGAACACGAGGAAGCCCATCAGGGATAGGCCGTCCTCATCGCCGATGGTGAGGTTCTGCAGCTGCGGTGCGGATTTCGTCGCAACCGCAACCACCCGTGCGCCATCCGCATACTCGCCGTCCAGGATCGCCTGGGCGCCGGCAGGGATGTGGGAGCAGGCGCCCATCACCTCCTCGGGCGACCCTTTCGTCACGACGATGCGTTCGCCCGCGGGGGTGTCGGCCAGGACGGTCGTGCGCCGCCGCTCGTGGTCGAACGCGAGCAGATCGACGCGACGGTACGTCTCGGGCCGCGCGGACGCCGGTCGAGCCGCGTCCCACAGTGCCGCATCCAGGGGGTTCAGCCCGACGATGGTGTGCGGCGTCGTGGCGTAGTCGGCTTCGGTTGCGAGCAGGCCGAGAAGCTGAAGCTCATCGGGGTCGGTCGCGGGGTCGGCGGGCAGGGCGCGCGTGAAGCTGATCCGGCCTTCGGTGAGGGTGCCCGTCTTGTCGGTGACGAGGATGTCCATGTCGCCGAGGTCTTCTATGCACACGAGCCGCTTCACCAGGACGCGGCGCTTCGCGAGCGCGCGCGTGCCGGCGGCGAGGCTCGTGCTGACCACGGCGGGCAGAAGCTGCGGGGTGATGCCCACGGCGATCGCGAGGGAGAAGAGCAGCGCGTCCAGGATGGGGCGGTGCAGCAGCACGTTCGCGACGAAGATCACCGTCGTCAGGGTCAGGGCGACCTCGAGCAGGAGCATCGAGAATCGGCCGAGGCCGCGCTGGAAACCCGTCTGCGTCTGCGCGGTTGCGAGACCGGCGGCGATCCGCCCGAACTCGGTGCGGGCCCCGGTCGCCACGACGACAGCCGTACCGCTGCCGGACTGCACCACCGTGCCCATCAGCACGCAGGAGGTGAGGTCGGCGATCCCCGCATCGTGGTCCGCGGGTTGCGTGGCCTTGGTGGTGGGCACGGATTCGCCGGTCACGATGCTCTCGTCGCACGCGAGGTTGTGGGCCTCGAGGAGGCGCATGTCGGCGGGCACCACGGTGCCGGTGCTCAGCGCGACGACGTCCCCGGGGACGAGGTCGGTGACATCGATCTCGGTGGGGGCGCCGTCGCGGCGCGCGATGACCGTGTGCCGGATGCGATCGTGCAAGGCATCGGCCGTGCGCTCGGCCCGGTATTCGCTCACGAACCCCAGGCCGATGCTCGCGGCGAGGATGATCCCGATGATCACGGCGTTCGCGGCCTCGCCGAGGAACGTCGACACCACGGCGGTGACGAACAGCAGGATCAGGATGGGGCTCCGCACCTGGCGGCCCAGCACGCGCCACGGCCGTGCGCGTCGCTCGCGCAGCACGTTCGGACCCACACGGGCCCTTCGGGCGTCCGCCTCCGCCGTCGTCAGACCGTCCGGGGTCGAGGACAGCATCGTGAGCACGTCGGCGCTCCGGCGCACAGCTGTCTCGCGCACCGTCAGGGGAGGGGTCACGGATGCGGCGGTCTGCTCGGTCGTTCTCGTGTGGTGAGCTCCTGCCCGATGTGGAGTCCTTGTCGTCATCGGAGCGGGAGTCCCTTCCGCCGGTGCAGCGATCGGCTCCTCCAGTCCACCTCAACGTGCTCGCGTCACGATAGGACCTTCGACCCGCACCGTCGCTACCGGGTGAGGCCAGCATGGCGGTCATGACCACGGCCTGCACGACGCGACGGAGATCGAGCTTCTCCGAGCGCCCGAGGTATCACGGGTGATGAGCTCGACCGTGCACCTACCCAGATGCGGGGGCCGAAGACCGAATGCTCATGCCCATCGCCTACGGCCGTGAGTTCATCGCACCGCAGCCGCACCCTCGCCCCGATTCGTACCGCATCGGCCGAAACCACGGTGGAGTCCGGGCAGCGCGATCACTGACGACCGGACCGCCATGGCTCAGTCCGGCGGCGTTCCGGGCTGGTCCATCCTCCGCGCCGCCCACGCGGTGAAGCGCTCCAGCGGACCCCGCCCGAGTGTCAGCGCCCAGGCCGTGCAGCCGACCAGCAGTGTGCCCATGCAGGCGAGCCAGAAGAACGTGCTCGTGCCCGATCCGTCGAAGCTCATCAGGCCGGGGGCCAGTGCGATCGGCGAGATCAGCACCGCGAACGAGATCACGTGCGCCGAGTAGGCGGTCAGGGGCATCGATCCGACGGCGGCCACGGGAATCAGAAGCCAACGCAGGGGGCGAGCGAGGAGAAGACATGCGCCGACGATCATGAGCGCGAAGCCGCCCGATCCGATGATCTCGAACGTGCCGCCCGAGTGCGGGGAAACGCCCCACGCACCCGCCAGTGAGGTGCCGAGATCGGATGCGCCGAGTCGTTCGAGGTAGGTACCGCTCTGCTCGCCGACGCCTCCCTTTCCGCCGCTCCCATCGCCCGAGAAGCACGTGATCACGTTGTCGGACTTCGTGATGCACGTCTTGCCCTTGAGGTCGACCTGTGTCCCGGGTGTGCCGAAGGATCCCGACGAGCCGCTCGAGAAGGCGTTTCCGGCGATCCAGCTGTCGGCCGAGCCGCTGATCGCGCTTCCCACGCCGTAGCCGCCGACGGCGAGCAGAACACCGACGCCGGTCACGATCACCGCCGTCTTGGTCCGGCGGAGCGACGACCGACCGACCACCATCCCGGCGAGGATCAACGGCAGCCACACGGTGAGGGGATACGACCCGGTGATGAGGAAGTCGACGCCGGGGCCGCTCCGTCCGAGGGCCAGGGCGCGCACGAGCACCACGAGTGTCGGGCCCGCGAGCGCGAGCGCTATCGAGATGACGAGCAGTGTACGGCGCCGCAGCCCCAGGAACGGGATGATGATGAGGAAGAGCAACCCATAGATGGGCAGGATGACGGCGATGTCGCTGCCGAGGAGCTCCAGCGCCAAACCGATAGCGAGGACCGCGAGCGCACGGCCGGCCATCCTGAGGCGGGCGCTGCGGAGCGCCTGCCCGGTCGGTGTGATCCTCATGCCCGTGGCGAACGCCACCGAGATTCCGGCCACGACCGCGAAGAGGATGGACGACCGTCCCTCGATGAGAGCCGTCCAGGTGAGGGGCATGCCGGCGTCGAAGGTCGACGCCACACCCACGTGCACGCCGATCATGCCGAACACGGCGAGGCCGCGGGCGACGTCGATGCCCATGAGCCGCGGCGCGCGCCCGAAGTCCCGCAGGGAGTCGCGCAGCGACCATCGCCGTCGGGTCGCGTCGCCCGCGGACGGGACGGTCCGAGGCTCGAGATCGTGCATCCGCGTCAGACCGTCGCGATCAGCGAGGTCGCACCGGCCAGAGGCTGCGTGCCCGGGACGAACGGGTGGCGACGCCACCGGGCGACGCGCGTGAGCGCTTCGAGGATGATGCCCCCGGTCATCTTCGAGTGGCCGTACGCACGCTCTGCGAATGCGATCGGCACCTCGGTGACGGTCAGCCCGCAGCGGTGTGCGCGATGGAGCGTCTCGATCTGAAAGCTGTATCCGTCCGACGTCGTGGAGGATGCCTCGATCGTCCGCAGGGTTTCGATGCGGAATGCGCGGAAGCCGCTGGTGGCATCGCGGACGGACGTGCCGAGCATCACCCGCACGTATACGCTCGCCATCCGCGAGAGCACACGTCGGTGCAGCGCCCAGCCGACGACGCTTCCCCCGCGCATCCATCGGCTGCCGATCACGAGGTCGGCGGTCGAGAGCGTCTCGACCAGCGCCGGGAGGCGCTGAGCGGGGTGCGATCCGTCGGCGTCCATCTCGATGACGACGGCGTACCCGTGTGCCCGTGCGTAGTCGAAGCCCGCCCGGTAGGCGCCTCCGAGTCCGCCCTTCTCACCGCGGGACAGCAGGGCGATTCGCGGATCGTCGAGCGCGCGGGCGGCAACCAGCTTGCTCGTGCCATCGGGGGAGGAGTCGTCGACGACGAGCACATCGGTCGACGGCAGGTAGAGGGTGATCTCGTCGAGGGTGTGGAGGATGTTCGCCGCCTCGTTGAACGTGGGGACGATGACGAGCGTTCTCATGGTGTGCCTTTCGTGTAGAGGAGGATGACGTCGCGTGCCAGCCACCGGGTGTCGGTGAGTCGGTAGCCCGCCTGCTGAAGTGTGCGTTCGTCGTCGCTCGTGCCGTCCTGGGATCGGGCGACGACCCATACGCGCTGGTGGTCGTCCAGGACGCCCGGGAGCTCTGCGAGCGGCTTCACCGTGTCCCACAGGCCGTCCGTCGTGTCGTAGGAGCGCACCAGCCCGAGGTCGGCCGTATCGCGGAAGCCCTCGGGGTACAGGTGCAGGGCGAGGCGGGGTTTGCGCGAGGGGCGCACGCCGTCGTCGAAGACCACCCCGTCGCCCGGCCGGCTGTGCGCCCCCACGTACTCCGACACCTGCGCCCAGTCGCTGCCGAACTTGGCGTTCTCGGTGCGCTGTGAGATCGCGAACGGTACCGCCAGGACGAGCGCCAGGGCACCGGCGACGATCGCCGCCCGGCGGGGCCACAGCTGCGCGAGGGCGAGGGCGATCAGGATGCCCGCGGCCGGAGCGCTGAACGACAGATATCGTCCCGTGTACAGCGGCCCGGTCACGATGTTCGCGAGCAGCAACGCCGCCATCGGCACGAGCAGCCACAGCACCGAGATCCAGACCAGCAGACGGGTTCCGGCCTCATCCTCACGCTGCGGGCGACGTCGCCACGAACGCACCGCCCACGCGATCGCGAACACGATGGCGGCCCAGCAGAAGAGGGCGATCGGCAGTGAACCGAACCACTGCTTCACGAAGAGCATGTCCGGGTCCATGACGTCCCGGCGCGCGAGGAATGCGATCTGACCGTGCTGGCTCGTCGCCAGCATCGCGAACGGCAGACAGGCGATTCCCGCCGCGACCGAGGCCACCGCCCAGCGCCACCAGATCTCGCGGGGCGCGCGCATCACGACGAGGGTCAGCAGATGCGCGGCCGCGATCAGCGCGGTGTACAAGAACACGTGCACGCTGATGGCGAGCAGCCCGGCGTACAGCACCCACCAGCCCGCGCGAGTCCCTCGGGTGCGCACGAGGTGCACCAGCAGCACCGTGAGCCACGTCACGAGAGCAGCGGACAGCGCGGCGGAGCGCGCCTCTCCGGACATGAAGACGATGCGCGGCACGAGAAGGGGCACGATGCTCGCCAGCAGCGCGATCCGCCCGCCGACGAAGAAACGGCACAGCGTGAAGACCCCCGCGGCGGTCGCACCGATGGCGAGCGCGCTCGGCAGGCGGACGGAGAAGGAGGATGCGCCGAACACGTCGACCCACACGTGCAGCATCGCGTAGTACACGACGTGGACCGCGTCGACGTTCGCGCTCATCGCCCACAGCGAATCCCACGGTCGTCGCGCCGACATCACGCTGGCTGCCTCATCGCCCCACATCGAGGGCACCCCGATGGCGACCGCCGATACCAGGGCTGCACCGAGCCCCACCATGACGGGGGCGAGGGCGGCGTGTCGCGTGGGCGCGGGAAGACCTGGCGCCGCGGCGCGGGGCGGGTCGATTGTCGTCGTCACGGGAGCGACGCTAGGAACCGAACGTAAGCGCAACGTAAGCACCTCGCTTAGGTGCGTCTTACGGTTGCTCCCTACCGTGTGCGCATGCGTGCGGACCGGCGAGAAACAGCGATGCGGGTGTTGCTCGTCATCGCGGCAGTCACCTATTCGGGCTTGCCGTGGGAGGCGGTCGCGGGCTTCCCGCTCGACGCGTCGCGCTCCTACCTCTCGGAACTCGCCGCGGCCGACAGGCCGAGCGGGTGGTTGTTCCGTTCGCTCGACATCACGACGGGCCTGCTGATCCTCGCCGCCCTCGCCGGGGTGGCCCGACGCCCGCGCCCCGTCGGTCTCGCGCGGGGCGCGGAGTTCGCGCTCGCCGCGTTCGCGTTCCTGACGATCGTGGATGCGTCATCGCCCATGGCCTGCGCGAGCTCGGCCAGTCTCGAGTGCGCCCGGGCGGACGCGGCGAACGCCCTCGGTCTCGGGCATCAGATCCACACGGTGAGCAGCGCGGGCGCACTCGCGGCGGTCCTCGTCTCTGCCGTTCTTCTGTCGGTTTCGGCGCTGCGGGGCGAACCGCGAACCCGTCCCCTCGAGCGTCGTCTGCTCGTCGGCGTCGTCGGGCTGCTGGCCGCCGTGACGCTGATCGTCTCGGTCCTCGCACTGGTGAGCACGGGGGACGGCCGACTCGTCGACGGGGGCGGCCTGGTGCAGCGGGCGCAGGTGCTGCTCGTGAGCACGTATCTGTGCGCGTACGCCGTCATCGCCGGGCGGCGTCGCTCCGAATCCGCCCCCGCGGTGCGCACGAACGCCACGAGCACCCGATGAGCGCGCCGATGACAGCGCCCGACCCGCGGCCGCGGGCACGTCTGCTCGGGCTGGACCTGTTCCGCGCCGTCGCCGTGTTCGGCATGCTCGTCGCCCACGTCGGTCCCGCCGCCTGGACCGCGGGCGATGGTTTCGGCATCGTCCACCCGGAGTGGGAGCTCTTCCACTCCCGGATGCCGGCGATGTTCGCCTTCGCCGCCGGTCTGTCCCTGAACCTCGGCAGGAGCCGTGGGGCCGACGACGTGCAGCCCGCGGTCGTCCCGACCATCATCCGTGCGGCGCTGCTCGCGCTCTGCGGCCTCGCCCTCACGCTCCTGGGCACCCCCGTCGTGGTGATCCTCGTCTCGTTCTCGGTGTGGTTCCTCCTGACGCTTCCGTTCCGACAACTCGGGGTCCGCACACTCCTCGTCGTCGCGGCGGTGTGGGCGGTGGCCGGGCCGCTCGTGTCGTTCCTCGCGCGGCGGGCCATCGACCTTCCCGGCAACCCGCTCTGGAACGCTCTCGTCGCCGGTGACTACCCGGCCCTGACCTGGATGCCTTTCGTTCTGGCCGGGCTCGCCGTCGGGCGGATGGATCTCGCTTCGGCGCGCGTCCGGCTGCGGCTCGCGATCGCGGGAGCCGCGCTGATCGCTGTCGGATACATCCTGTCGTCGATCCTTCTCGCGAACGGTGTCACCGCGCGCATCATGGACGGCCTCACGCTCACGGACGGAAGGGATGCGCGGCAGCAGTTCGCTCGCATCTTCTTCGACGAAAGCGGCGTCACCGACACGGGCACCTGGCTGTGGCTGGTGGTTCCGGCTCCCCATTCGGGCAGTTGGGCGGACGTGATCGGATGCCTCGGCGTGTGCGCCCTCCTTCTGTCCCTGCTGCTCTGGCTCGGCAACGCGGCGCGCTGGGCGGACGGCGCATCGGGCCGGGCGCGGCGGGCGGTCGGTGTTGCGATCACGGTGATCGCCCCTCTCGGCGCCATGGTGCTGTCGGTGTACGCGGCTCACATCGTGGCCATGGCCCTCATCACCGCCGCCACCGGGCACTCGTTCCGCGGGGCACAGAGCGTCTTCACGCTCGCGGCGTTCAGCGCCGGGCTCCTGCTGCTGTCGTGGCTGTGGTCGCGGCGATTCACCCGTGGCCCCCTCGAATGGGTCCTCGGCTGGGCGAGTGCCTTCATCGAACGAACGGGAAGGCGAGTGTCTGCCGGATCGTCGCGCCGGTGACGGCCATCACGATCCGGTCGACGCCGAGGCCGAGACCGCCCGTCGGAGGCATGCCGAACTCGAGAGCCGCGAGGAAGTCCTCGTCGAGCTGCATGGCTTCGGCGTCACCGCGTGCTGCCTTCAGCGACTGAGCGGTCAAGCCGCGACGCTGCTCGAGCGGGTCGGTCAGCTCCGAGTAGGCGGTGCCGAGTTCCATCCCGAACACGACGAGGTCCCAGCGCTCGGACAGCCCGTCGATCCGGCGGTGGGGACGCGCCAGCGGTGAGGTGTCGGAGGGAAAGTCGGTGTAGAAGGTCGGGAGCGTCGTTTCGGCTTCGATCAGTTCTTCGTACAGACGCTCGATCAGCATGCCCGCGGTGTCGTCGCGGCCGACGCCGATGCCGTAGGCGCCGCAGAGGTCCTGCAGCGTCGCAACGCCCAGACCGATCGAGATCGGCAGCCCGATCCGCTCCGTCAGCGCCTCGCACACCGAGACGACACGCCAGGGCGCCGAGACGTCGATGCGGTCGCCGTCGGCGTTCACGAAGGTCGGGGTCCCCGACACGGCGCTCGCCATGTCTTTGATGACGCCTTCGGCGAGCACCCGCATGTCGGTGTAGTCGGCGAAGGCGCGATATGCCTCCATCGCGGTGAACTCGGGATTGTGCGTGCTGTCGACTCCCTCGTTTCGGAAGTTGCGGCCGATCTCGAAGACCCGGGGCAGTCCGGCCACGATCAGCTTCTTCAGTGCCAGCTCGGGCGCGATCCGCAGCGACAGATCGCGGTGGTAGGCATTGATGTGGGTGCGGAAGGGGCGCGCATTGGCTCCACCGTGCGTGCGCTGCAGGATCGGGGTCTCGACCTCGAGGTATCCCTCGGCGAGCAGACGGTCTCGGAGCGCCCGAACGGCCCGTGAGCGCGCGCGCAGAAGTGCCGTCGCCGCGCCGGAGGTCGCGAGGTGGACGTGCCGCTGGCGAACCTGGGCCTCGGGGTCTTTCAGCCCACGGCGACGGTTCGGCGGCTGCCGCAGGGATTTCGCGGCGATGCACCAGGATTCGGCGAGCAGGCTGGGCTCGCCCGACGTGCTGCGCGCGACCTCACCGGTCACCGAGATGATGTCGCCCAGCGAGACGCGCACGAGAGCGCGGTAGTCGGCGGTTCCGTCGGCGGTCGCGATGATCTGAAAGGGTGTGTGGTCCTCGACGAGGTCGAGGAACGTGATCCCCCCGTGCCTACGCCGCGCGACGAGGCGTCCGGCTATCGAGGCTCGCCCCGACGTCAGGGCGCGCACGTCGGCGATCGCGTGCGTGCGCGGCACCGAGGCCGGATACGGGTCTTCGCCGTTCGCCCGGATCGCGAGGACGGAGGCCGCCCGCGGACTCACCGGGGGAGCCGAGGCATCCGTGCCGTCCGGTTGGGACAGCTCCGTCTCGAGCGCGTCCAGGAAGGCGGCGCTCCGGGGCTGCCCGGATCCGCTCGCGTCACGCCGGGGAGATCCGGCGAAACCCTCGGCGCGGGCCACGGCGAACATCACCGTGCTGAAGGGTGCGAGTCGAGACCACATCAGGAAGCGCGGTCGCCATTCCGGCACGTACTTCTCGTTGGCCTTGCGGAGCGACTCGAGCTGCCAGTGCTTCGACAGGATCAGCAGCACCCTCCGCTTCGCCCGCAGGAGGGGCCCGGCGCCGACCCGCGCCCCCCGCACGAGAACGTCACGGAAGACGGCGAAGTTCAGCGAGATCCGGCGCACGCCGAGGCGCTCGGCCTCGGTGACCAGCGAAGCCACGAGGAGTTCCGTGACCCCGTTGATGGCATCCGGGCTGCGACGCATCACGTCGAGGGAGAGTCCGTCGCGATTCCACGGCACGAACACCAGCAATCCGGTGATCTCGCCCAGCCTGTCGTGCGCGGTGACGATGACGCTGTCGTGGTCGGCGGGGTCGCCGATGCGCGAGAGCGCCATCGAGAAGCCGCGTTCGCTCTCGGCGCCGCGCCACTGCTGGGCGAGAGCGGAGATCCGCGCGAGCGCACCGGGGTGGATGTCGCGCTGGTACCGGATCTTCACCGTGTACCCCGCGCGCCGGGCCCGCCGCCGGGTCGCCTCGATCTGCGGGGACGTGAGTATCGCATCCCGCTGCGCGCTGTCCACGCGGAGCAGGGCCTCGTCTCCGAGCACGACCCCGCGCATGCCGTGCCGGGCGTAGTGATCGGCGCCTCGCTCGGTGGCAGCGAGCACCGCGGGTCGCCAGCCATACCGCTGGACGACCCGGAGCCACTCGGCGGTCACCTCGTCCCACTGTCGTTCCGGGCCGAGGGGGTCGCCGCTGGCGAGAGCGATACCGTTCACGACCCGGTACGACACGGCGGCGGTGCGGTCGGCCGAGAACACGACCGACTTGTCGCGCCTGGTCGCGAAGTACGCCAGCGAGTCCTCTCCGCGGCTCCCGCGCAGGATGCGGCGGAGCCCCAGTTCTTCTGCCTCGGTGAGGAGCCGCAGTCGGCGCGCACTGCGCAGGAGCACCGCGAGCGCGACCACGAGCGCGCTCGCCGAGATCGAGGTGACGATCAGTTCGACGCCCGTGCTGAGCCCGTCCGACGACCCGTCGAGGAGCCAATCGCTGGGATAGATGCCGGTGGCGGCGTGCAGCGACCACCACCAGGCATCCGAAGCCGTTATCGGCCGATCGGAGGAGAACTGCGAGATGACCCCGCCGACCACGACAGCGAGCGCGACGCCGGCGGCGAAGACGCCCAGGGCGAGCAGATAGGACGCGGGCTCGCGCTGCGCCGAATACTCCCTGCGCGCCGCGATGAGGAGGGTGATGAAACCGGCGGCGACGGCGGCCGCGAGAAGGTCGATGGCGCCGCCGTCGGCCCAGAATGTCTGACTGTTCCCACCCGTGCTGATCAGATTCACGACCGGCAGCAGCACGGTGGGGAGCTCGAACACCACCAGGAAGAGCATCGCTCCGCGCAGCCGTCGCTTCGAGGCGCTTCCGACGATGAAGAGCAGCACGGCGTTGAAGACGAAGGGCTCGGGGCTCAGGCCGAATACGGCCAGATACGACGCGGCGAAGTACACGCCGTCCGGAAGGACGACGTTGGAGAAGGCGATGATGAGCATCGTCACGGAGATGACCTGCAACACTCGCCCCGTCCACACCGGAACGCCGGACAGCGGGTTGGCTGCACCTCGGTGTCGGGCGGGCGCCGTGTCGCGTTCGTCGGTGACCTCACCCTTCAGTGCACTCATCGATCATTCCTCTCTTGCCGGCGGACACCGCTCAGGCGTGCGCCGGGGACTCATGATGTGTCCGCTGCATAAGAGCCGGATATGACTTCTCGCCGTTCACCCGTTCGCCCTCGGGCGATCTCGTACGCTCAGATCGCCGGCCGACAGGACGGATCTCGTTCACGAGAATGCCCACGCGGAAGGAGCGGACACCATGGATCCGGACGCCCCGATCGATGTTCCCCCCACGCTGTTGCAGGATCCCGGCGCCGACCTGCTTTCGTCCCCGTGGCCCGCAGCGATCGCCCTCGCCCTCGCCGCGGGCGTCGTCGTGCTCGCCGTGCGGTCGGCCCGCCGTAAGGGGGGACGCAGCCGACGGCGCCGCGTCCTCGTGGCCAGCGGATGGGGAACGGTGAGTGCCGTCGTGCTCGTGTTCGCTCTCGCGTTCGGCGTGAACGCCTGGGTGGGGTACTTCCCCTCCGTGGCGACCTTGACCCGCTGGGTGGATGACAAAGTGCGCGCTCCCGCCACGGATTTTCCGAAGACCGCGGTGCTCGCGCCGTCGGGCGAGCCCGCGGTGGCGGCGGTCAAACGGGTCACGACCGAGGACAGGGGATATCCGTTCCTCGCCGCGGTGCCCTCATCGACGCCGAAGGTCCCCGACACGGGCGCCTGGGTCTACCTCCCACCGGGATACGACAAGCCGGGAAACACGGCACGCTACCCGGTGTTGTACGTGCTGCACGGGGCACCGGGCAGCGCGGCCGACTGGTTCGCCGGCGGACGGATCGACTACCTGCTCGACACCCTGATCGCCGCCGGGAGCATCCCGCCGGTCATCGTGGTCTCACCGGATCTGAACGCGGGAGCCGAGCGTCTGGATGACGAGCCACTCGACGTGCCCGGCGGTCCGCAGCTCGAGACGTTCGTCACCCACGATGTGGTCACGTGGGCGGATACGAACTTCCGCACGGTCGCGGATGCGGACCACCGCGTGGTGGCGGGGATGTCGTCGGGAGGGCTCGCCTCGCTGCTGTACGGCCTGCACCACCCCGACCTGTTCGGTGCGGTCGTGTCGATCATGCCGTACACGACGCCGTACACGGCCGGCGTGGTTGCAGATCCGGCGGCCCGCGCACGCAACACGCCGCTCGACGTCATCGCCTCGCGGGGCGGTGCCACCGCGCAGAAGATCTTCCTCGGGCAGGGCGATGGCGAGCCCACCGCGGAGGCGACGCAGATTCGCGACGCGCTTCGGGCGCAGGGTCAGACGACGACGCTCCGGGTGTATCCGGGCCTCGCGCACAACTGGACGACGGCGCGGACGATCATGCCCTACGGTCTCGTCTGGGCGGCGAGGCAGTTGGAATGGACGACGCCGTGAGACTATCGCGGGATGCCGACCATGAACCGCGTGCCCCGCTCGTCCGAGCGCACGCTGACGTCGTAGCCCGAGGCCGTCGCGAGCGCCTTCACGATCGCGAGACCGAGGCCCACCGTCGAGTTCCGGGTCACTGACGTCTCGTCACCGGCCTGCGTGAATCGGTCGAAGAGTGTGGGGATCGCAGCGGCGGGTATGCCGGGGCCGTTGTCGTCGACGGCGAGCAGGAATTCTCCGTCGTGCCGCTCGATGGAGATGCGCACGCGAGTGCCGGTGGGGGTGTGATGCCCGGCGTTGGCGACGAGGTTCAACAGCATCTGACGGATCGCGTCTTCGTCTCCGATGACATTCACCGCGTCGTCGGGGAGAGCGATCTGCCAGACGTGCTCGGGGAATGCGAAACGGACGTCCGAGACGGTTTCGAGAACGACCTGCGACAGGTCGACCTCCTCCTTCCTCACGCGGGGATCCGCGTCGAGTCGCGCGAGCAGCAGGAGGTCGTCGACCAGCGTGCTCATCCGCTTCGCCTCGGACCCCACCCTCCCGAGGACGTTCGCCAGCTCCTCGGGGTCGGCGGGGGACTGCGAGTAGAAGTCGGCGTAGCCGCGGATCGATGCGAGCGGGTTGCGAAGCTCGTGGCTCGCCTCGGCGATGAAGCGCCGCATCGACTCTTCCGCACGATGACGCGCGTTGAGTGAGGACTCCACATGCTCCAGCAGTCCGTTGAGCGCGATCGCGACGCGATCGGCCTCCGATCCCCGCAGACGCGGATCGCGCGGGACGCGTCCCTGCTGCTCCACCTCGCCGGAGGACAGCGGCGTGGCCGCCACCTGCTGCGCGACCTGCGTGACGTGTTCCAGCGGGTCCAGCTCACGCGTGATGAGGCGGTAACCGAACGTCGCCGCCAGCGCCGCAACGCCGAGCCCGACGGCCGTGATCCAGATGATGTACGACATGATGACGGCATCCGTATCCGTCAGGCCGATCCCGGTGACGACGGTGTACGACCCGCTCTGGGGGCTGTCGACCAGACTGGCGGTCACGAGGTAGTTCCCGTAGTCCTGCAGCGTCATCGTGCGGGTGTCGCCGGGCGCGAACGGCTGTGCGCGGAGCTCTTCGATCTCGGTCGAGGAGAGGGGACGGTATGAGTAGTCACGGGTGAAGAACGCCGAGAGCCGCGGGTCGCGGCCCTCGAGCACGAGGAAGAACCCGTCCGGCGGTATGACGATCGAGAAGTCGTCGAATCGCGGCAGCGCGTCGTTCTGCTCGAGCGAGCTGCTGACCTGGTTCTGGGCGCTCTCGTTGGAGAGGTACAGCGTCGACTCCACCTGATTGACCAGATTCTGCCGCAGGATCACGATGGAGGTAGCTCCGAGGATCACGAGAGCCGCGAGCAGGAGGC
Source organism: Microbacterium sp. BR1 (assembly GCF_002812725.1). Taxonomy (GTDB): domain Bacteria; phylum Actinomycetota; class Actinomycetes; order Actinomycetales; family Microbacteriaceae; genus Microbacterium. The sequence continues at coordinate 1,026,089 of NZ_NMUN01000004.1, read as the reverse complement.
TCGAGACCGCGACGACGAGTCGTCCGCGGGTGCTGCGCACTCTGCGCTCTGTGCGCATCACTGCTCCGTGGGTTGGGGGGAGGGCTCCCGCAAGATATACCCCACCCGGCGAAGGGTGTGGATCATCGGGGGCCTTCCCTGATCGATCTTCTTGCGCAGGTACGAGATGTAGATCTCGACGATGTTCGATTCTCGCCCGAAGTCGTACTCCCAGACCCGATCCAGGATCTGCTCCTTGCTGAGCACCCTGTCGGCGTTCAGCATCATGAAGCGCAGCAGCGCGAACTCCGTCGCCGTCAGGCGTATGTCGACCCCTGCCCGGGACACCTCGTGACTGTCTTCGTTGAGCCTGAGGTCGCCGATCTCGAGGATGGGCGTCGGCGCGCTGGCGGCGAGCATCGGGCTGCGGCGGAGCAGCCCGCGCAGGCGGACCACCACCTCTTCCACGCTGAACGGCTTGGTGACGTAGTCATCTCCTCCCGCCGCGATACCGCCGATGCGATTGGCGACGGTGCCGTTCGCCGTGAGGAACAGCACCATGGTGTCGGGCAGCTCGCCGCGGATCGTCCGCAGCACTTGCATGCCGTCGATATCGGGCAGCACCACGTCCAACACGATCAGGTGCGGCCGGACTCGGAGAGCCGTCTCGATGGCCGCGCGGCCGGTGCCGGCGACGTCGACCTGCCATCTCTGGCGGCCGAGGACGGCAGAGAGCAGATGGCGCAGGTTGGGTTCGTCGTCGACGATCAGCACCCGGACGGTTGGCTTGGCGTTGACAGAAGGATGCTCCACATCTTCACTCTTTAGCACTGACCTGTGCGTCGGATAAGTGACGCATGAGGCGTGTCGTTCTTCGTGCATTCTTATGTGGGGTTTAGGGGCGGTGGTTACGGTGCCGAGGCCATGATCACCGCACAGAATCCCTCGGCACCCGCCGCTACGCCCGGCCCTTCCGCCGCTGACCCGCTTTCGACTCCGATGCCCCGATGGGCGAACATCCGGACCCTGTGGTTCTTCGTCAGGCCGTTTCGCGCGCGATTGGCGCTCGGGTTCTTGCTCGGCCTCGGCACCACGGCCGCAGCCCTCGCCGCGCCGTTGGTCACGAAACAGATTCTCGACTCGGTGGGCGTGCCCGGCGATGCGGTGCGACCGGTCGTGCTGCTGCTCGGTCTCGTCCTGCTCGGCGCCGGCTTCGGTTTCACCCAGGCGGTCCTCCTCGGGAACGTGGCCGAGGACGTCGTCTTCTCGGTGCGCTCCGTGCTCGTGGGCAGGTTCTTCCGGGGGCGGGTGGCGGATCTTCAGTTCCGCCCTACGGGTGAGGTGGTCACCCGCGTGACGTCGGACACGGTGCTCCTCCGGGAGGCGACCTCCTCCGCTCTCGTGAACCTCGTCAACGAGGTCATAGCGCTCATCGGGGCGCTCGCCCTGATGGCGATCCTCGACCTGACGCTTTTCCTGGTCACCCTCGCCTGCATCGCCGTCGTCGGGGTTCTCGCCGGGCGGTTGATGCCGCGGATCGGCACGGCCCAGCGCCTCGCACAGGAGGCGGTCGGTCGGCTCGGCGGCATCCTGGAGGGCGGTGCGCGTGCCGTGCGCACCATGAAGGCGGCCCGAGCGGAAGCGACGGAAGAGCGGAGGGTGCTGGATGAGGCTCGCGAGTCCATGCGGTACGGCAAGCGGGCGAATCGAACCGAGGCGCTGGCGTGGACGATCGCATCGACCGGGATCCAGTTCGGCATCCTCGTCATCCTGTCGGTCGGTGCCTGGAGGATCGGTGCCGGGTGGCTCGAGGTGTCGACCCTCGTCGCCTTCCTCTTGTACGCGTTCCAGCTCGTCGAGCCGGTCAGCTCGATCACGATGTACGTCGCGGAACTGCAGGCCGGCTCGGCCGCCGCGGCACGAATCCGAGAGACGGAGGACATCACGGCGGAGGACACGATCACGGGGAGCGACGTGCCCCGCGGGCGGACGGGGGCCGCGGCCCTGTCGTTCGAGGGGGTCACCTTCACCTACCCCGGCGCGCGCCATCCGGCCATCGACGACCTGACGCTGTCGCTGCCGTGGCGCGGGCGGCTTGCCGTGGTCGGACCGTCCGGTGCGGGCAAGACCAGCCTGTTCTCGCTCATCCTCGGTTTCTATCGTCCGGAGTCGGGCACCATCCGCATGAACGACACCGACTACGCGTCTCTCTCGCTCGGTTCCATCCGGCAACGGATCGCCTATGTCGAGCAGGACACTCCGCTGCTCGCGGGGAGCATCCGCTACAACCTCGCGTACCGCTTTCCGGACGCGAGCGAGGACGAATTGTGGGATGCGCTCGACGCGGTGCGGCTGCGTGAACTCGTCGAGTCCTTCCCGGCGGGGCTGGATGAGCCGGTCAGCCCGACCAGCCTGTCCGGGGGACAACGTCAGCGCATCGGTGTCGCGAGAGCCATCGTGCGGCGCCCGGAGGTGCTGCTGCTGGACGAGGCGACGGCCCAGCTCGATGGGCTCACCGAGGCCGCGATCAACGGTGTCGTCGATCGGATCTCGGCAGACACGCTCGTCGTCACGATCGCCCACCGTTTGTCCACCGTCGTGGATGCGGACCGCATCGTCGTCGTCGACCGCGGAAGGGTCGTCGGCACGGGGACGCACCGCGAGCTGCTCGTCACCAGCCCGCTCTATGCGCAGCTGGTCCGAGCGCTACGAATCGAGCCGGCATCCGGCGCGGACCGGGCGGTCATGCCGAGGCTGGCGGAATGACCACGACCTTCCCGTGCACCTCTCCCGCGTCGGCCCGGCGGTGAAGCTCGGGCAGTTCGCGAAGCGCCACGCGTTCGCTGATGTCGACCCGTAGGTCGCCGTCGTCGATCAGCCGGACGAGTTCCGCGAGCACTTCGGCATCGGGATGAACGAAGACGGTCACGGCACGCACGCCGCGGCGTTCGTCGCTCGGGGTCGGAACCTGCGGCGTCGTGGAGACGACGACCCCGCCGTCCCGCACTCGCGCCGCCAGAGCCGTGAATCCCTCCTGTGTGATCGGGGCGAGGTTCAGGAGGACATCGACGGGCTCGGTGACCGCGTCGAGCACGGAGGTCGTGGTGTGGTCGATGATCTCGTCGGCGCCGTTGGCGCTCACGATCTCGGCGCTGCGCGGACTCGCGGTGGCGATCACGTGGGCACCGGCCCGCTTGGCGAGCTGCACGGCGTAGCCGCCGACCGGGCCGCCCGCACCGTTGATCAGCACACGCTGGCCCGCCTTCAGGTCGCCGGCATCGAACAGCGCCTGCCAGGCGGTGAGTCCGACCGAGGGCAGACCCGCGGCGTCCGCGAGGGCGATGCGGGTCGGTGCCGCCACGAACGAGTCCGCCGGGGCGACGACGTACTCCGCGGCGCCCCCGTCGCCGGCCATCGGAATGAATCCAACGACCGTGTCGCCGACGGCCAGGGCGCTGACCCTGTCGCCCACGGCGTCCACCGTGCCGGACACGTCGTACCCGGGTGTGTGGGGGAGTGTGATCGGGATCGGGAGGAAGCCGCCGCGCAGGCCGCCGTCGGCTGGGTTGTACGCCGACGCCGCGACCCGGATGAGCACCTCGCCCGCGGCCGCGGTGGGCCGATCGGCGTCCTCGTACCGCAGGACCCGTGCGTCGCCCGTCTTGTGGAACCGTACTGCCTTCATGATGTTTCCCTTCGTGTTGTGTTGCGAATTCGAAGCAACTGCCAAGAAGAAACACTGCTTCGAACTAGGAGCAAGTGCTTTGAATTGGAACTTTCGATACGATGGCCCGCATGACCTCACCCTCGCCGTCTTTGGACGCCACGCAGCTCGGCGCATACTTCGCGCTGATAGAGACCAGCAGCCTGTTGCGTCACGCGGTCGAGCAGCAGTTGCGGGAGGCTGGCGGTCTCAGTTACGTCCAGTTCCAGCTCCTGGCGACGCTCGGCGACACGGCGGGAGGCCGTGCGCGCATGACGGACCTCGCCGACGGTGTCGTCTACAGTCGCAGCGGTCTGACCTATCAGGCGCAGACGCTGGAGAAGCGGGGGCTCGTCACGCGTACGCCCTCCACGGATGACGAGCGCAGCATCGACGTGACCATCACCGACGACGGGCGTGCCGTGCTCGCGAAGGTGTTCCCGGGGCACATCGAGACCCTCGGCGACCTGTTGTTCGCGCCGCTGTCGCGCTCGGACATCGAGACCCTCGCCGAGATCTTGACACGCACGCGCGATCACATGCGTCAGACCCCACCCCGGTCAGCGGCTCCGCGCGCGCGGAAGTCCCGCTGACCGATCAGCGCTACGGCGCCGGGTCGTCGCTGCGCTGCCAGGCGATGGCGATCAGCCGCCGCAGGACGTTCAGGTCGATGTCGTCGAGCTTCTTCACGTAGACGCATCCGGCGCCCTCCGTGTAGGTGCCGAGCCGTGGCAGGAGCTCGGCGCCCTGAGGCAGGTCTTTCAGGCCGTAGATCGAGAGCTGTGCCTTGCGGGGGGAGAAGCCCGTCTTCGGCCATTCGCCCTGTGTGCGCGGATTGGCGGGGGACACGTAGTGGTAGCTGCCGTATCCGACGATCGACGGTCCCCACAGGACGGGCTCGGCACCGGTCACCTCACGGAAGATCTGGGCGAGGGCCATCCCGTCGTCTCGACGGCGCTGTGGCGTCGCGGATTCGAGGAACGCCATGACATCCTCGTCGGTCGGCCGGGTCTTGATCTCGCTCACGTCGCCATTATCGCGCTCATCGTGCTTCCGCCGCATCGCCCGCGGGGGCAACAGCTCGAACGCGACGGGCGAGGTCGCGACACCGTTCACCAGCAGGGCGATGGCGTGTGCGCCCGGGTAGTAGCGGCGCGTGGTGATCGCGCGGAAGGAATGCCGCCGGTCGATCGCCAGCTCTTCGCCGGGCGCCAGGTCGGCCGTCGCGAGTTTGAAGACCTTTCCGCTGAGCGTGCCGTTCGCGCGGTGGTGGTGCACGACGTAGTCGACCGACAGGCGTGCGCTCTCCACGCCCGTGTTCCGGATGACGGCGGTGAACCGGACTTCTTCGCCCCAGGCCACGCGGGTCTCGGCGAGCAGTGGTCCGTCGATCTGCACGGTCGCGGGACCGAATCCGAGCAGGGCGAGGGCGCGTGGATCACCGCGCTTCACGAGCGTGCGGAGCGCACGGCGGACGAGCGCCGGCGTCGTGGCAGCGGGCGTCTCGAGCCAGCGTCGGGCCGTCTCGACGACCAGCTCGGGGGAGTCGCGGCTGAGATCGTTGAGGTGATTCGCGACCGACCGGCGCACGTATTCGCTGTCGTCGCGGTACAGCGCATCCAGGATGCGGACGGTCGCCGCGGGGTGGCTCAGCAGCCCCGGCACGCGAACCGCCCACGGCAGATACGCGCGAGTGCCCTCGCTCGCGAGTCGCCGCACGTGCTCGTCGGATGCGACCGTCCATCCGGCGATGATGTCGAGCGCCCGCTCGAGGTCGTGGCGCAGCAGCGTGCGGATCGCGAACTCGGCCGTCAGCCGGCCCGTCAGCTCGGAGAGGAGAGCCATGGCGTCGTCGAACGAGGCATCCGTCCCCTCGGCGACGGCGCGCGCGGCGACCGCGCTGGTGACGGGCCAGATCAGCCATCCGGTGAACGCCGGATCGTGCTCAGCAGCAGACCGGATGGTGCGGGCAAGAGTTGCATAGTTGCCCGGGACGTCGGCCAGAAGCGCGTCTCGCAGCAGATCCGCCCGTTCGCGCAGCGACAGTCCGTCGAAAGCGTCTGCGGCGCGCGGCAGTTCGCGAAGGACGCGGTCGGGCACGGCGCCCTGGATGGAACGGGCCAGCGTGGCCGCGACATCGACGCCGAGGAGCTCGTCTGCGAAGGGCATGCCCCCATCATCCCGCGGCCCGCGGCATCGCTAGGCTGACGACCGTGACGGATGACGGTGAGCTGCTGTCTGCCGACGATGCACGCATCCTGGCCCTGGAATCATCCGTGCTGACCGGGCACACGCTCAAGCTGATGATCCTCGCGCCGGGCGAGCCGCTCGATCTGTCGGCGCTGCGCGCAACCGTGTTGAGCCGACTCGTCGACCAGCCGCGCGCTCTCCAGCGCGTGCAGGGTGGGGGAGCGGGCCAGCCGCCTCGCTGGGTCACGGCCGAGGACTTCGACATCGCCGAGCACGTGCGCCGCCGCGCCGGGGCCGAGTGCGCGACCACGGAGGATCTGCGGCGCGTGGTGAGCGCGCTCATGTCGGAACACCTCGACCGCGGCCGGCCGCTGTGGACGCTCGACCTGATCGGTCCGCTCGCGGATGGCAGCGAGGCCATCGCGGCTCGGATGCACCACGCGATGGTCGACGGCATCGCCGGGATGCGATTCCTCGAGACGATCCTGCTGGACCCGCATGAAGGAGTCGAGCCCGGGCTCGCCGCGCCCGCGTCGCCAGCGCCCGCGTCGCCAGCGCATGAGCCGCCTGTGCCCGGGGCATCCGTCCCCGACCCGGTGCCGAGCGCACACATCAGCCTTCCCGCGGTCCTGGCGCGCGAGTTCGGCCAGCCGGGCTCGAGATCGCCGTTCGACCGGCGCATCAGCGGCGCGCGCGACCTGGCGTTCACGGTCGCGCCTCTCGCCGGGTTGAAGGCCATCGGCGCTTCCCGGCCCCACCACGCGACGGTCAACGATGTGCTGCTCGCCGCCGTGGCGGGCGGTCTGCGGACCTGGCTCGGCCGTCACGGTGCTCACCTCGATCTGCGGGCGCAGGTGCCCGTGAGCCTGCACCACAGGGACGAGGATGCGGCGGCGCCCGGCAATCACGACTCGTTCATCAACGTCGATCTCGAGATCGCCGCACCCGACCCGCTGGACCGGCTCGACCGCATCAGCGCACGGACGCGCACCGAGAAGCAGTCGGGTGATGCCGCGATGCTCTACGAGCTCTTCCATGCTCTGGGTACGATCCCGACGGTGGACGCGATCGTGCACCGCGTCGCCGACAGCTCACGCGAGTTCAGCCTGGCCATATCGAACGTCCCGGGCCCGCGCGTTCCGGTCGCCGTCGCGGGGCGCCGCGTCGAGCGGTTGTTCTCGTCATCCGAGCCCGGTGCGCACCATGCCCTGCGCGTCGCGGCGATCTCGCATGCCGACGAGATCGGCATCGGATTCTGCACGGACCCCGCGGCGGTTCCGCGCGTCGACGCGCTCGCCGAGGCTGTGGGCGAAGCGTACGGCGAGCTTCACCGCGCCGCGCTGGGCTGAGACATCCGTACGTTCATAACTCCGTCAATACGAGCCGGTCAGCCCTGCATCCGCGGGTCGTAGGTCGGGTCCCAGTACACGTCCGGGCAGCCCTGCTGGGGTGCCTCGGGGCGCAGCTCGAAGTGCCACGGCTCGTTGTCGTAGATCTGGCAGAGCCCGTAGGCGGGGCCGTGCTCCTTCATCCAGAGGGTCGCCTCGAAACCGCCGACATCGACGGCGTCGCCCGAGACGTGGGCCGACGTCTTCGACGACGCGACCCATCGCGCGGCCTCCTCCCGCGAGCCGTACTGGGCCACAGCCTCTTGCAGGAGCCGGTCCTGGTACTCGGGCGAGCGCCACCCGCTCGTGACCTCGACCGAGACGTCTTCGCGAGCGGCATCCTTCGTCGCCTGCTTCAGGGCTCGCAGCAGGTCGGGGTTCATCCGCGTCACGGCCGGAATGTCGTCGAAGGCGGTCACGCCCTCGAGCGCGGCCTCCATGCCCGCACCGGCTCCGTTTCCCCCGCTGTCCGGGGCTCCATCGGGAGTGCCGTCCGGGACTTCATCGGGCCCCGCTGCGGGGGAGGCGTCCGTGTCCGTTGCGGGAGACAGCGCACCCGCGACGGGGATCGCGATAAGAGTGGTAATTGCCAGCGCCGCGACGACGATCGTCATGGCGAGGATGCGCCGGGCCCGGATTCTGGACTTCGAGGCGGGTGGAGAAGAGGTCATGGGGCCCAGTCAACGAGCCGCCGTGTTGCGAGCGCGTATGGGCTTTTTCATACGCGGACGATACGACCCGGCTCGTAGCATCGGGGGATGCGTGTGCTGATCGTCGAGGACGAGCCCTATCTGGCGGAGGCCATCCGCGACGGGCTGCGACTCGAAGCGATCGCTGCCGATATCGCGGGTGACGGCGACGCGGCGTGGGAGTTGTTGTCGGTCAATTCATACGAGCTCGCGGTGCTCGACCGCGATATCCCGGGGCCGTCGGGGGACGAGATCGCACAGCGCATCGTCGCCTCGGGGAGCGGGATTCCCATCCTGATGCTCACCGCCGCCGACCGAATCGACGACAAGGCCTCGGGTTTCGAGCTGGGCGCCGACGACTATCTGACCAAGCCTTTCGAGCTGCGCGAACTCGTGCTGAGGCTGCGCGCGCTCGAGCGCAGGCGCGGGACCAGCAGGCCCCCGATCCGCGCGTTCGCGGGCCTGCGCCTCGACCCGTTCCGTCGCGAGGTGTATCGCGAGGGGCGGTACGTCGCGCTCACGCGCAAGCAGTTCGCGGTGCTTGACGTTCTGCTCGCGGCCGAGGGTGGGGTGGTGAGCGCCGAAGAGCTCCTCGAGAGCGCCTGGGACGAGAACGCCGACCCGTTCACCAACGCGGTGCGCATCACGGTGTCGTCTCTGCGCAAGCGCCTGGGTGAGCCGTGGCTGATCGCCACGGTGCCCGGGGTCGGGTACCGGATCGAGGCTGCGGGATGAGTGCCCGGCTGAAGCTGACCCTGAGCTACGCGGGGTTCCTCATGATCGCGGGCGCTCTGTTGCTCGCCGCGGTCTGGGTCTTCCTGCTGCGTTACGTGCCGGATGGCAGCATCACGGGCCCGGGGCCGTTCATGCCGAACCGTTCGGACCTGCTGCGCGCCTTCGCTCCGGCCGCAGCCGCGGTCATGGGGTTCCTGCTCGTCTTCGGGCTCGTTGGCGGCTGGTTGCTGGCCGGACGGATGCTCGCGCCGCTGCGGCGGATCACACTGGTCGCCCGGCAGACCACCGAGGGTGCCCTGTCGCACCGCATCCGGCTCGCCGGACCGGACGACGAGTTCCGCGAGCTCGCCGACGCCTTCGATGCGATGCTCGACCGCGTCGAGAGTCATGTCGCCGAGCAGCGGCGGTTCGCGGCGAACGCGTCGCACGAACTGCGGACCCCGCTCGCGACGACGCAGGCGCTGCTCGAGGTCGCACGGAGCGACCCCGCGAGCAACACCCCGCGGCTGCTCGAGCGGCTGCGCTCGGTCAATGCCCGAGCGATCGACATCACCGAGGCGTTGCTGCTGCTGAGCCGCGCCGATCAGCGGTCGTTCGCGCGCGAGGTCGTCGACCTGTCGCTCATCGTCGAAGAGGCCACCGAGACCCTGCAGGCGCTCGCGGACAGGCGCGGTGTGATCGTCGAGGTGTCGGGAGATGTCGCCCTCGTGCGCGGCTCGCCGACGCTGCTGCTGCCGATGGTGTCGAACCTGGTGCAGAACGCGATCGTGCACAACCGCGCCGAAGGGGGAACCGTCGAGGTCGTCACGTCGGCGCATGCCGGGTCCGTCCGACTCGTCGTCGGCAATACGGGTGAGGTCGTGCCGCCCGCGAGCGTGTCCACCCTCACGGAGCCCTTTCAGCGGGGGGCCGGACGCATCCGTTCGCACCACCCCTCGCACGACTCGGGCGTCGGTCTGGGGCTCGCGATCGTGAAGAGCATCGTGCAGGCGCAGGATGGCTCGCTGGAGATCGTCGCGCGTCCGTCGGGCGGGCTCGACGTCACGGTGGATCTGCCCCGGGCCTGAGGGCGTGCCAGTTCGCGGCACATGGAGTGTTTCGGTCGGGAAGGGTGGGATGGGGCACCCGAGCTAGAGCGTGAGCTCGACGCGGACCTGGACCTGGTCGCCCTCGGCGAGACCCTGGCGGTCGCGCACCGACTTCTTCAGCGGAACGGTGTACGTCCCGGCGGACGAGGGGAACATCGACGTCATCCACACCGAGTCCCCGATCGTGACGCGGATGCGGACGGCGCCGAACCCGCGGCGGAGCGCGGGGTCCTGCATCTCGCGGATCGCCTCGCTGTCGTCGGGCGGCAGATCGGTGAAGAACCAGGATGCATCCGTCCGCGCATCCCATCGATAGACGGTGCCCTCGAAGTCGACGATCATCCACCCACCGTATTGCGCATGGAGTCCCGGTTTCGGGATGCTGACCGACCGCTTCGGTGTCACCTGGGTGATCGACGTCCAGACCGCGAGTTAGCCTGGACGCCGATCGGAAGGACGGCTATGCAGAAGCGCATCTTGGGACGTACGGGGCGCGAGGTCTCGCTCGTCGGGCTCGGCACCTGGCAACTCGGATCGGACTGGGGTGATGTCAGCGAGGATGACGCGCTCGCCGTCCTGCGGGCCGCCGACGACGAGGGCGTGACGTTGTTCGACACGGCCGACGTCTACGGCGACGGGCGATCCGAGACGGTGATCGGGCGCTTCCTGCGGGGGCGGAGCGACGTCTTCGTCGCCACGAAGATGGGCCGCCGTCTGCCGCAGGAGCCCGAGAACTACTCGCCCGAGAACTTCCGCGCGTGGATCGATCGGTCGCGCCGCAACCTCGGGGTCGAGACCCTCGACCTGGTCCAGCTGCACTGTCCGCCGAGCGCGGTGATCGACGCGGATGCGACCTACGACGCACTCGATGAGCTGGTCTCGGATGGCTCGATCGCGGCATACGGCGTCTCGGTCGAGACGTGCGACCAGGCACTTTCGGCCATCGGTCGTCCGGGCGTCGCGAGCGTGCAGATCATCTTCAACCCGCTGCGCCTCAAGCCGCTCGACGAGGTGCTGCCCGCCGCCGAGGCTGCGGGGGTGGGCATCCTCGCTCGCGTGCCGCTCGCATCCGGGCTGCTCTCGGGCAAGTACACGGCCGACACGATCTTCGCCGAGTCGGATCACCGCTCCTACAACCGCAACGGCGAGGCGTTCGACCGCGGCGAGACTTTTTCGGGAGTGGACTTCGAGGTCGGGATCCGGGCGGCGAACGAGCTCGCCGCCGCGCTGCCGGACGGGGTGAGTCTGCCCCAGGCATCCCTCGCCTGGATCATGTCGCGCCCCGGCGTGACGACCGTGATCCCGGGTGCGCGCAACCCGCGTCAGGCCGTCTCGAATGCCGAGGCGGCGGCACTGCTGCAGCAGGGCTTCGACGTCGAGGCGTTCGATGCCGCGGTGCGGGACGTCTACGACCGGCTGCTGCGAGCGGACATCCATCCGCTCTGGTGACAGCGCCGGAGGGATGCCCGCCCGCGCCCCGGACGGTGCCGATATCCTGTGGCGGTGACCGGCACCGACGCGACGCTCGTCCTGCATGTCCTGCCGCTCGCCGCCGGTGCCGCGGTCAGCCCGGCGCTGCTGGGCGCGAGTGTGGAGATCCTCGCCGGGTTCGCGGGCCGGGGCATCCGTACCCTCGCGTCGTACCTCGTGGGCGCTGCGGCGGTCGTCTGCGCGGCGCTCCTGCTCGCCACGGCCCTGCCGCAGCGCGGGCCGTCGACCGGCGCGAGCGCCGTCAGCGACGCGGTCGATCTCGCCCTGGCGGCTCTGCTCGTGATCGTCGCGGCCGTGCTGGTGTTCCGGCGCTCAGGATCCGGCAGTGGTGCGACCCTGACGCGGCTGCGCGCCTCGCGCTGGCTCGCGCTCGGCGCCGCGGCGCTCGGCGTCCTCATGATGGCCACCAACATCAGCACCCTCGTGCTCGTGCTGGCGGGTGCGCACGAGACGGCTTCGGCCGATGCCGGGGCCCTCGCATCCGGCGTCGCCTACGGTGTCTTGGCATTCGGGGCACTTCTTCCCGTTCTTCTGCCGCTCGGATGGGCGGTCCTCAGCCCGAAGACGGCCACCCGGCAACTCGGACGCCTGCAGGCCGTGCTCTCGCGCCACGGTCGCGTGATCGGCATCGTGGTGTGCCTCCTCACGGCCGTCTACCTGGTCGTCCGCGGGTTGGGCCTGATCTAGCGGCGGCGCTCAGCCGACTGCCTGCTGCGGGCGGACATCCATCCGCTCTGGTGAGAGCTTCGGAGAGATGCCGCCCGCAGCGGTGACTACTTGGCGAGGAAGGCCAGCAGCGCCTCGTTGACCTCGGCCGTGTGCGTGGTCAGAAGGCCGTGCGGGGCGCCCTCGATCTCGACGTAGTCGGCGCTCGGCAGGGCCTTCGCGAAGCGGCGCCCGGTCGCGTCGATCCCGAGGATGCGGTCGGCGGTGCCGTGCAGGATCAGCGTCGGCACGTCGACCTTCGGGATGTCGGCCCGGAAGTCCGTGGCCCAGGTGAGGGGAGCTGCGGCCGAGGCGACCGATCCGGAGCCCGCGGCGATGTTCCACGCGTTCCGCACGGCCTCTTCGCTGATGCGCGAACCGAGGTTCTCGTCCAGGTTGAAGAAGTCGTTGTAGAACGCCGTGAAGTAGGCGTAGCGGTCGTTCCTCACCGCGTCGACCACGCCCTGGAAGAACTCGAGCGGCGCGGCGCCCTCGGGGTTGTCGTCGGTGATGAGCAGGCCCGGCTCGAGCGAGGCGAGAAAAGCCGCCTTCGCGACGCGCGCCGAACCGTAGGTCGCGATGTAGCGCGCGACCTCGCCGGTTCCCATCGAGAAGCCGACGAGCACGGCGTCCCGCAGGTCGAGAGTCTCCATGACGACGTTGAGGTCGGCGGCGAAGGTGTCGTAGTCGTAGCCGACCGAGGGCTGCGAGGACTGGCCGAATCCCCGGCGGTCGTATGTGATGACGCGGTATCCGGCGTCGAGCAGGGCTGCGGTCTGACCCTCCCACGAGTTGCCGTCGAGCGGGTATCCGTGAATCAAGACCACCGGCTGACCCGTGCCCTTGTCTTCGTAGTGCAGTTCGATGTCGACGCTGTTCTCGCGGCCAACGGTGATCTTCGCCATGAGTGTCTCCTTTATGGGTGTTCGGATTGATGGGTGTTCGATGTCCTCGTGGAGAGGGCCGCTGAGAACCATCGTTCTCTGCATGTCCCCAACCATAGAGAACGTGCGTTCTCCGCGCAACCCCTGTGAGATGAACGTCCCCCCACGTCTTCTCGAACGAGCGAGTAGTGTTGAGAACAATCGTTCTCTCGTCCCGATCCGGAAGGAGTCCCCATGAGCATCACGCTCGATGTATCGCGTGACGCCATCGTCGAGGCGGCCGATGCCCTGTTCTACGGCCGGGGGATCCAGTCCGTCGGCATGGACGACATCCGCACAGCCGCGGGGGTGTCGCTGAAGAAGCTCTACTCGGTGTTCCCGAGCAAGGAGAGCCTCGTCATAGCCGTTCTCGCCGCCCGACACGAGGTCTGGGAATCCGGGGTCGCACATGCCGTGAGCCTGTCGACCACGCCGCGCGAAAAACTTCTCGCGATGTACGACTTCCTCGAGCAGTGGTTCGGTGAGGCATCCTTCCGCGGCTGCGGATTCATCAACGCCTTCGGCGAGCTCGGGGCGACGTCGCCGGCCATTGTCACGATCGCCCGCGAGCACAAGGAGTCGTTCCAGCGCTACGTCGAAGAGCTCGTACGGGCGACGGGGCTGAGTGCCCCGGACTCCGAAGAGCTCGCGGCAGAGCTCGCCCTGCTGGCCGAGGGGGCGCAGACGACCGCGGCGATCGCCGGCACCGTGGCCCCCGCCGCGGTCGCCCGGCGTGCGGCGACGACACTCATCGACGCGGCGCTCGACGGGCGCTGAGGGAAGGTACCGATCGTGCAGAGCTCGAATTCCGCGGGGGATCGCCCCTGGGTCGCCTCCTATGCGGAGGGCGTACCGGCCGAGATCCCCGCCGTCACGGAGACCCTTCTCGACATGCTCGACGCATCCGTCGCGAAGTATGGCAAGCACACGGCGCTCGAGTTCTTCGGTGCGACGACGACCTATGCCGAGCTCGGTGAGCTCGTCGCACGCGCGGCCGGTGGGCTGCGCAAGCTCGGCGTCCAGGCGGGGGATCGGGTGGCGCTGGCGCTGCCCAACTGCCCCCAGCACGTCGTTGCGTTCTACGCGGTCATGCGTCTCGGAGCGATCGCCGTCGAGCACAATCCGCTCTACACCCCGCGCGAGATCCGGCACCAGTTCGAGGTGACCTCCCCGGTCGTCGCCATCGTGTGGGACAAGATCGCGGATGTCGTCTCTGCGCTTCCCGAGGACGCCCGACCCGCGCACGTGGTGTCGGTGAGCCTGCCCGAGGCCATGCCGTTCGGCAAGCGGTTCGCCCTGCGCCTTCCGATCGCGAAGGCGCGGAAGGCCCGTGAGGCGATCACGGCCAAGCCCACGGCGAAGGGCATCATCCCCTGGTCGCGCATCGTCGAAGCGCGCCGGATCTCGGAGCGGGTCCCGCATCCGACGCTCGATGACACGGCGCTGCTGCTGCTCACGAGCGGCACGACGGGCGCCCCCAAGGCGGCCATCCTGTCGCACCGCAACCTGCGCTCCAACGCGGCTCAGGGGCGAGCGTGGCTGCCGGGACTCCACGACGGCGAAGAGGTCGTCTACGCGGTCCTGCCGCTGTTCCACGCCTACGGACTCACCCTGTGCCTGACATTCGCGATCTCGATCGGCGCGAAGCTCGTGCTCTTCCCGAAGTACGACCTCGACCTGGTCATCGCGGCGACCCGAACCTCCCCGCCGACCTTCCTGCCTGCCGTGCCGCCGATCTACGACGCTCTGGCCCGCGCCAGCAACCACAAGCGCATCGACCTGACCGGTGTCCGCTTCGCGATCTCGGGGGCGATGAGCCTTCCGGTCGCTACGGTGACGCGCTGGGAGGAGGCGACGGGTGGGCTCCTGGTCGAGGGGTACGGCATGACGGAGACGTCCCCGGTCGCGCTCGGGAACCCCGCGGGTCCGAGCCGTCGCCCCGGCACGGTCGGCGTGCCGTTCCCCAGCACAGAGATCCGGGTGGTCGACCCGGACGACCCGACGCAGGACCGTGCACCCGGCGAGGAGGGCGAGCTGCTGATCCGCGGCCCGCAGGTCTTCGGCGGCTATTGGAATGCTCCCGATGAGACGGTGGCCGCTCTGCTGCCGGGTGGTTGGCTGCGGACCGGTGACATCGTGACGATGTCGGAGGACGGGTTCGTGACGATCATCGACCGTCTGAAGGAGCTCATCATCACGGGCGGGTTCAACGTGAGCCCGACCGAGGTCGAGCAGGCGCTCATGCTGCACCCGGACGTCGACAGTGCGGCGGTCGTGGGTCTGCGGCGCCCCTCCGGGGGAGAGGATGTCGCCGCGGCCGTCGTGATGAAGCCCGGCGCCGTGTTCGATGCGTCCGCGCTCCGCGACTTCTGCCGCCAGCACCTGACCGCGTACAAGATCCCCAAGAAGATCGTCCAGGTCGACGAACTGCCGCGATCCCAGGTCGGCAAAGTGCTGCGCCGGACCGTCCGCGATCAGCTCTTGCAGCTCGGCGCGGGGTAGCTGCCTCCGGCTCCGCGCTCGTTCGCATCATCCCCGGAGCCGGTAGGACCTTCGGCCCCTGGCAGCCGCTCGTTCCCGACGTAACGTCGGGAACGTAGCAGGAGAAACGCAGGGCACCCCTACTGGGGCCAGGCGGGAAGGGATGACCATGGACAACATCGTGGTGGGCTATGACGGATCGGAGCCGTCGCTGGTCGCTTTGGAATGGGCCGCTGCCCGTGCGGCCGAGCGTTCGACCAGTGTCGAGATCGTATCGGTGAACGCATCCGACCTGTTCGATGAGACGGTCATCCCCGATGTGCTGCACGATGCCGAGCGTCGCTTCCGTGATATCGCGAAGGGTGCGCTCGTGCGGTCGCGTCGGGTGACCGGTCACCTGCCCGGTGCGCTGCTGGAGGCGGCCGAGAAGGCCGACCTGCTCGTGATCGGTGCACACCGGCGTCGTCCCGTGCGCGCGGCGCTGACGGGGTGGCGTCCGCTCCGTACGGTTGCACGGTCGAGCGTCCCGGTCGTGGTGGTGCCGGATGACTGGACCCCGAAAGAGGGCCGGGTGCTCGTCGGGCTCGATGACGACGACAGCTCGTCGGCTGCCATCCACTTCGCCGCCCGCGAAGCGCAGGCCGCCGGCGTGGGGCTGATGCTCGTGCATGCCTGGCAGATGCCGGTGCCGACGATGGATGGTGCGGTCGCGGTGCTCGCATCCCCGATAGAACAGAAGGCGGGACATCGCCGCATCCTGGACACCGTCGGTGATGATCTGCAGGCCGCCTATCCGGGGCTGGCGATCGAACGGGTGCTGGTGAACGACAACCCGCCTGCCGCACTGCTGGCCGAGGCGCGGCTCGCGTCGCTGCTCGTCATCGGCACCCACCACCGTGGACCCGTCACCGGCGCGATTCTCGGTTCGGTCGGACAGGACACCGTCGCGCAGTCCCGCATCCCGGTGTGTGTCGTTCCCGTGGCGGTGAGTCCCGCGCAGACGTGAGGTGCGACCGCGTCGTCGGTAGGGTTGCGAACAGCGTCCAACGCCGGGAGGCGCGTATGACTGACGACACGGTTCCCTCGAACGACACGGATTCACCGACCGAGGATTCTTTGGCGAGCCCATTCGAGGCGCTGTCGGATCAGCGGCTGTCGGATCTGCTGATCGCCAGCACATCCCTCGTCGAGCGGCTCGACCTCGAGGTCGTTCTGCGTCGGATCGTCGAGGCTGGAATGACCCTCGTCGGCGCTCGGTACGGTGCCCTGGGCGTCATCGGTCAGGACGGGGGGCTCGAACGGTTCATCCATGTCGGAATCGATGCGCCCTCCGTCGAACGCATCGGCCATCTGCCGGTCGGTCGCGGCGTTCTGGGGGCGGTGATCACCGACCGGGAACCGATCCGTGTTCCGCACCTCGGCGCCGAACCTCGATCGGTCGGATTCCCCGCGAACCACCCTGTGATGGATTCGTTCCTCGGCGTGCCGGTGCGCGTCGGCGAGCAGGTCTACGGAAACCTGTACCTGACCGAGGCCGTCCGTGGCGCGTTCAGCGCCGCAGACGAAGAGCTCGTCGTCGCCCTGGCAGCGACGGCCGGGATCGCGATCGAGAACGCCCGCATGTACGACGCCGCGCGCACGCGAGAGCTGTGGAACGCGACGATCGCGGATGTGATGTCGGCGATGCTCGACGTCGACGGGGCGAACGTGCTCGACGTGATCGCGGCACGCGTGGCCGCGCTCATAGATGCCGACCTGGTGGCGGTTGCCATTCCGGACGGCACCGACCGACTCGTCCTCTCCACCGTGTACGGACTGTCGGCGGCGGAGCTGCAGGCTCACACGTACGAGGCCGATGGCACCCTGACGGGACGCGCCCTGCGCACGCGGCAGGCCCTCAGCATCGACCGTGAGCCCGCGGGGACGATGTTCGAGGGGCAACCGGTGCTCGGTCCGACGGTCGCGATCCCGCTGTTCGCGGGGGACGAGGCGCTGGGCGTGCTGATGGTTTCGCGCGCGCCCGACGGGCGCTCGTTCACCGAGGCCGACCTCGAGATGGCGTTCGCGTTCGCGGCCCAGGCGAGCATCGCGCTCGAGATCGTGCGCGCTCGCGAGGATCGCAAGCGCGCCGAGACGACGCGCGATCGGGCGCGGATCGCCCGCGACCTGCACGATCACGTGATCCAGCGGCTGTTCGGTGCGGGTCTTTCGCTCCAAGCGGTCTCGGCGACCGTGGACCCCGCGGCATCCGAAGCCATCGAAACCCAGATCGACGTGATCGACGCCGCGATCAAGGACATCCGCTCCGCGATCTTCGCACTCGGGAGCGGCGACCGACGCGGCAAGAAATCGTTCCGCGATCGCATCCTGGACGTCGTTGCCGAGGTGAGCGACTCGTGGCCCATGCCCGTGCGAGTCGCCTTCATGGGTGCCCTGGACAACGTCATCGCGGGCCGTCTCGACGATGACCTCGTCGCGGTGGTACGAGAACTGTTGACCAATATCGCGAAACACGCGGATGCCGAGACCGTGAGCGTGGTGGTCCAGATCGTCGACGATCAGGTGGAGCTGACCGTTTCGGATGACGGCGTCGGCATCGCCGAGGGTGTCGTACGGAGCGGCCTGGCCAATATCACCGAGCGCGCGCGGCTGCGCTCGGGTTCGTGCGACATCGTCTCGTCGCGACAGCCCGGACAATCGGGTACGGTCGTGCACTGGCGCGTTCCCCTCGAACCGTCGAATCCGGTCGAATCATCGGAAGAAGTCTCGCAATGACCCGAGTTTTCGTCGTGGACGACCACGAGATCGTGCGACGTGGCGTGGCCCAGCTGATCGACGCCGAGCACGACCTCGAGGTCGTCGGCGAGGCGGGCAGTGTCGACGAAGCGATGCGCCGCATCGAAGCCACGCGTCCCGACGTCGCTGTACTGGATGTTCGTCTGCCCGATGGAAGCGGTATCGACCTGTGTCGCGACATCCGCTCCGCGCACCCCAGCGTGAAGTGCCTGATCCTGACCGCCTATGACGACGACGAGGCGTTGCGGTCCGCGGTCCTGGCCGGCGCGAGCGGGTATGTCATCAAGAACGTGCGGGGCGGCTCGATCGTCGACGCGGTCCGGCAGGCTGCGTCGGGGGGCACGATCCAGGCTGCCGATGTCATGCTGCGCGCGGCGCGGACGCTGCACCCCGACAAGGAGCCGCGTCAGGGGTCGATCGACCCGGGTCTGTCGTTGCGGGAGAGTCAGATCCTCGGCCTGATCGCCGAGGGGATGACCAACCGCGAGATCGGCGAGCGCCTCGGGATCGCCGAGAAGACCGTCAAGAACTACGTCAGCGGGTTGCTCGCGAAGCTCGGCATGGAGCGACGTACCCAGGTCGCGGTCTATGGGGCCGAACGCAAAGGCTGGGGGAACGTCGGTCCGTGAGGACCGCACGCCCAGCCGTCGCGTACCCGTCTCGGCTCACGCGGCGGCCTTCTTGGGCTCGTGCATGATCAGCACCGGACACCGCGCGTGCTGAGCGCATGTCGCGCTGACCGATCCGAGGAGGAGCCCCACGAACCCGCCCCGACCGCGGCTGCCCAGGACGAGCATCGACGCATGATCGCTCATGTCGATGAGGGATGCGGCCACCGGGCCGGGACGGATCGACGTTCGCAGCCCCTCCGGCCGACCCTCCGGAAACGCCTGTTCGATGGCCTCGGTCAGGATGTCCTCCGCGTCGCCCTCGGGCGACCAGTCTCCGGTCGCGAAGGAGGCGTCGTACGTGACGGGAAACTGCCACGCCGTCACCGCTTCGAGGGGAACATCCATCATCCGAGCGAGCTCCGCCGCCTTCCGCAGCGCCTCGATCGAACTGGCCGATCCGTCGACGCCGACGACGATCGGCTTCGGCTCTGTGCTGGTGACCATGGTCTCTTCCTTTCGGGATGATGCCTACAGTGCGGGGCCGGCCCGTCAGCGGGCCGCGGAGTGCGCGAACAGGTGCGTCAGGTCCAGCGGTTGCGTCGGCGGCAGGAACAGGCTCGCCGGGTCGATCTGCGAGGGCGCTGCGTTGGTGTGTGCGGTCGATTCCATGACATGGTCCTTTCGTCTGCTCGCGGGAGGCGGATTCTCCACGGTCGCTCGTTTCATGCTCTCGCCGCCCCCATCTGCGGAGCAGGGCCAAAGGTCCCGCGCGTGGCCGGGACGACGCACGTCCCCGCGTGCAGAATGGTGCGGGCAGCGCTAGAGTTCCCCGGGTTGCGACGTGTCTCCGGGGACGTACCCGAAACCGCCCGCAGGAAGGTCTGACAGTGCTCTGGTCCCTCTTGGTCCGCCACCTGCGGCCCGCGTGGCCCCTCCTGGTCGCCGTGATCCTGTTCCAGCTGGGACAGTCGATCGCGTCGCTGCTGCTGCCGACGCTCAACGCGGACATCATCGACAACGGCGTGGTCACGGGTGACATCCCCTACATCTGGTCGATCGGCGCACTCATGCTCGGCATCACGCTGGCGCAGGTCGCGTGTGCGATCGCCGCGGTCTATTTCGGGTCGAAGCTCGCGATGGGCATGGGACGCGACCTGCGCGCCGCGCTGTTCCACCGCGTGGTCGGCTTCTCGCAGCGCGAGGTCGGCCAGTTCGGCACCCCGTCGCTGATCACCCGCAACACGAACGACGTGCAGCAGGTGCAGATGCTCGTGCAGGTCACGGCCACGCTGATGGTCTCGGCCCCGATCCTCGCGATCGGCGGCGTCGTGCTCGCCATCCGGCAGGACGTCGGGTTGTCGTGGCTGATGGCGGTGAGCATCCCGGTGCTGTTGATCGCGGTCAGCCTCATCATCGTGCGCATGGTGCCGTACTTCCAGGCCATGCAGAAGCGCATCGATCGCGTCAACCAGATCATGCGGGAGCAGCTGACCGGCATCCGCGTCATCCGCGCCTTCGTCCGTGAGGACGAGGAGCGCGCACGTTTCCGCGGGGCGAGCGCGGGCGTCGCCGAATCGGGTCTGCGAGCCGGCAACCTGATGGCGCTGATGTTCCCCGTCGTCATGCTCGTCCTGAATGTTTCCAGCGTCGCCGTCATCTGGTTCGGCGCGTTCCAGGTGCAGGCGGGCGAGGCGCAGATCGGCACGCTGTTCGCGTTCCTGCAGTACCTCATGCAGATCCTCATGGGCGTCATGATGGCGACGTTCATGTTCGTGATGATCCCGCGCGCCGCGGTCAGCGCCAATCGCATCGGCGAGGTGCTCGCGACGGACTCGTCCGTGGTGACGGCGGCGTCGCCCGTCCACCCCGGGTCCGTCTCGGCCGACATCGTGTTCGACGACGTCGAATTCTCGTACCCCGGTGCGGCGGAACCGGTGCTGAAGGGCATCCGATTCCGTGTCGCACCCGGAACCACCACGGCGATCATCGGATCGACCGGCGCGGGCAAGTCCACGCTGGTCGGACTCGTCCCCCGGCTCTTCGACGCGACCGCGGGGGCCGTGCGCGTCGGGGGGATCGATGTACGCGAGTGGGACCCCGACGCGCTCTGGAAGATGATCGGTCTGATGCCGCAGCGCGCGTTCCTGTTCTCGGGAACCGTGGCCTCGAACCTGCGTTACGGCAATGCCGAAGCGAGCGACGAGGACCTGTGGTGGGCTCTGGAGATCGCCCAGGCACGCGACTTCGTGGAGGCGATGCCGCTCGGCCTGGATGAGCCGATCGCGCAGGGCGGTGTCAACGTGTCCGGCGGTCAGCGCCAGCGTCTGGCGATCGCGCGGGCGCTGGTGAAACGCCCCGACATCTATGTGTTCGATGACTCGTTCTCGGCGCTCGACGTGGCTACCGATGCGACGCTCCGGCGCGAGTTGACGGCTCGCGTCCCGAACGCGACGCGCCTGGTCGTCGCCCAGCGCGTCAGCACCATCCGCGACGCCGACCAGATCGTCGTCCTCGATCACGGCGAGGTCGTGGGAATCGGGAGACACGCCGAGCTGCTGGAGACGAACGAGACGTATCGCGAGATCGTCGAGTCGCAGGAGAGCGTGGAGGCTTCGGCATGAGCGATCGCGCCGCCACGTCGACCACCACGGCACCCCCGCCGCGCGGACCCATGGGCGGACGTGGGCCGATGGGCGGCATGGCCGGGCCCGTCGCGAAGCCCCTGAACTTCGGGGCGTCCGCCAAACGCCTGCTCGGCACCCTCCGGCAGGACAGGGCACGCCTCGTGCTCGTGATCGTGCTGGGGGTGCTCAGCGTCGGTCTCATGGTCACGGGGCCGAAGCTGCTCGGTGAGGGCACGAACATCGTGTTCTCGGGATTCACGTCGCTGCAGTTCACCTCCGGTACGACCAAGCAGCAGGTTATCGACCAGCTCGTGGCGGCCGGTCAGACCCAGCAGGCCGACATGCTGCGGACGATGGACTTCGTCCCCGGTGCCGGGGTCGACTTCGTCCAGCTGAGTCAGATCCTGCTGCTCGTGCTCGCCGTGTACGTCTTCGGGAGCGTCTTCGCGCTCTTCCAGGCGCGCATCCTCAACGGGGTCGTGCAGCGCGCGATGCATCGTCTGCGCCTGCAGGTCGAGGACAAGATCCACCGTCTGCCGCTCAGCTACTTCGACCGCGTGCAGCGAGGTGATCTGCTGAGCCGCGTGACCAATGACGTCGACAACATCGGGCAGTCGCTGCAGCAGACGCTCTCGCAGGTGATCACGTCGCTCCTGACCGTGGTCGGCGTGCTGCTGATGATGTTCCTGATCTCACCGGTGCTCGCCCTGATCGCGCTCGTGACGATCCCGCTGACGATCGTGATCACCGTGCTGGTGGCGCGACGGTCGCAGAAGCTGTTCGTCGAGCAGTGGAAGCAGACCGGCGTCCTCAATGCGCGCGTGGAGGAGACCTACTCCGGGCACGCCCTCGTGAAGGTCTTCGGACACCGGGGCGAGGTCGAGGCGGCGTTCGGCGATGAGAACGCCCGCGTGTACCGGGCGAGCTTCGGGGCCCAGTTCGTCTCGGGCATCATCATGCCCAGCATGATGTTCGTCGGCAACCTCGTGTACGTCGCGATCGCGGTCGTCGGCGGGCTGCAGGTCGCGGCCGGGATGATCTCGATCGGAGACGTCCAGGCGTTCATCCAGTACTCGCGTCAGTTCAGTCAGCCGCTCAGCCAGCTCGGCTCGATGGCGAACCTGCTGCAGTCCGGGGTCGCGAGCGCGGAGCGCGTGTTCGAGCTGCTCGACGAGGACGAGCAGAGCGCCGACCCCGACGATGCCGAGACGGTTCCCGAATCGGCCAGCGAGCTGGAGTTCCGGGATGTGTCGTTCCGGTACACGCCCGACAAGCCCCTCATCGAGGGGCTGAACCTGACGGCCCAACCGGGCAGCACGGTGGCGATCGTCGGGCCGACCGGGGCCGGCAAGACGACGCTGGTCAACCTGATCATGCGCTTCTACGACGTGGATGAGGGGTCGATCGCTCTCGGCACGGCGGAGGGCGACGCGGTCGACACGCGCCGGATGACGCGCGACGACCTGCGTTCCCGCACCGGCATGGTGCTTCAGGACACGTGGCTCTTCGCCGGAACGATCCGCGAGAACATCCTCTACGGTCGCCCCGAGGCGAGCGAGGAAGACCTGGTGGCCGCCGCATCCGCCGCCTATGTCGACAGGTTCGTGCACATGCTGCCGGACGGCTACGACACCCAGCTGGACGACGAGGCGACGAACCTGAGCATGGGGGAGCGGCAGCTGATCACGATCGCTCGCGCGTTCCTGGCCGACCCCCGGCTGCTGATCCTCGACGAGGCGACGTCCTCTGTCGACACGCGCACCGAGCTGCTCATCCAGCGGGCGATGTCACGACTGCGCGAGAATCGCACGGCGTTCGTGATCGCCCACCGCCTCTCGACGATCCGCGACGCCGACATGATCCTGGTGATGGAGAGCGGGTCGATCGTCGAGCAGGGCAACCACGCCGAGCTCCTCGCCGCGCGGGGCGCATACTGGCGTCTCTACAACGCCCAGTTCGACGCACCCATGAGCGAAGAGGTGGAGCAGGATCCGTTGACGGGAGCCGTGCAGGTCCTCGGCGAGGACGTCGTGCCGGAGCCGGAGCCGGAGCGCTGACTCGACGTCCGTTCAGCCGCGCGCACGCGCAATGACCAGCGGGGTATGCGTCTCGGGGTCTTCGATCACGCGGCACGGCAGGTCGAAGACCCGCTCGACGGCGTCCGCCGTCAGGACCTCCGTGGGCGGTCCGTCGATCACCACGTGACCGTCGCGCAGCGCGATGAGCCGGTCGGCATACCGCGCCGCGTGGTTCAGGTCGTGCAACACGGCGATGATCGTGCGGCCCTGCTCGCGATTCACGCGACGGAAGAGCTCCATCGCGTCCATCTGGTGCGCGATGTCGAGGTAGGTCGTCGGCTCGTCGAGCAGCAGCACGCCCGTGTCCTGCGCGAGCGCCATCGCGAGCCAGACCCGCTGACGCTGCCCGCCCGACAGTGTGTCGATGTCGCGCGCGGCGAGGTCGACGACACCCGTCGACTCCATCGCGCGCCGCACCGCCGTCTCGTCGTCCGGCGTCCACGCTGCGAAGGCACCGCGGTGCGGGTATCGTCCCCGCGCGATCAGGTCCACGACGCGCACCCCCTCGGGGGCGACGTTGCTCTGCGGGAGCATCCCGAGCTCCCGCGCGAGTTCTCGAGGAGTCCGGTCGCGCAGATCGCGACCGTCGAGCATGATCGTGCCGGATGCCGGACGCATCAGACGGGCGATCGCGCGCAGGAGCGTGGACTTGCCGCAGCCGTTCGGGCCGACGATGGCGACGAACTCTCCGGCGCGGATGTCGAGGTTGAGCGCGTCGACCACGGTCCGGTGACGGTCGTACGCGATGCTCACCGAACGCAGGCCGAGCGCGTCCGTCGGCTGAGATCCGGCGCTCACAGCAGCCCCTTCTCGGCGAGCAGCTCTTCCGCGCGGTCGGCTTGCGTATCGTCGTCGTCCGTCGACGCGTAGACCTCTTCGAGCCGCCGGTGGAACGCCTCGCCCGCGGCCTCGTACCGCGCGAGCCAGCGATCACGATCGCGGCGCCAGTAGCCCATCGTCGTCCAACGGTCGGTGGGGCGGCGCAGTTCGCGGCGCAGGCGATGGCGCACGGCGCGCATGTCGCTGGCCTCGCCCGCGAACCAGAGATATCCCGGAGTGTCGGGATCGGCCTCGGCGCGGACGAGGGTCTCGGGCACGAGAGCGTCGGCCTCGACCCAGCGCACCGTGTCGCCGTCGCGGAGGGGGAAGTCCTGCCGGTCGGCGGGGTCGTCGACGCTCAGCACGACGTGGACGCGAGCGGATGCCGAGGCATCCGTCGCCTCGTACCGTTCCTGCATGATGCGCCCGATCGCGGGAAGAGCCGTCGCGCCGCCGCACAGTCCGATCCACTCCGAATCCGCCGGAGGCCGGTAGTGCCCGCGCGGCTCGTCGAACGCGACCTCGTCGCCGATCTCTGCGCGCCCGGCCCATTCGGTCGCGGGGCCCTCGCCGTGCAGCAGCAGATCGATGTCGAGCTCGCCGACCTCCGGTCGCCACGCCCGCGCCGTGTAGTACCGGGGCACGGGTTCGCCATCGCGAGAGGGCACCACGAGTGCGAAGAACTCGTCCGCGTGCACGCCGAACCTCGGCGGTACCCCGTCGGCGGGGATGATGTCGGAGACCGTCACCCGCACCATGTGCGGGGTCACGATCTGGCGCCGGATGACCCGGCCCCGGTGCAGGGCTGCAGTCTCAGTCATCGAGTCGTCCTTTCGCGCGTGGTCAACAGCCACGCCAGGTAGATGCCGCCGATGCTCACCGTGACGAGACCGGTCGGAATGATCGTGGGTGCGAACAGCCGCGCCGAGATGAGGTCGCTCAGACACAGGAGCAGGGCCCCCGTCAGGGCCGACGCGCCGAGCGGGATCGTCCCGGATCGCCACAGCCGCCGCGCGATCTGCGGGGCGGCGAGGGCGACGAACCCGATGGGCCCCGTGATCGCGGTCGCCACCGCGATCAGGGCGACCCCGAGGATCATCGCGCCCCAGCGGGTGGCCGCGGGACGCGCACCGAGGGCGGCGGCGCGCTCGTCGCCGAGCTCGTACGCGACGAGCGCCCGGGCCATCCCCGCCGCGATGGCGCCCGTGACGGCGAGCGTCAGGATCGCCGGAACCAGCCACTGCGCGTCCACGCCGTTGAGTGAGCCCGTCGCCCAGATCGCGGCCGACAGAGCGACGAGGTCGTCCGAGCGCAGGACGAGCACGGTGTTCACGGCCGACAGCATGGCCGTGACCGCGATGCC
The DNA here is from genome assembly GCF_002812725.1 of Microbacterium sp. BR1. Lineage (GTDB taxonomy): Bacteria > Actinomycetota > Actinomycetes > Actinomycetales > Microbacteriaceae > Microbacterium. Next base: position 1,000,426 of record NZ_NMUN01000004.1, on the reverse strand, counting down.
CGTCACGACGAGTGCGAACCCGTGTACACCGGCCCTGCTGCTGAGAGCGAAGGCGAGGACGGCCGCGGCGAGTCCCCCGGCGAATGCGCTGGTGGTCAGGGTCAGCACGCTCACCGCGCCGGCGTTCATCACGAGCAGCACCCCGGTGAACGCCCCGGTCGAGAAGCCGAGGATGTCGGGGCTGCCCAACGGGTTGCGGGTCACGATCTGGAACAGGGCACCCGAGAGAGCGAGCATGGCACCGACCGCGATGCCGAGCAGCGCCCGGGGGAGTCGCCACTCCTGCACGACCAGGACGATGCCGGGTTCACCCCGTCCGAACAGGGCACGCAGCGCGTCACCGATCGGGATCCCGAGCTCGCCGAGGGTGAGTGTGCCCGCGGTCACCGCCGCCAGCAGCAGCGAGACGACGGACCACGCGAGGATGCGTCGGCGCCCGAGCGCCGGATCCGCCCGGGTCAGGGATCGCACGTTCACCGGCCCCTCCGTCGTCTCTGCACGAGGACGATCAGCATGGGCGCACCGAGAAACGCCGTGACGACCCCGAGCGGCAGCTCGCGCGGCGCGATGACCAGCCGGGCGATCAGGTCCGAGGCGAGGATCAGCACCGGGCCCCCGAGGGAGCTGTAGAGCAGGGCGCGGGGCTGGTCGGCGCCCGTGAACCGCCGCAGGGCATGCGGCACGAGCAGCCCCACGAACGCCACGGGCCCGACCGCCGCGGTCGCCGCGCCACACAGCAGGACGATGCACACGAACGCGAGGCCGCGCACGCGCGAAACCCGAGCGCCGAGGGTATGCGCGGCGTCTTCGCCCAGCACGAGGAGATTGAGGCCGCGGCCGCTGCCGAAGGCGATGATCAGGCCCACGGCGATCGCCGCGAGGGCGATGAGCGAGCTCGAGAGATCCCGTGCCGCCAGTGAGCCGGCCTCCCACACGCGGATACGGGAGTAGTCGCCGGGATCGACGAGGCTGAGCGCCTGCGTGAACCCCGACAGCACGGCGCCGACGGCGACACCGGCGAGGGCGAGTCGCGCGATCGAGGTGCTCGTGCCGACCGCGCCGAGCAGGGCGACCACGACGCTCGCCGCGGCTGCCCCCGCGAAGGCGAACCAGAGCGTCTGGTCGAAGGCCTCCACGCCGAGCACCACGAAGGCGAAGACGACCGCGAAGGACGCGCCCGCGTTGACGCCGAGGATTCCCGGATCGGCGAGGGGGTTGCGGGTCAGGGCCTGCATCACGACCCCGGCGACCGCGAGTGCGGCTCCCACCCCGATCGCCAGGACCGCGCGGGGGAGCCGGAGGGTCTGCACGACGATCGCCGTCTGCGACCCGTCGGGCGAGATGAGCAGCGACAGCGCCTCGACCGGCGAGAGCATCGGGGTTCCGACGCAGAGGGTGGCGAGCGAGAGTGCCAGGATCAGGGCCACCCCGATCGGGAGGATGACGAGCGGGGAGGGCCGCCGCGCGGTGCGACGACCCTCCTCTGCGCTCCGCAGGGTGGACGTGGTCACTCGCTGAGGGGCTCCAGCACCTTCTCGGTCAGCTCGTCGATCCAATCCTGCGCGGTCTCGTAGTCGGTGACCGACGACGTCAGGGCGTAGATGTTGCCCGACTTCGCGACGTCCAGAGTCTGGAAGATGTTCGAGTCGATGATCTCTTGGATGCCCGTGGGTATCACCCCGTCGGTCGCGGCGAACGTGAGCGCCTGCGTCACACCATCGAACACGGTCGGCAGTTGCTCGAGCGGGAGCGCGACGTAGCCGCGTCGCTCGGCGTCTTCGATCTGAGCGCCCGGGCCATAGGCCAGACCCATCTCATTGACGACCAGGTTGCCGGTCGAGCCGGTGGGGAGCTGCACCGAGAACTGACCGGCCTCGTCGCCGAACGAGAAGTTGATCCACACGTTCTTCTCGATCACGTCGGCGTACTTCTCCCTGGTGCTGTCGCGCAGTTCTTCATAGGCCGTCTTGCTCGCCTCCCAGACCGCGGTGGTGCCCGTGGCCTCGGCAGCCTGCTTTGTCAGCGACTGCCAGTCGCCGCGTGCGCCGCCGCCCAGGATGACGGTGGGTGCGATGTCGCTCAGGCGTTCGAACGTCGCCTCGTCGACCTCGTACGCATCGCCGATGATCAGGTCGGGCGTGGCGGAGGCCAGCGCCTCGAAGTTGACTTCGCCGAAGGTACCGATGTTGGCGGCATCCGCGATGAACGCCTGCTGCTCGGGCGTGTAGCTGTCGAGCCACCTCGAGTAGTCGATCGTCGCGATCGGCTGGACGTCGAGCGACATCAGTTGCCACGGGGTGTCGTACGAGACGGCGGCGATCCGGTCGGCGGAAGCGGGGACCTCGACGTCACCGTAGACGGTCGTCATGGTGAACGTCTCGCTGGAGTCGGTGTTCGAGTCGGTGTTCGCGGCGGGGGAGCCGGCGTCGGATGCGCAGCCGGTGACGAGCGCGAGGGTCGCGGCCAGGGCGACGAACGCCCCGATTCGACGGGAGATGGGCACGGGTACTCCTCGATTAGGTAAGGGTTACCTAATTATCGAAGATGGTGACGACCGAGTCAGGCCGAAATCCTGCGCCAACGGGTCGAGTAGTCTCGCGATTCGGTCAGGATGCCCGACTGCCTCGGACGAAAGCAAGGGGGGTGACGCCGGTCTCCCGTCGGAACGCCGTCGTGAAGGCGGACGGTGACTCGAAGCCCACACTCCGCGCCACGGACGCGACCGCGCTTCCGGCCGCGAGGTCGGCCATCGCCGCCTGCACGCGCAGGCGGGTGCGCCACTCCGAGAAGGCCATGCCCGTCTCGGCCTGGAAGCGCCGGGTGAAGGTCCGCACGCTGACGGCACACGACGCCGCCCATTGCTCGACCGTGCGATTGTCGCGCGGCGACGCGGCCAGAGTCGTCGTGACATCCCGCAGCCAATGGGTGCTCGGCTGCGGCAGTCCGGTATCGGCCTGCGCATCCACGCTGAGCAGGTCGAGCGCGAATGCCTCCGCGCGCTCGCGTCGGTCAGGCCTGCGCTCTGCGTCGAGGTGACGGAGCACGCCATCGAGCAGGGCCGAGGTCGTCAGAACCGTCGGCTGCGTGAGGGCGTCGGGCAGGGCGGATGTCTCGAACCACGTGCACCGCATCGTGTTGCCCGCCCCCGCACGAACAGCGTGGGGGCATCCCGCGGGGAGCCAGATCGCCGAACCGCGGGGCAGTACGTGGATGGCGTGCTCGGTTGCCACCGTGATGCCCTGTGTGATGGCCGACAGCAGTTCATGCGCGTCGTGGGTGTGCTCGGGCCAGAACTGCCCCTCCGAGGGAAGCCGCGGGGTGACGATCTCGACCGACAGCAGCGACGGTTCGGGGGTGGGCGTCACGAGAGGGTGCCGCCGATCCACACGCCGAGTGCCGCTGCGAGCGTCGTGGCTGCCAGCACGCCGAGGCCGTTGACGGCGCCCGCCAGCCACTTGCGTTCCTGGAGCAGGCGCACGGTCTCGAAGCTCGCCGTCGAGAACGTCGTGTATCCGCCGAGGAACCCCGCGCCGACGATCGCGTACGAGGCATCCGAGACCAGGTGACCCGCCGCGAGTCCCGCGAGGACTCCGAGCAGCAGTGACCCAGTGACGTTGATGATGATCGTCGCCCAGGGGAAAGCGCTCGAAACGCGGGTGCGGATGATGCCGTCGAGCGCGAGTCGCGCTGCCGCACCCAGGCCGCCCGCGAGGGCGACGAGCGCGAAGATCAGGGGGGTCACCGGTCGTCCTCGGTCGCGACGCCGAGCGTGCGTCGGTGGAACGCGGCCGCGATGGCGATCCCCGCCCAGGTCGCGACCGCACCGATCAGCACGGTTCCGACGCCGTACGCCAGACCGGGTGCGGGCGAGCCCGAGCCGATCAGACGCGCCGTGTCGGCGGCGAGGGCGCTGTACGTCGTGAAGCCGCCCATCACGCCCGTGCCGACCAACAGGCGCACGCGTCGACGGCCGCCGTGATCGGGGCCGCGGCGCACGAGGGACTCGAGCAACAGGCCCAGCAGAAGGGCGCCGGTGATATTGACCGCGAGAATGGCGTACGGGATGCCGTCGATGGGCGGGAACGTCAGGCTCAGGGCCTCGCGAGCCGCGGTGCCGAGCGTGCCGCCCGCGAACACCAGCAGAAGGGCGCTCGGACGAAGGTGGATGGGTCGCGGTGCACCGCTCGCCGACTCCGCTGCATCGAGGTCGGGATCGAGGGGCAGATCCTCGTCGTTTCCGTTCATGTGTCGGGCTCATCCTGCCAGATGCACGACGGGGTCGCGAACGGTCGGACGCATCCATCCGGTGGGAGTCGGAGCACCGCGGCGATCCGGTCCCGGGCTATCGTCGCAGGAGGCGCGACCACCGGAAGCCATGCCGGGACGCGGCGCCGCGGAGCAAGGGAGCACCATGACATTCGAGTTCGGCATCTTCGACTCGTTCGACCTGGGGCGGGGCACGCCCGGAGAAGTGATCGATGCTCGCCTGCGGCTCGCCGTCGAGGCCGAACGCCTGGGCTTCGGGCACTACCACGCGACCGAGCACCACGGCACCGACCTGTCGGTCATCCCCTCACCGAACCTCTTCCTCGCGGCACTCAGCCAACGCACCGAGCGGATGCGGATCGGGGCGATGGTCTACGTCCTCCCGGCGTACGAACCCCTGCGCCTGGCCGAGGAGATCGCAACGCTCGACCACCTCTCGGGCGGGCGCGTCGACCTCGGGGTCGGCAGCGGGATCAGTCCGATCGAGCTGGGGTACTTCGGCGTCACGGATGACGCGGCGCGCGGCCTCTACGACCGGGCCCTGGTCGCGCTGCTCGATGCCTGGACGACCGGTGTGCTGAAGCATCCGGAGCATCCCGATCGCGAACACGCGTCGCTGTCGGTCCTGCCCGTGCAGCAGCCGTACCCGCCGCTCTGGTACGCCTCGAGCAACCCGCGCACGGCGGAGTGGGCAGGCCGCAACGCCGTCAATTTCCTCGGTCGTTGGAACGCGGGGGAGTTCGTGCAGACGGTCGACGCCTACTGGAGCGCCTGGCGAGATGCGGCGGGCGACGAGGGGCGACTGAACGCCCATGTCGACGGCACGCCACGGGTGGGACAGACGACGTCGGTGCTGATCGGCGAGAGCGATGCGGCGGCACGCGACCGGTTCCTCGCGGTGCAGGAGTTCTACGCCACGCGCGTTCTGCGCCTCTGGCACGACCACGGCATCTCGACCTTCGACGCCGGGTTCGAAGGCGCCGTCATGCTCGAGCGCGGCACCGCGATCGTCGGCACGGCCGCAAGCGTCCGGGATCAGATCGTCGCGCAGCTCGAGCTCGTGGACGCCAACATGCTCGAGGTGCAGCTCTACCAGGGCGACATGGACGTGGACGAGAGCCTGTCGAACCTGCGCGCCTTCGCGGGCATCATGCCGGACATCCGTTCCGCGGCCGATGCCCTCGCTCGTGGGACGGACCGCGTGGCCCTCGCGGGCGCCGCCGATGCCCGTGTGACGACGCCGTGATGGGAAGCGATGCCGTGTTGGGAAGCGATGCCGTGTTGGGAAGGGACGCCGTGACGGGGAACGATACCGAGACGGGGACGGATGCCGTGACCGGGAAGGGACGCCGCCGATGAACCCCGTGCACACAGAGACGGACGTCATCTACGCGTCGATCGCGGGTCGCGAGTTGCGATGCGACCTGCACTGGCCGGTCGTCACCCCCGGTCCTCTCACCGTCGCCATCTACCTGCACGGCGGAGGATGGGCGCGAGGTTCGCGCGCCGATCGTGCGGAGGAGAGGCTGGCGCCGGTCGCGGGGGCGGGAATCGCGGTGGCGTCGATCGAGTACCGCCTGTCGCGCGAGGCGCGGTGGCCGGCACAGCTCGACGACGTGCGCGCGGCCATCGACGCCGTCCCGCGCCTGTTCGCCGACCGCGGGGTCGCGGTCTCGGGACGCATCGCGCTCTGGGGCTGCTCGGCGGGCGGACACGTGGCGCTGATGGCGGCCCTGACAGCGGCAGAGACCGGTGAAGCCGGAGCAGGGGCGGTCGTCGATGCGGTCGTCGCGTGGTTCCCGCCGACCGACCTGACGCTGATGACGGATGCCCCGGCCTCGCCGGGCGCCCGGATGCCCGCGTTTCTGCCGCCCGGCGCGGCGATCCCGCCCTTCGAGCGCATGCTGCTCGGGCTGGGCGAGGAAGAGGACGACGAGTCGGTCGCGCGCCTGCGGGATGCCAGCCCGGTCTCCCACGCGGCGCCCGACGTGTGTCCCGTGCTGTTGATCCATGGTGACGAGGACGCCCTGATTCCCGCATCTCACTCCGACGCCCTGCGCGACGTCCTGCTGACTGCGGGCTCGCCCGTGTCGATGCTGCTCGTGCGCGGAGCGACCCACGAGGATCCGCTGTTCGACGCTCCCGCCGTCCTCGGTGCGACGGCGGCGCACCTGAAGGGCTCGGCGTAGCGGCAGCCTAGGTCGTGGGTCCGGCTTCCGGGGCTTGCGCGGACTGCGGACTGGTCGGTTGCCCGTCCAGCCCGCGCCGCAGCGCGTCCACGGCGGTAGCCTCGCGACCCTTGCCGGAGGCGGCCGCTGCCGCGTCGAGGCGGACGAGGAGCTCGGCCGGGACGTCGAGGATCAGTCGCGCGCCGTCGTCCGGCCGTCCCCGCACGACGAGTCCGATGATCGGTACCGCGATCGTTCCGATCACGTCGACGATCGCGATCACGCCGAAGAACCGCCAATACCCCGTGTCCGCGCCCGGGATGTCGCCGTCGGTCAGGATCGGCAGCCACAGCATGATCGCGACGATCACCGCAGCGACCAGCGTGATCGCGAGACCTATGCGTACGATCGCGCGGGTTGATGACGCGTAGCGGAGAAGCAGGTTGGCCTGCGCGAGTGTGACCGCGAGGATCGTCAAGAAACCGAGGGCGCGGAACCACTCGCTCGTCGTTTCGCTGACGTTGAACCACGACCAGATCAGCACGAGCGCGGGCACGAGCGCGGCGACGCTGGCGGCGATGCCGATGTAGCCGACGACCCGGAACCGGTGCGAGGCGATGGCGAGGTGGCACAGCGCGGTGAGTCCGAAAGCGGCGACGGCCAGCGTCGTGAGCAGGATGCGGCTCTGCGTCTCGCCGAACTCGCCCGAGAGCAGGGCGACGATCCCGAGCACCCCGGCCAGCAGCAGCGACACGATCACGACGACGATCGCCGCGCGTCGCAGGCCCCGAACGGCGGGCGGGGTGTGTGTCGTGCTCTCGGTGCGAGGAGTCATGCTCCCAGGCTACGGGGCAGGCCCCGACCCGTCATCACGTCTCTGATACGCCACCAGGTCCGGACTCGTGATCAAGCCCCGTCGTCACGAGGTGCGTTGTACGAGCACCACGCTGTCGAGCAGAACGGCCTGCGAGCCGTCCGGGGCCGTGGCGGCGCGCTCCCGTACCTCGCAGACGAGCGTCTGCCACCGTGTCGGGTCGAGGTGGAGTGCCGCGAGGTCGCCCTCGGGGGTCGGGAAGACGACGGCTCGCATGTGTTCGGGCGGCGCCCAGGCCGGCGGCGCGGCATGCCCGACGATCAGCAGCCGTCCGTGCAGTGCGACGAGCTCCGTCGCTGCGCGCAGGATCTGCTCGCGCGGCAGGTGGACGGGGGACTGCAGGAAGGATGCGGTGACCAGATCGTAATCGTCAGTTTTCGCATCCGGATCCGTGCCGGTGTCCGTGTCGGTGTACGTCGACAGGTCGGACACCACGAACGTCGTACGCGCGGTCAGCCCACGTGCGGTGGCAGCCGTCCGGGCCCGGTCGATCGCGGTCGGCGAGAGGTCGACGCCCGTAGCGTGCCATCCGTTCTCGGCGAGCCAGATGGCGTCGCCCCCTTCGCCGCATCCGAGGTCCAGGGCGCGGCCCGGTTCGAGGTCGCGCGCGATGGCTTCGAGCGTCGCGTTGACGCGCCCCGACCAGGCCTCGAGCATCCGATCGTGCGGTTCGGGCGCGCCGCCCGTGAAGATCGCGTCGATCTCGACGACGGTCCCGTCCTCGAGCCGGACCCCGGTGAGGGTGTTGCCGCTGCCGAGAACCTCGACGACGGCCTGGTCGACGATCCGGATTCCCCGAGCACCGAGCCGAGTCCGTGTCGGTGCGTCGAGGGTCGGGACGAGTCCCGCGAAGAGCACCACGTCGTTGCTCCACTGGCGAAGCAGTTGCACCTGGTGGAGTGCCATGGGCGAGGTTGCGAGCACGCCCAGGCGCCGGTCGCGCACTTCCCAACCGTGGCAGTAGGGGCAGTGCAACACGCTCGTGCCCCAGCGTTCGGCCAGCCCGGGGATGTCGGGGAGGCGATCGGTGATTCCCGTCGCAACGATGAGCGTGCGAGCGGCGTACGACGTCCCGTCGTCGGTCGTCACGGTCAGGTCACCCGGGTCCGGTTCGCCCGAGTCGTCGACGCGTGTCACCGAGGCATCCATGAACTCGACACCGATGGCGGATGCGTCGGCGCGGCCGATACGGAGCAGCTCGGCGGGGTCGATCCCCTCGTGTCCGAGCACGGCGTGCATGTGCGAGGCGAAGCGGTTGCGCGGTTGACCCGCGTCGATGACGAGGACGCGGCGGCGTGCGCGCCCGAGCATGAGTGCGGCGCTGAGGCCGGCGACGCCCCCGCCGATGATGATCGTGTCCCAGGGCTCGCTCGCGGAAGCGGTGACGTGATTGTGCATGACCCCAGCGTGGCGCTGCGCGTGTCAGAATAGCAAACGGGTTTGCGGTATTGGCAAGTACGGCGAGTGAGGGATGGACATGGCGGACGGTCTCGATCAGGTCGGAGCACGGCTACGGGCCGCCCGCCATGCGCGCGGTTGGACCCTCGAGGAATTGGCCACGCGTTCGCAGATGTCGGTCAGTACGCTGTCGCGACTCGAGTCCGGCAAGCGTCAAGCCAGTCTCGAGTTGCTCGTGCCGCTGACCCGGGAACTCGGAGTACGGATCGACGATCTCGTCGCTCCGCCGACCGTTGACCCTCGCGTGCGGCGCTCGGTGATCCATCGGGATGGCATGGTGATCGCACCGCTCGCGCCCGAGGGTTCGTCAGTGAATACGTACAAGATCACGTATTCGCCAGATCCGGACCGATGCGCCGAATTGCGTGTTCATGACGGCTACGAGTGGCTGTATGTCCTCGCGGGAAGATTGAGGTTGCGGCTCGGGGAGCAGGATCTCGTGCTTTCGCGGGGTGAGGCGGCGGAGTTCGACACCCGCATCCCGCACGCGATCGGTGCCGCGGGCAATCGGCCCGCACAGATCATCAGTATCTTCAACGAGTCGGGCGCGCGCATGCACACGCATGGCGCCGTTGCGGTTGCAAAGGATGCAGAGGTTCACGCTCCCTGAGCCTGTGCGCGCCGGAGCCTCGCGCGGCGGGGCCGGACAGGGCACGTCGCTCACTTCGACACACACAGTGACGGGGCACAACCGCTCACTTCGACACACGCAGTGACCGGGCACGGTACAACCGTCACGGCGACATACTCTGTGGCCGGACACGCACAACGGGTCACTTCGGCGGGCTCCGTGGCTGGGCGTGCGGGCGCAGCGACCCCATGCCTAGAAGGGTGGTGGGTCGGTGTTGGGGGTGAAGTGGACTGCCGGGGGTGGTTTGTCGATGTAGACGTGCCCACCCGGTGAGGTCCATTCGAGGATTCCGCGGCCGAGTTGTCGGACGGTCCAGCCTGTTTCGCCTTTCAGGGTGTGGTGTCTCTTGCAGAGGCACGCGAGGTTGCAGGCATCCGTGGGCCCACCCAATGCGTAGTCGTGGGTGTGGTCGCGGTCGCATCGGTGTGCGGGTTGCCGGCAGCCGGGGAACCGGCAGTGCTGATCCCTAGCGCGCAGGAACCGTTTCATATCCACCGAGGGTGTGTATCGGTCGACGGCGAGAACGCACCCGGTGATCGGGTCGGCCAGGACCCGTTCCCACCCCGTCGCGTGTCCGGCGAGAGCGCGGGCGGTGGCGGGGTCGATCGGGCACCGCCCGGCCAGTTCCGCGGGTTCATCGGTCACCCCGGCCAACGCGAGAGCGGGAACGGTGACGTTCACGATCGCCCGGATCGCACCCAGCCCGCCGAAGCCGTCTGAGAGTCCCACCCCGGTTTCGGCGTCCGGAGCACACGTCAAGACCATCTCCGCGACCAGATCCGCACGGATCTGATCCAGGGTCCGGGTGTCCGTGGGGTCGGCGTTCTTGATCGCCTTTGCTTGTTGTGTGATCCGGTCGTGCATCGCGTGCGCCAACACCGCGGGCTGCACAGAGGTGAACTCCGCCATCCCGTCCCCGATGTCCCGCACACACGCACCCCGCGAAGCACGCGCCTCCCGGTGCCGCTCCGCCAACGTCCGCGGCTGCAACGCCTCCGCGAGCCGCGCCAACGCAGACCCCAAACGGCCGGGCGTGGTTCCCTCTGCCCGGGCCAACGCTGCAGCTTCGAACTTCGACCGCGCCTCCGCATCCACAAGCGGGAGTCCGTGTTCCATGATCACCGCAACATGCCCCGCACCGATACGCCCCGCATCCCACGCGTCGAACGTCACCGGGAACGCCTCGGCCAACACCGCGGCGTCGTTCATGCGGCGTTGCACCGTCCGGTCGGACATGTTCGCCGCGACACCCAGCTCCGCCGCCAACGCCCGCACCGGCAACTCCGCCTCACGCGACGAGGTCGACACCAGCTCGGCAACGCGCCGCATTCCGAGGTCGGCTGCATCCGCCAGTACTCGCGCCTGCGCCGCTTGCGCCCGCGCCACCGCCCGCGACGCCTCCGCAAACCGCACCGCGAGATCACGCGCGGCAACATCGACGTCGGCCATGTCGACGTCGGCCATGTCGACGCCCACGGTGTCGGTGGGAGCGAAGCTGTTCGAATGCATGTTCGAAACTCTACGGACGACCACCGACATCCGACGCCCGAAAAGCACCGAAATCACGCCAAAACCGAGCGCGAAAGATGAGAGTTCTCACATACTCACAGAGACGCGCGAATCAGCGACCGAGCGCGCTCACGAGATAGCTGCGGCGCGCACTGCGCCCAGATGCCGCTCTCGTTCTGCGCCATCGATGAACGCCGCCTCGAAGGAGTTCTCGATGCATCCGAGCAGGATGTCTCGCGGCGTGCCGATCTCCTCGAGGGCGGCGAAGTTCGCCCCGATCTGGCCTCCGAAGTACGCGGGGTCATCGCTGGAGATCGTCGCGACGACGCCCGTCTCGAGCATCGCAAAAAGCGGGTGCTGCTCCATCCGATCGACGGCGCGCAACGCGACGTTCGACAGCGGGCACACGTTGACGGGAATCCGCTCGGCCGCGATGCGCTTCAGTAGCTCCGGGTCTTCGACCGCGCGCAGGCCGTGGTCGATCCGCTCGACGCGGAGGTCGTCCAGAGCCTGGCGAACGTACTCGGGGTCGCCTTCCTCGCCGGCGTGACACGTGCGGTGCAGGCCATCCGCCGCGGCGCGGGCGAAGACATCGCGAAACAGCACGGGCGGGTAGCCGACCTCGGTCGAATCGAGCCCCACGCCGATGATCATGTCGCGGAACGGGGCGAAGTCGGTCAGCATCTGGTCGGCGGCCTCGGCCCCGAGATCGCGCGTGAAGTCGAGGATCATGTCGCACGAGAGACCCTCGCGACGCGCCTCGGCGAACGCGGCGCCGTAGCCCTCCATAACGGCGGCGAGTGGTACGCCCGCGCCGACGTGCGTCATCGGGTTGAAGAACGACTCGGCACGGGTGACGCCGTTCTCGCGCGCGCGACGTAGGTAAAGTGCCGCGAGGTCGTAGAAGTCCTCGGCCGTTCGCATGACCGCGAGGTTGTCGAAATAGACGTCGAGGAAGTCCTGCAGCTCGCCGAATCGGTAGCGGGCGTCGAGCACGGCGGGATCGTACGTCGGCAGCGCAACGCCGTTCCGGCGCGCGAGCGTCACGAGAAGCTCGGATTCCAGTGCCCCCTCGAGGTGCATGTGCACCTCGGCCTTGGGGATCAGAGGCGAGGAGGCGGGATGCGTCACAGCGCGGCCTCGACGCGCGCCTGCTCGCGCGCGGCCGCGGTGTTCTTGACACCCGCGCGCGACCCGCGCAGCTTCGCCTGCACGTGCTCGGCGACGGTCACGGGTTCATAGATGGGCTCGGAGTGCTCGAGGATCGACGGGAGGGTGCGGATCGTCGCATCCGCGTTCCAGTCATGGAAGAACGCGGCCGAGCGGCGGCGCTTGATCGTGCCGTTCACGATCGGCGGCTTGACGCGGTGCAGCGTCGACATCCATTCGTCGTTCGTGACGCGGGCCGCGATGTCGCCGAGGTTGATCAGCAGGGCGCCCTCGGCGGGCATGACATCGTGCCAGTGCCCGTCGCGTCCCAGCACCTGCAGGCCCTCGACGCGATCCGCCCAGAGCACCGTGACCATGCCGTAGTCCGTGTGCTCGCCCATTCCCGTGAGGTCGGCGCCGAGCTCGATGCTGCCCGGGGGCAGCGCGTAGTTGTTCATGCGCAGGACGTTGATCGGATGATCCGATACGGCGCCGAACACGGACCGGTCGACGCCGAGCGCGTCGGCGAAGGCGTCCTGCAGCGTGTATGCCACACGACGAGCCTCGGCGAAGTAGGTCGTGACGCGCTCTTCGAATCCGGGGGTGTCGGGCCACGTGTTGGCGGCGTAGTCGCCGGTCGTGTCGACGAAGCCCGGAAAGTCGGCCTCGGAGCTGCCGATGTTGAACGCCTCGAAGAAGTCGTTCATGCGCGTGACGGGATCGACGCCCAGGGAGTAGCTGAGCGACTCGCTCTTGGGCGGGCTGTACCCGCGGTTCTCCTTCGCGGGTCGCTTCCACGCCTTCTTGGCCTCGAGCTCCTGGCCGAAGAAGTCGTCCATCGCCTGGGCCAGGCCGTCCGTCACCGCGGTCGGCACGCCGTGCCCCACGATCTGGATGAAGCCGACGGTGCGGCAGGCGTCATCGAGTGCGCGCGCGACGGCGGCCTTGTTCTCGGCGCTGGAATCGGTCACGTAGGCAGAGATGTCGACGGTCGGGACGACGAAGGTTTCGCTCATATGTTTGATTGTACAGAGCAATCAATGATTGCTTGTGTAAATAACTTGTTACGAAGAATCCGGCACCACGCCGGACGGAGCGTCACGCATCGGGGGAGTGGACGAGCAGGATCGTTGCGCTATCCGGTCCGATCACGCGCCACACGTTCCGCAGCTCCCCGGGGTACGTCATGGCGTCGCCCGTGCCGAGCTCCCACTCGCCCTGGCCCTCGATCGTCACGATGATCCGGCCATCCGCGACGTACACGAGCAGCTCGCCATCCGACTGGAACCAATCGCCCATGTCGTCGTCCGCGCCCACGATGTACTCGGTCGCGACGACGCGACGGCCCGAGGCTGTGAGGATGCGTCCGATCCCCGCGGTCGCGGACTCGGTGACCGGCACCCGGCGTGCGTCCTTGCGCCGCTGGACGTGGATCGACGCGGGCCCGACCTCGGCCGGCATGAGTTCGGCCGCAGACAGGCCGAGTGCCCCCGCGAGCCGGTAGAGGGTCAGCATCGAGGGGAGCGTGTGGCCGTTCTCGATCTGACTGAGGAACGGCTGGCTGATCCCGGCCTCGGCGGCGAGCGCACGCATCGACAGCTTCCGATCGGCGCGAGCGGATGCCACGGCCCGGCCGATCGCTGCGGCGATGCTCGTCTCGGCACGATCATCGTCGGTCGCGTCTGGGTCCGCAGCGGGGCGGGGGATGTCTTCGCTCACCGTCTCAGGCTAGGGGCAGGGCGCCGCCGAGGCATCCGGCGCCCCGGGTTCGTCCTACGCCTGTCGTGAGCCGCACACACCAGAACAGGAGGTTCGGTTGCCGCGGCGACCTCGGTCACCATCCGCTCGCGTCCCTCCGCCGTCGTCGAATTGACTTTGACGTCGGCATTGCGGATCTCGACGCCGCTGACGCGATGGGCCGCGCTCGCAGAGCAGCGGGGCGTTCGTCGCGCCGTCACTATGCGGGTGGGCGCCTACGGTGGAGGGATGACGGATGACTCGGCAACCATGGTCGCGGCGGGGCCCCTCCGCCGTCGCCTCATCGCGGTGGGGCTGCTCCTGCTGACGGTCGGCGCCGGTCTGGCGGTGCATCTGCTGGCGGCCGACGGCGCCGCATCCGACATCGCGGGTGACGCGCTCTACGCGGTCGCGGTCTACCTCGCGGTCACGATCCTCCTGCCCCGCGTGCGGGCCGTCGTCGTCGGGCTGATCGCGGCGGCCTGGTGCGTGGCGGTCGAGGTGTTCCAACTGACCGGAGTACCCCTGGACCTCGGGGCGGAGTTCCCGCCCGCGATGCTCGTGCTCGGCACGGTCTTCGACGCGCGCGACCTCGTCGTCTACCTCGTCACGATCGCCGTCGTCGCCGTGGCCGACGGCGTGCTCCGGGGCGGGCGACGCGCTCGCGCCTAGGACTCACCCGAAGATGCGCCGCCACACGTTGGTGTCGGCGAGGTCGAGAAGCTCGTCGCCCCGGCCCGACATGACCGTCCGCAGGGCGTAGAGCGCGAACCCCTTCGCCTGCGCCGCCGTGATCGACGGCGGGATCGAGAGCTCGTCGCGCGCCACCACCACGTCGAGCAGGACGGGGCCGGGATCTGCGAGAGCGCGCGTGAGGGCGTCCTCGAGCTCGGCCGCCTTCTCGACGCGGATCCCCGTGATGCCCATCGACCGCGCGACCTCGGCGAAGTCCGGATTGTGCAGCTCGGTCCCGAATGGAACGATCCCCGCCGCCTTCATCTCGAGCTCGATGAAGCTGAGCGAGGAGTTGTTGAACACGACGATCTTGATCGGCAGGTCGTTCTGGCGGATCGAGAGCAGGTCGCCCATCAGCATCGCCAGGCCCCCGTCACCCGCGAGGGCGATGACCTGGCGATCGGGATCGGTCGCCTGGGCGCCGAGGGCGTGCGGCATGGCGTTCGCCATCGAGCCGTGCGTGAACGATCCGATCAGGCGCCGTTGCTCGGTCATCCGCAGGTAGCGGGCGGCCCAGATGACCGGGGTCCCGACATCCGCCGTGAAGACGGCGTCCTTCGCCGCGAGCTCGTCGATCAGACGTGCCACGTACTGCGGATGGATCGGCTCCTTGCCGTCGTCGTTCGCGAACCCGTCGAGCTCGCGGCGGGTCTTCGCGTAGTGCGCCACGGAGTCCGTGAGGTGCGCGTCGCTGCGTCCGTCGCTCAGCAAGGGCAGGAGGGCCGCCGCCGTCTCGCGCACCCCGCCCACCAGGCCGAGATCGATCGGGGTGCGGCGTCCCAGCTGTTCGCCGCGGATGTCGATCTGGATGATCTTCGCCTTGCTGGGATAGAACTGGCGGTACGGGAAGTCCGTGCCGAGCATGAGCAGCGTGTCGCAGTGCTCCATCGCGCGGTACCCCGAGGCGAAGCCGAGAAGCCCGGTCATCCCCACGTCGTACGGGTTGTCGTACTCGATGTGCTGTTTGCCGCGGAACGCATGCACGATGGGGGCACGCAGCCGGTCGGCCAGCGCCATCACCTCGGCATGGGCGCCCGCGACGCCCGCGCCCGCGAGGATCGTGACCTTGCCGGCTGCGTCGAGCAGGTCGGCGGCGGCCCGCAGCTCGGACTCGGACGGCACGACGCGCGGTTCCGCCGCCCGGATCGGCGCGGACGGGCGACGGTTCGGGGCATCCGCGAAGAACACGTCTGCGGGCACGACGACGACAGCGACACCGCGCTTCTCGATCGCGGTGCGCATGGCGATCTCGAGCACCCAGGGCAGCTGGCTCGGGTCGGCGACCAGCTCGCTGTAGACGCTGCACTCGCGGAACAGCTCCTGCGGGTGCGTCTCCTGGAAGTAGTTGCTGCCGATCTCGGCGGACGGCAGGTGCGACGCGATCGCGAGCACGGGCACGCGGCTGCGCTGGGCATCGAACAGGCCATTGATGAAGTGCAGGTTGCCGGGGCCGCCGCTGCCCGCGACGACCGCGAGCTCGCCGGTCATCTCGGCCTCGGCGGCGGCCGCGAAGGCCGCGGACTCCTCGTGCCGCACGTGCATCCAGCGGATGTCCTTGTCGCGGCGCAGAACGTCGGTGAATCCGTTCAGCGAGTCGCCCGGCAACCCCCAGATCCGCGTGACTCCCGCGCTCTTCAACGTTTCGACGAACAGTTCTGCGACGCTGTGCGACATGCGAGGTCCTTTCCGGGACGATGATCGGCCACGATACGCGTGGCGAGCCTCACGCGAGAGGGGTTGCGCTTGCCGTCCGTGTCATCCCCCGAGAGGGGACGAGGGTGCGTGGATCGCTCGTTCCGTGGCGACGGCGATCGGGATGTGGCCCGCAGCCAGGATCGTCGCCGCGAGCGCGATCCACCACGATCCGAGCCAGCCGGCGGCCGACAGGAACGCCGCGATCGGGAACAGCGCCATCGGCACCGGAACGGGCCCGAGGGGCGCGTAGAGCGATGCGACGTGCCGCCCGGTCGCGAGGTAGCGCACCCGGAGTCCGAGGTACACGGCGATGCAGGCTGCCACCGCGGCGAACCACCACGGATCACCGGGTTCCTGCCCGGTCAGGGCGGGAGTGACGAGGCAGAGGGCCTGGCCGGCCCGCTCCAGCCAGGTGAGCGGGCGCGGAGTGCGGGTCGGCGGCGCGGCATCGACGGGTCGGAAGAAGATCAGAAGCGCATTGGGTGCCAGGACGGCGAGCGACACGGCCAGCCCGGCAAGCGAGAACCCCACGATTCCTCCTCGCGGCCATCGTAGGAGCACCGCGCGACGGGATGTCCGGTCACGGGCCGTGCATATCTGGATCGGTCCAATCCCGACGCTCTGGCCTGTGTCGATCGACCGAGCCCCCGGCAATCCGGGCCTTCACCGGGCCGAATGGCCAGTCCACTTCGATTGGCCTGTTGTCGGCGGGGCGTCACTGCGATCGGATCGAACCATCCACCCGATCCCGGAGGTCCTCATGCTCATCGTCGTCCTGCTCGTGGCGCTCGCCCTGGTCGCTCTCGTCGTCGCGGCGACGATGGCCGTCGTGCTGCGCGACGACCGGGGCGCGATCGCGGACGATTGGGCGTACGACACCCGGCGGCCCCAGCCCTGAGCGTCGCGCTCAGTGAGCGGATCGGATCGCTGCCGCCGCGATCCCGCTCGCCCAGCCCGGTGCGCGTCCGTCGTCCGGTGGACGGAGCGCGGATGCCTCGACCCCGCTCCGGGTGAGCACCCACGACGCGAGCGAGTTCGAGTTCCACATGTCGCCGACCCGCAGGGGATCCCGGCCCCACACGAAGCCGGGCACGGAGGCGACGACGTCGGACATATGGCGGGCGCGTTCGAGACCCACGTCCAGGCGCACGGGCGCACCCACCGCCCAGGCGCGGTCGGGGAGGACCCCGTCGCGCCAGCATCGCACCTCGTAGCGGAAGAATCGCGAGCGTCCGAGCGCGCGCATGCCCACCGGCCCCGTCGCCACGACTCCGCGATCGACCGCGGGTGCGCCCCACGCGGGAGCCATCTCGATGATGTCCCGCCGTCCGTCGACGACGAGTTCGAGCGCGGCGTGGAACAGGGGTCGCGGTCGACGTCGGTGCACGGATGCATCGATCACCTCCCACCAGCGGCTGGTGTGGATCACGACGTGACCGCCCGCGCCCACGGGGAGCCACCACAGCAGCAGGTGCGGGCCGGGATCGCTCGGGGGTCGGGGTGTGTCCGCGTGCGGCGACATGCGGCCTCGCGATCAGGCGTCGACGTGCAGCCGTTCGCCGACGAAGGTCGTGGCTCGCCGCCACGCGTCTGCGGCCGCATCCGGATCGTAGGTGTGGGGGTTCGTCTCGTTGAAGAACGCGTGCCGCGCCCCCGGGTACACGTGGTCGGAGAAGGCGATGTCGTTGGCCCGCATGTCCTTGCGCACCTCGGGAAGCCGATCGACGATGGCCGGATCGAGCTCGCCGTAGAGCGCGAGGACGGGGCACGCGATCCGCGCGATTGCCTCGGGTTCGGGCGCCGTCCCGTAGAAGGGCACGGCGGCGCGGACCCGGTCGTCGTCCGCGGCGAGGGCGAAGCTGTAGGTTCCCCCGAAACAGAACCCCGTCACGGCGATGCGTCCGCCGATCTCGGGCAGGCCGGCGAGGTGGTCGACGACGGCACGCAGGCGCGCCACGGCCTCCGACGCGTACTCGGGGGAGCGGATGGGGGCGAGCGCTTCCCTCAGACGCGGCTGCAGCGACGCGCGCTTCTCTTCGTCGGGGTCCGCGTTGAGGGCCGCGAGCTCCTCGCCGACCTCGGGGGTGACCCCGATGCCGCTCAGCAGATCGGGAGCGAGCGCGAGGTATCCCTCGTCGGCCCAGCGATCGGCGATCCGCGTGATCTGATCCACGAGGCCCCAGATCTCGTGGATCACGATGATCGCCCCGCGCGGCGGTCCCGCCGGCTCGGCTCGGTAGACGTCGACTCCGTTGATCTCGATGCGCTCACCCACGGCGGCAGTCTAGGGGGATCGGACATGTGCGCGAGTGGCCGCACGCGGTCAGCGGAAATCGCGTGAGTTGTGACGCACCCCGACGCGCAGGTCTTCGAAGGCATCGGCCACGAGGTTGGTGACGCCCTCGGGGGATCGCTCCAGCATGCCCCGCGCGATGAGGGCGGGGCTGTCGCGCACGACACGGCGATAGCGGTTCCAGACGCCGACCGTGCAGATCACGTTGACGAGCCCGTGCTCGTCCTCGAGATTGAGGAACGTCACCCCGGATGCCGTCGCCGGGCGCTGCCGGTGCGTCACGAGTCCCGCGACCTCGACGCGCCGGCCCTCCTCGTGCGTGCGCATGGCCTCGGACGACAGCACGCCGCGCTCGTCGAGGGCGGGACGGTAGTGCGCGAGGGGATGGTCTCCCGTCGAGATGCCCGTGGCCCACAGGTCCGCGGCCAGGGTGTCGTAGCCGGTCAGATCGGGGAACAGCGGGGGCTGGACGGCGATCATCGTGCCCGGCAGGAACTCCGAGCGATCCTGCGCGGCCGACCCCGCCAGCCAGATCGCCTCGCGGCGCGTCAGGCCCAGGCATTCGAAGGCACCGGCGGTCGCGAGGGCCTCGAGCTGCGCGGCCGTCGCGTCCGTGCGCCGTACCAGGTCGTGCAGGTCGCGATAGGGACCCCGGGCATCCCGCTCCGTCACGATCTTCTGCGCGGTCGCCTCGCCGATGCCGGTGACACCCTTCAGTCCCAGGCGCACGGCGAAGGCGCCGTCGCGACGATATGCGGCCGAGACGTCCGGTGCTTTCGCATCGAACAGGCCCGGCGCGGGTTGCTCGGGGGCGAGGCAGGAGTCCAGGCCCGTGGGACGGCGCACTCTTCGGGGCGCGCTCTCGGAACCGCGCGCGGACGACGATGCGCCCGCGTCCGCCCCGGGCGCATCGTCGGTCACGGGCTCGAGCAGCTCGGTCACCCCCGAGCGCTGCAGGTCGGGCCGCAGCACCTCCACCCCGTGGCGCCGGGCGTCGGCGACCAGGGTCGCGGGGGAGTAGAACCCCATCGGCTGCGACCGGAGCAGACCCGCGAGGAACGCCGCCGGGTAGTGCAGCTTGATCCACGAGCTGGCGTATACCAGCAGCCCGAACGACAGGGAGTGCGATTCCGCGAAGCCGAAGTTCGCGAACGCCTGGATCTTGGCGTAGATGTCGTCGGCCACGTCGCCCGTGAGGCCGTTCGAAGCCATCCCCTCGTACAGGCGATCCCGCAGCGAATCGATCTTCTCGAGCCCGCGCTTCGAGCCCATCGCGCGGCGCAGCAGGTCGGCCTCCTCGCCCGTGCATCCGCCGACCGCCATCGCGATCTGCATGAGCTGCTCTTGGAACACCGGTACGCCGAGCGTCCGCTCGAGCACGGGCTCGAGTTTCGGATGCGGGTACGTGATGGGTTCGCGGCCGAGTTTGCGCCGGACGAACGGATGCACCGCACCGCCCTGGATCGGACCCGGACGGATGAGGGCGATCTCGACGACGAGGTCGTAGAAGGCGCGGGGTTGGAGACGCGGGAGCAGGCCCATCTGCGCGCGTGACTCGACCTGGAACACCCCGATCGAGTCGGCGCGGCACAGCATGTCGAAGACGGCCGGCTCCTCCTTCGGCAGCGTCGCGAGCTCCCACCGCTCGCCCGTCGCGTCGCGGATCAGGTCGAAGCAGTGCTGCAGGGCCGCGAGCATGCCGAGGCCCAGCAGGTCGAACTTGACCAGGCCCATCCAGGCCGCGTCGTCCTTGTCCCACTGGATGACGGTGCGGCCGGGCATCCGCGCGTGCTCGATCGGCACGACCTCGCCGACGGGTCGGTCCGTCAGCACCATTCCACCCGAGTGGATGCCGAGGTGCCGCGGCGCCTTGAGCAGCTCGGTCGCGTATTCGATCACCTGATCGGGGATGTCGTGGTCTGACGAGGTCAGCTCGGCGCCCCAACGCTCGACCTGGGCCGACCAGGCATCCTGCTGCCCGGGCGAATGTCCGAGAGCCTTGGCCATGTCGCGCACGGCGTTCTTCGGCCGGTACTGGATGACGTTCGCGACCTGGGCGGCACGCTCGCGGCCGTAGCGGCCGTAGACCCACTGGATGATCTCTTCCCGGCGATCCGAATCGAAGTCGACGTCGATGTCGGGCTCTTCGTCGCGCAGGGACGACAGGAACCGCTCGAACGGCAGGCGGTAGTAGATCGGATCGACCGCCGTGATGTTCAGCAGGAAGCAGACGGCGCTGTTCGCGGCGGACCCGCGCCCCTGGCACAGGATGCCCCGGCGCCGGGCCTCGGCGACGATGTCGTGCACGATCAGGAAGTAGCCGGGGAAGTCCTTGCGCTCGATGACGTCGAGCTCGCCCTCGATCCGTTCCCGCTCGGCCGCGCTCAGGCGCGGATAGGTCCGCGGCACGGCCTGCCAGACGAGGTGGCGCAGCCACGACATCGGCGTGTGGCCCTCGGGCACCTCCTGGCGCGGCAGCGCGGGCTTGGCGCGGCGCAGGGGAAACGCGAGCTCGTCGGCGAGGGGAACGGTGCCGGCCACGGCCCCGGGATATCGGGCGAAGCGGGCGTGCATCTCGGCCCCCGAGCGCAGGTGTGCTGCGTGATGCGCGGGCAGCCATCCGTCCAGCTCGTCCAGGCTGCGGTTCGCCCGCACGGCCGCGACCGCCGCCGCGAGCCGGGCGCGTTCGGGGGCGGCGTAGTGGACGTTGTTCGTGGCGATCATGCTCAGGCGCCGCTCGGCCGCGAGAGCCGCGAGGGTGTCGTTGCGGCGTGAGTCGAGCGGATCGCCGTGGTCGGTCAGTTCGACGTGCACGCTGTCGCGGCCGAACAACGCGACCAGGCGATCGAGTTCGCGTGCGGCACCGTCGATCCCCTCGGCGTCGAGCGCCCGTCGCACGGCACCCTTGCGGCATCCGGTCAGCACGGCCCAGTGGCCGTCCGCGCTGCCACCTCGCCCGGCCCCGCCCGCGCCGGACTGCTCGGCGAGTTCTTCGAGGTCGTAGACGGGTCGGCCCTTCTCGGCGCCTCGCAGCTGTGCGGCCGTGATCGCGCCGGCCAGGCGGTGGTATCCCTCTTCGCCGCGGGCGAGGACGACCAGGTGCGCACCCTCGGGCTCGGGCTCGCCCTTCTGCGGGCGGGTGAGCTCGAGCGAGAGCTCGGCACCGAAAACGGTGCGGAGGGCGAAGGCCTCGGCGGCCTCGGCGAAGCGCACGATGCCGTAGAAACCGTCGTGATCGGTCAGCGCGAGGGCGTGCAGGCCCAGTCGTTCGGCCT
The DNA here is from genome assembly GCF_002812725.1 of Microbacterium sp. BR1. GTDB lineage: Bacteria > Actinomycetota > Actinomycetes > Actinomycetales > Microbacteriaceae > Microbacterium. Next base: position 978,636 of record NZ_NMUN01000004.1, on the reverse strand, counting down.
CTTCGACGAGGTCCTCGGGTGAGGACGCCCCGTCGAGGAATGAGTACGACGAGTGTGCGTGCAGTTCGGCGTAGGGGACGCTGACGTCGGGGCGCAGCACGGGCGGTTTGACGTAGGCCGAGCGCTTGCGCGACCACGCCGGGCTGTCGCCGCCGTCCGCGTTGGGCGGGGTCGGGTCGGGTCGGCGGCCGCTGAGTATGCGTTCGAGCTCGGACCACGGCACGGGCGGGTTGTCGAAACCCATCAGTCGTACCTGCCCTCGGCCCACCAGCGCTCGCCCTCGTTCACGAGCATCCAGGCCGTCTGATCGGCGTCGACGATCTGCAGCCGGTACGCCGTGCGGCCGCGTTCGGCATCCCAGGTGCGCTCGCGTATGGGCCAGGGGCCCGCCCATTCGGCGACCGGACGTTGCCGGCCCTCGAGCCCCAGGCGCACAGGTGGTGCGCTCAGTCGACCGCGCTCGTCGACGCTCACCGAGCGTCCCTCGTGGTCGGTCACCGCGGCGCCCTGTCCCGCGGGAAAAACGGTCGCGGGCAGGGGAGCCGGTAGGTGGCCCGGCCAGGGCTGTGCGCGGGAGCGGGGGACGGATATCCGGTCACCCCACGGCACGAGCGTCTGCCGCTCGGACAACCATCGGCCTCCGCTCAGCGTCGGGGTCGACACCCCGCGATGTCCGAGCATCGCCTGCACGCGCGACAGCGCATGGTGCACGCGCTCTTCGGCACCCTGTCCGAAAAGTCCCGGCTCGTGGTGGGATGCGGCATCCACCGCTTGCGGAATCAACCGCACCAGCGCGACCCCGCTCTTCAGATCGTTGCCAATCGCGGACTCGAGCTGCCAGCGCACCCGGTCGACGACGTCGGGGGCGTCGAAGCACGTCGGATGCAGCCACACCCGCTCCGAGAACCCGCCGCCCTCGTCGGTCAGCTCGACCCGCAGTTCGGTGCAGACGAGGGATGTTCGCGTCAGGCCGTGGATGAATTCGTCGGCGGTGGTTCGTACCCCGAAGCCGATCTGGTCGACGAGCTCGAGGGGCGGCTCGAACGCGATCTGCCGCTCGAGGTCCGGCGGAGGGATGCGCGCGACCATCGCGCGGGGGTCGCGCCCCCCGGCGAGGGCATGCAGACGGATGCCTCGTTCCCCGAACCTCCCGCGCACCTTCTCGACGTCCAGCGCGGCGAAGTCGCCGAGCGTCCGCACGCCCAGTCGGGCAAGCAGACCGATCAGCTCATCATCCTCGAGCGTGACGACCGATAGGCCGGACAAGAACGCCGCCGCATCGCCCGGCGGGATCACCAGGATGCCGCCCGTGCCCGTGCCCGTGCCCGTGCCCGTGCCCGTGCCCGTGCCCGTGCTCGTGGCCGGTCCCGCGCGCCGAGCTGCCTGCTCGGCGGTGAAGGGACCGTCGGCGACGCCCGCGCGTGTATCGGGGATTCCCAGAACATCGAGTGAATCGCGCAGCACCCGGGCGGCCGCCTCTTCGCCGCCGTAGTAGCGGGCCGGCCCGCGCGCACGCAACGCGCAGAGTCCCGGTCGGATGATCTGGACGCCCGGCGCGCGGGCCTCGATCGCCTCGACGACGGGCAGGAAGGCGCGATGATCGCGTGCGGTGTCGTCGGCGACCACCCGCAGGGCAGGACAGCGCGCCTGGGCGTCGCGTCTGCGCTGCCCCCGCCGCACTCCCTCGGCCCGCGCGGCGGCGGAGCACGCGACCACCCGATTCGCGCGCATGATCGCGACGGGGGGAGGTGGTGCGAGCGCGTCCATGCCCTCGGCGAGTCCACGCGCGAGGTCGCCTGTCTCCCTCGCCAGGGCGACGATCGGCCAATCGGGGATCCACAGCACCAGGCTGCGCACGACGTCCACGATCAGCCCGCCGCTCGAATGCGGATGGGCGGAGCAAGGTTTGTGTCGCGGGCCGGGGTGCGAACGTCCAGGCCTCCATCGGGGCCGGGTAGCAGCATCCGGGCGCTCCGTGGCACGGGGGAGCGGCGGCTGCTCGCGGTGACGGTGACCTCGCGGCCCTCGAGATATCCGTGCCCGGCTTCCACACCGCTCCAGTACGGTTCGCTCACGCTCAGCAGGGCATCTGCTCCGGGCCAATCGCCCAGCACGAGCAGAACGGTGCCGCGGTCGCGCAGGCGGGCGCTCAACCGCGCGACATCGCCGTCGCGGGCGCGACCTTGCGGGCGTACCGCCACGATCGGCAGGACCTCGGCTACCGCCGCGGCTACCGCCAGCCACCGCTGGCCCGGTTCGGGGATGAGCACGAGACGTTCGAGGTCCACACCGAACGATGCGGCGGCCTCGGCACCCAGGGTCGGCATCCCGATCGCCGCGCACCACGATCCCGCCTGCGACGCGGTGGAGATGAGCGCCAGCAGCAGACTCGGGGATGCCGAGATCGCATACGAGGAGCCGGGACGCAGCCCGCCCTCGGGGAGGAGCTCTGCCAGCAACGGATGCACCGGCAACGGCGGAGCATCGACCCGCGGTGCCTGTGCGCGCTCGAGTTGCGTCCGCAGGCGCCTCAGCTCGTCCGCGGGCGAAGCTCGATCATGCCCAGCCGCTGCGTGGGGGAGGAGCGTTGCCATCCCGTCATGCTAGAACAAAGCTTCGACACTGGACAGGGGGTTGACGGGACAGGTGTACGAATCAGAAAACGAGCCCCACGGTCACCAGGACGACGGCGATCAGCGGCGGAACGCCCTGAACGGCGGCGGCGCGCGCCTTCGCGGGCGACGACAGCACCAGCACCAGGCTCGCGGCGAGCATCGAACCCGTGCCGACGAGCACGAGGGTGGCGCCGACGGGCAGGTATCCCACCGCGACCAGGATGATCCCGAGTCCCGTCGCAACGGCGAGAAACAGGTTGTAGAAGCCCTGGTTGAATGCCATTTCGCGCGTCTGTTGCGCTTGTTCGCGGGTCGTGCCGAACGTCCTTCGCGCCCGCGGGGTCGTCCAGACGACCGACTCGAGCACGAAGATGTAGACGTGGATCAGGGCCGCGAGGCCCGCGAAGATCAGACCGGCGATGACCATGGGTGCGCTCCTTCGGTGCCGACGTCCTCGCGCCAACACCCCATCATCCCGCGCCGACGTTGCCGTGTCTTCTCGCGAACGGACGCGACTCGCCGTATCCGCAGGGGATCACGCGGCGAGTCGCGTCCGTTCGCGGACGGAAAGCCTCAGCCCCGGAAAGGGTCAGTGCCCGTGGTGGCCCGTCATCTCGCCGTGCGGCACGGCGTAGTCGCCGGCGTTGGTCTGCGCGAGCGCCGGGGTCGTCAGCGCCGATACCAGCAGGGCTCCCGCGACGACCCCGATCAGCGTGCGCCCGGCGGGTGCCGACGAGCGAGCGGATGACTCGGCATCCGCGCCCCTTCCGGCTGCGCCCCTTCCGGCTGCGCCCCGTCCGTCCCCTGTCCGAGCGGCCCCGCGCATCGTCGCGGCCGCCGCGCCCGCGACCGCCACGAGCATGATGCTCGAGCTCACGAGCGGGATCCACGCCATCAGGTCGAACAGGGCGAGAACGAGTCCGCCGAGGGTCGCGGCGACACCCACCCCGAGGGTCGTGCGGACCAGCGGCATCCGCCCGAGGCGCAGCGCGACGATTCCCCACGCCAGCTCGGCGGCACCCAGCGCCGTGAGCGGCAGGAGTACGCCGATCGGTGAGCCCGCCGCGACGGCGATATGGATGAGGCCCGCCCCCCAGGCGAAGAGGGCGGGCCACATGCGAGTCGACATGGTCAGGCGAGAGCCGAACGGGTCGACGTGCCGCGCTCTGCGCCGAGTCCGACACCGAGCAGCACGATCGCGCTCGCGAGGTGGAGGAAGTGGTCGGCGGTGTTCAGCGCGAGGATGTTGGCGGCCGTGTTCACGAGGAAGAAGCCGACGATTCCGAGCAGCAGGTAGACCGCGCCCACCGTGATGTTGACGCCCTTGGCGGCGCGGACGGACGAGAGTCCGGCGATCAGCAGGGCGGCACCGATGAGGAGGTGCGCGATGTTGTGCAGCGGGTTGACCTCGAAGATTCCGAGGAGCAGCCCGCCGTCCGTTGCGATGAATCCGACGCCGCCGGTCACGGCGAAGCCGAGCAGGCCGACCAGGATGTAGACGGCGCCGAAGATGATGGCGACCAGGCGGTTGGGTGATGTGCGCATGAGCGCCTCCGTTCTGCACGGTGATTCCGTGTCGTTGGGTGTTTCGGAGGCTAACGATCATTGGATTGAAAGCTGAGGGGATTGCGTTCCGTCCGCAAACACGACAACATGTCGCCCTTGCGACCGAGTTCCGAACCCGCGGAGTAGGTTGGAAAACGTGCCGCTCACTCCCCGTGTCGCCGTCGTGATTCCGTGTCGTGACGACGCCGAATTCCTGGAGGCGTGCCTGGCGGCTCTCGATGCGCAGGATCGCCCGGCCGATCGGGTGATCGTCGTCGACAACGGAAGCACGGATGCTTCGGTAGCCGTCGCCCGCGCGCACGACGCCGAGGTCTTCGTGGAGGATGTCGTGGGCATCTGGCCTGCGGCCGCGCACGGTTACGACGAGGCCGCCCTCGACTGCGACATCATCGCGCGGGTGGACGCCGATTCGCGCCCGCACCCCGACTGGATCTCGCGCATCGTGCGGGCTTTCGTCGCCGACCCCGCACTCGGTGCCCTCACCGGTTCGGCCGAGTTCTACGGTGCCGGTCCGATCGTGCGGTATCTGGGTGCGAAGTGGTACATCGGCGGCATGTACTTCTGGGTCACGCCGTGGCTGGGACATCCGCCGGTCTTCGGCTCGAACTTCGCGATGCGCTCGACGCTCTGGGTGCGGGTGCGCGACGACGTCGACCGCTCGAACGCCGGTATTCACGATGATCTGGACCTGTCGATCCACCTGCGTCGGACGGACGGGGTCAGGTATGACCCGACACTGCGGATGCCTGTCTCCGCACGTCCGTTCGCGTCCCACGGAGCACTCTGGCGACGTGTCGGGCGGGTGATCCCGACCTTCGCCGCGAGTTGGCCCGTCGGTGCGGCCTGGCGACGTGAACGGGTGGCCCTCGAGCACCCCGATACCCGTCACGAGGTTCTCGACGAAGGCGACGAGTGGGCACCGGGCTTCGGTCGGTGAAGGTCGACGAACCTCAGGTTCGGCTCAGGATCGGGTAAATCTCGGAGGCCGCTCTCGCGCTGACGAAAACGACTTTATTCGCGTCGATCAGGCAATTCTTGGCGTGTAACAGTGAGTTCCGGAAGCGGGCTCGCCGATTCCGGCTTGACTTCATCATGAGAACTGTCTCATGATGCTGAACGGGAAGGGATCGCTTGACGGTCCCGCATACCTGGCTTTGGGGGCCGGGGGTCATCTGGGGAATTTTCTGGAGCTCCTTCCGTCGTCGAAGTCGAGTCATAGGGGAATTCCACTGGGGGATACGAGCATGCGTGCATCCACGGATCACGTCGTCGGCTGGGGCCGACGCGCGGCGATCTTCGTCCCGGTTCTGAGCGTGGCCGCTCCGAGTCGTGGCGTCTTGCGCGACAGCTCGCACATCGCAGTCGGTTGACAACGTCCCGCGCGTTGCGCGGGTCGAAAAGAACGTCCGGCGAGAGCCGGGCGGCTGGGGAATGCAAGCTCGCACTGGGGAGGGTGGGCGCACATGGGGATGGTGCGAGGTGGTTGGTGGGGACCGACCAGGACTGACGCGGGACTGGGTCTCGTCGAGGTCGTCATCTCGATGTTGCTGCTGACGGCGATTACCGGAGCGGCACGTCCGCTCGTGATCGCTGCTATGCAGTCGAGCGTGGGGAATCGGGAGACGGCGAGGGCGGATGCCTTCACCGACTCCATCGTCGCGGCGCTGCGGGCGCAGCTCGTCGGCTCGGCAATGGCGACATTGCTCGAGTCGCGGGGGGCTGTCACCGGGGAAGCTGTCGCCGAGACCGGCTCCGCACCGACGCACATCACTCCGGGCACGTGCCCGGCGAGGCACTCGGAGGGGTCGGCCGTTTCGGTCGCCGCTCTCGAGGTCGCGGCGCCGGGCACGTTGCTCCAGCCAGCCGTCTGATCCGAAGGCGGACGGACGCACGATATGTGGGAAAGGGGGTGACGGCAGATGGCCAAGACCGTTGTCGGTTTGGAGATCACCGAAGAGAGCGTTCGCGCGGTCGAGGTGACCGCTGGTGATCGACCCGTTCTTGTCGCGAGCGGAGAGATCGCGCTGCCCTGGGGAGCGGCGCGCGACTCGGAAGTTCTCGATCAGGATGCCGTCGCCCGTGCGTTGCGCCAGCTGTGGAGCCGTGGGGGGTTCCGCAGCAGGCGCGTCGTACTCGGGATCGGTAGCCGCAGGGTTCTCGTGCGCGAGTTCGCCACGCAGACGGTTCGCCCGGATCTGCTCGCGCATTCGCTGCCGTCCGAGGTGCAACATCTGCTTCCCGTGCCGGCCAGCCAGGCCGTTCTGGACTTCTTGCCGATCGCCGAGGCGGACGGGAAGACGAGCGGTCTGCTCGTCGCGGCCGTCTCGCAGACCGTCTCCACTCTTCTCGCGACGCTCCGCAAGGCGCGGCTCCGTGCCGATGCGGTCGACTTCGCGCCCTTCGGTCTGGCCCGCGCCGCGGGCACGCTCGCGATCCACGGCGAGACGCTCGCCATGGTCCACGTCGGAGACCACACCAGCTACGTGGTGATCGTGCGGGAGGGAGTGCCCCTCTTTGTGCGGATCCTGCCGATCGACATTCCGACGGCGGCCTCGATTGCCCGGGTGGACAACCGAGCGGTGGCAGATGACAACGCGGGGACCGGCACCCTGCCTCACTCGTCCGCGCACGCCGATTCCGACGCAGATCCGGCGTTCTCCGGCATCGATACGACGGTCGTCGATGTGTATTCGGCTCTCGCCGCGCGCGTCGACGCCGACACACCTCTCGGTCGGGTGCGTCTCGGCGCTGGCGCCGAAGGACCGGGTTCACCCTTCGCCGCTCCCGTGCCGGTGGCGGCCGCGGACCTCGCTTCGCGCGTTCGCAGCACTCTTGCCTTTCACGAGGGTCGCTCGGATGACGCACCAGAGATCGATCGCGTGCTGCTCAGCGGTGCCGGCGCTGCGTCGCCCGGCGTGTTCGATGCGATCGACGACGCTGTGGACATGCAGGTCGTCCTCGTCGAGGCCGGCGACCTGGTTCCGGTCGGTACCTCCGTCGTCCCCGGCGGTGACGTCGCTCGGGATCTGGTGAGCACCATCGGTCTCGTGCTCTCGCAGGAGGCAGCATGAGCCTCATTCCCGAGGCACTCGTGATTCGAGCGGGGGGCATCCTTGTCATCTCCGTTGTTCTGGCGTCGGTGTTGACGCTCGCCACCTCGTGGGTGGTGCAGTCGCCGGGCTAGGCGACGCTTGGATTCGGTCGCACGGGCATCCCCCCACCCCCCTTGTTCTTGTGACCGAATGGGCGCCCCCGACATCGTTGATCGATGTCGGGGGCGTGTCCCTTTTTCGGGAAGGGAGCACGCGCCGCGCCGACCCGTGGAGATGAGTGTCCTCTCATCCCTGCCCGGATGTCCTCTCATGTTTCGTGGATGTTTCCTGAAGATGAGAATTTTGTGGCCCGCCGAGGAAAGTCCGTTCATCCCTGGCTCTACGCGCTATATCCGCTTTCCGAGACATCCATAAACCGATGATAACCTGGGATTTATAGAATTCTCTGCTTTCGGCCGAATGCCGAACATTCGGCGAATAGGAGCAAAGAGGCATGCAAAAGCGTCCGTGTTTGCGCATATTGAAAAGTCGGGCACCTTGACACAAAGATGAGAGAGCCCTCATGATTCTCCGTGGGGGATGGATGCATGCAAGTGCATTCGCCAAAAAGCAGTCGGGACGGGCCCAGGCCCTGACGGAGGGAAGCTCCCGTCCCGACTGACCCCCTGTGTCGGCCCCCAGGGGAGAGAGAACGCATGGCCCCCCACGCTTCGTCGCCCCGCTGTGGTCCATCATGACCGCGCGCGCACCCGCGATCATCCCGGCCGTCGTCGTCACCGCAGCGGTAGTGGCGGCCGTGGCGTGGTTCTTCGCCGCGGCGGTCTTCGCGGGCACTGTGGTCAGCCCCGTCGCGAACGTCTTCGTCGCCATCGCCATTCTCTATTTCGCCGCCATCAGTGTGGTGTTGTCGCTGATCGACCTCAAGACGCACCGTCTGCCGAACGCGATCGTTCTGCCGAGCTATCTCGTGTCGTTCTTCCTGCTCACACTCGCCTGTGTTCTCGGTGGTGATTGGGCGGCGCTTCTGCGTGCCGCGATCGCCATGGTGGTTCTCTTCGGCTTCTACGCGCTCCTGCGCGCGGTCCGTCCGGACGGCATGGGCGGCGGGGACGTCAAGCTCGCGGGACTCGTCGGGATCCAGCTCGGCTGGTTCGGCGCGGGCAGCGTCATCGTCGGTACGCTCGCCGCCTTCATCCTGGGCGGGCTGTTCGGAGCCATCCTCCTGCTGACACGACGTGCCGGGCGTCGCACGGCGATCCCGTTCGGGCCGTGGATGCTGGCGGGTGCGTGGGTCGGGATCGCCGCCGGTGAGCCCGTTTCGTCCTGGTACACGGGGCTGCTCGTCGGCGCCTAGGCGTCGATCGAGGGTGAGAGGGAAGCGGAGGCTGCAGTGGCTCGAACGATCGTGAGTCTGGAGATCACCGAAGAGAGCGTGCGCGCCGTCGAGGTGACGACGGGCCGGGCGCCCGCGCTCGTCGCCGCGGGCGAGATGCCGTTGCCTTCGGGCGCTGCACGCGACTCGCTCGTGCTCGACCCGCGGGCCGTCGCGGGCGTTCTCGCCGAGCTCTGGAGCCGCGCCGGTATCCGCCGCAGACGTGTCGTTCTGGGCATGGGCGGTCCGGGGGTCGTGGTGCGCGAGTTCTCGACGCCGACGCAGCGGCCCGCCACCCTTCGGCAGATGCTCCCCGTGCTGGCGGGGGACGTGCTCCCGATGCCCGTCTCCGATGCCGTCCTGGACTACTTCCCGTTCGCCGAGGCGGATGGTCAGCTGCGCGGCCTGCTCGTGGCCGCGCAGCTGCAAACGATCGACGGGCTGGTGTCGACGCTGGCGATGGCCCGGCTCTCCGTCGACACGATCGATGTCGTCCCGTTCGGGCTCGCACGCCTGTCGAGCCGCCTCGGACGCCTCGGCGACGCGACGGCCATGGTTCACGTCGGCGACCACACGAGCTACGTCGTCGTGGCGGTCGACGGTGTCCCGCAGTTCGTGAGCATCGTCCCGGTCGACATTCCGACCTCGGCGGCCCGGGTGCGCGCCCACGCCGCCGCCGTTCGTCCCACCCGCGACCGCGAGTTCGTCCTCGCGGGGTCCGCGGCGACAGCGGCTGCGCCGCGCACGGCATCGGGTGGCTCCGCTGCTGTTCCTGCAGTCGTGGCTCTCGCCGACCGGGTGCGGAGCGCGTTGTCGTTCTATCGCAACCGCCCCGGGGCGGCACGTATCTCCACGGTGTGCGTCAGCGGTGCCGGAATGGCAGCGGAAGGAGTGCGGGGTGAACTGGCCCGGGTACTGGATGTGTCGCCCCAGACCGTCACCGCTCACGCCATCGTCTCGCTCCGGGGCGCGGTGGGCCCGTCGATGGATCTCGATCTCAATCTGGTCTCGACGATCGCGATGACGATGGTGGGCTCCCGCAGATGAAGACTCAGGCGTCGGCCCTCGTTCTCGCGAGGGTTCCGCGCGTCAATCTGATGCCGGTCGCGGAGATCGAACGGCGCGCGCGAATCCCTCGCCCGCCGGTGGCTCATTGCTCTCATGGTGATCATCGCCGCGGCCGCCCTGGCGTGCGCCGCGGCGGCCCTGCTCGCCGGGGATGCGGAACAGCGGATCGCGGTCGAGCAGGCCGAGGCGCGACCATGGGGGACGGGAGAGGTGCAGATCGGTTTCGCCGTCGCCCGCCCGGCGCCCTGACGGGATCCGCCCGGGCTGTCAAGGTGCTGCACGGTTGCCGTCGCGCGATTAGCCTGACCAGATGGCCGATACCGAAGCGCGTCCGCAGGCCCCGCGACCACCCATCGCCCGGATCATCGCGTGGGCGCTGCAGCGCAAGCCCGTTCGCGCCCTCCTTCTCTACTCCGAGCATCGGGGCCCGATGCTCGCCGACAGCATCACGTATCGCCTCTTGTTCGCGGTCTTCGCCGCGGTGCTTCTGGGATTCTCGATCGCGGCCCTGTGGCTCTCGGGCAATGCCGCCGCCTGGCAGGCACTCATCGACGCGGTCAACTCCGTCATCCCGGGGCTGGTCGGCACGGACGGGCTGATCGATCCCTCGGACATCACGGCGCCGGCGGGTCTGTCACTGACCGGAGTTCTGTCGTCGATCGGTTTGGTCGGTGCGGCCATCGGCTCTGTCGGTCAGGTGCGTTCCGCGTTGCGGTCGCTCGCCGACCAGCCCAACGAAGACCTCTTCATCGTCTGGGCCCTGCTCCGAAACCTCGCCGTCGCCGTCGGGGTCGGTGTTGCGCTGGTGGTCGCGGCCGGTGTGACGTTCTTCGGAACCGCGCTGGTCGATGTCGTGGGCGGATGGTTCGGGGTGCCGCCCGACCACCCGCTCTCGTCGTGGGGTACCTGGTTGCTGTCCGCCGTCGTCGTCTTCGTCCTCGACGCCGTGGTCATCGCCGTGGTGTTCCGCGTGCTGTCGGGGGTGAGGGCTTCGGGTCGCACGCTCTGGACGGGCGCCCTGCTCGGCGGGCTCGGGCTCACCGTGCTGCAACAGCTGTCCGGCCTGTTCGTCGGAGGCGCGCGCGCCAACCCGCTGCTGGCCTCATTCGCCGCGCTCATCGCCCTGCTGCTCTGGTTCAACCTGTCGAGCCAGGTCGTGCTGATCTCGGCCGCGTACATCCTCACCGGTGTCGAAGAGCAGCGGGATCGCGTGCCCGCCCGCTACGGGGCCCCCACGTTCGCCGCGCGGCGCGTCCAACGTTCCGAAATCGCTCTGAAGGTGGCCAAGGCCGAACTCGACCGTGCGCGACGGGCGGAGCAGGAGGAGCGCGAGAAGGCGCTCTCTGGATCGAAGGGAGACACATGAGTGACACCGGAGTCACCACCCCCGCATACTCCGCCGCGGCGGTCCGCGCCGCAGAGCAGCCCCTGATCGCGGCGGGCGAACCCCTCATGGCGCGCGCCGCGTCGGCGACCGATGCGTGCGTGCGCGAGATGCTCGAGGCATCCGGCAATCCCGCGGGACCCGTACTCGTGCTCGTCGGGTCGGGTAACAACGGTGGGGATGCGCTGTTCGCCGCGGCCTCGCTCGCGAGCTCGGGCATACCCGTGCGTCTGCTGCTGACGTCCGATCGGGCGCACAGCGAGGGTCTCGGTGCCGCTCGCCGCGCGGGTGCACGGTGTGTCGGTCTCGACGAGGTGCGGGCCGGAGCATCCGGCTTCAGCGTGATCGTCGACGGGATCCTCGGCATCGGCACGTCCCCATCGCCCGCGCTCCGCGGGATCGCGCGGGCGGTCGTCGAGGCGATCATCCCCGCTGTGTCGACGGATGCGCCGGACCGGCCTCGTGTCGTCGCGGTCGACCTTCCGAGCGGCCTGCACCCCGACGACGGTTCGGCCGACGACGCCGTGTTGCCCGCCGACATCACCGTGACCTTCGGTGCGTTGAAGGCGGGTCTTGTTCGGGGACGCGGCCCGGAGGTTGCCGGCGAGATCCGCCTCGTCGACCTGGGCCTCGGGCCCGCCCTGGCGCGGGTGCGACCGGAGCTCGAGACATCCGTGCCCGTCCGTCTCGTGGCCTGACCGCGGCGAGCGGTCGCGACTCGCCGCGTGCCCGTGCTGCGACACGGCGAGTCGCGACCGTTCGCGCCCCCTGGGGTCACTCAGCCGCGCGCGTGGAGCTCGACGAACGTCCGCAGCATCCGTGACGGATGCGATACCGGCGCCCGGCGCACGGCGGCGAGCGTCGTCTCGAGTTCGTGTGGGGCGAAGTAGCCGTGCCCCGCATAGGCGTGGATGCGCGTCGTGATGCCGTCGACGTCGAGTTCGGGATGGAACTGCGTCGCGTAGACGTTCCGTCCGACGCGGAACGCCTGCACGGGACACCCCGGTGAGGATGCCAGGTGCACCGCGTGCGCGGGCAGGCGCGAGACCGCCTCTTTGTGACCGACGAACGCGCCGAACTCGGTCGGGAGCCCGGCGAACAGCGGATCGCGCGCGCCCTCCGCGGTCAGCGTGACCGGAACGACGCTGATCGGCTCGCCGAACGTGCGGTCGATCGCGGCGCCCTCGTGCACGCCCAGCGTTCCGATGCCGTAGCACGCCCCGAAGAACGGGAAGTCGGCCGGCACGACCCGGTCGAGCAGGGCGTCGAACTCCTCTTCGACCCGCCGCTGCACGGGCGATTTGGCCTCCGTCGCGTCGGAGGCGTTGAACGGGCCACCGCCGACGATGATGCCCGACAGGGCGTCGAGGTCGAGTTCCGGCATCGGACCGGCCTCGAGACGCACCCGGATCAGGTCACGCTCATCGAGTCCCGTGGCGTGCAGGATCGCGGCGTACTCCTCGTCCGCGGGCACGTCCTCGGCCCGCGTGGCGAGCAGTACGAACGGTCTCACCGGCTACGAGGCATACGTGACGAGGCCGAGTTCGACATCCGAGACGAGCTGCGGATGCGTCGGCACGACGCGCACCGTGTAACCGAACGGACCCGTCACGGCGAGCGGCACGGTGCCCGTGAACGTCGTCAGCCCGTCGACCGGATCGCCCGAGACCGCCAGCGGCACGATCGAACGCTCTCCCGTGATGGCGTCCTCGGCATCCGTCGTCCCGCACACGAGTTGCACGGCGACATCGTGGGCAGAGAGCCCGTCGAGCGCGACGGCGGCGCGCACCTCGAGCACGTCGCCGGCGGCTGCCTGCTGCGCGATGCCCGACCCGTCCACGCTCGCGATGTGCACCGACGGCCAGGCCGCACGCACGCGCTCCGTATAATCCGCGAGCTCGCGCGCAAGGGCGAAATCGTCGGCGCGCAGCTCGGTCGCGTGCTCCGACGCGGGCGTGTACAGACGGGCGACGTATTCGCGCACCATCCGGTCGCTCGTCGCCTTCTGCCCCAGCACCCTCATCGTGTGGCGGACCATTCCGAGCCACTCCGTGGGGACCCCGTCCGTACGGTCGAAGAACTTCGGCACGAGCTGGTGCTCGATCAGGTCATAGAGTGCGGATGCCTCGGCGTCGTCACGCTCGTCATCCGAGCTCGCCGTGTCGGCCGTGGGGATCGCCCAGCCGTTCTGCCCGTCGAACCACTCGTCCCACCAGCCGTCGAGGATCGACAGGTTGAGCGCGCCGTTGAGCGCCGCCTTCATGCCCGAGGTGCCGGATGCCTCGAGGGGACGGATGGGGTTGTTGAGCCAGACGTCGCAGCCGGGGAAGAGGGTCTTGGCGAGCGAGATGTCGTAGTCGGGCAGGAACACGATCCGCCCCCGAACCTTCGGATCACGGCTGAATCGCACGAGCTCCTGGATCATCTGCTTGCCGGAGTCGTCGGCGGGATGCGACTTGCCCGCGACGATGATCTGAACGGGATGCTCGGGGTCGGTCAGGATCCGCGTCAGCCGTTCGGGGTCCCGCAGCATGAGCGTGAGGCGTTTGTACGTCGGCACGCGTCGCGCGAACCCGATCGTGAGTGCCTCGGGATCGAGGACGCCCGCGAGGCCGGTGCGGCTGCGCGCCTCGTCGACCAGTTCGCCCTTCATCGTCGAACGTGTGTCCCAGAGCTCGCGATCCGGGACGCGCGCGACGTCCGTCCAATCGTGGGTCTCGACGTGCGCATCACCGAAGGCGCGCTCGCTCAGGCCCTTCAGCGCGGGGTGCAGCCAGGTGGGCGGGTGCACGCCGTTCGTGATCGACGTGATGGGAACCTCGTCGGTGTCGACGCCCGGCCACAACTGCCCGAACATCCCGCGGCTCACCTCGCCGTGCAACAGTGAGACACCGTTCGCGTGCTGCCCGAGGTGCAGGCCGAGCACGGCCATGTTGAACACGCTCGGATCGCCGCCCTGCCAGCTCTCGAGCCCGAGCGCGAGAGCACGTTGCGGGTCGATGCCGCTGACGACACCGGCCGTGAGGTAGTCGGCGATCAGGTCCTTGGGAAAGCGGTCGATGCCGGCCGGGACCGGGGTGTGCGTCGTGAACACCGTCGAGGCGCGCACCTGTGCGAGTGCCTCGTCGAAGGTCAGGCCATCGTGGGTGATGAGCTCCGACATCCGCTCGATGCCCTGCAGCCCCGCGTGGCCCTCGTTCGTGTGGTAGACGTCCGCCTCCGGTCGGCCCGTCACGCGGCACCAGGCGCGCAGGGCGCGCACACCGCCGATACCGAGCAGTGCCTCTTGCAAGAGCCGATGCTCGCCGCCGCCGCCGTACAGGCGGTCTGTGACCCGGCGCATCTCTTCCGTGTTGGAGGGCGTCTCGGAGTCGAGCAGCAGCAGGGGCACGCGACCGATGTCGGCCACCCAGATGCGCGCGTGCAGCACGCGACCGGCCGTGATGTCGAGGGACACCTCGACCGGCGTGCCGTCGCCGTCGCGCAGCAGCGTCAGACCGAGGCCGTGGGGGTCGAGCAGCGGGTAGCTCTCGCGCTGCCAGCCGTCGTCGCCGATCGACTGGCGGAAATATCCCGCGCGGTAGAACAGGCCGATGCCCGTCAGCGGCACGCCCAGGTCCGAGCAGCTCTTCAGGTGATCGCCGGCGAGGATGCCGAGGCCGCCGGAGTACTGGGGGAGCGAGCCGTCCACCCCGAACTCGGGGGAGAAGTAGGCGATGTGCTCGGGTTTCGGGCCCTGCACGCGCTGGAACCACCGCGGTTGCGTCAGGTAGGCCTCGAGCCGATCGGCTTCCTCGGTGACCCGACCGACGAATGCGTCGTCGCGGGCAAGGGCGTCGAGCCGCTCCTGGCCCAGCGCACCGAGCATCCGTGCGGGGTTCTCTCCGACCTTCGCCCACACGGCGGGATCCATGGACTCGAACAGGGCGTGCGTGGCGCGACTCCACGACCAGCGCCAGTTCGCGGCGAGGGTGTCGAGTGCCGCGATGCTTTCGGCGAGGACGGGGCGGACCGTGAACGTTCGAATAGCCTTCATGCGACTGATCTTAGGGGTGTCGTCTGACGGCTTCCCATCGTGGGTGGCGGGGGCCGGTCGCGCCCGCGGGGTAGGGTCGAAGAAGGAGGAATCATGTCTATTGCACGACTTTCCGGAGGGCCGCTCGACGGCCAGGTGGTACCCCTCGAGGATGCCGACGACGACTCGCTCGTCCTGCCGTACAGCGAGGGTCAGATCGTCTACCGCCGCCAGGGCGAGCTCGAGCAGACCGGCGAAGCGGACGGCCCCACACAGGCCACGTTCGTCTACGTCGAAGAGACGCAAGAGATTCGGCCGAGCGACGAATGAGCCGAAGCGCTCGATCGAGGTCGAGCGCAAGTACGACGTGAGCGAGGTCACCCGCATCCCGGATCTGGCCGCGCTTCCCGGTGTGGCCCGGGTCGCTCCGACCGAGCTGCGCTCCCTCGACGCGATCTACTTCGACACGGCCGATTTCGCTCTGGCGCGTCGAGCCGTCGCGTTGAGGCGACGGACGGGCGGTCCCGATGAGGGATGGCACGTCAAGTCCAGCGCTCCGGAGGGGCGGCACGAGTGGGGCTGGCCCCTCGACGATTCCCTGTCCTCCGATCCGCTCGCGATGGCGGTGCCGGACGAGGTCTGCGCGGCCGTCGCGGACTGGTGCGGCGACACCGAACTGCGCCCGATCGCGCGTGTGCGCAACGAGCGTCACGCGATCCTGCTGCACGATGCCTCGGGCGCTGTCGTCGCCGAGTACGTCGACGATCACGTCGAGGCGACCGACCTGCAGACGGGCAACGTTGCGCGCTGGCGCGAGTGGGAGGTCGAGCTCGGCCCCGCGGCGCCCGCCGACGATCGTGGTCGGGCCGAGTTCTTCGGGGCGGTGGACGCCGTCGTGGCCGCCGTCGGGGGAGTGCCCGCGGCATCCGGATCGAAACTCGAACGCGCCCTCGGGCGCTGACCCGCGAACGAGAGAACCGACGCCCGGCTCTCGATGCGAGGCCGGGCGTCGGTTCTTCGTGAAGAAGTTCGTCACATGTTGATCATGTGACCGGCGAGGCCGTGGAACGCCTCTTGCACGGCCTCGGACAGCGTCGGGTGGGTGTGCACGTTGCGCGCGGCCTCGAGCGCGGTCAGGTCCCACTTCTGGGCCAGTGTGAGCTCGGGCAGCAGCTCCGACACGTCGGGGCCGATCAGGTGGCCACCGAGCAGCTCGAGGTGCTCGCCGTCGGCGATGAGCTTGACGAACCCGATGGGCTCGCCGAGGCCGTTCGCCTTGCCGTTCGCCGAGAAGGGGAACTTCGCGACCTTGACGTCGTAGCCCGCGTCGCGCGCCTGCTGCTCCGTCAGCCCGAACGAGGCCACCTGGGGCGAGCAGAACGTCGCACGAGGCATCATGCGATAGTCGCCGAGCGCCATGGTCTCGGCCTTGCCGATCGTCTCCGCTGCGACGACACCCTGTGCCTCGGCGACGTGCGCGAGCTGCAGCTTGGCCGTGACGTCGCCGATCGCATAGATGTGGGGCACGTTCGTGTGCATGAAGTCGTCGATCTCGATAGCGCCGCGATCGGTCAGCTTCACGCCCGTGTTCTCCAGGCCGTAGCCCTCGACGTTCGCCGCGAACCCGATCGACATGAGGACCTTGTCGGTGTCGATCGACTGCGTCTCACCGCCGCTGTTCGGCGTGTACGTGACCGTGACCTTGTCGCCGTGGTCGGTGACCGAGTCGACCTTGGTCGAGGTGAGGATGTCGACGCCGTACTTCTTGTACTGGCGGGCGATCTCCTTCGAGACGTCCGCGTCCTCGTTGGGAAGGGCGCGGTCGAGGAACTCGATGATCGTGACCTTGACCCCGAAGTTGGTCATGATGAAGCCGAACTCCATGCCGATCGCGCCGGCACCGACGATGACGATCGACTTCGGCAGCTCGCGCGTCATGATCTGCTCTTCGTACGTCACGACGTTCTCGCTGAGCTGCACGCCCGGGAGCAGGCGCACGCGCGAGCCGGTCGAGATGATCGCGTTGTCGAATGTCAGTCGCTCGCTCGACCCATCGGCCTTCGCGACGTCGATCGTGTTCGCATCGACGAACGATCCGCGGCCCTCGTACTCGGTGACCTTGTTCTTCTTCATCAAGAAGTGGATGCCCTTGACGTGCGTCTCGGACACCTTGCGGCTGCGATCCCACGCGGTGCCGAAGTCGAAGTGCACGTCTCCCGAGATGCCGAACTGCTCGGCCTGGTGGGTGAACACGTGCGCGAGGTCGGCGTTGCGCAGAAGAGCCTTCGAGGGGATGCAGCCGACGTTGAGGCAGACACCGCCCCAGTACTTCTCTTCGATGATGGCCACCGAAAGACCGAGCTGAGCGCTTCGCACGGCCGCGACGTATCCGCCGGGGCCGGCGCCGAGAATGACGACGTCGTAGTGAGGCATAGCTTCAAGCCTAGACCCCGCGCGGTGCTCCAGTGCCGGGGTCGCGACCCGTTCCGTTGCCGTTCAAACTCCGTCGTTGCGGCGTCGTGCGCGAACCATCAGAACGGCGACGAGAGCGCCCCCGAGGCCGATCGCGACGATGCCGACGATGATCCAGATGGCGGTGAGGTCGACACCCACGGCATCCGTGTCCGGGTCCGTTTCGCCGCCGGCGCCGCCCGCGGTCGGAAGACCGGCGGGTTCGGATGGCTCGCCGACCGAGAAGGTGAGCTCGCCCGAGATCGGGTGACCATCGCTCGAGACGATCCGCCACACCACCGTGTAGGTGCCACGTTCGTCCGTGCCGGACAGTTCCTGGATGACGCCGTTGCGGTCGAGAACGGGATCACCCTGCTGCACCTCCGCCCCCGAGGGGGAGATCACGAGAACCTCGGTCGCGCCGGCGCCCTCGAGCGGATTCGCGCTGTAGCGCAGATCGATCTCGGTCGGGCCGACCTCGACGATCTCGCCGTTCGAGGGGGGGTGCTGCCGATCAGTTCATCGTGCGCGCAGGCCGCGGACGGTGCGGCGACGAAGAATGCGCAGAGGGCGACCATCAACGCCGCGAGCCCGGAGCGTCGAACGGCGGACGGGCGGCGTTGCGGCTGAGACATCACCCCCCGAGCCTAATCGAGGGTCCCTGAGCACCCATCGGGCGGTGAACACCGCACTCCGGCCCGTCGCGCACGGATCCGATCGGCTAGTCTGGAGCGCGAGGAGGACAGCGTGTCAGAACAGCAGGACCAGACGCCCCAGGCCATGCGCCGCGAGGCCGAGCCGGCGCATTCCACGCCCGATACGACGCAGACGTTCGGACACGATTCCGACCTCTCTTTCGTTCCGTTCGGGTCCGAGCTCTCACAGGCCGAACTCGACGCCATCTCGGCCCTCCCGGCGCGAGCGGCTCTCCTGCTCGTCCGTTCCGGCCCGACCGCGGGAGCGCGCTATCTGCTCGATGCCGAGGTCGCCACGATCGGCCGACACCCCGAGGCCGATATCTTCTTCGACGACGTGACCGTGTCGCGTCGTCATGCCGAGATCACGCGTCGCCCCGAGGGTTTCGAGATCGTCGACCAGCGCTCGCTCAACGGCAGCTATGTCGACGGTGAGCGCGTGGATCGCGCTCTGCTCGTGAACGGCGCCGAGGTGCGGATCGGAAAGTTCCGTCTGACCTTCTTCATCTCCCCGGTCGATCTGCCGTTGTGGGCGGACGGCTGATGCCCGCGGCTCTTACTCGAAGCTCCGCGCCGGGCGCGGGTCTGCTCAGCATTGGGCAGGTGCTCGCTCGTCTGACGCCGGAGTTCCCGACTCTGACGACCTCGAAGTTACGCTTCCTCGAGGTGCAGGGCATCGTCACACCGACCCGCACCGAGTCGGGCTACCGCAAGTTCTCTCCCGCGGACGTCGACCGGCTGCGCTTGGCCCTCCAGCTGCAGCGCGATCACTACCTGCCCCTCAACGTGATCCGCGAGTATCTGAGCGATCTCGATGCGGGACGCAACCCCAGCCATCCGGGGCAGCAGCCGCCGCCCACGATTCACCCGCAGGGACGCCGGTATCGCCGCGACGAGCTGCTCCGTGCGGCCGGTGCGACCCCGCAGCTGTTCAACGAGGCCGTGTCGTCCGGCATCCTGCCCGCCGCCGAGTCGTTCGGCGATCAGAGCGTTTCGCTGTTGCGTGCGATCGTCTCGCTCGACAGCCACGGAATCGAGCCGCGCCACCTGCGGACGATCCGTCAGAGTGCCGAGCGCGACGTCTCGCTGATCGAGCAGGCGCTGGCTCCGCTCACGCATCGCGCCGACGCGCCGTCGCGGGCGAGGGCGAACGAAGTGGGTCCCGAGCTGGCGCGACGCCTCGACGAGGTACGCGCGATCTTCGTCCGCTCGGCGCTCACCCGGTTGCTTCCGTGACCGTTCCGAGACCTGCGCCGAGCCGCCCGGCGTGTCGCGGCGGATGTCGTTGCTCGTCGACGGCGGGTGTCCTAGCGTGGGGGATGAGCCGCGCACGTGCGTCTCGGAACCAGGCGAGGAGGACGCGATGAACGCTGGCGAACTCGCTGACGAGACACGTTTCGACTCGGACCTGCTGTTCACGGACGGCCTTCCGGCCATGGACGATGAGGTCGGCTACCGCGGTGCCGTCGCGGCGCGCGCCGCCGGGATCACGTACCGTCAGCTCGACTATTGGGCCCGCACCGAATTGGTCGAGCCGACCGTTCGCGGCGCGAGCGGCTCGGGATCGCAGCGGATGTACGGCTTTCGCGACATCCTCGTGCTGAAGCTCGTGAAGCGTCTTCTCGACACCGGAATCTCGCTGCAGCAGATCCGCACCGCGGTCGAGCAGCTGCGGGCCGCGGGTATCCGCGACCTCGCGGGCACCACGCTCATGAGCGACGGGGCATCCGTCTATCTCTGCACGTCCAACGACGAGGTCATCGACCTGGTCAGCCGCGGCCAGGGCGTCTTCGGCATCGCTGTCGGCAAGGTCCTGCGCGAGGTCGAGTCCACGCTCGTCGAGTTCGACCCGCAGACCGTCGACACGATCGACGAGCTCGCCGCTCGCCGTTCGGCTCGCACCGCCTGACCCCAGCCCTTCCGGTCAGCACGCAGCGGTCTCTTCGTCGCGCCAGGGTGATGCGCCGCCGCCGGACAGACGATGTCCCACTTACGCTCGGTATGGGGGTCGGTTACCGACGCAAAGTGGGACGCGACAGTGCGAAAGTGGGACACGCAACGGGTGGGCGGCGGGGTCGGGTCGGAGCCCAGCGGTGAGGCTGGGTCGGAGCGCAGCGGCGAGGCTGGGTCGGAGCGCAGCGGCGAGTCGACATGACGCGGCCGGGTACGACCCGAGGTCAGATGCGGGCGTCGCCGGGAACCGGAATGCGGCCGGTGCGCATGACACGATCGAGCAGTGCGTCGAAGTCGGCCGCGAGCTCCTGAGCCGAGTCGCCGGGCCAGATGTGCAGAGGCTTCGCGGCGCCCTGTGCCTGCTGCAGCGACGTGCGCTCGGGCAGCTGGGGGGACAGCACGAGGGGGCCGAACATGTCCCGCAGCTCTTTGATGCGGAACTGGTGCTCGATCGACTGGGGCCGCACGCGGTTGACGACGATTCCGAGCGGCTGGAGCCGGGGCGACAGACCACGGCGGATCTCTTCGATCGCGCGCAGGGCACGGTCAGCGGCGGCGACCGAGAACAGGCCGGGTTCGGACACGACGATCACACGATCGCTCGCGGCCCACGCCGTGCGCGTGAGGGCATTGAGCGACGGGGCGCAGTCGACGAGCACGAGGTCGTAGTCGGCCTCGATCGTGGCGAGGGCTTCTTCGAGCTTCCAGACATCGCGGACGCTCGGGTGCGGCCCGTCGAAGTTGATGGCCGAGGGGCTGCCGATCAGCACATCGATCGTGCCGGGGTGGACCTTCGCCCACCCGCTCGACGTGATCGCCTGGCGGACGACCTTCTCCTTGGGGTTGCCGAGCACATCGGCGACGTTGAGACGGCCGGCGACCTGGATGTCCATGCCGGTCGAGACATCCGACTGCGGGTCGAGGTCGACGACGAGTGTTCGGACGCCCCGGGCGAATGCCGCGGAGGCAAGCCCGAGCGTCACGGTGGTCTTTCCGACCCCGCCCTTGAGGGAGCTGACGCTGAGTACGTGCACAATCGTCTACGTTACCGTCCCCTAGGCTGTGGAACACACTCAGGTCGACGCGCCGAAGTTGTGAGGTGTCATGTTCCGCAAGATCCTTGTCGCGAATCGTGGTGAAATCGCCATACGCGCCTTTCGGGCCGCCTATGAGGTGGGCGCGCGCACGGTTGCCGTCTATCCCTACGAGGATCGCAACTCGCTGCATCGTTTGAAGGCCGACGAGGCCTACGAGATCGGCGAGCGCGGTCATCCCGTGCGTGCCTACCTCGATGTGGACGAGATCATCCGCGTCGCTCTCGAGAGCGGCTGCGATGCGATCTATCCCGGTTACGGATTCCTGTCGGAGAACCCGGATCTGGCCGAGCGTGCGAGCGCCAACGGCATCGCCTTCATCGGGCCGCCCGCGCGGGTGCTCGAGATGGCCGGCAACAAGGTCACCGCCAAGCACCACGCGATAGCCGCCGGGGTGCAGGTGCTCGCGTCGACCGAAGCATCGGCGGATGTCGACGAGCTTCTCGCACAGGCGGACGGAATCGGATTCCCGCTGTTCGCCAAGGCCGTCGCCGGCGGCGGCGGGCGCGGGATGCGCCGCGTCGAGACCAAGGAGGAGTTGGCCCCGGCTCTCGCCGAGGCGATGCGCGAGGCCGACAGCGCGTTCGGTGACCCGCGCATGTTCCTCGAGCAGGCCGTCGTCCGGCCCCGTCACATCGAGGTGCAGATCCTCGCCGATCAGGCCGGGCACACCGTCCACCTCTTCGAGCGGGACTGCTCGGTGCAGCGCCGGCACCAGAAGGTGATCGAGATCGCGCCCGCGCCGAACCTCGACGAGGAACTGCGCCAGAAGCTGCACCGTGACGCCGTCGCCTTCGCCGAGTCGATCGGCTACGTCAACGCCGGCACGGTCGAGTTCCTCGTCGACACCGAGGGGGAGCGCGCGGGCACGCACGTCTTCATCGAGATGAACCCGCGCATCCAGGTCGAGCACACGGTCACCGAAGAGGTGACGGATGTCGATCTCGTCCAGACCCAGATGCGCATCGCCGCGGGCGAGACCCTGGCAGACCTGGGTCTCGAGCAGGCCGACATCCGCCTGCGGGGCGCGGCGCTGCAGTGCCGCATCACGACGGAGGACCCGACGCAGGGTTTCCGACCCGACACGGGCAAGATCACGACGTACCGTTCGCCCGGCGGCGCCGGCATCCGTCTCGACGGTGGGACGACCGCGGCCGGTTCGCAGGTCAGCCCCCACTTCGACTCGATGCTCGCGAAGCTCACCTGCCGCGGGCGCGACTTCCCGGCCGCGGTCTCGCGGGCACGGCGGGCTCTGGCCGAGTTCCGCATCCGCGGCGTCTCGACCAACATCCCGTTCTTGCAGGCCGTGCTCGATGACCCCTCGTTCGTCGCCGGAGACATCGCCACGTCGTTCATCGACGAGCGTCCCCAATTGCTGCGGGGACGCGAGTCGAAGGACCGCGGGACGCGCCTGCTGAACTGGCTCGTCGACGTCACGGTCAACAAGCCGAACGGTGAGAACCCCCTGTCGATCGACCCGGCGATGAAGCTCCCGCCGATCGACCTGAGTGCGCCCGCCCCGCCCGCGGGGCGCCAGCGTCTGCTCGAGCTGGGCCCGACGGGATTCGCCCTCGCGCTACGCGAACAGAAGCCCCTCGCGGTCACCGACACGACCTTCCGGGACGCGCACCAGTCCTTGCTCGCGACCCGTGTTCGCACGCGTGACCTCGTCGCCGTCGCGCCGTACGTGGCGCGACTGACCCCCGGTCTGTTCTCGGTCGAGGCGTGGGGCGGGGCGACCTACGACGTGGCTCTCCGATTCCTCGGCGAGGACCCCTGGGAGCGGCTGGAGCGTCTGCGCGAGGCCCTGCCGAACGTCCCGATCCAGATGCTCCTGCGTGGCCGCAACACGGTCGGCTACACCCCGTACCCGACCGAGGTGACGGATGCGTTCGTGCGCGAAGCCGCGGCGACCGGCGTAGACATCTTCCGCATCTTCGACGCTCTGAACGACGTTGCGCAGATGCGACCCGCGATCGACGCCGTCCTGGCGACGGGCTCGGCGGTCGCGGAAGTGGCGGTCTGCTACACGGGCGACCTCCTCAACCCGGACGAGGACCTGTACACCCTCGACTACTACCTGCGCCTCGCCGAGCAGATCGTGGATGCCGGTGCCCACGTCCTCGCGATCAAGGACATGGCCGGGCTTCTGCGTCCCGAAGCCGCCTCACGCCTCGTGTCCGCTCTGCGGGCGCGCTTCGACCTGCCCGTCCACGTGCACACGCACGACACCCCGGGTGGGCAGCTCGCAACGCTCCTCGCGGCGAGTGCCGCCGGTGCGGACGCGGTGGATGCGGCATCCGCCCCCATGGCGGGGACGACCAGCCAGCCGTCACTCTCGTCGCTGGTCGCTGCTCTCGCGCACACCGAGCGCGACACCGGCCTCGACCTGGATGCGGTCGCCGACCTCGAGCCGTACTGGGAGGCCGTGCGCCACCTGTACGCCCCGTTCGAATCCGGGTTGCCGGGGCCCACGGGCCGCGTGTACCGGCACGAGATCCCCGGCGGTCAGCTCTCGAACCTGCGTCAGCAGGCGATCGCCCTGGGCCTCGCGGATGACTTCGAACTGATCGAGGACATGTATGCCGCGGCCAACGGCATCCTCGGCCGCATCCCCAAGGTGACGCCGTCGTCGAAGGTCGTCGGCGATCTCGCCCTGCATCTCGCGGCGGTGAAGGCCGACCCGGCCGACTTCGAGGCCAACCCGCAGAACTACGACATCCCCGACTCCGTCGTCGGATTCATGGCGGGCGAGCTCGGAGATCTGCCGGGCGGATGGCCCGAGCCCTTCCGCACGGCCGTGCTGGCCGGGCGCACCGTGAAGATCGAGGTCGAACCCCTGTCCGCGGCGGATTCCGAGGCTCTGGCCGGCGACGCCGCGGCTCGACGCGAAGCGCTGAACCGTCTGCTCTTCCCCGTGCCGACCCGCCAGTTCGCGCAGGTGCGCGAGGTCTTCGGCGATGTCTCGCTGCTGGACACCTCCGACTACCTCTACGGCCTCGTCCCGGGCGAAGAGCACGCGGTCGAGATCGAGCG
The DNA here is from genome assembly GCF_002812725.1 of Microbacterium sp. BR1. GTDB lineage: Bacteria > Actinomycetota > Actinomycetes > Actinomycetales > Microbacteriaceae > Microbacterium. The sequence goes on along the minus strand of NZ_NMUN01000004.1, from coordinate 954,334 downwards.
GGGTGTGCGTCTGCTGGTCGGGCTCGAGGCGATCGGTGCGGCCGACGACAAGGGCATGCGCACGGTCATGACGACACTCAACGGCCAGCTGCGTCCGGTGTTCGTGCGCGACCGGAGCATCTCGGTCGAGGCCCGGCAGGCGGAGAAGGCCGACACGACCAAGCCCGGCCAGGTCGCGGCTCCGTTCTCGGGTGTGGTCACGGTGAAAGCGTCTGTGGGCGAGTCGGTTCACGCGGGCCAGGCGGTCGCCTCGATCGAAGCGATGAAGATGGAGGCGGCCATCACGTCGCCCATCGATGGCGTGATCGAGCGCCTTGCGATCGGCGCAACCCAGCAGGTCGAGGCGGGAGACCTTTTGGTCGTGGTGCGCCCGGCGCAGTAATCTGGGGCGAGTACCATCCCCCCAACTGCAAGGTCCGGAGTTCCAGTGACGCCTCACGGCAAAGATCCGAGCGGCACCGACGACCCAGATAACGGGATCCTCGACGACGTGCCATCTGTCGAGACATCGGGCATCGGATTGCTCGGCACGCAGACGGCGCACGTCAATATCACGCTTCCCGCGGAAGAAGAGGACGACGAGGACATCGTGGAGGGCGACATCGCCTTCGCGGGCGGATTCGTGACGATCGATCTGCCCGCCGTCGAGCAGCAGGCGCCGACCGATGAGGTCGCTGACGACGTCGCGATCGAAGAGGCCGCGGTGGAGGTCTCGGCAGAGGGCGACGATTCGACGGAAGACCTCGACGGCGTCGTGCCGGACGAGGCGTCCGTCGAGGACATGCCCCTCGAGGCCGGCGCTATGGAGGACAGTCCCATCGAGGACAGCCCCATCGAGCACAGCCCCAGCGAAGACAGCCCCAGCGAGGACAGTCGTATCGAGGACGGTTTTCCCGAGGACATCCCGCTCGGTGCCGGATCCGAGGACCTCACCACGGAGGATGCCTCGTTCGAGGACGTCGACATCGACGATCTCCCCCTGGACGATGCCGAGACGACCGGATTCGAGCCGACCGGCTTCGAGTCCGCCCCCGCAGCGCCCCACGGGGACGCCGCGACCGACGACGATCTCGATGCACCGGTGGATGACGCGCCGGACGAGAAGGAGACTCCCGTGAACGATGGGACCGCCCCGGCCTCCCAGCCCGCCGAGCGTCGTGAAGTCGCACGCACCTCAGCCGCCGACGCACCCGTGCTGGCCTCGCGCAGAATCGGCGACATCGCGGGTGTCTCGGAGCGCGAGACATCCGATCTGCTCACCGCCGATCGACTGCTCGACCCGGCACAGATCGCGCGCCCCGAGCCCGAGGGGGTCTGGCAGCACCTGCTCTACTCGGTGACCGGCGGCAAGCTCAACGTCGGCGACGGCAAGCGGGCGCGCGCCCGCAAGGCCCTCGATCGTCGCATCGCCGCGGCCCTGCCCGGGGGCGGCGCCCGGTTCGTCGCCGTCGTCTCGCGCAAGGGCGGCGTGGGCAAGACGACCATCACGACCCTTCTCGGACAGGCCCTCGCCGACGCCCGTGACGATCGGGTCATCGCCGTCGATGCCAACCCCGATCGCGGTACCCTCGCCGAGCGCATCGCGCGACGCAGCGGCCGGACCGTCCGTGATCTCGTTCGCGAGCGCGACAACCTACGCGGCTACAACGACGTCTCGGCGATCGTCGCCCGCGACGAGACACGTTTGGATGTCTTGGCCTCCGACACCGACCCGCACATCGCCGAGGCGTTCAGCGGTGACGAGTATCGCGCGGTCGCCGAGGTGGCGGCGCACTACTACTCGGTCGTGCTGACCGACACCGGCACCGGTATCGTCCACTCGGTCATGGGGGCAACGCTCGAGCGTGCCGACCGGCTGATCGTCGTCGCGGGTCGTAGCATCGACGAGGCGCGGCTCGCATCCGAGACGCTCACGTGGCTGGAGGCGAACGGGTACGAGGATCGGGTGCGGAGCGCCATCGTCGTCCTCAACATGTCATCGCCCGGAACGTCGCCGGTGCGTCAGGACGAGCTCGAGGCGCACTTCCGCACTCGCGTGCGCGACGTGCTGCGTATGCCGTACGACCCGCAGCTCGCGACCGGGGGCGCGATCGTGTTCCGCGACCTGCAGCCGGCCACGCGCGCGGCCGCTCGCGAACTGGCCGCCAAGGTCGTCGAGGGTCTGCAGTCCGTATCGACGGCGGCCTGACGCGCCATGGCTGTGCGAGACATCCGCCTCTTCGGCGATCCCGTGCTCAAGGCGCATGCGGCCGAGATCGGCGAGATCGATGAGAGCGTCCGTGCTCTGGTGCGTGACCTGATCGACACGGTCGAGCCTCCGGGACGCGCCGGCGTCGCCGCGCCGCAGATCGGCGTCGGCTTGCGCGCGTTCAGCTACAACATCGACGGCGATATCGGGTACGTCCTGAATCCGGTCCTCGTCGAGGTGCGGGGTGAGCCGGTACCCGTGGACGAGGGATGCCTGTCGGTTCCCGGCCTCTGGCACCCGGCGATCCGGTACCCGTGGGCACGGGTCGAGGGCATCGACCTCGACGGTGAGCCCGTGGTCCTCGAGGGCGAGGGTCTGCTCGCGCAGGCCCTGCAGCACGAGACCGATCACCTCGACGGCACGCTGTACCTGGATCGGCTCACGCCCGAGCGTCGCCGCGTGGCGATGCGCGAGGTGCGCGAGTCTTCCTGGTTCTAGCCCGGAACGCGTCCTACGGCAGGGTGACGTTCGTCGTCGCCACGGGCTCGCGATAGATCTCGGCGATGTCGTCGGCGAAGTCCTCCACGATCACGTTGCGCTTGATCGACATCTTCGGCGTCAGATGGCCGCTCGCCTCGGTCCACTCGATCGGCAGGATCGTGAACTTGCGGATCGACTCGGCCCGCGACACGTGGCTGTTCGCCGTATCGATCGCGCGCTGAACCTCGGCCTTCACGGCATCGTGCTTCGCGGCCTCGTCGAGCGACATGGTGCCGGGCAGCCCGTTGTTCGCGAGCCAGGTCGGCAGCATCTCCGAGTCGAGGGTGACGAGCGCCGCGATGAACGGCTTCTGGTCGCCCACCACGACGACCTGACCGACGATCGGGTTGGCGCGGATCGGATCCTCGAGCGCGGCCGGGGCGACGTTCTTGCCGCCGGCCGTGACGATGATCTCCTTCTTGCGGCCCGTGATCGTCAGGAAGCCCTCGGAGTCGAACGATCCGAGGTCTCCGGTCTTGAACCAGTCGCCATCGAACGCGGCTGCGGTCGCCTCGGGGTTGCGCCAGTACTCCTTGAAGACGTCGATGCCGCGCACCTCGACCTCGCCGTCCTCGGCGAGGCGGATGCCGACGCCCGGCAGGACGGGGCCGACCGTGCCGATCTTCGACTTGGTCGCGAGGTTGACGGTCGCGGGGGCGGTGGTCTCGGTCAGGCCATAACCCTCGAGGATGACGATGCCGAGGCTGTGGAAGAAGTGCCCCAATCGCGGCCCGAGCGGGGCCGAACCCGACACGGCGTACTGGATGCGCCCGCCCATGGCGGCACGGAGCTTGCTGTAGACGAGCCGATCGAAGAGCGCGAACTTGATGCGCATCCCGAACGGGATCTTCTTTCCGTCCTGCAGCAGCTTCGAGTGCTCGATGGCCGTGTCTGCGGCGGCGCGGAAGATCTTGCCCTTACCGCCGGCCTCGGCCTTCTGCTCGGACGAGTTGTAGACCTTCTCGAAGACCCGCGGCACCGCCAGCAGGAACGTCGGCTTGAAGGATCCGAGGGCGGGCAGGAGCTGCTTCGTGTCGGGCTGGTGCCCGGTCTTCACGCCCGCGTGCACGTCGAGGATCGAGATGAAGCGCGCGAACACGTGCGCGGTCGTGATGAACAGCAGCGTCGAGGCGCCGGGCGTCTGCACGACCTCCTTCAGCGCGACCGCGGCGTTCCGCGAGAGCTCGACGAAGTTGCTGTGCGTCAGCACGCATCCCTTCGGGCGTCCCGTCGAACCCGAGGTGTAGATGAGCGTCGCGATGTCCGAGCCCTGCGCGATACCGCGACGGCGGTCGATCTCGGCATCCGGGACCGAGGCCCCGAGTTCGCTGAGCTTGTCGATGGCGTCGAGGCCGAGCTGCCACACCTCGCGGATCAGGGGCAGGTCGCCCCGGACCTCATCGAGGCGTGCGGCGTGATCGGCGGCTTCGACGATGCACGCGACGGCACCCGAGTCCTCGAGGATCCACTGGATCTGGTGAGGTGAACTCGTCTCGTAGATCGGCACCATGACGGCGCCCGCATAGAACAGCGCGAAGTCGACCAGGGTCCACTCGTAGGTCGTCCGTGCGAGGAATCCGACCTTGTCTCCGGGTTCGATCCCGGTTGCGGCGAGTCCCTTCGCGAGCGCGACAACTTGACGGCGGAACTCCGTCGCGGTGATGTCTCGCCAGCCGTCGCCCTGCGGCACGGCGAAGAGCGCGAGATCGGGCGTTGCCGCGACGCGATCCTCGAGCAGATGGGTCACATTGGCTTTCGGGTCCGCGGGTACGACGGCGGGGACCTCGAATTGGACGGCACTCATTATCGGCAGCTCCTTTGGCACCGGGGTGTTGTCGGCTTCGCCCCGAGTCTACCCTCTGGTGGAACTCGGTCTCAGGGAATCGAGACCCGGTTTACGGACCGGTCCGCGGCTAGACTGCACGAGGCCGTCCGGGGCCACACGTGGTCGCGAAGGGGAGTGGGAGTGCTTTCGATCGGCATCGACATCGGCGGAACCAAGATCGCCGGTGGTCTGGTTGACGAGTCCGGCACGATCGTGCAGGCGCGGCGTGTCGACACCCCCGAAGGCCCGCGCGCGATCGAGGATGCGGTCGCGGTCATGATCGGCGAGTTGCGTGCCGGCACGAATGCGCGAGCAGCGGGCGTTGCCGCCGCCGGCTTCATGGATCGTGAGCGCACGCGCGTGCGCTTCGCCCCGAACATCGCGTGGCGTGACGAGCCGTTGCGTGACCGGATCTCGGAACTCGCGGGCCTGGCGGTCGTGATCGAGAACGACGCGGATGCCGCGGGATGGGCCGAATTCCGCTTCGGTGCCGGACGGGGTCGGTCCCACATGACGATGCTGACACTGGGTACCGGGGTCGGTGGCGCGATCATCGCCGGCGGCGAGCTCTCCCGCGGGGGCTTCGGCATCGGCGGCGAGCTCGGGCACCTCCGGCTCGTGCCCGGCGGTCTGCTGTGCGGCTGCGGGCGAAACGGATGCCTCGAGCAGTACGCGTCGGGCAATGCCCTGCGCCGCATCGCCAACGAGATCGCGGATGCCGAGGCATCCGGTATCGGTTCCGCCCTCGACGCCGCCCGTAGTGCGGACGGACGGGTGTCCGGCCAGGCGATCGCCGAGCTCGTTCTCGCCGACGATCCGGGCGCGCTCCAGGCGCTACGCCGGGTCGCCGCGTCGCTCGGCGAGGCGTGCGGCAGCTTTGCCGCCGTGCTGGACCCCGAGATCTTCGTGATCGGCGGGGGAGTCTCGGTGCTCGATGAGCGGCTGCTCGCGCCCGTGCGCGAGGCCTACCTGACGGCGTTGTCCGCTCCGGAGCATCGCCCCGTCGCCGAGTTCGCCGTCGCCGAGCTGATCAACGACGCGGGCGTGATCGGGGTCGCGGACCTCGCGCGCCGTGCCTACCTGCGGGATGGTGAGTGAGCGATGTTCTACTGGCTGATGAAGTACATCGTGATCGGGCCGATCCTCAAGGCGATCTTCCGGCCCTGGATCGTCGGTCGGCGCAACATCCCCGTCGAGGGCGGGGCGATCCTCGCGAGCAACCACCTGTCGTTCGCCGACTCGGTGTTCCTTCCGCTCATGATCGATCGGCAGATGTCGTTCCTCGCGAAGAGCGACTACTTCACCGGCCGGGGCATCCGCGGCTGGGCCACACGCGTCTTCTTCAAGGCCACGGGACAGATCCCGATCGACCGTTCGGGCGGCAAGGCATCCGAAGCCTCCCTCAACACGGGACTCGCGGTGCTCGCGAACGACGACCTTCTCGGGATCTACCCCGAGGGAACCCGGAGTCCCGATGGCCGCCTCTACCGCGGTCGCACCGGCATCGCGCGCATGGCGCTCGAGGCACGCGTCCCGGTGATCCCGGTCGTCATGGTCGACACCGACACGATCATGCCGATCGGCAAACGGATGCCCCGCATCGGCCGCGTGGGCGTCGTCATCGGCGAACCGCTCGACTTCTCGCGATTCGCGGGGCTCGAGGGCGACCGATACGTGTTGCGGTCCGTGACGGACGAGATCATGGTCGCACTGCAGCGGTTGGGCGAGCAGTACTACGAGGACGTCTACGCCTCGACGGTCAAAGACCGGCTCGCCGCTCGCACCTGATCGCCGTTCCTGCGCGGTCTGACGCGGGTGGGTGCGGCATCCGGGGCCTGTCCTGCACGGCTAGACTGAGCGGATGCTTCAGCAGCTTGACCCCCTCGATCACTGGCGGAACCTGCCCATCAAACAGCAGCCCCAGTGGCGCGACGCCGATGCCGTCGCCGCTGTCTCGGCCGAGATCGCAACGCTTCCGCCGCTCGTCTTCGCGGGAGAGGTCGACATCCTGCGCGACCGCCTCGCGCGTGCCGCCTCGGGCAACGCCTTCCTGCTGCAGGGCGGTGACTGCGCCGAGACCTTCGCGGGTGCGACGGCCGAGCAGATCCGCAACCGCATCAAGACCGTGCTGCAGATGGCGGTCGTGCTGACCTACGGCGCGTCGATGCCGGTCGTGAAGATGGGGCGCATGGCGGGACAGTTCGCCAAGCCCCGCTCGAGCGACACCGAGACGCGCGGCGACGTCACGCTCCCCGCCTACCGCGGCGACATCGTCAACGGCTACGACTTCACCGAGGCCTCGCGTCAGCCCGACCCGGCGCGCCTGCTCAAGGGCTACCACACGGCCGCGTCGACGCTGAACCTGATCCGTGCGTTCACGCAGGGTGGTTTCGCCGATCTGCGCGAGGTGCACAGCTGGAACAAGGGCTTCGCCGAGAACCCGGCGAACCAGCGCTACGAGCGCATCGCGGGCGAGATCGATCGCGCGATCAAGTTCATGGAGGCCGCGGGCGCCGACTTCGACGACCTGCGTCGCGTCGAGTTCTACACCGGCCACGAGGGCCTGCTCATGGACTACGAGCGTCCGATGACCCGCATCGACTCGCGCACCGGAACGCCGTACAACACGTCGGCGCACTTCGTGTGGATCGGTGAGCGCACGCGCGACCTCGACGGCGCGCACATCGACTACTTCTCGAAGATCCGCAACCCGATCGGCGTGAAGCTCGGGCCCACGACCTCTCCCGAGACCGTCCTCGAGCTGATCGACAAGCTCGACCCCGAGCGCGAGCCCGGGCGTCTGACGTTCATCACGCGCATGGGTGCGGGCAAGATCCGCGACGCGCTGCCGCCGCTGCTCGAGGCCGTGCGCGACTCGGGTGCGACGCCCCTGTGGGTCACCGACCCGATGCACGGCAACGGCATCACGACGCCGACGGGTTACAAGACGCGTCGCTTCGACGACGTCGTGGACGAGGTGCGCGGCTTCTTCGACGCGCACCGTGCGGTCGGCACGTTCCCGGGCGGCATTCACGTCGAGCTCACGGGCGACGACGTGACCGAGTGCCTGGGCGGCTCCGAGATGATCGACGAGGCAACCCTCGCGACGCGCTACGAGAGCCTCTGCGACCCGCGCCTGAACCACATGCAGAGCCTGGAGCTCGCCTTCCTCGTGGCCGAGGAGCTCGAGAAGCGCTGACCCCGCGCCCCTTCTGGCGTCGAACTGTCACAAACCGCTGCATCCGTTCGCGAGATCGAGCGTTCTGTGACAGGTCGACGGGCGGCGGCTGTGGATGAACCGGGATAGGGATGTCGCGGGCGGCAGAGTGGGCCGATGGGTCGACGTATGCCGTTGCCGGCTGAGCTGCCCCCGGGCGTGGCATTCACGGTCGCGCAGGGGCGTTCGTCGGGTGTCGCGGACGGACGGATGCGTGGAGGCGATCTCGACCGGCCGCACCACGGTGTGCGGGCCCGGGCGCTGGACCCGACGGACCTCGTCGACCGATGTACGGCTCTCCTTCCGCTGATGGGCAACGATCAAGTCTTCAGTCATCTGACTGCAGCGGCGCTGCTCGGTATGCCGCTACCCGCTGAGCACGGGGCATCCGATCCTCTCGACGTGCTGACCCTCGGCGCGCGACGGATGCGTCGGCCCGGGGTCACGGGGCGGCAGACCGACGACACCGATACGCCGATCGCCTTTCTCGCTCACCTGCCCGTGGTCGCGCCACCTCGCACCTGGTGCCACCTGGCCGAGCTCGGACGGGCCGCGCGGATCGACCGGAGGTGGCTCGTGGCCATCGGCGACCATGTGATCAGCGGCACCCGCAGAGCGGGCGGACGCACGCCACCTCTCGCAGAGAACACCGAACTGGTCGCGGCCGTCCGTGAGCATGGGTCTCGACGGGGAGCTGCGAGTCTCGCGTGGGCCCTGCCGCGGCTGCGCCGGCCCGTCGACTCGCCCCGGGAGTCGCTGCTACGACTGATACTCGTGGCGGGTGGGCTGCCCGAACCCGAGGTGCAGTTCGCGGTGATGACGGCCCACGGCATCCGTCACGCCGATCTGGGATACCGCGACGCGCGACTGCTGATCGAGTATCAGGGCGACGACCACCGAACCTCGCGCAGGCGGTGGCTCGACGATCTGACCCGCCGTCAGCTATTCGAGGACGCCGGCTATCGCGTGATCGAGCTGGGTGCGGCGGACCTGGCCGACGAGGCTGCGCTGGTCGCACGTATCCGCCGCGCGCTCCAGGGCCGATTCTTCGGCAGATGATGGTTCGACCTGTCACAAACCGCTCGATCTGGCGCCCAGATAGAGCCGTTTGTGACAGGTCGCCCGTGGAGGGTCAGCCGGAGGCGGTGATCTGGAGGTACACCGAGGTGCCGAGCGGACGCTCAGCGCCTACCGCGGGGTCGGTACCCGTCACACGTGTCAGGGGGTTGGGGACGGCATTCCAGAACGGCGCGAAGTCCACCTTGAAGCCGGCGGCCTCGAGCTTCTCCCGCGCTGCGTCCCGTGTGAGGTCGCGCACGTCGGGGATCGGATACGGCTGGGGGCCCTTCGAGACCACCAACGTGGCCGTATCGCCGGGGCGCCAGTTGCGGCCCTCGGGCTGGCCGCGGATGCCGATCACGTCGCCCGTGTCGATGTCGTCCGAGAACTCCTCGACGGGTGTGCCCGACACCTCGAGTTTCACGGCCTTCAGCGTGGAGGTGGCGGCCTGGGTGCTCATTCCGACGACGGATGGAACGGGCCCGAGCGACACGGTGAGGGTGACGGTGCTGCCCTCGAGCACGGTCCCGCCCCCCGACACATCGAACGCGTCGCCCACGACGGGCTGCGCGAGCGCCGACAGCACCGTGCCGGACGCGGGGTCCGCGAACTCCTGCACGCTCTCGCCGATCAGGATCTTCGCGTCCGTCAGCACGGTCCGGACGGCGTCCTCGGGTTGACCAGCGAGCGCCGACAGATCGTGCGGCATGGGCCCGAGCGACAGGACGACCGACACCGTCGCGTCCTTGTCCACCCGTTCGCCCGCACCCGGCGTCGTATAGAGGACGAGCCCGGTGTCGACCTCGAGGCTGTACTCGCCCTCGCCCTGAACCGCGACGAGCGTGTCCTGCTGCAATCGAGCCGCGGCTTCGTCGAACGTACGACCCGAGACATCCGGTACCGCAACCAGCGATCCCGGTCCGGATCCGAACCACCATCCGGCACCGCCCGCGAGGCCCGCGAGCAGAATCACGAGCACCGCGAACCACGCACCGCGCGCACGACGCCGACCCGCTCGGCGCCGCAGCAGCGTGCCGTTGTCGACATCCGGAGTGATGGTCGTCGTGAGAGCCGCGGCCGAGGGCATGACCTTGGTCAGCTCGCCGGAATTGCTGTCGTCGTGGATGCCGATCGCCACCGTCGCCCGCGTCGGGGCGGGGGCGACGCCCAGGTCGCGCTCGATCTCGCGAAGGCGATCGAGCATGACGGATGCATCGTCCGGACGGTCGTCCGAATTCTTCTCGGTCGCCCACAGCACGAGCTCGTCGAGGGGCTCGGGGATCTGCGGATTCTTCGCGCTCGGTCGCGGCACCGTGTCGGTCGCGTGGCGGTAGGCGATCTGCATCGGCTGCTCGCCCTTGTAGGGCTGATCGCCGACGAGCATCTCGTACAGCATGATGCCGAGCGCGTAGATGTCGCTGCGTGCGTCGGCCTGGCCGCGGGTCACGAGCTCGGGCGCGAGATAGGCGATCGTGCCCATCAGCATCTGGCCCGTCGCGGTGTTCGCGGTCGTCGCGCGCGCGAGCCCGAAGTCGCCGATCTTGATGCGGCCGTCCTCGGCCAGGAGGATGTTCTCGGGCTTGACGTCGCGGTGCACGATACCGGCGCGGTGCGCTGCCGCGAGGCCCGACAACGTCGCGTCCATGATCGTGATCGTCTGCGCGATCGTGAGCTTCTTCTGCTCCTTCAGCAGCTCGCGCAGAGTGATGCCCGGCAGGTACTCCATCACGAGATACGCGATGCCCTCGTCCTGACCCTGATCGAAGACATTGACGACGTTCGGGTCGGCCAGCCGGGCGGCGGCACGCGCCTCCTGGATGAAGCGGGTCTGGAACACCGCGTCGTCGCTCAGGTGCCCGTGCATGACCTTCAGGGCGATGCGGCGCTCGAGACGCAGGTCGGTGGCCACGTATACGGTGGCCATGCCGCCGCGGGCGATACGGGCGCGAACGCGATAGCGAGAGTCGACAAGCCGCCCGATCAAGGGGTCGGCTTGCTGACTCGTACTCACGAGTGAAGTCTACGGAAGCGCGAGCCCGTGCCCCGGGAGCGCCTCACCCTGGGGGCACGGCGAAACCGCATTATCCGAGCGCGGCGATCCACTGATAGGCGGCGTCCTCCCAGGCGGCGTAGCGGTCGGGGAATGCCGACCGCTGCACGGCCTGGGCGGCTTGCGCGAAGCCCATGCCCTCCCAGCCGCGGATGTCGAGGAGTCCCCGCGTGCGGTTGCCGTTCGGATCGGACGGGCCGCCGTAGAAGACGCGGATCGAACGGGACGCGTCGCGGATCTCGGCGGGGGAGCCCCACCCGGTGCTCGCTCGCTGCTGATACAGGCCGAGCGAGTCGCGATCGCCCCAGTCGAGATTGCGGATCCAGGATTCGACCATCGCGGTTGCCAGGGCGATGGCGATGCCGCGTTCCGAGACTCCGAGTTCCCGGCCGATCTGGATGATCAGGCGAGCGTTCTGAATCTGCTCGGCATCGAGTCCGTCGACGGATGCCGCGGGCGCCGGTGCGGCGGCGGGCGCCGCAGCGGCACCGGTCGCGGCGGTGGGCACGGCGACGGCCTGACCGGGGTAGATGATCGAGCCCGCGCCGAGGCCGTTGGCCGCGAAGATGGCGGCGAGGGTGACGCCGTACTTCTTGGCGATGCCCGAGAGCGTGTCACCGCGGGCGACGGTATGGGTCGTCTGCGGGGCCACCGGGGCGGGGGCGGGCGCGGGCACCGGGGCGGGCGTGACGGCCGCGGCCGTCGTGACGCCCGGAACGTTCAGGGTCTGGCCGGGGTAGATGACCGAACTCCAGCCGAGGCCATTGGCCTCGAACAGCGCCCGAAGACCGATGCCGTGGCGCTGGGCGATGCCGGTCAGCGTGTCGCCCGCAACCACCGTGTGCGACATCATCGCGGGCGCGGCGGGGGCTGGGGCGGCGGGCGCCGGCGCGGGGGGGGCGCTCAGCTTCAGCACCTGACCCGGGCGGATGACGGACGTCCAGTCGAGGCCGTTCCACGCGAGGACATCGGCGGGACGCAGCCCGTGCGCGCTCGCGATCGACCAGACGCTCTCTCCGGCGGCGACCACGTGGGTGGTGGCAGGCGGAGACGCGGGGACGACGGTTGCGGGGACTCCACGCCAGTGCGGGCGCGGCTCGCGCTCGGTCGCCAGCGGTGCCGCCGCGGCGGGCGGCGCGACGAGTGTCGCCGCGAGCGTGCCGATCAGGGCGGCGGGCACGGTGAAGTGCGCACGGTTCGGACGAACGAGCGTCTTGAGTGACTTGCGCACGGATGTTTCCCCTCGATCAAACTCCTGAAACGCTGTCACGCATGTTAATGAAAGTCAACAGAAGTGATATGTGGGGTCGATGTTGCGAATGTGACGGGAGTGATTTGTCGCGACTGCCCGTGAGTCGCACGCGCTGTCGTGACAGACTGATCGGGTGAGTGACACACCCGCCTGGGCCGCATCCATCGAGTGGTTGCCCCTTCCCGCTGCCGCCCAGCTGATGGGCGAAACACCCGGCCGCGTCCGCCGCCTGCTCGATGACCATCATCTGGTCGCGATGCGTGTGGACGGCGCGCTCAAGATCCCCGCCGACTTCTTCGTCGATGAGCGGCCCCTGCCGTCGTTGCGCGGCACGATCATGGTGCTCCTCGATCGCGGTTTCTCCACCGACGAGATCATGGAGTGGCTCTTCGAGACCGAAGAGACCATGGGCGATGCGCCGATCGCGGTCCTGCGCTCGGGGCGCAAGAGCGAGGTCCGGCGCGTCGCGCAGTCCCTGGGCTGAGCGCTCACATACTCCCCACCCACGTCGCTGGGGCGTCGAGGCTGCGTTGGGGCGCGGATTGCCACGCCCCAACGAGGCTCTGTCGCCCCAACCATGAGGGTGGGCATCGGGTGGGCATCGGGTGGGCATCGCGAGGCTCACGCGCCTCGTCGTGACGCGGGACTATGCCACGCGGTCGACGGCCGCGCGCGCGAGATCGCGGAGCGCCCCGACCGAAGCGTTGTCGAGGGGCGCGCCCGACAGGGCTCGGTCCGCCTCGTGCGCGTAGGACGCGATGAGCTCTTCCACGCAGTCGAGGGCTCCACTGTCACGGATGGTGTTCTGAAGCATCCGTACCTGCGCGTCATCGAGATCGGGATCGCCGACGAGCTCGTCGAGGGTGCGGCGGACGGATGACGCGAGTCCCTGACGCGCGAACGCGATGAGCGCCGTGCGCTTGCCCTCGCGCAGGTCGTCGCCGCTCGGCTTGCCGGTCGCGGCCGAGTCCCCGAAAACGCCGAGCACGTCGTCGCGCAGCTGGAAGGCCATGCCGACGGGGTGACCGAAGGCGCGCAGTGCCTGCCGCTGCTCCGTGCGGGCGCCGCCGATCGCCGCGCCGATGAGCAGCGGCTGCTGCACCGAGTAGCGCGCGGACTTGAACGAGGCGACGAGCAGGGCGCGATCGAGTTGCTCGTCTTCGGGCGCGGGCACGGTCTCGGCCGCGATGTCGAGATACTGGCCGACCGTCACGTCGCGTCGCATCTCGGCGTATTGGCGTCGGGCCGCCCGCGCGCGGTCGGCGGGCACATCCGCGATGCCCTCCTCGAACAGGTCGTCGCTCCAGGCGACGAGCAGGTCGCCGGCGAGGATCGCGGAGGAGCGACCGTAGGCGGCGGCGTCGCCCGTCCACCCCCCGGCGCGGTGGGCACCCTCGAACGCGCGGTGCGTCGCCGGTCGACCGCGGCGCGTGTCCGAGTTGTCGATGATGTCGTCGTGCACGAGCGCCGCCGCGTGGAACACCTCGAGCGCCGCGGATGCCGTGACGATCTCGTCCGTGCCCGAGGCATCCGTCACCGCCCGCCAACCCCAGTAGCAGAACGCCGCGCGCAGCCGCTTTCCCCCCTGCAAGGTGGCGGCGGAGAGCTCGAGGATCGGGCGCGCGAGAGGGCCGGCGTCGGCCGCCTCGGCGACGCGAGCCGAGACGAATCTCTCCAGTCGCTGTGAAACCGCTTGGATGGCGTCTGGGGATCCCTGCACGGGCCTAGCCTAGTAAGCGGCGCCGCGAGTAGACTGTGACGCAATCTTTAGAACCCACGGGGGACCGATGCCACTCTCTGAACAGGAGCAGCGCCTTCTCGACGAGATGGAGCGCCACCTTCTGCGCAACGATGCCGATGTCGTGAGCGCGGACCGTGAGGGACGCACCATCAACTACCGCAACGTCACGCTGGGAGCGATCCTGGTGCTCGTCGGAATCGGTGCACTCGTCGCAGGTGTCGCCACGCAGTTGATCGTCGTCGGAATCCTCGGTTTCGCCGCGATGCTCGGGGGAGTGGTTCTTGCTCTCACCCCCACGCGCACCGACATCACGCGGATGCCCGCTCCCGGAAGCACGAGCGCCCCGCGCCGCACGGCCCAGGTCAGCTTCATGGATCGCATGAATGACCGCTGGGATCGCCGCCAGGACGGCCACTAACCCTCCACCTCCCTCCACTCTTCGGGGCCGACCTTCGGGTCGGCCCTTTTTTCGTGCCCTCTGCTCGTTTTCGTGTTCGAACTTCCGCGTCGTTCCGCGGGCATCCGGGAGGAACGACGCGTCCCCGATCGCACCCCTGAGCGCATTTCGTGATGCTCGGGCGAGGTCGTTCCTTCCGGATGTTCGCCCGTGAAGCGGACACTCGCGCCGATTGGTGGTGCGAAAGCGTAGGTAAGTGGAGGGAAGTGGAGTAAAGTGGGGCCAAACCTGAGGCGGGCCGGGCGAAGGGGGGTACACGTCGATGCTTCTCGGCACCTACACCCCCAAGCTCGACGACAAAGGACGCGTCATCCTCCCCGCAAAGTTCCGCGAAGACCTTGCCGGCGGCATCGTCATCACCCGCGGTCAGGAACGCTGCCTCTACGTCTTCAGCTCCGCCGAGTTCGAGCGCGTCCACGAGCGCATCCGCGAGGCCCCGCTCAGCAACCGTCAGGCGCGCGACTTCCTGCGCATGTTCCTCTCGGGCGCGAGCGCCGAGATGCCGGACTCGCAGAACCGCATCACGGTTCCCACCCACCTCCGCGCGTATGCGGGCCTCGAGAAGGAACTGATCGTGACGGGTGTCGGCGCGCACGCCGAGATCTGGAACGCGGATGCCTGGAACGCCTACGCCGCCGCAAACGAGGAGTCGTACTCCGACCTCGAGCAGGAGGTGATCCCGGGCCTCTTCTAAAGCCCCCTGGTCCTGACTCCCAGCCGCCACGCCCTGACACACTTCCCCGGTGCCAGGTCGGAGCGGATGGGGATCAGGACCCGGGGTCCCGCCCCTCTCATCATGGAAACCCGCGACCGCCATACCCCTGTCCTGCTCGAGCGCTGCATCGAGCTGCTCGCCCCTGCGCTGCAGAAACCGGGCGCGGTGCTCGTCGACGCGACGCTCGGGATGGGCGGACACTCCGAGGCGTTCCTCGAGCGGTTCCCCGACATCCACCTGATCGGCCTCGATCGTGACACCGATGCCCTCCGCCTGGCGGGGGAGCGGCTCGCGCGCTTCGGCGACCGGGTCACTTTGGTGCACACCGTCTACGACGGCATCGCGCAGGCTGCGGCCTCCGCGGGCTACGACCGTGTCGACGCGATCCTCTTCGATCTGGGCGTTTCGTCGCTGCAGCTCGACGAGTCCGATCGCGGCTTCGCCTACTCGCGCGACGCGCCCCTGGACATGCGGATGGATCAGACCGGCGGGCCGACGGCCGCGGACGTCATCGCGACATACCCCGAGGGCGCCCTCCGCGCGATCTTCGAACGGTATGGCGAAGAGAAGCTCGCCGCCCGTTACGCCCGCTTCATCGTCGCGGCCCGCAACAAGGCCCCCATCCTGCGGTCGGGTGAGCTCGTCGAGGTGCTCGTGGCCGCGACGCCCGCGGCCGCTCAGCGCGCCGGGCACCCGGCGAAGCGGGTCTTCCAGGCGTTGCGTATCGAGGTCAACACCGAACTCGTCGCGGTCGAGCGGGCGATCCCCGCCGCGCTCGACCTGCTCGCCGTCAAGGGTCGCATCGTCGTGCTGGCCTACCAGTCGCTCGAGGACCGGATCGTGAAGCGTGCGTTCGCGGATGCCTCGGCCTCGACCGCGCCCGCGGGGCTCCCCGTCGAACTCCCCGAGCACGCTCCGCAGTTCCGCCTGCTCGTCAAGGGCGCCGAGCTCGCTTCCGAGGACGAGCGCGAACGCAACCCGCGCGCCACGCCCGTCCGCCTCCGCGCCGCAGAGAGAGCGAGGGCCGCATGAGCCTCGCAACAGTCGCCCCCCTCGTCCCCGGCAGTCCGACACGACCGGCTCGAAGTCGACTCCGCGCCGTCGACGGCGCCCCCGCGCGCCGCCGCCGTCCGCGGTTGGCGTATGCGATCATCGCGCTCAGCGGTGCTCTCGCCATTGCAGCGGCTCAGATGGGAATCTCGATCGCCATGACCCAGGGCGTGTACGAAGAACAGGCACTCACCCAGCAGGTGCGAGCGTTGCAGTACGAGAGCCAGTCGTTGACGCAGCAGCTTGTCGGTCTGAGCTCGCCCCAGTACCTCGCCGCGAACGCCTCGGCGCTGGGCATGGTCATCAACGAGGCGCCGTCATACCTGCGTCTGTCGGATGGCGCGATCCTCGGCAGCGGCGCCGCCGCGCCCTGGCAGTCCACCGTCGACGCGATCGGCCGCGGAAGCGTTCCGAACGCGCTCGTCGCCACGGCCCCGCTCGTCACGGCACCCGACGCGACGATCGAGGGTCTGCCCGAGGTGCCGGTGGCGCCGACCGATGCCGTCGTGACCGGACCGCCCGCCCTCTCCGAGGGGCTGCCCGCCCCGCAGACCCGCTGACCACTGCCCACACACCACTGAGCCGCCCAGAGTCTTCGGAATCGACATACGAAACGCAGCGTCGCACACATGACCACACGCACCACACGTTCCCCCCGCCGCCGCACCGTGGTCGCTCTCGCCGTCGTGCTGTCGATCCTCGGAGTCTTCGTCGTACGCCTGGTCGACATCCAGGTCGTCAACGCCGATGAGCACCGGGCCGACTCGGCCGGGGTCGGGATGCTCGCGACCAACAAGCTGGAGGGTGCACGCGGCACCATCGTGGATGAGACGGGCGCCGTACTCGCCGGCAACACGATGCTGTACGACGCTCAGGTCGACCCGCAGAACATCCTCAATCAGAAGTTCAGCGACGGCCGGACCGTGCAAGAGGTCTGGCCCGAGCAGGCCGCACAGATCGCGGGAGTCACCGGTCAGACGCCGGAGCAGGTGCAGCAGATCGTCGCGGACGTGCTGGCGGCCAACTCCGAGTCCCAGTGGGCGCAGATCGCCACCAAGCTCAGCACGGACCAGTACCAGGCCCTCGTCGCGCTCGAGCTCCCGTTCCTGTACACGACGCCGCACCCGGCCCGAAGCTATCCGGATGGCGCCGTCGGTGGCAACCTCGTCGGATTCGTCGGATCCGATGGCGAGGCTCTCGCGGGTCTCGAGCTGGCGCAGAACGACTGCCTGCAAGCGACGCCGGGCTCCGAGTCCTACGAACGCGGCAAGGACGGAGTCATCATCCCGGGCACGCTTCAGCAGACGCCCGCGGTCGATGGCGGCACCCTGCAACTGACGATCAACCGCGACCTGCAGTGGTACCTGCAGCAGATGGTCGCGGAAGAGGTGCAGAACCAGCAGGCCAACTACGGCACGGCGTTCGTCGTCGAGGTCGCGACGGGAAAGATCCGCGCCGCCGCCGAGTATCCGACGGTCGACCCCAATGACGTCAACGCCGCGGCCGAGGCCGACCGCAGCAGCCGCATCTTCACCTACGAGTTCGAGCCGGGCTCGACCTTCAAGCCCGTGACCGCCGCGACGATCATCGACTCGGCGGGGGTCACCCCGCTCACCCCCACGCTTCCCGCCGCGGGGCGCGAGACGCTGCCCGGCGACATCACCGTCAACGACGTCTTCTCGCACCCGTCGTACAACTACACGATGACCGGCGCGCTCGTGGACTCCTCGAACGTCGCGCTGTCGAAGTTCGGCACGCTGGTGTCAGACGAGGTGCGCCACGACTACCTCGCACGATTCGGGGTGGGACAGAAGACCGAGGTCGGCTTTCCCGGTGAGCGCGAGGGCATCCTGCACGACGCGCCCTGGGACCAGGCATCCCATTACACGTCGACCTTCGGCCAGTCGTTCACGGTGACCGTTCCCCAGGTCGCGAGCGTCTACCAGACGATCGCGAATGGCGGAGTGCGGATGCCGCTGAGCCTGGTCGAGTCGTGCACGACGGCGTCCGGCGAGGTCATCGAGCCGGACCTTCCGGCCCCCGAGCAGATCATCAAGCCGCAGACCGCCGCGGACGTCACGCTGATGCTCGAGAACGTCTTCCAGCAGGTGACGAACCACAAGGTTCTGGCCGTCTCGGGGTACCGGATGGCGACCAAGTCGGGAACGGCCGAGAAGGCGAACGACGACGGCAACGGGTACAAGAAGGGCATCTTCTACACGACGCTCGCCGGGTTCGCGCCCGCCGACGACCCGAAGTACGTGGTGATCTTCACGCTCGACGAGCCGAAGAAGAATAGGATGTCTTCGGCCAATGCCGCCGGATTCCAGAAGGCGATGACCCAGGTCTTGAAGACCTATCGGGTGCTGCCGTCCACCACACCGGGGCCCGAGATCCTGCCCAAATACCAGTAAATCCTGCCCGCGAAACCCTGACCACCGAGTACTGACGTCCCGCGGGCGCCGCCCACAGCCCACCGTCCAGGGAGAGTGTCCATGATCGCGCTGACGTATGCCGAGATCGCCCGAGTCACCGGGGGCGATCTGCGTACGGCCGGATCCGACACTCCCGATTCGGTGATCGAGGGCACGGTCGAGACCGACTCCCGCCTGATCGAGCCCGGGGGCATCTTCGCCGCCAAGCCGGGCGCCGAGACGGACGGGCACCTGTTCGTCGGCACCGCGCACGAGCGCGGTGCCGTCCTCGCCCTCGTCGAACGCCTCGTCGACACCCCGATCACCCAGGTCGTCGTGCCGAGCGTCGTCAGCGCGCTGGCCGACCTGGCCCGCCATGTGGTCGCCACCGTCCGCAATCGCGGAGAACTCACGGTCGTCGGCATCACGGGCTCGAACGGCAAGACCACGACGAAGAACATGGTCGCCCGCATCCTGCGGGACGAGGGCGAGACCGTGTGGCCCCACGCATCCTTCAACAACGAGGTCGGCGCGCCCCTGACGATGCTGCGCGTGACCGACAGCACGCGGTATCTCGTGTGTGAGTTCGGTGCGAGCGCGCCGGGCGAGATCGCCCGCCTCGCGGGGCTCGTCACGCCCGACATCGGCGTCGTGCTGATGGTCGGCATGGCGCACGCCGGAGGGTTCGGCGGCATCGAGGCGACCGTCGCCGCCAAGTCCGAGCTGGTCCAGGCGGTGCGAGCGGGGGGCACGGCCGTGCTGAACGCCGACGATCCGCGCGTTGCCGGGATGGCGACGATCGCCCGCGACCGCGAGGTCGACGTCGTGTGGTTCGGACGCGGGGCGAACGCCGACGTATGGGCCGACGACATCCGGGTCTCCGCCGAGGGCACGACGTGTGACGTGAGTGCCGGGGGAGTCACGGTACCGCTGCGACTGCGTGTCCTCGGCGAGCACTTCGTGGCCAACGCCCTCGCCGCCATCGCCGTCGCGACGCGCATCGGCGTGCCGCTGCGCACGTGCGTCGAACGACTCGAGACGGTCGAACTCGCGGAGCGCTGGCGGATGCAGCCGCTCGGAAATGACCGTGTGCGCATCATCAACGACGCCTACAACGCGAGCCCCGACTCGATGTCGGCGGCACTGCGCACCCTCGCTCAGATCACCGGTCCGGGCCAGCGCACGGTCGCCGTGCTCGGGGCGATGAGCGAGCTCGGTGAATACGCCGACGACGAGCACGACCGCGTCGGACTCCTGGCGGTGCGACTCGGCATCCAGCGCATCGTCATCGTGGGGACCGAGGCGCGGCGCATGTTCCTCGAAGCCATCGCGCAGGGCTCATGGGACGGCGAGGCCGTGTTCTTCGCGGACGCGGATGCCGCCCACGACTATCTGCTCGGGGAGCTGCGCGACGGAGATCGGGTGCTGGTGAAGTCGTCCAACGCGGCGGGGCTCCGGCACCTGGGCGATCGTCTGGGAGAATCGTTCTCGTGAGATCCCTTCTGACGGCGGCAGCGATCTCTCTGGCGTTCACGCTCTTTCTCACGCCCGTCTTCATCCGGCTGTTCCGCAAGTGGGGCTGGGGCCAGGTCATCCGCACGCCCGAGGCGATCGAGAACCCGAGCCACGCGCAGAAGCGTGGCACCCCCACGATGGGTGGCCTGATCTTCATCGTCGGCACCATCTTCGGGTATCTGATCGGCGGGTTCACGGGCGGCAACCCCCCGACGATCTCGGGGCTGCTCGTCATCTGGATGATGATCGGGTTCGGCGCGGTCGGCTTCATCGACGACTACATGAAGGTCCGCAGCCAGCGGAGCCTCGGGCTCTCGGGGTGGCGCAAGATCGTCGGCCAGGTCCTGGTCGCGGTGCCCTTCGGCATCGTCGCCCTCAACTTCCCGAACGCGTGGGACCAGACCCCGGCGTCGGCCTATGTCTCGCTGTTCCGGGACATCCCGGTGCTGTCGTTCATGGCGCTGGGTCCGGTGATCGGCTGGATCCTGTACCTCACGTGGCTCTCGCTGATCGGGGTCGCGACGTCGAACAGCGTCAACGTGTCGGACGGGCTGGACGGTCTCGCCGCCGGTGCGGGGATCTTCGTCGTGGGCGCGTACAGCCTCATCGCCTTCTGGCAGTTCCAGCAGGTCTGCACCGGCGAGGGGCCGACCCCCGCCGTCCTGGCGGCCTGCTACGACACTCCCAACTCGTTCGATCTGGCCATCGTCTCGGCATCCTTCGTGGGCGCGCTCGTCGGGTTCCTGTGGTGGAATGCGCCGACCGCGAAGCTCTTCATGGGCGACGTCGGGTCCATGTCGATCGGTGGCGTCATCGCGGCGATGGCCATCCTGACGCGCACCGAGCTGCTGGTCGTCCTGGTCGCCGGCGTCTACGTCATCGCGTCGGGCTCGGTCATCCTGCAGCGCGCCTATTTCAAGGCAACGCGCGGCAAGCGCCTGTTCCTGATGAGCCCGCTGCACCATCACCTCGAGATGCGCGGATGGTCCGAGGTCACGATCGTCGTGCGCATGTGGATCATCGCGGGGATGCTCGCGGTGTCGGGCATCGGCCTGTTCTACGTCGAGTGGCTGACCCGGGCATGAGCGCCCCGCTCGCCGAGCTCACCAGCTGGAACGCCGACTGGAAGGGCCTTCGGGTCGTCGTCCTGGGCCTCGCGCAGACCGGGTTCTCGGTCGCCGACACCCTCACCGAGCTCGGCGCGGAAGTCCTCGTCGCGACCGAGTCCGCGGCCGAGGAGTACGCCAGCCTGCTTCCGGTGATCGGGGCCGATCTGCACGTCGGTCCGCTCGACGAGGTCCCCGACCGCGTGCGGGAGTTCGCGCCCGACGTGATCGTGGCCTCGCCCGGGTTCGCGCCCGGACACCCCGTCGTGCGGTGGGCCCTCGAGACATCCGTTCCCCTGTGGGGCGACATCGAACTCGCGTGGCGGGTGCGCGACAAGGTTTCGCGCCCGGATGGCTCGCCCGCCGACTGGATCCTGGTCACCGGGACGAACGGCAAGACCACGACGACCCGATTGGCGGCCACGATGCTCGTGGCGGGAGGGCTGCGCGCCGCGCCCTGCGGCAACATCGGTGTGCCGGTGCTCGACGCCATCCGCGATCCCGCCGGATTCGACGCCCTCGTCGTCGAACTGTCGAGTCACCAGCTCTGGTACCTGTCCCTGGCCGAGCCGGAGGGGCAGCCCTTCCCGCTCGCCTCGGTGTGCCTGAACCTCGCCGACGACCACCTCGAGTGGCACGGATCCTTCGACGCGTATCGCGGGGCGAAGGCCGTCGTCTACCGCAACACCCGCGTCGCCTGCGTCTACAACAAGGCGGATGTCGCGACTCGAGAGATGGTCGAGGACGCCGAGGTCGTCGAGGGTGCCCGGGCGATCGGGTTCGATCTGGGCGTGCCGGGACCGAGCGACGTGGGCATCGTCGACGGCATCCTCGTTGACCGGGCCTTCCTCGAGGAGCGCCGATCGAGCGCTCTCGAGATCACGACCCTCGAACGTCTCGCGACGGTCGGGCTGATCGCGCCGCACATCGTCGCCAACATCCTGGCCGCGGCGGCCCTCGCGCGCGCCGCCGGAGTCGAGCCGGTCGCCATCCGTGACGCACTGGACACCTTCCGGCTCGACCCGCACCGGATCGAGGTCATCGCTCACCACGCCGGTGTGACCTGGGTGGACGATTCCAAGGCGACGAACCCGCACGCCGCGGCGTCGTCGCTCTCGGCCTACCCCGGGGCCATCTGGGTCGTCGGCGGTCTGCTGAAGGGCGTCGACATCGCTCCTCTCGTCGCGGGGCGCGGCAGCGCGGTCAAGGCGGCGATCGTGATCGGCCGCTCGCGCGACGACGTGCTCGCGGCATTCGCGCGACACGCCCCCGACGTGCCCGTGTTCGAGGTGGAGCACGGTGAGACTGAAGAGGTCATGAGGCGTGTCGTCCAGCGGGCGGCGGGCATCGCGGCGTCGGGAGACGTCGTGCTTCTCGCTCCGGCTTCGGCATCCTTCGACCAGTTCAGCGGATACGCCGAGCGGGGCACGCGCTTCGCGGAAGCGGTTCGCGAACACGTCGGAGGGCTCGATCCCGAGCATCGCGACACGGATCCCGAACGGGAAGACACGCATCCCGACGGGGACGACAACGAGGCAGGGGAGACGGATGGCGACTCGGACGCCGACGCGCCCCCCGCGGGCGGACCAGCAGCCTGACGATGCGCCCGCGCCCCGCGGGCTGGCGGCCCGTGTCTCGCTCGGCCGGGTGTTCGCACCGGTGCCCAGCGAGTTCTTGCTGATCGCCTCGACCGCGATCCTGCTGACCGGCTTCGGTCTCGTGATGGTGCTGTCGGCGACGACCGCCTCCGCGACCGCCGAGGGCGCGAGCCCGTTCGAAAGCCTCTTGAAGCAGGGCGTGTTCGCGGTCATCGGTATCCCGCTCATGTTCGTGGCTTCCCGCTTTCCCGTGTCGTTCTGGAAGCGGATCGCCTGGCCCCTGCTCGGTATCGCGACACTCTTTCAGCTGCTCGTGTTCGTTCCCGGACTCGGTATCGAGATCCTCGGAAACCGCAACTGGATCTCGATCGCGGGGCAGACCGTCCAGCCGTCCGAGTTCCTGAAGCTCTCGCTCGCCCTGTGGGTCGCTTACGTGCTGTACCGCAAGCAGACCCTGCTCGGCCTCTGGCGCCACGTGTTCATCCCGCTCGTCCCGGTGTCGGCGGCGGTCATCGCGACCGTCATGGCGGGGCACGACCTCGGCACGGCCATGATCCTGGTGTTGATCCTGCTGGGTGGCCTGTTCTTCTCGGGTGTGCGGCTGCGGATCTTCCTGTTGCCTCTCATCGCTGCCGCCGCCTATGTGGCCTACATGGCGGTCGCGAGCCCGAACCGCATGCGCCGCATCATGAGCTTCATGAACGAGGACTGCGACTACTTCAACGACTGCTATCAGGCGATGCACGGCGTCTTCGGGCTGGCGGGCGGCGGCATCTTCGGGCTGGGCCTCGGCAACTCGAAAGAGAAGTACGGGTGGCTGCCGGCCCGCGCCAACGACTACATCTTCGCGATCGTGGGAGAAGAGGTGGGGCTGATCGGATGCATCGTCATCCTCGGCCTGTTCACGCTGTTCGCGGTGGGTGCCTTCCACGTCATCCGCAAGACGCATGACCCGTTCATCCGCATCGCCTCGGGCGGAATCACCGTGTGGATCGTGGGCCAGGCCCTCATCAACATCGGCGTCGTGCTGCGCATCTTCCCCGTCCTGGGTGTGCCCCTGCCGTTCATGTCGCAGGGTGGCACCGCCCTGCTGTCGGTCCTGCTGGCGTGCGGCGTGCTGCTGTCGTTCGCGCGCACACTGCCGACTTCCGCACCCGAGACCCG
The DNA here is from genome assembly GCF_002812725.1 of Microbacterium sp. BR1. Taxonomy (GTDB): domain Bacteria; phylum Actinomycetota; class Actinomycetes; order Actinomycetales; family Microbacteriaceae; genus Microbacterium. Next base: position 930,443 of record NZ_NMUN01000004.1, on the reverse strand, counting down.
AACGGGTCTGCGCGGCGGAACGAGCGCGGCCCGTCGGGGTAAAGTCTCGGCGTGACGACCTACCTTCTGGCAGGCGGGGGAACCGCCGGCCATGTCAATCCGCTGTTGGCGGTTGCCGACGGCCTGCGTGCGCGCGAACCCGAGGCGAAGATCCTCGTCCTCGGCACCAAAGAAGGGCTCGAGGCGCGTCTCGTCCCCGAGCGGGGGTACGAGCTGCTGACGATCGAGCGCCTGCCGTTCCCGCGCCGCCCCGATCGCGCGGCGATCGGCTTTCCGGCGCGGTTCCGGCGCGCGGTCGGGCACGTGCGCCGCGTGATCAGCGATCGGGACGTCTCCGTCGTCGTCGGATTCGGGGGGTACGCCTCCGCGCCCGCCTATGTCGCGGCACGACGCTCCGGCATCCCGTTCGTCGTGCACGAGGCGAATGCCCGTCCCGGTCTGGCGAACGTGCTGGGGGCGCGCCGTGCGGCCGGTGTCGGCGTTGCGTTCGCCGGTACGCCCCTGCGGCGCTCGCGCGTGGTCGGGATGCCGCTGCGCCGCGAGATCGTCGACCTCGATCGTGCGGGTTTGCGCGACGAGGCCGCCGCGCACTTCGGGCTCGAGTCCGCTCGGCCCACGCTTCTGGTGTTCGGCGGCTCGCTCGGGGCGCTGCGCCTGAACGAGGCTTTCGCGGGTTCCTATGCGGACGTGCTCGCGGCGGGATATCAGCTCGTGCACGTCACGGGGGAGCGGTCGGACTGGCGGGACCCGGGCGCGCCCGGATACGTCGTGAAGAAGTACGAGGACCGGATGGACCTCGCCTTCGCGATGGCCGATGTCATCGTCTCGCGGGCGGGAGCGGCGACGGTCAGCGAGATCAGCGCGCTCGGCATCCCCGCCGTGTATGTGCCCTACGCGGTGGGTAACGGCGAGCAGCGCCTGAACGCGGCGTCCGCGGTTGCGGCGGGAGCGGCGGTGCTGATCGACGACGCCGCGTTCACGGCCGAGCGGGTGCGGGCGGAGGTCCTGCCGCTCCTGGCCGATCCGGCTCGACTCGACGCCATGCGAGCGGCCGCGGCATCCGTCGGCTCGCGCCGTGGCACGGAAGACCTCATCGCGCTGATCGACGAGGCCCTCGCGCGCTGAGGCGCCCGCTCGGCCTCGAGCTGCTGGGGCCTCGACCTGCTGGGGCCTCGATCTGCTCGGGCTCGAGCTGCTCGGGCTTCGAGCTGTCACGCACCGCTCGATCGGCGCCGCGATACAGCGTTCCTCGCCAGTTCGATGGCTCCAACCACCTCGAACGGACGCGACATGCCGTTCCCCATCGATGGGGAACGGCATGTCGCGACCGTTCGTGAGGTTCCGCGGGGGTTCCGGGTCAGGGGGAGACTATGCGGATGCTGGGTAGGGCCGGTGGTCGCGGTGGGTGCGGCGCGTGCTCAGCCGGCGGCCTTCGCCGACCGCGAGGATGAGCGCCGCGATCGGGAGCAGGAAGGGCAGCATCTGGATGGCCAGGGCGGTGACGACCACCGCCGCGCCGCACATGATCGCGATCGTCGTTTGAACCGTTCGAGCGGCCCAGCGTCCGGTCGAGAGGATCCACGTGACCGCGCCGCCCAGGGGGAGCCCCGCGATCAGAAGCGCCCACACGATACGGTTCCCATCCCCGCCCCCGACGATGTTCTCGGTTGCGGCGATGACGAACCCTCCGGCGATGAGCAATGCGGGTCCCCAGGCGTGGAGTGCGCGGTGGTGGGCGGATCGCATCAACCCGATCGTCGCGCAGTACGGCAGCGCGGCGATGAAGCCGGCGACGATGCCGAAGCGCATCGCCCCGGTTCCATCCAGGGTGGATCCGGGCCATCCGCTTCCCGTGAGAGCGAACAGGACAGCCGCGGTACCCGCGACCGCGGACGCCACGGCGCAGACCAGAACGGTTCTGCTCGCGGGCCGGGTCGTTCTCGCGGCGCGTGGGGCGGGGGGCGCCGGGTTCGAGATCGGTGCCCGTGGCTGGGCCAGGAGAATCACGGAGCCGAGGGTTGCGATTGCCAGAAGCGCCCCGCTCGCCGGGCTCAGAAGCGAGAACGCGAGAAACGGGTAGGCGACCGCAGCGCACGCCGCACCAGCCAGCCGAGCCCAGACCGCGCGCATCGCGGGGGCGCGGAGCATTCCTCCCACGACGACCGCACCCCAGGCCATGGCGGCGAGCCACGCGGCGGCGGCGAACCAGATGAAAGCCTGCGCGAACCATCCGCGGGTGGTCCCGGCGTCGGCTTCGTCGAAACCGACGCTCCACGAGAGGGCGACGAGCGTCGAGAGCGTCGTCGCCGGCAGAGCGAGAGAAATACCCGTCAGCGCCTCTGCGGCGGAGATGATCCCGCGTGTGCGCAATGTGGCAACGACGGCGACCAGGATGAGGAGCGGGCCGACCCCGAATCCGGGTATCAGCCACGCCGCGCCGACGCCCAGAAACAACAGGGGGATGCCCGCGAGGGCGAGCGCGGCCGCGAGGGACGCCGCGACGATCGCGGTGCGCCGGTCCAGACGGGCACCGAGACCGTGGAGTATCGCCCCGCGTCGCATCGAGGCATCCGGTGTCTGCAAACCGCGCGCCTCCGCGTCATCGAGCATCGTGCCGAGCACGATCGACTCGTTGCGTTCGCGCCAGCGGCGGGGGTACCACCGCAGGAGCGCGCGGAACTCCCGCTCGTCCGGCGTCGTCATGCGAACGTCGCCGCGCGGGTCACGATGACGGGCGCTGGCCGCGGGGGTGCGAGCGCCGCGCGGGCCGCGGATGCTCGCCTCTCGAGGTCGGCGAGCTCATCTTCGAGGCGGGACCGGCCGGTGTCGGTGAGCGCGTAGTAGCGGCGCGCCCGCCCATCGACGATCTCGTCACCGTCCTCGATCACGAGGCCACGGGCTTGCAGGCGCTCGATCGTGGCATACAGGGTCGTGGTCTTGAGGGCACCCGGGTCGCCGGATGCCTCGTCCACATGCCGCAGGATCGCGTAGCCGTGGCGGCGGCCCTGCGTCAGGCTCGTCAGGACCCAGAAGGCGGTCGTGCCCAGTGATGCGCTCATGGGTCGAACATATTCCCAAGTCGGGAGTATGTCCAGGGCGGGCCGGTCAGACATCTTCGAACGGTCGCGACATGCCGTTCCACACCGACATGGAACGGCATGTCGCGACCGTTCGAGGCGCAGCGGCCTCGCGGCGCGCCGCATGGAGCCGGGTGACCGGGCGCGCCGAGCGCCGACCTCGCAGGTCGCCGACCTAGACTTGTCGGGCCATGATCCGACCCGACCTGACCCTGCCGATTCCCGCGAACATCGAGTCCGCGCACTTCATCGGCATCGGCGGATCCGGGATGTCCGGGCTCGCGCGCATGTTCCTGGCCCGCGGCATCCGGGTGTCCGGCTCCGACCGCGCCGACAGCGCCGCGCTCCGCGAACTCGAAGCGCTCGGGGCGCGTGTGCACGTCGGTCATGACGCCGCCAACCTCGGCGACGCCGACACCGTCATCCACACGGGCGCGATCTGGCCCGAGAACCCCGAGTTCGTCCTGGCGAAAGAACGCGGGATGCCCGTCATCCACCGGTCGCAGGCGCTGCACTGGCTGATCGGCGGGCGGCGTCTGGTCTCGGTCGCCGGTGCGCACGGCAAGACGACGTCGACCGGGATGATCGTCACCGCTCTGCAGGACCTGGGCTCCGACCCGACCTTCGTGAACGGGGGAGTGATCGCCCAGCTCGGCGCGTCGAGCGGAACGGGTGCCGATGAGCTCTTCGTGATCGAGGCCGACGAGTCCGACGGCACGTTCCTGCTGTACGACACCTCGATCGCGCTCATCACCAACGTCGATCCCGATCACCTCGACCACTACGGTACGAACGACGCCTTCGACGACGCGTTCGTGCGCTTCGCGGACGGGGCGCGCGAGAGCGTCGTCATCTCGGCGGACGATCCCGGCGCGCTCCGCGTGAGCGCACGCCTCACGCATCCGAATGTCGTCACGTTCGGGGAATCCGCGGGCGCGGATGTCCGCGTCACCGACATCGTCACAGATGGTCCGGTGTCGTTCGCGATCACCTATTGCGGACGCACGGAACACGCACGACTCGCTATCCCCGGCGCGCACAACGCGATCAACGCCGCCGGCGTCGTCGCGGTGCTGCTCTCGCTCGGGCACGAACTCGAGCCCGCGCTGCGAGCGGTAGAAGGCTTCGCGGGAACCGTCCGTCGCTTCGAGCTGCACGGCGTCGCGCGCGGAGTGAGCGTCTTCGACGACTATGCGCACCACCCGACTGAGGTGGCCGCGGCCCTCGCCGCGGCGCGCACCGTGATCGGCGACGGCCGTATCATCGCGGTGCATCAGCCGCACACCTACTCCCGAACGCAGCAGATGTACCGGGAATTCGCCGAGGTGCTCGAGGAATACGCCGACCACACGGTCGTGCTCGACGTCTACGGCGCGCGCGAGGACCCGATCGAAGGCGTCACCGGTGCCCTCGTCCGTGACGCCTTCGCCGACCCCGACCACGTCGCGTTCGTGGCCGACTGGCAGCAGGCGGCGGACTACACCGCGACGGTCGCCCGCGACGGCGACTACGTCATCACGCTCGGCTGCGGCAACGTCTACCTGATCATCCCGCAGGTGCTCGAAGCACTCGCGCAGACGACGCCGGCCGGCGTCTCGGACTGACGGATGCGTCGGCCCCCGCCGCTTCCCGCGTCCGAGAAAGCCGGGCCCACGCCGAAGCGCACGACCTCGCGTTCGTGGGACGACGAGCCGGCCGCGCCGCGCGGGCTCGAGGGCTCGGGCGAGGAAGCATCCGCTCTGCCCCCTTCGACGGGTCCCGAAGTACCCGCGCCCGGTCCCCGCGATGTCGCATCGCAGGAGGATGTGGGGCACGAGACGACGACGCCGCGCCGCACGGGGATCCGCGACGTCTGGCGTGCCGCGCGCGCCCGGCGTCGTGCCCTGCGTCGTGAGGTGCGCCGCTTCACTGTCCGGAGCAGGCGCCGTCGGCTGGCGTGGCTCGTGGGCACCGCGGCGGTGCTGCTGCTGATCGTCGGGAGCGTCGGCGCCGCGTACAGCCCGCTGTTCGCCGTCGAGCGGATCGAGGTCGTCGGCACGACATCGCTCCCCGCAGCGACGGTCGAAGAGGCGCTCTCGGGCCAGCTCGGCACGCCGTTGCCGCTCGTCGACGCGAGCGCCGTGAAGGCGGCCCTCGTCGCATTTCCGCTCGTCGAGTCCTACACGCTGGAGGCGCGACCGCCGCACGACCTGGTGGTACGGATCGTCGAGCGGACCCCGATCGGCGTCATCCAGACGGACGCAGGCTGGACGCTGGTCGATGCGGCGGGCGTTGCGCTCGAGACGAGCCCGACCGCGCCGGAGGGTCGACCGGTTCTCGAGATCGCGGGCGGCACGACATCCGGGGCGTTCGAGTCCGCGGGTCTCGTGATGCGCGCCCTGCCGGACGCGATCGCGGCGCAGGTGACCCGGGTCGCTGCGACGACGCGCGACGACGTCACGCTGACCCTCGCGAGCGGCACGCAGGTCGTCTGGGGTGCGGTCGAAGAGACGGGTCAGAAGGCGCTGAACCTCGACCGGGCGATGACCGCGCGGCCGGGGATGTCGGTGTACGACGTCTCGTCGCCGGCATCCGTCGTCGTCCGCTGACGCCGTCCATTCGGGTCACGCGAGCGGAGATTCCGTCCGTGTGTGGCGACACGCCGCGCGCCTGCGGGCGGGGGAGGAGCCCCGGCCTACCGTGTGAACAGAGGAAATGCATACCGGGCATTTCTTTACAGTTCTACTTGAGGTTGAAGGTTTCACCCAGGTTCGCGACACGGAGGCCGGCATGAGCCAGAACCAGAACTACCTCGCCGTCATCAAGGTCGTCGGCGTCGGCGGCGGCGGCGTCAACGCCGTCAACCGCATGATCGAGCTCGGCCTGCGCGGCGTGGAGTTCATCGCGATCAACACCGACGCGCAGGCGCTGCTGATGAGCGACGCGGACGTCAAGCTCGACGTCGGTCGCGAGATCACCCGCGGCCTCGGCGCCGGTGCCGACCCCGAAGTGGGTCGCCGCGCGGCGGAGGACCACGCGGAGGAGATCGAAGAGGCCCTGCGTGGCGCCGACATGGTCTTCGTCACGGCCGGCGAAGGCGGCGGCACGGGCACGGGTGGTGCGCCCGTCGTCGCCAAGATCGCGAAGTCGATCGGAGCCCTCACGATCGGTGTCGTCACGCGCCCGTTCTCGTTCGAGGGACGCCGGCGTCAGACCCAGGCCGACACGGGTGTCGCGCGCCTGAAGGAAGAGGTCGACACACTCATCGTCGTGCCGAACGATCGGCTGCTCGAGATCAGCGATCGCGGCATCTCGATGATCGAGGCGTTCGCCACGGCCGACCAGGTCCTGCTCGCCGGTGTTCAGGGCATCACCGACCTCATCACGACGCCCGGTCTCATCAACCTCGACTTCGCCGACGTCAAGTCGGTCATGCAGGGCGCGGGATCGGCACTCATGGGCATCGGTTCGGCACGCGGCGCGGATCGCGCGATCAAGGCCGCCGAGCTCGCGGTCGAATCCCCCCTGCTCGAGGCCTCGATCGAGGGCGCGCACGGTGTGCTGCTGTCGATCCAGGGCGGCTCGAACCTCGGAATCTTCGAGATCAACGATGCCGCGCAACTCGTCAAAGAGGCCGCGCACCCCGAGGCGAACATCATCTTCGGAACGGTCATCGACGACACGCTCGGCGACGAGGTGCGCGTCACCGTCATCGCCGCGGGATTCGACGGCGGCGAACCGATGCAGCGGAGCGAGCCGATCCTTGCCCAGCGCCAGGTTCCCGCCCTGCCCACCGCCACGGCGGACGAGGCGGCCGAGGTCAAGGTCGAGGCGCGCGAATCGGTCTCGGTGGGTTCGGCTTCGGGCCCGATCGTCCCCGAAGCCGCGGGATTCGACTCGGCGTTCGGCGACGACGACCTCGACATCCCCGATTTCCTGAAGTAGCGGCTTCCTCGAGGATGCCGCGGCCCACGAGAGGTGCCGCATGACCGAAGCGGCCCCTCTCGTGGACCGACTGGCTCGGGTGGACGAGCGCATTGCCGCCGCCGCCCGGGCGAACGGACGCGACCCGTCCGATATCACGCGGATCGTCGTCACGAAGTTCCACCCGGCGCAGCTCGTGCGGGACCTGTACGCCCTCGGCGTCCGCGACGTGGGCGAGAACCGCCAGCAGGAGATCACGGCGAAGCGTGCCGAGCTCGACGACCTCGCCGACCTGCGGTGGCACTTCGTCGGGCAGATCCAGACCAACAAGGCGCGCGCCGTGCGAGCCGCCGCATCCGTCGTCCATTCGGTCGACCGTGCCAGGCTCGCCGACGCCCTCAGCAGTGCAGCCGACCCCGGTACGCCGCCGCTCGACGTGCTCCTGCAGGTCAACCTGACGCTCGACGCGGGGCGCGGCGGGACGAGCGAGTCCGACGTCGTCGCCCTGGCCGAGCATATCGCCGGATGCCCCGGGCTCCGGTTGCGCGGAGTCATGGCGGTCGCGCCCCTCGACGAGCACCCTGCCGAGGCCTTTGCGCGCCTGGCCGAGCACGGCGCACGCGTGCGCGCCGTGGTGCCCGACGCATCCTGGATCAGCGCCGGGATGACGGGCGACTTCGAGGAAGCGATCGCCGCCGGCGCGACACACCTGCGGATCGGGTCCGCAATCACGGGCAACCGACCCGCCCACGGTTAACCTCGAAACAGACGAGCCAACACGGAGGATGCGATGTCGAACCCGCTCAAGAAGACCATGGTCTACCTCGGTCTTGCCGACGAAGAAGAAGTCGTCGACGAGCCGCAGCAGCAGCACTCGCGGGTGCACGCCGTCGAGCCCAAGGGTACGGTCACGCCGCTCCGCCCGAAAGCCGTCCACCAGCCCGCCGCGGGCGGACTGACCGAGATCCTCACGGTTCACCCCAAGCAGTATCGCGATGCACAGGTCATCGCCGAGAACTTCCGCGAGGGGATCCCCGTGATCATCAACCTCTCGCAGATGAGCGATGCCGACGCTCGCCGCCTGATCGACTTCGCCAGCGGGCTGTCCCTGGGGCTGTACGGACGCATCGAGCGGGTCACGAGCAAGGTCTTCCTGCTCTCGCCCGAACACGTCGAGGTTTCGGGTGACGGCGGCATCCCGCACGCCGACCCGGACGCGGCGCCCTTCTCCGCGTCGTAGTCTGTATACGTGGAACTGCTGAGGCTCATCGCGTCGATCCTCAACGGTCTGATCCTGCTGTACGTCTTCGTGCTGCTGGGACGACTCATTCTCGAGTACATCCCGGTGTTCAATCGCGAATGGCGTCCTCGCGGCGCGGGCCTCGTCTTCGCCGAGATCATCTATACCGTTACGGATCCTCCCATCCGGCTCTTCCGTCGATTCATCCCCCCGCTTCGCATCGGACCGGTGGCGATCGACCTCGCTTTCGCGCTCACGATCTTCTTGTGTTTCATCCTGTTGAGCGTCACGCGCTCCATCGCCGGCGCGGCATAGATCCGCGCTCCCGGGCGGTCCGATGCGGTCCGCGCGCACCCGGTCCGCTCTCGCGGCGCCGTGACGGCTCAGCTATGCTGATGGCTTCGCGCCCCAGCGCAGCCACGCCGTGACCAGCAGAGATGAACAGGACGGATCCCCCATGGCTCTGACCCCCGATGACGTTGTTACCAAGCAGTTCCAGCACGTCCGGTTCAAAGAGGGTTTCGACCCCGAAGAGGTCGATGACTTCCTCGACGAGATCGTCGTCGAATGGCGCAAGACGATCGCCGAGAACGAAGAGCTGAAGGCCAAGCTCGAGGCCTACGAGTCCGGTGAGAAGCCCGCCGCAGCCGCCCCCGCTGCTGAGCCGACTCCCGAGGCCCCCGTTGCTGCCGCTCCGTCCGCGGACGACGCCGGTGCGAGCACCAGCGCCGGCATCATCGAGCTCGCCCAGCGTCTCCACGACGAGCATGTCGCCGAGGGTATCGCCCAGCGCGACAAGCTCGTTTCGGAGGCCGAGGCGACCGCGTCGCGCATCGTCGCCGAGGCCGAGGCCAAGCAGCGCGAAGAATCTGCGCGTCTCGAGAAGGAGCGCAAGGCGCTCGAGGGTCGCATCACCGAGCTCCGTCAGTTCGAGCGGGACTACCGCGCTCAGCTGCGCAGCTACATCGAGGGTCAGCTGCGCGACCTCGAGACGTCCGGTTCGACCTCGGGCTCGACGCCCGTGTCGGCCATCGGTCTCTAGGCCTTGACAGCTCCGAGCCCCGCACCCGAGCAGTCCGCGGGGCCGCGCAAGCCACTCAACCGATCGGCGGCCATCGCCATCATCGCGACTCTCGCGGTGGTGGCCCTGGCCGCCGATCAGCTGAGCAAGTACTTCGTCCTGCAGAACCTGACCCCGGGCGATCCGGTACCGATCCTGGGCGAATTCCTGGTGTTCGTCCTGGTGTTCAACCCGGGCGCGGCGTTCTCGCTCGGTGAAGGCGTGACCTGGGTCTTCACGATCGCCCTCGCCGCGGTCGCGGTCGCGATCGTATGGCTGATGATCACGCGAGTCCGATCGCGGGTGTGGGCCGTCGTGCTCGGGCTCCTGCTCGGCGGTGTGCTCGGCAACCTCACGGATCGACTGCTGCGCGACCCAGGCTTCCCCGTGGGTCACGTGGTGGACTTCATCTCCACGCCATGGATGATGCCCGCGATCTACAACGTCGCCGACATGTTCATCGTGTGCGACATGATCGTCATCGCCCTGCTCGTCCTGATCGGCCTGCACATGGACGGTACGCGCGAGCGCCGCGAGGATCGCACCTCGAGCTCCACCGAACAGGACGCTTCGGATGCCGGGTCTTCAGAGGGCGGTCCCGTTTCCATCCAGGGCATCTCGATCGAGGGCGTCGGGGCCGATCGCGATGCGCTGTTCCCCGTCGCGGATCCGGATGTCGGTGCCCCGCACCCGTCCACGCGCCCGTCACGCCCCGCCACCGTCGACGGTGACGACGAGCAGTCGAGGATCTAGTCGTGCCGGCGCGGAGCCTTCCCGTGCCCGACGGCCTCGAGGGGACACGGGTCGACGCGGCCCTGGCCAAGATGCTCGGGTTCTCGCGCACGTTCGCGGCTGAGGTCGCGGAGTCCGGCGGAGTCAGCGTGGACGGCCGCGTCGTCGGCAAGTCCGATCGTCTTTCCGGCGGCGCGTGGCTCGAGGTCGTGTGGGAAGAGCGCCAAGAGCCCCGGGTGGTCCCCGTGACGGTGCACGGTTTCGGCATCGTCTACGACGACGACGACATCGTCGTGATCGACAAACCGGCGGGCGTCGCCGCGCATCCGAGCGTCGGCTGGGAGGGCCCCACGGTCCTGGGCGCCCTCGCGGCGAGCGGGTACACCATCGCGACGACCGGCGCCGCCGAACGCCAGGGGATCGTGCACCGCCTCGACGTCGGCACGAGCGGCCTCATGGTCGTCGCCAAGTCCGAGGCCGCGTACGTCGCTCTGAAGCGCGCCTTCAAGGAGCGCGAGGTCGAGAAGATCTATCACGCGGTGGTGCAGGGGCATCCGGATCCGCTGTCCGGCACGATCGACGCGCCGATCGGCCGGCACCCGACGCACTCGTGGAAGTTCGCGGTCACACCGGATGGCAAGGACTCGGTCACGCACTACGAGACGCTCGAGGCGTTTCGCGGAGCTTCGCTGCTCGAGATCCACCTCGAGACCGGGAGGACGCACCAGATCCGGGTGCACCTGGCCGCGCAGAGGCATCCGTGCGTCGGCGATCCGCTCTACGGCGCGGACCCCACGATGTCGGCACGCCTCGGTCTCACACGCCAGTGGCTGCATGCCCGGCAGCTGTCGTTCCACCACCCGGCGAATGGCGAATGGGTGACGTTCGCGTCGGACTATCCGGCCGATCTCGCCCACGCGCTCGAGGTGCTGCGCACCGGGTAGTCGCATCGGACGACGATGTCGGTGACGGCCCGTAGTGTGGATGTGTGGCAGCCGACTCCTTCGTTCACCTGCATGTGCACAGCGAATACTCGATGCTCGACGGGGCCGCCCGTATCGGCCCCCTGGTGCAAGAGGCCGCACGACAGGGCATGCCCGCGATCGCGATCACCGACCACGGCAACACCTTCGGTGCCTACGAGTTCTACAAGGCCGCGAAGGATGTCGGGATCAAACCCATCATCGGTGTCGAGGCCTACGTCACGCCCGGCACCCACCGCAGTGACCGATCCCGCGTCAAGTGGGGCGGTCCCGACCAGAGTGACGACGACGTCTCGGGTTCGGGCGCGTACACGCACATGACTCTGCTCTCGCAGAGCACAGAGGGCATGCACAACCTGTTCCGGCTGTCGTCGCTCGCGAGCATCGAGGGCTACTACTTCAAGCCCCGGATGGACCGCGACATTCTGCAGAAGTACGGCAAGGGACTCATCGCGACGACGGGCTGCCCCTCGGGTGAGGTTCAGACGCGCCTGCGCCTCGGCCAGTACGACGCCGCCCGCGCGGCCGCCGCCGAGTTCCAGGACCTGTTCGGCAAGGAGAACTACTTCGCCGAGATCATGGACCACGGGCTCAGCATCGAGCGGCGCGTGATGAGCGACCTGCTCCGGATCTCGAAAGACCTCGACATCCCGCTGCTCGCGACCAACGACCTGCACTACACGCACCAGCACGACGCGACGTCGCACGCTGCGCTGCTCTGTGTGCAGTCCGGTTCGACGCTCGACGACCCCAAGCGCTTCAAGTTCGACGGCGACGGGTACTACGTCAAGACCCCTGCCGAGATGCGCCAGATCTTCCGCGATCATCCCGAGGCCTGCGACAACACGCTGCTCGTCGCCGAGCGGTGCGAGGTCGAGTTCAACACGAGCGCCAACTACATGCCGCGCTACCCCGTCCCCGACGGCGAGACCGAGCAGTCCTGGTTCGTGAAAGAGGTCGAGCGCGGGCTGCAGGCGCGCTATCCGTCCGGCATTCCCGACGAGGTTCGCCGGCAGGCCGAGTATGAGACCGACGTCATCGTGCAGATGGGGTTCCCCGGCTATTTCCTCGTCGTCGCCGACTTCATCAACTGGGCCAAGAACAACGGCATCCGGGTGGGTCCCGGCCGTGGCTCGGGTGCCGGTTCGATGGCCGCATACGCCATGCGCATCACCGATCTCGACCCGCTGCAGCACGGGCTGATCTTCGAGCGCTTCCTCAACCCCGAGCGTGTCTCGATGCCCGACTTCGACGTCGACTTCGACGATCGTCGCCGCGGCGAGGTCATCCAGTACGTGACCGAGAAGTACGGCGACGAGCGGGTTGCGCAGATCGTGACGTACGGCACGATCAAGGCGAAGCAGGCGCTCAAGGATGCCTCGCGCGTGCTCGGCTTCCCGTTCGGCATGGGGGAGCGGCTGACGAAGGCGATGCCCCCCGCCGTGATGGGCAAGGACATGCCGCTCGAGGGCATGTTCGACAAGGCGCATCCGCGTTTCAAAGAGGCATCCGAGTTCCGGACGCTGATCGAGACCGACCCCGAGGCGAAGACGGTCTTCGATACGGCCGTCGGTCTCGAGAACCTGAAGCGCCAGTGGGGCGTGCACGCAGCCGGTGTCATCATGTCGAGCGAGCCGCTCACCGACATCATCCCGATCATGAAGCGGGAGCAGGACGGCCAGATCGTCACGCAGTTCGACTACCCGGCCTGTGAGTCGCTCGGCCTGATCAAGATGGACTTCTTGGGGCTGCGCAACCTCACGATCATCGATGACGCGCTCGATAACATCGAGGCCAACCGCGGCGAGCGGCTCGTGCTCGAGGACCTCACGCTCGACGACGTCGCTTCCTACGAACTCCTCGCTCGCGGCGACACCCTGGGCGTCTTCCAGCTCGACGGCGGACCCATGCGGTCGCTCCTGCGTCTGATGAAGCCCGACAACTTCGAAGACATCTCGGCCGTGCTCGCGCTGTATCGCCCCGGACCCATGGGCGTCGACTCGCACACGAACTACGCGCTCCGCAAGAACGGCCTGCAGCCGATCACGCCGATCCATCCCGAGCTCGAAGAGCCCCTGAGTGAGATCCTCGGCACGACCTACGGCCTGATCGTCTATCAGGAGCAGGTCATGTCCGCAGCCCAGAAGCTCGCCGGCTTCTCGCTCGGACAGGCCGACATCCTCCGGCGTGCGATGGGCAAGAAGAAGAAGTCCGAGCTCGACAAGCAGCAGGCCGACTTCTTCGAGGGCATGACGGCGAACGGATACTCCGCCGCCGCGCAGAATGCCCTGTGGAAGGTTCTCGAGTCCTTTGCCGACTACGCCTTCAACAAGGCTCACACCGCGGCGTACGGTCTGATCTCGTACTGGACCGCCTACCTCAAGGCGCACTATCCCGCCGAGTACATGGCCGCGCTGCTCACGAGCGTGGGCGACTCCAAGGACAAGCTCGCGGTGTACCTCAACGAGTGCCGGCGCATGGGGATGAAGGTGCTTCCGCCCGACGTGAGCCAGTCGATCCGCTACTTCGCGGCCGTCGGCGACGACATCCGCTTCGGCCTCGGCGCGATCCGCAACGTCGGAGCGAACGTCGTCGACGCGATCGTGGCGTGCCGCGGCGACGATCCGTTCACCTCCTTCCACGACTTCCTGCAGCGTGTCCCGCTGCAGGTCGCGAACAAGCGCACGATCGAGTCGCTGATCAAGGCCGGAGCGTTCGACTCGACGGGCGCGACACGACGGGCTCTGCTCGAGATCCACGAGAACGCGATCGAGCAGACGGTCGACGTCAAACGCAACGAGGCCAACGGGCAGTACGGTTTCGACTTCGACAGTCTGTTCGACGAGCCCCAGCACGGCTCGAAGACGGTGCCGCACCGCCCCGAGTGGACGAAGAAGGACAAGCTGGCGTTCGAGCGCGAGATGCTCGGGCTGTACGTTTCCGACCACCCGCTCGCGGGACTCGAGATGCCGCTCGCCAAGCACGCTTCGACCACGATCCACGACCTGCTCGCCGCCGAAGACCTCAGCGACGGCGACCAGGTCACCGTCGCGGGCCTGTTGACGAGTGTGCAGCACCGTGTGGCGAAGTCCAGCGGCAATCCCTACGGCATGGTCACCGTCGAGGACTTCAACGGCGAGGTGAACGTCATGTTCATGGGCAAGACGTACGTCGAGTATCAGCCGCTGCTGCAGGCCGACGCGATCCTCGTCGTGCGCGGACGCGTGTCCCGCCGCGACGACGGGCTCAACCTGCACGCCGTGTCGGCCATGGTTCCCGATCTGGGCGCGGTGGATGCGGCCGGGGCTCTCGAGCTCATCCTGCCCGAGCACCGCGCGACCCACTCGGTGATCACCGATCTGGCGATCGTGCTCGAGCGACACCACGGGCAGACCGAGGTCCGGATGAAGCTCACCAAGGGTGACATCGCGAAGGTTTTCGAGGTGCCGCATCCCGTGAGAGTGACGGCGGATCTGTACGGAGAACTGAAGTCTCTGCTCGGGCCGGGATGCCTGGGCTGAGCTCATGTGCGCGAGGTAAGGTAGCCGGGGCGCCGACGGCGTCGCGCGAAAGGGGATGGTTATGACCGACGAGAACCCGACCAACGACGAGAAGGATCGCGCAGCTACGCCGGTCTCGGCGACCGAGCCCGACGCGATTGACTCCGACGCCGCAGACTCCCGCTCCGCAGATCTCGACGCTGCAGACTCCGATACGAGGTCGACGGCGATCGAGCCCGAAGAGGCACCGCAGTATGGCGTGGGCCCGTTCACGATCCGCGAGGTCGCCATCCTCGGACTCTGGGCCGTCGCGTTCCTCGTGTCGTTCTTCTCTGTCGTCCAGATCCCGTTCCGTTCGGTCTGGATGAGCGGCATCGACTGGGTGCTCCCGATCGGCGTGCCGACCGTTGCCGTATTCCTGATCGTCCTCCGTCGGTTCTCACCCGATGGCATCCGTCGCGTCGGCTCGCTGGGAGTCGATCAGTTCGCGTCCGTCGCGTTCTCGGTCTCGAGCGTCATCTGGCTGTCGTACATCTGGAACACCATCGCCACCGTCGTGGACGACGGCCCCTGGTACACCACCTGGGTCGTCTGGGTGGAGTTGATCGTCTTCCTGGGCCTCGTGCTGGTCTCGGTCTTCGCGCCGTACATCGCGCCGTTCGACGAGGACTTCCGTGGACGCCCGGAGGCCGTCGCGCACCGCAACGCCCGCGCTGTGCGCGCCGTCGTACCGCGCCCGCGTCCGGAGCCGACCCCCGCGCCGGAGTCGTACGCGCCGGTGTCGAGCGATGGCGCCGCGCAGGCGACCGGGGGCTATCCGATCGGTTCGTACGCGCTGGACGACGTCGAGCCTTCGACGGGAGATACCGGCGTGATTGAGCCCGGAGCGTGGAGCCCGACTCCCGCGTACGCACGCGGTACGTCCGAAACGGGCGGACAGCAGACGACGGATGCCGCACCCGCGGCGGCATCGCGGCCCTTCTGGGCCCTTGTCCCCGTCGAGCGCGATGTCGTGGACGAGCGCACCGGCGCCCCGCTGTTCCGTATCGGGCCGACCGCGTGGGCGCTCGTCATCGCCGACCGCGGGTCGAGCTTCGTCGTCCAGCACGAGGATGGCCGCGTCGGCGTGCTCTCCGACGTCTCGGGCGTCACCCGGGGCTGAACGGCCCGGTAGCCTGGGAGGATGCGCACGATCGACCTCCGCGGCACCGCCGCGCGCGACGCCGCGGCCCTCGTTCCGCGCGCGACCGAAGCACGCGATAACGCCCTGCGGGTCGCGGGCGAACTCGTCGCCGATGTCCGAGACCGGGGCGAGGCTGCGCTTCGCGAGCAGGCCGAGAAGTTCGACGGCGTGACGGGGCATGCGCTCCGCGTCCCGCGTGCCGACATCGACGCGGCCGTGGCCGGGCTCGACGCGAACGTGCGTGAGGCGCTCGAACGCGCCATCGCGAATGTCCGCCGCGCTTCGGCCGCGCAGGTTCCGCCGCCCGTCGTCACCGAGCTGGCGCCGGGCGCCGTGGTCACCCAGCGCTGGCAGCCCGTGCGCCGCGTCGGCGTCTACGTGCCCGGGGGCAAGGCGGTCTATCCGTCCAGCGTCATCATGAACGTCGTTCCGGCCCAGGTCGCCGGTGTGTCCGCCGTCGCGCTGGCATCTCCCGCCCAGCGCGGTGACGGGAGGGTGCACCCGACGATCCTCGCCGCGGCGGGTCTTCTGGGCATCGAAGAGGTGTACGCGATCGGTGGTGCGGGCGCCATCGCCGCACTCGCATACGGCGTGCACGACATCGACCTCGAACCCGTCGACGTCGTGACGGGCCCGGGCAACAACTTCGTGGCCGCGGCCAAGCGGCACGTTGCCGGTGTCGTGGGAACCGACTCCGAGGCCGGTGCGACCGAGATCCTGGTGATCGCGGACGATTCCGCAGACCCGGCACTCGTCGCCGCGGACCTGGTGAGTCAGGCCGAGCACGACGAACAGGCCGGGGCGGTCCTCGTGACGGATTCGGAGGCATTGGCCGACGCGGTTCGGACGCGGGTGCAGGACGTCGCGTCCCGCACCCGTCACACGGATCGCGTCCGCACGGCGCTGGCCGGCACTCAGTCCGCGATCGTGCTCGTCGACGACTTGGCGGCGGCCGTGGCATTCAGCAACGCCTACGCCCCCGAGCACCTGGAAGTCCAGACGCGCGACCCCGGGGGGTTGCTGCCCGAGCTGACGAATGCCGGTGCCATCTTCCTCGGCCCGAATTCACCCGTGAGCCTCGGCGACTACCTGGCGGGAAGCAACCACGTCCTGCCCACCGGAGGCCAGGCGCGCTACGCCGCCGGGCTGGGCGCACAGACGTTCCTGCGCGCACAGCAGATCATCGCCTACGACCGTGATGCGCTGGCGGGCGTGGCCGACGCGATCGTCGCGCTGGCCGAGGCCGAGGCACTGCCGGCGCACGGTGAGGCCGTGACGGCGCGATTCGCTCCGGTGGTCGCGGGCTCCGAAGCATCCGCGATCTGACTCCGTACTCCAGCGAGGACCACGAGAACCCATGCACTGCCCTTTCTGCCGGCATCCCGACTCCCGCGTGATCGATTCGCGTACGAGCGATGACGGTCTCTCGATTCGCCGTCGCCGGCAGTGCCCGGAGTGCGGCGGGCGGTTCTCGACCATCGAGACCGCGAGCCTCAACGTCATCAAACGTTCGGGCGTGATCGAGCCCTTCAGCCGCGAGAAGGTGATGTCCGGTGTGCGCAAGGCGTGTCAGGGCCGGCCCGTGACCGAGGCGGATCTCGCGATGCTCGCGCAGAAGGTCGAAGAGGCCGTCCGGCAGACGGGCGCGTCGCAGGTCGACACGAACGAGATCGGTCTCGCCATCCTCGGGCCCCTCAGAGCACTCGACATGGTCGCGTACCTGCGATTCGCGAGCGTCTATCAGGCGTTCGAATCGCTCGACGACTTCGAGGCCGCGATAGAAGACCTCCGCGCGGATCGCGTGGCGGCGCCCGGATTCGACGGCGACGTTCCGCGTGGCTGAGTCCAGGGGGCCTGGTCCGATCACGAGCGGCGATGGCGGGGGCCGGCTGTATCGCGTGCTGTTCTCCGCCGTGCTCTCGCGATTCGACCCCGAGACGGCGCATCACCTGGGCATGTGGGTCATCCGTGCTGCCGGCGTGCGTCCGTTCGCGAACGTCGTCCGCCGCATCACGCGCCCCGCGCCGTCGTTGCGCACCCGGGCACTCGGCATCGATTTCCCCTCGCCCTTCGGTGTCGCTGCCGGGTTCGACAAGGATGCCGTCGGGGTCCTCGGGCTGGGGGCCCTGGGCTTCGGGCACGTCGAGGTCGGAACGCTGACGGCCATCCCGCAGGACGGAAACCCCCGCCCGCGCCTGTTCCGCCTGATCCCGGACCGCGCCGTCATCAACCGCATGGGTTTCAACAACGGGGGAGCGGATGCCGCGGCCGCCCGTATTTCGCGGCTCCGCCGTCGCCGCGACCGGCCCGTCATCGGCATCAACATCGGCAAGAGCCGCGTGGTCGATGTCGCGGATGCGACCGCCGACTACGTCCGCTCCGCCACTCGCCTGGCGCCACTGGCCGACTACCTGGCCGTGAACGTGTCGTCGCCGAACACGCCGGGGCTCCGCACGCTCCAGGCCGTCGAGACGCTCGCCCCGTTGCTGCGGGCCGTGAAGGATGCCGCGGGCGCGACGCCGCTGCTGGTGAAGATCGCCCCCGATCTCGACGACGACGAGGTGGGCGCGATCGCTCGTCTCGCGGTCGAGCTCGGACTCGACGGGTTGATCGCGACCAACACGACGCTCTCCCGCGCTGGACTCGTGACCGCCCCCGCCGTGGTCGAGGCCGCGGGAGCCGGTGGGCTCTCGGGTGCTCCTCTGCGTGCCCGTTCGCTCGAGGTCTTGCGGATCGTCCGGGATGCCGTCCCCGCCGAGTTCTGCGTGATCTCGGTCGGCGGCGTCGAGTCGGCCGCCGATGTCCGCGAACGTCTCGATGCGGGGGCGACCCTGGTCCAGGGCTATACGGCGTTCCTGTACCGCGGACCGCTCTGGGCTCGCCAGATCAACCGCGCTCTCGTCCGCGACTGAGCCCGACACGCCCGGCAACGGGCGTCGCGCTGTGTTCACAACTCAGGAGATCCAGGCGCGTCTCTCTCGCGGACTGCATGATCGCGGGCGTCAGGTGGCGTGGCGATCGCCGGGGGACTGAGTTGTGAACGCGGTGTCGACGATATTGCGGTACTGCCGGGAGCCGGGTCAGCCGACGGGCTTGCCGCCGCGGCGCACCTGGGGCTTCGGCAGACGAAGGAAGCGCATCTGCATCGAGCGCATGGCCGCGTACCAGGCGGTGCCGCGCTCGAGCTTGTCCGCTCCGAACTTGGCGCGGATCGCGCGCTTTGCGCGCCATCCGGTCAGAACCATGTCGAGGATCACGAGCAGGATGAAGCCCCACAGGGCGATGAACGCGTAGTACTGGATGTAGGTGTTCTGGATGAAGGTCAGCAGGATCACCACGATCATGGCGGGCATCACGAACTCGGCGAGGTGCCATCCGCCGTCGACGTAGTCGCGCAGGAACTTGCGCTGCGGCCCCTTGTCGCGCGGGGGGAGGTAGCGCTCGTCGCCCTTGGCCATCCCTGCGCGGGCCTGGTCGCGCTTCGCCGCGAGTTCCGCGCGGGCGCGCTGCTTGGCTTCCTTCGTGTCGGCCACGAGCGGGCGTCGACGAAGGGCCTCCCGCTCGGCGCGCGTCGGCGTCGCGCGTCCCTTTCCGGCACCGACCGCGGCGGAATCCTCGTCGCTCGGCACGGGTGCGGGGGAGTTGGCCACGATGTTTCCTTGCAGGTCGGCGGTGTTGTACTCGCCCATAAGATTACCCGCATGCACGCATCGGAAGTCCCCGCCTCCCCACTCCGTTCCGCCGTCGAGGACGGGATCGCCCCGGCTCTCGCCGACCTCGGCGCCCTCGTGCGCATCCCGGGCATCGCGTGGCCGGCGTTCGATCAGACGCAGCTGGAGCGCAGCGCCAGCGCCGTCGCGAGCCTGGCCGAGGGTACGGGAGTGTTCGACCAGGTGCAGATCCTGCGGGCTGCCGTCCCCGGCACCGACGAGGTGGGGCAGCCCGCCGTTCTCGCGACCCGCGCCGCTCGCGGCGGCGCGCCGACCGTGCTTCTCTACGCGCACCACGACGTCCAGCCCCCGGGCGATGACGCACTCTGGGAGTCTCCGCCGTTCGAACCGACCGTGCGCGACGGACGGCTGTACGGGCGTGGTGCTGCGGACGACAAGGCCGGCATCATGGCGCACATCGCGGCGCTCCGTGCGCTGCGCGAGAGCACCGAGGGTGAGCTCGAGCTGGGGGTCGTCCTGTTCGTCGAGGGCGAGGAGGAGTACGGGTCGCGCTCGTTCGCGCAGTTCCTCTCCGACAACAGGGACGCGCTCCGCGCCGACGTGATCGTCGTTGCGGACTCGGGTAACTGGGATTCGGACACCCCGGCGCTGACCGTTTCGCTCCGTGGGAACGCGCGATTCACGATGCGCGTGCGAACCCTCGACCACGCATCGCACTCCGGCATGTTCGGCGGTGCGGTGCCCGACGCGATGCTCGCGACGATCAAGCTCCTCGCCACCCTCTGGGATGCCGACGGGACCGTCGCCGTCGAGGGCATGACGGCGCGAGAAGCGGAGACTCCGGAGTACACGGAGCAGACTCTGCGTGACGAGGCGGGACTGCTCCCGGGCGTCTCACCCGCCGGATCCGGAGACATCCTGTCTCGCATCTGGAATCGCCCCGCGATCACAGTCATCGGTACGGACTTCACGAGTGTCGAGGCCGCCTCGAACACGCTGACCCCCGAGGTCTCGGTCGTGATCAGTGCCCGCGTCGCACCGGGCCAGAAAGCCGCCGACGCGTACGCCGCTCTCGAGTCGCACCTCCGCGCGAACGCGCCGTTCAGCGCCGAGCTGAGCTTCTCCGACGTGGACTTGGGGGACGGGTTCCTCGTGGACACGTCCGGGTGGGCCGTCGCGGCGGTGCGAGAGGCCTTCGCGGAGGGATACGGCGTCGATCCCGTCGACATCGGGGTCGGCGGAAGCATCCCCTTCATCTCCGATCTCGTGCGCGAGTTCCCCGAGGCGCAGATTCTGGTCACGGGTGTCGAAGACCCGCATTCGCGGGCGCACAGCCCGAACGAATCCCTACACCTGGAGACCTTCCGTCACGCGATCTTGAGCGAAGCGTTGCTGTTGCGCGCCCTCGATGACCGAGGCCGCGGGTAGACTCGGGCCAGGAGGACTGACAATGACAGACACCACGATCGTTCCCACCGAAACGACCACCGAGGCTCGCCCGCACGGCGTCAACCTCACCGAGGCCGCGGCCTCGAAGGTCAAGAGCCTGCTCGAGCAGGAAGGCCGCGATGACCTGCGTCTTCGCGTTGCCGTCCAGCCCGGCGGATGCTCCGGACTCATCTACCAGCTCTACTTCGACGAGCGCTACCTCGATGGCGACGAGACCGTCGACTTCGACGGCGTCGAGGTCATCGTCGACAGCATGAGCATCCCTTATCTCGACGGCGCAGCCATCGACTTCAAGGACACGATCTCGGAGCAGGGCTTCACGATCGACAACCCCAACGCTGCCGGCAGTTGCGCCTGCGGCGACAGCTTCCACTAGACCCGCGAGCGCACCACGATCGGTGCGCAGGCTGGGCGAGTGTCCTGAATCGCATGTGAGCTTGCCCTAGACTTGGCGAGAGTCACACCCGCGTCCGAAAGGTGAATCGTGCGCTTGAAACGCCGCCTCCGCTGGGCCGCTATCCCGGTCGGGATCTCGGCAGCATTCCTCCTTGCAGGATGCACGACCGCCGAGTTGAACGGGTATCTCCCGGGCTTCACGGACGATGGGGTGCAGGCGACGGACCGCACCGAGATGGTGTCGGGGCTCTGGGTCAACTCCTGGATCGTCCTGCTCGTCGTGGGCGTGGTCACGTGGGGCCTCACGCTCTTCGCGATGGTGGCCTACCGCCGTCGTAAGGGCCAGACCGGACTTCCGGTGCAGCTCCGGTACAACATGCCGATCGAGATCTTCTACACGCTCGTGCCGTTCGTCCTGGTCCTGGGCCTGTTCGCGTTCACGGCGCGCGACCAGACGATCCTCGAGACGCAGTACGAAGATCCGGATGTGTCGATCACGGCCATCGGCAAGCAGTGGGCCTGGGATTTCCAGTACAACGGCGAAGAAGAGGACAATTCGGACGCGGTCTGGACGATGGGTGTCCAGGCGGTGCCCGCGGCCAACGGCGACGTGGACCAGGCGACGCTGCCGACGCTGGTTCTTCCGGTCAACAAGACCGTGCAGATCGAGCTCCTCTCGCGCGATGTCATTCACTCGTTCTGGGTCATCGACTTCCTGTACAAGAAGGACATGTACCCGGGGCACGAGAACTACTGGTCCTTCACGCCGACGCGTGAGGGAACCTTCTCCGGTAAGTGCGCCGAACTCTGTGGCGAATACCACTCGGCGATGCTCTTCAACGTCGAGGTCGTCAGCGAAGCGGAGTACGAGACATACGTCGACTCCCTGCGCGAGGCAGGTCAGACCGGTGACATCACGACCGACTACGACCGCAACAGCAACCTGCCCGGCACGGGTGCGAATACAGCCGACGTCGTCGGTACCGAGGAAGGCTGATCACCGTGGCCACGATTCTCCCACTCCAGGAATCCGGACGAACGACGACGCTCCCGCCGCGCCAGGCGGCGCTGCTCAGCTCGTCCCGGGTGGAGCAGAAGGGCAACATCGTCGTCAAGTGGATCACCTCCACTGACCACAAGACGATCGGGTACATGTACCTGATCGCCTCGTTCATCTTCTTCCTCCTCGGCGGCGTGATGGCCCTGATCATCCGCGCCGAGCTCTTCGCGCCGGGCATGCAGGTCATCCCGACGAAGGAGCAGTACAACCAGCTGTTCACGATGCACGGCACGATCATGCTGCTGATGTTCGCGACGCCGCTGTTCGCGGGTTTCGCGAACGTCATCATGCCGCTGCAGATCGGTGCTCCCGACGTCGCGTTCCCGCGTCTGAACGCCTTCGCGTTCTGGCTCTTCCTCTTCGGTTCGACCATCGCGGTCTCCGGCTTCCTCACCCCGCAGGGGGCGGCATCGTTCGGATGGTTCGCGTATCAACCCCTCGCTAGCACGACCTTCTCGCCAGGGGTCGGCGGTAATCTCTGGATGCTCGGGCTGGGAATGAGCGGCTTCGGCACCATTCTCGGCGCGGTGAACTTCATCACGACCGTCATCACGATGCGCGCTCCCGGTATGACGATGTGGCGCATGCCGATCTTCACCTGGAACACGCTCGTGACGAGCCTGCTCATTCTGATGGCCTTCCCGGTGCTCGCCGCGGCGATCCTTGCGGCCGGTGCGGACCGCGTCCTTGGCGCCCACATCTACGACCCCGAGAACGGCGGAGTGCTGCTGTGGCAGCACCTGTTCTGGTTCTTCGGTCACCCCGAGGTGTACATCATCGCGCTGCCGTTCTTCGGCATCGTCTCGGAGATCTTCCCCGTCTTCTCACGCAAGCCGATCTTCGGCTACAAGACGCTCGTCTACGCGACGATCGCGATCGCCGCGCTCTCGGTCGCCGTCTGGGCTCACCACATGTATGTGACGGGCTCGGTCCTTCTGCCGTTCTTCGCTCTGATGACGATGTTGATCGCGGTGCCGACGGGCGTGAAGATCTTCAACTGGATCGGCACGATGTGGCGGGGGTCCGTGACTTTCGAGACCCCCATGGCATTCGCGCTCGGCTTCCTGATCTCGTTCGTCTTCGGAGGTCTGACGGGAGTCATCCTCGCTTCGCCCCCGCTCGACTTCCACCTCTCGGACTCGTATTTCGTCGTGGCGCACTTCCACTACGTGGTCTTCGGCACGGTCGTGTTCGCGATGTTCGCCGGGTTCTACTTCTGGTGGCCGAAGTTCACGGGCCGCATGTTGAACGAGCGTCTCGGCTATGTGCACTTCTGGCTGCTGTTCATCGGCTTCCACATGACATTCCTGATCCAGCATTGGCTCGGTGTCGACGGGATGCCGCGTCGTTACGCCGACTACGCCCAAGAAGATGGTTGGACGTGGCAGAACCAGGTCTCGACCGTCGGTGCAATGATCCTCGCGTTGTCTATGCTGCCGTTCCTTCTGAACGTGTGGATCACCGCGCGGAAGGCGCCGAAGGTCACGGTGAACGACCCGTGGGGGTACGGCGGCTCGCTCGAGTGGGCCACGTCGTGCCCGCCGCCGCGCCACAACTTCACGTCGATTCCCCGTATCCGTAGCGAGCGCCCAGCTTTCGACCTCAACCACCCGGAGGCGGGCGTCCCCGTCGGGGTGGGTCCGGCGAAGGACGCGCCCGATGCTCCTGCGGTCGATCTGGCCGATGGAGAGGTGAAGTAGCATGCGCTCGAACGTCGGACTCTGGTGGCTGCTCTCGGGATTCTTCTTCCTCGTAGGGGCCATATACATCGCGTGGAGCATCGTCGCTCACCCCGAGCGCCCGTGGTACAACGGCATCGAGTGGGTCGGCGCGGTCGCGTTGGTCTTCAGCGCGCTGATGGCAGCGCTGATCGCCTGGTATCTGCAGCGGGTACACAAGTCTCAGGGCGGCGAGCTTCCCGAAGACATCCTGACCTCGGACGTCGATGACGGCGATCCTGAGCTCGGTGAATTCAGCCCGTGGTCCTGGTGGCCCATCGTGCTCGCTTTCTCAGCGAGCGTCGCGATCATCGGTCTCGCCCTCGGCTCGTGGCTGGTGCCGATCGGATTCGGCATCTTCCTCGTCGCGATCGTCGGCTGGGTCTACGAGTACTACCGGGGTTACTTCGCCCACTGATCCCGCTCCACCTGTCGAATGCCGGGCTCTTCCTCGCCCATGTCGGTGATTCACGCGCATACCTCTGCGGGACGGGGCGCTCACGCGACGGCGTCGCTCCACGGTGATCCTCGCGACGGTGATGCCGACACGGTGACCGGCGTCGAGGCGCGGCCCGGTGACCGCTGGCTGCTGTGCAGCGACGGGATCTCCGACTGCCTTCCCGACGACGCTATCGCCTGAGCCGTCTCGTGGTCAGTCGCGCCGGACGACCATCGTGAGCGGATCGAACGTGCGGGGGAGCGGACCGTCGTCGTTCTCCGTCGGCTGTCCCTCGCGCACCCAGTATTCGTAGCCGCCGATCATCTCGCGCACGTCGTAGCCGAGCTGCGCGAAGGCGAGCGCGCCCTTGCTGCCGGCGTTGCACCCGGGGCTCCAGCAGTAGACGACGACCGGGACCGCAGGGTCGAACTCGTTTCGACGGTGCGGGATCTCGCGATACGGCACGTGTACGGCGCCGACGATCCGCCCCTGAGCCCACGCCTCTTCACCGCGGACGTCGACGAGCACGAAGTCATCGCCGGTGCGCTGAGCGGCGTAGACGTCGGACGGATCGGTCTCGTGGGCCAGGCGGGACGAGAAGTACGCGATCGCATCGGTCATCCTCCGACTGTAGGGGTCGGGAAAGGTGGGCACGAGATGTCTCTCTGCCAACGACCACACGAACTCCGCCGTGTCTCCGACCCGGACGACGGATGCCCCGGCCCACCCGTGAAGGGTGTGCCGGGGCATCCGAGCAGTGCGGACGTCAGTCCTCGTTCGGCTTGCTGTCCTTCTTCGGCGCCTCGTCGGAGTCGCGCGCGACGATCGTCGACGGGCGGACGGCGGTCTCGGGGACGTGCCCCGAGGTGTCGGCGTACAGCGGGGCCTCGGGGTGTCCGGCGCGATCGTGCGCTCCCTGGATCTCGGCCATCTCTTCGTCCTCGATGTGTTCGAGGGCGTGGTGCTGGTGGGCGACCGCCGCGTCGATCTCGGACTGGGTGAGGGGCGCGAAGCGGTCCTCGAAGAACCAGCGCGAGATGGAGGAGCGGACGTTCTGATGCCAGGGAATGCGTCCCTGAGCGTTCGGGCGAACGACCAGCGGCTCGAAGGTCTCGTACGACGTGAGCTTCCAGCGCTCGTACTCGTCGACCGGCTGGTGCACCTCGATGAACTCGCCACCCGGCAGCCGGACGATGCGTCCGGACTCGTAGCCGTGGAGGGCGATCTCGCGGTCCTTGCGCTGAAGCGCGATGCAGATGCGCTTCGTGACGAAGTAGGCGATGATCGGCGCGATGATGAGCATCGCCTGCAGTGTGTGGATGACGCCCTCCATCGACACCCAGAAATGGGTCGCGATGATGTCCGAGGATGCCGCAGCCCACAGGACCGCGTAGAACGTCACGCCGGCCGCACCGATCGCGGTGCGCGTCGCGGCGTTGCGCGGACGCTGAGCGATGTGGTGCTCACGCTTGTCGCCCGTGACCCACGCCTCGATGAAGGGGTAGATCAGGACGAGGAGGATGAACAGTCCGATGACCGCGAGCGGCAGGATGATGTTCCACGACCACGTGTGGCCCCAGAAGACGGACTCGAGGTGTGGCGGCACGAGGCGCAGACCGCCGTCCGCGAATCCGATGTACCAGTCGGGCTGGGTTCCGGCCGAGACGGGGGAGGGGTCGTAAGGACCGTAGTTCCAGATCGGGTTGATCTGCACGAATGAGGCGATCAGGACGATGACGCCGAACGTGATGAAGAAGAACCCGCCCATCTTGGACATGTACACGGGAACCATCGGGTATCCGACGACGTTCTCGTTCGTGCGTCCGGGGCCCGCGAACTGCGTGTGCTTGTTGATGATCATCAACAACAGGTGGACGGCGATCAGAGCCACCACCAGCGCGGGCAGGATCAGGATGTGCAGCACGTACAGACGGCCGACGATGGCGGTGCCCGGGAACTCGCCCCCGAACAGCAGGAACGACGTCCAGGTGCCGATCAGGGGGATGCCCTTGATCATTCCGTCGATGATGCGCAAGCCGTTGCCCGAGAGCAGGTCGTCCGGCAGCGAGTAGCCGGTGAAGCCCTCGGCCATGGCGAGGATGAAGAGGATGAATCCGACGACCCAGTTCAGTTCGCGCGGCTTGCGGAACGCACCCGTGAAGAACACGCGCAGCATGTGCACGCCGATACCGGCCACGAAGACCAGCGCGGCCCAGTGGTGGATCTGGCGGACCAGCAGACCGCCGCGCAGGTCGAACGAGATGTGCAGCGTCGACTCCATGGCCGCCGACATCGGGATGCCACGCATCGGCGCCCACGCGCCGGTGTAGTGGGTCTCGACCATCGATGCCTGGAAGAAGAACGTCAGGAACGTTCCCGAGAGCAGGACGACGACGAAGCTCCAGAGCGCGATCTCTCCGAGCATGAACGACCAGTGATCGGGGAAGATCTTCCGGCCGAGCTCCTTGACGAGACCCGATACGCTCGTGCGCTCGTCGATGTAGTTGGCCGCTCCGCCGACGAAACGTCCGCCGAGAGGGGCCTTCTTTTCCTCAGTTGCGGTTGAGGTACTCAATGGCGCTCCCAGAAGCTCGGGCCGACGGGTTCATGGAAGTCGCTCTGTGCGATGAGGTAGCCCTCGTCGTCCACCGCGATCGGCAGCTGCGGCAGCGGACGGGCTGCCGGGCCGAAGATGACCGCGGCACCGTTCGCCACGTCGAACTGCGACTGGTGGCACGGGCAGAGCAGGTGGTGGGTGTGCTGCTCGTACAGAGCAACGGGGCATCCGACGTGTGTGCACACCTTGGAGTACGCGACGATGCCGTCGTACGACCAGGAAGCGCGCTCGGCGGTCTGCGTGAGTTCTTCGGGCTCCATGCGCATCAGCAGCACGATCGCCTTCGCCTTCTGTTCGAGGTATCCCTCGTCGTGGCCGAGATCGGCGAGCGGCTCGGGAATCACGTGGAAAGCGGAACCGAGCGTGACCTCGGATGCCTTGATCGGCGTGCCGGAGGGGTCGCGGGCGAGGCGCATGCCCTTCTCCCACATCGTGTGGCTGAGCAGCTCGACGGGGTTCTCGCCCTCGGGCGCGAGCCCGCGGAACAGGACGATGCCCGGGGCGACGGATGCGATGAGCGCGCCGATCAGCGAGTTGCGGATCATCGTGCGGCGTCCGAAGCCGGACTCCTCATTCGCCGTGGCGAGCGCCTCGACGGCCGCGGCACGCGTTGACTCTTTGCCGCGCGTGAGGTGGCGGGCCTCGATGTGCTCCTTGTCCGACATGACGGCCTTGGACCAGTGGATGGCCCCGATGCCGATGGCGAGGAGCGCGAGCGCGATGCCGATGCCGATGAAGAGGTTGTTGTTGCGGATCGCTCCGACCGTGCCGTCCTCGATCGGGAACAGCATGTAGGCCGCGACGGCCCAGATGCTCCCCGCGATCGACAGGTAGAACAGCGAGTAGACGGTGCGTACGGCTTGCCGCATCTTTGCGGGGTCCTGGTCCGTCACGCGCGCGCGATGCGGCGGAAGGCCCGGGTTGCGTACGGGATCGCTCACGGCGACCGCGAGCCCTGACGGAGGTTGGGGCCCCCGATCGTGCTCCGCTGCCTCGATCTCGTTTGCCATGCTGCTCCTCGTGCTAAAAGTTCTCGATGCGTGCGCGGGTCAGTTGGACTTCGCGGTGATCCACACGGTCAGCGCGACGAGCCCGCCGATGCCGAAGATCCAGATGAACAGGCCCTCCGAAACGGGGCCGAGCGAGCCGAGGGTGAGGCCACCGGCGCCGGCGTTGTTCTCCATGTACAGCAGGGAGGAGATGATGTCGCGCTTGTCTTCGGGCGACAGGTTCATGTCGTTGAAGACCGGCATGTTCTGCGGGCCCGTGACCATCGCCGCGTAGATGTGACGCGGGTCCACGCCCTCGAGGGAGGGTGCGTACTTGCCCTCGGTGAGCGCGCCCCCGGCCGCGGCGACGTTGTGGCACATGGCGCAGTTGACGCGGAACAGCTCGGCGCCGTGCGCGACGTCGCCCTCGCCGTCCAGCACGCGTCCCGAGGCGATCTCGGGTCCGGGAGCCACCGACTGGACGTACGCCGACAGCGCGGCGATCTGGTCTTCGGTGAACTGGACCGGCTTCTGCGGAGCCTGCGGGCCCTGCATCTGCAACGGCATACGACCCGTGGCGACCTGGAAGTCGACCGCCATGGCGCCGACACCGTACAGGCTGGGTCCGTCCTGGGTGCCCTGCAGGTCGAGACCGTGGCAGGTGGCGCAGTTGGCCTGGAACAGCTTCTTGCCGTCTTCGACGGTGAGCGTCTGGGCGGCGGCGGTGTCGTTCGTCGACGCCATCGCGGCGGATGCTCCCGCGTACAGTCCGCCCGTCAGGACGAGACCGAGGCCGATGAGAGCGGCGGCGGCAAGAGGGCTGCGTCGACCGGAGCGACGCTTCTTCTCACGAGGCATTCGGGTGTAGCTCCGCTCTATTTCAGGAAGTAGATCACGATGAACAGGGCGATCCACACGACGTCGACGAAGTGCCAGTAGTACGACACGACGATCGCGCTCGTGGCCTCTTTGTGTCCGAAATTCTTGACGGCGTATGCGCGCCCGATCACGAGCAGGAAGGCGATGAGGCCGCCCGTCACGTGCAGGGCGTGGAAGCCGGTGGTGATGTAGAAGGCGGAAGCGTAGGAGTTCGCCTGGATCGGCATCCCCTCGGCCACGAGCTGTGCGTACTCCCACACCTGACCCGATACGAAGATCGCGCCGAGGGCGAAGGTGAGGAAGAACCACTCGACCATGCCCCAGCGCTGCCAGAACGTGTTCTTCTTCAGCGTGTACGGCTGATTGCGCTCGGCGGCGAACACGCCCATCTGGCACGTCACGGAGGACAGCACCAGGATGATCGTGTTACCGAGAGCGAAGGGCACATTCAGCAGCTGGGTCTCTTGCGCCCACAGGTCGGGCGAAGTGTTCCGAAGCGTGAAGTAGATCGCGAAGAGCCCGGCGAAGAACATGACCTCGCTACCGAGCCACACGATCGTGCCAACGGCGACAGGATCCGGACGTTTGATCGTCCTCACTGCCGGGGCATATGTCGCAGAGGTGGTCACAGGTCCATTATGTCCGATCGTGAGGGCGAACGATCGCACACGGACCCATTCGCCACCCCGGGTCCCGACTTAGGATCTCCTAAGAAAGTGCACGGCGGGGGCTGTGTGAGTGACCGTCATGCGCCGTCGTTAGGATCGCAGTCATGACGGATGCGACGACCTGGCCGGACCTCATCGCGGCGCTGCTGGCCGGGCGGGACCTGAGTGTGTCCGAGGCCACGTGGGCCATGGGCAGGGTGATGGCGGGCGAGACGACACCGTCACAACTGGCGGGTTTCCTCGTGGCGCTCCGGGCGAAGGGCGAAACGGTCGACGAGGTCGTCGGATTCCGTGACGCCGTCCTCGACGCGGCCACTCCGCTCGACATCGACCCCGATGCCCTCGACATCGTGGGCACGGGCGGAGATCGTTTCGGAACCGTTAACGTTTCGACGATGGCTTCGATCGTGGCCGCCGCATCCGGCGTTCCGGTCATCAAACACGGCAACCGGGCGGCGAGTTCTTCGTCGGGTTCGTCGGACGTGCTCGGCGCCCTCGGCGTGTCGCTGACCCTCGCGCCCCAGGCGGTCGTCGAAACGCTGAGGCGGGCGGGAATCACCTTCGTGTTCGCCTCAGCTTTCCACCCGGGCTTCCGCCACGCCGGTCCCACGCGTGCCGAGCTCGGCGTGCCGACCGTCTTCAATATCCTGGGTCCGCTCTGCAACCCGGCACGGGCCGAGGCGAACGCCGTGGGCGTCGCGCAGCTGGATCGAGTGCCGCTGATCACCGGGGTCTTCCAGACTCGCGGCGCGACCGCACTCGTCTTCCGTGGCGACGACGGGCTGGACGAGCTCACTACCACCGGCCACAGTCGCATCTGGGAAGTGAGTCGCGGCGACATCCACGAACACGACCTGGACCCGCGCGACCTGGGCATCCCGCGCGCCTCGATCGCCGACTTGAAGGGTGGCGATCCCGCGCACAACGCCGAGGTCGTGCATCGCGTTCTCGCGGGAGAGCCGGGGCCCGTCCGGGACATCGTTCTGCTCAATGCCGCGGCGGGCCTCGTGTCGTACCGCCTGTCCCACGACGCGAGTCAGGTTCAGCGACCGATCGTCGAGCGTCTCGCCGAGGAGCGGGAACTCGCGGCCGGTGCCATCGATTCCGGTGCGGCGCGAGACCTTCTGGCGCGCTGGGGCGAGGTCTCGCGCGAGCTCAGCTAGGGCGCCCGGGGAGCGTCGCCGACCCGGCGTAGGGTGATCGCGTGGACCCCGTCGCCGCGTTGAACGAGATCGCGACCCTGCTCGAGCGGGAGCGTGCGTCGCGGTACCGCTCGAAGGCGTTCCGCTCCGCCGCGGACGCTGCCGCCTCGCTGCCCGAAGAGGTCCTGCGCGATCCGGCGCGGCTGCGGCGGGTGAAGGGCATCGGCGACTCCTCGCTCGCCGTCATCGGCCAGGCCGTGGCCGGGCAGGTTCCGGACTATCTCGCAGAGCTGCGGGCGCGCTACGACGTTCCCGCCGCGGGGAAGCTGCGGGCGGCACTACGTGGCGACCTGCACGCGCACAGCGATTGGTCGGA
Organism: Microbacterium sp. BR1; assembly: GCF_002812725.1. Taxonomy (GTDB): domain Bacteria; phylum Actinomycetota; class Actinomycetes; order Actinomycetales; family Microbacteriaceae; genus Microbacterium. Next base: position 899,361 of record NZ_NMUN01000004.1, on the reverse strand, counting down.
CGGTCTCGCCTCGATCGATCTGATGGTGCAGGCCGCGCGAGACCTCGGGCACGAGTACCTCGCGCTGACCGATCACTCACCCCGGTTGCGCGTGGCGAATGGTCTGTCTCCCGAGCGGCTCCGGGAGCAGCTGAGGGTCGTCGCGGGGATGTCGGGGGGCGGATTCACGCTCCTGTCCGGCATCGAGGTCGACATCCTCGACGACGGCGCTCTCGACCAAGAGCCCGACCTGCTCGACGAACTGGACATCGTCGTCGCTTCGGCCCATTCCAAGCTGCGGATGGAGTCGCCCGCGATGACGCGGCGGCTGGTGGCCGCGGCATCCGATCCGCGTGTGGACGTGCTCGGCCATGTGACCGGACGACTCGTGGAAGGCGCGCGGGGGACGCGACCGCCCTCGACATTCGATGCGCGTGCGGTGTTCGAGGCGTGCGCGGCGAGCGGCATCGCGGTCGAGATCAACTCGCGCCCCGAACGGCAGGATCCGCCCGACGATCTCCTCGCCCTCGCGATGGAGATCGGATGCCTGTTCTCGATCGACTCCGATGCCCACGCGCCGGGGCAGCTGTCGCTGCTCGACTACGGTGCCGCGCGGGCGGAAGCTGCGGGCGTCCCGGAGGAGCGCATCGTCACGACCTGGAGCCTCGAACGGCTGCGTGAGTGGACGCGCCGGGCGCGTTAGCTCTCTGCGGCGCTGGGGTCCTGTGGTGCGGGGTCCTGCGGTGCGGGGGGTGCGGGGATGCTGCTCCGCCTCGCTCCCTAGACTGAAGGGGTGACAGGGCCCGCTGCATCCGCTGCCCGCGGCGCCGTCCCCTGGCTCGTGATCTCGGGTGTGCTCGTCGCGGCTCTCAGCCTGCGGGGCCCGATCATCGCCCCGACACCGGTGCTGCGCGACATCCAGGACGACCTCGGCATCGGCGCTGCCAGTGCGGGGCTGTTGACGACGGTGCCCATACTCACCTTCGCCGTGCTCACGCCGGTCGCCGCACTCGTGATCCGGCGTGCGGGCGCCGAGCTGGCACTGCTGCTGACGTTGATCGGCGTGGTGTTAGGCACGCTCGTTCGCGCGATTCCCGGATTCGGGTGGATGCTCGCGGGCTCGCTCGTCATCGGCGCGGCGATCACCATCGGCAATGTCGTCGTGCCCGTCATCATTCGTCGTGACGTCCCGCCGCGGCAGGTCAGCGCGGTCACCGCGGCGTATGTGTCGATGCTGAACGCGGGCTCGCTTCTCACCGCGCTCGCAACGGCGCCGCTCGCTGCGGCGCTGGGGTGGCCGCTCGCTCTTCTCACCTGGATCGTGGTGAGTCTGGCGGGAATCGTGCTGTGGGTCGTCCATCTGCGTCGAGCGCGTGGGGCGGACGCGTATTCGGGTGAGCCGACGGTCGTCACCGGGAGCGCTGCCGCACGAACCGCGCCCGACATCTCAGCGCTGACCGGGCCGTTACCGGTCGCCGGTGGGCGCCGCCGAGGCATCCTTCGGCGCCCCATCGTCTGGCTGCTCGCCCTCACGTTCGCCTGCCAAGCGGCGATGTACTACGGGTTGACGACGTGGCTTCCCACGATTCTCGGCGACGACCTCGGCGTCGACCGAACCACGGCGGGCACGATGGCATCGCTGTTCCATGGTGTCGCTATCGTGGGCGCGTTCGTCGTGCCGCTGCTCGCCCGACGGTTCGCGCCGCTCGTTCCGGCCCTGGTGATCTGCGCGTGCTGGCTGATCCTGACCGCGGGGATGCTCTTCGCGCCCGCGCACTACATCGTGTGGGCGACGTTCGGTGCGGTCGCGCACTCGGGGGGATTCGTCGTGATCTTCTCGACGCTCGTCGCGGTTGCCCGATCCGACGGTGAGGCCGCCGGGATGTCGGCGTTCGTCCAGGGCGCGGGCTACGGTGTCGCGGCGCTCGCGGCCCCCGCGATGGGCGCTCTGCACGAACTGAACGACGGATGGACCGGGGCACTCGTGCTGCTTCTCGCCCTGTCGATCGCGTATGGCGTGCTGATGCTCGCCGCGATGCTGCGGCTGCCGAGCGGCCGCCGCGCCTGAAACCCGCGAGCGCGCGCCTCAGCCGTTCGTGACGGCCGTGCGCGCGGCGAGGGCGCGGTCCATCGCGGTCCCGAGCGACCATTCCTCGGCCAGACGGCGCGCCTCGGCCTCGGTCTCCGGCATGAGCGGTCCGAGGGCTCCGGCATTGACGGCCGCGGCGAGCAGAGCGCCCTCGTCTCGATCCAGGTCGAGGTCGCGCACCACCTCGACGACCTTCGGCGCCACGGCCAGGTAGGGCAGCGCCGCGAGGATCTTGGCGCGCACGCCCGCGGACATGCCCTCTCCGTCCTCGGCGGCCGCGACGATCCCGGCCAGGTCGCCGTGGGCGGCGAGGAGGGTCGCCGCGGTCTTGTCGCCCACCCCGGGAACGCCCGGCAGGCCGTCCGAGGCATCCCCGCGCATGACCGCGAAGCCGACGTACTGCGCCGGAAGCACGCCGTACTTTGCGACGACGACGGCGTCGGTGACGATCTCGAGCTTGCTCATGCCCCGCGCCGTATAGACGACCCGGACATCCGTCTCGTCATCGACGAGCTGAAAAAGGTCGCGGTCTCCGGTCACGATGTCGACCGGAACGGACGCCTGGGCGGCGAGCGATCCGATGATGTCGTCGGCCTCGTGCTCGGCGCGACCCACGATCGGGATGCCGAGAACCCCGAGGGCCTCGCGGATCAGGGGGATCTGCGCTTCGAGCGGATCGGGCACCTCTTCGACATCCGAGCCGCCCGGCACGATCTCGGCGACGCGATGCGCCTTGTAGCTCGGGATCAGATCGACTCGCCATTGGGGGCGCCAGTCGTCGTCCCAGCACGCGACGAGGTGCGTCGGCCGGTACGTCGTGACGAGCTTCGCGATCATGTCGAGCAGGCCGCGGACCGCGTTGACCGGGGTCCCGTTCGGAGCCTTGACCGTGTCGGGAACCCCGTAGAAGGCTCGGAAATAGAGCGAGGCGGTGTCGAGCAACATCAGGCGCTGGGTCACCCGTTCAGTCTGGCATTCCGGCCAGGGGTGCGCGCCCCCGGGTTACCGTGGTCGGAGATGCTCGGGAGGTATCGACGGAGATGAACACGACGACGAGATCGACGCGCGGGATGCGCGGCCGGGCCATCCGCGCCGCTGCGATGCTCGCTGTCGCCTGCGGAGCGCTTGCCGGGTGTGCCGCCGGGCCGGTTGCACCGTCGACGCCGTCCGTGGCAGCTACCTCGCCGCGAAGCTCGGACGCCCCGTCCGGTCCGCGCGACGTCGTCACCGGACTCGCCGCGCCGTGGTCGGTCGTGCTCGTCGGCGATTCGGCGCTCGTCTCCGAGCGGGACGCGGCCCGGATTCTGGAGTTCACGCCGGGTGGAGACATCCGCGAGGTCGCCGCTGTGGAGGGCGTGGTGACGGGCGGCGAGGGTGGACTGCTCGGTCTGGCAGTTTCCCCGGACGAGAGCGCGCTGTACGCGTATTCGACCGCGGCCGACGGGAATCGCGTCGAACGCTACGCGCTCGAGGGCGGCTCCGGCGCTCTGAGCCTCGGGGTGCCCGAGACGATCGTCGACGGCCTGCCCAGAGCGGGAATCCATAACGGCGGGCGCATCGCGTTCGGCCCGGATGATGCCCTGTACATCGCGACCGGTGACGCGGGTGTGCCCGGCTCGGCGCAGGACCCGGACAGCCTCGCGGGCAAGATCCTGCGGCTCGAGGCCGACGGCGCGATTCCCGCCGACAATCCCGTCGCGGGGTCGCCGGTGTACAGCCTCGGTCACCGGAACGTCCAGGGGATCGGATGGTCGGACGACGGTCGGATGTTCGCGAGCGAGTTCGGTCAGGACGCGGTGGACGAGCTGAACGTGATCGAGCCCGGCGCCAACTACGGGTGGCCCGAGGTGGAGGGGTCCGGCGGTGCCGATCGCGGGTTCGTGGATCCGGTGCAGGAGTGGGCGACGGATGCCGCGAGCCCGAGCGGACTCGCGGTGATCGGCGACACGATCTACATCGCGAACCTGCGCGGGCGCGTCCTGCGGGCCGTGCCCGTGGATGACCCGTCCACGGCGAAGGAGTACCTGAGCGGGGAGGTCGGGCGGTTGCGGGCCGTGCTCGAGGGTTCCGACGGCGAGGTGTGGGTCGTCACGAACAACACGGACGGGCGCGGCGATCCCGCTCCGGGCGACGACCGGGTGATCGCGATCGATCCCGCCACTATCCCGTCATAGGGGCGGATCCCGGAATGCGGGCGAGGACCGTGAGGCGCCGCTGCCGCATCGCGAGGAACAGCGGGAACGTGAACGCGAAGGCGGTCAGGCCCGACAGCACGATGTAGAGCCAGGCTCGGCGCATCCCGAGCCTGCGCGCCTCGACCACGATGAAGACGCACCCCGCGACCGCCACGACGAGCAGGTCGACCGTGATCGACGACACGGCGGGGCCACTCGTGACGAGGTCGCCGAGATAGTCGCGGAGCTGGATGATCGCGAGGGCGTTGAAGGTCCAGGTGCCGACGAGGCCCGCGATCGCGAGCGCGAGATAGGCGAGGGGGAGCGGAGTCCAGTCACGGTTCATGCGTCGATCATCCGCCAGGCGAGGGGCCTTGCGGCGGCGACTCGGCCTCCGAACGGTCGCGACATGCCGTTCCATGCGTGTGTGGAACGGCGAGTCGCGACCGTTCGGGGCGGAGCCAAGGGTCTCGGCGTCAGGCGAGCAGAGCCACGCCCATCGCCGCCGTCGACGCTCCCATCGCGATCAGCTGCGCGCGCTCCAGGACCGATGCGCGCGCCGCGCCGCCGTGCGGTGCACGGGTCGCGATCACCGAGACGAGTCCGAAGAGCAGAGCGGATGCCGCGGCGACCAGTCCGAACGATGGCCCCGAACCATGGTGCCCGGCGCCTGGACCCGGGGTCGAGGCATCCGGAATCATCGCGAGCACGAGCGCCGCCATCACGACCAGGCCGAGCGTTGCGTGCACGGTCATGACCGTCGAGGGCACGAGCGCAGCACCGGGCCCGCGCTCGACACGTGAGCGCGCCGCACGGCCGCGCAGCGCCGCCAACGCGATCGCCGCGACGATCAGCAGGGCCGCCCACAGGATCGGGGCGACGACACCCCACAGCACGACGTCGAGCATCGCGACGAGCATCAGAACGGATGCGGCGAGCTCGGGCGCCCGCGCCCGGCGGCGATCGGCGGCTATGCAGCACGCCCCGATCGCCGCCGGTGCGAGCGCACCGAGGTGGAGGAGCTCACCCACGAAGCGACCGGCTCAGCGAGAGGCGTGGTCGTCGTGCGCGCCGTGCGCCGTGGCCTCGTGCGCGTGCCCCGCGTCATGCGCCGAGTGCGATGCGTGATCGGCGTGCCCCGCATCCATCGAGCAGTGTTCGGTCATGGCCGGGGCCGGCACGTTCAGCGTGGGGTTGCGCTCGAAGAAGTTGTACGGCTTGAGCGTGAACTTGGCGTAGTCCATCGGCATGACGGGCCAGTCCTCGTTGCGCGGGAAGTGCGTGAGCCCGAACGTGTGCCACAGCACGACGTCCTCGCCGACGAGAGGGTCGTCGCCCGCGATGTACGCGGTGATGCCGTCGCCGCCCGGGTTCTGGTTGACGAAGTCGCCCGCCGCGTACCGCTCGGCGGGGTCGTACTTGGTCACGAACAGGTTCTTCGTGGCGAACTCCGCGCGCCGGGCGATCGAGGACGAGCCATCCGCCAGGAGCGTCGGCGTCTCGGTCGGGAACAGCACGTACGACGTCGGCTGCCCGAGCTCGGTGGTCTTCTCGGTCGACGCGATCTGCCAGACGCGGTTCACGGCGCCGTCGGCGACGCGCCCCGAGACGGCCTCGGAGGCGATCGGCGTGACCTTCTTCGTGAAGGCGTTGCCCGCGGGGTTGGTCTCGGAGACGGGCAGGCGCACCGCATCGATCTCGTTGACGACGTTCGACAGGCCGTCGACCGTCATGTCGAGGCGCGCCGAGAACAGGTGCTGGTGGTACGGGGCACCGAGCCCCGGCGCGACCTGCGATGCGAACGGGTAGGCCGTGCCATCCGCCGCATCACCCGGGAAGGACGACGTGAAGAGGATGCCGGTGAGCTTGGCCTCGCACTCGATCGTGCCGTCGAGGTAGAGGTACCAGTAGAAGCCGTAGTCGTAGTTGCCGACCGTGGTGAAGAACGAGATCACGAGGCGGCGGGAGCGACGGACCTCGTGCGATCCGGTGAAGATGTCGGTGTGCTTCCAGAGCGTTCCGAAGTCCTCTTCGTGCATGCAGATGCCGTTGTCGATCGTGCGCGGCAACCCCAGTTCGTCGGGGAGGACGGCGTCGAAGTACTGGATCTCGCCGACGCAGTCGCAGCCGAGCGCGAGGGAGTTCGTGTAGCGGCCGAACATGTACTCGCCGGTGTCGAAGTAGTTCTGCCAGAACCGGTTGGGGTGCGGGTCGGCATAGGGCACGAGCATCTCGTTGATCGACCCGCGGTACATCACCGGCCGATCCACGCCCTTGTCGGCGAACGAGAGTTCGCGCAGGATCAGGCCCTCGCGCATGTCGAAGCCGATCCGCAGCTTCCAGTTGCCCCACGTCACGTGCTCTCCGTCGACCGTGAAGCTCGGTCCCTCGGGCTGCGTGATGACGATGGGCTTGAGGGTGTCGAGCGGCGGTCCCTGCAGCTCCGGGTCGTCGAAGTTGCCGTGCGTCTCGGGAACCGCGAACCCGGGGGTGTCGATGATCTCGATCACCCGGCGGTCGGCGGTGTCGATGTAGGCGGTCAGGCCGTCTACGGGGTGGGCCCAGGGGTGGTCGGCCGGGTGGTCCATGCGGAAGACGAACGATCGGACGATGCGGCGCCCCTCTTCCGCGGCATACCCGTAGTGGCCCGCCGAGAGCGGCACGGCCACGACCTGATCGATCGTGAGGCCGCGGGCGGCGAGCGCGGCGATCCATCCCTCGTCCTCGGCGAGGATGAGACCGACGTCCTCGAACTCGGCGTCGAGGATCGGCAGCTGGCCCTTCGACCCGTCGAGCACGGTGCTCGAGAGCGTCTCGCCCGTCGTGATCGAGACGATCGAGTCGGTCGAGCGCCCCGTCGCCATGTCGAGCAGCTGCACGCGCGCGCGGCGATCCGGGAGGGACGCCTCGCCCGCCTCCCAGCCGAGCACCTCGCCCTTCGTGGGCTCTTCGAGCCCGACGTAGGCGAAGCGCGTGGTCGTCGTGAAGTCCGCGCGGCCGAGCACGATCGTGCGGACGGCCTCGATCTCGGCGACCGAGAGGGACGACAGCGGGTGGGCGGGCGCGTCGGGCGCGGAGTAGGCGACGGATGTCTGGATGTCGGTGATGCTCATGAGTGTCTCCTCGGTGGGGCAGGTCGCTTCGACGTGCTCGGCGACCGGATGGTTGTCTCGGGTCAGCCGGCGATCGAGTCGGTCAGCTTGGTGTACGCGGCGGGGCGGCTCTTCTTGATCCACCACGCCTGCACGAAGCCGAGCGCCGGGAAGAGCGCGATCAGGGCCAGCAGGAACCAGCTCACGGCCCCGAATGCGGGCGCGCCGGTGCCGTCGACATCGCCGACCATGATCGGGAAGTACGCGACGATGAGGGCGGCCGAGGCGATCAGCCCGAGCAGACCGAGCGCGGGAAAGATGATCGTGTTCCAGGGACGACGGTCCTTGCGGGTCCTGGCGAAGTAGACGATCACCGCGACCGAGGTCACCGCCATCAGGATCGCGATGGCGAGCGTGGCGACGCCGGCGAACCAGGTGAAAACCTGCAGCACGGGATCGAGGTTCAGCACCGCGAACAGCGCGATGAGCAGCACGGCCGTCACCGTCTGCACGATCGAGGACACGTGGGGCGAGAGGTGCTTCGTGTGGACCACGCCCAGGCGATCGGGAAGGACTCCCGCGTTCGACATGGAGTGCTGGTAGCGCGTGATGACGTTGTGGAACGAGAGCACGCAGGCGAACATCGCCGTGATGAGCAGGATGTTGACACCGATCTCTCCCACGACTCCGAGGTAGCGGGCCATGGTCGTGATGATGAACGTGCCCGGGTCTTCCGCGATGACGCCCATCACCCCGTCGGGACCCCAGGCCATGACGAGCGCCCACGCGGCGAGCGTGGAGAAGACGCCGATGCCGATGACGGCGGTGTACGTCGCACGCGGGATCGTCTTGCCCGGGTCGCGCGCCTCGTCGCGGAAGATCGCGGTCGCCTCGAAGCCGATGAACGCCGCGATGGCGAACATCATGCCGATGCCCGGGGATCCGCTCACGACGTTGGCGGGCTCGAAAGGTGCCAGGCTCAGCCCGTCCTCGCCGCCGGTGATGACGACGGCGATGACGAGCGCCAGGACGATGCCCACTTCCGCGACCAGCAGCACGCCGAGGATCTTGCTCGACAGGTCGATGTGGCGATAGCCGAGGACTCCGACCAGCGCGATGACGGCGAGCGAGTAGACCCACCACGACAGCAGGGGCCCACCGACCGAGTGCACCGTGACCGAGAGGATGTAACCGATGTATCCGTACACCGCGACCTGGACGGCCGTGTAGGTCAGCATCGCGATCCACGCACTCGCGAGGCCCGCCGAACGCCCGAGTCCGTACCCGACGTACGTGAAGAACGCGCCGGGCTTGGGGACGTGGGCCGTCATCGTGGCCAGGCCGACGGCGAAGAAGAGCAGCACGATCGCGCTGATCGCGTAGAGGGCCGGGAATCCGACGCCGTTGCCGATCAGAATGCCGAGCGGCGTGGCCCCGCCGACCACGGTCAGGGGCGACGCCGCGGCGACGACCATGAACACGATGGCGGTGGCGCCGAGCGAGCCCTTGAGCGCCCGCTTCGCGGGAGCGTCGACTCCGGGGGTTTCGAGTTTGGTCATGTGATGTCCGATCTGTGGGGGATCTCTGGAGGGCAGGGTTCGCGGGAGGGCAGGGTTCGCTGAAGGGTAAGGATCTCCGGGGGTGCGCGGATTGACCCGAGCCTGTCGTCCGCCGGTTGCCCGGGCGTCTCGGCGGTGTGAAACCTCTCGGCCGCCGTGTGAGACGTCCGCACGGCGGTGTCTCATTCGGCGACACACGGCCGAAACACGCGGGACGTGCCGCGGCAACGGGCTCTGCGTACCGTGAGCCCGAACGAGGAGGAGTGACATGACGGCACTCGATCGGGCGATCGCCCGCCCGTCGCCCGTGCGCGGATTCGGAGCGCGCTCACCCCTCGACGGCCTCGATAGGCGGAGCGTCTCGTTCGCCGACGTGCTGGCGCAGTCCGTCGCGGCCGTCGCCCCGTCCGCGGCCGCGACGACGGTCGTGGTGCTCGTCGCGGGGGTTGCCGGCGTCGCGACCGTCCCCGCGATGCTCACGGCCGGTCTGCTCGCCCTCATGGTCGCTTCGACGATCAACCAGTTCACGAAACGCATGGCCGCCGCGGGATCGCTCTACACCTTCGTCTCGAAAGGGCTGGGATCGGGCGCCGCGCTCGCCGCGGGCGCGGCGATCGTCATCGGGTACGGCTTCATCGCGGTCTTCGCCCTCTTGGGCGGCGCTCACTACCTGACGATGTTGATCCGCGGCTTCTGGCCGGAGTTCGGGGGAGTCTGGGGCGTCGCGGCCGTGCTCGTGGCCGAGGTGGCGGTGCTGACGCTCGTGTTGGTGCGAGGCATCCGCGTCTCTTCGCGGGTCGCGCTCGTCGTCGAGCTCGTCTCGGTCGTCATCATCGTCGTGCTTCTCGTCGTGCTGCTGGTGCAGATCGGTCCCGTGGATGTCTCGGCCGTGGTGCCGACCGAGGGTTTCTCGGTCGCCGGGTTCGCCGCCGGGGCCGTGCTGGCGCTCACCGCGCTGGTCGGGTTCGAGAGTGCCGCGACACTCGGGGTGGAGGCGCGCGCGCCGCTCCGCAACATCCCGCGGGCCATCGTGGCCACGGTTCTCTTCGCCGGGGGGCTCTACCTGCTGGCGGCGTATACGCAGGTCGCGGGTTTCCACTCGCTCGGGCGCGAGCTGGGGGACGGCGACTCTCCGATCAACGTCCTCGCCAGCGCCTACGGTGTCGCCGAACTGGGAATCCTGATCGACCTCGGAATCGCTGCCTCGTTCCTCGCGTGCGCGATCGCCTCGACGACCGCCCTGACGCGCGTGCTGTTCTCGCTCGGCCGTGACGGGATCGCCCCGCGGGCCCTCGGCAGCGTGCATCCGCGATATCGCACACCGATCGGTGCGATCCGGGTCGCGGTGCCGATCGTCGCGATCGCTCCGATCGCCGCGGTGCTTGCGGGGGTCGGGGTGTGGGAGGCCATGGAGGCCGTCATCGCGGTCTCGGCGGCGGGCTACATCGGGGCCTACGTGCTGGTCTGTGTGGCTGCGCCGGTCTTCCTCCATCGAATCGGCGAACTGACCTTCCGGACCGGCCTCGTCGCCATCGCGTCTGCGCTGGTCCTGGCGGCGGGACTCATCGCCTACCTGGTGTTCGTGGGCGTGGAGGGCAATCCCGGCGCACCGCTCGCGCTCATCGTCGCGGTGGCCGCCGCGTTGATCGTGGCGTGGCGCAGACGGCGGGGCGAAGCATCCCTCGCGGGAATCGGCGCCTACGACGAGCCGGTCGCCTCGGAAGTGCTCGGCGGCATCGCGCGGAGAACACCGGATGCCTGAGTCACGGGTTCGCGCGGATGCCCCGGCCGTCGGGGACATCTCGGCGCGTCAGCCCCGTGCGATCCACAGCGCCCTGACCGTGCTCGAGGCCGTGGCCGAGCTCGGTGCCGGAGCGACCGCCCGTGAGATCTCGCAGGCGCTGGGGCTGCCGAAGGCGACGACGTATCGCCTGGTCAACCTGCTCGTGCAGGACGGTTTCCTCGTCCGCACCCCCGACCTGTCCGGCTTCGCGCTCGGCGCGAAGGTCGTGCACCTCGCGTCTGTCGCGGCTCCCGTGCGGCTGCCTGCCGCGGCCCGGGAACTGCTCGCCGCGGCGCGCGACCAGGTCCGCGGGGGAGTCCACGTCGTGCTGTATCCGGAGGGTCGCGTGACCCTGGTCGACGCGGATCCGGACTTTCCGTTCAGCGATCCGGTGCGGCTCGCCCGTGATCCCTCCCGGTTCGCCCTGGGTCGGCTGCTGCTGGCCGAGGGCGCCAGCGGCGGCGCGCGGGTCGGCAGCGCGGGGCTCGGCCACGGAGTCGATCCGGAGCGCCTCGATACCGCCGCGGCAGACCTGCGACGCTTCGGCGTGACGCGTCAGATCGGCGAGCTCGTGGCGGGATTCGGATGCCTCGCGCTCCCCATCCGCGACGCCGGCGGCACGCTCGCGGGCGCCTTGGGCTTTTCGGGCCCCGCACACCGGGTTGCCGAGCCATCCGCAGTCATTCGCCTCCTCGAGCCGACCGCGACGCGCCTCGCGCCGCTCCTCACCTGACACTCGGGCGCGAACGGTCGCGCCACGCCGTTATATGCGCGTGTGAAACGGCGAGTCGCGTCCGTTCGCGGTGGTCGCGGCCGCTCGCGGGGCTCAGGCGAGAAGTCGGCCGCTCGCGTCGAGGACGAGGCCGCGCGGCATGATGCCCGCGAGTGTCGCCGCCACCGCGTTCGTGCCGCCCGAGACGATGCTCGGCGGAGTGCGGCGGCGATCGAGCGCGCGCAGGGCGTTCGCGACCACCTGCGCCGGGGTCTGCACGCGCCCGCGGGCCATGTCCTCGGCCTGCGCGATCTCGAAGAACTCGGTGGCGGTAGCACCCGGGCTGATCGCCAGCACCCGCAGCCCCGACGCCCGGGTCTCGTAGGCGATCGCCTCGGTGAAGCTCAGGACGAAGGCCTTCGATGCTCCGTACACGGCCATGTGTGGGGTCGGCTGGTACGCGACGACGCTCGAGACGTTGACGAGCGCTCCGCGACCACTCGCGACGAGCGCAGGCAGGAAGGCGTGGGTCAGGGCGACGAGCGTCGTGACGTTCACCTGGATCATCGTGGCCACTCGTGCGGGATCTGCGTCGATGAAATCCCCGCGCATGCCGAAGCCGGCGTTGTTGATCAGGGTGTCGATCCGGATGCCCCGCGCCTCCAGTTCGTCGCGCAGTTCGGTCGCCGCCTCGGTGCGTGCCAGATCCATCGCGATCGGTGTGGCCGTGATGCCGTGGCGATCACTCAGCTCGCTCGCGAGCTCGATCAGGCGGTCCTCACGGCGTGCGATGAGCACGACGTCCGCCCCGCGGGCGGCGAGGGCGTCGGCGAAGGCGGCGCCGATACCGGAGCTCGCGCCGGTGATCAGGGCGGTGGTGGCGGTGAAGTCGATGGGCATGATCGCCACACTAGGTGCCGCCGGATGTGCGGGGGCCGAGTCTGCGTGCGCGGGTCCGAGCCGCTAGTGCGCGGGGCGCACTAGCGTTGTCGGATGCGTCGCCCCACGCCCGACCCCGTTGCTCCGGGACAGGAATCCGTCTGGGACTACCCGCGCCCGCCGCGGGTGGAGCGCGTTGATGCCGCGGTCACGATCGACCTGGGCGGCATCCGGATCGTCGAGACCCGGGATGTCGTCCGCGTGCTCGAGACGAGTCACCCACCGGTCTACTACCTGCCCCTCGCGGACTTCACCGAGGGTGCACTCGCGCCGGCCGCCGGCTCGTCGTTCTGCGAGTGGAAGGGCGCCGCTCGATACCTCGACGTGCGCGGCGGCGACCGCGTGGTGGCGGGCGCCGCCTGGAACTACCCGCATCCGTCGACCGGTTTCGAGCTGCTGGCCGACCGCGTGGCGGTCCACCCGGGCGAGATGGATGCCTGCACGGTCGCCGGCGAGCGCGTCGAGCCGCAGCCGGGTGGCTTCTACGGCGGATGGATCACGGCCGCCATCGCGGGTCCGTTCAAGGGTGTGCCGGGGTCGAACGGCTGGTAGGCCACGCTGGTCGCGCCGACCGGCTCGGCGACCGTTAGCGTGGGGGCATGAGCACCCAGGTGGACAAGGCCCAGACCCTCGAGCGACTGCATGCCGCCCCCGAGATCCTTCGGGTGGTGAACGTCTGGGACGCCGTCTCGGCGCGGGCGATCGCCGCCCTTCCCGAGACGAAGGCCCTGGCCACCGCCGGTCACTCGATCGCCGCGACGTTCGGCTAAGAGGACGGCGAGAACATCCCCCTCGAGGTGATGCTCGACATGGTGGGGCGCATCGTCGCGGCGACGGACCTACCCGTCAGCTCCGACCTCGACGCGGGCTACGGCGATGCGGGCGAGACGACGCGGCGTGCGATCGGCGTGGGTGTCGTCGGCGCGAACGTCGAGGACAGGCTGCGCCCGCTCGACGAGTCCGTCGCGAACGTGCGGGCCATCGTCGCCGCCGGAGAGGCGGAGGGCGTGCCGTTCGTCCTGAATGCACGGACGGATGCCTTCGTGCGCGGCGGCGGTCGCCCGCGCGAGGAGTCGATCGCGGACGCGATCGAGCGGGGGCGCGCCTACCTCGACGCCGGCGCGAGCCTGGTGTTCGTCCCGGGGATCCTCGATGCCGACACGACCCGCGAACTCGTCGCGGGCCTGGGCGCGGGCAAGCTGAGCGTCATCGGATTGCCCGGTGCGCTCCCGGCCGCCGAGTACGAAGCACTCGGGGTGGCTCGCATTTCGTACGGGCCGATGACGCAGCGGGTCGCTGTGACCGCGCTGCAGGACCTCGCGATCGACCTGTACGCGGACGGCGTCATCCCCGCCTCGGTGCGCGCGCTCAACTGATCGCGGAATAGGGCGGCCCGGGCCTCGGTTCTGATGGGCGTGGAGGCGTCGTCCGTGGGCCCAGACAGGCAGGTGGACGTCGGCGCGCCCATCGCCGTCGACGTCGTCGTGATCGGTGCCGGTCAGGCCGGACTTTCGGCGGCCTACCACCTGCGACGACGCGGTCTCGTGCCGCTCGATGGTGCCGGATCGGGTGCGCGGACGTTCGTGGTGCTGGATGCCAACCCCGGACCCGGCGGAGCCTGGCAGCATCGCTGGGAGTCGCTCCGGATGGGCACGGTCAACGGAATTCACGAACTCCCCGGATATCCCGTTCCACCGGCGGATCCGACGTCGGCGAGCCGAGACATCCTTCCGGCGTACTTCGCCGAGCACGAGGAACGTTTCGATCTGCGCGTGCACCGGCCCGAACAGGTTCGGGCGATCGAGCGTGAGGACGACGATCAGCGTGGGCGTCTGCGCGTGGAGACGGACCGCGCGACCTACGACTCGCGCTACGTCATCAACGCGACCGGCACGTGGACGAAGCCGTTCTGGCCGCGCTATCCGGGTCAGGAAAGGTTCCGGGGGCGGCAGCTGCACGTCGCGGACTACGTCGCGGCCGACGAGTTCGCCGGTCAGCGGGTCGTGATCGTCGGTGCCGGGGTTTCGGCGATCCAACTGCTCGACGAGATCTCGCGCGTCGCCGAGACGTTCTGGGTGACGCGGCGCGAGCCGGAGTGGATCGACGACGACTTCGACATCGCGGCGCGCGTCGCGGCGATCGCGGGCGTCGACGAACGGGTCCGCCAGGGGCTCGTGCCGGGCAGTGTCATCTCGGTGACCGGGATGCACTGGACACCGTGGGCGCGCGCGGCACAGGCGCGCGGTGTGCTGGTGCGGCATCCGATGTTCACGTCGATGGAAGAGCACGGGGTGCGGATGCCGGATGGTTCGTTCGTCGCCGCCGATGCGATCCTCTGGGCGACGGGCTTCCGCGCCGCGCTCGACCACCTCGCGCCGCTGCGCATCCGTGTGGCGGGTGGTGGCATCCGTGTCGAGGACAGCCGGGCGACCGACGAACCGCGCCTGTTCCTGATCGGGTACGGACCGTCGGCGTCCACGATCGGCGCCAACCGGGCCGGACGCGCCGCGGTTGCGCAGATCGTCGCGGAATTGAACGCGGCGCCGCCGGCGCTCTACGCGGCGCGTGACAGCGTCGCGTGAATGCGCTGCAGGTCTTCGAGGAGCGAGCCGATCAGGATCCAATGATCCGGCGACGGCATCGTGATGGCGAGCGGAGCGGTGAGTGCGGGAACCATCCCCTCGCCCGTCACGTCCGGAGCACCCGCGTCGGTGCCGACTCGCAGCTCGAGGCGCACGTCGTGGGCGGCCCGGCGCAGCTGGTCGGCGATGGCCCGGACGGTGGGCTCTTCGGCGATGGTCGGGTCGTAGTGGTCGGAGAACGCGCGCGTCATCCCGATCACCTGCGTCACGATGGGACCGAGGCGATCGAGCACTGTGCTGAGGGCCGCCAACTCGTCGCGATGTCGGCGGGCACGGGGGTTGAGGGTCAGCGAGTCGCGCCCCGCGATGATCGCCTTCTCGGCGGCATCACGCATGGGCCGCATGAGCCGAGCCGTGAGCAACAGCTCCTCGACACCCGCGCGCGGCATCCCTGCAGGAGACGGCGGATTCTCGAGGGCGGCCGCGAGGCGCTCGAGCGAGGCAGCGACCTCCTCACCCAGTGCATCGACGGCGCGATGTGCGGGGGCGACGGCCACCGGGGGGACGAGGATGACGTTCACGATGATGCCGATCGCCGCTCCGATGACCGTCTCGAGAACGCGGTCGAACGCGTATCCCGGTGTCGCTGCGCCGAGGGAGAGCACCAGGAGCGCACTGATCGCAACCTGATTCGCGGTGCCCGCGGTGGCGCGCGCCAGCCACGCGACGATGAGCGCGACGACGATCGACACGAGGATCACCCAGGTGTCCTCGCCGAAGGCGATCCCGAGCACCGACGCGATGACCACCCCGACGATCACCCCGACGCTGCGTTCGATCGCCTTGCTGAACGACTGGTTGAGGCTGGGTTGCACGACCAGCAGCGCAGCGATCGCCGCGAAGACCGGGGGCGGACCCTGCACGATCGCGTCCGCGATCAGCCACGCCCCGACGGTCGCGATCGCCGACTTCGCGACCTGCAGGAGGGGCACCCGGTGCGGGGCCCGGATGGCGGATGTCACGCGCATCCCCCACGGTATGCCGGTAGCGGCCCGGCGACCACGGGGCGCGCATAGGCTGGGTCGTTCCGAACGCTCGAGGAGGATCGTATGTCCCGGATTCTGATCATCGGCGGCCACGGCAGAGTCGCCCGCCTGCTCACACCGCTCCTCGTCGCCCGCGGGGACGACGTCTCGGCCGTCGTCCGCAACGTCGACCACACGGCCGATGTCGAGTCGGATGGCGCGACCGCCGTGGTCGCGGACGTCACGCAACTCGATCGCGAAGCACTCGCCGGGCTCCTCGCCGGGCACGACGCCGTGGTCTGGTCCGCGGGGGCCGGCGGGGGAGACGCCGCCCGGACCTACGCGATCGATCGCGACGCGGCCATCCGTTCGATGGATGCGGCGCAGTCAGCGGGGGCAGTGCGCTACGTGATGGTGTCGTACTTCGGGGCCGGATCCGAGCACGGCGTGCCGGCGGACGACGCGTTCTTCGCCTACGCCGAGGCCAAGGCGGCCGCCGACGAGCACCTGCGCGCAACGGGGCTGGACTGGACCATCCTCGGTCCGAGCGGACTCACGCTCGACCCGCCGACGGGACGGATCGACGTGGGCGGCGCGGAATCGCGGACGGTCGCCCGCGCGGACGTCGCGGCCGTCATCGCCGCCGTCCTGGACGAGCCGTCGACGATCCGGCGCACGATCGAGTTCAACACCGGCGAGACCCCGATCGCCGAGGCCGTCCGCGCCTGAGGGCTTCGGGCGGGCGCGAGGCCGTCAGGGGGTGCGGGTGAGCATCGCCGCCGAATTCGCGGCGATCCACTCCATGAGCGGCAGCATCCGCTCCATCAGCTCACGACCGAGTTCCGTCAGCGCGTACTCGACGCGGGGCGGGACCTCGGGGTACGACTGGCGATGCACGAGCCCGTCGGCCTCGAGTGTGCGGAGCGTGGACGCGAGCATCTTCTCGCTGATGCCGTCGACCTCGCGTCGCAGCACGCCCCATCGTCGTGTCCCGTCGCTGAGTGCCAGTAGCACCAGCACGCCCCACTTGCTCATCACGTGGTCGAGCACGGTGCGCGTGGGGCATCCGTCGGTGAAGACGGCGTCTCCCGCCACGTCCCGGATATCGGCAAGACTTACGCTCATGTGAGTAACTTACCGAAAAGTGGGTACCTGGCGGCTGGAATGCATTGAGTCGGGGCGGTGGTTGGCGAAGGAGACACTCGTCGTTCTGAAAGGACTCTCCATGAAATACCTGGTCACCGCCGCAGGCGGAAACCTCGGTCGCCTCGCCGTCGAGGCACTGGTCGCGAGCGGCATCGCACCCTCGGACATCGTCGCCGGTGCGCGCTCGCCCGAGAAGGTCGCCGACTTCGCCGAGCGGGGCATCTCGACGGTCGAGATCGACTACGACCGGCCCGCCACGATCGCGACCGCGCTGCAGGGTGTCGATCGCGTCCTGCTCATCTCGGGGTCCGTTCCCGGGGCACGCGTCGCGGGGCACGAGAACGTGGTCCGTGCCGCACACGCCGCCGGTGTCGATCGTCTCGTGTACACGAGCGCACCGCAGGCGACGACCTTCGACTACGCGCTCGGCGCCGACCATCGGGCAACCGAGGAGATGATCGCCGCATCCGGCATCCCCGCCGTGATCGTTCGCAACAACTGGTACCACGAGAACTATGCGGCGGATGTGGCGCGAGCGGCAGAGACGGGCGTCGTCGCGTCATCCGTGGGCGGCGCGCGCGTCGCGAGCGCGAGCCGCGCCGACTACGCCGCGGGGGCTGTGGCGGTTCTCGTCGAGGACGGCCACGTGGGCCAGGTGTACGAATTCTCGGGTGATGTCGCCTGGACGTTCGACGACTTCGCCGCCGCCGCATCCGAGGCCCTCGGCCGCGAGGTGGTCTACGAGCGACTGACGAGCGAGCAGCTCGCCGCCGGTCTCGCCGCCGCGGGCTTGGACGAGGGCACGGTCGGGTTCGTCGTGGGCCTCGACCAGGCGATCGCGGCCGGGGTCCTGTCGCAGGCGGACGGGGTGCTCTCGAACCTCCTGGGTCGGCCGACGACGCCGTTGGTCGATGGCGTGCGCGCGCTCCGCGTCTGATCGGACGGCCCTCGCTGTCGTCCTTCGACCTATCGTTGAAGGATGACGGCGGGGGCCGCGGTGTCGGGACCGCACGAGGGGGAACGACCCGACTACGGCGGGTACATCCGCGCGCGGCACGAAGAGATCGCGGCGCGTCTGAGTCTGATCGAGTCGCAGCTGACGGGTATCCGCGACGCTCGTGAGGAGTGGACGGATGACGAGCACGACCCCGAGGGGTCGACGCTGATCACCGAATGGTCGCGCGCCGAGGGGCTTCGGGGCGAGTACCTCACGGAGCTGGCCGAGCTCGAAAGGGCGGGCGAGCGACTGCGTGCGGGGGAGTACGGCCGGTGCGCCCGGTGCGGCGAGCGGATCGTCGACGGACGTCTGCGTCTGAGGCCGGCCGCAACGATGTGCGTGCCGTGCCTGGGCGCGTCGCGCTGAGCCTCGCTACACTCGCACCCAAAGCCACCTCGTCGGAGACTGTCGCCGCGGGGCGGAGTCCGGGGCCGCCGAAGGCAGGGACCGCAGTGGGGACTGAGAACAGAGCGCTGGTGGGCGACGCCCTCGAGCTCGTCGTCGTGGGCGTGGGGCCGTATCTCGATCGGGTGTTGCTCGATCACGCCGCGGCATACGATCCGCACGACACCGGGGGCATCGGGGACGACGATCGTATCGATCGCGACCTCGTGAGCATGCTGAGGGTGCTCGCCTGCGCCCCCGCAGACGATGGGAACGATGCGTCGGTCAACGCCATCGCGGGGTACGCCCGTGAGTTGCAGGCCGTGTGGGACGCGTGGGCTCGCATCCGACCGTTCGACGCGGCCGAGACCTATCGTGCGCTCGACACCGCCGCGCGCCTGCTTCTCGCGACGGGCGCGGAGGACGAGGCCGCCACGTTGCGTGGACTCGCGACCGTGCCCCTGGCCCTGTTCGCCGCGCGGGCGCTGGCCGAGTACGTCGTGGAAGAGGCCGCCGGGGCGTCGGAATCCGGTCTCGAGCCGGAAGGCGACAGCGGTCATCCGGACGAGGATCCGGGCGCGGAGATGGTGCAACCCGTGCGCCTGCGCGCCGTGAACCATGCGCGCCATGCCGAACGGGTCGAGGATGCCCGTGCGCCCGCGTCCATCCGTGCGCTGCGCGTCATCGACCCGGCCCTGCCGCTCGTGACCTGGTCGGAACTCAGCGACACCATCACCGCGCTCCTGGCGACAGGTCGCCTCGATCCGGAGGTGCTCGCGGGGTTCACGCGAAGGAGCCTCGACGAGCGGGCACGTGCGGCCGTCGAGGGTGCCGCGACGCGGGGTCTCACGATCAGGCCCGAGCATGTCGCCTGGGTCGTCTCGGTCCTGCGCGCGCGTTATGCCGGCACCGCGCGTGTCACCCGCGCCGCCGCGACCTCGCTCGTCGCCGAGTACATCGCGGAACTGGCACCCCGAGCGGGTGTCGACCCGCGGCGCGTGCGACAGGACATGATGGCCTGGGTGGACGTCGAGCGCGCCTGACCGGCCGCAGTCCTGGCACACTTACCGGGGACATGTCTCGCGATTCGCCCCGTGCGAACCGGAAGGCCTGCGCGACCCGGAAAGGAACACGACGGTGGCCGACTGGCTGGTGCTCATCGCCCTCGGGCTGACCGTTGCGTTCACGACGATCCCCATCGTGACGACGATCGTCGTCGTCCTGTCGGCCCGCGAGTCGCGTCCCGGATGGCTGATCACGATCGGGTACGCGGCCGCCCTGCTCCTGATCATGGCGCTCTTCGCGGGAGCCCTGCATGCCGTGCGGCTGCCGAAGTTCGGCGACAAGACACTGATCGGGTGGATCGAGATCGTCGCCGGTGTGCTCATGGTCGTGCTCGGCGTCATTCAGATAGCGCGGCGGCGAACCGCCCCGCGGTCGTCACCGCTCGTACGGGGAGTGCGTAACCTCACCCCGACGCTGACGGTCGCGCTCGGCGCGAGCTTCGCGATCCACCCCGAGGCGCTGCTCATCACCGCCACGGCCGCGACGCGTGTGCGCCACGCGGACCCGCCGTTCCTCGTGTTGGTCTTCATGCTGGCGGTCTTCGTGATCGCATCGGTGTCCACGGTGGCCGCGATCACGGTGCTCTTCACGTTCGCCCGCGGCGGCGTACGCGCACGCATGGAACGGATCCAGGACTGGATCGAACGCGACTCCGGATTCGTGATGTCGATCGTGCTCGTGCTCGTCGGCGTCTTCGTGCTGCTTCTCGGCACCGGCACCCTCGGGTGGTTCGGCATCCACCTGTAGTCGGTTCGCGGGCATACTGCGGGCGTCGGCAGCGTTCTGATACCCTTGAATGTCACTTCTGTGACGTTCTCGCCGTGCGTGCACGGCAACAAGAAATCCGCTTCGCCCGACCCCGGGCATCCGTTCGTCCACATGGCGTCCGGACAGGGTCGGAGCCCGACCATACAACCAACAAGGACAACCCACTACATGACTACCGCAACGACCGCCACGGCTCCCAAGCAGGTCGCGATCAACGACATCGGATCTGCTGAAGACTTCCTGGCCGCGGTCGAGAAGACCCTCAAGTTCTTCAACGACGGAGACCTCATCGAAGGCACCGTCGTGAAGATCGACCGCGACGAGGTCCTCCTCGACGTCGGGTACAAGACCGAGGGTGTCATCCCCTCGCGCGAACTTTCCATCAAGCACGACGTCGACCCCAACGAGGTCGTCAAGCTCGGCGACGCTGTCGAGGCTCTCGTTCTCCAGAAGGAGGACAAGGAAGGCCGTCTCATCCTGTCCAAGAAGCGCGCTCAGTACGAGCGCGCTTGGGGTGACGTGGAGAAGATCAAGGAGAACGACGGTGTCGTCACCGGTCAGGTGATCGAGGTCGTCAAGGGTGGCCTGATCGTCGACATCGGACTCCGCGGCTTCCTGCCCGCGTCGCTCATCGACCTGCGTCGCGTCCGCGACCTCACGCCGTTCCTCGGCCAGGAGATCGAGGCGAAGATCCTCGAGCTCGACAAGAACCGCAACAACGTCGTCCTGAGCCGCCGCGCGCTGCTCGAGCAGACGCAGTCGGAGTCGCGCACGAACTTCCTCAACGCGCTGCACAAGGGCCAGGTCCGCAAGGGCGTCGTCTCGTCGATCGTCAACTTCGGTGCGTTCGTCGACCTCGGTGGCGTGGACGGCCTCGTGCACGTCTCCGAACTCTCGTGGAAGCACATCGAGCACGCCAGCGAGGTCGTCGAGGTCGGCCAGGAGGTCACCGTCGAGATCCTCGAGGTCGATCTCGACCGCGAGCGCGTCTCCCTGTCGCTCAAGGCGACGCAGGAGGACCCCTGGCAGGTCTTCGCCCGGACGCACGCGATCGGTCAGGTCGCGCCGGGTAAGGTCACCAAGCTCGTTCCGTTCGGTGCGTTCGTCCGCGTCGCGGACGGCATCGAGGGCCTCGTGCACATCTCGGAGCTGTCGGGCAAGCACGTCGAGCTCGCCGAGCAGGTCGTCTCGGTCGGCGAAGAGGTGTTCGTCAAGGTCATCGACATCGACCTCGAGCGTCGCCGCATCTCGCTGTCGCTCAAGCAGGCCAACGACTCGATCGACCCGTTCGGTACCGAGTTCGACCCGGCTCTGTACGGTATGGCGACCGAGTACGACGAGAACGGGGAGTACAAGTACCCCGAGGGCTTCGACGTCGAGACGCAGGCCTGGAAGGAAGGCTTCGACGCCGAGCGCGAGAAGTGGGAGCAGGAGTACGCCGCTGCCCAGGCGCGCTGGGAGCACCACAAGGCCCTCGTCGCCAAGGCCGCCGAGGCCGAGGCCGCAGCGCCCGAGGCATCCGCGTCGTCGTCGTTCTCGAGCGAGTCGGCCGGAGCGGGCACGCTCGCCGATGACGAGTCGCTCGCGGCTCTTCGTGAGAAGCTCGCGGGCCGCTAAGCCGCGAATCCGCAACGACCGACAGGGGTCGGGGTCTTCGGACCTCGGCCCCTGTGGCGTTGCCGAGGGAAACAGGGGCGCGAGCGGTCGCGACCCGCCGTTCACTCGCCGTGCACACGACGAATCGCGACCGTTCGCGGGCGCGGCGCGGCCCGCGTACTCTGTGTCAGGCGCGGGGCACCTCGACGCGCGGCCGCACGGCGACATGCGTGATGTGGACGTCCGACGGCGCGTCCACGACGTGGCGCACCTCGCGCGCGACCGATTCCGGACGGATGTAGCGCTCGGGAACATAGGTTCCCCCGGCATCCGCCACCATGGTGCGCTGCATGGCCGTGTCGGTCGGTCCCGGTGCGACGGTGACGACGCGGACGCGGTGTCGCGCTTCGTCCAGTCGCAGGACATCGGCGATGGCGCGGAGCGCGAACTTCGAGGCGGTGTAGATCGCGCTTCCGGCCGTGGGCCGGGTTCCGGAACCGGATCCGATGAAGATCACGGTGCCTGCGCTGCGACGGATGAGCGGCAGCGTCGCCCGCGTCAGAAGCGCGGGCGAGACGACGTTGATGCTCAGCTGTCGCTCCCAATCGTCGGCCGTCGCCTGCTCGACCGAGCGGACATCGGCGATCGCGGCCGCGTGGACGAGCACGTCGAGCCGATCGAACTGTGCCGCCAGGCTGTCGATCGCGTTCGCATCCGTCAGCTCGACGATCCGTGTTTCGGCTCCGGTATCGGCGGCCAGCCGCGCGAGCGCTTGCTCGTCGCGGCCGACGGCGACGACCCGGTGGGTGTTCGCCAGATCTCGCACGATCGCGCCACCGATGCCTCCCGAAGCGCCCGTGACCAGGGCGACGGGACGGCGATCGGATGCGGGGGCGGAATGTGAACTCATGAAACCTGTATACGCGGCCCGGGCGGCCGATCGCGAACCGCCGCGGGCGCTATCGTGATGCCATGACCGATGCGGCCCCGCTTCCGCCCGGAGTTGCCGATACGGCCGCTGCTGACGCACCTCGACGCGCCCCCTGGGTGCTGTCGTCGCTGATCCTCGCCGCGCTGGTGTGCAACATCAACCTGGCGGCGGCGAACATCGCGCTGCCGGACATCGGCGACGCGTTCGGCGCCGGTCAGACATCCCTCAATCTCGTCGCCCTCGGCTGCTCGCTCGGCCTCGCGATGTCGGTGCTCTACCTCGGCGCGCTGGCGGACCGGTACGGCCGCAAGCAGCTGTTGATGCTCGGCCTCGCGCTCACGGTCGTGGCGAGCCTCTTCTCCGCGTTCGCCCCCTCGGTCGAGCTGCTCATCGCGGCGCGGATCTTCACGGGCATCGCGGCCGGCATGGCCTACCCCACGACGCTCTCGCTCATCACCGCGCTCTGGACCAATGGGCCGAAGCGCACGGGCGCCATCGCGCTCTGGTCGAGCGTCAGCGCGATGGCCACGGTCGTCGGCTCCGTGCTCGCCGGGCTGCTGCTGCAGGCGTTCTGGTGGGGTTCGGCATTCCTTCTCGCGCTGCCCATCGCGGCCACGGCTCTCGTCCTCGTCGCGATCCTGGTGCCCGCGCACGTGAAGGAGTCGAGTGATCCCGTCGACCACCGTGGGGGAGTGCTCGCGACGTTCGCGATCGCCGCGCTCGTCCTGGGCATCAGCATGGTGTTCGCGCCGGGGCAGGTGCTCGTGGGCGCCGTCCTGCTTCTCTCGGCGCTGATCTTGCTGGTGTTGTTCGGGTGGCGCCAGGCGGTCACGGCTCATCCGCTCTACGACCTGCGGGTCGCGCGCCGCAGACTCTTCTGGGTGCCCGCTACGGCTGGCACGATCGTGTTCGGATCGCTCATGGGCGCGATGTTCGTGGGTCAGCAGTTTCTGCAGAACATCCTCGGATACGACACGCTCGAGGCGGGTCTCGCGGTCGTTCCCGCGGCCGTGGGTCTTCTGGTCGTCGCGCCGATCTCGGCCCGGTTGGTCACGGCCCGCGGCTCCCGCGTGACGATGCTCGTCGGGTACGCGCTCGTCTTCGTCGGGTTCGTCACGATGCTGTTCTGGCGTGAGCAGACGCCGTATCCGCTGATAGGGTTCGGGTTCCTCGTCATCGGTGCCGGCGCAGCGTTCGCGATGACACCGGCCTCGCGGGCGCTCACCGAGAGCACACCCGTGCGCCGGGTCGGGATGGCCTCGGCGACGTCCGATCTGCAGCGCGACCTCGGCGGGTCCATCATGCAGGCGCTTCTCGGGGCGATCCTCGCGACCGGTTTCGCCGCCGCATTCGCTCGCTCGATCGCCGCGAGCCCCCAGGCCTCGCAGATCAGCGACAGCGTGACGACCGCACTTCAGGCATCCTTCGCTTCCGCGCTGCACGTGGCCGACCAGTACCCGCAGTACAAGGACGAGATCCTGGCCGCGGCCAGTCACAGCCTGGTCTCCGGCGCCCTCTTCGCATACCTCGTGGGTGCTATCGCGATCGCGCTGGGCGCGGGTCTCGTCGCTTTCTTCCTGCCTCCGCACAGCCGTGAGCGTGAGCTGGTCTCGCTCTACGAGACGCAGGATGCGTCGGGGAGGACCGAGCCTACGGTGCCCGAGCGCGGGTAACGGTCTGCGTGGCTCGCACCTCGTCGGGCCTCGGCACGGTAAGTTTCAGAAATGACCTCCGACGCTGCTCTCGCGCGTCGCTCCCGCCTTCACGGCAGTATCCGCGAACGCACGGTGGTGCAGAACCAGGTTCTGCTCGGCAGCATCGTGCTGCTCGGTTCGCTGTTCATCCTCGCGCTGCAGCAGGCGCAGAATTTCGATGCGTTCGTCCTGGGCCTGGGCGTCGCGTTCGCGGCAACGGGTGCGGCCCTGGTCGTCCCGTGGAACAAGTTCCCGCCGTACATGACGGCCGTGATCCCGGCGATCGACATCTTCGCGATCGCCATCCTGCGCTACGCGTCACCCGAATCCGGTCTGGGACTCCTGTGGGCGTTTCCGGCCATGTGGATCGCGTACATGTACGGGGTCACGGGCACCATCCTCGCGGTCGCCAGCATCTCGGCCCTGTTCTGGCTCTTGCTGGCGATCAGCCCGAGCCAGGAGATCACGGCCACGACGTTGCTGTTGCCCATCTCGGTCGGTGCGGTCGCCACGATCGCGTACCTCGCGGCCCGGCGCTCGTCGGCTCAACGGGAGCTGCTCGACAAACAGTCCCGCAATCTCGAGCGATCGGTCGAGCGCGCGCGTCGGCAGGAAGACATCGTCACGGATGCGCTGGACGCGGTCGACTTCGGCGTGATCCGGATCTCTCCCGACGGTTCGCTCGCCGTCACCAACGAGGCACACGCGCGGCTGCAGCGCGCACGATCGCGGGGCGCGGAAGCGGCGGCCTTCGGCGCGGACGGTGTCACGCGCCTGCTCGCGGACGAGATGCCTCTCGCGCGGGCCCGTGCGGGCGAGCTGTTCGAGAACGAACTGGTCTGGTACGGCGAGCCGGGAGACGACAAGCGCCGCGCGCTCAGCATGACGGCCCGCCGCATCCAGGACGTCAATGGACAGGATGCCGGCACGATCGTCATCTCGCGCGACGTCACGACCGAAGAGCTCGCACTTCGCGCACGCGAGGATCTCGTCGCATCCGTCTCGCACGAACTGCGCACGCCGCTGACATCGATCATCGGATATCTCGACCTGGCGCTCGACGAGGAGTCGCTCGCACCGACCGCCCGCCGGAGCCTCGAGGTCGCCGAACGCAACGCCAGTCGGCTGCTCGAGCTCGTTTCCGACATCCTCACGGCCTCGGCCGAGTCGCGGCAGGGTGTGGACCTGTCCGTGACGCCTCAGATGTGCGACCTGTCGGAGGTGGTCATGGCGTCGATCGAGGCCGTCATCCCGCCGGCGGGCGAACGGCGCATCACGATCGACGCGTCGGGTGTGGAGTCCGCTCCGGCATTCGCCGACCCGCACCGCATCCGTCAGGTCATGGACAACCTGCTCTCGAACGCGGTGAAGTACAACGACGACGGTGGCCACATCGAGGTGGGGCTGACATCCGACGGGCTGCACGCCTGGATCGTGGTGCGAGACGACGGCCCCGGAATCAGCGAGCAGGAGCTGCCGCGCCTCTTCGAACGCTTCTTCCGGGCGGATGCCGTCCGAAAGACGACCACCCACGGCAGCGGGCTCGGACTCGCGATCACCCGCGACATCGTCCGTGCATCCGGCGGCGAGATCACCGTCCAGACACGATCCGGCGAGGGCGCGACCTTCATCGTGCGACTGCCCGCCACCGACCCCCGGGGAGAAGCCTGATGGTCTTCGACATGTTCTCGATCTCGCTCTGCACCGCCGTCGTCGTCATCGTGGCGGGGGTCCAGTTCGTGCTGGACACGGTGCTGCGACGCGACACCGGGGCCGGACGTATTTGGTCTCTCGCTTTCATCGCGGCGATCCTGACCACGCTGTGCTACCTGGCCTGGGTTGCATCCGACCAGGCCGGCATCGCGATCGCGCTCGGAAATGCCGCCTTCGTCGTCGGCACCGGCTGTCTGTGGCTCGGGTCGCGGAGCTACAACGGACGATCCCTGAGCGTGTCGGCGTGGATCGTCGCGGGCGCTGCCGCGGCGGTGCTGGTCGCGTCCCTGGTCGACGGCCCGAACGGGGGGGCCTGGGCGGGCGCGCTCGTGATGTTCATCGCCCTCGCCGTGCTCGCGGGCCTGGGCGCGGTCGAGTCCCGGCGATCGGCCATGGGGCGGAGCGCTTCCACCGTTGCGCTGACGCTCGTCCTGGGGGTGCAGTGCGCGTACTACGTCGCGCGATCCGTCGTGTTCGTGACCGTGGGTCCGGCCGACCCGTTCTTCCTGACCTGGTTCGGGACGATCACCACATCGTTCCTGACGATCATCCTGACGATCGTCGCTGTCGTATCCATGTCGGTCCTGCGGTCGGGTCAGGCGCGCCTGCGCGGGCGCGGCGACAGCACGACGCTGTTGCTCGATGCCGACGGTCTCTACGACGACGATTCGTTCACCAAACTGTTCGGCGACCTGACCCAGCGTGCCGCGGCGTTCAGCGAACGCATCGCGGTGATCTCGGTGCGTCTCGACGACCTGCCCCAAATCGCAACCGCGTTCGGCACGGTCGATGCTCAAGACATCGCCCACGCCTGGCGGGTCGGTTCGCGTCGATACGCCCCCACCTCGGCGATCGTCGGCTACGCGGGTGCCTCGGGCATCGTCATCGCGCTGCAGCCGTCATCGATCGGCGATGCGCGGCGTGTCGCGAGCCGGATCCACCGCCGCCTGCTCGACGATTTCGGGTCGATGGGGACATCCGTGGTCCCCGTGCTCGGCGTCGGAATAGCCGTCAGTGACATCGCGGGTTACGACTCCGAGGCACTCTTCACGGCGGCGAACGACGCCGCGGTGCGCTCGGCCTCGAGTCCGGATGCCTCGGTCATGATCGCGGGCGCCGTCTGACCAGCTGAATCCGATCGGGGATCCGCTCCGATGCAGAGCTTCGGGCGCGGTGCGTCTTTCAGGCGGAGGTCAGACGGTAGCCGACGCCCCGGATCGTCTCGATCCAGCGCGGGCTGGCCGCCGATTCGCCCAGCTTGCGGCGCAGATTGGCCACGTGCACTTCGATCGCGCGCACATCGTGCTCGCTCACGAAACCGCTTCCGCCCGCGTAACGCTCACCACGGAGCATGAGGGCGAGGTCGTCCTTGCCGACGACCCGCCGACCCGCCGACAGCAGGTCGGCCATGATGTCGAACTCGCTACGGGTGAGCTCGACGTCCGAGCCGTCCACGGTGGCGATACGCATCTCGGGGTGCAGGCGCAGACCCCGGTGCTCGTACCATCCGTCCGAATCGTCCGGCTCGGGAGGGGACGGGGGATTCGCGGTCGACGCGGCGGAGACGGCGGAGGGCGCGGATTCGATCGGGACGACCGTCGCGTGCGTGGTCGAGCGGGGCCGCCGCATCATGGCCTCGATCCGAGCGCGCAACTCGCGCGGGCGGAACGGCTTGGTGACGTAGTCGTCGGCGCCGGCCTGCAGCCCCTGAAGGGTGTCGATCTCGTCGGCGCGTGCCGTGAGCATGACGATGTAGGTATCGCTGACCTCGCGGATGCGCTTCGCGGTTTCGAATCCGTCGATGCCGGGCATGCTGACATCCAACGTCGTCACCACGGGCTGGTATTCGCGGATGAGGTCGAGACCCTCGACGCCCGAAGACGCCGCGTAGACCAGGAAGCCCGCCTGCTCGAGCACCTGCGAGACGAGCGCGCGTATGTCTGTATCGTCCTCGATCACGACGGCGACACCAGAGTTCGACACGAACATCCCTCCCCGCCAGGCACGCGTATGAGCGGGCGCGCTGACTTCGGCGATGATATCCCAGAAGACTCTTCTGAATGCTTCCCCAGGCACTCTTGTTCCTAACTCTTGCCGTCTGGCTGTGGTGTTTGCGGTCACGGATGCGGGTCACGCCGCGCAATTACCGACCCCGTACATACGGGCCCGCCGCCGTCCATTTCCTGCGCTCGACGTCTCCCCAGACGTGTTTCTCTTGCCCGTTGCGGTGAATCCGATAGGACTTCACGGAACGAGCGGTTGCGAGCGACATGGATGGACGGCTGGCGCCGGCACCGATGTATCGAATGGCGAGATCCCCCCGGCTCTCGCCCTTCTTTGTCTTGCTGTCCGAGAATCCGACGTCCCCCGCGTCTCGTTCCCGTCCTCTGTCGCGTCTCGCGTGCTGTGCTGCAGGCCACCCGCTCGGTGCGACAGATATGACGTTAGAGGTCGTGCCTCAAGACGGGCTCAGCCCTTGCTCAGGGTCGTGTTCAGGTCGCGTCTTGAGCCGATCCTGAGGTTCACGGGGTCGCTTTCCGACGTTGCTGCCAGGCGTGGCATGCTCGATCCATGCCACTCATCGCCCTCACCGGCGGCATCGCCGCGGGAAAGTCGACGATCGCCCGCCGGCTCGCCGAGCACGGTGCCGTCGTCGTCGACGCGGACGCGCTGGTGCGCGAGGTCCAGCAGTCCGGATCTCCCGTGCTCGCCCGCATCGCCGAGGAGTTCGGCACGGACGTCATCCGTGCGGACGGAACGCTCGATCGCGCCGCGCTCGGGGCCGTCGTGTTCGGAGACGACGCCCAGATCGCGCGCCTGAACGAGATCGTGCATCCGGCGGTCCGTGCTCTCTCCCACGCCCGGTTCGCCGAGGCCCGTGCCGCCGATCCGGACGCGGTCATCGTCTACGACGTCCCCCTCCTCGTCGAGGCGCGCGGCAGCGATCCCTGGGATCTCGTGGTCGTTGCGCACGCGCCCGCGTCGCTCCGCGTTCAGCGCCTGCGAGAGGAGCGGGGCCTGGGCGAGACGGAGGCCGCGGCGCGCATCGCCGCGCAGGTCAGCGACGACGAGCGCCTGGCGATCGCGGACGTGGTGATCGACACGTCCGGACCGATCGAACAGACGCTCGCGCAGGCCGACGAGCTGTGGAACCGGCTGACCACCCCCGATCGGAGCTGATCCGGTGCGGGCCGCGCGTCCGGCGCGTGCGCGGTGCGCGAACACCGGGCCCGGTGTCGGAACCCCCGCATAGGCTCGAAGCATGCAGACCACGCGCAGCGTGCGGCCCTTCGAGGTCGTCAGCGAGTATCAGCCCTCGGGCGACCAGCCGACCGCGATCGCGGACCTGGCTCAGCGCATCAACGCGGGTGAGACCGACGTCGTGCTGCTCGGTGCGACGGGTACCGGCAAGTCGGCCACGACAGCGTGGCTCATCGAGCAGGTCCAGCGCCCGACGCTCATCCTGGCCCACAACAAGACGCTCGCCGCGCAGCTCGCGAACGAGTTCCGTGAGCTCATGCCGAACAACGCGGTCGAGTACTTCGTCTCGTACTACGACTACTACCAGCCCGAGGCATACGTGCCGCAGACCGATACGTTCATCGAGAAAGACAGCTCGATCAACTCCGAGGTCGAGCGCCTGCGGCACTCGACGACCAACTCGCTCCTGTCGCGGCGCGATGTCGTCGTGGTGTCGACCGTCTCGTGCATCTATGGCCTCGGTGCCCCCGAGGAGTACCTGCGCGCCATGGTGGCCCTGCAGGTGGGGGAGCGGTACGACCGCGATGCGCTGATCCGCAAGTTCATCTCGATGCAGTACAACCGCAACGACGTCGACTTCTCGCGCGGCAACTTCCGCGTGCGCGGCGACACGATCGAGATCATCCCGGTGTACGAGGAGTACGCGATCCGCATCGAGCTCTTCGGCGACGAGATCGAGGCGTTGTACCGGCTGCATCCGCTCACGGGCGACGTTCTCGAGAAGCTCGATGCCGTCCCGATCTTCCCGGCCTCCCACTATGTCGCGGGCACCGATGTCATGCAGCGCGCGATCGGCACGATTGAGACCGAGCTCGAGCAGCGGCTGAAAGAGCTCGAGGGTCAGGGCAAGCTGCTCGAGGCGCAGCGGTTGCGCATGCGTACCACCTTCGATCTCGAGATGATGCAGCAGCTCGGCTTCTGCTCGGGAATCGAGAACTACTCGCGGCACATCGATGCGCGCGCGCCGGGCGAGGCGCCCCATTGTCTGCTCGACTTCTTCCCCGACGACTTCCTCGTCGTGATCGACGAGTCGCACGTCACCGTGCCGCAGATCGGCGCGATGTACGAGGGGGACGCCTCTCGTAAGCGCACACTCGTCGACCACGGATTCCGTCTGCCGAGCGCGATGGACAACCGCCCGCTCCGGTGGGACGAGTTCAAGAACCGCGTCGGTCAGACGGTGTACCTCTCGGCGACCCCGGGTCGTTACGAGATGGGCATCGCCGACGGCGTCGTCGAGCAGATCATCCGCCCGACGGGTCTCGTCGACCCCCAGATCATCGTGAAGCCCGCCAAGGGACAGATCGATGACCTGCTCGAGCAGATCCGCCTCCGTGTCGAACGTGACGAGCGCGTGCTCGTCACGACCCTGACGAAGAAGATGTCGGAAGAGTTGACGGACTTCCTGGGCGAACACGGAGTGCGGGTCCGTTATCTGCACTCGGATGTCGACACCCTCCGACGCGTCGAGCTGCTGACCGAGCTGCGGGCCGGCGTGTACGACGTGCTCGTGGGCATCAACCTGCTGCGTGAGGGCCTCGACCTGCCCGAAGTGTCGCTCGTCTCGATCCTCGATGCCGACAAGGAGGGGTTCCTGCGTTCCGGGACATCCCTGATCCAGACGATCGGTCGCGCGGCTCGAAACGTCTCCGGTGAGGTGCACATGTACGCCGATACGATGACCGACTCGATGAGAAAGGCGATCGACGAGACGGATCGCCGCCGTGAGAAGCAGGTGGCGTACAACCTCGAGCACGGCATCGACCCCACCCCGCTGCGCAAGCGCATCGCGGACATCACGGAGGTGCTGGCGCGCGAGGGCGCAGACACGGCCGAGATGCTCTCGAAGCGCGAGGCCGGTCGCGGAGCGTCCCAGGGTAGGGGCAAGGCGCCCACGCCACGGTCGCTCAGCACGAAGGGACACCAGGGGATCGCGGCCGAGGGAGCGAACCAGCTCGAGGCGACGATCGGCGATCTGAGCGCGCAGATGCTGGCGGCCGCCTCCGAACTCAAGTTCGAACTCGCCGCCCGGCTACGAGACGAGGTGCAAGACCTCAAGCGCGAGCTTCGGGCGATGGAGCGGGCCGGGCACGCCTGATCCGCTGAGCCGTCTGCCTCGGGGTGACGTTCCCGAGCCGCCGCGACACGACTGCCCATCGCACGATGGCGCCACTCATTGACGTCCGCGGTTTCGATGCACGCAGCCGATGCGGATTCGTGTATCCGTCGCGGGAGAGAGATCCCGGGCGCGGCGTATTACGGGCAGTGCAGCAGCGGCTTCGGTCCGGTGCGGTCGATCGTGTGGGCGTCCATGGGGGCACGGCAGATCGGGCACGGCGCCGGTCTGACGGGTTGTGCCGCGTCGTCATCGTAGGGTCCTACCGCGGCGGGACCGGCGACTCGGATCAACGACGCGTTGAACCACTGGTACAGGCCGCCCGCTTCCCGGATGCGCTGGCGCAACGGGATCTTGTGTGTCATGACAATTAGTGTACTAACTAATTGCTAGTCTGGCCTGATGCACAGCAAAGATGACCTCTTGCGCCTCGACAACCAGGTGTGTTTCGCCATCGTGACCGCGGCGCGGAACGTCGTGTCGATCTACCGGCCGATCCTCGAACCGCTCGGGCTGACGCATCCGCAATACCTGGTCATGCTGGCGCTCTGGGAGGACGCACCGTGGTCACTCGGTGCACTCGCGGAAGAGCTCGCACTCGAGCCGGCGAGCCTGTCGCCCCTGATCAAGCGGCTCGAGGCGGATGGTCTCGTGACCAGGCGGCGATCGACGTCCGACGAGCGGGTGCTGCTCATCGATCTCACGGACGAGGGGCGTGAGCTGCGAGAGCTCGCTCTCCAGGTCCCGGGGCGCGTGATGGAGGCCGTCGGTCTCGAGGTGGGAGAAGTCGAGGCGCTGCGCGATGCCCTGGCTCCCTTCGCCGGGCGCGCGGGCCGGCTGTGACGAGGAGCGTATGCGCTCGGTGTCTCCGCTGACCGCGAACCGCGAAGCCGGTGTCGGTGGCCGCTCCTACACTTGACGGGTGCCTATCGTCCCCGTTGCCGCGCCCTCGAAACTGAGCGTCAGAGGCGCTCGGGTTCACAACCTCAAGAACGTCGACCTCGAGATTCCACGCGATGCGCTGGTGGTGTTCACGGGCCTGAGCGGATCGGGAAAGTCGAGCCTGGCGTTCGACACGATCTTCGCCGAAGGGCAGCGCCGCTACGTCGAGTCGTTGAGCGCCTATGCGCGGCAGTTCCTGGGGCAGGTCGACCGCCCGGATGTCGACTTCATCGAGGGGCTGAGCCCGGCCGTCAGCATCGATCAGAAGTCGACCAACCGCAACCCGCGATCGACCGTGGGCACCATCACCGAGATCTACGACTACATGCGTCTGCTGTGGGCACGCATCGGTGTCCCGCACTGCCCCGTCTGCGGTGAGGTCATCCAGCGCCAGACGGTCCAGCAGGTCGCCGATCAGCTCGTCGAACTCCCCGAGGGCACGCGCTATCAGATCGTCGCGCCCATCGTGAGTCAGAAGAAGGGTGAGTTCGTCGACCTGTTCCGCGAACTCGGAGCCAAGGGCTACTCGCGCGCGATCGTCGATGGTGAGCTGATCCAGCTCGCCGAACCGCCGACTCTCAAGAAGAGTTACAAGCACGACATCGCCGTCGTGGTCGACCGACTGGTGGCGGGTCCCGACATCCTCGGTCGCGTCACCGACTCGGTCGAGACGGCGCTGGGCCTCGCCGGCGGCGTGATGCAGGTCAACTTCGTCGACGAAGAGGGTGATGCCGCATGGCAGAGCTTCTCCGAGAAGCTTTCCTGCCCCAACGGACACCCCCTGCAGCTCACCGAGATCGAGCCGCGCACCTTTTCGTTCAACGCACCGTTCGGTGCGTGCCCGGAGTGCTCGGGGCTCGGCACCCGCATGGCCGTGGACGTCGAGCTCCTGCTCGGCGACGAATCCGCGTCGATCCGCGAGGGCGTCATCGTGCCCTGGACGACGCAGGGCAAGGGGCTCTTCCAGTACTACGAGCGGCTGCTCGAGGGGCTCGCTCGCGACCTCGATTTCTCGCTCGACACCCCGTGGCGGAAGTTGCCCGAGTCGGTCCGCGAGGCGGTTCTGCGTGGCGAGGACTACAAGGTCACCGTCAAATGGAAGAACCGGTACGGGCGCGAGATGCGCTACGCCTCGGGGTTCGAGGGCGTCGTGCCCTACATCGAACGTCAGTGGCTGCAGGCCGAGTCCGACACCCAGCGCGGTCGGTGGGGCGAGTTCCTGCGCGAGGTTCCATGTCCGGTCTGTGAGGGCACACGCCTGAAGCCCGAGGTGCTCGCCGTCAAGGTGCACGGTCACTCGATCGCCGAGGTAACCGGGCTCAGCCTGTCGGACGCACGCGAGTTCATGCAGACCCTGCAGCTCACGGAACGCGAGGCGAAGATCGCGGCGCAGGTCTTGCGTGAGATCCGGGTGCGCCTGGACTTCTTGCTGCAGGTCGGACTCACCTATCTCAACCTCGGCCGTTCGGCAGGCTCCCTCTCCGGTGGCGAGGCACAGCGCATCCGCCTCGCGACGCAGATCGGTTCGGGGCTGACCGGCGTGCTCTACGTCCTGGACGAGCCCTCGATCGGATTGCATCAGCGCGACAACCGGCGCCTCGTCCGCACCCTCGAGACGCTGCGCGACCTCGGCAACACCCTGATCGTCGTCGAGCACGACGAAGAGACGATCCAGGCCGCCGATTGGGTCGTCGACATCGGACCGCTCGCGGGTGTGCACGGAGGAACCGTGGTCCACTCCGGGCCCTACGAGGCTCTGCTCTCGGACGAGAATTCGCTGACGGGCGACTATCTGGCCGGCCGCCGTGAGATCCCGACACCGACCAAGCGTCGCAAGTTCGACAAGAATCGCAAGATCACGGTCGTCGGCGCCCGTGAGAACAATCTGCGAAACGTCAGCGCGGACTTCCCGCTCGGGGTGCTCACGGCCGTCACCGGGGTGAGCGGCTCGGGCAAGTCCTCGCTCGTCAACGACATCCTCTACCAGGTGTTGGCGTCGCGCCTGAACGGCGCCCGCACCGTTCCCGGCAAGCACACGCGCGTCACCGGCCTGGACGATCTCGACAAGGTCGTGCACGTCGACCAGAACCCGATCGGCCGCACACCGCGTTCCAATCCGGCCACCTACACCGGAGTGTTCGACCGCGTCCGCACGCTCTTCAGCGAGACGCCCGAGGCGAAGGTACGCGGCTACCAGCCGGGACGCTTCAGCTTCAACGTCAAGGGCGGGCGCTGCGACGCGTGCTCGGGCGACGGAACGATCAAGATCGAGATGAACTTCCTGCCCGACGTCTACGTCGACTGCGAGGTGTGTCACGGCAAGCGCTACAACCGCGACACGCTAGCGGTGCACTACAAGGGCAAGAACATCGCCGAGGTCCTCGAGATGTCGATCGAGGAGGCGGCCGAGTTCTTCGAGCCGATCCAGGCGATCCACCGCTACCTGAAGACGTTGGTGGACGTGGGACTCGGATATGTCCGGCTCGGCCAGTCGGCAACGACGCTCAGCGGGGGAGAGGCGCAGCGCGTCAAGCTCGCCACCGAACTCCAGCGCCGCAGCAACGGACGCAGCATCTACGTGCTCGATGAACCCACCACGGGACTGCACTTCGAGGATGTCCGTCGCCTGCTCGAGGTGCTCGGTGGGCTCGTCGACAAGGGCAACACCGTCATCGTGATCGAGCACAACCTGGATGTCATCAAGTCGGCCGACTGGGTCATCGACCTCGGCCCCGAGGGTGGCTCGGGCGGTGGCCAGATCGTCGCGACGGGAACGCCCGAGCAGGTGGCACGCAACGAGAACAGCTTCACCGGTGCCTTCCTGGCGGAGGTGCTGGGTCAGCGCGAGCAGCGCAAGGCGGGGTAGCCGTGGCCGCTGCGTCATCCCGGCCCCAGCTGCCGTATCGTCCCCGTGCCGGTGAGATCCCGACCAACCCCGGTGTATACCGATTCCGCGATTCTTCCGGGCGCGTTCTCTACGTGGGCAAGGCGAAGAGCCTGCGCTCCCGTCTGAGCAACTACTTCGCCCCGCTGCACACGCTCCACGAGCGCACGCGCCGCATGGTGACGACCGCGTCCTCCGTGGAGTGGACGGTCGTGGGCAGCGATGTCGAGGCACTCCAGCTGGAGTACATGTGGATCAAGGAATTCGATCCGCCCTTCAACGTGCGCTACCGCGACGACAAGTCCTACCCGTTCATGGCGATCACGCTCGGTGACGAGGCTCCCCGCGTCGTCGTCACCCGCAACCGCCGGATCAAGGGAGCGAAGTACTTCGGCCCCTATCCGAAGATCTGGGCAGTGCACGACACGATCGACCTGATGATCAAGGTCTTCCCCATCCGGACGTGCAGCGACTCCAGCTATCGGAAAGCGATGCAGACCGGCCGACCCTGTTTCCCGGGGCAGATCGGCAAGTGCGGTGGGCCGTGTTCGATGAAGGTGACGATCGAAGAGCATCGCGCGATCGTGGACGACTTCGTCGCGTTCATGTCGGGGGGCGACCAGCGGTTCCGCACCCAGTTGTCGGCTCGCATGCGCGAGGCTTCGGCGGCCATGGATTACGAGAGCGCGGCCACGTATCGAGACAAGCTCGCCGCCGTCGACGCCGTGCTGTCACGCAGCGCGCTCGTCCTCGGCGAAGACGTCGATGCGGACCTGTTCGGTATCGCCGAGGACGAACTCGCCGCGACCGTCCAGCACTTCGTCATCCGGGGCGGCCGTATCCGCGGTGTGCGGGCATCGACGATCGAGAAGGAACTCGACATCGAGGGCGGGGACCTGGTCGATCAGGTCCTGCAACGCGCGTACGGCGACGCCGCGGCAGCGGACATCCCGCGTCGCGTCTTCATTCCGGTTCTGCCCCCGGATGCGACGGAACTCGAGGAGTGGCTTCGCGAGAGGCGCGGTCGTCCGGTGACCGTGCAAACGGCGCAGCGGGGGCGCAAGGCCGATCTGCAGCGCACGGCCAATCTCAACGCCCAGCAGGCGCTCATGTTGCACAAGACGCGACGCACCAGCGACTACATCGCCCGCAGCCAAGCCCTCACGGACCTGCAAGAAGCGCTCGGGCTGGCCGAAGCGCCCCTGCGGATCGAGTGCTTCGATGTGTCGCACCTGAGCGGCTCGAACGTCGTGGCATCGATGGTGGTCTTCGAGGATGGATTACCCCGCAAAGACCAGTACCGCTCGTTCTCGATCGCCGAGACGACCGATGACACGGACTCCATCCATCAGGTCCTCACGCGCCGACTCGCCTATCTCGACCGCCCGGAGGAACCCGAGGTCGAGGGTACGGTGCGCAAGCGACCACGTTTCGCCTACCCTCCGCAGCTTCTCGTGGTCGACGGGGGGCGACCTCAGGTCGAGGCGGCCGCGCGGGCTCTCGCGGA
Organism: Microbacterium sp. BR1; assembly: GCF_002812725.1. GTDB lineage: Bacteria > Actinomycetota > Actinomycetes > Actinomycetales > Microbacteriaceae > Microbacterium. The sequence goes on along the minus strand of NZ_NMUN01000004.1, from coordinate 862,423 downwards.
CACCGGCCACGAAGAGATCGCGCTGTGCGGAATCGCGAAGCGGTTGGAAGAGGTCTGGCTGCCCGGCGACGAGTACCCCGTCATCCTGCCGCGCACGAGTGAGGCGCTCTATCTGCTGCAGCGCCTGCGCGACGAGGCGCACCGGTTCGCGATCACGCACCAGCGTTCCCGTCGCCGGAAGGACATCCAGAGCGTCCTCGCCGAGATCCCCGGCCTCGGTGCCGAGAGGATCCGCGTGTTGCTGCGGCACTTCGGATCGGTCGCCGCACTGAGGCGTGCCAGCGCGGAGGAGATCACCGAGGTGAAGGGCATCGGTCCCAAGCTCGCGGCGACGATCCAGACGCGCCTGCGAGACGCAGCCGAGGTGGCGGCGGCCGCGGAGGGCGCGAACCTTCCGCCCCTCGCCGAGTCAGTAGGCTAGGAGCCGGGCTGATGGGGACTGGAGCGATGACGGACACGGGCGGCGGAGCGGGGGAGGTCCTCGTGGTGACCGGTATGTCCGGCGCCGGAAGATCCACGGTCGGCAACGCGCTCGAAGACCTCGACTGGTACGTCGTCGACAACCTGCCGCCGCAGATGCTGCGGCCCTTGCTCGACATCACCGGTCTCGCCGCCGGCGCTCTGCCCCGGGTGGCGGCCGTCGTGGATGTGCGGGGCAGGGGTCTGTTCGAGGACCTTCCCGATGTGATGGACGCTCTGCGTAAGGGTCGTCAGGTGCGTCTCATGTTCCTCGACGCCTCGGACGAGGTGCTCGTCCGTCGTTTCGAAGCGGTCCGGCGCCCGCACCCCCTGCAGGGGGAAGGAACCATCCTCGATGGAATCCAGCGCGAACGTCGACGCCTGGCGCCCATCCGCGAGAGTGCCGATCTGATCATCGACACCAGCGCGTACAACATCCATCAGCTCGCGACGACCGTATCCGAGCTGTTCCTCGAGGAGAGTTCGGCCCGCCACACCATCACGGTGCAGAGTTTCGGGTTCAAATACGGCGTGCCGCCCGACGCCGACCTGGTCGCCGACATGCGGTTTCTGCCGAACCCGTTCTGGAACGAGGAGCTCCGCCACCTCACCGGACAGGATGGGCGCGTCCGCGACTTCGTGCTCGCGCAAGAGGGTGCGATGGAGTTCTTGGATGCGTACGCCCAGTCTCTGGCGCCCGTTCTGGCCGGGTATCAACGCGAGAACAAGCGCCACTCCACGGTCGCCGTCGGGTGCACCGGCGGCAAGCACCGTTCCGTCGCGATGGCGGAGCAGCTGGCCGCTCGGCTGTCTACCGTGCCCGGAGTCGCCGTGCGCGTGAAGCATCGCGATCTCGGTCGCGAGTAGGCTAGGCGGGTTCACGTCCGACCCGATCCGAGGAGCGCAGGTTGCCACTCACCGCCGATGTCAAGGCCGAACTGGTAGCCATCCGCGACCCACGTGCGACGGCGCGCGTTGCCGAGGTGACGTCGCTGCTGCGTTTCTCCGGCGGTCTGCACTCGATCGCGAACAGGATCGCCATCGAGGCGGAACTCGACTCCGAGGTTCTCGCGCGCCGCACGGCTCGTGACCTGGTCGAGCTCTACGGCGTCCGTCCCGAGCTCGGGCATGTGCAGGCATCGTCGTCGCGCCAAGAGGGTCACTTCGTCGTCCGGGTCATCGACGGCGGTGAGACGCTGGCGCGCCAGACGGGCCTTCTCGATCAGCGTCGTCGTCCCGTTCGCGGGCTGCCGAACAAGCTGACGACCGGGTCCCGCGACGACCTCGCGGCCATCTGGCGCGGGGCGTTTCTGGCCGCGGGTACGCTGACGGATCCCGGTCGCTCGGCCGCGCTCGAGGTGACCTGCCCCTCGTCCGAGGCCGCCATGGCGCTCGTCGGGGCGGCGCATCGTTTGGGCGTGGCCGCGAAGGCCCGTGAGGTTCGCGGAGTGCACCGCGTCGTGGTGCGCGACGGCGAGGCGATCCGCGCCATCCTGCAGGCGATGGGAGCCCAGCGTGCCGCTGCCGAGTGGGAGCAGCTCCGCCAGCGCCGTGAGGTGCGCGCCGGTGTGAACCGTCTGGTCAATTTCGATGACGCCAATCTGCGCCGTTCAGCCCAGGCCGCCGTTGCCGCGTGTGCGCGTGTCGAGCGGGCCCTCGAGATCTTGGGGCCCGGAATCCCCGACCATCTGCGCGAGGCGGGAGAGCTGCGCCTGGCCCACCGCGAGGCGAGCCTCGATGAGCTCGGCCACCACGCCGATCCGCCGCTGACGAAGGATGCCGTCGCGGGACGCATCCGACGTCTGCTCGCGATGGCCGACAAGCGTGCCGAGGACGAGGGCATCCCCGGCACAGAGGCGGGTATCCCGGCTGACGTCGACGCCTGATCGAAGCGCCATCGGTGCGGCGGGCGCCCGTACAGATGCCCGGATCGGGAAGCAAGGCCCTGGTCTCGGTGTTGCCCATCGATAGGATGAGAACGTCATCCGCGCCGCGCGAAGCGTGGCACCGACAGGAGGAAATACGACTATGGCGACTTACACGCTGCCCGAACTTCCCTACGACTACGCCGCTCTCGAGCCGCACATCAGTGCCTCGATCATGCAGCTGCACCACGACAAGCACCACCAGGCCTACGTGACCGGTGCCAATACGGCGCTGGAGCAGTTGGCGGAGGCGCGTGACAAGGGTGACTTCGCCTTCGTGAACAAGCTCGAGAAGGATCTCGCCTTCAACCTCGGTGGACACACGAACCACTCGATCTTCTGGACCAACCTCTCGCCGAACGGCGGAGACAAGCCCACCGGCGAGCTCGCGGCCGCGATGGACGACCACTTCGGTTCGTTCGACAAGTTCGCCGCCCACTTCACCGCCGCCGCCCTCGGTGTGCAGGGTTCCGGCTGGGCCGGCCTGTTCTGGGATTCGATCGGCCAGAACCTGATCATCCAGCAGTTCTTCGACCAGCAGTCGCAGTTCGCCGCGGGCACCGTCCCGCTCCTGCTGCTGGACGTCTGGGAGCACGCCTATTACCTGGATTACAAGAACGTCCGCGCCGACTATGTGAAGGCGTTCTGGAACATCGCGAATTGGGCTGACGTTCAGACCCGCTTCGAGACCGCCCGCGAGAAGACTGCGGGTCTGCTGGTAATGTCGTGACGGAGGCGAGGACGCCGCTGAGCCCTTGCTGAGTCGAGGGATCCGGCGTCCTCCTTCATCCGAAAAGCGCGTATCCGCGCACCTAAAGGCGCCGCCCCGCGCCACGAGAATCGGGAGACACCGTGTCTGTCAAGATCGGCATCAACGGCTTCGGCCGTATCGGACGCAACTACCTTCGCGCGGCGCTCGCGCAGGGCGCTGACCTGGAAATCGTGGCGGTGAACGACCTCACCGACAACAAGAGCCTCGCGCACCTGCTCAAGTACGACTCGGTCGGCGGCCCGCTCGCGGAGGACGTGTCTTACGACGCCGACTCCATCACGGTCGGTGGCAAGAAGATCCGCGTCTTCGAAGAGCGTGACCCGGCGAACCTGCCCTGGGGCGAGCTCGGCGTGGACATCGTGATCGAGTCGACCGGTCGCTTCACGAAGGCCGAGGACGCCAAGAAGCACATCGCCGGTGGCGCGAAGAAGGTCCTGATCTCGGCGCCCGCCACGGGCGACGACGCGACCATCGTCATGGGCGTCAACGAAGAGACCTACAACCCCGAGACCGACGTCATCATCTCGAACGCGTCGTGCACGACCAACTGCCTCGCGCCCCTCGCGAAGGTCTTCAACGATGCGTTCGGCATCGAGCGCGGCTTCATGATGACCGCTCACGCCTACACGGCCGACCAGAACCTGCAGGATGGCCCTCACAGCGATCTGCGCCGTGCACGCGGTGCCGCGATCAACATCGTCCCCGCCTCGACCGGTGCCGCCAAGGCCATCGGCCTCGTGCTGCCGGAGCTGCAGGGCAAGCTCAGCGGCTCGTCGTACCGCGTTCCGGTTCCCACCGGCTCGATCGTCGACCTGACGATCGTCACGCCCACCGAGGGCCTCACCGTCGACCAGATCAACGCCGTCTACAAGACGGCTGCGGCCGAGGGGCGCCTGAAGGGGATTCTCGAGTACACCGAGGACCCGATCGTGTCGAGCGACATCCAGGGCAACCCGCACTCGTCGATCTTCGACGCCGAGCTCACCAACGTCAGCGGCAACCTCGTGAAGGTTTCCAGCTGGTACGACAACGAGTGGGGCTACTCGAACCGCCTCGTCGACCTCACCGAGTACGTCGGCGAACGTCTGTAGGTTCCGCTGATGCCCCTGCGCACTCTCGATTCGCTGGGGTCGCTCGTCGGCACGCGTGTCATCGTCCGCTGTGATCTGAACGTCCCCCTCCGGGACGGTCAGATCACGGACGATGGCCGCGTGCGTGCGTCGCTGCCGACCCTGAACGCCCTGATCCAGCGCGGTGCCCGCGTCGTGGTCTGCTCCCACCTCGGTCGTCCCGATGGTGCTCCCGACCCGAAGTACAGCCTCGAGCCGGTAGCGCAGCGACTGTCGGAACTGCTCGCCAAGCCTGTCGCGTTCGCACGTGACACGGTGGGTGAGTCCGCCCGGGAGGCCGTGGCGGCCCTCGAGGACGGCGATGTCGCGGTTCTCGAGAATCTGCGCTTCGAGCCGGGCGAGACGTCGAAGGATGCCACGGAGCGCCGCGCATTCGCGGAACGCCTGGCGGCGCTCGGTGACGCGCTCGTCTCGGACGGTTTCGGTGTCGTGCACCGCAAGCAGGCGAGCGTGTACGAGCTCGCCGAGCTGGTGCCGTCCGCTGCGGGCCTGCTGATCCAGGCCGAGCTCGATGTGCTCGACCGGCTGACGGAGAACCCTGAGCGTCCCTACACGGTGGTGCTCGGTGGGTCGAAGGTCAGTGACAAGCTGGGCGTGATATCGCACCTGCTCCCGCGCGTCGACCGCATCCTGGTGGGTGGAGGCATGGTCTTCACCTTCCTCGCGGCGGAGGGTTTGAAGGTTGCGTCGAGCCTGCTCGAGACCGATCAGCTCGACATCGTGCGCGAGTACGTGCAGCGGGCCAGGGATACGGGCGTCGAGCTCGTGCTGCCCACGGACATCGTCGTCGCGTCGAAGTTCGGCGCGGATGCCGAGCATGTCGTGACGGCGGCCGACGCGATGGAGGACACCCCGTTCGGCGCCTCCGGCCTGGGTCTGGACATCGGCCCGGAGTCCGCGGCCCGATTCGCCGAACTCATTCGTGACAGCAAGACCGTCTTCTGGAACGGCCCGATGGGCGTGTTCGAAATGCCGGCCTTCGCCGCCGGCACGAAGACCGTTGCCAAAGCGCTCACCGAGGTCGATGGCTTGAGCGTGGTCGGCGGCGGAGACTCCGCTGCCGCCGTCCGTCAGCTCGGATTCTCGGACGACCAGTTCGGTCATATCTCGACGGGCGGCGGAGCCAGCCTGGAATTCCTCGAGGGTAAGAAGCTCCCCGGACTGGAGGTCCTCGGATGGGAACAGTGACGCAGAACGCCGCGCGTCAGGGGCGTACACCGCTGATCGCCGGCAACTGGAAGATGAACCTCGATTACCAGCAGGCGATCGCACTCGTGCAGAAGCTCGACTGGGCGTTGAAGGATGCCAAGCACGACGCGGGCTCAGTCGAGGTCGCCGTGTTCCCGCCCTTCACCGATCTGCGGAGTGTGCAGACGCTGATCTCTGCCGACAAGATCGAGTTCTCGCTCGGTGCCCAGGACCTGTCGGTGCACGACTCCGGCGCCTACACGGGAGAGATCTCGGGCCAGTTTCTGAAGAAGCTCGGCTGCAGGTATGTCCTGATCGGACACTCGGAGCGACGTCAGTACCACGCCGAGGGTGACGATGTCGTGGCGGCGAAGGTCAAGGCGGCCCTCAAGCACGGTCTCGTCCCCGTGATCTGCGTCGGTGAGACAGCCGAGGATCTCGAAAACCACGGTGCGAGCGCCGTCCCGGTCGCACAGCTGAAGGCGGCTCTGGCCGATATCGCGGCCGGCACCGAGGTTGTTGTGGCGTACGAGCCGGTCTGGGCCATCGGTTCGGGCCAGGCGGCGACGCCCGATCAGGCCCAGCAGGTCTGCGAGAAGCTGCGCGCGGTTGTCGCAGAAACGCTCGGCGACGACGCGGCAGCGGCAACGCGCATCCTCTACGGCGGCTCGGTTGCCGCGGGCAACATCGCGGGCTTCATGCGTGAGCCCGATGTCGATGGGGCGCTCGTGGGAGGCGCGAGTCTGAAGGTCGACGACTTCGCCGCCATCATCCGTTACCAGAAGCACGTGGGCGTCTAGGCTCTCCGCCTATACTTGAGGACGTTGCGCCCGCCCGACGGGTGCTCTGAAAGGCTTTACCGGTGCAGATTATCGAATTCGTGATGCAGGTGATCCTCGGCATCACGAGCCTCTTGCTCACCCTGTTGATCCTGCTCCACAAGGGACGTGGTGGCGGGCTCTCCGACATGTTCGGCGGCGGCATGACGTCGTCCCTCGGGTCGTCGGGGCTCGCCGAGCGGAACCTCAACCGATTCACCATCGTGCTCGCCCTGACGTGGTTCGTTGCGATCGTCGCACTCGGCCTCATCACCAAGTTCCAGGGGATCTGACATGGCTACTGGCGGAAACGCGATCCGCGGCACCCGGGTGGGTGCGGGCCCGATGGGCGAACAGGACCACGGATACCACGCGGAGCGCGTCGCCGTCCCCTATTGGGACGCGCTCGGCAACGAGACGGTTCGCTACTTCGCCGCAGGCGTGCCCGAGGACGAGATCCCGGACACGATCGACAGCCCGCACTCGGGTCTCCCGGCCGGGCGCGACAAGGCCAACCCGCCGTCACTCGCGAAGGCTGAACCGTACAAGACGCACCTGGCCTACGTGAAGGAGCGTCGCACGGACGAAGAGGCCGCCGCGCTCCTCGACGACGCCCTGCGCGCCCTGCGCGAGCGTCGCGGCCTCGGCTGAGTCCGCTCGGTGCCTCACGAACTCAGTCGGGATCGATGAGTTCCGCGGGTACTTCGGCCGCGGCGTCCGCGTCGACGAAGAACAGTGTGCGGTGACGGCCTTTTGCGCCAGCGGCCGGGACGCTCATGTAGCTGGCTCCGGCGAGGGCGAGACCGAGTGCGGCCGCCTTCTCGGACCCCGTGAGGACCAGCCATACGCGCTGTGATGCATTGATGACCGGGCGCGTCAGCGTTACGCGCACCGGTGGAGCCTTGGGGGAGTCGTACACGGCCACGGCCGCCCGGTCGGTGACCCCGATCTCGGGACGGTCGGGGAACAGTGATGCGATGTGCGCATCCGGTCCGACTCCGAGCAGGCAGATGTCGAAGCTCGGCCACGCGCCGGCCGTGGGATCGTCCGACGACGCGAAGCCTGCGAGCTCGGCGGAGTACGCCTCTGCGGCGGCCTCCGCCGATTCCGACCGATCGGACGCGAGGACCTCGTGCACGTTCTTGCTCGGTATGGACAGGCGCGTGAGCAGAGCGTCTCGGGCCTGCAGAGCATTGCGATCCGGAGATGCCTCGGGAACGTAGCGTTCGTCGCTCCACCAGAAATGCACGCGCGACCAGTCGACGAGCTCGACCCCCGGATGGCCCGAGATCGCGGAGAGAACGCTGACCCCCGCACGTCCACCGGTGATCGAGACATGCACGAGAGGGCGTTCGACGCTCAACACGGCAAGCTTCTCGACGATGCGGCGCGCGACCGCGGCGAAAACCGTGTCGCGGTCCGCGCTGACGATGACGCGACGGTCGGTGAGGTTCTCAGTCGACATGCGGCTCCCGGCTGACGGGCGGGTCCAGAAGCTCCCAGCCCTCGGTGATCACACGACCATACAGCAGGTCGGGATCGAGCCGACGAAGCTCCTCGGCGAGGCATTCCCGCAGGGTGCGTCGCGGCAGAACCAGGTCGTGCTGCGGCTGACCCTGTTGCGTCAGGCAGGCGACCGTCGGGGAGGAACGTTCGAGCAGGATGTCTCCGCCCTCGCGCTGCAGGTCCACCGACTTGATACCGTCCACCCACTCGTCGGGCGGCATGTATTCCCAGGTCACGGGGACGTTCAATTTGAGACGTAACCACGCTGCGAGGAGTGCCGTCGAGGGCGACGTGCTCGCACCTCGCACGACGGCACCCGTGATGGGGGTGAAAGGCGGTTGGTCGAGAACCGCGGCGAGCTGCTCGCGCCAGTGGGTGAGACGGGTCCACGCGAGATCGGTGTCTCCCGGAGCATGGTTCGCGCCCAGGATGGAGAGGCGATCGGCGGCCTGCGGCGCGGTCGAGGCATCTGTGATCCTGCGCTGAGCCATCCGCCCGAGCGGCGAATCCGACGGCTTTCGCGGCGGCTGATCCGGCCACCACACCACCAGAGGCGCGTCGGGCAGGAGCAGACCGGTGACGAGGCTCTCTTCGTTCGACGCCGCGGCCCCCGAGGCGCGCAGCACGATGACCTCGCTCGCCCCGGCGTCGCCGCCGACACGAATCTGCGCATCCAGTCGAGGTTCTCCCTGAGTGTCCGCCATCAGCACGATGACCCGCATCGGATGCTCGCGCGAGGCGTCGTTCGCAGCCTCGATGGCGTCTTCTTCGAGACCGTGCCGCGTTGCGATGATGAGCGTGAGTACACGGCCGAGCGCGACCACACCGCCCTCTTCGCGGGCGTTGACGAGGGCCTTGGCGATTTGACTGACGGTCGTGTCGGGCATCTCGATGATCATGGGCGTCTCCAGACTCGTCCATCGCGGGCCAGGAGTTCTTCCGCGGAAGCGGGGCCCCACGACCCGGGACTGTACTGCTCCAGCGGTCCACCCTGGGCGGCCCAGAACTCCTCGACGGGGTCGAGGATGCGCCACGAGAGTTCAACCTCTTCGTGACGCGGGAACAGCGGCGGCTCGCCGAGCAGGACATCGAGGATCAGGCGTTCGTATGCCTCGGGGCTCGCCTCGGTGAAAGCATGCCCGTAGCCGAAGTCCATCGTGACGTCGCGCACCTGCGTGCCGGCGCCCGGAACCTTCGAGCCGAATCGGATGGTGACGCCCTCGTCGGGCTGGATCCGGATCACGAGGGCGTTCTGCCCGAGTTCGAGGGTCTGGCTGCGCAGGAACAGATGCTGCGGCGCCCTCTTGAAGACGACGGCGATCTCGGTGACACGACGGCCGAGGCGCTTGCCCGTGCGGAGGTAGAAGGGAACACCTGACCAGCGGCGGGTCGCGATCTCGAGCTTGATCGCCGCGAACGTCTCGGTCGTCGACGCCGAGTCCATGCCGTCCTCTTCCAGGAACCCGGCGACCTTGTCGCCGCCCTGCCATCCGCCGGCGTACTGACCGCGAGCGGTCGCCTCCGCGAGATTGGCGGGCAGCTGCACGGCAGCGAGGACTTTCTCCTTCTCCGCGCGCAGGTCGTGTGCCGACAGCGAGATGGGCTCCTCCATCGCGGTCAGGGCGAGCAGTTGCAGGAGGTGGTTCTGGATGACGTCGCGTGCCGCGCCGATCCCGTCGTAGTAACCTGCGCGGCCACCCACGCCGATGTCTTCGGCCATCGTGATCTGCACGTGGTCGACGTAGTTGCTGTTCCAGAGGGGCTCGAACAGCTCGTTGGCGAACCGGAGGGCCAGGATGTTCTGGACCGTCTCTTTGCCGAGGTAGTGGTCGATCCGGAAGATCGAATCCGCCGGGAACGCAACCTCGAGAGCGTCATTGAGCGTCCGCGCCGAGGCGAGGTCGTGCCCGAACGGCTTCTCGATGACGACACGGCGCCACGCGTCGTCCCCGTTCGCATTCTCGTTGACCAGTCCCGAGTCCCGGAGCTGCTTCGCCACCATCGCGAAGTCTTTCGGGGGGATGGAGAGGTAGAAGGCATGGTTGCCCATCGTCCCGCGTTCGATGTCGAGTCGTTCGACGGTCTCGCGCAGGCGACGGAACGCATCCGCGTCGTCGAACTCGCCCGAGACGAATCGAATCCCCTGCAAGAGCTGTCGCCAGGTCTCTTCGCGGAACGGCGTGCGCGCATACTGCTTGACGGCCTCGTGGACGACGTTCGCGAAGTCCTGGTCTTCCCAGTCGCGACGCGCGAACCCCACCAGGGCGAACCCGGGCGGAAGCAGGCCGCGATTGGCCAGGTCATAGACCGCCGGCATGAGCTTCTTGCGGGACAGGTCGCCTGTCACGCCGAAGATGACGAGGGCGCTCGGACCGGCGATGCGGTTCAGACGACGATCGTCCGGGTCGCGCAGCGGATTGTGCCCGCGCGAGATCTCGATGGGCATACGGGTGTGCCTCTCTGGTGTTACTGGGCGGCTTCGAAGAGCGCCATGACTTCGACCGACGGGTCGGTGAGCGTGAGCGTCACGACCGGTCGCTTGTGGTCGGCGAGCACGGACGCGTCGCCCGATGCCTGCGCTTCGATCAGCTGGCCGAAGGTGAAGGGGAGTCCCGGGATCTCGAGGTCGACATCCGTGCGCTCGGTGATCTGCAGGAAGACGCCGACCGCGGGGCCACCCTTGTGGAACTGCCCGGTCGAATGCAGGAAGCGCGGTCCCCATCCGAATGTCGTCGGGCGACCGCAGTCGGCGGCGACGAGTTCGCGGAGCCCGGAGAGCTGCGGGATCGACAGGCGATCGACGTAGGCCTGCACGGCGACGTAGCCGTCCGCGGGCAGCCGCGACCACAGCGCGTCGAGGACCCCGGCGATCGTGCCGGATGCCGCGAGCTCGGGGTCGCTGACGCGCACCTCGACGCCGTCCACCACGAACGCCGGCGGAGCGGGTTCGGGACGCGCCTCGAGCAGGGCGCGCGTGGCGATCTTGGCCGACTCGACGTCGGGCTGATCGAACGGGTCGATACCGAGAAGGCGACCGGCGATCGCCGTCGCGTACTCCCACACGATGAACTGCGCGCCGAGCGAACCGCTGACGAGAACCTCGCCCGGGTGCCGCTCGAACAGGTGGAAGTGCTGGGCGTCGTCGACGAGACGCACGATCTGCAGATCGGGCAGGTCCTCGTCGAGTTCGGGCGAGACGGGCAGGAGGACGACGGGCAGGATTCCCGTGCCCTGCTTGCCAGTCGACTCGGCGACGAGCTGCTCGATCCAGTCGGGCAGCCCCACGATGTGGGTTCCATCGCTGATCAGGCCCATCTTGTCGCGTCGGGGGTTCGTGCCGGCGATCGCGGCGGCGAGAACCAGTGCGGGGTTCTCGGGGCTGTCGATCGCGACCTCGAGGAGGGTCGCGTCGGCCTCGTCGAGCAGCTCGCCGATGTCCACACCGGCCAGACCCGAGGGGACGAGTCCGAAAGCGGTGAGGGCCGAATAACGTCCGCCGACGTTGGGGTCGGCGTTGAAGACGCGGTAGCCCGCGGCGCGAGCCGAGGCATCGAGGGGCGACCCCGGGTCGGTCACGACGACGATGCGCTCGGCGGGGTCGATGCCGAGGTCGCGGAAGGCGGCCTCGAACGTGCGGCGCGCGGAGTCCGTCTCGACCGTGGAGCCCGACTTGGACGACACGATCAGCGCGGTGCGGTCGAGGCCACCGGTCTCGGAATCGCCGTCGAGCGCCGCGAGCACCTGGCCGGGGGCCGTGGAGTCGAGGATGACGAGGGGCACCCCGGACGTCTGCGTGATGACCTCGGGTGCGAGCGACGAGCCGCCCATTCCGGCAAGCACGAAGCGGTCGACACCGCGGGCCAGGAGATCAGCGCGGAGCGCCTCGATCTCGGCGACCAGCGGACGCGAGACCGTGACGGCCTGCACCCAACCGAGACGCTTGGATGCCTCGGCCTCGGCGGCCGGACCCCACAGGCTCGCGTCACCGCTCGTGATCCCGGAGGCGACGAGGTCGGCGACGAGGGTCGGCACGACGCGTTCGACGGCCTCTCTCGGCGCACCCGAGACGTGGATCTCGAAGCTCATCGGGCCGACTCCGGGGCTCCGGCGAGGGCCTTCGCGACGGTCTCCTGCAGGTCGTGCCACGATGCGATGAACTTCTCGACGCCCTCGTCCTCGAGGACCTGCGTGACGTCGTCGATGTCGACGCCCACGGTCGCCAGCGCGTCGATGACCGAATGCGCGTCGGAGTAGTTCGTCGTGATCGTGTCGCCGGTGACGACTCCGTGGTCGAAGGTCGCCTGCAGCGTCTTCTCCGGCATCGTGTTGACGGTGCCCGCGGTGACGAGCTCGGTTACATAGAGCGTGTCGGGCAGGGCCGGGTCCTTGACACCCGTCGAGGCCCACAGGGGCCGCTGTGCGTGCGCGCCCGCTTCGAGCAGGGCCACCGCGCGCTCGGACGCGAACTTCTCCTCGTACAGCTCGAAGGCGAGTCGGGCGTTGGCGATGCCGGCTTTCGACTTGAGGGCGAGCGCCTTATCCGTGCCGATGGCGCCGAGGCGCTTGTCGACCTCGGTGTCCACGCGCGAGACGAAGAACGAGGCGACCGACTCGATCGACGCGAGGTCGATCCCGGCCGCCCGGGCCTTCTCGAGCCCGGCGAGGTACGCGTCGATGACGTCGGCGTAGCGCTCGAGGCTGAAGATCAGCGTCACGTTGACCGAGATCCCCGACCCGATGACCTCGGTGATGGCCGGAAGCCCGGCCTTGGTCGCCGGGATCTTGATGAGGGCGTTGGGGCGGTCGACCGCCGCCGACAGCTCCTTGGCCTGCGCGATGGTCGCGTCGGTGTCGTGCGCGAGGTCGGGGGATACCTCGATCGAGACACGGCCGTCGACGCCGTTCGTGGCGTCGAAGATCGGACGGAAAATATCGCACGCGTCGCGTACGTCGGTCGTGGTCAGCGAGAGGATCGCCTCGTCTGCGGTGGCACCGGCCGCGCGCTGCGCGTCGATCGCCTCTTCGTAACCGATTCCGGCCGAGATGGCGCCCTGGAAGATGGTCGGGTTCGTCGTCACGCCGACGACGTTCCGCGTGTCGATCAGTTCCTGCAGGTTTCCGGTCGTGATGCGCTGACGCGACAGGTCGTCGAGCCAGATGCTGACGCCGGCGGCCGAGAGATCTGCGGTGGGGGTGGTCATGCGTTCTCCTTGAGGGTCTCGCGCGCCGCTTCCACGACGGCCTCGGCCGTGATGCCGAACTTCTGGAACAGGGTCTTGTAGTCGGCCGATGCACCGAAGTGCTCGATCGAGACGGAGCGGCCGCGGTCGCCCACGATGCCGCGCCAGGGCAGGGCGATGCCGGCCTCGACCGACACGCGCGCGGTGACGGATGCGGGTAGGACGCTCTCGCGGTACTCCGCATCCTGCTCGGCGAACCACTCGAGCGACGGGGCCGAGACCACGCGTGCGTTGACTCCCTCGGAGGCCAGCGTCTGTCGTGCCGCCACGGCGAGCTGAACCTCGGAGCCCGTGGCGATCAGGATCACATCGGGCGTACCGCCGGGCGCCTCGGCCAGGACGTAAGCGCCGCGCGTCGCCAGTTCGGCCGACGCGAACGTGTCGCCGGATGCTTCGCCCGCACCGCGTTCGAACACCGGGATGTTCTGACGTGTCAGAGCGATACCGGCGGGGCCGGCGTGACGGCGCAGCAACTCGAGCCAGACGACGGCCGTCTCGTTGGCGTCGGACGGGCGTACGAGCGCGAAGTTGGGGATCGCCCGCAGCGTCGCGATCTGCTCGATCGGTTGGTGGGTCGGGCCGTCTTCGCCGAGCGCGACGGAGTCGTGCGTCCAGACGAACAGCGAGGGAACGTTCATCAGGGCGGCGAGACGCACCGGCGGGCGCATGTAGTCGCTGAAGATCAGGAACGTGCCGCCGAACGGGCGCGTCGGGCCGTGCAGCACGATGCCGTTGATGATCGCGCCCATCGCGTGCTCGCGGATGCCGAAGTGCAGCACGCGGCCGTACGGGGATCCGGTCCACTCGTGAGTGGACCATTCGGCGGGGATGAAGGACTTCGCGTTCTTGATGGTGGTGAGGTTCGACTCGGCCAGGTCGGCCGAGCCGCCCCAGAGCTCGGGAAGCTTCTCGGCGAGGGCGTTGATCACGAGACCCGATGCGGCGCGCGTCGAGACCTCTTTGCCGGCCTCGAAAGCGGGCAGCGCGTCCGCGATGTCGGCGGGCAGTTCGCGCGCCTGAAGACGGTCGAGCAGCGCCTTGCGGTCGGGGTTCGCGGCGGACCAGGCATCGAACGCGGTCTGCCATTCGGCGTGCGCTGCGGCCCCTCTGTCACGGAGTCCGCGGGTGTGGGCGATGACAGCGTCGTCGACCACGAAGTTCTTCTCTGGGTCGAATCCGAGCACCTTCTTCGTGGCGGCCAGTTCGTCGGCGCCGAGCGCCGAGCCGTGGATCTTGCCGCTGTTCTGCTTGCCGGGCGACGGCCAGCCGATGATCGTCTTGAGGATGATGAGCGAGGGCTTGCTCGTCTCGCCCTTCGCCGCCTCGATCGCCGCGTACAGCTCGGCGACGTCTTCGACGTACTGGCCGGTCTTCTTCCAGTCGACCGTCAGCACCTGCCAGCCGTAGGCCTCGTAGCGCTTCGCGACATCCTCGGTGAAGGCGACGTTCGTGTCGTCCTCGATCGAGATCTGGTTCGAGTCGTAGATCGCGATGAGGTTGCCGAGCTCCTGGTGGCCGGCGAGCGAGGATGCCTCGCTCGTGACGCCCTCCTGCAGATCGCCATCACCGGCGATGACGTACACGAAGTGGTCGAAGGGTGAGGCTCCGGCCGCGGTCTCGGGATCGAACAGCCCGCGCTCGTACCGGGCCGCGTACGCGAACCCGACGGCCGAGGCCAGGCCCTGGCCAAGCGGGCCGGTCGTGATCTCGACGCCATCCGTGTGGCCGAACTCGGGGTGTCCCGGGGTCTTCGAGCCCCAGGTGCGCAGGGCCTCGAGGTCTTCGAGTTCGAGGCCGAAGCCGCCCAGGTAGAGCTGGATGTACTGCGTGAGCGACGAGTGCCCCACGGAGAGGATGAAACGGTCGCGCCCGAGCCAGTGCGGGTCGGCCGGGTCGTGTCGCATCACGCGCTGGTAGAGGAGATACGCCGCGGGGGCGAGGCTCATCGCGGTTCCCGGATGGCCGTTGCCCACCTTCTCGACCGCATCTGCCGCGAGCACGCGGACGGTGTCCACGGCCTGCTTGTCGATCTCGTCCCAACGCAGTTCCGACACCGGACCGCCCTTCGTCTTGGGGAGCGCCTCAGCCGCCTCTCGAGCACACGCCGAATCGTTTTCGGGGGTGTTCACGGGGGAGGGCGCGAGGGCGCATGTCATGTGGTTCCAGCATAGCGAAGGGGCATCCCCGCGCGGCGGGTCGTGCGAGGCGCGGTGTTGCCGTGCCGCTGCTCGGGGAGGGACGCCGCGCCGATGCCATAGACTCGAGGCGTATTTGCGAGCGCCGAGCGGGGAGCGATGGACATCACGACGACGCCTGACATCCGGGCATCCGACGCCCCCGCGGCTCCGCGATCCTTCGGTCGCGCGCTGCGTGCCTACGTCGCTCTGACGAAGCCCCGCGTCCTCGAACTGCTGCTCGTCACGACCGTTCCGGTCATGATCCTGGCTCAGAACGGGCTCCCCAACCTGTGGCTCGTCCTCGCCACGGTGATCGGCGGTTCGCTGAGCGCCGGGTCCGCCGCGGCGTTCAACATGTACCTGGATCGCGACATCGACGCTCACATGCAGCGCACCGAGAACCGGCCGCTCGTGACGGGCGAGGTCTCGCCGCGCGGCGCTCTCGTCTTCGCCTGGTCGCTCGCGGTGTTCTCGACCCTCTGGCTCTGGGCGACGACCAACGCCCTGGCCGCGATCCTGTCGGCGACGGCCATCTTCTTCTACGTCGTGATCTACACGATGATCCTCAAGCGTCGCACCGAACAGAACATCATCTGGGGTGGGATCGCCGGGTGCTTCCCGGTCGTGATCGGCTGGTCGGCCGTCACCGGTTCGCTGAGCTGGACCGCGCTCATCCTGTTCGCGCTCGTCTTCCTCTGGACGCCGCCGCACTACTGGCCTCTGTCCATGAAGTACAAGGCCCAGTACGACAACGTGGATGTGCCGATGCTCGGTGCCACCCGCAGCGGGGCTCAGGTCGGCCTCCAGGTCATCCTGTACGCCTGGGCGACGGTTGCGTGCTCGCTGCTGCTCATCCCCGTTGCGAACATGGGGATCGTCTACACGGCATCCGCGCTCGTGTTCGGCGGGTGGTTCATCTACGAATCGCACCGGCTCTACAACCGTGCCGTACGCGGCACCGAGCCCGCGCCGATGCGTGTGTTCCACGCGTCCATCACGTACCTGACGCTGCTGTTCGTCGCGATCGCGGTCGACCCGCTGCTTCCGTTCTAGCCGCAGAACGCCGATCGCCGGGCCGCTGAAATCCTCAGCTTCCCGGCGATCGGACGTGCGGCGCGCCCGCGCTCAGTTCTTGGGCGGGGCGACCTGTTCGCCGGGCACGGCGGCCGGGTCGGCCTGCACGGCAGCCTCGTCGGCGGTCACACCGTCGACCACGACGGTTCCGTTCGGGCCGGGCTCGACCTCGTCGACACCGTCGTCGAGCGTGTCGGCGACGATGACGAGAGGCTCATCACGCTTGACCAGTGATGCGGCGACGGCGAGCGTCAGCGCGAACGCGAGGCCGATCAGGCCGGCTCCGATCAGGACGGATCCGAGAACGGCCCACGACTGACCCGCGTAGACCTCGACGCCGGTTGCGCTGCCATCGAGGATCGAGGAGGTCATGACGCCGAGCTTGTCGAGGGTGAGCCACAGACCGACACCGCCGGCTGCTACGGAGCCGACGATGAGGGCCCAGTAGGGAATGCTGCGGACGAGGCGGGGACGGGCGGTCATAGGTTCTCCTTGTTCGAGGCGCGGCGTAACGAGCCGCGGGAGAGACTATTCCGGGCTCGGTCGTGCGGGACCTATCCGAAGCCTATGTGTTCGCTGTGCGTGCGACCGGGTCTGCGACGGGCGTGCGGCTCTATCGCGCGGATACGGATGTCGCGGGCGCGGCCTCGTCGGCTGCGATACCCGCCCCGCCCGATACCTTCAGGTGCATGATGACCGCGGTCATCGCCGCCACCAGCAGCACCGCCAGCACCATGTGGATGTTCACGAGCGCGACCGGAAGGCCCGTTCGCGCCTGCCACAGGCCGACGGCGATCTGTACAGCTTCGACGGCCAGCAACATCAGAACCCAGCGCCGCAGCGGAAGTCGCCAGCTGCCCACCAGCAGGAGCAGGGTGAGCGCGAGGGTCGCGTATGCCGGCCAAGAGTGCAGGTGCTGCATGAGCTCCGGGTCGAGTCCGTTGCGCGCGGCACCCGCGTCTCCGGCGTGCGGTCCGGCGCCGGTGACCACGATCCCGACCAGCACGGTGACGAGCACGACCACCGAGGTCAGGTGGGCGAGCATCGCGAGCCCACGAGGCACGACGGGTATGCGTCGGCCGGGCGTCGAATACACGCGGACGACGAACACGGTCGCGAAGGCGACCAGCACGACCGACGCGAAATAGTGGAGGCCCACGACGTAGGGGTTGAGGTTGGTCAGCACCGTGATGCCGCCGATGACAGCCTGGATCGGCACGTACAGACCGATGATCAGCGCGAGCCAGAACAGGTCGGGCCGGGCGCGACGCATCCGAACGACGAACAAGAATGTCACGATCGCGACCGCCACGAGCACGAACGTCAACAGGCGGTTGCCGAACTCGATGATCCCGTGGATACCCATCTCGGGAGTGTTCACGAACGACTCGGGCGTGCAGCGCGGCCAGGTGGGGCAGCCCAGCCCCGAGGCGGTCAGCCGAACCAGACCGCCGGTACCGACGATCGCGACCTGCACGACGAACGTGGCCCAGGCGGCGACGATGACGCGCCGATCGACGGTGTCGGGGAGCATCCGCCAGATTTTCTGCGCGCGACCGGGTTCCTGCGACAAGCGGATCGCCTCCTGGGGGCATGCCGCGTCGGGTCGGGCGCGGGCGGTGGTCGGCCCGCCGGTCGGGTCGACCCTGTAGAATCGAGGGGTTGCGGTGCGCGTGCGAAAGCACTCGACGCGCTGCCAACAGTTTAGGCGCGCGAACCGTGTGCCCCTGAGCCTGGCCCGGAAACGGCGGACCCCGTTCTCGCACACAGAGAACGAATGGATCGCCGGGGCGGATGAAACCGTTGCGGCCAAGAGGAGAGTGTGACCATGTCTGACGTCCTGATCGATCGCCCCGAACTGGCGGGGCTCGGAGTCTACGAATTCGGCTGGCACGATCCCGACGCTGCGGGGGCCGCCGCCAAGCGCGGCCTCAGCGAAGCGACGGTGCGTGACATCTCGGCGCTCAAGGCCGAACCCGAATGGATGCTGCAGCGCCGTCTGAAGGCGCTCGAGCTCTTCGGCCGCAAGCCCATGCCGACGTTCGGCGCCGACCTCAGTGAGATCGACTTCGACAACATCAAGTACTTCGTGCGCTCGACCGAGAAGCAGGCGCAGTCCTGGGAAGACCTCCCGGAAGACATCCGCAACACGTACGAGCGCCTGGGAATCCCCGAGGCCGAGCGCCAGCGCCTCGTCTCGGGTGTCGCGGCGCAGTACGAGTCCGAGGTCGTGTACCACCAGATCCGTGAGGACCTCGAGGCGCAGGGTGTCATCTTCATGGACACCGACACCGCGCTCCGTGAGCACCCCGAGATCTTCGAGGAGTACTTCGGGACGGTCATCCCGTCCGGCGACAACAAGTTCGCGGCGCTCAACACCGCGGTGTGGTCGGGTGGCTCATTCGTCTACGTCCCGAAGGGCGTGCACGTCGAGATCCCACTGCAGGCGTACTTCCGCATCAACACCGAGAACATGGGCCAGTTCGAACGGACCCTGATCATCGCGGACGAGGGCAGCTACATCCACTACATCGAGGGCTGCACGGCTCCGATCTACAAGAGCGATTCGCTGCACTCCGCCGTCGTCGAGATCATCGTGAAGAAGAACGCCCGCGTTCGCTACACGACGATCCAGAACTGGTCGAACAACGTCTACAACCTCGTCACCAAGCGTGCGGTCGCGCACGAGGGGGCGACGATGGAGTGGATCGACGGCAACATCGGCTCCAAGGTGACGATGAAGTACCCGGCTGTCTATCTGATGGGCGAGCACGCGAAGGGCGAGACGCTGTCGGTCGCTTTCGCCGGTCCGGGTCAGCACCAGGACGCCGGCGCCAAGATGATCCACATGGCCCCCTACACGCAGTCCTCGATCGTGTCGAAGTCGATCGCTCGTGGCGGCGGACGCGCGGGATACCGCGGTGAGGTTCGCGTCGACGCGAATGCGCATCACTCGGCCAACACGGTCCGGTGCGATGCCCTGCTGATCGATACGATCTCGCGCAGCGACACGTACCCGGCCATCGACATCCGCGTCGACGACGTGCAGCTGGGCCACGAGGCGACCGTCTCGAAGGTCAGCGAGGAGCAGCTGTTCTACCTGCAGTCCCGTGGCATGGCCGAGGACGAGGCGATGGCCATGATCGTGCGCGGATTCATCGAGCCGATCGCCCGCGAACTGCCCATGGAGTACGCCCTCGAGCTGAACAAGCTCATCGAGATGGGCATGGAAGGAAGCGTCGGATGATTCTTCGACCGACGACGAAAGGACGAGTCGGAGCGTGACGACGACAACGACCACCCCCCGCCAGGTGCCCGGAAACGTGCCCCACACCGACGGAGGATGGGGGCAGACGACTGCGCGCACCATCCCCGTCCAGACGCGCTCCGCGCGCCCCCGTTCGTTCGTGCCCGCCGACTTCTCGCGGCCCACGGGCCGCGAGGTGAACTGGAAACAGACGCCCGTCGCGCGCCTCGCCGCGCTCTTCGACGACGTCGCCGGTGACGAGGGCGCCGTGGGCATCACCGTTACGGGTCCGCTCGCCGCCGCCGGGCTGAAGGTCGGCCAGTCGCCCCGCGGCGAGGTCTTCGAACCCGAAGACCTGCCGAGCGCCATCGCCTGGTCGCGTACCGCCGAGGCCCTCTACCTCGCGGTGCCCGCGAACGACGAGCTCGCCGAGCCCGTCGTCGTGGAGTTCATCGGCGCCGGTGCGGGCCTGCGTGCACACGCGCACGTGGTGATCGAGGCGCGCGAGAACTCCAGCGCGACCGTCATCCTGCGCCACGAGGGCTCCGCGGCGTTCGCTCAGAACGTCGAGATCATCGTGCGCCAGGGCGCCCGGTTGAACGTCGTGTCGGTGCACCGCTGGGACGACGATGCCGTGCACGCCGCGGCTCACCAGGCGCGCGTCGAGCGCGACGGAAGCCTGCGGCATTCGGTCGTCAGCTTCGGCGGAGGCGTCGTGCGCGTCAACCCGTCGGTCGACCTCGCGGGCGCAGGCTCCGAGGGCGAGGTCTACGGTCTGTCGTTCGCCGACGCCGGCCAGCATCTCGAGAGCCAGGTGTACGTCCACCATCGCGGACCGCAGACGCGCGCTGACGTGCTCTACAAGGGCGCGCTCCAGGGCGTCGGCGCTCGTTCCGTCTGGATCGGCGACGTGCTGATCGGGCCGGATGCCACGGGCACCGATTCCTACGAGGCCAACCGCAACCTGGTGCTGACCGAGGGCGCGCGCGCCGACTCGATCCCGAACCTCGAGATCGAGACCGGAGACATCCAGGGCGCCGGGCACGCGAGCGCCACCGGACGTTTCGACGACGAGCAGCTCTTCTACCTGCAGGCCCGCGGCATCAGCGAGGACGAGGCGCGGCGCCTCGTGGTCATCGGCTTCCTCGCCGAGATCGTCCAGAAACTCGGTGTCCCGGCCCTGGAAGAAGAGCTCACCGCCGCGATCGAGGCGGAGCTCGCCGAGGGCGTCGCGTGACACTGCAGCGCGCCTGCGCCCTGAGTGAGCTCGAACAGGACACGGCCAAGCGCGTCGAACTCGACGGCGTCGCGATCGCCGTCGTCCTCGACGGTAATGGCGAAGTCCACGCGATCGGCGATGTCTGCACACACGGAGACATCTCGCTGTCGGACGGTTTCGTCGAGGGTGAGACGCTCGAGTGCTGGGCCCACGGCTCGGCGTTCTCGCTGCGCACCGGCCGTCCCCTCAACCTTCCGGCATACGAGCCGGTACCCGTCTTCGTCGTCCAGATCGACGGTGACGACGTTCTCATCGATCCCGCTTCCACCGTGGCCGTCTGACCGGCCGAGTCCGTTAGGAACCCCTTCACATGTCTGTCCTCGAAGTTCGCGACCTGCACGTCACCGTCGAAACGGATGCCGGCGTCACGCCCATCCTGAACGGCGTCACCCTCACCATCCGCACGGGCGAGACCCACGCGATCATGGGCCCCAACGGCTCAGGAAAATCGACCCTGGCGTACACGATCGCCGGACATCCGAAGTACACCGTCACCTCGGGTTCGATCACGCTCGATGGCGAGGACGTCCTCGCGATGTCCGTTGACGAGCGGGCGCGGGCGGGGCTGTTCCTCGCGATGCAGTACCCGGTCGAGATCCCCGGGGTCACCGTCAGCAACTTCCTGCGCACCGCCAAGACCGCGATCGACGGCGAGGCGCCCTCGATCCGCAACTGGGTCAAGGACATCCGCGTCTCGATGAAGAACCTGCGCATGGACCCGAAGTTCGCCGAGCGCAACGTCAACGAGGGCTTCTCGGGCGGCGAGAAGAAGCGTCACGAGATCCTGCAGCTCGAGCTCCTGAAGCCCCGCATCGCGGTGCTCGACGAGACCGACTCGGGCCTCGACGTCGACGCGCTCAAGATCGTGTCGGAGGGTGTCAACCGCGCCAAGGCCGAGACTGATCTCGGCGTCCTGCTGATCACGCACTACACGCGCATCCTCCGCTACATCGCGCCGGACTTCGTGCACGTGATGGTCGCCGGTCGCATCGTCGAAGAGGGGGGTCCCGAGCTCGCGGACCGCCTCGAGAACGAGGGTTATGACCGGTTCCTGGACACCGCTTCCGAGCCCGCCGCACCCGCGGGCGCTTAGGATATATCCATGACCGCGACGCTCGCTCCCGAGAAGTACGACGAGGTCTCCGAGGCGCTCAAGGACGTCATGGATCCCGAACTCGGGATCAATGTGGTCGACCTCGGCCTGATCTACGACCTCGGCTGGGACGACGAGAACGACGCCCTGGTGATCCACATGACGCTCACGAGCGCCGGATGCCCGCTGACCGATGTGCTCGAAGAGCAGACGGCGCAGGCCCTGGACGATGTGGTCGAGCGCTTCCGGATCAACTGGGTGTGGATGCCGCCCTGGGGTCCCGAGAAGATCACCGACGACGGACGCGACATGATGCGCGCCCTCGGGTTCTCGATCTAGCCGTACCTCGCTCGGCCGCCTGACGGCGCGCCGCGCCGCGGTCGGTAGGCTCTCAGGGTGACCGTCGTGCCCCTCGAAGCGCTTCCCCTCGATCGGTTGCGCGAGCGTTCGAGCGTCAAGTGGCGCCGCTACCCGGCCGACGTTCTGCCGATGTTCGTCGCCGAGACGGACTATGCGCTCGCTCCCGCAATCACCGCGGTGCTTTCGCGGGCGGTGGAGCTGGGCGACACGGGGTACACGTCACCGGCTTCGGGGATCCGCGAGGCGTACGCCGCCTTTGCCGCACGTAGATTCGGATGGGATGTATCGCCCGACGCTATTCGCTCGACCGGTGACGTGATCATGGGTGTCGTCGAGATCCTGCGCCGCTCGATCTCGCCCGGTGACCGGGTCATCGTAACACCGCCGGTGTACCCGCCTTTCTATGAGGCGATTCCCGAGGCCGGTGGCGAGGTCGAGCGTGTTCCGCTGCTGCAGCGCGACGGGGGGTTCGAGCTGGACCTGGCCGGGATCGAGGCGGCACTACGCGACGGGGCGCGGGCCGTGTTGCTCTGCAATCCGCACAACCCGACTGGCACAGTCCACTCGAGGGAAGCGCTCGCGCGCCTCGCCGAGATCGCCGAGGCGGCCGGAGCCATCGTCGTGAGCGATGAGATCCACGCCCCGCTCACCCAGCCGGGCATCGGTTTCACGCCGTTCCTGGACGCATCCGATGCCGCCGCCCGCGTCGGTTATGCGGTGACGAGCGCGAGCAAGGCGTTCAACCTCGCCGGGCTGAAATGCGCACTCATGATTGCCACCGATCCGCGGCGATTCGACGTCGTTCGGGGACTCCCGGAGGAGGTCGAGTGGCGTACGGGTCTATTCGGGGCACTCGCGGGCGTGGCGGCATTCCAGCCCGAGAGCGATGCCTGGTTGGATAGCCTGCTCGCGGCGATCGACCAGAACCGGCGCTTGCTCGCCGCGCTGCTGGGGGAGTACGTGCCCGGCGCGCGCTATGACATGCCGGCCGCCGGATATCTGGCCTGGGTCGACCTGTCAGAGCTCGGGTGGGGCGAGAATCCCGGTGTGAAGATCCTGCGTGACGCGAAGGTCGCCCTGCATTATGGACGGGCGTTCGGCGCGGAGGGTGCAGGGCGCGTGCGCATCAACATCGGCTGCTCACCCGCGGTGCTCACCGAGGCCCTCCAGAGGATCGGAGCTCTGATCGAGAGGTGAGCGGCGCGGTCCCCACCCCGCCGGTCGCTGCAGAGCCGACTTCGATCTGGCATCCCCGTCTCGTCTGGGTCACCCTCGGCGCCGTTGCGCTCATCTTCCTCGCGGCGACCCAGTCGCTCGCGATGACGACGGTCATGCCGATCATCAGTGACGACCTGTCCGGCGACTCGCTGTACGCCTTGGCGTTCGCGGGGACTCTCGCGACCGGGGTGATCGGGATGGTCGTGACCGGGGCGTGGTCGGATCGTTCGGGGCCCAAACCCGCCCTCTACGCCTCTATCGCTCTGTTTCTGATCGGCCTGATCGTGGCGGGCGTGGCGCCGAACATGCAGACGCTCGTGGTCGGGCGTCTGCTGCAGGGACTCGGAACCGGGGGACAGACGGTCGCGCTCTATGTCGTGGTCGCCCGCATCTACCCGCCTGCCATTCACGGCCGGGTGTTCGCCGCGTTCGCGGCAGCATGGGTCGTGCCCTCGCTGGTCGGGCCGCTGTTGGCCGGCGCCGTGACCGAGCACCTGCACTGGCGCTGGGTCTTCTTCGGTGTCGCGATCTTGACGGTCCTCGCCTTCACGGCCGTCGCCCTCCGTCTGCATGCGCTGGATCTGCGAACGCTGCAGCCGACACGCATCGGCTTCCTGCGGCGGCTCGGTCTTGCGCTGCTGGTTGCGGCATCAGTGCTGCTGCTCGGTATGTCGGGCGGGTTCGGGGTCGCGAGTCCGTTCGTCGCCATCGCCGCCGCCGTGGCGATCGGTTTCGCGGCACGTCCGCTTCTGCCGCCCCGGACGCTTCGTGCGGGACGCGGCCTGCCCAGCGTGATTCTGCTCCGCGGCCTGATCGCCGGGGCGCTCTTCGGCGCCGAGATCTATGTGCCGTATCTGATGATCGACCGCTACGGGTTCTCGCCCACGTGGGCAGGGCTCGGGCTCACGACGGCCGCTCTCGCATGGGCTATCAGCGCCGATATCCAGGGGCGCTTCGGTGATCGCATCGGAAATCGCCGAATCGTGCTCATCGGTAGCGCGCTGCTGACGGTCGCGACGGTCACCGCTGCGGTCTGCGCCGTGACGTTCGCGCACCCCGCCATCTTGATCGCCGGATGGACGTTATCGGGTGCGGGGGTCGGTCTGGTCTATTCGCGGCTCACAGTGCTCACGCTGGCTTACTCGAGTCCGGGGAACCAGGGCTTCAATTCGTCGGCGCTGTCGATATCGGATTCGACGGGCGCTGCCGTCACCATCGCCGTGATGGGACTCGTGTTCACCGGACTGTCGGGCACGGGATGGGAGTTTCCCGCGGTCTTCGCGTTGGCGGCGGGGATCGCGGTGTTCGCGCTGGTTCCCGGGTTGCGTCTCGACGCGCGTGATACAACCGGCGAGGACTCGCTCCCCGTCGGCTCTCCCGTCCGGTAACGGGGTGCGCGCGAGTTCCGGCTCGTATCCGTCTCAGGGGGGAGGCGGTCGGTCGTTGGAAACCCGAATAATCGGAGCATGAGCAAGACGATTCGCACGCCAGGAGCCGACGTGCTCACCACCCGGGGACGCGGCACAGTCGTCGATGTTCGGGCTACCCCTTCCGGCCAATTCGTCATCGGGGTCGAAGACGCAACCGGCGAGGTCGGTTACTTCACAGAGAGGGCGCTTCGTCTCGCGGACTGCTAGGACGTGGCGCCGACACGGAACTTCGGGCCGGGACGGGTCCGCGGTCGAACATCCCCTTCTCAGAAGGGTGGTGGGTCGGTGTTGGGGGTGAAGTGGACGGCGGGTGGTGGTTTGTCGATGTAGACGTGGCCGCCCGGGGAGGTCCATTCGAGGATTCCGCCGCCGAGTTGTCGGACGGTCCAGCCTGTTTCGCCTTTCAGGGTGTGGTGTCTCTTGCAGAGGCAGGCGAGGTTGCAGGCATCCGTGGGGCCACCCAATGCGTAGTCGTGGGTGTGGTCGCGGTCGCATCGGTGTGCGGGTTGCCGGCACCCGGGGAACCGGCAGTGCCGATCCCGTGCGCGCAGGAACCGTTTCATGTCCGCCGACGGTGTGTATCGGTCGACGGCGAGAACGCATCCGGTGATCGGGTCGGCGAGGACCCGTTCCCACCCCGTCGCGTGTCCCGCGAGCTGGCGGGCGGTGGCGGGGTCGATCGGGCACCGCCCGGCGAGCTCGGCGGGTTCATCGGTCACCCCGGCCAGAGCGAGGGCGGGGACGGTGACGTTCACGATCCCCCGGATCGCCCCCAGCCCACCGAACCCGTCCGACATCCCGGGCCCGGTTTCGACGGTCGGTGTGGTGGTGAGCAGCATGTCCGCGACGAGGTCCGCACGGATCTGATCCAGGGTCCGGGCGTCGGTCGGGTCGGCGTTCTTGATCGCCCGCGCTTGTTGTGTGATCCGGTCGTGCATCGCATGCGCCAGCACGGCGGGTTGGATGGTGCTGAACTCCGCCATCCCGTCCCCGAGGTCCCGCACACACGCACCCCGCGACGCACGCGCCTCCCGGTGACGCTCCGTCAACGTCCTCGGCTGCAACGATTCCGCGAGCCGCGCCAACGCAGACCCCAAACGGCCGGGCGTGGTTCCCTCCGCCCGGACCAACGCCTCGCGCTCGAACACGGCCCGCGCTTCGGCATCCGTGAGCGGCAGTCCGTGTTCCATGATCACCGCAACATGCCCCGCACCGATACGGCCTTCGTCCCACGCGTCGAACGTCGCGGGAAACGCCTCGGCAAGGGTCGCGGCGTCGTTCATGCGGCGTTGCACCGTCCGGTCGGACATGTTCGCCGCGACACCCAACTCCGCCGCCAACGCCCGCACCGGCAACTCCGCCTCACGCGACGAGACCGACACCAGCTCGGCAACACGGCGCATCCCGAGGCCGGCCGCATCCGCCAACACCCGCGCCTGCGCGGCCTGCGCCCGCGCCACCGCCCGCGACGCCTCTGCGAACCGCACCGCGAGATCACGCGCGGCAACATCGACATCGTCACCGGACGCGACACGTATGTTCGAATGCATGTTCGAAACTCTACGGACGACCACCGACATCCAACGCCCGAAAAGCACCGAAATCACGCCAAAACCGAGCGCGAAAGATGAGAGTCTTCACATGCTCAGACACGCCCGGCCGTGTCTCCGAACACTCGGAGCACACGGTGGCCCGGCAGCGAGGACGGGCCGTCAGCCGCGCGTGCGACGATCCGCGGCGCGCACGAGCATCCACGCGGCGGGAACCAGCAGCGCGGCGAAGGCCGCCTTGATCAGGCCGGGCACGATGAACGGCAGCACTCCCGCGCCCATGATCGAACCGACGGACACGTCGGCACCGAGGACGGTCGCCAGGATGAGTGCCATGTACGGCACACCGATCAGGAACGGGATGATGCTCGCCGCCACGAATCCCACGAATGCGAGGACCGGACGACGGTCCCACGCGCGCTGAGCGAACCATCCCGCGACGAATGCCGCCGGGATGAAGCCGACGATGAACCCGAACGAGGGAGCCAGCACGTAGGCGGGACCCGCGATCGGCCCGGCGAAGATCGGCAGGCCCGCGAGGCCGAGCAGCATGTACGACGTCAAGCTCACGGCACCGCGCCGGGCGCCCAGGGCGGCGCCCACCAGGATGACTCCGAGCGTCTGGCCCGTTATCGGCACCGGGCCGATGTAGAACGACACCTTCGCGAGCAGCGCGACGACGGCGACGCCGGCCAATACCAGGGCCGCGTCCATCGTGAATGCCCGCGCACGGGTCGAGGGACGGGAGATGATGTCGGCGAGGACGCGGCGAGATCCAGCGGCGGGGGCGACGGCGGTCATGAGGACTCCTTATGCAACGGAACGACAGGGTGCAACGGAACGACAGGACGACGGCGCGTCGGGGCGACAGTGACTCTCGTCGTCTGGGCGGTGGTGCTCGATCGCGATGGGTGCGCGCTCCCGACTTATACTAGGGGGCTGGCACCTCTGCCCCCTTTGTACCCACCCCACCGACGGAACGGACATCCGCTGTGCTCGCCGTGCACGATCTCGAGATCCGCGTGGGCGCCCGAATCCTCATGTCGGGCGTCACCTTCCGCGTCTCTCCGGGCGACAAAGTCGGGCTCGTGGGACGTAACGGGGCGGGCAAGACGACGCTGACCAAGGTTCTCGCGGGCGATCTCCCGCCCGCGGACGGACGCGTCGAGTCGACGGGCGAACTCGGGTATCTGCCGCAGGACCCGCGCTCGGGTGATCCCGACATGCTCGCCCGCACCCGCATCCTCGATGCCCGCGGCCTCGGCACGCTCGCGATCGGCATGCACGAAGCCACGCTCGCGATGGCGGACGAGGATCCGGATGTCTCGGCCCGAGCGATGAAGACGTACGGCCAGCTCACCGAACGTTTCGAGGCTCTCGGTGGCTACACGGCCGAGGCCGAAGCCGCGACGATCTCGCACAATCTCTCGCTGCCGGACCGGATTCTCGACCAGCCGCTGCGCACCCTGTCAGGCGGTCAGCGTCGCCGCATCGAGCTCGCGCGCATCCTGTTCTCGGATGCCGAATCGATGATCCTCGACGAGCCGACGAACCACCTCGACGCCGACAGCGTGGTGTGGTTGCGCGAGTTCCTCAAGAACTACAAGGGCGGGCTGATCGTGATCAGCCACGACGTCGAGCTCGTGGGCGAGACCGTCAACCGAGTCTTCTACCTGGACGCGAACCGCCAGGTCATCGACGTCTACAACATGAACTGGAAGAACTACCTGCGCCAGCGGGTGGCCGACGAAGAGCGCCGCAAGAAGGAGCGCGTCAACGTCGAGAAGAAGGCGACGGCCCTGCAGCTCCAGGCCGCGCGCTTCGGTGCGAAGGCCTCCAAGGCCGCGGCTGCGCATCAGATGGTCGCCCGTGCCGAGAAGATGCTGTCCGGCCTCGACGAGGTCCGTCAGGTCGAGCGCGTCGCGAAACTCCGCTTCCCGAAACCCGCGCCGTGCGGCAAGACGCCGCTCATGGCATCCGGGCTCTCCAAGTCGTACGGTTCGCTCGAGATCTTCACGGATGTCGATCTGGCCATCGACAGAGGGTCCAAGGTCGTCATCCTCGGCTTCAACGGCGCGGGCAAGACCACGCTGCTGCGAATTCTCGCGGGTGTCGACAAGCCCGACACGGGACAGCTGGAGCCCGGCCACGGGCTGAAGATCGGCTACTACGCCCAGGAGCACGAGAATCTCGACGTGAACCGTTCGGTGCTCGAGAACATGATGTCGGCGGCGCCCGACATCACCGCGACCGAGGCGCGCAAGGTGCTCGGATCCTTCCTCTTCACCGGTGACGACGTGTTGAAGCCCGCGGGGGTGCTGTCGGGTGGTGAGAAGACACGCCTGTCTCTCGCGACGCTCGTCGTCTCATCCGCGAACATGCTGCTGCTCGATGAGCCCACGAACAACCTCGATCCCGCCTCGCGCGAAGAGATCCTCGGCGCCCTCTCGCACTACGAGGGCGCGGTCGTGCTCGTGTCGCACGACGAGGGAGCGGTCGAGGCGCTCAACCCCGAACGTGTGCTGATCCTGCCCGACGGGGTCGAGGACATCTGGAACCGCGAATACGCGGACCTCGTCTCGCTCGCCTGACGCTCAGCGCGAGGCCGAGTCGAGAATCGCGTCCTCGGCATCGGAATCGGCGTCGCGTCGCCGGGCGGGAGCGCGCGGGGTCCGGGGCGACGGGGGAGCGGATGCATCCGGTTCCGCATCCTCACGCGCGATATCCGCGCGGTCTTCGCGACGCTGCGCGATCTCGGTCTTGATCACATACCCGATGAAGATGAAGCCCATGATGGCGAAGAGGATCCACTGGATCGCGTACGACAGGTAAGGCCCGGGATCCTCGGTCGGCGAAGTGAGTGGCGTCGGCCGTTCGGCCGGTGCGGGGTCCTCGGAGATCATCAGACCGTAGGCGGCGGTAATCGTCTCGCCCCCGGTCTGCTCGGCGATCGCGGGGAGGTCGATCACGGGCACCTGCCCCTCCGGCGCACCACGACCGGACGCAGGCGTCGGCTCGCCCGGACGCAGACGCACGGTCACGCTGACCTCACCGGACGGGGGTGCGGGCACGACCGCGGGATCCGAGCTGTCGGAAGCCGGCGGAACCCAGCCCCGGTTCACGATGAAGATGCGTCCGTCCTCGAGCCGCAATGGCGTCAGCACCTCGAACGCGCTCGTCCCGCCGTGCGGTCGGTTTCGCGCGAGGAGCTGCTCGTCGGGCAGGTACCGTCCCTGGAGCAGGACCGGCAACCACTCGGTGCCGGGGTCGAACTCGGTCGTGCCGGAGAGCACGGATGCCACCGGCACCGGCTCGGCGTCGTAGTTGGACTCGATCAGCGCCAGATCGGCGGAGCGCTCTTGATTGCGCGAGAACTGCCAGTTCGACAGGAATGCGCACGCGATCGCGAAAACGACCGCGAGAGCGACATAGATGGCCCAGCGGCCCGCGCGAGGCAGGTTCTGCATGCTGCGGTTCTGTGCCATCACGGGCCCTCGATGGAAACGGGCGAGCTTGGCGCGTGCTCTGCATCCGCGGGGAACGGGGAGAGCTCGACGGGGAAGTCGCGCGCGGCCAGATAGTCGCGCAGGTATTCGGCGTGCTCGTCGCATGCGAGCCAGATCTTGCGGCGGTCGGGCGCGTGGATGCGCGGGTTGCGCCAGATGACCTGCCACGAGGCTTCGGTTCGGCAACCGGCGCGCGAGCAGGGATCAGAGCCGGGCTCGAGCCCACCGCCCAGCATCGACATCAGTTCGTGTCCTCGGGACGAGGAGTTTCGGTGAGACGGATCACGCCCGGTGTCGTTTCGGCGGGCGCGGATCCGGCCGCGGCGGCGGGGGGAACCGGAGCCGGCAGCATCCGCTGCACGGGTTCCGCCCGTGGGCTCGTGTCGAAGCCGACGTTCGCAACGATCACGGCGATGTACGGCAGGAAGATCGCGCCCGCGGCGAAGACCCACGTGTACCAGCCGTAGGGGGTGACGACGGCCATGAGCACGAAGCACGAGATGCGGATCGCCATCGTCCACATGTACCGCCGCACCCGTGCGGCCGCCTCGTCGCGCGGAGCGCGCGGCAGAGAGGTCGAGGACAGGGACGCGGCGGGTTTCTTCACGGTGCTTCCAGCGTACGCCGCTGAAAGCGTGCCATGCCCGTTCAGGACACGCTGGAGGAGTACTCGATCGCCGTCAGGAAGAACGGCAGGAACGCCAGCAGCGCGATGACGCTCAGGACCGTAAGTCCGATGCCGACCCAGCCGATGATCGTGCCCGCGAGCGCGAGGCCGCGTCCCTGCTCTCCGGACTGCTTGAGCTGGTTGAGCGACATGTGACCGGTGATCACCGCGACGATCGACGCGATGAACGGAATCAGGACGAACCCGACGATTGCGCTCACGAGAGAGACGATCGCGAGCGTGTTGGTCTTCGCGGCGGGCGGGTACGCACCATAACCCGGGGCGGCCGGGTATCCGCCGGCCGGGGGAGCGGCCGGGTACCCCTGCGAGACCGGGGGTGCGGGCGGGTAGCCCTGCGACGCGGGGGGCGCGGGGGGATAGTTGCCGGGTTCGCCTGCGGGCGGGGTGGAAGTCATGGGAAAGCCTCTCGTCGGTAGTGCTCAGACTCTCAGCGGTGCCGCCCGCATGTCAACGCGACGAGCGGTGGGTAGGGTGGAGCGGTCTCATCCCGACCCTCAGGAGTGCCATGACCACCGAACGTGTCGTCCTCGTCACCGGCGGAAACCGCGGAATCGGTCGCGCCATAGCCGAGCGATTCGTCGCCGAAGGCCATCGCGTCGCTGTGACGGCCCGATCGGGCGAGGGGCCGGAAGGGACTCTCACGGTTCGCGCCGACGTCACCGACGCGGCCTCGGTGGATGCCGCGTTCACGGAGGTGGAGGCACAGCTCGGTCCCGTCGAGGTGGTTGTGGCGAACGCGGGCATCACCAAGGACACGCTGCTCATGCGGATGTCGGAGGACGATTTCGACTCGGTCGTCTCGACGAACCTGGGCGGCGCGTTCCGTGTCGTCAAGCGGGCGTCGAAGGGCATGCTGCGCGC
Source organism: Microbacterium sp. BR1 (assembly GCF_002812725.1). GTDB lineage: Bacteria > Actinomycetota > Actinomycetes > Actinomycetales > Microbacteriaceae > Microbacterium. Next base: position 830,902 of record NZ_NMUN01000004.1, on the reverse strand, counting down.
GCGCTGGGGTCGGGTCATCCTGATCTCGAGCGTCGTCGGACTCTATGGATCTGCCGGGCAGGTCAACTACGCCTCGTCGAAGAGCGGACTCGTCGGTTTCGCCCGCTCGCTCACGCGCGAACTCGGCGGCCGGGGAATCACCGCGAATGTCGTCGCCCCGGGGTTCATCGAAACCGACATGACGGCGGCGCTTCCCGATGAGACGCAGGCCGAGTACAAACGCAGCATCCCGGCGGGCCGCTTCGCCACCCCCGACGAGGTCGCCGGTGTCGTCGCCTGGCTCGCCTCCGACGATGCGGCCTACATCTCGGGTGCGGTCATTCCCGTCGACGGTGGTCTCGGGATGGGCCACTGACGCTCGGTTCGGTCGACGCGATCAGCGTGTGATGGAGTCGAGGATCGCCTGACCCAGAGCAGCCGGCTGCGTCACCTGCGGCCAGTGCCCGGTGCCGAGGTGGACGACGCGCACGTCCTCGATCGCGTTGAATTCGGCGCCCCACTCCGGCCATTGCTCGAGCATCGCGCGCAGGGTGGCCTCGTCGTTCGCGCCGCTCAGCACGGTCATCGGCCGCGCGCGGCGGCGAGGATCGTGCAGATGGATCGGATCCATCGGCACGCCCCGCGGCACCGGCAGGGCACGTGCGGCCCAGACCTGCCGCGTGGCCTCGTCGATGTCGGCGACATCGGGTTCGTCGAAGGTGTCCCATCCGGGGAAGGGGATGACACCATCCACCACCTCGAACTCCGAGATGATCGAGCCATCCGGTGGCGGTACGGTGTCGACGAGCACGAGGTGCGCGACGCGATCCGGTCGGGCGTCGAGAGCGCCGTAGGCGACGTTGCCTCCGCCGCTGTGACCGACGAGCACGACTTCTCCGGGTAGCGCGTCGATCCGGGCGACGACCGCCGCGACCCAGTCGGCGATGCCGATGTCGGCGGATTCGGTTCCGGGGGACCCGGTGCCGGGCATGGTGAGCGCGTGGGTTCGGTGGCCAGCCTCACGCAGGGCGGGAACGACGTCGTCCCAGGAGGACGCATCGAGCCAGAGACCGGGTACGAGGATGATGTCCATGCCGCGACGCTACGCCGTGGTGCCGGCACGGCGCGAGCAGGTTCCGCCTATCGCGGCAGGAGGGGAATGACCTCGCGCAGGTCGACGCGCCCGATCACCAGCGGCGCCGCGGCGCGGACCGCGGGCTTGGCGTTGAAGGCCAGCCCCAGCCCGGCGGTGGCGAGCATCGCCAGGTCGTTGGCGCCGTCGCCGATGGCGACCGTGCGCGTGAGCGGCACCTGGTGTTCGGCGGCCCACTCGCGTAGACCGGCCGCCTTCGCCGCGCCGTCGACGATGGGTCCATCGATCGTGCCGGTCAGCATGTCATCCGCCTGCACGAGGCGATTGGCGCGCCACATGTCGACGCCCAGGGCAGGCGCCACGGTGTCGAGGATCTCGTGGAAGCCACCCGACACGACGCCCACCAGGCCGCCGAGGGCGTGTACGGTCTCGATCAGCTCGCGTACGCCGGGAGTCGGTTCGATACGCGAGATCACGCGGGAGAACGCCGAAACCGGCACCCCAGCCAGCGCATGGACACGCGACCGCAGGCTCTCGGCGAAGTCCACCTCGCCCCGCATCGCTGCTTCGGTTGCGGCGGCGACCTCGGGCCCGCGGCCCGCCTCGTCGGCGAGCAATTCGATGACCTCGTTGCGGATCAGCGTGGAATCGGCGTCCAGGACGACGAGCAGGCGGGTGACGTCTGAACTCACCTCACGAGGTTAGCGCGGCCAGCGCGCACCGCTCGGCAGCGCGAGGTCGGGCGCGGGCCCGGTCGAGCGGGTGCCGGTCACGGGCATCCCAGATCACGCGTCGACGCGGACGTTCTTGCCGACGACCGTCAATCCCGAATCGGTCACCGTGAACCCGCGCGCAAGGTCCCGCTCGCGATCCACCCCGACGGTGGCGCCGGGGGCGAGCTCGACGTTCTTGTCGAGGATCGCGCGATGGATGCGTGCGCCCGAACCCACGCGGACGTAGTCGAAGAGCACCGAGTCGGTGATCGTCGAGCCACCGCCCGCGAGTGCCCAGGGTCCGACGACGCTCCGCTCGAGGTGAGTGCCCGAGAGCACGGAACCGAGCGACAGGATGGAGTCGATCGCGTTGCCGATGCGTCCGACCGAGTCGCGTACGAACTTCGCCGGCGGGGAATTGACCGTCTGCGAGTGGATCGGCCAGTCCGTGTTGTAGAGGTTGAAGATCGGCAGCGTCGAGATCAGATCCATGTGCGCGTCGAAGAACGAATCGATCGTCCCGACGTCCCGCCAGTAGGCGCGGTCGCGATCGGTCGAGCCGGGCACGTCGTTGCGCTTCATGTCGTAGACGCCGGCCTCGCCGCGGCCCACGAAGTAGGGCACGATGTCGCCGCCCATGTCGTGGTTCGACGTCGTCAGCTCGCCATCCGCCTCGACGGCCTCGATCAGGGCATCCGCGTCGAAGATGTAGTTGCCCATCGAGGCGAGCACCTCGTGGGGCGCGTCGGAGAGACCCTCGGGGTTCTGGGGCTTCTCGAGGAAGTCCCGGATGCGCGTCGGGTCGGCCTTGTCGACGTCGATGACACCGAACTGGTTGGCGAGCGCGATCGGCTGGCGGATTCCGGCGACCGTCGCCCGGGCGCCGGACTCGATGTGCGCGTCGAGCATCTGACGGAAATCCATCCGGTACACGTGATCGGCGCCGATCACGAAGACGATGTCGGGCTTCTCGTCGTTGATGAGGTTGAGGCTCTGCAGGATGGCGTCGGCCGACCCCGAGAACCACCGTTTGCCCAGGCGCTGCTGTGCGGGAACGGAGGTCACGTACGAGTCGAGCATCGGCGACATCCGCCAGGTCTGCGAGATGTGGCGGTCCAGGCTGTGCGACTTGTACTGCGTCAAGACGACGAGTTGGCGCAGTCCCGAGTTCACGAGATTCGAGATCGCGAAGTCGATCAGTCGATACTGCCCTCCGAAGGGCACGGCGGGCTTCGCGCGATCCGCCGTCAAGGGCATCAATCGCTTGCCCTCGCCGCCCGCGAGGATGATTCCGAATACCTTCGGCGGTGTAGCCATGCCGACAGACTATGCCCGACTTCCTGCGGCGACTAGCGTTGCACGCATGCGCGTCGACATCGTCACCAAGGAATATCCGCCCGAGGTATACGGGGGTGCCGGGGTGCATGTCACGGAGCTCGTTCGAGCCCTTCGAACGCGCATGGATGTGCGCGTTCGCGCCTTCGGCGCCGAGCGCGACGAACCGGGCACGACGTCATATTCCGTGCCGGGTGAACTGGCCTCGGCGAACCCTGCCATTCAGACGATGGGAGTCGATCTCGCGATCGTCGGGGATGTTGCGGGCGCGGACGTCGTGCACTCCCACACGTGGTACGCCAACTTCGCCGGCCATACCGCGTCGCTGCTGCACGGCATTCCGCACATCGTCTCGGCCCACAGCCTCGAGCCGCTCCGTCCGTGGAAGGCCGAACAGCTCGGCGGTGGGTATGCCGTGTCCAGCTGGATCGAGAAGACGGCCTACGAGTCCGCCGCCGCGGTGATCGCGGTCAGCGGGGGTATGCGTGCCGACATCCTGCGGAGCTATCCGGCGCTCGACCCGGCGAAGGTGCACGTCATCTACAACGGCATAGACGTCGACGAGTGGGCGCCGCTCGATGACCCCGATCTCGCATGCAGCCTGGGCCTCGATCCCGGCCGCCCCTCGGTCGTCTTCGTGGGGCGGATCACGCGTCAGAAGGGTCTGCCTTACCTGCTGCGTGCTGCCGCGCTGCTCCCGCCTGAGGTCCAGTTGGTGCTGTGTGCGGGTGCGCCCGACACGCCTGAGATCCTGGCCGAGGTCGAGTCGGCCGTGCGGGGTCTGCAGCAGGAACGCGGTGGCGTCGTCTGGATCGATCGCACGCTGTCGCGGCGTGAGCTTCGTGCTCTGCTGAGCGCTGCGACGACGTTCGTATGCCCATCGGTGTACGAACCGCTCGGGATCGTCAACCTCGAGGCAATGGCTTGCGGTGCGGCGGTCGTCGGAACCGCGACGGGTGGTATCCCCGAGGTCGTCGAGGACGGCGTCACCGGTCGCCTGGTGCCGATCGAACAGGTGCAGGACGGCTCGGGCACTCCCGTCGACCCCGATCGCTTCGTACGCGATCTCGCCGACGTGCTGACCGAGGTCGTCAGCGATCGGGCGCGCGCCGCCGACTACGGGCGAGCGGGTCGCGAACGGGCTGCGGCATCCTTCAGCTGGGATCGGATCGCCGCCGAGACGCATGACCTCTACACGCGCGTCATCGCCGGGTAGATGGTCCCGGGTATCGCCGCCGGGCCGGTTGTCGCTGCCCGACAGTGCGCGGCTGGCCCGATAGGCTGGGGCCATGGCCGGGGTCCTGCAGTTCCATGATGTAGTCGTACGCAGAGACGGTCGCGACATCGTCGATCACCTGAACTGGAGCGTCGACGACGACCAGCGTTGGGTGGTTCTCGGCCCCAACGGCGCCGGCAAGACGACTCTGTTGCAGCTCGCCGACACCGTGATGTACCCCACCAGCGGTGAGGTCCACGTGCTGGGGGAGCGCCTCGGGCGGACGGATGTCTTCGAGCTCCGCCCGCGCATCGGATTCGCATCCTCGGCGATGGCCCGTCGGATGCCCGCCGACGAGCGCGTGATCGACGCGGTGATGACCGCCGCTTTCGCCGTGATGGGCCGCTGGCGCGAAGACTACGAAGACATCGACGAGCGCCGCGCCCTGCGCGTGCTCGCCGAGTGGGACCTCGATCACCTGGCCGACCGCACGTTCGGAACGCTCTCGGATGGCGAGCAGAAGCGGGTGCAGATCGCCCGGGCCGTGATGACCGATCCCGAGCTGCTGCTGCTCGACGAGCCGACCGCGAGCCTCGATCTCGGCGCCCGCGAAGAGTTGCTCACCCTGCTCGGTGGCTACGCTCAGGCACCGACCACGCCCGCCATGGTCATGGTGACCCACCACGTCGAAGAGATTCCGGTCGGATTCACCCACGTCCTGTTGATGCGGGATGGCTCGGCCGTCGCCGCCGGCCCGCTGGAAGAGGCTCTCACGGCCGAGAACCTCACCGAGACTTTCGGTCTGCCGATCACCCTCCGTTTCGAGGAAGGTCGGTATACGGCCCGCGCCGCGGGCTGATGCCGCCGGCTCAGACCAACTCTGATAAGATCGGTCCTTGGTGCCAGCGCAGGATCGGCGCACCAGAGACTTCTTCTTCCGCAATCGCCGCAAGGAACACCCCATGAAGACTGCTATCCACCCCGACTACCAGGCCGTCGTCTTCCGCGACCTCGCATCGGGCGAGACCTTCCTGACCCGCTCGACCGTTACGAGCGACAAGAGGATCGAACTCGACGGCGTCGAGTACCCGGTCATCGACGTCGAGATCTCCTCCGCTTCGCACCCGTTCTACACGGGCAAGCAGCGCATCATGGACTCGGCCGGACGCGTCGAGAAGTTCAACCAGCGCTTCAAGGGCTTCGGCAAGTAAGCCGAGATCCTTACCGACGAAAGGCCCCGCTTCGGCGGGGCCTTTCGCGTCGTGGTCATCACCCCGCGGGGGAGCCACAGGGTCATTCGCAACCCGTCTTCGGGCAGGTGCAATACCTCGTAGCGACGAACGGTCGTGCCGCCATCCGCAGCGCGAAGGTGTGTGTTCGCGGCGCGACGTCGTTCGACGATGTGCTCGCCCCACCAGTCGAGGAACTCCGGGCTCGCATCGCTCAGCTCCGAGACGAGGGCCTGCAGGGCCGGGTCCTCGAGCGTGCCGGCGTTCGCTGCGCGAAGGTGAGCCACGGCGCCGCGCGCGATCTCTTCCCATTCGCCGAAGACGGCACGGGCTCGGGGGTCCAGCATGAGGTACCGACAGGTGTTCCGCTCTCTCGGGGCGAGATCGGCGAAGCCTTCGAAGAGAGCGAGCCCTTCGGGGTTCGCCGCGATCATGTTGCTGAAGCGGTCCAAGATGTACGCGGGGTTGGGTCTCACGGCCTCGACGATCGCCGCCGTTCGCCCGCTGGGGAGAGCTTCGTCTCACTCCGGAACGGGACCGTCGGCAGGATTCGCATCGCGCAGGCGGCAGAGATGCTGTGTGGCGTCAGGGGTGAGCCGGAGTGCTCGAGCGAGCGCGAAGCCCACGGATCGTCTGCTCGACGTCGGCGCGGGCGCGGGGACGATCACGGTGGATCTCGCGGGGATCGTCGCCGAGGTCACCGCGACGGAGATCGGGTCCGAGGGATTGGAGCTGACACGTTCGACCGTCGCGGCACGAGGCGTGACGAACATCGAATTGCGGGTCGCTGATATTCATGCGCTTCCGTTCGACGACGCGACCTTCGACGTGACCCACGCGCATCAAGTGCTGCAGCATGTCGCCGACCCTGTGCAGGCGCTTCGCGAGATGGCCCGCGTCACGCGGCCGGGCGGGATCGTCGCGGTACGCGACAGCGACTACGGCGGGTTCACCTGGTGGCCGCGGATCGCACGTCTGAACACGTGGCTGGATCTCTACCGATCCATCGCCTTTGCGAACGGCGGTGAACCGGACGCCGGGCGCCGCCTTCTGTCGTGGGCCCACGCCGCCGGACTGCGGGATGTCGTTGCGACGTCGAGTACCTGGTGCTACGCCGACCCGGTCTCGCGCGCGTGGTGGGGAGGGATGTGGGCGGACCGCATGGTCGACTCGGCGATCGCTCAGCAGATCACGACGTCAGGACGCGCGACCCAGGAGGATCTGCGGAGCCTGAGAGACGCATGGCGCGAATGGGCATCGGATGAGGACGGGTGGTTCTCGGTGCCGCATGGTGAGATCATCTGCCGCGTGCGGTGACGCCGGCTGAGAGCCGCCACGCAAGCCGCGTCGTCAGCGGATGGGCCAGGCGCCGTCGAGGGTCTCGGTCGAATCCAGCCGACCGACCTTGATGAAGTACTCGGTCAGGCTCTCGGCCTGAGCGCGCGCCCAGGAGATCTGGCGCGTGTGCAGTTCGTCTTCGGTGCGCGGCAGGCGATCGGCGTAGCGGGCGGCAATGGCCTGCGCGACGCGCCCCGCAGCGATGGCGTCATCCGCCGCCGTGTGCGCGGCCTCGAGGAGCACGTCGTAGTGCGCGGCGACCGCATCGAGGGTGCGCTTGCCGCGCCGGTAGCGATCGAACGTCTTGTCGACGACGAGGGGGTCGATCACGGGCGATGGTGCCAGGATCGGTTCGATGCCGTTGCGCAGGGCCTCGTACTTGAGCAGGGAGAAGTCGTACGGCGCGTTGTACGCCACGACGGGGATACCGGCGGCGAAGATCGCGCGGAGTTCGGTGACGATCTCGGCCACGACCTGCTCAGAGGGCAGGCCGTTCGCCCGGGCGAAAGCGGTCGTGATGCCGTGCACGGCGGTCGCGCCCTCGGGGATCTCGATTCCGGGATCCGCTATCCACGACCGCTGCCGCGTGACGGTGCCGCTGGCGTCCAGCACGCCGACGTGGGCGGTGACGATGCGGTCGGTCTCGACATCCACGCCCGTCGTCTCGAGGTCGAACACGCCGAGCGTGTTCGACCAGCGGGGAACCTCTGGTGCGAAGAAGTCGTCGCCGAAGAGCGGCTCGGGAAGGACCTGCGACATGTCAACACGCTATGGCCCAGCGCCGACATCGCGCGCCAGGCGCACCGCGGGGCATCCGTAGACTCGCAGGGTGACCGCCCCGCAGCCGTACGCCGAACTCCTCGCCGCGACCCCCGTCGTGCGACGCGAGGTGCCCGTGGGCGGCGGCGTCACCGCGTACTGGGAGTACGGCCCGGCGGACGCCGACACCAGCGTGATCGCGGTGCACGGTTTCCGTGGCGAGCACCACGGTCTCGAGCCCGTCGTCGCGCACCTGCCGGGCATTCGCGTGATCTCGCCCGACCTGCCCGGCTTCGGCGAAACGCCGGCGCTTCCGGGACTGACGCACGACCTCGACGCCTATGTCGGGTGGTTGCGCGGCTTCGTCGCTGCGGTCGCTCCGGGCGCCATCATCCTCGGCCACTCCTTCGGTTCGATCGTCGTCTCGGCGGCCGTCGCCGAGGGGATGCCCGCGCCCCGGGTCATCCTCGTCAATCCGATCGGCGCCCCGGCCCTCGAGGGCCCGCGTGGCGTGCTGACGCGCCTCGCGATCTTCTACTACTGGGCCGGCGCTCGTCTGCCGGAGCGACTCGGCGACGCGCTGTTGCGCAACAAGGCCATCGTGCGCGTCATGAGCATCTCGATGGCGAAGACGAGGGATCCGGTGCTGCGGGCGTTCATCCACGATCAGCACGACACGTACTTCTCGCGGTTCGCGGACCGCGACATGCTGCGCGACGCGTTCGTGACCTCGGTCTCGCACGATGTGTTGGAGTTCGCCGAGCGCATCGCGCAGCCCACGCTGCTCATCGCGGCCCAGCGCGACGACATCACGCCGATCGAGGCCGAGCGGCGCCTCGCGAAGCGGTTTCCCGATGCCGAGCTCGTCGAGATCCCGGACGTCGGACACCTGATCCACTACGAAACCCCGGCCGTGGCGGCCGAGGCGATCAGGCGCTTTGTCGCTCGGCCTGACGCTTCCGATACGCGATGACGTTCATGCGGTTGCCGCAGTTGCCGGTGTCGCAGTAGCGCTTCGAGCCGTTGCGCGACATGTCGATGTAGACCGATCGGCAGTCATCCGCGTCGCAGAGGCGAACACGCGCGTACTCGTCCGAACGGATGACGTCGACGAAGGCCATGGCCGCCTCGACCAGGATCCGGGTCGCGAGCGGCGCGTCGTCGGACGTCGCGTGCACGTGCCAGTCGTAGTCGTCGTGGATGACGAGCCGGGGGAGTGCGCCGCCATCGTGCAGCATGGCGTTGACGAGGGGAACGGCGCCCGCTCGATCGACGTCCCACAGCGCGCGCAGCCGACCGCGGATGTCGCGCATCTCTTCCAGCTCGCCCTCGTCGTGGCGAATGCTCCCGGTGTACGGGTGCACACGAAGGAAGTCGTCGAGGTCGGCCACCGTGGTCAGGGCGTCCGCGCCCTCGCTCGATGTGCTCGGGTGGGTGTTCACCAGGTCCACGGTGGCGAGGAGAGCGGATCGGGTGTCATGGATGAAAACCATGTTGACTCCTGACGGTATTGTCTGAGAACATCAGTCAACCTCGTCATAAGTGTATGGCAGGTTCACTCCTGACACTCCTTTCGCGAATCGGACGCACATGGTCCAGAGTCTGACGGCCCCCCTCCCGGCGGCACACGCCGACCACCGCGCGATCGGCATCGTGACGGGTCTGGCATCCGCCCTCGCCTTCGCGTCGAGCGGGCCGCTGCTCAAGCCGCTCATCGAGGCCGGCTGGTCGACGGGGGCCGCGGCGTCGGTACGGATGGGCGGGGCAGCGCTGGTGATGCTGCCCATCCTCATCCTGGCGCTTCGTCGCGACCCGGGCATCCTGCGCCGCAACGCGGTCATCATCGTGGGATTCGGGGCGACGGGTGTCGCCGGGTGCCAGTTGTTCTATCTCGCCGCCATCCAGCGGATGCCGGTCGGCGTCGCACTTCTCGTGCAGTACCTGGCGCCGGTTCTGCTCGTCGGGCTGGCCTGGGTTCGGACGCGTCGGGCACCCGGCCGCCTCGTGCTGCTCGGCTCGGCCGTGAGCATCGTCGGACTCGTCTTCGTGATCGACATCGGCGGAGCGACGTTCGACGCCCTCGGTGTTCTGTTCGCCCTCGGCGCGGCAGTCTCCCTCGGCGGCTATTTCCTGCTGAGCGAACGCGCGGGCGACGGCCTGCCCCCGCTCGTCCTCGCGGCAGCGGGGCTCGTGGTCGGCGCAGTCTTCTCGGGGGGTCTCTCGCTGCTCGGAGTGCTGCACTTCGTGGCGCCTCCCGTCGATGTCATCCTCGCCGGGGTGACGGTCGCCTGGTATGTGCCGCTGGTCTGGGTCATCGTGATCGCCACCGCACTCGCCTACGGATTGGGGGTGCTCGCCGTGACGCAGATCGGCTCGCGCGTCGCCTCGTTCGTCGGACTGTCGGAGGTGCTCTTCGCGATCCTGATCGCGTGGCTCGTGCTGGGCGAGCAGCCGACGTTCGTGCAGGTTATCGGCGGCGCGCTGATCGTGGCCGGTGTCGTGTTCGTTCGTGTGGGAACGCCCGCGACGGTCGTGCCGGTGCCTAACGTGCCTGTCGTGCCAAGTCCATGAGCGGACGCAGCCGGTAGGGGATGACCTCGCCCATGACGAGGGATGTCTCGGTGCGCTCCACGCCAGGAATCGCGAGAATGCGCGCGTCCACCTCGAACAGGTGGCGGGCGTCGCGACACGCGACGTGCACCAGCAGATCGACCTGACCGCTCAGGCCGTATGCCTGGATGATCTCGGGAATCTCGACGAGCCGCGGCGCGATCTCGGGCAGCTCCTTCTGGCGCAGCATGACCGAGATGGCAGCCTGCAGGGGGTATCCGATGGTGTGCGCGGCGATCGTGCGCTCGTACGAGAGGAAGACGCCAGCCTTTTCGAGCTTCGTCATCCGGGCCTGAACGGTGTTGCGCGACAGGCGGAGGCGCTCGGCCAACGCGACCACGGTTGCGCGCGGGTCGTCGGCGAGAGCGCTGAGGAGCGCGAGGTCGGCGTGATCGAGCTTGCCCATAGACGGTGACTTTACCCGAATCTGGCGACGGGGTTTACGCATCCTGCTCAGCCGCCTCTGGTGGGGCTGAGCTAGCTGACAAGACGATCGCGGATGAGTGAGCTAAGCCTCCGACGGGATCTTCGGGTAGAAGAGCCCGAGACCGTGCGTCGTTGCGACGCGATAGGCGTCCGCGTATGTCTCCGGCTCGGGTTCGGAGCCGTCGCCGTATTTCGCGAGGAGCAGTCCGAGCAGCCCCTTGCCGGGAGGGCTCAGCGGCTTGCCCTTCTGCGAACCGTGCGCCAGGTCTTCGAGCTCCTCCTCGTCGATCTGGCGCGGCAGATACATCGGATGCACCGACGGCCAGGACCGCGGATCGCGCGGCACGTCGAGGTTCACGACGGGGAAGAGGGTGTTGGCACCCGCATCGCGCCGCGTCAACGGCTCGAGCCCGTGCAGACGGCACAGTGTCGCGATGACGGATCCGTGGTGCATCTCGTCGTGGACGATCGTCCCGGAGCGGGTGTAGGCAGACACGGCGATCGCGGGAACACGCGCGCCGAGTCGGTCGAAACGGAAGCCCATCTCGCCCTCCGGCGCGTCGGCATCCGGGGGAGTGGCCGCGGGGGGCGGCACGTGGTCGTAGGTGCCCCCGTGCTCGTCGAACGTGATGAGCAGGAGCGTGTTGAGCGCGTTCGAGCCCTCGGGGGTCGCGCTCTTCTTGATCGCGTCGTACACGTTGGCGACGAGCGCCTCGCCCGCGCGAACGTCGGAGACGGCGGAGTCGACGACGGGTTCGCCGTCGACCTCGCTCGCGCGCAACGCGCCGAACGGCGGGTGGAAGTCGTTGTGGTTGTAGATCATGCGCGGTTCGATGAACGCGTACGCGGGAAGAGTGCCGTCCTGGGCGTCCTTGTAGAACTCTGACATGTGCGCGAAGTGCTCGGTGCGCCAGTGCGACTCCAGCACGGGTGCATGCATGACGCCCGTGAGGGAGACGAGCTGCATCTCGTCGAAGTAGATCTTCCAGCTGATGCCCGCCTTGTCGAGGTGGTTGAAGATCGTGTCACGGGGCGCCGCATCCAGCCACTTCTCGTAGCCGCCCCCGCCGCGGTTCGTGACGAAACCGTGCGACGTCGACGCGTGGAAGAACGAACGGTTGCAGTAGGTCTGGCTCGGGACGGCCGCGAACCAGTGGTCGAAGACGGCGAACTCGCGGGCCAGGGTCGACAGGACGGGCAGCATCTCGGGCGAGAAGCCGCCCATGATCTGGTTCGCCTCGTCCGGCGTCGGCTTCTTGCCCCGATGAAGCTGCTGGTAGTTGACGTGGTAGTCCTTCAGAAAGCCCTCCATCGTGGGCTTCGCCCCCGGCTTCGGCGCATTGAAGGGCGCGCTCATCTGGTTTCGCCAGAGTTCGGCGTTCGTCGGCGGATCGACCGTCCCGAAGAGCTGGGTGTTCACGTGCGGGAAGGCTTCGCCCGGATCGGGGTTGGGTTGGCCCATGATCACGTCGGTCGGACCGGAATAGACGTGCGCGGCGACACGATTCCCCTCGGGATCGGGGTTCGAGTAGTTACCGAACGCGAGGCCCTCGAACGTCTCGCCCGCGGGGAGGTTCTCGGGCGTGTACAGCCAGCCGAGCAGGTTGTCGAACGAGCGGTTCTCGCCCATCAGGACCACGACGTGATCGAAGCCGGGCACCTCGCGCGGGTCCAGCGAACCGAACTCGTTCTGCGACTTCGCGATCGAGCTGCCGATCGCCGCACCCGCGGCCCCGCCGGCGACGCCACCGACGAGGAACCCGGCGGCCGCGATCCCGCCGGCACGCAGGAAGTCGCGTCGACTCCGGCCACGGTTCTCGGGTGCGGGGTCCTCGGGTGCGCTCCCTTCGCGTGCACGATCCGCGGGAGCCCTTGCGTCTGGCAGGGGGCCGGGCTCGCTCTCGGGCTCGCGGGTGTCAACAGAATCGGTCACGGGATCCTCCGCGTTCAGGCTATCGGCGGCCGTGCCGTTCCCGGCTCAGACGAGCGTCGCGCTGTGGAATCCGTCGAGCGAGGTGCCGGCGGCATCCGTTGCGAGCTGGATCGCCGCCGGGCCGAGGCGGAACCGGAATGGGTAGCCGTTGGGGATGCGTGCGCCCGGGAGGGGGAGCGCACCCTGGCTCGCGTGGCGTACGATCTCGGCGATGAGCGCCCCGTGGGCGACGGCGACGACGGCTGCTCCGGGCGTTTCTCGCGCGACGTCCGCCGCGATCTCGTCCAGCGTGCGCAGGGCGCGTTCCCGCAGATCGACGGATGATTCGGCGCCGGGGATGAGGTCGCGCTCGGCCGAGCCGAAGAGAAGCGGGACCTCGTCCACCAGTGCTCCCTCGGCCTGGCCGTAGCCTCGTTCGCGCAGACCGGGATAGTGACGCGGCCCGGACGATCCGAGTGCCTCGGCGATGATCTCGGCCGTCTCGATCGCCCGCGACAGGTCGCTCGAGACCATGACCACGGGTCCGCCGTTCGCGAGTTCGACGCGCAGGAGCGCACCCGCCTCGCGTGCCTGCGCCCGGCCGGTGTCGTTCAGGGGGATGTCGCTCAGGCCCTGGATGCGCCGCTCACGGTTCCAGTCCGTCTCGCCGTGGCGCAGCAGGATCAGTTCGGTCACGCCTCCGAGCCTACGGGCAGTCGTCAGCGGGCAGACGCGAGCCCGGACGCGAGGGCTCCGAGCACTTCGCTGGTGCCGGCGTCGATCTTGATCGTCGCACGGTTGTCGGCGCGTGTGACGCCGCGGTTCACGATGATGACCGGGAGGCGGCGCCGTCGCGCTCGCTCCACCAGGCGGATGCCGGAGTTGACGACGAGGGAGGAACCCGCGATGAGCAGCGCCTGGCTCGTCTTCAGCAGCTGCTCGGCCTCGCGGAACTTCTCGGTGGGGATGAACTCGCCGAAGAACACCACATCGGGCTTGAGGAGCCCGCCGCATACCGAGCAGTTCGGCACGATGAATCCGTCGGTCGACGACGGCAGCACGTCGCCGTCGGGCCCGAGCGGAATGTCCTCGGGCACCGCGACCCACGGGTTGTCGATCTCGATGCGCTCCGAGATGTCGCGTCGGTCGAAGACCTGGCCGCAGTGGGTGCAGAAGACGCGACGCATCGTGCCGTGCAGTTCGACCACGCGCCCGCTGCCCGCGCGCACGTGCAGCCCGTCGACGTTCTGGGTGATGACCCCCGCGGCGAAGTCTTCGGATTCGAGCCGCGCGATCGCCTCGTGTCCCGCGTTCGGCTGGGCGCTCGAAAACGCCTGCCAGCCGAGGTGTCCGCCGAGCCAGTAGCGGCGGCGGGCGGACTCGTCGGCCAGGAATTGCTGCGCCGTCATGGGCGAGCGCACGGGGGCGCCATTGCCGCGATAGTCCGGAATCCCGGAGTCCGTCGAGACGCCGGCGCCCGTGAGCACGGCGATGCGGCGGCCGCTCAGCGTCGCGACCGCGCGGTCCACCAGCGCGGTCGTCGCGGAATCCAACTCCGAGACAGACGTCATCGTGCCTCCTCGCCGCAAGTGTAGGCGCCGCGGTTTTCCGGGATGTTACGCGGGCGGCCTCGGACGAACGACCGCCCGTCATCCGGCGCGGTGCGAGGATGGATGTCGTGAGCACAAGCACCTCGGATGTGAACCCCGTCGTCCCCTACGCATCGCCGGCCGCGGCCGATGGTCCGGAACACGTCGAGGTGCCCGTCGCCTATGACGCCCTCCTGCTCGCGAGCTTCGGCGGTCCCGAAGGTCAGGATGATGTGATCCCGTTCCTGCGCAATGTGACGCGCGGGCGGGGCATCCCCGACGAGCGTCTGGAAGAGGTCGCGCACCACTACCGCCACTTCGGCGGGATCAGCCCGATCAACGCCCAGAACCGCGAGCTCAAGGTGCAGATCGAGGCCGAGCTCGCCCGGCGCGGCATCGACCTGCCCGTCTACTGGGGCAACCGCAACTGGGCGCCCTACCTCGACGAGGCCGTCCTCGCCGCGGAGGCCGCGGGCAACCGCACTCTGCTCGCCCTCGCCACGAGCGCCTACAGCTCGTTCTCGAGCTGTAGGCAGTACCGCGAGGACTTCGCCCGCGTGCTCGACGAGACCGGTCTCGGCGGAACGGTCACGATCGACAAGATCCGCCAGTTCTTCGACCACCCCGGCTTCGTCGCCCCGTTCGTCGCCGGCGTGCGCGACGCGGTTGCGGGCTTCGTCGCCGACGGCATCGCGCCAGCAGACATCCGTGTCCTGTTCTCCACGCACAGCGTCCCGATGGACGACGCCCGCCGGTCCGGTCCGCGTGATCGCGAGTGGGGCGATGGTGGTGCCTACGAGGCGCAGCATCTCGCCGTCGCCGCGTACGTCATGTCGCAGATCGCCGAGGACGTCCCGGACGCCGCCGATGTTCCGTGGCAGCTGGTCTATCAGTCCCGCTCCGGACCGCCGTCGCAGCCGTGGCTCGAACCCGATGTGTGCGACGTGATCGAGGGCCTGCCCGCCGAGGGCGCTCGAGCCGTCGCGATCGTTCCCCTCGGCTTCGTGAGCGACCACATGGAGGTGCTCTGGGACCTCGACACGGAGGCCATGGATGCGGCCGCGGAGGCGGGACTCGTCGCCGTACGGACCCCGACCCCCGGAATCGATCCCGCATACGTCGCAGGGCTCGTCGATCTGATCGAGGAACGCCTGAAGGGCACCCCCGCCGCGGATCGCCCGCACGTCACGAAACTCGGACCGTGGTTCGACGTGTGTCGCCCGGGCTGCTGCGAGAACGTGCGTGCGGGTTTCAAGCCCGCGGCATCCGGAATCGCGCCGTGACTCAGCCTCGCTCGTCCCGCATACCCGACGCGTGCCCCGACCATCGCGAGCGTGTCCTGACCCGTCCCTAGGATTGAGTCCATGCGCATCCATATCGCCACAGATCACGCCGGCCTGGAGTTCTCCACCCGCCTGCAGCACCACCTGAGCGACCAGGGCCACGAGGTCGTGGACCACGGGCCGCTCGAATACGACGCGCTCGACGACTACCCGGCGTTCTGCATCCGTGCGGCGCAGGCCGTCGTGCGTGACCAGGCGTCCGGCGTGGAGACGCTCGGCATCGTGTTCGGTGGCTCCGGAAACGGTGAGCAGATCGCGGCGAACAAGGTGCAGGGCATCCGGGCCGCGCTGGTCTGGAACGTCGCGACCGCGGAATTGGCCCGCGAGCACAACGACGCCAACGTCATCGCGATCGGTGCGCGTCAGCACACCTTCGACGAGGCCGCGAAGTTCATCGACATCTTCATCGCCACCCCCTTCACGTTCGAAGAGCGGCACGTGCGACGCATCGGCCAGATCGCGGCCTACGAGGCGGATGGATCGCTGCTGCCCGACCCGCGCGCGACCCCGCCCGAGGACGGGCGCGCGGTGGGCCACGGAGGCGAGGACGTCGACGCGTTCGATCCCGAGGCGGGCTGATGCCCGAGGGGCATTCGGTCCATCGCATCGCACGCCAATTCGAGCGGAACTTCGTCGGTCAGCGCGTTTCGGCGTCGAGTCCGCAGGGCCGTTTCGTCGAGGGAGCCGCGGTGCTGGATGGGCGGACCGCGACGGATGTGCGGGCGGTCGGCAAGCAGATGTTCCTCGACTTCGAGGACGATGTGTGGTTGCGGGTGCACCTCGGCATGTACGGAGCGTGGGACTTCGCGGGAGAGATCGTCGTCGACCCGACGATCGCCGCGGCGAACGGTCGCATGGGACAGACGAATCAGCGGGGAACCGACCTCGACGCGCCGCTGCTGGACGTCCCCGTTTACGATGCCGCCGGTGAGAACTCGCTGACCTCGATCGGAGCGCCGCGTCGTGCCCGCGTGCACGTTCGCATGTCGGAGCAGACCACCGGCCTCGCGGATGACGGATCGGAATGGCCACCGCCGGTCGTCGGGCAGGTGCGCCTGCGCCTTCTCACCGAGACCACCTGCGCGGATCTGCGTGGCCCGACGGCATGTGCGTTGCAGACGCCCGACGAGGTTGCGGCGACGATCGCGAAGCTCGGCCCCGATCCTCTCGTGGACGATCTGGCGGAGGGCGAGGAACGTTTCGTCACCGCGGTCCGCCGGAAGCCCACGCCGATCGGACTGCTGCTGATGGACCAGTCGATCGTCAGCGGAATCGGCAACGTGTACCGAGCCGAGTTGCTCTTTCGCGCTCGTCTGAACCCGCACACCCCCGGCCGCGACGTGCCCGAAGAGATCGTGCGGGGGCTCTGGCGTGACTGGGCGCACCTGCTCGCGATCGGCGTCGAGACCGGCCAGATGATGACGATGGACGACCTCGACCCCGAGAGCTACCGCCGCGCGATGGCCCATCGCGACGACAGGCACTGGGTATACCACCGCGCGGGTCTGCCGTGTCGGATCTGCGGCACCGAGATCGTGGTCGAAGAGGTCGGGGGCCGCAAGCTCTACTGGTGCCCGAAAGACCAGCGCTGAAGCCATCCGTACCGCTTGATCGTAGGCTGGGCGGGTGCGCCAGAATCCTTCCTTCGCGATGACGGATATCGGCGAGCTGCGCCGACTGATCGACCGTAATCCCTGGGTGACGCTCGTCAGCGATACGCCGGACGGGCTGGTCGCGTCGCACTACGCCGTGATGCCCGATCCGGCACGTGACGACCTGACGATCGTGGGCCACGTCGGCAAGCCCGATGACCTGATCCACGGCCTGGGGGAGCGCGAGCTGCTCGTCGTGGTGCAGGGACCGCACGGGTATATCTCGCCCTCCTGGTATGGCAGCGTTTCCTCGGGACCTGTCGCGAGCGTCCCGACCTGGAACTTCGTCTCGGCGCACCTGAGCGGTGTTCCCGAGCTGCTCGACACCGACGAGAACCTGCGGGTGCTCGACGCGCTCGTGGAACGCTTCGAATCGCGGATGCCCGAGCCTCGCGGCATGTGGCAGGCTCCGAACGACGCGGTCTTCATCGAACGACTCGAGCGCGGCACGGTCGGGTTCCGTCTGACGCCGACGCGCGTCGTGGCGAAGCGCAAGCTCAGCCAGAACCGCCCGGGCGACGTCGTCGACACGATCATCGCCGAGCTGTCGGCGGACGGCGCACACCCGAACCCCCCGCTCGCGGCCGAGATGCGGCGCGCGCGGGACGCCCAGATCGCGGCGGCCGCCGCTGTGAACGGCGCGAACGGCGGATCCCAGCCGTGAACGTCGGCGAGACGGTCGGGATCATCGCCAACGTGCGCATCGTCGGCGCCGCGATGCCGCTCCCGGTGGGTGACGAGCCCCACGACGTCGTCCTCGAGGGTGGACGCATCGTCGACATCGCCCCGGCCGGAGCGCTCCGGCATCCGGCGTCTGCGGCCGTGCTCGACGCGGACGGCGGATGGCTCATGCCCGGGCTCTGGGATCACCACGTGCATCTCACCCAGTGGGCGCTCCGGGCCGCGCGAGAGCCGCTCGACCACGCGCGGTCGGCGACCGAGGCGGCGCGGATCATGTCGTCGGCACCGGTGCATCCCGATGGGCGCCGGGTGGGCACGGGGTATCGCGACGCGCTCTGGGCCGACGAACCCGCACGCCTGTTGCTCGACTCCGTTACCGGCGACGTGCCGACCTATCTGATCAACGCCGACGTGCATTCGGTGTGGCTCAACACCGCGGCACTGCGCCGCGAGGGTCACGACCCGTTCGGCTCGGGCGTGCTGCGCGAGTTGCCGGCTTTCGAGATCTCGCGGCGTCTCAACGCGATCGACGCGGATCGCGGCGATGTTCTCGTCGCCGCGGCCGCGCGGGGTGCCGCAGAGCGCGGCATCGTCGGGCTCGTCGACCTCGACATGGCGTGGAACGAGGATGCCTGGGCGCGCCGTCTCGCGGCCGGGTTCGACACGCTGAGGGTGCGCTTCGGCATCTACCCGGCCGATCTGCCACGCGCCCTGGCCGAGGGGCTCCGCACCGGCGATGTCGTCCGGGGCGCTGCATCCGATCTGGTGCGTGTCGGTCCGTTCAAGGTCATCACGGACGGATCGCTGGGTACGCGCACGGCGGCTTGCTCGCATCCGTACCCGGGGACGCACGGCGACCACGGCGTGATGACCGTCCCGCCCGAGGAGTTGCTCGCGTTGATGACGAGCGCAACGGCCGGGGGCCTGGAGTCTGCGGTGCACGCGATCGGCGACGTCGCCAACTCGCACGCGCTGGACTCCTTCGCCCGGACGGGTGCGGTCGGCACGATCGAGCACGCCCAGCTGGTGGCGCACGCCGACCTGCACCGTTTCGCGCGACTCGGCGTCGCCGCGAGCGTGCAGCCCGCGCACGCCGTGGATGACCGCGATATCGCCGACCACGAGTGGTCCGCACAGACGGCGCTGGCGTACCCGCTGCGCGCGCTGGCCGATGCGGGCGCCGAACTGCGATTCGGATCGGATGCTCCGGTCTCGCCGCTCGACCCCTGGACCGCGATCGCGGCCGCCGTCTACCGCACGAACGATGACCGGCCCGCATGGCACCCCGAGCAGGCGGTCGCCTTCGATCTCGCGCGCGCCGCGTCGACCGAGCGCGGGTCCGGCGCGGATGCCGTGGGCATCGAACCCGGGGTCGTCGCCGACCTCGCCTTGTGCGAGTCCGACCCGCGCGCCGCGGACGCCGTCGGGCTGCGCGGGATGCGCGTCGCCGCGACGCTGATCGAGGGCCGGCTCACGCACCGGGCCTGAGGCATCCGCTCGCCGTCTCGCGTTCGCAACCTCATCGAACGGTCGCGACTCGCCGTGCCACCTCGCGCGTGCACGGCGAGTCGCGACCGTTCGGTGGGGTAGCTGACGACGTTCGTCGGGGTAGGTAGCCCAGGCACGAAGAAGGGCCCCCGGTTTCCCGGAGGCCCTTGCATCTGCGCCAGAGCGCGGGTTCTACTCGCTGACGTGGGCGAACAGGAACCAGCGGTCCTTCTCGAGGCCGCGCTTGATCTCGATCGCGACGTCCTGGCTCGTCAGGTCGACCTCGTCGAGGCCCTCGATCGCGGCCTGCACGTCGAGCAGGATGGCGTCCATGTCGGCGATGATCGCGGGGATCACGACATCCGAGTTGGCGAACCCGGCGGGAACGCCGGTCGCTCCGGCCTTGGTGGCGACGGATGCTACGCGCGCATCGATCGGCAGACCCAGGGCGACGATCCGCTCGGCGGCGAGGTCGGCCCAGCCGCCCGCGTTCGACACGACGGTGTCGAGGAGTTCGTGGACACCGATGAAGTTGCTGCCCCGCACGTGCCAGTGCGCCTGCTTGCCGTTGATCGTCAGGGCCTGCAGGCCGAGGACGACGGGAGAGAGGAACTGGGCGGCGGCAGCCGACACATCGGGGTCGCTGACGGTGGTGGAAACGGTCTGTGTCTTCGTCATAATGGTCCCTCCGGCCGCGATGTTCGCGGCGACTCTGGGGTAAACGCTACTCAGACTCAGACATTCCGCAAGCAAGCTGAGGCTCGGCTTAGTGGCGGAATCACGCGGCAAAATCACACGACGATGCGGGCATCCCGCGCGCGAGCGGGTAGCGTCGTCTGGTGCCCTCCGCAGACCATGAACTCGGCCCGCAGAATCTGGGCGCCCCCTCGCAGATGCTCCGACGCGAACGGCGTGATCGTTCACCCGAACACGCGGAGCCCTCGCGCTTCATCCCGCACGTGCAGGGGCTGCGCGCGATCGCGGTGCTGTTCGTGGTGCTCTATCACTTCTGGCCCGGTCGCCTGTCGGGCGGGTACGTCGGCGTCGACGTGTTCTTCGTCATCTCCGGGTTCCTGATCACGGGGCACCTCATGCGCGAGCTCGAGGCGACGGGCGGGGTGCGTCTGGCGCAGTTCTGGGCTCGCCGTGCCCGACGTCTGCTCCCTGCCGCGCTGCTCGTGCTGTTGTTCAGCGCCGTCGTGGTGGCATCGCCCTACCTGTTCCCGCTGTCGGCGCTCCCGAACGAGGTGCGCGAGATCATCGCGTCGACGTTCTACGTCGAGAACTGGTACCTCGCGTTCTCCGCCACGGACTACCTGGCTCTCTCGGGTGAGCCGACCACGGTTCAGCACTACTGGTCGCTGTCGCTCGAAGAGCAGTTCTACGTGCTGTGGCCTCTCATCATGCTGCTCGCGGCATGGATCGGCGTGAGGTTCTTCCGGGGTGGACGTCGCCGCGCGATCATCACGACGCTCGGTGTCGTGACCCTCGCGTCCTTCGTCTTCTGCGTGATCTTCACGATGACGAACCCCGCGCCGGCCTACTTCGTCACGTTCACGCGCATGTGGCAGTTCGGCGTCGGCGCGATCATCGCCCTCCTGCCGATGCTGCGGATCCGCAACGCGATCGGCAGCTTCGTCCTCGGGTGGGCCGGTATCGCCGCGCTGCTGTACGCCGCGTTCCGCTTCGACGGGCTCACGCCGTACCCCGGCTACATGGCGCTCGTGCCGACGCTCGGTGCCGCCGCCGTCATCGCCGCGTCCAACACCGCGCGCTGGTGGTACCCGACGCGCATCCTCTCGATCCGTCCCGCGCAGTTTGTCGGCGACATCTCGTACAGCCTCTATCTGTGGCACTGGCCGCTGATCGTGATCGCGCCGTCCGTGCCGTTCTGGGGACTGACGATCTACCACCGTGTCGCGTTGCTCGCGCTCTGCTTCGTGCTGGCGTGGCTGACCAAGAAGTTCGTCGAGGACCCGGCCCGTGCCTGGAAGGTCCTGACGACCCGTCCGCCGCGCGTGACCCTGTGGGCCTCGCTCGTCGCCATGATCCTGGTCGGAGCGACCGCGGCCGGCGCCTGGGCGATCAACGCGCCCGCGTACCGCGAGGGCGTCGCGGCGATCGAGCAGCTCCGGTCCGACCCGCCCGAGTGCTTCGGCGCGGCGAGTGTGCTCGATCCGGCCTGCGCCGATGTCGACTTCGGCGACCAGGTGCTGCCCGCGCCCGGTTTCGCCGCCGCAGACATGCCGTCCGATGAGCAGTGCTTCGTGCAGCTCAACGACTCGCGCGCCGTCACGTGCGAGTTCGGATCGGATGCCGCGGATGCTCCCCGCGTCGCCCTCATCGGCGACAGTCACGCGTTCCAGCTGCTGTCGACGTTCCAGCGCATCGCGGACCAGAACGGATGGCACCTCACGACGCTCTTCAAGGGCGCGTGCCCGTGGAGTACGACCCCGCTGTCGACGCCGGGCGCGTTCGGTGAAGCGTGTGCGCAGTGGCGCGAGAATGCGGTCGCGGTGCTGGCCGACGGCGACTTCGATGTCGTCTTCACATCGGGGCTCTCGACGACGCCGTACTCGTCCGCGGGCTTCGATAGCCGCCACGACGCCGCGGTGGCCGGATATCGCGAGGCCTGGAGCGGGATGCTCGACCGCGGCATCCCGGTCGTCACCGTCGTCGACAACCCGGTGTGGGAGAACGACCCGAACAAGTGCCTGCGCACGAAGGGCGTCGGCAACTGCGACGGTGCCCGCGACGAACTGCTGACCGACCAGGATCCGTTGAAGGATGCCGCAGAGGGCATGGCTGGGGTCACGCTGCTCGACTTCACCGACGTGTTCTGCGACGACACGACGTGCTTCCCGGTCGTCGGCGGGGCCAACGTGTACCGCGACGAAGATCACCTGACCGTGTCGTTCCTGGACTCGCTCGTACCGCAGTACACCGTGGCGCTGCGGGATGCGATCGCGGCAGGTGTGCCGGGGCGGTAGGACCCGCGGGCCCGCGAGCTGGGCTCGGGGGTCATAGGGTCGGATTCATGACCGTTTCACCCGAAGCATCCGTCCTGTCCGTCGCGGGGACCACCCCCGCACTCGATGAGTCCGCATTCGTCGCGGCTGGTGCGCGCATCGTCGGCGCCGTGCGCCTCGAAGCCGGCGCGAGCGTCTGGTACAACGCGATCCTGCGCGGCGACCGCGACAGCATCACGATCGGCGTGGGAAGCAACATCCAGGACAACGTCTCGGTACACGTCGACCGCGGGCATCCGGTGACGATCGGACGTGACGTCTCGGTCGGTCACAACGCCGTCGTGCACGGCTGCACGATCGGGGATGGCTCGCTCATCGGCATGGGCAGCGTCGTGCTGTCGGGCGCGGTGATCGGCGCCGGATGCCTCGTCGCGGGCGGCGCTGTCGTGCTCGAGGGCATGGAGGTCCCGGATGGCTCGCTCGTCGCGGGTGTGCCGGCCAAGGTTCGACGCGCGCTGACCGACGAGGAACGCGCTGGACTCCGGCGGAACGCCGAGGTGTACCTCGAGCTCGCCGCGGAGCACGCGGAGGCCGCTCCGGCCTGAGCAGGGCCCCGGTCGTTGAGCCGGCAGTCA
The DNA here is from genome assembly GCF_002812725.1 of Microbacterium sp. BR1. Lineage (GTDB taxonomy): Bacteria > Actinomycetota > Actinomycetes > Actinomycetales > Microbacteriaceae > Microbacterium. The sequence continues at coordinate 807,935 of NZ_NMUN01000004.1, read as the reverse complement.
CGGTCGCTGAGCCTGTCGAAGCGACGCGCCGTCACGCGATGGCGCCAGTTCTCCGCATCCGCGCCACCGATCGACGTAGCGGATGTCGGGGAGGGTGGCCGACGCGTCCCGTGGACAGGTTCGACAGACGGGCACGGAGGCAGCGGCCCGGAGCAGTGGGCCGAGCAGACGCATATGGAGGGGCTGACGAGAATCGAACTCGCATCATCTGTTTGGAAGACAGAGGCTTTACCACTAAGCTACAGCCCCGAATTTCAGCGGAATGACGCCGAAAACGGTGGATTCAGTTGTCGGTCGAGCACACGCGGCGAGCCGCGGCATCCGAAAGTCTAACCGAATCTGCGGCCGCCCCCGAAACGGGCGTGCGCGGCGGTCGTGCACATCGTCGCAAGCGTGGCGCGGCTCGGTGATGCCACGCCGCGCAGCGGGCCGGCGGAGCAAGGATGTGCGTCGTTGTGCACGGCGCGACGGGCTACGGCGCCGCAATCCGGGTCGCGACGGCGCGGCGAGCGACTCGGCTAGACTCTTGGGGGTCGTTTCGTACCCGCGCTGACGCGTGGGGCCACCCGGGGCGTAGCTCAGCTTGGTAGAGCGCCCGCTTTGGGAGCGGGAGGCCGCAGGTTCAAATCCTGTCGCCCCGACGGACGATCCACACAGACCCTGACCCGCAGCGCAATCGCGCGTGCGATCAATCACGAGGAGAACAACCAGCATGGTGAATAGCACCGTCGAGCAGCTCAGCCCCACGCGCGTGAAGCTGCACATCACGGTCACGCCCGAGGAGCTGAAGCCCAGCATCTCGCACGCCTACGAGCACATCGCCGAGGACATCCAGGTGCCCGGCTTCCGCAAGGGCAAGGTGCCTGCTCCGATCATCGACCAGCGCGTCGGTCGCGGCGCGGTCATCGAGCACGCCGTGAACGAGGCGCTCGACCGCTTCTTCCGCGAGGCCGTGACCGAGAACAACGTGCGCGTCGTGGGTCGTCCCTCCGCCGACATCATCGAGTGGCCGAGCGACAAGGACTTCTCGGGAGACCTCAAGGTCGAGGTCGAGGTCGACGTCCGCCCCGAGGTCACCCTGCCCCCGCTCGAGGGCATCACGCTGACGGTCGACGCCGTCGAGGTCGACGAGTCCGCCATCGACGAGGAGCTCGACCGCCTGCGCGGCCGCTTCGGCACGCTGATCACGGTCGACCGTCCTGCCAAGACGGGTGACTTCGTCGAACTCGACATGGTCGCCACGATCGACGGCGTCGAGATCGACCGCGCCGGTGGCGTGTCGTACGAGGTCGGCTCGGGCGAACTGCTCGAGGGGATCGACGAGGCCATCGATTCGCTGACCGCGGGTGAAGAGACCACCTTCCGCTCGAAGCTCGTCGGCGGCGACCACGCCGGCGAAGAGGCCGAGGTCGTCGTGTCCGTCACCGCCGTCAAGGAGCGCGAGCTGCCCGAGGCGGACGACGACTTCGCGCAGATCGCGAGCGAGTTCGACACCATCGCCGAGCTGCGCGAGAGCCTGAGCGAGCGCGTCGGTCAGCAGTCGGCCTTCACGCAGGGCTCTGCCGCGCGCGACAAGCTGCTCGAAACGCTTCTCGACCAGCTCGACATCCCGGTCCCCGCTCAGCTCGTCGAAGACGAGGTGCACGCGCACCTCGAGGGCGAAGGCCGCCTCGAGGACGACGCGCACCGCGCCGAGGTGACCGAGGCCAGCGAGAAGCAGTTCCGCACCCAGGTCGTGCTCGACAAGCTCGCCGAGGACGCCGATGTGCAGGTCTCGCAGGACGAGCTGAGCCAGTACATCATCCAGTCGGCCGCGCAGTACGGCATGGCCCCTCAGGACTTCATGCAGGCGCTGCAGCAGGGCAACCAGCTGCCCGCGCTCGTCGGTGAGGTCGCGCGCAACAAGGCCCTCGCGGTCGCGCTCGGCAAGGTCACCGTCGTCGACACCAACGGCAAGTCCGTCGACCTGTCCGGCTTCATCGCCGTCGACGATGAGGACGACGAGCTCGAGGCCGAGGAAGAGGTCGTCGAAGAGGCCGAAGAGATCGCGGATGCCGCCGCCGAGGCGGACGTCCTGATCGAGGCAGAAGAGGCCGAGGCAGCCACGAAGCCCGCCAAGAAGGCGCCGGCCAAGAAGGCGCCCGCGAAGAAGGCCGCGGCCGACAAGGCGTAGTCGCCGAAGCGTTACGAAGAGGACGGATGCCCCGCAGCATCCGTCCTCTTCTGCTTTCTGCGCCCTTTCCGCGCTACCCGGGGTGTCGGGGTCCCTGTGGGGCGCGGAGTCTCACGCCCCACCCGCGATCCGGGGCGCCGGAGAACCGTTCGGGCACGGAGTCCCACACCCTCCCCGCGACCCGGGGCGCCGGGGAACCGTTGGGGCGCGGAGTCCCACGCCCCAACGGGATCGCGACGCCCCAACCGATCTGGTGCGGTGAGGCCGGCGGCAGGGGTGTCTGCATGGACCCCGAATCGACCCGTTCGGGCGGATGCGGGGGAGCGCTCAGCGACACCCGCTCTGCCGAGGGCGAACACGGGCGAAGGCGCCGATCCGCGCCGGTAGATTCGTCGCAGACGTACAACGAATGGGAGCAACGATGGCCGAACCATTGATGGCAACGAGTGTCTTCGACAGGCTGCTGAAGGACCGCATCATCTGGCTGGGATCCGAGGTGCGCGACGAGAACGCCAACGAGATCTGCGCCAAGATCCTGCTGCTCGCCGCGGAAGACCCGGACAAGGACATCTTCCTCTACGTGAACTCGCCCGGCGGATCGATCACGGCAGGCATGGCGATCTACGACACGATGCAGTTCGTCCCCAACGACATCGTCACGGTGGGCATCGGCATGGCGGCCTCGATGGGTCAGCTGCTGCTCACAAGCGGCACCAAGGGCAAGCGCTACATCACGCCCAACGCCCGCGTGCTGCTGCACCAGCCGCACGGCGGCTTCGGCGGAACGTCGAGCGACATCCAGACGCAGGCCCAGCTCATCGTCTCGATGAAGAACCGCCTGGCCGAGATCACGGCGGCCCAGACGGGCAAGTCCGTGGAGCAGATCAACGAAGACGGTGACCGCGACCGCTGGTTCACCGCCGAGGAAGCCCTCGAGTACGGCTTCGTCGACCACATCCGTGCGCACCTCTCCGACGTCACCGGCGGCGGCGGAACGGCCAACTGAGGCTCGAAGGCGAAAGACAAGGAAGCATGACTATGGACATCCCCACCTTCGGTTCAGCCGCGGCAGAGGGTCTCGCGCACCGCGGACTCCAGGCCCCCGGATCGCGCTACATCCTGCCCCAGTTCGAGGAGCGCACGGCCTACGGCTACAAGCGCCAGGACCCGTACAACAAGCTGTTCGAGGACCGCGTCATCTTCCTGGGCGTCCAGGTCGACGACGCCTCGGCGGATGACGTCATGGCCCAGCTCCTCGTTCTCGAGAGCCAGGACCCCGACCGCGACATCATCATGTACATCAACTCGCCCGGTGGATCGTTCACCGCGATGACGGCGATCTACGACACGATGCAGTACGTGTCGCCCCAGATCCAGACCGTCGTGCTCGGTCAGGCGGCCTCGGCCGCGGCCGTGCTGCTCGCGGCCGGCGCGCCCGGCAAGCGTCTCGCCCTGCCGAACGCCCGCATCCTGATCCACCAGCCCGCCATGGGCGAGGCCGGTCACGGGCAGGCGTCCGACATCGAGATCCAGGCGGCCGAGATCCTGCGCATGCGCACCTGGCTCGAGGACACGCTGGCCAAGCACAGCCACAAGACCCGCGAAGAGGTGAACCGCGACATCGATCGCGACAAGATCCTGAGCGGGCAAGAGGCCGTCGCATACGGTCTCGTCGACCAGGTGCTGACGAGCCGCAAGCGCGTTCCCGCGGCACTGACCAAGTAGTCCGTAACCGGCTCGCCCCGGCACCCTGTCAATACGACCGGATGTCGGGGCGAGTTGTTAGGCTCGCACTATTGTCCCGCCCGGTCGTCCGGGCACGCATGAGGAGGAGCCCGATGGCCCGCATCGGCGAAAGCGCAGACCTGTTCAAGTGCTCCTTCTGTGGCAAGAGCCAGAAGCAGGTCGTGCAGTTGATCGCCGGTCCCGGCGTCTACATCTGCGACGAGTGCGTCGAGCTCTGCAACGAGATCATCGAAGAACGGATGGCCGAGGCCGGCACCGGCGTCGTCTCGGACTTCGACCTTCCCAAGCCGCGTGAGATCTTCTCGTTCCTCGAGGAGTACGTCGTCGGGCAGCAGGATGCCAAGCGCGCCCTGTCCGTCGCCGTCTACAACCACTACAAGCGGGTCCGCGCGCACGGCACGATCCAGTCGGCCGAGCAGCGCGCCGAAGAGGTCGAGATCGCGAAGAGCAACATCCTGCTCCTCGGCCCGACCGGTTGCGGCAAGACGTACCTGGCCCAGACCCTCGCCAAGAGACTGAACGTGCCGTTCGCCGTCGCCGATGCGACCGCCCTGACCGAGGCCGGGTACGTCGGAGAAGACGTCGAGAACATCCTCCTCAAGCTCCTGCAGGCCGCGGACTTCGACACGAAGCGCGCCGAGACGGGCATCATCTACATCGACGAGGTCGACAAGATCGCCCGCAAGGCCGAGAATCCGTCGATCACACGGGATGTATCGGGTGAGGGTGTGCAGCAGGCGCTGCTGAAGATCCTCGAGGGCACGGTCGCCTCGGTCCCGCCGCAGGGTGGACGCAAGCACCCGCACCAGGAGTTCATCCAGATCGACACGACGAACGTGTTGTTCATCGTCGCGGGCGCTTTCGCGGGTCTGGAAGACATCATCTCGTCGCGCGTCGGCCGTCACGGCGTCGGCTTCGGCGCCCGCCTGCACGAGAAGGACGACGACCAGAACCTCTTCAGCGAGGTCCTGCCCGAAGACCTGCACAAGTTCGGTCTGATCCCCGAGTTCATCGGACGTCTGCCCGTCGTGGCATCCGTTTCGCAACTCGATCGCGAGGCGCTCATCGAGATCCTCACGGGACCGCGCAACGCGCTCGTGAAGCAGTACCAGCGGATGTTCGAACTCGACGGTGTCGAACTGGACTTCGAACTGGACGCGCTCGAAGCGATCGCCGAACTCGCGGTCGGCCGCAAGACGGGTGCCCGCGGGCTGCGCGCGATCCTCGAGGACGTGCTCGGTCCGATCATGTTCGACATCCCCTCGACCGAGAACGTGAGGAAGGTCATCGTCACCCGCGCCGCGGTGGACGACGGAGCGGCCCCCACGCTCGTCATGAACCGGGCGAAGAAGAGCGCCTGACCCCTTCCCGGCAGAGCGCGACGGCACTCAGTTCACCGTGATCAAGACCCCGGCCGCCTAGATACGAGCGAGCGCTCCGTCGCGCAGGTGCACGACATCGTGCATCGTGGGTGTCAACGACAGGTCGTGCGTGACGAGCAGTGTCGCCGTCGAGCGCTCGGCGGTGAGGTCCGCGATGAGCGCCATGATCTGCGCACCGCGTTCCGAATCGAGCGCGCTCGTCGGCTCGTCGACGATCAAGACCGACGGATCGTTCATCAGCGCCCGCGCGATGTTCACGCGTTGGCGTTGTCCGCCCGACAGCTGGTGCGGCCGCTTGCCGCGGTGCTCGGACATCCCGACGGCGTCCAGGAGCGACGCCGCGCGCTCGCGCCGTTCCGTGCGAGCGTGTCGTCCACGCTCGGCGCTGCGACCATGCTCGGCACGACGGCCGCCCAGCTCACCCATGACGAGCAGCTGCTCCTCGGCGGTGAGCGAGGGCAGCAGGTTCGACTGTTGGAAGACGATCCCGATCGAGGTGCGACGCAGCTCGGTCGCCTCGTCGTGCGAGAGAGCGGATGCCTCGACATCGCCGATCATCACGCGCCCGCTGTCCGGGCGGATCAGCGTCGACGCGATCGCCAGCAGGCTCGACTTGCCAGACCCCGAGGGGCCGGTGATCCCGGTGATGGTGCCTGGCTGAACGACGAGCGACACATCGTCGACGGCACGGACGCGCGAGGTTCCGTCGGGGAAGGTGAGGGTGACGTTCTGCATGCTGATCATCGGTTGCTCCCGAGTGCGGTGAGGGGGTCGGAGGTGGTGACGGTGCGGAGGGCGAACGCGGCGCCGATCACGCCCACGACGACCATGAGGATCGCAGGGGCGACGGTGGTCCACGGGCTGAGGAGGAACGGTAACGATCCCGAGACGGCGATACCTGCAGCCACGACGATCCCCGTGCCGAGCGCCGTTGTGGCGATGAGCACCACGAGGGCCTGGCCGAGCGCGTCGCGAACCAGGGCGCCCGTCGTCGCTCCGAGCGCCTTGAGGATGGCGACGTCGCCACGGCGCTGCATGGTCCATACGGTGAAGAAGGCCCCGATGACGAGCGCGGAGATACCGAAGAGCAGCGCCACGATGAGCAGCAGGGATCCGATCTCGGATCGGAACGCCGGCAACAGGGTGAGAGAACCGAGGGTGGACGTGGACACGGTGCCAGCCTCTGCGTCGAGCGCCGACCAATCGGCGTCGCCGGACACGAGCAGTGCCGTTACAGCATCCGCTCCGCCTCCGACCTTCGACTGTTGCGCCTGCCAATCCGCGAGCGTCAGCCAGACGACGGGAGTGTGGCTGTACCACTCGTCGCCACGGATCCCAGCGACGTGATACGGGGTATCGGCGATGGTCACGGTGTCACCCACGGCCGCCTGGAGTGCCGTCGCGGCCGGCGCGGACAGGGTGATCGCGCCCGCCGCGGTCGGAGCGCCCCGTTCGCCGGGGGTCGTCGCAAAGATCGCCACGGCCGTGCGGTCCGCGTCGGTCTGGGCGCGGGTTTGCGACAAGCCGAACGGGATGGCGGAGGTCACGCCCGAGGAGTCTTTCCACTCCTTCTGCTGAGCGGGGGCAACGGAGGAGTCCGCGAACGTTGGTGTGGCACCCGCGACACTCGGTCCGAGCACGATGCGATCCGCGCCGAGGTTCAAGACGCCAGAGACGTTCTGCTGCGCGAGCCCGCCGGTCAGGCCGCTGAGAAACCCCACGAGCACACTGATGAGTGCCACGACCGTGCCGATGAGGGCGAAGCGGCCACGAGCGAATCGAAGATCGCGCCAAGCGACGAACATGAGGGGTCCTTTCGTGGAATGAGTCCAGCCTCGTTGCAGCCCCGCACGGGAGCATCCGCGCAGCGGATGGTTCTGCGCGCGAGAAAGGTGGAGCGTCCTCTCCACCTTTCGGACGACGTGCGCGCCGCCGGGGGCGCGTAGCGTGAGGAGCGTCATGTCTGCTCAGCACCCGCCCGTCAACCCCATCGTCGTGGGCCTTCAGGTCGGGCTGCAGGTCTTGTTCGTCGCCCTGCTGGCGTTCTCGGTCGTCATGGGGTTGCTCGTCCCGGGCGCACCCGCCCCCGCCATCCTGATCCTGGCCATCGTGATGATGCTGACCTACGGCGTCGCTCTCCTCGGCCACGCGATCGCCGACGCTCGCCGACGCCGCGCGCTGCAGTGGGCCTGGATCGCGATCCTCACGGTCGAGTGGATCGTGCTGATGAGTCTCACGCCGTTCGCGGCGTATCTCGCTTTTCCGCTCTTCTTCCTGTACCTCGATCTGCTGCCCGAGCCCATCGCGACCGCGTCCGTCGGGCTCGCGACGATCGGTGCGGTTGTCGCTTTGGGAATGCACGGTGAGTGGACCGTTGGTGGCGTGATCGGGCCGATCGTGGGGGCGGGGGTTGCGATATTGATCGGCCGCGCTTACCGGGCGCTGCGGGTCGAGAGCGCGGAGCATCAGAGGCTCTACGAAGAACTTCTTGCCGCGCAAAGTCGGCTTGCGGCCGTGGAGCGCGAGGCCGGCATGATGTCGGAGCGCGAGCGGCTTGCCCGTGAGATCCACGACACGGTGGCGCAGAGCCTATCGAGCATCACGCTGCTGCTGAACGCGGTCGAACGGATGGACCCCGACGCTCAGACGATCACCCAGGTGCGTCTCGCGCGCCAGGCCGCCACGGAAAGCCTCTCCGAAACGCGCAGGTTCATCCGCGAGCTGACACCGCCGCTGCTGGATGAGCGCAGCCTCGGCGGAGCGCTGAGACGCCTCGCCGAGACATGGCGACGTCCGGGCCTGACCGTCGAGGTGCGTGCCGCAGACGCGCTCGACTTGCCCATGACCGTGCAGACCGCACTGTTGCGGGTCGCGCAGGGTGCGATGGCGAACGTGATCTCGCACGCGGACGCGACGAAGGCGACCGTATCGCTCTGGCGCGACGGCACCTCGGTGCTGCTGGTCGTCGTCGACGATGGGGTCGGGTTCCCCATCGACGAGCTCGTTCCTACGGGTGGTGGTGAGTCGTTCGGCCTGCGGGCTATTCGTGCACGGGTCGAAGAGCTCGATGGCACGCTCGACCTGCAGAGCACGCCTGGCGCAGGCACGCGACTCAGCGTCGAACTGCCCGTGGGGACCCCGTGAGCGTGCCTGCGATCACGGTGCTCATCGCCGACGACCACCCCGTCGTGCGGGCCGGGATCCGCGCGCTCATCGGCACCGACCCGGGGCTGTCGGTGATCGCGGACGCGGCGACGCCGGACGACGCCGTGCGGCTCGCCGTCGAGCTCCAGCCTCACGTCGTATTGATGGATCTGCAGTTCGGTGGTGCGCCCTCGGGCGTGGAGGCGACCGCGGCACTCAAACGTCAGAGCCCCGCGCCCGCCGTGCTCGTTCTGACCAACTACGACAGCGACTCCGACATCCTCGGGGCGGTCGAGGCAGGAGCCAACGGCTATCTGCTGAAGGACGCCCCGCCGAACGAGCTTCTCGCCGCCATCCGCGCGGCCGCGGCAGGCGAGAGCGCGCTCGCGCCGACGGTGGCCGGACGTTTGCTCGATCGGATCCGTACGCCCGCCACCTCGCTCACCGTGCGCGAGCTGAGCGTGCTGCAAGCGGTTGCCGCTGGCCTGTCGAACCTCGAGATCGCGGCATCGCTGCACGTGACGGATGCGACGGTCAAGTCACACCTGGCGCACATCTACACCAAGCTGGGCGTCCGGTCTCGGAGCGCCGCCGTCGCCGCCGGGCGCGAAAGCGGCATCCTGCGCTGAGGTCGGACGGTGCTCAGCGTTAGGCGTCGAGGCCCCGGCGCGACAGCAGCGGCTGGATGTCCGCGTCACGACCGCGGAAGTCGCGATACGCCTCGAGCGGATCCTTCGACCCGCCCACACCGAGCAGGCGCTGGCGGAACCGGTCGCCGTTGTCGCGGCGCAGTCCGCCGTGCGTGCGGAACCACTGCACCGTGTCGGCGTCGAGCACCTCGCTCCAGATGTAGGAGTAATAGCCGGCGCTGTAGCCGCCCGAGAAGACGTGGGCGAAGTACGTCGAGGCGTAGCGGGGCGGTACGGCAGCAAGGTCGAGACCGATGTTCGCCAGCGCCTCGCGCTCGAAGTCGGCCACGGAGGTCACGGATTCCGCGGCGCTCTCGGACAGCGAGTGCCAGGCCTGGTCGAGCCAGGACGCCGCGAGGTACTCGCTCGTCGCGAACCCCTGGTTGAACGTCTCGGTCGAGCGGAGGCGATCGACGATGTCTTCCGGCAGCGGTTCGCCCGTCTCGACGTGCCGCGCATAGTTGCGCAGAACCTCCGGCCACAGGATCCACATCTCGTTGACCTGGCTGGGGAACTCCACGAAGTCGCGGTGCACGTTGGTGCCCGCGAAGTGCGGATAGGTCACGGTCGCGAACAGCCCGTGCAGCGCGTGCCCGAACTCGTGGAAGAGGGTCGTGACCTCGTCCAGGGTCAGGAGTGTGGGGAGCCCCGCGCCGGGCTTGGACACGTTGAGGTTGTTCACGACGACCGCGCGCGTTCCGCGCAGGGCGGACTGCGACACGATCGAGTTCATCCACGCCCCGCCGCGCTTGGAGTCGCGCGTGTACAGGTCGAGCACGAAGAGCCCGACGGGGGAGTCATCGGCGTTGAGAACCTCGAACACCCGGGCCTCGGGGTGGTATGCGCGCAGATCGGGGCGCTCGACGAAGCGCACGCCGTACAGCTGCTCGGCGGCGTAGAAGACGCCGTCCTGCAGGACACGCTCTGCCTCGAACCAGGGGCGAAGCGCAGCGGTGTCGATGTCGAAGTTCGCCGTCCGGACCTTCTCGGTGTAGTACGCCCAGTCGTGGGCTTCGATCGCGAAGGGTTCCGCTTCGGCATCCGCGAGCACCTGCAGCTCGGCGCGCTCGCGTTCCGCGTTGCGCGCGGCCGGAACCGCGAGTCGACGCAGCAACTCGTGCACGGCCTCGGGCGATCCCGCGGTCTCGTCGGCGGTGATGTACGCGGCGTGGGACTCGTACCCGAGCAGCGCGGCGCGCTCGGCGCGAAGACGCACGATCTCGGTCAGCACGGAGCCGTTGTCGTTCGCGTTGCCGCGGTTGCCGCGTGAGCGGGAGGCATCCATGATCCGGCGGCGGCTCTCGCGGTTGGTCAGGAGCGAGAGATACGGATGTCCCGTGAACAACGTGAGCGTGATCGCGTACGCGCCCTCGCGCCCTCGGTCGGCTGCCGCCTGTGCCGCTGCCGAGATCTCCCCCTCGGTGAGGCCGTCGAGTTCGGCGGGTTCGTCGAACACGACCGCGAGGTCGTTGGTGTCGGCGAGCAGGTTCTTCTCGAACGTGGTGGTCAGGATCGACAGGCGCTGGTTGAGCGCGGTGAGTCGCTCCTTCGCCTGCGCGTCGAGGCCCGCTCCCGCGTGGTTCATCTCGCGGTGGTGGCGCTCGACGAGAAATCTCTGCTCGGCATTCAGATCGAGGTCCTCGATCTGCTCGAGGATCGTCGAGATGCGGGAGAAGAGCTTCGCGTCGAGCTGGATCGCGTCCTGGTGGGCCGCCATGAGAGGCGCGAGCGCGTCTTCGATCTCTTGAATCTCGGGTGTGGCGTCCGCGGACGACACCGTGTAGAAGGTCTGGGCGACCCGGCCGAGCAGCTCTCCGCTCTGCTCCAGCGCGATCAGCGTGTTCTCGAAAGTGGGCTCTTCGGCATCCGCCGTGATGGCGTCGATCTCGGCCCGCTGCGCGGCGAAACCCCGCTCGAACGCGGGCAGATAGTGCTCGGGGCGGATGGCCGCGTAGTCGGGCAGTTCGTACGGCAGAGTGCTGGGGGAGAGCAGGGGATTCGACACGTCGGAGAGCATCTAGCCAGCGTATCCCGGAGGCCTCGCCCGGGTGTCGGCGAGGGTCAGCCGAACTCGTCGTCGGGGTCGTGCCGCACGATGGCCTCGCCGTCCGCGTTCAGCTCGACGATGACGCCGGTGTCGAGCTCGGCGATCGGGCGGCCCTCGAGCCAGGTGAGAGTCCAGCGCGGTTTCGGCTGACCGGGCATGTCGCCCGGGGTCGCCTCTTCGACCTCGCTGATCGCGGGTCGAAGCGCGGCGGGAACGGCCGCGGGCGGCTGCTCTCCGGCGGTCCAGCGGGTTCCGAGTTGCATGTCAGGCCTCCGGTGCCAGTTCGATGGACGAGACGCGCGTGGATTCCCCCACGACGAACTCGATGTTTGCGATGCGTCCGACGGCGCGCAGGTCGCCCTCGACGAGTCGCAGGGCGGCGACGGTCGCATCCGTTCCCTCGATCGTCGCGTGGGCGACGGGGGTCTTCTGCGAGGCCTTCGCCTCGGTCTTGGCGCGCCGGATGCCGATCAGCGCCTCGCTCGCGGCGATCAGCACGGCGGGGTCGCCGGGGCGGCCCACCACGGTCGGCCACGCGCTCGTGTGCACCGAGTCGTCGTGGAACCACGACCATGCCTCTTCGGCCGCGAACACGAGCACGGGCGCGAGAAGGGCGAGCATCGTCTCGAGCGCGATGCGCAGGGCAAGCGCAGCGGATGCCTGGCCCTCGTTCGTGCGGTCGTAGGCGCGCTCCTTGACGAGCTCGAGGTAGTCGTCGCAGAAGGTCCAGAAGAACGCCTCCGTGAGCTCGAGCGCGCGGGCGTGGTCGTACGCCTCGAGGGCCTTTGTCGCGTCGCGGACGACCCCGTCGAGGCTCGCGAGCATCGAAGCGTCCACCGCGTGAGTGACCTCGGCGTCTTCGGGCACCGGGAACGAGAGCACGAACTTCGCGGCGTTCAGCACCTTGATCGCGAGGCGTCGGCCGATCTTGATCTGCGTCGGGTTCTGCGGATCGAACGCGGCGTCCGTGCCGAGGCGGCTCGACGCCGCCCAGTACCGCACGGCGTCGGAACCGTGCTGCTCGAGGATGTCGGCGGGCGTGACGACGTTGCCCTTCGACTTCGACATCTTCTTGCGGTCGGGGTCGACGATGAATCCCGAGATCGCCGCATCCGTCCACGGGGTACGGTCGTCCTGCAGAGCGCTGCGGAGGAGGGTGGAGAAGAGCCAGGTGCGGATGATGTCCTGCCCCTGGGGTCGCAGGTCGAACGGTGCGACGAGGTCCCAGAGCTCCGGGTCGCGCTCCCAGCCGCCCGCGAGCTGCGGGGTCAGCGACGAGGTCGCCCAGGTGTCGAAGATGTCGAGCTCGGGGGTGAAGCCGCCGGGCACGTCGCGCTGGTCGGCCGTGTACCCGGGCGGCACATCGGTGGACGGATCGACCGGAAGCTGCGAGGCATCCGGCGTCAGCACGCGGTCGTGGTCGCGCTCACCGTTCTCGTCGAGCGGGTACCAGACGGGGATCGGCACGCCGAAGAAGCGCTGGCGCGAGACCAGCCAGTCGCCCGTGAGCCCGTTCACCCAGTTTTCGTAGCGCACCCGCATGAAGTCGGGGTGCCACGAGATCTCGTTGCCGAGCGCGAGCAGGCGGTCGCGCAGCTCGGCGTCGCGGGCACCGTTGCGCAGGTACCACTGACGAGTCGAGACGATCTCCAGGGGTCGGTCGCCCTTCTCGAAGAACTTCACGGCGTGCGTGAAGGGCTTCGGGTCGCCCTCCATCTCGCCAGACTCGGCGAGTAGCTCGACGATGCGCTTCTTGGCGCTGAACACGGTCTTGCCGGCGAGCTCCGCATACGCGGCTTTCGCGGCATCCGTCGTCAGCGCGTCGGGCGCCTCGGCGATGATGCGTCCGTCGCGCCCGATGATCGTGCGGTTGGGCAGGTCGAGTTCGCGCCACCAGATGATGTCGGTCACGTCGCCGAACGTACAGATCATGGCGATGCCCGAGCCCTTGTCCTGCTGGGCGAGCGGATGCGCGAGCACCGGAACCTCGACGCCGAACAGCGGGCTCGTGACGGTCGTGCCGAACAGGGGCTGGTAGCGCTCGTCATCCGGGTGCGCCACGAGCGCGACGCACGCGGCCAGCAGTTCGGGGCGCGTGGTCTCGATGAAGACGTCGTCGCCGTCGGGCTTGTGGAACGCGAGGCGATGGTACGCGGCGGGCTGATCGCGGTCTTCGAGCTCGGCCTGTGCGATCGCCGACCGGAAGTCGACATCCCACAGCGTCGGGGCGAGGGCACGGTACGCCTCGCCGCGCTCGAGGTTCTTCAGGAACGCGAGCTGGCTGGTGCGGATCGTGTCATCCGAGATCGTGCGGTAGGTCTGGGTCCAGTCGACGCTCAGGCCGAGGCTGCGCCAGAGGTCCTCGAACGCCTTCTCGTCCTCGACCGTGAGGCGCTCGCACAGCTCGATGAAGTTGCGGCGGCTCACCGGGATCTGGTCCGCTGCCTTGCTCGACTTGTTGTCGCCGCCCTCGAACGGGGGCGTGAAGTCGGCGTCGTACGGCAGGGTGGGGTCGCAGCGAACGCCGTAGTAGTTCTGCACGCGTCGCTCGGTGGGCAGACCGTTGTCGTCCCAGCCCATGGGGTAGAACACGGTCTTGCCGCGCATCCGCTCGAACCGGACCTTGACGTCGGTGTGCGTGTAGCTGAACACGTGCCCGATGTGCAGGCTCCCGCTCGCTGTCGGCGGGGGAGTGTCGACGCTGTAGACGCCCTGGCGACCGGATGCCTCGGCCGCTGCGCGATCGAAGAGGTACGTGCCCCGTTCGCTCCACGCGGCATCCCACTTGTTTTCGAGGCCCTCGAGAGCCGGCTTGTCGGGTACTTCGGCCATGGGTGTCTCCTCGATATGTGCGGCACGGTGTGTGCGTGCCTGAGTGTGGGATGTCCGGCGAGTTTATCGCGCGGCCCGCGGCTCAGGCATCCGGTCGGTCCCATATCAGCCTCGACCCCGCCCCGCCCGACATGGGAGGAGATCCCGGTTGCGGAGGATGCTTCCCGCCGATTCCATCCTCCGAACGCGAGATCTCCTCCGAAACGGAGGCCAAGGTGGTCCCCGCAACACCTCCTCCACAATGCGACGTGGTGTGGCGCCGCGCGCGAAAGCGCGCAAACACCATGTGGGGTTCTGCGGCGGCGCATCAAACTCGACGGGTGGGTGTGGCGGACCAGGTTCGGGCGCGTGGAGGCGTGATGCGGGTGCGCGCGCTGCGCGAGCTCGGCGTCAGCGATCACGTCCTGCGTTGCGCGCTCGGAGCGGGGCATATCGAGCGAGTGCGCAGGGGCTGGGTCGCGGCGCCTGGGGCGGATCCGATGCTGATTGCGGCGGCGCGACGCGGAGTCGTTCTCACCTGCGTGACCGCTGCTCGAAGACTCGGCTTGTGGGTTCTGGATGAGAAGCAGCCCCATGTCGCCGCGCCTCAGCATGCCGGACGGATCGACATCCCGGGCGCCACCGTGCACTGGCACAAGGCGCTGGTGCCGAGGCATCCGGATGCGCTCGTCGACCCGATCGAAAACGTGCTCGCGATCGTCGCGGCCTGTCAACCTCGCGAAGCGGCGCTTGCGGTCTGGGAATCGGCGCTGCGTCAGCAACGCGTCGAACCCGAAGCGCTCAGACGGATGGCTCTGCCCGCCGCCGCTCGCGAAATGCTGGAGTTGGCGAGCCCATGGTCGGATTCGGGGCTCGAGACCTTCGTCGTGCCCCGTCTGCGGTGGCTGCGCCTTCCCTTGCGGCGGCAGACCTGGATCGCGGGCCACCGCGTCGACCTGCTGATCGGGGACCGGCTCGTGCTGCAGATCGACGGCGGGCATCATGTCGGGGTTCAGCGGGAGGAGGACATCGCCCACGATGCCGCGTTGCGCCTGCTCGGGTACCACGTGATCCGCGTCGGGTACGGGCAGGTCATCGACCGGTGGCACGAGGTGCAGGACCTCATCATGCGCGCCGTGGCCCAGCGGCTGCATCTGGCGTGAGGGGCCGGACGCGTCGAGCACGACGCGGAGCACCCGACCCATACGCGGCCCGCGGTGTCGTCCCGCGGGCGCCGCCTTCCGGCGAACCACGACGAACGCGACACGGCGAACGCCAGGTGCGGCATGTCGATTCCGTGCGAGCGGACGACGAAGCGGCGGCGCACGGTTATCCCGAGTCGGATCGCGACGTTCATCGACGCGAGGTCCGGGTGTCGCGAAAGCCCAGTCGACGCACGACCGTGCGGCTTCCCCCGCATAGCCGCGATGCCACGCGCGATGCGGCGGGCTCTGCCCCACGGATCCTCCCGGATGTTCACCTCATGGCCGAACCCAGGATGCCGAGGCCCGTTAGACTGAACCCACGAGCATCGATCCGGCCATCACCGGGGAGCTCTCGGAAGAACGGGTCCCCGGCGTCAAGTCGGGTCCTCACTAGAACCGAGCGGGGCAGGCCCGTCACAGCCGCTGTGAAAGTGGCTGCGCATAGCGGCAAGCAGGGTGGTACCGCGGCTCGTCCGGATCAGATCTCGTCACAGATGTGAACCCAGAGGGTCGTCCCGGCAGGAAGCACACGACAGCACCTGCGAGAAGCCATGACCTACCCCCAGCCCTCAGCGTTCGGACCCGCCGCCGATGCGGTCCCCGCGAGCCCCCGCTTTCCCGAGATCGAGCGCGAGGTGCTCGACTTCTGGCGCGACGACGACACGTTCCGCGCGAGCATCGCCCAGCGCGACGGCAGCGAAGAGTGGGTGTTCTACGACGGCCCGCCGTTCGCCAACGGTCTGCCGCACTACGGCCACCTGCTCACGGGATACGCGAAGGACCTCTTCCCGCGCTTCCAGACCATGCGGGGCAAGAAGGTCGACCGCGTCTTCGGCTGGGACACGCACGGCCTTCCCGCCGAGCTCGAGGCGATGAAGCAGCTCGGCATCACCGAGAAGGCGCAGATCGAGGCCATGGGCATCGACACCTTCAACGCCAAGGCGCGCGAGTCGGTGCTGGCCTACACCCGCGAGTGGCAGGACTACGTCACCCGCCAGGCCCGCTGGGTCGACTTCGACAACGGCTACAAGACGCTCGACACGACCTACATGGAGAGCGTGCTCTGGGCCTTCAAGACGCTGTACGACAAGGGTCTCGCCTACGAGGGCTACCGCGTGCTGCCGTACTGCTGGCGCGACGAGACGCCGTTGTCGACGCACGAGCTGCGCATGGACGACGACGTGTACCGGATGCGTCAGGACCCGTCCGTCACCGTCACGTTCCCGCTCGTCGGGCTGAAGGCCGAGGCGCTCGGGCTGACCGGCGTGCGCGCGCTCGCCTGGACCACCACGCCCTGGACGCTGCCGACCAACATGGCGCTCGCCGTGGGCCCCGACATCCGCTACGTCGTGCTGCCCGCCGGCCCGTCGGGCGCCGCGGACGTACACCGGACGCCGGATGGCGCGTCGGATGACCCGATCGAGGCGTCCGCGCACCGCTACCTGTTGGCGGCGGACCTGCTCGGCAACTACGCGAAGGACCTCGGCTACGAGAACGCCGCCGCTGCCTCGGAGGCCGTCGAGCGCGAGGTCGCGGGCGCCGAGCTGGCGGATGTCTCATACGACCGCCTCTTCGACTACTACGCCGACGCCGAGGTGTGGGGCACGCAGAACGCGTGGCGCATCCTCGTCGACGACTACGTCACGACGACCGACGGAACCGGCATCGTCCACCAGGCCCCGGCCTACGGTGAGGACGACCAGCGGGTCAGCGAGGCCGCCGGCATCCCGACGATCCTGAGCCTCGACGACGGCGGACGGTTCCTTCCCGCCGTGACGGATGTCGCGGGCGACCTGTGGATGGACGCCAACACCCCGCTCATCCGCCTGCTGCGCCAGGCCGGGCGGCTCGTGCGCGAGGCGAGCTACGAGCACTCGTACCCGCACTGCTGGCGCTGCCGGAACCCCCTCATCTACAAGGCCGTGTCGAGCTGGTTCGTGCGCGTCACCGAGTTCCGCGACCGCCTGGTCGAGCTGAACGAAGACATCACCTGGGTGCCCGAGAACGTCAAGCACGGCCAGTTCGGCAAGTGGGTCGAGGGCGCGCGCGACTGGTCGATCAGCCGCAACCGGTATTGGGGTTCGCCGATCCCGATCTGGAAGAGCGACGACCCCGAGCACCCGCGCGTCGACGCGTACGGCTCGCTCGAAGAGATCGAGCGTGACTTCGGCCGCCTGCCACGCAACGATTCCGGTGAAGTCGATCTGCACCGTCCTTTCATCGACGAGCTGACCCGCCCGAACCCCGACGACCCGACCGGACAGAGCACCATGCGCCGTATCGAGGACGTCCTCGACGTCTGGTTCGACTCGGGCTCGATGCCGTTCGCGCAGGTGCACTACCCGTTCGAGAACCGCGACTGGTTCGACTCGCATTCGCCCGCCGACTTCATCGTCGAGTACATCGGGCAGACCCGCGGTTGGTTCTATGTCATGCACGTGCTGTCCGGCGCGCTGTTCGATCGCCCCGCGTTCAAGGCGGTCTCGGCCCACGGCATCGTGTTGGGCAGCGACGGGCAGAAGATGTCGAAGTCGCTGCGCAACTACCCGGATGTCTCGGAGGTGCTCGACCGCGACGGATCCGACGCCATGCGCTGGTTCCTGATGTCGAGCTCGGTGCTGCGGGGCGGCAACCTGGTCGTCACCGAAGAGGGCATCCGCTCGGGTGTGCGCGAGTTCCTGCTGCCGCTGTGGAGCTCGTGGTACTTCTTCTCGACGTATGCCAATGCCGCTTTCGCTGGTGGCGCGAATGCCGCTTTCGCCGGTGGTTCGGGAACGGACGGCGAAACCGATGCCGCGGGCTACACGGCCTCGTGGCGCACCGACTCGACCGACGTGCTCGACCGTTACATCCTGGCGCTGCTCGGCGAGCTCGTCCGCGATGTCGCGACGGACCTCGAGGGGCTCGACTCGACGACGGCCGCCGCGCGCCTGCGCGACTTCGCCGAGGTGCTGACCAACTGGTACATCCGGCGCTCGCGCGATCGGTTCTGGGTGGGGGTCACCGACGACCCGGCCAGCCGCGAGGCGTTCGACACGCTATACACCGTGCTCGAGACCCTCACACGGGTCGCCGCACCGCTCATCCCGCTCGTCAGCGAGCGCGTGTGGCAGGGACTGACAGGTGGGCGGAGCGTCCACCTGCAGGACTGGCCCGACGCCGAGGCGTTCCCGCAAGCCCCCGACATCCGGACGGCGATGGATGCGGTGCGCGAGGTTTCGAGTGTCGCCAACGCGCTACGCAAACGCGAGGGCAAGCGCGTGCGTCTGCCGCTCGCGCGTCTGACGGTCGTGGTGACGGATGCCGTCGGTCTCGCGCAGTTCGACGAGATCCTGCGCGACGAGCTCAACGTCAAGTCCGTCGAGCTGATCGAGCTCGAGGCCGATACGGCCGCGAGCTACGGGATCACGCACCGCCTGACCGTCAACGCCCGGGCGGCGGGCCCGCGCATCGGCAAGGACGTGCAGCGTGCCATCCAGGCCGCGCGTTCGGGCGATTGGTCGGAGACGGGTGGTGCCGTCGTCGCGGGCGGAATCGCCCTGGAACCGGGGGAGTACGACCTCGCGCTCGAGACCACGGGCCGTCCCGAGGGGGAGGCGCTTGCGCTGCTCCCCGCCGGTGGTTTCGTGCTGCTCGACACCACGACGACGCCCGACCTCGAGGCCGAGGGCCTGGCGCGCGACGTCATCCGTGCGGTGCAGGACACGCGAAAGGCTGCGGGGTTCGACGTGAGCGACCGCATCCACCTCATCGTCACCTTCGAAGACGAGGCGGACGCGCAGGCCGTCTCGGAGGGCTTCGAGACCGCGGATGTCGCGGGCGAGACCCTCGCGGTCGAGTACCTGCTCGGCACGAAGGGCGAGACCCTCCGCGGCTCGACGCGTAGCTTCGCGGGCGACAATCCTCGAACCGACAAGGCGAAGGCGGAGCACAAGGCATCCTTCGCGGCGGGCGCGTTCGCGAACGCCGGAGCATTCACCGTGGCCGTGACCCGAGCGGAGGGACGCGCATGAGCGAGATCCAGAGCGACGACAACGGACCCGTGGAGAGCACGCCGGAGGACGTCGAACGAGCGGATGCCGTGTACTCGGCTCTGCTCGCGCGCGCGGGGGAGCGGTGGGTGCAGCCGCGCAAGGAGCGCACAGCGCGCCTGCTCGACTACCTGGGCGACCCGCAACGCACCTATCGTGTCGTGCACGTCACGGGCACCAACGGCAAGACGAGCACGAGCCGCATCATCGAGAGCCTGCTGCGCGCCCACGGGCTGCGCACGGGACTTTTCACGAGCCCGCACCTCGAGCGCTTCACGGAACGCATCATGATCGACGGGTTCCCGGTGCCCGACGCCGCGGTGGCGGACGCCTGGGACGAGATGACCCCGTTCGTCGGGCTGGTGGACGCGGAGCTCATCGAGGCGGGCGAAGAGCCCCTGACGTTCTTCGAGTTGCTGACCGCACTGGCCTTCGTCGCGTTCGCCGACGCCCCGATCGACGTGCTGGTGCTCGAGGTCGGGATGGGCGGGTCGTGGGACTCCACGAACACGGCGGACGGGGACGTCGCGGTGTTCGCGCCGATCGCGCTCGACCACGCCGATCGGCTCGGCGACACGATCGCGAAGATCGCTGAGGTCAAGTCCGGGATCATCAAGGATGGCGCTGCGGTCGTGTCTGCCCGCCAGCCCGCCGAGGCCGTTGCGGTGCTGCGGGCCGCGGCCGCCGCGCGCGGCGCGACGATCGCCTTCGAGGGAGAGGACTTCGCGCTGACCTCCGACCGGCTGGCGGTCGGCGGGCAGCTGATCTCGGTGCGTGGGCTCGTCGGCACGTACGACGACGAATACCTGCCCCTGTACGGCGTTCACCAGGGCGCGAATGCCACCCTGGCCATCGCGGCGGTGGAGTCGCTCATCGGTGGCGCCACGCAGGCGATTGCGGGGGACATCCTGGCGGATGGCCTCGGCGCCGTGACCTCGCCCGGACGTCTGCAACTGGTCGGCACGAACCCGACCGTGCTGGTCGATGCGGCCCACAACCCCCACGGCGCGCGCGCCCTGGCCGACGCCCTGCGCGCCTCGTTCGACTTCGACGAGTGGGGCGTCGTCCTCGGTGTCCTCGGCGACAAGGATGCCGCGGGCATCGTGGCGGCCCTCGCGCCCATCGCGACCGAGGTCTTCGTGACGGCACCCGATTCCGACCGGGCCGACAGCCCCGACGCACTCGCCGACATCGTCGAGGCGGCGGGCCTGCACGCGAGCGTGCACCCGAACCTCGACGACGCGGCGGAGTCCGCGCGCGCCTGGGCCGGAGAATCCGCTCGTCGCGCCGTCGTGATCGCAGGGTCCGTCGTGCTCGCGGGTGAAGCCGTAGCCCTGTCCTCGAGCGAGGGCTGGAAGTCCGGGGGCACGTCGTGAATGCAGCTCGCGAACGCCGCCCGCGCCGCAAGCGCAGCCTGACCGCGCAGCTCGCGTCGATCGTGCTCGGGTTCGAAGCCATCATCGTCTTTCTCGGCGGTCTCGTGATCTTCGGCCTCAAGGTGCTGCCGGCGGGAATACCCGACTGGGTGGGCATCGTCGCGGGGGTCGTCGTCGCGGTCGCGATGGTCGCGACCGCCGGATTCGTCCACAAACCTGCGGGCATCGCCACGGGGTGGGTGCTGCAGGTCATCGTCGCGCTGTCGGCGTTCCTGGTGCCCGCCATGCTGCTGATCGCCCTGATCTTCGGCGGCATGTGGGCGTACGCGACCATTCAAGGACCGAGAATCGAAGCACGAACGCGCGCTGCGGCGCCGGAAGGAGAAGCACAATGACCACGGAAGAGACGCTCGTCCTCGTCAAGCCGGACGGTGTCGCACGCGGCCTGACCGGAGATATCCTGGCGCGCATCGAACGGAAGGGCTACGCCCTCGTCGACATCAAGCTCGTCGAGCCGGATCGCGACCTGCTCGAGCGCCACTACGCCGAGCACGCCGGCAAGCACTTCTACGAGCCGCTCGTGGAGTTCATGATGTCGGGGCCGTCGGTCGCGATCCGTCTCGCGGGCAACCGCGTGATCGAGGGCTTCCGCTCGCTCGCGGGCACGACCGACCCGACAGGCGCCGCTCCGGGAACGATCCGGGGCGACTTCGGCCGCGACTGGGGCCTGGCCGTGCAGCAGAACCTCGTACACGGGTCGGACAGCCCCGAGTCGGCCGCGCGCGAACTCGACATCTGGTTCGGCTGAGCCACAGCCCCGAACTCGAACCGCGAACGGTCGTGACTCGCCGCGTGCGTCACCGGACGCACACGGCGAGTCGCGACCGTTCGTTCGCGTGCGTGGCGACCGGCGGCGCTCGCCCGACCGGTCGCGATCAGAACAGGTTGTTCAGCGCGTCCAGGCGCACCTGCGCGAGCACGGCGATGATCGCGTAGCTGACGACGGCCATGACCGGCACCCAGCCCATCAGCGTGTCGGCGACGCGTCGGACCCCGGATGGCGCGGGCACGAGCCCCGACCGGAAGAGGTGGAGGGTCACGGCGTAGAACGTCGGGATCGTCACCAACCAGGTGACCATGCACCAGGGGCACAGGGTGCCGAGGACGAAGATGCTCTGGCTGATCAGCCAGATCACGAATGCGATCGCGAAGATCATTCCGGCCTCGAACAGCCACCAGAACCAGCGTGCGAACCGGGCGCGCGCGAGGATCGCCACGCCGACCACGATCGGGGCGACCCACGCGCCGAGCCCGATCAGCGGGTTGGGGAACCCGAACACCATGCCCTGCCAAGACTCGAGGTTGGCGCGACACTGCACCAGGATGCTGAAGTCGCAGGACAGCGATGCGTTGGGGTCGGCGAGGAGGTGAATGCGCTCGAGGGTGAGCTGGAAAGCCGCCCACCAGCCGATCACTCCCGCGATGATGAGCCAGACGGCGAGGGCTACGGGGCGGGTGTGCGTCTGGGAGGGCGTGGGCATGCCTCGGATTATGGCACCGGAAACTGCACGATCGGCGTGCGCGCGACCGGGGATAACGCGGTTCGCGGGGCGACTCGCGGGCAACGCATGCGGCGAGGGGCCCACATTCGGTCCCGGATGATGCGATAATGAGATCTAGATGCCTCGCCGGCCGCGCCGGACGGGTATCGACGAAGACTTCGGGCGATGATCGCCCTTCGCAGCACGAGCCACGGGCCTGCTGCAGACCGAGTGAGTTCGCGGCACCGCAGGTGCGGTGCTGCACGAGAGTTCGCCGGGTGACGCGCGGATGTCGCCCGCCAGGGAGTGCGCCAGCGATGGCTGATGACAACAATGACAATGACCGCAACGACCTTCAGGAAGCGTCACCGGCCGAACCGCCGTTGACGCCGACGGGGAACGTCCCGCAGAGCGAGGGTGCACCCTCCGTTGACGAGGGTGCCGCTTTCGAGACCGAGGGTGCCGCGTCTGCGGACGTGAGTTCCGCGGCCGACGAAGGCGCGCCCGGCCTCGAGCCGCCTTCGGCCGAGCCGGAGAGCCCCGTGAGCGAAGAGCCTGTGGCTCAAGACGCTGTAGGTCAAGACGCTGCAGCCGAGGAGGCTGCGGCCGAAGCGCCGGAGTCCGCGGCTCCTGAGCCCGAGGTCTCGGCGGCAGAGGCATCAGTGCCCGACGCTCCCGAGCCCGAGGTCTCGGCGAACGAGGCCCCCGCTGCCGACGCGTCGGTGCCTGAGGCATCCGAAGCTCCCGCGTCCGCAGCCACGCCTGAACCCGAGCCGCAGCCGGACGCCACGCCCGAGCCGGACGCCGAGCCGAAGATCCCGACCGCCGTAGCGCTGGGTCTGCTGCCCGAGGTGTTCGTGTCGCAGGTCTCGACACAGCTGATGTTCTATGCGCCCGAGATCGTGCCGCTTCCCGCGGCACCCGCATCGCGTGACGACCGGGACGAGCCCGAAGAGCGCAACGCACGCGAGTCTCAGGGCACGTCGCGTCGGCGCAACCGTCGCCGCGCGGGCGAAGAGTCGAGCGAACCGCAGGATCCTTCCACGGTCGTCCGGGTGCGCCAGCCCCGCGCCGTCGAGGTCATCACCGAACCGCAGCGCATCAAGGGATCCACGCGTCTCGAGGCGAAGAAGCAGCGTCGTCGCGACGGTCGTGAGGCCGGTCGACGTCGAGCCGTCGTCACCGAGGCAGAGTTCCTCGCCCGCCGCGAGGCCGTCGACCGCGACATGATCGTGCGGTCGAAGAACGGGCGCATCCAGATCGCCGTGCTCGAGGACAACGTCCTCGTCGAGCACTACGTGGCCCGCAATCAGGACGCATCGCTCATCGGCAACGTGTACCTCGGCCGCGTGCAGAACGTTCTGCCCAGCATGGAGGCGGCGTTCGTCGACATCGGTCGCGGGCGCAACGCCGTGCTGTACTCGGGCGAGGTCGACTGGGACGCCGTCGAGACGGGCAACCAGCCGCGCCGTATCGAGCTCGCGCTCAAGTCCGGCGACCGCGTTCTCGTCCAGGTCACGAAGGACCCGGTCGGACACAAGGGCGCCCGGCTGACGAGCCAGATCTCGCTGCCCGGCCGCTACCTCGTGTACGTTCCGGCGGGGTCGATGAACGGTATCTCGCGGAAGCTCCCCGACACCGAGCGGGCGCGCCTGAAGCGCATCCTCAAGGAAGTCCTGCCCGAGTCATCCGGTGTCATCGTCCGCACGGCGGCCGAGGGCGCGACGGAAGACCAGCTGACGCGCGACGTGCAGCGGCTCACGAGCCAGTGGGAGCACATCTCTTCGCAGCTCGAGACGGTCCAGGCCCCGGCCCTGCTGCACTCGGAACCCGACCTGCTGGTGAAGATCGTGCGGGATGTCTTCAACGAGGACTTCCGCAAGATGCTCATCCAGGGCGAAGAGGCGCAGCGCACGATCGAGGCGTACCTCGAGTCCGTCGCGCCCGACCTGCTCGAGCGCGTCGAGCCGTACGAGGGCGATCGCGACCCGTTCGACGAGTTCCGCGTGACGGAGCAGATCGAGAAGGCCCTCGACCGCAAGGTGTGGCTGCCCTCGGGTGGTTCGCTCGTGATCGACCGCACCGAGGCTATGACGGTCGTCGACGTCAACACCGGCAAGTTCGTCGGCTCGGGCGGAAACCTCGAAGAGACCGTCACGAAGAACAACCTCGAGGCGGCCGAAGAGATCGTCCGCCAGCTGCGCCTGCGCGACATCGGCGGCATCATCGTGGTCGACTTCATCGACATGGTGCTGGAGTCGAACCGTGACCTCGTGCTGCGTCGCCTGGTCGAGTGCCTCAGCCGTGACCGCACGAAGCACCAGGTCGCCGAGGTCACGTCGCTCGGCCTCGTGCAGATGACCCGCAAGAAGCTGGGCCTCGGGCTGCTCGAGACGTTCAGCGAGAACTGCGAGGTCTGCGCGGGGCGCGGAGTGATCGTGCATCACGACCCCGTCGTCAAGCACCGTTCGTCATCGTCGGCGCCGTCGGGCAGCGGCGGCGGCTCCAACCGTCGCCCCCGCGGCGGCAACAACGGATCGAACGGCGGCAGCACGGGCAACGGCGGCAACGGTGGCACCCACGTGATCACCGAGGGCGTCAAGTCGGCCCTCGCGCAGATCGCCGCCTCGACGCTCGGCGCGGCATCCGATGCCGAAGCGACGGATGCCCCGGCCGCGGTCGCCGTGCAGACCATCGAATCCCTCGAGATCGTTCTGCCGGAGGGCCCCGTGGCCCCGGCCGCCGAGGGCGAGCGGACGAAGAAGCGTCGCAAGCGTCCCGACCAGCGGGGCGAGCGCCGGGACGACCGGGGCGAGCAGCGTCCCGAACAGCGTTCGGCCGCACCGAAGTCCGAGAAGGACCAGCTGCTCGACTCGGTACTGCAGGCTCTGCCCGAGCCGAAGGCTCCGGGACAGGGACGTCAGCGTCGTCGCGTCTCGACCGGGATCGTGACGGGTACGCCCGTCACCATGCCGAGCGCGGACGAGTAGGCCCTCCGACGCTCGCGCTCGCTCGATTCCCACTGGGTCGTCGAGCGAGCGCGGCGAGTCCAAACGCCGGGTGCGTCAGCTCAGCGCTCGCGGCGTTCGCGCGCGGTGACGCGCAGCCCCGAGTCGCGCAGCGCGTACACGAGCTCGCGCGCGGTGACGTGCCGCGCTCCCGCCGCGATCAGACGCTCGATGGACTCGGCGGGCACGTCGTAGTGGTCGAGATCGAATCCGCGGCGCGGGATGTCGTGGGCTGCGGCGAAGGCGTGCAGCTCGTCCAGGTTGTCGTCGCTGATGAGGTGCCCCCAGAGTCTGCCGTGGGCCGGCCACCGCGCCGTGTCGATCAGGATGGCCATCCGCAGATCCTAACTCCGCGCCGCGAGGTCGCGGCTGGCCGCGCAGAGTCCGCCCGTCGGCCCGAGTCCGCCGGTTGCGTACGGGACACAGGCGGCGGGCCCGGCGACACAGGGCGGTGTCGGCGAGGTGCGAGGCCGCGGGGCTCGCGGGGCGGGACCGCGTCCCGACGCGCGGGGCGGATGCTTTTGCCGCATCCGGTTCCGTCGGGTAGACTCGACCCTTGGTGCGTCACGTGCTGCCGCTCTGCGTGCGGCGCGACGAGAGCGAAGCTTCCGCACCGCACCACGGGTAGTTCGGAATCTCACGGGATGCCGCGCCCCGTGGAGCAGAGTCTTCCGTGAGATTAGGAACCACAAGGTTCCCCAGAGAAACAGGTGTGAAGTGGTTTACGCAGTAGTGCGCGCCGGTGGCCGCCAGGAGAAGGTCGAGGTCGGCACGATCGTCGTCCTCGATCGTCAGAAGGCCAAGCTCGGCGACAAGATCGAGCTGCCCGCGGTGCTCCTGGTCGACGGAGACAACGTCACCACCGACGCCGACAAGCTGGCTCAGGTGACCGTCACCGCCGAGGTTCTCGGCGAGCTGCGCGGCCCCAAGATCATCATCCAGAAGTTCAAGAACAAGACCGGTTACAAGAAGCGCCAGGGGCACCGTCAGGACCTCACGCGCGTCAAGGTAACCGGCATCAAGTAAGCGCGGGAGATTCGAGATGGCACACAAAAAGGGCGCAAGCTCCACCCGTAACGGTCGCGACTCCAACTCCCAGCGGTTGGGCGTCAAGCGCTTCGGCGGCCAGGTCGTCAGCGCCGGCGAGATCATCGTCCGCCAGCGCGGAACGCACTTCCACCCGGGTGCCGGTGTGGGTCGCGGTGGCGACGACACGCTGTTCGCGCTGCAGGCCGGTTCGGTCGAGTTCGGCAAGAAGGGCGGCCGCAAGGTCGTCAACATCGTCATGGCCGCGGAGTAGTCGCACGACTACCGCAGTTTAGTTTTCGGTCAGGGGGCGGGCTTCGGCTCGCCCCTTGATCATTCCCGGAAGGAGTTCACGATGGTCTCATTCGTTGACCGGGTGACGCTCCATCTGCGCGCCGGAAAGGGCGGCAACGGCTGCGTCTCGGTCCGTCGCGAGAAGTTCAAGCCGCTTGCGGGACCGGATGGCGCGAGTGGCGGCAACGGCGGTGACATCGTTCTCGTCGCCGATCCGCAGGTCACGACCCTGTTGTCGTACCACCACTCACCGCACCGCACGTCGAACAACGGTGCCTTCGGCGCCGGTGACCTGCGCCAGGGCGCGGCCGGCGAAGACGTCGAGCTGCCCGTTCCCGTCGGCACCGTGGTGAAGGATGCCTCGGGCGAGACGCTCATCGACATGGTCGAGCCGGGTATGCGATTCGTCGTCGCACCGGGGGGGATCGGGGGCCTCGGAAACGCGGCCCTTGCCTCGCCGAAGCGCAAGGCGCCCGGTTTCGCGCTGCTCGGCACGCCCGGGTGGGAGGGCGATGTCCTCCTCGAACTCAAGGTCGTCGCCGACGTCGCGCTGGTCGGATTCCCGTCCGCCGGCAAGTCCAGCCTGATCGCCGCGATCTCGGCCGCGCGCCCGAAGATCGCCGACTACCCCTTCACGACGCTCCACCCGAACCTCGGTGTCGTCCAGGCCGGTGACGTGCGGTTCACCGTCGCCGATGTGCCCGGACTGATCGAGGGCGCGAGTGAGGGCCGCGGCCTGGGGCTTCAGTTCCTCCGCCACGTCGAGCGCTGCACCGCGCTCGTGCACGTGCTCGACTGCGCCACGCTCGAGCCCGGACGCGACCCGCTGTCCGACCTCGACGTGATCCTCGCCGAGCTCGCCGCGTATCCCGTACCCGAGGACCAGCTGCCGCTTCTCGAGCGTCCGCAGCTGATCGCCCTGAACAAGATCGACGTGCCCGAGGGTCGCGAGCTCGCCGCGTTCGTGCGGCCCGAGCTCGAGTCGCGGGGCTATCGCGTGTTCGAGATCTCGACGGTCGCCCACGAGGGCCTGCGCGAGCTGACGTTCGCGCTGGGCGAGGTCGTCGCCGAGCACCGTGCAGAACTGGCCGCCAAGCCCGCCCCCGAGCGCATCGTGCTGCGTCCCCGCGGCGACAAGGAGAAGGACTACACGATCCGTGTCGAAGGCGGTACGTACGGCAACATCTACCGCGTGCTGGGCGACAAGCCGGTCCGCTGGGTGCAGCAGACCGACTTCCAGAACGAAGAGGCCGTGGGTTACCTGGCGGATCGCCTCGCCAAGCTGGGCGTCGAGGACGGTCTGGTCCGTGCCGGTGCCGAGCCGGGCTCGACCGTCGTCATCGGCGAGGGCGACGGCGTCGTCTTCGACTGGCAGCCGACGCTCAGTTCCGCCGCCGAACTCATGACCGCGCCGCGTGGCATGGACCCGCGCCTCGACATGAACACCCGCCGGACCACGTCCCAGCGGCGCGAGCGTTATCACGACCAGATGGATGCCAAGGCGGAAGCCCGCGCCGAGTTCGAGGTCCAGCGGCTGGCCGCGGCGGAACGTCGCGAGGTCGAGGGGGACGAGTGACCGCCCTGCACCGCGCCGATATCGCGACAGCGAAGCGCATCGTCGTCAAGGTCGGCTCATCGTCGATCAGCGGTGACCAGGCCGCAACCATCGACGCCATCGTCGCCGCCCTCGCCGAGGTACACACCCGGGGCACGGAGGTCGTGCTGGTTTCGTCCGGTGCCATCGCGACCGCGCTGCCCCTGCTGAGCCTCGAGGGCCGGCCCACGGATCTCGCGACGCAGCAGGCCGCGGCGGCGGTGGGGCAGAACGTGTTGATGTGGCGGTATCAGACGAGCCTCGACCGCTACGGCGTGCTCGCCGGACAGGTTCTGCTGACCGCCGGCGACCTCGAGAACTCCACGCCCCGCTCCAACGCGCGCCGGGCGATGGAGCGGCTGCTGGGCCTGCGCATCCTGCCGATCGTCAACGAGAACGACACCGTCGCGACCCACGAGATCCGCTTCGGCGACAACGACCGTCTCGCGGCACTCGTCGCCGAGCTGATCGGTGCCGATGCGCTCGTTCTGCTGAGCGACATCGAGAACCTGTACACCCGGCCCCCGGGCCAGCCCGGCGCACGGGCTATCGAGCGCGTGACCTTCGGGGATGACCTGAGCGGGTACGAGTTCGGCTCCGTGGTCGTCAACAGCGTCGGCACCGGGGGAGCGGCGACCAAGGTCTCGGCGGCCCGCCTCGCGACCGCTGCCGGTGTCGGGGTGCTCGTCACGAGTGCTGCGCGTGTCGCCGATGCGCTGAGCGGTGCCCCGATCGGCACCTGGTTCGAGCCGGACCCGCGCGCGACCCCCGTCACGCCGACCGGCCCCGTGCGCACCGCGCCCACGAGCGCGACGCTGCCCGCGAGCACCGATGCTCCCGCCGGTAGCGCCGAGCCCGTCGATACACTGGGCTGATGACCAGCACCGCCTCCCGCGCAACGCCGAGCAACCCCGCGGTGGGAGAGTCTCCCGATGCCTGGGGTGCCACGACCGCGCGCGACCGGATGCGTCTGGCGAAGTCGGCCTCCCGCAGCGTCGGGCTCCTCGGCGACGGCGACAAGGCCGGAATGCTGCGGGCCATCGCGCACGCCATCGACGCGGCATCCGATCGGATCATCGCGGCCAACGACGAAGACCTGGCGCGCGGACGTGCGACCGGTCTGTCGGAGTCGCTGCAGGATCGCCTGCGACTGGATGCTGCGCGCGTCGCCGCCCTCGCCGATGCCGTGCGCGCGGTGGCCGAGCTGCCGGACCCCGTCGGTCGCCTGCTCGACGAGCGCGTCCTGCCGAACGGCGTCGTTCTGCAGAAGGTCAGTGTGCCGTTCGGCGTGGTCGGGTCGATCTACGAGGCGCGCCCCAACGTGACCGTCGACATCGCGGCCCTGGCGCTGCGGTCGGGAAACGCCGTCGTGCTCCGCGGCGGGTCGGCGGCCGAGAAGTCCAACGCCGCGCTCGTCGAGATCATGCGGACGGCCCTGGCCGACCGAGGAATCGACGCCGAGGCGATCCAGACCGTCGACGATTTCGGTCGCGAGGGTGCGCGTGAGCTGATGCAGGCACGTGGGCTCGTGGACGTGCTCGTACCCCGGGGCAGTGCGCAGCTGATCGAGACCGTGGTGACCGAGTCATCCGTCCCCGTCATCGAGACGGGCGCGGGCGTCGTGCACATCGTGCTCGACGAATCGGCCCCGCTCGAGTGGGCGCGCGACATCGTGGTGAACGCCAAGGTGCAGCGCCCGAGCGTCTGCAACGCTGTCGAGACGGTCCTGGTCGTCGGGAGCGCCGCCGAGCGCGTGCTGCCGACGGTCGCCGCCGCGCTGCAGCAGCAGGGCGTGACGCTGCACGGCGACGAGCGGACCGCCGCTCTCGTGTCGGATGTCGTTCCCGCGACCGACGAGGACTGGTCGACCGAGTACGGCACCCTCGACGTCTCGATCCGCGTCGTCGACGACCTGAACGAAGCGCTCGCGCACATTCGCGCGTACTCCACGGGACACACGGAATCGATCATCACGGACGACGACGCCAACGCCGAACGATTCCTCGCCGAAGTCGACGCGGCCGTCGTCATGGCCAACGCATCCACGCGATTCACCGACGGCGGCGAGTTCGGGTTCGGCGCCGAGGTCGGCATCTCGACCCAGAAGCTGCATGCACGTGGACCCATGGGCCTGCCCGAGCTGACGAGCACGAAGTGGCTCGCGCGCGGCGCCGGGCAGACCCGCCGATAGTTCTCTAGACTGGGTCTCCACGCCCATACCCGAACGGAGCACGAGAATGACGCTTGTCACGACGATCCTGGCCGCGGCCGAAGAGGGTCACCACGGCAACGTCGCGCTGGAGACGGTGATCTTCTTCGTCATCGCGCTGGCGGTCTTCGCGGCTCTCGCTCTTGTGGTCTTCTCGTACCGCGACGTGGCCAACCGTCACGCGGGCAAGGCGCAGGCCTACGCCCAGAGCCACGGTGCGGCGGTCGAGCACGGGGCGGTCGAGCACGGGACGGCGAGCGGCCACTAGGTCGGGCATGACGACAGACGCAGGGGAGCGGCCCCGAATCGGGGTGATGGGCGGCACGTTCGATCCCATCCATCACGGTCACCTGGTCGCCGCCAGCGAGGTCGCCAGCCATCTGGGTCTCGACGAAGTCGTCTTCGTCCCCACGGGTACGCCCTGGCAGAAGCAGAGGGTCAGCGATAGCGAGCATCGCTACCTGATGACCGTCATCGCGACCGCATCCAACCCGGGATTCACCGTCAGTCGCGTGGATATCGACCGTGCCGGTCCGACGTACACGATCGACACGCTGCGTGATCTGCGGACGCAGCGGCCCGACGCCGATCTTTTTTTCATCACCGGCGCGGACGCGGTAGCGCAGATTCTCAGTTGGAGGGACCATGATGAGCTGTGGAACCTCGCGCACTTCGTCGCCGTGAGTCGCCCCGGACACGTCCTGGACACCGGGGGACTTCCGAGTGAGGTGGTGAGCCAACTCGAGATTCCGGCGCTCGCGATTTCGTCGACGGACTGTCGCGAGCGGGTGCATCGGGGCGACCCGGTGTGGTATCTCGTTCCTGACGGGGTCGTCCAGTACATCAGCAAGCATCATCTCTATCGGAGCAACGCATGAGCACACCCGAGCAGCCGCTGACGCGGAAGAAGCTCCGCGAACTGCACGCCACCGGATCCGTGCCCGTTCAGGGCGAGACGGCCTCCGCAGACGACGAGATCGACGAAGACACGTATGTCGCGGCCACCCCGGCGCCTTCGGCCCCGCTCGCGCGTCCCGCCACCCCCGCTTTCACCCCTCCGGCGCCCATGCCGGACGCGCACGTCGATCTGGGCGTCTCGCCCCTGACCCGCCGTCAGGCGCGCGAGCAAGAACGCATCCGCACCGCTTCGGTGCCGGTCATCACCCCCGACGTCGTCGCCGCTCAGATGCCCGTCTCGGCTCTGGGCGAGCCGACCGCTCCGCGTTACGCGCCGTCCGCGGCGCCCGCGGTTGCCGAATCGGAGGCTTCTGCGACCAAGGCTGCCGAGTCCGAGGTCGAGGGGAAGAAGTCCGGTCGTAAGAAGGCTGACGCCAAGAAGGCGGATGCCGCGAAAGCGGATGCTCAGAAAGACGAGCTCGCCGAGGCATCCGGATCTGTCCGCGACGATGCGTCGAGCGAGAACGCGCGCGGCATCGACGCGGCCCCCGTCGTGACGGTCGACCCGCAGTTCGGCGCCCACCTGTTGAAGGACGACGAGGTTTCGACGAAGCTGCCGGCATCGTTCGACGAGCTCATCGTGCGCAACGCGTCCTCCACGGGCGCGATCGGTGCGTCGAGCGCGCTGATCCTGTCGCAGACGCCGAACATGCCGCCGCTTTCGGGCCCGGTCAACGCGACGGGTGAGGTGCTCATCACGGGCACGTTCCACCTGCCCGACGGCCTCGGATCCGCCGGGGGCGACCCCCGTTCCACCGACGGCAAGGACGTCGACGCCGTGCTGGTCGACGGGGAGCTTCCCGCTTCGTCGTCCCCGACGCCGATCGCCGCCAGTGCCGCGATCAGCACCGTGCGCGGCACGGGCGAGATCATCCGTCCCCCCGCGCCGGAAAAGGGCGGTCGACTCCTTTTCTCCCTGGCGATCACGGCGGGCGTTCTGGCGCTCGCACTCGTGGGCGTCCTCATCCTCGCTTTTGTGAATGGTGCTCTCTGATGACTGCAACCGACCGGGCACGTGAACTCGTGCAGATCGCGTCGGCCGTCGCCGACGCCAAGGGTGGCGAGGATCTGGTAGCCCTGGACGTCTCGGGCCCGCTTCCGCTCGTCGACGCTTTTTTGATCGTCACCGGGCGCAACGAGCGCAACGTGGGTGCGATCGCCGACGCGATCGAAGACCGCATGCACGAGGCCGGCGTCAAGCGCCTGCGTCGGGAGGGTCGCCAGGAGGGGCGCTGGGTGCTGCTGGACTTCGGTGACCTCGTCGTCCATGTCTTCCACGAGCAGGAGCGCGTGTATTACGGGCTCGAGCGCCTGTGGAAGGACTGCCCGGTCATCCCGATCGAGCTTCCGGCCCCGGCCGCCGCGGGCGCCGAGACGGGCGTCTGAACGGCGCTTCGCCGTGACATCCGTCTCGATTCGAGTGGGCGCTCCGGATGTAGTAATCTAGCGGGGTTGCCCTCGCTCGTTCGGGGCGATGTTTGGGCCTGTGGCGCAGCTGGTAGCGCACCTGCATGGCATGCAGGGGGTCAGGGGTTCGAGTCCCCTCAGGTCCACCGAAAGAACCCTCGATACGTCGGGGGTTCTTGCTTGTTAGCACGTCGGCGCGGGGCGGACCGCCTGGGCGAGCCGTCTCGGGCGCCACGATCGGGTCGTCCAGTATGCGCCTGCTTGCGTCACGCATCCGACGGGGGTTACTATCGCGGCTCACGCGTGCCCGCGTGCGGTAGTTTTCCAGGCCTCGGTCGCAACCCACCGACGGTTGCGGCTTCCCGTCTCACAGAGGGGCTGTGCACGCGCTCATGGCACCGTTCACCCACTTCCACCCGCAGGGAACCCATCCGTCCGCAGCGACCGTGCTGGCGCAGAGGCAGGCGCGCATGGCCCTGCCGTTCAGCGATGAGCGCGATTTCGAGGAGGCGACGCGTGGCTTCATCGCGAAACCCGAGGCCACGCGCATCATGGCCGAGGCGGGCAACGTCGCGTGGGATTTCGGCGCATATTCTTTTCTGACCGAGTCCGAAGAGTTCGACAGCATCCATCCTTCGCTGCAGCGACAGGCCGTGCTCAACGCGAATTACGGGCTGTTCGAGGTCGTGCCCGATCGGATCTGGCAGGTGCGCGGATTCGATCTCGCCAATATCAGCTTCGTCCGCGGAGACACGGGCTGGATCGTGATCGACCCCTTGACGACGAAGGAGACTGCCGCGGCCGCCTTGGCGCTCGTCACCGAGCACTTGGGCGAACGCCCCGTCGTCGCTGTGATCTTCTCGCACTCGCACGGCGATCACTTCGGGGGAGTGCGGGGAGTGGTCGACGAAGAAGACGTCGCGAGCGGCGCCGCTCAGGTGATCGCACCAGCGGGCTTCCTCGAACACGCCGTCGCCGAGAACGTATACGCCGGCAACGCCATGTCACGGCGACTGTTCTACCAGTACGGCGCGCTGTTGGCCGCGAGTCCATTCGGGCATGTCGACCAGGCCATCGGAAAGAGGATCGCCGCCGGGTCGATCGGGCTCATCGCACCGACCGTCTCGATCGTCGACGACTTCGAGGAGCTCGTCGTCGACGGCGTGCGGATGGTCTTCCAGAACACCCCCGGCACGGAGGCTCCGGCCGAGATGAACACCTGGTTCCCGGACTTCAAGGCATTCTGGGCGGCCGAGAACATCACGGCGACGATCCACAACATCTACACGCTGCGCGGTGCGCTCGTGCGCGATGCCCTCGAGTGGTCCCGGCAGATCAACGCCGCGCTCTACCGGTTCGGAACAGAGGCAGAGGTGATGTTCGCCTCCCACAGCTGGCCACGGTGGGGCAACGATCGGATCCAGGAAGTCATGCGCGCGCAACGAGACACGTACGCGCACCTGAACAACGCTGTGCTCCATTACGCAAACCAGGGCGTCACCGTCAACGAGATCCACAACGTCTACCGGGTTCCCGATTCTCTCCAGCAGCAGTGGGCCGCCCGCAGCTATCACGGGTCGGTGCAGCACAATGCCCGTGCCGTCGTGAACCGCTACCTCGGCTATTGGGATGCGAACCCGACGACGCTCATCCCCCTCTCGCCGAAGGACTCCGCCCCGCTCTACGTCGAGCTCATGGGAGGCGCGTCGCCGATCCTCGAGAAGGGTCGGCAGCTGATCGCCTCTGGCGACTACCTGCTGGCTACGGAGATCCTGAACAAGCTCGTCTATGCCCACCCGGACAACGACGATGCACGCATGCTGTTGGCCGAGGCCTTCGAGCAGATCGGGTACCAGCAGGAAAGCCCCAGCGTCCGGAACAGCTTCCTCGCGGGCGCGCTCGAACTGCGCTCGGGGCTTCCGGCGGGTGTCACGCCGACGGCGACGGGACCGGACCTGGTCAGGGCGCTCACCACCGTTCAGTTCCTCGATTTCCTCGCGATCCGTCTCGACCCGACGAAGGCCGAGACGCTCTCATTCGTTGCGAATCTGATCACACCCGACACCGATCAGCACTTCGTCGTGGAACTGTCGAACGGCGCTCTCACGACGTTGGAGGGCGGACGGGCGGAGAATCCAGACCTCACGATCACGATCGACCGTGCCGACCTCGAACTCGCGATGACGGGGGAGACGACCCTCGGAGCGCTGCTGGCAGGTCGGCATGCGCGCGTCGACGGTGACATCGACATCCTGAAGCGGCTGAGTGAGCTTCTCGTCGAGTTCCCGCTGGGGTTCGAGATTCTGCCGGGAACAGTCGGGGCCGTGCCGGTTCCGGGGCGCTGAGAACGGAAGACGTCGCGGACTCGAGCGATGTCGTGTCGCTCATCCGTCCGGCTGTGGCGATCGTCGCTTCGGGCGGGGCCGTTCGCGCTAGCGTCGGGCTGTGACGATCCTCTCGAACGACGCCGTGACCCAGTTCGCCGTGCTCGACGCGCTGTTGGCGGGGGCATACGAGACGGGGATGCCGGTGGCCGATGCGCTCCGCGCCGGCGACGTCGGGATCGGATGCTGCGACCGCCTCGGCGGCGAGGTGGTGATCGTCGACGGGCGGGCGTACGAGTGCACCGTCGACGGCCCGCCGACGCAGATGGCCGAGTCGGACATCCTGCCGTTCGTCGACGTCGCGCCATTCTCGGACGCGCCGTCATCGGCGGTCGAGAACCTCGATCTGGCGGCGTTGAGCTCGTGCGTAGAAGGGCTCCTGCTGAGTCGGAACCTTTTCCATGCCGTGCGGGTGGACGGGGTGATGGCCGCGGTGCGCGTGCGGGTGACACCGCGGCAGCACCATCCGTTACCGCCTCTGACCGCGGTCACCCGCGAGCAGGTCGAGACGGTGCTGACCGATCGGGCCGGAACGCTGATCGGATTCTGGGCACCACGGATCTACCAGGGCATCGCCGTCGCGGGACTGCACCTGCACTTCTTGGCCGCCGACCGACTCGCGGGCGGGCACGTGCTGGATGTCACGATCGGCTCCGGTGACCTGCGGATGCGCGCCTTCGCGCGGCTCGACCTGCACCTGCCGGTGGACGACCTGTTCTTGCGCACCGAGCTGACCCACGACGCCGACCACCGGATCGTGGCGATCGAGGGTGGCGCCGGCGGCTGAGGCCGGGCCGCGCCGCGCCGCGCCGCGAACGGACGCGACATGCCGTTCCCTGGGCGTGTGGAACGGCGAGTCGCGCCCGTTCGGCGCGTCGTCTCGCCGCGGTCGCTCAACGCCCGTGTGGTGCGTTTCGCGTCAGACGGCGACGGTGCGGTCGAGCGGCGCGAGTGCCAGGATGCCCGAACGCGCCAACTCGATGGCTGCCGAGACCGCGCCGGTCGACACGATGTCACCGCCCAGCTGCGAAGCGACCAACTCGGGCGGCGGAATGTGCAGGGCGTCGGACAGGCGGGCACGTGCGGCGACGAGCACGTCCGCGACTCCGGCAGAAACGGCGCCCGAGATCACGATCATCCGTGGGTCGAGAAGGCTCGCGAAGACGCCGGTGACCTGCGCGAGCATCTGGCCGACGCGGTCCACGATCGCCAGGGCGAATGCGTCGCCTTCCGCGGCGAGTTCGAACACGAGACGCCCGGAGATGTCGTCGACGGGTACCGCCGCCAACGGATGCTGCGGCGGCAGTTCGCCCGCGGCGATGGCCTCGCGAGCCCACTGTGCGGCGCGATAGCCGAGGCCCCATGCGCCACCCACACCCGAGACCTGATCGAACGCGATCATCTCGCCCACGCCGCCGTGCGCGCCCCGTAAGAGCCGCCCGTCCACGACGACTCCGGCGCCGAGCCGCTCGCCGGCGAGAAGCGTCACGTAGTCGCGGCACCCGCGGGCCACTCCGATGCTGCCCTCGGCCACCGCGGCGAGAGAGGCGTCGTTCTCGACGCGAACGAGCGGTACCCAGGCGCCGAACATGTCTTTCAGGTCCGGGTTCATGCGTTGCCAGAAACCCTCGTGATGTGTGGGGGAGATGCCCTCGGCGTCCACGGGCGCCGGCACTCCGGCGCACAGCGCGATCACATCGGAACGATCGCGACCGGCGACCGCGAGCGCGGCGTCGACAGCCCTGGCCATGATGGCGCGGCGCCCGGCGACCGAGTCATCGTCCAGGGTGAGGTGCTCACGGGCCAGGACCTCGCCGCTCAGGTCGGAGACGGTGGTCGTCGCGTGGGCGCGTCCTGCGTCGAGGCCGACGACGATCCCGGCGTCGGCACAGAACTCGAAGCGGCGCGCGGGGCGACCCTTGCTGTAGTCGCCGACTTCGCGGGCGTTCGGCAACTCTCGAATGAGGCCGCGTTCGACGAGCTCATCGAGCGCGTCGATGGTCGTCGAACGGGTGAGCCCGACCGCCGGCATCGCCTCGCCCGCGGTGAAGATCCCCGCGTCCCAGGCGTAGTCGAGCAGCGCGTCGAGGCTCGCGCGGCGAGGCGCGGAGATTCGCTCAGGCGGGTGAGGCAAGGGTCTTGACCTTTCGGGTGCTTCCCTGCATTATGGTCCACGTCGAGTTGATTCGATAGATAAATCTAATCGGTCTACAAAATATGTGTACAGAGACGTACGACCGCCCACGGGCGGGAGAAGGGACGATGACGTGCCGAGACTACGATCACGGGTGCTGCGCCTGACGGCCGCCGCGCTGGGAGCCGCGTTATTGGGCGGGACACTCGCGGGCTGCTCGTCGGGCGGGCCGACCGAGATCCGTTTCCACCTGAGCAAGCCCGAGGCGATCCCGTACTTTCGTGAGTTGATCGCCGAGTACAACTCGTCGCAGGATGACGTGCGTGTCGTGTTCGACACATCCTCGAACCTCCAGGCGGGCTTCCTCCGCGGCAATCCGCCCGACCTCGGCCTGCTGAACTACAACATGGAGATGTCGCGCTTCATGGAGCGC
Organism: Microbacterium sp. BR1; assembly: GCF_002812725.1. Lineage (GTDB taxonomy): Bacteria > Actinomycetota > Actinomycetes > Actinomycetales > Microbacteriaceae > Microbacterium. The sequence continues at coordinate 770,344 of NZ_NMUN01000004.1, read as the reverse complement.
GGTGCGCTGAGCGATCTGAGCGACATGCCGGAGGCGGACCGGATCCTGCCCGAGGTGCAGGACCTCGTCGATCAGTACGCGACCTATCCCGGACGCACGAGCGTGCTGCCGTACTCGGTGATGGCGGCATCCGTCATCTACAACGTCGACATCTTCGAGCAGCAGGGCCTCGAGGTGCCGCAGACCTGGGATGAACTCATCGCGGTCTGCGACCAGTTGCAGGCTGCGGGGATCACCCCGTTCTACGGCACCTTCAAGGACCCGTGGACCGTCGCGCAGGGATGGTTCGACTACACCGTCGGCGGCACGGTCGATGTCGCCGAGTTCTACGACGAGATGAACGAACTCGGCACCGAGGTCGGTCCGGATTCGCCCGTCTCGTTCGAGCGCACGCTGCTCGAACCCGTAGACCGCATGACCATGCTGGCCGAGACATATACCAACCCGGATGCCGCGAGCCGCGGCTACGGCGACGGCAACCTCGCCTTCGCGCAGGGTCAGGCCGCGATGTACCTACAGGGCCCGTGGGCGTTCGGCGAGATCGCCAAGACGTCGCCGGACCTCAAACTCGGCACCTTCCCGCTCCCCATGACGGATGATCCGGAAGACCTCGAGGTTCGGGTGAACATCGATCTGGCCGCGTGGATCCCCGAGGCGTCTCGCCACCAGGAAGAGGCCCGCGGATTCCTGTCGTACCTCTTTCAGAAGGACGTGATGGACGCGTACAACGCCGCCCAGCTCGGCTACGGGACGACGACGGATGCTGCGCCCGTGACGGACCCGCGAATCGTGGGCATGAAGGAGTTCTACGACGAGGCGCGCTTCTACCAGGGCGCCTCCAAGGCGATCCCGCTGACCATCCCGACCGAGAACTACATGCAGGGCATCGTGACGGGCGGCAGCGCCGAACGCACCCTGCGGGTCATGGATGCCGACTGGGCGCGTCTCGCTCTGCGTCAGTAGCCCGACACTTCACGCGAGACCCAACGAAGGGAAGCGACACACATCATGGCCACGACAACGGCGACATTGATCACGCCGAAGACTCGCGGGCGCACCGCCGCGCCCGCGCTCACCAGGAAGCGGCGCAAGGTCGAGGGGATCTACTACGTCTTCCTGCTGCCGAGCCTCATCCTGTTCACCCTCGCGATCACGGTGCCGGCAGTCATCGGAATCTTCTTCAGCTTCACCAACTCGATCGGGTTCGGCGACTGGGAGTTCATCGGCCTGATCAACTACATCGCGCTCTTCTCCGACCCCGCGATCCTGCAGAGCTATCTGTTCACCTTCGGCTTCGCGGCGGTGACGGTGCTCGCCGTCAACGTGCTCGCGTTCCTGCTGGCGGTGGGGCTGACCTCGCGCATCCGATTCAAGACGGCGCTCCGAACGGTCTTCGTCATCCCGATGGTGATCTCGGGAATCGTCATCGCGTTCGTCTTCAACTTCCTGTTCTCGAACTCGGTTCCGGCCCTCGGGCAGGCCGTGGGAGTCGGATGGCTCAGCGAGAGCATCCTCGCGAACCCCGACCTGGCCTGGGTTGCGATCGTGATCGTGACCGCGTGGCAGGCGATCCCGGGAACGCTGCTGATCTACATCGCCGGACTCCTCTCCATTCCCGGCGACGTATACGAGGCCGCCGAGCTCGACGGGGCGGGGAAACGTCAGCAACTGCTGCGCATCACGCTGCCGCTCGTCGCGGGCTACGTCGTGATCAATGTGATCCTCGGCTTCAAGAACTTCCTGAACGCCTACGACATCATCGTCGGCCTGACCAACGGCGGTCCCGGCACCTCCACCCGCAGCATCGCCATGACGATCGTGACGGGCTTCACCGGCGGCGACTATGCCTACCAGATGGCGAACGCGACGATCTTCTTCGTCATCGTCGTCGTGATCTCGCTCATCCAGCTGCGGCTGACGCGCGGAAGGAACGTGTTCTGATGACAGTCCAACCAGCCCTCATCGCCGAGGACATCGACGCCGAACGGACGCTCGCGGGCGACGCTCCGCGCAAGACCGGCCGGGGCCGATCCGCGATGGAGCGCGTCAACTGGTCGACCACGATCATCCTTCTGCTGTGCACCGTCACGGTGCTCATCCCGCTGTACGTCACCCTGTCGATGGCGTTCAAGACGCAGTCGCAGGCCGTGGATGGCAACGCCTTCTCGCTGCCGAGTCCCTTCAGCATCGAAGGGTTCGTCACGGCCTGGAACCTGACCAACTTCCCGCTGGCCTTCACCGTCTCGGTGCTCATCACGGCGGGAACCGTCGTCGGCACCATCGTGTTGGCCGCATGGGCATCGTTCGCCATCTCTCGGAACTGGGATCGCAAGCTGTTCCGCTACTCGTTCTACTACCTGCTCGCCGCGATGTTCCTGCCGTTCCCGGTCGTGGCGCTACCGCAGATCCAGCTGACGGGACTGCTCGGCCTAGACAACCCGGCCGGCGTTGCGATCCTGCACATCATGTTCCAGCTGAGCTTCAGCATCCTGCTCTTCACGGCATTCCTGCGCTCGATTCCGGCCGAGCTGGAAGAGAGTGCACGGATCGACGGCGCCTCGACGTGGCAGACGTTCTGGCGGCTGATCTTTCCGCTGCTCGCGCCGATGAGCGCTACGGTCGGCATCTTCGCGTTCCTGGCCTCGTGGAACGACTTCATGATGCCGTCGCTGATCATCTCGGATCCCGGGTTGCAGACTCTCCCGGTCGTGCAGAGCATCTTCCAGACCCAGTTCAGCAACAACTACAACGTGTCGTTCGCGTCGTACCTGATGGCCATGGCACCCGCGATCGTCGTATACCTCTTCACCCAGCGATGGGTGATGGAGGGTGTGACCCAGGGCGCCGTCAAGGGCTGAGGCCCGTGTCGCGCGCATACTGCACAACCGCATGACCGCCCCCGAAGAAAGGACTCGCTCTCTGATGAGTCACGCAGTCTCCCCGGCCCCCGAAATCCGTCGAACGGCGTCAGCCGAGGCCGCGCCCTGGTGGCGCCAGGCGGTCGTGTACCAGGTGTACCCACGGAGCTTCGCGGATCTGGATGGGAATGGGCTCGGTGACATCGCGGGGATCACCTCCCGCGTCGACTACCTCGACGAACTCGGGATCGATGCCGTGTGGTTGAGCCCGTTCTATCCGTCGGCGCTGGCGGACGGCGGGTACGACGTCGCGGACTACCGGGACGTGGATCCCAAACTCGGGACTCTCGAGGACTTCGACCACATGGTGGCGGCGTTGCACGAGCGGGGCATCCGGGTCGTCGTGGACATCGTGCCGAACCACACGTCCGATCTGCACGAGTGGTTCCAGGAAGCGCTGCTCGCGGAGCCCGGGTCGCCCGCCCGAGATCGCTACATCTTCCGTGAGGGGACGGGACCGGATGGCTCGCTCCCGCCAAGCGATTGGGTCTCGGCCTTCGGCGGATCCGCCTGGGAACGAGTACCCGACGGTCAGTGGTACCTGCACCATTTCGCGGTCGAGCAGCCTGATCTGAACTGGGCGAACCCCGAGGTGCGCGCCGACTTCGTGCGGACCCTGCGATTCTGGTCCGACCGCGGTGTCGACGGATTCCGTATCGACGTTGCGCACATGCTCACGAAGGACCTCGCGGACGTGCTGCCCACGCAGGCCGAGCTCGACGCCATGCCCCGTGATGGACAGCACCCCACGATCGACCGCGACGACGTGCACGAGGTGTATGCCGAGTGGCGGGCCGTGTTCGATTCGTACGACCCTCCGCGTACGGCCGTCGCGGAAGCGTGGGTCGACCGATCGCGCGTGCCGCTCTACGCCAGCTCGGAGAGCCTGGGACAGGCATTCAACTTCGACCTGCTCGAGGCCGACTTCGACGCGTCGCAGTTTCGCGAGATCGTGACCGCGAACCTCGAGCTGGCGCAGTCGTCGGGGTCGTCCAGCACCTGGGTGCTGTCGAACCACGACGTCGTGCGCCACGCAACCCGATACGGTCTCCCCGACGCCGAGCGAGGCGCCGATGGCCGTCCCGCGCGCAAGCACGGCCAGGAGTGGCTTCTCTCCGGGGGCACCGACCCGAAGCTCGACCGTGAACGCGGGGAGAGACGCGCGCGGGCGGCGACGCTGTTCGTCCTCGGTCTTCCGGGATCCGCATACCTGTACCAGGGCGAAGAGCTCGGCCTGCACGAGGTCGCCGAGATCGAGGACGGGCAGCGCCAGGACCCGACATTCTTCCGGAGCCCCGGTGCCGACCTCGGACGGGACGGATGCCGGGTGCCGCTGCCCTGGGAGGCATCCGGTCCGTCATTCGGTTTCGGCGCGGGCGAAGCGCACCTGCCGCAGCCGGCGTGGATGGGGGAGTACGCGGTCGAGCGCCAGGACGATGATCCCGACTCGACACTCGCTCTGTACCGTCGGGCCCTCGCCGTGCGCGCACGTGTTCAGGCGGACGAGGGCCTCGAGTGGATCGAGACCGGGCGGCCCGATGTACTCCGGTTCGCGCGGCCGAACGGGTGGCAGGTCGTGACGAACTTCGGGGATGCACCCCACGCGCTGGACGCGGCCGGGTCGTCGGTCGTCCTTTCGAGCGATCCGGGCGCGGCGCCGGGTGTGGTCCCGCCCGCATCCACCGTGTGGTTGGCGCCGTAGCACCACGTTGGGCCCGGCGTCGCGCGCCGAACGGTCGCGACACGCCGTTCCAGCAACATGTGGAACGGCGTGTCGCGACGTCTCGCGCCCGGAGGGGAGGGCGCGCGGGTCAGCCGGCGACGATGCCCTGCCAGATGCCCGCCGCCCAGCCGAGCTGAGCCGGGCCGCATCCGCCGGCCGCCTGCGTCGCACCGCGCGTGGCGGCCATGCAATTCGCGAGCAGTTCGGGGTTCTTGTTGAACAGCGTCTGGTACGACGGCGATGCGGTCATCTGCTTCCACACCCGGAACTGGTACTGGTGCGCCAGCTCGTGCGTCATGCCCCAGACCTTGGTCACGTACGGCCAGTTCGCCACCGCCGACGACACCATGATGGTCCCGCCGCTGCTCGCGCAGGCCGGGGCCGTCACGCCGCCGCAGTTGCCGTCGTACTCGACCAGGGCGTAACCGCCACCGCCGACGTTGTTCAGGATGGCGCGCATCTCGGCGAACCAGCCGCCGCCGCCCCCGCCACCGCCACCGCCCCCGGTCGACGGGGCAGAGCCCGATCCTCGGGCGATGGGCGCGGAGTATGAGCGCGCCGCGGCCGCGGCCGCCTTGCGACGCTGTTCGGCCTCGTACGCGTTGACCTTCGCGTCCACCTCGCTCGTCGCGCGCTGCACGGCCGCGGTCGGTTCGACGTAGGTTTCGGGCTCAGCGGGGGCCGCGGCGACCGTGGCCTGCGCATCGAGCGCGGCCTGGCGCTGCGAGCCCACGTCGACCTTGTTCGCGGCCTTGTCCAGCGCCGTCCGCAGGGCGCCGACCGCCTCGACGAAGGCGACTCGCTCCTTGCCCGCTTCGGCGAGGACGGATGCCTCGGCGTTCTCGCCGTCGATCGTGGTGCGCAGGTCGGTCAAGGACGATTCGGCATCGTCGATCTTCGTCTCGAGCGCGAGCAACCGTGACTCGCGGGCATCGGCCACGGTGTTGAGTTCCGCGACCTTGATCGTCCCCATCGTGATGGTGAAGACCGCGATTCCCGAAACGACGATCAGGGTCCATGACGAGGCCCTCACTGAAGAAAACCTTCCGTCGAGTCCAGTGCGGCGCGGGCGTCGTCGTTCTTGGCCTGGCGTTCTGCCGCGCGTGTGGTGAGCTCGTCGACCTGGTCGAGGTGGTTCTGCAGGCGCAACTGGAGCAGGGTGATCCGCCCATCGAGTTCGACGACCCGTGCCTCGGCGCGCGTCTGCGCGGTGACACCGACCCCGAACGCCGCAAGCGTGCAGACGACGGCGACGGCCGTCAGGAGGGCGACGAGTCGACGCCCCCGTGCGCGCCGACGTTCGCGATCGTGCGGGCGTGTCGACACGGACGGCTGCGCTTCGCGCATGTCCTTCGTCTGTTGGAACACGATTCCCCTTTTTCGTGATCTCTGCCTGCCCCTGATTCACCGGATTGCGCCGGTCAAAGCTCCCCGGTCGGGAGTCTAGGTCGGACCCTCGTGCGAATCGCGGAGGCGCGGCGGTGCACTCGTGACGTATATTCGGCGCGCTTCCGCGTCAACCGCGGGGCGTTCCGCGAGGATTTCGAGGTGGCGAGAAGTTCCGTTCAACGTGCGCTCGGCGTCGTCGTATTGACGGCTGTCGTGACCGCGATGCTGGGTGTCGCCGTCGTGGCTTTGTTACCCCCGATCTGGGTAGCGGCGACGACGCTCGTCGCGGAAGACGACACGACGACGACGATCCGTGCCGAGCAGGCCGAAGCATCCGTTCCCGTGCCCGCGGGATGGGCGATGCGGCCCACATTCGCCGACGAGTCACGCGTGACGCTCACGAGTCCGGACGGGCTGATGCAGGTCGATCTGACGCTGCGCGACGGGGGCGACCCGGTGGTCGCGCTGGGCGACATCGCGCCGCGCCCGCTCGATGCGCTCAGCCGCGAAACGACGGTCGCGGGTCAGGAACTGGTGCACGCGAACACACAGGACGGTGAACTCGTTGTGGGGGTGGTCGTCTCCGGAAATGCGCTGCTGACCTTCGTGTCGGGCCCGCGCGCGGGCTACGACGCCGAGCTCGCCGAACTTCTCGCACAGATCGACGTGACGTCCTGATGGCGCGCAGGGTTCTGGCGGCGGTGCTCGTCGCCGTGGGGGTCGTCGGATTGTCGGCATGCGCGCCCGATACCGATCCGTCGTGGACGCCGGCGCAGTGGCCGGTCGTGGGACGGATGCTGACGGCACCACCACCGCCGGTCGACCCCGCCGGTATCGCCCTGGCACCGCAGCGAATCCGGAACGACTCCGTCCGCGTGGAAGCGCGCTGGGCGTACCTGCCCGGGTCGCAGCCGCTGAACGATGCGGTCGAGGCGACGGTGCGTGCCGCGATCGGCGAACAATCCACCGCGTCCGGGGTCGGCTACGAACCACAGGTCTTCGGTGTCGAGGCGGCGCTGCGTGAGCGTGGGTGTGTAGCGGGGGTTACTGCACTGCCCGCCGCAGACCTGCTCGGGGCGGCGACCGACTCGCACACCGTCGTCGTCTGTGAGATCGTGCACGCCGCGGGATCGACGTTCGGAGAGCGCCTGCGTGTCGTTCGCGGTTCCGCCGCGGCGGTCGAGTCCGACCAGATCGTCACCCTCTATGCGGATGTCGCGACCGGCGCGGTCGGCGACGGTGCTTCGTTGATCGGCCAGAACGACCTGCTCTGGGAGGACGTCGTGTCGGTCGCGCGCCGTGCCGCGGGCGGCCTCAGCCTGAGCCAGGTTTCTCCGCCGTCGGACGAGCAGCGAGCGGCTCTGAGCAGGGCGCTCCAAGATGCGTCGTTCGTCGACGGCGAGCTGGTCGTTCCGCTGCCGGTCGGGTTCACGGCGCCCGAGCTCGAGGGGCTCGCGGGTTGGCAGACGCCCGACCCCGAGCATCCGGTGTGGGTCTCGCTGCCCCGAACGTCCTACGATCCCGCGCTCACGGAGTTCGGGCGTGTCATCGCCGATGCGCAGGGTGCCTTCGCGGGCCCGACGACCGCCGGAGCAGCATTCGACCGGACATCGTGCGATCTCGTGCCGTGCATGGCCCTGACGATGGATGACGGACCGAGCGGACTGACCGATGGCATCCTCGACGCGCTTCGGGACCGGCACTCGGCGGCCACCTTCTTCATGCTCGGTCGCAACGCGCAGAATCGGCCCGACACCGTGCGACGGGTTTCGGCCGAGGGCCACCAGATCGGCAACCACACCTGGAACCACCCCGACCTGACGACGCTCTCGGACGAGCGGATCGCATCCGAGCTGCGGTCGACGGCGGATCTGCTGCGTTCGCTGTCGGGTCAGGCCGTCTCGACCTTCCGTCCGCCGTATGGTGCGCTGAACGAACGTGTGCTCGGCGTCGCAGGCATGCCCGCGATCCTGTGGAGCGTCGACACGCGTGACTGGGCGGGCCCGTCCGATGCCGACCTGCTCGCGTACTCGGTGAGCGCGCCGCGGATCGGCACGATCATGCTCATGCACGACATTCAGGAGGGCACGTCACGCATCATGCCGCAGCTCCTGGACGGTCTGCTCGATCGCGGTTTCAGCCTCGTGACCCTGTCGAAGCTGTTCGACGGCCAGATTCCCGGCGGAATCGTCCGCTACGCCCCCTGATCCCGTGGCTCAGGAGGCGGGTTCCGGGCGCTACGGTGAACACGTGAGTTCTGCCCCGCGTTGTCCGCACTGTCGCCACTTCGTCTTTCTCGGCACGCTCGTGTGTCCCAACTGCGAGGGCGAGCTGGGTTTCAACCTGCTCGACCGCTCGTTCTACGGCATCCGTCAGGGTCGCACCGTGATCGAGGGCGTGACCTGGTACACCTGCTCGAACCGGGGGTGGGGTTGCAACTGGTTGGTGCGCGAGGATGCGCCGGCGGGAAAGTGCTTCTCGTGTCGACTCACCCGCCGCCAACCCGACAGCAACGACACGATCGCCCTCGAGAAGCTCGGCAAGACCGAGGAGGCGAAGCGGCGGCTGATCCTGCAACTCGGCGAGCTCGGTCTGCCGATCGTGCCGTGGGATCTGCGTCCGGGCGGACTCGGCTTCGACCTCGTCTCGAGCCTGTCGACGGGGGAGCGCGTCGTGATCGGCCATGCCAATGGCATCATCACGATCGATCTGGCCGAGAGTCTCGACGACCGCCGCGAGGCGCTGCGGGTGCGGCTGGGCGAGCCGTATCGCACGATGCTCGGGCACTTGCGGCACGAGGTCGGGCACTACTTCCAGAACGTGCTTCTGCAGAGCGACGAAGCCTGGGACCGTTGCCGGGCCCTGTTCGGCGATGAGCGCGCAAGCTATCAGGACGCGATCGCACGCCACTACTCGCGCGGGGCGCCCGAGGGGTGGAGCGCGTCGTTCATCTCGGAGTACGCCACGATGCATCCGTGGGAGGACTTCGCCGAGACCTTCGCGCATTACCTGCACATCACCGGAACTCTGCAGACGGCCGCGGCGATCGGCATCCATCTGGATGCGGACGTCACCAACCGCGACACCGATGTCGTGCCGCTCGAGAGCTATCGGGATGAGCCGATCCAGCGCCTGCTGACCGACTGGGACTGGATGAGTCAAGCGTTCAACCGGATCAACCGGTCGATGGGTTCGGCCGACCTCTACCCGTTCGAGCTGGTCGGTCCCGTGCGCCACAAGCTGGCGTTCGTGCACGACATCGTCACGAAGACGCCGCTGACGCTCCCCGAGCAGATCGCACTGGCCCTGCCCCGCGGCACCGAGCGCACCTGATCCAGGTCCGGTCGGATTCGTCGTCGATCAGGGATATTTCGGCGGCTGACACCACAGCACGATCAGCGCGATCCCGCCGAAGGGCAGCAGCGCCAGGAAGATCCAGGCCCAGTGCAACCCCGCGTCGCGCAGGCGTCGTACCGAGAGCGCCAGGGTCGGCAGCAGGATGCCGAGGCCCCAGACGAAGAACCCGAGCCCCGCGAGATAGCCCAGGATCGGGACGATGCTCAGGAACACGAGCCCGATCGTCACGAGCGCAGAGAACAGCGTGAAGTACCAGAACTCGGCGCGCGTGGCGCGTCCCTCGAACATCGCGTAGCGCGAGAAGACGGCGCGGATGGCGTCGCCCATGCCACGCACGAGCGGCCGGGTGTCGACCGGCGATCGCCACACACCGACGGGCGGGGGCGTGTAGCCGGAGCCGAGCTGGCCGCCCGTGCCGGGCACGAGTGGGCGGTATGCGGGCGGGGGCGATGCGGGTGCTGTCCGAGCCAGTGCGTATGGCGCTGCGACGACCGGAGCGGAGGACGGCGAGGACTCCGCGTGCAGCAGCGCGAGCGGTTGCGCGCCGGGGGCGGCGGGTGAGGGTGAGGTCTGGTTCGACCATGAGACCCCATCCCACCAGCGTCGCTGGCGAGCGTTGGAGGGGTCGGGATACCAGCCTGCGGGCGGCGGGGGTGAAACGGACATGGAGCTCCCGATTCGGTGGAGATGTATCGACTATTCAACAGCACCGCGTGGAGCGTTTCCGCCGCGCCTAAGCTGGACGGGTGAGGCACTGGCGCAGGGCCGTTTCCGCCGTGGGCGCGGTGATCGTGGTGATCGCGATGGCGGGCGTGGCGCCATCCGCCTCTGCCGTCGTCGCGCCCGCTTCCTCGGCGGCCGCGGCGTCGGCAGCCGATGATCCCTCCGCCGCGATCCGCGTCGTCGCGGGGGACGATGCTGCCCGGGCCGAACGCGCGGCCGCCCTCGTCGCCGCGATGACTCCACGCCAGAAGGCCGGTGCCGTCGTGATGGGACACGTGCCTTCGACCGATCCCGCCACCGTTCGCGCGTACATGGAGCAGACGGGTGCGGGTGGGTTCATCGTGATGGGAGCGAACGTGGCCGGTTCGGAGTCCGCTCTGCGCGCGCTCGCACAGTCGGCCACGCTCGATCCTGCGCTGCCCGCGCTGGTGGCCGTGGACCAAGAGGGCGGTGACGTGCGCCGCTTGAAGTGGGATGAGTTTCCGTCGTCGCTCACGCTCAAGTCCGCGCCAGCGGAGGCCACGGCGGTCGCGTTCTCGGGGCGGGGTTCGCTCGTCGAGCGCGCCGGCATCGACGTCAACTTCGGGATCGTGGCGGACTACACCGACGACCCCGGGTCGTTCATCTATCGCCGGTCGCTCGGAACGGATGCTGCGGCCGCAGCACCGCGCGTCGCCGCTGCTGTAGCGGGCGAGACGCCCTTCGTCGACTCGACGCTCAAGCACTTTCCGGGCCACGGTGCGGCGCCGGGGGATTCGCACCGCACCATTCCGTCGACCGACATGTCACTCGACGCATGGCGCGCGGGGGAGGCACTGCCGTTCCGGGCCGGCATCGACGCGGGCGCTCAGTTGGTGATGTTCGGGCACCTCGCCTACACATCGGTCGATGCGTCACCGGCCTCTCTGTCGGTTGCATGGCACGACATTCTGCGCGACGAGCTGGGCTTCACCGGGGTCGCGATAACGGACGACATGGCGATGCTCGAGGCATCCGGAATCGCGGCGTACCGGGACCCGGTGGCGAACGCCGTCGCGGCCCTCGTTGCCGGGAACGACATGGTGCTGGGCGTGGCGTACTCGTCGGTGGACCGTGCGAACGCGGTGATCGACGGAATCGTGGATGCCGTGGCATCCGGCACTCTGTCGTCCGAGCGACTGGACGAGGCCGCGACGCGCGTCGTGGCGCTGCGTCTCGCTTCCGCGACGCAGGGCGCCCTGCCGTGCTCGGATTGCTGAGCGGTTCGCTTGAGTGAGGACCGCGAGCGCGGGGGCGGCTTGCTGCGGACGCTCGATGCTCACGGTGTGGGTGGGCACGTTGCGCTGCGCTGCGCTGCGCTCGCTCGACGAGCACGGGGTGCGTGGGTCCGTTTTGATGGGCTCGGCGACCCGCGTGGTCAGAACGGGATGAGGTCGAGCGGGTCGAACTGCAGCTCGTCGAGTGCGAGCTCGACGTCGAAGTCCACATCGACCTCGTCGGGTGTCGCTCTGACCGCATCGAGGACGGGGTCGTCGGGTATTTCGTGTTCGGGGTCGGGGGCGAATTCGATGGTGCTGATGGGTGTGTCGGTGTAGACGCGTCCGGTGGGGCTGGTCCATTCGAGTACCCCGCCGGGGAGTTGTTTGACGGTCCAGGCGGTGTTGTGTTTGAGCGTGTGGTGCCGTTCGCAGAGGTGGGCGAGGTTGTGTTCGCGGGTCACCCCGCCGTGGGCGTGGTCGAGGGTGTGGTCGATGTCGCAGCGTTTGGCGGGTGTGCGGCAGCCGGGGAACCGGCAGTGTTGGTCTCGGACGGTGAGGTGTCTGCGTTGGTCGTGGTTGGGTCGGTATCGGTCGACGGCGAGGACCTGGCCGGAGATGGGGTGGGTGAGGATCCGGTCCCATCCGGGTGCTCCGGCGGTGAGCATGCACGCCGTTTGTGGGTCGATGGGGGAGTGTCCGACGAGGAACGCGGTTTCGTAGGGGTCGGTGATGCGTTTCTCGATCAGCGACATGACGGGGACGGTGATCTGAGCGGTGGCGCGGATCGCGCCGAGGTCGGTGGGTCTGCCGTCGTGCGTGGTGGGAGCGGCGGTGAGGAGCAGGTCGCCGAGGATGTCGGCACGGATCTGGTCCGTCGTGCGCAGGTCCGCCGTGTCGGTAGCTTCGCCATCCGTCTGAGCCTGTGTCTGCGCGGCCGTGTCTGTGTTGGACTCTCTCATGCCATCGGGCTCAACCCGGCGGGCGTCGATGACGGTGCGGGCCATTTCGCTGAGCCGGTCGTGCACGCCGTGCGCGACCACGGCGGGGAGAAGCGCGCGAAGCTCGGCCATGCCGTCGTCGACATCGGTGACCCAGACGGCGCGGTCTTCGACCGCGCGGCGGTGGCGTTGCTCGAACGTGGTTTCCGCATACCACTCCGCCCGCCGCTTCGCGAGCGGTGTCAGCCGCGTCGCGGACTGGGCGCACGCGATGTGCAACACGTCTTGTTCGAACTCGGCCCGCATCCCGGGGGTTTCGATGATGGCCCCGGCGGTGACGATCGCCCGGACGTGCGCGGCCGAGATGAGCCCCGCAGCCAAAGCGTCGAGGGTTCCCGCGTAGTCGGTGACGAGTGTTGCGGCGTCGCTCATCTGGCGTTGCACGGTGCGGTCACTGACCCGCCACGCCGCACCGATCTCCGCCGCGACCGACCGGTACGGGAACCCCGCATCCGACCCGACCCGCCCGTACTCCGCCTCGTCGGTCCAGTCCGAAGCGATCGTGTCCGACTCGGCCAGCAGGCGTGCTTCTTCCGCATCGAGGCGCGCCTTCGCGGCCCGCACCTCGATCAGTTTCGGCAACAATGCGTTCATCCGCTCATCAGCCCGAAGTCGGGCAATCAGTGCGGTTTCGGTCATGCATCCATCATCCGACCAACCACCGACATCCCCACCCCGAAAAGCACGCCGACCAGCCCTTCCCAGATGAGAAGAACATGAGAAAACCGACCCTTCTGAGTGTGTGCTCAGGCCGCACAGCCCGAGCGAGCCAGATCATCCCGCGCTGACAGATGCGAAGTGCTCGACCACCGGGAAGGGGTCGTAGAAGTGATGCAGCAGGGCTTTCCACGACTCGTATTCGCGAGACATCCGAAAGCCCTCTGTGTGCGCCTCGACCGAGTCCCACTCGATCAGGAGCAGATAGAGACTCGGGGAGGTCAAGTCCCGTGTTGTGGTGTCAATCCGGCTGCTTCCTTGATGGGTGAGGGTCAGGCGGTGAGGAACAGGTCGGGGCGCTCAGGCTCGGCGTGGTCTTGGAGTGTGTGGACGAGTTTGCGCATGGAGATGTCGGAGAGGTAGCGGCGTTCACCGTATTGCCATTCCTCGTGCTGCTCCTGCAGGACGGCGCCGATGAGGCGGGTGACGGAGTCGCGGTCGGGGAAGATCTGCACGACGTCGGCGCGGCGTTTGATCTCACGGTTGAGGCGCTCGATCGGGTTGTTGGACCAGACCTTCTGCCAATGCTCACGCGGGAGCGGCGCGAATCCGGTGAGGTCTGCTTCGGCAGCATTGAGCATGTCTGCGATCTCCGGGAACGACCCGCGGAGGGACGTGGAGACCTGGTGATACTGGGCGATCACGGCCTCGGGGGTGGTCTGCGCGAAGATCGTCGAGATCAGCGCGTTGACGGGCTTGGAGCGTGCCGATCCGAGCTTCTGGGTGACGTTACGAGCGAAGTGGACGCGGCATCTCTGCCAGCCCGATCCGGGGAGGATCGCTTTGACGGCGGCTTTGATGCCGGCGTGAGCGTCGGACGTGACGAGGGTCACGCCGAGCGGGTCTGTGTCGGTGGAGACTTTCAGACCGCGGTCGCGGAGGGAGCGGAGGAACTCGGTCCAGAAGTCCGTCGTCTCCGCGTCGCCGAGAGCCATCCCGAGGATCTCCCGACGGCCGTCGCCGCTGACCCCGGTCGCGACGATGAGGGCTTGGGAGAGAACCCGGCCACGGTGGCGCACGTCGAGGTAGGTGGCGTCCAGGAACAGGTACGGGAACCAGGTGTGATCGAGCCGGCGGTGCAGAAACTCGTGCACCACCTCATCGATCTCGGAGCAGATGCGGGAGACGGTGGACCGGCTGATGCCGGTGTCGTTGCCCAGCGCGCGGACGAGCTGGTCGACCTTGCGGGTGGAGACTCCGTCGATCCAGGCCTGGCAGATCACCGCGTAGAGCGCCTTGTCGACACGGCGGCGTGGGCTGAGCAGGCTCGGGAAGAACGACCCCTCCCGCAGCTTCGGAATCTGAATGTCGACCTCCCCCGCGGGCGTGGCGAGCGTCTTCGCGCGAGCACCGTTGCGACGCGTGGTGCGCTCCGCCGTGCGTTCGTAACGGGCCGCGCCGATCTTCGCGGTCGCTTCCGCGTCAACAAGGTCCTGCAGCCCCGCCTGCAGCATCCGACGGAACACGTCGGAATGGGCGAGGTCAGGATCGGCGAGGACTTCTGCGATCAGGGTCGTCAAGGCAGACTGATTCTGGGTCATCGTGGGATCTCTTCTTTGCTTCTTGGCGGAAACAACTGGTCATCCCACGATGGCCCTCCTACGTCAACGACGACGAGAACCCCGCAGGAATTGACACCAAGCTACGAGACGCACCCCTCGGGGATTCGATCGACCGCGACAGGGACACGGAACGGCAGCCCGGTTGGTTCGCAACGACAGGCCGCGCCTCTGCAAACGCCGCCTCGAAGTCAGCCTCGGTACCGGCGCGGACGGGAAGGATGGCGTGCTCGAGTATCACGGGGCCAGCTTCGCATGCCGTCGACCCGTCACGAACCGCTCGATCCGGACGACGGATGCAGCGGTTCGTGACAGGTCGACGGGCCGAGGTGGCGCTGGGCGGAGGTGCCCGTTAGCATCGGCGGGATGATGACCAGCCAGGCCGTTCGCGGCCGCTCCCGGATCGGCGAACTGGTCGATCGCTGATCCGCGCCCCTCCCGTCGTCTGTGCGACCTCGACCCACTCACACAGACGAAGGAGCATCATGACCGCGCGCTTCAACCACACCATCATCGCGTCCCAGGATGCGGCCGAGATGGCCGACTTCTATCGGGACCTGCTCGAAGCCGACGAGGCCCCGTCCTGGGGACCGTTCACCAACATCCTCATCGGCGACGGGGTATTGCTGCAGTTCGCGGCTCCGTCGATCGAATTCCCGCCCCAGCACTATGCGTACCTCGTCGACGACGAACACTTCGACCGCGCCTACGCGAAGATCGGCGGCAGCGGTCGTGAGCACTGGGCAGACCCGCAGCGCACCCGCCCGGGAGAGATCAATGACGAACACGGGGGACGCGGCGTATACCTGCTCGATCCGTCCGGCCGCTACCTGGAGCTCATCACGCGCCCGTACCTGTGATCCGGGATCGAACCGTTACGAATCGCTCGATACGGACGATCCATGCAGCGGTTCGTGACGGTTCGGCGGGCGGAAAGACCCTGTCGAGCAGCGGAAAATCGGGCGCACGGGCGATACGGCGTGAACGCTCAGCGTACTCCTAGGTGCCAAAGCGTACATCGAGGAGTAGCCTGTCACGCATGACGATGGCGCCAATGAAGGTCCTCGACCCCGATGCCGGGTCGCGCTCGGTCGTAGATCGCGCACTCTCGATCCTGGCCACTTTTCAAGGTAC
This sequence comes from Microbacterium sp. BR1, assembly GCF_002812725.1. Taxonomy (GTDB): domain Bacteria; phylum Actinomycetota; class Actinomycetes; order Actinomycetales; family Microbacteriaceae; genus Microbacterium. The sequence continues at coordinate 754,588 of NZ_NMUN01000004.1, read as the reverse complement.
TCGCTCGCGTCAAGCGCTTTCCGACATCAGTCGCAACAGCGGCCTCCCGATCGCGACCTGCTACCGCATCGTGCAACGCCTGACCGAATGGGGAGCGCTCGAGCGCGACACGGATGGCCGCTACCGCGTCGGCCTGCGACTCTGGGAAGTCGCATCGCGTGCACCGCGCTCGGTCGGACTGCAGCGTTACGCGCGGCCCTATCTGCTCGACCTGTACGAGACGACCGGATTCGCGACCCATCTCGCTATCCGCGAGGGCATCGAACTCGTCTCGATCGAACGCTTCCACAACCCCAGAAAGAACCCGCGCCGCCCGATCATCGGCGACCGCTACCAGATGCACATCAGCGCGATCGGGCAGGTGCTTCTCGCCTACGCGCCCCGGCACATCCAGGAAGAGGTCCTGTCGGGCGACCTGCCCGCCTTCACCGCGCACACCTACACCGACCGCGAAACGCTCGAGCGGGTGCTGGTCGACATCCAGCGGAGCGGCTACGCCGTCAGCGACCGGCAGACCGACCTCGAGAACGTCGCGGTCGCGGCACCCGTGCGCGGATTCGACGGCTCGGTCATCGCCTCGGTCTCGCTCGCCTACCCGCCCGGTACGGGCGATCTCCGCGGGATGGTGCACCTGATCCGCCTGACCGCGACCTCGATCTCGCGTACCCTCGCGGCCGCGGGCTACGGCGACGCGGCCAACTGAGCCAGGCCGAGGACCCGAGATCCCGGCTAGACGAACCCCTCGGGTCGACGCGGCGTGTACGGCGCCTCGATACGCGCGACCTCTTCGGACGTGAGCTCGAGATCGAGCGCCGCGACCGCGTCGGACAGGTGATTCGGCTTGGTCGCCCCGATGATCGGCGCCGAGACCGCGGGCTTGGTGAACTGCCACGCGAGCGTGACCTGAGCCCTGTTGACGCCCCGCTCGTCGGCGATCTGTCCGACCGCGTCCGAGATCGCGCGATCGGATGCCTCGTCCTGGCGGTAGAGCTTCGCACCGGTCTCGTCGAGCCCGAGCCTCTCACTCGCCTCACCGTGCGCACGAGACAGGCGGCCCCGGGCGAGCGGGCTGTAGCTCAGCACCCCGACCCCGGTCGCGGAACAGAACGGATGCATCTCGCGCTCTTCTTCGCGCATGATCGGGTTGTACTGGTCCTGCATCGAGACGAACGGGGTCCAGCCGCCCAGCTCGGCGACGTGCTGCATCCGCGCGAACTGCCACGCCCACATCGACGACGCACCGATGTAGCGGACCTTGCCCGCCCGCACGATGTCGTGCAGCGCCAGCATCGTCTCTTCGATGGGCGTACGCGGGTCGTGGCGGTGGATCTGGTACAGGTCGATGTAGTCGGTGCCGAGGCGCGCGAGCGACGCGTCGACCTGCGTCATGATCGCTCCCCGCGACAAGCCCCGATCGTTCGGGCCCGGGCCCATGGGAATGGCGAGCTTGGTCGCGATCACGACCCGGTCACGTGTCGTGAACTCGCGCAGCATCCGTCCCGTGATCTCCTCGCTCGAACCGAGCGAGTACACGTTCGCGGTGTCGAACGTCGTGATACCGGCCTCGACGGCGGCGCGGAAGAAGGGCCGCGAGTCGTCCTCGGCGAGCGACCAGCCGTGCCCACCGCGCCCGGGTTCGCCGTAGCTCATGCACCCCAGCACGAGGCGCGACACGGTCAGACCGCTCGCGCCGAGTTTCGTGTACTGCACGATCGCCTCCTGGATGGTGAACCCTGGTGAACCCTGGTCTACGTCGGGGAAGAGCGGGTCAGCGCGTGAACGCCGACAGCCCCGTGATCGCGCGCCCGACGATGAGGGAGTTCATCTCGTGCGTGCCCTCGTACGTGTAGACCGCCTCGGCGTCGGTGAAGTAACGGGCGAGGTCATTGTCGACCCGGATGCCCTCGGCCCCGGCGATCTCGCGACCGAGCGCGACGGTCTCGCGCACACGGTCGGCGGCCCAGGTCTTCGCCAACGCGGCGACGGTCTCGGTGAGCTCGCCCCGCACCTTCAGGTCGGTCAGGCGAACCGCGAACGACAGTGTCGCTGTCGCATTGCCGAGCATGCGCGTGAGCTTCTCCTGGATCAGCTGGAAACCGGCGATCGGCCGCCCGAACTGCTCTCGACCGAGGGCGTAGCGGAGCGCCGCCTCGTACGCGCCGATCTGCAGGCCGGCCGCGTTCCACCCGATGACGTAGCGCAGCTGGGCGAGGATCGCCGAGACGTCCCGGAACGAGTCGATGCGCTGCAGCCGCTCGGACTCGGGCACCACGACGTCGTCGAGCGTGATGTCGCCGTTCCGCACCATGCGCAGCGCGATCTTGCCGCGGATGTCGGTGACGGTCACGCCGGGCGCATGGCGTGGCACCAGGAAGGCCTTGGCGGCCCCATCGGCGACGTCCTTTGCGACGACCAAGATCAGATCCGAGAGTGCGGCGTTGCCGATCCAGCGCTTGTGCCCGGTGATGCGCCACGAGTCGCCTTCGCGCGTCGCGATCGTCTGCATGCCGGCCGCGACATCGGAACCGTGCTCGGGTTCGGTGAGGGCGAAGCATCCGGTCAGCTCGAAAGAGGGAATGAGCGGATCGAGGCGCGCAACCTGCTCGGGACTGCCGCCCTCGCGCACGACCGTGCGGAACATGCCGACCTGGCCGCCGTAGAGCGTGCCGATGGATGCGTCGAAGCGCTGGAACTCGAAGTGCTTGAAGCCGATGTAGTACGGGTTCGGGGCCCCGTCCGCATCGAGGAGCGCCGGGTCGTCCTCGAGGCGCAGGGCCGCGAGCTCCGTGCGCAGGTGCGCGGGGGATTCGCCGGCCTCCCACCACTCCGCCAGGTGCGGACGCGCCCTCTCTTCGAGCAGATCGCGCAGGGCCTGCAGCTTCGCGCGTTCCGTCGTGCTCAGCAGATCGGCGGCATAGCCCAGCAGGTCGGTGGGCGGCCCGCCCCGTCGCGGTGCGGTCGCGGCAACCCGCGCCAACGGTGAGGTCGGCTCGTTCATCGGCCCAGTCCGAGCAGTCGCACGGCGTTGTCCTTGACGATCGCCTGGCGGGCCGCATCCGGGAGTTCGAGCGCGTCGAAGTCCCTCAGCCAGCGGTCGGGGGTCAGGGCCGGAAGGTCCGATCCGAAGAGCGTCCTGGCGTTCAGGTAGGTGCGGGCCGCGCGGACGAGCGAGGGCGCGAAGTACTTCGCCGACCAGCCCGAGAGCTCGATCCAGACGTTGCTCTTGTGGGTTGCGACCGACAACTGTTCGTCCTGCCACGGCACACTCGGGTGGGCCATCACGATCTGCAGGTCCGGATGCCGCGCCGCGACGTCGTCGAGCAGCATCGGATTCGACAGGCCGAGCCGGAACCCGTATCCGCCCGACAGTTGCGCACCAGCGCCGGTCTGCCCGGTGTGGACGATGATCGGCAGCGAGAGCTCTTCGATCGCGTCGAACAGAGGGGTGTAGGCGGGGTCGGACGGATCGAACGCCTGCACGGTCGGGTGGAACTTGAAGCCGCGTACGCCGATCGACGCCTGTCGGCGGGCCTCGTCGACGGCTGCCTCACCCTGCAGAGGGTCGACGCTGCCGAAGGGGATGAGGACATCCGCGTTGCGCGCCGCGCCCTCGACGATCTCGTCGACGCTGTTCGGCGCATGGTCGAGGTTCGTGCTCGCGTCGACGGTGAAGACGACCGCGCCCATCTGCCGCTCGCGATAGTAGGCCGCGGTGGCGTCGACATCCCGCGGCTTCTCGTCGCTCTTGAAGTACTTCGCGAGCGCCTCGGTCAGCGCGGGCGGCGACGCCGTACGACCGGTCGAGTCGATCGAGACGTGCACGTGCACGTCGATCGCGGTCAGTGCGTCGGGGTCGAATCCGGGGATCGGGCTCATGCGTTCGCCTCCTGCAGTTCGCGCAGCGCGTCCTCTTTCACCCGCGCGAGTTCGACCTTGCCCGTGATCGAGCGGCCGAGCGTCTCGCGGACGAAGAGGTGCCGCGGCTTCTTGAATCCGGCCAGTCGCGACGCGACGAACCCGAGCAGTTCGGCGCTGTCGATCTCGGCGCCCTCCGCGGGTGCGACCATCGCGCTGACGGCCTCTCCGAATCGCGGATGCGGCAGGCCGAATACGATCGCGTCGCCCACGCTCGGGTGCGCGAGCAGCACCTCTTCGACCTCGGACGGGAACACCTTCTCACCGCCGGTGTTGACCACGGCCGAGAGGCGCCCGAGCAGATCGATCGTGCCGTCGCCGTTCGAACGCGCCCAGTCGCCCGGCACGACGTAGCGGTGCCCGCGGATCTGGAGGAAGGTCTTCGCCGTCTTCTCGGGATCGCCGTAGTAGCCCTTGGGTAGCACGCCGCGGTAGCCGAGGATGCCGAGGGCTCCGGCCTCGAGCGAGATCTCGTTGTAGTCCTCGTCCAGCAGCACGGCGCCGGGCGTCAGCACGAGCCGGGCCGGCAGGTCGTCGACGCCCTTCGTGATGCCGAACGCGTAGGGACCGCCCTCGCTCGACGCCAGCAGGTCGATGATCTCGAGGTCGCCGATCGAGTGCAGGCGACGCTTCACGTCGTCGCTGAACCGCATGCCGGACGAGAAGATCCACTTCACGTGGGGGAGTCCGTGGTGCTGCTCCGCCATCTCGGCGAGCGGCAGCGCCAGGGCATCCCCGGCGACGATGAGCCGCGTCGCCCGGTGTTCGGTCAGCAGCCGATAGGCCTCGTCGAGGTCCATGCTCGCGAACGCGTGCAGCACGATCGTGCCGCCGAGCGAGAGCGTGCCCATCGTCATCGACTGGGCCGTGCCGTGCAGCATCGGGCTCATCGGCAGGGTCACGACTCGCGGGGTCGCCGGGTCGATGGCGATCTCGATCGCGCGCTCGAGGGTCGTCGGCGGCTCGATCCCGGTCACGGCCCAGGTGGACTGGCGGCGGGCCTCGAGCAGGGTGTCGAGATCCCACTCGACCGCCTTGGGCGCGCCCGTCGTGCCGCCCGTGTAGAGGCGCAGCACGGCGCCCGCGGGAGCCTCGGCCGGCATGGAACCGCCCGTCGCCACGATGTCGTCGTAGCGGATGGCGCCGGGGATCGAGGAGCTGTCGAACATGCCGTCCGTGTCGTCGACCAGGACGATCGGGATGTCGAGGCCCGCCGCGGCCTCGGCGGCGATCGCGCCGAACGACGCGGGCGCGAAGAGCACCTTCGAGTCCGAATCGATCAACAGCGCCCGTACCTCGCTGGCCGTGTAGCGGTAGTTGAGGGCGACCGGCGCGACACCCGTCGCCAGACAGGCCCACGTGAACGTGAGGTACTCGGGCCGGTTGTAGAGCAGCGTCGCCGCGGCATCCCCGATCTGCAGCCCGCACTCGTCGACCAGGTAGCGGGCGAGGGCACCGGACTCGGCGGCGAACCGCCCCCATGTCATGTCACCGTGACGCGTGATGATCGCCGTGCGCTCCGGCGCCTCGCGCGCGATGCCCTGCCAGAGGTCGGAGTAGTGGATGCGGATCACGTACGTCACCCCTCCGCGCGAGAGGGGGGACCGGATGTCTGCGCCTGAGGGGCGAAACGCTCCTGCCAGCTGGCGTCGATCCCTGCGGCGCTCCAGCCGCCGTCGGAGAAGTCGACATCGAGCACGGCGGGGTGCGCGTAGAGGGTCAGGCGGTCTCCGCCGATGCCGATCGCCTGCCCGGTGACCGTCCGCGAATTCTCGGAGGCGAGCCAGACGATGAGCGGTGCGACATCTTCGGGCCCGCCCAGCCCGTTGTCGCGGCGGATCTCGCGAGGAATGGGCTCGCCCGCGAGATAACGCTCGTACAGTTCCGCGTACGCGGGGATCGTGCCGGTCATGGGCGACATCGCGATCGGGATCACGGCGTTTGCCGTGATGTCGGCCCGGGCGAGCTCGAGCGACCAGGTGCGCGCCATCGCCACGAGCCCCGCCTTGACGGCGGCATAGTTGGTCTGCCCGAATGACCCGAACTGACCCGCGGGCGAGCCGATCACGATGATGCGTCCGCCCTCGCCCTGCTCGCGCATCCGGATCGCCGCCGCTCGTCCCGTCGTGAACGTTCCGCGCAGGTGAGTCGCGACCACGGCGTCGAAGTCGTCGTCGGACATCTTCCACAGGACGCGGTCGCGCAGCACCCCGGCGTTCGCGACGAGGACGTCCAGGCGACCGAAGGCGGCCACGGCGTCGTCGACCAGCTGCTGCGCGGTCTCGGCCGACCCGACCGGGCCGACCGACGCGATCGCCCGCCCGCCGCGGCCCTCGATCTCGGTCACGGCGTCGGCCGCGGAGCCCGCGTCCACGTCGTTCACCACGACCGCGGCGCCCGCGTCGGCCAGGGCGATCGCGTAAGCGCGCCCGAGGCTGCGCCCCGCGCCGGTGACGATCGCGACGCGACCGTCGAGACGAATGTCTTCGAGACCTCCCGCATTCATGCCCACGCCGCTCACCTGTAGTGCCTCAGGACGAGCTCGGCCGCGACGGCCGGCTTCGTCGCGCCCTCGACCTCGAACACGAGCGCCAGGGTCACCTGCCAGCCGCCGGGGATCTCCTCCACCTTCGCGACCGTCCCACGCACGCGGATGCTCGCGCCCGAGGGCACGGCGTTCGGGAACCGTATCTTGTTGAAGCCGTAGACGATGCCCGTGCTCGTGCCCGACACCTTGTAGATCTCGCGCAGGTGCGGAACGACCATACTGAGCGTCAGCATCCCGTGCGCGATCCGCCCGCCGAACGGTGACGTGGCGGCGGCCTCGGCATCGACGTGGATCGGGTTGTCATCGCCCGAGAGCTGCGCGTAGAGGTCGATGTCGTCCTGCGGGATCGCGCGCCAGGTCGAGGGGCCGAAAGCCCGGCCCTCGATGCTGCCGACCTCGTCGATCGTCGTGAACACCTGCAGCTGCTCGGAGGCTTCCGGCGTGCTCGCCGGGGAATTGTCGGTCATGCGGGCTTCCTTGCCTGATCGGGTACCCGTGATGGGGTACCTGCGCCATCCTGCCGTGTGACAGTCACCCTGAGACGCGGCTTTTCGAACAGTGAAACCACCGGCGGTGGCCCGCGCGGCCCTATGCGACATTGCTTGCGGCCCCCCGGCGCGGCGGGTCAGCGCTCACATCAGCGGTTACAGAGGAGTTCCACGCATGTCTGTCACGGTGTCCAGCACGCCCGAAGTCGATTCCCACGAGATCATCGACGCCGTCGAGTACTACTTCCAGAACGAGTGGACGGACGGACTGCCCGTCGTTCCCGTCACCGAGTCGTATCTCGCAGAGTTCCTGGCCACGGTCGACCGGGATCCCGCCGAGGTCCTCTTCACGGTCGCCCACCTCAACCGCAGCATCACGGTGCGCCTCGCCGCGCTCAACGCGGCTCTGGCCGGCTGCAAGCCCGAGTACCTGCCGACCGTGATCGCCGCGTGGGAGTCGGTGGCGAAAGAGCCGCACCCCGCCCGCGGCATCTGGCAGTCGACGACCGGCACGGCGCCGTTCCTCCTGGTGAACGGACCCGCGCGCACCGAGCTCGAGATCAACAGCCGCGGCAACATCTTCGGCGGGGGCTTCCGCTCCAACGCCACGATCGGGCGAGCCATCCGCCTCGGCTTGATCAACGTCTTCGGCCTTCACCCGCACGGGCTCGACCAGGCAACGCAGGGCAACCCGTCGAAGGTGACGGCGGTCATCGCCGAGAACGAGGAGCAGAGCCCCTGGCCCTCGTTCTCGGTCGAGCACGGCTTCGAGCCCACCGACAGCGTCGCGACGATGTTCGTCATCCGCTCGGTCGTGCACATCGAGGCGCGACACACGATGATCCCCGAGCAGCTCGCCCTCGACTTCGTCGACACGATCTGCCGCACGGGCGCCCTCATCCACGAGTACACCTCCACGCTGCTCGTGCTCGTTCCCGAGCACGCCGAGCTGTTCGCGAACGCGGGATGGAGCAAGGACGACCTGCGGAACTTCATCTTCGAGAACGCTGTCCGCGATCGGGCCGATCTGGCACGGGTCGGCAAAGATGCGCTGTCGAACAAGAGCCGCTGGCGGCTGCCCGCGGATCACCCCGACTCGACACCGGACACGGCAAGCGGGAGCGACACCCCCGACCGGGTGCGGCTGCTCAGTCATCCGACGAACGTGCAGATCGTCGTCGCCGGCGCAGACAACGCGGGTGTCTCGGCGGTCGTCGAGGTCTTCACCCTGAACCCGCCTCGCGCGATCCCCTTCTCATCCACCAAGGTCGACGGGTAGGGCGCCGCGGGCGGGACGCGCAGCCGCCCGCGGTGCGGATGCGGCGCCTCGGCCGGCGCCGGATCGCCGTCGGTGCTCCGGCGGTGAACTCTCGGCCACCTGGGCGTCGCGAAGACGTGGTAGACCCGAACTCATGAACGCACGCGCCACCGAGCCGCCCGTCGGGGGGACGATCGATCACATCCTCGCGGTTCTGCCGTCCCTGATCCCGAGCGCCCAACGCGCGGCACGTATCTGCGCGGAGCGCCCGGAGGACGTGGTGAACATGTCCGGCGCCGATCTCGCGGAAGCTGCAGACACCTCGGCAGCCGCCGTGACCCGGATGAGTCAGGCGCTCGGATTCCGCGGGTTCCAGCACCTGCGCCTTCTGCTCGTGCGCGACCTCGGCGCTGCGGTCAGGGACGGCGGCATTCGAGCCGAGGGCACGGCGGGGTGGCTCCATGCTCTCGCCGAGGGCGCGTCGGACGTGATCCAGACCTCGCTCGCCTCGGTCGATCCGGACGTGTTCGACGCCGCGGCGGAGGCGATCGCTCGCGCTCCGCGTTTGCTCGTCGCCGGCACCGGGGCCTCGGGACCAGCCGCTCAGTCGGTCGCGGTCGCCTTCGTCATGAACGGTCGATCCTGCGAGGCGCCCACCGATGGCGTCGTGCAGCAGCTGACGGCCAGCGTCCTCTCGCCCGGGGACGTGTGCCTCGTCGTCAGCTCGAGCGGCGCGAACGCCGCGACCCTCGCGGTCGCGGCGGCGGCGGCGGAGGCCGGAGCCACCGTGATCGGCGTGACGAGTTTCACGCGTGCGCCGCTCGCGGAGAACGCCGCCCTCCTGCTCATCGCCGGGGCGCGCTTCCAGGCCTGGGACCAGGGCATGGTCGGCAGCGGGCTCGTGCAGCACCTGGTGCTCTCGGCGCTGCAGATGGCGGTCTCGGAGCGCATGAAGGAGACGGCGGAGCGGGCTCGCGCCGCGGTCCGGGATGAGGTGCTCGGCATCGTCACGGAGGACGCAGGCGCGGAGCGGGATGTTTCCGGAGCCACCGGCATCCGTTGACGTCCCATTTCCTTGCAATTTACTTTCGCTCCCTTGAATCTGGGTGCAAGCGAATTTCACGGGAGATTCCCGAGAACTGAGACGCTTGCGGGGAGCGTCTCATGGGCACGATCCAGCTCACCGGGATCGGACGCAGCTTCCGGAACACGGCGGCCGTCAGCGACATCGACCTGACGATCGAGCGCGGCGACTTCGTCGTGCTGCTCGGTCCCTCGGGTTGCGGCAAGACCACGCTGCTGCGCATGATCGCCGGGCTGCTCGAGCCGACGACCGGACGCATCCGGCTCGACGGCGCCGACATCACCGACCTTCCGTCGAAGAAGCGCGACCTGGCCATGGTCTTCCAGAGTTACGCGCTGTACCCGCACCTGAGCGTCCGGAAGAACCTCGCGTTCCCGCTCCGCGTGCAGAAGATCTCGAAGAGCGAGATCGCCCGACGCGTACAGGAGGTCGCCGACTCCCTCGAGATCGGACATCTGCTGGATCGGAAGCCGAAGGAGCTCTCGGGCGGACAGCGTCAGCGCGTCGCCGTCGGCCGAGCCCTCGTCCGCAACCCGAAGGCTTTCCTGATGGACGAGCCGCTGTCCAATCTCGATGCGAAGCTGCGCACCCAGACGCGCCACGAGCTCACGGCCCTGCACCAGCGCCTCGGCGCGACGTTCGTGTACGTCACCCACGACCAGGTCGAGGCGATGACGATGGCGACCAAGATCGTCGTGCTGAACGCGGGGCGGATCGAGCAGTACGGCACCCCCGAAGAGGTGTACGACCGTCCCGAGTCGGTCTTCGTCGCGGGTTTCCTCGGAAGTCCGGCCATGAATCTCCTCGACGCTCGGGTGACGACCATCGACGGCACCGTGGCCGTCACCGCCGACGGTGTCGCCGGTGATCTCTGGCCCGGGACGACGGATGATCTGGATGTCGTCCTCGGCATCCGCCCCGAGCACCTCGCCGTGACGCGCGGACCGATCGACGGCAGTGGCATCACGCTCGTCGGTCGCGTCGACATCGTCGAGAACCTCGGCGGCGAACAGATCCTGACCTGCAGCACGGGCGCCGGTCGGGTACACGTGCGCACCTCGCGCGACGTCGTATGCACCCGCGGCGACGAGGTGACCCTGCACGCGGACGCCTCGCACGCCCACCTGTTCGAGCGCTCTTCGGGCCGCCGCCTCGAATGGGTCGACGAGCCCGCCCCCGCGCCGGCAATCGATCGCACGGTCGCCCTCGCCCCCTGACGTTCGAACCCAGACCCCCATCCCGAACCCGAATCCCACACCACAGGAGAAACACCCCTCATGAACACCTCCGTTCGTCGCGCCTCGATCGCCTCGCTGGCGCTCCTCGGCATCACCCTCGCAGGCTGCGCCACCGCCGCCGGAACGGATGCCACGGCATCCGGATCCCTCACCGAACTCGCCGACGACCAGCAGGTCGAGATCGTGTTCGAGTCGTACAACCTGGCGAACGTCGGCACCTGGTCGGACGCGATCAACACGCTGCTCGACGAGTTCATGGTCGAGCACCCGAACATCACCGTCGTGGGGCAGCCCAGTTCGTCCGCCAGCACGGCGGCGAGCGTGCAGCAGCAGGTGCTCGCTGGCAACCCGCCCGACGTGGCACAGCTGACCTTCAACGAGCTCGACTTCGCCGCCACGACCCTCGGGGCGCTCGACCTCACCCAGCTCGTGGGCGAGGAAGGCCTCTCGGAGCAGTTCGGCGGCGAGTACCCCTACCACGAGCGCGCACAGGTGCTCGCGGACTGGGAGGGAGCGACGTACGGCCTGCCGTACGTGTTCTCGACGCCGATCCTCTGGATCAACGAGGAGCAGTTCGAGGCGGCCGGGCTCGACCCCGCCACGGTCGACCTCTCGACGTGGGACGCCGTCGCCGAGGCCGCGGCCCAGATCACCGCGACCACGGGAGCGCCGTCCATGAGTGCGTCGTGCGTCATCACGGGCGGGAGCTGGTGCATGCAGGGACTGTTCCTGTCGAACGGTGGGCGCGTGCTGAGCGACGACCGCACGACGATCGAGTTCGGCTCGGACGAGGCGATCGACACGGTCGAGACGTTCCGCGCGATGTGGGACGACGGGATCCTCACGAACGAGGACGCCACGACGCAGTACGAGGCCTTCGCCCAGGGCAAGACCGCGATCCACGTCAACACCTCGGCCCTGCAGGGTGCCTTCATGGGCGGTGCACAGGCGGGTGGCTGGACGCTGGACGCTCGCCCTCTGCCCGCGTTCGGCGACAAGCCGGTCGTCCCGACCAACTCCGGCTCGTTTCTGGCGATGTTCGCGAGCGACCCGGCCAAGCAGGCGGCTTCGTGGGAGCTCATGCAGTGGATGACGAGCCCGAGGGCGTACGAGGTCATCTCGACCGAGATCGGCTACCTGCCGCTGCGTGCGAGCATGACAGAGGAGGGCGGCCCCCTCTACGAGTGGGTCCAGGCGAACCCCCTCGTGCAGCCGAACCTCGATCAGCTCGACGCGCTCGAGCCGTGGGTGTCGTACCCGGGCGACAGCTACGCGCAGGTCGACCAGGTGCTGGCCACCGCGATCGAGGAGTCGATCTTCTACGGCGCCGACCCGGCCGAGACGATGACCGCGGCCGCCGAGCGCGCCCAGGGACTCATCGAATGAGCGGCGGTACGAATCGAATGAGCGGCGGGACGAGTCGAATGAGCGGCGGGACGACGGATGCCCCGACCGCCGAGCAGCGGGGCCCTGTGCGCCACCACCGCGTGAGCGGCTTGTACAACCTGCGCGACACGGGCGGCTACCGCGCCGGCGACGCCACGTCTCGCTGGGGCAAGCTGTTCCGCTCCGACGCCCTGCACCGTATCGACGAAGAGGGGCGTGCGCGCCTCGCGGACCTCGGCGTCGCACATGTCGTCGACCTGCGCGGCGGCGACGAGAGGCTCACGGCGCCGAGCGCGCTCGACGGCCTCGCGGCACGGGTGCACCACCTGCCCGTGTTCGACGACGCCGCCCCGGCCCGCCAGGCCGGCGCACGGATCGGCCTGGCCGAGGTGTACGACCACATGGTCGACGAGCGGGGCGCCCATCTCGCCTCGGCGATCCGCGTGATCGCCGAGGCGGGGGACGACGAAGCCGTGCTGGTGCACTGCACCGCAGGCAAGGACCGTACGGGCCTCGTCGTCGCCTTCGCCCTGCTGGCGGCGGGTGTGGACCGCGACGAGGTGGTGGCCGACTATGCCGCCACGTCGGCGAACCTCGCGGGGGAGTGGGCGGACGCCATGCTCACCGCATTCACCGGCCGCGGACAAGAACTCACGCCCGAGATCGTCGAGCTCGTCACGGCGAGCCCGGCGCCGGTCATGGAGGCTGTGCTGGAACGGATCGATCACGAGCACGGATCGATCCGCGAGTACCTCCGCCGCCAGGGACTCACCGACGGTGAACTCGATCGGCTGACGCGCGCACTCGTCGGCTGACGCATCCGTCCACGCGCAGATCGCGCCCTCATCACACACGACAGGAGCAATCATGAACCGCATCCAGGGGCAGCACCCCGAACCCGAGCACTTCATCCTGCACGTCTCCGACACCCACTTCGTCGGCACGGGAGAACTGCTCCACGACAAAGTCGACTCCGACGTCTATCTCGCCGAGCTCTTCGACGGCTTCGCGAAGTCGAACGCCCGTCCCGAGGCGATCGTCTTCACCGGTGATCTCGCCGACACCGGACGGCCCGACGCGTACGAGCGCCTGCGCGCCCTCGTCGAACCCGCCGCGGAGCGGCTCGGGGCCGAGGTGATCTGGGTCATGGGAAATCACGATGAGCGCGTCGCGTTCCGACGCGGCCTCCTCGACGAGGACGGCGACCAGTCCCAGCCCGTCGACCGCGTGTACGACGTCAACGGCCTGCGCATCATCGCCCTCGACTCCACGGTGCCCGGAAGCCACCACGGCGAGATCAGTGACGCGCAGCTCAAGTGGCTCGCGCACGAGCTCGAGGTGCCCGCGCCCGACGGCACCCTCCTGGCGCTGCACCACCCGCCCGTGCCGAGCCCGCTCGGCCTCATCGCCCTCGTCGAGCTGCGCGACCAGGATCGCCTCGCAAGGGTCATCGAGGGAACCGATGTCCGGGGCATCCTCGGCGGTCACCTGCACTACTCCACGCACAGCACGTTCGCCGGCATCCCCGTGTCGGTGGCTTCGGCGACCTGCTACACGCAGGACCTGAACGTCGTGTACCCCGGAGCGCGCGGTCAGGACGGCGCGCAGTCGTACAACCTCGTGCACGTCTACGGCGACCGGGTGCTCCACTCGGTCGTGCCGATCGGCCAGTACCCGACGGTGTACGAGATGACGCCCGAGATGCTCGAGGCCTTCATGAAGATGACGCCGGCCGAGCAGGTCGCCGCTGTCGACGCATCCGTCGCCACGGGCGCGGAGTAACCCGTGTTCCTCGCCGTCACACCGCCCGCGCGAAGCGCCGCCGCGCACGCGACGGCGAGCACGGACGCGGATCCGGCGCCGACATCGCCCCGGCGGCGTCGGATCCGTCCCGGCACCCTCGTGCCCTACCTGTACGTGCTGCCGGGTGTCGCATTCCTCATCGTCTGGACGTACAGCCCGTTGGCACAGACCTTCGGACTGTCGTTCTACGACTGGAACCTGTTGCCGACCAGCCCGAAGACGTTCGTCGGTATGCAGAACTACGCCGAGGTCGTCGCCCTGCCGGAGCTGCACACCGCTCTCTGGAACACCGTCGTCTACATCACGGCGTTCTTCGTGTTCTCGCTCGTCTTGCCGATCGCGATCGCGCTCCTGGCACGACAGGTGCAGGGGCGGCTGCGCACGTTCTACCAGGCGCTCATCTTCGTGCCGTTCCTCATCACCCCCGTCGCCACGAGCGCCGTCTGGCGGTGGCTCTTCGCCGAGCAGGGGGCCGTGGCGACCGTGCTCGCGAGTGCCGGTATCGACATGCCCAACGTGTTCCGCGACGCCGACCTCGCGATCTGGGCCGTGATCGTCATCGTCGGATGGCAGATGCTCGGATTCGGCGTGCTCGTCGTCGCCGCCGGATTCGCCGGGATCAGCCCCGAGTACGGCCAGGCGGCGTCCCTCGACGGGGCCGGCACCGGCACGATCACCCGTCGCATCACGCTGCCGCTGCTGTCGCCGACGATCGTCTTCCTCGCGCTGATGACGATCCTCCTGGCGGCCCAGTGGACGTATCCGATCATCGACCTGCTCACCCAGGGAGGGCCGACGAACTCGACCACGAACATCTACTACCTGCTGTATCAGTTCGGGTTCCAGAATTTCGACGCCGGTATCTCCGCGGCCGCCGGTGTCATCTTCTTCGCGGGTTTCGGTGTGATCGCGTTCATCTTCCTGGAGTTGCAGGATCGCCTCAGCTTCTACGACAACTAAGGATCCCGATGTCTTTCGTCACCGTGACCGCACCCGCCATCGCATCGCGGACACCCGTCACCGACGCCCCGGTCGGAGCTGTATCCGTCGCGCGATCGCGGAAGGCAGTCGACGACCGCGCCGTCGCGTCTCGCACGCGCTCGGGTGTGGTCGTCGGGCACGTCGTGCTGGTCGTGCTCGCGCTCTTCAGCATCTTTCCCGTGTACTGGATGTTCGCGACCGCGCTGCGCGCACCCGAGAACGCCCTCGACCAGACTCTGCTGCCGTGGCCCCTGAGCCTCGAGAACTTCGCCTATGTGTGGGAAGCGATCCCGATCGGCAACATGCTGTTGAACACGTTCGCGATGTCCCTCATCCTCGCCGCAGCGCAGCTGTTCATCGCCGTCCTCGCAGCCTACGGTTTCGCGGTGTGGGACTTCGCGGGCCGCAAGCTCTTGATGTTCCTGTTCATCGGCTCGTGGCTCGTGCCGTTCCAGGTGACGATGATCCCGAACTATCTGCTGGTGTCCCAGCTCGGGCTGCTCGGCACGATCGGCGGGGTCGTCGTGCCCCAGCTCGCCGGCGCGTTCGCCGTGCTGTTGATGGTGCAGCACATGCGTGCATTCCCCCGCGAGCTGCTCGAGGCCGCCCACCTCGACGGGCGGTCGAGCTGGTCGACGCTCTGGAGCGTGGTCGTGCCGAACATGAAGCCGGCTCTTGCCGCCCTCGGGATCATGGCGTTCATCTCGGCCTGGAACGAATACCTGTGGCCGACCCTGATCATGCGTCAGGGCGACGCACTCGTCCAGGTGGGGGTGCGCAGCTTCCTCTCTGCCGAGGGCAACAACTGGGGTGCGACCATGGCGGCGGCCGGGCTCGCGTGCGTCCCGGTGCTGCTGATCTACATCTTCCTCCAGCGGTATGTGGTCGACGCCTTCGTCCGGTCGGGTTTGAAGTAGCAGGTGTGGCACTCGGACGGCGCGTCCTCCAGCCCCGGGGACGTGGATGTGTGACCGCAGCCAACCGTTCAGCCTGCGGCGGGAGGCAGACCACGACGATGGGGCCTTTCGGCCAGTGAAACCGCCGCCGCGGTTCTGCTCGCTGCTGTGCGACATTGTCATCGGCCCCCGGCGCGGTGGGCCAGCGGACGCAGAGGAGCTCCACGCATGTTTCTGATTCTCTCCGAGACGCATGACGGCCTTCCGCGCGGGACAGAATGAATCTCACCGACGAAGAGATGCGGATGCGCGACGGCGCCGAGGGTTCGGCGGTCGCCGCGGCGATGGACCTGCTCATCCGGTACGGCGAGGCGCTCGGGGCGGAGCGCCTCGTCGACACGCGCAACGTCGCCGGCACGATGACGCAGCCCTCGCCCGCGAAGGCGCAGCTCGTGCGCGAGGGAGGGTGGGCGAAGGCCTACGCGGTGATCAACCTCGACTGCGACGACGACATCGAGATCCCGCGCATGAAGGTGCCCACCTGCCAGCTGCAGCACGGATTCTCGGACGACGCGGAGGGACTCACGGCGTACTCGCCCCAGTCCATCGAGCTGCAGACGGATGCAGAGAACTACTACTCCGAGCGCGGCGTGAACATCCTGGCGACCTGCACGCCGTACCAGGTCGGCAACCTGCCCGTCCGCGGCGAGCACGTCGCCTGGATGGAGTCCTCCGCCGTCGTCTACGCCAACTCGGTGCTCGGCGCCCGCACGAACTGCGAGGGCGGCGCGTCGACGGGTGCGGCCTCGCTCACGGGCAAGATCCCGTACTGGGGCAACCACATCACCGAGAACCGGTACGCCACCCACCTGCTGCAGGCCGACGCGCGCATCGACACGTTCCAGGAGTGGGGCATGCTCGGCTACTACGTGGGCGAGCTGGTGCAGGAGGCGCGTCCGGCGATCGTCGGATCGCTCGCCCAGCCCGACCTCGCCGACCTCAAGCACTTCGGCGCCGCGACCGCGACCTCCGGCGGCGTCGAGATCTTCCACATCCCGGGCATCACCCCCGAGGCACCGACGCTGGAGGCGGCGTTCGGCGGGGGAGCGATCCCCGAACCGATCCGGTACGGCGCCGCCGAGCGGCGCTGGGTGTACGACACCCTCAACGCGCAGGGCCAGAGCGACGAGGTCGACTTCATCCTGCTCGGCTGCCCGCACGCCTCGCTCGACCAGATCGCGTTGGTCGCGCACCTGCTCGAAGACAAGCGGCTGAACGACGGCACGGAGCTCTGGGTCATGACGCCCCGGGCCCTGCGCACGATGGCGGACCGCAACGGATACACCCGCACCATCACGCGCGCAGGCGGCAAGGTGCTGACCGACTCGTGCCCGGCCATGTCGCGTGCGGCCCCTCCGGGCACGAAAGTGTTCGCGACCGACTCCGCGAAACAGGCGCACTACCTGCCCGCGATCCTCGGCATCGAGGCCTGGTTCGGCACGCTCGAGGAGTGCGTCGACGCGGCCGTCACCGGGCGCTGGCGCGGTGGGCTCGCATGAGCGCCGACGGCGACGCACAGAGCGAGCCGATCATCGAGTTGCGCGGACGAGGCATCGTGCCCGGGACCGTTGAGGCCGAGGCGCTCGTGACCCGCGATCCGGTCTCGGGCTTCGGCGGAATCGATGTCGCGACGGGCACGGTGATCGAGCCGCGCCATGAGCTCTTCGGCGTGTGCTTCACCGGCAAGGTCCTCGTCTTCCCGGGCGCGAAGGGTTCGTCCGGGTGGTCGGGATTCTTCCAGTCGACGCGCCTGATGGGTACGGCGCCCGCCGCGATGGTGTTCAACGTCGTCACGACCAAGGCGGTGCTCGGGGCCATCGTCACGCGCATCCCGACCGTCGTCGAAGCCGCACCCGATCCGCTCGATGTGATCCGCACCGGTGATCTGCTCCGCGTCGATGGAGACAACGGCGTCGTCACGGTGCTGCGCCGCGCGACGACGGCACGAGTTCACCCGGTCGCTTCCATCCAGTAAAAAGAAGCGTTTCTTTCGCGGGCTAGGCTCGGCACACTCGTTGGACCGTCCCGCACAGTCGCGGGCGGGACCAGCCGACACAGGAGTCGAAATGTCCACAGCAATGCAGAAACAGAGCCCCTGGTCTTTCCGCCGCGACATCCGGATCACGGTCACGGCGCTCGCCGCGGCCGCCGCGCTTGCTCTCGCCGGATGCTCGGGCACGGCCACCGCACCCTCGACGGACGGAGAGTCGGCCCCCGCCGAACTCAACGACATCGTCGTGGTGTCGTTCCTCCCGCTCCAGTCGTTCACTTTCACGCCCGAGATGTACGCCTACTCGTCCGGGATCTTCGAGGACTACGGCCTCGACGTCCAGCTGCAGCCCGTGCAGGGCACCTCGGCGGCGATCCAGACGCTCCTCGGCGGCGCCACCCCGATCACCCGCGTCAGCACCGTCGATGTCATGCCGGGCATGGAGTCCGGTCAGCCCATCATCGGTGTCGGCACCATGGCGTACCGCAGCAACCTGCGGGTCATCTCGACCGAGGACAACCCGATCGAATCCGCCGCGGACATGGAGGGCAAGGTCATCGGCCTCGGCTCGGTCGGCGGCACGAGCGAGAAGATGCTCAACTTCGCCCTCGATGAGGCCGGCGTGCCGCGTGACTCGGTCACCCGCCAGGCCGTCCCCGTCACGTCGGCGACGTACGAGCTCGTCAAGCAGGGTCAGCTCGACGGCTATGTCGTCAGCCTCGACACCTCGATCGGCATCACGGAGCAGAACTCGGACGCCGTGTCGAGCCCTGCCGGACTCGTGGACGCCCCCGAGCGTCAGGTGTGGATCACGACCCAGTCCAACCTCGAGAACCCCGAGCGGGTCGAAGAGATCGAGCTGTTCCTCGCCGCGATCAAGGAGGCGACGCAGGAGATCATCGACGACAGCGAGAACGACTTCGCGAACGTCCTCGCAACCCTCCGCGACAGCGGCGATTGGGACTTCGCGGCGCTGAACGACGACGCGATCGCCGTGGAGGCCCTCAAAACCTACACCTCCGAGACCTGGATCGACTCGAGCGGCACTGTCGGGCTGCTCGAGAACGACGAGGACTACTGGACGACGATCTACGACGCCTACGTCGAGGGCGGTCTGCTCAAGGGCGGCGCCGACCCGTCGGCCTGGATCACGAGCGATCTGCTGCCCGCCGACTGAACCTCGCATCCACCCGGTGGTGGTCCCGCGGACTCCGCGGGGCCACCACCTTCCCCTGAAACGAGAGCGATGATGCCCCTATGAGCACCCCGATCCCGACTCCGTCCCCCAGCGGGAGCACCCCCTCGACAGGATCGACGGACGCGGTCCCGCGTCTGAAGATCGCAGGCGTCGGGCGTGACTTCGTCACGCGATCCGGAACCACGCACGCCGTCTCCGGCGTCGACCTCACCATCGAGCGCGGTGAGTTCATCGCCCTGATCGGACGGTCGGGCTGCGGAAAGACCACCCTGCTGCGCATGATCGGCGGTCTGCTCGCACCGAGCGCCGGAACGATCCAGGTCGACGGCAACAACCTGTGGCGCGGAACGTCCGTCGACGAATCGGCCATCACCAAGCTCGGTTTCGTCTTCCAGGAGAGCAACCTGTTCCCGTGGCTTTCCGTTCTCGACAACATCGCCCTGCCGATGAAGCTGCGCGGGGCGAGCAAACAAGCCAGGCGGGCCCGTGCCACCGAACTGGCGGCGCTCGTCGGGCTCAGCGGATTCGAGAAGTCCTATCCGCGTGAGCTCTCGGGCGGGATGCGTCAGCGCGCCGCGATCGCCCGCGCGCTGTCGACCGAGCCGGAACTGCTGCTGATGGACGAGCCTTTCGGTGCGCTCGACGCACTCACCCGCGAACGGATGAACCTCGAGCTGCAGCGCATCGTCCTCGAGACCGCATCGACGGTCGTCTTCGTCACCCACGACATCCCCGAGGCGGTGTTCCTCGCCGACCGCGTCGTCCACATGACGCCGCGTCCCGGGCGTGTGCGGCAGATCCTGCCGGTCGCCGAGCCGAAGCCCCGCACGATCGACACGACGACGACCGCCGAATTCAACGAGATCGTGCGGAAGCTCCGCCACGACATCGACGAGGAGAACTGATGAACCGTCAGAAAGTCATGCGGATCCTGCCCTGGATCGTGACGCCCGTCCTCGTCGTCGTGATCATCGTGATCTGGCAACTGGTCGTCACGATCGGACAGGTCAACCCGTTCCTGTTCCCGCCCCCCGCGGCCGTGGGTGAGAAGTTCATCGGACTCTTCTCCACCCCGGGCATCTGGGGGCACACCCTCACGACGCTGTCGGAGATCCTCATCGGATTCGCGATCGCGGTCGTCACGGGTGTCGTCGTCGGCGTGCTGCTCGGCAAGCTGCCCTGGCTCGAGGCGAGCGTCCGCCCGCTCATCGTGATCACGCAGGTCGCTCCGAAGGTCGCCTTCATCCCGCTGTTCGTCATCTGGTTCGGGTTCGGCATCACGTCGAAGATCTGGCTGTCTGCCCTGCTGGCGTTCTTCCCGATCATGCTGAACATGCTGCTGGGCGTCCGCTCGGTCGAGCAGGGTCAGCGCGAGGTCATGAAGAGCCTCAACGCCACGCGCACCCAGACCCTCTTCCAGCTCGAGATGCGCAGCGTCCAGCCCTACCTGTTCGCGGGCATGGAGGTCGGCATCGTCCTGGCCACCACGGGTGCGATCGTCGGTGAGTACATCGCCGGCAGCCAGGGACTCGGATTCCTCGTCGTGTCGAGCATGAACCAGCTGGATGCCGCGCTCACGTTCGCGCTCATCCTGTGGCTGTCGCTCCTGGGACTCGCGCTGTACCTGATCGTGAACGAGCTGAAGCGCTTCTTCATCCCGTGGCACGAATCGGTCTACGGCCTGCGCAACACGACCGCGTAGGCAGTTCTTCGCGGCGCATCCGTCGACGGATGCGTTCGGTCGGCCTACTCGCCGCCGCGCACGACCCTCGGTCGGAGCGCGGCGGCGGACCGTCCCCGCAACGACGACCACCAGACACCCGCACCGTAGGCGATGTCATCGAGGCGACGGGCGAGGGTGAAGCGCACGGGATCGAGTCGCGGCCGCAGACGCACGTACTCGATGGCCGCATCGGCGAGCGCCGCGACGAGTGCGGCTCGGCGCACGCGCCGCGAGAAAAGGGCGAGGACGATCGTGAGCGGCCACCAGTGCCGCACGAGAAGCGCGGAGCCCTGCACCAGCGTCGTGACGGTGCCCTGCGCGGCGAGCAGCGCTGCGAGGCGACGCCGATGCGGGACGTGAGGGATGCTGCGGGCGATCCGCGCGGCGAAAACCGCGACGATGCCCACGCCGACCGGGAGCGACCAGCGTCGCTGTGCGAGCGTGGTCGCGAGCAGGGCGATGCTCCAGGGTGGGAGGGCGACGGGGGCGATGTCGCGGGGGTGCCGCACGCCGAGCCCGTACGCCCCGGTGCCGTAGTCGAACTTCCGCCGCATCCAGGCCCCGAGTGTCGCGCGATGCTCGTGCCGGACGATTGCCGTCGGGTCGTAGGTCACCCGATGCCCGGCGCCGACGAGTCGCCACACGAGGTCGACGTCCTCGCCGACCCGGAGCTCGGCGTCGAATCCTTTCCCGAGCGCCGAAACGCGGGCGACGAGGCACGTGCTCGAGACCCACGACACGCGGCTGCGCGGCCGGACGGTCGAGGCATCCGGACCCAGATCGAGCGAGGACCGGGCGTCCTCGTACCTTTCGAGCCAACTCTCGTGCTCGCGACGCAGTCCGCGCACGGCGGGCGCGACGAGCGCCACCTCGGGGTCGACGAGATGGCGCAGCAGGGTGTCGAGCGCGCTTTCGTCGAGGACCACATCCGAGTCGACGAAGGCGACGAACGGCGTCTGCACGACGGCGAGGCCCGCGTTGCGGGCGGCGGCCGGGCCGAGATTCTCGGGCAGGGCGACCAGTCGCGCGCCGTGCGTCGCGGCCACTCCCGCAACGTCCGGGGGATGGAGCGAGCCGTCGTCCACGACCACGACCTCGGCGACGCCCTCGGGAACGCTCGCGAGCAGACGCGCCAGCTGCGACGGACGGTCCCGTACGGGGATCACCACCGTGAGCAGGGCGCGCGACACATCGGGGAGGGAGGCCGCGACGAGTTCGCCCATGCCGGTCGCGTGCAGGTACCGGGCGAGTGCTCGGCTCGTTTCGTCCTCGACCGTGAGGTCGCGGCCATCCAGGCGCTCGGCGGCGGCGGCGCTGATGCGCGAGACACGGATGGGCGCGCCGCCCACCAGCACCCGCCCGGCTCCGCTCGAGGTCGGGCGTGAGCGCCGTGTGTGGGTGTTCAGCCGCACGACCGTGCCGTCGGGCGGGAAGGTCGGGTCAGTCATCCGCGCCGCCTTGCTCGCCCCGGGGCGCGGGGTGCGCCACCAGCAGCCCGTCGGTCGTGGGTTCGCCCGTCAATCGACGCCATGCCGCTTCGGCGATCGCCGCCAGAAGTCGCTCGCCCGCCGCGGACGATGCCCCTCGGGGGTCGCCGAGCACACCGTTCGGCGACACCGCGCGCACGCCCTCGGTGCGGAGACGGGGGAGGAGCTCGCCGATCGGTGCGGTGGCACCGGGCTCGATTCGTTCGACGCGGATGGCGGGGGCGCGGAGCCGGGCGAGCATCGAGGTCTCGTCGTAGCCCGCGTGGGCGTCGTGTGACCCGCCGTCCTCCGGCACGCAGGGCAGCCACGCGGCGTCTCGGCCCTCGGAGCGCAGCACCCGGACGGCGGCGATCAGGGCCTCGAGATTGCCGCCGTGGGCGTTGACGAACACGAGCCGCGGCGCCCAGGTGCTCGCCGACCGGCCGAGCTCGACCAACAGGAACTGCAGGGCCGCCGTGCCGATCGACATCGTCCCGGCAAAGCCCTGGTGCTCGCCGCTCGAGCCGTAGGCGATCGCGGGTGGGACGACGGCGTCGTCCCCGCTGTCGCGCACGCGTGCGGCGAGCGTGTCGGCGATCGTGACCGCGATGGTCGCGTCGACGTCGAGCGGCAGGTGCGGCCCGTGCTGCTCGGTGGCACCGAGCGGCACGAGCACGAGCGGTGCCCCGACCGTCGGCCACGTTCGGTCGACGAGGCGCACCGCATCATCCAGCGGGTGCGCGTCGAGCGCGTGTTCGTCCGGGTCGCGGGTGCCGCGCCGAGGGGAGTCGTCTCGTTGGGGGTCGGCGGGCATCAGCTGGTCGGGGTCGACGGAACCCCCAGCCGACGTTCGAAGCTCGGCGGAATCCAGAGGTCGGCGCGGCTCAACTCGTCGATCGAGGAGTGACCCAGACCGAGCACGGCCGAGTCCAGCCCGCCGCGCAGGATGTCGAGCACGTTCTCGACACCCGCCTGCCCGTTCGCCGCGAGCCCCCACAGGTATGCCCGGCCGATCATGACCGCGTCGGCGCCGAGCGCGAGGGCCTTTGCCACGTCGCCGCCACGGCGCACGCCGCCATCGAGAAGCACCTCGATCTGCGAACCGACCGCCTCCGCGATACCCGGGAGCATCCGGATCGGTGCGGGGGTGGAGTCGAGGTTGTTGCCACCGTGGTTCGAAACCGAGATCGCCGAGACGCCGGCGTCCACGGCGCGGAGCGCATCATCTATGCGCGAGACGCCCTTCAACAGGAACGGTCCGCCCCACTGCTCGCGAAGCCAGGCGACGTCTTCCCAGCTGGGCGGCGGCGTCATCATCCACTCGCCGTACGCGCCGAAGAAGGTCGGTGCCTTCCCCGATCCGACGGCCAGGTTCGGGGCCGTCAGGTCGGGGACGCGGCCGGAGCGCAGGAAATCTGCCAGCCACTGCGGCCGGACGAGCGCGTGCGGAGCGAAGCGAGCCGCCGCGCGCAGCGTCAGCTTCTCGGGGATCTCGGGGCTGCCCCAGTCGCGGCCGTGCGAGAACGACCAGTCGAGCGTCGCGATGAGTGCCTTCGCTCCGGCCGCACGCGCCCGGTCGAGACGCTCGAGCATCGTGTCGCGGGTGCCCTGCCAGTAGACCTGGTAGAGAAGGTTCTCGTTCGCGGCCGCGACCTCCTCGACGCTCTTGCTCGCGAACGAGCTCAGACCGATCGGGATCCCGCGGTTCGCCGCCGCGCGGGCGACCGCGACCTCGCCATCGGGATGAACGGCCTGCACGCCCGTGGGAGAGATGAGCACGGGCATCGCGATATCGATGCCCAGGACTTTCGTCGACAACCGTCGTTCGGCCTGGTGCCCCGCGACCTTCGGTGCGAAGGCGAGCTCGCCGAAGGCCGCCATGTTGTCCTTGTACGACAGCCCGCGCTCCGAGCCCGCGATCAGCGCACCGTAGACGGGCGCGGGTAGACGCTTCTTCGCGCGCCGTTGCGCCTCGGCAACCGACTCGAACCAGGGATTGGCCATATTCGTCTCCTGAAGGGGGGGTGTCGCGGAAGGGTGGTGCGCCGACTCAGGCCGTCGGCGGCACGAATCCGGCGAGCGGGCTCGCGGCACACGCGCTCACGGGCATCGCTTCGATGTCGTCGCGGCGGCGCAGCGTGAGCGGAACAGGCTTGGCGGATCGCGGTCGCGGGGGCGACGTGCGGTGCGAGTGATCGCCGCTCGGGCGCGGGGAGCCCGCGGGATCGTTCCGAGCCGCGAGCAGCTCTTCGCCGTAGCCCTGGACGCACTCGGGGTCGGGTCCGTCGAGCGGCAGACCCGTGAAGAACTTCGCCGCCATGCATCCGCCCTTGCACGTGTCGAAGAATGCGCAGGACGCGCAGGCTCCGCCGGTCTGCGGTGCCCGCAGCTCCTGGAACAACGCGGACTCGCGCCAGACATCGGTGAAACCGCCGGGCGTGCGCACGTTGCCGGCCAGGAAGTCGTCGTGGATCGCGAACGGGCACGCGTAGACGTCGCCGATCGGGTCGATCAGGCAGACCACGCGGCCCGCGCCGCACAGGTTGAGCCCGGGGAGGGACTCGCCGTACGCGGAGAGGTGGAAGAACGAGTCGCCGGTGAGCACCTCATCGGCGTGCGCGAGCAGCCAGGTGTAGAGCTCGCGCTGCTGCTCCTGTGTGGGGTGCAGCTCGTCCCAGACGTCGGCGCCGCGGCCCGAGGGACGCAGGCGCGTCAGGCGCAGCTGCGCGCCGTACTCGTCGGCGATCCTCTTGAACTCATCGAGCTGCGGGATGTTGGTGCGCGTGCACACGACCGAGAGCTTGAAGTTCTTCATGCCGGCGTCGCGTAGGTTCCGCATCGCCGTGATCGCGGTCTGGTACGAGCCGGGGCCGCGGATGTCGTCGTTGACCTCGGGGGTCGCGCCGTCGAGCGAGATCTGCACGTCGACGTAGTCGTTCGCGGCCAGCAGTGCGGCGCGGTCCGGCGTGAGCTTCACGCCGTTCGTCGAGAACTTCACGCCGACGTGGTGCCGGGTGGCGTAGTCGAGCAGCTCCCAGAAGTCCGATCGCACGGTCGGCTCGCCGCCGCCGATGTTGACGTAGAAGACCTGCATCCGCTCGAGCTCGTCGATGACGGCCTTGCACTCGTCGGTCGAGAGCTCGCGCGGGTCGCGTCGGCCCGAACTCGACAGGCAGTGCACGCACGAGAGGTTGCACGCGTAGGTGAGCTCCCACGTGAGGCAGATCGGCGCATCGAGTCCGCGCTCGAACAGATCGACGAGGCGTTCCGGACGCGGTGCCGCGGCGCGGGGCGGATCCAGTGTGATGCTCATGCGGCGTGCTCCTCGAGACGTCGTCGTTCGATCATGCGGGAGTCGGCGAGGGTGCCGAGAGCCCGGAAATAGCGTGGTCGATCTTCGTCGGCGACCCCGACCGCGTCGCACGCGGCGCGTGCGCTGGGGGAGTCGGACAGAGATGTGACGATGCTCAGCAGCGTGCGGTCCTTCAGGAACGACAGCTTGCGCGTGCCGAAATGGTAGAGCAGAGCGCCGAACGGCTCCGGACGCACCGAGACCTGTTCGCTCAGACTCCACCCCGCATCGGGGTCGAACACGTCAGTACACGCCGCACATGCCGTCGATGGACACTTCCTCGACGAGACTGTCGGCTTCGACGGCGTCGTTCGACGTGGCGGGCTTCACGGTTTGCGGATCCATGGGATGCTCCTTCACAACGCCACGGCTCCTTCGCCGTGCGCGGTACGCTCGACTCTAATGGCACCGAGTGCCGAATGGAAGACAGAAGGCGAACAAACACGCCGTGACGATATCCTCACGAATCGGTCGCGCTCCGGCAACGACGCACGGAGAGCTCAGCGCGATCGCGCTCGAGCTGTTCCTCGAGCGCGGCTACGAAGAGACGACCGTCGATGACATCGCCGCCGCCGCGGGGATCGGTCGCCGCACGCTGTTCCGCTACTTCCCCTCGAAGAACGATCTGCCGTGGGGTGATTTCGACGCCCTGCTCGCGATCATGCGTGCCCACCTCAGCGATCTGCGACCGGACCTTCCGATCATGGAAGCGCTGCGCGAGGCGATCATCGAGTTCAACCGCTTTCCACCCGAGCAGATCGCGCTGCACCGTGAACGGATGCACCTCCTGCTCGAGGTGCCCGCGCTCGTCGCGCATGCCTCGCTGCGCTACCGGGACTGGCGTACCGCGGTCGCCGAGTACGTCGCACGCCGCATCGGCGGCGACGTGAACGATCTCGAACCGCAGGCGGTTGCATGGGCGTGCCTCGGCCTGTGCCTCTCGGCGTATCAGGAGTGGCTGCACCACGACGGCGAAGACCTGCTGGTGCTGATCGATCGCGCCTTCCGCCACCTGGAAGCCTCGTTCGAACCGCCGGCGAAGCGGACGGCAGGATGACCGGGCCCGAGGTCGACGTCATCGTCGTCGGCTCGGGCGGGGCGGGAGCGCCGCTGGCCGCCCGACTGAGCGAAGACCCGGCGCGACGGGTGCTGGTGCTCGAGGCGGGCCCCGTGCCCCGCACCCCGCGTGATTACCCACCCGAACTCCTCGATGCGTCCACGGTTCAGGGGGCGATGCCGGGCTACCCGTACAACTGGGCGTACCTCGGCCATCTCACCCCCCAGTTGCCCTATCTCGTTGCGCGCGGACGGATCCTGGGCGGTTCCACCGCCCTCAACGGCGCGTACTTCGTGCGCGCGACGCCCGACGATTTCGCCGCGTGGGCCGAGGCGGGCGGACCCGACTGGAGCTACGAGGCCGTCCTGCCCGCGATGCGTCGGCTCGAGCACGATCACGCTTTCGGCGGCGACCCGCGCCACGGTGATTCCGGGCCGATCCCCATCGAGCGCTCGACTCTGACCGATCGGCTGGGCGCCGCCTTCCATGCGGCGGCGATCGACAGCGGCTACCCCGACGAACCCGACAAGAACGTGCCCGGCCCGCCCGGCGTCGGCCCCGTCCCCTCCAATCTCCACCGCGGCAGACGCTGGAACACCGGCATCGCCTACCTGCAGCCCGTCTTCGACCGCCCGAATCTCGAGGTGCGCGGCGATGCGCGCGTCGCTCGGGTGCTGATCGAGCGGGGGCGGGCGATCGGCGTCGAACTCGCGGGCGGCGAACGCCTCCGCGCACGCGAGGTCGTGCTGGCCGCGGGCGGCATCGCGAGCCCGCACCTGCTGCTGCTCTCGGGGATCGGACCGCGCGCTCAGCTCGAGAGCGTCGGCATCTCGGTGGTCGCGGACCTGCCCGTCGGTGTCGCGTTCTCGGACCACCCCGACATCGCGGTCGGATGGCGCCCGCGAACGCCCCTCGGCAGCCCGAGGGATCGGGTCGCTTTCCCCGCCTCCCTCAATTTCGCCTCGACCGCCGGGACCGGTCGTGCGGATCTCGAGATCCTGCTGTCGGTGAAGTCGCTCGGCTACCTGCTGACAGGTTCGGCGCATCCGCTCGGCAGCGGAGCGTGGGCGGCCCTGCGGCATCCGTGGCGAACGCTCCGCGCCCTGTTCGGTGTTTCGGCCCGACGGATGGCTTCGCAACTGGCGCATCGCGACGACCTGCAACTGATCGTCGCCCTGCAGCAGCCCGAGGGACGGGGCACGATCCGCCTGGCCAGTGCGGATCCCGATGTCGGGCCCCGCATCGACTACCGCTATCTCGAGACGCCCGGAGACCGGGCCCGCATGCGCGAGGGGCTGCGGGTGGCCGTGGGGCTGTTGCGCTCGGATGCCCTTGCGCCCCTCGTCGACCGGCTGACCGAGCTCGACGACGCGACGCTCGGCGACGACGACCGCCTCGACGCCTGGGCGCGCGGCCACCTCGGTACGGCGATCCACATGTGCGGAAGCGCACCTCTGGGGCCGGCGGGCGCGCCGGGCGCCGTCGTCGACGGGCACGGGCGCGTGCACGGCGTGCCGGGATTGCGGGTGGCGGACACATCCATCCTGCCCACGGTGCCGTCGCGGGGACCCGCGGCGACCGCCGTCCTGATCGGCGAACGGATCGCCGAGTTCATCGCGCGCGGTGACTGACGGCGCGCGGCGAACCCGGCGACCCGACTAACGCCAGATCGACTTGACCTCTTGGTAGTTGCGCACCGCCTGTGCGCCGAACTCGCGGCCGAGGCCCGAATCCTTGTAACCGCCGTAAGGGGTGTTGAAGTCGGGGCGGTAACCGTTCAGCCCGATGGAGCCCGTGCGGACCCGCCGGGCGACACCGAGGACCTCGTCGTCGGCCCCGTACACGGCGCCGGCGAGGCCGTAGTGCGAATCGTTGGCGATGCGCACGGCGTCGTCGACGTCGCTGTACGGAAGGAGCGTCACGACCGGCCCGAAGACCTCCTCCTGCACGATCTCGCTGTCCTCTGCCGCGCCGGTGATGACGGTCGGTGCGTAGAAGTAGCCGGAGCTCGGCAGCGACTGGCCGCCCGTCACGACCGTCGCTCCGGCGGCCCGGGCTCGATCGACCATGCCCGAGACGCGCTGGTGAATGCGCTGTGAGACGAGGGGCCCGAGCTCGGTGTTCTCGTCCCAGGGGTCGCCGACCGTGAGATCGCTCGCGAGAGCGACGAGCCGGTCGTGCACCTCGTCGTAGATGCCGGCCGGTGCCAGCACCCGCGACATCATGGCGCAGACCTGGCCGCTGTTGTCGAAGATGGCGTGCCGCAGGCTGGCGAAGGTCGCGTCGAGGTCGGCCGATTCGAGGACGATCGCCGCGGACTTGCCCCCGAGTTCGAGCGTCACGGGGATCAGCCGCTGACCGCCCGCGGACGCGATCTGACGCCCCGCCTCGGCCGAGCCGGTGAAGCTGATCTTGTCGATGCCGGGATGCGCGACGAGGGCCTGCCCGGTCTCGCGCCCGCCCGGGACGATGTTGATGACTCCCGGCGGCATGCCGATCGCGAGGCTCGCCTCGGCGAATGCGAAGACGTCGAGCGCGGTCTCGGCGGCCGGTTTGATGACCACCGTGCACCCCGCGGCGAGCGCCGGGCCGAGTTTGAGCGTCAGCGCGGCCTGCGGGTGGTTCCATGGCACGATCAGCGCCGCAACGCCCAGGGGTTCGTGCCGCACGATGGAGTTGCCCGTGCCGTAGATATTGGGACGTTCTTCTTCTTCGAGGTCCGGGGTGCGCGCGACCTGGGCGTAGTAGCGCAGGTGCGTGATCGGCCGCACGCTCGCCCACGGCCGCGAAACCGAGATCGGCTGACCGATTTCGGCGGTGATGAGCGCGGCGGTGTCGAGCCCGCGACGCTCCATCTCGTCGGCCAGCTTGTCGATCCAGTCCGCGCGTTCCGCTCCGGTCAGACGCGGCCACGGGCCGTGGTCGAACGCCTCGCGTGCCGCGCGGACGGCGCGGTCGACGTCGGCGGCGATCGCGTCGGGAGCCCGCCCGACCTCGCTCAGGTCGATCGGGCTCTCGATGACGAGCTCGGCGGTGGTGGCGGGCGAGACCCACTCGCCGCCCGCGAAGATGCTGTCGCGCGAGACGGAGCGAGCTGTCGGGGTGATCGTGGTCGTCATGATTCCTCCGTGGTGCGCGTCGTGTCGGATGTGGGGTGCGCGATACCGCCGCGCATGTTGCGGCCTTCGAGCAGG
Source organism: Microbacterium sp. BR1 (assembly GCF_002812725.1). Classification (GTDB taxonomy): domain Bacteria; phylum Actinomycetota; class Actinomycetes; order Actinomycetales; family Microbacteriaceae; genus Microbacterium. The sequence continues at coordinate 724,951 of NZ_NMUN01000004.1, read as the reverse complement.
TCGATGTACCCCTGCCCGATGTCATCGAGCGCGTAGGTCGCCGAGATCAGCTCATCGAGCTTCAGCTGCCCGGTCTTGTACATCGCGTACTGGCGGGGGATGTCGGCGCGCGGGTTGCTCGCGCCGTAGATCGCGCCCTGGATGCGCTTCTGGAAGCGCGTGATGTCGAGCGGCGAGATCGGGATGCTGATCTCGGAGCTGGGGGCGATCGCCGTGACGACGACGGTGCCCGCCTTGCGGATCGCGTAGAACGCATCGGCGACGTCCTGGCCGCGCAGACTCCCGACCGTGATGATCGCGCTGTCGGCGCCCTGCCAGTCGGTGATGCTGCGGGCGAACTCGGCGGCGTCGGCGATGTTGTCGAACGCGTGTGTGGCGCCGACCTCGAGGGCCTTCTGACGTTTGAGTTCGACCGGGTCGACCGCGATGACGGCCAGAGCCCCGGCGTGCGAGGCGCCCTGGACCGCGTGGATGCCGACGCCGCCGACACCCATCACGATCACGACGTCGCCCGGGCTGACGTCGGCGGCGTAGACCGCCGAGCCCCAGCCGGTGCCGACACCGCAGCCGAGCAGCCAGACCTTGTCGAGGTCGGCGTCCGCGGGCAGCTTCACGGCCGAGTTGACGTCGACGACGGTGTGCTCGGCGAAGGTGCCGAGTCCGCACATCTGGCCGACCGGCGTGCCGTCCTCGAGCGAGAACCGGAAGCTCTCGGTGTCGGTGAAACGGCTTCCGCGCATCAGGAACGCGCCGAGCTGGCAGAGGTTCGTCATCCCCTCGTTGCACCAGCGACACTTGCCGCAGCTGGCGATGAACGAGAACACGACCTTGTCGCCGACCGACCAGTCGGGCGTGTTCGGTCCGACGGCTTCGACGATCCCGGTGCCCTCGTGTCCGCCGACCATGGGGAGATGCCCGGCCTCGCTGTCGCCCGTGACGAGGTGGTAATCGGAGTGACAGAGCCCGCTCATGGCCATCTTGACGCGGATCTCTCCCTGACGAGGGTCGTCGAGCAAGACATCCATGACCTCGAACGGGCCGGGCTGCTCTCGAACGACGGCCGCACGCGTGCGAATCGGCATGGTTTCTCCTTTGAAACAGGGGGTGTGCCGCACGTTCGAACCGACGTGGGGCGTCGCGACAACGATAGCTCGAAACGGCCTCAGTGCACCACTGTGCGTACAGAAGTACGCAATGTGTTGAAATGACCCCCGTCGGTGTGACACCATCGCCATCGTCGGGCAACGTCGAAATCGACCTGCGCGGCCATACCGGACGGAGTGCATTCACCCCGGGCCCGGGCTCCGCGCAGTGGCGCACGGAGCAACCCGACTGGCAATGGAGGCAGTAATGAAGTCCCTACGCACCCGAACACCCCTCACCCTGGGGGTCAGCGTCCTCGCCGTTCTCGGCCTCGCCGCGTGCGGCGCCCAGACCGACGCGGGCGGCGGCAGCAGCGCCGGCACCAGCGACGCACCGGCCGAGATTCAGCCGCTCGTCGCGGGCGTCATCCCCGTCACCGACATCGGCCCCGTCTACATGGCGCAGCAGAACGGCGTCTTCGAAGAAGCCGGTTTCGACCTGACCCTGCAGCCCGCCGGATCGTCGACCGAGATCATCCAGGCCATGCAGTCCGGCCAGGTGCAGATCGGCTACGGCGGCTCGACCGGCGTGTTCCAGGCGGTCGAGAACGGTGTCGACCTCGTGATCATCGCCGCCGCGAGCGCGACGCCCGATGACCCCGAGAACGGCATCAACGACCTCCTCGTCACGGCAGACAGCCCGCTGAAGTCCGCGAAGGACCTCGAGGGCAAGACCGTCGCGGTCAACGCGCCTGGTGGTTACACGCAGCTGCTCGCCGACATCGCGATCACGGACGACGGCGGAGACCCGAGCAAGGTCAACTACGTGCAGATGGGCGTGCCCGACCAGCCGGCCGCGCTCGCGAGCGGCGCGATCGATGCATTCGTCGCCGGTGAGCCGTTCGGCACCCTCGGCCGGGAGCAGAACGGATTCCGCACCCTCGCGAACCCGTTCACCGCGCTCTCGGACAGCGCGGTCGTCGCGGGTGTCTGGTACGCCCTCCGCAGCGATGTCGAGGAGCGCCCCGACTACTACGCGAAGGTCGCCGCCACCATCGACGAGGCGAACGCCTACGCGCTCGAGAACGACGAGGAGCTGCGCGAGAACATCGCCGAGTTCACCAAGATCGACCCCGAACTCGCCGCCCGCATCCGTCTCGGCTCGTACGGCAAGCTCCCGCTGACGGTGGACAACCTTCAGGCCATCGCCGACTGGTCGTACGAACTCGGCTACGTCAAGAACAAGGTCGACCTGGAAGAGCTCGTCTGGGTTCCCTGACCTGCTGACGGCGCTCGCGCGCTGACGGCGCTTCATCGCTGACAGTGCGGGTCCGTGGCTCCCGGATGCTCCGGGGGCACGGACCCGCACTGGTCAGCCCACCGACCACCACACCCTCACGGAGGATGCGCATGCCGACACGTGCGGCGCCCGCGGAACGCACTACCCGCATAGCGTTCAGTCAGACACGGATCTCGACACCGATTCTCGGACTCCTCGGGATCCTCGCGTTCATCGCGGTCTGGGAGTTCGCGTCCCGGCTCGAACTGGTCAATTCGACCTACCTGCCGCCCTTCAGCGAAGTGGCGGTGACGGTCGTGGAGGTCGTCTTCGGCGAGCAGTATCGCGCGCAGTTCTGGACGGCCCTCGGCAACACGATGCTCGGCTGGAGCGTCGGACTCGCCATCTCACTCGTTCTCGGAATCGCCGCGGGCCTCGTGATCGGATCGAATCGGTGGGTGCGCGAGTTCACGCACTCCACGGTCGAGTTCCTCCGGCCCATTCCGTCGGTCGGTCTGATCCCTATCGCCATCGTGATCTTCGGAGTGCGGCCCACGGCGACGATCGCGATCGTCGTGTGGGCGTGTTTCTGGGTCATCCTCATCCACGTCATCTACGGCGTCAGCGATGTCGACCCGGTCGCCGCGTCGACCGCGCGGAGCTACGGTTTCGGACGGTTCGCCCGCGCCCGTTACGTCGTCTGGCCCACCCTGCTGCCGTACCTCATGACCGGCGTGCGTCTCTCCGGCACCATCGCCCTGGTCGTCGCCATCACGATCGAGATCGTCGTCCAAGCCCCCGGAATCGGTCAGATGATCGCGCAGTACCAGTCGGCCGGCAACGCTCCCGTGGTCTACGCCCTCGCCCTCCTCGCCGGTGTTCTCGGCCTCGTCATCAACCTCGTGTTGCGGCAGCTGGAGAACTCCGTGCTCGCCTGGCATCCGTCCGTTCGGGGGGAGGTCATCCCGTGAACGCACGCACCGTCACACGACGCGTCTTCATGGCGCTGGCTCTGCCGATCATCATCATCGTGCTCTGGTGGCTCGGCACGCTCAACGAGACCAACCCCTTCGTTCCCAAACCCGTCAACATCGTCAACGACCTGGTCACCGTGTGGGCGGGCCCGCTGCTCGTCGAGCAGGTCGTGCCGTCGCTCTACCGTCTCGGTGTCGGACTCGGCGGAGCGATCGTCGTCGGCGTGCTGCTCGGCATCCTCGTCGGTATGAGCCGTTTCGCGCGCAAGCTCACGGGACCGCTCTTCGAGTTCATCCGCGCCGTGCCGCCGCCGGTGCTCCTGCCCGTGCTGCTTCTGGTGATCGGCATCGATGACCGCTCGAAGATCTTCCTGATCTTCCTCGGCTGCCTCTGGCCCGTCCTGCTGAACACGATCGACGGGGTCCGCTCGGTCGACCAGGTGCTCGGCGACACGACGCGCACGTATGGGTTGCGCGGCTGGTCGCGGCTGCGCTACTTCGTGCTTCCCGCATCGATGCCCCGCATCATGACGGGCATCCGACTCGCGCTGCCGATCGCCATCATCCTGATGGTCGTCTCGGAGCTGTACGCGGCCCTCGATGGGCTCGGATACCAGATCATGCTGTTCAAGCAGACCTTCCAGACCGGGCCCATGTGGGCCGGAATCTTCATCATCGGCTTCATCGGCATCCTGCTCGCCTTCATCTTCCGGGTGATCGAGCGGCGAGTGCTGGCTTGGTATTACGGACAACGAGAGGTGGAAACCAGTGAGCGCTGACGTGAAGGGGGCCGAGGCTCCCGTACTTCTCTCGGTCCAGGGAATCCAGAAGATCTACTCGACCACCGGAGGTCGGGGCGTCGAGGCGGTCCGTGACCTCACCTTCGACCTGCGCAGGGGCGAATTCGCGTGCCTGGTCGGGCCGTCCGGTTCGGGCAAGACGACGCTCCTCAAGGTCATCTCGGGACTCATGGCTCCGACGAAGGGTCAGGTCGTGCTGGACGGCAAGGTCGTGGATGGGCCGCCACGCAACATGGCCCTCGTCTTCCAGGAGTACGGGCGCTCGCTCTACCCCTGGATGCGTGTCGCCGAGAACGTCGAACTACCGCTCAAGGTGGCGGGCGTCGGGCGTGACGAGCGCAAGGCGCGCGTCGCCGAGGCCCTCGAGGCGGTCGGTCTCGCGCACGTGCCCAAGTCGTACCCGTGGCAGCTCTCGGGAGGAATGCAGCAGCGCGTCGCCATCGCACGCGCCGTGGCCTATCAGCCCGAGGTGCTGCTCATGGACGAGCCGTTCGCGGCGGTCGATGCGCAGACGCGTGCGGACCTCGAGGACCTCGTGCGTTCGGTGTGGGCCAAGCTCGGGCTCACGGTGCTCTTCGTCACGCATGACATCGACGAATCGGTCTACCTCGGTGAGCGCGTCATCGTCCTCTCGTCCTCGCCGACCGTCATCCTCGAGGACCTCGCCATCGACCTGCCGGCCGAGCGCGATCAGCTCGAGACGCGATCGGACGCGAGATTCGTCGAGCTGCGGCATCACGTGTACGAGCAGATCCAGAAGGCCAAGACCTACACGGGCGACACCGAGACGGTACGGACCGTTGCCTGAACCGCGTGGATGACACGCGCGACGCGACCTCGTTGCGCAACGGATGGATGCCCCCTATCTCTAGGATGGTCCCGGTGGACGCAGAGCGTCCACGCGGCGAAGGGGCAGACATGTTGGACGAGAGATCGCGCGATCGTATCCAGAGCATCGAACGTGGGGTGGAGGTGCTACGCGCCTTCAACGACCGCCAGGGGCCGCTCAGCGTCGCCGACATCGCGGCGCGCGTCGACCTCGCGCGGCCGGTCGTCCGGCGCATCCTGCTGACGTTCGCTCACCTGGGGTACGCCGAGTCGGCGGGCGGACTGTGGAGTCTGACGCCGCGCATCCTGGAGCTCGGCTCGGGGTATTTCGCCTCGTCATCACTGCCCGAGATCTCGTACGGGTACATGATGGACCTGGTCGAGCGCACGGGAGAGACGTGCAGCATCGGCGTGCTCGACGGCATGGACGTGATCCACGTCGCCCGTGTCGAGGACCGGCGCCCGCTGCCCGATTCCATCCGCATCGGCAACAGGTTGCCCGCGCACGCGACCGCGATCGGCAAGGTGCTGCTCGCGCGCCTGTCGGATGACGAGCTGGACGGTGTGCTCGCGACCGCCCCGCTCGAGGTCCACACACCGGCGACGGTCACGGATGCGGCGAGCCTGCGTGCGCGCCTCGACGAGGTGCGTGCGAACCAGTACGACATCTCGATGGAGGAGTTGCACCCCGGACAGGTCGCGGCGGCCGTGCCCATCGTGATCGACGGCAATGCCGTGGGCGGGCTCGCCGTCTCGTCCACGACGGTCCGCGAGACCGTGGAGAGCCTGCGTGACGTGATCATCCCCGTGCTCTTCGCGACGGCCGCCGACATCGCCAGCGCCTATCGCAACGCCAACCCGCAGCTGTTCCGGACGGGCGGCCGCTGACCCCTCGGCTCGACCCCGGGCTCAGGGCACGGGGACGGTGATGCCCTCGGGCAGGCGCGTGCCGAGGTACGCGCCGTCGGACTCGAGGCGCTGCTGCAGCGTCGGTACGTCGACTCCCGTCGCGGTGCCGTCGCCGGACAGCGCGAGGTCGGCCGCCGTCCCCGCCGCCTGACCCATGACCCAGCACGGGCCCGTCACGCGACCGGACGACTGTCCGCCCTGCGTCATCGATGCCGCGCGTCCCGCGACGAAGAGGTTGCCGACGACCTGCGGCACGATCATCCGGTAGGGGAGCTGGTTGTACCCGCGGGATTCGACCGGGGCGAATTTGAAGACCACATCGCCGACGACATGCGCCTCGACGGGCCATCCGTTCACGCCGATCGTGTCGTCGAAGTCACGGCACTCGAGCACGTCCTCCTGCGTCAGCTGGTAGGCGCCGACGATGCGACGCGTCTCACGGATGCCGATGGACGGGGCGATGTCGACGACGTACGAGTCCTGGAATCCGGGTGTGACCTGCTTGATGAAAGCGAACGTGTCCTTGACCTGCTGGCGTCCCTGCAGCTCGCCACGGGTCAGCTGGTCGACGTCCGTGCCGTCGATGGCGGAGCCGTCCTCGTTCGAGAGCTGCGTGAGGTTCGAGCGCCACTCGAGCGGGTTGCGCTGCGGACGCACGATCGGCTTCTTGCGCGGGAAGTGGTGCGTTCCCGCGGCCTCGGCCTCTTCCATGAGGCGGCGCACGGTCTTCCAGGCCTCGCCGGCCTCTTCCGGGTGCACGCCGTTGATGCGGAACATGAGCGAGGGGTACATCAGGTGCTCGCTCACCTCGAACGGAGCGCCCGACCAGGCGGCCAGGTCGCCGTCGCCGGATCCGTCGATGAAGAACCTGCCGCGGACGGCCGCACGCCCCGACTTCGACTCGACGATGACGGCGTCGATCGTCTTCTCGTCGCGCATCACGACATCGACCACGGATGTGTGGAAAAGCAGCTCCGCGCCGCCGGCGATCACGAGCTCGTCAGCGGCGATCTTGAGTGCCGAGATGTCGTACGACAGGGCCTGGATGCGGTTGTCGACCGAGAGATGCACGTCGTTCAGGCCGTCCATGACGCGCATCCGGTCGAGGAGCTCGTCGGCGAACCCGTGCACGGACTGGAAGTCCGTGCCGTACGCGCGCGCGTGCATGCCGCAGAAGGTCGCGAGGCCGCCCATCGTGCCGGCGCCGCCGAGGAATCCGTACTTCTCGATCAGCAGGGTCGATCGGCCCGCACGCGACGCGGCGGTCGCGGCCATGAGACCGGCGGGGCCACCGCCGACGACGACGACGTCATACTCGCCGATCACGGGGATGTCGCGCTCGGGCTCGCGGATCGTCCGCTGGTGCGTGGGGGAGGTGGTCATGCTGTCTCCTTGACGGTGGAGGGGTTCGTGGAACAGGGGCGCGCGCACAGCACGGCGCCGCACGACAGGGGCTGGACGAGTGCCTCGTACTGGTCGAGGTACCCGTGGCCGGTGTCGCGATCGACGGGCGGAACGTAGTCCGGCCGGGCGGCGAGCTCGGCCTCGTCGACGAGCAGGTCGACGGTTCCCTTCTTGACGTCGATCTCGATGAGGTCGTCGTCGCGGACGCGGCCGAGGGGGGAGCCCGGTGCGGCCGCTTCGGGCGACACCTCGCCGACGGTCATGCCCTGGTTGACGAGCCCCGAGAACTGCCCGTCGGTCACCAGGGCGACGCTGTGGGCGAGCCCGCGCGCGTGCAGGGCGAAGATGAACGCCGAGGTCAGGCCGAGACCGGGCGCACCGGTGACGCCGATACCGCGGATCACCGCGACATCGCCCTCGCGCAGGCGTCCGCTCGAGATGGCCGCGATGGCCTCTTCGCGCGTTCCGAAGATGCGCGCGGGTCCGCGGAAGGTGTGCGGCCCGGGGTCCGGCACGGGCCGCTTGGCGACGGCACCGCCCGGGGCCAGAGTGCCCTTGAGGACGCTGATTGCGGGGTCGGTTCCGAAGGGATCGTCGATCGACCGGATGACGTCTCCGTCGGCGGGCTTCGCGAGCGCCGCCTTCTGGGCGAGGGTCGCGCCGGTCACCGTGAGTTGATCGCCGTCGAGCAGGGGGAGGAGTTCGCGGATGATCGTCGCGCCGCCCCCGGCATCCTCGAACTCCTCCGTGATGCGCGGGCCGTTGGGGCGCACCGAGCAGAGCAGCGGCGTCTCGCGTCCGAGCTGGCGGAACATCTCCCAGACGTCGACGTCGAGGCCGGATTCGATGGCGATCGCCTGCAGGTGCTTGATGGTGTTCATCGAGCCGCCGATGGCGAGCATCGTGCGCACCGCGTTGCGTACCGAGCCCTCGGTGATGATCTGGCGCGGGCGGATGTCGCTCTCGATGAGTGCGGCGAGGGCATGGGCCGAGCGGCGAACCGTGTCCCACATCGGCTCGCTCAGCGCGCGGACGGGCGCCGATCCGGGCATCGCCATCCCCAGCGCCTCGGCGAGGATGTGCATCGAGTTGGCGGTGGCGAGGCCCGCACACACGCCGGGACTGAGGATGGCGTCCTCGGCGAGCAGTTCGAGGTCGTCCGTCGACTCGCCGGTCACGGCGGCCTTGGACGCGTGCAGGAAGATCTCTTCGATGTCGGCCGTGCGCCCCTCGGCGAGGCCGGAGTGCTGGTAGCCGCAGGGGATGATGATCGTCGGGATGTCGAGCCGACCGGCCGCCATGAGGTGCCCCGGTGTCGTCTTGTCGCACGACGAGAGGCAGATCATCGCGTCGAGCTTCGCTCCCTCGACGGCGGCCTCGATGTCGTCGACGATCAGGTCGCGGCTCGGCAGGATGTAGCGTCCCGCCCGTCCCGCGCTCGTGACGAAGTCGCTCGGCGCCGTCGTGCGGATCTCGAACGGGAGCAGGCCCGCATCGCGCAGCTCGTGCTTGAGTCGCGCGGCGACCTCGTCCAGGTGCGAGAAGCACGCGGCGAGGTCGGACGAGGTGTTGACGATCGCGACCTTCGGCTTCTCCCAGTCGGCTTTGGGGATTCCGAGGGCCGTGTAGTGCGCGCGGCGAGCGATCGCGAGCGCTGACGTCGGTGGCAGGTTGCTGCGTAGTGCGGGCATCGTTGTCCTCTCGTCGCGGTGGGGCGTCCGGGCATGGCCGGACGGATGCGACGCCTTCGAGTGTACGCATTGCGGACGATAGGTCGCAATGCGTAAATTGATGGCGCGACGAGGAGGTGCGCGGATGGGCACGACCGACCGACTCGGCAGAGGTCACGGTGACGGCAATGGTGACGGCGATGGTGACGGCGATGGTGATGGGAGCGCGAGCGGCGGGGGACCGCGCCTGACTCCCGGACTGCTCGTCGTGCTCTGCGTCCTGATGACTCTCAACCCGATCGTCGCCAACATGTACCTGCCGGCCCTCGGCATCATGGCCGACGACCTCGGCACGAACATCGTCGGCATCCAGCTCGCGCTGACGGCATTCTTCCTCGGCGTCGCGGTCGGCCAGCTCGTCGTCGGCGCGCTCTCCGACAGCCTGGGTCGGCGCCGCGTGCTCGTGCTCTCGTTCGTCGTGCTCACCGCCGCGAGCGCGTTCGTCGCGGCCGCCCCGACGCTCGAGGTGATGATCGTCGGGCGGGCGTTGCAGGGGCTCGGGGCGGCGGCGAGCGTCGTGATCGTCCGCGCCATCGTCTCGGATGTCGGCGTGGGCGCGCAGGTCTCTCGGGCCTACAGCATCCTGATCGGCACGCTGGCGGTGGGGCCGCTGCTCGCGTCGCTCTCGGGAACCGTGCTGCTGCAGGTCTCGGGATGGCACGCGATCCTCGTCGGCACGGTGGTCGCGAGCGTCGGATACCTCGTCCTCGCGGTCGTGGCGATCCCCGAGAGCCTGGCCGCCGCGCGGCGCGCCCCGTTTCGGCTCGGATCGATGGTCGGCGCCTACGGTCGGTTGTTTCGCGACCCCGCCTACGTGGGCTTCGCCCTCACGATGGCGTTCGTGTTCGCGGGGCTCACCGTCTACGTCAACGCGACATCCTTCGTCGCGCAGGACGTGCTGGGCCTGAGCCCCTGGGGCTTCTGGCTCATCTTCACGGCGTACGGGCTGTCGGTCTTCGCGGGCGGATGGGCCAACGCGCCGCTCTCGGCCCGGTATGGCCCGCGGCGGATGCTGACGGTAGACCTCGGGGTCGCGATCGTCACAGCCGCGGCGCTCGTGGTGATCACCGCGACGGAGTCCCTCACCGTGCCCGTCTACGCCGTGCTGATCGTCGTGAGCTGCGCGGCGGTCGCCGGTGTGATGGCGAATGCGACGACCCTGACGCTCGGCCGGGTGTCGTTCTCGGCCGGGTCCGGCGCCGCGCTCATGGGTTGCGTGCAGTTCGCGCTCGGTGCCTTGGCGGCTCCCATCGGCGGGCTCGCGGGCCCGGATACGGCACTCCCGATGACGCTCGGGATGCTCGGATGCTTCACGCTGAGCCTGGCCGCGAGCATGTTCGGTCGATTCCACGAGGGGCGAGCCCCGCGTGCCTTTCCGGCAGATGAAAATCCCCCTGCGCTGCCGGGAGCTGGCGCGGCACCGTAGAACGCGGCGACCGATGGCGGATCGCCGAGACCTACGGAGGAACCGGATGACCACCTCGACCCGCGAAGCGCTCCTCGACCCGACCGGGGCAGCCGAGGGTGCCGATGACGGCACCCTGTCGCCGCGCCCCGTGACCCTGAAGGGGTTGACGGTCGGACTGCTCGACAACACCAAGCCCAACTCGACGCTGTTGCTCGACGAGATCGCCGCCGACCTCAAGCGCGACTACGGCATCGGCGAGGTCAAGCACTACGTCAAGGACTACTTCGGCACGCCGGTCAAGGACGAACTGTTCCAGCAGATCGTGTCGGAGGTCGACATCGTCATCACGGCCGTGGGCGACTGCGGGTCGTGCAGCGCCGCGACCGTGGCCGACGGCATCATGTTCGAGCGTGCGGGCATCCCGACCGTGAGCATCACCTCCGACTCGTTCGCGATGTCGGGGCGTGCGATGGCCGAGGTCCAGGGATTCCCGGGCTTCCAGTTCGTCATGGTGCAACACCCCGTCGCGAGCCTCGACACCGAGCACATCCGCGGTCGCGCCGACCAGGCCGTGCCCGACGCCCTCCGGATCCTCGGCGTCACCGAGATGGCCTGAGCCAGAGTCCGCCGCACCCCCCCCGGCCTTCGCGCTCACCTGTCGCAAAACGCTCGATCCGGACCTCGGATGCAGCGTTTCGTGACAGGTGAGCGTGCGGTCGGGCGCCACGAGCTGTGGCAGACGATCAGTGAGTTCACAGGCATCTGGGTATCGAAACCGCCCTCAGCGACATATCGTTGACTATCGTTGGATAGGCGGCAATGGACACCGCACGGAGGTCATCATGAGCGATTCATTCGGAACGAACGGCTTCGGATTCGGCGGCGGCTCGGGTCTCGGATCCGGCTTCGGCAAGACCGGCGCGGGGATCTGGGACGCGATGGAGCAGCTGCGCGAGGAGTTCGAGCGGCGCGTCATGCCCCGCGGCGGAGCCCGCATGGGCCGCGGCGACGTGCGTGCGGCGGTCATCGCCCTGCTCGCCGAGAGCCCGATGCACGGCTACCAGATCATCCACGAGATCGAAGAGCGCAGCGGGGGCAGCTGGAAGCCGAGCCCCGGCTCGGTCTACCCGACCCTGCAGCTCCTCACCGACGAGGGACTCGTCACCGCGGAAGAGGCCAACGGCCGCAAGACCTACGCTCTCACCGAGGCGGGTCGCGCCGAGGCTGATGCCGCGGGCGAGCGTCCGGCGCCGTGGCAGGCATCCGGCACCGGAACCGGCGGCCGCGAGAGCAGCGGGCGCGCGACGGCTCTGCCCAAGGCCGGAGTCGAGCTGGCGCAGGCCGCCGCTCAGGTCGCGCGCACGGGCACGACCGAGCAGGTGCAGCAGGCGGTCGTCGTGCTCGAAGACGCGCGCCGTAAGCTCTACTCGATCCTCGCCCAGGACTGACCGGAGTGCCCTCGGCGCGAAGGCGTCACGAGGGAGCAGTGTTGGTTCGAGGTGCAGAGAGCGGCAGGGTCGTCAACAAGGCCGCTGCGTACGATGCCGGAGCCATGCGCTCCCGCTACCGGCGCATTCTGCGGTTCGCCGCGCGCTTCCTCGTTCAGACGTGGTGGTTCGAACTCGTCCTGCCCCGCATCGGCCTGACCCGCATCGCGGTGCGCACGCGCAACGCGCGCATGAAGCGATTCGCACGCGCCTTTCACGGGCTGGCCGTCGACCTCGGTGGCCTGATGATCAAGGTCGGACAGTTCATGTCCTCGCGCCTGGACGTCCTGCCGCCCGAGATCACGAAAGAGCTCGAGGGGCTGCAGGACGAGGTGCCCCCGGTGCCGTTCGCCCACATCCGCTCCGCTGCCGAGGCCGAACTCGGCATGCCGCTCGACCGGGCCTTCTCGTGGTTCGAGGAGACCCCGGTGGCCGCGGCATCCCTCGGCCAGGCGCACCGCGCCCGGCTGTCGGCCACCGACGCCGCCGAGACCGGGCTCGATGCCGTCGTGGTCAAGGTTCAACGGCCCGGCATCCAGCAGATCGTCGACGTGGACCTCGCGGCGCTGCGCAAGGTCGGCGGATGGCTCAGCCGCATCCGCCTCGTCTACACCCGCGTGAACGCCCCGGCGCTCGTCGAAGAGTTCGCGGTCACCAGTCTGGAAGAGATCGACTACGTCCACGAGGCGGGCAACGCCGAGCGATTCGCGCGCGACTTCGAGGGCGACCCGCGCGTAGCCGTGCCCGAGGTGGTGTGGGAGCGCTCGACCCGTCGGGTCCTGACCCTGCAGGACGTCACCGCGATCAAGATCAACGACTACGACGGACTCCGCGCCGTCGGTGTCGACCCCGACGAGGTCGCCCGCGAGTTCGCGTCGGTCATGTTCGACCAGCTCTTCGACCACGGCTTCTTCCACGCCGATCCGCACCCCGGCAACGTCTTCGTGACGTTGCTGCCGGATGCCTCGGGCTCCGGCGCCGGGGGAGCGGGCGTCGTGGCGGGGTCGGCTGCCGGGGTCGACGGATCCGGTTCGGTTCCCTCGTCGCCCGCCTGGCGCTTCACGTTCATCGACTTCGGGATGATGGGCGAGGTTCCGCCCGGGCTTCGCCGCGGGATGCGCCAGCTGCTCATCGCCGTGGCCTCGCGCGACGGGCGCGGGCTGGTCGACGCGATCCGCGAGGTGGGGGTGCTGCTGCCCTCGGCCGACACCGGCGAGCTCGAGCGGGCGATGACCGCCCTGTTCGCGCGGTTCGGCGGCATGGGCTTCGCCGAGCTGCAGGAGGTCGATCCGCGCGAGTTCCGCGACTTCGCGATCCAGTTCGGCGATGTGGTGCGGTCGCTGCCGTTCCAGCTGCCCGAGAACTTCCTGCTGATCATCCGCGCCTCGTCCCTCACCTCGGGCGTCTGCAGCGGACTCAACCCGGCGTTCAACCTGTGGGACTCGGTCGAGCCCTACGCCGCTCAGCTGCTGCGCGATGAACGCGGCAACATCGCCCAGGCCGTGGGCAAGGAGGCGCTGTCGATCGCGGCGCTGGCGGTGCGGCTGCCGCGTCGCGTGGACGAGCTCGTCACCCGGATCCAGGACGGCGAGATCGCGGTCGACACCCCGCGGCTCGATCGCCGGATCGCGCGGCTCGAGCGGACCGTGCGCCGGGTCGTCTCGGCGGTGCTGTTCGCCGGGTTGTTCATCGGCGGGGCCGTGCTGCGGCCGGAGGATCCGCTGTTCGGCACGGTTCTGATGTCGGTGTCGGCGCTGCCCCTCCTGCACGCGTTGTTCGCCGGGATGCGGCGCGGGCCCGGGCAGGGCTGAGGCTGCGTCACCCCGCGAACGGTCGCGACTCGCCGTGTCGCGCGGCTGGTGTGCGGCGTGTCGCGACCGTTCGGTGAAGGATTCGTCGGGCCCCGGGGAGCGCCGGCCCCAACGGGGAGGCGAGTGTTGTCGGGCGATGACACGGCTCGCTAACGTCGTGCTGTGACGACCGCTCAGCGATCCCCGTCCGAATGGCCGATCGTGGCCCGTGCCGCGCACGCCGAGGGCGCGGTGCGGCGGCTGCTCGCACGCCCCGCCCGGGCGCAGCTGATCACGGGCCCCGCCGGCATCGGTAAGACGACGCTCGCCCGGGCGATCGCCGCCGACCTGTCGCGGCAAGGACGCACGATCGTGCCGATCATCGGTGTCGCCGAACTTCGGGCCGTGCCCGCTGCCGCGCTCGCTCCCGTGCTGCTCTCGGCGTCCCGCGGCCGAGGCGAGCGGAACGCCACTGGCGCCGCTGGCGCTGCTGCCACCGCCGACACCGCGGACGTGGCGCACGAACCGATCGCGGACACGCCGGATGCTGTGGGGGAGCGCGTGCACCGCTTCGTCGCGGCCGTGGGGTCGCACGCGGGGGAGCATGCGCTCGCTGTCGACGATGTGTCACTGCTCGACGACGTCACGGCCGGCGTCGTCTACCAACTCGTCCGCGTGTTCGGCGTTCCGGCCATCCTCACCGACCGTTCCGGCCGTCGTCTACCGGGACCCATCCTGCGGCTGGTGAACGAGGGTCTGCTCGACCAGATCGAACTGCCCCCGCTCGCCACGGGTGAGCTGGTGGAGGTCGTCGAGCGATTCCTCGGAGGCCATCTGCATCCCGACACGACGACGCGACTCGAAGCGGCGAGCCAGGGCAATCCCCTCGTGCTGCGCGAACTGATCCTCACCGCCGAGGCGCGCGGATGCGTCGTGCCCGGGGCCCTCGGAATCGAGATCGACACGGTCAGTCATGCCACACGGTTGGTCGACAGCGCACGGGAGCAGCTCACCGTGCTCACGGACTCCCAGCGGCAACTCGCGGAGCAACTGGCGCTCTCGCAGCCCTGGCCAGAAGACCTGGCGTTTCGCGCCGATGAGGCGGCGCTGCGCGGACTCGTTCGCCACGGAATCGCAACCGTATCGACCGTCCGCTCGCGAACGCTCGTCCGGATCGCGCACCCGCTGCTCACGGAAGCGCTCATCGCGGACATCGGCCCCGATCGGCGAGTGGATCTCGCGCGGCGCGCCGCCGCGGCCCTGCTCTCGACGGGCGATGACGATGATCGCCGGAGGGCCGTTCACCTCCTGCCCGAAGACGAGGTGGAAGCGTCTGAGCTCGAATGGGCGGCGACCGCCGCCGCGTCCGCCGGAGACCCCGCGGCCGCTTTGCGGCTCGCGCGCGCGGCAGAACGACGGCGACCGACCGCCTCGAGTGCCCTCGTGCGTGCCGTCGCGCTGTCGGCGCTCGGGCGGGACGCGGACCAGGCCTTTCTCGACGCCGCCGAACGGGCGGAGGACGATCCGCGTCGTGCCCTGGTCGCGCTCCGGCACGGCCAGCACCTGGCGTACAGGTGCCGAGACCCGCGCGCCGCGGCGGAGCTGGCGCGCGGGGTTCGGACCGGACTCGATCCGTCCGCGACGGCTCTGCTGGACGCCGAAGTCGCCAAGTGGCTCGCCATGGTCGGGGAGTCCTCGGGCTACGAGCCCGCGGACGGCGTCCCGCCCATCGCACGTCTGGGCGGGTTCGTCACCGAGGCCATGTTCGCGACCATGGCCGGAGACGTCGAACGAGCGACGGAGGCCGTCACACTCGGCCGCCCCCTCGCCGAGGCGCATCGAACCGAGCTGCCGCACGCGGAGAGCCTGCTCGAGCTGTCGCAGTTCCTCGTGCACGTCGCCTCCGCCGACATCCGCCCGGCTCGAGAACTCGCCGAACGGGAGCGCCTCGACGGTGATGCGGATGCCGCGGGCATGTGGGCCTATACGCTCGCGCTCGTCGAGTTCCACGCCGGGCGCGCCGACCGGGCACACGATCTCGCGCGCCTCGCTGTCCGGCAGCTGCAATGGCGGGATTTCACCGGGTTGGTGGACGTGGCGCTCTCCCTCGAACACACCTGTGCCGTCGTCGGCGGAGACGAGACGGCGATCGCGCTCGTCCGGGAGCAGGCGCCCTCGAGCGATATCAAGGTCGTACTGCAGCGCGCCGAGGCCGAGGCGTGGGCGCTCGTCGGCGACGGCCGAACGGATGACGCGCTCGGGGTCGTCTGCGCCGCGGTGGAGGAGGGGCTGCGTCAGCGGCACCATCTGCTGGCGGCGCTGACGGCGACCACAGCCATCCGCTTCGGTCGCGCTCGCGCCGTGTCGACGCTGCTCGATCGTGCAGCCGACGCGAGCGGGTCACCGCTCTGCGACCTGCTCGCGCGGACCGCGCGGGCGCGGTCGCGCGGCGAGTACGGCGAGTGCCTGGATCTCGTTCCCGCGTTGACCCGGGCCGGCATGGTCGCCGTCGCGGCACGGATCGCGAGGGACGCCGCCGTCCGAGCGGGAGCGGGGGCGACCCGCACCCGGGCGCGGGTCGCCGCCGCGCACCTCGCAGCGCGGACGTTGCCGGACCCCCCGCGCACGCCCGACGACGACGAGGCGCTTTCCCCCCGTGAGTGGCAGATCGCGCGGGCCGCGGCGGCGCGCCACCGCAGCCGCGAGATCGCAACCGATCTCGGGCTGTCGGTGCGCACCGTCGACAACCATCTCGCGAGCGTCTACCGCAAGCTCGGCGTCTCCGGCCGCGACGAGCTGGCCGCCGCCCTCGAGGGGCGGGGTGATTCCCCGCCCCCATCGGCGCCCCCACCCCCGCCAGCACGACGGTCACCATCACCTGAGGTTCCCCATCCTCACGCGGCGACCGGGGACACCGTGTACGAAACCACGATCCCCTCGTCCGACGCCGTCCACCCGTAGACGACGTTCCACTCGGGCGAGGTCAGCATCGCCCCCTTGAGCTCGCCGTAGTCGGTCTCGCCCATCATGTCGAACCCGGATGCGGCCAGCTCGTCCACCACGGCACGTGCCGCATCCTCACTCGTGACCTCGATCGAGATGCTGTAGCTGTCGCCCATCTTGATGGCGGAGACGATCCGCCCCTCGGGGACCGGGAGCCCGGGCCATCCGTCCGGCAACGACGCCCCGTCGCCCGACGTGTCGACGTCGAGGTCCACGTCCTCACCGCTCTGCGCGGCAGCCTCTTCCACCAGGCCCTCGACGATGTTGTCGGGTGAGGGCACGAGCGAGCAGCCGACGAGGCCGATCACCACGAGGGGGGCGATGAGGACGAGTGGAATCGTCCGCAGGGAGAGACTACGGCGAAGACGGGCGTGGGGAGGACGGAGCATTCGGACATCCTTCGTGAAGCGACAGGGTCGCGAAGATCATCCCGACAGTCGCCCTGCGCGGGCAATGAGTAGAGATTGCTCAGCGGAGCGGATCCGGAGTGCTGCTCACCATCCGCCGCGCGTCGGGGTGTGGTCGTCCCGCGCGTCCTCGGGGATCGCCATCTCGGCACGGATGCCGAGCAGCCGCACGGGCCGGTCGGGCTCGATCTTCGCGACCAGGGCCATCGCCTCTGTCATGATCGCCGGGACATTCGTCGTCTCAGCGATCTTGCGGGTGAAGGTCTTCGTCACGAACGGGGCGTACCGGACCTTCAGGCCGAGCCCGATGACGGGTCGCGCGTCGGCCGAGACATCCGCGAGAACCTGGGCGAGCAGCGTCCGTGCCGCGTCCTCGATCTCGTCCCGCGTCTCGAGATCCCGCTGAAACGTCGTCTCGCGCGAGTGCCCGCGCGGCACGTAAGGCGTGTCGTCGACCTCAGCGGAGCCCTCGCCGCGACCGAGCTGCGCGTACCAGGGGCCCATGCGCGGTCCGAACTCGGCGGCCAGGACGGCGTCCTCTGCGGCCGCTAGTTCGACGACGGTGCGGATGCCGAGGGTCGCGAGCCGCTTCGAGATCTTGCTTCCGACGCCCCACAGCTCGATCGTCGGGCGGTGCCCCATGACCTCGAGCCAGTTCGCGGCGGTCAGGCGAAACACCCCGCGCGGCTTGCCGAACCCCGTCGCGACCTTCGCGCGGACGAGCGTGTCGCCGATGCCCACGCTGCAGTGCAGGGCGGTACGCGCGAGGACGGCGGACTGGATGCCTCGTGCGTAGCCCTCGGGATCGTCCGTCGTGACCCCGACGAACGCCTCGTCCCACCCCAGCGCCTGCACGACCGCGCCGGGTTGCGCGCGTAGTTCGGCCATGACCTCCGCCGACACGGCGTCGTAGGCCTCGCGATCCACGGGCAGAATGACGGCATCCGGAGCCTTGCGTGCGGCGATGCGCAGGGGCATCCCGGATCCGACGCCGAGCTCCCGTGCCTCGTACGACGCGGTGGACACGACGGCACGCTCGGTCGGGTCGCCGCGCCCGCCGACGATGACCTGCTTGCCGGCGAGTTCGGGGTGACGCAGCACCTCGACCGCCGCGATGAACTGATCGAGGTCGACGTGGAGAACCCACGGGGTGGCGGACATGCTGCCAGTGTGCGCCGTGTCGGCGGTTCGTGACTAGGATCACGGCATGCATCGGGTCTTCACGACGGCGGTCTCGGCCGTGTATCCGCACTACCTCACGAAGGTCGAGCGCAAGGGCCACACGCGGGCCGAACTCGATGAGGTCATCGCGTGGCTGACCGGCTACGACCGAGCCGACCTCGAGCGGATTCTGGCAGACGGGACGACGTTCGAAGAGTTCTTCGCGGGCGCGACGCTCAACCCGAACGCCGCCCTGATCACGGGGACGATCTGCGGCGTGCGGGTCCAGGAGGTCGAGGATCCGCTGATGCAGAAGATCCGGTATCTCGACCTGCTCGTCGACGAAGTCGCGCGCGGTAAGAAGATGGAGAAGATCCTGCGCCAGGCGTAACGCGCCCGCCCCGCGTTACGCCTCAACGCGTGATCAGTACCAACCGACCGACTGCGAGTGCGACCAGGCACCACAGGGGGTGCCGTAGCGACCCGAGATGTAGCCGAGTCCCCACGAGATCTGCGTCGCCGGGTTGGTCTGCCAGTCGGCACCAGCCGAAGCCATCTTGCTGCCGGGCAGCGCCTGCGGAATGCCGGTCGCACCGCTCGAGCGGTTGTACGCCTGGTAGTTCCAGCCCGACTCCTTGTTCCAGAGCGAGACGAGGCATCCGAACTGGTCATCGCCCCACCCGTATCCGGCGAGCATTCCGCGAGCCGTCGCCTGCGCCTCGGCGGCACTCGTGCCGCTCGCGGCCAGCGCGGGCGCGCCACCGGACGATGTGCGCGGAGCGGCTTTCGCGGCGGCAGCGGCCGCGGCCTGCTCGGCGGCCACACGCGCCGCCTCGGCTGCAGCGGCCTCTTCGGCGGCTTTCTTCGCGACGGCGGCGTCGAGGCTGCCGCGCAGACCCGCGACGCGCTCGTTGACGGGTGTCACCAGCTCGTTCACGTCGGAGATCAGACCCAGCACGAGAGGGGCCGGCAACAGAGTCGCGCTCTCCAGACGATCCGCCGCCTTCTGGAGCTGGACCGTGTCGATGGTCGTGACGGGCTCGCCGATGTCCAAACCGGAAGCCTGGATGTCGGTGGTGACCGTCGTCGCGGCAGCAACGGAAGCATCCGCTGCCGCGAGCGCCTCACGCATGTCGGAAGATCCCGCATCCGTGCCGTTCGCCGTGACGATCGGCGCTACCGCAGCCGACGTCGTGAACGATGCGCGCGTCATCGTGAGAGCCGTATCGGACACCCCGGATGCGCGAGATGCCTCGGCCTGCGCGGCGGGAACCGTCGCGAATCCGACGGCGCCGACGAGAGCGAGAGCGAGCCCGGCCGAGACGAGCGTGGGGCGCCGCCGAGCTCTGCGAGCGCTTCGCTCGGCGAGTCGCCGGGTGCGGCGAGCGGGCAGATCTGAAGAGGCAGAAATCGGGGCAGAGCGCATGAAGACCAGTTCCGTATCGGTGAGCCGCGCCCTCGGGTGGGCGCTTCGCATCCGCGCCTGCGGACACAAAGCAACGACTTTGGCACACCCCACCTGGATGCTTCCGGTACGTTTCCTGGACGTCCGGTGAGAACCGGACACAAGAAAAGGCCAGATCGGAGGCATCCGTAGCCGCTCGCGAAGCCCCGCAGACGGGTCCGCCCGAACCGCTCAGCGACCTCGGATCACAGTGAGGCGAAGGCCTCGAACGTCGTGTCGGCGGGAAGCACATCGAAGAACATCGCCTCGAACTGCACCTTCGTGCCGTCGCTGGGCAGCCGGTCGACGTAGGCGGATTCGGCGCCCAGGATCCGCCCATCGGGCGCCCGCGCGACGACCACCACGCTCACGAACTCCTGGTCGCTCTCGAACGTGCCGCTGACGGTTCCCGTGACGGTCGTGGAGAAGTCGTCCGAAGCCGCCGTCACGCCATCGATGAGGAACGATCCGGTCTCGTCGAACGGTGACGGGATCGCCTCAGCGGCGTCCGGCCCCCGGCCGTCGAGTTCCACGATCTCGCCCTGTCCGACGTCCGTGAAGATACCGCTGATGGCGGTCGTGCCGCTCAGGATGGTCGGGTAGCTCGATGAGGTGTCGAGGATCGTGCCATCGGCGCTCAGCGCTTCGACGTCGATCGCGGCGAAGTCGAACACGTAGTCGGTGTTCGGGTTCTCGATGATCAGGACGTACCACCAGATGGTCGGGTCGTAGGACGTGCGACCGAATGCGGATTCCACGACGACCAGGTCTTGTGCGTCTCCGGCAGGATCGGATGCCTCGTCGTCATCGACGGGCGGCTCGCTGACCCCGATGCCGGGCCCCGGGATCATCTCGTCGGTCGTGGCGTCCGCGAGGATCGCGAACGATGCGATCGACATGACGACGGAGACGATCCATCCGACGACCGAGATGACGAGCGCCGCGATGCTGAGACCGTTGGCACCCTGCGTCTTCTTGATCAGCGCGATGAGCGCCACCACGAATCCCGCGAGCAGCACGAAACCCGAGAACCATGTGACGAAGGGGATGAAGGCCATCACCAGACCGATCACCGCCAGCACCAGGGCGATGATGGCGAGAGCCTTCGGCCGACCGCCCGGCGGCGGAACCGCCCCCGGCATCGGTGGCGGCATGTGTCCCGCGCCGTACGCCGCGGTCGGCGGCGCGCCCGGGTACGGCTGCACGAGCGGAGCGCCCATCGGGGGGCCCGCAATCGGTGCGCCGCCCGGGTAGCCGGCTGCCGCCCCCGGGTACCCCGCCGCGGGGCCGGAAGCCATCGCGTACGGCGGCAGCGGGGGAGCGGATGCGGCGGGCGCGGACGGTGCAGGCCCGGACGCCGCGGGATCGGATGTTGCGGGGCCACCTGTCGGCGTCGCGGGCTCGGCTTCGGCCTCTGCCGTGGCGGATTCGGGCTCGGGCGCGTTCGCGTCGATCCGATCCGGATCGAGGGGATCTGACATGGGATTCTCCTGACGGTGGTGCCGAGCGTGCCGACCGGGAGCCGGAAAGAGGAAAGGCCTGACAAACGGATGGTATCGGGGAACCGCCCCCGAAATCGATGCGTCCCGTCGCTGCCATAATCGGCGCATGTACGGACCTCGAATCGAACGCTGGCAGAGCGCGACCGGATGGGCGCTCACGACCGCCGCCATCCTGTTCCTGGTCGCCTATGCGACCCAGATCCTCGCCGAACCGACGGGCGCGATCGCCGCCGCCTGCGAGGTGATCCTCTACGTGACCTGGGCCGCATTCCTGATCGACTATCTGGTGCGGCTCGTGATCGTCGAGAACCGGAGCAGATGGTTCGTGCGCCACCTGCTCGACTTGGCGATCGTGGTGCTGCCGATGCTGCGTCCCCTGCGTCTGATGCGGTTCCTGGCGATCCTCGCGATCATCCAGCGCGGCGCCGGCAACATGCTCCGGGGGCGCGTGGTGGTGTACACGGTCGGGGCGACGATCCTCACGGTCGTCGTCGCCGGGCTCGCGGTGTACGACGCCGAGCGGACCAGCGGCAACATCGACTCGTTCGGCGACGCGATCTGGTGGGCATTCGTCACCATCACGACGGTCGGCTACGGCGACTACTATCCCGTGACGGTCACCGGTCGGATCGTGGCCGTCGGTCTGATGATCGGCGGCATAGCCCTCATCGGCGTCGTGACCGCGACGCTGGCCTCATGGATCGTCGAGCGGGTTTCGGATGCCGCGTCGAAGCAGAAGCCGGCCGCGACCGAGGAGCACGTCGAGACCCTCCGTCGCGAGATCGCCGAGCTCAAGGAGATGGTCCGCGGTCTGATGCCCGCGAAGTGATGATTCCCCGGCCCGACCGGGGCGCGTCGTACGCTGGGCGGGTGCCCGCCTCGCCCACGCCCCGGAACGCGCGATCCCAGCTCGCCGCGTTGGCCGAGGTCGTCGCGTCCGGCAGGTTCGCGCCGCAGATCGCCGCCCGGTTCGGACCGCCCGTCAACGACGCGCGAGCGGCAGCCGTGCTCATCCTGTTCGGCGTGCTGGATGCGTTGCCGAGCGATCATCATGCCCACCGCACCGCAGTATCGCGCGACCTGGACGTCCTCCTGCTCGCGCGTGCCGTGACCCTGCGCTCGCACCCCGGGCAGGTGGCGTTCCCCGGCGGACGCGTCGATCCGGACGATGACGGCCCGGTGGGCGCGGCGCTGCGCGAAGCACGCGAAGAGACGGGCCTCGACCCGGCGGGCGTCGAGGTGCTCGGTTCGCTCGGCACGATTCCGCTCTCGTTCTCACGGCATGCCGTGACGCCCGTGCTCGGATGGTGGCGGGAGCCGTCTGCCGTGCACGCCGTCGATCATGCCGAGTCGGCGGAGGTGTTCCGCGCGCCGGTGGCGGATCTGTTGAACCCCGCGAACCGCGGCACCACCGTCATCCGTCGCGACGGTCAGGAATGGCGCGGGCCGGGGTTCCTCGTTCGGCATGCGACCGGCGAGCATCTCGTCTGGGGATTCACGGGCACGCTGCTCGACGGGCTCTTCGATCTGCTCGGCTGGACCGAACCGTGGGACGCCGCACGCGAGCTGCCGCTGGAGCCGTGATCCAGACCGAGTGCGCAAGCGGGAGAGCTCAGCGCAGGGCGCGCAGATACCGTCGCCGCGCGATGCGTTGCGCGACACGCGCGGCCGGGTGAAGGATCCGCCACGGTTGATGCGGTGCGGGGGCCGTGAGCGAGCGGACGGTGAACGTGATGCCGGCGCCCTCCGACGTATCGTCGCGACTCACGATGAAGGCCTCTTCGCCGAGCACCGGGTGTCCGGGAAGCGTGCGATAGGCGAAGCCGACGCGCGTCGGTTCGCTCACGACGGCGACCACTTCGACGGGCTCCGTGACGGTGATCCCGAGGACCCGCGCGCGAATCATCAGGCGGTCGCCGACCGCGACAGGACCGGGGGAGCCGACGACGAACCCGCTGCGGGTCTTGACCGACCAGCTCAGCACCTCTCGTGTCGTCCGGGCCCAGGTCGCGGCTCCGCGGCCGATGCGGGCGGATGCCTCGGCCCGGCGGAACCCGGGATGCGACGCGTCCGGCCAGTCCGCGAGCGCCGGGTGGGTGTGCGTCGGCGGGGTCGGCGCGACGGCCGCGACGAGGTGGGCGTTCCGCTGCCGGATGAGTCGGCGCAGGTAGGGCACGAGGACGAGACGCTCGGCGAGCACGCCGAAGATCGGTGAGCCCACCGTGAGCGTGTCGACCATGATCGTGGCGGACCCCGCAGCGCGGAACACGTGCTCGTGTCGAAATACCCGGAAGGGCCCGCGCACCTGCTCGTCGACGAAGCGATGCGGGCGATCGAGCGCCGTGATGCGGCTCGTCATCGTGAAACGGATGCCGAAGTGCCGGGCCCGCCAGGTGACCGACTCGCCGAGCCCGATCTGACCGCTCGTGACCCCCGCGACGGCGCGCTCGCCCGAGCTGCGCATGGAGTCGAGGTGATGGTCGATGCTGAGCGATGCATCGAACATCTCCTCGACGCGGGCGGTGGTCCGAGTCGTCACGGAGAAGCTGCGGGGCACGGCACGATCCTCGCAGAGGGGCCGGCCACTCGTCGCCACGGTTCGTGTGTCTGCGTTTCAGCCCTCGGTGCGGCTCGCCCGCGCCCGCGCTCGCGCCACGAGAGCAACGACGACCCGCCACCCGACCAACAGGAGGAGCAGCGTCGCCGACGCGACGACGATGAACGCGAGGGCCGTGCCCTGACCGCTGACGGCGCGCAGCAGCATCCCACCCGCGACCGTGACGACCCACACCCCGAGTCCCGTGCGCAGCGGCGCGAACGGGCGTCGCCACGCGAGGGTCACCAGCCACCCGAGGACGAGCGCGACGAGGAAGGGCCAGGATGTCTCGACCAACCCGGTTCCGCCTGGGCCGAGGACGCCCTCGTCGTGGCTCGCCCGCCCGATCGCGGCGAACACGATCACCAGGACGACATCCGCGAGAAAGGCGGCGACGACGGCGCGAACCACGAGAACTCCTCTCCGTGCCGCGAACAGGCGACGATCAAGCATCGCACCGATCCACTATCGCGCCATGTCTCTCACATGCCAGGATGGGCATGTGCCCGCGGAGCTGCACATCGTCGTCGGAGCCGGCCCGGTCGGTACTACGGTCGCGCACCGGCTTGCTCGCGCGGGACACCGGGTGCGTCTCGTGACGCGGTCGGGCTCCGGACCCGAGCACCCGCTGATTCAGCGGGTGAGCGCCGATGCATCCGATGCCGGCACCCTGGCGGCCATCGCCAAACGTGCCACCGTCATCTACAACTGCGCGAACCCGGGCGCGTATCCGCAGTGGAAGCGCGTGTGGCCGCCTCTCGCGGCGTGCATCCTCCAGGCCGCCGAGTCGTCGGGAGCGGTGCTCGTGACACTCGGCAACCTCTACGGCTACGGTCCCGTTTCGGAGCCGATGACCCGCGATCTGCCGCTGCGACCGAGCGATCCGAAAGGCGCCCTGCGGGCCCGTATGTGGGAGGACGCGCTCGCCTCCCACAACGCGGGGCGAGTCCGCGCCACCGAGGCACGGGCATCCGACTACATCGGACCCACCGCGCCGGCCCGCAGCTCGATCCTCGCCCTGTACGCCAACGCGACACTGGCGGACCGGGTCGCCTGGGTCTTCGCCGACCCGGATCAGCCGCACGCGTGGACGGCCGTGACCGACATCGCGGCGACCCTCATCACCCTCGGCACGGACCCTCGCGCGTGGGGCTCGCCCTGGATCGTGCCCTCGAGCGAGGCGATCTCGACACGCGCGGTGCTGAGTCAGCTCGCACAGATCGCTGGCGCGGGCGAACCACGGCTGCGTCGCATCCCGCGCGGCGCGCTGCAGGCGGCGGGGCTGGTGGTGCCCACGATTCGGGAGCTGTGCGGCATCCTCTACCAGTTCGACGCGCCCTTCGCCGTCGATGCGTCGGACACGATCGAGATCCTGGGCGTCACCCCGACCCCCTGGGGCAAGGTGCTCGCGCGGACGGCGCCGATCTGGCGCGAGCGTGCCCTCGTCTCCCGGGCGGCCTAACGCGCGGGTCTTCGCGCGGCGCAATGAGCCGGGCTCCGTAGCGACGCGGACGGGATTGCGCAACCCCGGTTCGGATGCGCCATGTCATCCGTACCGTTGCTCGCGTCGGACGACAGACGGATTCGCGCCGGGAGTCTTCGCACCGTGAAACGACCGGCAGGAGCTCGCGGTCCGCGCACCGTATCGAGACGTATCGAGAGGACGCACAACGCATGTCACGAGATCAATACACCCTCACGGATCCCGCCGCACTGTATGCCGACATCGAGCCCGAGAAGCAGCGGATGGCTGAGCCCGGCCTCGACGCGGATCTGACCGACAAGGCCGACCTGGGCGAAGACTCGTACCGTGGCACCGGCCGTCTGACGGGGCGCAGGGCGCTCATCACCGGCGCCGACTCCGGCATCGGGGCGGCGACCGCGATCGCGTATGCCCGGGAGGGCGCCGACGTCGCGATGTCGTATCTGCCCGAAGAGAAGGAGGACGCCGATCGCATCGCCGGAATCCTCGCCGACGCGGGTGCGACGGTCCTGCAGCTGCCGGGTGACCTGCGCGACCCGGCGTACTGCCGCGACCTGGTGGCGAAGGCGGTGGAGAAACTCGGTGGCCTCGACATCCTGGTCAACAACGGCGGTAAGCAGGTCGCCGTCGACGATCTCACCGACATCACCGACGAGCAGTTCGACGACACCTTCAAGACGAACGTCTACGCGATGTTCTGGATCACCAAGGCGGCCCTGCCGCATCTGAAGCCCGGTGCGACGATCATCAACACGACGTCGATCCAGGCGTACAGCCCGTCGGAGACGCTCGTCGATTACGCGTCGACCAAGGCGACGATCAACAACTTCACGAAGGGGCTCTCGCAGCAGCTCGCCCCGAAGGGGATCCGCGTGAACGCGGTCGCGCCGGGCCCGATCTGGACCCCGCTGCAGCCGAGCGGCGGACAGCGGCAAGAGAAGCTCCCGTCCTTCGGTGAGCAGACGCCGCTCGGACGCATGGGGCAGCCCGCCGAGCTCGCACCGGCGTACGTCTTCCTGGCATCCGCGGAGTCGAGCTACGTCATCGGCGAGACGCTCAACGTCAACGGCGGCATGCCGACCCCGTAGCGACCGTCGGATCGAACGGACGCGACATGCCGTCTGCCCCTCGTGATGGACGGCATGTCGCGTCCTTTCACGGCGCTGTGCGGCGTGGGACGACGACGGGATCGCGCGCCGCGGAGGCGTGAACGGGGGGAGCGGCATCCGCACGCCTAGGATCGGGAGCGGGCGCCCGCGTCCGATCCGGAGCCGACCGAGGAGCCACCGTGAACGACAACGATGCCCGCACGACCTGGGTGCTCGTCGATGGCGAGAACATCGACGCGACCCTCGGCGGCTCCATCCTCGGACGTCGCCCGCAACCCGACGAACGTCCCCGCTGGGATCGCCTGCTCGACTTCGCGGAACGCCAGTGGGCCCAGTCCGCGCGGGGCGTGTTCTTCTTGAACGCTTCGATGGGTATCCCGATGCCGTTCGTCCAGGCGCTGAAGGCCATGGACTATATCGTCGTGCCGCTGTCGGGATCGCCCGACGAGAAGGTCGTCGACATCGCCATCCAGCGCACCCTGCGTGCGCTGCTCGCGCGTCCCGAAGACGTCATGCTCGTCAGCCACGACGGGGACTTCCTGCAGGATCTCGGATCGCTGCTCGCCGCCGACCGCCGCGTCGGGGTCGCCGCGTTCTCGGAGTTCCGCAACGCCGGCTTCGGCACGCTCACGGGCCTGGAGAAATTCGACCTCGAGTACGACGCGCACGTGTTCGATGCGCCGCTCCCGCGCATCCGGGTCATTCCGATCGACGAGTTCGACCCGAGCGACTTCCTGCGCTGACGGGTACGCGGCAACGGTGTCTCACGCGAATCCGGTGAGCGTGTTCACCGGGCATCTGCCCGGCACTCGGGAGTACCGGCGCCTTCTGGCGGGACTGTTCTTCGCCGGCGTCGCGACGTTCGCTCAGCTCTACGCACCGCAGGCGGTGCTGCCTCAGATAGCGGCGGAAGCGGATGTCTCGGCGGCGACCGCTGCGCTGACGGTCTCGGCCGCGACGCTCGGACTGGCGGCGGCGGTCATTCCGTGGTCGATGGTCGCCGACCGGATCTGCCGGGTGCCCGCGATGGTGATCGGCATCAGCGCGGCGACCGCTCTCGGCGTCGCGGCGCCGTTCAGCCCGGACATCACGGTGCTGCTCCTCGTGCGCCTGCTGGAAGGCATCGCGCTCGGGGCGGTCCCCGCTATCGCGCTCGCCTACCTCAGTGAAGAGGTGGACGTGCGCCACGCGGCTGCGGCGGCGGGCAGCTATATCGCGGGGACGACGGTTGGTGGGCTCTCCGGCCGGATCGTCGCCGGGCCCATCGGGGATGTCGTGGACTGGCGAACGGGCGTGTGGGCGACCGCCGCGCTCTGCGCCGTCGCGGCCGTGCTGTTCGTCTGGCTCGTCCCGCGGGCGCGCGGCTTCGCGCCCGGACGATCCCGAAAACCCGGCGCGCGAGCACTCGGTGGCACGCAGTCCCGTGGCCCGGCGAGTGAGCCTCCCGGTGTCGCCTCGGCGGGAGCCCCCGGCATCCTCGTCCGCCTCTGGGCAGCCTTCCGGGCACCGGGGCAACTCGCCCTCTACGCGCAGGGCTTCCTGCTCATGGGCGCGTTCGTCGCGGTCTACAACTACCTGGGGTTCCAGCTGTCGGCGCCGCCTTTCTCCCTGTCCCACACCGTCGTGACGCTGCTGTTCCTGGCCTATCTGGCCGGCACCGTTTCGTCGCCGTGGGCGGGGGCCCTCGCGACCAGACACGGTCGGCTGCCGGTTCTGCTGGCGGGGATCGGCGTGATGGCGGCGGGCACGGCCCTGATGCTCGTGCCCTGGGCGCCCGCCGTGCTCGTCGGGTTGGTCATCATGACGGCCGGGTTCTTCGCCGCGCACGCCATCGCCTCGGGATGGGCGCCCGCGCGGGCGGATCCGATCACCCGCGCACAGACGTCATCGCTCTACTACCTCGGCTACTACGGCGGTTCGAGCCTGTTCGGCTGGTGTCTGGGGCTCGTCTTCGCGGCTCTCGGGTGGGCTGGACTCGTGGTCGGCGTCCTCATCATGTGTGCGGTCGCGGCATCGAGCGCGCTGCTCTCTCTTCGCGCGGGCGGCACGACGGATGCGGCCCGGTGAACGTCGGTCGATGCGTGCCCGGATGTCGGGTGGCGGCGGGGGTCGACGGGGTGTCAGGATGAGCACAACACCCCTATCTGGAAGGCGCTGCCATGGTTGCGTTCGCATACGGTCCCGTCGAGTTGTACCTCGTCGGTCTCGAGGATGAACGTCCCGCGCCGGGCGTCGTGGACGCGTTGGCCGAGGTGCTGGATGCGGGACTCGTGCGCCTTCTCGACCTCGTGCTGATGTCGCGCGATGACGACGGCAACCTCACGGTCGTCGAGATCGAGGAAGAGACCGACGACTACGGATTCGGGGGAGTCGAACTCGCCGCGGTCGGCATCGTCGGGGACGAGGACATCGCCGAGCTCTCGGAGCTCGTCGAACCCGGAACATCCGCGGTTCTGGTCGCGCTCGAACTCGCGTGGGCGCGTCGGCTCTCCGAAAAGCTCGCCGCTTCGGGCGGCCAGCTGCTGAGCGTCGAGCGCATCCCCGCGCCGGTCGTCAACGCCCTCATCGAATCGATCGACGAGGACTGACGGCGACCCCGGCGCGTTCACTCGACCGCGCCGATCACGAATGAGCAGATCGACCAGTCGTGTCGATCGACAGTAGGAACGGATGCTTGTGATGAGAAGAATGGGACGCCCCGGACTGCTCGGACTCGCCGCCCGCACGGCCGTCGTCGCGGGTACCGCGTCGGCCGTGAGCGGTGCGATGTCGGGGCGCCAGCAGCGTCGCGCGCAGGACCAGTACGAGCAGGACCAGTACCGGGCCGCGCAGCAGCAGGCGCAGATCGACACCGCAGCTCAGGCGGCCGCGGCCCAGGTCGCCGCGCAGGCTCCGGCAGCTCCGGCCGCCGCGCCGCCGGCAGTTGCCCCGGCAACCGCGCCGACGATCGACCTGGTGGGTGAGCTGCAGAAGCTCGCCGCTCTGAAGGACGCGGGAGTCCTGAGCGACGCCGAGTTCCAGGCCGCGAAGGCCAAGCTCCTCGCCTGAGCTCTCGGTAGACTCGCTGGTTCCCGCGCGGGCGCGGCGACCGTGCGCGCGCGGGAGCGAACGAACTCGATACGAACGAACTCGATACGAACGACGAGAGGCGACGATGTCGGACAGCACCCCCACGAACGTCCCCGCAGGTTGGTACCCCGATCCGAGGGACTCCTCGTGGCAGCGTTGGTGGGATGGCCTGGGCTGGACCGAACACGCGGTGCCCGCGGCATCCGGATCGGTGCAGCCGGCCCAGACGGACGCGGCGCAGTACCCCCAGGCACCCGCCGCGCCCAGCACACCGCTGCGGCCCGACATCCAGACCAACACGGTGTGGATCTGGCTCGTGGTGCTGCTGCCGTTGGTGATGCTGCCGACGATCTTCCTCATCGACTGGCGGGGATACCTCGAGTCGAGCCTCGACATGTCCTCGCTCGACACAGCCAACCCGATGCTGCCGTCCGTCGGCATGACGCTCACATCGGTGGGCCTGAGCATCGCGGGCTTCGTCGTGGCCGGGATCGGCGTCCTGTTCGCCTGGCTCGACTGGCGTGAGCTGAAGCGCCGCGGCATCCAGAAGCCGTTCCACTGGGCCTGGGCTTTCCTCGCCCTCGTCGTCACGAACGGTGTCTACGTGATCGGCCGCGGCGTGATCCTGCGTCGGCAGACGGGCAAGGGCTTGGCGCCGGTGTGGGTCTGGATCGCCGTCTCGGCGCTGAGCGTGATCGTCGGAGTCGTCTACGCCGGCATGATCATGGGCGAGATGTTCGACATCATCTTCGAGCAGACTGGCAACCTGCAGGTCTCCTAGTCGAACTCGCCCCGGGCGTGGGCGAGGATCATCCGAGCCACCGGATCCGGCTTCGTGATCATCGCCTCGTGACCGCGGCCGGGAATCTCGCGCATGTGCGCGCGGGGAAGCAGCCGGGTGACCTCGGCCACCCAGTCGTGCGGGCACACCCGGTCGTCGGCGCCGCGTAGCACGAGCGCATCCGCGCGCACCTCGGGCAGCGTCTGCTCGAGCCGGTGGTCGAGCATCACGCGCAGTTTGCGCAAGAACCAGCGCGGCCCGGTCTTGATGTAGTTGACGGCACCGAGCCAGATCACGCGGGGGTTCTCGTCGATCAGATCCTGAAGCATCCGCCACGCCTGGATCCGAGCGGTTCGTTCGGCGGCGTTCACCGTTGGAGCGATCAAGACGATGCGGTCGGAGACGGCCGGATGCCTCGCCACTGCCCCGCGACGACCTGCGTACCCATCGAATGCCCGACGAGCACGGGCTCGTCGATGCCGAGCTGTTCCACGAACGCGACGATCAGGTCGCCCGACTCCGCCATCGAGCGCGGGGTCGATGGCTCGGGGGACTCGCCGAACCCGGGCAGGTCGAGGGCGAACACGCGCCCGACGGTGCCGAGTTCTCTCGCGAGGCCGCGGAAGACGGTGT
Organism: Microbacterium sp. BR1; assembly: GCF_002812725.1. Lineage (GTDB taxonomy): Bacteria > Actinomycetota > Actinomycetes > Actinomycetales > Microbacteriaceae > Microbacterium. The sequence goes on along the minus strand of NZ_NMUN01000004.1, from coordinate 694,072 downwards.
GACCCATGCCGATGCCGTGCACGAGGACGAAGTCCGGGCCGCCGAGCGTGCCCGTCGCCTCGTAGACGATCACCTGGTCTCCGAGGCGGACCGTGCGGTCGCGCGGCTCGGGCACGTCTTCACCGTCCGGCAGGGCATGATTCCTCGGCACCCCGCGAGCCTAGCCGCGGCCCAGCGTCGTCTGCTCGTCGCGGCTCAGCCGTCCTCGGACCGCTCGGTCGAGGCCGCGGCAGCCTCGCGAACGCGCTGCTCGGCCCGCCGCGCCCTGCGACCCTTGATGCCGCGACGAATCCCCCACACGAGGACCCCCGCCACTGCGACCACGGCGATCCACGGCAGCAGGAATCCGAGTCCGATCACGATGCCGTTCAGCGTCGCGATCAGGCCGTTCCAACCCGCGACCAGCCCGTCGCCGAACCCCGCCGGGTCTGCCGTGACGGTCTCTCGGTCAAGCATCAGCTCGACGCTCAGGCTCGACATCGCGACCTGACTCTCGAGCATCTCGAGCTGCTGCTGATACGACTCCAGCGTCGCCTGGCGCTCGGCCAACGCCGATTCGGCGGCGATCAGGTCGGCGACCGTCGCGCTCTGCGACATCAGCTCGGTCAAACGGGCGACGGATGCCTCCGCAGATGTGATTCGCGCGCGCAGATCCACGGCCTGATCGGTCACGTCCTGCCGCGAAATACTCGACGCGGTCACCTCGCCCAGCGCCCCGAGCTCGTCCATCGTCTCGGTCAGTTGATCAGCCGGGATCCGGACCTGAACCCATGCCCCGTTCGGCGACGCGGGGATCGTCGTGCCGTCGGCATCCATGACCCGGCCGTTCGACCCGACGTTCAGGCTCTCGACGTAGCCGCCGCGGGCTGCGGCAACATCGGCGACCGTGGCCGCCGCCGCGTCGATGTCGTCCACGCGCAGGCTGAGCGAGCCGGACGCGATCAGTTCGCGGGCGTCGGATGCGTCGGCGGCGCTGTCCGCGCCGCCGCGCGCGATCATGCCGCCGGATGTCGCGTTGCCGTCGACGGCGCCCTTGAGGGCATCCCCGTCGAGCGTCACGTCCTCCGCGGACTCGGGAACGACGGACATATCGCCCTCCTGGACCTGTCCGATGAGCGGCTGCCCGGCCTCGTTCGACGCCCCCGAGAAGCCCGGGAGTCCGCCCGTGATCGAGGACCCGACCAGCGCCGCGATGACGACCACACCGGCCGCCGCGCCGACTCCGGCCCACACCCGACCCCGACGAGCGCTGCGCCGACGTCTGTCCGCACCGATCTCGGCGAAGATCGCCGATTCGATCCGCGCGATGGTTTCGTCCGTCACCTCGGGAAGTGCGTCTCGGTCCGAGGCATCCTGCGTCGTGTTCATGTGGTCTCTCCGATCGCCGTCCGCATGCGCGTGCGGATTCGCGAGAGACGATTGCGGACCACGCCGTGCGGCACGCCCAGCTCATCCGCGGCGGCTTGGTAGGCGTACCCGCCCGAGGCGCACAGCACGAAGATCTCGCGGTCGAGCGGCGAGAGCCCCTCGACCTCGCGCAGGATCCGCTCGGCCACCTCGGCGTCGATGATCTGCTGCTCGACGTCGATCGTGTCCGGCAGCGTCTCGTCGGCCACGGCACCCGCGTGCTCACGATCGCGCCGACGGGCACGCATCCGATTCGCCGCCTGGAAGCGACAGATCGTGCTGAGCCAGGGCAGCAGCGAATCGCTCGCCAGTTCGAGCGCCGGCAGCTTCCGCCAGGCCACCACGAACGTCTCTTGCGTGACGTCCTCGGCGTCCGAGGCATCCTGCAGCAGGCGGTGCGCGATCCAGTACACGGGCTTCACATACGTCGCGTAGAGGGCACGGAAAGCGTGCTCACTGCCCGCGGCGGCCTGTGCCACCAGCATCCTGTCGCTCACGTCCACCATCCCGGCCATGTCGTCTCGGTGTGCCGCTCCTCGCTCCCTGCTCGTCGGCGTGGCGCGGCTGCCGCTCATTGTCTCTCACCCTGCAGGTGTCGACATCTCGCGGATCGTCTCAAAGAGATTCAACGGGGGCTAGGCTTGCCGACGCGAGAGGGAGTATCCCGACAGCGCGCATCCGTCATCACGGGCCCCGACGACGCGGCCCCGGGTGTGCGCCGCCCGGCACGATGGGGGCGAGGGAGAGACTTTCGTCTTCGAATGACCCTCCCTTTTTCTTGAAAGGCCCTCCATGGACCTGGAACTGCCCCTGTGGTTCGAGATCGGCTCGCTCGTCGCGCTGACGCTGATCTTGGCCGCCGACCTGCTGCTGATCCTCAAGCGCCCCCACATCCCCTCCACACGTGAATCGACCCTGTGGGTCGTCTTCTACGTCACGCTCGCGCTGATCTTCGCGGGGCTGATGTGGGTCTTCGCGGGCGGCGAATACGCGGGCCAGTTCGTGGCCGGCTGGCTGACCGAGTACAGCCTGTCGATCGACAACCTCTTCGTCTTCGTGCTGATCATGAGCCAGTTCGCGGTGCCTCGTCGGTACCAGCAAGAGGTCCTGATGGTGGGCATCATCATCGCGCTCGTGCTGCGTGGCGCGTTCATCCTCGTCGGCGCCGCGGTGATCGAGAACTTCAGCCCGATCTTCTACGTCTTCGGCGCCTTCCTGGTCTGGACGGCGATCCGTCAGGCGTTCCCGGGCGACCACGACGAAGAGGTCAAGCGCGAGAACTTCATCGTGCGGATGCTCCGTCGCACCATCGACATCAGCGACGAGTACGACGGCAAGAAGATCCGCACGGTCGTGAACGGCAAGAAGATCTGGACGCCGATGATCATCGTGTTCGCGGCGATCGGTGTGACCGATCTGCTCTTCGCGATCGACTCGATCCCGGCGATCTTCGGCATCACGACAAGCCCGTTCATCGTCTTCACGGCCAACATCTTCGCCCTGATGGGACTGCGGCAGCTGTACTTCCTGCTCGGCGACCTGCTGGATCGCCTGCGGTACCTGCATTACGGAATCGCGTTCATCCTGGCGTTCATCGGCGTGAAGCTCGTGCTGCACGCGATGCACGTGAACGAACTGCCGTTCATCAACGGCGGTGAGCACATCGAGTGGGCCCCCGAGATCTCGACCTGGACGTCGCTCGGCGTGATCGTCGCGTCCATGGTCGTCGCGACCGTCGCGAGCCTCATCGCCTCGGCGCGCGACCGTCGCGTCGTCGCAGCGGGCGGCGCGGGGACGACGGATGCGGGGACTCCTGCTGTCGCGGACGGGCCCGCCGGCACGCCCACCGCGGCGGCCGCGGTCGTTGCGGACGAGAAGGGCACGCCGCCCACGGTCGAGCAGCCCCCCGCACCCGACGCCCGCTGACCCGGTCGGCCCGCTGACCCCGACCAGTCCCCGAACGGTCGCGACTCGCCGCAAGCGATACACCTCAGGCGGCGAGTCGCGACCGTTCGTCATGGCTCCCATCCGCGTGAGATCAGTGCACGCCTTGTGCGGGTGGCGAGGCCGATGTCGCTCAGCTTCTTGGACGCTCGGATGACGAGCCATCCGGCCTCAGCCAGATCGTTGTAGCGCTCGAGATCATGCGCCCATTGCCACGGGTCTGTGCGGTGCTGATCGCCCTCGTACTCCAGAAGCACGCGCCACGGACGGTAGGCCAGGTCACCGTGAAGGGTGCGCCCGCGCACGGGTATCGGAGCGTTCAGTTCAGGTTCCGGAAGCCCCGCGCGCACGAGCGTCAGCCGAGCGCGCGTTTCGCGGGGTGAGCTCGAACCGGCGCGCACGAGAGTGAGTGCCTGAGCGAGATTTCTCCTGCCGCGCTGGCCCGAGGCATCGGCGACCGCGTCGTACATCTCGGTGGGTGTCGCGAGCGCCCCCGGCCGCCCGAGGAGTCGATCTCCCGCGATGACGAGTTCGTCGACGGTGAGCGGTGCGGCCAGATCCGCCCAGGTGCGGGCTGGATTCGTCACGCGGAGACGTCCGAGTAGGCGGGTGGACGGAGTTCGGCCTGTCGTGTGGCCCACTACTCCGGGCCCCCGTGGTGCACGTCCCCGCACCAGCGTGACGTGCACCCGTTCGTCGGTCTCGAGTCTCGTCGGCAGCGGGATGGCGTGGAGTCGGGCAGCGCTGAGGTGTGAAAAAACGTGCGAGCCCGACATCAGCGCGGCGTAGGCGAGGTGGGGAGGAACCCGCACCCCTCGTCCGGTCTTCTGCGAACGGTCGCGACTCGCCGCACGCCAGCGGATTCGCACGGGGAGTCGCGACCGTTCGGGGGAAGAGGTCAGGAGAAGCCCGGGGCCGCGCGCGACGCCGGGGGAGCGCGCCGCGGTGGTAGCCTGGCCGAATGCTGATCGCTCGCCTTCTCCTTAGCGGCCGCGACGAGTCCTAGTTCCAGGCCTCACTCGTCGCGGAGTCTGTCGCGGGCTTGATCACCCTCACAGGAGAGAACGACTGTCATGACAAACCCTGAATCCACGTTCACCGCGTCCAGCTCATTAGAGCCGTCGGCCGCCCAGATCGCCGCCCGAATTCCGGATGCGCCGCGCACCCTGGCCGAGAAGGTCTGGGACGACCACCTCGTCGTCAAGGGCAACGACGGTGAACCCGATCTCATCTACATCGATCTGCACCTGCTGCACGAGGTCACGAGCCCCCAGGCATTCGACGGCCTGCGCGCCGAGGGGCGCCCGCTGCGACGCCTCGATCTGACGATCGCGACCGAGGACCACAACACCCCGACGCTCGACATCGACAAGCCGATCGCCGACCTGACCAGCCGCACGCAGATCGAGACCCTGCGCCGCAACGCCGAGGAGTTCGGCGTGCGCCTGCACTCGCTGGGCGACAAAGAACAGGGCATCGTGCACGTCGTCGGCCCGCAGCTGGGCCTGACGATGCCGGGCATCACCGTGGTGTGCGGCGATTCGCACACGAGCACCCACGGCGCTTTCGGCGCGATGGCATTCGGGATCGGAACGAGCGAGGTCGAGCACGTCATGGCGACCCAGACGCTGCCGTTGAAGCCCTTCAAGACCATGGCGATCACGGTCGAGGGCGAACTCAAGCCCGGCGTCACGGCCAAGGACATCATCCTCGCGATCATCGCGAAGATCGGTGCGAACGGCGGCCAGGGCTACGTGCTCGAATACCGCGGCAGCGCCATCCGCGCCCTCTCGATGGAGGGCCGCATGACGATGTGCAACATGTCCATCGAGGCGGGTGCGCGCGCCGGCATGGTCGCCCCCGACGAGACGACGTTCGCGTACGTCAAGGACAAGCCGCACGCGCCGCAGGGCGCGGACTGGGATGCGGCGGTCGAGTACTGGCGAACGCTGCCGAGCGACGAGGGCGCCGTGTACGACGCCGAGGTCTTCCTCGACGCGAACGAGCTCGAGCCCTTCGTCACATGGGGCACGAACCCGGGCCAGGGCGTGTCGCTGAGCGACGTCGTGCCCACGCCCGCCGACATCGCCGACCCCAACGAGCGTGCCGCCGCCGAGCGAGCGCTGGAGTACATGGACTTGAAGGCGGGAACGCCGATGAAGGATGTCCCGGTGGACGCCGTCTTCATGGGGTCGTGCACGAACAGCCGCATAGAGGATCTGCGCGCCTTCGCATCCATCATCGAGGGTCGCAAGAAGGCCGACGGGGTGCGGGTCATGGTCGTGCCGGGCTCGGCGCGCGTGCGGCTCGAGGCCGAGGCCGAGGGTCTCGACAAGATCATCACCGACTTCGGTGCCGAATGGCGCTTCGCCGGCTGCTCGATGTGCCTGGGCATGAACCCGGATCAGCTCGCCCCGGGCGAGCGGTGCGCCTCGACGAGCAACCGCAACTTCGAGGGACGTCAGGGGAAGGGTGGGCGCACCCACCTGGTCTCGCCCCTCGTGGCAGCGGCAACGGCCATCCGCGGCACGCTGTCGAGCCCGAGCGATCTGGAAGACGACGTCATCGCCGTCGAGGACACACCGATCTATGCGCGCGTCGAGGCGGGAGAGGCCTGACATGGAGAAGTTCGTCACGCACACCGGGATCGCCGCGCCGCTGAAGCGGTCCGCCGTCGACACCGACCAGATCATCCCGGCCGTCTACCTCAAGCGCGTCACCAAGACCGGTTTCGAGGACGCTCTGTTCGCCTCGTGGCGCCAGGATCCTGATTTCGTGCTCAACCAGCCCGCGTACCAGGGAGCATCCATCCTCGTCGCCGGACCCGACTTCGGTACGGGGTCGAGCCGCGAGCACGCCGTCTGGGCGCTCCGCGATTTCGGCTTCAAGGTCGTCTTCAGCCCCCGGTTCGCCGACATCTTCCGCGGCAACGCGGGAAAGCAAGGCCTACTCACAGGTCTGGTCTCCGAAGCCGACATCGAGCGCATGTGGGCAGCGATCGAGGCGGATCCCGGTGTGCGGATCACGGTCGATCTCGAGGCGCGCGAGGCGCAGATAGCCGATATCCGGGTCCCCTTCGAGATCGACGATTACACTAGGTGGCGTCTCTTGGAGGGACTCGACGACATCGGGCTGACCCTCCGGAACGAAGACAAGATCGCCGCCTACGAAGCGCGACGCGAATCCTGGAGGCCACGCACTTTACCGGTGCCGCCGCTTCCCGCACAGTGAGGCTGCACCGCATGACGACTCTCCTGAACGACACGGCGGGCAACAAGAAGTCGGGACCAGGACGGAGCGCCAAAGTGAGCGCAGAGGTGCTCGCGATCAGGGGTGGCAGGCCGCTGCGCGGCACGATCGAGGTCAAGGGCGCCAAGAACCTCGTCACCAAGGCGATGGTGGCGGCGCTGCTCGGTGAGAGCCCCAGCATCCTGCGCGACGTCCCCGAACTCAGCGACGTCGCGGTCGTCCGTTCGCTGCTCGAGGTGCACGGCGTCACGGTGACGGACGGCGAAGAGCCGGGCAGTCTCGTTCTCGATCCGAGCGGTGCGGCCTCGGCGCACTTCGAAGAGATCGACGCGCACGCCGGTGCCTCGCGCATCCCGATCCTGTTCTGCGGTCCTTTGTTGCACTTGCTCGGCGAGGCGCTCATCCCGGATCTCGGCGGATGCCGTATCGGCGACCGGCCGATCAACTTCCACATGGATGCGCTGCGTGCTTTCGGCGCGATCGTCGACAAGAGCTACGAGGGCATCCGCATCACGGCCCCGAACGGCCTGCACGGCGCGAACATCGAGTTGCCCTACCCGAGCGTGGGAGCCACCGAGCAGGTGCTGCTCACCGCCGTCAAGGCGAAGGGCATCACCGAGCTGAAGAACGCGGCCATCGAGCCCGAGATCATGGATCTGATCGCGGTGCTGCAGAAGATGGGCGCGATCATCTCGTACGAGCCGAATCGCGTCATCCTGATCGAGGGCGTCGAGTCGCTGCGCGGTTACGACCACCGTTCGATCTTCGATCGCAACGAGGCCGTCTCGTGGGCCTGCGCCGCCCTTGCGACCGATGGCGAGATCTTCGTGCAGGGTGCGAAGCAGCAGGATCTGCTCACGTTCCTCAACGTGTTCCGCAAGGCCGGGGGATGGTTCGACATCCGCGAGGACGGCATCCTGTTCCGTCGCGACGGATCGATCACGCCGGTCGTCGTCGAGACGGACGTCCACCCGGGATACATGACCGACTGGCAGCAGCCTCTCATCGTCGCGTTGACGCAGGCCGAGGGCGAGTCGACCGTGCACGAGACCGTGTACGAGAACCGACTCGGATTCACGCAGGCCCTGGTCAAGATGGGCGCCGACATCGTCGTGCACCCGAACGGGCTCGAGGGGGGTAAGCGCCGCGTGCCGCGCCGTGCTCTCGAGCAGGCCGCGGTCATCAACGGACCCACGCCGCTGAGCGGGGCGGTGATCGAGGTGCCCGACCTGCGCGGCGGATTCTCGTACGTCGTCGCGGCCCTCGCCGCGCAGGGCGAATCGCGCGTGTCGGGCGTCGGCATCATCAGCCGCGGCTACGAGAAGTTCTTCGACAAGCTCACCGCGCTCGGCGCCGACTTCGACATCGTCGGGTGACGCGGTGAGCCGGACCCGCCCGCGATCGAGCGAGAAGTCACGACCGAGCGTCTTCTGGCTGCTCGGCGGCATCGTCGAGCCGTTCACGAAGTACTTCGCCCGCATCCGGATCCATGGTGCCGAGAAGATCCCGACCGAGGGATCGTTCATTCTCGCGCCGAACCACTACAGCGAGTTCGACCCGCTGGTCGTCGCCGTCACCGTCTGGGACATCGGCCGCGCGCCGCGCTTCCTCGTCAAGGAGAGCCTGTTCCGGGTGCCGGTGCTCGGCTGGGCGCTGCGGGCCACCGGCATGATTCCGGTCTCACGCGACTCGACGTCGTCATCGGCGAAGTCGACCCTGTCGGGCGCCGAGCGCCTGGCGACGACGGGGAGCAGCATCATCGTCTACCCCGAGGGCACGCTCACGCGAGACCCCGACCTCTGGCCCATGCGCGGCAAGACCGGTGCGGTGCGCCTGGCCTTCGAATCCGGGGCACCTCTCATCCCGGCGGCGCACTGGGGCGTGCAGGAGATCATGCCGAGGTACGGGGGCAAGCTCCGCTTCTGGCCCCCGCGCAAACAGGTGGACTTCGTGATCGGTGATCCCGTGGATCTGTCGGACTTCGAGGGGCGCCACCATCAGCCCGGCGCGCTCGTCGAGGCGACCGAGCGCCTCATGAACGCGATCGCCGCCCTGCTGGAAGAGCTGCGCGACGAGAAGGCGCCCCCCGTCCGGTGGAATCCGGCCACACACGCGCAGAAAGAGACGGGTCGCTTTGAGTCGTAAAGCTCCGGATGGTCCCAAGGTTGCCGTCGTCGGCGCGGGCAGCTGGGGCACGACCTTCGGCAAGATCCTCGCCGACGGGGGTGCGTCGGTCACCATGTGGGCGCGTCGCCCCGAACTCGCCCACGAGATCGCCGAGGGAAAGCGCAACAGCGAATACCTGCCGGGCGTGAACCTGCCCCGCTCGATGACGGCGACGGCGCACCTCTCCGAGGCCCTGCACGGGGCCACTCAGATCTATCTCTCGGTGCCGAGTCAGGCTCTGCGCGAGAGTCTGAAGGCCGTGCGTCCGCTCGTGACCGACACCGACGCCCTGCTCATCAGTCTGATGAAGGGTGTCGAGCGCCGATCGGGAATGCGGATGAGCCAGGTCATCGAGCAGGAACTCGCGTGCGATCCCGATCGCATCGCCGTGGCATCCGGTCCGAACCTGGCGCTCGAGATCGCGCGGGAGCAGCCCACCGCGGCCGTCATCTCATCCACGAGTCAAGAGACCGCCGACGCGGTCGCACGCCGGGCACGCAACGCGTACTTCCGCTCGTTCGTGAACACGGATGTCATCGGCACCGAGTTCGGCGGGGTGCTCAAGAACCTGATCGCCGTAGCGATCGGCATCGTCGACGGTGTCGGCTACGGCGAGAACACGAAGGCATCGATCATCACGCGCGGCCTGGTCGAGATGACCGACTTCGCCGTCGCCTACGGCGCGCAGCCCGAGACCCTCCAGGGTCTCGCGGGACTCGGCGACCTGATCGCGACCTGCCAATCCCCGCTCTCGCGCAACAACACCGCGGGTCGCCTGCTCGGTCAGGGATACTCGTTCCAGGATGTCGTGAAGCAGATGCAGCAGACGGCCGAGGGCCTCGCATCCGTGGCTCCCGTGCTCCAGCTGGCCCGAGAGGTCGGTGTGGAGATGCCGATCGTGGAGCAGGTGAAACGCGTGCTCGATGGAACGATGAAGCCGCAGGAGATCGCGCCACACCTGACCACCGACGATGACACCCCTCGGGGCGAGAGGACGCAGAATGCACAAACCGGCGGTGGCGGTGCTCTTTGGCGGTCGCTCCAGCGAGCACTCGATCAGCTCCGCAACGGCGGGCGGGGTGCTGCGGGCGATTGATCGCGAGCGGTACCGGGTGATCCCGGTCGGCATCACCCGCGACGGCGTGTTCGTGCTCGAGGACGATGATCCCGACAAGTTCGCCCTCGACGCCGCGATGCTGCCGGAGGTCGTCGACAACAACACGCGCATCGTCTGGCCCGAGGGCGGGGGCGCGCGCGAACTGCGTGTGCGCCGTGCCGACGGGACGGTCGAAGACCTCGGTACCGTCGACGTCGTCCTGCCGATCCTGCACGGTCTGCACGGCGAGGACGGCACCATTCAGGGCTTCCTCGATACCCTGCAGCTGCCGTACGCGGGCGGTGGGGTGCTCGATTCCGCACTGTGCATGGACAAGCACTTCATGAAGATCGCGCTGCAGGCCGAGGGTGTGCCCGTGGCCCCGTGGGTCACGGTGCGTCGCGCGCGCTGGGATGTCGATCCCGAGGGCGTGCGAACGGATGCCGCGGCGCTCGGCGACATCCTGTTCGTCAAGCCTGCTCGTGCCGGATCGAGCGTCGGCGTCTCGAAGGTGCATCACCTCGGCGAACTCGACGCCGCGCTCGCGCTCGCCTTCGCCGAAGACGACAAGGTGCTGATCGAGTCGGCCCTGGTCGGGCGCGAGATCGAGGTCGCCGTGCTGGAGGGGCGCGGAGGCGCGTCCGCCCGGGCGTCGCTGCCGGGCGAGGTCGTGCTGACGACCCGTGAGTTCTACGACTTCGAGGGCAAGTACCTCGGCGGCGACGGTGTCGACGTGCGCTGCCCGGCCGAGCTCGAGGCATCCGATATCGAGGCGATCCAGGCGCTGGGTGCTCGAGCCTTCGAGGCCGTGGACGGCCGCGGGCTCGCGCGCGTGGATTTCTTCCTGAGGGCCGACGGGCTGGTCGTGAACGAGCTCAACACCATGCCCGGGTTCACGCCCATCTCGATGTTCCCGAAGTGCTGGATCGCGTCGGGCATGACCTACGCCGAACTCATCACCGAACTGGTCGATACGGCTCTCGAGCGCGCCTGACGCGCGGACGGTACCCGGGCACGGCCCTCGCTACGGCGCCGGGATGTCCGTGCAGGCGCCGTCGATCGGAAGTCGCCCGACCGGCGCGGCGAGGGCCTCGAGCACCGCGGCGCTCGACACGCCCGTGTCCACGTTCGTGTCGAGGTAGAGCTGAACCGCGGGGGAACGCCCGAACGTCGTGACACGGAATCGGAAGTCGCCCTCGTCCTCGATGATCCAGTCGACACCGCCGACGGACGTGCACGGGATCGTCGTGGGTCCCGGCGGCTCGACGCCGCAGGTGAGGAGCACGGCCGCCGGATCGCCCCACGCGCCTGTCGCCTGTGCATCCGTCTGCCGCCGTTCCTTGCCGTCGAGCGTGTCCGGCAGCCGCACGGACACCTCGGCGCACAGCGGGTCGTTCGCGTCCGGGCCGGGTTCCATGGCCACGGGCGCGGTGCAGCCGCTCAGAACGCCCGCGGCCATGATGGCGGTGGCCGCTGCGGCGAACAGACGTCGGACGGACATCCCTCCAGCCTACCGAGGCCGTCCGCGGCCGAGATGCGGCGCGGAGCGTTCGCAATTCGGTCTCTCCGGACGACCCCCCCCCCGGACGACCCGCCCCCGACGATCCGCGCGTGTTCTCCGGAGCGGGTTCGGGTCGCGCCCGCGGCGGGACTGAATACGGAACGGGATAGCGTGGACGTATGACCGACCCCGGCGATCCGCGCGTGGGCGACCTCGCCGAGGCCGCCATCCTCCGCGTGATCCTCGACCGCATCGGCACGGCCGAGGGTTCGGAGGTCGGGCCGGGCGATGACGCGGCCGTGCTGCGCGCTCCCGACGGTCGTGTGGTGGCCACGACCGACACCCTCGTGCACGGTCCGGACTTCCGCCTGGCCTGGTCGTCCGGCACGGACCTCGGCTGGAAGGCCGCCGCGGTCAATCTCGCCGACGTCGCCGCCATGGGGGCGCGACCGACGGGCCTTCTGGTCGCCCTCGCGATGCCGGCGGATACTCGGCTGTCCTTCGTTCGCGACTTCGCCGACGGCCTCGCGGCGTGCTGCGACGCGCTCGCGCCGGGATGCGCGGTCATCGGTGGTGACCTGACGATCTCGTCGACGCTCACGATCGCCGTGACGGCCCTCGGATCACTGGAGGGTCGTGCGCCGGTGCTTCGCTCGGGCGCGCGACCGGGCGACATCGTGGCGCTGGCCGGCGCGGCGGGTCTCGCCGCGCGCGGGATCGACCTGCTGTTCTCGAGATTCACGGATGCCTCGGGCCCGGTCGCCGTCGACCGGGCGAGCTTGGACGCCGCAGACCTCGAGGCGCTCGACGCTCAGTTGCGCCCGTCGCCGCCGATCGCGCTGGGCATCGCCGCGGCGGACGCGGGGGCCACGGCGATGATGGACGTTTCGGACGGCCTCGCGCTCGATGCGACGCGCCTGGCCCAGGCATCCGGTGTGACGCTCGCGATCCGCTCCGCATCGGTCGGCGGGGTCGCCCGCTGGGCGATCGACGGCGGCGAGGACCACGCCCTGCTCGCGACCTTCCCGCGCGACGCGGATCTGCCCGAGGGCTTCCGGGCGATCGGTGAAGTCACCGCGGCGGGGGCGAATCCGTTGCTTCTCGACGGCGAGCCGCGCGAGCCGCACGGGTGGGACCCGTATCGCGACTGGGACGCGGGGCGAGGCTGAGGCCGGTCGCGAACGCCCGCCAGTGTCAGTGCGCCTGCCAGATGACCGTGTCGCCGTATGCCCGCTCGCGCGCGAGTTCGATCCCCGCGGGCCAGCTCGGCTGCGGCGAGTGTCGCGAGCGTTCGACGACGACCAGGCCGTCGTCCGCTCTGCGCGGCGCGAGCAGCGCGAGGGTCGCGGCCAGGTCCGCCTCGCCGAGTTCGTAGGGGGGATCGAGGAACACCAGATCGAAGGTCGCGACCGAGCCGCGCAGGAACGCGTCGGCAGAGACGGCGTGAACCCGTCCGAGCCCTGAACCGCCCAGGGATCGCTCGACGCGGCCGATGTTGTCGCGGGCGATCGCCGCGGCCGGGCGGGACAGTTCGACGAGGTCGACGGAGGCAGCGCCCCTCGACAGCGCCTCGAGCCCGAGCGCGCCCGACCCCGCGTACAGGTCCAGGACGCGCGCGCCGTCCAGCGCGCCGGCCGACTCGAGTCCGGCGAACAGCGACTCGCGCACGCGGTCACTCGTGGGGCGTGTTCCGCGTGCGGGAACGGCGAGCCGGATGCCGCGGGCTCCGCCGGCGATGATCCGGGTCATCCCCTCACCCTACAAACCGCGAGGCCCGCGGGTACACGTCGGCGGGTCTGCACGCCCGTCCGCGTCCGAGAACCCGACCGGAACGGCGACGTCGTAGCCGCGAACTAGAGTCGTGGCATGTCGTCGGTGCATCTCGAAACCCGCCTCGAGGGCGTCGTGGGGGGGAAGACCGCCACGGCCCTCGAGCGCGCGTTCGGCATGCGCACGGTCGGTGACCTGCTGGCGCACTACCCGCGGCGTTACGCCCATCGTGGTGAACTCACACCCATCCGCGATCTGCCGGTGGGGGAGTCGGTCACGATCGTCGCCGAGGTGGTCAGCGCCGGTGAGCGTCGCATGCAGGCGCGGCGCGGTTCGATCCTCGAGGTCGTGATCAGCGACGGTCGCGGACATCTGACCCTGACCTTCTTCAACCAGTCCGGCCGCCTCAAGGAGCTCCGGGTCGGTCGACGCGGTATTTTCGCGGGCAAGGTCGGCGAATACCGCCACACGAAGCAACTGGCGCATCCCGACTACGAGCTCTTCGACGACGAAGAGGCCGCCCGCCGAAGCGCTCAGGAGTATGCCAACCTGCCGATACCGATCTATCCCGCCACGTCGACGATTCCCAGCTGGAAGCTCGGCAAGATCGTCGCCACGGTCCTCGATGTGCTGGGCGCCGTCGAGGATCCGGTCCCCGACGCGTTGCGGCTGCGTAAGGGCCTGGTGCCGGCGCGGGATGCGCTCGAGAAGATCCATCGGCCCGCATCGGACGCGGACGTCCACATCGCCCACGAGACGCTGCGGATGCACGAGGCTCTCGTGCTGCAGACCGCACTGCTGCAGCAGCGCGCCGCCGTGCGGGCTCTGTCGGCGCGTCCGCGCCCCGCGCAGAGCGCCGGGTACCTCGAGCGCTTCGACGCGACGCTGCCGTTCGCGCGCACGCCGGACCAGCACGAGGTCGGCGACCGGATCGCCGCGGATCTGGTGGGCGAGTGGCCCATGAACCGGCTCGTGCAGGGAGAGGTGGGGTCGGGCAAGACGCTCGTCGCCCTGCGCGCGATGCTGCAGGTGGCGGAGTCGGGCGGACAATCCGCCCTCATCGCGCCGACCGAGGTGCTCGCCGGTCAGCACCTGCGGTCGATCGCCCGGATGCTCGGGCCCGATCTCGCGCCCGAGCTGATGCCCACGCTGCTCACCGGACAGCAGGGCGCCGCCGATCGTCGCCGTGCCGCCCTTCGTGTCGCGTCGGGGCAGGCGCTCATCGTGATCGGCACGCACGCCTTGCTGAGCGACACGACGACCTTCGCCGATCTCGGCCTGGTCGTCGTCGATGAGCAGCACCGCTTCGGCGTGGAACAGCGCGAGACCCTGCGCGCGAAGGGGTCCAGTCCGCATGCCCTGGTTCTGACGGCGACACCGATCCCGCGCACGGTCGCGATGACGGTCTTCGGCGACCTCGATGTCTCCACGATCCGCACGATGCCCGTCGGACGCGCCGGTATCGAGACGTTCGTGGCGCCCGTCGGGGAGCGCCCGGCCTGGTTCGAGCGGGTCTGGCAGCGCGGAGCGGAAGAGGTCGCGAAGGGCCACCAGGTTTTCGTCGTCTGCCCCGCGATCGATGTCGAGGCCACCGGCAAGGCCGCAACCGACGACACGGTCGAGGCTCCGCCCGTCGAAGGCGAGGCGGCGCGCCAGCGTTGGGGCGTGGTCCAGGTGGAGCGACTGCTCGCCGCCCGGCCCGATTTCGCCGGCCTTCGCGTCGCGATCCTGCACGGACGCATGCCCGGCGACGAGAAGGACGCGACGATGCGGGCGTTCGCCGAGGGGCAGATCGACGTGCTCGTCGCCACCACGGTGATCGAGGTCGGCGTCGACGTGCCCAATGCCTCGACCATGGTCATCCTCGAAGCCGACCGGTTCGGTGTGTCTCAGCTGCACCAGTTGCGAGGTCGCGTCGGCCGCGGCGAGGTACCGGGGCTCTGCCTGCTCTTGACCGAGGCGCAACAGGGAACACCCGCCCGTGCGCGCGTCGAGGCCGTGGCGCGAACGCTCGACGGATTCGAGCTGGCCGAGGTCGACCTGGAGCTGCGCGGCGAGGGCGACGTGCTCGGCGACATCCAGTCGGGCGCGCGCTCGTCTCTGCGACTGCTGCGCGTGGTGACGGATGCTCCGCTCATCGCCGAGGCGCGCGCCGAGGCCGAGTCGATCCTGGCCGATGATCCCGACCTGAGCGCGCACAGCGGGCTCGCCCGCGCGATCGATCGCCGTCTCGACGTCGAGGATCGCGCCGCGATGGCGCGCAACTGACCGGGGAGCCCGCCGCGAAGCGTGTCCGGACACCGGTTGGCTCGGTAGGACGGCGCGCCCGGATAGGCTGGCTGGGTGAACAACAGGATCGCGGTCGTACCGGGGTCGTTCGACCCGCCGACCCTCGGCCACCTCGACGTCATCCGTCGCGCGGCATCGCTCTACGACTCCGTGCACGTGCTCGTCGTGCACAACCCCGACAAAGAGGCGATGCTGCCGATCGCGCATCGCCTGGAGCTGCTCGAGCAGTCGATCGCCGAGAGCGAGATCGAGGGCGATATCGTCGTGGCGTCGTGGAGCATGGGCCTTCTGGTCGACTACGCGACCGATGTGGGGGCGGGCGTGCTCGTCAAGGGCATCCGCTCGCAGATCGACGTCGTGTACGAAACGCCCATGGCAATCGTGAACCGGCACCTGGCACACGTCGAGACCGTCTTCCTGCTGCCCGATCCGTCGCACGCTCTCGTCTCGAGTTCGCTCGTACGCCAGGTCGCGGGCCTCGGCGGGGATGTCTCCCCCTATGTCCCCGCGCCGGTCGCGCGTTTTCTCACCACCGGTTCCAGCACGACCTGATCGGGCCCGATTTTCGGTACGTCCGCGAGCTGCGCGGTGGGCCTCGCCCCGGCGCGCCGTGGCGCGGGTAGCATGGTCCCCCGTGAGAAACCGTCGGCCAGGACCATTCGCCATCAATGTTCGAGACATCGAGCTCCGCCCCGGCGAGATGCGCGAGCACGAGTTCGATGTGACACTCGCGGAGCGGTGGGGCGAAGGACTCGTCTACCTGGAGCAGGGCGGCACCGTCGAGGTGGACGTGCGTCTGGAGTCCGTGCACGAGGGCATTCTGGCCAGCGGCGAGGCGAACGCGGAGTACGTCGGTATCTGCGGACGCTGCCTGATCGACATCGCCGCACCCCTCCAAGTCGAATTCCAGGAGCTTTTCGCGTACCCTGGAGACGAGACATCTGACTTCGAGGTTCAAGACGATCACGTGGATCTTGAAACTCTGGTCAGGGATGCGGTCATTCTGTCGCTTCCGTTTCAACCGGTATGCCAGCCGGATTGCCCCGGGTTGGACCCGGTAACGGGCGAGCGACTGGCCGATTCGGACAGTACTTCACTGAGCTCCAACCTCGATCCTCGATGGTCGGCGCTCAGTCACCTGGGCCAGGACGACGCCTCGGCGAGCGCCCGCGAGCCAGATCAGAACCCCTAAGACTCGAACGAAAGAGATAGAGCCATGGCAGGTAACCCCCCGAAGCGCAAGGTTTCGCGCTCCAACACCCGTTCGCGCCGCGCGCAGTGGAAGGCCGAGCCGATCGCGCTCGTCAAGACGGTCGAAAACGGCAAGGTCGTCTACAGCCGCCCCCACCAGGCCAAGGTCGTCACCGACTCGCAGGGAACCGAACTCTTCCTCGAGTACAAGGGCCGCAAGGTCGCAGACGTCTGATCGGCTCACCGTAGCCGTGGCAGTGCTTCCGGGGGGGAGACGCGCTCTCGTCCAGCGACTCGGGGTCGTCATCGATCCTGGGTTGCTGACGCTTGCCCTCACACATCGCTCGTACGCGTACGAGAACGGTGGCACGCCGCACAACGAACGTCTCGAGTTTCTCGGGGATTCGATCCTCGGGCAGGCCGTGACGGTCATGCTGTTCACCCGGCATCCGGAACTCGATGAGGGTTCGCTCGCGAAGCGACGGGCGAGTCTCGTTTCCACGGTCGCGCTTGCCGAGGCGGCGCGCTACATCGATCTCGGACGCCATGTGCTGCTGGGCCGCGGTGAAGAGCAGACCGGCGGACGCGACAAGGACTCGATCCTCGCCGACACGACCGAGGCGATCATCGGCGCCACGTACCTGTCGGCCGGCGCGGACGCCGCCACCGACCTCGTGCTTCGTCTGATGGAACCACTCCTCGACGATCCCGAGCGTTACGGCGCGGCGATGGACCCGAAGACGAGTCTGCAAGAGCTCGCCGCCCGCCGTCAGGAATCCCCGCCGGCGTATTCGGTGCAGGCCGCGGGCCCGGATCACAACCGCATCTTCACCGCCACCGTGCGCGTGGGTGCGACGGCCGCCCAGGGCGTCGGATCCAGCAAGAAGGCCGCCGAGATGGCCGCTGCTCTCGCGGCATGGCGGGACATCACGACCCGAGATGTCGGGAGCGACGACATTTCGGCACGTGCCTGAGCTCCCCGAGGTTGAGGTCGTTCGCGCGGGGCTCTTCCCGGCGGTGACCGGGGCCCGGATCGTGGCCGTCGACGCACGTGATGCTCGCGCTCTGACCCGGCATACGGGCGGACCTCTGGATTTCGAGACGCGCCTCCCAGGACGCCGGATCATCGGGGCCGCGCGGCGCGGCAAATTCTTGTGGTTGCCGCTCGCGGGAGGTATGCCCGAGGGCGACGGTGACGCGACCGACGGCGCCGAGGCGATCCTGGTCCACCTCGGCATGAGCGGGCAGATGCTGCTTCGTGCCGATGGCGCGCCGATCGAGCGGCACGAACGCATCCGACTCTCGATAGATCATCCCGAGCACGGGCCGCTCGACGTCGTCTTCGCAGACCAGCGAACGTTCGGGTCACTCGCGATCGACCCGCTCGTTCCCACCGCGGACGGCGAGGCCGCGGGGTGGGGAGCCGCGGATCCGCTGCTGCCGAGCCAGGTCTCGCACATCGCGCGGGACCCCCTCGACCCTGCCTTTCGCGACCGGGCGTTCGTGCACGCGCTGGCGCGCAAGGACTCGGCCGTCAAGCGGGTGCTGCTCGATCAGACCGTCGCGAGCGGCATCGGCAACATCTACGCCGACGAGGCGCTCTGGGCCGCGCGCATCCATCCCGAGACATCCGCTCGTACGCTGTCGACGCGGGCCGCGGGTCGGCTGCTCACCGAGGTGCGAACCGTGTTGAACCGGGCACTCGCCGAGGGGGGCACGAGCTTCGACGCGCAGTACGTCAATGTCAACGGACAGGCCGGCTATTTCGCACACAGCCTGCGGGCATACGGTCGCGCGGGCCAGCCGTGTGAGCGGTGCGGTCGCCCTATCGTCCGCGCCTCGTTCATGAACCGGTCGAGCCACTTCTGCCCGCGCTGTCAGCGCGTCCCGCCGCCGCGCTGACCCCGACCATCGAACCTGGCGCGGTGCTCCGGGCGCCGAGACAACCCTTCGTCGACGAATCACCCCGTGGCGAGGGTGTTTTCGTGGCATCAGGGGTGTTTTCGGCGAAGGTGCCGGAGGGGAGCGAAGGTGGTGGGAGCGGACGGGGGAAACGGATGCCCGGGGTCAGGGCTCGAGGATCTTCTTCCACGCACCCTCGTAGGCGATCGGCACGAACCCGATGGCCTCGTTGATGTCGAGCATCGGGCGGTTCTCTTCGGCGTTGTACGTGAGGACGCGTGGCGAGGCGGGCACGAGATCCCTCCAGGCGCGCAGGCCCGCACACTTCACGAGCATCCCCAGGCGGTGCCCACGGTGCTCCCTCAGCACGAGGGTGTCCTCCTGGTGAGACGCGGCGGTCCGGTCCGGCCCGATCGCCAGCTCGTTGAACGCGCACAGCTCGCCCGTCGCGATGTGCTGGGCCGCCGTCACCCGGAGCAGGCGGCCCCCGTCGATGGCGCGCGCATCGTTCCGTGCCACGCGCTCCGCGTCCCAGGTCTCTTCGTCGTACTCGATGGCCGCGGACGGGGCATCGGTCACCATCCGTGACTTCATCCAGGCGTAGCCTTCGACGAACTCCGGGGGAGTGGGCGCCTGCCACGACACGAGCCGATAGCCGTCGGCCGCTGCCGACGCCCGCTCGAAGAGTCGGTCGATCTCGTCGAACGGTGCCCGCAGGTCGAAGGCGCTGTTCCGGTCGATCTGCTCCAGTGAGAAGCCGTGCCTCACGAAGAACCGGGCGCCCGGATCGTCGGCCGGGATGCTCCCGAACCCGGTCGGCGGTTCGAGCCTCGGACCGGGTCGGTCGGGGTGCTCCGCCCACGATTGCAGGACGGTTCGCCCGTGCTCGCGCGCGGCGCGCTCGACCAGCTCGAGCGCGCCGGTGCCGATGCCGCGGCCCCGGACATCCGGAAGCAGCTCGATCAGCATGTACGCGATACGCGAGTCGGTCTCGATCGGAAGATCCAGGCCGACGCGCCCGACGGGACGGTCATCGTCGAGGACGAGCCACGACAACCGGATCTCATAGGGTTCGGGACGGTAGCTGGGCAGCAGCTCGGCGGCCGACATCGAGTGGTCGTCGTGGCCGGAGGTGTGCCGGTAGACAGCGTTTCGAATGTCGGTCATCGCGCGGAAGTCCGCGGCGTCGTCCGAGTCGACGGACTCGGGGATGACGAGGGGTCGGTATTCGATGTGATCACGGGTTGCGCTCATCGGAAGTCTCCTATGTGGGTGGGTGATGCGTGCGGATGCACGACGCCGGGTCAGGCGCCGTGCATCCAGAGCCGCGTCGCGTAGGCCGCGTCGGCCTCGTGACGCTCGCGCTGTTCGGCGTGGAAGGTGCGACGCCTGTGACGTTCGAGGGCATCGGCGTCGCTCGCGGGGCGTGAGCCCCACAAAACGAGCCAGAGCCCGACGCGCATCGCCGTGCGGTCGAGCAGGGACGTGCGGGCGATGCGGTTCGCCACGGGTGCGAGCGGGGCGAGTTGCGCGAGCGTATCGGGCGGATGGGACAGGGACGTCTGCGGCTGGGTCAGCTGCGTATTCATGGGGTTTCCTCGGAAAGGTGTCGAACGAGAAGGGTCTTTGGGGATGCCTGTGAGAAGGCATCCGGAGCCGCGTCCCGCTCGTCGACGCATGCGCGAACGGAGCGGTGAGGCGGGAGGATGCGGGTCAGCCGAAGCAGGGCTGTCGCAGGCGTGGAGTTGCCCCGCCCGGATGCGGGCGGAGTGCTCCTATGCGGCGGTCAGCGGCCGGTGTGGACGCGGCCGCGCGAGAAGGCGCCGAGGGAAGCGGTCACCAGGGAGAACGCGACGACTCCTCCGCGAGCGGAGCGAGTGGCGGCGACGCCTGTGCGTGTGATGTTCATCAACATGGTGACCTCCTTTCAAACCTCTGGCGCGAACAGCGACGAATCTATCTCTGACGCGAAGAGTGACGCTAGCGCGCGCTCGCCCACGGCGTCAAGCCGATTCACAGAATTCGAGCGGGGTCGGGCGTTGCCTGACGGGCGGGACGCCTCGGCTCGGGTAGCCTGAACCGCACGGTAATGCTGGGTCGGAGGCTGAATTCATGCACCTGAAGAGCGTGACGCTCAAGGGGTTCAAGTCGTTCGCCCAACCCACGACGTTCGCGTTCGAGACCGGCGTGACGGCGATCGTCGGGCCCAACGGATCCGGCAAGTCGAATGTCGTCGACGCCCTCGCATGGGTCATGGGCGAGCAGGGTGCCAAGACGTTGCGCGGCGGCAAGATGGACGACGTCATCTTCGCCGGGACCTCGACGCGCGGGCCGCTCGGCCGTGCCGAGGTCCGGCTCACGATCGACAACGCGGACGGCGCTCTGCCGATCGAGTACTCCGAGGTCACGATCAGCCGCACGCTGTTCCGCAACGGCGCGAGCGAGTACGCGATCAACGGCGACACGTGTCGGCTGCTGGACGTGCAGGAGCTGCTGAGCGACTCCGGCCTCGGGCGCGAGATGCACGTGATCGTCGGACAGGGCCGTCTCGACACGGTTCTGCAGGCGAGTCCCGAGGACCGGCGGGGGTTCATCGAAGAGGCCGCAGGCATCCTGAAGCATCGTCGTCGCAAGGAGAAGACCCTTCGCAAGCTCGAAGCCATGGAGGCGAACCTCACCCGCCTGAGTGACCTCGCGGGTGAGATCCGTCGGCAGTTGAAGCCGCTCGGGCGCCAGGCCGAGATCGCGCGCGAGGCGCAGACGATCGCCGCAGTCGTCCGCGACGCGAAAGCGCGACTCGTTGCGGATGAGCTCGTCGGGCTGCGGAACGAGCTCGCGGCACACGTGCGCAGCGAGCACGAACGCCATTCCGAGCGTCTGGTGCTGCAGGAGCGAGCGGACGACGTCCGCAAAAGGATCGAGATTCTGGAGTCCGAGCGCCGCGGATCGGATGCGGTCGACGCCGCGCGCAGCGTGCTGTTCGAACTCGAGCGGGTGCGGGAACGCCTGCGCGGGCTCTTCACCCTCGCGAACCAGCGCATCGCGCTGCTCGGCTCGGCCGAGGAGCAGACCGAGATCGGATCGAGCGTTTCGCAGGCCGATATCGACGAGGCGCGTGCCGAGATCATCGAACTGCGCGACGCCGTCGACGCCGCGGCCGAGATCGCGACCGACGCGGGACGTGCCGTCGCGCACGCGAGGGCGGAACTCGACGCGCTCGACACCGACATCGCCGCCCAGAGCGCCCTGGTCTCCGAACATGAGATGCGCATCACGGCGCTGCGCGGATCCGCGGATGCCGCGGCATCCGCTCTGGCGGCCGTGCGCGGTGCCGTGCTCCGTCAGCAGAACGCCCTCGACGCCGCTCTGGCTCGGCGATCCGCCGCCGCCGAGGCGCTGGAGGCGCTGGAGCCCCTGCCACTGCCCGCGGGGGACGTCGATCATCCGGCCGCCTATGACCGGGCCCAGCGGGCCGTCGCGGACGCCGATGCCGAGCTGGCGGGCATCCGGGACAGGTTGCACGCGGCGGAGCGTGAGGCGGGAGCCCTGACGGCGCAGACGGCCGCGCTCACCCGGGCGCTCGATGTGCGCAACGGTGCATCGGCGTTGATCGAGCGGGGCATCGCGGGTGTCCAGGGTCTGGTGGCGGATGGCATGCAGGTGCGCCCCGGGTACGAGGCCGCGATCGCCGCCGTGCTGGGATCGATCGCCGAGGGTCTTCTCGTGGACTCGCGAGACGCGGCGTTCGATGCCCTGTCCGAGGCCGAGCGCGCGGACCTCGGGGCCGTCGAGATCGTCGTGGGCGGAGCGGATGCTCCGGCATCCACTGATTTCCCGTCGCTTGACGGAATCGTGCCGGCTCTCGACGTCGTCACCGCACCGGGCGGTGTGCTCGGCATGCTCGCGCACGTCGCGATCGCGGACGACCTCGATGCCGCACGTGCCGCGTGGCCGCGCCTGCAGGCCGCTGTCGGCTCGACACCCCTGACGCTGGTGACGCGCGCCGGAGAGGTCGCGACCGCCTACCTGTTGCGCGGGGGGAGCGGCGGCTCTCCGTCGCGCTTGGCGCTCGTCGCCGAGCGGGATGCGGCGGCCGATCGCCTGGGCGAGTTGACCGTCATCGTCGACTCGTTGCGCGATGCCTCGGCGGATGCGAAGAAAGCCCTTGCCGAGGCCCGCCAGAAGGCCGCGACCGCGTTGCACGACATGCGGGCGTACGATGCGGCCCTCGCGGCTCGCGCCGAACACGTCAACCGCGTCACGGTGCAGCATGAGGCCGCCGTTGCCGAATGCGAGCGCCTCGAGGCGGGTCTGGCGCAGGCTCAGTCCGCCGTCAGCGATGCGGAAGCCGCGGCCCACCGCACCGCGAAGGAGCGCGACACGGCGCTCGAGGCTCCTCGCCCCATCCTCGACGCTTCGGCCCGCGAGGGTGTGCTTGGCGAGGTGGAGGCGGCCCGCGAGTCCGAGATGCGTGCGCGGCTCGAGGTCGAGACGCTCCGAGAACGCGTCCGCGCGCAGGAGGCGCGGGTCGTGTCGCTCGAGCGGCGTCGAGAGAGCGAACGCGCCGCCGCGGAAGAAGCCGCGCGTCGCGCCGTCATCCGCCGCGCCCAGCGCGAGGCCGCCGCGGGAGTGATCGCGCGGGTGCCGCACGTGCTCGACGCGGTGGAGAGGTCCGTCGCTCAGGCGGGACTCGATCTGGCCAACGCGGAACGCGAACGCACCGAGCAGAACGCCGAACTCACAACGCTCCGCGAGCAGGACATCGGACTTCGTGAGCGTCTGGCCGCCCTGACGGAGGGCGTGCACTCGCTGGAGTTGAGGATTCACGAAAAGCGCCTGCACGTATCCGGCCTGCTCGATCGGGCGCGGTCCGAGCTCGGACTCGAAGAAAATATTCTCATCGAGGAATATGGTCCGGATCGCGAGGTGCCGACCCCCGAGGCGGGCGAAGACGCATTCGAACCGTTCGATCGAGCACGGCAGCAGCGCCGACTTCAGCAGGCGGAGCGCACTCTCGCGCAGCTCGGTCGAGTCAATCCGCTCGCGCTCGAGGAGTTCGCCGCGCTCGAGCAGCGGCACGCGTTCCTCGTCGAGCAGCTCGGCGATCTGACGCAGACCCGCAAGGACCTGATGACGATCATCGGCGACCTGGACGAGCGGATGCAGACGATCTTCGCCGCGGCCTTCGACGATACGAAGGCCGCGTTCGCGGAGGTCTTCCCGGTGCTCTTCCCCGGAGGCGCGGGGAGCATCTCGTTGACGGATCCCGCGAACATGCTCACGACGGGTATCGAGGTCTCGGTGCGACCGGCGGGCAAGAAGATCGAACGGTTGTCACTGTTGTCGGGCGGCGAGCGGTCCCTCGCCGCCGTCGCCCTGCTCGTCGCGATCTTCAAGGCCCGCCCGAGCCCGTTCTACATCCTCGACGAGGTCGAGGCGGCGCTCGACGACGCCAACCTCGGTCGTCTGCTGACCGTGTTCGAGCAGCTCCGTGAGAACAGCCAGTTGATCGTGATCACGCACCAGAAGCGCACCATGGAGATCGCGGACGCGCTGTACGGCGTCTCGATGCGTCAGGACGGCGTGTCAGCCGTCGTCGGTCAGCGTGTGGGCGAGCGCGCCTCCGCGTAGGCTGGACGGATGGCGGAAAGCTCCTGGTCGCTCGGTCGTGCCCTGCGCGGCATGTTCGTCAAACCCACGATCGACGAGACGACGTGGGATGACCTCGAGACGGCGTTGATCCAGGCCGACTTCGGCCCCGAGATCACCGAACGCATCGTCGACGAGTTGCGCGGAAAGGTCGAGCGTTACCGCACGACCGATCCGAAGGATCTGCAGCGGATGCTCCGCGAAACGCTCGAGGAGCACTTCGCCAAGTTCGACACGACGCTGAAGCTGACCGAGCGTCCCGCCGTCGTGCTGGTGGTCGGCGTCAACGGCGTGGGCAAGACCACGACGATCGGCAAGTTCGCGAAGTTCCTGCAGCGCTACGGTCGCTCGGTCGTCGTGGGTGCGGCGGACACCTTCCGCGCCGCGGCCGTCGACCAGTTGGCCACGTGGGCAGAGCGCGGGGGAGCCGCGATCGTGCGCCCCCAGCAAGAGGGGCAGGATCCGGCATCCGTCGCCTATCAGACGGTCGAGTACGCGCAGCGCACCGGGACCGAGATCGTGCTGATCGACACCGCCGGACGCCTGCACACCAAGGGCGGGCTCATGGACGAGCTCGGCAAGATCAAGCGTGTGATCGAGAAGCAGGCTCCGATCAGCGAGGTGCTGCTCGTGCTCGACGCGACGACCGGCCAGAACGGCGTCATGCAGGCGCAGGCATTCCTCGAGCACGCCGGCGTGACGGGCCTCGTCCTGACCAAGTTGGACGGCTCGGCCCGCGGGGGCTTCGTGCTCGCCGTGCAGGAGCGCACGGGCATCCCCGTGAAGCTCCTCGGCCAGGGCGAGAGCATCGGCGACCTGACGGGCTTCACCCCCCACGTGTTCGCGGCGGCGCTCGTCGACTGAGCCGCGGCCCTACGCTGTCAGCGGATGCGCCGCAATAGCGTCGTGTTGGCTACCGGACGGTGCCGCGTGCTGGTTTCATGGAGACATGGCGATCGAGCACGACTTCTTCGGGGTACTCGAGTCCGGACCGGATGGATCGATCTTCTGGTCCGAGAACATCGAACTGGGCGACCAGTCGGTGACGGTGGACCTCACCGCGCCCGACCAGGACGACGTGTCGTCGGCGGCACTCGACATGGCGGCGACCCTGGTGTCATCGATAGAAGAGGTCGACCGCCGCGCGCGCGACGCGATGCTGTCTCTGTTCGATGACCGGACGAGCGAGGTCACCGAGTACATCATTCAGCAGCAGGAAACGCTGGGCGACGACATCGAGGGGATGCTCACCGACATCTCGGGCGACATCGCCGTGGACGTCATCCGTTCCCTGCAGTTGATGAGCATGACGATCCTCGCGGACGAGATGGGCACGGGCGATCCTTTCGCCGTCCTCGAGTACGCGCTCGATCCCGACGCGACCGACGACGTGCTGCTGGTGAACATGAGCAGCGACGGCGACGTGCAGTCGGTGACCAGCGCCGAGTAGCGCCGTCGCGCGCGCTAACGGAGGAGATCCCCGGTTCGGAGGATGCTGCCGTGAGTTGCGATCCTCCGAAGTGGAGATTCCCTCCCGAGCGGGGCTCGGGCGCGGCTCAGACTGCCTGAGCGAACCCGAGGTCGGCGGCCTCGGCGATGTGCGACAGGTGCGCGGGGATCTCGCGGCCCTTCGAACGCATCGACTGCGCCCAGAGGCGTCCGGCGCGGTACGACGAGCGCACGAGCGGGCCCGCGAGCACGCCGAGGAATCCGATCCGCTCCGCTTCTTCCTTGAACTCCACGAACTCCGCGGGCTTCACCCAGCGCGCGACCGGCAGGTGCCGCGGCGTCGGTCGCAGGTACTGGGTGATCGTGATGATGTCGGTTCCGGCGTCGTGCAGGTCCTGCAGGGCCTGCACGACCTCCTCGGGCTCTTCGCCCATGCCGAGGATGAGGTTCGACTTGGTGATGAGTCCGGCGTCGTGCGCCTGGGTCAGCACGTCGAGCGAGCGTTCGTACCGGAACGCCGGGCGGATGCGCTTGAAGATGCGCGGAACGGTCTCGACGTTGTGCGCGAAGACCTCGGGGCGCGCGTCGAACACGACGTTCAGCAGGTCCGACCGGCCCGAGAAGTCCACGGCGAGGATCTCGACTCCCGTGTTCGGGTTGGCGGCGTGGATTCGCCGAACGGTCTCGGCGTGCAGCCAGGCGCCCTCGTCGGGCAGGTCGTCACGAGCGACTGCCGTGACGGTCGCGTAACGGAGCCGCATCTGCGTGACGCTCTCGGCGACGCGGCGAGGCTCGTCCGTGTCGTAGTCGGCGGGTTTGCCCGTGTCGATCTGACAGAAGTCGCAGCGCCGCGTGCACTGCGAGCCGCCGATCAGGAACGTGGCCTCGCGGTCCTCCCAGCACTCGAAGATGTTGGGGCAGCCGGCCTCCTGGCAGACGGTGTGCAGGCCCTCGTCCTTCACGAGCGAATGCAGCGCCGTGTACTCGGGGCCCATCTTCGCCTTGGTCTTGATCCACTCGGGCTTGCGCTCGATGGGGGTCTCCGCGTTCCGGATCTCGAGCCGCAGCATCTTGCGGCCATTGGGCGCAGTCGCGGGCGTCGAGCTTGCTCCGTGCGAGTGGGAGCCCGACCCGCAGGCCGGTCCGCAGCCGCTCACGCCAGAACTCCCGCGTACTCGGTCTGGAACGTTCGGCTGACGGTGTCGAGGATGTCGCGGGGTGAGACATCCGCTCCCACCACCTCGCTGACCGTGGTGACCCCGGCATCCGTGATCCCGCAGGGCACGATGGCGCGGAAGGCGGCGAGCGAGTTGTTGCAGTTGATCGCGAAGCCGTGCATGGTCACGCCGCGCTGCACGCGAACGCCGATCGCGGCCACCTTGTCTTCCGAGAGGGGCCGACGCACCCAGACGCCGCTCCGGCCCTCGACGCGGTAGCCGTCGACACCGTGGGCGCTCAGGGCCTCGATGAGGATGCCTTCGAGACGCCGCACGTGCGCAACCACGTCGATCGGCTCGGGCAGGCGCACGATCGGGTAGCCGACGAGCTGGCCGGGTCCGTGCCAGGTGATCTTGCCGCCACGGTCGACATCGACGACGGGTGTGCCGTCGATCGGACGTTCGTGCGCTTCTGTGCGCTTGCCGGCGGTGTAGACGGCCTCGTGTTCGAGCAGCAGCATCGTGTCGGGGCGGATGCCCCCGAGAACGTCGGCGTGGACCTGCCGCTGCAGCTCCCACCCCTCCACATACGGGACGTAGTCGGGGGCGAGCCCGACCGTCTGCACTTCGAGCACGCGCACTCCCTCGTTCGTGGAACGTGTTTATGGATCGCGTCCAACAATACCCCCGACCGCCGGAGAAAGGGCGCGCCACCCCTACCCTGGAGGCATGTCGTCCGAGCCCCGCAGCGGTAGGCCGCGCGCGTCGTCGCGCGAGGTGCTCGCCGAGGCCGCGTGCGAGCTCTTCCTCGAGCAGGGGTATGCCGCGACATCCGTGTCGGACATCACCCGCCGTGCTGGGGTGAGCCGCTCGAGCTTCTTCAACTACTTCCCCTCGAAGGCCGATGTGCTGTGGGGTGGTCTCGATGAGAGGATCGCCGAACTCGGCGAAGTGCTGGCGGGCGCGCGGATGGCGGAGGCCGACGCCGATGTGCGCCTCGCGCTCACGGCGATGGTGCACGGATTCGCCCCCGACAGCCTCGCGCTCGCGCTCATGAACGCGCGTCAGATGGGCCTCGACGACGAACTCGAGCGCGAGGCATCCGTCCGTCAGGCGCGGATCGCGCGACTCGTCGCCGACAGGTTGCGCCGGGCCGGCGTCGATGAGTTGCGTGCCGCGGTCCTCGGGTCGGCCTTCGGGGGAGCGGTCCTCGCCTCGGTCGAGGAGTGGGCGCGCCTCGGGCCGGGACGCGCCTCGCTCCGCGATGTGCTGGATCGCGCCCTCGCGGTCATCGACCTTCGCTCCGCCTGAAGGCGTCGACGGGATCCGACGCTTCAGCGAACGGACGCGACATGCCGTCGGCGGGGCAGCGCGCACGGCATGTCGCGTCCTCTCGCGGCCGGACCGAGAGGATCGGCCCCGAGCATCGGCCCCGGCATCCTCTCGCGTAAACTCGACGCATCATGGCTACCTTCGGCACCCTCTCCGATCGGCTTACCGATACGTTCCGCAACCTTCGCAAGAAGGGACAGCTGACTCCGGCGGATGTCGATGGCACAGTTCGCGAGATCCGGCGCGCCCTGCTCGAGGCTGATGTCGCGCTCGTGGTCGTCAAGGAGTTCACCGCGAAGGTCCGCGAGCGCGCGCTCGGCGACGAGGTCAACAAGGCGCTCAACCCGGCCCAGCAGGTCGTCCAGATCGTCAATGAAGAGCTCATCGCGATCCTCGGCGGCCAGCAGCGCCGTCTGCAGTTCGCCAAGACCGCGCCGACCGTCATCATGCTCGCGGGCCTGCAGGGTTCGGGTAAGACGACGTTCGCGGGCAAGCTCGCGAAGATGCTCGAGAAGGACGGCCACACGCCCCTCCTCGTTGCCGCCGACCTGCAGCGTCCGAACGCCGTCAACCAGCTCCAGGTCGTCGCCGGCCAGGCGGGCGCCGCGATCTACGCGCCCGAGCCGGGCAACGGCGTCGGCGACCCCGTGCGGGTCGCGCGTGACGGTGTCGAGACCGCGCGCCGCCAGCAGCACGACGTCGTCATCATCGACACAGCCGGACGCCTCGGCGTCGACGCCGAGATGATGAAGCAGGCCGCCGACATCCGTCGCGGGACGAACCCGGACGAGGTCCTGTTCGTCATCGACGCGATGAGCGGTCAGGATGCCGTCAACACGGCCAAGGCCTTCCAGGAGGGCGTCGACTTCACCGGCGTCGTGCTGTCGAAGCTCGACGGCGACTCCCGCGGTGGCGCGGCCCTGTCTGTGGCCTCCGTCACCGGCCGCCCGATCATCTTCGCGTCCACGGGCGAGGGCCTCGATGACCTCGAGGCGTTCCACCCCGACCGCATGGCCTCGCGCATCCTCGACCTCGGTGACATCCTCACCCTCATCGAGCAGGCGCAGGGCGCCTTCGACGAAGAGGAAGCCCGCAAGGTCGCCGAGAAGATCGCGACCGACAGCTTCACCCTCGAGGACTTCCTTCAGCAGATGCAGCAGCTGAAGAAGATGGGCTCGATGAAGAAGATGCTCGGGATGCTCCCGGGCATGGGCGGAATGAAGGATCAGCTCGAGAACTTCGACGAGCGCGAGATCGACCGCACCGAGGCCATCATCCGTTCCATGACGCCGGGCGAGCGCCGCAACCCCAAGGTTCTGAACGGCTCGCGGCGCCTGCGCATCGCGCGGGGATCCGGAATGACGGTGACCGACGTCAATCAGCTCGTGCAGCGTTTCGACCAGGCCGCCAAGATGATGAGGACCGTCGCCCGCGGAGGCACCCCCCAGATTCCCGGCATGGGTCCGATGCCGGGCGCGCGCCCCGGCGCGTCGTCGAAGCGCGGCAAGCAGCCCAAGGCCAAGGGTGGATCGCGATCGGGCAATCCGGCCAAACGCGCGGCCGAGTCATCCGGTGTCGTCGCGAAAGCGCCGACGGGCTCGGGCTTCGGTCTGGGCGGCGGTGGCGCGGCCAAGGAGCCGACCGAGGCGGATCTCGCCGAGATCCAGAAGCTGTTCGGCCGCGGGTGATCGGTGCGGAGCCGGGGCCGAACCGCGCGGGTCAGCCCCGGCGTCGCCCGGGAAGCACGAGCGGCGTGCGCGCCGCGTAGTCGAGGTACTCCGATCCGAATGCCGCGCGCAGGTACCGCTGTTCGACGCGTGCCTTCGCGACGAGCAACGCGGTGAGCAAGAGCCACACGACGATGAGCTCAATGCGCGCTCTCCAGAGCACCCAGCCGGCGGAGGCCACGATCAGACCGAGGTAGACCGGATTGCGGGTGTAGCGATAGGCGCCCGTCGTCCTCAGCGGCGCTCCCGGTTTCGGTGCCACCCACGGCACGATGTCCCGGCCCAGAGCGGCGATGCCGGCGATCGACACGGCCAGGCCGGACAGGCCCACGATGGCGGCGATCGCCGTCACGATCGGCGTGCTCCACAGGGGCCCGCCAGGCAGAAGCAACAGGAGCAACAGCGCGAACTGCACCACAACCATCCACGCGTGGGGAGCTCGCACGATCAGCTCCCGCCCTGCGCCAGATGTTCGCGCAGGGTCGGGCCCGCGCGAAACTCGCGGATGAGGTGCTGCACGACCGCGCGCAGATCCCCACCCGCAGCATCCGCGACGTGCAACTGGCGCGAGTAGCTCGCACCACCGGTGAGGATCGCGTCGAGCCCGGCGAACTCGCGTGCGCAGTGCAGTTCTTCGGCGATCGTCTCGAGGCGCTCCATGGTCTCGCGGATGTGGTCGGCGACCGCCACCTGGGTGCCCTGGCGGTCGACGATCACGCGCGCGTCGAGGCCGTAGCGGGCGGCACGCCACTTGTTCTCGCGCACGAACCAGGGCTGGATGATCGTGAGATCCCGGCCCGCGTCGAGTTCGCGCGAAAAATGCTCGACCAGGGTCTGAACGAGCGCGGCGACCGCTGCGAGCTCGGGAAGAGTCGACATGCCGTCGCAGGCGCGCACCTCGATCGTGCCCCACCTCGGGGCCGGACGGATGTCCCACCGGACCTCGGTCGCATCCTCGATGACCCCGGTGCCGACCATGTCCGCGAGGTACTGCTCGTACTCGGCCCAGTTCGCGAGGGGCCAGGGGAGACCCGCGGTCGGCAGCTGCTGGAAGACGAGCGAGCGGTTCGACGCGTACCCCGTGCGCTCTCCGGCCCAGAACGGACTCGACGCCGAGAGAGCCTGCAGATGCGGCAGATAGACCGCCAGCGCGTTCACGATGGGCAGCACCTTGTCGGCATCGTTGACGCCGATGTGGACGTGGATGCCCCAGATCATCATGTTGCGTCCCCACCACTGGGTCCGCTCGATGAGGGTGTTGTAGCGGGTCTTGTCCGTGACGCTCTGCTCGAACCACTGGGCGAACGGATGGCTGCCCGCACAGAGCAATTCGACACCGAGGGGGTTCGTGATCTCGCGCACCGCCGCAATCGCGTCGGCGATGTCGTCGACGGCCGCCGCGACGGTGTCTCCCACGCCGCTGGTCACCTCGACGGTGTTCGTGAGCAGCTCTTCCGTGACGGTGTAGCGCTCGTGCTTCGTGGCTTCGCCGACGGGTCCCACCACCTCGGCCGCACGCCCGACCAGATCGCCCGAGTCCCCGTCGGCGAGCATGATCTCCCACTCGAGGCCCACCGTGGACCGACCGGAGGACGCGAAGGTCACAGTCATGCGCTCAGTCTGACACGCGGTCCGCGCCGGGCCCGTGACATCCGGATGGTTCGCGACGCACCCCGTCATCTGGCAGAATGGTGGGTCGGGTGGGCGCTCGACCCTCTATCCAGCGCCCGGTCCCTTCCATTTGAGCTTCCGCCGGGTGTGCACCCCACTCTCCAGGCGATCGGTTCGTCTTTTTCGTAATTCACATTCAGGAGAATCGTGGCTGTCAAAATTCGTCTCAAGCGCATGGGCAAGATCCGGGCGCCGTACTACCGCATCGTCGTCGCGGACTCGCGCACCAAGCGTGATGGCCGTGTCATCGAAGAGATCGGCAAGTACCACCCGACCGAGGAGCCCTCGTTCATCGAGGTCGACTCCGACCGTGCACAGTACTGGCTGAGCGTCGGCGCGCAGCCGACCGAGCAGGTGGCCGCGCTGTTGAAGCTCACCGGTGACTGGGGCAAGTTCAAGGGCGACAAGAACGCCGTGTCGACCGTCAAGGTCGCCGAGCCCAAGAAGCCGTTCGAGGCGGATGCCGCCAAGAAGGCCGTCCTCGTGCCGAAGGCCGAGAAGAAGGCTCCGAAGGCGGAAGAGTCCGACGCTCCCGCCGCTGACGCCGACGTCGACGCGAACGCGGCTGAGTAGTACGTTGCTTTCCGCCGCTCTCGAACACCTCGTGAAGGGCATCGTCGATCACCCCGACGACGTCCGGATCACGTCCGCAACCTCTCCTCGCGGGGAGGTCCTCGAGGTGCGCGTGCACCCCGACGATCGCGGGCGGGTGATCGGGCGCGGCGGACGCAACGCCAAGGCACTGCGTACCCTCATCGGCGCTCTCGCGGGAAGCCGACGCGTCCGCGTTGATGTCGCGGACGACTGACGTGGCCGAGAAGGCCACGCCGCCCGAGGGCGCGAAGACGCAGTTGCGAGTCGGACGCCTTGTGAAGGCGCACGGCCTCAAGGGCGCACTCAAGCTCGAGCTGTACACCGACGATCCCGCCGGTCGGTTCGCGCCCGGAGCATCCTTCACGCTCCAGGTGCCCGAATCGTCGGCCTGGCACGGGAAGACGCTGACCGTCCGCGAATTCCGCTGGATGAACACGCACCCCGTCGCGTTCTTCGAGGGCGTCGACGATCGTGACGCAGCCGAGGGCCTCGTCAAGGCGATCCTCTGGATCGATGCGGATGCCTCGGCTCAGCCGACGGAGGATGACGCCTGGTACGACCACCAGCTCGTCGGACTCGATGTGGTCCGCGACGGATCCGTCGTCGGGACCATCGTCCGCG
The DNA here is from genome assembly GCF_002812725.1 of Microbacterium sp. BR1. Lineage (GTDB taxonomy): Bacteria > Actinomycetota > Actinomycetes > Actinomycetales > Microbacteriaceae > Microbacterium. Next base: position 661,357 of record NZ_NMUN01000004.1, on the reverse strand, counting down.
TCGAGCACCTACCCGCCCAGGACCTGCTGATCGTCAAGGCGGGCGACAACGAGATCATGGTGCCTTTCGTCGCGGCGATCGTTCCCGAGGTCGACGTACAGGCGGGCCGTGTGACGGTCACACCGCCCCCGGGACTCTTCGAGGAGCTCGTCGACGACGATCAGGCCGATCGAGAGCTGCCCGAGCACGAGCCGAACGAGCACGCAGCACCGGATGCATCCGCCGACAGCGACGCAGCTGACGAGGACGACAAGCCGGAGGCCTGACGTGCGCATCGACGTCGTCTCGATCTTCCCCGGCTACTTCGATGCCCTCGAGGTCTCGCTGCTCGGCCGTGCACGAGGCGCTGGCCTTCTCGACATCCGTGTCCACGACCTCCGTGAGTGGACGCACGATCGCCATCGCACCGTGGACGACACCCCGTACGGTGGCGGCGCGGGAATGGTCATGAAGCCCGAACCGTGGGGTGCGGCGCTGGATGCGATCGTCGCGGAGTCCGCGACGACTTCGGGCGATGCCGCTGACCCCGAATCGGATGCATCGCGCCGACCCGTATTCATCTTCCCCTCGCCCGCTGGCGAGCTCTTCACCCAGGCCACGGCGCGCGAGCTGTCGCAGCGTCCTCACCTCGTGTTCGGGTGCGGCCGCTACGAGGGCATCGACGAGCGCGTGTTCACGTACGCCGCCGGCCTCGGTGAAGTCAGGCTGGTGAGCCTCGGCGACTACGTCCTGAACGGTGGTGAGGTCGCCGCGATGGCCATGATCGAGGCCGTGGGCCGTCTCATCCCGGGCGTCGTGGGCAACCCCGAGAGTCTCGTGGAAGAGTCGCACGAGGACGGGCTGTTGGAGTATCCGTCGTACACCAAGCCCTCGTCCTGGCGGGGTCTCGACGTGCCGCCGATACTCCTCAGTGGACACCACGCCGCCATCGAAGCGTGGCGGCGCGAACAGAGCGTCGAGCGCACGCGCGAGCGACGTCCGGACCTCCTGCCCTGACCCAGCGGCCCGAGCGCTACAGGCCCTCGATTCCCTTGCCGATCAGGACGAAGCCGAATACGAGCAGCAGCACGGCCATGATGGCGGCGTTGTGCTGGGTGAGCCAGTCCCGCAGCCGCGTCAGCACCTTTGCCGTCCTGTGCGGCGCGAGGGCGGCGGCAAGGACGATGGCAAGCACGGCGACCGAGGCGACCAGGACGTAGACGACACCGCTCGTGAGGGCGACGTCCGCAGCGACTCCGGCGGCGCCGATGGAGATGCCTGCAGCGATACCGAGCAGGGCATTCTTGGGGTTGGCGGCCGAGAGCAGCAGTCCGAGCCCGACGCTGCGGACCGGACCGGCCGACATGAGCCCCGACATCCATGCGGGCAGTTCGGCGTCGGCACCGCGCGTCGTGATCGCCTTCCGCACGGCGAGGAAGAGCAGAACGACACCTAAGACGATCCGAAGCCATCCGAAGATCGCGGGCGTGCTCCCCGCGCCTGCTCCGCTCAACAGACCCGCCGCGAATGCTCCGATCAGCACCACGACCCCGCAGCCGATGATCCATCCCGCCGCGAACGCGCTGCCGCTCAGACGGGGTCTGACGGACATCACGATGAGCACGGCGGCGATCAGGGGGATCGGGCTGAGGCCTGCGGCGACAGCGAGGGGCAGGATGTCGCCGATGACCTCGTTCATGCCCCGATCCTGACAGATGCGAGCATCCGGGCGCACAGCCACAGTTCGTTACGTGCCGTTCATCTCACGCAGCGCCAGTCACGCAAGAATCGAGCGGTGCCCGAGGTGCGGGCTCGAAGGGACACACATGCGCCGCGCGAAGATCGTTGCCACCCTGGGACCCGCCTCGTCGTCGTACGCGGTGATCGAGGGGCTCGTACGGGCGGGGATGGACATCGCTCGCCTGAACCTCAGTCATGGAGCATACGCGCAGCACGAGGAGTCGTACGCGAACGTTCGACGCGCTGCAGACAGCACGGGTCGAGCGGTGGGGATCCTCGTCGACCTGCAGGGGCCGAAGATCCGCCTCGGCCGTTTCGCGGACGGGCCGCACGTGCTCGATCCCGGCGACGTCTTCACGATCACGACCGAGGATGTCGTGGGCACCCGCGAGATCGTCGGCACGACCTTTGCGCCGCTGGCGCGCGACGTGCAGGTCGGGGATTCGATCCTGATCGACGACGGCAAGGTGCGGCTGCGCGTGCTCGAGACCGATGGCGTGAGCGTGCGCACCGAGGTCGTCGTCGGGGGAGCCGTTTCGAACAACAAGGGACTGAACCTGCCCGGCGTGGACGTCAAGGTACCGGCGCTGAGTGAGAAGGACGAGGCCGACCTGCGGTGGGCTCTGGCCCTCGGCGCCGACATGATCGCGCTGTCGTTCGTGCGCTCGGCGAAGGACGCCCATCCCGTCCGCCGCGTGATGGCGGAGGAGGGGAGGTTCATCCCGGTCATCGCGAAGATCGAGAAGCCCGAGGCCGTCGCCGTCCTGCACGAGATCGTCGACGCGTTCGATGGCGTGATGGTCGCGCGCGGTGATCTCGGGGTCGAGCTGCCGCTCGAGCAGGTCCCGATCGTGCAGAAGCGCGCGGTCGAGGATGCGCGGCGATGGGCCAAGCCCGTGATCGTGGCGACGCAGATGCTCGAGTCGATGATCGAGAATCCGGTGCCGACCCGCGCCGAGACGTCCGATGTCGCCAACGCGATCCTGGACGGAGCCGACGCCGTCATGCTCTCGGGAGAGACGGGCGTCGGCGCGCATCCGATCACGGTCGTCGAGACGATGGCGCGCATCATCGCCTCGACCGAGGAGCAGGGGCTCGATCGGATCGTGCCGCTCGGCACCAAGCCGCGCACGCAGGGCGGAGCTCTGACACTCGCCGCGGCGAGCATCGCCGACTTCGTCGACGCGAAGTACGTCTGCGTCTTCAGCCAGTCCGGGGACTCCGCGAGACGGATGGCCCGGCTGCGTTTCCGTTTGCCGACCCTGGCGTTCACCGATCTGGCGGCGACCCGTTCGCGGCTCGCCCTCTCGTGGGGCGTCGAGACGTTCCTCGTGCCGCGCGTACCGACGACGGACGAGTTGATGCGCATCGTCGACGAGGTCCTTCTGCAGGCCGGTCGCGCTCTGCCGGGCGACCGGGTGATCGTGACGGCGGGTTCGCCTCCGGGCATCGCGGGTTCGACCAACAACGTGCGGGTGCATCGCGTCGGCGACGGAGTGGGACCGGCTCTCGCGGCCGATCTCGCGGCGCGCGCTCCCGCGGCACCGCTCGCCTGAGCTGAGGCGCGCTCAGCGCGGAGGGCCTGGTTGCTCCGGAGGATCCTCCACCGCGGTGCGATCCTCCCGAGCAATCAGATCCTCGGAACGAACGAGGACGTGCGTGCCCTCAGCGCACCCCGAGGAACGAACGGTCGGTGAGCACGATCGGGCCGTCCGCGGTCAGCGCCACCGTGTGCTCGGCGTGAGCACCGCGCGAGCCGTCCGCGCTGCGCAGCGTCCAGCCATCCGGATCCGTGATGAGCTCGTCGGTCGTCTGCAGGAACCACGGCTCGAGCGCCACGACCAGGCCGGCGCGCAGCGGGTAGCCGCGTCCCGCCTTGCCGTCGTTCGGAATGTGCGGGTCGCCGTGCATGATGCGTCCCACTCCGTGTCCGCCGAAGTCCGTGTTGATCGAATAGCCCTCGCCGTGCGCGACGGCGGCGATCGCCGCGGAGATGTCGCCGATCCTGTGCCCGACGGTCGCGGTCGCGATCGCGGCATCCAGCGCACGCTCCGCGGTGTCGATCAGACGCAAGTCCTCGTCGCGCGGCGTGCCCACGACGAACGAGACGGCGGAGTCTGCGACCCAGCCATCGACCGAGACCGCGAAGTCGAGCGACACGAGGTCGCCGTCGCGCAGGACGTAGTCGTGGGGGAGTCCATGCAGCACGGCATCGTTGATCGACGTGCAGATGACCTTGCCGAACGGGCTCGCGCCGAACGACGGGTGGTAGTCGATGTAGCAGGATTCCGCTCCCGCGCGCGTGATCAGGTCGTGCGCGCGACGGTCGATCGCGAGCAGGTTGGTGCCGACTTTCGTCTCGTCGCGCAGTGTCGCGAGCGTTTCGGCGACGAACCGTCCCGCGGGACGCATCGCTTCGATCTCGGCGGGTGTGCGCAGTTCGATCATCGTGTTCCTTTCCTGCCGTCACGTCCATTGTGTCCGACTCCCGGGCCGTCCTTCCCCGTGAGCGCTGGGAGGTTGCCCAGCGCAGCGGTCTGAGCGCCCTCGCGGCACCCGTCGAGGCGTACCATCGTTCACATGTGGCTGCGGCGTGCATTCTTCCACTGGCTGATCCCAGCCGCTTTTCTGCTGCCCGTCTGGCTGCTGGTCGGCTGGGGTGTCTTCCAGGGCGGGGCCGGTCCCTTCCTCTGGGTGCTGTTCATCGCCGTGCCATCCGTGTTCCTCGGTCAGCTGCTTCTGACGCTGCTGGTTCGCGCTCGTCCGACCGTGCGCGCCCAGCGCGCCGTTTCGTGGTGGGATGTCGCGGGCTTCACGCTCTGGCATGCGCTGACGATCGCCGTCGGCTTCTTCGGCGCGTGGTTCGTCCCGCTCCTCGTCGGCGCCATCGTGGTGGCCATCACGCTGTTCTGGCTGAGCCTCTGGCAGCTCTGGAGTGAAGCTCGCTCCGGAACCGGCCGCATCGTGCTGCGTTATTCGAGTGCTTCTGGCGCCGCTGCAGCTGACGGCACAGCCTGGGACGGTGTACGCGCGGCGCGCGAGTCCGCGAACAGCGATGGTGAGGTCATCGTCCTCTCGGAGGTCAGCCAACCCGGTGAGGGTCGCGTCTCGCGCTGAGGCTCGGCGCGAAGCGTCCATCGCCCTCGCCGTCTGCCGGGTGACCCGACTGGTTTGGTCACCCCCGGCATCCGTGGCAGAATGGTCCCTTGTGCCGTGACCGACTCTGCCGCAGGGGAGTCCGCGGATCGCACCGATCCCGCACCGCACGTCTTTCATCCTTTTCACAACCTTCACCCGCGCCCGACCTGTGGCGGACGCAGAGAGACAGATCATGCAGATCCTCGACGCCGTCGATGCAGCATCGCTGCGCACAGACATTCCCGAGTTCGGCCCCGGCGACACCGTCAAGGTGCACGTCAACATCACGGAGGGCACCCGCTCGCGTATCCAGGTCTTCCAGGGCTTCGTGCTCGGTCGGTCGGGCGACGGTGTGCGCGAGACATTCACGGTCCGCAAGATCAGCTTCCAGGTCGGCGTGGAGCGTACGTTCCCCGTGCACAGCCCGGTGATCGACCACATCGAGGTCGTCACCCGCGGTGACGTTCGTCGCGCGAAGCTCTACTACATGCGCAACCTGCGCGGCAAGAAGGCGAAGATCAAGGAGAAGCGCGACAACTGAGTCGCCTTTTCCGAGAAGACCCCGTGGCTCGCGCTGCGGGGTTTTCTCTTTCGCCGGGTGATCAATCGATGCACGGATGTGTGCGCGCCCGCCACCCGCATGCCCCCGGATGTGCGACGCTTGAGGCACGGGCGCACGACACTTGCGAGCCGTGAAGGACGAGACCGTGAGCAGCCCCGCAACAGACACCCCTGAACCCGCGCCGCTCGTGCGCAGTCGTAGCCGGCGCCGCGGTGCGTTTGCGCTGCTGCGCGACATCGTGGTGATCGTGCTCGTCGCGGTGCTCGTGTCGTTCCTCGTCAAGACGTTCCTCGTGCGGTCGTTCTACATTCCCTCGGGGTCGATGGAGAACACGCTCCTCATAAACGACCGCATCCTCGTCGACGAGATCACGCCGCGGTTCGGCGGCTACGACCATGGCGATGTCGTTGTCTTTCGCGATCCGGGCGGGTGGCTGCCGCCCTCGACGCAGCCCGATCGTCCGCCCGTCGTCGAGGCGTGGGAATGGGTGCTGTCGCTCGTCGGTCTTGCCGCTCCCGATAGCGAGGACCACCTGATCAAGCGCGTTATCGGTCTGCCGGGCGACCATGTCGCGTGCTGCAACGCCCTCGGTCAGATCACGGTGAACGGCGTGCCGATCGACGAGTCCGAGTACCTTCTGATGCCTCCGGGCGAGACCGCGGCGTCCAGAGACGCCTTCGATGTCGTCGTCCCCGAGAACAGCCTGTGGGTGCTCGGAGACAACCGATACCGATCGAAGGACTCGCGCTACAACCAGGAGCAGCCGGGGCGCGGTTTCGTGCCTCTCGACAATGTCGTGGGCCGGGCGTTCCTCGTGACGTTCCCGTTCTCGCGCTTCGGCCCGATCGACTTCCATCACGGGGTTTTCGCCGGTGTTCCGGATCCCACGGATACCGCGGGGGCACTCGAGCGATGACGGTGATCGAGCCGCGTCTGACGCTGGAGCGTCGACTGCTGCGCGAACGGCCGATCGTGATCGCGTGCGACGAGGTCGGGCGTGGGGCCCTCGCGGGGCCGGTCGCGGTGGGTGCGACCGCCGTCGATGCAGCCGGCGCGCGCAAACGAGTACCGCAGGGGCTACGCGATTCGAAACTCGTTCCCGAGGCACGGAGAGCGGATGTCGCGGCGCGGGCGGAAGGGTGGGTCTGCGCGAGCGGGGTCGGTTGGGCATCGGCGGGAGAGGTCGATCAGTTCGGCATCATGCGAGCTCTCGGCCTCGCGGCTATGCGCGCACTCGACGATCTGCGGACGCACGGCATCGCCGTCGAGGACGGGATCGTCATTCTCGACGGCAACTACGACTACATCACGGCGGCCGGAGCACGAGGCCTGACGGTGCAGCCCGTCATCAAGGCCGACCGGGACTGCGCGAGTGCCGCCGCGGCATCCGTCATCGCGAAGGTCGCGCGCGACGCCGTGATGACCGGGCTGCACGACGATCTGCCGGCTTACCAATGGGCGCGGAACAAGGGCTACGCGAGCGTTGAGCATCGCCAGGCGATCGACCTCCATGGGCTCAGCGCCCACCATCGCGCGTCGTGGGCGATCGCACCCGCAACGCTCTTCTGAGACCCGAGGCGCTCGCCGACCGCGCGCCCTCAGCCGACAACGCCCCTCCGGCGAGCGCGGCCCGGCACGATCCGGACGCGGGGCGCCGGGGTAACTAGGATGGAACAACCATGGATGACGATGTCTTCGAGGATTACGACCGCGAACTCGAGCTGGCGCTCTTTCGCGAATACCGCGACGTCGTCTCGCAGTTCCAGTTCGTGATCGAGACCGAGCGGCGCTTCTATCTCGCCAACGAGGTCAATGTCGTGCGCCGCGACACCGAGCACGACTTCTACTTCGAGATCACGATGAACGACGTGTGGGTGTGGGATATCTACCGCGCCGACCGGTTCGTGAAGTCGGTGCGCGTTCTGACCTTCAAGGACGTCAACGTCGAGGAGCTCTCGCGCCGCGACTTCGAACTGCCGCAGGAGCTCTCGCTCGACGGCGAGTAGTTCGCTCGATCCTCCACAGAGGCTCCTGTCTCCGGTGATCCCCGGATCGTCCCTGCGTGCGTTGCGGGGCGCCTCCGCCCTGCGAGGGTTGACCCGCATCGACCGCCGGTCGAGCGGAAGGGGCGGTCAGTGGCGCAGAAGGACGAGCGCGGAAAAGCCGGAGAGCAACGTGCCGCCGAGTATCTCGAGCGCCTCGGCTACGCCGTGGTCGATCGCAACTGGCGTTGTGATCAGGGCGAGCTCGATATCGTCGCGTGTCAGGGCGACGACCTCGTCTTCATCGAGGTCAAGACCCGTCGCGGAATCGGCTACGGGCATCCGTTCGAAGCGATCACTCCCGAGAAGTTCGCGCGACTGCATCGACTCGCTATCGCGTGGATCATCGCGCATCCGGGTTCCGGGTGGGGACGAAGCATCCGGATCGATGCGATCGGCATCGTGGGAGACGACCCGACGACGGGCACGCTCGAGCACCTCGAGGCGCTCCGTTGACCATCGCGCGCACGTGGGGCGTCGCGCTCAGCGGAATCGACGGATCGCTCGTCGAAGTCGAGGCAGACCTGTCGAGCCAACTGCCGGAATTCCGGCTGATCGGGCTCCCCGACAAGGCACTCGGTGAGGCGCAGCTGCGCGTTCGCAACGCGACGGCGAATTGCGGGATGCCCCTGCCCGCCCGTCGATTGACGGTGAACCTCTCGCCCGCCAGCCTGCCGAAGCACGGATCCGGATTCGACGTGGCGATCGCCGTCGCAGCGCTCGCGACGGCCGGAGGTTTCGATCCCGCGTCTCTGACCCAGACCGTGCATCTGGGCGAGCTCGGGCTCGACGGTCGGCTGCGCCCGGTGCCCGGGATTCTGCCCGCGGTGCTCGCGGCCGCACGAGCGGGTATCCGCCGCGTCGTCGTGCCCCACGCGAACGTCGACGAAGCGCGGCTGATCGAGGGAGTGCGGGTGCTCGGTGCCGTCTCGCTCGTCGATGTGGCTCGCGCCCACGGCGTGGACGTGCCCGAACTCGACCTGGCGCCCGTGCCGCGCACCGCGGCGCCGGTGGCCTCGCATCGACCGCCCGAACTCGCCGAGGTTGTGGGTCAGCGCGAGGCCGTCGAGGCGCTGATCGCCGCTGCGGCGGGAGGGCACCATCTGCTGATGTCGGGCCCGCCCGGGGCGGGAAAGACGATGATCGCCGAACGGCTGCCGGGAATTCTCCCTCCGCTCGGTGACGCCGAAGCCCTCGAGACCGCGGCGCTGCGTTCGCTCTCCGGCGAGGCCGTCGACGCGCTCAGCCGCACACCTCCCCTGGAAGCCCCGCATCACAGCGCCTCGATGGCGGCCCTCGTCGGGGGCGGCAGTCGGCTCGTCCGCCCCGGCGCGATCGCGCGGGCTTCGGGAGGCGTGCTGTTCTTGGACGAAGCCGGGGAGTTTCCCGCATCCGTCCTCGATGCGCTGAGACTTCCGCTCGAGAAGGGACAGATCACGATCCATCGCTCGGGTGTGTCGGCGACCTTCCCCGCACGGTTCCAGCTCGTGCTGGCGACCAATCCGTGTCCGTGCGGGCATCACGGCGTGCCGGGCGGGTCCTGCACGTGCCCGCCGCAGGCGATCCGCCGGTACGTCGGACGCCTGTCGGGCCCGCTGCTCGATCGGGTCGATATCCGCTTCGGTCTGGTGCGGGTCTCGCGCGTTCCGGGCCGAGCCGAGGCCGACACGATCACGACGGCGGTCGCGCGGGAGCGCGTCGCCGAGGCACGGGATCGTGCGCGGCGGCGCCTGAGCGAGACTCCCTGGCAGACGAATGCGCAGGCGTCCGGATCGTGGCTGCGCCAGGGTCCGCTCGCGCTCGCGCCCGAGGTGCGCCGCCCGCTCGATGGGGCGCTGCAACGAGGAGCCCTCACGCTTCGGGGGTATGACCGCACCCTCCGCGTCGCGTGGACCTTGGCCGACCTCGGCGGACGTGATCGTCCCACGCTCGACGACATCGGTCGGGCGCTGTTTCTGCGCAAGGGAGTTCACGCGTGAACGCGGAGCTGCCGGAGCACGCCGATGATCGCCGCGCTCAGCTCGGCGCGATCGTCTCGCCGGGCCGAGACGACCAGGGAATATCGGATGCGTGGGCGCGGGCGATCTGGAGCCGGATCAGCGAACCGGGCGACGGCGTTGCGGGGCACCTGGTGGCTGCTCTGGGGGCCGAGGGCGCGCTGCGCGAGGTCCGAGCTCGGGCATCCTCACGATCTCGCCCACGATCGCCTGCGTTCACGGCGGGGCTCAAGCGCTGGCTGCCGCGCCTGAACCCCATCGCGGTCGAGGGGATGTTCCGCACGGCACGGTTCGCACGGCTCCGGCTGATCACGCCAGCCGATCCCGAGTGGCCGCGTGGTCTCGCCGATCTCGGCGCGCATTCCCCGCTCGTGCTGTGGGTTCGGGGGTCGGGGCGCGCCCTGCTCACGGGCGAGCCTCGCGTTGCGCTGGTGGGAGCGCGCGCGTGCACGGCATACGGTGAGCTCGTCGCGGGGGACCTCGCCGCTGATCTGGCGGACCGTGGGGTGAGCGTGGTGTCCGGTGCAGCCTTCGGTATCGACGGGGCTGCGCATCGCGCCGCGCTCGGTACGGGCGGAACCACGATCGCTGTGCTGGCAGGTGGCGTGGACCGGCCATACCCGTCGAGTCACTCGGACATGATCGAGAGCATCGCCGAGACCGGTGCCGTCATCGGCGAGATCGCGCCCGGCGCCGCTCCCACCAAGTCACGCTTCTTGCAGCGGAACAGGGTTATCGCCGCGATGTCCGAGGCGACCGTGGTCGTCGAAGCGGGTTGGCGCAGCGGATCGCTCAACACGGCGGGTCACGCGGCGGCCCTGGGGCGCCCGCTCGGCGCCGTGCCGGGGCCGATCACCTCCGCGACCTCCGCGGGCTGTCATCGCCTGCTGCGGGAGTTCGACGCGACGTGCGTCACCTCGGCGGCGGACATCATCGAGCTGACCGGCTGGGATGCTGCGCCGAATCGGTTCCCGGCACCGGCGGGCGGGGTCCCCGCCGATGGGGCACCCGGTGCGGTCGCCGGGGCTGGAGAGGTCGTTGCGGCGGCCGCGGGCAGCGACCGGAGCGCCGAACAAACGCGTGTGCTCGAGGCGACCGACAGGCGGGCACGCAGATCGAGCGACGAGATCGCGCGGAGGGCCGGCACGACGCCCGCGCATGTGGAGGCGCAGCTCGGTCTATGGGAACTCGAGGGGCTGGTGGTGCGTGAGGACGACGGATGGCGGCGCGCCGCCGCGCGGTCGGCCCGGGGATGAGCGCATGCTGGGCGGGTGGACTGGCACGATGCATCGGAGGCGTTCGAGACGCACCTGCGAACCGTGCGCCGCCTGTCTCCCGCAACGACGCGTGCGTACCGCGCCGACCTGCGCGACCTGATCGAGGTCGCGCTGCTCACCGGAGTGCAGACGCCCGCCGAGACCGACCTGGGACTGCTGCGCGAATGGCAGGGGCAAGCGAGCGAGCGCGGCGATGCGCGGGCGACCCTCGCGCGTCGTACCGCGGCCATCCGGTCGTTCTTCGCGTGGGCGCTGGAAGCGGGGATCGTGACGCAGGATCCGAGCCTGCGCCTGGTCGCGCCCAAGCGCGGACGGACGCTGCCGACAGTCGCGACCGCTCCTGCCGTCGCCGAAATGCTCGACGGGCTGGCCGCTCTCGCCGAGGGCGGCGACCCGCTTCCGCTCCGTGATCGGGCGATGCTCGAACTGCTGTACGGCGCGGGTATCCGTGTCTCGGAGCTGTGCGGTCTGGACATCGGTGACCTCGACCTCGATCGGGGCACCGCGCGAGTCCTCGGCAAGGGCTCCAAGGAACGCGTCGTGCCGTTCGGCGTTCCCGCTCGGCGCGCGATAGAGGCCTACGTGACGCGAGGGAGGCCCGAACTCGTCGTGGAGCACTTCGGTGACGGTGCGGCGGCGGCCCGGGGGAGCGGTAGCGCGCTGTTCCTCGGCTCACGCGGGGGCAGGATCTCACCGCGGACGGTCTACGACGTCGTCTCGCACCGCCTGGCTCCCACCCTCGGCGTGGAGCACATCGGCCCCCACGCACTCCGCCACTCGGCGGCGACTCATCTGCTCGACGGCGGTGCTGATCTGCGGACGGTGCAAGAGATCCTCGGGCACGCGAGCCTCGGTACGACGCAGATCTACACGCACGTCTCGAGCGAACGTCTGCGCGCGGCCTACCGCCTGGCGCACCCGCGCGCTTGAGGGCCGGCATGTCGCGACCGGTCGCGACTCGCCGTGCGCTGGTCGTTGGCGCGGCGAGTCGCGACCGTTCGTGGGTGCCCGACGGCGGGCGTTGCCTGCCGGGGGCGTCGCCTCGACAGGATCGGTGACCGCGGTGCCCGGCCGGGCTCAGCGGTCGGCGTAGGGGAGCAGCACGGCCCGGGGCATCGCCCCGAGCAGCACGAGCGGATTGAGGTACTCGCCGTCGAGCCGTGCGCCGAGGTGCAGGGCCCCGGGCTCTGCGTGTCCGCCGACCGACAGCACCCCGACCACCTCACCGCGCATGACGCGCTCGCCCGGCACGACCAGCGCCTCGACGGGTTCGAGTGTCGAGACGATCCCTTCGCCGTGATCGATCGTCAGTACCCTCCGATCGACCACGCGCCCCGCAAATGCGACGACCCCGTCATCGGGCGCACGAACGGATGTCTCACCGCGAAGGGCGATGTCGATGCCCCGGTGTCCCGGACCATAGGCATGGGCCGGAGCCAGATAGTCGCGGACGATCCCGAACGGTGGCGCCACCGGCCATGACCAGGCAGCCACGCCGCCGTTCGCCCCGCCGCCGCCCGTCTCGCTTCCCGCCGCGGCGGCACCCAGCGACCCGGCGAGGAACGCCGCGGCCACCGCCGCCACCGTGGCCCGGCCAGCCGCGCGCGCGAAGCGAAACACGACGGTACGAGGCATCCGATCAGCATGCGCCGATCCGAGCGACACCTCGCGTCGCGCACCGATGTCGGGGGACGCCGTCCATCCGCCGCAGCGGGGGAGGAGCCATCCGGGTTGGCCACCATGCCCCCGTCGGTGACTGATACACTGGCAGAGCACCTCGTTTACGGGGTGACTTCGCGTGCCCAGAGCGTTGCGATCCGAGGATCGCGCGTGGCATCCCTCCCCACGGTCCCGCCTCACGGCGGGTGGGAGTGTGCCGGTCACCAGGACACGTCGCCCGACCGGAGCGACGAATCACACAACCGCAAGAGGCACCGCGTGGTGCCAAGACAGGAGTCGGCCATGGCCGTCGTTACCATTCGCCAGCTGCTCGATTCGGGCGTGCACTTCGGACACCAGACGCGTCGGTGGAACCCGAAGGTGAAGCGCTTCATCCTCACCGAGCGCAGCGGCATCCACATCATCGACCTGCAGCAGTCGCTGTCGTACATCGACAAGGCGTACGACTTCGTCAAGGAGACGGTCGCCCGCGGGGGCACGGTGCTGTTCGTCGGCACCAAGAAGCAGGCCCAGAGCGTCATCGCCGAGCAGGCGACCCGCGTCGGCCAGCCCTACGTCAACCAGCGTTGGCTCGGCGGTCTGCTCACGAACTTCCAGACGATCTCCAAGCGCCTCGCGCGCATGAAGGAGCTCGAAGAGCTCGACTACGAGGTCCCCGCGAACAGTGGCTTCACCAAGAAGGAACTGCTGATCAAGAAGCGCGAGCTCGACAAGCTGCACAAGTCGCTCGGCGGGATCCGGAACCTGACCAAGACGCCTTCGGCGATCTGGGTCATCGACGCCAAGCGCGAGCACCTCGCGATCAACGAGGCCAAGAAGCTCGGCATCCCCGTGATCGGCATCCTCGACACGAACGCCGACCCGGACGAGTTCCAGTACCCGATTCCCGGCAACGACGACGCGATCCGCTCGGTGGGCCTGCTCACGCGCATCATCGCGGACGCCGCAGCCGAGGGTCTGATCCAGCGCCACCAGCCCTCGGGTGAGGCCGAGACGGCCGAGCCCCTCGCCGACTGGGAGCGCGAGCTTCTCGAGCAGGCTGCCCCCGAGCAGTCCTCCGCCGACACCGCGAAGGTCGCCGAGCCCGCCCTCGCCGAGGCCGTCGCCAACGAGCTGGTCGCGGACGAGCAGGCCATCGAGGGTGCTTCCGCCACCGAGTCCGCCGCTGACGCCGAAGGCGCCGCCGCTCATGACCAGACGATCGCCGAGGCCGCCGGCCTCGACGCCGCGGACGTGAAGGCCGCCGAAGACGCAGCCGCCCCGGCATCCGCCGAATAAGCGCATCGGCTCGCCGGGCGGTACTGCGTCCGGCGAGCCCTCACCCCGCCACACACGACACATCGAAAGACACGCAAGGGGTTTACACACCATGGCAAACTTCACGATCGCCGACATCAAGGCGCTGCGCGAACAGCTCGGCACGGGCATGGTCGACACCAAGAAGGCACTCGAGGAGGCCGACGGAGACGTCGAGAAGGCCGTCGAGATCCTCCGCCTCAAGGGAGCGAAGGGCAACGCGAAGCGTGCCGACCGCTCCACGAGCGAGGGACTCGTCGTCGCCCGCGAGGTCGGCGGCAAGGTGACGCTCGTCGAGCTCGCCTGCGAGACCGACTTCGTCGCCAAAAACGAGCGCTTCATCGCCCTCGCGGACAAGGTCGCGGATGCCGCGGCCGCTGTCTCGGCCGACTCGGTCGAGGCCGCTCTCGCCGCCCCTGCGGGCGACGGCACGGTCGACCAGCTCATCTCGGACGAGGCTGCGATCATCGGCGAGAAGGTCGAACTGCGCCGCGTGCGCACGCTGACGGGTGACCACTTCGAGATCTACCTCCACAAGACGAGCAAGGACCTGCCGCCGCAGATCGGTGTCGTCGTCGCCTACTCGGGTGACGACGCCGAGACCGCGCGCAGCATCGCCCAGCACATCTCGTTCGCGAACCCGAGCTACCTCGCGAAGGCGGATGTCCCCGAGGCCGAGGTCGAGCGCGAGCGCGACATCGTCACCAAGATCTCGCTCGAAGAGGGCAAGCCCGAGGCGGCTCTGCCCAAGATCGTCGAGGGCCGTGTGAACGCGTTCTTCAAGCAGGTCGCGCTGCTCGAGCAGGACTATGCGAAGGACAACAAGCTGTCCGTCGCCAAGGTCGCGCAGGACGCGGGCATCACCGTGACCGACTTCGCTCGGTTCAAGGTCGGCGCCTGACGCTGTGACGTGAGGGGTCCGGTGCATCGCACCGGGCCCCTTTTCTCTGCGTCCGTCCCCCGCAGGGGGACTCTGGGCGCGCGACACGACGCCTCTGCCGTTAGGTTGGAGGCTGACGGAAGGATGCTGAGTGATCGACGAGGCTACCGGGCGCCGACGCGTCCTGCTCAAACTGTCGGGTGAGGCGTTCGGCGGTGGATCGCTCGGAGTGAATCCGGATGTCGTCAGCCAGATCGCGCGCGAAATCGCCGAGGCGGTGGATCGCGTCGAGATCGCGATCGTCGTCGGCGGCGGCAATTTCTTCCGCGGTGCCGAACTCAGCCAGCGCGGCATGGATCGCGGCCGGGCCGACTACATGGGCATGCTCGGCACCGTGATGAACGCCCTCGCGCTGCAGGACTTCCTCGAGCAGGCGGGGGCCGCCACGCGCGTGCAGTCCGCGATCTCGATGATGCAGGTCGCCGAGCCCTACATCCCGCGTCGCGCCGAGCGCCACATGGAGAAGGGGCGCGTCGTGATCTTCGGTGCCGGCGCGGGCCTGCCGTATTTCTCGACCGACACGGTGGCGGCGCAGCGCGCGCTCGAGATCGGCGCAACCGAGGTGCTCGTCGCCAAGAACGGGGTCGATGGCGTCTACACCGCCGACCCCCGCACGGATCCCACCGCGGTACGCCTCGACCGCGTCACCTACAACGACGCGCTCCAGCGCGGTCTGAAGGTCGTCGACTCGACCGCCTTCAGCCTGTGCATGGACAACCACATGGACATGCGCGTGTTCGGCATGGAACCCGCCGGCAACGTCACGCGAGCGCTTCTCGGTGACGAGATCGGCACGCTCGTCACGGTCTGACCGCGACCCCGCGGCTAGACTGAGCGAACGCTTCAACCCCTGAAGGAGTCACCGTGATCGCGGACGTCTTGGCGGATGCCGCCACCCGCATGGACCGTGCCGTGGAGGCCGCGAAGGATGATTTCGCGACCGTTCGGACGGGTCGTGCGAACCCCCAGCTGTTCCAGAAGATCCTCGTGGACTACTACGGCACACCGACCCCGCTCGCGCAGCTCGCGTCGCTCAACAACATCGAAGCGCGCACGATCGTCGTCACCCCATACGACAAGTCGGCACTCAAGGCGATCGAAGAGGCCATCCGCAACACGCCCAACCTCGGCGCGAATCCGACGAACGACGGAAACCTCGTTCGCGTCACGATGCCCGAGCTGACGGAAGAGCGCCGCAAGGAGTTCGTGAAGATCGTCCGCACCAAGGGCGAGGACGCGAAAGTCCACGTGCGAGGCATCCGCCGCAAGTGCAAGGACGACCTGGACGCGCTCAAGAGCGACGTCGGCGAGGACGAAATCGCCCGCGGCGAGAAGGAATTGGACGCGCTGACGAAGGCACACGTCGACCTGATCGACGATGCCCTCAAGCGCAAAGAGGCAGAGCTGCTCGAGGTCTGAGCCGCATCCGACCATGAGTGACGCACCCGACGAGTCAGAGCTTCGAGAAACGCCGTCCCCGCCGACGCGCGCGGGCCGGGCGGGCGGACACGAATCCGCCGCCGCGTTCCAGGAGCACGTTCGTCAGGCGCGCAGCGACCTCGAACAGCAGGTCGCACACGCCCGCGATCAGTTCGGCGAGGCGAACGAGCGCATCAAGCAGCGCACCGGACGCGACCTGATCGTCGCGATCATGATCGGTCTCGCCATCGGTGCCGTCGTGATCGCCTCGCTCATCTTCCTCAAGTGGGTCTTCGCGATCTTCGCGCTGGCTGTCGCGGTCCTCGGAACGTTCGAATTCTGTCGCGCTTTGCAGGTCTCCGGCCGCAAGGTCGACATGGTTCCGCAGATCGGGTTCGTCTTCGTGCTCGTCGCGGGCGGGTTCTTCCTCGACCTGTGGGCGCTGTGGGTTCTCGTCTTCGTCGACGTCGTCGTCGTGGTCGTCTGGCGTGTGCTCGGACAGATGATCGCGCAGGACGGCCGACGCTACGGTGATGTGCTCTCGGACGTCTTGATCGGCGCGCTCGTGCAGCTCTACGTCCCCTTCCTCGGCAGCCTGGCAATGGTGCTGCTGCGGCAAGAGGGCGGACAGTGGTGGGTGCTCGCGTTCATCATCATCGCCGTCGCCTCCGACACGGGCGCGTACGCGACGGGTCTCGCTCTCGGTCGCACCCCGATGGCCCCCCGCATCAGTCCGAAGAAGACGTGGGAAGGCTTCGCCGGCGCCGTCGCCGCTGCCCTCATCGCGGGAGTCCTGCTCGCCTGGCTGATGATCGGATTGCCCTGGTGGGCCGGCCTGATCATGGGAGCGGTCATCGTGGTCACGGCCACTGCCGGTGACTTGGGTGAGTCGATGCTCAAGCGCGACCTGGGTATCAAGGACATGAGCTCGTGGCTGCCGGGCCACGGCGGTGTGCTCGATCGGCTCGACTCGATCCTCCCGTCCGCCGCCGCAGCGCTCGCCCTCTTCTACCTGCTTTCGCCGCTGGGAGTTGCATGACCGACCCGACCACGCCCGCAGAGCCCGACGCATCCGTGGATGTCGCCGACATGGCCGCCGCCGGTGCTGATCAGACCGAGACGCGGGGCACTTCCTCGCTTTTTCCCGAGGCGCCGCGTCGCGTCCTGGGGTACGACAAGGCTGCCGTCGATGCGTTCCTGGAGCGCGCCCGGCAGGAGTTCGAGGGTGAGCCGTCCCCGGATGGCACGCCGTACCTCGATGCTGCGTCGGTGCGTACCGCAGCCTTCCCCCTGGTCAAGCGCGGCTACGCGATCGAGCCCGTCGACGCGGCACTCGCGCGCATCGAGGACGCCTTTGCCGCACGCGACCGCGAAGCGGCGGTGGCGACGACGGGCACGAGAGTGTGGGTGGAACGGGCACGCGATGATGCGCAGGTCCTGCTCGATCACCTCTCGCGGCCGCGGCGGCGACGGTTCGCCCGCGCCGGGTGGTTGCGCTTCGGCTATCGCACGGACGAAGTGGATCTCGTCGCCGACCGTCTCGTCGAGTACTTCGAAACAGGCCGCCCCATCACTGTCGATCAGGTGCGGGCAGTCGCATTCCGGATGCAGCGTCGCGGGTATCAGGAAGAGCAGGTCGACGCGCTGCTCGACGCCGTGATCGACGTCATGCTCGCCGTTCGCTGAAAGTTCGTCCGCCGGATCCGTGCCGAGCGCGCCGGTAGCGTGGCACGTCGCCGGGGTCGCGGCTAAACTCGAAGCACTGTGAGCCAGGGCAACGAGATCATTCCGGCGCCGACCCGCACGTCTGTGGGTCGCGTGTCGTCGACCCTCGCGCGTCGTACGCCCGCTGCTCGGCCGGTGCGCTGGTCCCGGCGTCGCGGGGTTCTCGGTGTCTTCGCGACGGTGGCCGCCGTGGGGTTCCTCGGTGCATATGTCGTCGTTCCGACCGGGGCCGCCCTCGCCGAGGCATCCGCGCAGGATGCCGGTGCAACCACGCTCTACGCGGCTGCGCGGAGCGACGCCCAGTCGCTCATCGTCGACATCGCGGGTGAGACGAGCGCGCCCGAGCTGTCGCGGGGCAGCTATCAGGTGTTCGTCAAACCCAAGCCGAAGCCGGTACCCGTCGCGGCAAGCAGCACCAAGGCCGCCAGCGGGTGGGCGCCGCCGAGCGTCGTTCCCGATCCCGGCTCGGCGCAGGCGATCGCTTTCGACATGGTCGCGTCGCGCGGGTGGGGGACGGGCGAGTTCGACTGCCTCGTCGCCCTCTGGAAGAAGGAGTCGGGTTGGCGCGTGAACGCGCACAACAAGTCCAGCGGTGCCTACGGCATCCCGCAGGCTCTACCCGGCACCAAGATGGCGTCTGCGGGCGCCGACTGGGAGACCAACCCGGCGACGCAGATCGCCTGGGGACTCGGATACATCGGTGGCCGGTACGGTACGCCCTGCGGTGCCTGGGGCCACTCGCAGGCCCGCGGGTGGTACTGACCGCGATGCCGCGGTCGAACCGACGCCGACCCGACCCTCCCGGTGACGGGCTCGAGCGCCTCATCGGCGGCTGGAAGAGGCCCGAGACGCGACGAGGCGTCGAATACACCGTCCAGCCCGTGTCTGCTCATCAGGCCGTCAAGTCGTACACCTGTCCCGGCTGCGGGCGCCCGGTTGCCGCGCACACCGCGCACCTGGTCGTCTGGCGCGCGGACGGCGTGCTCGGTGAGGCGGCCGATCTCGCGGCCCGCCGTCACTGGCACACGCACTGTTGGAGGATCGCATGACCGAGATTCGTGGACCGATCCAGCTGCCCGCCCGGCGCGAAGACATCGAGCTGCACACGCTCGACGACGTGACGCTGGTGGGGGAGTTGGCCCAACCGCTCGAGACGGAGCCGGTCGCAACGCTCGTGACGCTGCATCCGCTTCCCACGGCGGGCGGGTTCATGGATTCGCACATCCTGCGCAAAGCGGCCGGCCGTCTGCCCGCCCTTGCCGATCTCGCCGTGCTGCGCTTCAACACCCGTGGCACCACGTCACCGCGCGGGACGAGCGAGGGGTCGTTCGACGGCGGGCACGACGAGGCCTTCGACGTTGCCGCAGCGCTCGATTTCGTCCGGGAGCGGGGTCTGCCGAAACCGTGGCTGGTGGGCTGGTCGTTCGGCACCGAGCTGGCCCTGAAATACGGTCGAGATCACGACATCGCGGGAGTCATCCTGCTCTCGCCGCCGCTGCACCGCACGACCGACGAAGAACTCGCCGCGTGGGCGGGCGACGACCGGCCCCTGATCGCCGTGATTCCCGAGTTCGATGACTACCTCCGTCCGGATGCTGCGGTCCAGCGCTTCGCGCAGATCCCGCACGTCGTCGTCGTTCCGGTCGAGGGCGGGCGGCACCTGTGGGTCGGCGAGACGCAGACACGGCGGGTCTTGACCGAGATCGTCGCCGCGGTCAACCCGGCGGCGTTGCCGCTGCCGACCGAGTGGGACGGCCCGCTCTAGCCACGAATCGTGAACCCCGACGGTCCCGTACGGGCGCGGTCCGATCGTTGAGCAGCGACGCCGAGGCTGGATTACAGCTCGTTCATCCGCGGGATGATGACCTGCCGATAGATGATCAGGATGCTGGCTGCCACGGGGATCGCAACGAGCGCGCCGAGGAGTCCGAGCAGCGAGCCACCCGCGAGGGCCGCGATCACGACGACGGCACCCGGCACCGACACGGCTCGGTTCATGATGCGCGGCGCCAGCACGTACGCCTCGATCTGCATGTAGATCAGGTAGTAGATACCGGCGATCAGGGCGGTTCCCGGACTGCCGAGCCCCGGGATCAGGCAGGTCAGGACGATGATCGTCGAGCCCGTCAGCGTGCCGACGAGCGGGATCAGCGAGAAGAAGAACGCGATGACCGCGAGGACGGCGGGGAACGGCGCCCCGATGATCGTGAGCAGGATGGCGCTCAGGATGCCGTTGACGATGCCCAGCGTTCCCTGGCCCATGACGTAGTAGCCGACCGAGTCCGTGATCTGCTCCGACAGGTCGATGAAGCGGGCGCGACGCGATGCGGGAACGAGCTGGTACACGGCGGCCTTGAGGTTCGGCGTGGACGCCGTGAAGTAGATCGTCAGGATCAGGACGATGAATGCGCCCGTCAGGCCGGCCACGATGGCCGCGCCGAACGCCAGCACGCTCTCTCCGATCGCGGCGAAGTCGAGCGAAGTCAGCCAGTCATTGACGTAGGTGAAGACGTCATCCACCTTCAGCGTTGGGAATGTGGTCTGGAGCCAATTCCGGAGATCGTCGATGAACGTGCCCCGGGTGATGATCGTCTCGATCGCGGCCACGAGCTGACTGATCTGGGCAGCGATGATTGGCAGCACCATCAGCACGATTCCGGCGAAGGCCGCCAGCACGACCAGGATCACGATGAGGACCGCGACCCAGCGCTTCATCCGCCGACGTTCGAGGAACGAGATCGCGGGCTCGAGGCCGAGCGACAGGAAGAGCGCCGTGCCGACGTACAGCAGAATCGTCGAGAGCGTCTGAATACTCGAGATCAGGACGATCCCGAGCCCCACACCGAGCGTCGCGATGAATGCGACGCGGAACGGGTTGTGAATCTTCACGTGCACCTCCGGCTGCGACGCGCCCGACGCGCGTCACGTCAGAATACGGGCGGACCACCCTGTTCACGCGCTTCACGCGCGTGGGGCTGACATTCAGGCGTACTTCGGTAGTCTGGGATGTCCGCTTCCGCGCCGAAACTCTCCCGGGCGCGTCGATGGAGGAGTTTTCGTTTGCGTTTTGTCTGGGCTGTCGCGGCATTCGTGCTCGCCGCCGTACTGATCGGCGCGGGTATCGCGCAGCGGACGGTGTTCGTGGGCGCCGATACGACCGAGACCAAGATCAGCGCTTCCGACGGTCTTCCGTACACGCTGATCGATGGCGCGGTCCTGACAAGCGCACCGGGTTCGCAGACGCTGACGGCATCGGTCGACACCGGCCCCGTGTACGCCGCCTACGGGCGCACGGCGGACGTCACGGCCTGGCTCTCGGATGTCTCGTATACGCGTGTCACGCTGGATGACACGGGCGAGATCGTCACCGAAACGGTTGATCCGCAGAAGGAGGGCCCCGCAACCGACGGTCCCGCCGCGGATGGCGCTGCGGATGCAGCGACCGAGGGCGACACGACGTCAGACCAGGCCGCGACGGGGACCGCCGTAGGGCGCAACCCTGCCGGGTCCGACCTGTGGCTCGATGAGTTCACCGACGAGGGAACGCTCACGGCCCAGCTGCAGCTGCCCGACACGATGAGCGTTCTGCTCGCCGCGGATGGCACGGCAGCGGCGCCGGAGTCGATCGAGATCCGCTGGCCCCTCGACAACTCGACCCCCTGGGCGGGTCCGCTCATCGTGGCCGGAAGCATCCTGATGGTGCTCGGCGTGCTCCTGTACCTGTTGGGCATCCGGCACGCGCGCCGCTCGCGTGGTCCGCGGCGCAAGGGGCTGCCGCAGCCCGTGACGCAGCCCCTCGACACGATTCCCGCCGGAGATGCCGAGGCGAAGGGCGTGATCAGCTCGGGCGCTCCCTCCCGTCGTGCACTGCGTGGCGGCACCCGCGGCTTCGTCGTCATTCCGAGCATCGCCATCGCCGGGCTGCTCTTCACCGGCTGTACCGCCGAATCCTGGCCGCAGCTGGCGGCGTCGGCCACCCCCTCGCCGTCCGCGAGCGTGATCGCGGCGGACGAGCAGGACGCACCGGCCGTCACCGAGACGCAGGCGAAGCGCATTCTTGCGAAGGTCGCGCAGACGGTATCCGAAGCGGATGTCGCGGCCAACGGCGATCTCGCGGCGACGCGACTCGCGGGTGCCGTACTGGATGAGCGCAAGGCGAACTACCTGATCCGCAGCAAGGTCGCCGATCACCCGGCGCTGCCGGCGATCCCGACCGAACCGCTGCAGATCGTGCTTCCCCAGGCATACGACCTCTGGCCGCGGACGATCATGACGGTCGTGGGCGAAGAGGGCGAGACGACGGTTGCCCCGACCGTGGCCGTCCTGACGCAGCAGGATGCCTGGTCGGAATACAAGCTCACTTACCTCGCGAGCCTGGCCGCATCCGCTGAGTTCCCGGGTGGTGTCGCGCCCGCCACGATCGGTGCGGCGCTCGTGCCGCCAGACTCTCCGTTCCTGATTCTGGAACCCCAGGAGTTGGCCGCGGCGTACGCGGACGTGCTCAACAACGGAGAGAACAGCAGCTATGCGTCCCTGTTCGAGGAAGAGGGCGATCAGTTCCGCGTGAAGGTCGCGGAGGACCGCCGGACCCGTCTGGATCAGTTCAACCAGACCGGCGCGGAGACGGGCAGTCTGACCTTCTCGTCGGCCGCCGGCGCGTACCCCGCGATCGGCCTGGCGACTCTCGAATCCGGTGCGATCGTCGCCGTCAGCCTCACCGAGACCGACACCGTCAAACCGACGAACAGCGACGCCGTGATCAAGCTCGACGGCAACCCGACGGTGGAGGCCCTCGCCGGCACGGCCAGCTCGGCGTCCGGCTTCCAGACGAACTTCTCCGACCAGCTCTTCTTCTACGTACCCAATCAGGCCGACGGCGGACAGATCCGGCTGCTCGGCTATGCCTCGAACATCCTCAGCGCGGGAGTCATCCAATGAGTCTGAACGCCAATCCCGGCGCCGTCCTCCGCGGCGCCGTCGACCTGTCATCGCTGCGCAACCGCCCGCAGCCGCCCGCTCCGGGCGCCGCGGCCGCCGCGGCTTCCGGCGCCGGGGGCCCCGCCGCTGCGAGTGGCGGTGCCGGGCTGGTGCGAGACGCCACGGACGAGACGTTCGGTGAGATCCTCGAGCTGTCGCGTACGGTCCCCGTCGTCATCGATCTGTGGGCCGAGTGGTGCGGGCCGTGCAAGCAGCTGAGCCCGATCCTCGAGTCCGTGATCACCGAGCTCGGCGGACGCCTCGTCCTGGTGAAGGTCGACGTGGATGCGAACCCGCAGCTCGCCCAGGCATTTCGTGCACAGTCCATCCCGCTCGTCGTGGCCCTGGTCGGCGGACAGCCGGTTCCGCTGTTCACCGGTGCGGTTCCCGAGCAGCAGGTGCGCGAGGTGTTCGCCCAGCTCCTGCAGCTCGCAGCCCAGAACGGCGTGACGGGGACACTCTCCGTGACGGATGCCGAAGCCGGCGACGCCGACGGTGAGGCCGTCGAGCCGTCCGAGCCGCCGCTCCCTCCGCTACACGCCGCCGCGTTCGCGGCCATCGAAGAGGGCGACTACGACGCCGCCGTCCGGGCTTACGAGCAGGCGCTGGTCGAGAATCCGAGGGATGAGGACGCGCGCGCGGGCCTCGGTCAGGTTCGCCTGCTGAGTCGGGTGTCGGGTCTCGAGCTCGAAGCGGCGCGCGCCGCCGCGGCGGCCGCCCCCACGGATGTGCCAGCGCAGTTCGCGGTCGCGGATCTCGACATCGCCGGGGGACACGTCGATGACGCGTTCGGACGACTCCTCGACCTGTTCGCGGCGCTGCCCGACGACGAGCGTGCGCCCGTGCGCGAGCGTCTGCTCGAGCTGTTCGGGCTGATCGGCGATCCGGACCCGCGCGTCATCCGCGCGCGTGGCCGCCTGGCGTCGCTGCTCTTCTGAGAACGCGCCACGTCCGGGGCGGCGGGTCGATACGCCGCACCGGACGCCGTGCACTCACCGCGAGTGATGGAGCCAGATCACGCCGAGCGGCGGCAGCGTGATGCTTGCGCGAGCGGCACCGTCGCCCGCGGGCGCGGCGTTGACGATGCCGAAGTTGCCGACGCCCGAGCCGCCATACTCGACGGCGTCCGAGTTGAGGATCTCGGTCCAGACGCCGGCTTCCGGCATCTCGAGCTCGAAGTCGTGGACGGGCACGCCCGAGAAATTGCACAGCACAGCGACCGTGTTGCCGTGCCAGTCCGTGCGCGCGAAGGCGACGACGTTCGGGTTGTGCTGCGGACCGAACAGCCGCCGGAACGCGGCGCCGTCGTGATCGCGCGACCAGAGCGGTGCGTGCTCGCGGTAGGTCGCGTTGAGCACCGACACGAATGCCTGAAGCTGGGCGTGCAGCGGTTGGTCGAGAATCCACCAGTCGAGCGAGCGTCCCTCGGACCACTCCGAGATCTGCCCGAACTCCTGGCCCATGAAGAGCAGTTGCTTGCCCGGATGGCCCCACTGGAACCCGAGGAATGCGCGGGCATTCGCGAGCTTCTGCCAGTGGTCTCCGGGCATCCGTGACACCAGAGTGCCCTTGCCGTGCACGACCTCGTCGTGACTGATCGGCAGCACGAAGTTCTCGCTGAACGCGTAGACGAAGGTGAAGGTGATCTCGCCCTCGTGGTGCGCCCGGTACATCGGGTCTCGCCCGAAATACTGGAGCGTGTCGTTCATCCAGCCCATGTTCCACTTCAGTCCGAAGCCCAGTCCGCCCTGGCTGGTCGGGGCCGTCACACCGGGGTAGCTCGTGGATTCCTCGGCGATCATCGCGATACCGGGGTAGCGCTTGTACGCCGTCGCGTTGACCTCCTGCAGGAAGCCGATCGCCTCGAGGTTCTCGCGCCCGCCATGGATGTTCGGCGTCCACTCGCCTTCGTTGCGGGAGTAGTCGAGGTAGAGCATGGACGCGACGGCGTCGACGCGCAGACCGTCGACGTGGAACTCCTCGAACCAGTACAGGGCGTTCGCGACCAGGAAGTTGCGGACCTCGCGGCGACCGTAATCGAAGATGTACGTCCCCCAGTCCTTGTGCTCGCCGCGGTGGGGATCGGCGTGCTCGTAGAGCGGCCGTCCGTCGAATCGGGCCAGCGCGAACTCGTCCTTGGGGAAGTGCCCCGGGACCCAGTCCATGATCACGCCGATTCCCGCCTGGTGCAGCCGATCGATCAGGTGTCGCAGATCGTCCGGCGTGCCGAATCGGCTGGTCGGGGCGTAGTACCCCGTGACCTGGTAGCCCCACGAGCCCCCGAACGGGTGTTCCGCCAGCGGAAGGAATTCGACGTGGGTGAAGCCGAGTGAGGTGACGTGGCCGATGATGTCGTCGGCGGCGGTGCGGTACGTCAGGCCGGGGCGCCATGAACCGAGGTGGATCTCGTAGACCGACATGGGCTGGTCGACGGGCGTCGTGCGCGCGCGGCGTTCCATCCACTCGTCGTCCCGCCACTCGTGGCGCGCCTTGGTCACGACCGAGGCGGTTGCCGGCGGAACCTCGGCCCAGCGTGCCATCGGATCGGCTTTGATGATCCAGCGTCCGTCTCCCGTGAGGAGTTCGTACTTGTAGGCGGAGCCCTCGCCGACCGCCGGGACGAACAACTCCCACACGCCCGATCCACCCATCGAGCGCATCGGATGACTCTGGCCGTCCCAGCCGTTGAAGTCCCCGACGACCCGCACGGCCTGTGCGTTCGGCGCCCAGACGGCGAATGAGGTGCCCGCAACGCCCTGGTGATCGCGCAGGTGCGAACCGAGTACGCGCCAGAGCTCTTCGTGCCGCCCCTCGGCGATCAGGTGCAGATCGAGATCGCCGACGGTCGGAACGAAACGGTAGGGGTCATCGGCGGTCCACGCGGGTGCGGAGGCGTAGGTCGCCTCGATGCGGTACGGCACGGGGGCGCCGGGATGCGTGCCCTCCCAGATCCCGCTCCGCACGTGATCGAGAGCCGTGCGACCGCCGTCCGTGATCGCGGTCACCGTCTCGGCGAGGGGACGACGAACGCGAATCGTCGTGATCGCGTGGCCCGACGCATCCTGCCCGGCGTGATGCCCGAGCACACTGTGGGGCGAATAGTGCGAGCCCGTCGCCACCAGGTCGAGGTCGTTCTGCGACACGGTGTGTACTCCGTGCCCACGTGTCTCGTGCTCGGTCATCGGGGGCTCCTCACCATCAGAATGTGCACCGGCTCGGAGAAAGCATCGAGACGGACGTAGTTGCGGTCGCTCCAGGTCCACACGGCTCCCGAGACCAGGTCTTCGACCTCGAAGGTCTCGCCGGGCACCACGCCCCACTCCCGGGTGTCGAGATAGACGGTCGTTTCGCGCGCGGAGTGGGGGTCGACGTTCGCGACGACGATGAGCGTGTCGGACTCGCCCGTGGGGGTGAGCGCCGCATCGAGGTGCTTCGAGTAGACCAGGATCGCCTCGTCGTCGCTCCAGTGGATACGGATATTGCGCAGTTGCTGCAACGCGGGATGCTCGCCACGGACGCGATTCAGCATCCTGAGATACGGCGCGAGGGAATTGCCGGATGCCTCGGCACCGGCCCAATCGCGCGTCTTGTATTCGTACTTCTCGTTGTCGATGTTCTCTTCCGAGCCCGGTCGCGCAACGCTCTCGTACAGCTCGTATCCCGCGTAGACGCCGTAGGTCGGGGCGGCGGTGGCGGCAATGGCGGCACGCGTCTTGTAGGCGGCCCGGCCCCCGTATTGGAGGTACTCGGTGAGGATGTCGGGGGTGTTGACGAACAGGTTCGGACGCAGGAAGTCGGCCGTCTCGGTCGCGAGCCCCGTCAGGAACTCCTCGAGCTCCTTCTTCGTGTTTCGCCACGTGAAGTAGGTGTAACTCTGCTGGAATCCGGCCATCGCGAGTCCCTGCATGATCGCGGGGCGCGCGAAAGCCTCGGCGAGGAAGACGACACCGGGGTGTTCGGCACTCACAGTGCGGATCAGCCACTCCCAGAACTGCAGGGGTTTGGTGTGCGGGTTGTCGACGCGGAAGATCTCGACGCCCTGCGCGATCCAGTGCCGAAGCAGCCGCAGGGCTTCGGCGCGGATGCCGGGTCCGTCGTTGTCGAAGTTGATCGGATAGATGTCCTGATACTTCTTCGGCGGGTTCTCCGCGTACGCGATCGAGCCATCGGGCAGCGTCGTGAACCATTCGGGATGCTCCGTCACCCACGGGTGATCGGGCGAGGCCTGCAGCGCGAAGTCGATCGCGACCTCGATGCCCTCGGCGCGTGCCGCGCGCACGAACGCGCGGAAGTCGTTGAGCGTCCCGAGATCGGGGTGGATCGTGTCGTGCCCGCCCGCGGCGCCGCCGATCGCCCACGGCGAGCCCGGATCACCCGGTTCGGTCTCGAGTGAGTTGTTGCGCCCCTTGCGATGCGTTTCGCCGATCGGATGGATCGGCGGCAGGTAGAGAACGTCGAAGCCCATCGCGGCGACATCGGGCAGGCGCTTCATCGCGGTGCGGAACGTACCGCTCTTGACGCGTCCGTTCTTCAGGCGCTTCGCGCCCTCCGAACGGGGGAAGAACTCGTACCAGGCGCCCACCCCCGCGCGGCGGCGTTCCACGAGCAGCTCGCGCGTCGCGCCGATCGTCACGAGCGAGGCGACGGGGCGGGCCGCGAAGGATGCCGCGATCGAGGCGTCCTCGACGATCTCGAGCGCTTCGACATCCGTCACATCCGTGTCGCGAAGACGGGCAGCGGATGCCTGGAGCAGACGACGCTCGCCGGCCGGTCGGCTGCGTTCCGACGCGGCCCGCTCGAACAGGTCCGAGCCCATCCGACGCATCAGCGGTGCGTCGACGCCCGCGGCGATCTTCAGCCCGGCCGCATGGTGCCACGTCGCGTACTCGTCGGCGAAGGCCTCGAAACGGAAGGTCCACACGCCCTGTTCGAGCGGCGCGACGAGAACCCGCCAACGGTCGAAGCCGTCGTCGAGAGCCGTGAGCCGGTGCAACGACTCGTCACCGCCGGGGGAGAAGAGGCGCAGGTGCACGCCGATGCGATCGTGCCCCTCGCGGAACGCGGTCACGACGAACGGGACGGCCTCTGTCGCATAAGCCTTCGGCCGGTACAGGTCGCCCGGAACCGCCGGGTGCGGGTGGAACATCGGGATACGACCAGCCGCGGTCGTGCCCTCATCGGGCCACGCGACGGCGGGGCGGACGGGCAGGGCGGCGGCGCTCCGCCACGCTCGGGGGACAGCATTTGCAGAAGGGGCAGCCACACCCCGAACCTACCGTGCGTGCCCAGGCGACGATACGCCTTGCGCCGCCCGGCGAACGGTGTTATTCGGCGCGGAAGAGCCGCATCGACGTACCGGGCAACGGCACGAGATCACCCGGTTCGTAGGTCTCGGCGATCTCGGCCGGACGCTCGTCGATCGACGACCAGAGCTCGACGTAACGCGTCACCCCCTCGATGTCCGGCAGCGTGACGTCGATGGGCGACTCGTTGCCGTGGACCATGAGCAGGATCCGATTGAACGCCTCGTGCTCGGGGGTCGACGCCGCGACGTACTGAAGCGTCCGGTGCGCCGGGTTCGTCCAGCGATCGATCGACATCATGGCGCCGCTCTCGTCGTACCAGTCCATGACCGACGCGGAGGGGGTCGGCCGGTCCTGGACCGCGAAGCGGATCGGACGGAGCGCGGGGTTCTCGCCACGCAGCGTGATCAGACGACGGACGTGCGCCTGCAGGTCCTTCTGCCAATCGGCGTGGTCCCACGACAACCAGGTGAGGGTGGAATCGTGGCAGTACGCGTTGTTGTTGCCGCGCTGCGTGCGCCCGAACTCGTCCCCGGCGGTCAGCATCGGGATGCCCGAAGAGAGCAGGAGCGTGCCCAGTAGGTTTCGCATCGCCTTGCGTCGCGTCGCGAGGATGTGCGGATCGTCGGTCGGGCCTTCGGCGCCGTGGTTGAACGAGCGGTTGGTGTCCGCGCCGTCGCGGTTCTGCTCGCCGTTGGCGAGGTTGTGCTTGACGTCGTACGAGACGAGATCGCGGAGTGTGAACCCATCGTGGGCCGTGACGAAGTTGACGCTCGCGAGGGGCCCGCGCTCGTGCGAGAACGTGTTGGACGAACCGGCGAGGCGTGTCGCGAAGCCACCGATCCCGACAGGTGCCGTCGAGGCGCGTCTGGCGTAGTCGACGTCCGAGAGCCAGAAGTTGCGGACCCGGTCGCGATAGCGGTCGTTCCACTCACTCCAGCCGGCGCCGAAGTTGCCGGTCTGCCAGCCGCCCATGCCGACATCCCACGGCTCGGCGATCATCTTGACGTCGGCGAGCGCGGGGTCGTCCAGGATGGTGCGCAGCAGCGGGTGGTCCGGCGTGAAGTGATGCTGCGCGTCGCGGCCGAGGGTCGCGGCGAGGTCGAAACGGAACCCGTCGATCTGCAGGTCGTTCGCCCAGTAGCGGAGGGAATCGAGGATGAGGCGCGCCGAGGCATCCGTCGCCGTGTTCACGGCGTTGCCGCAGCCCGTCTCGTCGACGTAGGTGCCGTCATCGAGCTGGCGGTAGTACGAGCGGTTGTCGATGCCGCGGAAGCTCGACCGCGGTCCGCCCACGCCCTCTTCCGCCGTGTGGTTGTAGACGACGTCGAGGATGACCTCGAGTCCGGCCTCGTGCAGCAGGCGCACCATGCCCTTGAACTCGCGCAGGATCGCCTCGGGGCCCTCGCGTCGGCTGGCCTCGGTGGCGTACGCGGCGTGCGGGGTGAAGAAGTTGAGGGTGTTGTATCCCCAGTAGTTGCTGAGCCCGAGCTGGTGGAGGCGGGGTTCGCTCGCGAACGCGTGGACGGGCAGCAACTCGACGCTCGTGACGCCCAGGCCCTGGAGGTACTCGATCATCGCCGGGTTGGCGAGGCCCGCGTACGTGCCGTGGAGTGCGGGTGTGATCGCGGGATGGCGCTTGGTCAGACCCTTGAGATGTTCCTCGTAGATGACGGTGCGGTCGAGAGGTACGCGGGGTTTCTGGACTCCGCCCCAGTCGAACGATCCGTCGATTGCGACCGAGCGCCAGTCGCTGAACCCGCCGGACACCAGGCCACGGGCGTAGGGATCGAGCAGAAGGGTGCGGGGGTTGAAGGTGTTGCCGGGGCCGGTCGGGCCGCTGACGCGAATCGCGTAGCGCGTGCCGGGTCGGAGCAGCGGCGTGGTGACCTCCCACACCGAACCGCCGACGAGGCGCAGGGGAATCGTGTCAATGATCCAGTCGAGGTCGGTGTCGTCGAAGATCACGAGCTCGATGCCGTCGGCATGCCCCGACCACACGCGCAACCGACCGCCGTCGGACGTATACGTGACGCCGAGGTCATCGAGCGCGGGCGAGAGAAGTCCGGCGGGCGCGTCGGTCGTCGGTGTCGGGCTGACCATGGGGACAACCCTAACCAGCGCGTGAGTCCTGCGCGTTACGCGGAGGGGGACGTCCTCTCGGCGCACAGGCGTTCGTCGGGGCTCGGCGCGCACGCGTGCGTCTGAAGCCGCCGTGCCGCCGATATGTGAGAGTTGTGGGGTGAACGCCTACCTCGACCACGCGGCGACGACCCCGCTGCGGGCCGAGGCGCGTGCGGCGTGGCTCGAGGCATCCGCGGTCGTCGGCAACGCGTCGTCGATCCACGGTGCCGGCCAGTCCGCGCGGCGCCTGCTCGAGGACGCCCGTGATCGGCTTGCCGCCGCCCTCGACTGCCAGCCCATCGAGGTCGTCTTCACCTCGGGCGGGACCGAATCGATCAACCTGGCCCTCACGGGACTGCTGCGCGCCCGGCGTGCTGCGACCGGGCGCAACCTCCTCGTGGTGCCCGAGGGCGAGCACCACGCGACCCTCGACACGGTCCGCTGGCTCGAGACGAGCGGCGAGGCGGACGCGCGGTCGGTGCCGATCGACGCCGATGCCCGCATCGACCGGGACGCATGGAGCGTCGCTCTCGCGGACGAGCGGGTCGCGGTCGCGACGCTGCTCGGTGCCAACAACGAGGTGGGCTCGCTGCAGCCGGTGGCCGAGGCATCCGTCGCGGCATCCGATGCGGGCGTTCCCCTGCACGTCGACGCGGTCGGCACCTTCGGGCATGTGCCCCTGTCGTTTCGGGAGCTGCGCGGCGGGGCAGAGGGTGGCGCGGGGCTCGTCGCGCTGAGCGCGTCGGCGCACAAGATCGGCGGGCCGGTCGGGGTCGGGGCTCTTGTCGTGTCGCGGCACGTCACGCTCGAGGCGCTGCTGCATGGCGGCGGGCAGCAGCGGGGGCTGCGGGCGGGCACGCAGGATGTCGCGGGCGCCGTGGCCTTCTCCGTTGCCGCCGAGCTCGCGGTCGCCGAGTTGTCGGCGGAGGCCGTCCGGATCGGCGCGTTGCGTGACGAACTGGAGGCCGGTCTGCGGGCCACGATTCCCGATGTGGTCGTCTCGGCGAGCGGCGCGGATCGTCTTCCGGGGCACGTGCACGTCGTGCTGCCGGGCGCGCAGGGCGACTCGCTGCTGCTGCTGCTCGACGCCGCAGGCGTGGCCGTGTCGACCGGATCGGCATGTCAGGCCGGCGTGCCCGAGCCATCCCACGTCCTGCTGTCCATGGGCGTCGCGCCGGACATCGCGGCGGGTGCGCTCCGGTTCACCCTCGGCCGAACGTCGACGCCGGCAGACGTGGCGGCGCTGCTCGCGGCGCTCCCGTCGGCGTACGACCGCGCCCGGCGCGCGGGTCTGTCGTCCCGCACTCCGCGCGGCTGACGCGCGCGCATCGTGCTCGGCTGTCACACAACGGTGCTCCCGACCCGGCCGGGCGTCGATGTTCGACGAGCGGAGCGGCCCGCGCACAGGAGGCCCGCGTAGAATCGACGAATGCGTGTTCTCGCGGCGATGAGCGGTGGTGTCGACTCCGCGGTGGCCACCGCGCGCGCCGTCGATGCCGGACACGACGTCACGGGCGTTCACCTCGCCCTCTCGCGCGCCGGGGGGACGCTGCGCGCGGGGAGTCGCGGATGCTGCACGATCGAGGACGCGATGGACGCCCGTCGCGCGGCCGACCGTCTCGGCATCCCCTTCTACGTCTGGGACTTCTCGGAGCGCTTTCGCGACGACGTCATCGAGGACTTCGTCAACGAGTACGCCGCGGGTCGCACGCCGAACCCGTGCATGCGCTGCAACGAACGGATCAAGTTCGCCGCGGTACTGGAGAAGGCGCTCGACCTGGGTTTCGACGCCGTGGTCACGGGTCACTACGCGATCGTTCGGACCGGGGCATCCGGTGAACTCGAGCTGCACCGCGCGAGCGACGCCGCGAAGGATCAGTCCTACGTGCTGGGCGTGCTGACGGCGGAGCAACTGCCGCACACGCTCTTCCCGCTGGGTGAGACCCCCTCGAAGGCGCTCGTGCGGGCCGAGGCCGAGGCGCGCGGGCTGACCGTGGCGCAGAAGCCCGATAGCCACGACATCTGCTTCATCCCCGACGGCGACACGCGCGGCTGGCTGGCCGACCGCGTCGGCGCGGCGCCCGGCGACATCGTCGACGCATCCGGTGCCGTCGTCGGCGCGCACGAGGGCGCTCATGCGTTCACGGTCGGGCAGCGGCGCGGCCTCGCACTCGGTGTGCCCGCGGCCGACGGCAAGCCCCGGTTCGTGCTCGAGGTGCGTCCCGTGTCCAACACGGTCGTCGTCGGGCCGCGCGAGGCGCTGGCGATCGGCGAGATCTCCGGCGCACGGTTCACCTGGGCGGGATCCGCGGCGTTGTCCGTCGGGTCGGATCTGGCCTGCCATGTGCAGATCCGCGCCCATGCCGACCCTGTGCCCGCGACCCTGAGCTTCCTCGAGGGGGACGAGATCGACGGCGAGCCGATGCCGCGTCTCGTCGTGCATCCGGATGTGCCGCTCGACGGCGTCGCTCCCGGCCAGACCGCTGTGCTGTACAGCGGTACACGCGTGCTCGGGCAGTTCACGATCGACCGAACGGTTTCGGCGGTCCCCGCGGGCGTCTGACCCGCTTCGGCTGCGCATTCTCGCATCCGCTCCTTCGATCGATCGCGCGGATGCCGCGAACCGTAGCCGTCGTGTGGCCCGGGCACCCGAGACGCCGCGAACGGTCGCGATTCGCCGTGTGACGTCGCCGTGTGACGTCGTATCGCGACCGCTCGCGGAGCGCGGGCTGGGGTGGTCTGGCGGGACGGGACGCGAGACGGGCGGGTCGCGCCGGGCGGAGGACGGATGTCGGGGGCCGAACCTAAACTGAACCGGTGGCATCCGATATCTCCGAGCAGCCCGAAGCATCCGAGCTTCCCGATCTGACCCTCGAGCAGGCGCGTGACGCGTCGCGAGACCTCACCGAGCGGATCATGGGGGCGCGCGACGCGTACTACGGACGGGATGCGGAACTCGTCGATGACGCGACGTATGACGCCTGGATGCGTCGGCTCGAGGAGATCGAGCGGCTGTACCCCGAACTGCAGGGCCAGGATTCGCCGACCCTGACGATCGGAGCCGCGCAGGGGACGCAGTTCGCGCCGGTCGAACATGCCGAGCGGATGCTGAGCCTCGACAACGTCTTCTCGCTGGACGAGCTCCGCGAGTGGTGTGCGAAGGCACAGGCGGGGGCCGGTCGTGCGGTGAGATGGCTGACCGAGCTGAAGATCGACGGCCTGGCGGTCAGCCTGCGCTACGAGAACGGCGTCCTGACGTCGGCGGCCACACGCGGCGATGGGCGCGTCGGCGAGGATGTGACGTTCAACGCCGTGCGGGTGCACGGCATCCCGATGCGTCTCGCGGGCACCGGGCATCCGCCCCTCGTCGAAGTCCGCGGTGAGGTCTTCATCCCGGTCGCTGCTTTCGCGGCACTCAACGCGTTGCAGGCCGAGATGCGTGATCGCGCGGTCGAAGAGACACGCGCGCGTTCGCGCGCCTTCGACGAAGAGAAGGCACTCGTCAGCGCGGAACGGCGGTTTCCCTCCTTCGCCAATCCGCGCAACGCGGCCAGCGGCGGACTTCGTCAGCAACTCGACAAGAAAGACGGACTCGAACTCGAGGCGGGTCAGGCACGCCTGGACTCTCTTCGCCTCTTCGTGCACGGCATCGGGGCGTGGGCCAGCCCGCCCGTCGGCTCCCAGAGCGAGATCTACGGCCTGCTGAAGGAGTGGGGGCTTCCCGTGAGCCCCTATTTCCGGACGACGGATTCGATCGACGGGGTGACGGCCTTCGTCGAGCACTACGGCGAACACCGCCACGACGTCGAGCATGAGATCGACGGCATCGTCGTGAAGGTAGACGAACTCGCGCTGCATGACGAGCTCGGCGCCACGAGCCGCGCGCCGCGCTGGGCGATCGCCTACAAGTACCCGCCCGAACAGGTCAATACGAAACTGCTCGACATCGTCGTCTCGGTCGGACGCACGGGCCGGGCGACCCCGTTCGCGGTGATGGCCCCCGTCCGCGTGGCGGGATCCGTCGTGCGTCAGGCGACGCTCCACAATCAGGATGTCGTCCGCGCGAAGGGTGTTCTGATCGGTGACACCGTCGTTCTGCGGAAGGCGGGCGACGTCATCCCCGAGGTGCTCGGGCCCGTCGTCGAACTTCGCGACGGGTCGGAGCGCGCGTTCGTGATGCCCCGGGAGTGCCCCGAGTGCGGCTGGCCGCTCGCCCCGGCGAAGGAGGGTGACGTCGATCTGCGCTGCCCCAACACCCGGGCCTGCCCCGCGCAGGTCCGCGGCCGGGTGGAGCACATCGGATCACGGGGGGCGCTCGACATCGAGGCGCTCGGTGAGGTGACGGCCGCCGCGCTCACGCAGCCGTCGAAGCCGAGAACCCCACCTCTGGAGACCGAGGCGGCCCTGTTCGACCTCACCCTCGAGCAGCTCGTGCCGATCGAGGTGATCGTCCGGGATGCCGAGACGGGCGAGCCGCGCGTCGACGAGAGAACGGGGAAGCGGGTCCGCCGCGCGCCGTTCCGCCGCAATCCCTCTCCCGCCGAGAAGAAGCAGGGACTCACCGGGCCTCAGCCATCCGCTCAGGCGATCACGCTTCTCGAGGAGCTGCAGAAAGCGAAGTCGAAAGATCTGTGGCGCTTCCTCGTGGCGTTCAACATCCGTCACGTCGGTCCCGTCGCAGCGCGTGCACTGGCGCAGTGGTTCGGCTCGGTCGACGAGATCCGTGCGGCCTCGCACGAAGAGCTCGCTGCCGTCGAGGGCGTCGGCGACATCATCGCGGACGCACTGATCGACTGGTTCGAGGTCGACTGGCACCAGGAGATCGTCGAGCGGTGGGCGGCCGCAGGCGCCCAGTTCGCCACGCCGGGTCACCCCGGTCCCGGCGCCGCGGTCGCGGCGGGCGGGGTACTCGAGGGCATCACCGTCGTCGCGACGGGGTCGCTCGAGGGTTACACCCGCGAGGGCGCGCAAGAGGCGATCATCGCGGCCGGAGGAAAGTCCGCCTCGAGCGTTTCGAAGAAGACCGACTTCGTCGCCGCGGGTCCGGGTGCGGGCTCGAAGCTCGGCAAGGCCGAGGAGCTGGGCGTGCGCATCATCGACGCCGAGCAGTTCCGGCTGCTGGTGACGCAGGGGCCGGCGGCGCTCGACGCGCTCGATCCCGACGCGGGGTAGCGGGTCTAGCGCCCCGCGTTCAGCTTCAGGAGCGACTCGCGCACCTGTCGGCGGAGCACCTTGCCGATCAGGGACTTGGGCAGCTCGTCGACGACGAAGATCCGGCGCGGCACTTTGTAGGGCGTCAAGATGCCGCGCGCGAACTCGCGCACGGATTCCTCGTCGATTGTCGCGCCCGCGACGGGCACGATGGCGGCGACGACCTCTTCCCCCGAGCGCTCGTTCGGCAACCCGACGACGGCCGCATCCTCCACATCGGGGTGCTGACGCAGCGCGATCTCCACCTCGGTCGGCGCCACGTTGAAGCCGCCCGTGATGATGAGCTCCTTGATCCGGTCGACGATGCGGACGAACCCCGCCTCGTCGATCGTCACGATGTCGCCGGTGCGAAACCATCCGTCGACGAACACTCTGCCGGTCTCTTCGGGCTTGCCGTAGTAGCCCGAGAAGACCTGCGGTCCGCGCACGAGCAGTTCGCCGCGCTCACCGGCGGGCACATCGCGCGTGGGTTCGTCCGGGTCGACGACCCGGCACTCGGTGCCCGGGAGCGGGAGGCCGACCGTGCCCGGGACGCGGTTGTCGGCCACCGGGTTGGCCATGAGCACGGGGGAGCACTCGCTCAGCCCGTATCCTTCGACGAGGTACCCGCCGGAGGCTGCCTCGAAGGGCACGACGAGCTCATGGGGCAGGGCCATCGCGCCCGAGATCGCGACCTCGGTGCCGGCGAGTGAGACGCCCTTCTCGAGGGCGGCCTTCAACAGACGCTCCGCAATCGGCGGCACGAGCGGCAGGAAGGTGGCCGGATGCTTCTTGGTGACGGCCAGCACCATGTCGGGATCGAAGCGCGGGAACAGGACGAGCCGCGCGCCCATCGACATCGCGAATGTCAGGCACAGGGTCAGACCGTAGGCGTGGAACATCGGCAGGACGGCGTAGACGACGCATCCCTCTCCGCGTCGGATCGACGGGACCCACGCGCGCGACTGCGCGGCATTCGAGAGCAGGTTGCGGTGCGTGAGCGAGGCGCCCTTCGGGGTCCCCGTGGTGCCGCTCGTGTACTGGATGATCGCGAGGTCGTCGGTTTCGGGCTTCGGGACGGTCGAGGGCAGCGGATCGGCCGACACGAGGGTCTCCCACGGCACCGTGCCGCGAACACGTGTCGTGAGCGCCTCGCGTGCCTCGCGTGCCTTGCTGATCGGAAGCCTGAGAGCGATCCGGGTGCGCGCAGGCATCGCGCGCGTCACATCGACCGAGACGATGGTCTGCTGCTCCAGGTCGGCGGGAAACTCCTGCAGGGTCTGGACGACCTTGTTCCAGGCGATGGTGTGCACCGCGCCGTGGTCTTCGAACTGTTTGCGCAGCTCGCGCGGTGTGTACAACGGGTTGTGCTCGACGACGACCGCGCCGAGGCGCAGTACGGCGTAGAACGCGACGATGTGCTGCGGGCAGTTCGGCAGCACGATCGCGACGGGGTCGCCCCGCTTCACGCCCCGGGCGCGGAGTCCCGCGGCGGCGCGCTCGATCTGCTGCTGCAGCTCCCGGTAGGACGTGGTGCGTCCGAAGAACTGCAGGGCCGGAGCATCCGGATAGTCCCGTGCGGACGCCTCGACGATGTCGACGAGCGAGCCCGATACGGGTTCGAGGTCGTGCGGGACTCCGTCGGCGTAGCTCTGGATCCACGGCCTGGGCGGCTCATATGTCGTCGTCACGTCGCCAGCCTATTGCGGTGCGTGCGTCGATCGGGTGGGCCGCGCGGTGCGGTCCGGCGACACACCCCATGTGCGGCGCGATACCCTGTGGCGCGGGGTGTTTTTGCCGCGGGATGGGTGTTTCGCTGGGGGATGCGGGGTCAGGGCACCGGTACTAGCGCAGGCGCAGGGGAGCGGCAGGCCCGACGCCTAGAATGGGGCAGTGTCTGAAATCACCCCCGAACTCGTGCGCCATCTGGGCGTGCTCGCCCGGATCCAGCTGACAGACGAGGAGGTGGACCGCCTCACGGGCGAACTCGACGTCATCGTCGACAACATCGCCAAGGTGTCGCAGGTCGCCACCCCGGACGTCCCCGCGACGAGTCACCCCGTTCCCCTCGAGAACGTCTTCCGTCCCGACGTCGTCAGCGAGACGCTGACCCTCGAGCAGGCCCTCCAGAATGCCCCGGATGCAGCAGACGGGCGTTTTCGCGTGACCGCGATCATGGGGGAGGAGCAGTGAGCGATCTCACGCGGCTGAGCGCCGCGGCGCTGGCCGACGCCCTCGCGAAGGGCGAGGTCTCGAGCGTCGACGCGACCCGCGCACACCTCGATCGGATCGCCGCCGTCGACGGTGACGTTCACGCGTTCCTCCACGTCAGCGATCACGCCCTGGACGTTGCCGCCGACATCGACCGCCGCCGCGCGGCGGGTGAGGAGCTCGGCCCCCTCGCCGGTGTGCCCCTCGCGATCAAGGACGTGCTCGTCACGACGGACATGCCCTCGACCAGCGGCTCGCGCATCCTCGAGGGCTACATGTCACCCTTCGATGCCACCGTCGTCGCGCGGTCGCGCGCCGCGGGACTCGTGCCGCTCGGCAAGACCAACATGGACGAGTTCGCCATGGGGTCGTCGACCGAGCACTCCGCCTACGGGCCGACGCACAACCCGTGGGATCTCGAGCGCGTTCCGGGCGGCTCGGGTGGCGGGTCCGCCGCGGCCGTCGCGGCGTTCGAGGCGCCTCTCGCGCTCGGCTCGGACACGGGCGGCTCCATCCGCCAGCCCGCACACCTCACCGGCACCGTGGGCGTGAAGCCGACGTACGGCGGGGTCAGCCGGTATGGCGCGATCGCCCTCGCCTCGAGCCTCGACCAGGTCGGTCCCGTCACGCGCTCGGTGCTCGACGCGGGCCTGCTCCACGACGTCATCGGTGGGCACGACCACCGTGACTCCACCTCGCTGACGGATGTCTGGCCGTCGTTCGCCGAGGCCGCTCGCAGCGGCGCCCGCGGTGACGTTCTCAAGGGTTTGCGCGTCGGCGTGGTCCGCGAGTTGCCCGACAGCGGATTCCAGGCAGGTGTCTCGGAATCCTTCCGCGCATCGCTCGCGCTGCTCGAGGCGAACGGGGCCGAGATCGTCGAGATCAGCGCCCCGCACTTCGAGTACGGTGTGGCCGCCTACTACCTGATCCTGCCGGCCGAGGCGTCCAGCAACCTGGCCAAGTTCGACTCGGTCCGCTTCGGCATGCGGGTCACCCCGCACGCCAACTCGACGGTCGAGGATGTCATGGCCGCGACCCGCGAGGCGGGCTTCGGCGATGAGGTCAAGCGCCGCATCATTCTCGGCACCTATGCGCTCTCGGCGGGGTACTACGACGCATACTACGGCTCGGCGCAGAAGGTCCGCACGCTGATTCAGCGCGACTTCGACGCGGCGTTCGGCACCGTCGACGTGATCGCGACCCCGTCGGCCCCGACGACCGCGTTCCGCCTCGGGGAACGCGTCGACGACCCGTTGCAGATGTATCTGAACGACGTCACGACCATTCCGGCGAACCTCGCCGGTGTGCCCGGCATCTCGATCCCGTCGGGCTTGGCAGAAGAAGACGGCCTGCCCGTCGGCATCCAGTTCCTCGCGCCCGTCCGCGAGGACGCGCGTCTGTACCGCGTCGGCGCGGCGCTCGAGGCGCTGCTCGAGGATGCCTGGGGCGGACCGTTGCTCGATCGGGCGCCCGCGCTCACCACCCGAGGAGGGGTTTCCTGATGGCCAAGGCCCCGCTGATGGACTTCGACAAGGCTCTCGAACTGTTCGAGCCCGTACTGGGCTTCGAGGTGCACGTCGAACTCAACACCGCGACCAAGATGTTCTCGACCGCACCGAACTCGTTCGGTCGCCCCGCGAACACCGACCTGGCACCGGTCGACCTGGGACTGCCCGGTTCGCTGCCGGTCGTGAACGAGCAGGCCGTCCGCTACTCGATCAGCCTGGGTCTCGCCCTCGGCTGCCAGATCGCTCCATCGAGCCGCTTCGCGCGCAAGAACTACTTCTACCCCGATCTGGGCAAGAACTACCAGATCTCGCAGTACGACGAGCCGATCGCCTTCGAGGGCAGCGTGACCGTCGAGCTCGAGGACGGTACCGAGGTCG
The DNA here is from genome assembly GCF_002812725.1 of Microbacterium sp. BR1. Classification (GTDB taxonomy): domain Bacteria; phylum Actinomycetota; class Actinomycetes; order Actinomycetales; family Microbacteriaceae; genus Microbacterium. Next base: position 621,871 of record NZ_NMUN01000004.1, on the reverse strand, counting down.
TCGTGCCGATCGAACGCGCGCACATGGAAGAGGATGCGGGCAAGCTCACCCACGTCGGGGGCGCGACCGGACGCATCCAGGGTGCCGAGTATTCGCTCGTCGACTACAACCGCGCGGGCGTCCCGCTCGTCGAGATCGTGACCAAGCCGATCTACGGGGCGGAGCACCGCGCGCCCGAGATCGCCAAGGCGTACGTGCAGACGATCCGCGACATCGTGCTGGCGCTCGATATCTCGGACGCGAAGATGGAGCGCGGCAACCTCCGCTGCGACGCGAACGTGTCGCTGCGCCCGCGCGGTCAAGAGAAGCTCGGCACGCGCACCGAGACGAAGAACGTCAACTCGATGCGCTCGGTCGAGCGTGCCGTTCGGTACGAGATCCAGCGTCAGGCCGCGATCCTCGCCTCGGGCGGCACGATCAGGCAGGAGACGCGACACTGGCACGAAGACACCGGCACGACGTCGCCCGGTCGTCCGAAGTCGGATGCCGACGACTACCGCTACTTCCCGGAGCCCGATCTGCTTCCCGTGGTGCCCGCGCCCGAGCTGATCGAAGAGCTGCGTGCCGCGCTGCCCGAGGCTCCGCCCGCTCGGCGCCGTCGGCTGAAGGCCGAGTGGGGCTTCACGGACCTCGAGTTCCAGGATGTTGCCAACAACGGTCTTCTTGCCGAGGTCGCCGCGACCATCGAGGCCGGCGCTTCGCCGACCGCGGCACGCAAGTGGTGGACGGGCGAGATCACGCGTCTCGCGAACGTCGCCGGGCGAGAGGCATCCGATCTGATCGCACCCGCGGATGTCGCGGCCGTGCAGGCTCTCGTGGATGCCGGAACCCTCAATGACAAACTTGCGCGCCAGGTGCTCGAGGGCGTCATCGCGGGGGAGGGGGGCCCGCAAGAGGTCGTGGACGCGCGTGGCCTGGCCGTCGTCTCGGACGACGGCGCCCTGATCGCCGCCATCGACGAGGCGCTGAAGGCGCAGCCCGATGTTCTGGAGAAGATTCGCGACGGCAAGGTTCAGGCGGCCGGTGCGGTGATCGGCGCGGTCATGAAGGCCATGCGCGGTCAGGCCGACGCGGCCCGCGTGCGCGAACTGGTCCTGGAGCGCGCCGCCCAGCTGTAGCGATCATGCCTGCCGCTCGAAGGCGGCCAGGTGGTTCTCGGAGGCGGTGAGCAGCCGTTTCAGCAGGGCGGCGATGTCAGCGGGCGCTCCGGGGATCGTGGCGGAGAGGTCGGCGATGTCGGTCTTCTCGATCGTGATGCCCACCTGGATCGCGTCCGCCAGCGACCGCGATCCGAGGGCGATCAGGTCGTCGTACATCGCCTGGAGCGATGCGTCGGTGAAGACTGCGAGCTCGTCGGTACGAGGGTCCGCGAGATCGTATGCGGGGAGGATTTCGGCGACCGCACCCTCGTGAGTGGTCTCGGATGCGGCGATGTTGGAGAAGACCCTGACGTCCCACATCTCGCCGAGCGCGGTGTACACGTCGTGTGCGAGCTTCTCTTCTTCGATCAGGTACGGCAGCCGTGATTCGGCCGACGCGGCCGGATCTGTCGGTTCGCTGGGCGCGGTGTCCTGCGCGGCACACTCGACGCGCTCCTGGGTCGCTGCGACCGTCCCTTCTGCCGCGGTGTCGTCTGCTGAGCAGCCCGCCAGGACGAGGGTGGACAGGGCGACGAACGACAGGGCGAGTGTCGTCAGCGACCGCGTTCGGGTGGGTCCGGTGTTCATCTCATTACCTCCGTTGCAATACCCCCGAGGGTATGTACGGCGCGTGATGGTTGTCTCTTCAGGGCCTATGGAAACGGTGAGAACGCCAAGCAGGCGAGCGAGTGTCGGTGCCCCAGGCGAGAATGGGAGCATGGGACGCGGCGACGGGAGCGGGCGGATCGTCTCCGCCGACGACGCCGACGACTCGGGCACGGGAATCCTGCATGTCGATATGGACGCGTTCTATGCAGCAGTCGAGGTGCTCGACAATCCCGCGCTGCGCGGCAAGCCCATCATCATCGGCGCGCCCGAGGGGCGGTCGGTCGTCTCGAGCGCTTCGTACGAGGCACGCCGTTTCGGTGTCCGATCCGCGATGCCCGTTTCACAGGCGCTGCGCCTGTGCCCCCGCGCGATCGTCGTCCCGCCGCATTTCGACCGCTACCTCGCGCTCTCGGCGGATGTCATGCGGATCTTCCACGACGTCACACCGCTCGTGGAGCCGCTGTCGATCGACGAGGCGTTCCTCGACGTCCGCGGCGCCCGACGACTCTGGGGGAGCCCCGGCGAGATCGCCCGGATGCTGCGCCAGCGCGTCAAGGAACAGACGGGCCTGACCTGCAGCGTCGGGGTCGCCGCGACCAAGCACGTCGCGAAGATGGCGTCGACCATCAGCAAGCCCGATGGCATGCTGATCGTCCCGGCGGCAGAGACAGCGGCCTTCCTGGGACCGCGGTCGGTGCGCGCCATGTGGGGTGTCGGTCCCAAGTCCGCCGAGGCGCTCGAGGCGCGAGGCATCCGCACGATCGCCGACATCGTCGAGACCCCGCGCGACGTCCTCGATCGGATCGTGGGCGCTGCTTCGGGCGAGCGGCTCGCACAGTTGGCTCGAGGGATCGATCCCCGCGAAGTGTCCACGACCCGGGTCGAGAAGAGTATCGGCCACGAAGAGACCTTTCACGAGGATGTCTCGGACCCCGCATTCCTCCGTTCCGAACTCCTGCGCCTGTCCGATCGCGTTGCCCGGCGGCTGCGCGCGGGGGGATGGGACGCCGCGACCGTGGCGATCAAGGTCCGCTTTGCGGATTTCACGACGATCAGCAGGTCTCGCACACTGTCCGAACCGACGGACGTCGGTCAGCGAATCGGTGACGAGGCGCGTGATCTCTTCACCTCGATCGACGCACGGCAACCGATTCGCCTGCTCGGTGTGCGCGCCGAGAACCTCCGTCCAGCGGCGCGAGGGCAGTCGTTGTGGGATGACGACGAAGATCGTCGAAAGCTCGAAGACACCCTCGATGCGGCGTCCGCGCGATTCGGCGGCGCCGCCGTCATGCGTGCCACCTTCGTCGGCCGGTCGGAGCGGCCGACGGCCCTTCCGTCGCACCCCCGTCCACCCGCGTCCCACGACTGATCGCATCCGCAAACCTCTCGTCACTGACGGGATCGCGCGCTAGCGTGGGGGGATGCCCAACATTGCACAGGAGCTCGCCAAGCAGTCCGTTCACTTCGGCGTCAGCAGCGCCTACGGCGATCAGCAGGACGTCGACGGCGTGCGTATCATCCCCGTCGCCGCGACGTGGCACGGCTTCGGCGGCGGGTCGGACGAGAAGGGCAACGAGGGTGGCGGCGGTGGCGGCTACTCGATGCCCTTCGGCGCGTACATCCGCCGGGGTGACGACCTGCGTTTCGAGCCGAACATCATCGCGCTGCTCGGCGTCGGTATCCCCTTCTTGTGGGTCGCCGGCCGGGCGCTCAGCCGTGTCATCCGCGCCCTCAAGAAGTAGGCAGACGCCGGACGACCCTCTCGTCGCGGCGTCCGAAGCCGCGGTCGCGCGCATCGTGCGCGACGTGCGCGGCCTCGACGCCCTCAACCCCGTCGTGCTCATCGATGGTCAGAGCGGTGCAGGGAAGTCGCGCTTGGCGGCGGCACTCGTGCGGCAGTGGCCATCCGCGGGTCGAGTGCAACTGGTGGCGCTCGATTCCATCTATCCCGGGTGGGACGGCCTCGGGTCCGGGGTCGAGATCGCACGCCAGGACATCCTCGTGCCCCACGCCCGAGGGCTGATGGGTGTGTGGCGTCGCCATGACTGGGAGATGGATGCGCCGGCCGAGGCGCACGCGGTCGATCCATCGCTCCCGCTCATCGTCGAGGGCTCGGGCATCATCACCGCCCAGACACGGCGTCTGTGCGATATCGCCGTCTGGGTCGACGCCCCTGTCGAGGCCCGCAAGCGACGCGCACTGCAACGCGACGGTGATACCTACCGACCCCACTGGGACCGGTGGGCGGCTCAGGAGCGTGCGCACATCCTCGCGGACGATCCCGAGGGGCGGGCGACGCTCATCGTCTCGATGCCCTGAGCGACCGCTCCGCGAGAGCATGGCGGGCGGTCATCCCGTAACGAGCACTCCGCGGTCCGTCAGTCGGCGGTCTCGAGAGCGCGGACGATCCCGTCCAGGCGGAAGCCGATCCAGTCGTACACGGCGAAGCGGTCATCGTTCGGATCGTGGTCGTCGTCGTCGCCCACTACGCCGAGTCGTGTGGCGATCACGAGCCGAATGGCGGTGAGAGTACGCATCCAGGCCCACCCGGCGTCACCCTCGATCGCGAGATCGATCGTGTCGTCCTGCGGGGCGATGGTCGGATGGAGCGCGTGCGGGTCGCCGGAGGCGAACGACGGCGCCAGGTCGGCCAGCACCCGAAGGGCGTCGTGCTGGCGGCGCTCGAGCAGATCGTGGCGCGTCGCGTCGTGGAACTCGGCAGCGGCCTCTTCGTCGTCGGGGTAGGGGTTAGGCGCCAGGCGGGCGAGCGCCGGATCATCGGCCGCGTCGGACGCCTCGGCATCCGCGACGGCGTGGGGCTCGAGCAACTCCGAGAACTGGGCGACGAGGTCGGCGAGTTGCTGAGCCTCGAGGCGCGAGATCGTCAGAATGAGCGCATTGTCGGTCATTGGGGAACCCTCCGAACGGTGGCCCACAGGCCGTAGTCGTGCATCGCCTGCGCGTGCAACTCCATCTGCTCGCGTGGGCCCTCGGCCACGATCGCGTGTCCACGTTCGTGGACATCCATCATGAGTGCGGTAGCGCGATCGACCGAAAAGCCGAAGTAGGTCCGGAACACGTGCACGACGTAGCTCATCAGGTTGACCGGGTCGTTCCAGACGACGGTCTGCCAGACGGCCGGATGCTGGGGGTTCTGCTCTTGCCGCACGTCTCGGTCGATGTCGGGGAGGGCGGTCGACATCATGCCCAGCCCAATTCGTGCAGACGCTCATCATCGATGCCGTAGAAGTGGGCGATCTCATGCACGAGGGTCGTATGCACCTCGTCGCGAAGCTCGTCTTCGTTCTCGCAGGCCGCGAGGTGGGGCTCGCGATAGACGATGATGCGATCGGGCAACTCGCCGATCCCGTAGCGGTCCCGCTCGGTGAGTGACGTGCCGTCGTACAGTCCGAGCAGATCGAGAGTGCCGTCCTCGGGGCGGTCCTCCACCACGAAGACGACATTGTCGAGCCCCTCGACCATCTCGTCGGGGAGCGCATCGAGTTCTGAGACGACCAGCGCCTCGAACGCCTCGGCATTCAGATCAATCATTGGGGTGCCTGAGTAGTACGTTCGGCAACTCCGCCCCCAAGACAAAGACCCTGGTCAACCGCCTAGACCGTGGGGTCTACGAGGTCTCTCGACGCCCCCAGGATACCGCTCCGAAGGACGATCGTGGCCCCGTTGTGAGGACTGTCGAGACGGCTCAAACTTTCCTCACCGCCGCTGAGGTGGACGCGCTCGTCGGCGACTACCTGGCAGGGATGAGCGTCAAGGCACTCGCCGAGAGGTATGGCATCCATCGCGCCACGGTGTTCGCGCACCTGCGTCGCCGCAACGTGCCTAGCCGCCGCCCGGGGCTGGGGATCGACGAGAAGGCGGAGGCGGTGCGACTCGCCCGAGCGGGCGTCTCGATGCGCGCGATCGGTCGCCGGATGGGCGTGGATCGTAAGGCCGTACGTGCGGCGCTGGTCGAGGCCGGACTCATCGTGGACGAAGCGAGCGATGACTCCTAGCTGCGGTTCCGAGTTGCTGATCCGTCGGTAGCGCTCTGCGCACCTCGTCGGTAACGAGCGCCGAGAGGAACCGATGATGGCCAGCTTGAGTGATGTCGCGAGCGATGAGCGCACTGCGAGGATGGTGCTGTCGATGCTCGTCGAGCCCAATGACCCGGTGACAGGACGCATCTTGGCCCGGCTCGGCGCAGTTGAAACGCTTTGGCTCGCTGAACACGACGGTGCAGTAGTCGGGCTGAGCCCTGTGGACGCGCAGGTCTGGCGCGACCACCTCAGCGTGCCAGACGCGAAGGAACTCGCCGCGCGTATCGACCAGGTGCAGCAATCGGGAGTTCGAGCACTCGTCCCAGGCGATAGCGACTGGCCTACCGCCGTCGACGATCTTGGTGAAGTTGCGCCCTACCTGCTGTGGACTCGCGGCGCGTCATCCTTCCTCTCCCGTCCGATGAGCGATTTCGTCACGATCGCCGGCGCTCGGGCATGCACGTCCTACGGCGACTACGTAGCTCGGGAACTCGCCAGTTCCGTTGCCGCAGACGAACGAGTTGTCGTTGCGGGAGGCGCCTACGGGATCGAAGGCGCGTCACATCTGGCAGCCCTCGCGGCGGGTGGCGACACGATCGCCATCCTCGCCAACGGAGTCGATCGTCCGTACCCCGTCGGCCATCGCGACCTGCTTGATCGCGTCGCTGATGTCGGTCTTCTTGCAAGCGAGGTTCCGCCCGGCGCCGTTCCGTCTCGGCACCGGGTCATCGCCCGCGCCCGGCTGATGGCTGCGCTGTCCTCTGCGACGGTCATCGTCGAGGCAGGCGGTCGGTCAGGTTCACTTGTGGTTGCCCAGCGAGCCGCCGAACTCGGCCGACGTGTCGGAGCCGTCCCTGGCCCGGTCACGAGTGCCGCGAGCGTTGGGCCGCATCGTTTGCTGCGCGATGGCATAGCGTCCCTGGTGGCGGATACTTCGGACCTCGCGAGTCTGGTTGGACCAGGCCAGGTGTCACGAGAGCGACTCGACATGGAGCAGGTCCGCCCACCTTCGCCTGCTCCGACGCGCACGCTGTAGCGCGCCGGGTCGGCACAGGCCGCCTGGCACTTGAACTCAGCGAGGGCTTCGAGTGAGTTCGCGCAGTGTCATATCGGAGCGTTCCTGCCGCTGCGCGCGGTACGCACGGGCGCGAGCTTTCGTGAGGAGAACGACGCTCACAGGGCCGATGGCCAGCATCTTGAGAGCGTTCCAGATGCAGAGCAGGACTACGAGGTGGAGCCACCCCGGGCCGCCACTCTCGATGAGCGTGGTGCACCAGAAGGCGACGGCCAGGTAGGGGCCGGCAAGAAGCATCGCTGGCACGCCCCACTTCAGTCCCTTCCGGGTGCGGATCAGGTCGAGCAGGACATTGCTCGGCATGTAGCGGCGCAGGAAGTAGCGAACCTCGGCGCTGGCCGTCCACAGTAGGCGGATCATGATGGGCTCCTCTCAACACGCGAGTCATTGTCGAGACGGTGCGTGGAGAGTGACCCGAAGGTCTGCCGCGAGCGGCCCAAAGGTAAGGAGAAATCCGCCTCGCCTTCCAGGGTACGCCGAGGTGTCGACATTTGGAAGGCTCCGAAGGGCCCGGGCGCGACCCGCATGTGGGAAGCCTTCAGCCCCTGCGGCGTGCTGAGAGGTGGCGGCTTCGTTGAGCGCCGGGAGCGCGCGGAGGGCGCTGTCACGACTCCGACCCTGCGGTAGTGGAGCCCCGGTAGGCCCTCGCCTCAGACGGTCAGAAGGGTGTCGGCTAGCGACTCGGACACTACGTCGATAGCGCCGGTCACGACAGCGAGGCGCTTCAGATTCGTCCAAAGCTGATGGCGAGTTTCCTGGTTCGAAGCCCGCCACAGGGTAGCAAGGCGTTTCTCCAATGCGGTCGTCTCACCGGGTGTCCGCGCACGTACCTGCCGTGCCGGGAAGTCGGTCTCGGGCAGCACTCGGTCACGAGGCATAGCCGTTAGCAGAGCGTCACTCATCGCGCTGTTCACCGAGAAGTAGGTCCCAAGTCTCATTGCCTCAGTCAACTCGCTAGACGTACCAAGAAACCAGTGGAGAATGACGCCGGGATGGGCGCGTTGCTTCACCAGGTCGAGGACTTCGCGTGTGCGCCCGGTGGAGTGGATGGAGATCATGACTGGCTTGCCGTCGCAGGCGTCGAGGACGTCACTGAGTATTTGCTCTTGCTCGTCGCGAGCGCCGCGACGGTCCAGACCGACCTCTCCCACAAGCGCAAACCGAGGAAGGAGCTGACGAAACACTTCTGGGTTGTACTCCGCACGCGCAGTCGCGACCGCTGGGTGGACGCCGATACCCCAGGTAAGACCGCGGTCGTCGCGGTTCATGACAAGTCGTGCCTCGGAGAGACTGCGGGTAACCGCGAAGACGTGAGAGTGACCGAGAGTGGCGAGTTGGCTGTGAGTCACGTCTGGTGCGACGTGGGCATGGCAGTCCAGAGTCGGGAGTCGGTCTTGGCGATTGCTCATGGGAGCTCCAACATCGCGAGCTCATCCAGTCCCCGCTGAACAAGGCCCTCAACGCGATCGAGATCGTAGTCGGGTGGCCAGGTTCCGGAGTCGATTGCGTCCGCGTCCGCTCCAGCCTCGATTGCATATCGGACGGCCTCGATATCGCCCCGTCGGGCGTCAATGAGTTCGGCGAGGTGGGTTCCGGATATCGCGTGACAGAGGTACTGAGTCTTGTCCGGAACCTCGGCCTTGATGAACGTTGCGCGGCGCACCATGCAAGGCACACAGAGACCGCAGTTGAGATTGGGCGATCCTCCGAACCAGTTGCCGCCGAGCTTGCTACACGAGAGCGTGGCGGCTGCAGTCTCCTGCCAGCCGGACGGTGGGCGGAGGCCACGGATGCTCTGCATCATTTCGCCCTTCGTCATCCATTCGAACGGGTTCGTGACGGTGACGTCGATGTTCAGTGCGGTCAGAATCTCTGCGACGCGCCTGAACGTCTCGGGATGGGTGGAGCGGGTTGACAAGGCGCCGCCTCGATTGGGTCTCAGTGGCAGATTGATTCCTGTGTAGCCGTTCTCGGGGATAATCAAGCTCCGTGAACCAAGGCTGCTCGCGACAGCGACGCCCAGGCTCAGAAACATGAAGGCCCTGCTGCGACTGCTCGGCTCACGGCGCCTGATTGCTTGTGCGAGTTGGACTCGCGTGTAGGACGGTGCAGGAGCGAAAGACTGGCCCAGCCAGGTTCCGACAGTGGACTGCGCACCGCGGATCGACGTGGCGCTGTCCTTGTGCCCAACGAAGATCGTCTCGGCGCCCGACATCAGCAGTTGGATCGCACCGAGGAACGAGTCCAGCCCGCCGCTCAAGAGCGCAACCGAGCCGTTCTCGCCGACCTTCAGGGTCTCCTCGAAGTCGACCTCGGCTCCTCCGGCCACGGTTAGGTTCCAGGTGTCGCCGGTAAGCCAGCCTAGAAGCTCCGAGGTCGTGTCGAGGAGCTCCTCGGTCCACAGTTCTGGGGCCACGACCGTAACGTGGAGCGCGATGTCTCGGCTGAAGCGGGCTCCGCGCCTGGTGCTGCGATCGGCCATGTATGCGCCGGCGGCGATGTGGACAAGGTCCGCCACTGCGGGGGCAACGTCTTGCAGAGGTGCGAGGTTCCAAGCGAGGTCTGACACGACGGACTTCGTGTGGCCGGGCGCGGTTGGCCACTTGAGGGTGTCGTATCCCTGGAGCCGTGACTTCTTGTCGCCTTGAGCCCTAACGACATAGGCCCCGGATGCTGTCACGATCGCTCGCCTTTCAGGAGTCGCAGCACGTCGGCGCTCATCTGGCGTGCGACTTGGTGGAAGTCTCGCGTCGTGACGGTGCCGTAGCTGCCGAGGTCGAGCTTGTTGACCTTGGCTTTGACCCACTGTCGAAGTCCTGTTTCGCGCTGGTGCGCCTGCTTTGCCGTAACGGAGTTAGCGAGTATCTGGTCTCGTAGTTCTATCAAACCGAGTCGGACGGTCAGTTCACCTATGAAGTTGCGGATCGCCTCAAGCCCTGAGAGATTGCTGGACTCGGGGCCGCTTGCGAGCAGGACTTTGATCTGTTCCAGAGACGCCTGGCGCATCGCTTGCTCATCTGGGTGCCCGGCCTGCCCGATCGCGACATCGAGAATCCGCGCGCACCGCATTCGCGGTGACAGCGCGTCCAACTCCTCCAACGTCAGTCCGTAGCCAGCGAGCGTTGCGGAGTCGCGATCTCGGTACGCCGTTGCGGCACCGATAGCGCTGCCGCCCCGAGCTGCCTGTGCCGTGACCCGGCGCCCACCACCCGATGAGCCGCCACCTCCTGAAGCACCCCCGCCGCCTGACGAGCCCCCGCCGCCTCCTCGGCCACCACCGCGACGCGGCAGGGTATCCGACAGTGCGAACGACGGGACAGAGGGACGGCGCGCATCGGGGTCCTCGCCAATCAGAGCTCCAGCGATTGCAGAGAGGAGTGCGTCGTAAGCCGGGTCGCCATCGATTCCCGGGGCGTCATTACTCGGTGCATCAGTGGACTGGCCCCCCAATGAGGTCCATTCGTCACGTACCTGATCCCAAGCGGCGGCGCCACTCCCGCCAAACGCTCCGTTAGTGCCCATTGGTGCTCTCTATCTCCATCTTGGCCGCTTGTGCCACCATGTCGTCTATGCCGTCTTCGGTGGCAAGTCGTTGGAGGATCGGCTGGTACTGAGCTTTCAGTGTGGCGCCGTTCATGTTGACTACCGTTCCCGTGGTCAGCCGACGGAGTAGTTCGCCGGCGGCCTCGATGACGAGTTCGACGAGGCTGGGTGTCTTGTCGGCCCACTGGATTGTCATCTCGAACAAGACGTCGAGGTCGTCGAGTCGTCGGCCTTGCCTGAGGCTCAGCTCCATCGCTGCTCGCTGTTCGGCTTCACCGAGCGCAGTCAGCTCGACGAGTGCTGCTTCGCGAGCTGCGGTACCCGTGCCAAGGAGGTCCGTGACGAGACGGATCACTGTGTCACTTGTGTCCTCGCCAGCGCGGACGTTTAGGAGCGATGCGGCGAGGTCCAGGTAGAGGCTTAGGTCAAGCTCCGCGAGCGATGGTTCGCTCGCCGCCCAGTGGTGGGTGTCTTCGCCGATTTTGTCTGGGCGGGTCACACCGTCTTCACCGTGCGCCCACCCTTCCCATGCGGTAAGTAGCGCAGTCCTCTCAGGTCTCGGAGTTGCGGCCAACGTCTCGAAGGAGGATCGGTGGAGGTCCTCCAGTAGCAACATCTTCATGAGAACTGCGGGAGCGATGGAGACCTTCCGGGAGTGAGCCACCATCGACCGCACCCCGAAGGCGTTGAGGAAGCGCTTGATCTGACGAGGGTTGGCCAATCGGTCGGCGGACAGCCCTTCGGCCAACTGGGCAGCCAAGCTCAGGCTCTCCTCGCTCGGCTTCGGGCTTAGCTTGCCAAGGTCTCCCAGCAGCGGCGATAGACCCAGTTGACGGCGACTGGAACAGTGGTTTGCGAGTGCTTCGATCTCGTCTGGGGTTGCTCCCTCGGTTTGAGTGAGCAGCAGGCCGATGTATGCCTCGGCGTCGGCTGTTGCCAACCTCGGTAGGGTCACTGGAAGTTGAACGATCTTCTCTAGATAGCGGGTGGCAAAAGCCCCGCTGCGGTTGGTCTCGCCGAGGCTGACCGCGATGGAGTCCCGGACCATCTCTTGGTCGGCAGCCACGACGAACACCATCTTGGGCACAGCGAGGAACAGCTTGATTCCTTCGAGTGTTGCCATGACGGCAGGAGGCAGGCAACGGTCCAGATCGTCAACCATCACGACTACTCGATCAACGTCTGGTAGCCCGCCTATGAGCTTGCCGAAGGAGTCCTTGAATCCGCTCATGGACTTGTCATCCGAGCGTGCCTTCGGGGTGAACGCGTCAATCAACTCGTCCGGTTTCCACTGCATGGTGAGGGCGCCCTTGCCAAGGGCGAGCCCAACGCGGGTCCAGCTGATGCGCTTCAGGAGGTCCGCGACGCGATCCTTCACGGTGCTATCCGCTTGGAATGCGGCCCCAAGTTGGTCGAGCACTTCGGCAATCAGTGAGCCGCGTACGTCATCGTGGTTGTCGTACTGCCAAGGGTCCGTTCGTATGACGACGTACCGCCCCGCGGCTTCCAAGCGACTCTCTAGAAGATTGAGCACCGTGGACTTGCCGCCGCCCCAGGGGCTGTGAACGCCGATCGCGAGCGGATCGACGTTGGCCGTACCGATCGCCTTCACGATTGGGTCGACGACAGCGTCAAATCCGAGGAAGTCGTCGAGGCTAGGGTTGTCGTCCCAGAGCCGCAGTGTCGCGGAGTCAGTCATGGCGTTGGCTCCTCGCTGGTCAGCCGCTTCACGGCGTCGAGTTGACGATGGACATAGGAGAAGAAGGAGAAGGCGTCGTAGAAGTCAGCGAGCTCTTCGTCAATCAGGATTCTGTTGGAGTGCGCTCGCGGGTTTCGAAAGTGCCCGTGGATGCCTACCAGCAGGTTCTTAAATCCTCGGTGCGCACTGATCTCGGATTCCGATCCGTGACCATTGATCGACCAGATGGGTCGTTCGCGATTGGTGCCGAACACCCCGTCGTAGAGCGTTGCGCCGTCGCCGGCGAGCCCTGTTATCGCCCGGACCCTGGCCGGGATGCTCTTCGACGCCTCAGACATCGCGTGGAACAGCGAGCGATTGACAAGTTCCTCATCGCAATAGCGGAGCAGTTCGGAGTGACAGCCGCGACGCTTCAGCTCGGTCTGAAGACGCCCCGCGAGCGCTGCCCCTTCCTCGATTGTGGATGCCTTCTTCCCCGTCACGAGCTTGCCGGTCTCGTTGATCGAATAGCCATAGAACACGAGGAACTCATTGAGCCGATCGCGCAGATCGTTGAACCGGTTCGGCTGAGTCACGTACCTGCCTGGACTCATGGCCCTGGCGATGAAGGCACCGACAACGTTGCCTGCCTGCTGTCGGGCCTGAACATTGTGCAGAGTGACGTACAGACTCTCGCGCTTGTTCGCGCCAGTCTCCCGCTGATCGACTCGAACCATGCGAAGAAGGGAGTCGATCTCTGAACCTGTGAGGCCAGGAAAGTCCGTCTGCGCGAGCACATCACACACGCCCTTGACCATCTCCGTGGGGAACGGCGGTATCTTCTTGGGTCTCTGAGTGGTGGTCGTCACCGAGCGTCCCTGTTCTCAGGCGACCGACCAGAGTGCTGCGCCTAGTGAGTAGTTGTCATGACGCCTCAATGGTCCCACGCTCCTCCAGGTCGGCGGAGGCGACGCACCGACACCGAGCAAGCTCGTCGACCTTCGACGGTCGGGTCTCGATGGCGAGGTCAGAGACTCCTAGGTGCATCGCGCTGCACTGAAGTGGCGGAGGCGATCATGCTCTCCACGCCCCCAACTTGTCTGCGCATTCCTTCGTAGGCGGATCGCGCTCGCGCGGCGTCGATCTTCTGGGCGGCTGACTCGGGCGGAGCACCGAGAGGTGCGTCGTCGGTGATGCGGTAGCGGTCTCGGTAGGCGGCGACCGCGCGGGCGGCCTTGCGCCAGGTGGCGGCTCGTCGCCGGTCGTTCGGCTGCGCTCCAAGAGCGTCCGTCCACGGCGCGTTCTCGGCGAGCGCAGCTTCGAGCGCGGCATCGGCGCGCGCCTCGATCAGCTCCTCTCGCTCGTCGAGCGCCGCGTACATCTCGGGGTCGATGACTCCGTGCGCCTGTGGGATGAGGCCGGCGATGAGTCGCGGTGGCTTGCGAGTCCTGCCCGAGCCTGCGGGCCGGGCGGTCGCCCGTTCGACCCGGTAGTGGAGTACGGCGGCGATGTCGTCGGCGTCGTCGAACCCGCGCGCTGCGACGAGGCGTGGCAGCAGTACGTCGACGTTGTGATGGTTGGCCTCGGCGCGTCGGAGTTCGGCCGTGAGCGGGCCGAACGCTTCGGACTCGATGGCGTTCTCGGCCTGTTCGTCGGTGAGTCCGGAGCAGCGGATGAGGGTTGCCCAGCGGTCGTGTTGGGCTGCGGCGGCGATGGTCTCGTACTCGGCGGCGAGCTGGGCGATCGAGCCCCACTGTTCCTGTTCGGCGACGATGGTCTCGTGCGCCGAGAGTTCGGCTCCGCTGTGCTGGAGAACGCCGTAGAGCACGCTTCGCGCGGTGGCATGCGGGTCGTCGCCAGGGTGCGGCTGGGCATGGTCGTCTGCGCGGTCGAGAGTCACGTAGGCGTGGTTCGAGTGCCGTCCTCGGGTCATCGCGACGTAGAAGGTCTCTCTCGTCGAGGTCGGTTCGACCAACACGTGTGCGGTGTCGGTCGTGATGCCTTGCGCTCGGTAGGCGGTGACTGCGTAGCCGAGATCGACATGCTCGGCCACGTACGAGGCTGGGAGGACGATGCTGCCGCCGAACCTGCTCCTTCGCTTCCGAGCCCTGCTGGTGCCGTCGTCGCGAACAACGGTGCCGGTTCCGTAGTCGCGTGCGATGGTGATGGTCCCGTCGTCGCCGACGGCGGTGATGGTCCAGATGTCGCCGTTGCGCACCCAGTCCCGCCCGGCCAGGGTGCGCAGTTCGCGCTTGTTGAGTCGCGTGATGATGGTGTCGCCGACGCCTGCGGCGGTGCCGTCGCGCAGCTCGACTTCGCGGTCGGGGTTCAGCGTCTTGTTGAGGATCAGGTCGGCGCGGGCGCGACGGTTCAGCGTGGTCACGTCTTCGTGGGTTTCGGCGATCAGCACCGAGACGAGTCCGGCGTCGCGGTCGGCGCGCCAGGCGTTGTAGGCGGCGTCGGTCATGGCCTCGGAGTCGCCGTCGGTGATGCGCTCGTGGGCGAGGTAGGTGTCGATAGCCGCCGTGCGTCCGTGACGTAGCTCGAGTGAGGCGGTCTTCTCCCAGGTATGGGTGAAGCGGTGGACGTCGACCAGTTCGGGGGTGTCGGCCCGGTCTCTGGCGATCATTGCGAAAGCGCCGCCGGCGTCCACGGATTGCAGTTGGGCGTAGTCGCCGACCAGCAGCACCTTCGCGCCCGCTTCCTGGGCGAGGTGGGTGATGCGGTCCAGTGACAGGGTGCCGGCGAGGGAGGCTTCGTCGATGACGACGAGCTGACCCGCCTCGAAGGTGGTGCCGTGGAGGAGGTGGTTCTGCCACCACTTCGCCGTGTTCTCAGTCTCGATCCCGAGATCGTCGGCGAGGACCTGGGCGGCAACCGCTGACGGGGCCAGGCCGACGACCGAGCCGGGGCCGTGCTCGGCTTCCCAAGCGCGACGGAGCGCATTCATGGCGGTGGTCTTGCCCGCCCCGGCGGGACCGACAAGCACGTCGAGCACCCGTCCCGACACCGCGATGCGGGCCAAGGCGTCGGCTTGGTCGTCGCCGAGCATCAGGCCGTCCGCGTCGGGTCTGGCGGTGATCTTCTCGACCGTGGCAAGCGGCACCGTCGGCCCGGCCAGGTTGGCAGCTCGTTCGAGGAGTCTGTCCTCGGCAGCAAGCTGGGACTCGGAGGTGAACACGGTAGAGCTCTTCGGACGGAACACTGAGGTGCCGTCAGGCCGACGGAACACGACCGGCGAGGCCGCGAGTTCGGGCGGGGTCAACCGAAGCGAGACGAGCTCGGCGGCGTCGGTGACCATCGCGACGATGGCTTCCCGATCCTGCATGGTGGCGAATCGCCAACCCATTGTCTGCCGGGATGCCTCGGCCATGAGATTCCACCGTCGCCAGGTCGAGCGCTTCTCGCCGACCACCTCGACGACTGAACGCCCAATCTCGCCGATCACGTCGAGCGGCACGTCGTCGGCGCGCAGCAGGAGCGGTTTGTCGTTGTCGGTCATCTCGCGTGCCCACGTCGTCGCGTCCCGATCGAGGGTCTTGGACGCGCGATCCCGCCACTCAGCGGTCAGGTCAGCCAAGGATCGGACCTGCTTCTCAGGCCTCGTAGCCAGCGTGGCCTGGGCTCGCAGTTTGAGGATCGTCGCGTTCGATGGTTGGTGTCCGTGCTGGGCAACGTACTCGGCGATGAGCCGGTTCTTCTCGGCGTCGATGTGGCGAGCGCGGGTGGAGAACTCCGCGACCAGTTCCTCCGGCACGCCGGTGATAGCCCACGCTGGGTTCCGGTCCCGCCCCATCTCGCGGGCCTCCCACGAGACGCCGAAGGTGCGCGTCATGTGGTCGGCGAACGCAGCTTCGTGCAGTTCGGAGAGCGCGACGACGGCGGCGTGCATCGGTCTGCCGTCGAGCGATCGCCATTTCCCATCGAGGACGGTCTTGGCCTTGTTGCTGATGACGACGTGCGTGTGGAGGTGGGGGTCGCCGGCGCGGGAGTCGAAGTGATCGAAGGCGGTTGCGATGAGCCCGGTGACATCGACCTGTGCAACCGCGCCGTCACCGGCGGTTGCGCCCGTGCGGGTGGCTGCAACCTCGCGTTCCATGAACGCAGCCACCTCCGCAACCGCTCGATGATGCGCCTCCGCGATCAGCGCTTGGACCCCGGCGTCTGCGACCGCCCACAACACTGACGCGGACTTCGGGATCGAGAAGGTGAAGTCGAAGCCAGCTACCGCGCGTCGTGTGCTCCGGGCAGTCTCCTCGGCAACGATCTGCGCGACGGCCTCGCCCTTGGCGCCAGGCGTCATCGTCGGTTCGAGGTCGGCGATGCGCGCCTCGATCCGCTCCGCCTGGCTCCTGTAGGTCGGGAAGGAACGACCGAGCGGCTGGTCGGTGATCGGATCATGGCCAGTCCCCATCAGTAGCTGGAGTTGGTGTTCTGATACTCGGTCGCCCAACTGAATCTCGCCCTTGCCGAGGGCCGCTACGCCCGCGCCGACCCAGCGGCCGGGCGGGGTGCCTACTTCCATGTAGTAGCGAGTGAGTGGCGTCGAGAGCGGCCTGTTGCCGTCGGCTGCCGCGACGGTCTTGAGCAGGTACTTATAGCCGTCACCTGCCGACATCACGCGCATCGAAACCGTCATGCTCACCTCCGCTCCTGCCGGGCAGGTGAGCACCCTCACCCGGTGACCTCTGCCGCGGTAATGCCCGGCTACCTCGATCTGCAAGACGCGTGTGACCTCGGATGGCGGTCAGAGCGAAGGCCGGAGATGGGGGCGTCGGGCGGTGTCGCTCGCGTGGCTCGACGAGCTGCGGGCGTGCCGGAGTTGTGCACCTGACAGTTGGCCAGCTCGGCATCAGTGCTCAACGAGGCACGGATGCCGGGGACGACCTTCACCGGAGCAGACTTTATGCACGACCTCGACATCAGCGGCGAACCACGACTCAGGATCGGGTCGCTGTTCAGCGGCTACGGCGGCCTCGACCTCGCCGTCGAGCACGTATTCAACGCCACGACCGTGTGGTTCTCCGAACTCAACGCGCCCGTCGCCCGCGTCTTCTCGCACCACTGGCCCGAAGCTCCGAATCTTGGCGACATCACGGCCATCGACTGGAGTCAGGTCGAGCCCGTGGACATCCTCATCGGCGGATTCCCGTGCCAAGACGTTTCCACGGTAGGCAAGCGCGCCGGCCTTGCTCCGGGTACGCGCTCGGGTCTCTGGGCGCACATGGCCGTAGCCATCGACGCGCTCCAGCCCGAATGGGTCGTCATCGAGAACGTCCGCGGGCTGCTGTCCTCACCCGCGACGCGGCCATCCGCAGAAGGAGATAACCATGACCGACGCAACCCAGGCGATGCATCCCCCGACGGCGCAACCCTTCGCAACGTGGAACCCGACCCGTGGCATCTGGGAGACTACGCAACTCGACCTCTTCGGGCTCTCGGCGCCGTTCTCGGCGATCTGGCCGACTTGCGGCTGGATGCAGGATGGATCGGCTTACCGGCTTCCCTTGTCGGCGCTCCTCACCAACGCTTCCGCATCTTCGCCCTCGCCCGGCGCACTGTTCCGCACCCCGCTGGCGACGGACTCATCGCGCGGTGGAGAGACTCTCGACCAGGTGCGAGCGAGACGAGGGACGATTGCGCTGTCGCACCAGATCATCGACTTCGCCCTCCACGGACCGGGTGGCTCATCGAACAGGAGAGCCGAATCGGAGACGCTGTGGTCGCTGATCGACGGACTGTTCAGCGATGGGGACGCTACGCCGACGCCATCACTCGTTGGGAACACATCACCGGGCGACCCGCGCAAGCGCCAGCCCTCCTGAACGACGCCGACGGCCCCCGCCCAGCACCGGCATTCGTCGAATGGCTCATGGGCCTGCCGACTGGATGGGTCACCGATAGCGGCGACCTGACGCAGAATCAACAGATCACCGCCCTCGGCAACGGAGTGCTACCCCTCCAGGCTGTGTCCGCGCTGTCACTGCTCGCCGCGTGAACATGGGCTACGCGAGAGCGGCGTCCTCCGGTGCTCCCGGTGTCGTTCCCAGAGCGGCGAGCAGGCGGACCCGGACTCGCTGCTTGCGCTGCTCGAAGAACGAGGTGAAGTCGGCCAAGTCGAGCGGAAGGCCGTCGAGGTCGTCCTCGGCAAGGTACGTAGCTCGCTTGTTCTCGCTCGGGAAGGCGGTGTCCATCCACTCCGCAGGCAGTCCATCCTGCTTCTCGATGTTGGCGGCCCCACCCAGCAACTGAAGGTTCGGCAGCAGGCATGCGGCGGCCAAGTAGTCGTCGACCTTAATCGAGCGGGACGCCGGCACCGAGGAACGGGACATATTCTCCACGACGGATCTTCGAGCACTTCGCCACGCTCGCTGGTAGGGAGCTGTCAACTGACTCGCCGCTCGTGAGGACACCTGGCGCCGAATATACATCGTACAGTGTATAGTCATCGTATGCTGACTATTTCCGATCGACTCGACGTGATGAACCGGCTCGGCCGAGCTATGGCCGACCCGACCCGCTCCCGCATTCTGCTGACCCTGCTGGCCGGGCCGAGCTACCCGGCGGTGCTGTCCCGCGAGCTGGGGTTGTCGCGCTCGAACGTGTCGAACCATCTGACATGCCTGCGCGGGTGCGGGATCGTGGTGGCCGAGCCCGAGGGCCGACAGACCCGCTACGAGGTGGCAGACCCGCACCTGGCCCGCGCGCTGACGGCGCTGGTGGATGTCACGCTTGCGGTCGACGAGAGCGTGCCGTGCATGGACCCGGACTGCGGGGTCGAGGGTTGCCAGGCGGGGGAGGTGCGGGCGTGAGCGCGGTCACAGGTTCGCAGGTCGAGCACGTCGACCTCGACGACCACGATGATGACGATGACCGGCCGTGGTATCGGAGCCCGAGCGTTCTGATCCCGATCGCCTCCGGCGTCGCGTTCGCCGCCGGCCTGGTGTGCGAGTGGACCGGCGCGGAGACCGCGGGCCTGGTGCTGTTCTGGATCGGCCTGCTGCTGGGCGCTTACACGTTCGTGCCGGGCGCGCTGCGCAAGCTGTTCACCAAGGGCAAGTTCGGCATCGGGCTGCTGATGACGATCAGCGCGACCGGCGCGGTGATCCTCGGCTACGTCGAGGAGGCCGCCGCGCTGGCATTCCTGTACTCCATTGCGGAGGCGCTGGAGGACAAGGCGATGGACCGCGCCCGCGCAGGGTTGCGGGCGCTGTTGAAGCTCGTGCCCGACACCGCACTCGTCAAGCGCGGCGACGCCACCGCCGAGGTCGAGGCGAAGGAGCTGCGCGTCGGGGATGTCCTGGTGGTCCGGCCGGGCGAACGGATCGCCACCGACGGCACCGTGCGGGCCGGGCGAAGCAGCCTGGACACGTCCGCGATCACGGGTGAATCGATCCCGGTCGAGGTCGAACCGGGCACCGACGTCTCGGCCGGGTCAATCAACACCACCGGCGTGCTCGAGGTCGAGGCCACCGCCGCCGGCACCGACAACTCGCTCACCACCATCGTGGAGCTGGTCGAGCAGGCGCAGGCCGAGAAGGGCGACCGTGCCCGCCTGGCCGACCGGATCGCCCGCCCGCTGGTGCCCGGCGTGATGATCCTCGCCGTGCTGGTCGGCGTGCTTGGGTCGCTGTTGAGCGGCGACCCTGAGCTGTGGATCACCCGCGCTCTGGTGGTGCTGGTCGCAGCCTCGCCGTGCGCGCTGGCGATCGCCGTCCCGGTCACCGTTGTTTCCGCGATCGGCGCGGCGTCGAAGTTCGGTGTGGTCGTGAAGTCCGGGGCCGCGTTCGAGCGGTTCGGCGGCATCCGCCACCTCGCCGTCGACAAGACCGGCACGCTGACCCGCAACGAGCCCACGGTGACCCGCGTCGTCACCACCGGCGCGACCGAGAATGAGGTGCTGGCGTGGGCGGCGAGCCTGGAAGGTCACAGCACGCACCCGCTGGCCGCCGCGATCACGAAGGCCGTCCCCGACGCCCCGACCGCGCACGACGTCACCGAGACCGCCGGGCGCGGCATCACCGGCACGCTCGGTAGTGCCCGTCTCGCCGTCGGTAGCCCCCGCTGGCTGGATGCCGGATCACTGGCCGACCAGGTGCGGGCGATGGAGTCCGAGGGGATGACCGTCGTCATCGTGCACCGAGGCGACCAGCCGGCCGGGGCGATCGGGGTGCGTGACGAACTGCGCCCAGAGGTTCCCGAGGTCATCGCCACGCTGAACCGCCGCGGGATCGGGGTGACGATGCTCACCGGCGACAACGCCCGCACCGCCGCAGCGCTGGCCGACCAGGCCGGCATCAGGGACGTGCGCGCCGAGCTGCGCCCCGAGGACAAGGCCACCGCCGTCGCGAAGTTGTCGAAGTCTCAGCCCACTGCCATGATCGGGGACGGCATCAACGACGCTCCCGCGCTGGCGGCCGCGGATGTGGGGATCGCTATGGGAGCCAAGGGCGCCGATGCTGCGATCGAGTCGGCCGACGTCGCGTTCACCGGCCACGACCTGCGCCTCATCCCACAGGCCCTCGCCCACGCCCGCCGCGGCCGCAACATCATCAACCAGAACGTCGTGTTGTCGATCGCGATCATCGTGGCGCTGCTGCCGCTCGCGATCACCGGAGTCCTCGGGCTCGCCGCGGTCGTGCTTGTACACGAGGTCGCTGAAGTCGTCGTCATCCTCAACGGGCTCCGCGCGGCGCGGCGCACGAAGGCATGACCGATCCCCTTGACGGCTCCGCTCCCTCCCCGGGAAAAGCGGATGCCGTGGAAGCGAGTTCTGCCGGCCCGGCGGCGGCGCGCGTCCGGCTCCGCTGGTTCCTGCTCGCGTGCGCCGTCGCCGCCGGCGCGGTGCTGATCGACCAAGGCAGCAAGGCACTCGCCCTCGCTCAGCTCAGCTCAGCGAGGATGACCGCAATCCCGCTCTTGGGAGACTGGCTCGGCTTACAGCTCGCGTTCAACCCCGGCACCGTCATGTCCTTAGGGTCCGATTCAACGTGGCTGCTCACCGTCATCGCGACCGCGGCGTCCATCGCCCTGCTCATCGCCGCCGCGCGCGCTCCATCGGCCGGGTGGGCGGTCGCGATCGGCCTGGTGTGGGGCGGCGCAGTCGGCAACCTCCTGGACCGGCTGTTCGCCCCTCCCGGATTCGGCCGCGGTCATGTCACCGACTTCCTCGCCTACGGCAACCTGTTCATCGGCAACCTTGCCGACGTCATCCTCGGTTTCGGCGTCGCCCTGGGCGTACTGCTTTACCTCCGAGGCCCAAACCACACCAGGAACGGACAATGATGGTCGCAGAGTATCAACGGCACGCGGCTGCCGGAACCGCTGGGCCGCCAGGCGGCTGTAACGCGGCGGTGGGCGCATGATCCTGTCCTCCGTCCTGCAGGCGATCGGCCTATTCATCGCCACGAACATCGATGACATCATCGTGCTCTCCTTGTTCTTCGCCCGAGGCGCGGGCCGGCGCGGGACCACCGCCCGAATCCTGGTCGGACAGTACCTCGGGTTCGCTGGCATCCTGGGCGCTTCCGTGCTGGTGACGCTCGGGGCGGGAGCGTTCCTGCCGCCGGAGGTCATCCCCTACTTCGGACTCATTCCGCTGGGGTTGGGACTTTGGGCTGCGTGGCAAGCCTGGCGCAACCGCGGTGCCGACGATGACGATGAGGCAAAGGTCGAGGGCAAGAAGGTTGGGGTGTGGACGGTGGCCGGGGTGACCTTCGCCAACGGCGGGGACAACATCGGCGTCTACGTCCCGGTCTTCCTCAGCGTGGGCCCAGCGGCCGTGGTGGCGTACTGCATCGTGTTCCTCGCCCTGGTCGCCGCCCTCGTCGGCCTGGGCAAGTTCGTCGCCACCCGCCGACCGATCGCCGAACTCCTGGAACGCTGGGAACACATCCTGTTCCCGATCGTGCTCATCGGCCTGGGCATCTTCATCCTCGTCAGTGGTGGTGCCTTCGGCCTCTGAACTCGTAGCCGACTGCGTAGATGGCAGCGTGCTGTGGTTGCTACCTGGCGGCTGAGTGTCCCGGTGCGCTCCGCGTGTGAGCGGCCCAGACGACGTGCTCGGCGCCGCTGCCTCAACTGAGCCCACGCTGACCGCGTAGGCGTCGATCACGCGGTCGGTGCCGGTGTTGAAGGCGTCGCGGATATCACTTGGATCACCACATCGCTGGGCCCGGCTCTTGTGTCAGGCGCAGCAGGAGGTGGGGAGTTCGTTGCGGAAGAGGTTCGCGGTGAGGCGGATGCCTTCGGCCATGGTGAGGTAGGGGGCCCAGGTGTCGGCGAGTTGGGTGACGGTGAATCCGGCGGTGATGGCGTAGGTTGCGGCGAGCATCATCTCCCCAGCGGTGTCGGCGAGGGCGTGGATACCGAGGACTTTGCCGGTGTCGGCGTCGGCGACGACCTTGATGCCGCCGCGTGTGTCGTGGTTGGCGATGGCCCTGGGCACGTCGGAAAGTCGTAGGAATCGGCAGGCGCACCGGTATCCGGCGGCGATGGCGCTGGCTTCGGTGATCCCGGCGGAGGCCAGTTGGGGTGAGGTGAACAGCACAGACGGCAACCCGGTGTAGTCGACTCGCTCGTCGTGACCCAGGGCGTTGTGCGCGGCGATCTTCCCAGTCCTCGCGGCGACGTACACGTACTGGGGCACGTCAGTGACGTCACCGGCGGCGAACACAGCCGGGTTCGTGGTCCGCTGCTGCTCGTCTACGATGACGAAGCCGCGCTCGTCGGTCGCGATACCCGCAGCAGGAAGGTTGAGCCCTTCGGTGCGCGGGGTGCGACCGGTGGCAACGAGGACACGTTCACCGGTCGCGTCCTTCCCGTTGCGGGTCGTCACCTGGACCAGGCCCTCGTGCTGGGTGATCGTGGCTGCGCGGTCGCCGATGACGCTGATCCCCTCGGCCAGGAAGGCCTTGCGGAGCTCGGATGACAGTTCCGGTTCGGCGTGCGGGGCGAGCCGACCGATGACGGTGACCTCTACTCCGAGCCGGGCGAACAGCTGCGCCTGTTCCAGGCCGACGAAGCCACCGCCGATCACCACGAGCGACGCGGGCAGTTCCGTCAGTTCCATCGCTGTGGTCGACGTGAGGTAATCAACCTGCTCAAGCCCAGGGATTGCCGGCACGTGCGGCTCGGCGCCGGTGGCGACGAGATACGACTTCGCGCGCACCGGTCGTCCATCCACGAGCAGGGTTCCCGCGTCTGTGAACGTTGCAGTGCCCGGGAGGATGTCAAACCCGTAGGCAGCGGCGATGTCGGCGTACTTGGTCTGGCGGAGCATCCCAACCAGATCATCCTTCTGCTCGATGAGCGCGCTGAGATCGACCATCCCAGCAGAGCTGGGGGCGCCTGAGAACGGGTTCGTGAGGGCGGAGTGCCGGGTGTGCGCGGCCGCGAGAAGCGTCTTGGACGGCACACAACCCACGTTCACGCAGGTACCGCCGAGGGTTCCCGATTCGATGGCGACCACGCTGGCCCCCTCGAGGCGCGCGTGGATCGCTGCGGACATCGCCGCCCCGCCCGTCCCGATCACCACGAGATCAACCTCTGTGTGCTGTGTCACGATGCCTCCTCAAGTTCGAACCGGCCACTCATGCGGCCACTCCTGAAAGAATGGACCTTAAAGTATGCTTGAAGGTCAAGTCGGTGGCGGAGGTGACGATGCGGATCGGAGAACTCGCGGGGAAGGCGAAGACGAGGGCGTCCACGCTGCGGTATTACGAGGAGCGCGGGCTGCTCCAACCTCCGGAGCGTACCCCGGCCGGGTACCGCAACTACGGCGACGAGGCGGTGCAGCGGCTCGAGTTCATCGACCGGGCCCGCGCAGCAGGGGTCACCCTCGCGCAAACCGCCGAGATCCTCGAAGTACGTGACGCGGGCGGGTCGCCGTGCGGTCATGTTCGAGACCTCCTCGACCGGCGACTGGTCGAGATCGACGAGCAGCTTGAGCATCTCCGCCTGCTCCGTACCAGCGTCGCCGAGCTCCGCGCGAACGCAGCACAGACGTCGCCGGAGGCCTGCACACCCGAGTCGATCTGCCGGTACCTCTGACCAATCGGCTGAAGGGTCTTGCTGCCCGGAGGGAACCGTTGTCTTGTCCGCGTAAGGTTGTCGCGCTCGTGGTAGTTCGTCAGGAACTCGTAGAACGTGTACGACTGCGCGGTCTCGGGCTTGAAGTTCCAGAGCAGGAAGGAGCCGACAGGGTATCCGTGCTTCAGACAAATTCACGATGGATAGCTGGCATCAGATACTCGCGCTTGTGGATGGCGGTGAGCATCTCCTCGATGCTGCGCCGGGTCTGGAAGGACATGCGGCTCTCTCGATACGGGCTGACGGGTGGTCAGACTACGGTCTCGTCGTTGACGGCGACGACGGTGTCGTAGAGGCCGTAGCGACGCAGGCCCTTGTGGGACTCGATGCCGGTGTAGGACAAGGAGGAGTCCTCGTAGCGGCGGAAGGCGAAGACGGCCTGGTTCATATGGGTGGCGTTAAAGACGCCGAGATTCACGAGGAGGTGGAAGTCCTCGACGGTCAGTCCGGTGACGGTGCGGAACAGGCCGGGTTCGAGCTTGGTGATGACGTCGGTAAGAGTGTTCTCACGGAAGTCGGTCAGGTACATGAATGCAGGGATGCGGGTGGCGAACTTGACCAGCTTCTCCTGAATCTGCTTCCGCTTGGACTTGTACTCCTTCTCCTCCGCCGTCAGCTCCTTCTTCTCCGCCGGAGTGATGTCCTCGCCCTTCTCCTTCTTCACCTTCTTCACGGCGTCACTCTTGTTCACGACGGTCTCGAAGATGTCGTTGCCGAGTGCACGGAAACCCTCGATGTTCATGACGGCGTTGAGGGCGTCGGGGCTGTTCATGATCTTGCGCAGGGTTTCGTTGTCGACGTTGACGAGGATCGCGGACTCCCACTTGCGGGCCAGGAGGGTCGCGGAGGTGCCCGACATGGCGATATCGAGGATGCCGCCGGCATCGACCTGGGTCATGTTCGACCCGTCGTAGGCCAACACGGGCAGGAACTTCACGAGTTCCTCTACGGCTTGCTCGGGGTTCGGCGTCTCCGGTGAGAGGCCCGCGCCGTAGTCGGCGATCTGACGCAGCGCGCGGGTCGGCGCGAAGTCGAACACGAAGCACACCGGCTTGAGGACGGCTTCGGCGCTTGGGTTGTCGCCGTCGGGGTTCTTGATCGACCACGGTGACTGCACACGGAAGGCTGCCTGGAAGTAGGTCTCGGGTGAGTTGAGGTTGCGCAACATCAGGATCGAGGACCACTGCTTGACGGTGACGCCCGTGGTGAGCTTGCCGCACGACAGGGTGATCGTCTTCGTGTCGTGGCCGTCGCCGATCGCCGCCCGCACTGGCGGGAGAGCATCCAGCCCGATGCCCGCGCCGGGACCCGCGACGACGAGGACCTTGTAGTCGTGCCAGAACACGTTCTGCTTCTCCGCGAGCAGGTTCGACATTGCCTCGCAGGCAGCAACGTTGGGCAGGAACCAGAACGAGTGCTGAAGGTACGGCAGGAGTCGGACATCGGAGTACGGGAATGGCGGGCGGGTGCCCATTCGCATCGCGTCGACCTGGGTGGGCAGGTGAGCGCCGCGGACGAGATCGAGCCACTTCTGCACGTCGGTCTTGCGGGTGAACTCGGCGTCCTTGCCGGCGCCCTTTGCCTCGAAGAACTCGTTGAGGTCGAACTCGTCGAACTCTCCCTGATTCGCAACGGCAATCAACTCGTCAGGCATCTGGTACGTGAACAGACGCATCTCCGGGAGTGCCCCGTACGGGTTCCAGGCGTCCGGTTGCGCGACGGCGTACTCGGCCTTGGCGCGCTGCTCATCGGTGTAGGTCCAGTTGAAGATTTGCTCCTCGATAAACTCACCGGTTGCCAGCGCCTTGAATGGCGTGCCCGACAGGTACAGGTAGGCGCGGGTGGTGATCGGCAGGAAGTCGTCCTCGTCGTTGCCGAGTTCGTCAAGCTCCTCGTCGAAAGCCACGAGGCCGTCGTTGTACTCCGCGGCCAGTTCCTTCTGCTTGACTTTCTCGTCCTCGCCCTCGAACAGCTCCTTGGCGGACTCTCGCCACGCACCGAAGTGGTATTCATCGAAGATGACGAGGTCCCAGTTGGTGGTGTGGACCCACTCGTTCTTCGCCTTGATGAGGCCGGTCTTCCGATCTCGCCCGAGTAGGTCCTGGAACGAACCGAAGTAGACCAGTGGCCGAGTCTTGTCCGCCTCATCTGGGTTGCCCCCGGCGGCCGAGGAGAGGTACTGCCAGCCGTCGAAGTCGGCGTGAGACTCCAGGTCGGTCTGCCAGGCGTCCTCCACTGCGGGCTTGAAGGTGACCACGAGGATGCGTTTGGCGCCGAGCCGCTTCGCGAGTTGGTAGGAGGCGAAGGTCTTCCCGAAGCGCATCTTGGCGTTCCACAGGAACCGTGGCACCGCGTGAGAGTCCTCGGCCCAGATGGACTCGTAGTAGCCCTCGGCCTTGTCCACGGCGCTGGCTTGCTCCGGGCGCATCGGAAACTTCTCATGATGGGTTCCACTGAGCTTCACGCCTGTGCGAAGCTCAGTGATCGCCGTGCGCACATCGTCTGGGGTGCACCGCATCCACTCTCGCGCTGAGCCGAAGATCGGGTTCTCGAAGCCCTTGTCGATCAGCCGTTGGCGCACATCTGAGTCGCGAAACACCGTCCCGTCGCCTCGTTCGGCGAGCTCATCAACGTGCAGCGTGTATGCCTGTTGCATCTGCCCCTGAGACTCGCGGATGCGCGCGTTCACATCCGCCTTCGTCGTCTGTCCCACCTTGAGAAGGCCCGCGTAGCCGACTGGTGGATCGTTCGGCGACCACGCATAGATACGCAGTCGTGCCTCGGGCTTCTCCGGGAGAAGCTGATCGATGTCTCTACTCATCGCCGTCCTCATCGGAACCAGGCACGTCGTTGCTCGGACGCTCGGCGATCAACGACTCTATGAATGAAACCTGCTCACTATCGATGTCGTAGCGCTCATAGAGGTCACGATCAGTCCAGACTCGATCCATCGAGAGCCTTGGGACAAACAGGTAGGAGTCGCGAGTGATGTTCTGGGTGATCTTGCGAAGCGAGACGAGGAATCGAACGAAGCGCGTCCGCATGTAGATGGCCAGATTCCGAGCCTCTGTTTCGGAGTCCACAACCCCGATCACGAGGTAGGTCTCGGTACACGCGGTACCTGGGCCGGCCACGACCGGTTCGCCCAGAATCGTAACGTCATCGCGGCCACTCGTTCCGTGGGCCTTGACCAATAAGACCTTCCACTTGTCGACCCATTCGACGTTGCTCGTAATCGCAGATCGCTCCATGTACGACTCAGTCTGGTTTCCATACACCAGGACTGGATCATTCAACCCGACCGGAGTCGCCTTGCCCCTTTGGTTCGTCAGCCCAAATGGCTTCCTGGCAGACACCACATCGCCGAGGAGAGGCTCCGACTCTCCGTCAACTCTGTGCGCCCTCACCTTGTCCAGAATCCGCACGCCCTCGTTGCGACGCACGAGCACGTCATAGGCGTCAAGCATCCGAAGTGCGGGTACGCCGATAGCCTCGTCTCCGATCTTGGTGGTGACCTCGCACGGTCCCTCATGGTCTCGACTCCACAACCAGTACGACACGCCGCCTCGAATCTTCACGCCAGGAAAGACGTCGTACAGCTGCGGATAGTCGATGAGTTTCGCAAAGCGGTGGTCGGCGAGCATCCGATCCCGGAAATCGTCCAGACCCTTCCCGCCCGAGAACCATCGCGACGGGGTGATCATCACGGCATAGCGAGGGTCGAGCGCGAGTGCCTTCTCGACGAAGAGATTGTAGATGGGCGTGGCCGACGCGCCGCCACCACCGCCTCCATCCCCAACTGATAGGGCGGGTTGCCGATGATGACGTCGAACTGCATGTTGTCTCCGAACAGCTCGGCGATCCGAGCTCTGATGTCGTCGGTATGGATGAATGCGTAGGCGTGAGTTTCCAAGTCGTCACCGCGTGCGTAGCTGCCTTCGCTAGCACCGCAGTAGGTGCACTTGCGGTTGGTATAGACGGCGATCTCTTCGCGCGTAAGCGGATCAACCCGAAACTCGCGTTTGCCACCGCCCCAGGCGTGGTCCGTGCGATCGAACCAGATGTTGCCGTCCTCGGTCGTGAACGACCTGGCGATCGAGTGCGGGCCGTTGGCGAACTTCGAGCAATAGACACTCCGGCGAGCCAGCAGTGCAGTGAGCTGTGTGATCCCGATGCCGAAAACCTGACGGGTGAGGATGTGATCGACGCGCTGGGCGAGGTCAGGGAACGTCAGGATCAGTCCGTCGGTGAGGCGGCGAGTGATCTCGCGAAGGAAGACCCCCGACTTGGTGAAAGGATCGAGGAACGTGACATCGGGGTTGGTCCAGATGTCGGCGCCGTCGTTGGCGTCTGCCCACGCGGCGGCAAGCGTGTCGAGCATCTGGTTCGCGAACTCCGGCGGGGTGAAGACCTCATCGTTGGAGAGGTTCGCGATGCACGTCAACACATCCGGGTTGTGCCCTCGGATGGTGAAAGGTGCAAGGGTCACGCGGCGGCCTCGGCGATCTGACTGACGGTCATCGTCGGGTAAGTCTGCGCGGGGACGAACAGGTCCTCGTCATCGAGCTCGCCGAATAGGGTTCCCTCGTACGAGGCGCGCTGAGTGAGGTCGTCGTAGCGAAAGTCGCGCCTCTGGAACTTGCCTTTGCCGAGGTAGCCCCACTCAGGAAAGGTGATCGGCTGGCCGCTTGGCACGGTCATGGTCAAGGCATCGCCCTGGACGATGTTCACGGCGAGAACCGCGCGGGCCGCTCGCGCCCACTGGTCATCGTTGCCGATACCCAAGAATGTGTTGAACACCTCGGCGAGATTGTGGCGGCACTCTTCGGCGTTGTCTGCGAGAAGTTCGATACCGTAGGTGCACATGAGCGCGAACAATGCGTAGTGGCGCTTCTCGAACTCGCTCTTGCCGTGCCGAAGCTCGACCGTGGCGAGCTTGCGAGCCAGGACGGGGATGAGGAAGTTGCCCGAGCCGCAGGCGGGTTCGAGTACGCGGGAGTCGATCCGCTCAGACTCGTGCTTAACGAGGTCGAGCATGTCCTCGACCATCCACGCCGGCGTGAACACCTCGCCGTGGTCCGCAACGCGTTGCTTGGACTTCACCAAGCGCTGGGCGTCTTTCAGGTTCATCTTCCCCCCTCCCCGTGCTCGTCGTTGTCATGAGCGTAGGAGCGTCCACCGACACCGGGATGGGCTACGTGGAGCTCTTGGTCACTGGCCGCCGCACCCGCGCGCACCCAGTCGTCTATCTCGCTGGCTTGGAACTTCCAGAGGCGTCCGACCTTGTGGGCGGGCATGGCCTTCTCGGCGATCCAGGTGTAGACGGTGTCCTTGGTGACCCCGAGGTGGGCGGCGATGTCGTCTGCGGACAGCCACGGCTCAGCCACGTTGGTCCTCCCTCGCTCAATGGCCCAGGCAGGCCAACACCCACGATGATACCGGCTGAGGTACGGCTTGAGTTGGGTTTCTCCGGGCGTGGCCGAACGAGACGGGTTTCGAGAGTGGCCGCTGCGTTCTGCCGATCAGCGTGGGATGCGCACCTTGAGCCAGGCGGTCACCGTGTTCCGCCAGCGGTCCAGATCGCTGTTCCAGCAGAGGGTGTGGCCGGCATCGAAGGTCTCAAGCTCAACGAGGTCCGGGCGAGCGTCTCGGAGTGCTTGTGAGAGCCGGATCGGCACGGAGTCGTCTCGGGTGCCGTGGAGGATCAGGGTCGGCGTGTTGAGCTCTACGGCTCGGGATGTCCAGTCGAAGGTGGGAAGTGGGATGCGTCCTGGCAGGCCGACTGTGCGTGCCAGTGGGTCGAGGGTGAGCCACGGGATCGCGAGGTGCCCGGCTGCTGCAGGCCATCCGCTGCGGGCGCAGTTGGACTTGATGACTTCGGTCCAGTTGAGGACTGGGGAGTCGAGTACGAGCGCGGCGATCAGTCCCGGATGTCGCGGGTGGTCGGCGAGCTGGAGAGCGACAGCGGCACCCATCGACCAGCCGAAGATCACGACCTGTTCGGCTCCTCGTCGGACGGCGTACCCGATGGCCTCGTCAACGTCGCTCGTCTCTGCGTAGCCGAAGGTCGTCCGGCCGGTGCCAACTCGCGGCCCTTCTGCTGTGTTGCGGTAGCTGACGACGAGGGAGGTGTAGCCGAGTTCGGTTGCGGCGAGGACGCCGCGGAGGGTGCCGGCGCGGGTGCTGCCGAGGCCGTGGATGTGGATGGCCCAGGTCGCGAGGTCGCCGTCGATGCGCCAGGCCGGGCATGGTCCTGCGGGGGTCGTGATGGTGATGTCGCGTGTGTGGAGTCCGGCGTCGGCTGGGGTGGCGTAGTAGATGCCGCTCCAGGAGGCGCAATCGCCGGTCTTCGGAGTGAAACCCGATGTGGTGCCCGTGATCCTGCGAGCGACGCGGGTGGGTCCTCGATCGACGGTATCTGTGGCGAGCTGCGCCCAGCCGCCGTGCTCGAACCAGAGATTGTAGATGCCTGGCGCGGCGGCCTGGTCGGTGCGGTCGAGCACGATCAGGTCGCCGTCGTCGGTGTACTCGACGCCTCGAACGGTGAGGTCGAACATTCGTGGGCCGACGGGTGCGGTGAGCCGCCGCGCGATGGCCCACCCGACCCCGGCAACCGCTGCCGCCGCGGCCCCAGCGCCGAGAGCGATGCGGCCTATCACGACTCCCGCTCCTCGACGTAGGGAACGGGCGAGGTCGTCGCGAGGGCACTGTCGCTTCCGACGAGGTGGCTCTCGGCGCGTTCGAGCAGGTCGCGGTCGTCGGTGCTGATGTCGAAGGTGATGCGAGGGTCGATCATCGCGTCGCGGATTTCGACGATCACTCGGTGGAGGTGCCCTTCGGGGTCTTCGCTACTGGCGGCGAGGGGGTCGGCCTGGCTCAGCCCGGGCCGTGCGCGCGTCGCCTGGTGCCAAAGCGACTCCAGCTGCGCTGTGAGGGCGACGGTCTGCCTCTGCCGGGCGCGGTGCTGAGCGCGACGGACGGCAGGCTGGATCGCGAACCCGGCACAGAGGAACACGAAGGTCAGGACGGAGAGCGGATCGTAGGCGGACTGGATAGTGTGCATGAGGTCGAGGTGGCCCGTGGCGTGGGCAACGTCCATGACGATCACGGCGAGGCAGAGCGCGACGCCGAACGCCGACCCCAGGCTCAACAGTGCCGCGGGGAGGTGCTGGATGCCGGTGTTGTGCCGGTACTGCCTTATGGCGAGGACGAGCATCGCCACGACAATGACGAGGCAGTAGGTGAAGTTGATGATCGAGTAGACCGCCGCCGCTGGCTGTGCGCCGAGGTCGATCATAAATCGTGTGGTAGTGGTGCCGCGGTCGATGAGCAGGAACGATGCGGTGATCGCGAGCAGCGCGACGAGCAGGACGGGGATGCTGACGGCGGCTCGGACGAGCCTGGGCCGGTACTCGCCGGTCTTCATGACGCCGCGGCCGAGGAAGAACAGCCCGGTCATCAGGAGCGCGTCCGCGATCAGGGTGGCGAGGTTGGTGCCACCGAGCAGTCGATCGACGGCGCTGTAGGCGGCATCCACGTTGAGCGTCATCGCGATGGCGATGGTGAGGGCGGCGTAGGTGATGCTTCGGTCGGTGCGTTTGCGTCGGAAGATGAGCAGGCTCGCCACGAGCGCCCACATGAGCGTTGCGACGAGCGTCTGGATCATCCGAATATCTCCGAGTATCTGGACTCTGCGAACACCGACCCTCGGATGCCGGCGGCGAGCCGGTCGGCGAGGGACTCGGCGGCGATCTCGGTTTCGCTGTCGAGGTCTTGCCGCCTGAGCAGGCGACCTCTGGTGTACGGCGGGATGTTGGGCAGCAGTACCTCCCCGACTGCACAGCCGTCGCCTTCGCCGTGGCCAAGGATCATGTGGGCGAGCTCGTGGAGCACGAACTGCTGGCGATGCAGCGCGGAGTCGCTGCGGGCGTGAAGCACGACGTCTTCGGCATCGGTGGAGAGCCAGAGCGCGCAGAGGCCGTCGTGGGTGTCGAGGTCTGCGAGTTCGACGACGCGGAGCCTACGGTGCCGCCGGTCTTGGACGGTGTGGAGGAGATCGTCAAGGGCGAAGGTATTGCCGAGCTCAAGGCCCGCGACGGCCGCCGATACGGTCTGTTCGATCTTCACGGTTCGCCCCTTCTCTGTAGGGAGCAGGGACCGGTGGCGGCTCCATCGTGCGGTACCGGTCAGTGCTCGGGCATGTGTGTCATTTCCTCGTCCAGGAACTTGGTGATGGCGTGGAGTGCTTTCGGCGAGATATCGCCGAGGGTGCGGGCAGCGTAGGACTTCACCTTCGCGGCACGCATGGACCGAACCAGGTCGAGCTGCGCAGAGACCTTCTCGGGAGTGGCAGCACCGTCCTCGCCGAGCAGGAACGCGGCGTCCACGTCGAAGAACTCCGCGAGCCCTTCGAAGACGGCGGGGTCTTGGACGTAGCGGTGGCCGTTGACCATGTACGTCCAGCGCGACCGCGACAGGTTGGTGCCTCGTTCTTGGAGGTAGCCGGCGATCTGCGAGTAGGTCGGCTCCGTGCCGGACTCGGCGACGGCGACATCCATCAGGAGCCGCAGACGTTTGGCGAGGTCTTCGGCCGCAGCCTGGCTCTCGTCTTCGGTCATGACGGTGACCCCCTTCCCTTCGCAACGGGCAAGGCATCGATGTAGTCCACCCAGAAGGTGGTTGTGCATGCTCAACCGTACTCGTTGAGCATGCACAAATCAAGGCTTGCGCATGCTCAACGGTCAGTGTTAGAACAGGACTCCGGGGCATTTTGAGCATGCTCAATGTTGCGTCCCGGTCTCGGCTCGGGCTGCCTCAAGGAGGTGAACGATGTCCAGCTCACGGTCTGGGCGCGGGTGTTCGCGCCTACCTGCCAGGTGTACCGCCGCGCGCAGCCGCGTCGCGGCCCGCCGAAGAGGAGGCCGGAGCATGGCATCGAACGAGGACGCCCGCGCGGCGCGAGAGGCGAAGCTCGACGAGCTGCACGAGAAGCTGACCGGCGCGGTCGAGTCGCTGGTCTCGGGTGACGACTGGCGCCAGGCGCTCGCCTTCGCGGCGCGGTTCCGGTCGCGGTCGTTCAACAACACGATGCTGATCTGGGTGCAGCACGAAGCCGCGTTCGAGGCAGGCCGCGTGCCCGAACCCTTCCCCACCCTGGTTGCCGGGTACCGGCAGTGGCAGGGGCTCGGTCGGCAGGTGATGAAGGGCCAGCCGGGCTACATGATCTTCGCGCCCGTGACGGGCCGGTTCGCCACCGCGACCCCTGCCGATGCGGGCTCGTGGCGGCGGCTCGGGCCGAGGGAGACGCCGAAGGCCGGCGAGGTGGTGCGCTCGCGGATGGTCGGAGCCCGGCCGGCCTACGTGTGGGATGCCTCCCAGACCGACGGAGAACCATTGCCAGTTCCGCCCGCTCCGACGCTGCTGGAAGGCGAAGCACCCTCGGGGCTGTGGGACGGGCTGGCCGGGCAGATTCGCGGCGCGGGGTTCGAGGTGCTGCGGGTGCCACACGAGGGGATGATCTCCGGCGCGAACGGCATGACCGACTATGAGGAGCGCACGGTAGCGGTGCGGGAGAACATGGACCCTGCTGCGCAGGTCAAGACGCTCGCGCACGAGCTGGCGCACGTGCTGATGCACGATCCCGACGACGAGGAAGCACGTCAGCATCGCGGCATCCGCGAGGTCGAAGCCGAGTCCGTCGCGCTGATGATCGGTGCCGCGCACGGCATGGACACCACCGGGTACACGATCCCGTACGTCTCGACCTGGGCCGCCCGCGTGGACGGCCAAGAGCCCGTCCAGGTGGTGCAGTCCACCGGCGAGCGGGTGCGGAAGACCGCGCTGGCGATCCTCGACCAGCTCGACACGCTCCAGGTCGGCGACGGCACCCCGCCCGGACTCGAACGCGACGCTCCCAGTCCGCGCACCTCCCGTACGGCTGCGAACTCGGTGGAGACCGATCGTCCGCGTGCTGCGTCGGCGCCAGCGCTGGCAGGGCGGAGGCTGTGATGCCCGAAGCATTCGATGTCCTGGCGGCGCTCATTCGCGTGGATCGTTCACCGAGCCTGGGGCTCGCGGCGCGGAGCCTCGCGGCGGCTGGCGTGCCCGTGTTTCCGTGCGTCGTCGAGGGGAAGCGTCCGCTGACCCGCCGTGGGTTCCTCGATGCGAGCAGCGACCCGGAACAGGTTGCCGCGTGGTGGTCGCGCACACCGAACGCGAACATCGGCATCCCGACCGGCGCTCCATCCGGCGTTGTCGTCGTCGATGTCGATGTCCACGGCCCCCACGACGGCCGCGCGGCGTTCCAGCGCGCCACCGACGCGGGGCTCGTCGATGGCGCGGGTCTGCTCGTGCGCACACCCACCGGAGGCGCGCACGTGTACTTCCCGGCGACCCCGGGCCGCGAGCAGCGGTCGTGGCAGGCAGCCACCGCGGGCGTCGACTTCCGGGGCGACGGCGGCTACATCATCGCTCCGCCTTCCCGGCGAATCATCGACGGCAACGTCCGCCGCTACGAGGTCGCCGACATCGCCGCTCACTCGGTCGGCACCGTGGATGCGGCCCGGCTGCGGGACTTCATCGATCCGCGCCCCGTCGCTCCACCACGCGCGAGCAGCGGCTCGATGGATCTGGATTCTGAGCGGTTGGCGGCCTGGGTCGCTGGACGGGGTGAGGGCGAGCGGAACCGGGGTCTGTTCTGGGCCGCCTGCCGCCTCGCCGAGAACGGCGTCTCGCTCTCCGACGCGCTCGATGCCTTGGGTGCTGCGGCGCAGTCGGCGGGTCTGGGCGATCGCGAGATCACCACGACCGTGCGCTCGGCCTACCGAGCCACCCAGCCCGCGCACGAGGCCACGTCAGGCGGCCAGACCCGGAGCGCGGGGCGGTGGTTCGGTCGCGCGGCGAGCCCACCGTCCGCAGCCTTCGGGAGGGCAGCGCTGTGAGGCGAGAATCGGACGGGCGGCGCTGGGCAGCGATGACAGCGGCCGCGGGGACGGTGTTCATCGCCGCCGGAGCGTTCTGGCTATCGTTCACGTCGTTGGCCGATCTGGCCGCTCGCTCCGGGATCGGGGCTGGGCAGGCGTGGGCGTGGCCGCTGATCGTGGACGGCATCATCGTCGTCGCCACGGTCGCCGTCGTCGCCCTCGCCGGGCAACGCTCGGCCTGGTACCCGTGGGCGCTGCTGGTCGGCGGCGCACTCGTCTCGGTCACGGCAAATGCCATTCACGCCGTCGTCGCCGCAGACGCCGACGTGCCAAGGATGCTCGCGGCCTCGGTCGCCGCAGTGCCGCCCGTCGTTCTGCTGGCCATCACGCACCTGACCGTGATCCTCACCCGCACCACCGACGTCGAATCTGCCGCCGCCGCAAGCGGGGCCGTCACCGTCGAGTCCATGCCAGAGCTGCCCGCTGGCGAGCCGGAGACCACCGGTCGCGATGACGGTGTGGCGGATCGGCGCGCGATGGGGTGGGAGCTGCGAGAGGCGGGCTGGTCGAACAAGCGGATCGCCCGCGAGCTCGGGGTGCATCCCTCGACCGTGGGCCGCTGGTTCGCCGTCGCGCACCTCACTGACACCACCGACACCGCCGCCGAGCGGGAGGAGACCACCCCATGAACACCACCGACAACCCACAGCACATCGATCCCGCGAGGCCCGATCCGGCACGGCTGCTGTCCGAGGAGACGCGGGAGCGCCCCGAGCCCGTCGAGGTGACGAGTACGCCGGAAGCGGTGCGGGCCGCGCAGGTCGCCCGCGACGACAAGCAGCACGCGATCGTTCGCGGGCGGGGCGTGGAGTGGGTGCGCCCCACCGACCTGATCGCCCGGCACTCGGCGCACGCGGCCGGTCGTGGCCTCGACTTTCAGGCCGAGCTAGCACGCCGCACGCGCACCCCGATTGGGGCAGGCTTTCGTCGTCTCGGGGATCGTGCCCGGCGGTTGCCGCCGATCTCGGCGTTCGGACGCAGCACCGCACCGGCGTCGCAGATGTCCCGCCCTGGGGTCTCGATGAGTTGACGGTGGTGACAGGTCATGGCTGCGAAGGCATCGGCATGCGAGACGCGCTCGTGGGAGCGAGTGCGCACCTGCCTGCCAGGAGGTGCCGACACCATGACCACACCAACCCGCACCAGCACGAACACCGCTCCGATGGCCGACGGGGCTGAGGACTTCACCACCGGCGAGGGCCTACGCGCCCTGCTCAACCGCCTCGCCGAGGGCGGCGAGGATGCCTGGGTTCACGACCCGGTAGCCCGCGACCTGATGGAGTTCGCCGCCGACAAGTACCGCGCTCTCGCGAGGAAACACAAGCTCGACACCTGGGAAGCAGTGACGGCGGCGTTCGACGCGATGCAGAACCGCTCGACCCGCGAGGCCAACGACCCGTGGGCGATCATCACCCACGCCGTGCGGATCACCTGCGTCTACGAGGAACGCGCCCAAGGCCTGCTCTGCTCCGTGCACCAGGCCCGCCGCGCGCACGTCTCGGCGTTCCACGACCCCGAACGATTCTCCGAACGCGACACCGCACTGGCCGACTACCACCCCGCGTTCCACACCACCGACCTGCGTCCCAGTGACCTCGAACCGGAGCCGCGCGACAGTCTCGGGTCGGCGCAGGCGTGCATGTCCGCCGGGTCGGCGGCCGAGGACGCAATCGCGATGCTGTGCCTGCTCGACTGGCCGACCGACACCGCACGGGCCGCGGTCGAGCACATCTGTGGAGCGTTGATGAAGGCCGGCACCCGCCAGTCCGCCTACGAGACGCTTCGCCGCGACCGGCACGCGCGGGCACTGCTCGACCTCCCGCGCCGCTCCTGGGCCGCCCTGCTGAGAGCGCTACTCGGGAACCCGCACCCGGCCTACGTGGCTACCAGCAGCGGTCGCGGCGTCCTGCTCCGGCTTCTGTTGGGCGAGACGCTCGACCTGCTGCTCCGCGACGACGATCTGATCCTCGCGCTCGCTCTGGCCGCGCCGAGTAGTGGAGGCGGTGAGTCGTCGTGACCGAGCCACTGATCGGCAGCATTCAGCTCGACCGCACCGTCGATTCGATCCTCGTCGGCACCCGGCACCGCGCCGACCTCGGCGACATCGACGCACTCGCCGCGTCCATCGGACGCGACGGCCTGCTGCAACCGCTCACGATCACCATCGACGGCGTGCTCGTGTGCGGAGCACGACGCCTGGCCGCGATCAAGAAGCTCGGCTGGCGAACCGTTAACGTCTGGGTTCGCAGCGGCCTATCCGACCGGCTCGGGCAGCTCCTCGCCGAGCAGGACGACAACATGCTCCACAAGCCCTACACCCAGCTCGAAGCCGCCGGCCTCTACCGCGAACTCAAGCAGGTCATGGCCGAAGACGCCGCCCGACGGAAGTCCGCCACGCAGTTCAGCAGCGAGAACCAGCCCGGAAACGACGGTGCGGGAAAATTTCCCGCACCGTCAGACACCCCGCGCGGGCGAGCCGACGAGCAAGCCGCAGCGATGATTCCCGGTGGCGCGTCGTACAAGACACTCGACAAGATCGGCTACCTCGAAGACATCGCCAACAACCCCACTCAGCCCGAGACGTTGCGTGCGGAGGCCGCTGCAGGGCTGGAGCGGATCGAGGCCGGCGATCCGGTGCACCCGATCTATCAAGCGATCCGCGATGCCGACACCACCGCACGGGAGCGGCGCGAGGCCGAGATGCACGCCCGCGCCGAAGCCGCCGTGGCCCACGCGAAGTCGATCAAGAAGGGCAAGCGCACCCCACCCAAGCCGTTGCCGCTCGTCAGCGGTGACGGGCAACCCGTCCGCTACCCCCTGCGCGCGTTCGTCCAGACCTGGGGCGAACTGACGAACTGGTGGACCCACTATGACGCCGACACACTCGCGCGTGAGCTGACCGACGAGCAGTTCGAGAACTTCCTCGCCACCACCGACGGCACCCTCCGATTCGCCGACGCACTCCGAGCCGCCCGCGAAGGCATGACGGAGCGGCCACGCCTCCGCGCACTCTGACGACAACACCCGGTGCATGGTGCGCACCTGCTCGGCATGAGCCCTGCACCCACCGATCCCCGCCACCGCCGCCGACTCGTCGCCCTCATCGCTGTCGGCATCGTCCTGCTACTCCTCGCCAGCGTCGGCGTCTACGGACTCCTCACCGGCCCCCGAAGCAAGACCAGCCCCGATCCCGACCCGGAGCCCGGCCCAGTCACCACAGCACCGCCGACCGTGGCACCGAGCACGCCCACGCCGCCGCGGGTTCCAGCAGTTCCACGTTCGGCCGATCCTGCGACTTTCGCTCAGGGCGTCGCGTCCACGCTGTTTGCGTGGGACACGGCGTCGGGGCTGTGGCCGCTGGACTACACCTCGGCGATCCTCGCAGTCGGTGACCCCAGCGGGGACGAGCAAGCCGGGCTGGCCTCCGACGTGGCCGTCTACCTGCCGACCCGCGACGCCTGGATCGAGCTGCGGCAGTACGCCACCCGCCAGCACCTCACCATCGACAGCGCGTACGTCCCCGACGCCTGGGCCGACGCCGTCGCGCAGGCTCAGCCGGGGCAGCTCGCGGCAGGAACGACGGCCGTCACGATCGAGGGCACCCGCCGCCGAGCCGGGGTCTGGAACGGCCAGCCGGTCACCAGTGAGCATCCGGTCGCGTTCACCGTGTTCGTCGTCTGCGCCCCGACCTATCCGACCTGCCACCTGCTGCGGCTGTCGCAGCTCGACAACCCGCTGCGATGAAGGGGTTGACGTCGTGTTCCGCAAAGCCGCCATCGCAGCCCTGGCGCTGCTGTTCTTCGCACCTGCCGCAGCCCTCCTCGGGATCGGGGTGCTGATGAACCCCGCTGCCGCCTACTGCGCCATCCCCGCCGGGACCGTGAATCTTGGCCCGATCCCGGACGCGCTCACCGTGACCACCGCGAACGGCGAGACCTTCACCCTGAATCGTCAGCAGCTCACGCACGCGGCCACGATCATCACGGTCGGCAACGGCATCACCGACGTGGGCCGGCCAGGAATCAAGATCGCGCTGATGGCCGCGCTCACCGAGTCCACGCTGCGGATGCTCACCAACACCGGCACCTACCCCGAGTCGGCCAACTACCCGAACGACGGCAACGGCGGCGACCACGACTCCCTCGGCCTGTTCCAGATGCGCCCGCAATCCGGGTGGGGCACGGTCGCCGAGTTGATGGACCCGCAGTATCAGGCGCGCGCGTTCTTCGG
Organism: Microbacterium sp. BR1; assembly: GCF_002812725.1. Taxonomy (GTDB): domain Bacteria; phylum Actinomycetota; class Actinomycetes; order Actinomycetales; family Microbacteriaceae; genus Microbacterium. Next base: position 582,485 of record NZ_NMUN01000004.1, on the reverse strand, counting down.
CGGGCCGACCGGACCGAACTACCCCTCACCGCGCGGCCTGCTCGACATCCCCGGCTGGCAACAGATGGACCCCGGCGAAGCCGCCCAAGCCGTCGAGGTGTCCGCCTACCCTGACCGATACCGCAACTACGCGGCCATCGCTGACAGCATCCTGGCCGCCCTCACCAACGTCGGCAGTGCCGCTGGTGGCGTGGGTGGCCCGGCGGTCTCGTCGTCGCGGGTGGTGTTCCCGCTGCCCGAGGGCACCTGGGTGCTGACCTCGCCGTTCGGGATGCGCGTGCACCCGATCACGGGCGAACGGAAGATGCACACCGGCACCGACTTCGCCGCCCCCGACGGCACCCCGATCCTCGCCGCCGCAGACGGCACCGTCACCGTCGCGGAGTTCTCCGGCGGATACGGCGGCCTCATCGTCATCGAGCACACCATCGAAGGCCACACCGTCGCGACCGCAACGCCCACATGTGGCAGAGCGGCATCCACGTCCGCGCCGGCGACCGCGTGAGCGCGGGCCAGCACATCGGCGATGTCGGCTCCTCGGGCATGTCCACCGGCGCACATCTGCACTTCGAGGTCCGGCCCGGCGGCACCAACGGCGAGGCCATCGACGCCGCAGCCTGGCTCAACGAGCACGGGGCCGCGAACCTGCCGACGGCGACCAGCGGATCACCCACCGCCTGCAACAACGCCACTGCGGGCACGCCGACCGGTGTCGATGGAGACCCCGACCGGCTCGTCGACGATCCCACCAGCTCGGGCAAGATCACCGCCCGCATGCTCCACCTCTACCAGCAGACCCTCGCCGCGTTCCCCGACACCGGCTGGGGCTGCTACTCGCCCCGCCCCGGCACGAAGTCCGAGCATCCCCTCGGCAGGGCGTGCGACATCACCTTCGGCAACCGCATCGGCCAGCGCCCCACCCCGGCCCAGCTCGACGCCGGCTGGAAGGTCACCAACTGGATGAAGGACAACGCCGACGTGCTCGGCGTCGAGTACCTGACCTGGCAAGGCCAAATCTGGTCCGTCGCCCGTGACGCCGAGGGCTGGCGACCCTACAACGGCGGAGGGATGCACGACCCCGCCTCCATCACCGGAGGCCACTACGACCACCTCCATGTCACCGTCAAGGTGGGGTGATCGACGATGGGTGTCTTCCCCGACTTCGACGGGCTCGGCGGCATCGGCGACCTCCGCGCCGTCGTCGGCGCGCTCCTGACATTCGTCCTGATCGTCGCAGTCCTCATGCTCATCGTCTCCGCGATCGTCTGGGCCATCGCGACAGCCCACGGCAACTACGCCACAGCTAGCAAGGGCCGCATCGGTGTCCTCGTCTCCGTCGGCGCGGCAGTCCTCGCCGGAGGTGGCGTGGCCTGGATGAACTGGCTACTCACAGTCGGTTCAAGTTTGTAGCTGCGGCGTCGCGGTCATCGGTCCGATTCCTCCGCGTCGGCGCTCGCTGTCTCGCACTGGTCGAGCAGGCGCGCGAGGTAACTGTATGCCGCGAGGCGCTCCATCGCTTCCTGCTCGGACAGTTCGGTGCGCGTGTGCGTCGTCACGTTGCGGACCGTGAGGTTCAGACCAGTGGCCAGCGCGTTGAGGGCCTTAGCGAGCGGTTCAAGACCACCGCGCATGCTCTTCACCGTCTTGTCATCCGACCTTCCCGGCCAGGTGAGCTTCGGCTTGCCCGGTTCAGGAGCGCCCGGCGATAACGTCTGCTGCCAGAAGACCGTGTCATCGACATCGTTCCGGCCGAGACGTTCCTTCCAGTGGACCGTGAGGCCTTCGGCCGCTTCACGAACTGCAACTCGGTACTGATGCGTCGTCCAATGGGCGGAAGCACCAGCCCAGACCACGGGGTGAAACTGTGCGGGAGCGAAGGTCGGAATGTCAGAGTCCGTACGTGACTCGGCGTCGACGATCATCGCGTCGAGCCTGCCCTTGACGTTGGCGGTCGTAGTCCGAATATCCCGAGGCGCGATGGGGGCCTTGGGCGCAGACATAAATGACCAGTTGGAGATCGGGTCGATCGCTCCGAGTCCAGCGATCCCAATGTAGGCGCCGGTCACTGACACAGCGCTCGCCGCCAGGCCAGCAGCCTCCGCGACACCGAGTTCGAGCCGTTGAACCTCGCTCTGATCCTGGCCTTCCTTTGTCCACACAGTGGGAAAGAGTCCGCGCGCCGACATGTGATCCGACTCAACCTGAGTGCTCATCCAGGCGTCGAACGCTTCCTCGAACTTCTCAACAGCGGCACGCAATCGCTGGAGGTAATCCACCCCGTACTGACTCATGTTCCTTGCACCTCTCGTCCGGCGGTCCCGTGCGGGCGAGCGACGCACAGATACTCCAAGGCTACGGGCGGCCACCGCGGGGACGGGACGGCGACGAGCGCGCACCTGTCGCGTGTACCCCGTCTGCGAGTTCGTGGGCGGGCCGCCCGTCGCCAAGGAGACCTACCGTGTTCGATCTGCTCACTACCGTCATGTCCGCGCCGTTGCTGGTGCCGATGGACATCAACATCGACCCCAATACCAATGGCCTGCCGGGCATCAACCAGCTGCGCACCATCGTCGGCGCGGTGATGACCATCGGCCTGATCCTCAGCGTGCTCGCGCTGATCGTGTCCGCGATCGTGTGGGGCTTCGGCGCGAACTCCTCCAACCCGCACCTCGCCTCGCGCGGGAAGATCGGCGTCCTCGTTTCCTGCGGCGCGGCGGTGATCTGCGGCGCGAGCGTGACGCTCATCAACTTCTTCTGGAACGTCGGCCAGTCCGTCTGACCCCGCCTGTCGTCGAGAGCTGGTGTCCGTGATGGGCGTGTGCGACGTTCCCGTGATCTCCTCGGTCTGCGATGCCGTCGGCGAAGGAGCCGCCTCTCTGGTCGCGGCCCCATTCGACTGGCTCGCCCAAGCGATGGGTGCCGCCGCCGGGTGGCTGTTCGAGGCCGTCTGGTCGGTCTTCGACACCACGACCCTCGTGGATGTCACCAAGCCCGGCTACATCGCCGTCTACAACCTGCTGTTCGGCATCGCGGTCTTCGTGATGCTGATCTTCTTCTGCCTCCAACTCATCACCGGCCTGATCCGACGCGACCCCACCGCCCTCACCCGCGCCGCACTCGGGCTGGCGAAGTCCGTCCTCGGGTCGTTCGTCGTCATCACGCTGACCGCGCTGCTGCTGGAAGTCGTCGACCAGATGTGCATCGGGATCGTGCAGGCCGCCGGCGAAACCACCGAGTCGATGGGCGACAAGATCGCACTCCTCGCCGCAGGACTGGTCGGGATCAACATCGCCGCACCCGGCGTCGGTGCCATCATCAAGATCTTCATGGCCGGCCTCGCGATCACCGCCGCCGCGATCGTGTGGCTCTCCCTCCTCGTCAGGAAAGCACTCCTGCTGGTTGCGGTCGCGTTCGCGCCGCTCGCCTTCTCTGGTGCCTCGTGGGACGCCTCGCGAGGCTGGATCGGGAAGTGGGCGATGTTCGTCGTCGCGCTGATCTGCTCCAAGCTCGTGCTCGTCGTGATGTTCCTCGTCGCGATCACCCAGGTCTCCGCACCGATCGACGCCGACCTCGCCTCGGTAAGTGATCCCATCGCGGGGATCGTGCTGATGGCGATGGCCGCGTTCGCCCCGTATCTCACCTACAAGTTCATCGCGTTCGTCGGGTTCGACATGTACCACGCGATCGGTTCCGAGCAGGACGCCAAGAGCGCCCTCAACCGCCCGATCCCCGTCCCGACCAAGCCGCAGGGCGGCGGCGACCCGAAGAAGGTGCTCGACGGAACCGGCGGCGGGAGCGCGGGCGGAGGCTCCGGCGGAGGAAGCAGCGCACCGCCACCGCCGAAGACCCCGGCACCGGCACCCGCCGCGAGCGGCGGAGGCGCGGCTGGTGGAGGTGCCGCAGCGAGCGGCGGCGCAGCCGCAGCCGGTCCCGTAGCCGCAGGGGTGGTAGTCGGGGCGAGCATCGCAAAGGGTGCCGCGACCGCCGGGCCGAAGGCCGGAACCGCGCTGGGAGCCCAGGGTGAGCACGCCGCCGACGCAGCCGCGCAGACACCGCCACCGCCCGCAGCCGCACCTGCGGCACCTCCGTCGAGCCCGGCACCACGACCGCCGAGCACCGACCCGTCACCGCCACCGAAGCAGCCCCCGCCGCCCGCGCCACGCCCACCGAAGGAGTAGACGATGAGCAGCACGAACCACGACCGTCCCACCGCGGGCGAACTCGTGCCGGTGAAGTTCTCCCGCCTCACCCGCCGCGGCATCCTCCTCGGCCTGTCGCTGACCCAGCTCATCACGCTCGCCATCGGCGGAGCCACACTCATCGGCGCGTTCTACGCCGGCGGCGGCATGCTGCTCGCCTACACCGCCCCCATCTGGGTACTCGCCGCCGCGCTGACCTGGATACCCATCGCAGGCCGGCCGATCGTGGAGTGGCTGCCCATCGCCTGCTGGTGGCTGTGGCGCACCACCGGCGGACAACTGCTGTACCGACGCAGGATCGTCATCCCACGCCCCGTCGGAACCCTCGCACTGCCCGGCGACATGGCGCGACTGCGCGAGTACACCGACCCCGAGACCGGAGTCGGGATGATCCACGACCCCCACGCCGCCACGTTGACGGTGGTGTGCGAGGTCACGCATCCCGCGTTCGTGCTCCTCGATCCCGGCGAGCAGGAACGCCGCGTCAGCTCCTGGGGCCGGGTGCTGGCCACCGTCTGCCGCTCCGGGCGGATCGCGACTCTTCAGGTCTTGGAGCGGACTCTGCCGGACTCCGGCACCGGACTCGCGGAATGGTGGGCCACCCACGGCACCCCGGACGGATCATGGGCGGCCGACACCTACGCAGAACTCATCGACCGCGCCGGACCCGCCGGCGAACGCCACGCCACCACACTCTCGCTGTCACTGGACATGAAGACGAGCGCTCGGCAGATCAGGACTGCGGGAGGCGGGATACGCGGTGCTGCCGCCGTGCTGCGCCAAGAGATGAACACCCTCGTCGCCGCGCTCCGCTCTGCCGACCTCTCGCCGTCGGGATGGCTGACACCAGGGCACATCGCGGTGATGCTGCGCTCCGCCTACGACCCGGCCATCGCTGCCACGCTGGAACGGCACGGGAGGCTCGGCCAGTCGCTTGCGACCGCGGGGCCGGTTGCGGTCACTGAGACCTGGGGCAGACTACGCACCGACTCCGCTCACCACGCTGTGCTCTGGGTCAGCGAGTGGCCGCGATCGCTGGTGTATCCGGGGTTCCTGTCACCGGTGTTGCTGTCCACCGGCATCCAGCGATCGTTCTCACTGATCTGCACCCCTATGCGGTCCGACGCTGCTGCTCGTGACATCCGCAAGAAGAAGGTCGAGCACATCTCCGACCAGGCCCAGCGCGCGAAGATCGGCCAGATCGAGGACGCCTCACAGACCGCCGAGTACCACGACGTGCTCCAGCAAGAAGCCGACCTCACCGCAGGCCACGGCATCCTCCGCTACACCGGCCTCATCGCCGTCTCCGCACCCACCATCGAAGAGCTCGATGCCGCCGTCGCCGCCATCGAGCAAGCCGCGATCCAAGCCTCCTGCGAAACCCGGCTCCTCGTCGGCCAGCAAGCCGCCGCCTTCACCGCCGCCGCGCTCCCGCTCTGCCGGCGGGTCTGAGTTCAGCCTTCAGGGCTGACGAGGATCGTGGCTGATGGATCGACATCGGGTGCCCAAGCAAGGGTCGGCAGGTCAGCGCTTTCCAGTCCCGCGAGTTCGAGCGCAGCCTGTCCCGACAGATGCGAAGAGTTGATGGACTGCCCGTTTGCGACTGCCGCGTAGAACTGTGCGGCGTAGTTGATCGCATCGGCGTCTTCGATGCTGTCGGCCATCCCGATCGCGAACGGCACGACTTGAGCCACCAGGTCGTCGATCTGGGCTGCGGAGCGACACGAGTTCAGCAGCACGAGGAGCGGAGGATCGTCGGTTGCGCTGATCGCCCGAGCGAAGGCTCGCGCCGTCACGATCACTCCCTCGTGGGGTTCGTCTGCTTTCAATTCCTCAAAAAAAGAACGATCAGGTCGTCGTTTGCTGTGGCCCGAGAAGTGGACCACGTGAGGGCGGAAACTTTCGTGATGCCGTCCAGCAAAGTCAGCCGTGGTTTGCTGCTGGCCGCACATCGAGTTCGATCTGGTCACGATGCAAAGCCGACTCGACCGCTGCCCGGATGCGCTTCTGCTCCCTTCCAACGCGGAGGTCACCTTCGGCCGAAGCACCCAGCATGAGCACTCTGAGCTTCTCCGGCTTGGGCGCTGGGAGCTGACGCAGCGCATGGCTGACGGCTACCTCGGCACCGCTGATCCGCGACTCAAGCTGGGCACGTTCAGCCGCCGCCCGCCGGTCGGCACGCTGCTGCTCGCTCTTTCGGCGTCTCTCGGCGGCATCGGCCTCCGACTGTTCGGCGCGGGAGAGCTTGGTCTGTAGCGCGGCCTCGTCCTTCGCGTAGCCGGCTGCCCGTGTCTGCCAGCGGCTGGCCTCCTTGCCCACAGTCTCCGCTTCCTTCTCTCGGCGCTCGGCGTCCCGCAACTTGCTGCTGCGGGTGGAACTGCTCGTCGTCTTTGCGGCAGCCTGCCGCGCCTTGGCGGCATCGGCTCGCTTCGAGGACTCCTTCGACCGGTACTCACCCGCCTTCTTGTCCGCGTCGATCCGCTGTTTGCGCTTGCGGTCAAGCTGTCCTCGGTACTGACTTGCGCTCACTCTGTCGTGCTCCTGCCTCGTTTGCCCTCGTGTCATCTACAACGCTAGGCCGCACCACCGACATTTTCCGTTCGCTGGTGCGCACCTCCCCGTCATACGGCACCAGGAGGTCACCATGCCTACGTTCTTCGATTCGACTGCCGACGCCGCCGAGGCGTCCGAAGCCTTGCGCGGCCTCGCGCACGCGAGCCGGGGCTTCCATCAGCCCGCCGAGATGTACGGGGTGATCGGTGATCTGTCCTCGGGCATGCGCTCGCTGCGGCAGGCGCTCGACCAGATCGCCGATGTTCACGAGCGCAAGGCCGCGCACGCGTTCAACGACGCCGGAAGCCACGAGGCAGGCGTGCGGGAGGCGCTCGCTGCTGCGGAAGAGTTGCGTCAGGCCGCGAACCTCGTCGACCGGGCCCACGACCGGCTCGCGGAAGGCTTCATCGCCGCGGGGCGGATCGCCTGGCACCCCGAGCCCGCCGTCGAGGAGGTCATGCCGTCGCGGTGGGTCAGCGTGGTGTTCCTCCAGGGCGAGGAGGCCGACCGGCCGTTGCACATCCTGGGCGAGCTGGGACACGTGGATGCGGTGGACTTCCTCGCGCAGTGGGACTACGGCGACGAGACCACGCAGGCCGCGCTGGAGAACGGGTATGTCTACGACAAGCCCGGCGAGGGCACCAACGATCGGGTTGCGCTCTCGGGCGACTACGCGCTGGTCGTCAACCCGCATATCGGCTACGTCTCGCTGCTGCGCCGCTACACCGAACCAGAGGCCGAGCCCCAGGATGCCGAGCTGGTCGAACCGGCTCCGGTGCAGCCGGGGCCGGAGCTTCTGGTGTCGTACTCGTCGCCGGGCGCTCCGAAGCGAGCCGACCCGCCGACCCCGAAGCGGGATGGGTCGTGGTTCGAGCCGGCCAAGATCACGGCGGTCAAGCAGTCGCGGGGGCTGGTGCGGTGACCGAGGATCGCGCGCGGCTGCATACCGCTGTCCTGGTGGCACCGTCGAAGGAGCGGCGGAAGCTCCGCAAGCAGCGCCGCAAGGCAGAGGCCAGGCTCCACGCCGAGCAGCGAAAGACCGCGCTCGTCGCAGCGAAGGCGAAGGCCGAGGATGAGCGTGCCGAGCGGCGCTCCACGGTCTACTTGCCGAAGGCGGGTGAGCCTGGTGCTGCGCGACTACGCACTCCGGGCCGGTTCCATCTGACGCGGCATCAGGACACGTCGGCGACGCTGGCGGGTGCGTATCCGTTCGTTGCTGAGGGCGGTCTCGGCGCGGATGGCGTGTTCGTCGGTCAGGACCTGTACTCGGGCGGGAGTTTCGTCTACGACCCGTGGGTGCTTTACGCACGCGGCATCATCACCGCACCCAACGTGGTGCTGGCCGGGATCGTCGGTTCCGGCAAGTCCTCGCTGGCCAAGTCGCTCTACACCCGGTCGTTGCCGTTCGGGCGGCGCGTGTACGTGCCCGGCGACCCGAAGGGCGAACACACCGCCGTCGCCAACGCCGTCGGCGGACGTGCCATCGTCCTCGGTCACGGACTCAACACTCGCCTGAATCCGCTCGATGAAGGCCACCGGCCCAGCGGTCTCTCGGATGAGCAATGGGCGTCCACTGTCGCAGCCCGACGGCGTGACCTGATCGGCGCACTCGCGGAGACCGTGCTCGCGCGGGGTTTGTCGCCGTTGGAGCACACCGCGATCGACATCGCCCTGACCCAGACGGTGCGGGAGAACGATGTGCCGATCCTGCCGATGGTCGTTGACCGCATCCTCGCCCCGAGCGCGGATGCCGACGGCCGGTTGGCCGAGGACGGCCGGCTCGTCGGTCACGCGCTGCGTCGCCTGGTGGCAGGTGACCTGGCCGGGCTGTTCGACGGCCCTTCGACGGTCGCGTTCGATCCGTCGTTGCCGATGATCTCGCTCGACCTCTCGCGCGTCACCGAGAACTCGACGCTCATTTCGGTGTTGATGACGTGCTCGTCGGCGTGGATGGAGTCCGCGCTGCTCGACCCGAACGGAGGGCAGCGGTGGGTGATCTACGACGAGGCCTGGCGGCTCATGTCCCATCCCGCGCTGCTGCGGCGGATGGATGCGCACTGGCGACTCGCGCGGCACTACGGGATCGCGAACATGCTGATCTTCCACAAGCTCACCGACCTCGACAACGTGGGCGACCAAGGCTCAGCCATGCGCTCCCTGGCGAACTCACTACTCGCGAACGCGGAAACGCGGATCGTGTACCGGCAGGAGTCCGACCAGCTCGGACCGACCGCGACCGCCCTCGGTCTGACCGGCACGGAGCAGCAGCTCTTGCCGAACCTTGGCGTCGGCCAAGGGCTGTGGCGGATCAAGGCCAGGAGCTTCGTCTGCCAGCACCAACTCCACCCCGACGAACTCGCCCTGTTCGACACCAGCAGCCGCGCCGCAGGAGGACACCGATGAACCTCACCGGCCCGCGCCGATCCACCCCGAACGAAGACGATGCCGCGGCTCCCGTCGAGCTGCCGCACGTCCTCGTCACCGTCGCCGCAGACGGCACCCTCACCGCCACGGTCGATGGAACACCGTTCGCGTCGCCGGACGCGGGCGACTGGACGCGCGCGACGTTCGGGCCGCTCATGGATGCCATCACCAACGACCGCACCATCGCAGTCCGAGTCGAGGTGCGCGAGAACGACGGCAGCGTCTTCACCGACATCCTCCGCACCCGCAAACCCCGACGCGCAGTCGCACCGTCCGAGACCCCTGCGCCGGAGACACGTCGGAGTCGCCACGCCCGACGACTGCCACGTCTGGCGGAAGTCACCGCCGATGGGTTCGTGCCCGGCGAGGATGTCGCCGTCGCGACGATCGTGGCACACACCGACGCCACCGGGACCGGCGAAGCGCGGTCGCTCATCGACCTCGACGAGCTATCGGACGGCACACACGAGGTGGTCCTGTTAGGGCGCATCTCGGGCACGCTCGCGGTGCGGCGGCTGACATGAACCAGCGGCAGGCCGGGGGCATGGGCGACGAACTCACCAACGCCGCCCTCATCGGCCTGATGGGCATGTTCGGGATCGCCCTCGTCCTCCGCGCCGCTGGCAGCGTCACCGCGTTCCTCACCGGCACACCGCAGCCCGACGCCGGCGCAGCGGCGGGGCTTGCCGTGCTGTTCAACCCCGCCGACCCGGCGACCGCGCTCGGTGCCGACGGGCTCAACCCGGTCGTCTACTGGCTCGTCAGCACGGCGCTGCTCGGCGGACTCGCCGCCGGGATCGTCTGGGTCTGGATCGTGCTACGGCGACACACGCGGAAGACAGAGACCGACCCGCACCGACTGGCCGGGATCGCGACCAGCCACGAGGTCAAGACCGCAGCATCCGCCAAGGCGCTACTGCACCGCGCGGCCACGCTGCGACCCTCCTTGGAGTCGCCCGCACCGCAGGATGTCGGCTACCTCCTCGGTGCCAGCCGTGGCACGAAGGTCTGGGCATCGGTCGAAGACTCGATCCTGCTGATCGGCCCGCCCCGCTCAGGCAAGGGCCTGCACGTCGTCATCAACGCGATCCTCGACGCACCCGGCGCGGTCGTGACCACCAGCACGAGGCCCGACAACCTCACCGCGACCCTCCGCGCCCGACGCCGTAAAGGCGGCCCGGTCGCGGTGTTCGACCCTCAACACCTCGCCGCAGGCATCCCGGCTGGGCTGCGCTGGTCGCCCATTCGCGGCTGTGACGATCCGCTGACCGCGATGATCCGCGCTAACGGCCTCGCAGCCGCCACAGGACTCAGCGCCGGAGGGGTCGAGTCCGGCGGGTTCTGGGAAGGCAAAACCCGCACCGCACTCCAAAGCCTGCTGCATGCCGCCGCGCTCGACGGCCGCCAGCCAGCCGAGCTGTTCAGATGGACCCTCGACCCCAGCGCCGCGTCCGAAGCCGTCGCCATCCTCAACTCACACCCGAACGCCGCGATGGGCTGGGACGACTCACTGGCCGCGATGATCGACGCCGACCCCAAGACCCGCGACAGCATCTGGCAAGGCGTCTCCCTCGCCCTCGCCGCCCTCGCAGACCCGCGCGTACTCGATGCCGTCACGCCAGGCCCGCACGAGCACTTCGACCCCGAGACCTTCCTCACCGAACAAGGCACCCTGTACCTGCTCGCCACCGGAGCAGGAGCAGGAGCCTCGGCATCGCTGGTCGCGGCATTCGTCGAAGACCTCATCGAAACCGCCCGCCGACTTGCCGCCCGCTCGCCCGGAGCACGGCTCGACCCGCCGCTACTGCTCGCGCTCGACGAGATCGGGAATCTCGCCCCGCTGCCGTCACTTCCGACGCTCATGGCCGAAGGCGGTGGCACCGGGATCACGACAATGCCGGTCTTGCAGTCCCTCGCACAGGCTCGCGACAGGTGGAGTGAACACCAGGCCGGCGCGATCTGGGACGCTAGCATCGTCAAGATCATCCTCGGCGGCGCATCCAACAGCCGCGACCTCCAAGACCTCTCCACGCTCATCGGAGAGCGCGACGAGTACACCGACAGCGTGACCCTCGGCGACCACGGCACCCGCTCCAACCAGCGCTCGATCCGCCGCGTCCCGATCCTGCCGCCAGACCGCATCCGCACCCTGCCATTCGGCACCGGCATTGCGATGCTGCGCTCCGCGCCGCCCATCGTCACCGACCTCCGCGCCTGGCCGACTCGCCCCGATGCCGCGCAACTCCGCAGCGACCGCGACGAACTCGAAACACTGCTGCGCCACCGCCCCGTCACCTGACGCTGCGTCTGGGTGCCGAAGCGCACCTGCCTGACACAGCGGCCACACACGGCTGGTCGCTCGAGTTCAGGAGGACGCCATCATGGCCATTCGTACCCACCAGTCCATCTCCGGCTTTGTCGCCTCGGACCCGCAGCTCAGCTACACCGACCGCGGCGACGCACGGCTCTACATGAAGGTCGGCATCGAGCACTACCGCAAGGAGCCCGACAACTCCTTCACGCAACTGGAGACGACGTTCCACGACCTCATTGCGTATCGCGGTGCTGCCGAGCAGGGAGCCGAGCGGCTCGCCAAGGGCGACAACATCATCGCCGACGGACGGGTGCGCGACTACTCCTACGAGCGCAACGGCCAGCGGTACGAGGGCGAGGAGTTCATCGCGACGCGCATCGGACACGACCTCGCCCGCACCCGCTACGAGGTGGACCGCAGCGAACGCACTTCCGGCCGAGACGCCGCGGCGTTCACCGGACCTCAGCAGGCCGCGCCGTCCACCGCGGCTGCCATCGGAATGTGAGCGATCCCGCCATGAGCGATCAGTTCCACCCTGAGCACGACGACATGCCACCCGAGGCAGGTCTCGCGTCCCCGCGTTTCGACGTGCCCGAGCCGCCGCATCCGGTCAACTGGAATCTGCTGACCGCCAACGATCTCGAAGCCGAGTTGCTCGAACTGAACCGTTGGGTGGACTGGCTTCGCCACACCTACGGACTTCCGGCCAGCGTCGTTCCGCCCTACTGGCACCGTCACCCCGAGCTCCTCTGGGAACTGTCGGCGCTGCACCTGCACTGGCTGTGCGCATACGACCCCGAGCAGAATGGGTCGGCACCGCTCGGCTGGCACCGCGACTTCGCCGATGCCCGTGCCCGCCTTCGTGATTGGGTGTCGGCCTGCGGTACGCGGCTCGACCGAGACCGCCCGACTCGCCAGACGAGCTGGCCCGGTGAAGACCCCACTCAGCCCATCGAGGACTCACCGATCACGGATCGCGACGAAGACTTCGTTCGGTTCGTGATCGACATGGTGGATGCGCGCCAGGAAGCAGAGGATGCCTTCTTCGCGGGCATCGACCCGGAGACGGGCGAGGTGTGAATCGTGGCGCGCCGCTATGAACGGAAGACCGGGCAGCGTCAACAGAGCGAGCGCGAGCTGACGATCCGCGCCGAGTTCCACGAGCCGCCCGACCTGGACAAGCTCTGCGAGCTGCTGATCCGCCTGGCGCTCCAACAGTCGGGAGCGTGCCGTTCGGAGGGATCGACGCGACCGAAGCGCCCTCGTGCCTCCGCGAGCGCGTCGTCGTAGAATGGAGGCATCCGTCGCGGATGGCGGATGTTGTGGTCCTAGCGCTTCGCCGTCACGGCGAGGCAAAGTAAACGTGGCCGACTCGGCCTAGTCCTACAGCCTTCGGGCTCTTCTCACGATCAACATCCGCTCTCACAAGTCCGCGTCGGCAGGACCAGTGACTGTGGAGAAGAGCCATGACGATCATCGACGCGGACCGAACCGCGATAGACAGCCTCGTAGCGCCCACCCCGTTCCCCGGATCATTCGCCGTCTCCTACCTACGGGTCTCCACGAAGGAGCAGGCGGAGAAGGGCGGCCAGGCGGAGGGCTTCTCGATCCCGGCCCAGCGCGAGGCGAACCAGCGCAAGGCCGACCAGCTCGGAGCAACGATCATCGAGGAGTTCGTCGACGCGGGCGAGTCCGCGCGCAAGGCCGACCGGCCCGAACTGATGCGGATGATCCAGTACGTCGCGAAGCACAAGACGAACTACTGCATCGTCCACAAGGTCGACCGGCTCGCCCGCAACCGAGCCGACGACGTGACCATCCACCTCGCCCTCAAGGACGCCGGCGTCACGCTGGTGTCGGCCACGGAGAACATCGACGAGACCCCGTCCGGGATGCTGCTGCACGGCATCATGTCCTCGATCGCGGAGTTCTACTCCCGCAACCTCGCCACCGAGGTCGTCAAGGGTCTGTCGCAGAAGGCCGCGCAGGGCGGCACCGTGACGAAGGCACCCATCGGCTACCGCAACGTCGGCGTGCGCGACGAGTTCGGGCGGGAAGTACGCACCGTCGAGATCGACGAGGAGCGAGCCCCGTTGGTGCGGTGGGCGTTCCAGGTGTTCGCATCCGGCGACTGGACGACGAGCCAGCTTCACCAGGAGCTCGTAGCGCGCGGGCTCACGACAGCGGCGTCGCCGCGGCGACCGTCCCGACCCATCGGGAAGTCGTCGGTGCATCGGATGCTGACGAACCCGTACTACAAGGGCAGCGTCCGCTACCAGGGCGTGACCTATGCCGGAGCGCACGAGGCCATCGTCCCCAACGAGGTGTGGGACCAGGTGCAGACCGTGCTCGGCACGCACCGCTCGGCAGCAGATGCAACGCAAGTCCACGAGCACTACTTGAAGGGGACGGTGTTCTGCGGCCAGTGCGGCTCGCGGCTACTGGTGTGCAACGCCAAGAGCAGCCAGGGCACGATCTACCCGTACTTCGTGTGCGCGAGCAGGCATGGTGGCAGAGGCGACTGCACCCGGCAGGCGATGCTCATCGAGCAGGTCGAACGGCTCATCGAGCGCTTCTATGCCAAGGTGCAGCTCGATCCCGAGACGACGCAGGCGGTCTCGGCGATGATCCATGCCCGGTTCGACGAGATGATGGCCGAAGGAGCCGCCGAACTTGCCGACCTCGCGTCCCGGAGAACCCAACTCGAAGGCGAGCAGCAGAAGTTGCTGCAAGCCCACTACGCCGGAGCCATCCCGCTCGACCTGCTCAAGAAGGAGCAGGACCGGATCACCGCGTCGTTGGAGACCATCGAGCACCGGATCACCGCTCACCACGGCCACTATGCCGACGCGCGGGCGAACCTCGACGACTCGCTGAAACTGCTGTCCAACGCAGCCGACCTCTACGAGCACGCCGACGACGCGAACCGCCGACTGTGCAACCAAGCACTGTTCAGGGCGATCTACATCGACGAGGACAACGACGTGCGCGTCGGCTACCGGAACCCGTATGACGGACTGAGCCTCTCCGGCCTCCACGCCGACGCCCTGAGCTGGGCCGCCGAGGCGAAGAAAATGGGCCAGGCGCGAACCGCGACCAAGGGTGGCCCCTTGGTCGCAAGTTCACACCTGACCCGTTTGGGGTGAGTAACGGGACTTGAACCCGCGGCCCCCTGGACCACAACCAGGTGCTCTACCAACTGAGCTATACCCACCATGTACCCACATCTGCGGGCAACCCACCAATTGTATTACACGCCCGGGGCGAACGCGGACACGGCGGCGGAGGCGGCGGCCCGTGCGCCGTCGCTGGTGGGCCCGGGCTGCGGCACGAAGACTGCCTGCCGGTAGTAGGCCAGTTCGCGGATCGATTCGCGAATGTCGGCCAAGGCACGGTGACCGCCATCCTTCGCGGGTGCGTGGATGTAGGCGCGGGGGTACCAGCGGCGCGCGAGCTCTTTGATGCTGGACACATCGACGCTGCGGTAGTGCAGGAAACGATCGAGCCGCGGCATGTACTTGGCGAGAAAGGCCCGGTCGGTGCCGATCGTGTTGCCCGCGAGGGGCGCCTTGCCCTCGGTGGCGAAGCGCTGAACGTACTCGAGTGCGAGGAACTCGGCCTCGGCGACGCTCACCCCGTCGGGGATCTCGTCGAGTAGACCGGAACTCTGATGCATCCCCGTGACGAAGTCGTTCATATGCTCGAGCGCAGAGGGGTCGGGCTTGATGACGATCTGGAATCCCGGGTCGAGCACGCGGAGCTCGAAGTCGGTGACGACGACCGCGATCTCGACGAGTTCGTCCTGGTCGAGGTCGAGTCCCGTCATCTCGCAGTCGATCCAAACGAGCCGGTCGTTCTCGTGCGCTGACATTTCGTCATCTTATCCATGGGTATGGACCGTCTCCGCGTCCTCGGCGGCGAGGCGATAACCTGAATGGGCGCCCTCGTAGCTCAATGGATAGAGCATCGGCCTTCTAATCCGACGGTTACTGGTTCGAGTCCAGTCGGGGGCACCCGGGCAGAGGGTGCACGATGCCGGTGCCCGTGAGGCTCGCCCTTCCATTGTGAAGCTCGACCAGAGGGTGGTGTCGGGCCGCGCGCGGGCGTAACGTCGTGGGTGTCGGAAGGAGCTCGATGATGAGTCAGGCGACAACAACGCGCACGATCTGGGTGGCGTTCGGTGCATCCGGCGTGGTCGGCACGATCCGCAAGGATGTCGACGGATACACGGTCACGATGGCCGGGGCCGAGGCATCTGCCGGTGTCTATCCGTCGATGGATGTCGCGAAGTCCGCGCTCTACGCGAGAATGCGGCCGGGGAGCGACTGGCCGCGCTTCCAGGAGCACTGACCCAACCGAAGTCATGTCCGCCCGATGCGGACCGCACCTCGGGTGTCGAACACGCGCAGCGCCGCGTGGCTCGCGGGGCCGATCGACAGCGCGTAGACGACGGTTCCCACGCCGACCGTTCCGCCGAGAGCCCAGCCGATCGTCAGGACCGTGATCTCGACGGCGGTACGGGCAAACCACAGCGGCCATCCCCAGCGCCCCGAAATACCGGTCATCAGGCCGTCGCGAGGTCCTGCGCCGAAGCGCGCCCCGATGTAGAGGCCGCCCGCGACACCGACGAGCGCCACGCCGGCGAGGAGCATCCCGCTCGCCTGAAGCAGATTCTCCGGCGTCGGCACGAGCGGCAGCGCGAACTGGAGTGCCGTGCCGACGACGAGGATGTTCGCGACGGTTCCGACTCCCGGCTTCTGATGCAGGGGAATCCAGAGGGCCAGGACAGCAAGTCCGATGATGTTCGTCATCCAGCCGAGCCCGATGCCCGTTCGGAGCGCCAGTCCTTCGGCAAGAACCGTCCAGGGGTCGACCCCGAGTCCGGCCACCACCACGACAGCGACCCCGACGCCGTAGAGAATCAGGCCGATCATCAGCTGGGTGACACGGCGCACCCCGAGGGGCATCGGCGACGCCGATGAGTCGTGTGGCCCGGTCGACGTGCGCGAGGGTCGGCCGGTAGACAAAGAAACATGAGTGGGAGCCAATCGGAAGATTGGACTTTTCGGTAGAGTCCAATCCTCGTAAAAAGTGGATGGATGGCTGACTCTCGACTCTCTTCGCGCGCGCTCGTTCAGTTGCTCGGCGAGTGGCGGGACAGTGCCCCCGCATACCGGGGGCTCGCGGATGCCGTCCGCATGTTGTGCCTCGACCGCCGCATCGCGCCGGGTACCGCTCTGCCCGCCGAGCGCGACCTCGCGATGCGTCTCTCGCTGAGCCGGACCACGGTCGCCGCGGCCTATCGGGATCTTCGCGAGTCCGGCCACATCGCGAGCTTGCGAGGGTCGGGCAGCGTCGTCCGCGCGGTCGGCCCGATTGCGGATGTCCCCGAACCGGGTGATGAAGACACGATCGACTTGCACCGCGCGAGTCCCGCGGCATGGCCCGGTCTGAGTTCACTTTTCGTCGAGGCGGCTTCGGATGCTCCGCGCTGGGTCGGCCGCTCGGGCTACGACCTGGTGGGCGCCGTCCAGCTCCGCACCGCGATCGCCGACCGCTACGCCGCGCAGGGGCTTCCGACCATTCCCGACCAGATCGTCGTCACGACGGGCGCGCAGAGCGCCATCTCTCTCGTGACCGATGTGATCGTGCGCCGCGGGGATCGTGTCGCGATCGAGACGCCGACGTATCCCCACGCCGCGGATGCCCTTCGCGAGGCGGGCGCGCGGCTCGTCGCGATTCCCGTGGATGCGGCGTATGGATGGGATCTCGAGCGCGCCGATCACGTGCTGCGGCGCGCGGCACCGAGCATGGCGTACCTGATGCCGGACTTCCAGAACCCGACTGGAGCGACGATGGACGAGCACGCACGTCGCCTGCTCGCCGAATCCGCGGCGGACGCCGGGGCCATGGTTCTCGTGGACGAGACGACGGCCGACCTCGACATCGACCGGCCCCGTGACAGCGTGCCGTTCGGTGTCGGACTAGGGCCGGCGGTGCAGCGCAACATCGTCACCATCGGGTCGCTGGGCAAGACCGTGTGGGGCGGCCTGCGGATCGGATGGATCCGCGCGGACCTGGACCTTGTGCCGAGACTTATCGCCGCCCGACCGCGGAGAGAGCTGGGCACCCCCGAACTGGAACAGCAAGTCGCGATCCTCGCGTTCGAGCGTCTGCCCGAGATCCTCGTACAGCGAGCGCAGCTTCTGCGGGTCGGGCGCGACACGCTGGTCCGTTCACTCGCCGAAGCCCTTCCCGAGTGGACGGTGCCGACCGTGCACGGCGGAGTGTCGCTCTGGGTCGGGCTTGGTGCACCCGTCAGTTCGCCACTGGCCCTCGCGGTTCGCAGCCGCGGCCTCATCCTCTCTTCCGGTCCCCGTTTCGGTGTGGATGGCGGGCACGAACGCCACATGCGCATCCCGTTCACCGCGCCGGTGACGGAGCTCGAGCGAGCGGTGCAGATCCTCGCCGAGGCTTGGCCCGAAGCGCGTGACCGCGGGCGCCCCGTGACGGAGACCGTGTTGGCCGCGGTCGTCTGATCGGCGCCGACCCGCGCGCCACTGTCGTGGACGCTCGCCACATCGTCGGACCGCTCAGCCGTTGCGCAGCGCGCTGACTGCTTCGTCGACGGTCCAGAACTCGCCGACGGTGCGGAACCCGCCGACGCCGTCGCGATAGCGGCGCGCCGCCCATCGCGAGCCGAGCGCATGATCGCGGTGCTGTAGATGACCGATGATGCGCCCCGTCATGTCGACGACACGCCAGAGCGTCGGGCCGACGGGGATCAGGTGTACCCGAAGTCCGGACGAGGGCGCCGGGGGCGGGACAGCGGGGTGAAGCGTCTGCGTGGTTCGGGTCGCGTCGGTTCGCAAGACGGTTCGCGTGTCGGTGGGCACGGCGTCGGTCATGGTGGGAACTCCCTTCTGCAACGAATTTATGTTCGACGTCCGACATTCGCCCGAGGTGTTCCCTCCAGTCCGTGGCCCGTCCTCCCCATCCGCGACCGCGAGGAACTTCTCCCCGGAAGGCGGCCCTGTCTCGTCCGGCGTCGCGTCCGCACAGCAGGCTGGGAGCAGAGGGCACCGTGCCCTCCGCGGGGAGGGCGAACTCCCCTACGAAAGGAGTCGGGTCATGAGCGACCACATCACGATCGTCGGCAACATAGCGGGGGATCCGCGGCACACGCACACCCCATCGGGGATCCCGATCACGATGTTCCGCGTCGCGAGCTCTCCGCGACGATTCGATCGCACCGCCGAGAAATGGGTGGACGGCGAAACCAACTGGTACTCCGTGTCGGCGTTTCGCGCCCTGGCCCTCAACGCGGCCGCATCGCTTCAGCGCGGCGAGCGCGTCATCGTGAGCGGTCGGTTGCGGATTCGCAACTGGGACAAGGGCGACCGCAGTGGGACGACCGCCGAAATCGACGCAGAAGCGATCGGTCATGATCTGCTGTGGGGAACGTCGCGCTTCGAGCGGTCCGGCGCGCGCGACGCGGCACCCGCCGCATCGAATTCCGGCCCGGCGGAACAAGCGGGGTGGTACGCGCCTGGCACGCAGGGCGGATCCGTCGGAGCGGGAGCGGGGCTGGCAGGCGAGGAATCGGTGGGCGACGAGGCGCTCATCGCCCGCGACCGCGAACAGGAGCCGGTTCCCTTCTGACTATTCGGCTGCGTTCCTCCGACACGCCGCGGCATTGGTGACACGCTGCGGCACTCGCGGCACAGTGCAGCACTCGGGACACGGTGCAGCACTCGCGACACAGTGCGGCACTCGCGACACGGTGCGGCACTCGCGACACGGTGAAGCGCTGGTGATGGCCCCGGTGCTGGGACGTCGAGCGGTCCAGCAGGCGTGCTTGCGTCCGAAGGCGGGAGGATCGGGGGAGCGGCCCAGAGGATCGGCGTAGGCACGTGCGAGGTCGGCCCGGCGCCCGCGCTTAGACTTTGCTCGTGCAGCCGCGTCGATCCTTCCTCGTCATCGGCGGCGGACTCACCACGGTCGTCGCTGCGCTCGTGCTCGCGGCGTGTGCGCAGGCCCCGAAGCCGGAGGACGTCCCGACGTCGGCCGTCCCCAGCGCGTCGGTGTCCGCGTCGCCGACACCCACGACGCCTCCGGCTCCGGCCCTGCATCCCGACGGGACGGCCGACGAGAACCTGCCCTACTTCGCGCTCGTGACCCAGCAGGTCTGGGCAGGCCCCGAGCGCATGGCGGGACGCGCCTACATAGACGCGCTCGTGGCGGCGGGGTTCGACAAGAGTCGGATGCAGGTGACGCGAGACCAGACCGCGATCGGCAACGCGGCAGATAGCATCCAGTTCTCGGTGGTTTGGGATGACCAGTGTCTGATCGGCCAGGCGGGAGCCGCGTTTCCCGAACCGGCCACTGTCGTGCTGCCGATCCTTGAGGGTGGCACGTGCCTCATCGGCGATACGCGCCCGATCGATTGGTGAGAGCGCCGCTGGTGAGAGCACCGCTGGTGAGAACGCCGCTCGTGAGAGCGCAGCGGTGAGAGCGTCACTGTCGAGGGCGCGCCCGCGCCGCCACACACCTTCGCGCTGAGCGCGGGCGTCGGCGCGGAGCGCAAGACGCAGCGCTGACCGAGGGGCGCACCGCCCGTAGACTGGACGGGACATGGCTGAATATATCTACCAGATGGTGCGCGCCCGCAAAGCGGTCGGCGACAAGGTAATCCTCGACGACGTCACGATGGCGTTCCTCCCCGGTGCGAAGATCGGCGTGGTGGGCCCCAACGGCGCCGGTAAGTCCACGATCCTCAAGATCATGGCTGGGCTCGACCAGCCATCCAACGGTGAGGCACGGCTGTCGGCCGGCTTCAGCGTCGGGATCCTGATGCAGGAGCCCGAGCTCGACGAAGACAAGACCGTGCTCGAGAACGTGCAGCAGGGCGTCGGGCCGATCAAGGCCCAGCTCGACCGGTTCAACGAGATCTCGGGCCTGATGGCCGATCCCGATGCCGACTTCGATGCGCTGCTCGCCGAGATGGGAACCCTGCAAGAAGCCATCGACGCCGCCGACGCATGGGACCTCGACTCCCAGCTCGAGCAGGCCATGGATGCTCTCCGCACACCACCGTCCGAAGCACTCGTCTCGAACCTGTCCGGTGGCGAGAAGCGCCGCGTCGCACTCTGCAAGCTGCTGCTGCAGAAGCCCGACCTGCTCCTTCTCGACGAGCCCACCAACCACCTCGACGCCGAGAGCGTGCAGTGGCTCGAACAGCACCTGGCCAAATACCCCGGTGCCGTCCTCGCCGTGACACACGACCGGTACTTCCTCGACCACGTCGCGGAATGGATCTGCGAGGTCGACCGAGGCCGCCTCTACCCGTACGAGGGCAACTACTCGACCTATCTCGAGAAGAAGCAGGAACGTCTGCAGGTCCAGGGCAAGAAGGACGCCAAGCTCGCGAAGCGTCTGGCCAGCGAACTCGAATGGGTCCGCAGCAACGCCAAGGGGCGCCAGACGAAGTCCAAGTCGCGTCTCGCTCGTTACGAAGAGATGGCCGCCGAAGCCGATCGCGCCCGCAAGTTGGACTTCGATGAGATCGTCATCCCGCCGGGACCGCGACTCGGGCAGATCGTGCTCGAGGCGAAGAACCTCCAGAAGGGCTTCGACGGCCGCAGCCTGATCGACGGCCTGAGCTTCTCACTGCCGCGGAACGGCATCGTCGGAATCATCGGCCCGAACGGTGTCGGAAAGACGACGCTCTTCAAGACGATCGTCGGTCTCGAACCGCTCGACGGGGGTGAGCTCAAGGTCGGTGAGACCGTCGAGATCTCTTACGTCGACCAGACCCGTGGCGGGATCGACCCGAACAAGTCGCTCTGGGAAGTCGTGAGCGACGGCCTCGACTGGATCCAGGTCGGCAAGGTCGAGATCCCCTCGCGCGCCTATGTGTCGCAGTTCGGCTTCAAGGGCCCCGACCAGCAGAAGAAGGCCGGTGTGCTCTCCGGTGGTGAGCGCAACCGCCTGAACCTCGCGCTCACCCTGAAGCAGGGTGGCAACCTGCTGCTGCTCGACGAACCGACCAACGACCTGGACGTCGAGACGCTCGGCAGCCTCGAGAACGCTCTGCTCGAGTTCCCCGGCTGCGCCGTGGTCATCACGCACGACCGGTGGTTCCTCGACCGGATCGCCACGCACATCCTCTCCTACGAAGGCACGGAAGAGGACCCCGACAAGTGGTACTGGTTCGAGGGCAACTTCGAGGCGTACGAAGAGAACAAGATCGAACGCCTCGGCCCCGACGCGCTGAACCGGTCGAGCTCGACGTACCGCAAGCTCACGCGTGACTGACATCGACGCGAGCGCGGGCCGCAAACGGCTGCACGTCCCGATGCCGCTCCGCTGGGGAGACCTCGACGCGTTCAACCACGTCAACAACACCTCGATGCTCAAGCTGCTCGAAGAGGCACGCATCCGCGCGTTCTGGCGCGCGAACGGCCAGGATGGTCAGGATGCTCCGGCCACCGCGGTACTCGATTCGGGCATCGAGCACGGTGTGCTCTCATTGATCGCCCGCCAAGAGATCGAGTACCTGCGACCGGTGCCGTACCAGCGCCGACCGCTGGACGTGCAGCTGTGGTTCGGTCGCATCGGTGGCTCGAGCATCGAGATCTGCTACGAGGTGTACAGCCCTCTCGACGTTGACTCTCAAGACGTCGAACCTCAGGAGTTGTATGCCCGTTCCACGGCGGTGCTCGTGCTTGTCGATGCCGAGACCGGCCGACCGCGGCGGCTCACGGACGAACAGCGCGCGGCCTGGACGCCATTGCTCGACGATCCGATCGTCTACGCGCGCCGAGGCTGACGCAGACGAGCCCGGCTTCTCCCTGTGGCGAGCTCAGGGAGCGCGTTTTCGCTCAGGTTTCTTGCGTCGGCTCAGGGAGCGTGGGCTCGGTCGCTGAGCCTGTCGCAGCGGTGAGTCAGGGCTCGGCCGGGACCCGGATGACGATCTCTTGCGCACATGTCGCCACGAGGAGCCCGTCGCGTGTGTAGATGCGCCCGGTCGCGAGTCCTCGGCCGCTGCTCGCACTCGGCGATTCCTGCACGTACAGCAACCACTCGTCGACGCGGGCGCGTCGATGCCACCAGAGTGCAGAATCCAGGCTCGCGATCTTGATGCCGGGCCGCGTCCACGCGATTCCGTGGGCGCGCAGGACCGACTCCTGAATCGTGTGGTCGGAGATGTAGGCGAGCGCCGCGCGGTGCAGCGCGGGGTCATCCGGCAGTCGTCGACGAATCCTCACCCACGCGGAGTTCTGAGGCCGTGCGTCGGGATCCGCCTGCGCATAGATCGCGGGCAGGACGTGCCGTACCTCGACCGGGCGATCCGTCAGCATTCGCGTCGACATCGGATGAACCAGGTCGGCGCCGGGCGGAAACTCGGTCAGTGATTCCGGTTCTGGAACGCCCTCGGGCATCGGGGTGGCGTGTTCGAGCCCGGCGTCGGGCGTCTGGAACGATGCGATCATCGAGAAGATCGGCTCGCCCTCCTGAAATGCCTGGATGCGGCGGGCAGAGAACGACCGTGCATCGTTGATGCGATCGACAGAGAAGGTGATGGGCCTGAGCGAGTCGCCCGGCCGCAGAAAATAGCCGTGCAGGGAGTGCGCGACCCGCTCTTCGGGAACCGTGCGCTGCGCGGCGATCACGGCCTGACCGAGCACCTGCCCGCCGAAGACGCGGCCGCCGGGCATCGGCTCCGATTGCCCGACGAAGATGTCCTCGGTCGTCCGGGCCTCGCCGCCGCGCAGCGACATGACGCTCAGGAAGCGGTCGACCGGGTCGCCGGTGGATGGTGCGGTAACGGCGGGATCGGTCACGAGAAGTCCTCCGGCGGCCGGGGCGCCGCCACGTTGATAGCTTAGAGGGGATGCCGCAGACCCTCAGATTCCCCGACTACGAGGCGCGCGACGACTTCCTCACCTTTGCGTCTCGTGCCTCTCGCCTGAGCGACCCCGAGGTGCGGCTCGAGGCATCCGGCGGCAAACTCGCGATGTGGGCGCCGATTCTGGTGCCGCGCGGTCTGCTCGACCGGACGCCGACGATCCTCGCGCTGCGCGCGCTCCCGGTCGATCCCGAACTCGTGTGTGATCTCGTGGTCACGGCGTCGAGCGTCACGGCAGACGGGGCCGACGCAACGGCGGCTCAGCTGCCCCCGACAGCCGTGCGCGCCACGTGGGCGGGCATCTCGGCCCCGCGCGGCGGATGGACGCCCGTGCGAACGATCGAGAGCGCGGATGTCGCGGCTCGTGCACACGAGGGGATGGCCCGGGTCGCCGAGCTCGTGCCGACCGACGCGGGCGCCGAGGCTATCCAGCGCGTCCGTTCGTCCGTCTGGGGCGAACCTGTCGAAGCCTGGGCGGGCGTTCCGCTCGGCGCGGGTTTCGCCGCCGTCGCGCTCGGCTTCATCGTGGGATCCGAACAGGTGCAGCTGCTCTCGTCGGGCGCATGGGCTCGACTGAGTTTCGCGCGCGGCCACGTTCTGGTGCGCGGCGCGACGCTCGCCGTCTGACGAAGCAGCGTTCCGCGGCGGCAGTGTCACACGGACGCCGCGGCCGCCCGACCCGCCGCGCGCCCCGAGAACAGGCATCCGCCGAGGAACGTGCCCTCGAGCGCGCGGTACCCGTGTACGCCGCCGCCGCCGAACCCGCTGGCCTCGCCCGCGGCGAACAGGCCCGCAACCGGTTCGCCGCTCGCTCCGAGCGCCCGCGACTGCAGATCCGTCTCGATCCCGCCGAGTGACTTGCGCGTCACGACGTGCAGCTTGACCGCGACGAGCGGCCCGGCGGCGGGGTCGAGGATGCGGTGGGGTGACGCCGTACGGATCAGCCGGTCGCCGCGATACGCGCGGGCGGACCGGAGCATCGCGATCTGAGCGTCCTTCGTGAATTCGTTGGCGATCTCGCGGTCACGCGCCTCGATCTCGTTCTTCGCGTGAGCGAGGTCGAGAGCATCTCCGCCCGGCAGAGCATTCATTCCGGCGAGCAGGCGATCCAGTGTGTCCGCAACGACGAAGTCCGCGCCCCGATCCATGAACGCCTGCACCGGATCTGTTGGACCCTTCGCGAGGCGCGAACGCACGAGCAGGCCCAGATCCTTGCCCGTGAGGTCCGGATTCTGCTCGCTGCCCGAGAGGGCGAATTCCTTTTCGATGACGCGGCGCGAGAGCACGAACCAGGAGTGATCGTGTCCCGTGGCGCGCAGGTGGGCGAGCGTTCCGAGGGTGTCGAAACCGGGAAACAGCGGTGCGGGGAGTCGCCGACCCGTCGCATCCAGCCACACCGATGATGGTCCGGGAAGGATCCGGATGCCGTGATCGGGCCAGATGGGATCCCAATTCTGGATCCCCTCGACGTAGTGCCACATGCGATCCCCGTTGATCTGGCGGGCACCGACGCGCTCCGAGACCTCGAGCATTGCGCCGTCGACGTAGACGGGGACGCCGGAGAGCATGTGGGCCGGGGGAGCGCCGAGGCGTTCCGGCCAGCGGCTGCGGACGAGGTCGTGGTTGCCACCGATTCCGCCCGAGGCGACGATCGTCGCACCCGCGGTGATCTCGAACGATCCGGTCACCTCTCGGGACGTCACCACGCCTCGCGGGGAGCCCGAGGGCGCGAGGACTTCGCCGGCCGCGCCGACGATGACGCCGTCGTGCGCCACCAGGTCTGTGACTCGGTGGCGCGCGAAGACCGTGGCGCGTCCTTCGGCTTCGGCACGCTCGATCCGCGTCTGGAACGCGGCGACGAGGGCCGGGCCGGTACCCCAGGCGATGTGGAACCGGGGCACGGAGTTGCCGGGACCGAGGGCCGTGTAGCCACCGCGCTCCGCCCAACCCACGACCGGGAAGAGCCCGATGCCGAGCTCGCGCAGCCATGAGCGCTTCTCGCCGGCGGCGAACTCCACGTAGGCCTCGGCCCAGCGCCGCGGCCAGGCATCCTCATCACGGTCGAACCCGGCCGTGCCGAACCAGTCCTGGCGCGCGAGCGCGAGCGAATCCTTGATGCCCATGCGCCGCTGCTCGGGCGAGTCGACCAGGAACAGGCCACCGAACGACCACCAGGCCTGGCCTCCGAGATTGCTGCGCGGCTCTTGATCGATGATCGTGACGCGCTTTCCCGCATCCAGTGCCTGTGCCGCCGCGACCAGCCCGGCGAGTCCCCAGCCGATCACCAGAACATCGGTTGTGTGGGGTGTCCCGGCCATGGCGACTCCTTCGTCGATGGGTGAGCGGGGTGGTGGTGGATCAGTCTGTCGCGGGCGGTTTCGGGACGGGCGGATGGTGCGGGCCCGCAACGCTCGCGGTGAGCCCCGTGCGGCCGCCGCTCGGCGGCCCGATCGGTGCGGCCTCGAATGTGTTGACCATAGCCATCGCGGCGCGCTCGAGGTAGTCCCACAGGGTTGCTTCGTGCAGCGGCGGCAGGTCCAGCGCGTCGAGCGAGGCCCGCATGTGGCGCAGCCAGCGGTCGCGCGCGTCCGGGTTGACGTGGAAGGCGTTGTGGCGGGCGCGCAGGCGCGGGTGCCCGCGACGCTCACTGTAGGTCGTCGGTCCGCCCCAGTACTGCTCGAGGAACATCGTGAGACGCTCCGCTGCGGGGCCGAGGTCTTCTTCCGGATACATGGGCTTGAGGACGTCGTCGGTGGCGACACCGCGGTAGAAGCCGTCGACCAGGCGCACGAAGGTCTCGTGACCGCCGACCTCGTCGTAGAAGCTCAGGGGTGGAGCATCCGTGTCGTCCGTCATATCGTGCCGCCTGTCTTCGGGTTCGTGTCGTCGTCGGGGTTCGCGCCATCCGGGAGCGCGCTGTCGCCCGGCGACGGCGCGGACGGCGTCTCGGTGGCGGGCGCTGACTTGCGCGTGCGCTTCGGCTTCCACACGGGCCGCTCCGGCACGGGGGCGGCTTCGCCCGCGATCGGGGTCGGACGGGTCTTGGGCGGGTTCGCCCCGCGCACGCGCTGCGCACCCTCGAGTCCGGTCAGCACGATCGAGTTGAGCTGCGGCAGTGTCAGGCCCATCGCGTCGATGGCGCGCTTGAGCCGAACACGCAGTTCGCGCGCGACATCGTCCTTCGCGTTGGCTCGCGTCTTCATCACGAGCCGGATGACGAGGGCATCGCCGGACACCGACTCGAGTCCCCACACCTCGGGCTTCTCGATGATGCGGGTGCGCCACTTCGGTTCCTTCGCGAGGTCCTTGGCGGCTTCGAGCATGGCCGTCTCGACCTCGTCGATGTCCGCGTCGACGGGTACGGCCAGGTCGATGATGACACGCGACCAGCCCTGCGACATGTTGCCGATGCGCGTGATCTCGCCATTGCGGACGTACCAGAGCGTTCCGTTCACATCGCGCACGTGCGTGATCCGGACGCTGACGTACTCGACGATGCCCGTCGCGAGACCGAGGTCGACGACATCGCCGATGCCGATCTGGTCTTCGGCGACGATGAAGATGCCGTTCAGGACGTCCTTCACGATGTTCTGCGCGCCGAAGCCGAGTCCCGCGCCGATGGCCGCCGTGAGTAGGGCGATCGAACCCAGAACGCCCGGCGCCAGGATGTTGATGATCAGGACGATCGCGACGATTCCGATCGCGACATTGACGATGTTCTGGAGAATCGATCCGAGCGTTCGCGTGCGTTGTACCACGCGCACGGCGGCGAGCGGCGACCGCTCGAGCGCCTGGGTGTCATCGACGTTCGCCTTGTCCTTCGCGCCGTTGACGATCCGGTTCACCACCCGCCGGATGACGAGTCGGAGGAGCCAACTTAGGACGAGCGCGCCGACGATGACCCCGGCGACCGCGAGGAGGTCCAGCCCGATGTCGCGAAGGAGGATCAGAAGATCCGCCAGGATGTCTGCCCACGGGCCGGTGGCAGATTCGTCGACTGAGGTGAGCATCGTCCCGATTCTATCGACGGCCGCTCTCCCGATTCGGGATCAGATCGCCGTGACACCGAGACGGTGCGCCAGGATCACGGCCTGGACCCGGTCTCGGGCGCCCATCTTGGCCAGCACCCGCCCCACATGGGTCTTCACCGTCGATTCGCTCACGAACAGCGCGGCGGCGATCTCGGTGTTCGTCAGCCCGGCGCCGATTGCGGCGAATACATCGCGTTCACGGTCCGTCAGGGTAGCGAGTGCCGCGTCATCGGCACCGGCGCCGACCGCGTTCGGCAGGCGTCGCCCGAACAGTTCCAGCATCCGGCGTGTCACGCGAGGCGACAGGGTCGCGTCGCCCGAATGAACGGCCCGGATGGCGGCGGTCAGCTCGGTCGCCTGCACGTCTTTCAGCAAGAACCCGCTCGCCCCCGCGGCGAGCGCGCCGAAGGCGTATTCGTCCAGGTCGAAGGTCGTCAGGACGATGATGCGCGACGCCGGGTGCTGCTGAACGATCTGGGTTGTCGCGGCGATGCCGTCGAGCCGAGGCATCCGTACATCCATCAACACGACGTCGGGGGAGAGATCGCGTACGGCCTCAATGGCCTCCGCGCCGTTGGAGGCCTCGCCCACTACGGCGAAGCCGGGATCGGCCTCGAGCACCATGCGAAAGCCCATCCGGATGAGTTGTTGATCGTCGACCAGAAGGATGCGGATGGGCGCGCGGTCACTCATGTGTGGGCTCCAGGGGATGCAGCGGTATGCGGGCGCGGAGGCGCCACTGGTCGGGTGAGTTCATGCCGGCCTCGAGCCTTCCGCCCAGGTGTGCGAGGCGTTCGCGCAGGCCGATCAGCCCCAGGCCGCCGCCGCCCGAGGGCTCGTCGGGGCGTGAGCCGTCGTTGTCGACCGTCAGGGTGAGTTCATTCGGGGTATGCACGACCTCGACGCGGATGAACCGGGGGTCGTGTGCGTAGCGCATCGCGTTGGTGAGCCCCTCTTGAACGATGCGGCGCACCGCCTGACGCACCACGGGCGGGCAGTCGGGCGCGCCGGTCACCGAGAGACTCACGGGGAAGCCCGCGTTGCGTGCCGATTCGACGAGGTCATCGAGCGACCCGTCCTCGATCGGCGCGAGGGGAGCGGAGCCGGGGCGTTCGTCGCGGAGCACGCCGAGCATCATCCGCATCTCGACGAGTGCATCGCGCGCGGTTGCGGCAACGGCGCGCGATGCCTCGCGCGAGCGCTGCGGGTCGGCGGTCACGCTCGCGCCCTCGGACAGGGCGACGATGACGGTCAGGGAGTGCGAGACGACGTCGTGCATCTCTCGGGCGATGCGGGTGCGCTCGGCGGCGGCGGCGAGTTGCGCCTGCTGGTCGCGTTCGACGAGGAGTTGTCGCGAACGGTCGATCAGCGCCTCGAGATAACGCTTGCGGTTGCCGACGTTCACGCCGATCAGCGTCCCGAGCAGCAGGCTCACGCCGAAGCTGATCGCGATATTGAGCAGAAGCGTGAAGTCGCTGTAGCCCATCAGCGAACGCAGGAACATGTTCAGGCCGAGCGCGATCGCGGCCGATCCGAGCGCGATCCAGGCCGCGCGTGAGCTGCGGTACACCGCCACCGAATAGATGGCGACGACGGTCGCCGGACCGTTGATCGTGTTGATCTCGTCCGGACCGAGGAGCAGCACGGGGGTCAAGGTCACGATGAACACGGCGACCGGCCAGCGCCGGCGCCACAGCAGAACGACGCATCCGAGGATCGCCAGCGCGATCATGAGTGCGAGCAGGGCGCCCGTCGGCGGGTCGGCGCGGGCCGAGCGGATCGTCAGCGTCGGCACCGACAGCAGGAAGGCGACGATCGCGATCAGGATGTCCGCGAACAGCGGATGCCTCGCCCAGAAGCGACGGAAGACCCCCGGCGGCCGTGGCAGACGCAACTCGTCCTCGGCCGGGCGGGTGCCCGGGCCGAGGACGAGTTCGCGTGCTGCGGGCATCGATCGACTCTACGCGTCGCGCATTTTCAGGACGGCGATTCCGCCGACGAGCGCGGCAACCGCCCACGCCACGATCGTGATCAGCGCGGGAATCGTCTCGAGCGCGGTGCCCGACATGCCACCCGTCAGGAACAGCGACTGGCCTGCGTTCGAGGGGAGGTAGCTCGCCAAGTCGTGGATCCAGGCGAAGTTGTCGACCCGGGGGAAGAAGCTCACCAGCAGCGGAGCGACGAAGATCAGTCCGATGCCGACGGCGAGCGCGCCGGGGCCGTTGCGGATGACGAATCCGATCCCGACACCCATCATCGCGACCAGGCTCAGGTACAACGCGGCGCCCAGCAGCGGCATCAGCGAGGTGTCGGGCTGGCTCAGGTCGAGCGCATTGGTGGTCAGGATCGGTCCCGTCACGATGGCCGTGATGGCGAACACGACGACGCTCGTGACGAACATCGTCACGCCGACGACGAGAGCCTTGGCGAGGATCGCGCCGTCGCGCCCGGGCGCAGCCGTCAGGGTCGAGCGGATCATCCCGGTCGAGTATTCGCTCGTGACGGTGATGGCGCCGAGGATCACGGCGAGCAGCTGCGTCAGAACCGTGCTGAAGACGATCACCTGGACGGCGATGGCATTGCCCTGTGGCATCCTGGCCTCGGCGTTGTCGGTCGCGAAGCTCGCGAACGACGCGGCCATCAGCAGGCTCAGCCCGACCGAGAGGACGATGACGAGTGCGATGGACCACCAGGTGGAACGCACAGTCGTGAACTTGATCCACTCGGAACGCACGAGTCGCACGAAGCTGAGGTGGAGGTGGGGATCGGCCGCCGCCGGGGTCTTCACGGACGGGGTGGTGTTGGTCAGCGTGCTCATGCGAAGTCCTTGCTCGTGCTCTCGGATGCGTCGTACCCGACGGTCTTGTATTCGACGGAGTCACCCGTCAGGCGCAGGTATGCGTCTTCGAGCGTGCCGGAAGCGGGGGTCAGCTCGTGCAGCGCGAACCCGCGGGCGGCCGCGAGATCGCCGACCGTCGATGCCGTGACGCCGACGATGTCGAGCAGCCCGGGCTCGGAGGTCGTGATGGTCACGCCGTCAGCGGCGAGCGCCTCGGCGAGTGCGGTGGCGTGGGGGCTGCGCACGCGAACGGAGTGCTGGGTCCACTGTGCGACGAGGTCGGCGACGGGAGCATCTGCCAGCACCTTGCCGCGACCGAGCACGATGATGTGGTCGGCCGTGACGGCCATCTCACTCATCAGGTGGCTCGAGAGCAGGACGGTCCGCCCCTCGGACGCGGCGTGGCGCACGAAGCGCCGTACCCACAGGACACCCTCGGGGTCGAGGCCGTTCACCGGCTCGTCGAGGATCAGCGTGTGCGGGTTGCCGAGCAGTGCCGCGGCGATACCGAGGCGCTGCCCCATGCCGAGCGAGAACCCTCCGGCGCGCTTCTTGGCGACGGACGCGAGACCGGTGATCTCGATCACCTCGTCGACGCGCGAGCGGGGGATACCGTGGGTGGCCGCCATGGCACGCAGGTGGTTCTTGGCGCTCCGGCCCGTGTGCACGGCCTTCGCATCGAGCAGCACGCCGACCTCGGTGAGCGGCGAGTGCATGCCCGTGTAGGCGTGCCCGTTGACGGTGACGCGACCATGCGTGGGGCGGTCGAGCCCGACGATCATGCGCATCGTGGTGGACTTGCCGGCGCCGTTCGGCCCCAGGAATCCGGTGACCTTTCCGGGCTGGACGGTGAAGCTGACATCCGAGACGGCGTGCTTGGCCCCGAAGTCTTTGCTGAGATTCTCTGCAACGATCATGTGCTCCACGCTACGAAAGAACCCTCCCGCGGCGCGTCAGCCGGGCGAGGGTTCTTCCGAGCTGCCGAGTGGTACCTCGGTACCGCACGGCCTCAACCTGGGGGCGCCAGAACTCCACACCCGGGGCGCGAGAACTCCACACCCGAAGCGCTTGAAGGACGAACTTGGGGCGCGAGAAGTACGTCCCTGGGGCGTCGAAATCCCGTTGGGGCGTGGGATCCCACGCCCCAACGGTGCTTCGACGCCCCGAGTCGCGTGTTGACGCCCGGTGACGTGCGTGACTCGCGTGACGTGCATCAGTTGCGTCAGTTGCGTCAGTTGCGTGAGTGGGCGACCTCAGGCCGCGTCGCGCTCCTGCACCGCGATGGCGCGCT
This sequence comes from Microbacterium sp. BR1, assembly GCF_002812725.1. Classification (GTDB taxonomy): domain Bacteria; phylum Actinomycetota; class Actinomycetes; order Actinomycetales; family Microbacteriaceae; genus Microbacterium. Next base: position 550,923 of record NZ_NMUN01000004.1, on the reverse strand, counting down.
CGACTCCGGCGAGGTTCTCCTGCACCAGACGCCGCAGCGCCGCCGGGGCATCCGCATTCGTGTCGAGCCAGGCGACGGTCGCATCGCGCAGCGCGGCGTTCGCCAGCGGTGCGGGGTACAGACCCGTAATCAGGTACTGCGCGATCTGGTAGCTGCGGGCGTTCCAGATGGGCAGCAGCATCTCGAAGTACGGCTTCACGAACTCTTCGAGAAGCTCGACGCCGGCCGGATGCGTGAAACCGAGCGCCGTCGAACGCACGATCGTGTTCGGCTGGTCCGAGCGCACGACGAGCGAGTCCCAGGCCGCGAGCTTCGCCTCGGCGTTCGGCAGGGCGGCCTTGGCCTGCGCGGCCAACTCGCCCCCCTTCGACGTGTTGTCTTGGGCGAGAGCGTCCTCGATGTGACGCGCCGTGGCGAAACCTCCGGCCGCGAGCGAGATCAGCAGCTGCCACGACAGGTCCGTGTCGATCTCGAGTCCCTCGAGCACGGTCTCGCCGTCCCGCAGACGGCGCACCTGCTCCCACTGCGTCGCCGTCGAGGCCGCGGTGGCGAATGCCGTCACGAACTGCAGCTGGCTGTCGCTGCCGGGCTCGGCCTGACCTGCGAGCGCCCACAGACCGTCCGCAACCCGCTCGCGGGTCGCCTTCCGCTTCGACGGTGCGACGTACGAGTTCGCGGCGAGCTGCAACTGGGCGAGCGTCGTGCGCACGGTCGTCGACTCGGTCTCGGATCCGATGTTGAGCAGGACGAGGTCGACGTAGTCGGTCGCGGAGGCCTCGGCATCCCGCGTCTGATCCCACGCCGCGCCCCACACGAGCGAGCGGGCGAGGGGATCGGCGATGTCGCGCAGATGGGCGATCGCGGTGCCCAGCGAACGCTCGTCGAGGCGGATCTTGGCGTACGCCAGGTCGTCGTCGTTCAAGAGAACGAGGTCGGGACGCGCGAGCCCGGCGAGCTCAGGAACCTCCGTGAGTTCGCCGTCGACGTCGAGCTCGACCTTGTGCACCCGCTTCAGCGCGCCGTTCTCGAGCGCGTAGAAGCCGACGCCGAGGCGGTGCGGGCGAATCGTCGGGTAGTCGGCCGCGGCGGTCTGCGCGATCGCGAAGCGCGTGATGGTGCCGTCCGCGTCCTCCTCGATCACCGGGGTGAGCGTGTTGACACCGGATGTCTCGAGCCACAGCTTGGCCCACGATCCGAGCTCGCGACCACTGGTCTTCTCGAGCTCGACGAGCAGGTCGCCGACCTCGGTGTTGCCCCACTGGTGCTTGTCGAAGTACGCCGCGACGCCCGCGAAGAACTTCTCGATGCCGACCCAGGCGGCGAGCTGCTTGAGGACGGACCCGCCCTTGGCGTAGGTGATGCCGTCGAAGTTGACCTGCACGTCGTCGAGGTCGCGGATCTCGGCGACGACGGGGTGCGTCGAGGGCAGCTGGTCCTGGCGGTACGCCCAGGTCTTCTCCATGGCGTTGAAGGTCGTCCATGCCTCGGTCCACTCGGTGGCCTCGGCCGTGGCGATGGTCGACGCCCACTCCGCGAACGACTCGTTGAGCCACAGGTCGTTCCACCACTTCATCGTCACGAGGTCGCCGAACCACATGTGGGCGAGCTCGTGCAGGATCGTGACGACGCGGCGCTCCTTGACCGCATCCGTCACCTTGCTGCGGAAGACGTACGTCTCGGTGAAGGTGACGGCCCCCGCGTTCTCCATGGCGCCGGCGTTGAACTCGGGCACGAAGAGCTGGTCGTACTTGGCGAACGGGTAGGGGAAGTCGAACTTCTCCTCGTAGTAGGCGAAGCCCTGGCGCGTCTTCTCGAAGACGTAGTCGGTGTCGAGGTGCTGCCAGAGGCTCTTGCGGCCGTAGATCCCGAGCGGGATGACCCGGCCCGAGGCGCTCGTCAGCTGCGAGAACGTCGACTCGTAGGGGCCGGCGATGAGGGCCGTGATGTACGACGAGATGCGAGGGGTCGGCTCGAACGACCACGTGGCCGTGCCGTCGCCGTGCCGCTTCGGTTCGGGGGTGGGGGAGTTCGAGACGACGGCCCACGGCTCGGGCGCCGTGACCGTGAACCGGAACGTGGCCTTGAGGTCGGGCTGCTCGAACACCGCGTACATGCGGCGCGAGTCGGGGACCTCGAACTGCGAGTAGAGATAGACCTCGCCGTCGACCGGGTCGACGAATCGGTGCAGGCCCTCACCCGTGTTCGTGTACAGGCAGTCGGCGTCGATCACGAGCTCGTTGTCGCGCTCGAGACCCGTCAGTGCGATGCGCGAGTCGGCGAAGGCCGTGGTCGGGTCGATCGAGCGGCCGTTCAGGGTGATCTCGCGGACGTCCCGCGCGATCAGGTCGATGAACGTGCCGGCGCCCTCCGTGCCCGTGAATCGGACGACCGTGCGGGAGCCGAAGACCTCGGCTCCGCGCGTGAGGTCGAGCGTCACCTCGTACTCGTGCGTTTCGACGACGGCGCGGCGCTCCTGCGCCTCGATGCGGGTGAGGTTCTCTCCAGGCACAGCGTTACTCCCGTGGGTCGTGGGCGATGGGTGCCGCACGCGCGGCTGGCGCCCGCGGCATCCGTCCAGCCTACTGACGTGCGCGACGTGACCGCTCCCCGGCGGTGTGGGGCCTCAGGACTCGCGGAGCACGTGGCTGCGCGCATGGGCGATCGCCGAGGGAAGGTCGACGAACAGGTGATTCTGGTGGCGGAGCGACCCCAGCACGCCGACGGTGCGGAACAGTTCGACATGCCCTTCGCGGACGCCCTTGATCAGCACGGTGACGCCGCGGCGCTCGAGCTGCTGCACGATCTCGCCGAGCACGTGGGCGCCGGTCGCGTCGACGAGCTCCAGCTGCGACATCCGCAGCACCACCACCGAGACATCGTCGAGGGACGTGACCTCTGCCAGCACCCGGTCGGCGGCCGCGAAGAAGAGCGGACCGTCGAGGCGGATGACGGCGATGCGCTCATCACCCGGTTGCGGCTCTCCGGCGATGGGTTCCCGACTGACCCCCGTCGCCCGCGACAACCCGCGGAGGGCGAAGATCGCGGCGACGATCATTCCGATCACGACGGCCACGATCAGATCGACCGAGACCGTCACGACCGCGGTGACGATGTACGCGATCGCATCCGCGCGCGTCGAACGCAGGATCGAACGCGCGGTCGCCAGATGGATCATCCGGATCGCCGTGACCATCAACACACCCGAGAGAGCGGCCAACGGGATGGCTCCGACGGGACCGGCGACCGCGACCACGACGAGCAGTAGCACGAGCGCGTGGGTCACCGCGGCGAGTCGCGAGCGTGCCCCTGCCCGAACATTGACGGCGGTACGGGCGATGGCGCCGGTAGCGGGCATCCCGCCGAAGAGTCCCGATCCGATCGACGCCAGACCCTGTCCGACGAGTTCGCGGTCGGGGTCGTACGGGCCGGTGTCTGCGAGCGAGGCCGCGACGCGCGCCGAGAGCAGCGACTCGATCGCGGCGAGTGCGGCGACCGTGAGCGCGGGCAGCAGCAGGCTCGACAAGACGCCGGGGTCGAGGCTCGGCAGGCTCGGTGCCGGAAGGGATGCGGGGAGCACGCCGATCACGGCGAGCGGATCCGCCACGACGAGGGTGAGGAGCGTCACGACGAAGACACCCACGAGCGATCCGGGGATCGCCGGATGCAGCCGGGGGAGGACGAGCATGCAGGCGGCGACGATGACGACGGCTCCCAGCGCCCAGACCAGGTAACCCAGATCCGCTGAGGCGAGGGAGTCGAACGCCGCGAGGATGACGTTCGTGTGCGATCCACCGTGCGTCGCGGGTCCGGTCAACGCGGGTACCTGCTGCACGAAGATGATGACGGCGATGCCGAGCGTGAAGCCCTCGATGACCGGCCATGGGATGAACGAGACGGCGCGCCCGAGCCGCGAGATACCGGCGACGACGACGATGAGGCCCGCCATGAGGCTGACGACGGCGACGGCGCCGATGCCGTGTGCGGCGACGATCGGCGCGAGGACGACCACCATCGCGCCGGTCGGTCCCGACACCTGGACGTTCGAGCCGCCGAAGACCGCCGCGACGACGCCGGCGACGATTGCCGTGATGAGTCCCGCCGCGGCGCCCGCACCCGACGAGATCCCGAACCCGAGAGCGAGCGGCAGGGCGACGATGCCGACCGTGACCCCCGCGAGCAGGTCACGCCGCCAACTGGTCCGCACACCTCGGTAGTCATCGCGCGTGGGCAGCAGGGAGCGGATGGCTCGCAACGCTCGTCTCATGCGGACGCGCCGAACGCGGGCAGGTCGGCGACATCGTCCGCACGCGCGCCGTCCTCGGCGACCAGCGTCGCCAGGAGCCGGCGGGCAACGGCCAGGAGTTCGGCGACCTCGGGGTCCGCGAGGCGGTAGTAGACATTGCTTCCCCGGCGTTCGGACGTCACCAGGCGGTGGCGGCGCAGGACCGACAGGTGTTGCGAGAGGTGGGATGCCTCGAGGCCCGTGCTCGTCTGCAGATACGCGACGGTGTGTTCGCCGCCGTCGGCGAGGAGCTCGAGCATCCGAATCCGGAGCGGGTGCGACAGGCCCTTGAAGAGCCCGGCCTTGACCTCGTAGAGCGGGCGCTGTGCGGGGGATAGTGGCATGATGAATCCATCATATCGAGGGCAGAGCTTGAGCAGGACAGGGTCCACACGGTCGGTAGGTTGGGATCGTGACAGTCGAGCGCGTGACGGATGCTTCGGACCCGCGCCTGGCGGACTACCGCGATCTGACCGACGTCGCTCTGCGCAGGGTGCTCGAGCCCGCGGGTGGGCTGTACCTGGCGGAATCCGCGAAGGTTCTGGCGCGCGCCCTCGCCGCCGGGCATCGACCCCGCTCGGTGCTGACCCAGGAGAAGTGGCTCGATGAGGTCGAGCGCCTGCTGCGTGACGAGCTCGGTGCGGAGTCTCTGGCGACGCCTGTCTACGTCGTCGATGCCGAGCTGGCCGAGGCGGTCACGGGCTATGCCGTCCACCGCGGTCTGCTCGCCTCGATGCATCGGCCCGTCACCCCACCGGTGCGCGAGCTCCTCGCGCAGGCCCGCCGTGTCGTCGTGCTCGAGGACCTGGTCGACCACACGAACGTCGGGGCCGTATTCCGGGCGGCGGCGGGTATGGCAGCGGATGCCGTGCTCGTCTCGCCGCGATGCGCCGATCCGCTCTACCGACGAAGCATCCGGGTCAGCATGGGGACCGTGTTCCAGGTGCCCTGGACCCGCCTGCCGGCCTGGCGCGAGGGGGCCGAGCTGCTGCACGAGGCCGGGTTCCACATCGCTGCGCTCGCTCTGGCGGACGACGCCGTCTCGCTCGATGACTTCGCCGCCGATCCGCCCGATCGTGTGGCCGTCGTGCTCGGCGCGGAGGGCGATGGTCTCTCGCGTCAGGCGATCGCGGCGGCCGATTCGATCGTGACGATCCCCATGGCCGGGGGCATCGATTCGCTCAACGTCGCGGCCGCGAGCGCGGTCGCGTTCTGGGCCCTGCGCATCCGCTCCTGACGGCCTCGACGGCGGCTCCGACCGAATCCTCGACGGGTTAGACGGTCTGCCTCGGCTGGGCGTCTGGATCCTGCCCCGGCGCGAGAACCGTCATCGGCAGCGGTTGGGGGCGTTTCGCGCTGATGTTGTCGCCCGAGGACTGGTGTCGCAGGCGCCGCAGAACCCAGGGAACCAGGTGCGTCCGCGCCCACACCAGGTCGCCGACGCGAGCCGTCCGCCACGTCGTCGTCGGCAGCGGGTCGGGCTGCATGTGCACGAGGTCGTTCGGCACGTTGAGCGTCCGCAGCACCATGCGTGCGACCTCGTGGTGCCCCAGGGGATTGAGGTGCAAGCGATCCGCGTCGAAGAACCGCGCGTCCTGGATCTCCTTCAATCCCCACTGATCGGCGACCACGCAGTCGTACCTGTCGGCGATCGCGCGCAGATTCTCGTTGTAGATCGCGATCTTGCCGCGCATGGTGCGGAACACCGGTTGCCAACGCACATCGATCCCCGTGAAGATGACGATCGTCGCGCCGCTCTGCGACAGACGCGCGACAGCGTCCTCGAACTGTGCGGCAACCGCGTCCGGGTCGGCCCCCGGGCGGATGATGTCGTTGCCGCCCGCGCAGAACGTGATCAGGTCCGGCTTGAGGGCGAGGGCGGGTTCGACCTGTTCGGCGACGATCGGGGCTATCAGGCGTCCGCGCACGGCCAGGTTGGCGTACGCGAAGTCGGGGACCTGCGATCCGAGCACCTCGGCGACGCGATCAGCCCATCCGCGGTAGCCCCCCTCGAGCCGCGGTTCGGGGTCGCCGACACCCTCGGTGAACGAGTCGCCGATCGCGACGAATCGCCTCCACGGATGCGTCGGCTGACCCGCTGCGTCGGTTGCGTTCTCGGATGTGCTCTCGTGATCGGGCATCGAACCTCCTCGCTTGTCGGCCGTTCCCGACCATACCGCGCGGTCCTGACACCACCCGCCTGTCCACGCGCAAGCCGTGGAGGGCGGGTGTCCGCGGGGTCGTCTATCGTGGTCAGTCGTGCGTTCGGGCGAGCGGATGCCGACGCGGGAGGGGTGTGCAGGTGAGCGAGGAGCAGTCCGGCGCGCACGTCGGCAGTTTCGCCGCCGAACACCTGTCGCCCGCGTACCCGCAGCGGGCTCCGTGGGGAACGGCCCAGGCGCTGCGTGCGTGGCAGGCCGAGGCCCTCGACATCTACTTCGCGCTCGACGGGCCCGACGGCGTCGGCAACGGTCCGCGTGACTTCCTCGCCGCCGCAACTCCGGGCGCAGGCAAGACGACCTTCGCGCTCCGCCTCGCGACCGAGTTGCTGCGGCGCCGGGTCATCGCACGGATCGTCGTGGTGGCGCCCACCGAGCACCTGAAGACGCAGTGGGCGGATGCCGCGGCCCGCGTCTCGCTGCGGCTCGATCCGAACTTCAGCAATCGCCACGCGATGCCCTCGCGCCAGTACCACGGGGTCGCGGTGACCTACGCGCAGGTGGCGGTCAAGGCATCCGTCCATGAACGCCTGATCATGGATGCCCGCACACTCGTGATCCTCGATGAGGTGCACCACGGCGGCGATGCGCTGAGCTGGGGCGACGCCCTGCGCGAGGCGTACGGACGAGCCACGCGTCGGCTGCTGCTCTCGGGCACGCCGTTCCGCAGCGACACGGCCCCGATCCCGTTCGTGGAGTACGCGCCGAACGAGAAGGGCATCAGGCTCTCGCGCACCGACTACAACTACGGCTACCGCCGTGCTCTCGAGGACGGCGTGGTGCGTCCCGTCATGTTCCTCGTCTACGCCGGCAAGATGCGGTGGCGCACGCGCGCGGGCGACGAGATGGAGGCGTATCTCGGGCAAGACAACACGAAGGACATCACGGCCCAGGCGTGGCGGACCGCACTCGACCCCAACGGCGACTGGATCCCCGCTGTGCTGCGGTCGGCGGACCGGCGCCTGACCGAGGTCCGCGAGCAGATTCCGGATGCCGGGGGCCTGGTCATCGCGACCGACCAGACCGCGGCCCGGGCCTACGCGGCGATCCTCGAGGGACTGACCGGCGAGACTCCGACCGTCGTGCTGTCGGACGAAGCCGAGGCATCCTCACGCATCGAGCAGTACGCCAGCTCGACCTCGCGGTGGCTGGTGGCGGTGCGCATGGTGTCGGAGGGTGTCGACGTGCCGCGCCTCGCGGTCGGCGTATACGCCACGTCGGCTTCGACCCCGCTCTTCTTCGCGCAGGCGATCGGGCGCTTCGTGCGGGCCCGGCGTCGCGGCGAGACAGCAAGCATCTTCCTGCCGAATGTGCCGCAGCTCATCGCGCTGGCGGGCGAACTCGAGCGCGAACGCGACCACGCGCTCGACCGCGACAGCGATGCCGACGACGAGTGGACGCTCGATGAAGACGCCATGGATGCGGCCGAACGCGAAGAGTCCGCCTCCGACGCCCTGACTCAGGAGTTCACCTACCAGGCGCTCGGGTCGCTGGCGCACTTCGATCGGGTCATGTTCGACGGACGCGAATTCGGTCAGCTCGCGGTACCGGGGACGCCCGAAGAAGAAGAGTTCCTGGGCCTTCCGGGCCTGCTCGAGCCAGAGCACGTGCACGAACTGCTGATGCAGCGGCAGACCCGCCAGGGCAAGCACAGGAGCGTGCGCGAGGCCGCAGAGGCGACCTCGCGCGAACAGCCCGGAGCGGATGCGCCGCCGCCGGCCTTGCACAGAACGCTCCGCGAGCAGCGCCAACTGCTGAACAGCCTGGTCGGGCTGTACGCCCGTCAGGCGGGCGAGCCGCACGGACTCGTGCACGCGGAGTTGCGCCGCATCTGCGGTGGTCCCGCCGTCTCGCACGCGACGGTGGCCCAGTTGCAGGCGCGCATCGAAGTGCTGCGTCGGCGCGTTCACTCGTGAGCGGTTCGGGCCAGCTCGAGAGTCGTCTCGGGAACCTGCTTCGGAGGCCCGAAATGCTGGCAATACCGACGATCTGAGGCTCACCGCTCGCCCCTGTGGATAGCGTTGACGGGTCCCCGCCGCATCCGCTCCATCGTCCCCGTCGCCCTGGAGGCCCTATGAGCGCGCCCGCGCCCACCCCGACCGCCACCGATCGCCGACGATGGATCCGCTACCTCGTCAACGAACGGGCGGAAGCGAGCGTCTACCGACACCTCGCCGCGCGTCGCGAGGGCGAAGAGCGCGCTATCCTGCTGGCGCTGGCGGAGGCCGAGGGGCGGCACGAGGCTCACTGGCTGACGCTGCTCGGCGGCGAGCCCGCCCGGCTTCCGAAGGCCGACCTCGAGACGCGCGTGCTCGGGTGGATGGCCCGGCGCTTCGGCTCGATCTTCGTGCTGGCGTTGGCGCAGAACGCCGAGGGCCGCTCGCCCTACGACAGCGAGGTCTCGGCGACGGCCGCGATGCGCGCCGACGAGAAGATCCACCACGAGGTCGTGCGCGGGCTCGCAGCCCGGGGACGTCGGCGACTCTCGGGTACGTTCCGCGCCGCCGTCTTCGGCGCCAACGACGGTCTGGTCAGCAACCTCGCCCTGGTCATGGGGATCGGGGCCACGGGCGTCGCGCCCCAGTTCGTCCTCTTCAGCGGGATCGCCGGCCTGCTGGCCGGTGCGCTCTCGATGGGGGCGGGGGAGTTCGTCTCCGTCCGGTCGCAGCGCGAGCTCCTCGCCGCGACCGAGCCCAACGGCTACGCCGATGACGTGCTGCCGGACCTCGATCTCGACGCGAACGAGCTCGCGCTCGTGTACCGCACGCGGGGCATGCCGATCGGCGCGGCGCTCGAACGTGCCCGCAAGACGGTCGAGGCCGCGCGTGCCGCGGACCGGTCCACGCCGTTCTCGGTGCCGCGCGAGGCCGCGGGGGAGCACGAGGTCGTGGGCGGTGCGTGGGCCGCCGCGGGCTCGAGCTTCCTGTTCTTCGCCTCGGGAGCGATCATCCCGGTGCTCCCGTGGATCTTCGGTCTGTCGGACGTGGCCGCGGTCGTGCTGGCCCTGGCTCTCGTCGGGATCGCGCTGCTGGCGACGGGCGCCATGGTGGGCCTCCTCTCGGGCGGACCGCCGCTCCGGCGCGCGCTCCGGCAGCTGCTGATCGGATTCGGCGCGGCGGCCGTCACCTACGTGCTCGGTCTCGCGTTCGGCGTCTCGATGGGCTGAAGCCCTATCGGCCGACGACGACGCGTTCCGCGTCGAGCGCGAGCCCCGGGACTTCCTTCTCGAGCGAGCGCAGCTGCCACTCCGTGCGGAAGAGGGCGAGACGCTGCGCCTTGCGCATCACGATCTCGCAGTCGCGGCGGGATGCGAGCGCGGCAGCGGTGTCGGTGTCGACGAGCCGGGCGACGGTATACGGCAGATCGGTCAGGCGGATCTCGACGCCGAACTCCGATGCCATCCGACCCGACAGCACCTCGAACTGCATGGCACCCACCGCGCCGAGCACGGGGTTCTGGGGTCCTCGCTTCTCCGAGTCGAGCAGCTGCACGACACCCTCCTCGGAGAGCGCGGTGATTCCCTTGCGGAACTTCTTCGCGGTACTGACGTCGACCGGCGACGCGAGGGCGAACAACTCCGGGGTGAAGGAGGGGATGCCCTCGAACTCCACCTTGTCCTCGGAGTAGAGCGTGTCTCCGGGGCGGAGGTGCGTCGCGTTGACGAGTCCGACGATGTCACCCGGCCAGGCCGTGTCGACCGTGTCGCGTTCCCGCCCGAACATCTGCAGGGCGTACTTCGTTGCGAACGGGCGCCCCGTCTGCGCGTGCACGACGGACATCCCTCGCGTGAACACGCCCGAACAGATGCGCATGAAGGCGACGCGATCGCGGTGGGCGGGGTCCATATTGGCCTGGACCTTGAAGATCTGTGCCGAGAAGGGCGCGTCGACGGGCCGAGGCATCCCGTTCACGCTGACGCGCGGGGTTGCCCAGGGCGCGGCACGGCAGACGAATCGCAGCAGCTGCTCGACACCGACGTTGCGGACGGCCGCACCGAAGAACACGGGCATGCCGGTGAGATCCTCGAATGCCCCGGCGCGGAAGTCCCCGCCGTCGAGTTCGACGAGCTGGGCCTCTTCGACCGCGGTCCGCCAGTCGTCGCCGAGCAGGCCCGCAGCATCCGTCGCAGGGTGGAGCCGGGTCTGGGGAAGGTGCGCGTTACCGTCGACGTGATCGAACGTCATGAGCTCGCCGGAGGTGACGTCCCGCAGCCCGAGGAAGCGTCCCGCCTCGCCCACGGGCCAGTTGAGGGGCATCGGCTGGCGCGACGTGACGCGCTGCAGTTCGTCGAGCAGATCGAGCGGATCGCGGCCGGGGCGGTCCCACTTGTTGATCATCACGATGATCGGGATGCCGCGGTTCGCGCAGACCTCGAAGAGCCGGAGCGTCTGGGCCTCCATGCCCTTCGACGCATCGATCAACATGACGGCCGTGTCGACGGCCGAGAGAACGCGGTAGGTGTCCTCCGAGAAGTCGGCGTGCCCGGGGGTGTCGACGACGGTCACGACGGTGTCATCGACGGTGAACTGAATGGCGGCGGAGCTGATCGAGATTCCGCGCGCCTTCTCCATCTCCATCCAGTCCGAGACGGTCGAGCGTCGGGTGGACTTGCCGTGCACGGCGCCCGCCTCGGAAACGGCGTGCGCGTTGAGCAACAGGGACTCCGTCAGAGTCGACTTGCCGGCGTCGGGGTGGGAGATGATCGCGATCGTCCGTCGCCGCTTCGCTTCTTCGACCACGCGATGGTCGGCCCGGCCGGTGTTCTCTTCAGATGTCACGATGCTCCGATTTTAGGCGACGCACGGGTGGTGCGCGTCGCGCATCGGCCGACAACCAAGAAGGCCCCGGATCTGAAATCCCAGATCCGGGGCCTTCTCTACCGCTGTGCGCGAGGGGGGACTTGAACCCCCACGCCCGTTAAAGGGCACTAGCACCTCAAGCTAGCGCGTCTACCTATTCCGCCACCCGCGCATGGGTGAATTGCTTTCGCAACCGAGGATCGAGACTATCACGACTCGGCCGTCCACCTGGACCCCGGTAGCCTGGTCGGCATGCCCGGAGCTGACGCATCCTCATCGTCGCCGGTCTCGGGGCGCGAATTGCCCGAGGTCGCGCGGATCGCGCGCGATCTGATCCGCTTCGACACGTCCAACTGGGGCGGCGGCAAGGCGAACGGCGAGCGCGAGGCCGCCGAGTACGTCGGCGCCTACCTCGAATCCCTGGGGTTGGTGGTCGACTACTTCGAGCCGATCGCGCGGCGCACCAATGTCCACGCGCGCATCGTCGGCCGGGATTCGTCGAAAACCGCCCTGATTCTGCACGGTCACCTCGATGTCGTACCCGCCCCGCAAGAGGGGTGGAGCGTCGATCCGTTCGCCGGCGAGGTGCGCGAGGGCATGCTCTGGGGCAGGGGAGCGGTCGACATGAAGGACATGGATGCCATGATCCTGACCTCGGTCGCCGAGTTGCTGCGCGCGGGGGAACAGCCCGAGCGCGATGTGATCGTGACGTTCTTCGCCGACGAGGAGAACGGCGGGGTCGAGGGCTCACAGCTCGTCGTCGCCCAGCGCCCGGAGTGGTTCGCGGGTGCGACCGAGGCGATCAGCGAGGTCGGGGGATATTCGATCTCGGTCGACGACCGCCGGGCCTATCTGCTGCAGGTCGGGGAGAAGGCCCTGATCTGGATCCGGCTGATCGCCCGAGGCCGTGCCGGGCACGGTTCGCGTCTGCATCCCGACAACGCCGTCACGCGTCTGGCCGAGGCCGTCGCCGCCCTCGGCCGCACACGATGGCCCGTCCGGCTCACGGCGACGACGCGGCAGTTGCTCGACGGCCTCGCGGCACTCACCGGGGGTGACACGGCCGACCCCGATGCCCTCGCCGCGCACGCTGGACCCGCCGAGGGGTTCCTCCGGTCGACATTCCGGACGACGACGAACCCGACCGGACTCACCGCCGGATACAAGCACAACGTGATTCCCGATCACGCCGAGGCTCTGATCGACGTGCGGGTTCTCCCGGGCACCGAGGAAGCGGCACTGGCGGACATCCGTCGCATCATCGGCGACGACGTCGAAATCGAGATCGTGCACGCGGACATCGGCCTCGAGGTTCCCTTTGCGGGAGCCCTGGTCGATGAGATGGTCGCGGTCCTCGGCGAGCACGATCCGGGCGTCCCCGTCATCCCGTACCTGATGGGTGGCGGCACCGACAACAAGGCCCTCGCGGCTCTGGGCATCGCCGGGTTCGGTTTCGCGCCGCTGCGGCTCCCTGCCGATCTCGACTTCACCGGCATGTTCCATGGCATCGACGAGCGCGTCCCGATCGAGTCCCTCGAGTTCGGGCAGCGCGTGCTCACCGATCTGCTTCGCCGATACTGACCTACGGATGCCTCGGTCAGGGGCCATCCTCATCCCCCCGTCACGAACCCGCACCGGAAGCTGCCCATGCAATTCATCGAAGCCCTCATCCTCGGCGTCGTGCAGGGACTCACTGAGTTCCTGCCCATCTCGTCGAGCGCGCACCTGCGCATCCTCGGCGAGTTCCTGCCGTCGGCGACCGACCCCGGTGCGACTTTCACCGCGATCACGCAGATCGGTACCGAAGCGGCCGTGTTGGTGTATTTCTGGGGGACGATCGTGCGGATCATCTCGCGCTGGGCGCAGTCGCTCGCGGGCAAGGTGCCGCGCAACGATCCGGACGTGCGGATGGGTTGGCTCATCATCATCGGCTCCGTGCCGATCGCGGTCCTCGGCTACCTGTTTCAGGACACCATCCGCGGCACCTTCCGCAACCTCTGGCTCGTCGCGATCGTGCTGATCGTGTTCGGTCTGCTGCTCGGTGCCGCGGATTACTGGGGTCGCCGCACGCGGGAGCTGAAGGACCTCACGTACCCGCACGGTCTCGCGCTCGGGTTCGCGCAGGCGCTCGCGCTCATCCCGGGCGTGTCGCGCTCGGGTGCGACGACGACGCTGGGCCTCGCGCTCGGCTACACCCGACCCGCGGCAGCCGAGTACGCCTTCCTGCTCGCCGTACCCGCCGTGTTCGGGTCCGGACTCTACGAGCTCGTGCAGAGCTTCGAGGGGCCGAGCGGTCCGTACGGCCTCATCGACACGGTCGCGGCAACGATCGTCGCGTTCATCGTGGGACTCGCGGTCATCGCGTTCCTCATGCAATACCTCAAGCGCGGCAGCTTCCTGCCGTTCGTGATCTACCGTCTGCTGCTCGGCGGCACGCTGATCGTTCTGCTCTCGATCGGCGTTCTGCAGCCGTACTGACCCCGGACCCGCGCTAATCCAGCGTGGGCATGAGGACCAGGACGATCTCTTCGACCTCGCGACCGACGCCCGGAGCGAACTCCGCGTTGCGGGAGAGTTCGGTGAATCCCGCTCGCGCGAGCACCGCACGGGATGCCGCATTGTGCGACGCGACACGGGCGAACAGCGGCCGCTCGGGTTCGCGTGAGACGAGGATGCCGAGCGTCTCGGTGGCGACGCCGCGACCCCAGGCATCCCGGGCGATCCAATAGGTGACCTCGCGGTCACCGTCGGTCGTGAACAGGCCGGCGGTACCCGCGAAGGCGCCGTCCTCGGTCACGACCCAGGCGAGGGCGTCGGGGTACGCGCGCAGCCGGGCGATCCACGCGTCGAAGCCGGCGCGATCGTCGGGGTCCGCGGCTGTGAAGGCCGCCATCTCGACCGCCTGCGGGTCGCGCATCATCTCGAAGACGGCGTCGAGGTCGTCGTCCCGAAGATCGCGCAGCTCTATGTGTCCCACGGGTCAACGGTATCCGTTGCCGTCCTGTCGGGCCCGAGCGATCGTGGCTGTCGGGCGTGCCGTGGCCGTCGGTCGCGCCGTGGGCTGTGGGATCTCGCGCAGTTGACCGGGGTCTCAGCGGCGCGGGTCGTCGCGACCGGGCTTCGACGGCCCGTCGCCGCCGCGCCGCAGGTAGCGCTCGAACTCCTGGGCGATCGCGTCACCGGACGCCTCGGGTGAGTCCCACGTGTCGCGCGTGCGCTCCAGCTGGCGGATGTACTCGGTCATCTCTTCATCGTCGGCGGCCGCGGCGTCGATCGATGCCTCCCATGTGGCTGCCTGGGTCGGCAGGTCGCCACGCTCGATGGGCGCGCCCGCGACATCCTCGAGTTTGTCCAGCAGCGCGAGCGTCGCCTTGGGCGAGGGCGTGTGCCCCGCGACGTAGTGCGGCACGCTCGCCCACAGACCCACGGCGGGGATCCCCGCCTCTTCCGCGGCCGCGGAGAGGACGGACAGGATGCCGACCGGACCTTCGTAGGTGCTGCGCTCGAGGCCGAGGCTCTCGCGGACACGCTCGTTCTCGGTGCCGGCGAAGACGGAGATGGGTCGCGTATGGGGCACGTCGGACATCATCGATCCGAGACCGACGATGCCGGTGATGTCCTCGCGGAGGGCGACGTCCACCAGCTCTGCGGCGAAGGCCTGCCACGCTCGCGCCGGTTCGACGCCCGTGAGCAGCCACAGCTGCGTGCCTCGCGTTCGCTGCGCGGGGCGCAGGAGCGTCGCCTCGGGCCAGCGCAGCGAGCGGCGTCCCTCGGCATCCATCGCGACCTGCGGGCGCGTGTACTGGTAATCGAAGTAGAGCTCCGGATCGACCGAGTGGACAGGTTCGAACTCTCCCGCTCCACGCAGTACCCCGAGGGCAGCCGAGGCCGCCTCGCCCGCGTCGTTCCAACCATCGAATGCGACGACGAGCACTCTGCGTCCGAGACCTTCCACCGCGCCTCCTCCCACCGCGCCTCCTCGGCGTGCGGTCCGTGCGAGGACGGATGTCGCCGCGCGGAATCTCTCCAGGATAGGCGTTCGCGCTCGGGCGCGGTCCAGGTTCGGCGGGATGCCCTCGGTAGCATGGGGCGGGTGACTCATCCCCATCCGCGTGCAGTCCTCTGGGACATGGACGGAACACTCGTTGACACCGAACCCCACTGGATGGCGGCCGAGACGCCGCTCGTCGAGAGCTTCGGGGGAACCTGGTCGCACGAACAGGCACTCCAGCTCGTGGGGCTCGGGCTCGAAGATTCGGCCCGCATCTTCCAGGCCGCGGGTGTGCGGATGAGCGTTCCCGAGATCATCGATCGGCTGACCGACGATGTGCTCGCCTCCCTGGCGAGCGGCGGGGTGCCGTTCCGGCCGGGGGCCCGCGAGCTGCTGATGGCGCTGCGTGAGGCAGGCATCCCGACGGCGCTCGTGACGATGTCGATGCACCGGATGGCGGCATCGATCGTCGATCTGCTCGAGTTCGAGGCATTCGACCTGATCGTCGCGGGCGACGATGTCGAGCGGCCCAAGCCCTTCCCCGACCCCTATCTCCAGGCGGCCGAATTGCTCGGCGTAGACATCCGAGACACGGTCGCGATCGAGGACTCCCCGAACGGGGTGCGGTCGGCGGTGGCCGCCGGGTGCACGGTCATCGGTGTTCCGAACCTCGTCTCGCTCGCGGGAACGGGCACCTCGGTCATCATCGAGACTCTGGCCGGGGTGGACGTCGTGGACATCGCGCGGATGCATGCCGAACGCGGTCTGCACGCCGGGCACGTCGCATGAGCGGCACGGAAGAATACGAGGGTCCGCGGACATCCGGACCTTTCGGCGCGGGCGACCGCGTGCAGCTGACGGGCCCCAAGGGTCGCCTGCACACCATCACCCTGCGGGTCGGCGGCGAGTTGCACACGCACCATGGGGTGCTCCGCCACGAAGCGCTCATCGGTTTGCCGGATGGCTCGGTCGTGGAGAACAGCGCCGGTCACGAGTACCTGGCGCTCCGTCCACTGCTGCGCGATTTCGTCATGTCGATGCCGCGCGGCGCGGCGATCGTGTACCCCAAGGATGCCGCGCAGATCCTCGCCCAGGCGGATGTGTTTCCCGGTGCGACGGTCGTCGAGGCGGGCGTCGGATCGGGCGCCCTGTCGCTCTGGCTGTTGCGTGCGATCGGCCCGGCCGGTCGGCTGACGTCGTTCGAGCGCCGCGCCGACTTCGCCGAGGTCGCCCGGGCGAATGTCCAGACCTTCCTCGGTGAGGAGCCTCCGACCTGGCAGGTCGTCGTCGGCGACCTGGCGGATGAGCTGCCGGCCGCGGCCGAGTCCGCGACCGTCGACCGCGTGGTGCTCGACATGCTCGCGCCGTGGGAGTGCATCGATGTCGTCGCGGAGGCTCTTCGACCCGGCGGTGTGGTGATCTGTTACGTCGCGACGGCGACACAGCTCTCGCGCGTGGCCGAGTTCGTGCGCGGAACGGGGCTGTTCACGGAACCCGAGTCATCCGAGACCATGGTGCGCGGATGGCACGTCGAGGGCCTTGCGGTGCGGCCCGACCACCGGATGGTCGCGCACACGGGCTTCCTGATCTCGGCTCGCCGACTCGCGCCGGGCGCGGTCGCTCCCGAGCAGAAGCGTCGCGCGTCGAAGTCGAGCTACGGCGATGAAGACGTCGAACTGTGGACGCCGGGGGCCGTCGGCGATCGTGAGATCACCGACAAGAACCTGCGCAAGCGCGTGCGCGAGGCCCAGCGCGCCGCCGACGCCCGACGTATCGGCGACGGCGGAGAAGACGACCTTCCGGATGCCGCTGCCGACGGTGCCCCCGACAATCGTGCCGAAGCGCCGACCATAGACTGATGCCCGTGCGTAAATTCCTCGTTGCCGCGATCGCGGTCGGCCTCGTCGGCGTCGGACTCGTCGGATGCTCCTCGTCGGGATCCGCGGATGCCTCCTGCGTGCGGCCGGTCTCACCCGAGACCGAACTGCCCGCCAGCGTGACGGGGGCGTTCGGTTCCGAGCCCGAACTCGATGCGTACACGCCCGTGCACGCCGACGAGACGGTCTGGACCGACGCCATCGAGGGCGAGGGCCTCGCCCTCACGGCGTCCGACCAACTCGTGCTCGCCGACATCGTGCTGTTCGACGGAACGACGGGGGAGCGCCTGGGCGGGACCCTGTTCGACGGCGACGTCAAGCAGGCACGACTGCTGTCCGAGTGGACGAAGACCTTCCCGGGGCTCGAGGAGTCTCTCGAGTGCGCGCGCGAAGGCAGTCGCGTGCTGACGCTGCTGCCGAGCGGCTCCCTCCCCGCCGAGGCCGCCGATGGCCTGGGCCTCACGAAGGACGCGACGGCGATCCTCTCGGTCGATCTGCAGAAGGTCTACCTCGCGAAGGCCGACGGCGCCGACCAGTTCGTGACGGACAACGGCCTGCCGAGTGTCGTGCGGGCGCCCGACGGTCGACCCGGCATCATCGTCCCCGACAGTGCGCCCCCCACCGAACTCAAGGTCGCGGCGCTCAAGAAGGGCGGCGGCGCCGAGGTCACCGGCGACGTTCCGGTCCGTGTTGCGTATACGGGCGTGCTGTGGGACGACAAGTCCGAGTTCGACTCGTCGTGGGGCAAGGCTCCCGTGTCGTTCTCGCTCGACAACGTGGTCACGGGCTTCGGCGATGGCCTGCGCGGCCAGACGGTCGGGTCACAGATCCTCATCGTCGTTCCGCCCGAACTCGGCTATGGCGACACGGCGAACGGCGCGATCCCCGCGAACTCCACGCTCGTATTCGTGGTCGACATTCTCGGGCTCGACGAACTGCCGGAGTGATTTCGCGCCCCGTCTGGGGATCCGTGTCCGCGCCTAGGATGGGTCCGTGCCGGAGAAGATTGCGCCCGAGGAGCGACTGCTCAGCCTGACCGTCGCGCTCATGGCGCATCGGTACGGTTTGACGAAGGAGCAGATCCTGTCGTCCGTCTCGGGCTACCGCGAGGCACGCGCCGAGGGTCGCAGCTCGGACGCCCTCGAGAAGATGTTCGAGCGCGACAAGGACGCTCTCCGAGACCTGGGCGTACCAATCCACACCGTCGGCGATTACGCGGATCCCGATGATCTGCGGGAGGCGCGCTATCTGATCCCGAAGGCCGAATACCTGCTTCCGGAGGACATCACTTTCACGCCCGCCGAGGTCGCCGTCCTGAACGTCGCGGCCGCGGTATGGGGCGAGAGCTCGATGTCGGCGGATGCGAGCGCCGCACTGCGCAAGATCCGGGCTCTGGGGATCGAGGTCGACGAACCGATCATCGGGTTCGCCCCGCGCGTTTCCGCCCGGGATCCCGCCTTTGCGCCGCTGCGCCAGGCGAACGATCAGGCGCGGGTCGTGCGCTTCACGTACGTCAAGCCGGGAGACGACGTGCCCCGCCTGCGCACGGTCGAACCGCACGCACTGATCGAGTTCGAGGGTCGCTGGCACGTGCACGGAATCGATCGCGACCTGGGCCAGACACGGACCTTTCTGCTGTCGCGGATCGTCGGAGACGTGATCGTGACGAAGGACGTTTTCGACCCGGCGGTGCGTGTGGGCGCGGGGGAGCGAGCCCGTCTCGGTCTCGAGGACGTCTCCGCGCAGAACGTCGCTGAGCTCCGCGTTCAGGATGCGACCGAGGCCGCCGTGCGGTTGCGGCGGCGGGGAACACGTGACGGGGGAGTGCTGCGCGTGCGGTTCGTCGATATCCACGTTCTGGCCGACGAACTCGCCTCGTATGGTCCCGAGGTCCTGGTCGAGGGTCCGCCCGCCCTGCGGGCCGAGGTCATCGCTCGGCTGCGGCGAACGCTCGAGGCGCATGGGGTGAGCGCATGACGCCTGAGAAGCCGCTGCTCGCGATCGACCGTGTCGCGATCGTCATGAACCTCGTGCCGTACCTGGTCGAACGCGGGCCCGTTTCGGTCGCCGAGGCCGCACGCGAGCTCGACGTGGCACCCGACGTGCTGCGACGGTTGGCCGAGGGGCTCGTCGTCATCGGCCTGCCCGACGGCATGCACAACGACCTCTTCGACATCGACTGGGACCTGCTCGACGAGCACGACGAGCTGCAACTGCTCAACACCGTCGCCTTCGAGCGCGCCCCGCGGCTGACGGCTCGCGAGGCCGCGGCGTTGCTCGCCGGGCTGCAGCTCGCGGGCGCCGCTCCCGGCGTCGCCGCTCAGGGTGTCGTGCCGGGGCTCATCGCGAAGCTGTCGCGCGGTGCGAGCGCCGCACCGGCCGAGTTGACCGTCACCGCGAACCCGGGTGACGAGGTGCGTTCCGCGGTGATGGACGCGCTCGACCGCGGCATGGCCGTGTCGTTCACGCATCAGAAGCCGGATGCCTCGCCCACCACGCGCACCGTCGACCCCGTCAAGATCTTGGTCAAGGACGACCAGTGGTACCTGCGCGGCTGGTGCCACATGCGCCGCGACATGCGGACGTTCCATCTCGATCGGATCAGCGATGTCGTGGTCACCGATGTCCCGGCCGGTGTCCACGATGATCCCGAGGCCAGCATCTTCAGCGGCGCGGACGGACCGCTCGAGGCGACCATCCGCTTCACGTCGCACGTGGCGCCCCTGCTCGGGCAGTTCCTGGATCATGCGGTCGTGACGTCCGAGGGAGCCCGATCGCGTGCGGTGCTCCGCGTCGCGGACCCGACGCAGCTCAAGCGCCTGGCTGCCCGTCGCGGGGGCGAAGTCGAGATCGTCGCCCCGGACGAGGCGCGCATCGCCGCGGTGGAGTGGGCACGCGCGGGTCTCGCGCAATACACGTAGGACGCCGCGCCTTCAGGGCTGCCCCAGCGTGCCGGGGGTAGACTGAAATCTGCGCACGTTCTGGCGATACGACGGAGAGAGCACATGCTAGGCAACCTTCAGGGGTGGCACTTCCTCATCCTTCTTGCAGTGATCCTGCTTCTCTTCGGCGCCGCCAAACTCCCCGCTCTGGCGCGCAGCATGGGCCAGTCGGCCCGCGTGTTCCGCGGTGAGATGAAGGCCATGAAGGAAGAAGATGCGGCCTCGGATTCCGCCAAGGCGGATCAGAGCGCGGCTCCTTATCCGCCGGCGGCCACGGGCCTCACCCCGCCGCCGCCCGCATCGGGCGGAAGCCCCGAACCCAAGCCGTAGCAACGCGTGGCCACGACCGACGCGGGCGTGACCGTCTCGGAGGACGAACCACGCCGCGAGAAGCGGATGTCCCTCGCCGGGCATCTCGTCGAGCTACGTCGGCGTCTGATGATCGCCGCGCTTGGCGTCGTCGTCGCGATGGTCATCGCGTTCTTCATCACGGACGGCGTCATCTCGCTGTTGAATGAGCCGATCCTGGCCGCAGCGGAGCGCCGCGGTCAGACGATGGACGGCCAGTCGCTCACGGCACTGAATTTCACGACGGTCACGAGTGGATTCGATCTGCGGATCCGCATCGCCTTCGCTCTCGGTCTCCTCATCTCCGCACCGGTTTGGCTCTGGCAGATCTGGGCATTCATCATGCCGGGGCTCACACGCAAAGAGATCCGCTACACCTGGTCGTTCGCCGCGGCGGCCGTGCCTTTGTTCTTCGCCGGCTGCGCCGTCGGGTTCCTGATCATCCCGCACGTGATCGACCTGATGACCTCCTTCGTCCCGAACGGTGCAGCGCTGCTGTTCACCTACGACACCTACTACGACTTCGTGTTCAAGTTCTTCATCGTCCTGGGAGTCGCATTCGTGCTGCCCGTCTTCCTCGTCGCGCTGAACGTCGCGGGGGTCATGAGCGGCATGGCAATCCTGAAGGGATGGCGTGTCGCGGTGCTCATCGCGGCCGTCTTCGCGGCGCTCGCGACCCCGGCGGCGGACGTGACCTCGATGCTGCTGCTGATGGGCATCATGATCGTGCTGTATCTGGCCGCGGCGGCGTTCTCGGTGCTCTTCGACCGTCGTCGTCGGCGGCGTGAGCCACCCCTGCTCCCCACTCCCGGGATCGACGGGTGAGTCCCTCGGCCGAGGTTCCCCGTCCCGCCGAGCGATTCGCTGCCGCACGCGAAGCACAACGCCACCCGGTGACGTCCGCCTTCGCCGAGGCGCAGCCGTTCGACCTCGATCCCTTCCAGATTGCCGGATGCCAGGCGCTCGAGGAGGGCCGGAGCGTTCTGGTTGCGGCGCCCACCGGCGCGGGCAAGACGATCGTCGGCGAGTTCGCCATCCATCTGGCGATGCTGTCGGTGCGCGGCAAAGCCTTCTACACGACGCCGATGAAGGCGCTGTCGAATCAGAAGTTCCGCGAGCTCCAGCAGGTCTACGGTGCCGACCAGGTCGGGTTGCTCACGGGTGACACCAACATCAACGGCAACGCCCGCGTCGTCGTCATGACGACCGAAGTGCTGCGCAACATGCTCTACGCGGACTCGCCCGCGCTGCGCGATCTCTCGTTCGTGGTGATGGATGAGGTCCACTACCTCGCCGACCGTTTTCGAGGCGCCGTGTGGGAGGAGGTCATCATCCACCTGCACCGCTCGGTGAGACTCGTGTCGCTGTCCGCCACCGTCTCGAACGCCGAAGAGTTCGGCGACTGGCTCGACACCGTGCGCGGCGACACCGAGGTCATCGTCTCCGAGACGCGGCCCGTGCCGCTCGAGCAGCACGTGCTAGTGCGCAGCGATCTCCTCCCCCTCTTCGACGACCGGGCCGGTATCGCGACCGCGCAGGTCAACCAGGAACTCATGCGCATCAGGTCGGTCAAGGGACCGAACTTCGAGAACAATCGCCGCGCTCAGAGCATGAACAGCGGTCGCCAGGCCGGTTGCTACGAACCGACGCGTGGCCGCCCGCACAAGGCTGGCCAACGGTCCGGCGGTCAGCGCCCGGTCCGCCCGAGCAACGTGCAGCGCATCGAACGGATGGACCGTCCCGACGTCGTCGAACTGCTCCGCCGGAACAACCTGTTGCCCGCGATCTTCTTCATCTTCAGCCGTGCCGGATGCGAGCAGGCCGTTGCACAGGTGCGGCGTGCGAATCTGCGGCTCACGACACCCGAAGAGCGCGCCGAGATCCGTGCCGTGGTCGAAGACCGCACGCGTTCGCTCCCCGACGAGGACCTCGCCGTGCTCGGCTTCTGGGAGTGGCGCGAGAACCTCGAGCGCGGCGTCGCGGCCCACCATGCCGGCATCCTGCCCGCCTTCAAGGAGGTCGTCGAAGAGCTCTTCCAGCGCAAGCTCGTGCGCGCGGTCTTCGCGACCGAGACCCTCGCGCTCGGCATCAACATGCCGGCGCGAACCGTCGTGCTCGAGAAGCTGGAGAAATTCAACGGCGAGGCGCGCGTGGCGATCACGTCGGGGGAGTACACGCAGCTGACGGGGCGCGCGGGCCGGCGCGGAATCGATGTGGAAGGCCACGCGGTCATCCAGTGGACCGAGGGGCTCGATCCGCAGGCCGTAGCCGCTCTGGCATCGCGGCGCACGTACCCGCTGCACTCGAGCTTCCGCCCCACCTACAACATGGCCGTGAACCTGATCGATCGGTACGGCCGGGCACGCGCTCGGGAGTTGCTCGAATCCTCGTTCGCCCAGTTCCAGGCCGACCGTGCCGTCGTGGGCCTCGCTCGCCAGGTGCGTGAGCAGGAAGAATCGCTCGCCGGCTACGAGAAGGCGATGACGTGTGATCGCGGCGACTTCTCCGAGTATTCGCGGATCCGGCGCGAGCTGAGCGATCTCGAGAAGCAGAACCGTGGCGAGTTCCTCGGGTCCAAGGCCGCGCGCGAACGCCGACAGGCGCAGATCCGTGACCTGCGCACGCGGATGCAGCGGCATCCGTCCCACACCTGTCCCGATCGCGAGGCGCACGCGCGGTGGGCCGAGCGGTACTGGAAGCTCAAGCGTCAGGTCGACAAGACCCGGCGTGAGATCGACACCCGTACCGGCACGGTCGCGCGCCAGTTCGACCGAGTCACGGACGTGCTCGCCGCGCTCGACTACCTGCGTGTCGGTGAGGACGGCGGCACGGCACTGACGGATGCCGGGCGCACGATGCGCCGCATCTACGGTGAGCGCGACCTGCTGGTCGCCGAGTCGTTGCGGCGCGGGTTGTGGGATCGGTTGGATGCGCCGGCGCTGGCCGCTCTGGCGAGCTGCCTGGTGTACGAACCGCGCCGCGACTCCGCGGGGCCGGGCGAGCACGGGTTGCCGGGCGGTGAGTTCCGCGTCGCTCTGAGCGCGACCGAGGAGCTCTGGTCGGATCTGGACGACCTCGAGCGGGAACACCGGCTGCCGGGTTCGGAACCGCTCGCGACGGGTCTCGCGCGAGCGATGCGGGCCTGGGCGCGGGGGATGCCGCTCGACCGTGTGCTCGAAGACGCCGACATGGCCGCGGGAGACTTCGTGCGGTGGTGCAAGCAGACGATCGATCTGCTCGATCAGCTGTCACTCGTCGCCGAAGGGGACCTCGGACGCACCGCCCGTGCCGCGCTCGACGGGGTCCGTCGCGGCATCGTCGCGTACAGCGCGGTCTGATCGCGTCCGCGTAGGGTTGTCGGATGCCCCTGAAACGCGTCGAGGTGCGCCCTGTGCTGCCCCTCTGGGCCGCCGTGCCCGCCTCGATCGCCGCCGGGTTCTGTCTCGATCTGGCCTTCCCGGATGTCGCCTGGTGGCCCCTCGCCTTCGTCGCGGTCGTTCTCGCACTCGTGTCGATCATCGGGCGTCGCGCCTGGAGTTCGGTCCTGGTCGGGTTCGCTTTCGCGGCGCCGTTCTTCCTCACCAACCAGGTCTTCACCGCGCGCTACCTCGGGCCGGTTCCCTGGCTCGCTCTGTCGCTCTTCGAGGCCGTGATCACGGCCGCGCTCACGGTGACGATCGCTTTCGCGTACCGCTGGGTGCCGCGGGCCGTGCCCTCGCTCTGGGCGCGGCTCATCGTTCTGCCGCTCATCGTGGCGGGCCTGTGGTGCGTACGCGAGCTGGTCGTCGGCTCGTGGCCCTACGGCGGTTACCCTTGGGGGCGTGTGGGGATCACCCAGACGAACGGGCCCTTCGCCGAGCTGGCGTCGTGGGTGGGGGTCACCGGCCTCAGCTTCTTCGTCGTGGCATTCTGCGCGGCCGTCATCGAGTACGTGCGTGCCGCACGATTCACCGACCTGCGCACGGCCCTGCCTGCTGCATCGATCCTTGTGGTCCTCGCGATCGCTCCCCAATTCCCGACGTCGGATGCCGGGACCATGCGTGTCGGCTCCGTGCAGGGCAACGGTCCCTCGGGGTATTTCGACCGTGCCCCGGCCGGTGCCGTGCTCAACGCTCAGCTCGCCGCGACCCGGCCGCTCTACGGGGAGCAGCTGGACGTGCTGCTGTGGCCCGAAGGCGGCGTCGACTCAGACCCCCGGAACAACGCGGACACCGCGCGCGTGCTCGATGCCGTCGCCGAACGTGCCGGCGCGCCCCTGATCATGAACGCGGCATCCGAGCGGGACGGACTCTTCTTCAACTCCTCGATGCTCTGGGAGGCGGGGGAGGGCGCTGTCGCGACCTATGACAAGAGGCATCCCGTACCGTTCGGTGAGTATGTGCCGGATCGCTGGTTCTACCGCCTGTTCGCGCCCGACCTGATCGATCTGATCCAGCGCGAGTACACGCCCGGCACAGCGACGCCGATGTTCGACGTCGACGGCGTCGGGGTGGGTCTGGCCATCTGCTTCGACGTGATCTACGACGAGGTGATCTGGACGGGAGCGCGCGATGGCGCGCAGGTATACATGTTCCAGACGAACAACGCCGATTTCCGCGGAACCGATGAGAACCTTCAGCAGCTCGCGTTCGCCCGCATGCGCGCGATCGAGACGGGCCGTGCGGTGGTCAACCTCTCGACAGTCGGCACGAGTCAGGTGATCGCACCTGACGGGAGCCAGATCGACGGCCTGCCGGTGGACGTGGCGGGGCACATGCTCACGGAGGTGCCGCTCCGCACAGGACTCACCCCGGCCGTCGTGCTCGGCGAGGCCGTTCCGATCGTCATCGCGGGTGGCAGCCTGCTCGCTCTGCTTGCCGCGGGGATCGTCGTGCGTCCCCGGCGGCGCATCGCCTGAGGGGTCGACGGGCCCGGTTTCTTGTCGGGACATGCGAGAGGGGCCGGATGCCTCGGCATCCGACCCCTCTCTTCGTCGTGTGGGCTCAGGCCCCGAGCAGCAGGCTGTCGGGGTTCTGGCCGGCGCCGCGGCGTGCGCGCAGGTACGCGAGACGCTCTTCGAGGAGCTCCTCGAGTTCGGCGCGCGAGCGGCGCTCGAGCAGCATGTCCCAGTGCGTGCGCGGGATCTTGTCGGCGCTGTGATCGATCGTCACGGCCTCGTTGTCGACGACCAGTGCGGCCTCGGCACCGCAGGTGCGGCACTCCCAGGCCTCGGGTGCCTCAGCATCGGCCGCGAACACCAGCTTGGTCTGTCGTTCGCACACGGTACACGCGTAGGTGTACTCCGTGCGTTCCATGAATACGACGCCCTCTTCGCTCTGTAGGCTCTGGGCGCCGAGACGCATGCCCCGTAGGCTGCGATCTGCCATCGTGTGGTCTCCTCGGCGTGTGTATGACGGAGCCTTCGTGACTCCTCCTTCCGGTATAACGCCCTGACCTGGATGGTTCATCCGAACGGGCCGTACGGGCCCGGCATTCCCAGTGAACGCACAGTGTTGCGGATGTCAGAATGGTCGGTTCATGCCAGGGCGTCGAGAGCCACATCCGTCCGGTCCGTGACGATCCCGTCCACACCGAGCGCCACGAGGCGGCGCATCTCGTCCGGATCGTTCACCGTCCACACGTGCACCTCGACCCCGGACCCGTGCGCCGCGCGGATGAGGCGCGGCGTGAGCACGCGAAACCGGCCCTGACGCTCCGGGATCTGGATGGCATCGATGTCGGCGAACAGGCGGCGGGCGGCCCGCGCCGAGCCGAGGGCGACCGCCGCGAGCAGCCTGGCGATCGTGCCGGTCCCGGCGGACGTGGCAGGGCGCACGCCCGTCGTGGCACCGCTGGCAGCGGCGAGAGCCGTGAGGCGGCGCTGATCCGAGAAGCTCGTGAGCAGCACGCGTGCACCATGCTCGGCGACTGCGTGGCCGACCGGCACGGCCGCTCCGGGTGCCTTGACATCGAGGTTGAAGCGCAGCGTCGGAAAAGCGTCGAGGGTCTCGTCGAGCGTCGCCAAGCCACCCCGCGAGGCCATGAGCCGGCTGAGTTCACGAGCGTCGACGTCCGCGATCGGACGAGGATCGCCCGTAACGCGCCGCAGATCGTCGTCATGGAAGAGCACCACGACGCCGTCGCGGGTGAGGTGGCAGTCGGACTCGACGTATCGGACCCCCGCAGCGTGGGCCTGCGCGATCGCCGCAATCGAATTCTCTGCAATGCCCTCGTCCGCCATACGTGCAGTGACATGGCCGCGATGTGCGAGAACGCGGGGCGTGCCCGCATCCGAGAACCAGGGATGGCTCACGGGAACGCCGCCCACCGGATCACTCTCAGGGGAGCGGAGGAACGGGACTGGGCGCGGGCGGGGCCGCGGTCGGGTTGTCCGCGCCGCCGGGTGCCCTCACGCCGAAGGCGTTGGTGATGCCGCTCAGCGCCGCGGTGAACTCGCTCGGAATGATCCAGAGCTTGTTCGACGCTCCCTCACTGATCTTCGGCAGCGTCTGCAGGTACTGGTAGGCCAGCAGTTTCTCGTCCGCGTCGCCGACGTGGATCGCGTGGAAGACGGTCTGGATCGCCTGGGCCTCACCCTCTGCACGCAGCACTGCCGCCGCCTTGTCGCCCTCGGCGCGGAGGATCTCGGCCTGTCGTGCACCCTCTGCCGTCAGGATCGCGGACTGCTTCGTTCCCTCGGCCGTCAGGATGAGCGCCCGCCGGTCACGCTCGGCGCGCATCTGCTTCTCCATCGAATCCTGGATCGACGCGGGCGGGTCGATCGCCTTCAGCTCGACACGTCCGACTCGGATGCCCCACTTGCCTGTCGCCTCGTCGAGCACGATGCGCAGCTGGCCGTTGATCTCATCGCGGCTCGTCAGGGCTTCTTCCAGGTTCAGGCCACCCACGACGTTGCGGAGCGTGGTGGTCGTCAGCTGCTCGACGGCGCCGAGGTAGTTGTTGATCTCGTACGTCGCCGCGCGCGGGTCCGTCACCTGGAAGTAGATGACCGTGTCGATCGAGACGACCAGGTTGTCTTCGGTGATGACCGGTTGTGGCGGGAAGGACACGACCTGTTCGCGCAGGTCGATGAGCGGGCGCACCCGGTCGATGAAGGGAACCAGCAGGTTCAGCCCCGGCATCAGGGTGCGGTGGTATCGCCCGAGGCGCTCGACGACGCCAGCGGATGCCTGCGGAATGATCCGGATCGACCGAACGATGATGACGACGACGAAGATGAAGACCGCGAGCGCGAGCGTCCAGCCGATCGCCGTGGGGATGATGTCCTCGATCATGCGGGGGAGTCCTCCTGGATGACGTTCGTGGGCTCTGCGGGCTGAACGACGGCGGTCGCTCCATCGATCTGGGTGACGGTGACGCTGATGCCGGGGGTGATGTCGATGTCGGCATCGGCGCGGGCCGTCCAGATGTCGCCGTTGGCCAGACGCACCTGCCCGCCCATCGGACCGACGGTCGAGACGACGACCCCGCGCATCCCGCGGAGTGCGTCGATGTTGCTGAGTACCGGGTCCTCACCGCGGCGCAGGCGCCGCAGGAGCGGTGGGCGCAGGACGAGAAGCAGGAGTGCGGCGACGGCCGCGGCGATGATCACCTGCAGCCAGAGCGGTGCACCCGCGAGGTCCGACACGAGACCGGCGGCACCGCCGAGACCGAGCATCAGGAAGGTCATCTCGAGCGTCAGCGTCTCGATCGTGAAGAAGACCAGGATCAGGACGATCCATCCGATCCACGCGAACTGATCGATGTTCTGGATGAGTTCCACGGTAGGCCTCCTCCTCATCGAACCTAGCACGCGGGTGGTCCCGGAAGGCGGGGGGAATGCGCCGGAACGACGGGCGAACCACGCCCGCTTGGTAGGGTCGAGACGTCTCACCCCGCCATCCCAGGAGTACGCATGTCACAGCCCCTCGCACCCGGTTCTCTCGCAGGAAAGCGGGCGCTCGTGACGGGCTCATCCCGCGGTATCGGTGCCGACACAGTCCGCTACCTCGCCGAGGCGGGAGCCGATGTCGTCATCAACTTCCGCAACAAGGCTCCCCGTGCCGAGAAGCTCGCCGCGCAGGTGCGTGAGCTCGGCGTCCGAGCCCTCGTGATCGGTGCGGATCTGACCGACGCCGACTCGGTGGGCACCATGTACGCCGAGATCGAGCGCGAGTTCGGTGGCCTCGACATCCTGGTCCTGAACGCTTCGGGGGGAATGGAGAGCGGGATGGGCGAGGACTACGCCCTCCTGCTCAATCGCGACGCGCAGGTCGGGGCGCTGCAGCGCGCACTGCCGCTGCTGGACGCCGGTTCGCGCGTCGTCTTCGTCACGAGTCACCAGGCGCACTTCATCCGGACCACGCCGACGATGGCCGAGTACGAGCCCGTCGCGTTGTCGAAGCGCGCGGGTGAGGATGCTCTGAGGGAGCTGATCCCGGATCTGACCGACCGAGGCATCGAGTTCGTCGTCGTCTCCGGAGACATGATCGAGGGCACGATCACGGCGACCCTGCTCGAGCGCGCGAACCCGGGCGCGATCGCGTCCCGCCGCGAGTCGGCCGGCAAGCTCTACAACGTGGGCGAGTTCGCGGCAGAGATCGCGCGCGCGACGATCGACCCGATCCCGGCGGACAACACGCGTCTGGTCGGCGATACGAGCGATTTCATCTGATCCACGGCACGAAAAAGCGCGCATCCCGGTTGTTCGGGATGCGCGCTCTCTCGTGCCAGCGGCCGCCTAGAGCGACTTGAAGGTGAAGGCGCGGATGATCTGGATGATGCCGAGCACGACGAGCGAGATGGCGAGCAGCCACCAGAGCACGAGTGCACCCCAGAGCGGCGAGAACAGCAGGATGATGCCCGCGACGATGCTGAGGATCGCGAAGAAGATCGTCCACCCCTTCGACGAGGAGCCACCGAGCGTCGTGAGCGCCACGACGCCCTCGACGATCCACATGATGCCGACGAGGATTCCGAGGAACAGCGCGAGCCAGGCGGCCGTCATGCCGAGGTTGAAGAAGGCGATGATGCCCGCGACGACGTAGATGAGGCCGAGCACGATGTGACCGACCCGCGACCATCCGCCCATGGACTTGGAGAAGATGCCGAGACCGGCATATACGAGGCCGCCCACGATGGCGTAGACGGCGATGATGGCCGTGACCACGATCGCGGTGCGGCCCGGCCAGACGAGGATGAGGACACCCACGATGAGCGCGATGGCGCCGCTCAGACCGAGGGCAGTGCGGATGCCGTTGACGGCAGCCTTTTCGACGGGGATGTCGGTGGACATGGCAGCGTCCTTTCTGGGAAATACCTGTGAGACACCAGGTTAGCGCTGTCGCGCGCTCGGCGCAGGTGCTCCGCGAGGCGTGTCTGGTGCGACTACGAGAGCAGGAGCGCGACGACGATCAGCACCGGGATGCATCCGATCGTCGTCAGGAAGATCGTGTCGCGCGCGATGCGTTCGCCGACGTCGTACCGTTGCGCGAAATTGAAGACGTTCTGCGCGGTCGGGAGCGCCGCGAGGACGACGACGGCAAGCACCTGATCGCGGGGGAGCGCGAACACGAACTGGCCGAGCGCCCAGGCGACGAGCGGCATCGCGATCAGTTTGAGCCCGCTCGCCAACAGGATGTCGCGACGGCGGCCCTTCGCCGTCAGCACGCGCGCTCCGGGCAGCGACAGACCGTACGAGATGAGCAGGATGGGCACGCACGCACCGGCGATGAGGGCGATCGGTTCCCAGACGACGGGCGGGAGTTGGATGCCGGTCAGCGCGACGACCACGCCGAGCGCAGCGCCGATCAGCATCGGGTTGCGTGCCGTCTGCTTCAGGATGCGCCCGACAGACGGTGCGGAGGTGCTGGTGGAGGCATCCAGCAGCACGAGCGCGATCGGCATGAAGACCAGCAGCTGCGCAAGGATCACCGGGGCTGAGAACGCGGCGTTGCCCAGCAGATACAGCGCGATGGGGATGCCGATGTTGTTCGCGTTGACGTAGCCCGAACCGAGTGCGCCCACCACGGTGTCGCCGAGCCCGCGGCGCCAGAGCAGACGGGCGAGCATCGCGTAGACCGCGAACATCGACACCGCGGTGAGGGCCGAGACCGGGAGCAGCGCGGAGAAGAGCGTCGGGATGTCGGCTTCGGCCAGCACGACGAAGAGCAGGAAGGGGGAGAGGACGAAGAACGTCAGGCGCGAGAGGACGAAGCGTGCGTGCTCGCCGAGGAGTCCCTGTCGGCCGAGGACGTAGCCGAGCGCTATGGCGAGTCCGACGACGGCGAACCCCGTGAGAACCCCGTTCATCGCGCACGGCCCGAGCATGGGGGGCGCTGTGCGCGGGGAGGGATCACGTCTCGAGCGTAACGATTTGCGACAAAGCGATGCGTCCTCGGACCGACCTGCTCGGATACGCTGTGGCACGGAGTAGCCCGTATCGGGCGTGGTTCGAGAGCCCGATTCGGGCGTGACGGGAGGCTGACGTGGCGATCTTCTCGCGAGGGTTCGGCGAGCGACGACGCGAGAGTGATCCGCGGTTGCCTCCCGGCCAGTACCTGACGGATGACTTTCCCGTTCTCTCGGCTGGACCCACGCCGCAGATCGACACGGGGGAGTGGTCCTTCTCGATCGCGACCGAAAAGGGCGTCGTGTCGACCTGGACGTGGGACGAGATCCACGCTCTCCCCATCGAAGACGTCGACACCGATATCCATTGCGTTACCCGGTGGTCGAAGCTCGGTACGAACTGGCGCGGTGTTTCGCTCGACACGCTGTTCGCGGGCGTCGACACAGTGGACGAGTACGTCATGGTGCATTCGTACGGTGGCTACACGACGAACCTCGCACTCGAGGATCTGCTGGGTGGCAAATCCTGGATCGCATTCGAGTTCGGCGGCGAGCCGCTCGACCCCGAGCACGGCGGCCCGGCCCGTCTTCTCGTGCCTCACCTGTATTTCTGGAAGAGCGCGAAGTGGGTTCGTGGCATCACCCTCCAGGCCCACGACGACCCGGGATTCTGGGAGCAGAACGGCTATCACACCCACGGTGATCCCTGGACCGAGGAACGCTATTGGTAACGCCCCGGACCTGGGCTGTCGCACAGGTCGCAGATGTCACGGCCGTTACGCCGAACGCCCGAGTCCTGGGCGTCGAGGTGCCCGGATGGCCGGGAAACCTGCCCGGGCAGCACGTCGACGTCCGCCTGACCGCGGAGGACGGCTACCAGGCAGTGCGTTCGTACTCTCTCGGTTCCTCCGGCACGGGGGAGCGTATCGAGCTCGCTATCGACGAGCATCCCGAGGGTGAAGTCTCGCCCTATCTGGTGCGCGAGGCGCAGCCGGGGGACCACCTCGAGATCCTCGGCCCCTTGGGCGGCTACTTCGTCTGGCGCGGCGAGGATGCTTCGCCCGTGCAGCTCATTGCGGGAGGTTCGGGCATCGTCCCTCTGCGCGCCATCGCACGCGCCCGGGCCTCGGCGGGAACCGGGCAACCGTTCCGGCTGCTGTACTCGGTGAAATCCCCGGAGGATGCGATATATCGCGATGATCTGATGGCGCTGGGGGAGCAGGGGATCGAGCTCACCTGGGCCTTCACACAACACGCGCCCGAGGGCTGGCCGGGCGTCGTGGGACGCCTGAACGCCGAAACGATCGCCGCCGCGGTCTTTCCGGCCACGGATGCGCCGACGGTCTATGTCTGCGGGCCGACGGCATTCGTCGAAGTCGTCTCGCGCAGACTCGTCGAACTCGGACACGATCCGGCGCGGATCAAGACCGAACGATTCGGAGGCGGATGATGGATCCACACA
Source organism: Microbacterium sp. BR1 (assembly GCF_002812725.1). Taxonomy (GTDB): domain Bacteria; phylum Actinomycetota; class Actinomycetes; order Actinomycetales; family Microbacteriaceae; genus Microbacterium. Next base: position 518,674 of record NZ_NMUN01000004.1, on the reverse strand, counting down.
GGCGTGCGGCGCACGCGGACCACGTCGACGGAAACGTTCTGGCGGGCGCCCTCAGCCGACTTTTCGGTGGCGAGCCGACCGACATGGTGGCGGTTTGCGGCTCGTGCGGCGCGGCGGCGCGCATCGCGCAAGCGTGGGTGGAAATCGACGAGACCGCGGCAATCGTCCGGTGCAACTCGTGCACACACACGCTGGTGACGATCATGTTCGCCGAGGAGCCTCCCAGACTCGTCGTCTCGTCGCTGGGTGAACTGCGCGGTTCCTGATCCGCTGCCGGCCGTGACCGACGGAGTGTAGCAATGGGTTATCCCCGATAATGCACATTATGTCAGTTAAGGTCGAATCCACTCGCCCGTACGCTCAGGCGCACGCGCGAGGGTCAGCCCGACGGGGCTGTCGTGGTTCCGCTACGGAGCGCCGCCGAAACGAGTGCGAGCGCCTCTTCCGTGTCGAGGCGCAGAGCGCGCATCTGGTCGGCAAACACCGTCGCCGCCCGCTGTGCTTCGCGGTGTGCAGCATCGCCGTGCGGTGAGACGAACGTGCCGTTGCGTCCACGCGTTTCAATGACTCCGGATGCCTCGAGCTCTCGATAAGCGCGCGCGACCGTTCCCGCAGCAATGCCGAGATCCTCAGCGAGCCGCCGGACCGTCGGGAGTCGGGTCCCGGGTGCGAGTTCCCCCTCTGTCACCGCATCGAGGAGTTGGGTGCGCAGCTGCTCGAATGGCGGCACGGGTGATCGAGGATCTATGACGATCATGTGAGCTTCCCCTCCCCCGGCATCCCCTGATTCACACCCACATTGTGCCATCGTATGTATTACTGTGTCAATACATAACTGGGCCTGGTCATGGGGCCGCGTGGTGCATGAGGAACGGAGCCGACAGTACCGCGACCGTCGCGCCCAGGGCGATCGAAATGATCGCCCGCATCGAGGGCAACTCGTATGGCGGTTTCACACTCACACGCTACGTCGATCGCTCGCGGCGGGTCACAAGTCGTCCAGGTCTGTCCAATCGTATTTCGGCTCGACGGGCACCACGCCCGCTGTCGGTGTATCCCAGCCGAACTGCCGGAGTCGGCGTGCTTCTGCGGTCATCCGCTCGACGAGTTCGTCGTCGACCACGTCCTCGTCTTGTGAGCGCACCTCGTGCGCGATGAGTTGACTGGCCGGACCGATCAGAAGCTCTACGTTCCCCCTTCGGCCGTCGTCCTCGAGCGTGGGTACTTCGACGGTGGCCGATGCACTCACCTGTGACAGCGCCTGCGCATAGTCCAACAACGCGCGCGCGATCTCCGAGCCGGTCACGATCGAGTCCCCTGCGTAGTGGATCCTGTGCATGCTCCATGTGTATCAACCGCGGCTGTTGGCTCCCACCCCCTTTCATCCCGCGGTCGAATCCGCTACGCACCTGCTCGTGAGGATCACGAGCTGCTGGGTTGCGCGGGTCATCGCAACGTAGCGGTCGACCGCACCCGTGACTCCGGCACCGAATCCGTGCGGATCGACGAGCACGACAAGATCGAATTCGAGCCCCTTTGCCAACTCGGGAGTCAGCCAGCGCACTCTGTCGGACGAGGACTCCCGGGCGACAGCACCGATGACGCACGCGATCCCCTCCGCATGATCGGACAGCCAATCATCGAGGACTACTCCCAGCTCGGATACGTCGCCGCGCACAACCGGGATACTGCTCGATCGGATGGATTTCGGGACATTCGCGTCGGGCAGGACCGCACGGATGATCGGTTCTGCCTCCGACATGATCTCTTCGGGCGTGCGGTAGTTGACCGTCAGAGGTGCGACTCGGATGTCTCGGAATCCGACGCGCTCGAGCCGCTTCGCCCAGCTCTCCGCGAATCCGCGACGAGCTTGGGCGCGATCGCCCACGATCGTGAAGCTCCGCGAAGGGCAGCGGCTGAGCAACATACGCCACTCGGAATCGGTCAGTTCCTGCGCCTCGTCGACGACGACATGCGCGAAGGGCCCCACGAGTCGATCCGGGCGCGTTGTGGGCACGCGCGAATCGTCGATGAGCGATTGACGCGCATCGGCACCGCGCAGCATCGTTACGAGCCCCTCGCCATCGTCATCGGCGGCGATCAGATCGTCGACGACCTGTGTCATCCGCTCTTGCTCCGCCGCGAGTAGACGGTCGCGCTCGCGGGCCCGACGTGGACCCTCTGGGTCACCGATCCGTCGGCGCGCCGCGTCCAAGAAGGGCAGGTCGGGCGCCGTCCAAGCGTGTGGGTCTGGCCGCTGCAGGCGCGCGACCTCGTCCTCGGTCAACCACGGCGCGCACTGGTGCAGGTATGCCGGCGACGACCAGAGGTCCGCCACGACATTCACCGGATCGAGCACGGGCCATGCATCCGAGAATGCACGCATCAGCGCCTCGTCTCGTGCAAGAGTCCGACGCAACGCGGTGGGCGGCGCATCCTCCGCCTCGACGACGTCGACGAGCACATCGAGTAGTGCGTCCCAGACCTCGTCCCGTGCATCGTTGTGCGGCGTTGTCGGGTCCGCTGCGGCGAACGCATCGTCCCAATCCGCGGGTCCCACGGGGATGTCGCACCACGGCGTCTCGACGATCAGGTTCACGACCGGCGGATGCTCGTAGTAGCGCACGGCCGCCTCGACGGCGTCGAGCAGGCGACCCGACTCCTTGAGCATCGCCGTCCGGTGATCAGGTTCCGGTCCCGCGGTCGCACCCTCGACGACGAGATCTCGTAGCGTGCAGATCTGCACGCCTTCTTCGCCGAGGCTCGGCAGCACACCCGCCACATATGACAGGTACGGGCCGTGCGGACCGATCAACAGAACACCGCCGCGCCTCTCGGTGACCAGGGGATCGGCGTACAGCAGGTACGCCGTGCGGTGAAGAGCGACGACGGTCTTGCCCGTTCCCGGTCCCCCATCGACGACGAGCGCACCCCGGGAGTCTGCGCGGATGATCGCATCCTGATCGGCCTGAATCGTGCCGAGAACGTCGCGCATCTGTGCCGACCGGCTGGAGCCGAGGCTGGCGATGAAGGCCGACTCGTCGTCGAGTGCGACGTTCGCGACATCGGCGTCGCCGGATAGCACTTCGTCCCAGTAGTCGACGATGCGCGCGGCGTTCCACCGATACCGGCGGCGCGTCGTGACGTCCATCGGTTGCGCGCGGGTCGCGGCGAAGTACGGGGCGGCCGCCGGAACACGCCAATCGATCAGCAGACGACGACCCTCGCCGTCGGCCAATCCGAAGCGTCCGATATACACGGGGCTCACGGCATCCGTCCGCAGGAATCTGCCCAAGCACAGGTCGAGACGCAGGCGCTCGAGCGCGGACATCTCTGCCGTCAGACGGCGTACCCGTAGGTCGCGGTCGACGGCTTCCCACCCCGGGCGGACGATCTGAGCGCGAGCGGTATCGAGCCGCTCCCGCAGCACGACCAACGAGGAGTCGATCGTGGCAGCGACCGCGCGAAAGTGATCCGCGTCGGCACCGATCAGGCGCGCATCGGCTTTCGCTGAGAGATGGGAGGGAAGGGCGAAAACACTTGGGTTCGGAGTCACGATCGATGATTCTCCGCCGCCAGGGGGGCCTTGCCGCAAGCCCCCCTCGGGGCCATATCCTGGTAGTGGAAGGAAGTCGCGTGTCGGAGGTCACCCCTAGTCTCTGGTGCATGACTCGCGTCGTCTACTACACAGCAACCACGTTCGACGGGTTCATCGCGGACCCCTTCGATTCCCTCGGCTGGCTCTTTGCGGTGCCCGACGCGGCCGAGGCGGAGGCTGGCATCGCGTCGTTCATGGATCGGATCGGCGTGCTCGTCGAGGGTTCCACGACGTACGAATGGGTCGTCCGGCACGATCAGCTGCTCGATCATCCCGAGAAGTGGGCGCAGTTCTACGCGGACCGACCGACTTTCGTCTTCACCAGCCGCGAACGGACTGCCGTACCGGGAGCCGACATCCGATTCCGATCGGGTTCAGTAGCGGACGCATGGCCCCAGATTCTCGAGGCCGCCGGCGACAAGGACGTCTGGGTCGTCGGCGGCGGCGAGCTCGCTGGCCAGTTCGCCGACGCTGGGCTGCTCGACGAGATCGTGCTGAGCGTCGCGCCCGTCGCGCTCGGGTCCGGTCGGTCGCTTCTCCCCCGTCGGCTGGAATCCGATCGCCTCACGCTCACGGCGGTGCGACGCGTCGGCCAGTTCGCCGAGCTGACCTACTCTGTGGATAACTCGCGGCGCTGATCCGCGACGCGCGCTAGCGTGTGGGCGTGCAGCGGCCTGTTCGGATACTTGTCGTCGCGGCTCTTGCCGTCTTGATCAGCGGATGCGCCGCCGCGCCGATGCCGCAGCCCACCCCCACTCCGACTTTCGCGTCGGAGGCCGAGGCCTTTGCGGCGGCTGAAGCGACCTATCGCGCATACGTCGACGCGCTGAACCAGGTCGACCTCGCCGACCCCGAAACCTTCGAGGCCGTGTATGCCTGGACGACCGGCGAGGCGAACGCGGGTATTCGCGAAACGCTTACTCAGATGCATGCTGACGGATGGGCCGTGACCGGTCGCTCTGTACCGACCCTCGTTGAACCACTCGTACTCGGCGCGAGCGGCTTGGAGCTCGCTGTCTGCCTGGATGTTGCTGAGGTGGCTGTACTCGACAGCAGCGGCGCATCCGTGGTATCCGATACTCGGGGAGACGTCCAGACAATGACCGTAGTCGCTGTGCCAAGTCCCAGTTCCGCTACGGGCGCAGCAATCGCCTTGATCGGGGGGCGATCGAGCGGACCGCAATGTTGAGGGCAGCAGCCGTTCTGGTTCTGGCTTTTTCATTCTCAGCGTTTCCCATGGGAGCGTCACCCGGCAGCTGCAACGAGCTTGGATGGCTTGATCACTGCAGCGCGACAACCGATGGCAGTCAGGTCGATGTGGGAGCCGGGACGACCACACCCGGCGGTTCCGGGTCCTCGAACGGGTCGGGTGGACAGAGCGGCGGCGGAACCAAGGGCGGCGGCGGATCGAGCACCGCTCCCCCGGCACCCGAAGAGGAGTGTGAGACGTCGCTGTGCCGCCCGCTCTACAGCGTCGTCACGCTCCCGGACGTAACGGCGGAAGATCTTCGCTCGTTCGTGCCCGCCGTGCCGACCGTGACGGGTGAGCCGCTCGGCCTCGGCGTCGTCGGGATGCCGACGAACCTAGTGGCTGCGGCATCCGTCCAACTGCTGAGCGGACCGCTCCTGGGATATGACGTGACCGTACGGTTCACGCCGACGGGCTACCGATTCGACCACGGCGACGGTACGAGCCGCACGGCCGCGACGGGCGGGGCGACCTGGGCTCGTCTGGGCGTCCCCGACTACACGGCCACACCGACGAGCCATGTCTACGGTGCGCCGGGCTCGTATCGGGCCGGAGTTCGCGTGGTCTACAGCGCCGCCGTGAACTTCGGAACGGGCTCCTGGCGACCGGTGACGGGCTCAGTCACTTCTGCCACGTCGTTCTACGACGTGCGTGTTGTCGAGGTGCGAACCGGGCTCGTCCAGCGAACCTGCGCCGAACAACCGTCGGGCCCGGGCTGCTGACGCCGCTCGCGTTCATCCGAGCGGCGGGACCAGGAGCCAGTCCGGGTACTTCGCGACCCGACCATCACCGGACGACGTGCGCGTGATGCGGCGGCGCATCCACGGGCCCACGTGCGTGCGGTAGTAGGCCAGGCCCTTCGGGCCACCGGCAGCGAGAGGAGGAAGGTCCCACCACTCGTGCGGGGCGGCGAGTCCGAGCGCGTCGAGCACCCGAGCCGCGACCCGGTGGTGGCCGCGCGCGTTCATGTGTAGGCGGTCCTCCGCCCAGAACGGCGGCGTTCCGAGATCGGCATCCGGCCAGTTGAGCGCCCGGATGACATCGGTGCGTCCCTGCGCGCGCCGGAGCACAGCGCGCGACAGCGCGTCGCCGCGGCGCCGGATCATGCGGCCCAGCGGCAGCTGCCGCGACGGGTCGGCACCCGAGAGCAGGATCAACGCGACCCCCTCCTCGTCGCACCGACGGAGCACCTGGGTGAAGGCGTCCGCGATGTGCTCGATGTCTGCCCGCGGCCGCAGCATGTCGTTGCCGCCGCCGTTGAAGGACAGGTGCGTGGGCTTCAAGGCCAGCGCGGGCTCGAGCTGTTCTCGGACGATCGGCCAGATGAGCTTGCCGCGAATCGCGAAGTTGGCATATTCGACGGGCTCAGCCGTCGCGTTCGCCCAGCCTTGCGCGACCAGGTCGGCCCAGCCACGCGTCGTACCGTCTGGCAGCTCATCCCCGACACCCTCGGTGAAGGAATCGCCGATGGCGACGTAACGCACGGAAGACACCCGTTCAGCCTAAGCGGCGGCACACGCAGCTGATCGCAACAGAGCCGGGGTCCTGGGCTCGGGCCGACATGCCCGCACCGCCCGGTCCCGCGCAACGTCAGTAAGGGAGCGCCGCGTACATCCGAAAGGAACGAATGGGCCGGATGCCCGGAGAAGCGGTCCGAATGGGCCACTCATGCCGGAGAAGACCTCTCCCATGTACGCGGACGCGATGTCACGCCGCGCTGCCGACGGGTCCCGGATCTTCAGACAGCAGCTCGTGGACACGAGGAAGGACGCGCGTGCCGTACAGCTCGATGCTCGTCATGAGCTTGTCGTGCGAGATGGATCCGGATGCGTACTTCATGTCGAATCGCGCGATCCCCAGCGTGCGCGCGGTCTGCGCGATCTTCTGGGCAACCGTTTCGGGCGATCCGACATACGCAGCCCCCTCGGGCCCGACGTCGTGCTGGAAGCGCATGCGGTTGTACGGGGGCCAGCCGCGTTCGCGACCGATCGTGTTGTTCAACTCTTCGAATCCGGGGTAGGCCTCCTCCCAGGCCTGCTGGTCGGTCTCGCCGACGTGACCTGGCGAATGCACGCCGATGGGCAGCATCTCGCTTCCGAGCGCGGTCAGCGACCGGTGGTACAGGTCGACGAAGGGGCGGAACCGGTCGGCCGGTCCCCCGATGATCGCGAGCATCAGCCCCAGGCCGTGGCGGGCGGCGCGTACAACGGACTCGGGGCTGCCGCCGACACCGATCCACGCCTTCAGACCGTTCTCGGTCTTCGGGAAGACATCGGCGTTGTTCAGCGCAGCACGTGTCGTGCCCTGCCAGGTGACCGGCTTCTCTTTCAGGAGCTCGGTGAACAGCCCCAACTTCTCTTCGAAGAGCACCTCGTAATCGCTCAGTTCGTATCCGAAAAGAGGGAACGACTCGATGAACGAACCACGGCCGAGAATGATCTCGGCACGACCGCGCGAGATCGCGTCGAGCGTGGCGAAACGCTCATACAGGCGCACGGGGTCGTCGCTCGAGAGGACAGTCACGGCGGTGCCGAGGCGGATCTGCTCTGTGCGCGCCGCGATCGCGGCCAGCACGATCTCGGGGCTCGTGATGGCGAAGTCACGGCGGTGGTGCTCCCCCAGGCCGATGAACGAGATGCCCACCTGATCCGCGAGCACCGCCTGGTCGACCACATCGCGGATCGTCTGTGCATCGCTCACGAGGGATCCATCGGATCCGCGGCTGATGTCTCCGAAGGTGTCGAGACCGAGTTCGAGCGTCATGAACACGCCTTTCTATTCACGCGTATGTAACAGGATGCCTCACTCGGCCATTCCCGTTCTCGAAAACCGCTCCGGTTCAGTCTCGCAGCAGCGCCGTACGAAGCGTGTCGAGACCGACCCCGCCCATGTCGAGCGCCCGCTTGTGGAACTCCTTGATCGAGAAGTCCGTGCCACGCGCCGTGGCGTAATCGTCGCGGACCTGCTCCCAGATGCGCTGACCGACCTTGTACGAGGGAGCCTGCCCCGGCCATCCGAGATAGCGATTGACCTCGAAGCGGACGAACTCGTCGGGCATGTTGACGTTGCGCCCCATGAACGCCAGTGCGTACTCGGCGTCCCAGATGCCCGCGCCGTCGGGACGCTGCTTGCCGAGGTGCACACCGATGTCGAGCACGACACGGGCCGCGCGCATCCGCTGCCCGTCGAGCATGCCGAGCCGGTCGGCCGGATCATCGAGGTATCCGAGGTCCTGCATCAGCCGTTCCGCGTAGAGCGCCCATCCCTCGGCGTGCCCCGAGGTGCCGGCCAGCAGGCGCCGCCACGAGTTCAGCTGCGCGCGGTTGTACGTCGCTTGGCCGATCTGCAGGTGATGCCCGGGAACCCCCTCGTGGTAGACCGTGGTCAGCTCGCGCCAGGTGTCGAACTCGGTGACGCCCTCGGGCACCGACCACCACATGCGGCCCGGGCGTGAGAAGTCATCCGTCGGCCCGGTGTAGTAGATCCCGCCCTCTTTGGTCGGCGCGATCATGCACTCAAGGGTGCGGATCTGTTCGGGAATGTCGAAGTGCGTGGCGCCGAGCTCGGCGATCGCGCGGTCACTCGTCGCCTGCATCCACTCCTGCAGAGCCTGCGTGCCGTGCAGCTTGCGCGACGGGTCCTGCTCGAGCAGCGCGACCACCTCTTCGACGCTCGCGCCGGGGCTGATCTCGTTCGCGATGGACTCCTGCTCGGCGACCATGCGCGCGAGCTCTTCGATGCCCCATTCGTAGGTCTCGTCGAGATCGATCACAGCGCCGAGGAACCGGCGCGAGTGCAGCGCGTACATGTCGCGCCCCACGGCGTCGCCTTCGCCGGCGGCGGGCGCAAGCTCCGTGCGCATGAACTCGGCGAGCTGATCGTACGCGACGCGCGCTGCCCCGGCCTGGTCTGCGAGTTCGCGCGCGAGTGACGCCGGCAGCTGGCCGTCGGCGGGGGCCGCTTCGCCGGCGAACTCGGTGAAGAACCCGTTGTCGGCCGTGTACCGGCCGATCTGCGTGATGACTTCGACGACTTGACGGCGCGCGGGCACGATCCCCTGGCGTACGCCCTCGCGCAGAGACTCCATGTAGCCGTCGACAGCGCCCTTCACGGCGCCCAGTCGCCGAGCGACGACCTCCCAGTCTTCGGCCGTGTCCGTCGGCATCAGATCGAAGACCTCGCGGATCTCTTGGGCGGGCGATGCGATCACGTTGAGGTCCCGCAGGTTCCATCGGATGTCGTGCAGCTCGAGCGCGAGGCGGAGCTCGCTCGACAGGTCGGTGCGGGTGATCTCGTCGATCGGATCGGTCGGCGTGGCGGCCTCGAGTGCGCTCAGGGCGCTCCGGGCTTCGTCCGCGAACCGCGCGTGGCCCGCGGGCGAGAAGTCATCGAACCGGTCCGCGTGCTCCATGCGGCCGATGTACGTGCCCAGCGTCGGCGACAGTTCTACGAGCGTGTCGACCCAGGATTCGGCGATCGCGTCGATCTGCGTGGGCGTGCGAGTTGCTTCGGTCATCCTTCGAGCCTAGTGAGCCGCCTCGTTCCAGTCCGAACCGCGCCCGATCTGCACGTCCAATGGCACGGAGAGTTGCGCCGCGCCCCCCATGCGGGTGCGCACGATCTGTTCCGTGGCTTCCCACTCCCCCGGTGCGACCTCGAGCACGAGTTCGTCGTGAATCTGCATCAGGACGCGAGAGCCGAGCCCCTGCTCGCGCAGGGCGGCATGGATGTCGAGCACCGCGATCTTCATGATGTCGGCGGCGCTGCCCTGAATCGGCGCGTTGAGCGCGGCCCGTTCGGCGTTCTCGCGCAGGACCCGGTTGGGACTCGACAGGTCGGGGAACGGTCGGCGACGGCCGAAGATCGTCGTGGTGTAGCCGTCGATCTTCGCCTGTTCGACCGACGCGCGCAGGTAGTCGCGCACGGCGCCGAAGCGCGCGAAGTACTCCATCATCAGCTGCTTCGCCTCGCTCTGCTCGATGCGCAGCTGCTTCGACAGGCCAAACGCCGACAACCCGTAGACCAGGCCGTACGACATCGCCTTGACCTTCGTCCGCATCGCGGGGGTGACCTCGGAGGGCTCCACTCCGAAGACACGAGCGCCCACGAACCGGTGCAGGTCTTCACCCGAGTTGAACGCCTCGATCAGCCCCGGGTCCTCCGACAGGTGGGCCATGATGCGCATCTCGATCTGCGAGTAGTCGGCCGTGAGAAGCGCCTCGTACCCCGGTCCGACCTCGAACGCGCTGCGGATACGACGCGATTCCTCGGTGCGGACGGGGATGTTCTGCAGGTTCGGGTCTGTGCTCGAGAGCCGACCCGTCTGGCTGCCCGTCTGCAGATACGTGGTGTGGATGCGCCCGTCGTCCCCGATCGCGGTGTCCAGCGACTCGATGATCTGGCGGAGCTTGGTCGCCTCGCGATGCTGCAACAGCAGACTCAGGAACGGATGCGGTGCCGTCTCCTGCAGATCCGCGAGAACGGCGGCATCCGTCGAGTAGCCCGTTTTCGTCTTGCGTGTCTTCGGAAGCGCAAGCTCTTCGAAGAGCACTTCTTGCAGCTGCTTCGGCGAGCCGAGGTTGACCTCGCGGCCGATGGTTCCGTACGCCTCTTGCGCAATCGCCTCCGCGCGGGCGCCGAGCTCTGCCGAGAACTCCGACAGCTTGGTGTGCGAGACCGCGACACCGGCGAGTTCGAGGTCTGCCAGCGCCGTGAGCGTCGGGAGTTCGATGTCGTCGAGAACCGCTCGAACAGGCTCGGGCATGTCGTCGCCCAGCGCATCCGCGACGCGCAACGTATACCAGGCCAACTGCGCGGGGGTCGCGCCCTCGGTCTCGGGCACGAGCTGCGTCGGATCGGACTCCGGCAACTTCTCATCGAGGTATCGATCCACCAGGTCCGCGAGGGTGCGGTCGGGGAAGCTCGGGCGTAGCAGCCAGCCCGCCAACAGGGTGTCGAACGCGAGACCGCCGAGCGAGAAGCCCGCGCGGCGAAGCGCCTTGACCTGCGGCTTCGCGTCGTTGGCCACCTTGGCCGCGGGACCGGCGAACCACTCCCCCAGGGCTTCCCAGCCGGGAGCATCCGCTGTCCACGTCAGCTCGACGGCATCGTCCAACGTTGCGAGCCCGACCCGGTACGGCAGACCCGACTGCAGCGTGATCGTGACGCCGACGGGTGTCTCGGGCGCGAGTGAATTGGCCCACTCCGCGGCCTCGACCGCGGTGACCTCCCGCACCGTCGGCGCGGCGACACCGGGCTCACGCGCGGCCGCGGCGGCGGACTCTTCCGCATCCAGCCCGACCGCCTCGAAAACGCGAGGCAACAGGGTGCGGAATTCGAGACGCGCGAAGATGTCGCGAACCGCCTGCGCGTCCATCGGCTGCATCGCGAGATCCGCCGGCCCGAGGGGTAGTTCGAGGTCTCGCACCAACCGGTTCAGCGTGCGGTTTCGGCGCACGGCCTCGATATGCTCGCGCAGGTTGTTGCCGACCACGCCGCCGACCTTGTCGGCGTTGCTGAGGAGCTCATCGAGCGAGCCGAATTGGTTGAGCCACTTCACGGCCGTCTTCTCGCCGACCTTCGGCACGCCCGGCAGGTTGTCGCTCGTCTCACCCACGAGCGCGGCGATGTCGGGATACTGCTCCGGGCGCACGCCGTAGCGCTCGATGACGGCCGCCGTGTCGTATCGCTTCAACTGCGAAACGCCCTGCACCGACGGGTACAACAGGGTCACGTCTTCGGTCACCAGCTGGATCGAATCGCGGTCGCCCGAGACCACCAGCACGTCGAAACCCTGCTCAGCACCCTGGGCCGCGAGGGTTGCGAGAACGTCGTCGGCTTCGTAGTCCTCTTTCGTGACGATCTGGACGCCCATCGCCTCGAGCGCGTCACGCAGCAGCGGGATCTGACCCGAGAACTCGGGTGGTGTCTCGGACCGGTTCGCCTTGTACTCCGCGTATTCGCGGGTACGGAACGAGGTGCGAGACAGGTCGAAGGCGACGGCGATGTGCGTCGGCTTGTGATCCTTGATCAGATTCACGAACATCGAGAGAAAGCCGTAGATGGCGTTCGTATGCTGGTGATCTTTGGTGGTGAAGTTGTCGACCGGGAGCGCGTAGAACGCGCGGAAAGCCAGCGAATGGCCGTCGACGATCATGAGAGTAGGCTTTTCGGAGTCCGGCACCCCCTCAGCCTAGCTACCGGTGCGGACACTCCCCACGGGCGCGATGGTGCCCTCGCCCCTGAAGGAGGCCTCATGTCCGATGCCGTTGCCGTGGACCCGCTCGAGTGGGTCAACCGTCGCGGATTCGGCGCCCTCGGAAACAAGATGGGGATGGCCTGGGTCGAGTTCACGCGTGAACGCGCCGTGGCCACCATGCCCGTCGAGGGCAACACCCAGCCCGTCGGGCTGATGCACGGCGGCGCGTATGTCGTGCTGGGCGAGTCGCTCGGCTCGATGCACGCGAATCTGCTCGTCGGGCCTGGACGCCTCGCCGTCGGCGTGGACATCAACGCGACTCACACCCGCTCGGCCACGCAGGGCTTGGTAACCGGCACCTGCGTACCGATCCACGTCGGGCGCAGCATGACCGTGCACGAGATCGTCGTGACGGATGATCAGGGCCGACGGCTCTCGACGATCCGCATCACGAATCTCATCAAGGACATGCCCGCGTCCTGAGGCTCGCGTGGCCTCTTCGACAGGCCCCCGTTCGCCGGGCGTGTCGAAGAGGCACACTCGGGACTCGGGCTACGCCTTCTTCGACGCCAGCTGCTCGATGATCGCCTTCGCGACATCCTGCATCGTCAGACGACGATCCATCGACGCCTTCTGAATCCAACGGAAGGCCTCGGGCTCCGACAGCCCCATCTTCTCGTTGAGCAGACCCTTGGCTCGGTCGACGAGCTTGCGCGTCTCGAAACGCTCGACCATGTCGGCGACCTCGGCCTCGAGCGTGAGGATCTGTTGGTAGCGGCTCAGCGCGATCTCGATCGCGGGAAGCAGGTCGTTGGGCGTGAACGGCTTGACGACGTACGCCAGCGCACCCGCCTCGCTGGCCCGCTCGACGAGCTCCTTCTGGCTGAACGCGGTCAGCAGCACGACGGGCGCGACGTGGTTCTTGTTGAGCTTCTCGGCGGCGCTGATGCCGTCCATGATGGGCATCTTGACGTCCATGATCACGAGATCCGGACGCAGTTCGGTCGCGAGCTGAACGGCGGTTTCGCCGTCCCCCGCCTCTCCGACGACGTCGTATCCGTTGTCACGGAGAATCTCGACGATGTCGAGTCGGATGAGCGACTCATCCTCCGCGACGACGACGCGCCTCGGGGTTGAGGGCGTGGGCGCTGCGGTCTCGTCTAGCTCGGTCACGTTTGAATCCTACGGTATGGTCATTCTCGGACGTGCGGGCCGGTGTGGCGGAATGGCAGACGCGACCGACTCAAAATCGGTTGCCCGTGAGGGCGTGTGGGTTCGAGTCCCACCACCGGTACTTTTATCGGCCGCCCCGCCCGTCCCCCGACTACTCCCGGATCTGGTAGATCGGGGCGGCGCCGTGGACGGCGTCTCCGACCTTGTGGACACGGATGTCGTTGGTCGAGCCGACGATCCCCGGAGGGGATCCCGAGATGACGACGACCTTGTCGCCGACCGAAGCCAGGTCGTTCGACAGCAGGTAGTCATCGACCTGGATGAACATGCGGTCCGTGTGGGCCACGTGCTCGACGAGCGCGGACTGGATGCCCCAGGTCAGCGCCATACGGCGACGGATTGCCGGCTCGGGCGTGAACGCGATCATCGGGATGTTCGGGCGCAGGCGCGACATCCGGCGAGCCGAGTCTCCCGACTCCGTGAAGATGCAGAGGTACTTGGCGTCGACGAATTCGGCGACCTCGATGGCCGCGAGAGTGATCGCACCACCCTGCGTGCGCGGCTTGTTCGTGAGCTTGGCGATCCGGTCGAGACCGTGCTCCTCGGTCGAGGCCACGATCCGTGCCATGGTCTCGACGACGACGACGGGGTACTCCCCCACACTCGTCTCGCCCGAGAGCATGACGGCGTCGGCGCCGTCCAGGACGGCGTTGGCGACGTCGGATGTCTCGGCCCGCGTCGGCACGGGGCTGTTGATCATCGACTCGAGCATCTGTGTTGCGACGATGACGGGCTTCGCCATGCGCCGCGAGAGCTCCACGGCGCGCTTCTGGACGATCGGCACGGCCTCGAGCGGGAGTTCCACGCCCAGGTCGCCACGAGCGACCATGATGCCGTCGAACGCGTCGATGATCTCTTCGAGGTGCTCGACGGCCTGCGGCTTCTCGATCTTGGCGATGATCGGGACGCGGCGGCCCTCCTCGGCCATGATGACGTGGGCGCGCTGGACGTCCTTTGCGTCACGCACGAAAGACAGCGCGATCAGGTCGGCGCCGATGCGCAGGCCCCACCGCAGGTCCGCCTCGTCCTTTTCCGACAGAGCGGGGACGTTGACGGCGACACCTGGCAGATTGATGCCCTTGTTGTTCGAGACGGGACCGGCGACGATCACCTTGGTCGTGACGACCGTGTCGGTCTTCTCGACGACCTCGACCTTGACCTTGCCGTCATCGATCAGCAGGAAATCCCCGGGGTTCACGTCTTGCGGCAGACCCTTGAAGGTCGTCGACACGATCTCTTTCGTGCCCGGGATGTCGTCGATCGTGATCTTGAAGATGTCACCGACCGCGAGCTCGTGGGGGCCATCGGCGAACTTGCCGAGGCGGATCTTCGGTCCCTGCAGATCGACGAGGATCGCGACGGGGCGACCCGCATCCTCCGCTGCCTTGCGCACGTTGGCGAAGTTCGTCTCGTGGACGGTGTAATCGCCGTGGCTGAGGTTCATGCGGGCGACATCCACCCCCGCGTCGATGATCGCGCGCACCGACTCGTAGGTCGAGGTGGCGGGGCCGAGGGTGGCGACGATCTTGGCACGTCTCATCGTGTGATGCTCCGGTGGGGTTCGGGGTTCGGGGTCGAGTCGAGATGGGACCGGTCTCACAGTCCGGGGTAAGCCTACGCGGGCTGCAGACCGATCGCGATGTCGGTGGGATGCACGGGGAATGGCAGTTCGGTGGACCCCATCAGGTAGGCGTCGACGCGAGCGGCCGCAGCGCGGCCCTCGGCGATCGCCCAGACGATCAGGGACTGGCCCCGACCCGCGTCACCCGCGGCGAAGACGCCCGGCGCCGTGGTCTGGTAGTCGCCGTCGCGCTCCACGTTGCCGCGGCTCGTGAAGCGCGCGCCCAGCTGGTCGGCGAGCTGAGTCTGCTCGGGGCCCGTGAAACCGAGCGCGATCAACACGAGGTCCGCGGGGATCTCACGCTCGGTCCCGCTCTTGGGTACGCGACGCCCGTCGACGTACTCGGTCTCGGCAACACGCAACGCGCGCACCTCGCCCGCGTCGTTCGAGAGGAACTCGACGGTGGAGGCGAGGTAGACACGCTCGCCGCCCTCCTCGTGCGCGGAGGAGACCTCGAAGAGCGTCGGCATCATCGGCCAGGGCTGGTCGTCGGTACGCGCCGTGGGCGGCTGGATGCCGATAGCGAGGTTCGTGACGCTGAGCGCCCCCTGGCGGTGCGCCGTGCCGATGCAGTCAGCTCCGGTGTCGCCACCGCCGATGACGATGACGTGCTTGCCCTCGGCCGAGATCTGGTGCGGCACGGAATCCCCCGCCACGGCCCTGTTCGACTCGATCAGGTACTCCATGGCGAAGTGGATGCCCGCGTGGTCGCGACCCGGAATGGCGAGGTCGCGCGGCACGGTCGATCCGGTGGCCACCACGACCGCGTCGTAACGCGCACGCAGGTCGTCCCAGGAGATGTCGACACCGATCTCGACGCCGGCACGGAAACGGGTGCCCTCGTCCTGCATCTGACGGAGGCGCATTTCGATGTGGCGCTTCTCCATCTTGAAGTCGGGGATGCCGTAGCGCAGCAGACCGCCGATGCGGTCGTCACGCTCGTACACCGCGACCGTGTGGCCAGCGCGGGTGAGCTGCTGAGCCGCGGCGAGGCCCGCGGGGCCGGAGCCGACGACGGCGACCGTCTTGCCGGTCAGGCGTCCGGGGGGCTCGGGCTCGACCCATCCGTTCGAGAAAGCCTGGTCGATGATGCCGACCTCGACCTGCTTGATCGTCACCGCGGGCTGGTTGATGCCCAGCACGCAGGCGCTCTCACAGGGCGCCGGGCACAGGCGACCCGTGAACTCGGGGAAGTTGTTGGTCGCGTGCAGACGCTCGATGGCGTCGCGGCCCTCACCTCGCCAGAGCAGGTCGTTCCACTCGGGAATCAGGTTGCCGAGCGGGCAGCCCTTGTGACAGAACGGGATGCCGCAGTCCATGCAGCGGCCGGCCTGGCGACGCAGGACGGCCTTGTCGCCCGGCTCGTACACCTCTTTCCAGTCCATGATGCGCACGGGCACGGGACGACGGGGCGCGAGTTCGCGCTCCGTGACTTTGAGGAAACCCTTCGGGTCAGCCACCGGTCACCTCCAGGATGCGAGTCCAGACGACATCGCCGTCGGGGTCGAGCCCCTCGGCCACCGCCGCCTGACGGGTCTCGAGCACGGCCGCATAGTCGCGCGGAAGAACCCGCGTGAAGCGAGCGGTCGCCTCGTCGAAGTTTTCGAGCAGGTCGGCCGCGAGGGTCGAACCGGTCTCGGAGACGTGGAGCTTGAGCAGATCGCGCAGGATCTCGACATCGCCCGAGCCGAGTTCGAGCAGCTCGAGTTCTCCCGACGCGAGAGCCTCGCGGTTCACGAGCGTACGGTCGAGGTCGTAGACGTACGCGGTGCCGCCCGACATACCGGCGCCGAGGTTACGTCCCGTGGCGCCGAGGATCACCGCGAGCCCACCCGTCATGTACTCGAGCGCGTGGTCGCCCACTCCCTCGACGACAGCGGTCGCGCCGGAGTTGCGGACGAAGAAGCGCTCGCCCACGACGCCGCGCAGGAACATGCTGCCCTGCGTTGCGCCGTACCCGATCACGTTTCCGGCGATCACGTTCTGCGACGCATCGAAGGATGCTCCGCGGGGCGGCCGGATGACGATCTGTCCGCCCGACAGGCCCTTGCCGACGTAGTCGTTGGAGTCTCCTTCGAGACGCAGGGTGATCCCCGCGGGCATGAAGGCGCCGAAGGACTGTCCGGCCGAGCCGCGCAGGTTGACCACGATCGAACCGGACGGGAGTCCGTTCTCGCCGTGGGCCAGCGTGACGCGGTTGCCGAGCATCGTGCCCACGGCGCGCGCGGTGTTGCGGATCGGCAGGTCGATCTCGACTCGACCGCCGTGCGCAATGACGTCCTGCGCGCGTTCGATCAGCTGCACGTCGAAGTGCTCGTCGAGCTCGTGCTCCTGTTCGCGCGCGTTTCGCCGCGGCTCGTCCTCGGCGAACGGCGGCCCCACGAGAATCGGCGTCAGGTCGAGCCCGCTCGCCTTCCAATGCTCCACGGCACCGTCGACATCCAGGAGCTCCTGGTGACCGATGGCCTCGTCGAGCGAGCGGAAGCCCAGCTCGGCGAGGATCTCGCGCACCTCTTCGGCGATGAACTCCATGAAGTTCACGACGAATTCGGGCTTACCCGTGAAGCGCGCGCGCAGAACGGGGTTCTGGGTCGCAACGCCGACGGGGCAGGTGTCCAGGTGGCAGACGCGCATCATGACGCAGCCCTCGACGACCAGCGCCGTGGTGGCGAAGCCGAACTCCTCGGCGCCCAACAGCGCTCCGATGATGACGTCGCGGCCGGTCTTCAACTGGCCGTCCACCTGCACGACGACGCGGTCACGCATGCCGTTGAGCATGAGAGTCTGCTGCGTCTCGGCGAGGCCGAGTTCCCACGGCGTGCCGGCGTGCTTGAGCGAGTTGAGCGGGCTCGCACCCGTTCCGCCGTCGTGGCCGGACACCAGGATGACGTCGGACAGCGCCTTCGCGACGCCCGCCGCGACCGCACCGATACCCGACTGACTGACGAGCTTGGTGTGGATGCGGGCCTTCGGGTTGGCGCGCTTCAGGTCGAAGATCAGCTGCTTGAGGTCTTCGATCGAGTAGATGTCGTGGTGCGGCGGCGGCGAGATCAGGCCGACGCCGGCGGTCGCGTGTCGCGTGCGTGCGATCCACGGGTACACCTTCGTCGGGGGCAGCTGACCGCCCTCGCCGGGTTTGGCACCCTGGGCCAGCTTGATCTGGATGTCTTCGGCATGCGTCAGGTACAGGCTCGTCACGCCGAACCGTCCCGAAGCGACCTGCTTGATGGCGCTCCGGCGTTCGGGGTCGAGCAGGCGGTCGACATCCTCGCCGCCTTCGCCCGTGTTGGACTTGCCGCCGATGCGATTCATCGCGATCGCGAGGGTCTCGTGCGCCTCTTTCGAGATCGAGCCGTAGCTCATCGCACCCGTCGAGAAACGCGTCAGGATCGCCGAGATCGGCTCCACCTGATCGATCGGCACGGGGGGCCGGACTCCCGAGCGCAGGCGGAACATGCCGCGCAGCGTCTTGAGTTCGGCGGCCTGATCGTCGACGAGTTTGGTGTACTCGCGGAACAGGTCGTAGCGGCGCGAACGGGTCGCGTGCTGCAGCTTGAAGACGGTGTCGGGGTTGAAGAGGTGCGGCGAGCCGTCCCGCCGCCACTGGTACTCCCCGCCGGTCCACAGCCGTTCGTGCGCGTGCACCGCCGCGTCCTCGGGGTACGCGTAAGCGTGGCGCGAGGCATTCTCGGTCGCGATGACATCGATGCCGACACCGCCGAGCTTCGTCTCCGTGCCGGTGAAGTACGCGTCGACGAAGGACTGCGAGAGTCCGACGGCCTCGAACACCTGTGCGCCGGCATAGGACGACACGGTCGAGATGCCCATCTTGGACATGATCTTGAGCACGCCCTTGCCGAGCGCGTAGATCAGATTCTTGACGGCCTTCTCCGGCGTGACGTTCGTGATGAACCCCGCGCGGACGAGGTACTCGACGGTCTCCATCGCCAGATACGGGTTGACGGCGGATGCACCGTACCCGATCAGCGTCGCGACGTGGTGTACCTCGCGCACGTCGCCCGCCTCGACCACCAGACCGACCTTCATGCGCGTCTCTTCGCGGATGAGGTGGTGGTGGATCGCGGCGACCATGAGGAGCGACGGGATCGGAGCGAGGTCCTTGTTCGAGTCGCGGTCGGACAGCACGATGAACTCCGCGCCGTCCTCGATCGCCTGGTCGACCTCGGCGCACATCTGGGCGATGCGCTTCTCCAGCCCCTTGCGTCCGGCTTCGACGCGGTACAGGCCGCGGATCGTCACGGATGAGCGGCCCGGCAGGGCCGTGTCGACGTGCTGGATCTTGGCGAGCTCGTCGTTGTCGATCACCGGGAAGTCCAACGTCACGGTGCGCGCGTGGTCGGCGCCCCATGACAGCAGGTTCGGCTCGGGGCCGAGGCCGATCCTCAGACTCGTGACGACCTCTTCGCGGATGGAGTCGAGCGGCGGGTTCGTGACCTGCGCGAACTGCTGCACGAAGTAGTCGAAGAGCAGGCGCGGCCGCTCGCTCAGCACGGCGATCGGCGTGTCCGATCCCATCGCGCCGAGCGGCTCGGCACCGTTCTGACCCATCGGCGTCAGAAGGATCCGCACCTCTTCTTCCGTGTACCCGAACGTGCGCTGACGACGGGTGATCGAGGCGATCGGATGCACGATGTGTTCGCGCTCGGGAAGGTCCGACAGGCGCACGGTGCCCTTGTCGAGCCATTCCTGCCATGGGTGCAGGTCGGCCAGCTGCTGCTTGACCTCTTCTTCCTCGATGATCCGGCCGGCGGCCGTGTCCACGAGGAACATGCGTCCCGGACGCAGGCGTCCGCGACGCTTGATGCGCTCGGGTTCGAAGTCGAGCACGCCCGTCTCGCTGCCGATGACGATGAGACCGTCGGTCGTCTCGGTCCAGCGCCCGGGGCGCAGACCGTTGCGGTCGAGGGTCGCACCGACGAGCGTGCCGTCGGTGAAGATCAGGGCGGCGGGCCCATCCCACGGCTCCATCTGCATGGAGTGGTAGTCGTAGAAGGCGCGCAGCTTCGGGTCGATGTCGGCCTGCTTCTCGTAGGCCTCGGGCACCATCATCATGACCGCGTGGGGCAGGCTGCGACCCGTCAGGGTGAGCAGCTCGAGCACCTCGTCGAAGGACGCGGAGTCGGATGCGCCGACCGTACAGATCGGGAGCAGGGGCTTGATGTCACCGAGCAACTCGGACTCGAGCTGCGACTGACGCGCGCGCATCCAGTTGCGGTTGCCGTTCACGGTGTTGATCTCGCCGTTGTGCGCGAGCATCCGCAGCGGCTGCGCGAGCGGCCACGACGGGAACGTGTTCGTGGAGTAGCGCGAGTGCACGACGGCCAGCTCGGACGCGAAACGCTCGTCCTGCAGGTCGGGATAGAAGGGCTCGAGCTGGAGAGTCGTGACCATGCCCTTGTAGCCGAGCGTTCGCGCAGACAGCGACACGAAGTACGCTCCGAGCTCGTGCCGTGCGCGCTTGCGCAGACGATACACACGCCGGTCCAGGTCGATGCCGGAGAGCGGCGGTGCGTCGCCGACGGCGGGACGCGAGATGAAGAGCTGCTCGAACGCCGGGCGTGCCGCGTGCGCGAGCTTGCCGAGGTGACGTTCGTCGGTGGGAACCTCGCGCCATCCGAGCACGATGAGGTTCTCGCTCACCGCGATCTCGGCGATTCCGTCCTTGAGCTTCGTCCGCTCGTCCTCGTCCAGGGGCAGGAAGGCCATACCGACGGCGTACTCGCCGACCGGCGGCAGGTCGAACTCGACGACCGCGCGGAGGAACTCATCCGGGATCTGAGTCAGGATTCCGGCGCCGTCGCCCGTACCCGCGTCGGAGCCGATGGCGCCGCGGTGCTCGAGGTTGCGCAGCGCCGTCAGAGCTTGGGCAACGATGTCGTGCCCGGGCGTGCCTCGGAGCGTGGCGACCATCGCCAGACCACAGGCATCCTTCTCGAATGCCGGGTTGTACATCCCCTGCTTTGCCGGGAATGAAGCGTTGTCGCCGTAGTTCGGGCTCACGGCCATGTCAACCGTCCTCACTGGTGGATCTCATGGGACGACGTCGGCCCGGAAGCATTACTTCGTGGCGGTCTATTTACTGGCGACTGTGCTTGTGGCCGTTGCCCCGCCCTGGAGTTCGTTCGCGGGCGGCTCGCTCACGTCCACGAACTCAGTGGTGTCCTGCGATTGTACCCCAGCACCTTCGCCCGGCTCCGCGACGACCGGGCCGCGGCCGGGCATGTACGGGCTCGGCTCCATGCCGGTGTGGCGACGCTTCTGGACGATCATGATGGACAGGCCGACGACGACGCCGAGGATCGCGGCCCACACGTTCGTGCGCAGGCCCAGGATGATCTCACTCGGGTCGATGCGGATCGATTCCCACACGATCCGGCCGGCGCTGTACCAGATGAGGTACAGACCGAACAGGCGACCCCACTGCAGCTGCAGCTTGCGGCCGGCCCAAAGCAAGACGATGACGCCCGCGACGTTCCAGATGACCTCGTACAGGAACGTGGGGTGGAAGAGCGTGTCGGGCGCCAGGCCCGGGGGGAACGCCGCGTTGTCGGGGTCGATCTCCAGACCCCACGGCACATTCGTGGGAAGACCGAACAGTTCCTGGTTGAACCAGTTGCCGAAGCGTCCCATCGCCTGAGCGAGCAGCAGGCCCGGTGCCAGGGCATCCGCGTACGTCCAGAACCGGATGCCGCTCCAGCGACACCCGAGCCAGGCACCTATCGCGCCCCCGATGAGGGCGCCGTAGATCGCGATGCCGCCCTCCCAGATGTAGAACACGGCGAGCGGGTCGGTGCCCTCGCCGAAGTAGAAACCGGGGTGCGTGAGCACGTGATACGCCCGCGCGACGATGATCCCGAGCACGACCGCCGGGAGCGTCACATCGAGCACGACCCACGGCTCGGCACCCTGTTTGGTGAGGCGGTGGTTCGTCATGATCGTCGCGACGATGATGCCCGCGATGATGCAGAGCGCGTAGAAATGGATGCGCAGCGGGCCGAGCTCAATGAAGCTGATCGACGGGCTCGGGATGCTCGCGACAACACTCGCGTGCACGCTCAGGGCGAAAGAAGGCATGAGCGGAAGTCTAGATCAGCGCGGCGACGTGCCCGAGTCGGGTCCGGGCGGCACGACGCCGGGTATGCGCCTGCATCGGGGTCAGGGGCTCGCGATCGGCTCAGCGACGAGGCCCTGCGTCAGGTACCCCCGACACCACGTTGGCGCCAGTTCGCGGCATCCGCTACGTCTGTGGGTGGCGCGCATGCAGGGAACAGCCGCCGACGTGGGGCTCGCCGAGCTGACGGCCGACGGGACGGGCCCGAGGGCACCGGTCGTGCGGCGCGACACGGGTCAATGTGCGGCGGTGCGGAACGGCGAAGTGCGGCGCGGCGCGGCCGGCTAGGCCGTCTGGGGGCGTGACGTCCCCGCCGAGAGCGCGCGAACGACTTCGCCGAGGCCCTCGACGCCGCCGTCGCGGAGCGCGCGCACGAGAGCCGTGCCCACGATCGCGCCGTCCGCGTACTCGATCACGCCCGTCACCTGATCGGGGGTGGAGATTCCGATGCCGACGCAGGCGTACTTCGCGCCGCGTTCGCGGAGCCGCGCGACGAGTGTGCGGGCCGCGGCATCCAGCTCCGTGCGCTCGCCCGTGATGCCCATCGTCGAGACCGTGTACACGAAACCGGTCGAGTTCTGAACGACAAGGTCGAGCCGCTCGTCCGTCGAGGTCGGTGCGGCGAGGAAGATGCGGTCGAGCCCGGTGCGGGTGCTCGCGGCGATCCACTCCCCCGCGGCCTCGGGCGTGATGTCGGGCGTGATGATGCCCGCACCGCCCGCGGCGAGCAGGTCATCGGCGTAGCGGTCGACGCCGTACTGCCAGATCGGGTTCCAGTACGACATGACGAGCACCGGGATGTCGATGCGCTCCGTGATCGCACGGATCGCCGGGAAGAGGTGCTTCAACCGGAACCCGGCGGCGAGGGCCGCCTGTGTCGCTTCCTGAATGACGACGCCGTCCATCACCGGATCGCTGTACGGGGGGCCGAGTTCGATGATGTCGGCACCGTTCTCGGCCAGCGCGACGGCGGCCTCGATGCTCGTCTCGAGATCGGGGAAGCCCACGGGCAGGTAGCCGACGAGTACACCGCGGCCCTCGGCGTGGGCGCGCGCGATCGCCTCTTCGACGCGTGAACTCACAGCTGGATCCCCTCGCCCGACGCGGCGTCGTCGGTGCCGATGACCTCGTCCGGGATGACGGGAGCTGCCGCATCCGCGTCGTACAGCTCGAAGTAGCGTGCTGCGGTGTCCATGTCCTTGTCGCCGCGCCCCGAGAGGCAGATGGCGATGATGCCGTCGGGTCCGAGCTCCTTGCCGATGCGCAGCGCACCGGCGAGGGCATGCGCCGACTCGATGGCCGGGATGATGCCCTCCGTGCGGCTCAGCAGGCGCAGGGCCTGCATCGCCTCGTCGTCGGTGGCGGGGATGTACTCTGCGCGACCGATCGCCGACAGCCAGGCGTGCTCGGGACCGACACCCGGGTAGTCGAGTCCGGCGGAGATCGAGTGCGACTCGGTCGTCTGGCCGTCTTCGTCCATCAGCACGTAGGTCTTGGCGCCGTGCAGGATGCCGGGGCGTCCGCGTTCGATGGACGCCGCGTGGAACGGGGTGTCGACGCCGTCGCCGGCCGCCTCGACGCCGTACAGGCGCACGTCGGCGTCGTCGAGGAACGCATCGAACATCCCGATCGCATTGGATCCGCCGCCCACGCAGGCGACGACCGCGTCGGGGAGGCGTCCGAGCTCGTCGAGCAGCTGCGCGCGGGCCTCGTCGCCGATGACCTTCTGGAAATCGCGGACCATCGCCGGGAACGGGTGGGGGCCGGCGGCCGTGCCGAAGATGTAGTTGGTCGTCTCGACGCTCGACACCCAGTCGCGGTACGCCTCGTTGATCGCATCCTTCAGCGTCCGCGAGCCGGTGGTGACGGGGATGACCTCAGCGCCGAGCAGACGCATCCGCGCGACATTGAGCGCCTGGCGTTCGGTGTCGACCTCGCCCATGTAGATCGTGCACTCGAACCCGAACAAGGCAGCGGCCGTTGCGGTGGCGACACCGTGCTGACCCGCTCCCGTCTCGGCGATGACACGCGTCTTGCCGAGGCGTTTGGTCAGCAGAGCCTGACCCAGGACGTTGTTGATCTTGTGCGATCCCGTGTGGTTGAGGTCCTCACGCTTGAGGAAGACACGCGCGCCGCCCGCGTGCTCGGCGAAACGGGGCACCTCGGTGATGATCGAGGGGCGACCCGCGTACGTCGCGAGCAAGTGGTGGAACTCGCGGATGAACTCGGGGTCGGCCATGGCGGCCTCGTAAACGCCTGTCAGCTCATCGATCGCCGCGATGAGCGACTCGGGCATGAATCGCCCGCCGAACTCGCCGAAGAACGGCCCCGTGGCAGCGCGCAGGCTCATGCCGGCACCGCCAGGAAGTCGCGGAGTGTTGCAACGGGGTCGCCCGTCACCAGCGCCTCGCCGACGAGCACCACGTCGGCGCCATCGTTCCGGTAGTGCGCGACGTCCTCGGGGCGCAGCACAGCCGACTCGGCGATCTTGATCGCGTCGGCGGGGATGTGCTCGGCCAGGCGACCGAACAGGTCGCGGTCGAGCTCGAATGTGCTCAGGTCACGTGCGTTGACACCCACGAGGCGTGCTCCGATCTCGCTTGCGCGGCGGACCTCGTCGAGGTTGTGCGTCTCGACGAAGGGGGTCATGCCCAGTTCGATCACGAGTTCGTGCAACGTCGCGAGCGTGGGCTGGTCGAGTGCCGCGGCGATCAGCAGGACCAGGTCGGCGCCCGCGGCGCGCGCTTCGAACACCTGGTACGCCGTGGCGATGAAATCTTTGCGGAGGACGGGCACCGACACGGCCGCGCGCACCGCTTCGAGATCCGCGAGGCTGCCCTTGAACCGGCGCCCCTCGGTCAGGACGCTGATCGCCGACGCGCCGCCCTGCTCATAGAGCCGTGCCTGCAGCGCCGGGTCGGGGATGTCGGCAAGATCGCCGCGCGACGGACTGGCGCGCTTGACCTCGGCGATGATTCGCACGGTGCCGCTCGGGGCCAGCGCCGCGAGGACGTCGATCGCGGGTGACGCGGCCAGGGCCTTGCGCTCGAGCGCGGGAAGAGGGAGCTCGGCCTCACGAGCGCGCGCATCTTCCACCGCGCCGGACGTGAGGTCGGCCAGCATGCTCAATGCGCTTTCGGAGCCGACTTGGCGCCGCCGACGCCGTATCCGGTGCGCTTCATCACCCAGCCGACGAGCAGACCGACGACGAGCAGACCCGCGGAGGCCCAGACGATCCATGGCACGTCGACAACGAATGCGACGGTGCCGATGGTGACGGCGAGCAGCATGATCACCACTGCTGTCCAGGCGGCCGGCGAGTGTCCGTGACCGGGGTCGTCGATGTCGTGGCTCATGGGGGCTCCTTCGGTGGAATGCGCACCCCAGTCTATCGGGAGCGCGCGGGGCCCCAAGTCCGACTCCGCGGTGTCGGCAGGCGCCTGCGGTGGTCAGCGCGTGGGGTCGGACCCGTGGCTGAGG
Organism: Microbacterium sp. BR1; assembly: GCF_002812725.1. Classification (GTDB taxonomy): domain Bacteria; phylum Actinomycetota; class Actinomycetes; order Actinomycetales; family Microbacteriaceae; genus Microbacterium. Next base: position 493,163 of record NZ_NMUN01000004.1, on the reverse strand, counting down.
TCGTCCCACGAGTCGATCGCGTCCAGGGGGGCGGAGGAGGTCGCGGATGTCTCACCCGAGGCCGCAACGGACTGACCGCGCTCGGCGCCGCGACCTGCGGCGTCGGCACCACGCGGGCGAGAGCTCGTCCGGTAGCGGCGTCCCGTTCGGGGCCACGCGTGGGCCGTTACCAGGGCGAACAGCCCGACGACGAGCAGCACAACGGACAGCACCAGCGCGATGATCGGCCACGCCGTGGTGTCGACACGCCGGACCAGGGCGGCGATCGCATCCGTTCCGGCGATCCCCGTTGCCTCGGTGACCGTGGGGGCGATCGCGGCCGCCGTATGGCCCGTCGAGGGCGCCCAGAGCAGGACGGTGAGGGCTGAACCCAGCAGGACCGCGAGGACCGCGGCGGCATAGGACAGGAAGCGGCCCGCGATGGAGGTCGCCGCTGCGACGGCCAGCGCAGCCAGGGCGAGCGGTGCGAGGACCGGCATCGCGGCCGATCCGCTCACCTCGAGCGGTGTGTCCGGGCTCTCCCGCAGCACGACGACGAACCACGTCTGCGTCGACGCGATCAGGAGCAGGGCGCCCGCCGCGAGAAGCAGGAGGACCGTCGTGGACCGCGCCCGACGGATCCTCACGCGCCGTCCGCCGCAGCCGTGTCGGTGACCGCGGCCGTGTCGGTGACCGCGGGCGCGAGGTCGTCGGCGTCGAAGCACGTGCGCGTGCCGGTGTGGCACGCGGGGCCGACCTGCTCGACGCTCAACAGCACGGCATCGCCGTCGCAGTCGAGCCGAGCCCCGCGAACCAGCTGGATGTGGCCCGAGGTGTCGCCCTTCCGCCAGTACTCACGGCGCGAGCGCGACCAGAACGTCACGCGACCGCTCGTGAGTGTCCGGCGGAGTGCCTCCGCATCCATCCAGCCGAGCATCAGGACCTCGCGGGTGTCGTGCTGCTGCACGATGGCCGCGACCAGTCCGTCGTCGTTGAAGGCGACGCGCGCGATGCGCTCGTCGGTGTCGGCAGTGGATGACTCTGCGTCGCTCATGCGCGCACCTCGATCCCGTCCGCGGACATGGCCGCCTTGACGTCCCCGACGGTGAGCTGCCCCGAGTGGAAGACGCTCGCGGCGAGGACCGCATCTGCCCCGGCGCGTATCGCGGGTGCGAAATCCGCCGCAGACCCCGCGCCGCCGGACGCGATCACGGGAACACTGGCGATCTCGCGCATCAGCCCGACGAGCTCCAGGTCGAATCCTTCCTTCGTGCCGTCCGCGTCGATCGAGTTGACGAGCAGTTCGCCCGCGCCGCGCTCGATGGCCTCGCGCGCCCACTCGAGGGCGTCGAGCGTCGTCTCGGTGCGGCCCCCGTGGGTCGTCACGACGAAGCCCGAGGCACTCGCGTCGGAGCGCTTGACGTCGAGCGAGAGCACCAGCACCTGCGCGCCGAAGCGATCGGCGATCTCGTCGAGCAGCGCGGGACGCGCAATCGCAGCCGAATTGACCCCGATCTTGTCGGCACCGACGGCGAGCAGGCGGGCGACATCCTCGGCGGTGCGCACTCCCCCGCCGACCGTCAGCGGAATGAAGACCTCTTCGGCGGTTCGACGCACGACGTCGTAGGTCGTCGCGCGCTCGTCGACGGTCGCGGTCACGTCGAGGAACGTGATCTCGTCGGCGCCCTGCGCGAAGTAGAGCCGTGCGAGTTCGACCGGATCGCCCATGTCCCGCAGGTTCGCGAAGTTGACGCCCTTGACGACGCGCCCCGCCGCGACGTCGAGGCACGGGATGACGCGGCAGACCAGAGCCACGTCGTCACAACCTCGCGGCGTGGATCGCGGTCACGAGGATGGCGCGGGCTCCGATCGCGTAGAGCTCGTCCATGACGCGATTGACGCCGTGACGCGGGACCATGACACGCACGGCCACCCACTCCGGGTCCCGGAGCGGCGAGATCGTCGGTGATTCGATGCCGGGGGCGACGTCGGCGGCCTTGTCGAGCAGGGCCGCGGGCAGGTCGTAGTCGACGAGGACGAATCGACGGGCGACCATGACGCCGCGCAGGCGCCGGAGGAGCGTCTCGGTGCCCTCCTTCTCGTCCGGCCCGGCGATCAGCACGGCCTCGGATTCGAGGATGATCGGACCGAAGATCTCCAGGCCCGCCTGGCGCAGGGTCGTGCCGGTCGAGACGACGTCCGCGACGGCATCCGCGACCCCGAGACGGACCGCGGACTCGACCGCGCCATCGAGGGGCACGAGGTCGACGGCCACGCCGTGTTCGTCCAGGAATCCGTCGACGAGGCCCGGGTACGCGGTGGCGACCCGCATCCCCTCGAGATCCTTGACCGAGTCGAAGCGACCGGGAGGACCGGCGAACCGGAACGTCGATCCGCCGAAGCCCAGTGCCTCGACCTCTCGGGCGCCGGGCATCCGGGCATCGAGCAGCAGGTCCCGCCCCGTGATCCCCACGTCGAGTGCGCCGGATCCGACGTAGGTCGCGATGTCCTTGGGGCGGAGATAGAAGAACTCGACGTCGTTCTGCGGGTCGATGACGTGCAGGTCTTTCGGGTCGCGGCGGCCGGTGTATCCGGCTTCGGCGAGCATGTCGGCGGCTGTGTCGGCGAGCGAGCCCTTGTTGGGCACGGCGATACGCAACATGGTGATGCGGGCTTTCGGGTCGAGGGTCGGCGGACGGGAGCGATCAGAGATGTCGGTAGACGTCGCCGGTCGTCAGGCCCTTCGCCAGCATGAGCACCTGCAGGTGGTAGAGCAGCTGCGAGATCTCTTCCGCCGTGGCCTCGTCGGACTCGTACTCGGCGGCCATCCAGACCTCGGCGGCTTCTTCGACGATCTTCTTGCCGATCGCGTGCACACCACGCTCGAGTTGCGCCACGGTACCCGAGCCTTCGGGACGCTCGGCGGCCGTGACCGTCAGCTCCGCGAACAGCTCGTCGAAAGTCTTCACCCTGTCAGGCTACCGGCTTCGCAGAGCCCGGCGGCATCAGCCTCCGCTCGACGGCTCGGGGCGCCAGTCGCATCGGTCAATGCATGTGACGGGCAGCGCCGGCGCGCAACGATGCGATCGCCGCATCCGGACGCTCCGCACCGAACACGGCGGAACCCGCGACGAAGGTGTCGGCGCCGGCCTCGGCGGCCTGCGCGATCGTGGATTCGGCGATGCCGCCGTCGACCTGGAGCCACACCTGCGACCCGCGGCGGCGTGCCTCTGCGGACAACAGCCGAAGCTTGGGCATCGTGTCCGCGCGGAAGGACTGACCGCCGAAGCCGGGCTCGACGGTCATGACGAGGATCTGGTCGAACTCGTCGAGCACATCGAACAGGCCATCGACCGGGGTATCCGGTTTGACCGCTACACCGGCGCGCGCCCCGATCTGGCGGAGCTTTCGTGCCAGAGCGACCGGATCGGTCGCCGCCTCGAGGTGAAAGGTGACGGATGCGGCGCCGAGCTCGGCGTACCCGGGCGCCCACCTGTCGGGGTCGTCGATCATCAGGTGCACATCGAGCGGGATGGGGCTCGTCGCCTGGATCCGCTCCACCATCTGGGGCCCGAACGTCAGGTTCGGGACGAAATGGTTGTCCATGACGTCGACGTGGACGAAATCGGCAGCGGCGATCCGCTCGAGGTCCGCCTGCAGGTTGACGAAATCCGCGGCGAGGATGCTCGGGTTGATTCGCGGGGCGGGGGGAAGCTCTGTCTGGGGCACCTGTTCATTATGCCGACGTGCCCCCGTGCCCCCGCGCCCAGCGAGGCGCCGTGCTGCGCGCCCGTCGAGCACACCAGTGCCCCGCGAGAGGACGCGACATGCCGTCCGTGCACGGGCGCGCACGGCATGTCGCGTCCTCTCGGTGAGCGACGGGCGCGGCGACGCGCCCGATAGGGTCAGGGCGTGGATCCCATCGTGCGCATGCTCGAGACCGTGCTGGACGACGTGCGCGGGCACGACGACGGACAGGTCGCCGACTACATCCCCTCCCTCGCCGCGGCCGACCCGGAGCGCCTGGCTTTCGCGGTCGTCGGGCCGCGCGGCCGCGTGACCTCGGTGGGCGACGATCACGTCGCGTTCACGATCCAGTCCGTCTCGAAACCGTTCGTGCTCGCCCTCGCCCTCGAAGAACTCGGTCGCGATGCCGTCTTCGCACGGGTCGGCGTCGAGCCGAGCGGCGAGCCCTTCAACGCGATAAGTCTCGAGGCGGGAACGGGCCGCCCCGCGAACCCCATGGTCAACGCGGGCGCGATCGTGACGTCGTCGCTGCTCGGAGAAACCGGACGTGCCGGCGACGAGATCTCACGCGCCGAGACGATCGTCCAGGGGCTCTCGCGCTTCGCGGGACGATCGCTCACGGTCGACGAAGAGGTCTACCGCGGCGAATCCGAAACCGGACACCGCAACCGCGCGCTCGCCTATCTGACACGCTCGCACGACATCATCCGGGGCGACGTCCCGACGGTCGTCGAGACATACTTCCGGCAGTGTTCCATCCTGGTCACCGTGCGGGATCTGGCCGTCATGGGCGCGACCCTCGCGTTCGGCGGAGTGAACCCCGTGACGGGCGAACGCGTCGTGCGCGAGGACGTGGCGCGCGACGTCGTGTCGGTGATGGCGAGCTGCGGCATGTACGACTACTCCGGTGAGTGGCTGCTACGCGTGGGGCTTCCGGCCAAGAGCGGGGTGAGCGGTGCGCTGCTCGCGATCGCTCCGTCGCAGTTCGGGGTCGCGACGTTCAGCCCGCGTCTGGATCGGCACGGCAACAGCGTCCGAGGCATCCAGATCCTCGAACGCATGTCGGGTGAGTTCGGGATGCACGTCTTCGAGCCGCACGAGGCGATCGCCGAACCGGGCATCCGCATCGACCGCGAAAAGGGTCGCGTCATCGTGCACCTGGGCGGCGAACTCGCCTTCAGCGGCGCCGAGCGGGTCATCGGGGTGCTGAGCGACCTTGCCGACGGAGCGGTCACCGACGACGCGATCCTGGTGGATGCGAGTGCGCTGGCCCGCGCGCATCCGGCCGCCCTGGAGCTGCTGCGGCGTCAGCTCGAGGCGCACGGCGGACGCCTGCACTTCCTCGACTGAGCCCGCGCGGTCGTCAGGCGGTGCGCTCGAACAGGGCGATGAACATCCCGTCGGTGCCGTGCCGGTGCGGCCACAGCTGGACGTGCAGGGCATCGTCGGATGCCTCGGGCAGATCGATCGGTGCGCGTGCCACGTCGCGAACAACCGCCCGGGCGTCGAGTTGCGTGAGCTCGCCCGCCCACCGCCGCACGCCCTCGCGCGTCACGCCGACCGTCTCGGCGAGATGCGGCGAACACGTCACGTAGGCCAGGATGCCGCCCGGCCGCAGCGCCCGCACCCCCGCGTCGAACAGCTCACCCTGCAGTGACGTGAGCTGCGGGACATCCTCGGGCCCCTTGCGCCACCGCGCCTCGGGCCGCCGGCGAAGTGCGCCGAGCCCGGTACATGGCGCGTCCACCAGCACGCGGTCGTAACCGCCCAGGTCGCGATCGACGCGCGTGCGACCATCCTCCTCTGTCACCTCGACCGTCGCCGGAACACCCTCGAGCGCACGACGCACGAGTCCCGCGCGCGCGGGCGAGACCTCGTTGGCGTCGACGGATGCCTCGCCCCGAGCCTCGGCGGCGAGCACCGCGGTCTTGCCCCCGGGCCCGGCGCACAGATCGAGCCAGCGCTCCCCCGCTCGGATCTCGCGGGCGCGGGTCAGCGCGAGTGCCGCGAGTTGCGAGCCCTCGTCCTGCACGCGCAGACGACCACCGGAACCGATGACCAAGGGCTCGGGATCCCCGCCGCCCGCACGGAAGCCGAGAGGCGAGTACAGCGTTCGCGTCGCATCCGCCGGGACGTCGGCGAGGCCGGTGAGGGCTGCCATGGTGACCGAGGGAGAGGCGTTGTCTGCGGCGAGCAGCGCCTCGAGTTCATCCCCGCGGCCTTCGGCGGCCAGAGCTCGACGGAAAGCGCGGACGATCCACGTCGGATGCGCGTGCTCCAGCGAGAGGCGCTCGTCCGTGTTCCGCGCCGTGGCCAGCACGCGTTCGCGCCAGGTGCCGGGATCTTCGCGCGCGATAGCGCGCAGCACCCCGTTCGCGAAACCCGTGGCCCCGCTGCCGCCATACACCCGGACGAGCTCCACACCCTCGTGCACGGCCGCGTGCGAGGCGACACGGGTCGAGAGCAGCTGATGCACGGTCATCCGGAGCGCGTCGAGCACGGGGGCGTCGATCGCGCCGACCTTCCGGCGCGAGGCCAGCTCGATCACGGCGTCGTAGTACCCGCGGCGCCGAAGTGTGCCGTAGGTCAGTTCGGTCGCGAGTCCCGCGTCCGCGGGGCCGAGTCCCGCCCGGCCGATGCCGACCGGAAGCAGCAGATTGGCGTACGCATCCGAATCCGAGACGGCCGTCAGAACTTCGTACGCCACGCGGCGTGCCGGTTGGATCTTCACTCGCCCGCCCTCAGCTCGGCGGTCCGAAGCCCCCGCCACCAGTCGCCCGCTGCCATCGCCTGTCGTCCCGCGGGTTGGACGCGATCGATCAGAATCGCATCCGTGCCGGTCCCGATCAGGATGTCTCGGCCCGCCGCCGCGATCTCGCCCGGCCGCAAGGCGATGTGCGCCTCGTGCGAGCGCGCCGTGAGCACCTTCAGCCGTTGCCCGTTGACCGTCGTGAATGCTCCGGGCTCGGGGGTCGTCCCGCGAATCCGCCCGAGAACCTGCCGTGCGGACTCTTCCCAGCGGATGCGTCCGTCATCGAGCGTGAGCTTGGGCGCGAACGTCGCCTCACCCACCTGAGGCGCGGCCGTCATCCGACCGGATTCGATGCCCGCGACGACATCGCGCAGTAATTCGGCACCGAGGCCCGCCAGGTCGACGAGGACATCGCCGGCCGTCGCATCGGCGGGGACGCGGTAGCTGCGCTCGGCGAAGACGTCGCCCGCGTCGAGTTCGGCGACGAGCTGGAAGACGCTCGCCCCGGTCAGTTCGTCGCCCGCGATGAGTGCGTGTTGCACGGGCGCGGCGCCCCTCCACCGTGGAAGGAGCGAGAAGTGGAGGTTGATCCATCCGTGCGTCGGCGTGCTCAGCAGCGGCTCCCGCACGAGACCGCCGTATGCCACGATGACGCCCAGCTCCGGCTCGAGATCGCGAATCTCGGCCGTGGCCGCATCGTCGAGACGAGCGGCGCGGATGACGCGCAGGCCCTGACTCTCGGCGGCCGACGCGATCGGTGACGGCGTCAGCTTGCGCGAACGCCCCTGAGGGGCGTCGGGCCGCGTCACGACTCCGACGATCTCGTGCCCTTCGGCCACGAGCACCCCGAGCGAGGGCACCGCGACGTCGGGCGTCCCGGCGAATACGAGCCGCATGACGCCTCCTAGAGCTCTGGGTCGGCCAGATCGACCCGCACTCTGAGTGTATTCCGCGAGGCAGCCGTGCCCGGTCCACCTGCCCTCGGTCCGCGGCGGCCGCGCAGTGCCGCAGCGACGACCGCTGCACGCAGGCTCGTCGTCACGGCGGGACCCTGCGCGTAGTCGAAACGCACCAGGACGCGCGCCGCCGGACCGGGCCGCGTCGCCAGCGGGTCGGCAGGGATCTCGACGGGCCCGATGACGGCGTCCGGGTCCAGCGCAACCGCTGTCCGCAGCTCGGTGACCGCCCGTTCCACCGCGACGAGATCACCCTCGAGGGACGCGACGCGGTAGGTCGGCGGCATCCGCAGCGGGGCGCGGTCCTCGAGCTCGGCACGTGCGTATGCCGCCTGTGTCCAGGTCGCGAGCGCACGGCCCACGGCACCCGCGACTCCGACGAGATGGACCGGGGCGCCGGGGGCGGCCAACGCCGCCGCATCCGACCACCAGCGCAGACACGCCTCGCCGATGCGCAGGGCATCCGACATCAACATGCGGTCGCCGTCGAGCAGGACGACCGCGCGGTATCCGCCGGCCGCGAAAGGCTCGGCCCCGCGGGTGGCGATGACCAGCGCCGGTCGATCGTCGACTTCGAGTACGGGATGCGTGCCATCGGCGACGATCACCCGCGTGTCGGGGAATGCCCGGCCGAGTTCGTCGGCGGTGCGGATGCTCCCCGCCGATGCGAGCCGGAACTTCGTCTGCTCGCAGTGCGGGCAGTGCCATCCGGTTGCGCCGCGCCCGCACCAGCGGCAGTTCGGCATCGCGCCGCGACGCTCGGCCTGCAGAGGCCCCGCACAGTGCGCGCAACGGGCGGCGCGGCGGCAGCCGTCGCAGATCAGCACGGGCGCGTAGCCGGGGCGTGAGACCTGCACGAGCACGGGCCCATGCGCCAGGGCTTCTCGCGCCGCCGCGAAGGCCGCCGACGGCACGCGCACACCGGGCCGCTCGCCCTCGCGTGTCGCGCTCAGCACGACGCGCGGTGCGGTCCGGCGCGTTGCGGGGATGTCTCGTACCCAGCCGATTCCGACGAGCCGCTCGACATCCGTCGTGCGGGTATGTCCCGCGAACAACAGCGCGCCACCCTCGAGGCCCTGCCGCACGAGCGCCGCGTCGCGCGCGTGGACGTAGGGAGCGAGCGGCTCTTCCAGCAGAGGATCGCCGTCGTTCCAGATCGCGACGAGACCGAGCCGCGAGACCGGGGCGTACACGGCGGAACGGTTGCCGATGACGATCACCGGAGCATCCTCGAGTAGTCGCAGATAGCCGCGGTAGCGTTCCGCCGCGCTGCGGGCCGAATCGTCGCGCAGGACGGCGTCCGCGGGCACGATGTCTGCCAGCGCCCGCGCGAGCTGGTCGAGGTCACGGTGATCCGGGGCGACGACGATCGCGCTACGGCCCGCGGCCAGGGTGCGTGTCGCGGCGGCCGCGAGCAGAAGCGCCCACTCGCCCACGGCTTCACCGGAGGCGGTACGCGTCGGTCGAGGCGGCGCGTCGAGCGCTATCCGCCCGCCCTCGTCGATCGCGGGCCAGAGCCCCGGGTAGAAGCCCAGGGTGCGTTCGGCCGCAGCCACGCGATCCTCGGCGATCTCGGGCACGGTCGGTCGCTCCCCCGCGACCCAGGTCTTCTCGACACGCACCTGTCGCTTGGGTATCGCGAGGCGCAGGATGTCCGAGGCCGACCCCGCCGCGCGGTCCGCCACGCGGCGGGCGAGCATATAGAGGCGTTCGGGCAGCAGACGCACATCCGAGACGACCGCGTCGATCTCTGACAGCGGGCGGTCGGGATCGACAGCCTCGCCGCGCTCGACGACATACGCATCGACCAGGCGTCCGACCGTGCGGAGTGGTACCCGCACCCGCACGCCCGGCACGACGGCGTCGTCCATTGCGGATGGGACCGCGTAGTCGAGCAGGCGGTCGAGCTGCGGCAGCGGCGAATCCAGCAGCACTCGAGCCACCGGAAGTCCTGCCATGGTCAGAGTCCGGCTGCTGTGCGCAGTTCTTCGACGCGGTCGAGCCGCTCCCACGTGAAGTCGGGCAGCTCGCGTCCGAAGTGCCCGTAGGCGGCCGTCTGCGCGTAGATCGGACGGAGGAGGTCGAGCTGCTCGATGATCGCGGCGGGACGCAGGTCGAAGACCGCGGTGATCGCACGGGTGATCTCGGCGTCGTCGACGCGCCCGGTGCCGAACGACTCGACATAGATGCCGACGGGGCGCGCCTTGCCGATCGCGTACGCGACCTGAACCTCGAGGCGGTCGGCGAGTCCGGCGGCCACCGCGTTCTTCGCGACCCAGCGCATCGCGTAGGCGCCGGAGCGGTCGACCTTCGAGGGATCCTTGCCGCTGAATGCACCGCCACCGTGTCGCGACGCTCCCCCGTAGGTGTCGATGATGATCTTGCGGCCCGTCAGGCCCGCGTCGCCCTTGGGCCCGCCGACCAGGAACGGTCCCGCGGGGTTGATGTAGTACTTCACGTCTGGCATGTCGAGACCCGTGCTGGCCAGTACGGGATCGATGACCTCGGCACGCACCAGTGCACGCAACTCCTCCTGAGAGATGTCGGGATGGTGCTGCGTGGACAGGACGACGGAGTCGACGGTCTTCGGCGTCGGTCCGTCGTAGCCGAGCGTGACCTGAGTCTTGCCATCGGGACGCAGGAAAGGCAAGCGCCCCTCACGACGAACGTCCGCGAGGCGCTCCGCCATGCGGTGCGCGGTCCAGCTGGCCATCGGCATGAGCTGCGGCGTCTCGGTGGTCGCGTAGCCGAACATGATGCCCTGGTCGCCGGCACCCTGCTCGTCGTGCGGGTCGACCGAACGCTGCTCGCGCTGCTCGAATGCCTTGTTCACACCAGCGGCGATGTCGGACGACTGCGCACCGATCGAGACGCTCACCCCGCAGGAGTCGCCGTCGAAGCCGGTCTCGCTCGAGGTGTAGCCGATGCGATTCACGACCTGGCGAACGATCGCCGGGATCTCGACATAGGCAGACGTGGACACCTCACCGGCAACGTGCACCAGGCCCGTTGTCACGAGGGTCTCGACCGCCACGCGCCCGAGCGGATCCTCGGCGAGGATCGCGTCCAGGATGCTGTCGCTGATCTGGTCGCAGATCTTGTCGGGGTGGCCCTCGGTCACGGATTCGGACGTGAACAGTCGCAGATCGCTCATCGGTGCTCCAGTCGGGTGCTCGCGCACCAGTGTGCCGGTCAGTATGACGCGGCCCGCCGACATCGCTCGGCGGCGTCCGCCCGGGACGGAAGGGTCTCTGCGGGCGGCCGGGATTGCTGCGGAGTCTTTACGCCTCGGTGCCGCGCAGGCGCAGCTTGTCTTCGTTGATCTCGTGCATCGCGATCGTGAGCGGCTTGTCCTCGACGGACGAGTCGACCAGCGGACCCACGTTGTCGAACAGGTTGCCCTCGTGCAGGTCTGAGTAGTAGTCGTTGATCTGACGCGCGCGCTTGGCTGCATAGATCACGAGCTGGTACTTCGAGATCGCGTCGCCGTTGGCGTCCTTCTTCTGCAGCAGCGCGTCCAGGGACGGGTCGATGATGCCTTCGCTCGTTCCAGCCATGGCGGATCCTCTCGATCGGGGCCCGGACGCAATCGGTCCGGAAGATTTCGGCACGCGCCTGAGCGCACGCATCCGTTCATTCTACGCGAGCACGATCCGTGACGGCACCACGCTCGCGGGGATCAGCGCGACCGCAGCTGCCGTTTCGAGCTGATCACCCCGGTGTCGAACCCCGCGAGGTGGAGCCCACCGTGAAAACGCGCGTGCTCGATCTTGATGCAACGATCCATCACGACCGAGAGGCCCGCGGCCTCCGCGATCGCCGCGGCATGCTCGTTCCATGAGCCGAGCTGGAGCCAGAGCGCGGCGGCTCCGACATCCACCGCCTCCTGTGCGACGCCCGGCAGGTCGTCGTGTCGACGGAAGACGTCGACGATGTCGGGTACGACGGGCAGATCGGCGAGCGACGCGTACACGGGACGTCCGAGGATGCTCGTGGCGCGCGGATTGACGAAGTACACGTCGTAGGGCGAGCTGCCGAGGAGGTACGTCGCGACGAAGTAGCTCGCGCGCGCGGGATTGTCGGACGCGCCGACGATCGCGATCGACTTCGCCGTGCGCAGGATTTCGTACCGGTCCTGTGCACCCGGTGCCGCCCAGGTCCGCTCGGGGGCTCCCGCGACGACCGAGCCGGGAAGCGCGCACGCGGCGCCGGTCTCGACGGCGGGAACCGCGGGCTCGGTGACAGCCGGTCGCTGCGGAAGTTCGCATGACGCGCTCATCGCTGCACCCCCGTCGCGGCCGCGAGGGCCTGATCCAGATCCCACAGGATGTCTTCCGGGTCTTCGAGTCCGACCGAGATGCGGATCAGATCCGCGGGCACGCCCGCGGCGACGAGCTGCGCCGAGCTCAGCTGCTGGTGGGTGGTGGATGCGGGATGGATGACGAGTGTGCGCGCATCCCCGATGTTGGCGAGGTGGGAGGCCAGGCGCAGAGCCTCGATGACGGCCTCCCCCGCTCCTCGCGCGGCGACGAGCCGCTCTTCCTCCGTGGCGAACTCGCCCGACGGCCGCACGCCGAACGCGAAGACCGACCCCGGCCCGAGCGGCAGGTACTTGGCCGCGCGTTCGCGATGGGGGTGCTCGTCGAGTCCCGCCCACGTCACGAACGAGACGCGGGGGTCGGTGTCGAGCCACTCGGCGACGATGCGGGCGTTGGCGAGGTGCGCGTCGATGCGCTGCGGCAGGGTCTCGACGCCCTGCAGCAACAGGAAGGCGGAGTGCGGGCTGAGCGCCGGGCCGATGTCGCGGAGCTGCTCGGAGCGCAGCTTGGTGAGGAATCCGTACTCGCCGAAGTTGTCCCACCAGCTGATGCCGCCGTAGGACGCGACGGGCTCGGTCATCTGCGGGAATTTGCCGTTGCCCCAGTCGAACGTGCCCTTCTCGATGACGACGCCGCCGAGGGTCGTGCCGTGTCCGCCGAGAAACTTCGTGACGGAGTGGATCACGATGTCGGCGCCGTGTTCGAGCGGACGCGCGAGGTACGGAGTCGCGAGGGTCGAGTCGACCACGAGCGGGATGCCCGCCGCGTGGGCGACCTCGGCGAGCCCTTCGATGTCGGCGATCTCGCCGGAGGGGTTGCCGATCGTCTCGACGTAGAGCACCTTCGTCTCGGGCCGGATCGCGGCGGCGTAGTCGGCCGGATCGCTCGAGGGCACGAACGTCGTCTCGACGCCGAAGCGGCGCAGGGTCACGTCGAGCTGCGTGACCGTGCCGCCGTACAGCTGGCCCGATGCCACGACGTGGTCGCCGTGACCGACCAGTGCGGCGAAGGTGATGAACTCCGCACTCATGCCGGATGCCGTGGCCACCGCGCCGATGCCGCCCTCGAGCGATGCGAGTCGCTCTTCGAGGGCCGCGACGGTCGGGTTGCCGATGCGCGAGTAGATGTTGCCGTACTTCTGCAGGGCGAACAGGTTCGCGGCATCCGTCGCGTCATCGAAGACGAACGACGAGGTCTGGTAGATCGGGACCGCGCGGGCTCCCGTCGAGGCATCCGGGGTCGCGCCCGCGTGCAGGGCGCGCGTCCGGAATCCGAACCGGTGATCTTCGGTCATGTCTTCTCTCTAGCTACGGTGGGGCTCAGGGCTGTGTTTACGGTGCGGCTCAGGGCTGTGCTCTGTTCCGTGCGGCTCACGCGGAGGTGAGTGCGGCCGCGATGTCGTCGACGGCCCAGGGGTTCTGCAACGACGTGGTGTCGCCGAGGGCGGCGGATGGGCGCCCCGCGCGGCGATCCTGCTCAGCCTCCCACAGCTGCGCCAGCAGGCGGCGCAGGATCTTGCCCGACCGCGTCTTCGGCAGCTCGGGCACGACGAGCAGGTGTTTGGGTTTGGCGATCGGGCCGATCTCACGCGCAACGTGAGCTCGGAGGTCCGCGGCGGACAGATCGCCCGCGCCGGATACGACGACGAACGCCGCGACCGCGTGACCCGTGACCGGATCGGGGACGGCTGCCACACCCGCCTCACCCACGGTGTCGTGCGAGACGAGGGCGGACTCGATCTCGATCGTCGACATGCGGTGGCCCGAGACGTTGAGCACGTCGTCCAGGCGCCCGAGGATCCAGATGTAGCCGTCCGCATCCACCGTCGCCCCGTCTCCGGCGACGTAGAACCCGCCGTACGCGCCCCGACCCGCGAACTGCGACCAGTACGAGTCCCGATAGCGCGTCGGGTTCCCCCAGACGGTGCGTGCCATGCCCGGCCACGGCCGCCGCACCACGAGGGTGCCCGACCGGCCCGCCTCGACGGGACGGCCGTCCTCGTCTACGACGCCGACATCGATGCCGGGGAGCCCGATGGATGCCGAGCCCGGCTTGAGCGTCGTGACGCCGGGCAGGGGCGCGATCATGGCGGCGCCCGTCTCGGACTGCCACCACGTGTCGACGATCGGCAGCTCGCCGCGACCGAACGTCTCGCGGAACCACACCCACGCCGCGGGGTTGATCGCTTCGCCGACCGTACCGAGCAGGCGCAGCGTCGACAGGTCGTGTCCGCCCGGCAGCGACTCGCCGAACCACGTCATGAAGGTGCGGATCAGGGTCGGCGACGTGTAGTACACCGTCACGCCGTACCGCTCGATGATCTCGAGGTGCCGTTCGCGATCCGGGGTGTCCGGAGTCCCCTCGTAGATCACTTGCGTGAGCCCGTTCGAGAGCGGCCCGTAGATCTCGTACGTGTGCGCCGTCACCCACGCGAGGTCGGCCGTACACCAGTGGACATCGTCGGGTTTCGCATCGAAGTGCGCCCAGTGCGCCCAGCTGGCGTGCGTCAGATAGCCGCCGCTCGTGTGCACCAGTCCCTTGGGCTTCCCGGTCGTTCCCGACGTGTAGATGATGAACAGCGGATGCTCGGACTCGAACGCCTGCGGTTCGTGCTGGTCGGAAGCGGCGTCGACGACGTCGTGCCACCACACGTCGCGACCCTCCGTCCACGGCACGTCCTGGCCCGTGCGCCGGACGACGAGGACGCGCTCGACGTGGTCGAGTCCCTGGACGGCCTCGTCGGCGGCGGACTTGACCGCGACGGCCGTCCCGCGCCGGAACTGACCGTCGCTCGTGACGAGCAGCTTCGCGCCCGTGTCCTGCACGCGGAATCGCACGGCCTCGGCCGAGAATCCGCCGAACACGAGCGAGTGCACGGCACCGATCCGGGCGCACGCGAGGGCGATGACCACCGTCTCGACGAGCACGGGCAGGTATACCACGACACGGTCGCCGGGTTCGATACCGAGCCCCAGCAGCGCGTTCGCCGCCCGCGAGACGCGGCGCTGGAGGTCCGCGTACGTCACGGTGACGTGATCGCCCGGTTCGCCCTCGAAGTGCAGCGCGACCTTGCTCCCGCGCCCGGCCGCGACATGCCGGTCGACGCAGTTGTGGGCCACGTTGAGGCGCCCTCCGACGAACCAGCTCGCACTCGGAACCGACAGCTCCCCCGAGGCATCCGGCACCGGCGGCTGCCAGTCGAGCACGCTCTGCCAGGGCTCGGACCATTCGAGGCGCTCGGCGGCCCGTTCCCAGAAGGCGAGCGGATCCGCCGCGGCATCCGCGTAGGCGGCCGCGGTCACATTCGCCTGCGCCGCGAAGGCCGCGGGCGGCGGATACTCGCGCGCCTCGATCAGACGTGCCTCAGAGATGACCGCCGCGTCGGCGGAAAGCGGTGCGCTCACGTCAGATCCACCGGCGGAGCAGATACTTCTGCACCAGGCTCAGGATGCCGTTGGTCAGTGTGCCGAGCAGGGCGAGCAACACGATCGCGAGCAGGATGCGGTCGACACGGCCGGTCGACTGCGAGTCCGTCAGCAACCAGCCGAGACCCATGGACGCGGCGATGAGTTCCGCAGCGACCAGGAAGAGCCACGACTGCGCGAGAGCCAGTCGCAGGCCCGACATGATCGACGGGACGACGGCGGGCAGCTGCACCGTGCGGAACAGGGCGAAGCCACGCAGGCTGAACGAGCGCGCCATTTCGACCGACTGCGGGTCGACCTGGCGCAGTGCGGCGCTGACCGTGGTGAAGACGGGGAAGAAGGCGCCGATCGCGATCAGGGTCACCTTCGAGTCCTCGCCGATGCCCATCCAGAGCAGCAGAAGCGGTACGAGAGCCAGGGACGGCACGGCGCGGATCGCCGCGAGCGTCGGGCTGAGCAGGATGTCTCCGGCCCGCGTGAGGCCCACGATCGCTGCACCCGCGAGTCCGATGCCCGAACCGATGGCGAACCCGAGCAGCACGCGCTGGACGGAGATCGCGATGTGGATCCACAGGTCGCCACTGTCCGCGAGTTGGATCGCGGCCTGCACAACGGTCACGGGTGGCGGCAGCCGATAGGACGGGATGAGTCCCGACGCCGTGACGGCCTGCCAGACGCCGAGGATCGCGAGGGGCACCAGCAGTCCCCCGACGATGCGGACGGATCGACGTTCCCAGAACGAACGCCGCGCTGAGCCCGGGCGCACGGCGGCGTCCGGGCTCAGCGGGGTACCGGTCGATGTGGCGGTCATCAACCCTCGGTCGCCTTCTTGGCGAACGTCGCGTTGATGATCGTGTCGAGCGCCTTGTTCACGTCTGCCTCGCCGCCCTGGACCGAGCCGGACGCCACGAGGACGGGCGCGATGACCTCGAGCACCGCGAGCTGAGCCTTACCGGGCACGCCGCTGACGTCGAGGTTGGAGCGTTCCTGGATGACCGTGTTCGCAACGTCCGGGTCGATGCCCGCAACCTCGGCCAGCAGTGCAGCCGTCTCGTCCGGGTTCTCGAGCGCCCATGCGCGCGCCTCTTCGTAGGCATCGACGACGACCTGTGCGACGTCGGCGTGATCCGTGATGAACTCCTCGGTCGCGTTGAGGAAGCCGTACGAGTTGAAGTCGACATTGCGATAGATCAGCTTGTCGCCGGCTTCGACTTCGGCCGCGGCCATGATCGGGTCGAGCCCCGCCCAGGCGTCGACGGAGCCGCTGTCGAGCGCAGCGCGCCCGTCGGCGTGCTGCAGGTTCTGCACCTCGATGTCGTCGACGGTGAGGCCCTCGGTCTCGAGAGCCTGCAGCAGGAAGAAGTACGGGTCGGTGCCCGCCGTCGCGGCAACGGACTTGCCCTTCAGATCGGCGACCGAGGTGATGTCGCTGTCGGCGCCGACCACGATCGCGGACCATTCGGGCTGCGAATAGATGTCGATGACCTGGATGGGCGAACCGTTGGCGCGGGCCAGGAGCGCGGCCGAGCCGGCGGTCGAGCCGACGTCGATCGATCCGGCGCGCAAGAACTCGTTCGCCTTGTTGGAACCGGCGGACTGCACCCACTCGACGGTCACGCTGTCGCCCAGCGCTTCTTCGAGAAGGCCCTGATCCTTGATGATCAGGCTGAGCGGGTTGTAGGTGGCGAAGTCGATCGACAGCGTGTCGGTCGACCACTCCTGCGTTCCGCTCGAGGCCTCCGCGTCGGAGGCCGCGGCGTTCTCGCCCGCGACGCACCCCGTGGCGAGCATCATCATCGCGCCGGCCACGATGATCGCGGGAACGGTGCGGCGGATGGTGGTACTCATCGGGTCTCCTCGGAGGGGTTGTTGTGGTGGTGGGTGTCGACGCCGAGCCCCTGGAGGAGTTCGGCGCGCAACTCTGTGAGCGCACGGTCGGCGCGGTCGCGGGGGCGCTCCCCCGGGACATCGATTGTTCGGGCGATCGAACCGGCGGATGCGGCAGTGTCCGATGTCGCGTCGAGGGAACGCAGAAGCAGGACGCGATCGGCGAGGAACAGGGCCTCTTCCACGTCGTGCGTCACGAGGACGACGGTCGTCGGTTGAGCCGCGTGGATGTCGAGCAGCAGGTCCTGCATGCGCAGCCGGGTCAGTGCGTCGAGAGCGCCGAAGGGCTCATCCAGGAGGAGGACCTCGGGGTTGCGTGCGAGCGCGCGCGCGAGCGAGGCGCGCTGGGCCATCCCGCCCGAGACCTCGCGGGGCTTCTGATCCGCGGCGTGCGCAAGACCGACCAGGTCCAGCAGTTGGCGCACCCGATCGGCGCCCGCGCGGGCGCTGCGGCGGGTCCCGCGCGGCAGCCCCAGCTGCACGTTCTGGGCGAGTGTTCGCCAGGCGAGCAGCCGCGGTTCCTGGAAGGCGACGGCGGTACGCGCATCCGTGTCGGTCACCGGAGCGCCGCCGACGCGGATCGAACCGCTCGTGGGGGCATCCAGGCCGCCGAGCATACGGAGCAGGGTCGACTTGCCGCAGCCGGAGGGACCCACGATCGCGACGATCTCGCCGTGCCGTACGTCGAGATCTACGTTGCGCAGCACCTCGCGCGAGCCGCGTGTCGTGGGGAACGTACGGGACACGCCCTCGAGCTGCACGCCTTCCGCCCGCGGGGCGGTTTCGGGAAGGCGCGCTGCAGCGAGGTCGAGGACGGTTGCGGGCACGTCATCATCGTGGACGACCGCGCAACAAAGGGCACATCCGGTCGTAACTTTCCGAAATCGAACGCCCCTGCGTGCTATATCGGGCCAGGATCTCGGCCGGATCAGGCCTGTGCGAGCGCCGCGACCTCATCGGCCGCCGTGGCGACGTCCTCGTTGACGACCAGGTAGTCGAATTCGGGTTGTGCCGCGAGTTCCCGCTTCGCCGTCTTCAGGCGGCGCGCGCGCTCTTCGGCGTTCTCGGTCCCGCGACCCACCAGACGGTTCACGAGTTCGTCCCAGCTCGGCGGCAGGAGGAAAACCAGCATCGCGTCGGGCATGCTGCGGCGCACCTGCCGCGCACCCTGCAGGTCGATCTCGAGCAACACCGTCCGGCCCTCGTTCAGCGCTCGCTCGATCGGCTCACGCGGCGTGCCGTAGCGGTACTGGTTGTGCACGGTGGCGTGCTCGAGCAGTTCACCGGCGTCGACCATCCGATCGAACTCCGCGTCGTCGACGAAGAAATAGTGGCGACCATCCTCCTCGCCCGGTCGCGGCGGACGGGTGGTCGCCGAAACGGACAGCAGGATCTCGGGGTGGTGCTCTTGGATGTGCGCGGCGACCGTGCCCTTGCCGACGGCGGTCGGTCCCGCCAGCACGATGAGCCGGCTGCGGCCCGGACGCGGTTCGGGCTCGGGGAGCCGCTCGTCGAGGAAGGCGCTCAGATCCTTGCGTTGCCGGGTACCCAGGCCGCCGAGTCGCTTGACCGGCGAAATGCTGAGCTGCGCCAGGATGCGGTCGCGCTTTCCCTCGCCGATGGCGGGGATCGACGTCAGGAAGTCCGGGGCGCGCATCGCGGCAGCGGCCGATTCGGGTGCGGCCCACGCGCGCCGCAGCAGCTCCTGCGGTGTGATGACGCGGGTGGTCACGTCACGCTTGAGTGCGGCGCGCTCGCGTCGTGCCGCGATCGCGCGTCGAGATGCCGCGGCGCGGTCCACCTCGGGCGGTGTTCCGCCGCGTCGTTCGACCGCCGCTTGCTCACCCGGGCGTCGATCGTCCCCTGCCGGCGCGTCAGTCACCGATCATCTCCTCCGTGCGTCGTCTGTCGTCTATCGCCCGCGCCAGATCCGCGCGTTCGGGTCCCGCTGTCAGAATGCTGCGGCTCTCGGCCACGATCACCGCCGGAGCCAGGCGCCCGAAGATCGTCTCACGATCCTCCGACCGTGCGCCCTGATGCCCGAACCCGGGCGCCAGAATCGGCGCGACCGGCTCGAGGCCGTCGGGAATACCGCGCTCGGCGAGGGCCACCGTGGCGCCGATCACCAGACCGATGCTGCCCCACGAGCCGGCCGGTGTCATCGCGGCGTTGAAGGCCGCCACGTCGTCCGCGACGGCACCCGCAACGGTCTGCCCACTCGTATCCTCCGCCAACCGAGCGCTTTGCAGACCGGATGCCTCGGGGTTGCTCGTGGCCGCGAGCACGAATGCCCCCTTGCCGTGCGAGACGGCGTAGCGCAGCGTGTCTTCGAGCGCGCCGACGCCGAGGTAGGGGCTGAGTGTCACGGCATCCGCCTCGAGGGGCGAGCCGGGTGACAGCCAGGCGCGAGCATAGGCGTCCATGGTCGAGCCGATGTCGCCGCGCTTGGCGTCCGCGATCACGAGCAGGTCGGCCTCTCTCGCGGCAGCCATGACCTCCTCGAGCGCGGCGAAGCCGGCCGAACCGAAGCGCTCGAAGAACGAGACCTGGGGCTTGACGATTCCGCAGCGGCCACGCGCCGCCTCGACCACACGCAGACCGAACGTCCGCACACCCTCGGCCGAGACATCCAGTCCCCAGTCCGTGAGCAGCCGCTCGTGCGGGTCGATTCCGACGCACAGGCGTCCGTGCACGCCGAACGACGCGCGCACGCGGTCGCCGAATGTCGCCGGGGCTGCGCTCACCCGCGTGCCGCCCGATCTGCCGCGTACTCCTGCAGGCTCTTGACCGAGAAGCCCTCTCGCACGGCGTCCATGGCGCTCACGGCGGCGCCCAGGACGGCGATCGTCGTGAACAGGGCCTTGTCCGCGGCCACGGCGGCGGCGCGGATCTCGTACCCGTCCGCGCGTGCGGAACGCCCGCTCGGCGTGTTCACGATGATGTCGATCTCTCCATCGTTGATCAGGTCGACGATGTTCCGCTCACCCGACGTCTGCGTGTCGCTGAACTTGTTCACGACCCGCACGGTGATGCCGTTGCGCGCGAGGATCTCGGCCGTGCCCTCGGTCGCCACGAGCGAGAAGCCGAGTTCCTGCAGCCGGTGGGCTGGGAGGATCACCGCGCGCTTGTCGGAGTCGGCGACCGAGATGAACACGGTGCCCGACAGCGGCATGCCTCCGTAGGCCGCGGCCTGGCTCTTGGCGAACGCGGTGGGAAAGTCCTTGTCGATTCCCATGACCTCGCCGGTCGAACGCATCTCGGGCCCGAGCACGGAGTCGACGATCTGCCCGTCCTTCGTCCGGAACCGTTTGAAGGGCAGCACCGCCTCCTTGACCGAGACGGGCGAATCGAGTGGCACCCGCGAGCCGTCGGAGGCGGGCAGCAGGCCCTCGGTCTTCAGCTCGTCGATCGTCGTGCCCGTCATGATGCGGGCCGCGGCCTTCGCGAGCGGGATGCCCAGGGCCTTCGAGACGAACGGCACCGTGCGACTCGCGCGCGGGTTCGCCTCGATGACGTAGAGGATTCCGGCGCTGATCGCGAACTGCACGTTCAGCAGACCCCGCACGCCCACGCCCTCGGCGATCGCGAGCGTCGCGGTGCGCACCCGATCGATCTCGGAGCGGCCGAGCGAGATCGGCGGCAGTGTGCACGCTGAGTCGCCGGAGTGGATACCCGCCTCTTCGATGTGTTCCATGACGCCGCCGATGTACAGCTCGGTGCCGTCGTAGAGGGCGTCCACGTCGATCTCGACCGCGTCGTCCAGGAACCGGTCGACGAGCAGCGGCATACCGGGCCCGATGATGACTTCCCCGGCGGTCCGCACGAAGTAGTCGTACAGGCTCGGGGTGTCGTAGACGATCTCCATGCCGCGGCCGCCGAGCACGAAGCTCGGGCGGACGAGCACGGGATACCCGATGTCTTCCGCGACCGCGACGGCGCCCTCGGCATCCGTCGCCGTGCCGTGCCGCGGAGCCACGAGACCCGCCGTGTCGAGGATCTCGCTGAACAGCTGGCGCTCCTCGGCCAGGTCGATGGCCGCGGGGCTCGTGCCGAGGATCCGGTAGCCGGCCTCTTCGATGCCCTTGGCGAGCCCGAGCGGCGTCTGCCCGCCGAGCTGGCAGACGACGCCGAAGATCTCACCCGACGCGGCCTCGGCGTGCAGGACTTCGAGCACGTCCTCGAGCGTGAGCGGCTCGAAGTAGAGCCGGTCGGAGGTGTCATAATCCGTCGAGACCGTCTCGGGGTTGCAGTTGACCATGACGGTCTCGTAGCCCGCATCCGAGAGCGCGAACGAGGCGTGCACGCACGAGTAGTCGAACTCGACGCCCTGACCGATGCGGTTCGGTCCGGATCCGATGATCACGACCTTCTGCCGGTCGGACGGCATCACCTCGGTCTCGAAGTCGTAGCTGGAGTAGTGATACGGCGTGAGGGCCGGGAACTCCCCCGCGCACGTGTCGACCGTCTTGTAGACCGGGCGGATCGAGAGCGCGTGACGGATGCCCCGGACCTCGATCTCGGGGATGCCCCGGAGCTGCCCCAGCTGCACGTCCGAGAAGCCGTGGTCCTTCGCGAGCATGAGCGTCGCCGCGTCGAGCTCGGGAGCGTCGCGGACGAGGTCGGCGACCTCGTTGATCAGCACGATCTGGTCGAGGAACCACGGGTCGATCCCCGTCGCTTCGAACATCTCGGGGACGGTGGCCCCGGCACGCAGCGCCTGCTGCACGACGACGATCCGGCCATCCGTCGGCGTCTTCGACACCTCGACGAGCTCGTCCTTCGTGCGCGCCTCGTCGCCCCAGTGGAAGCTCGAGCCGCGCTTCTCGAGCGAGCGCAGGGCCTTCTGCAGCGCGGTCGTGTAGTTTCGGCCGATCGCCATCGCCTCGCCGACCGACTTCATGGTCGTGGTGAGGGTCGTGTCGGCGGCCGGGAACTTCTCGAACGCGAACCGGGGAACTTTCACCACGACGTAGTCGAGCGTCGGCTCGAAACTCGCCGGGGTGACCTTGGTGATGTCGTTCGGGATCTCGTCGAGGCGGTACCCGATCGCGAGCTTCGCGGCGATCTTGGCGATCGGGAATCCCGTGGCCTTGGACGCCAGCGCGGACGAACGCGACACGCGCGGGTTCATCTCGATCACGATGATGCGGCCCGTCGCGGGGTCGACCGCGAACTGGATGTTGCACCCACCGGTGTCGACGCCGACGGCGCGGATGATGTCGATCCCGATGTCGCGCAGCTTCTGGTACTCGCGGTCCGTCAGGGTGAGCGCCGGGGCGACCGTGATCGAGTCGCCCGTGTGCACACCGACCGGGTCGACGTTCTCGATCGAGCAGACGACGACCGTGTTGTCGGCCGTGTCGCGCATGAGCTCGAGCTCGTACTCCTTCCACCCGAGGATGGACTCCTCGAGCAGCACCTCGGTCGTCGGCGAATCGCGCAGACCCGCACCGGCGATCCGGCGCAGATCCCGCTCGTCGTAGGCGAAGCCGGAGCCGAGTCCGCCCATCGTGAAGCTCGGCCGCACGACCAGCGGATAGCCGAGCTCCGCGGCGCCCGCGAGCACCTCGTCCATCGTGTGGCAGATGCGACTGTCGGCGACGTCCGCGCCCGAGTCCAGCACGAGCTGCTTGAAGATCTGGCGGTCCTCGCCCTTGTTGATCGCCTCGAAGTTCGCGCCGATCAGTTCGACGTCGTACTTCTCGAGGATGCCGTGTTTGTGCAGATCGATCGCGGCGTTCAGCGCGGTCTGACCGCCGAGGGTCGGCAGGATCGCGTCCGGCTTCTCCTTCGCGATGATCGTCTCGATGACCTGCCACGTGATCGGCTCGACGTAGGTCGCGTCGGCGAAGTCGGGGTCTGTCATGATCGTCGCCGGGTTGGAGTTGACCAGGATGACGCGCACGCCCTCCTCGCGCAGCACGCGGCAGGCCTGCGTGCCGGAATAGTCGAATTCACAGGCCTGGCCGATGACGATCGGGCCGGACCCGATGACCAGGACGCTCTTGATGTCGTCACGCTTGGGCATCAGTTCTTTTCCTTGCTCTGCTCGGCGAGCACCATGTCGCGGAAGCGGTCGAAGAGGTAGTTGGCGTCGTGCGGGCCGGCCGCCGCTTCGGGGTGGTACTGCACGCTGAAGGCGGGGATGTCGAGGGCCCGCAGACCCTCGACCACCTGGTCGTTCAGGCCGACGTGGCTGACCTCGACGCGCCCGTAGCCCTGGGGGCTGTCGAAAACACCGTCGAGGGGTGCCTCGACCGCGAAGCCGTGGTTGTGCGCCGTGATCTCGACGCGGCCGGTCTGCTTGTCGAGGACGGGCTGGTTGATCCCGCGGTGACCGAACGGCAGCTTGTAGGTGCCGAGACCGAGCGCGCGGCCGAGCAGCTGGTTGCCGAAGCAGATGCCGAAGAACGGCAGCCGGTCATCGAGCACGGCGCGCAGCAACTCGATGTGGTCGCCGGATGCGGCGGGGTCGCCGGGCCCGTTGGAGTAGAAGACCGCGACCGGCTCGATCGCGCGCAGCTGCTCGATAGTGACGTCCTGCGGCAGCACGTGCACCTCGAACCCGCGGTCGGCGAGGTTCTGGATCGTGGCCTGTTTGACGCCGAGGTCGAGCACCGCGAGGGCGCCGATCCGCTCTCCCGTGGCCGGGGTGACCTCTGCGGCCGAGACCGAGACCTCGGCCGAGAGGTTGAGACCGGCCATCGCGGGCGCCTCGCGCACGAGGCGGAGCTGCTCGTCGGGCTCGATCGCGGCGGCGGGGCCCGAGAAGATCCCGCCGCGCATGCTGCCCGCCGAACGGATGTGGCGGGTGACGGCACGGGTGTCGATGCCGCTGATGCCCACCACGTCGTCGTTCACGAGCGCGTCGTCGAGCGACTCGTCCGCGCGCCAGTTCGACACGACGCGCGAAGGATCGCGCACGATGTATCCCGACACCCAGATGCGGCGGGACTCGGGGTCCTCGTCGTTCATCCCGGTGTTGCCGATGTGCGGCGCCGTCTGCAGCACGATCTGTCCCGCGTACGAGGGGTCGGTGAGCGTCTCCTGGTATCCGGTCATGCCGGTGGCGAAGACGACCTCGCCCAGCGTCGTTCCGCGCGCGCCGTAGGCGCGTCCGGTGTGGCGGGTGCCGTCTTCGAGGACGAGGACGGCGGGGTCTGTCGTGAGGTGCGAGATCATTCGGCTTTCCCTGTCGGGGTGGGCATGGGAAGGATGCGGGTGACGGCGGCGACGAGTTCACCAGGGGTTTCGCCGGGTCCGTCACCCGTCATTCGGACGTACGAGTCGGCGATCGTCTCGGGATCGTTTTCCGGATCGCTGCCGGGTTCGACACGCCACGCCAGGCGAACGAGTCCATCGCGTTCGACGACCCGGTCGATCGTCCAGGTCGCGCGGTCGACGCCGACGATTCGGGATGCCGCCAGGAAGACCGGCGGCTCGCCCGTGATCGCCAGCAGGATGCCGGCGGGCGATATCTCGATCCCGACGCGTCCGCGATACCGCAGGTGGCGGATGGCGAGACGATCGAGCGGCTTCTCGTGCCGTGTCGTCGCGACGTACAGGCCCGAGAAGGATGCCTCGGCGACGAAGCGGGCCGGAACGTCCGTGGGGGCCGCGAGGCCCCTGTCTCGCCGGATCCGACGTGACCATCCCCACGCGATGCCGGCGAGCACGAGCACACCGAACCCGATCATGATCGCGAGAGCGGCACCGAGGGTCATGCCGACACCCCCGGGGCCAGGTCGGCGACGAGCGCGCCGTCGGCGAGCGTCGGGCGACCGCGGTGGATCGTCCAGAGCACCCGTCCCGGCAGCGCCCGACCGAGGTACGGCGAGTTCGCGCTCAGACCGTGCAGATCGGATGCGCCGAACACCTCGCGCGCGTGGGGGTCGTAGAGCGTCAGCTCGGCGGGCTGGCCGGCGGCGAGGGGCGTTCCATGTCCCTCGAGCATTCCGATGCGCGCCGGTGTGTACGACATGACGCGGGCGACATCGGCCCAGTCCAACAGGCCGGTCTCGACCATGGCGGTGTGCACGACCCGCAGTGCGCTCTCGAGCCCCACCATCCCGTTTGCGGCGGCCGCCCATTCGCAGCTCTTGTTCTCGGCCGGATGCGGGGCGTGGTCGGTCGCGACGATGTCGATCGTGCCGTCGGCCAGTCCCTCGCGGACGGCGAGCACGTCCTCTTCGCGGCGCAGGGGCGGATTGACCTTGTAGCGCGCGTCGTAGCCCCGGACGAGCTCGTCGGTCAGCAGCAGGTGGTGCGGCGTGACCTCCGCCGTCACGTCTATACCCCGCTTCTTGGCCCAGCGGATGATGTCGACCGATCCGGCCGTGGACAGGTGGCACACGTGCAGGCGCGAGCCGACGTGCTCGGCCAGCAGGACGTCGCGAGCGATGATCGACTCTTCCGCGACGGCCGGCCATCCGGTCAGTCCGAGTTCGGCCGAGACCGAGCCCTCGTTCATCTGAGCGCCCTCGGTGAGCCGCGGGTCCTGCGCGTGCTGCGCGATGACCCCGCCGAACGCCTTCACGTACTCGAGCGCCCGGCGCATGATCAGCGGGTCCCAGACGCAGAAGCCGTCGTCGCTGAAGACGCGGACGCGGGCGCGGGAATCGGCCATGGCGCCGAGCTCGGCCAGGCGCTCGCCCTTCTGCCCGACCGTGACGGCGCCGATCGGCTGCACGGTCGCGTAGCCGGCAGCCTCGCCGAGCGCAAGCTCCTGCTCGACGACTCCGGCCGTATCGGCGACGGGCGAGGTGTTCGGCATCGCGAAGACGGCGGTGAAGCCGCCCGCGGCAGCCGCCCGCGTGCCGGTGAGGATGGTCTCGGATGCCTCGTACCCGGGCTCGCGCAGGTGCGTGTGCAGGTCGACCAGGCCCGGCAGGGCGATGAGGCCGTCCGCGTCGATGCGCGTCGCGCCCGCGCGGCTGAGGCCCGCGCCGACATCCGTGATCCGTCCGTCTTCGACGATCAGGTCCGTGGCGTCGCCGCCCTCGATGCGGGCACCGGCGATGAGGAGGACTTCGCTCATCTCTCCTCCTTCGTCGTCATGGCAGTCGTCGTGCGTTCGTCCAAGCCGGGGCGCTCCCCCGCGAGCAGCAGGTACAGCACCGCCATCCGCACGGACACGCCGTTCGATACCTGTTCGAGAACGGTCGAGCGGGGCGAGTCGGCGGCGGCCGCCGAGATCTCGAGGCCGCGATTCATCGGCCCGGGATGCATGACCATCGTATCCGCGGGCAGGGACGCCAGGCGCCGCGGGTCGAGGCCCCAGCGGCGCGAATACTCCCGCTCGGTGGGGAAAAACGCTGCCCCCATCCGCTCGAGTTGAATGCGCAGCATCATGAGCGCATCCGGCCCGGCCGCGATGGCCTCGTCAAGGTCGTACACGATGCGCGCCGGCCAGGCCGAGACATCCTGCGGCACGAGCGTCGGCGGGGCGACCAGCGTGACGTCGGCGCCGAGGGTCGACAGCAGCCACACGTTCGAGCGGGCGACGCGCGAGTGCAGCACGTCGCCGACGATCGTGACCTTCAGACCCGCCAGATCGCGCCCGCGGCTGTCGTCGCCGAACGTGCGCTTGCGGATCGTGAACGCGTCGAGAAGAGCCTGTGTCGGGTGCTCGTGGGTGCCGTCGCCGGCGTTGACGACGCCCGCGGTGATCCAGCCGCTCGAGGCGAGTGTGCGCGGAGCGCCGGATGCTCCGTGCCGGATCACGACCGCGTCGGCTCCCATCGCCTGCAGGGTCTGGGCGGTGTCCTGCAGGCTCTCGCCCTTCGACACGCTCGAGCCCTTGGCGGCGAAGTTGATCACATCGGAGCTCAGGCGCTTCGCGGCGGCCTCGAACGAGATGCGCGTGCGCGTCGAATCCTCGAAGAAGAGGTTGACGATCGTCTTGCCGCGCAGCGTCGGCAGCTTCTTGATCTCACGCCGCTGTGTATCGGCCATGTCCTCGGCGACGTCGAGGATCTCGAGGGCGAGCGCGCGGTCCAGTGTCTGGGTGTCGAGAAGGTGCCTCATGAGCCGACCGTCACCTCTTCGATGCCGTCCGTCTCGGCGAGGCGCACGTTCACGCGTTCCTCGCGGGCGCTCGGGAGGTTCTTGCCGACGAAGTCGGGGCGGATGGGCAGCTCGCGGTGCCCCCGATCGATCAGGGTTGCGAGGCGAACCGCCGCGGGTCGTCCGATGTCCTGGAGTGCGTCGAGGGCGGCGCGGATGCTCCGCCCCGAGAACAGTACGTCGTCCACCAGCACGACCGTCTTGCCGTCGATGCCGCCCGCCGGGATCGACGTGGGCTGCGGCGTGCGTGTCGGGTTGCGGGAGAGGTCGTCGCGGTACATCGTCACGTCGAGCGCGCCGACCGGGACGGTCGTGCCGCTGAACTCCGAGACGAGCGTCCCGATGCGATGGGCGAGAGTCACACCGCGAGTGGGGATCCCGAGAAGGATCAACCCGTCCGCTCCCCTGTTGGACTCGAGGATCTCGTGAGAGATCCGGGTCAGGGCTCGTGCGATGTCGGCCTCGTGCAGCACGGTTCGCGTGCTCATGTGCCGCTCCCTTCTCCGCCTCACGGGACGGTGTTAAAGGTTGCTGTGCCTGTCTACCCTACCGGACCTCGCGCGTCCGTTGTCTCGCTCACGGCCCCACCGACGCCGAAACACCCATCGTGCGGCGAAACACCCTGTGTCGTGTGGTGTTTCGCCGCAGAAAGGGTGTTTCGCCGAGATGAGAGGGTCAGACGGCGGCGGGAGCGGATGCTCCGGGCCCAGAAACAGCGTCCGCGTCCAGCACATCGGTCGCGTCGGGGGTCGCGTGCGCCCGGATCGGGTGACCCTGCGACGTCAGGCAGCGACCCGACGTCAGGTCCCACTTCCAGTCGTGGAGGCTGCACGTGAGCACGCCGTCCTCGATCTTGCCCGTCTTGGTCAGGTCGGCGCGCAGGTGCGGGCAGCGGCGCTGCACGACCCAGTCGCCGAGCTGAACGTCCTCGGTCTGGTCCGACTGCTCGGCGTACCAGTTCTCGACGTACTCGATCCGGTCGCGCGAGAGGCACTTGAGGAACGTCGTGAGGAACTCGTTGAACTTGCCGCTGCGGCCGACCTCGAACTCCATCGACAGGAAGATCGAGTTCGACCAGTCGATCTCGTGATCGCGGATGTTCGTCGACACCAGGTCCGCCGGGATCGTGTACCAGTAGATGCACTCCTCGCCGGCGTACTCGCGCACCTTCGCCTTGGGGAAGTCCACGACCATGTCGAGGTCCCCGATGCGGAACCGGACGTTGCCGCCGACCCCGTCCCGGATCGTGCGGGCCCGGCGCAGCAGCGGTTCCCACCAGGACTTGATCGCTGCGAGCATCTCCTCGGGCGGCAAAACGGGGGCGCGGGACGCCTCCTCCGCGCGCACCTCGTCCTGGCGGGAGTCGCGCTGCTCGGCGAGGTAGTCCCACTTCTCGCCGTAGATGTGCTCGATCTCGGCCTCGCTGTAGAGCGTCTGCGTGACCTCGAGCTCGCCGTGGTTGAGGTCGACCTGCGTCCCGGGGATGAAGAGATGGCCCTTCTGCTCCGGACGGACCTCCGCCATGTGCTCGAGGAACTGGCGCGAGTCGGTGAAGATCGAGTCGTCCTGCTCGCCGTAGCCGTTGTAGCGGAACAGCTCCTCGCGCAGGAACATGGGCGGCCCCGCCATCGGGAACACGTGCGGGGCGTCGACCTTCTCGATGTAGTACATCGCGCGCTTGTTCTGCGCGTCGCGCTTGAGCTGCGCGAAGTGCTGCTTCGAGTCCTGCGGCAGGTCGTAGACCATGGGCCACCAGATCGCCCCCGACACCTGCGTGAAGTACGCCTCGGGCTTCGAGAACGACAGCAGCTTCTCGAGGTCGAGCGGGTGCGAGTCGTTCTGGTTCAGGATGCTGGCGGTGCCGTCGTCGACGCTGAGGGACGAGTCCCCGATGGGACCGTCGCTGGGGGCGCGCAGGGGCGTCACCATGATCTTCAGCTCACCGAACTTCAGTGTCTCCCCGTTCGGGGTGTAGACGATGTTCTCGTACCCGAGCGCGCGCAGATCGTTCTCGAGGTCGTCGGTCGGGTAGTCGGGCAGCAGGACCGCGATGTCCTTGCGGACGTAACGTTCGAGCATCCGCGGGTCGAAGTGGTCACGGTGCCGGTGCGAGATGTACAGGAAGTCGGCGGCGCCGAAGCGTTCCCAGTCCAGCGCCCGGTTGTCGGGGAACGGGAACCACGAGCCGAAGAAGCTCGGGCCGATCACCGGGTCGCAGAGGATGGATCCGCCGAGCGTCTCGATGAACATTCCCGCATGGCCGAGGCCCGTGATGCGCATGTCTGCCCTTCCTGTCCGACA
Organism: Microbacterium sp. BR1; assembly: GCF_002812725.1. Classification (GTDB taxonomy): domain Bacteria; phylum Actinomycetota; class Actinomycetes; order Actinomycetales; family Microbacteriaceae; genus Microbacterium. Next base: position 463,732 of record NZ_NMUN01000004.1, on the reverse strand, counting down.
GCCCTCGAGTCTACGCGCGGGGTCCTGAGACCCCGGTGAACGGCACCGTGACAAAACGACGCCGCGACAAAACGATGCCGTGACAAAACGACGCCGCGAGCAGGGCGGCACGATCACCCGTCGAGCAGAGAGCGGATGTCGTCTGCCGTCAGGTCCTGCGCGAAGAGCGCACCGTCATCGACCACGGCGTCGAAGAGCCGGGCTTTGCGCCGTTGGAGTGCGAGCACCTTCTCTTCGATCGTATCCGCGGCGATCAGGCGATAGACGATCACGTGCCGGTCCTGTCCGATGCGATGCGCGCGGTCGACAGCTTGCGCTTCCGCCGCGGGGTTCCACCACGGGTCGAGGACGAACACGTAGTCGGCCTCCGTGAGCGTGAGGCCGAACCCTCCGGCCTTCAGGCTGATCAGGAACGCGGGGGCGTCGCCCTCGCGGAACCGCTCGATGACGTCAGTGCGGTTCCGGGTCGATCCATCGAGGTAGGCATGGCCGATGCCGGCGGCGTCCAGCCGGTCCGCCGCGAGCCGCAGGAACGACGTGAACTGGCTGAACACCAGAGCCCGATGCCCCTCGGCGGCGACCTCGACGAGTCGGTCGAGCAGCGCATCGAGCTTGCTGGCCGGGATGTCGGCGTGACGGGCGTCGATCAGCGCGGGCGAGAGACTCAGCATTCGCAGCAGGGTCAGCGACCGGAAGACGATGACGCGGTTGCGGTCGAGGTCCTGCAGCAGCCCCATCACCTTCTGACGCTCGCGCTGCAGGGTCAGGTCGTACAGCTCGCGATGCTGCGGATCGAGCGTCACCCGCAGCTCGAGCTCCTGCTTCTCGGGGAGTTCGGGCGCGACCAGCGCCTTTGTGCGCCGCAGCAGCAGAGGACGGATGCGTCGGCGCAACCGCGCGAGCCGCGCGGCGCGGAACTGCCCTCCCTCCTCGTTCTCCGGGACCTTGCCCTGCTCGATGGGTTTGACGTACGCCTCGGCGAACCGCGGGGCCGACGGGAACAGGCCCGGGGCGGTGAGCGCCAACAGGGCCCACAGGTCCGACAGCCCGTTCTCGAGCGGAGTCCCGGTGGCGGCGAAGACGGAGTCGGCGCGCAGTTCGGCCACAGCTCGGTGGAGCTGGGTGCGCGGGTTCTTGACGAACTGCGCCTCGTCCAGGATCACGACCGACCACACGATGCCCTCGAACTCTTCGCGGTCGAGGCGGACCAGGGCGTACGAGGTCAGCACGATGTCGGCATCCGTCACCGCTTCGGCCAGAGACGAGCCGCGCTTCGCGCTCGTGGCATCGACGACCCGCACGCGCAGATCCGGGGTGAACCGTGCGGCTTCCGCGGCCCACGACCCGACCACCGAGGTCGGAGCCACGACCAGCAGGGGACGCCGCTCGCCCCGCTCGCGGGTGTGGGCGGCGAGAGCGAGCAGTTGCACGGTCTTGCCGAGGCCCATGTCATCGCCGAGGATCCCGCCCAGACGGTTGCGCCAGAGGAACACGAGCCAGTCGAAGCCCGCCTGCTGGTAAGGGCGCAGCGTCGCTTCGAGCCCGATCGGCGGCGGGGTGTGCGGCACGGTCTCGGTGCCGCGAAGTCCCGCGGCGAGCTCGCGCCAGGTGATGGCGGGCACGGACTGGTCCGCGAGGTCTTCGAACTCGCTCCACAGATCGGTCTGGTGCCGGTTGATGCGCGGCGCGGTCTCCCACTCCGCCAGTTCGCCGGCCTCGTCGATGAGGTCGCGCAGCCGCTGCAGCGCCGGGTGCGCGAGCGAGAAGTATGCCCCGTCCGAGAGCAGCATCTTCTTGCGTCCCCGCACGAGCGCGCGAAACAGCGGGCCGAAGGGCACCGCGCGCCCGTCGATCGTCACGAGTACCCCGAGTTCGAACCAGTCCGGATCGGTCGTCTCGAGCGTGCTGACACTGATCGCGGGATCCCCGGTCAGTTCTGTGTAGACGCGACGGGGCGCGTTCCCCTCGACCCGGACCCGGTCGAGCGCCGACCAGACAGGCAGGATGCTGGTCGCGAACTCGGCGGCGTCGACGCCCCGCAGGCGCCCGGTCGGTGCGAAGGGCGCATCGGATGCGCCGCGCCAGACGGCCTCCAGATCAGACCCGATGTCGACCTCCGCGTCGAGCTCGCGGTCGGGGTGCGGCGCGGGCGCGTACGTAAGGCGCGTGAGCCCGGGGTAGGACCATTCGATCCGGTACTCGACGTCATCGTCACCGAAGTCCGTCGTGATCACCGCGGTCGGTTTCGGCGGGGTCGGGACCGTGATGCCTCGGCCCGCGGTCACCCGCGCGCGCCGCACCAGGCGCGGCAGTCCGTCCGCGAGGAACTCCTCGCGCTCCTCACCGGGGATCAGCAGGCCCTCGTCCTGGCCGAGGAGGGCGCGCGTCGCCTCCGGCAGCCGGCAGGGGGCGAGCACGAGCGGCAGCGGGTCGCGATCGAGCCCGGCGACGTAGACGCCGATGTGCCCGATCGGGCGGATGACCGAGTCCTCGGCAGGAACGCCGTCGACGACGACCCGAGCGCGGATCCGCAGCGCCTCGCCGGCATTCGTCACGTCGATCGCCGCCGAGGCCTCGTGTGCAAGGAGCACGGTCTGCTGCTCGCTCGTCGAGACGAGGGGGATCCCGACCGCGCGTGCGGCCCGCAGGTGCGGCCAGAACAGGCTGGATTCGACAGGGTCGAGTGTCAGCCACTCCCCCGGGTCGGCGAAGGGCCCGACCGTTCGCACGCCGAGCAGGAGCGTCGCGAGCTCGGCGAACCAGCGGACGTGAGCGGCGTCGAAGTCCTGTCCGGGGCGCCGCACCGAATCCCACGAAACCCGTCCTTTGATCCAGGCACCCGTGTTCGCGCTGCGCATGAGCGGACGCACACCCAATGACAGATCGTCACGGCGGCCCATCAGGCCGCGCGGGTGGACGGTGTCGATGCGTCGTGGCGCCCAGTCGTCCGAACGATAGGGCGTGCGCTGGCGCAACTCGATACCGAGCGCGAGCGGAATACCGCCGGCGGCATCTCCCACCTCGACGAGACTGCGCCACGTGGACGCCGACGGCGCGTCGAATCTGGGACGATCGACGGAGGGAGAGGTCACGTCGTCGGATCTACCCGATCAGGCCGAGCGCGAAACTCGCGCGAGCACACCGTGCACGAACGAGCCCGAGTCGTCGGTCGAGAACTCCTTCGCGAGCTCCACGGCCTCGTCGATCACGACGGCCGTCGGAACCTCGTCGTTGTGCAGCAGCTCCCACACGCCCATCCGCAGCAGTGCACGATCGACCGCGGGCATCCGCTCGATCTTCCAGTCCTTGCTGTGCGTCGCGATCAGTTCATCGATCTCTTCGCTGTGGTCGATGACGCCGTCCACGATCTCGCGGGCGTAGAGCCAGGATGCCTCGCGGGCGGGCTCGCTCGCGGCTCGTTGAGCCTCGGCAGCCAGGATCACTCCGGGCGCGTCGCCGCGCACATCCGCCTGGAAGAGGATGTCGAGGGCGCGCTTGCGCGCCTTGGTCCGAGCGCTCACCCGGTCAGCTCACGCGGCCGAGGTAGTCACCCGTGCGGGTGTCGACCTTGACCTTGGTGCCGGTCTCGAGGAACAGGGGAACCTGGATCTCGTAGCCGGTCTCTACCGTGGCGGGCTTGGTGCCGGCCGATGAGCGGTCACCCTGCAGGCCCGGCTCGGTGTAGGTGATCTCGAGCACGACGGATGCGGGCAGTTCGACGTACAGCGGGTTGCCGTTGTTCAGCGCGATCTGCACCTGCTGGTTCTCGAGCAGGAAGTTCTTCGCCTCGCCGACGGTCGCTGCCGCGACCGTGAGCTGGTCGTAGTCGGCCGTGTCCATGAAGACGAAGTTGTCGCCGTCGCTGTACAGGTAGGTGAAGTCACGGCGGTCGACGTTCTCGATCTCGATCTTCGCGCCGGCGTTGTACGTGCGGTCGACGGTCTTGCCCGAGACGACGTTCTTCAGCTTGGTGCGCACGAAAGCGCCACCCTTGCCGGGCTTGACGTGCTGGAACTCGATGACGTTCCACAGCTGTCCATCGATGCTGAGGACGACGCCGTTCTTGATGTCTGCGGTGGATGCCATGAGAGAGGGATTCCGTTCGTATGTGGGGCGCGCTTCGTGCACGCTGAGCCCGCGACAGGCGAGCCGACATTCGATTCTACGGGATGAGGCTGCTCAGCCGTCCGCCGCGCCCGTGATGACGGCGATCAGCAGCCACACGGCCCTCGAGTACCCCTCGGCGCCCTCGCCGATCACGTGCACCGCGGCGACATCGCGCACATAGGAGTGATGACGGAATTCTTCGCGCTCGTACACGTTCGAGATGTGCACCTCGGCGACGGGCAGACCGACACCCGAGAGTGCGTCGCGAAGCACGACAGAGGTGTGCGTGAGCCCGCCCGGGTTGATGACGATGCCCGCACAGTCGTCGCGCGCCGCGTGGATGGCGTCGATCAGCACACCCTCGTGGTTGCTCTGGAGCGCGCGTACCTCGAAGCCGAACGCGGCCGCGGCGTCCGCGGTGATCCGCTCGACGTCCGCGAGTGTGGAGCTGCCGTAGATCTCCGGCTCACGCGTGCCGAGCAGGTTGAGGTTCGGGCCGTTCACGAGCAGGATGCGGCGGGGCACGGTCATGCTCACCAAACTAGCGGGCGCATCGCTTCCGCAGACTCATCGACCGGCCGCTCAGCCGCCCGCGACCTCCTGGTACGCGGCGAACAGGAGCGAGTCATCCGGAGCCTGCAGCACCGTCGGGCGCGCGATATCGTCCAGCACGATGAAGCGCAGCAGACCCCCGCGGCTCTTCTTGTCGCGCTGCATCGACGCGAGCAGCGTCGGCCAGGCGCCCGCCCGGTAGGTCGTGGGCAGACCCAACAGGTTCAGGATGTCCCGGTGACGTGCCGCCGCCGCATCCGGCAACCGTCCCGCCAGACGTGACAGTTCGGCCGCGAACACCATCCCCACCGAGATCGCCGCGCCGTGACGCCAGCGGTAGCGCTCGGCGTGCTCGATCGCGTGTCCGAGGGTGTGTCCGTAGTTGAGGATCTCGCGCAGACCCGACTCGTGGAAGTCCTCGCTCACGACCTTCGCCTTCATGCCGATGGCGAGTTCGACGCACTCACGGAAGACGGGGCTCGAGACATCCGTCGCCGCAGCGGGGTCGGCCTCGATCGCATCGAGAATCTGCGGATGCCAGATGAAGCCGGCCTTGACGACCTCGGCGAACCCGGCGACGGCCTCGTTCTTCGGCAGCGAGGCGAGCAGATCGAGATCGCAGATCACCGCGCGCGGAGCCCAGAACGCCCCCACGAGGTTCTTGCCCTCGGCCGTGTTGATGCCGGTCTTGCCTCCGACGGCCGCGTCGACCATCCCGAGCACCGTCGTCGGTACCTGCACCAGGTCGACGCCGCGCAGCCACGTCGCCGCGACGAACCCCGCGAGGTCGGTCACCGCACCCCCGCCGAATCCGATGACGGCATCGGTGCGCGTGAAGTCGGCCTGGCCCATGATCTGCCAGCAGAACGCGGCGACCTCGACGCGCTTCCCCTGTTCGGCATCCGGGATCTCGGCCAGCAGCACCTCGCGCGCGCCGTCGTCCATCAGGCGCTCACGGAGTTCGGCGGCACGGGCCCCCAGCGTCGGCGGGTGCACGACCAGTACCTTGCGCACGGTCGGGGCGAGGGCCGCACCGACGCGATCGAGGATCCCTCGACCCACCGTGATGTCGTAGCCGGGTTCGCCCGTGACGGTGATGGTGGTGACGTCGTTCATTCGTCTGCTTTCAGCCAGTCCAGAACGGCCGTCGCGACGTGCGCGATCGGGCCGGAGGATGTGTCGAAGGTCACGTCGGCGACCTCCTCGTACAGGGGACGCCGCTCGGCGTAGATGCGCTCCCAGGCGCCCACGGGGTCGTCTCCCGCGACCAGCGGCCGGTTGGCGTCACCGATGCGTGAGACCACCGTCTCCGGTGACACCGTCAGGTACACCACCCGGTGTTGCTTCAGCGCCGCTCGTGTGTCCGGGTCGAGCACAGCTCCCCCGCCGACCGAGACCACGGCGCCGCTCGCCAGGGCATCGGCGACCGCCTCCCGCTCGATCGCGCGGAAGTGCGCCTCGCCGAACTCCGCGAAAATCTTCGGGATCGGGCCGTGGTCGCGCACGATCACACGATCCGTGTCGACGAAGGGCACGTGCAGGCCGCGCGCGACGCGTCTTCCGATGCTCGTCTTGCCCGCGCCCATCGGACCGATGAAGACGATGGCTCGGTTGTCAGCCGAAGAGTTCATGCTCGACGAGAGCCGCCTCGGACGCGGGGGTCGTGCGGAGCGTCTCGGGAATCGCGGCCAGGTAGCCCTCGAGGTTGCGGCGCGTCTCGCCGACGCTGTCGCCGCCGAACTTCTCGAGCACGGCGTCCGCGAGAACGATGGCGACCATGGCCTCGGCGACGACGCCCGCGGCGGGAACCGCGCAGACATCCGAGCGCTGGTGATGCGCCGCGGCCGTGTCGCCCGTGGCCACATCGACCGTGCGGAGCGCGTGCGGGACCGTGGCGATCGGCTTCATGCCGGCGCGGACGCGCAGCACGGTTCCGGTCGACATGCCGCCCTCGGTGCCGCCCGCGCGGTCACTCGCGCGCGAGATGCCGGCCTCGGTGGCGAAGAGTTCGTCGTGCGCCGCCGAACCGCGGCGGGTCGTCGTCAGGAAGCCGTCGCCCACCTCCACGCCCTTGATCGCCTGGATGCTCATCAGCGCCTGGGCGAGCTTGCCGTCGAGACGCCGGTCCCAGTGCACGTGCGATCCGAGCCCCGGGGGCAGACCGTACGCCAGCACTTCGACGATCCCGCCGAGCGTGTCGCCGTCCTTGCGCGCGGCATCCACCTCGGCGACCATCCGAGCGGAGGTCTCGGGGTCGAAGCAGCGCAGGTCGTCGGCATCCAGGGTGTCGACGTCATCGGGACCGGGCAGGGCGGACCCCTCGGGAACCCGCACCGGGCCGATCGAGAGCGTGTGGCTCACGAGACGGATGCCCAGCTCGGCGAGGAATGCGCGGGCGACGGCACCGAGCGCGACACGGGCGGCGGTCTCACGCGCGCTCGCGCGTTCGAGAATGGGACGTGCCTCGTCGAAGTCGTACTTCTGCATGCCGACCAGGTCGGCATGTCCGGGCCGTGGACGCGTCAGCGCCGCACCGCGCCCGCGCGACATCTCGGTCAGGTCGACAGGTTCGGCGCTCATGACCTCGACCCACTTCGGCCACTCGGTGTTGCCGATGCGCAGAGCGATCGGGCTGCCGAGGCTCAGGCCGTGGCGCACTCCGGCCGAAATCGTCAGCTCGTCCTGCTCGAACTTCATGCGCGAGCCGCGGCCGTGCCCGAGCTTGCGGCGTTGAAGATCGGCCTGGATCGCGGCGGTCGAAACGGGGACGCCGGAGGGCAGACCCTCCATCATGGCGATCAGTTCGGGGCCGTGCGATTCGCCGGCGGTGAGAACGCGGAGCATCCTCCTAGTCTCCCATGAGCGCGGAGCGCATAGCGGCGAACACCGCGTGCTCGTCGGGCAGCACGGCCTCGACATCCCCCGCGACGAAGAACCGGACCTGCAGCAGGGCTTGGTGCAGCAGCATCGACAGTCCCGACATCACGCGCGCATCCGTCGCCGACCACGCCTCCGCCAGTGCGGAGGGCCAGGGGCTGTAGGCGACATCGAGCAGTGCTCCACCGCCATCCACGAGCGACGAGACGATCTCGGGAGAGAGCACGGTCCCGCCCGGCAGCGTGCTGATCGAGACGTCCGCGGTGCCGTGCGGTGTCGTGCCGAGTGGATAGGGATGCACGTCGACGCCGATGCGATCGCCCAGGTCGACGAGCGGCGCGATCGCCGCGAGGCGACGGGCGCACACGTCCACGCGGCGCGTGCCGCGTTCGCCCAGCGCGACGATGGCCGACGATGCGGTGGCGCCCGCGCCGACCAGACGTGCGACCTCGGGCGACGAGACGCCGAGTTCACCCAACGCGCCGACGAGTCCGCCGACATCGGTGTTGACCCCGTGCGGTCCGGCGTCCGGGCTCAGCCGCAGTGTGTTCACGGCTCCCGTGAGTTCGGCACGACGATCGCGACGAGCGGCGGCCGCGAAAGCGCGCTCCTTGAGGGGCATGGTCAGTGACAGACCACGCCACTCGGGACCGAGACCCGCCAGGGCCGCGTCGAATCCGTCGGCGTCCACCTCTCGTCGCGTGTAGCTCCAGGGCAGTCCCAGCACGGCGTACGCGGCCGAGTGCAGCTCGGGCGAGCGACTGTGCGCGACGGGGCTGCCCCACACGGCGAGCGTCGCGGGGCCGGCGGCATCCGTCACGTCAGCAACCGCCGTCGGGGTTGTCGGCACACCATTGCTGCCACTGCTCGACAGCCTTCTGATGCTGGGCATACGTGTCGGTGAACACCGTCTCGCCCGTCTCGAGGTTCACCGTCACGAAGTAGAGCCACGTGCCGTCGACCGGGTGCATCGCCGCGTCGATGGCGACATCGCCCGGGTTCGCGATGGGCCCGACGGGCAGCCCCTCGACCACGTACGTGTTCCAGGCGTTGTCGTCCGCCAGAGCCTCGGCAGATGTGCTGACGGTGCCGTCGTGCATCTCCTTGTAGCCGTACTGCGCCGTCGAGTCCATCTGCAGCTTGCCGTACGTCTCGGGGTTTCCCGGCTGCAGACGGTTCTGGATGACGCGCGAGACCTTGTAGAAGTCCTCGGTCTCGCGCGCCTCGCGCTGGATGATCGAAGCGATCGTGAGAATCCGCTGGCGATCGTCGACGGGCACCCCTGCCGCGTCCAACGAGCGGACGGCCTGATCCACCATCGCCTGGATGACCTGCGGCGCCGTGATGCCGGGGTCGAAGGTGTAGGTGGCCGGGAACAACCAGCCCTCGAGGCTCGCCGCGCTCACGCCGTAAGCGGCGGGGTCCGCGACCGCGGCCTGGAAGTCTTCGATGGGCAGGCCGATGCCCTCCGCAAGGTACGGGAGAGTCTGCTCTACCGTCAGCCCTTCACGGACGAGAGCCGAGTTCTCGAGCTTGTTCTCCGGGTTCTCCAGCGCCGCCAGCGCGGCGGCGGAGGTCATCTTCTGCTGCAGCTTGTACACGCCCGGGTAGAACGTCGGAACCGCGTCGAGGTCGAGTAACCACGAATAGAAAGCACCGGGAGTCTTGGTCACACCGGCGTCGAAGAGGGTCTGCGAGATCGCCTGTCCCCCGTCGCCCGACGCGATCGTGACGAGCGCCTCGCCCGTTGCCTCGCCGTCGGCGTAATCGCGCGGCTCTTCCCACCCCATCAGGGCCCGGATCGGGCCCTCGTAGTTGCTCCACGCCCAGGCGGCTCCCAGACCGATACCGCCGAACAGCAGGACGACGACGCCCAGTGCGATCCAGCCGCCGATGCGACGGTTGCGGCGCTTCTCTTTCTTCGACGGGACGATGCGCTTCTCCTCGGCGAACAGTTCGTCGAGGGTCATCGTCGAAGCGGCGTGACCGCCGGTCGCGACCTGCTCGAGTGTGGGAGTGCCCGAGCGGCTCGTGTGCCGGCGCGAAGCAGCCGCGGCATCCGTGGCGATGCCGCCCGGAATGCCCTCGGAAGCACGTGCGGCGCGCGACGTCGCCATCGGCTCGGGCGTGGCCTCGGACGCGGGCACCGGGTCGGGCGTGACGGGCGCACCGGAAGCCGGCGCAGAAACCGGCGCAGAAACGGGGTCCGCGCCAGCCTGCGCACGACGGGTGGGCGGTACGACGGTCGGGCTCTCGCCCGTGGCGGCGCGCTGACGCATCTCGCGGCGCGAAAGGGGAACCTGGCGCGCCGCGGCATCCTCCGCGGAGGACGAGGGCAGCGGCGGGGTTGCGGTTCCGCGCTCGGCCGCATCACGGGAAGCGGATTCCGTGGGCTCCTCGACCGCGCGCCGGCGCGGATCGGGCAGGCGCCCGAACAGGGCGGCGAGGTCGTCGTCGCCCGGATTATCGTCGGGACGCTTGTCGTCGGACATCAACTACTCCTCGGGCAGGACGGGTTGACCGGCCGGAAGCCCCGTTCGCTTCTCGACATCGAGGGCTTGCTGCAGGAGCACGACGGCGGCGACCTGGTCCACAATGCTACGTGAACCACGCTGTGAGCGCCCGGAGCGGCGCAGGGCGTCGTTTGCCGTCACGGTCGTCAGGCGTTCGTCGAGCAATCTGACGGGCAGAGCGGATGCCTCGGCCACCGCGCGCGCGAAGTCGCGGGCATCGATGGTCGATGCCGTCTCGCGCCCGGCGAGGCTGATCGGTAGCCCGACGACGATCTCGACCGCGTCGAGTTCGACCGCGATCGCGGCCACCCGGGCGACGGGATCACCGCTCGCGCGCGGGACCGTCTCGACCGGCGTCGCCAGCAGCCCGTCACGGTCGCAGCGCGCGACACCGACACGGGCAGTGCCGACATCGACTCCGAGTCGTACGCCCGGCCGGAAACCGCTCACGCGGGGCGAGTCTCGAGGGCGGAGCGAACCGCGGCAAGACCCGCGGGGATCGCCGAGGGATCCGTTCCGCCGCCCTGGGCAACGTCGTCGCGACCGCCGCCTCCCCCGCCGAGGGCCGCCGCAGCGCCCTTCGCGAGGGCACCCGCTTTGGCTCCCGCTGTGCGCGCGGCCTCGTTCGTGGCGACGATGACGACGGCCCGGCCGTCGACGTCTCCCCCGAGCGCGACGACCGCGGGCTCGGTCCCCAGGCGGTCGCGCACGGCCGTGACGAGCTGGCGCAGATCGTCCTGTGACGCGACGGAACCGACCGATTCGGCCACCAGGGCCGTGCCGGAAACAGTCGAGACGGTCTGGGCGAGCGCGGGAACCCGGTCGCGCAGGGCGCGGGTTTCGAAAGCCGCGATCTTCTTCTCGGCGGCCTTCAGACTTGCGGCCAGCTCGGCGATGCGCGTGGGCAGCTGGTCACGCGGGGTCTTGAGTGTCGATGTGAGCTGTGCGACGATCGCGCGCTCCGCGGCGAGTTCGCGGAACGCGTCGAGGCCGACCAGCGCCTCCACACGACGGTTGGATGCCCCGACCGACTGCTCGCCGACGAGGTTGATGAGGCCGATCTGAGCGCTCGTCGACACGTGGGTACCACCACACAGCTCGCGCGACCACGGGCCGCCGATGTCGACCATGCGCACGACGTCGCCGTACTTCTCTCCGAAGAGCGCCTGGGCGCCAGCGGCCTTGGCCTCGTCGAGCGAGAGCACCCGGGTGGTCACTTCGAGGTTGTCGCGCACCGCGTTGTTGGCGATCTCTTCGATCTCGGACTTCGTGGCGTCGGACAGGGCCTGTCCCCACGCGAAGTCGAACCGGAGGTAACCCGCACGGTTGAGGGATCCGGTCTGCGACGCGGACGACCCGAGGGTGTCGCGGAGCGCCGCGTGGATCAGGTGTGTAGCGGAGTGCGCCTGCTGGGCCGCGCGCCGGTTCACGGCGTCGACGACGGTCGTCGCGGCCTGGCCGACGCCGACCTCACCCGTCGTCACCTCGACCGTGTGGCTGATGAGCCCCGGCACCGGACGCTGGACATCGAGGACCTCGAGCTCGTAGCCGGGGCCGACGATCACCCCCTTGTCGGCGACCTGTCCGCCCGACTCGGCGTAGAGCGCGGTCTCGGCGAGGATCACCTCGGCGATCTGACCCGCGCCGGCTCGATCGGCGGGCATGCCGTCGATGAGGATGCCGAGCACGCGAGTCTCGGTCTCGAGATCGGTGTACCCCGTGAACGACGTCTCACCGAGCGCACGCAGTTCGCGGTAGATGCTCGTGTCGGCGAGCTGCCGCTTGCGCGACTTCGCGTCCGTCTTCGCGCGGGTGCGCTGTTCGAGCATGAGCGCATCGAACGCGGCGCGGTCGACCGACAATCCGGCCTCCTCCGCGATCTCGAGCGTGAGATCGATGGGGAACCCGTATGTGTCATGCAGCAGGAACGCCTCTGTTCCGGAGATCATCGTGCCCCCGGCATCCTTCATCTGAAGGACCGAGTCGTCGAGCAGGCTCGACCCCGCCGCGAGCGTCCGCAGGAACGTGGCCTCTTCCGCGAGGGCGTACTGCTCGATGCGCGGGTAATCGGTCGCGACGATCGGATACGACTCCTTCATCGCGTCGCGCGATGCGGCGAACAGCTCCGCGAACGTCGGGCCGTCGACGCCGAGCAGCCGCATGGAGCGGATGGCACGACGCATCAGGCGGCGCAGGATGTAACCCCGGCCCTCGTTCGAGGGCGTCACCCCGTCCGAGAGCAGCATGAGCGATGAACGGACGTGGTCGGCGACCACGCGGAAGCGGATGTCGTCCCGGTGATCCGCACCGTACGTGCGACCGGAGAGCTCGACGGCACGGTCCAGCACGGGACGCACCTGGTCCGTCTCGTACATGTTGTCGACACCCTGCTTGATGAACGCGACGCGCTCGAGTCCCATGCCGGTATCGATGTTCTTGTTCGGCAGTTCGCCCACGATGTCGAAGTCGTACTTCGAGCGCACGTTGGTGATCTCGTACTGCATGAAGACGAGGTTCCAGATCTCCACGTACCGGTCGTCGTCGGTCGCGGGCCCACCCTCGATGCCGTATGCGGGACCGCGGTCGAAGAAGATCTCGGAGCACGGGCCCGCCGGGCCCGGCAGGCCCGTCGACCAGTAGTTCGTGTCCTTGCCGAGGCGCTGAATGCGCTCCTCCGGCAGATCCGTCAGGGAGAGCCAGAGGTCGTAGGCCTCGTCGTCCTCTTCATAGACCGTGACCCACAGGTCCTTCGGGTCGAAACCCAGGCCACCCTCGGCGTCGGGGGTCGTCAGCAGCTCCCACGCGTATCGGATCGCGCCTTCCTTGAAGTAGTCGCCGAACGACCAGTTGCCGAGCATCTGGAAGAAGGTGCCGTGACGGGGTGTGTGACCGACCTCTTCGATGTCGAGGGTGCGGATGCACTTCTGCAGGTCCGCCGCGCGCCGGAAAGGCGCCGGGACGTCACCGCTCAGATACGGGATGAACGGCACCATGCCTGCCACGGTGAAGAGCAGCGCCGGGTCGTCGGTCACGAGCGAGGCACTCGGCACGATCACGTGACCGTTCTTCTCGAAATAGTCGAGGTAACGCTGAGCGATCTCGGCGGTCTTCATGAGCGGGATTCCTCGCAGGGGTGAGCGCGTGAATGATCGGCCACCGGGTCAGAGTGGCCGTGACACGGAACGGGGGTCAGTCTTTGGGCGTGTCGGCGACGTCTTCGGCCGCGTCGGAGACGGCCGCCGACGCACCGGACACGACATCGGATGCGGCGGCTTTCGCCGCGTCCACGGCATCCGAGGCGGCGGACACGGCAGTCGCCGCGGCATCCTTCGCGCCGCTCACGAACTCGTCGAACTTCGCCTCTTGGCCGCGGTAGGCCTCGCCGATGCGGTCGGTGAACTCACCGATGCGTGCGTCGACCTCGGCGAGAAGCTCGTGACCGGTCGGATTCTTGTTGATCACGTGGGCAGCGGCGAAACCGCCGGCGATACCGATCAGGAACCAGAGCAGGCTCTTCATGTCACCACTTCCTCGCGCTCGTGGGCCGCACGCGCGGCCCTGATACATCGTAGTGTCCGACGACGAAGGGCGCCCGGATCCTCGCGGATCGGACGCCCTTCGGTGATTTCGCTGTGCTGCGCGAAGTCGCGGTGCTCAGCGCGCCGCGTAGTACTCGACGACGAGCTGGACGTCACACGTCACGGGAACCTCGGCGCGCTTCGGGCGACGGACCAGGCGGGCCTGGAGTGTCGACAGGTCGACCTCGAGGTACCCCGGAACCGGGGGCAGAACGTCGGCGTGACCACCGGCGGCGGCGACCTGGAACGGCTCGGTGCCCTCGCTCTTGGGCTTGACGTGGATCATCTGTCCCGGCTTGACGCGGAACGACGGGCGGTCGACGAGCTGGCCGTCGACGAGGATGTGGCGGTGCACGACCAGCTGACGGGCCTGCGCCGTGGTGCGGGCGAAGCCCGAGCGCACGACGAGAGCGTCGAGACGCTGCTCGAGCAGCTCGACCAGGTTCTCACCGGTCAGGCCGGACTGGCGACGCGCCTCGTTGAACGTGTTGCGCATCTGCGCCTCACGGATGCCGTACTGGGCGCGAAGACGCTGCTTCTCGCGCAGTCGGACGGCGTAGTCGCTGTCCTGCTTGCGCTTGGAGCGGCCGTGCTCGCCGGGAGCGTAGGGGCGCTTCTCGAGGAACTTGGCGGCCTTCGGGGTGAGGGCGATGCCGAGCGCGCGCGAGAGACGGGTCTTGCTGCGGGTCCGTGACTTAGTGGACACGTTTACCTTTCGTGACGTACGAACGTGGAGTACCCCGGCTCGCGCGCAGCGGACCGAGGGAAGTGAAGAGGGGTGTGCCAGGGGCGTCCGGCTACAGGACGACACCCGTCGCTTCTTCTCGCGCAGCCGCACGCTCGACAGAAACTTAGGCCAGCGAGAATCCTAGCACGTCAGTCCTGGGAGCCCAGGATCCGGCGGATCTTGTCCAGTCGTGTCCGGATGTCGCGTTCCGCACCCCGCGGGGTCGGTTCGTAGTATCGGACGCCGCGCAGGGGGTCGGGCAGGTACTGCTGCGTCGCAACGCCCACCTCGGTGTCGTGCGGGTAGATGTAGCCCTTGCCGTGGCCGAGCTTCTTGGCTCCCGCGTAGTGCGCGTCGCGCAGGTGCAGGGGAACCGTGCCTGCCCGACCGCCGCGGACGTCGGCGATCGCCTTGTCGATCGCGAGGTACGCCGCGTTCGACTTGGCGGCGGTGGCGAGATAGGCGGTGGCTTCCGCCAGCGGAATACGCCCCTCGGGCATCCCGATGAATTGCACCGCGTCCGCCGCGGCGACCGCGATCGGAAGCGCCTGCGGGTCGGCCAGGCCGATGTCTTCGGCCGCCGAGATGATCAGGCGCCGCGCGATGAACCGCGGGTCCTCGCCCGCCTCGATCATGCGGGCGAGATAGTGCAGCGAGGCATCCACATCCGAACCGCGGATGGACTTGATGAACGCGCTGATGACGTCGTAGTGCTCGTCGCCCTGCCGGTCGTATCGGAGCAGGGCTCGGTCGACGGCTTGGGCCACGACGTCGTCCGTGATGACCGGCTTCTCTCGATCCGCCTCGTCGTCATCGCCATCATCGTCTTCGGCCGTGGCCTCCGCGCCGACCATCGAGGCCGCCGCTTCGAGCGCGGTCAGGGCACGCCGTGCGTCACCCGAAGACAGACGCACGAGTGCCGCCCGGGCGGCGGGATCGACGGTCACCGCCCCCGCGAGACCCCGGGCATCCGCGACCGCCCTGTCGAGCAGAGACCCGAGCTCGTCGTCCGAGAGCGGACGGAGCGTGAGCAGGAGCGAGCGAGAGAGCAGCGGCGACACGACCGAGAACGACGGGTTCTCGGTCGTCGCGGCGATCAGCACGACCCAGCCGTTCTCGACGCCCGGCAGCAGCGCGTCCTGCTGCGCCTTGGTGAAGCGGTGGATCTCGTCGAGGAACAGGATCGTGGATGTCCCGTACAGGTCTCGCTGCGTCAGCGCCTCTTGCATGACCTCGCGGACGTCCTTCACGCCCGCGGTCACCGCCGACAGCTCGACGAAGCGACGACCCGACGATCGTGCGATCGCCTGCGCGAGGGTCGTCTTGCCGGTGCCGGGGGGTCCCCACAGGATGACCGATACGGCACCGGTCGAGGCGCGATTCGGGTCGGCCAGCGCCACGAGGGGCGAACCGGGACGCAGCAGGTGTTCCTGCCCCGCGATCTCGTCGAGCGACGACGGGCGCATGCGGACGGCGAGGGGCGTCGACCCCTGGAACAGCGCTTGCGTACCCGTCACCGTCCCAGGCTAGTCGGGGCCTCCCCCACGCGTTCCGCCCGACCAGCCCGATCCCCTCCAGCGCCCATTCCGCCCGCCTCCGCCTGGCGACCCCGACCCCACACGAGCCGACACACTGCCGCGAGCGGTCGCGACATGCCGTTCGACGCTCCGACCACACGGCATGTTGCGTCCGTTCACGAGTTTGGTCGCCCGCCTCGCCCGTGCGTAGAGTTCAGGCGATCGACCTCGGGAGCATACGGATGGCGAAGCCAGACAAAGAGCGCGCAGAGCGCGAGCGAGCACGCGTCTACCAGGCACGCCTGCAGCTGCGCGAGTCACAGGTGCGTCGCCGCCGACGCGACACGGTCGTCGCATCCGTCGTCGGGGGAATCGTCATCCTGGCCGCGATCGGTGGCCAGTTCGCGTTCTACTCGGCGGGCCCTGGCGCCCTGCTCCCCGCGGACTCCCCCTCCCCGGCCCCGTCGTCGACGCCGGGCGTCTCGTCCGATCCGGTTCCCGGGCCGACGACCACCCCCTGACCCGTTCGGACCGTCGTACTAGGCTGGGGGAGTTTCCGCTCCCCACAGCAAGAGGTGCACCGTGTCCCCCGAGTCTGCTTCCACCCCTGACCTGGCGTGGGGCCGCGTCGACGACGACGGCACCGTCTCTGTCCGCGAGGTCTCTGCCGAGGACGGCACCGACACGTGGCGTGTCGTCGGTCAGTATCCCGACGGAACCCCTGACGAGGCACTCGCATACTTCGCGCGGAAGTTCAGCGACCTGGCCGACAAGGTGCGACTGCTCGAACAGCGCCAGCGCGGCGGCGGTGCTTCGGCATCCGATCTGACCACAGCGGCGAAGCACCTGCGCTCCGAGATCGACGGAGCTTCGGCTGTCGGAAACCTCGCGAACCTGACGGGTCGCGTCGACGCGCTGCTCGAGGCGCTGAGCGCCGCGACCGCCACCGAGGCCGCCGCGGCGAAGGAGGCCGTGAATGCGGCCGTCGTCGAACGCACCGAACTCGTCATCAAGGCCGAAGCGCTCGCGGCCCGCGACCCCAAGTCGGTGCAGTGGAAGCAGGCCACGCAAGAACTGAACGACCTGTTCGAGGCATGGCAGGCACACCAGCAGAACGGGCCGCGACTTCCCAAGCGCGAATCGCAGGACCTCTGGAAGCGATTCCGCGACGCGCGCGCCACGGTCGAGAAGCACCGCCGCGAGTTCTTCGCGGAGCTCGACGAGACGCACAAGGGCGCCCGCGACCGCAAGGCGCGTCTCGTCGAGCGCGCCGAGGCACTCCTCCCGAAGGGCGAGGACGGCATCCCGCTGTATCGTGCCCTGCTGGACGAGTGGAAGGCCGCCGGTCGCGCGGGCAAGAAGGTCGACGACTCGCTGTGGGCCAAGTTCAAGGCCGCGGGCGATGCGCTGTACGCCACGCGCGCGGAGAAGGAAGCCGCCGAGGTCGCCGAGTCCGCACCGAAGATCGAGGCCAAGCAGGCCCTGCTCACCGAGGCGGCCGCGGTCGCCGACGAGCGCGACCTGACGGCGGCCCGTTCGCTGCTCGCGTCGATTCAGCGACGTTGGGACGAGATCGGGCGCGTGTCGCCGCGCGAGCGGGACCGCTCGCTCGATGACGGGATGCGCAAGATCGAGCAGGCGCTCAAGGCACGTGAAGAGGTCGACTGGAAGCGCAACAACCCCGAGACCAAGGCCCGCGCCGGCGACATGGCGCGCCAGCTCGCGGATGCGATCGCCAAACTCGAGGCCGAACTCGCCGCCGCGACCGCCCAGGGCGATAACGCGGCCGTCAAGCGGATCTCAGCGGATCTCGACACCCGCCGCGCCTGGCTCCAGGTCGTCGACGGCTAGACCTTCTCCACAGATGTGCCCGCGGCATCCGTCGGCACACCGCGCGTGCGATTCAATCGGTGCCATGCATTGGCCCCTGGTCTACCTGCCCGACGAGCGCCTGTCGACTGCCGAGCTGTCGGCCGCGCGCCTGGATGGCGATCTCGTCGAGATCGGTGACGGGTACATGCCGGCGGATGCCGTCGAGAGCACCGCTATGCGAGCCGCGTCCCTGCGGTCGATCTGCGGAGGCCGACTCATCGTATGTTCGTGGAGCGCCGCGTGGGTCTACGGGGCACTGAGCGACCCGCCATCGCGCCACACGGTGATGCGCGGGGCTGCGCATCGCGTCGGCAATCTGATCGATCGCCGGGCGATCTTCCACGATGTCGGCGTCGAGGATGACGACGTGAAGGATGTCGCGGGTGTGCTCATCACGTCTCCACTACGAACCCTGATCGACGTGGCGCGGCGCATTCGCGAGCCCCAGCATCGCGAAAGCGCGAAGTTCGTCGTCGGGGCGCTGATCGAGTCCGGGCTGGTCGATCCCCGGGACGGGCTCGCCCGGATCGACGCCCACATCCGGCTCACCGGCTCGAAGGATGCGCGTCGCGAACTGGTCCACCACGTCGAGAAGAGGCTCTCGACCGCATGAACAGTTGAGCAGCCGCGCGAATGCGAATGTGCGGGCGTTCAGCCGGTCGTGACGCGGTAGACGTCGTAGACGGCGTCGATCCGTCGAACCGCATTCAGCACGCGGTCGAGATGGACGATGTCCCCCATCTCGAACACGAACTTGCTGAGCGCCAGGCGCTCGTGGGTGGTCGCGACGGTCGCCGACAGGATGTTGACGTGGTGCTCGGTGAGCACCCGCGTGACGTCCGAGAGCAGACCCGAGCGATCCAGAGCCTCGACCTGGATCTGCACCAGGAAGATTCCCTTGGTCGTGGGAGCCCACGACACTTCGATCATGCGATCCGGATCGGCCGTCAGGGAATCGACGTTGGGGCAGTCGGTGCGGTGCACCGACACACCGCTCCCCCGCGTCACGAAGCCGACGATCTCGTCCCCGGGGACGGGCGTGCAGCACTTCGCGAGTTTCACCAGGATGTCGGCGGCACCCCGCACGAGCACGCCCGTGTCGTTCGCGCGCGGCGTGCGGGGACGACCGAGGTGAGGCAGCTCGACCGGCCCGGTCGACGTGTCCTCTTCCGTCGCGACGAGCGCGGTGACCTTCTCGATGACCGACTGGGTGGAAACGTGGCCCTCGCCGACGGCGGCGTAGAGCGCCGAGACATCCTCGTAGCGCAGCTGATGGGCGACCTCGCCGAACGAGTCCTGATTCATCAGACGCTGCAGGGGCAGGTTCTGCCGACGCATGGCGCGGGCGATGGCTTCCTTGCCCTGCTCCACGGCCTCTTCGCGCCGCTCTTTGGTGAACCAACCGCGGATCTTGTTGCGCGCGCGGGTGCTCTTGACGAAGCTCAGCCAGTCCTGGCTGGGGCCGGCGTCGGGGTTCTTCGAGGTGAAGACCTCGACCACGTCACCTGACGACAGCGAGGAGTCGAGCGGAACGAGGCGTCCGTTGACCTTCGCTCCCATCGTGCGGTGTCCGACCTCGGTGTGCACCGCGTAGGCGAAGTCGACGGGCGTGGCCTCGGCGGGCAGCCCGATGACGCGACCCTTCGGCGTGAAGACGTAGACCTCTTTCGCGCCGATCTCGTAACGCAGAGAGTCGAGGAACTCGCCCGGATCGGCGGTCTCGGCCTGCCAGTCCGAGATGTGCGCGAGCCACGCCATATCGGCGTCCGGAGCCTTGGGGTCGGCCTTGCCGCCGTTGACGCGCTCCTTGTACTTCCAGTGGGCCGCGACGCCGTACTCGGCCTGCTGATGCATCTCGTTCGTGCGGATCTGGATCTCGACCGTGCGGCCGCCGGGGCCGATGACGGTCGTGTGCAGCGACTGGTAGAGGTTGAACTTGGGCGTCGCGATGTAGTCCTTGAAACGGCCCGGAATGGGGGTCCAGCGCGCATGGATCGCGCCGAGCACGGCGTAACAGTCGCGCACGGTCGACACCAGCACCCGGATGCCGATCAGGTCGTAGATGTCGTCGAACTCACGGCCGCGCACGACCATCTTCTGGTACACCGAGTACAACTGCTTCGGCCGCCCGGCGACACGGCCGCGGATTCGCAGCTCGCGCAGGTCTTCCTCGACCGAGCCGATGACATTGTCGACGTACTCCTCGCGCTGCGGGGTGCGCTGTTTGACGAGGCTCTCGATCTCGGCGTAGAGCTTGGGGTGCAGGACGGCGAAGGACAGGTCTTCGAGTTCGGCTTTGATGGCCTGGATGCCGAGGCGGTGCGCGAGCGGCGCGTAGATCTCGAGCGTCTCGGTGGCCTTCTTGCGGGCCTTCTCGGGAGGAACGAAGCCCCACGTGCGCGCGTTGTGCAGGCGATCCGCCAGTTTGATGACGAGCACGCGGATGTCCTTGGACATCGCGACGATCATCTTGCGCACGGTCTCGGCCTGAGCCGCGTCACCGTACTTGACCTTGTCGAGCTTGGTGACGCCGTCGACGAGCATCGAGACTTCATCGCCGAAGTCGGCGGACAGCTGGTCGAGGCCGTACGCGGTGTCTTCGACGGTGTCGTGCAACAGTGCAGCGGCAATCGCCTTCGGACCGAGCCCGAGTTCGGCGAGGATCTGCGCGACGGCGACCGGGTGCGTGATGTACGGCTCGCCGCTCTGGCGCAGTTGGCCCTGGTGCGCACGTTCGGCCACGACGTATGCGCGCTCGATCAGCGCGAAGTCACCCTTCGGATGATTCGCCCGCACCGTGCGAATCAGGTGCTCGACCCCGCCGCGGCGGGTGGAGCGCGAGAAGATCCGCGGGACGAGCCGACGAAGGCTCGATGCCTGCGGGGCGGGCGGCAGGATTTCGGTCATGCCGATACCCCCTCCGCCTCGATAGCGCGGTGTGGCACCACCCCGCCGGATCGGACCATCCTACGCCCGTGCACGGGCGCGATCGCCGGCATGGGCGCCGTGCTCAGCTCTCCACCGCGGCGAGTTCGCGGGCGGCGCGGACTCGCGCGTCGCGCTCGCGCAGCTGGGGCTCGCCCTCGCGGAACAACGAGTACAGCGGCGCCGCGACGAACAGCGTCGAATACGCCGCGACGATGATGCCGACGGTGATCGACAGCGAGATGTCGCTGAGCGTGTCGGCACCGAGCCAGAGCGCGCCGATGAACAGGATCGCCGCCACCGGCAGCACCGCGACGATAGAGGTGTTGATGGAGCGCACGAGGGTCTGGTTGACCGCCAGGTTGACGGACTCGCCGAAGGTCCGGCCCGTTGTGAGCCCGTCCTCACTCGTGTTCTCGCGAATCTTGTCGAACACGACCGTGGTGTCGTACAGCGAATAACCGAGGATCGTCAGGAAGCCGATCACGGCCGCCGGTGAGATCTCGAATCCCGCCAGCGCGTAGATGCCGACCGTGATCACGAGCACGTCGACCAGGCCGAGGATCGCGGCCGCCGACATCTTCCAGGTACGGAAGTAGATCGCGAGGATCAGGAAGGTCAGCGCGAGGAAGATCGCGAGCCCCCACAGCGACTGGCGTGTGACGTCCTGGCCCCAGGTCGGGCCGATGAACGAGGTCGTGACCTCTTCGGGTGCGACGTCATACGCGGTCGCGAGCGCCGCGCTCACCGCGAGAGTGTCGTCAGCGCTCATCTGATCGGTCTGCACACGGATCGCCGTCCCCCCGATCGTCGTGACCTTGGTCGTCGCATCGGGCACGACCGTGTGCACGGCGTCGGTCGCCACGAGCTGGTCGGGCTGTTCGAGACCCGAAACGGTGAACTGCGAACCGCCCGTGAACTCGATCGAGAACTGCGGCGGCTTCGCGAGCAGGCTCACCGCGGACCCGAGCACCAGCACGATGGCCAGGATGAACCACAGGCGGCGACGCGCGACGAAGGGGACGGACAGCTTGCCCGTGTAGAGGTCATTGCCGAACTGGCTCATCGAGCGCATCAGTCGTTCTCTCCCGGGTTCTTCGGCGCGGCTTTCGACGAGCCCGTGAGCTCGGCCCGCTTGCGTTCCGCGATCGTCTGTCGACGCTCGGCCTCGCCGCGCGAGCGGGCGACGCGCTTGGAAGCCTTCGCCCCCTCGGAGCTCGTCGGCGCCTTGAACTCCGACCTGTTGCGATAGACCGCACCGAGCGCCATCGGATCGAGACCCGAGAGCGGATGACCCTGACCGAAGAACCGTGTGCGCGCGAGCAACTGCATGACCGGATGCGTGAAGATCACGAAGATCAGGATGTCGATCAGGGTCGTGAGGCCGAGCGTGAAGGCGAAGCCCTTCACCGTGGCGTCGGCCAGGATGTACAGCACGACAGCGGCGAGGATGTTGATCGACTTCGAGATGTAGATGGTGCGCTTCGCCCGAGCCCAGCCATCCTCCACCGCGCCCGTGATGCTCTTGCCGTCACGCAGCTCGTCTCGGATCCGCTCGAAGTAGACGATGAACGAGTCCGCCGTGAACCCGATGGTCACGATCAAACCCGCGACACCGGCGAGCGAGAGGCGGAAGCCCATACGCCACGACAGGATGCAGAGCATCACGTAGGTCAGCACGCCCATGACGATGAGCGAGGCGATGATGACGAAGCCGAGCGCCCGGTACGAGATGAGCGAGTACAGGGCGACGAGCGCGAGGCCGATGAGCCCCGCGATCAGGCCGATCTGCAGCTGTTGCGAGCCGAGCGTCGCGGAGATCGTGTCGGAGCTGACGACCGTGAAGCTCAGCGGCAGGGCGCCGTACTTGAGCTGATCCGCGAGCGACTTCGAGCTCTCCTGGGTGAAGTTCCCGGTGATGCTCGGTCGACCGTCGAGGATCAGACCGTTCATCGACGGTGCCGAGATGACCTTGCCGTCGAGCACGAACGCGAACTGGTTGAGCGGCGCCGTGGCGCCGAAGAGCCGCTGGCTAACCTCGCCGAAGACCTTCGTGCCGTCCGCGTCGAGCGTGAGCTGCACCGACCACTGGTTGTTGGTCGTGTCGAGCCCGAAGGTGGCGTCGTCGATCGCGGTGCCGTCGATCTCGACGGGTCCGAGGATGTATTTCGCGCTCCCGTCGGCCTCGCAGGTGATCAGGGGCTGATCGGCCGGGGCGTTGGCCGGGTCGTTGTTGGGATCGGCACAGTTGTAGGCCAAGAACTGGGCCTGCAGCGCATCCGTGATCCAGGCCGGGTCGCTCGCGTTGGAGGGCTGCGTCGCCGGAGTGGACGGCAGAGCCGGGTCGGGCGTCGGGTAGGGCGTCGTCGCGCCGTCCTCGCCGACGAACTCCGTCGCGGGACTGCCGCTGAAGATCACGGGGCGCAACTGCAGCTGCGCGCTGGCCTGGATCCGCTCGCGTGTCTCTTCGTCGGCCGTGCCCGGAATCTGCACCACGATGTTGCGACCACCCTCGGTGGCGACATCCGCTTCGCCGACACCCGACGCGTCGACACGCTGACGCATGATCGTGACGGCCTGTTCGAGCTGCTCGGAGGTCGGCGCCGCGCCGTCCTCGGTCTGCGCCGCGAGGATGATCTGGGTGCCGCCCTGCAGGTCCAGCGCGAGCTCGGGGGCCCAGGTGCTCTGCTGGAACACGTACACGCCGAGCGCGTTGATTCCGAACAGGACGCCGATGATCGCCAGCAGGCCGATCAGGGCCCGCCAGGCGTGGCGGACAGGGGAAGAAGTCGCCACCGGGGCTCAGCTTTCTCGAAGAAGAACGGGGGTCCGCGCGGTGGGAGTCAGGCCTCGGGGTTGTTCTTTCGTTCGGCGGCACGCTGGTCGGCTTCGGCCTGCGCGCGCAACTCGGCCTTGTGGTCGTCGCTGAGCGACGAGATCTCACCATCCGCGACACCCGCGACGTACTCCGCCTCGGACGCCTCGGCCTCGATGAACTCGTCCTCCGACACGACACCCTCTGCGGGGTCGACGACGCGGAGGATCGCCTGGCTGTGCACCTTGATCTCGACGCCCGGGGCGATCTCGATCAGGGCGGGCTGGTCGAGGTTCTCGGGGTCGAACTCCACGATGGTTCCGTACAGACCGCCCTGCAGCAGCACCTCGGCGCCGGGCACGGTCTGGCGGGCCTTCTCGGCCTGCTCGACCTTGGCGCGCTGCATCCGTCGACGCGAGTTCCAGAACATGAAGCCGAGCAAGCCGACCAGGACGACGATGAGCAGGATGTCCATGAAGAGTGGTGCCTTTCGGGGGCGCGCGAGCACGCGAAGGGGGGCCGGGCGACAGGTGGCCGGAAGCCTTCAGCGATTATAGGTCATCGAGTCTGAGCGCGTCCTGCGCCTGAGGGGCGCCCACGTGCGCGTAGGCCGCGGGCGTCGCCACCCGGCCACGCGGGGTGCGGCCGAGGAATCCGATCCGCACGAGGTAGGGCTCGACGACGCTTTCGACGGTCTCGGACTCTTCGCCCACCGCGATGGCCAGCGTGCTGAGACCGACCGGCCCGCCGCCGAAACGGAAGACGAGGGCGTCGAGCACCGCGCGGTCGAGGCGGTCGAGGCCGATCGAGTCGACGTCGTACAGCTCGAGCGCGGCACGGACGGCAGCGAGGTCGCCGGCCTCGGCGTGCACGAGCATGAAGTCCCGGACGCGTCGCAGCAGACGGTTCGCGATGCGTGGGGTTCCGCGTGAGCGTCTGGCGATCTCGCCGCGCGCTTCGGGGCTGAGGTCCACCCCGAGCATCCCCGATGACCGTTCGATGACGCGTTCGAGATCGGATGCCTCGTAGAACTCGAGGTGCCCGGTGAAACCGAACCGGTCGCGCAACGGGTTCGGCAGCAGCCCCGAACGGGTCGTCGCGCCTACCAGCGTGAACGGAGCCAGGTCGAGCGGGATGCTCGTGGCCCCGGCGCCCTTGCCCACCATGATGTCGATCCGGAAGTCTTCCATCGCCAGGTAGAGCATCTCTTCCGCGGAGCGCGCCATCCGGTGCACCTCGTCGATGAAGAGCACCTCGCCGGGCGTCAGGCTCGACAGCAGCGCCGCGAGGTCACCGGCATGCTGGATCGCGGGTCCGCTCGAGAGCCGCAACGGACGCTCGCTCTCGTGCGCCACGATCATCGCGAGAGTGGTCTTGCCCAGTCCCGGAGGACCGGACAGCAGGATGTGGTCGGCCGGTCGTTGCTGAATCCGCGCGGCATCGAGCAACAACTGCAGTTGCCCGCGCACCTTCGGCTGACCGACGAAATCCGCGAGCGAACCGGGGCGCAGCGCACCCTCGATGGCCAACTCGGACTCTTCAGCGACCGGATCGACCTCGCGGAACGCGCCATCCTCCGCTCCGGGATCAGCCACGGACGCCACCCTGTCGTGCGGGTCCGAGCGCCGCGAGCGTGACCCGCAAGAGCGCCGAAACACTCGCCCGGTCGGCCTCGCTTGCCTCTTCCGCCGCCGTCGTGACGGCCTCGGCGGCAACCCGCTCGGGCCAGCCGAGCCCCACGAGCGCCTGCGCGACCTGTGTCACGATGTCGGTGCTGGGAGTCGCGGACGTAGCCGACCGGGGCGCGACCGGGGCGATCTTGCCCGAGAGCTGCAGGACGATGAGCTTGGCGGTCTTCGGGCCGATGCCCGATACCTTGCGGAACGGTGCGTCGTCTTCGGCATGCACGGCCTCGGCGATGCGCTCGACCGTGAGCTGAGACAGAACACCGAGAGCCGACTTCGGGCCGACACCCGTGACCTGCAGGAGCAGCGAGAACACCTCAAGCTCTTCACGCGTCGTGAATCCGAAGAGGGAGAGCGAATCCTCGCGCACGATCAGGCTGGTGTGGAGCGCCAGGGTCTGACCGGCGTGCGCGGTTCGAGCGATATCGACGGGCACCGCGACGCTCAGGCCGACTCCCCCGACCTCGATCACGACCGAGTCCGCACCGGCATGCAGCACGACGCCGCGCAGTGACGAGATCATGTGTCGATCCTAGATCGATAGTCGTAGGTATGTTCGAGCGACACGCAGAGGCGATGGCGGATGCGTCAGCGCGAGCTGCGGACCAGGCGCTCGGCGTCGGCCCACGCGCGTTGCGCCGGGGTCAGCGGCGTCGAGCCCTGACCCCCTGTGGACCCCCCGGATCGCCACGCGTGACAGAGCGCCAGGGCCAGGGCATCCGCCGCGTCCGCGGGCTGGGGCAGCGCATCGAGCCGCAGGACCCGCGCGACCATCGTCTGAACCTGCCGCTTGTCCGCCGCGCCGTAGCCCGTGATCGCGGCCTTGACCTCGCTCGGGGTGTGGGTCTCGGCGGGCAGACCGTGCTCGGCCGCGAGCAGCAGGGCGACCCCGCTCGCCTGCGCCGTGCCCATGACCGTCCGCACGTTGTGCTGCGCGAAGACACGCTCGACCGCGACGACGTCGGGCCGATGCTCGGTCAGCACCGCCCGGATCCCCGCCGCGATCGTCGCGAGGCGCTCCGGAAGGGGCATGTCGGAGCCGGAACGGATGACGCCGACGTGCACGAGTCGACCCGACCGATCGGGTTCCACGTCCACGACGCCCACGCCGCAGCGAGTCAGCCCGGGGTCGATACCGAGCACGCGAAGGGAACGGGTGCGCACTCCCCCACGCTAGGCGCGCTGGATGCAACGCGCGTCGAGGCGCGCCCTACTCGTCGTTCTCGAGCTCTGCCTGGACCTCGGGGGTCAGGTCGAAGTTCGAGTACACGTTCTGCACGTCGTCGCTGTCTTCGAGCGCGTCGATCAGCCGGAAGACCTTGCGTGCGGTCTCGGCGTCGACCTCGACCTTGAGACTCGGCACGAACTCCACGTCGGCGGATTCGTAGTCGATGCCCGCGTCCTGCAGAGCGGTGCGGACCTTGACCAGGTCCGTGGCCTCGGTGATGACACCGAATCCATCACCGTGCGGCTCGATCTCTTCGGCACCGGCGTCGAGCACCGCGAGCATCACGTCATCCTCGCTCGCGCTGTCGGCCGAAACGACGATGACGCCCTTGCGGTGGAAGTTGTAGGCGACGCTGCCGGGGTCGGCCATCGTGCCGCCGTTGCGCGTCATCGCCGTGCGCACCTCGGCGGCGGCGCGGTTCTTGTTGTCGGTCAGACACTCGATCAAGAGAGCGACGCCGTTCGGGGCATAGCCCTCGTACATGATCGTCGTGTACTCGATCGACTCGCCGGTCAGGCCGGCGCCGCGCTTGATGGCGCGATCGATGTTGTCGTTCGGAACAGAAGTCTTCTTCGCCTTCTGGACCGCGTCGACCAGCGTCGGGTTGCCCGACATGTCGGCGCCGCCCATCTTGGCGGCGACTTCGATGTTCTTGATGAGTTTGGCGAACGACTTGGCACGGCGCGAATCGATGATCGCCTTCTTGTGCTTGGTCGTGGCCCACTTGGAATGGCCGGACATTCCTCCAGTTTACGACGCGGACGGATCCTGCACCGAACCCCGCGAGGCGACGATCTTCTGGAGGGTGCGCAGGTTGCGGTTCGTGGTGCGGGTCTTGTACGTCGTCTTCGCGAGGAGCTTCGCGAACGGGGTGTCGGTCGAGCTGCCCTTCGGCGGGTTCCAGTACACGACACCCGGGCCCGCTGAAACCGGGTCGATCGCGGAATCGAGGGACGCCGCGGCAACCGTCAACTCATTCCGCGTCACGGAGTCGACGCAGAACACGACCCAGGGCTGCCGCGTGTCGTCGGTCGCATCGAAGGGGAAGGATGCGATGGCCGCTTCGATCTCCGCACGCGCCACCAGCACGATCCAGGCGTCGTAGCCGAACCGATCACCGAGAGCCGCCTCGATCGCCGGCTTGAGATCGTCGCGCGAGCGTTCCGATGCGAACGCGGCGTTTCCGCTCGCGAGGACGGTGCGCACCTCGGCCAGCCCGAGACCGGAGAGCACGTCACGCAGCTCGGCGCTGCGGATCGTGATCCCGCCGACGTTCACTCCGCGCAGCAGCGCCACCCATTCGGTCACGTCGTCACCCTAGCCTCGGGCCACGACATCCGTCCGTTCGGAAGGTCTTGTCACGACGGAGGGCCGGATGCCAGGCTTCGGCCCTCCCGAATGACCACGACCTCCCGGCCGAACGCACACCGCACCCCGATCACGCGGATCCGCGCACAGCCTCCAGGAACAGCTGGTGGAATCGGCGCTCGCCCGTCACCTCGGGGTGGAACGCGGTGCCCATCAGGGCCCCCTGGCGGACAGCGACGACGCGACCGTCGTGCAGCGCGGCCAGCTCTTCCACGGCCGGACCGTGCTGCTCGACGAGTGGCGCACGGATGAAGACGGCGTGGACGGGTGGCGCACCCAGCACGGGCACCTCGAGCTCCGTTTCGAACGACTCGGTCTGCCCGCCGAAGGCATTCCGGCGCACCGTCACGTCGAGCCCGCCGAACGTCTCCTGCCCGACGATCCCGTCGGTGATGCGATCGGCGAGCAGGATGAGTCCGGCACACGTGCCGTACATCGGCATCCCGGCCGCGATCGCATCCCGGATGGGCTGCTGCATCCCGAACGCCCGCGACAGCTTGTCGATCGCGCTCGACTCGCCGCCGGGCAGCACGAGTCCGTCGACGGCCGCGAGTTCGGCGGGGCGGCGGACGAGCGAGACCTCGGCACCCAGCTCGGTCAGGACGCGCGCGTGTTCGCGCACGTCGCCCTGGATCGCGAGCACACCGACGCGAGGACGGTCGTTCATGCCGCGGCGACTACCAGCCGCGCTCGGCGAGACGGTGCGGTGCGGGCAGATCGGCGACGTTGATGCCGACCATGGCCTCGCCGAGCCCGCGCGAGACATCCGCGACGACCTGAGCGTCGTCGTAGAAGGTCGTGGCCTTGACGATCGCCGCGGCTCGCTCGGCCGGGTTGCCCGACTTGAAGATGCCCGAGCCGACGAACACGCCGTCCGCGCCGAGCTGCATCATCATGGCGGCGTCCGCGGGAGTCGCGACACCGCCGGCGACGAACAGGACGACCGGAAGCTTGCCGGTCTCGGCAACCTCGGCAACGAGGTCGTAGGGCGCCTGCAGTTCTTTGGCGGCGACGTAGAGTTCGTCCTTCGTCATCGAACGCAGACGATTGATCTCGCCCGAGATCGTCCGGATGTGCTTGGTGGCCTCGGAGACATCCCCCGTGCCCGCTTCGCCCTTCGAACGGATCATCGCGGCGCCCTCGGTGATGCGACGCAGCGCCTCGCCCAGGTTCGTCGCACCGCAGACGAACGGAACCGTGTAGCCCCACTTGTCGATGTGATTGACGTAATCGGCCGGTGAAAGAACCTCGGACTCGTCGATGTAGTCGACGCCGAGTTGCTGGAGCACCTGCGCCTCGACGAAGTGTCCGATGCGGGCCTTCGCCATGACGGGGATCGACACCGCGGCGATGATGCTGTCGATCATGTCGGGGTCGCTCATGCGCGAAACGCCCCCCTGGGCGCGGATGTCGGCCGGCACGCGCTCGAGGGCCATGACGGCGACGGCTCCCGCGTCTTCGGCGATCTTGGCCTGCTCGACGTTGACGACGTCCATGATGACGCCGCCCTTCAGCATCTCGGCGAGGCCGCGCTTGACGCGGGCCGTTCCGGTGGTGGCAGAGGTCACAGTCGGGGTCCTTTCGCGGTGCAGCCGGCCGGAGCGGGTGCCGGCCGGTTTGGCATAGGCCAAAAGATAGCATGAGGTTGATACGGTCGACGCGCGAGCAGAGGATGCAGGTGGCACAACGGATCAGTGGCGGCACGGCGGCGGAGATCGCCGACAGCGTTCGCGCCCTGCTCGAGCGCGCGGACCTCGCGCCGGGCGACCTCCTCCCGCCCGTGCGCACTCTCGCCGACGAGCTCGGCGTCAATCGCAATACGGTCATGGCGGCCTACCGGCAGCTGGCCGGCGCCGGTTTGGTCATCACGCGCGGGCGGGCGGGCACGCGCGTCGTCGAACGCTCCCCCGTCGCGCAGGAGGGCTTCGCCGAACGCGGCTCGTTGCGCGATGTGGGCACGGGCAACCCCGACCCGCGCTTCATCCCCGATCCGTCCGCCGCGCTGGCCGCGATGGCCGGGCGTCCGATCCTGTACGGCGAGCCCGTCATCGACCCCGGCCTCGCCGCGTGGGCCGAGGAGTGGATGCGCGCCGACCTCGGCGATCGTCCGCATCGGCTCACCGTCACGAGCGGCGCGGTCGACGCGGTCGAGCGGATCCTGGCGCAGGCGCTCACGCGCGATGACGCGGTGGCGCTCGAGGACCCGTGCTTTCTCGCCAGCATCCAGACGGTGCGCCTGGGCGGCTACCGCGCCGTGCCGGTGCCCGTAGACGACGAGGGGATGACCGTGGACGGCCTCCGCGCGGCGCTCGAGCAGGGCGTGCGGGCCGTCGTCTGCACGCCGCGCGCGCAGAATCCGACCGGCACGAGCCTGAGCGCCACGCGAGCGGAGCAGCTGCGCGCGGTGCTCGCCGAGCATCCGTACGTTCTGATCATCGAGGACGACCATTTCTCGCTGCTCTCGCGCGAGCCCTTCCACTCGCTCGTCGGGCCGGACCATCGACGGTTCGCGCTGGTCCGCTCGGTCTCGAAATTCCTCGGGCCGGACATGTGCCTGGCGATCGTCGCCTCCGACCCGCGCACCGCCGATCGTCTCGCGCTTCGGCTCAGTCCCGGCACCACGTGGGTCAGTCATCTGCTGCAGCGGCTCGTCCTGGCCCTCGTCACGGACGACGGGGCGCGCGAAACGGTCTCGGCCGCCGCCGCGCACTACGCGGAGCGCAACGCCGCGTTCGCCCGCCTGCTGCGCGACGTCGGTCTGACCTCCGTCGGCACGGACGGCCTGAACCTGTGGGTGCCGTTGCCGGTACCCGCGTCATCCGTCGCGGCGGGGATGCAGGAGCGCGGATGGCTCGTCCGCACGGGCGATGAGTTCGTGCTGGGCGATCCCGCTGCGGCCCGGCACCTGCGTCTCACCGTGCACGATCTGTCCGATACGGACGCCGAGAGGCTCGCCGCCGACCTCGACGAGACGGTCTGCGCGGCTTCACGCACCGACGGAATGCGATGATCGTTCGATGAAGGTGCTCTCCATCCAGTCCGCCGTCGCCTACGGTCATGTCGGCAACTCCGCCGCCGTCTTCCCGCTCCAGCGCATCGGCGTCGAGGTGCTTCCGGTCTACACGGTGAACTTCTCCAACCACACCGGGTACGGCGCGTGGCGCGGGCCCCTCATCTCTCCCGATGACGTGCGCGACGTGATTCTCGGCATCGAGGAGCGCGGCGTGCTGCCTCAGATCGACGTCGTCCTGTCGGGCTATCAGGGCGGCGAGGGCATCGGCGACGTGATCCTCGACGCCGTGGCGCGGGTGAAGGCCGCGAACCCCGCCGCGATCTACGCGTGCGATCCCGTGATGGGAAACGCGAAGTCCGGATGCTTCGTCGCCCCGGCGATCCCCATCCTCCTGCGCGACCGCGTCGTTCCCGCCGCGGACATCATCACCCCCAACCAGTTCGAACTGGGATTCCTCACCGGCACCGAGCCGAGCGACCTGGATTCGACGCTTACTTCCGTCGACGCGGCGCGTGCGATGGGTCCCTCGACCGTGCTCGTCACGAGCGTCGAGCGACCCGACCGACCCGAGGGCACGATCAAGATGCTGGCGGTCACGGACGACGGTGCCTGGATCGTGCGGACCCCGCGCATCCCCATGAAGGCCAACGGCTCGGGCGACGTCACCGCGGCACTCTTCACGGCCCACTTCACTCGCACGGGCGACGCCGCGGACGCACTCGCGCGAACGACCTCGAGCGTTTTCGACCTGCTCCAGCTCACGCACGACGCCGGAGAGCGCGAGCTGCAACTCGTCGAGGCCCAGGAGGCCTACGCGCACCCGCGGATGCAGTTCGAGGTCACCCGGGTGCGCTGAGTCCGCACGTTATCGCACGCGATGCGTGCGGCGCGGCGGTGGGAGCAGCGGCTCAGGACGCAGCGGGCCAGGCATCCGCGATGGCCCGGCGAACGTCGCCGAGCAACTGCGGAAGCGCTTTCGTGCGCGCGATGATCGGGAAGAAGTTCGCGTCGGTCGCCCAGCGCGGAACGATGTGCTGGTGCAGGTGCCCCTCGACCCCCGCGCCCGCGACCCGGCCCTGGTTCATGCCGATGTTGAAGCCGTCGCACTTCGAGACCTCGCGCAGCACCCGCATCGCGGTCTGTGTGAGCGCGGCGATCTCGTCGACCTCTTCGCGCGTCGCCTCGTCGTACAGGCCGACGTGACGGTACGGGCACACGAGCAGATGACCGGAGTTGTACGGGAACAGGTTGAGCAGAACGTAGGCGGTCTCGCCACGCGCGACGATCAACCCCTCTTGGTCGCTCATCTGCGGGGCGGCATCGAACGGGCAGTCCAGGCGCAGCGGCTCGGGACCCGCCTGGATGTAGGCCATCCGGTGCGGGGTCCAGAGACGCTGGAACTCGTCGGGAACCCCCGCGAGATCGGATGCCGCGATCAGGTCCGGGTCATCTGCGCCCGGGAAAGGATCCGTCACGCGAGGTCCTCGGCCGTCGACACCTGGGCGTGCGACGCGATGGCCGCGACGATCCGCTCGATCGCCTCGTCCACCGGCACACCGTTCGTCTGCGTGCCGTCGCGGAACCGGAACGAGACCGTTCCGCCGGCGCGGTCGGCCTCGCCGACGATCAGCTGCACCGGCACCTTGGCGGTCGTGTGCGTGCGGATCTTCTTCTGCATCCGATCGTCGGAGTTGTCGACCTCGGCGCGGACCTCGCGTTCGCGCAGACGCGCGATCACGTCCTCCAAGTACGGCGCATAGTCCTCGGCGACGGGGATCCCGACGACCTGAACGGGCGAGAGCCACATCGGGAACGCGCCGGCGTAGTGCTCGAGCAGGATGGCGAAGAAACGCTCGATCGACCCGAACAACGCCCGGTGGATCATGATCGGCCGGTGCTTCTCACCGTCCGGCCCGGTGTACTCCAAGTCGAAGCGGTCGGGCAGGTTGGGGTCGACCTGGACGGTCGACAGTTGCCAGGTGCGGCCGATCGCATCCTTCGTCTTCAGGTCGATCTTCGGGCCGTAGAACGCCGCCTCGCCCGGGACCTCGGTCAGTTTGAGCCCGCTCGCCAACGCCACGTTTCGCAGGGCGTTCGTGGAGTAGTCCCAGAATTCCTGGGTGCCGATCCACTTCGAGCTCTCGTCGTCGCGCATCGACAGCTCGAGCTCGAAGTCGTCGAGGCCGAAGTCGCGCAGCATCGAGATGACGAACTCGAGCACGCGGGTGGCCTCGGACTCGAGCTGCTCGGGGGTGACGAACAGGTGCGAGTCGTCCTGGGTGAATCCGCGCACGCGGGTCAGGCCGTGGAGGGCGCCCGAGAGCTCGTTGCGGTAGACGGTGCCGTTCTCGGCCAGGCGCATCGGTAGGTCACGATAGCTGCGCGCACGCTCCTTGTAGATCAGGATGTGCATCGGGCAGTTCATGGGCTTCAGGTAGTAGTCGGTGCCCTGCTTGGTCACCACACCCTCGGCATCGCGCTCCTCGTCCATGCGGATGGGCGGGTACATGCCCTCGCGATAGGTCACCAAGTGGTTCGACTGGAGGAAGAGGTCTTCTTTGGAGATGTGCGGGGTGTACACGTAGGTGTAGCCGCCCGCGATGTGGCGGCGGCGCGCATGCTGTTCCATCTCGCCACGGATGATGCCACCCTTCGGATGCCACACCGACAGACCCGAGCCGATCTCGTCCGGGAACGAGAACAGGTCGAGCTCTTTGCCGAGCTTTCGGTGGTCGCGCTTCGCGGCCTCGGCCAGGCGCTCCTGGTAGGCGCGCAGCTCGTCCTTCGTCGGCCACGCGGTGCCGTAGATGCGCTGCAGCTGCGGGTTCTTCTCACTGCCACGCCAGTAGGCGGCGGCGATGCGGGTCAGCTCCCACCCGTTGCCGAGCATGCGGGTTCCGGGCACGTGCGGGCCGCGGCAGAGGTCCTTCCAGACCGTTACGCCGTCGCGATCGACGTTGTCGTAGATCGTCAGCTCTCCGGCCCCGACCTCGACGCTCGCGCCGTCGGCGGCATTCGACGCGCTCTTCAGATCGATCAGCTCGAGCTTGAACGGCTCGGATGCGAGTTCTGCCCGAGCCTCGTCATCCGTCACCACACGACGCACGAAGCGCTGGCCTTCGCGGACGATGCGCTGCATCTCTTTCGTGATGGCCTTGATCTTCTCGGGCGTGAACGGTTCTGCAACACCGAAGTCGTAGTAGAAGCCGTCCTCGATCGGCGGACCGATGCCGAGGTTCGCCTGCGGGTCGATGCGCTGGACGGCCTGTGCCAGCACGTGGGCGGTGGAGTGTCGCAGGATCGACAGGCCCTCCGGGCTGTCGATCGTGACGGGCTCGATCGCATCCGTCTCGGATACCTGCGTCGCGAGATCCTTCAGCTCACCGTTGACGCGAAGCGCCACCACGGAGCGGTCGGGGAACAGCGCGAAGCCGTCGGCGGGATAGGACACGTCGGGCGATGGGGCGACGTCGGTCACGGGAACTCTCCAGGTGGCTCGGATTTCAGGCTACTCAGCTTCGGGCGCACCGCGCCCCGCCCGCTCAGGCGTTCCGCGTTCGCCCGTCGAGATGCACGCGAACGCAGGCAGCGGCGTGGAAATCCATGGCCCGATTCTAACCGGGGCGGACAGACGCCGGTCCGCGGAGGCATCCTCCCGCGAACCGGCGCCCCGTCATCCGAACTCGGCGTCGCTCAGCGGAACATCATCTTCTCGTACAGCGTCCGCCCCGTGACGTGGTCCTTCAGGTCGACCAGATCGATCTTCAGGTCGAGATCGGCGTTGAAGTCGTAGTACATCGGATGTGAGCCTGCGTGCAGCAGCGCCGACAGACCGTGGCGGGGAGTGGACATGTCGAGCGATTCGATGAGTGTCGGGTTCGTGACGGTCATCGCGATGCTGCCGCGATCGGTCTGCCACGTCCATTCGAGCCGCTCGGGGTACGACTGGTGTCCCGGGCCGCGGACATCCCCGCTCGTCACCAGGCGCAGCGGCAGCAGGTCGTCCGTGATCACGGTCTCGCCCTTGGCCAGGAAGAAGGTCGGGATGTTCATCTCGCCGAGCCCGAGCAGGCCCTTGGTCGTCATCCGCACGTAGACGATCGTGTAGTCGCCGACGTGGGCACGGCCCCAGAACCAATGGTCGAGGAACGACCCCATCAGGTGATTACCCCAGTTGTGATCGTGATACGCGCTGCCCGACGTCTCGGTCGTCGTGCCGCCCTCGGTGATCCGCGCGGTGACCGTGCCGTAAGGCACCGGCACGACCCACGCGAGGTAGTGGGTGCGCTTCGAGTCGAAGTAGGTGATACCGGCACCCGGACGCCAGGACGGTGCGGCGCGCGTGATCGTGACGTCGGCGACCAGGTCGTCGGCCTCGATATGCAGCTCGTAGGTATCGAGATCTCCCGTCACCGTGCTGTTGCCGATCCGCACATCGCAGCGATCCTTCGACGCGCTGAACTGGTCGGCCGGGAACGTCGGGGTCAGGTGGCGGCGCGTGCCATCCGGGAGCTGACGGATCACGAGCAGCGTCGGCGTGAGAGGACCGGATGGGTCTGTGTGGGGCTTGTTCGAGAAGGTCACGACGAGAGTGGACCCGTCGTCGAGCTGGCAGTCGAAGTACCACCACTCGAACGTGCTGTCGGCCGCGTCGGCGGCGCGGTAGCCGTCCTCCCAGACCGCGACGGTGTCGCCCAGGCCGAGCGCGGCGAGGTTCTCTTTCTGGGACACCGCGAGGCTGTCGCGGAAGGCGTCGGTGTCGGGAAGGTCATGGGCCATGGTCATCCTCTCGTCGGGTCCACGTCTGACCCTCGGGGGACAGCCGGGGTCCCGAGGCGACGTGGCGAGTGTCACGCGATCCGCGGCGTTGTGCAGTGGATCGGGGAGCGTGAACGACCACAAGCTATCGCCCGCCCGCGCGCGGGGGAGACACGACACGGCGCGTGGTCGCCAACATCGGGTGACATCTCGGGGCCGCAAGATGGACCATGTGAAACTCGCGATCATGGGCGCCGTCCTGCTCGCGGCGGGTGCCCTCGCGATCGTCACCGGGGTGCTGCCCGCGGGCGACGCGTTCGAGATCTTCGACCGTGTCTGGCCGATCCTGCTGTTCGTCGTGGCCGTCACAGTCGTTGCGGAGCTGGCGTCGATTGCGGGCGTCTTCGACATCGCGGCATCCGTCCTCGCGCGGCTCGGACGGGGCAGAACCTGGGCGCTCTGGTTTCTCGTCGTCGCGCTCGCCGCAGCGGCGACGGCCTTCCTCTCCCTCGACACGACGGCGGTCCTGCTGACGCCGGTCGTGATCTCGGTCGCTCGAGCGCGACGCCTCGACCCCTTGCCGTTCGCCTTCACGACCGTGTGGCTGGCGAACACCGCGTCGCTCGTGCTGCCGGTCTCGAACCTCACGAACCTGCTCGCGGCGCATCGCCTCGGCGATCTCGGCACCCCCGCCTTCGTGGCACTGCTCGGGCCGTCCGCGCTCGTCGCGATCGTGGCATCCGTCGTGCTGCTGGGGCTCTTCTTCCGCGGCGGGCTCGCTGGGCGCTACGGCACCGCTCCCCCGCCACGCGTGCACGATCGGTCACTGCTCATCGCCGCCGGGATGGTCGTCGCGGTTCTGCTTCCGCTGCTCGTCTCGGGATTGGAGCCGTGGGTTCCGGCGGTAGGCGCAGCCGTCGTGCTCGGCGCCGTCTTCCTCTGGCGCTCGCCGCGAACGCTGCGCGTCGGCCTCGTTCCGTGGCAGCTCGTGGTGTTCGCGTCGGGCCTGTTCTTGACGGTCGGCTCCGTCGAGGCCCTCGGGTCGGGCGCGATCGTCACGGCGCTCACGGGAACGGGCGACGATCTGTTCTCGTTATGGCAGGTCGCGGGCATCGGGATGCTGGGGGCCAACGTCACCAACAACCTGCCCGCGTATCTCGCCCTCGAGTCAGCTGCCGGATCACCCGTTCGTCTCGCCGCGCTGCTCATCGGAGTGAACGCGGGGCCCCTGATCACTCCCTGGGCCTCACTCGCGACGCTGCTCTGGCACCAGCGGCTGCACGCACTCGGCGTGGACGTTCCCTGGCGCCGCTACGTGCTGCTCGGCCTCGTGGGCGCGCCCGTGATCGTGGGGCTGGCAGTCATCCCGTTGACGCTCCGATGACGATCACGGCGCGGCCCGGCGAGCTGAGGTGGTCAGGCGAGATCGGGTCGGACCGCGCCAAAACTTCCCCGCGGCTCCGCGTCCTGCTCGATGGGGTCCGCAGTTGTTTCCGCCGTCGCTTCCCTGTTCCCC
This sequence comes from Microbacterium sp. BR1, assembly GCF_002812725.1. Lineage (GTDB taxonomy): Bacteria > Actinomycetota > Actinomycetes > Actinomycetales > Microbacteriaceae > Microbacterium. Next base: position 426,681 of record NZ_NMUN01000004.1, on the reverse strand, counting down.
GGGTCCGTTTGGTGGGGTGCGGTCGGCTCGGGTGCTGATTCGCGCTTGTTCGGATCTGTCATTTCGGGCTCGTTCGGATCTGTCATGTTGTCAGCCGATCAGAAGCCGCACCGAAAGTCAGGGGCCTTGACACGGTCCGCACGCGTGCTCGGGATTCGCCTCGCGCCAGCGAACGGTCGCGAACGGCTTCATCCGCGCCACGGATCGAGCGACATGTGACAGTTCGAGGACAAGCAACACCCCGAATGCAGAAAACCCCCGGAATTCCGGGGGTTTCTCTGTGCGCGATACTGGGATCGAACCAGTGACCTCTTCCGTGTCAGGGAAGCGCGCTACCGCTGCGCCAATCGCGCCCACAAGGGGATTCAGTTGTGAATGGAGTGCTTGGAGGTGGCGACGGGATTCGAACCCGTGTAAACGGCTTTGCAGGCCGGTGCCTAGCCGCTCGGCCACGCCACCGTGTGGTTTGACCCCACGTGCCGTACGCTCCCCTGGATTTCTCCGGGACAGAACACTGCACTCGAGCGGATGACGAGACTCGAACTCGCGACCCCAACCTTGGCAAGGTTGTGCGCTACCAACTGCGCTACATCCGCGTGGGCCCCATCGTGCGGGGCGCCTCAATGACTTTAGCTGATCGTCGACGCCTCGACAAACCAGACCGGCTACACGCGTGTCGCGGCGGCACGTTCGGTCGGGCGCACCGCGATCCGGTATCATCGTGAACCGGCCCCAAGAGTCCTGGGGCGATTGGCGCAGTTGGTAGCGCGCTTCCTTCACACGGAAGAGGTCGTCGGTTCGAGTCCGGCATCGCCCACGTCAAGCCCCCGATGAACTCGGGGGCTCTTTCGTTTGCCAGCACGCCCAGACCCGACGAACTACTGCGGCACCGTCCAGCCGTAACGCACGCGCAAGACGCCCGCGACCTTCGCGAAGCGCGCACGATCGAGCGCCGCGGCCTCGCGCCGCATTCCGTCCATGTGCACCGCGTACACCTTGCCCAGATCGAGCCACGACGGTCGCCCGCGCGCATCCCACGGTCCCGGCCCCAGCGCCAAGTAGCTCGCGTCACCGTCGCGCGGTGTGCCGGTCAGCCGAAGCGCGTAGAACCAGTCCCCCGCTGCCCGCGCGATGACGAGCACGGGCCGATCCTTGCCCCGCCCGTCGTTCTCGACGTACGGCACCCAGGTCCAGACGATCTCTCCCGCGTCGGGCGCGCCATCCGAATCCGGCGCATATTCCAGCACGAGCGTGCGGGGTGGCACGACTGCCCGTGTCGCGAACGCTCCTGCGCTCCCGGGGATCGCGTCTGGCGCCCCCACGCGGCCCGAGCCACTCCGCCCTGCCGGACGGTGAAAGAGACGCCTCAGCGCGCCCAGGATGCCTCTGCGCTCCGCCATCCGGGAACTCTACCGACACCGGGCACGCCGAAGGGGCGCCGCGATCGCTCGCGACGCCCCTCCGAATCGTGCTGTGTCAGACCGGAATGTCAGGCCCTGGTGTCGGCGAGGACGTAGCCCTCTTCGCCGTGAACGATCGTGTCGACGCCCGCGATCTCGTCTTCGTTCTTGATCCGGAAGCCCATGGTCTTCTGGATCGCGAAGCCGATGATGTACGCGAGAACGAACGAGTAGATCATGACCGAGAACGCGGCGATCGCCTGAACCAGCAGCTGCGTCGCATCGCCCGTGAAGAACAGGCCCGTGCTCGTGGCGAAGAAGCCGATGTACAGCGTTCCGATGAGACCACCGACGAGGTGGATACCCACGACGTCGAGCGAGTCGTCGAAGCCGAGCTTGTACTTCAGCTCCACCGCGAGGGCGCAGACGGCACCGGCGATGACACCGAGCAGGATTGCCCAGATCGGGTCGACCGCGGCGCAGGCGGGGGTGATGGCGACGAGACCAGCGACGGCACCGGAGGCGGCACCGACCGACGTCGGCTTGCCGTCCTTGATCTTCTCGACGATCAGCCACGCGAGCAATGCGGCGGCGGGAGCAGCGATCGTGTTGACGAACGCGAGCGCAGCGGTTCCGTCAGCGGCCAGTTCCGAACCGGCGTTGAAGCCGAACCATCCGAACCACAGCAGCCCCGCGCCCAGGAGGACGAACGGCGGGTTGTGGGGGACGTGAACGCCCTTCTGGAAGCCGACACGCTTGCCGAGCACCAGGGCGAGGGCCAGAGCCGCCGCACCAGCGTTGATGTGGACAGCAGTTCCACCGGCGAAGTCGATCGCGCCGACTCCGAACCAGGTCTGCATGCCGTAGGTGATCCAGCCGCCATAAGCGAAGCTTCCATCGTCGGCCAGGCCGAAGTTGAAGACCCAGCTCGCGACCGGGAAGTAGACGACCGTCGCCCAGATTGCGGCGAAGACCATCCATGCTCCGAACTTCGCGCGATCCGCGATGGCTCCGGAGACGAGTGCGACCGTGATGATGGCGAACGTGGCCTGGAAGGCGACGAATGCCAGCGGCGGGTACGCGGCGCCCTCAGGCGTCTCGAGGAGGCTGTCGAGGCCGATAGCCGACCAGTCGATGGCCCACGGGGCCACGATGCCCTCTGCACCGGGGAATGCCACGGCGTAGCCGTAGACCACCCACAGCACGCCAATAAGTCCCATAGCGCCGAAGCTGAGCATCATCATGCTGATGACGCTCTTGGCCTTGACCAGACCGCCATAGAAGAATGCAAGTCCGGGCGTCATCAGCAGGACGAGTGCCGCTGCTATGAGGATGAATGCGGTGTTGCCTTGATCCATCTCGAAGTGAACCTCTCTGCAGGGACGCAGTTGTAGCGTCGGGTGTCCCCAGTCTGGACAGAGATGGTTACGGCCGCGGTGGGATCGATGTTTCGCGCAGGTTACGCAACGCGCTCCCCGGTAAACATCGCGTTTCGCAGATCTTCCAGAAAACGGTGAATCGCCCTCCAGGGGCCCGTCTTTATGCCGCTGTGGAGGCGATGAGGCGCGAAACGGCCCTCAGATACTTCTTGCGGTACCCACCGGCGAGCATTTCGTCCGGGAACACCGTGTCGAGAGAGGCGCCCGTGGCCCGGATCGGCACCTGCGCGTCGTACACCCGGTCGATGAAAGCCACGAAGCGCAGCGCGGCCGATTGATCGGTGAGCGGCGCGACGTTTCGCAGGCCGACGACGTCGACGTTCTCGATGAGGCGGATGTACCGCGACGGGTGCACGCGAGCGAGATGCGCGACCAGCGCCTCGAAGTCGTCATCCGACACCACGCCGCTGCGCGAAGCATCCGCTATCGCCGCTTCGTACGCGGCATCGGCCAGCACCTCGGCGTGCCCGTCGAGCTTGCGCTGACGGTAGTCGACGCCGTCGATGCGGATCGTCTGAAAGCTCGCGGCCATGGCGTGGATCTCACGCAGGAAGTCCTGCGCCGCGAACCGACCCTCACCGAGCGCATTGGGCGGGGTGTTGCTCGTCGCGGCGAGTTTGGTGCCGGATGCCACGAGCTCTCCGAGCAGCCGCGTCATGACCATGGTGTCACCCGGGTCGTCCAGCTCGAACTCGTCGATGCAGAGCAGGTCCGCACCCCGGAACAGCTCGACCGTGTTCTTGTAGCCCATGGCCCCGACGAGTGCTGTGTACTCGATGAACGACCCGAAGTACTTCCGCCGCGCGCGCATGCCGTGATAGATCGCCGCGAGAAGGTGCGTCTTTCCGACACCGAACCCGCCATCGAGATAGACGCCGGGCTTGACCTCGGGCAGCTTCTTCGCCCGCGAGAACAGGCCCCCGCGCTTCGGTGCTTCGGACAGCCCCGAGAATGCGATGAGGGTGTCTTTGGCCTCTTGCTGCGACGGATAGTCCGGATCGACGCGGTACGTCTCGAACGTCGCCCGATCGAACTGCGGCGGCGGGACGAGGTGCGAAACCATCTCGGCGCCCGTCAGCGCGGGTTCGCGGTCGGCCAGGTGAACGATGCCCGTGGCGGTCGAAGCAGACATCCGGTCCTTGGTGTGTGTCAGAAGCGGCACGGCAGCATGCGTCGTGTCACATACCGACGAGGAGCATCCACGCCCCCGCCAGCCGATCTAGGGTTCTTGGAGACGGTTTCCACCCTATCCCCGCCGCGGCGGCCATCCGCCCCGCGACGATAGTGGTGCCCGTCCCCGAGACAGAGGAGACATGAGATGACTGCCGAGACCGACACGTCGAACCCGAAGTTCCAGGCGTACGCCAACCCCGGACGCCTCGTGACGGGTGACTGGCTCGAGCACCGCCTCGGGCAGCCGGGACTCGTCGTCGTGGAGTCGGACGAAGACGTGCTCCTGTACGAAACGGGTCACATCCCGGGAGCGGTCAAAGTCGACTGGCACACCGAGCTGAACGATCCGGTGGTGCGCGATTACCTCGATGGCGCCGGTTTCGCCGAGCTGCTCAGCCGCAAGGGCATCAACCGAGACGACACGATCGTGATCTACGGCGACAAGAACAACTGGTGGGCCGCCTACGCGCTCTGGGTGTTCTCGCTGTTCGGCCACGAAGACGTGCGTCTGCTCGACGGCGGTCGCGATCGGTGGATCGCCGAGGGCCGGCCCATGACGACGGATGCCCCTGCCATCACGCCGACCGACTATCCGGTCGTCGAGCGCGACGACTCGACGCTGCGCGCTTACAAGGACGATGTCCTCGCGCACCTCGGCAACCCGCTCATCGACGTCCGCTCGCCGGAGGAGTACTCGGGTGAGCGCACCTCGGCCCCCGCGTACCCCGAAGAGGGCGCGCTGCGCGCCGGACACATCCCGTCGGCGCAGAGCGTCCCGTGGGCGAAGGCCGTGGCAGAGGATGGCACGTTCCGCTCCCGCGCCGAACTCGAGGACGTCTACCTCGCCGGCGCCGGTCTGACGCCCGGCGACGAGGTCGTCGCGTACTGCCGCATCGGCGAGCGGTCGAGTCACACGTGGTTCGTCCTCAAGCACCTGCTCGGCTTCGAGAACGTGCGCAACTACGACGGTTCGTGGACCGAATGGGGCAGCGCGGTGCGCGTCCCGATCGCCACCGGCGCCGAGCCCGGAGAGGTTCCCGCGCGGCGCTGACCGGCCGCCCACGGCACACACCGTGGCAGACTTTCGGGGTGAGCGACGACAACCTTCCCGAGACCCTCGCCGAGATCCGCGAGGACTTTCTCGGGCTGCCCGAACCCGAGCGGCTCCAACTGCTGCTGGAGTTCTCGAACGAGCTCCCGGCGGTGCCCGAGAAGTACGACGGGCACCCCGAGCTCGCCGAGCGGGTCGCCGAATGCCAGTCGCCGGTCTACATCATTCTCGACATCGAGGACGACGGACTCGTGGCCATGCACGCGACGGCGCCGCAGGAGGCCCCGACGACACGCGGCTTCGCGAGCATCCTGGTGCAGGGAATCTCGGGGCTCACTCCCGAGCAGGTGCTCGCGATTCCGGATGACTACCCCCAGAGCATCGGGCTGACCCGGGCCGTGTCGCCGCTTCGCATCGCCGGGATGACGGGCATGCTGATCCGCGCGAAGCGCCAGGTCCGCGCGAAGCTCGCGGCGTGAACATGACCGAGACGCTGAACATGCCCGAGGGCGTGCCCCCATCCGAGAACGCGCTGGTCACCGAGCTCGTCCCTCGGACGCTCGCGGAAGCGGATGTCTCGACCGCCGATGGCCGCGCGTGGCTCGAGGCCGTCTACTCCCCCGAACCCGCCAACCGCGTGCGTCTGAACATGATCACGAGCCTCACGGGGTCGGCCGTCGGCTCCGATGGGACGAGCGAGACCCTCACCAGCCCTGTCGACCGCGCGATCCTCGGGATCATCCGGGGCGCCGCCGACGTCGTCCTGGTCGGTGCGTCCACCGTGCGCGCCGAGGGATACCTCGCGCCGCGCACCGCCGCGCTCGCCATCGTGACGACGACGGGACGCCTGGACGGGCACCGTCTCGGTGCCGAGGATGGCCGCGCGGGACGCATCCTGCTCGTCTGCCCCGCGGGCCGGAAGTCGGCGGTCGTGGCCGAACGTGACGCGCAGGGCGTCGACGCCGAGGTGATCGCGGTACCGGGCGACGCCGACCTCGATCCGAGCGCGATTCTGGACGCCCTGGGCACGCACGGGCTCGAGCGGGTCGTCTGCGAGGGCGGACCGACGCTTGCGTCGCGCTTCGTCGACGCGCGAGCGATCGACGAACTGTGCGTGACCGTGGCGCCCGTCGTCGGCCCGGCACCGAGCCCGTTCCTCCGCATCGAGAGCGGTGCCCAGGCATCCGTGCACGGGATGCTCGTGGACGGCGCCGGGTTCAGCTACCTGCGCCTGCGGCGGACCTGACGTCCAGAGCCTCGACCCACTCGGTGATGGCGCGCGTCCACCTGTCCTGGTCGTAGTTCCACAGCTTGGTGTGACGGGCCGTATCGAACACCTCGAGGGTGACGAGGTCCGGTCGCGCGAGCGCGAGCGCGTGAGACCCGCCCGACGGCACGAAGCCGTCCTCATCGCTGTGCAGGAGGAGGATCGGATGCCTGAGCTCGTCCGCCCTGCTGACGATGTCGAGACGATCCAGCGGAATGCGCTCGCTGGGGCCGCGCACGGGTCCGCCCCAATCGGAGGAGAGCGCGCTGATCGCGAAGCTGATCACGGGCTTCGGCACGTGCAGCAGACCGGCCTGGTAGCGCAGGACCTCCGGCCAGTCGATCGCGGGCGATTCGAGGATGAGCCCCACGATCTTCTCGCGGTGGGCCGAGTTCAGATCGAGCTGCAGCGCGATCTGGCCGCCCATCGACCATCCCATGAGGATGATCTCGCGCGCGCCCCGCCGGAGGGCGAAGGCCACAGCGGCGTCGACATCCCGCCACTCCGTCGCCCCGAGCGTGTAGGTGCCCTGCTTGCTGCGGGGCGCTTCTCCATCGTTGCGGTACGACACCGCGAGCGAGGTGTACCCGAGGTCGCGGAAGACCGGCACCGCGCGGAGCGCCTCGGACCGGGCCGAACCGCGTCCGTGGATCTGGATGACCCAGCGGTCCGTATCGCCTGGCGCGGGGAAGAGCCACGCCGGGCACGGTCCGATGGACGTGCCGATGACCTCGTTCGTGAACGGAACCTGGAGCTGCTCGGGACGATCGAAATACCACCCGCTGAAGGCGGCCTCGGCGTCCAGCTTCGCGTCCACGTCGATGTGGGTGAGCAGCTTGCGGGTGACCGCCGTGTCGGACTGCGCGAGAACCGTGCCCAGCTTGAGGTAGCTCTCGGTTCCCGAGGTGAACAGACCGTACCGCCCGGGCAGAGAGGTGTCGTCCGTTCGCGACAGGGTGATCGTCTGCGCCGCCGTGTCGAGCGAGAGGATTCGCGTGTCCGCGACGCGTGCCGCTGGCGTCACGACCCGACGAGCCAGGCGACTGGCGACGAAGGCGGATGCGACGCCCAGCGTGACGAGTGAACCCGTCAGAATCGCCGATACGATCCGCAGGGCCACTGCTAGGCGTCCGTTCGCGCGCGCGGCGCGCCTGGGGGTGATCATCGAGGCCCCACTCTAGTCTGTCGACGTGATCGCCGATCCCCCCGACCCCGGCGCTCCGCCCCTCTCGCCGCTCTTCGAACGTGCTGTGGCTGATGTGCGCGGAACGCTGTTCCGTGACGACCTGACGGTGCGTGAGATCCCCGCACCACAGGGCCTCGCGCCCGAGGCGATCGCCCTGTCCGGCGACGTGCGTCAGCAGGATCACGATGCCGACTCCCCCTACGGCACGGGTCGGCTCATCCTGCTGCACGATCCCACCGAGCCGCCCGCCTGGCGCGGACCGCTGCGCATCGTCTGCTTCGCGCAGGCCCCCCTCGAGACCGACATCGGCGTCGATCCGATGCTCGCGGACGTCACCTGGTCGTGGCTCGTGGATGCCCTCGACTCGCGCCACGCGCGCTACACGGCCGCATCCGGCACCGCGACGAAGATCCTCTCCAAGGGATTCGGCGGACTCGAGGATGAAGGGGACGGCGCACAGATCGAGCTACGTGCATCCTGGTCGCCCGAACCCGGCGACCTCACCGCGCACATCGAGGCGTGGGCTGAGCTACTCTGCATGCTTGCGGGCCTGCCTCCGGGCTCAGAAAACATCGAACTTCTCGCGGCGCACCGATTTCTCGCGAACGACAGGGGGTCACGTGACTGAACACGTGAGTGCCAGTACCTCGACGACCGCCGTTCATCGCGTGATCGACACGCCAGAGGGCCTTGCCGAGGCATCCGCGCTGCTCGCGCAGGGTCACGGTCCCGTCGCCGTCGACGTCGAGCGGGCGTCGGGCTTCCGCTACTCCCAGCGCGCCTACCTGATCCAGGTGTTCCGCCGGGATGGCGGGCTGCACCTGATCGATCCGCCGGCGGTCGGCGATCTCTCGTCCCTGCAGGATGCGATCGGTTCCGAGGAGTGGGTCCTGCACGCCGCGAGCCAGGACCTGCCGTCGCTGCGCGAGGCCGAGCTCCTACCGCCCCGCATCTTCGACACCGAGCTCGCGTCACGGCTGCTCGGGCGCGAGCGCGTCGGGCTCGGCGCCGTCGTCGAGGACGTGCTCGGTATCACCCTCGCCAAGGCGCACTCCGCGGCCGATTGGTCGACCCGGCCATTGCCGGACTCCTGGCTCGAGTATGCCGCCCTCGATGTGCTGCACCTGATCGATGTGCGTGACGCCCTCGTCGACGAACTCGCCGAACAGGGCAAGACCCGCATCGCAGAGGAAGAGTTCCAGGCCGTCCTGGATCGTCCCGCCCGACCTCCGCGCGAGGACCCCTGGCGTCGCCTCAGCGGCCTCCACACGGTTCGCGGGCGCCGTTCGCTCGCCGTGGCACGCGAACTCTGGCAGGCCCGCGAGGAGTATGCGCAAGAAGTCGACACGTCGCCCGGCCGGCTGCTGCCCGATCGAGCGATCGTCGCCGCTGTCATCGCGGATCCGGCCAGCAAGTCCGCTTTGGCTGCGCTGAAGGACTTCACCGGTCGCGCGAGCCGCAGCCAGCTGGACCGGTGGTGGGCGGCTTTCGAACGGGGACGCGCCGAAACCGTTCTGCCTGTCGAGCGCGTTCCCGGCGAAGGGCCTCCTCCCCCGCGCGCCTGGGCGGATCGCAACCCCGAGGCCGACGCTCGTCTCAAGGCCGCGCGAGTCGCGGTCGACGCGATCGCGACCGAGCTCGGCATGCCCGTCGAGAACCTGCTGACCCCCGATCTGCTACGTCGTGTCGCGTGGACTCCGCCCGACGTCGCCGACGCCGAGAGCATCGGTTCCGCACTGAGCGCGCTCGGAGCACGAGCCTGGCAAGTTGAAGAGACCGCACAGGCTATCGCCGATGCCTTTGTCGCTGCGGCACAACCGCCCGTCGAGGCACCGGAAGTCCCTTCGTAGATTCGGGCCAACCGATTCGGGTCGCTCGAGGCACATTCGTAGGCTGAGGAAAACCCCAAATCTGGAGGCAGTGTGGCCGTGAATTCGGACGTCTATTTCGTCGATGGTGTGCGTACCCCGTTCGGACGTGCCGGCGAAAAGGGCATGTACTGGAATACCCGCGCCGACGACCTCATCGTCAAGGCGATGATCGGTCTGATGGAGCGCAACCCCGGGGTGCCGGGCGAGCGGATCGATGACGTCGCGATCGCGGCGACGACGCAGCAGGGCGATCAGGGCCTGACCCTCGGGCGCTCGGCGGCGATCCTCGCGGGTCTGCCGCTATCCGTTCCCGGCTTCGCGATCGACCGCATGTGTGCCGGTGCGATGACGAGCGTCACGACCCTGGCCGGCTCGATCGGCATCGGGATGTATGACCTCGCGATCGCGGGCGGCGTCGAGCACATGGGTCGGCACCCCCTCGGCATCGGGGCCGACCCGAACCCACGCTTCCTCACCGAGCGCCTCGTTTCGGCGGACGCCCTCAACATGGGTGTCACCGCCGAACGCATCCACGACCGGTTCCCGCACCTCACCAAGGAGCGGGCGGACCGCTTCGGGATGCTGAGCCAGCACAAGGTGCAAGCGGCGTACGACGCGGGTCTGATCCAGCCCGACCTCGTCCCCGTCGCTATCAAGGACGCCGACGGCGCCTGGGGGCTCGCCACGGAAGACGAGGGACGCCGTCCCGAGACCACGATGGAGGGACTCGCGGCTCTCAAGACGCCCTTCCGCCCCCACGGCCGCGTGACGGCGGGAACGTCGTCGCCCCTGACGGATGGCGCCACGGTCAGCCTCCTCGCCGGCGGCGCCGCCGCGAAAGAACTCGGGCTCGAACCGAAGATGAAGCTCGTATCGTTCGCTTTCGCGGGTGTGCAGCCCGAGATCATGGGCATCGGTCCGGTGCCCTCGACCGAGAAGGCCCTCAAGAAGGCCGGGCTCACGATCGACGACATCGGTCTGTTCGAGCTCAACGAGGCCTTCGCCATTCAGGTGCTGTCGCTGCTCGATCATTTCGGCGTCGCCGATGACGACCCCCGGGTCAACCCGTGGGGCGGCGCGATCGCGGTCGGACACCCGCTCGCCGCATCCGGCGTCCGCCTGATGATCCAGCTGGCGGCACAGTTCAAGACCCGTCCGGACGTGCGCTACGGGCTGACGGCCATGTGCGTGGGACTCGGCCAGGGTGGCTCCGTCATCTGGGAGAACCCCTACTTCGACGGCAAGAAGCGGAAGTGACCGGAATGACCGACTACGACTCCATCGACTTCTCCCCGCTCGAGGCGCTGAGTGCCGACGAGGTCGTCACGCACTCGGTCGTGCGCGACGTGCGCCTCGCGAGCGGCAAGGTGCTCGCGCTGATCACACTCGACAACGGTCGCGATCACACCCGGCCGAACACGCTCGGGCCCGCCACCCTGGCAGAGCTCGACAAGACGCTCAACCTCCTCGCGCAGCGCGCCGCGGCGGGCGAGATCCAGGCGGTCGGGATCACCGGCAAGTCCTACATCCTCGCCGCCGGCGCGGACCTCTCCGAGGTCTCCAAGCTGCCGTCCCGCGAGATCGCCCTGCTGATCGCCCAGCGCGGCCACCAGACGCTCGGACGCCTGTCCGAACTCGGGGTGCCGAGCTTCGCGTTCGTCAACGGGCTCGCCCTCGGTGGCGGGCTCGAGATCGCCCTGAACTCGACGTACCGCACGGTCGACGCCTCCGCGGCGGCCATCGCGCTGCCCGAGGTGTTCCTCGGCCTGATCCCCGGATGGGGAGGCGCGTACCTGCTGCCGAACCTGATCGGCATCGAGAACGCCCTCGAGGTCGTCATCTCGAACCCGCTCAAGCAGAACCGGATGCTCAAGCCCCAGCAGGCGTTCGATCTCGGCATCATGGATGCGATCTTCCCGGCCTCGACCTACCTCGAGAGCTCGCTGCGGTGGGCCGATGGCGTGCTGTCGGGTTCCGTCAAGGTCGCGCGCAAGAACCAGCCCGGCAAGATGGAGCGGCTCACGAAGTGGCCCATCGCCGTCAAGGTCGCTCGCAACATGCTCGAGAGCCGGATCGGCACGGTGCCCCGCTCCCCCTACGTCGCGCTCGACCTGCTCGATAAGGCGAAGTCCGGCACGAAGGCTGAAGGCTTCGCACGCGAGGACGAGGCGCTCGCCGATCTGATCGCCGGCGACCAGTTCGCTGCCTCGATGTACGCGTTCGATCTGGTGCAGAAGCGGGCGAAGCGTCCGGTCGGTGCGCCCGACAAGGCGCTCGCCAAGCCCGTCACCAAGGTCGGCATCATCGGCGCCGGTCTGATGGCCAGCCAGTTCGCGCTGTTGTTCGTCCGCAAACTCCAGGTCCCCGTTCTGATCACCGACCTCGACCAGTCTCGTGTCGACAAGGGCGTGGCGCACATCCACGACGAGATCAGCAAGCTCGAGGCGAAGGGTCGCCTCGACGGCGACGCGGCGAACAAGCTGCGCAATCTCGTCCGAGGCACGACCGACAAGACCGAGTACGCGGACTGCGACTTCGTCATCGAGGCCGTGTTCGAAGAGGTCGGCGTGAAGCAGCAGGTGTTCGCAGAGATCGAGGCCGTCGTCGCAGACGACGCGATCCTGGCAACCAACACCTCGTCGCTGTCGGTGGCCGAGATCGGGTCGAAGCTGAAGCATCCGGAGCGTCTGGTCGGGTTCCACTTCTTCAACCCGGTCGCGGTCATGCCACTCATCGAGATCGTGCGAACCGAGGCGACCACGGATGCCGCGCTCTCGACCGCCTTCGTCGTCGCGAAGGGGCTCGGCAAGAACGCCGTCCTGACGGCCGACGCGCCGGGCTTCGTCGTCAACCGACTGCTCGCGAAGGTCATGGGCGAGGCCGCGCGCGCGGTCTACGAGGGAACTCCGATCCTCACGGTCGAGAAGGCCTTCGCGCCCCTCGGTCTGCCGATGTCGCCGTTCCAGCTGATCGACCTGGTCGGATGGAAGGTCGCGGCACACGTGCAGGACACCATGGCGGCCGCGTTCCCGGACCGCTATTTCGCCTCCGAGAACTTCCACCAGCTCGCCGAGCTGCCGGAGGTCGTCGAGAAGGACAAGAACGGAAAGGTCACCGGCTGGACGAAGGCCGCCCAGAAGGTGCTCGCCACGGGATCCACCCCCGTGTCGGAGGACGAGATCCTGAATCGGGTGCAGACGGGCCTCGCGCAGGAGATGAAGATCATGCTCGACGAGGGCGTGGTGCCCGAGGTCGAAGACATCGACCTGTGCCTGATCCTCGGGGCCGCGTGGCCGTTCATCGACGGCGGAGCATCGCCCTATCTCGATCGAGTGGGCGCATCCGAGAGCGCGTTCGGTGCGACGTTCCACCAGCCGCCCATCCGCGGCATCGCCTCGCGCTGAGCGCGGAGCATCTCGTCTCGACCAGAGGACAACAGCGCGAGGAGAGGACCGAATTGTTGAATCGGTCCTCTCCTCGCGCTTAAGTCCTCGGGGTGCGCGACCGCGCGGCGCGGTCAGGCGCCGCGGGTGTCGTCCCGCAGGCGCACGTCGCTGAGCCACACCGGCTGGTCCTCGGGCTGCCGCGCCACGGGGATTCGCGTGCCGAGCACCTGCGACACGACGTCCTGTGCGATCTTCGGCGCGGTGAGTCCAGCATCTGCCAGGATCTGCCCGCGGGATGCGTGATCGATGAACTCATCGGGCAGGCCGAGCTCGTCGACCGCGGTGTCGACCCCGGCCTCGCGCAGCACCTGACGAATCCGGGTGCCGATCCCGCCGACGCGGATGCCGTCCTCGATCGTGATGACGAGGCGGTGGCGCGCGGCGAAGTCCACGACGGACGGGGCCACGGGCACGACCCAGCGCGGATCGATCACCGTCGCACCGATGCCCTGGGCCGCCAAACGTGCCGCGACGTCCATCGCGATGTGCGCCATGGGTCCGATACCCACGAGCAGGACGTCTTCGCTCGCACCGCGCGCGAGGACGTCGGTGCCATCGGCCAGCCGCTCGAGCGCCGGCAGGTCCGCTCCGACCTCACCCTTGGGGAAGCGCACGACCGTGGGGGCGTCATCGACCGCGACGGCCTCGTCGAGCGACTCGCGCAACCGTGCCGCGTCGCGCGGGGCCGCGATGCGGATGTGGGGCACGAGCTGCAGCATCGCCAGGTCCCAGATGCCGTGATGACTCGGCCCATCGGGACCCGTCACTCCGGCGCGGTCGAGGACGAAAGTCACTCCCGCGCGGTGCAGACCGACATCCATCATCACCTGGTCGAACGCGCGGTTCATGAACGTGGCGTAGATCGCGACGACCGGGTGCAACCCGCCGTATGCGAGCCCGGCAGCCGACGCGACGGCGTGCTGTTCGGCGATGCCGACGTCGTAGACGCGATCCGGGTACTTCTGGGCGAAGGGCAGCAGACCGACCGGGCGAAGCATCGCCGCGGTGATCGCGATGACGTCCTCACGCTCGTCACCGATCTTCACCAGCTGGTCGGAGAAGACATCCGTCCAGGCCATCGCTGCCTCGCCGCCGAGCGTGACGCCCGTCAGCGGGTCGATACGACCCACGGCGTGGAACTGGTCGGCCTCGTCGTTGCGAGCCGGCTCGAACCCCTGGCCCTTCTCGGTGATCGCGTGCACGATGACCGGAGCGCCGTACGCCTTCGCCAGACGCAGCGTCTCGATGAGCGTCTCGAGATCGTGCCCGTCGACCGGGCCGAGGTACTTGATGTCGAGATTCGAATACAGCGCCGCATTGTTGGTGAAGCGCGAGAGGAACCCGTGCGCGCCTCCGCGAAGCCCGCGATACACGGCGCGCCCCGCGGGTCCGAGCCGCGAGAAGAAGGAGCCGGACGAACGGTACAGCGTCTGGTACGCGTCGTTGGTCCGGACGCGGTTGAGGTACCGCGCCATGCCACCGATCGTCGGGGCATACGAGCGCCCGTTGTCGTTGACGATGATCACGAGGTTGCGATCGTTGTCGTCCGAGATGTTGTTGAGTGCTTCCCACGTCATTCCACCCGTGAGAGCCCCATCGCCGACGACGGCGACGACGTGACGATCGCGACGGCCGGTTCGGGTCAACGCCCGCGAAACGCCGTCGGCCCAACTGAGTGAGCTCGAGGCGTGCGAGGACTCCACCACGTCGTGTTCGCTCTCGGAGCGCTGCGGGTAACCCGCGAGCCCTCCGCGCGTGCGCAGGCCGTCGAAGTCCTGACGACCCGTCAGGAGCTTGTGCACGTAGGACTGGTGCCCCGTGTCGAAGATGATCGGATCGTTCGGCGAGTCGAAGACCCGGTGCAACGCGACCGTCAGCTCGACCACACCGAGGTTCGGGCCGAGATGTCCGCCCGTCCGCGACACGTTCTCGATCAGGAACGTGCGGATCTCGGCCGAGAGCTCCGTGAGCTGTTCCACCGTGAGCGCGTCGAGGTCGCGCGGACTCGAAATCGTCTCCAGAAGACCCATGCCACTCCCTTCGCGGGCGTGCGCGGCCCTCTCGAAAGTCTAGCCCGGTGCCCGGCGAGCGGACGGGTGGTGACCCGCCGCTCGCCGGGAGCGAGAGTCAGACGAGCGAGCGCAGCACGTACTGCAGGATGCCGCCGTTGCGGTAGTAGTCGGCCTCGGCGGGCGTGTCGATGCGGACCACGGCCTCGAACTCGACGGTCGCCTTGCCCTCGGCCGAGAACTCGCTCGGAGCCGCGGTGACGGTGACCGTCTTGGGCGTGACGCCCTCGTTCAGCTGCTCGAGGCCCGTGATCGACACGATCTCGGTGCCATCGAGTCCGAGGGACTCCCAGCTCTCACCCGCGGGGAACTGCAGCGGAACGACGCCCATGCCGATCAGGTTCGAGCGGTGGATCCGCTCGAAGCTCTCGGTGATGACGGCCTTCACGCCCAGCAGGCTCGTGCCCTTGGCCGCCCAGTCGCGGGACGATCCCGAGCCGTATTCCTTGCCGCCGAAGATCACCAGGGGCGTGCCCTGCGCGGCGTAGTTCTGGCTGGCGTCGTAGATGAACGACTGCGGCCCGCCGGGCTGCGTGAAGTCGCGGGTATAGCCGCCCTCGACGACCGCACCATCGTTCACGGCGCTCACGAGCGCATTCTTGAGGCGGATGTTCGCGAACGTGCCGCGGATCATGACCTCGTGGTTTCCGCGTCGCGAGCCGTAGGAGTTGAAGTCCTTCTGGCGCACACCGTGCTCTTCGAGGTACTTCGCGGCCGGCGTACCGATCTTGATGTTTCCCGCAGGGCTGATGTGGTCGGTCGTGACCGAGTCCCCCAGCGTCGCCATGACGCGCGCGCCCTGAATGTCGGCGACCGGTGTCAGCTCCATCGTCATGCCATCGAAGTACGGCGCCTTGCGGACGTAGGTCGAGTCCTCGTCCCATTCGAAGATGGGGCCGGTGGGCGTCGGCAGGGTCTTCCAGCGCTCGTCACCCTCGAAGACGGTGGCATACTGCGTGATGAACTGCTCACGCGAGATCGAGGAGTCGATGACGTCCTGGACCTCGTCGGGCGTCGGCCAGATGTCCTTCAGGAAGACATCCTGTCCCGCCTCGTCCTTGCCGAGCGCGTCGGTCTCGAAGTCGAAGTTCATCGACCCGGCGAGGGCGTATGCGACGACGAGCGGGGGCGACGCGAGGTAGTTCATCTTCACGTCGGGGCTGATGCGGCCCTCGAAGTTGCGGTTACCCGAGAGCACCGCGGTAACGGCCAGATCGTGGTCGTTGATCGCGGCCGAGACCTCTTCGATGAGGGGACCCGAGTTGCCGATGCAGATCGTGCAGCCGTAACCGACCGTGTAGAAGCCGAGCGATTCGAGCGACTTGTCGAGTCCGGACTTCTCGTAGTAGTCCGTGACGACCTTCGACCCGGGGCCGAGCGTGGTCTTGACCCAGGGCTTGCTCTTCAGGCCCTTCTCGACCGCCTTCTGCGCGAGCAGACCGGCGGCGATCATGACGGACGGGTTCGACGTGTTGGTGCACGACGTGATCGCCGCGAGGGTCACCGCTCCGTTGTCGATCGTGTAGGGCGAGCCCTCGGCGGGAGTGATGCGAACGGGCTTGGATGCCGCGGCCGGGCCACCGCTCGAGATGTACACGTCGTGCGTCTCGACCTCTTCTTCGCCCGGTGCTCCGCCCGGGTCGGAGGCCGGGAACGAGCCCTGCGACTCGAGATCGACGATCGACTCCGAGGTCGAGGGCGTCGCGTAGTTGAGGATGTCCTTCGCGAACTGCGCCTTCGACTCCGACAGCAGGATGCGGTCCTGGGGACGCTTCGGACCGGCGATCGACGGGACCACCGTCGACAGGTCGAGCTCCATGTACTCGCTGAAGGCGGGCTCGCGCGAGGCGTCGTGCCAGAGCGACTGCTCCTTGGCATAGGTCTCGACGAGGGCGACGGCCTGCTCGTCACGGCCGGTCAGGCGCAGGTACTCGATCGTGACGTCGTCGATCGGGAACATGGCGGCCGTGGAACCGAACTCGGGGCTCATGTTGCCGATGGTCGCGCGGTTGGCCAACGGCACGGCGCCGACGCCCTCACCGTAGAACTCGACGAACTTGCCGACCACACCGTGCTTGCGGAGCATGTCGGTGATCGTGAGCACGACATCGGTCGCCGTCACTCCGGCGGGAATGTCCCCGGTGAGCTTGAAGCCCACGACACGCGGGATGAGCATCGACACGGGCTGCCCGAGCATCGCGGCCTCGGCTTCAATGCCACCGACTCCCCAGCCGAGAACGCCGAGACCGTTGACCATGGTCGTGTGCGAGTCGGTGCCGACACAGGTGTCGGGGTAAGCGCGGAGAACACCGTCGACGGTGCGGTCATAGATGACCTTGGCCAGGTGTTCGATGTTGACCTGGTGGACGATGCCCGTGCCCGGAGGGACGACCTTGAAGTCGTGGAAGGCGGTCTGGCCCCAGCGCAGGAACTGGTAGCGCTCGCCGTTGCGCTCGTACTCGATCTCGACGTTGCGCTCGAGGGCGTTCTCCGACCCGAACAGGTCGGCGATCACGGAGTGGTCGATGACCATCTCGGCGGGCGAGAGCGGGTTGATCTTGTCGGGGTTGCCCCCGAGCGTCGTGACGGCCTCGCGCATCGTGGCGAGGTCGACGATGCAGGGAACGCCCGTGAAGTCCTGCATCACGACGCGGGCGGGCGTGAACTGGATCTCGGTGTCGGGCTCGGCAGCGGCATCCCACGAGCCGAGAGCCTCGATCTGCGCCCTCGTGACGTTCGCGCCGTCCTCGGTGCGAAGAAGGTTCTCGAGCAGCACCTTGAGGCTGAACGGAAGCTTGTCGTATCCCTCGACCGCGTCGAGCCGGAAGATCTCGTAGTCGGTTCCCCCGACTGTCAGAGTGCTCTGCGCTCCGAAGCTGTTGACCGATGCCACGATGCCGTCTCCTTCAGGTAGCTGACCACTCACCGGCCTCCATCTTCCCGGGGCGTTCCGGGCGAGGCTAGCAAGGCGACCCTAACCAGTGTGCGCCGCTCTGGGGCGAGGGGGAAGGGGGTCAATTTATCTTGATGTCGAGATAAATCCTACCACCGGGTGGACGTCACTCAGAGATTTCGCCGTCCGATTTGGCGGCGGGCGGATAGAGCGCTCGCACCGCAAGGTACGTGACGGCGAGCAGCGGCGCGAAGAGCGGAATCCCCATCACGAGCTTGAGCGTGCCGAGCGCCGTGACATTGTCCGCGAGGTACAGGGGAAACTGCACGAGAAGGCGTGCCGCGAAGAGCGCGGCCCAGGCGATGGCGAGCCAGAAGAACGCGCGCCGCTTGCGTCGGTCGCGCCGCCAGGCCGTGCCCTCCCCCATCAGGAACCCCACGGCAAGGCCGATGATCGACCAACCCGAGAGGGCAGAGATCAGAAAGGCTGCACCGTAGACGACGTTCGTGATGAAACCGGGGATGAAGTTATTGCTCGCCTCGCCGGTGAACACGGCGAAAGCGGCGGCGACCGCGACCGCGAGAAGCCCGCTCACGGCGGAGGTCACCGGCTGACGGGCGATGAGTCGCGCGACGGTGAAGACGGCGGCGATGCCGACGGACAGTCCGAGCGACCAGCCCAGGTTGCCGTCGCCCGTCGAGGCATCCATCGTCAGCGTGTACACGGCGATGAACACGATGCCGGGCACGACGGCCTCGGCCATCCCTCGCCATCCGCCCATCGCGTGCCAGACGACATGCCCCGTCGAGCGCTCGGCGTTCGGATCGAGACCCGCACGGCGCGCGGCACCCGCCAGAGCAGCGCTCAACGCCTCGGACGCGGAGGGCGGCGTCAGCGCCGGATCCGGCTCCTGTGGCGAGGACTGCTGATCGGTCACGCCGACCCCGGGGTCGCGGGCATCTTCAGGGGAATGAACTCACGCGGCGGCATGGGCGTACCGCCTCGCACGACGACGATCGAACGGAAGAGATCCTCCACCTGCGCGGCGGCGGCGATGTCGGATGCACCCGCCCCGCCGATCACGCCACGCAGGAACCAGCGCGGCCCGTCGACACCCACGAAGCGCGCGAGGCGCTTGCCCGAGGTCCCCTCGGCACCCGCGATGACGGGAACCTCGGCGAGCAACTCGGGCCCGAGCGGCCCCTCGCGCTCCTCCACGCGCCCGCCCTGCTGGCGAACCTGCTCGCGGATCTGTGCGCGCGTCTCGTGCCACAGGCCACCGGTCCGCGGCGCGGCGAACGGCTGCACCTGCAACGTCGAGCCCGCGTAGTCGAGTCCGACCGCGACGATGCGCTTCGACTGCTCTTCGATCTCGAGACGCAGATTCAGGCCCTCGCGCGGCAGCACCTTGATGCCACCCAGGTCGATGTAGGGACGCACCGGATTGGCCTCGGACTCGTCGAACGGCCCACCGGTCGCGCGGTCGAGGGGCGCCGACTTGCCCGCGGGATCTCCGGTCGTGCTGTCATCGCTCATGCGCCGACCTCCTGTGCTCGGGGTGCCTGGTATCCGGTCGATCCGAAGCCGCCTGCTCCGCGAACGCTGTCGGGCAGTGACTCGACCGGGACGAAGTTCGCCCGGCTCACGGGCATGACGATCAACTGCGCGATCCGGTCGCCGACGGCGATGTCGTAGGGCTCGGAGGCATCCGTGTTCAAGAGTGTCACCTTGATCTCACCGCGGTAACCCGCATCGACGGTTCCGGGTGAGTTCACGATCGTGATGCCGTGCTTCGTTGCGAGGCCGCTGCGCGGGACGACGAAAGCGACGTAGCCGTCGGGAAGCGCGATGGCCACACCCGTTCCGACCAGCGCGCGCTGTCCCGGTTCGAGACGCAGGGACTCGGCGGAGACCAGATCGGCACCGGCATCGCCGGGGTGAGCGTAGGTCGGAGGTTCTGGAGCGATAATGAGAACGTCCACGGAATCGGTCACTCATCGAGGGTAATGCAGAAGCAACGCACGGAGTATCGCGAGCGGCTCACGCCCTCGCTCTGGATTCTGGTGTCCGCTGCGGTCGTCGGGCCGATGGCCGCGCTCGTTCTCGCGCCCCTCGACGCGACACTCGCGCTGATCGTGGGAGCCGTCGTCGGGGCACTGCTCATCTTCGCTCTCGTGGCGCTGTCACCCGTCGTCGAGGTGCGCGACGGGGTCCTGCGCGCCGGCCGGGCGCACATCGGCGCCGAGTGGCTGCGCGAACCCGTCGCCCTGATGGGCGACGAGGCGCGGCAAGCCCGTGGCCCGGGCCTCGATCGGAACTCCTGGCTCGTGATCCGCGGAGGAATCGCCGGACTGGTCGTCGTCCCCCTCGCGGACGAGGACGATCCCGTCGTCTCATGGGTCGTTTCGACCCGCACGCCCGATCGACTGGCCGCGGCGATCAACCGCGCGCGCGGTTACGCGCAGTCGCGGCAGATGAGTCCGATCGAATCTTCGTGATCGACCTGTGAGCGGTGCTTGACGAGGAAGCAGCTCACGCAGGTGAACTCGTCTTCCTGGGGCGGCAGCACGACGACATCGAGCTCGAGATCCGACAGGTCGGCGCCGGGCAGTTCGAAGCCCGAGGGGTTGTCCGCATCCTCGACGTCGACGGCACCGGAAAGCTTGTCGGGAACGCGCTCCTTCAGGGCCTCGATCGACTCGCTGTCGTCGTCGGTCTTGCGGGGAGCGTCGTAGTCCGTAGCCATGGGGTTGAGGTCACTTCTTTCATTCGTGCTGTGGAGCGGTGCCGAACAGGCGGCGCTAGTTTGCACGACCGCAGCTCATTTAGCAAATGCTGCGTTCCGACATCCGCTCGGAGGCAAACGGGCGGCGCGCGCCGGATATTCCCGGGACCGCCCCCCGCCCGTGTAAGCATGGCGGAACCGGAAACGCGGAAGAAGGCGTGTCGCATGAAAGAGCTCAAGGTCATCCGCACCGAGGATGAGCGACTGATCGTAGCGACGGACTCGGGCGAGACATTCGCCCTGGTGATCGATGATGTCCTGCGCGCTGAGGTTCGTCGCGCCCAAACGGCGCCCGAATCGAGCGGCGCACGACCCAGCCCTCGCGAGATCCAGGCTCAGATTCGCTCGGGGCTGTCCGCGCACGAGGTCGCGCAGTTGCTGGGCGCACGGCTCGAGGACGTCGTCCGCTACGAGGGCCCGGTGCTGGCCGAGCGCGAGCACATCGTCGGGCTCGCGCTCGCCGTGCCGGTGCTCCTCGGGGCCGTGGACGACGCCGAGGCACAGCCGACTTTCGGCGCGGCCATGCGCGCGAAGCTCGGCGAGGTCGCCGCAGCCGGTGAACGCTGGACGAGCTGGAAAGACCCGTCCGGATGGATCGTCAAGCTGCAGTTCCAGGTCGGCGACATCGAGCACGACGCGCGCTGGAGTTTCGACCCCCGACGGAGCGCGCTCTCGCCGGTCAACGCGGATGCCCAGCAGCTCTCCCGCCAGGGTTCGCTCCCCGAGGGCCTGATTCCACGCCTCCGCGCACTCGACTCCGCGCCGTCGATCAAGGACGAGACCCGCTTCGACAGCGGCGCATTCGGACCCCGTCGCGACTTCGACCCCACCGCCAATCCCGCGGCCGCCGAGGCAGCGGTCAACCGCGCCACCGAGAAGTCGAACACGAGCGCCGAGACCGCCGACCTGCTTGAGGCGCTGCGGCGCCGCAGGGGCCAGCGTGAGAGCGCCCCGGGCATGGCGGAAGAGAACGCGACCCCGGCTGCGCCGGTCGCGCTCTTCGATGCGCTCGAGCCCGGATACGACGATCCATCCGCTCCGACCGAGACGCGCGAAGAGACGGTCGTCGCGGATGCCCAGGGGCGTCGACGCGGGCGCAACACCATGCCGTCGTGGGACGAGATCGTCTTCGGCGCGCGGGGCGACGGAGACCAGTAGCCCCACGGCACTCGCCGCGAGCATTCGTCCAGCGGGTCAGTTCGTGGCGTACGCGCCGAGGCGAATGAGAGGAACGATCCTCTCGTCTGACGTCAGCGATCCGTGCTGCCCGATCATCCGCTGCGAGGCTTTGTCGGCCAAACGGTCGTCGTAGTACGCCACACGCCCGCGCGCCGCAACGAGGACGTCGCCGATGCGATCCCGTACCTCGGGGTCGACGAGGCCGAAGAGTCCCGCGGCGATGGCCTCGTCGCGAGCGAACACCCAGGAGCGGCGCGACTCGGATGCGCGCCAACGCTCGAGCACGCTCGCCGCGTGGCCCGGTTCGGCGTAGAGATGCAGCATCCGCGGTTCACCCGCGACCGCCGCAACGCCCTCGACGAGGGCATCGTCTTCGCGCAACAGCACGTGGCCGGTCCGCGGGACGTCGACCATCCCGTGATCGGCCGTGACCAGGACGCCGACGTCCGGGGCAAGCGCGGATGCCAGGGACCGGACAGCCGCGTCCGCGTCTTCGAGCGCCGCGATCCACTCGTCGGACTCCCATCCGTATCGATGACCGGCCGAATCGAGCTCGGGGGCGTATGCGTAGACGAGGCGGTTCTCGCGCGCCGTGGCGTACTCGAGGGCAAGCGCGAGGCGGTCCGTGAAGGATGCGGCCGAGTCGAACGTCGAACCACGAAACGCTGCGCGCGTGAATCCCGTGTGCCGGTACTCCTCACGGCTCACCACGAACCCCTCGACGCCTGCGGAGGCGGCGGTCTCGAAGAGCGTCGGACACCGCTGCCACGTGGCCGGATCCAGGCCGTCCGACTCCCAGCCCGTCAGCTGGTTCGAGAGCACGCCCGACTCGGGCACGCGCACGCGATAGCCCACGATGCCGTGGGCACCCGGATCGCTACCGGTCATGAGGCTCGTGAGGGCCGACGCCGTGGTCGTCGGGAAGACGGAGCGCGCGACATCCTTCTTGCGCATCGCGGATGTCATGAACCTGCCGTGCCCGGCCCGTGCGGCGAGGTTCGCGGCACCGAGACCGTCGATGACGACGACGATTGCGCTGCGGGCGGGCGGGAGCGCACGGGACGCGGACGACGAGCTCAGGGAGGCGATCGCATCCGGCACCAGAGCGGTGAGGCTCCGGGCGTGAGCGGGCTCCGCCGGTAGCATGGATGACATCGGGGCCAGTCTCGCACACGTGCGGACGGCCCTCGTTCTCGCCCGAAGGACCCCATGCCCGCACCTGTATCCGAGCCCCCCGCCGAGCGCATCGAGGATGTCGACGTCTCCAGCGAAATGCAGGGGTCTTTTCTCGAGTACGCCTATTCGGTGATCTACTCTCGGGCTCTGCCCGACGCCCGCGACGGCATGAAGCCCGTTCAGCGTCGCATCGTCTACCAGATGTCCGAAATGGGGCTGAGGCCCGACCGCGGCCATGTCAAGAGTGCTCGGGTCGTCGGCGAGGTCATGGGAAAGCTCCACCCCCACGGCGACGCGCCCATCTACGACGCGCTCGTGCGGCTCGCCCAGCCGTTCTCGCAGCGCGTGCCCATGGTCGATGGCCACGGCAACTTCGGCTCGCTCGATGACGGGCCCGCAGCATCCCGGTACACGGAAGCCCGCCTCGCACCCGCGGCGCTCGCCATGGCCGAGGGACTCGACGAGGACGTCGTCGACTTCATCCCGAACTACGACAACCAGTTCCAGCAGCCCGAGGTCCTGCCCGCGGCCTATCCGAACCTGCTGGTGAACGGCGCGAGCGGCATCGCCGTCGGCATGGCCACGAACATGGCGCCGCACAATCTGATCGAGGTCGTGGGCGCCGCCATTCACCTGCTCGAAAACCCTGACGCGACCCTCGAGGACCTCATGGCCTACGTGCCGGGGCCCGATCTGCCCTCGGGCGGCGTGATCGTCGGCCTCGACGGCATTCGGGACGCGTACGAGACCGGTCGCGGGTCGTTCAAGACCCGCGCGCGCACCTCGATCGAGAGCCTCGGCCCTCGCAAGACCGGCATCATCGTCACGGAGCTGCCGTATCTGGTCGGCCCCGAACGCGTCATCGAGAAGATCAAGGATGCCGTTCAGTCCAAGAAGCTCCAGGGCATCAGCGACGTCGCCGACCTGACCGACCGGACGCACGGCACGCGCCTGGTCATCGGCGTCAAGACCGGTTTCGACCCCCAGGCGGTGCTCGAGCAGCTGTACCGCCTGACCCCGCTCGAGGACTCGTTCAGCATCAACAACGTCGCACTGGTCGAGGGGCAGCCCCGCACGCTCGGGCTGCGCGAACTCCTGCGCGTGTACGTCGACCACCGCCTCTCGGTCGTCACCCGCCGCAGTCGGTACCGGCTCGATCGCCGGCGCGAGCGTCTGCACCTGGTCGAGGGCCTGTTGATCGCGATCCTCGACATCGACGAGGTCATCCAGGTCATCCGCGCGTCCGATGACGGCGAGCAGGCCCGCACGCGGTTGATGGAGGTCTTCGACCTCAGCCAGCTGCAGGCCGAGTACATCCTCGAGCTGCGCCTGCGACGCCTCACCAAGTTCTCGCGCATCGAGCTCGAGGCCGAACGCGACCAGTTGCTCGCCGAGATCGCCCAGCTCGAAGAGTTGCTGGGCAGTGACGCGCTGCTGCGCAAGCAGGTGGCGACCGAGCTCGATGCGATCGCGGAGAAGCTCGGGACACCGCGGCGCACGCTGCTGACGAATGCAGCTCCCGCCGTCGCCCGGCCCTCACGCAACGCGCCCGTGCTCGAGATCGTCGACGCCCCGACGATCGTCGTACTCTCCACGACCGGCCGGGCCGTGCGCGTCGACCTCTCCGAGGGCACCGAGATCGTCTCGCCGGCCCGTCGCAGCAAGCACGATGCGCTGTTGGCCGAGGTACGCACGACGGTGCGGGGCGAGCTCGGCGCCGTCACCAACCGCGGGCGGCTGCTGCGGTTCAGCCCGGTCGACCTGCCTTCGGTGCCCCCGGCATCCGTCCAGCTCGCGGCCGGTGTTGCGCTGCGCGACTACCTCGCGCTGCCCGACAAGGCCGAGCGGGTCATCGCCCTGACGCGGCTCGACGTCGACACTCCGCTCGCGATCGGCACCCGGCAGGGAGTCGTCAAGCGGATTATCCCGTCGGCCCTGCCCCCGAAACCCGAGATCGAGATCATCGCCCTCAAGCCCGGCGACGGCGTGGTGGGTGCGGCATCGGCGCCGGATGAATCCGAACTCGTCTTCGTCTCGGACGACGCACGGCTGCTGCGCTTCACGGCATCCGCCGTGCGCCCGCAGGGCGCTTCGGCGGGTGGCATGGCCGGCATGAACCTCGGATCGGCCAGCGCGATCTTCTTCGGTGCGGTGGCGGATCCCGAGGCGGTCGTCGTGACGATCTCGGGCACCGCCGGGGCGCTCCCGGGCACCGATGCGGGGCGCGCGAAGGTGTCCGAGTTCGCGGAGTTCCCCGCGAAGGGCCGTTCGACGGGCGGGGTGCGGGCGCATGCCTTCCTGAAGGGCGAGGACGAACTGACGCTCGCGTGGGTGGGGACCGCTCCCCCGCGCGCTGTCGGCACGGATGGCTCGGCTCGCACGCTCCCCGAGACCGGGGCGAAGCGGGATGCCTCGGGCCAGGTGCTCGACGCCGCCGTCGGCTCGGTCGGTCGCGCCCTGTAGCCCGGACGTTGCGTCGCCAACGGAACCGCTCCCCTGGCAGTAGATGCCGTCACGGGGCTCATCGAGCGACAACGACTGCCGGCGGAACGGACCTGACCAGACCCGAGCGACGTGGGGTCAGGCGTCGATGCGGTCGCGCTCGAGACGCGCGGACGAGTCGATGATGAACTCGCGCCGCGGGGCGACCTCGTTGCCCATGAGCAACTCGAAGGTGCGACCGGCGGACTCGGCGGCCTCGGCATCCTCGATGCGTACCCGGCGGAGCATCCGTCCGCCTCGGTCCATGGTCGTCGTCGCGAGCTGATCCGCGTCCATCTCGCCCAGACCCTTGTAGCGCTGGATCGGCTCCTGCCACGTACGGCCGGCCTTCGAGAGCTTGCCGAGCAGCGCGTTGAGCTCCGCCTCGCTGTAGGTGTAGATCATCTCGTTGGGCTTGCTGCCAGGGTGCTTGACGATCACACGGTGCAGGGGCGGAACGGCCGCGAACACCCGGCCGTCCTCGATCAGGGGCCGCATGTACCGGAAGAACAGCGTGAGCAGGAGCGTCCGGATGTGCGCGCCGTCGACGTCCGCGTCGCTCATCAGGATGATCTTGCCGTAGCGTGCCTGCGAGAGATCGAACGAGCGCCCCGAGCCCGCGCCGATCACCTGGATGATCGAGGCGCACTCGGCGTTGCTCAGCATGTCGCTGATCGATGCCTTCTGCACGTTCAGGATCTTGCCCCGGATGGGCAGCAGCGCCTGGAACTCGCTGTTGCGGGCGAGCTTCGCCGTCCCCAGCGCCGAGTCGCCCTCGACGATGAACAGTTCGGACTGGGCGACATCGTTCGAGCGACAGTCGACGAGCTTCGCGGGCAGCGACGAGGACTCGAGGGCGTTCTTCCGACGTTGCGTCTCTTTGTGTGCGCGCGCCGAGAGGCGGGCCTTCATCTCGGAGACGACCTTGTCGAGCAGCATCGACGTCTGCGCTTTGTCGTCGCGCTTCGTCGACGAGAACAGCGCGCCCAGCTCTTTGCGGACGACCTGCGCGACGATCTGACGGACAGCGGGCGTGCCGAGCACTTCCTTCGTCTGACCCTCGAACTGCGGCTCCGGCAGGCTCACCGTGAGCACCGCGGTCATGCCCGCGAGAGCGTCGTCCTTGTCGAGCTTGTCGTTGCCGACCTTCAGCCGCCGCGCGTTCGCCTCGACCTGCTGGCGCATGACGCGCAGAATCTCCTGCTCGAAACCCTGCTGGTGCGTACCACCCTTGGGGGTCGAGATGATGTTCACGAACGAACGCGTCACCGTCTCGTATCCGGTGCCCCAGCGCAGGGCGATGTCGACGGAGCAGGTGCGCTCGATCTCGGTCGCCACCATGGCACCGGATGCCTGGAGCACCGGCACCGTCTCGGTGAACGTACCCGTTCCGGTCAGCCGCCAGGTGTCGGTGATCGGAGCGTCCGGCGCGAGGAACTCGACGAACTCCGAGATACCGCCGTCGAAGCGGTACGAGACATCCGTCGGCTCGACACCCGCGCGCTCGTCGCGCACCGCGATCTCGAGCCCCGGAACGAGGAATGCCGTCTGGCGCGCACGTGTCGCGAGCTCATCGACCTGGAAGGCCGCGTCGGGCGTGAAGATCTGCTTGTCGGCCCAGTAGCGCACGCGCGTGCCCGTGACGCCTCGGGGCGCCTTGCCGACGACCCTCAGTTCACTGCGGTCCTCGAACGGCGTGAAGGGTGCCGACGGGCTCGGCTCGCCCGTGTCGGCGAACAGACCGGGCTCCCCCCGGTGGAACGACATCGCCCACGTCTTGCCGCCCCGATCCACCTCGACGTCGAGACGCTCCGACAGGGCGTTGACGACGGATGCTCCGACACCGTGCAGGCCGCCCGAGGCGGCGTACGATCCGCCGCCGAACTTGCCGCCGGCGTGCAACTTCGTGAAGACGACCTCGACGCCCGACAGCCCGGTACGGGGCTCGACGTCGACCGGGATGCCTCGCCCCTTGTCTCGCACCTCGACGCTGCCGTCACCGTGCAGCACCACATCGATCTTGGATCCGTTGCCGCCGAGGGTCTCGTCGACCGCGTTGTCGATGATCTCCCACAGGCAGTGCATGAGCCCCGGCGAACCGTTCGACCCGATGTACATGCCGGGCCGTTTGCGCACGGCTTCGAGCCCTTCGAGGACTTGAAGATGATGCGCAGAATACTCGGACGTCACAATCTCCCAGCGTACAAGCGGGCAGAGCCCCTCCTTCGCCGACACACGGACAGCCTTTCGCCGTGCGGGGGCCGCCGTACGCGGTCAGCGAAATGTCATCGAATCACGCCCTCATCGAAACAAACCCGTGGTTGTATGAAGGACTTGCACGACATTGGCGATCACGAGGAGGCACTGCGATGAACACGCTCATGACACCCACCGAAGAAGCCACGATCGCCTACCGTCTGTCGGCCGCGGACCGCTGCGACTCGTGCGGAGCGCAGGCGTACATCGCCGCCGAGGTCAACGGTAGCGAGCTTCTCTTCTGCGCCCACCACGGCCGCAAGTACGAAGACAAGCTCCGCAGCATCGCCACGTCGTGGCACGACGAGACGGCGCGTCTGGTCGAGGCCTAAACAGTTCTCCGACGCTCAGGCCGACAGGCCGAGCGCGCGACGGACGATCATGTTCGCTCTTGCGGCATGGTCGTCCGCTGTCGTTAACCGCTCGTCAGGAGAGGCGTTCGAGAGCTGCAGGCCCGCGTGCGCGGCAGCCAGGCCGAGCAGGTGGTCGGCGAAGGCCCCATTGCGCGCCAGGACGGGACCACGGATGCCCGTTCCGTAGGCCGTTCCTCGCACGGCGCCCTCCGCCGCGCCGGCACCGCTACCGGCCGCTGCGCCGTTGCCCGTTCCGGACGCCACCGTCCCGAGGGGCCGCTCGTCCGAGCCGGGTACGTAGTCACGCAGGTGGTACTCGTACCCGGTGAGCGCGCCCCATTCGCTGTCGATCGAGATCCGGCCCACGTGCCGCTCCGACACGATCGTGCGCCCGCTGAAGATCCCGACGCCGGTGAGCGGGCGAGCCGGATGCAGCTCGAGCGAGCGCGACATCATCTCCCAGCCGAGTCCCACCGCGAGCAGGACGGTTCCGGACTCGACCCAGGCACGCAACTGGTCCTGCATCTCGAGCAGCGGAGCGAGGACCTCGGGTGCATCCGCGTCGAAACCCGCGCCGATGGTGATCGCGTCCGGGACCAGACCCGCGACATCCGCTGCGCTCGTGATCGTCGAGACGGTGGCATCCAGGCCGCGCCACCGTGCGCGCACGCGAAGCACGTCCGCGTTCTCGGCATCACCGTGGATGTTGAGACGCTCCGGAAAGAGGGATGCAATCGAGAGCACGGTGCTCATCGGACGCCCGCCTTCTTGACCTCTTCGGAGGTCAGCCCGTAGTGGCCGCGAATCTTGCGCATGCTGCGCGAGGTGAACACGACCGTCTTGACCCCGTTCGATGGTGCGGGCAGCGCCAGGAACGTCTCGAACCCGCGGATGAGGTCGACGTCGACGGCCTCGAAGGGCACACCGTCGTACGCGAGCCGGTTCGCCATCGCGTCGGCCTTCGGCCCAGCGACGATGTCGACACGGCCGAGCGCGTGTGTCCGTACGGTCCAGAGCCACGAGGTGTCTTCTTCTTCGTCGCCGATCCCGACGAAGACGCGCTCCAGACCGGGGCGGAGCGCGTCGATGTTCAGCTGGAAGCTCGCGGTGTTCTGCACGAGCACGCACTCGATCTGCTGGCCCGCGATCTCGACGGTCTCGCCGCGCCCGAAAACGGGGTCGAGCGTCGAGAGCGTCGAGGCGGCGAGGGATGCGTCGAAAGCTGCGCCGAGTACGGCCTGCGCTGTCTCGAGGGCGGCCGCCGCGTCGACGGCGAAGTGCACTCCGCGCGCGGGGAGGGTGACGTGCTGAGGCGCCCGGTCGATGTCGATGACGGCATCGCGGCCCGACACGCTCGCGACACGCGTTCCGAGCCCGTCACCCAACCGATGCTGAGTGGTGCGGACCGAACCCAACCCGTGAGGGTGCATCTCCATGACGCCCGCCGAGACACCGAACCGGCGCACGGACACGGTCGGTGCCGCCTCCGTCACGGCCTCGGCCACGGTGCAGAGCGAGGCATCGTCCGCGTTCAGCACGACGGCCGATCGGGCCCTGAGCGCGATCGCGGTGAGCAGGCGGGTGACCCGGTCGGATGACTCGAACCGGGCGATGTCGTCGAGGTTGATGTTCGTCAGCGTGACGACGCGCGCCGCGAAGCTCGACGACATCAGCGCACCGAACGCCTCGTCCATCTCGAGCACCGCGATGTCTGCGTCGACACGGCCGCGCCAGTCACCCTGATCGAGGACCGCCGAGGTGATGCCCTGCGGCAGGTTGGCGGTCGACGAGTTCGTGAAGACCCGCATCCCGTGCGCGCGCAGCAGACCTGCCACCATCTTCGTGGTGGTCGATTTGCCGGCCGTGCCGCTGACGACGACGAGCCCTTCGGGGAACGACGCCAGAACCCGTGGCAGGAGCGCCGGAGCGATCTTGTTCGTGACGAGCCCCGGCGCACCGCTGCCCTTGCCCCCGCGCACGCGCAGCAACCACTGCACGGCCCGCCCGGCGGCGATGCCGATCGCGCTGCGCACGCCCTACTCCAGGTAGTCCCGCAGCGACTGCGATCGCGACGGGTGCCGCAGCTTCGCCATCGTCTTCGACTCGATCTGGCGGATCCGCTCGCGGGTGACACCGAAGGTGTCGCCGATCTGGTCGAGGGTCTTGGGCATGCCATCGCCCAGGCCGAAGCGCATCCGGATGACACCGGCCTCACGCTCGCTGAGCGAATCCAGGAGCGACTCGAGCTGACGCTGCAGCATCGTGAACCCCACGGCATCCGCCGGCACGACAGCCTCGGTGTCCTCGATGAGGTCACCGAATTCGCTGTCGCCGTCTTCACCGAGAGGAGTGTGCAGAGAGATCGGCTCGCGACCGTACTTCTGCACCTCGATGACCTTCTCGGGAGTCATGTCGAGCTCACGGCTGAGTTCTTCGGGGGTGGGTTCGCGACCCAGGTCCTGAAGCATCTGGCGCTGCACACGGGCGAGCTTGTTGATGACCTCGACCATGTGCACCGGGATACGGATGGTGCGGGCCTGGTCGGCCATGGCGCGCGTGATCGCCTGACGGATCCACCAGGTGGCATACGTCGAGAACTTGAAGCCCTTGGTGTAGTCGAACTTCTCGACCGCGCGGATCAGACCGAGGTTGCCCTCCTGGATCAGGTCCAGGAACTGCATGCCGCGACCGGTGTACCGCTTGGCCAGCGAGACGACCAGACGCAGGTTCGCGCCGAGCAGGTGCGACTTGGCACGCTGGCCGTCCTTCGCCACCCAGGTCAGGTCGCGACCGAGCTGCGATCGCTTCTCGACGTCGCTCAGAACCGACAGCTTCTCTTCGGCGAACAGGCCCGCCTCGATGCGCATGGCGAGTTCGACCTCTTCCGCCGCGTTCAGCAGAGGAACCTTACCGATCTGCTTCAGGTAGTCCTTGACGGGATCCGCGGTCGCACCGGTGATCTGCGCCGAGTACACGGGAACGTCGTCCTCGTCGCTCGACGAGATGACGATCGCGCCCGTGGGCAGCGGCTCGCTGAACGCGGGCTTCTTGGTGCCCTCTTCGTCGTCGTCGTCATCGGAGGAGTCATCGGAAGAATCGGATGATTCGGCCTTGGCGGCCGCCGGCGCAGCGGTCTCGTCGTCGTCGGCGACATCCACCTCGACGTCGATCTCTTCGTCGGGCTCGATATCGTCGTCGACGTCTTCGTCGACGGCCTTCGAGGTCTTCGCCTTGGCCTTGGCGGGCGCTGCTTTGGCAGCAGCGGGCTTGGCAGCCGTCTTTGCGGGGGCCTTGGTTGTGGCCTTGGCCGCCGGGGCCTTGCGGGCGCGCGGAGCAGCCTTGACCGCCGTGGTCTCCGTCTCTTCGACGGGATCCTTCGTGGAGGTACGAGGAGGTGTCACAATTCGCCTTTCACCGACGCTTCGCCATCTGGGAGATGCGATGCACCCGGTCGTTTGCGGGCACGAGTAAGACCCTTGTCAAGTCCTGAGCGAATCACTCATGGTTGACAACGGGTCCGATTGTCCATTATGGCACATTGCGCGCAAGGCGCGAGCCACAGGTTAGGACACTCATGTCAACGCGAGAGCGCACCCACGCATTCCCGCAAACCCCGAGTGAACGCCTGAGGGGTCTCGCACTCATGGCACGACAGTTCCGAGCCTCAGGACAGGCCGGTGTGCTTCTCGTCGTCGCCCGCCGGGCGCGAGGCCAGGTACCGCTCGAGCTCGGCAGCGAGTTCGTCCGCGCTGGGCAGGTCGAACTCACCGATTGAAGAGGAGCGCAACGGCGATCCGGCCATGTACTGGTCGTAGCGCGCTTCGAGGTTCTCGAGCATCGTGGCGAGCTCGTCGTTCGCGGCGATCTGCTCATCGACCTTCGCCAGGAATCCGAGATTCTCTTCTCGCAGATCCTCGGTCGGCAGGGCGATCCCGCTGCCGAGTGTGATGCTCTCGAGCGCAGCGATGGCGGCGGCCGGGAACTCCGCATCGGCGAGGTAGTGCGGCACGAGCATCACGAAGCTCGACGTGCTGATGCCCTGCTCGATGAATCGCATCTCGAGCAGATGACCGACGGTCGCGGGCACCTGCGTGTGCGGCTGCCAGACCGAGTGAGCCGAGATGAGGTCGGCCCGATTGCCACTGACCGTCGTGCCGATGGGTCGGGTATGCGGCACCGGCATGGCGATCGCGTGCACCCACGTCACGGACGAGACGCCCAGCGACGTGGCGAGCTCGATGACACCGTGGGTGAACGCATCCCACGCGAAGTCCGGCTCGTACCCCGTCAGCGTCAGGAACGGCTGACCGATGACGTCGCGGGCCAGAGCCAGTTCGAGGCGCGGAGGCACGTAGTCCGTCAGATGATCCTGATCGAAAGACACCACGGGACGTCGGGCCCGGTAGTCGAGCAGTGCGTCGTTCGAGAAAGTCGCGACCGGCGTGTTGTCGACGCTGTCGCGCAGCACGTCAATCGACTGAGCGACGGCACTTCCCGCGTCCGTGAAGCCTGTCAGCGCGACCACCAGGGGCAAGCCGCGCGGCACCTCGGGAACGTCAGGAGACGACGCGTAAAGAGGTCCGAACGGTGGCATGCCTCCACTCTACGAGCCGTCGGCGCGTCGGGTCGCGTTGAGCCGTCGCGCTCACAGCGAACACCGCGACGCCCCGCGCGGGGCATCGGCCCCGGCCCGGAGGCCGACCTAGGATGGTCCATATGCCGACGCCGCAGATCTCGTATCTTCCCGCCTCAGCGACAGACCTCGATGCGGATGTCTCGCTCCTCATCCTTCCCCCGTTGACCGACGACGGCCCCGACCTTTCCGGTTGGCCCGGGCTCGCCGACGCGCTGCGTTCGATCGAGTTCTCGGGCGCTCCCGGGTCATTCGTCCGAGTGCCCCTGGCGGGCGCGGCGGGCGGTTCGCTCGCCGTTGCGGGTATGGGTTCTGCACCGCAGAGCAGCGCTTACCGGGATGCGGCGGGCGCAGGCATCCGCGCGCTCGGTCAGGTCGAATCGGTCGCCGTGCACGCACCGGGCGCCCCCGAAGGCACGTGGCGAGCGATCGCCGAGGGCGCCGGCCTCGGCGGGTACACGTTCGCGT
This sequence comes from Microbacterium sp. BR1, assembly GCF_002812725.1. GTDB lineage: Bacteria > Actinomycetota > Actinomycetes > Actinomycetales > Microbacteriaceae > Microbacterium. The sequence continues at coordinate 393,555 of NZ_NMUN01000004.1, read as the reverse complement.
CCTACAAGAAGGGCGGCGGCAAGCGCCGCGCCGTCCGTGTGATCATCGTTTCGACCGAGGAGGTGGGGGACGCGGATGTCCGCGCCGCCCAGGTGGTCGTCGACGCGGTGGCGCTCGTCAAGGACCTCGTCGCCATTCCCGCCGACCGCCTCGGCCCCGCGGATCTCGCGGCCCGAGCGGTCGCAGAGGTCGAACACCTGCCCGTCGAGGTCACGGTGCTCGACGAGGAGGCACTCGGGGCCGAGGGGTTCGGCGCGATCCTCGGGGTCGGCAAGGGCTCGGACCGCCCGCCGCGTTTCGTCCGGATGGACTACGCGCCCGCCGACGCGTCGCGACACGTCGCGATCGTCGGCAAGGGCATCACGTTCGACACCGGCGGCCTGTCGCTCAAGCCCGCCGGATCGATGGTCGGAATGAAGTACGACATGTGCGGCGCGGCCGTCGCGCTCTCTGTCGTCAGAGCCGCGGCCGAACTCGCTCTTCCGGTTCGCGTGACGAGCTACCTCTGCATCGCCGACAACATGCCGTCGGGCCGCGCGACGCGCCCGGGCGACGTGCTCACCGCACTCGACGGAACGACCATCGAAGTGCTGAACACGGATGCCGAGGGTCGCCTCGTTCTCGCCGATGGCCTCGTCGCTGCATCCCGTGAGCACCCGGACGTCATCGTCGACGTCGCGACGCTCACCGGCGCCATCAGCGTTGCGCTCGGCACGCGCTACGCCGGGGTCATGGGCGATGACGCACCGGTCGCCGAATATCTCGCGGCCGCTGAGCGCGCCGGTGAACTCGCCTGGCGGCTGCCGCTGCCCGCCCACATGCGCGACGATCTCGACTCCCCCATCGCCGACCTGGTGAACGCCAAGATCGGTGACCCCGCGGGCGGTTCGCTCTTCGCCGGGCTGTTCCTGCAGCACTTCATCGGACCGGTTTCGGATGACGAGGGCGCGCCGACGATACCGTGGGTGCACCTCGACATCGCCGGCGTCGGCATGAACAAGGGCGGGGCGTACGGCGCCACCGACAAGGGCCCGACGGGGGCCAGCGTCAGCTCCCTGATCGAATTCGTCGCGAGAGGAGCCCGCTGATGGCCGAGCACGCATTCGACCTGGTCGTGCTCGGCGGCGGCAGCGGCGGATACTCCGCGGCGATCCGCGCATCCGAACTCGGTGCGAAGGTCGCCATCATCGAGCGCGACAAGCTCGGCGGCACCTGCCTGCACCGCGGCTGCATCCCCACGAAGGCGCTTCTCCACGCCGCCGAGGTCGCCGATGCGGTGCGGTCGGCGAGCGAGATCGGCGTCGATGCATCCCTCACCGGAATCGATGCGAACGGCCTGCGCTCGTACCGGGAGAAGATCGTCGCCAAGAAGTTCGCCGGACTCAAGGGCCTCATCTCGGCGCGCGGGATCACTGTGATCGACGGCGAGGGTCACCTGCAGGACGACCTCGGCGTACGCGTGGGTGCGGACGTGTACCGCGGCAAGAACGTGCTCATCGCGACGGGGGCATACTCCAAGACGATCCCGGGGCTCGAGATCGGCGGCCGGATCCTCACCAGCGAGCACGCGCTCGAGCTACCCGAGATCCCCCGCCGCGTGATCATCCTCGGTGGCGGCGTGATCGGCGTCGAGTTCGCGAGCCTGTGGCGCTCGTTCGGTGTCGACGTCACCATCGTCGAGGCCCTCCCGCGGCTCGTCCCGCAAGAGGACGAGGCGATGAGCAAGGGGCTCGAGCGTGCGTTCCGCAAGCGCGGGATCGAGATGCGTCTGGGCTCGCGGTTCGCTTCGGCGACACAGAGCGATGATGCGGTGACCGTGCGGCTGGAGGACGGCACCGAACTCGAGGCCGACTACCTGCTCGTGGCGATCGGACGCGGCCCGAGCACGGCGGGCCTCGGGCTGGAAGAGGCGGGAGTCACGCTCGAGGGCGACTTCGTGGTCGTGGACGACGATCTGCAGACATCCGTTCCCGGTGTGTGGGCGGTCGGAGACATCGTGCGTGGTCTCCAGCTGGCGCACCGCAGCTTCGCGCAGGGCATCTTCGCCGCCGAGCGGATGGCCGGACTTCCCGCCGTCACCGTGCCCGAGCGTCACATTCCTCGCATCACGTACAGCGATCCCGAGGTCGCGTCGGTCGGGTCGACACTCGCCGAAGCGATCGCCGAGCTGGGCGCCGAGAAGGTCACCTCGTTCGATTACAACCTGGCCGGCAATGCGCGCAGCGAGATCATCGGCACCGGCGGACTCGTCCGGGTCGTGCGAGCTGTCGACGGGCCCGTCATCGGCGTCCACATGATCGGTGCACGCGTCGGCGAGTTGATCGCCGAGGCGCAGCTCATCGTCGGATGGGAAGCGCACCCGGACGATGTCGCGCCGTACGTGCACGCCCATCCCACGCAGAGCGAAGCGCTCGGCGAAGCATTCCTCGCACTCGCGGGCCGACCCTTGCACGCGCTTTAGCAATGCCGGTCCGCGGCCTCACTAAGCTAGACAACGACAGTTTCGTCCTTAAGGAGACATCGTCATGAGCACATCCGTCGTCCTCCCCGCTCTCGGCGAGAGCGTTACCGAGGGTACGGTCACCCGCTGGCTGAAGCAGGTGGGAGACGAGGTCAAGGCCGATGAGGGCTTGCTCGAGATCTCGACCGACAAGGTCGACACCGAGATCCCCTCCCCCGTCAGCGGCATCCTCGAAGAGATCCTGGTGCAGGAGGACGAGACCGTCGAGGTCGGCGGCCTGCTCGCCAAGATCGGCGATGGCAGTGCCCAGCCTTCCGGGGACGCAGCACCCGAGGCATCCGCTCCCGCGGAGGCCGAGGCGCCCGCCGAGGAGAAGGTCGTCGAAGCTCCGGCTGAGCCCGAGCTCGTTGCTGACGCCGAACCGGCCGGCAACGCCGCCGCGCAGCCCGCCGCTGTCGGTGCGTCGAGCGAGTCGAGCACGTCCGTCGTGCTTCCCGAGCTCGGCGAGTCCGTGACCGAGGGTACGGTCACGCGCTGGCTCAAGAGCGTCGGCGACGAGGTCGCCGTCGACGAGCCGCTCCTCGAGATCTCGACCGACAAGGTCGACACCGAGATCCCGTCCCCCGTGGCCGGCATCCTGCAGGAGATCGTTGCGGCCGAGGACGAGACAATTGCCGTCGGCGCCGTCCTGGCCAAGATCGGCAGTGGTGCTCCCGCCGCCGCCGCTCCGGCGGCTCCCGCCGCTGAGCCCGTGACCGAGCCTGAGGCCCCCTCGACCGAGAAGCCGGTCGAGGCAGACGTTCCCGCGACTCAGACCGCACAGCAGGCACCCGAGCCGGAGCCGGCCCCGGCCGCGGCTGCGCCGGCCGTCGCTCCGGCAGCGCCGGCAGCTCCGGCTGCCCCCGCGCCGTCGTCGGATTCGTCTGACGACCGCACGTACGTCACCCCGCTCGTGCGCCGTCTCGCGCAGCAGCAGGGCGTCGACCTGGCCAGCGTCACCGGCACGGGTGTGGGAGGACGCATCCGCAAGGAGGATGTCCTGAAGGCCGCCGAGTCGGCCAGCGCAGCTCCGGCCGCTCCCGCCGCCCAGAAGGCACCCGCCCTCGAGGTATCGCCGCTGCGCGGCACGACTCAGAAGATGTCGCGCCTGCGCAAGGTCCTCGCCGAGCGTGCCGTTGCGTCGATGCAGGCCACGGCGCAGCTGACGACGGTCGTCGAGGTCGACGTCACGAAGCTGGCCGCGTTCCGCGACAGCGTCAAGGTCGACTTCCAGAAGAAGACGTCCGACAAGCTGTCGTTCCTGCCCTTCTTCGCTCTGGCCTCGGCCGAGGCGCTGCAGGCGTTCCCGATCGTCAACGCCACGGTCGACGGCGACACGATCGTGTACCCGGCGTCCGAGAACCTCTCGATCGCGGTCGACACCGAACGGGGCCTGCTGACGCCGGTCCTGCGCGATGCGGCTTCGAAGAACATCGCCCAGATCGCTCACGAGATCGCGGATCTGGCAGCCCGCACGCGCGACAACAAGCTCAAGCCCGACGAGCTCGGTGGCGGCACGTTCACGTTGACCAACACCGGATCGCGGGGCGCCCTGTTCGACACCCCCGTGGTGTTCCTGCCGCAGTCGGCGATCCTCGGTACGGGAATCGTCGTCAAGCGCCCGGGCGTGGTCAAGGTCGACGGTGTCGAGGCGATCGGCGTTCGCTCGATCGTGTACCTCGCGCTCTCGTATGACCACCGCATCATCGACGGAGCCGACGCCGCTCGATTCCTGGGTGCCGTCAAGGCGCGCCTCGAGGCTGCGGAGTTCGCCGCGAATCTCGGCATCTGAGCAAACGCGTTCTCGCGCGCTCGGCGTTTTTGCGCCGAAGCACGCGGTTCTCTCGCCGAAACGCCCCGACAGCGATGTCGGGGCGTTTCGCGTTCATGGTCCTTCGACATCTCGCACATCACGGATCACCCACCGCTCGTCTGTGCGCACGAGCACGACGAGCTGAGCAGGAACAGTGCCATCGACACCGGTGACGCTCAGGATCGCCACTCCCCCGAGGTCGTCCAGCAGCTCGACCGTCCGGTCGGCGGAGGGCAGGTCGACCGCACCGGGCGGCACCTGCGGAGCGGGTGAATCCTCGAACCACTCCGCCCCGCACGACTCTTCGGCGCAGGCGCCGAGGACGTCCAAGGCAGCTTCGAGTGCCCGCACCGGATCATCGGATGTTGCCTCACCCACAGCATCCGGAGTCGCCGCGCCCGATGTCAGGGCGTCCGGTGACGGTGTCACGGGCGAATCGGATGCGACGGGCCGGGCGTTCGCGGGCGGTGCGGTGGACGTCGGCCACGCCAGCCCGCCCACGACGATCACACCCGCGATGCCGGCCGCGACCAGCCACGGTCGAGCAACCCTGCCGCGCGCACGCTCCGTGCCGCGGCGCGCCGCCTCGAGCGCGTCCGACACCATCTCGCCCACGCCGGAGTCGACGTGCCGACGCAGCAGGCGACCGAGAGCGGACGCCCGCCGCTCGGGCTCGATGACATCGATCGAAGCCGCCCGGCGCGCATCGGACGCCCGCCGGGGGATCAGCGGCGCGAGCACGAGGGGTTCGGGCTGAGCTATCGCGAACAGGTGCGCCTCGGCATCCCCGCTGTCGTCATCAGCGCGCAGGACCCCGGCGATCTCATCCAGACGCCACGGGGTCGTGACGATTCGCGATTGCGCCAAGCGCTCGAGGATCGAGGCCGCCGAATGGCCGATCGAGTCGTCCGAGTCCTGGGTATCGCAGACGAAGGTCGGCGTGCCGTCTTGTGTCAGCCACCAGGCACCGTTCAGGATGGTGCCGCGCGCAGCCCCGCACCCCCGCAAGAGGCTCACGACGATCGTGATGACCTCGCCCGCGCTCAGCTCGGCGCCACCCGCGCTCCTGCGTGCCAAGAACGTGTCGACGCGCTCGACGCACCAGGGCAGGACGGCCTCGTGTCCGCCTCGACCGCGCTCGCCTCGCCGAGCGTCGCGGAGTCCCTCATCGCCCGCCACAGTACGCACGACATCGTGGACAGCGAGGATGTGTCCTCCGCGCGATCGCCAACCCGGCCATCCGCGTAGGTCAGCCGTGTCGACGAGCTGAACCACGGTGTCGTCCACGCGTGCCAACCATCCCGGGAAGGGCGCCTCGGGCTCGCTCACCCGACGCATCCGGAGCACAGCGCCCGTCAGCGGGTCCTCGGTCACCGGGGCGGATGTCATCCCTCAACGTTGTCCCAGAGACGTACGGCATCGAGTCCCCCTGCACGGATCGGTGGCCGAACCCCGCATTCGGCGGGCTGTGGAGGGCCGAGAACCGGAAACGGAGCGACGCCGCCGGGAGCAACTGCGGGCTCGCGACAAGTAGGCTGGAAGGTATGGCAGCACGCAGCGCGGCACCCGAGAAGCGTCCCGGGTTCTTCTCCCAGATCAAGAGTCTCTACAGCTACACGCGTCGCGCGTTCGGCTTCCTTCCGTGGCTGCTCGCGGGTATCTTCACCGTGACAACGGGCCTCGGCATCGTGCTCGCGTTCCTGATCCAGCCACAGTGGTGGAACATCTTGCTCTGGGGCGTCACGGGCTTCCTCGCGGGCGTCCTGGCCGCCCTCATGACCATGACGCGCCTCTCGACGCGCGCGATGTACAACCAGATCGACGGGATGCCCGGGGCCGTCGGCCACGTCATCACCACGTTCCTCGGACGCAGCTGGACCGCATCCGAGACTCCCGTGGGCGTCAACCCGAAGACGCAGGATGCCGTCTACCGCGCCATCGGCCGCGGCGGCGTCGTCGTCATCGGCGAGGGCTCGCACGGGCGCCTGCAGCGGCTCGTCAACGAGGAGCGCTCGAAGGTCAACCGTGTTGCGAACGGCGTGCCGGTCCACGTCATCTACGTCGGTCACGGCACGGGCGAGGTTCCGATCAAGGACCTCGCGAAGACGATCAAGTCCTTCCCCCGCAAGCTCGACAAGGCCACGATGGTCGCCGTGATGAAGCGCGTGGACTCGGTCTCGCAGTCGCTCGCCTCGCTGCCGATTCCGAAGGGGATCGACCCCACGAAGGTTCGTTCGCCGCGCCCCCGCTGATCGCGGGCGGCGTGATCTAGCGGCGGACGAGGATCGTTCCGACGGCCTTGTCGTGCAGGCCGCGTTGATCGGCATCCCAGATGACCGCGGGTATGACGACGATCAGCAGCAGCGTCCGGATGATGGGACGCCAGAGGCCCACCCATCCCCCGCCGACCATCTGCAGCCGCAGGCCGAAGATGCGATGGCCGGGGCTCGCTTGGAGCGTGGGCAGGAACACGATCTGAATCGCGCCGAAGATCGCCAGGATCGCCAGCGCGTCGAACGCGAAGAATCCCGAAATCAAATACGCGGCGCCGTAGTCGATCACGAGTGCCCCGATCCGGCGTCCGATGCGGGCGACGGAACCCGCGCCATCCCGCGGCAAACCGAGGCGTTCGCCCGGGTAGGTGTTGGGCTGATTCGACGTCACGTGACCAGCGTATCCAGGCGCGCGTAACATGCCGGAAACATAGGTGTCATGGTCGGGCAACTCCTTTTCGATAGGTTGCCAGGACGGCCCGCACAAGTGGGCGGCAGTTCCCGAATGCCCTACCTCTGGAGACTCCATGTTCAGTGATTCATCCGAGGTGCTGAAGTACATCAAGGATGAGGACGTCAAGTTCCTCGACATCCGTTTCACGGACCTTCCTGGTGTGCAGCAGCACTTCAACATTCCGGCCTCGACCGTCGACGAAGAGTTCTTCACCGTCGGCCAGCTGTTCGATGGCTCCTCCATCCGAGGATTCGCGAACATCCACGAGTCGGACATGCAGCTGATCCCGGATGTCTCGACGGCGTACCTCGACCAGTTCCGCGAGGCCAAGACCCTCGTGATGATCTTCGACATCTACAACCCGCGCACGGGTGAGATCTACCACAAGGACCCGCGTCAGGTCGCCAAGAAGGCCGAGAAGTACCTCGCCTCGACCGGCATCGCCGACACCGCGTTCTTCGCCCCCGAGGCCGAGTTCTACATCTTCGACGACGTGCGTTACGAAGTGAAGCAGAACTCCAGCTTCTACAGCGTCGACTCCGAGGAGGGCGCCTGGAACACGGGTCGCGCCGAAGAGGGCGGCAACCTGGCGAACAAGACCCCGTACAAGGGTGGCTACTTCCCGGTCAGCCCGGTCGACAAGACCGCCGACCTGCGCGACGACATCACGCTCAAGCTCATCGAGGCCGGTTTCATCCTCGAGCGCTCGCACCACGAGGTCGGCACCGGTGGTCAGCAGGAGATCAACTACCGTTTCGACACCATGGTCCACGCGGCAGACGACATCCTGAAGTTCAAGTACATCGTCAAGAACACCTCGGAGCAGTGGGGCAAGGTCGCGACCTTCATGCCGAAGCCGCTCTTCGGTGACAACGGTTCGGGCATGCACACGCACCAGTCGCTGTGGCTCGACGGCAAGCCGCTGTTCTACGACGAGAACGGCTACGGCGGCCTGTCCGACACCGCTCGCTGGTACATCGGGGGCCTGCTGGCGCACGCGCCCGCCGTGCTCGCCTTCACGAACCCGACGATCAACTCGTACAAGCGTCTGGTCAAGGGCTACGAGGCCCCGGTCAACCTGGTCTACTCGGCCGGTAACCGCTCGGCGGCCATCCGTATCCCCATCACGGGATCGAACCCCAAGGCCAAGCGCATCGAGTTCCGCGCGCCGGATGCCTCGGGCAACCCGTACCTCGCCTTCGCGGCGCAGATGATGGCCGGCCTCGACGGCATCAAGAACCGCATCGAGCCGCACGAGCCGGTCGACAAGGACCTGTACGAGCTTCCCCCCGAGGAGGCGAAGAACATCCCGCAGGTTCCGAACTCGCTGTTGGACTCCCTCGAGGCCCTGCGCGCCGACCAGGACTTCCTCCTCGCGGGTGGCGTGTTCACGCCCGAGCTGATCGAGACCTGGATCGAGTACAAGATCGAGAACGAGATCAAGCCGATCGCGGCACGCCCGCACCCGTTCGAGTACGAGCTGTACTTCGGCGTCTGATTCCGGGAGGCCCTCAGAGCCACACTTCCGGTCTCTGAGCCCAGCAATTTACTGAGCCCCAGACGGCAATCGTCGTCTGGGGCTCAGTCTATCTCTGGACGTTTACGGACGGCTACGGGGAGTAAACGGACAGGTTTTCGGACAGCGGCGCACGAGCTGCTTGAGCGAGACCCCTCCACCCTTCGGAGATCCAGGTGGTCAAAGGTCAGGCAGCGCACAAGTGCTTCCCCTCTCGTCGGCGAGCTGGTCGACCGAGCGTCGGGGGGCTCCACTAGCGTGGACAAGTGGATGCGATTCTTGAACCGCGAGCAGTCGGTGACGTCACAGGAGCCTTCTTCGTTCCCGGTTATCAGCGGGGCTACCGTTGGGGTCCTGACGAGGTGGACCGTCTCCTCGCAGACATTTGGGAGAGCAACGGCGCACCGTACTACCTCCAGCCCGTGGTCGTAAAGCAGATGGCCGACGGTCGGTGGGAACTCATCGACGGCCAGCAGCGGTTCACCACTCTGTACCTGATCTTCCAGTACATGCGGGATCAGGGGCTGCAGAGCGCCGGCGCTGGCTACTCGATCGAGTACGAGACACGCCCCGGTAGCCAAGAGTTCCTACGGTCGCCGATGGCCGACCACAAGGACGAGAACATCGACTTCCACCACATCTTCGGAGCGTACGAACGAATCCGCACATGGTTCGAGGCGTGGGAGCATCGCACTCAGCACGTCGCCAACAAGTTCTACGGCTACCTCTTCGACTCGGTCAAAGTGATCTGGTATGAGGCATCGCAAGATCTCGACTCCATCACCCTGTTCACCCGGCTGAACGTCGGGCGGATCCCGTTGACTGACGCCGAACTCGTCAAGGCGCTCGTGTTGGCAAACAGCCGCGCGCGTCCTGGATACTCAGACAAGAGCGAGCAGATCGCCGCGCAGTGGGACCAGTTCGAGCGGGAACTTCGCGCGCCAGAGGTGTGGTCGTTCATCACAGGCCGACACGAGAACGAGGCAACCCACATCGGGCTCGTCCTCGACACTCTCGCCGATCAGATCGGCGGGAGGCCTTCCGGTCGGCACCGCCCTCGCTACTACACGTTCGAAACGCTGAGGAACGAGATCACCGCAGGTGCGCAGGCATTCTGGGACCGAGTCGTGAAGCTGCATTCGCTGATCCTCGGCTGGCACGACGACCGCCAAGTCTTCCACAAGGTCGGATTCCTGATCCAGGTCGGAAGCGACACCTTCGGCCAGCTCGTGAATTTGGCCGATGGCCTCACCAAACCGCAGTTGCATGAGGCCCTCGACGGCCGAATCCGTGATGTGCTCGACCTGACGGAGGAGGACCTCGGCGCACTGGATTACGACACGAGGAGCGCGAAATGTAACGAGGTCTTGCTGCTGATGAACGTGGAGACAGTTCGCGCCCGTAAGGACGACACTGCCCGGTACTCCTTCAACGCCCACTCACGCGGCTCCTGGTCGCTGGAGCACATCCATGCGCAGAACGCCAAGGAACTCCGGCGCGACGAGAAGATCTGGCGCGAGTGGCTCCTGCTACAGCGCGATGTCGTGGAGGACCTGCCGACGCTCGAGAGCGCCGTCCGCGCCGAACTCCTCTCCGAGATCGACGACGTGCTCGGGATGATCGCGGAGCAGCAGGTGCACGGAGTCGGCGTCCGCTTCGACGCGGTGAAGGCCGCCGTCGAGGATGCCCTCACGGACGAATCGACTCGCCGGGGAGAGAACGTGCACTCACTGGCGAACCTGGCGTTGCTGGCAAGCGGCGACAACAGCGCACTCAGCAACTCGACGTTCGAGGTTAAGCGTCGGGAGATTCTCGCTCGGGACAAAGCCGGCTCATATATTCCGCCGTGCACCCGCAACGTGTTTCTCAAGTACTACACCGATGCCGACGACCAGCAGATTCACTTCTGGGGAGCCGCCGACCGCGAGAGCTATCTGAAGGCGATCCTCGAAGCCGTCGCCCCGTACCTGCAGACGTCGGAGGTCGCAGCGTGACCGAGATGCGAGGCACCAAGACCTCATTCGCCCGCATGTTCCAGCCGGGTGAGACCGGCGCGGAGACCATCAAGCGTGTCGAGATCCCGCTCATCCAGCGCGACTACGCGCAGGGCCGAGACGAACGCGGTGTTAACAGCATCCGCGCAGACTTCCTCGGCGTCCTCATCGAAGCGCTCGTAGGCGACGAGGCTGTCGATCTCGACTTTGTGTACGGGGAGATTGGCGACGGAACGCTGCGACCCCTCGACGGACAGCAACGCCTCACAACCCTGTTCCTCATTCACTGGTACATCGCCGCGCGAACGGATCGACTCCACGAAGCCGCGGCGGTCCTCCGGTTCGAGTACGCGACTCGTGCCAGCGCCGAACTCTTCTGCCGCGAACTCGTCAAGCCCGAGCACTCCCCCGGCGGAGACTTCTCCACGCCAAAGACGTGGATCACGGATCAGGCGTGGTATCTCCATGCGTGGCGGCACGACCCGACAATCCAATCGATGTTGAACATGCTCGACGCGGTCCACGAGCGAATCATCGCGGAGAACATCGATCTCGATTCCGCATGGGAGCGACTCATGGACGAGTCGACACCAGCGGTGTCCTTCTACCTTCTTCCCATCGACGACATGCCTTCCGGCGAAGAGCTGTACATCAAGATGAACTCGCGGGGAAAGCCGCTCACGGACTTCGAGAACTTCAAGGCGAGACTGGAGAAGCTCTTTCACGAGACTCTGCCCAAGGACGACTTCGACGCGATCATCCACAAACTCGACGGTGTGTGGAGCGACGTGCTCTGGAGCTTCCACGGCGGAGACCACCTCATCGACGACGAGTTCCTCCGGTACCTGGAGTTCATCATCGAGATCAGCGAGTGGCGCGACAACGTGGTCCCTGAGGGTACCCTGCTGGAGCGGGCGGAACGCGCCTTCGACGTCGGCAACCCGAACGCAACGAGTCACATCGCCTTCTTGACTCATGCCTTCGACACATGGGTAGGTGTCGAAGACGTGCGCGCAGCATTTGAGGAGCACTTCGTCGACCTCGCCCGCAGCAGCGCCGCATCACAGACCGGGCGTGTACCGCTCGACACCACGAATCTCAACCTGTTCGAAGGCTGTCTCGAGCTGTACGGAAAGCGAACTGGAAACCGGCGGCTCTTCTCGCTGGCGGAGACGCTCATGCTCTTCGCCGTGCTCATACATCGGCAGTATGCGACCCGCGAAATCGCGGCTCGACTCCGAATCCTTCGCAATCTCGTCGATGGCGCCGACGACGAAGTGCGCCTCGAACGGATGGGTGACCTCATCCCGAGCGTCGAGCAACTCATTCGCGACGGCGACCTCACCACGACCCGCGGCTTCAACCCCGACCGCGTGCAAGACGAACTCGACAAGATCGCGCTGATCGAAACCCTCCCAGAGCTCGAACACGCAGTGCATTCCCTCGAAGACCATCCACTCCTTCGCGGCAGGATCTTCGCGTTCGACCTCGACCCAGAGTCGCTCCAGCGCCACGCGACTGCGTTTCCCGATGTCGTCGCGCCCCAGCACTGGCCGATCTTGACCGGCGCGCTCTTGGCGAAGGGCGACTACGGATATCCCCGCACGGCGGGCAGAGCCGTTCAGCTGGGAACCGGAGACCCGAAGCAGAGCGCGCGATGGCGTGGCGTCTTCTCCAATCGAGGACGCGGTCGGAACCAGGCACTCCGAGCCGCACTCGCCTCCCTGCTCGACGACGTTGCGGCGGACGGCGGTGGCAGTGTCGGTCACTCGTTGCAGCGAGTCACCGATGAGTTCGTCGAGCAGGCCCGGTCAACTCGACGCTTCACCTGGCGCGCGTATCTCGCCACCTACCCAGAGATGCGCGAGGGCGCGACGGGCGTCTACTACGGCGAGTACCTGCAGGAAACTGGGCAGTGGAGACACTCCATGTGCATGCTGCGCACCCCTGACCTCAGCGGGAGCGGACGATACCGAGACCCCTATCTCTGGGCGATGTATCGAGTCAGCGGGCTCGCGTCCGGTGTCGAGACTCTGTGGTTCTCGGGGTACGAGTTCCAGCCCCGGTGGCTCGTTCTCTCGGCCAGCGGCGCTGGTATTCGTATCGTTCCCGATGGATTCGAACTGGCTCCGCCCGCCGATGCGGCTCTGTCGCGACGGTTCCGAGACATCTGCGCCCAGCATGGTGCAACATCGGACACGCACCTTCCAGTCGCGCAGATCGACCTTGACGGCGAACTCGTCGACACCGAGGACCGAGTCGCAATGGGGGCTGCTCTCCTGACGGCGCTCGTAGCGGCCGGTCTCTGACCGAACGAGCCGCAGAGGCTTCAAGAGCTGTTACCAGATCAGCGGAGCGACGCGGTCAGCACGGAGATGTCGCTGCGGGTCGTGTATCCCGCCGACTGACGCTCGGCGAGTCGGCCGTCGCGCCGCTCGGCGAGGCGAGCCCGGATCAGAATGACGAGCGTGATCGGGCCGTTGACGAGGAACTTCAGTGCGTTCCAGATGAACAGCAGCACGAGCAGGTTCAGCCACCCCGGCCCGCCATCGGCGATCCAGACGGTCAGCAGCCACGCGCCGAGCAGATACGGCACGGCGATCAGCATGGCGGGCACACCCCACTTCAGTCCGCGGCGCGTCCGCAGCGCGTTGAGCAGGATGTTCGTCGGCATGTACATCCGCAGGAACAGCCGAACCCGGATGCTGAGATTCCAGAGCAGTCGGAGCATGATGTCCGCCTCCTGAGAGGGTGCGTAACTCCGCCGAGGAGGTAGATCATGTGGTGAGCGTCCCGAGTGGACCGTCGCAAGCGACCTAGAAATCGTGGCTACTACCTCGACACCCAGGGTACGCCCGACCGCGGACACACGGAAGGTTCCGCGCCAAGTCACTCTGGGAGGAGGACAACGACCTGGACGAGCGGCGGCCGAACCTCATCAGCTCGGAAACCGTCAGCTGAGGGTATCGACCCAATCGTTCATCGGAGTGCTCACGACGTTGCCAGTGTGGACCGTCCCGAGGCCGTTCACATATCGAGAAGTCAACAGTGCCTTGTTGTGGTCGTTGAGATTCTGCTCGAAGACGCCGCCTACGAAGATCGGATCGGCCCACCCTCTGCCTGCTTCGTGTGCCAGGTGAGCGGCGCGGTTGACGACGTCGCCCATGTAGACGACATCATTGATTCCGCTGCCACTGAATCCCGCCTTGATCATGAGCACTCGGCCGTAGTCGACGCCGATGCCGATCTTCAGGGGGTCGATCCCCTTCTTCGCGTAGTGGTGGTTGAGGAGCTTGATGAGTGTGTTCGCCTGATAGGCAATGCCAAACACATCGTCAATGTGCGTCTTCTGCGTGGTCTTGTACACAGCCCAGACGCAGTCCCCAACGATATTCACTTCCCGGACGTACAGATCGGAGTTCAGCACCGCCACCATCTCAGAGATGAACGCGCGATATATCTTTGCGAGAATCGGACGCTTGTGCTTGGCGGTGAGCCCAGAAGAGTCTCGGATGTCGATGAAGACCGCCGAGCACATTCCATAGAACCCGTTCGTGAACGTGAGCTTGTCCCGGTCGGGCAGCCCGTCGACCTCCTCGAAGCTTCCTGCGGGCTGATCCAGGATCGCCTTGATCCGATCGGAACTGCTCGTGTAGCTGTACGCCTTGTAGTTGCCGTCCATGTTCCCGTCCTCAGATGCTTTCAATCCCGACGATGATTGCGACCGCCGCGACGCACGCGCCAGCCGCTAGGGCCGACCGGATCGCCCATTTCACGTACTTCGCCTTGAGCGTCGCGATCTTTGCGTTCGCGTGGACCTGATCAGCGAGATCCCGGACGAGTTCGCGCGGATCCGCTGTTAGCGTGCCCAGCACTTCCGTGTAGCCGGGACGGTCGCCTTTGAAATGTCGGGCGATGCTTGCGAAGAAGACGCGATTGATTGCTTCGGGGGCAGCGTCCTTGTCGTTGACGCGCGGAGTCAGAGTCCAGCCGCAGAGCGCCGCGGTCAGCACCGAGAGCGCGCACGCAGCGACGACAATCACATCGAAGATGAGAGAGCGCTGCGTGAACTCCCTGACGAGGTTGAACAGCATCGTGCCGAGAACACCAACGAAAGCGAGAGTTACCCCTGCCTTGGCGTCCGAGTGACGGATCCACTCGTTGACAAGGCTCAGCAGTTTCCACGCGTGATCAGGATCGGGGTCGGGCGCAGGCGGTCTCTTTGCACGGCGGAAGATCAGTAGAGGCACGCTTCGAACGTACTCGGGGGCCCGGACATCACGGGCAACTCAGTGCGTAGGCGTGGCCACCAAAGCACCTACGTGGAGGACACGGGACGACGTGCATCCGTGCCGCTACATGCCCAAGCGGGGCGTAGAGCGCTCTGGCACATACGATCCCGGCTCCGGTTCTGCTGCGCGTGCCGCGAGCAGCCGCGCGCGGTGGATCGCGGCGCGCGCTCGTGCAGCGTGTGCGCGTTGCCGGGCGTCGTCGCCGATGAGTCCCAGCGTGCTGGTCTCGCTGATGCCGTAGGTGTCGCGGTACGCGGCGACGGTGCGCGCCTCGCGCCGCCAGAGCTCGGCAGGCTGCGGTTCGGCGGGCTCGGTGCCGAGTTCCACGATCCACGCCGCCGACGACCCGATAGCCTCCGTGACGAGTGCGTCGGCGCGCTGTTCGATGAGTGCGGCGCGCTCCCGGAGCGCCGTGCGCTCGTCGTCACCCATCGGGCCGAGTGCGGGGGTGATGAGTCCTGCGATGGGCGTGGCGGGCTGGCGAACGCGCCCGGCTCCGTTCGCGCGAGCCAGGGCTCGTATCACCCGCTCGTGGAGCACCGCGGAGATGTCGCCCGCGTCATCAAATGGCCGTGAAGCGACGAGCGCACCGAGGAGGCGTTGCGCGTCGTACCCGTCGGCCTCGGCGCGGCGCAGCTCGGCAACCAGCACCCCGAACGCGGTCGACGCGAGTGCGGCGTCGGCTTCCGCCTGGGTAAGCCGGGTCGCGCGGATGGCCGCCTCCCAGCGGGGCTGCTGTGCAGCGGCCGCGATGGTCTCGTACTCGGCGGCGAGCTGCGCGACCGATCCCCAGGTGTCCTGCTCGGCGGTGATGGTCTGGTGGGCCGAGAGTTCCGCGCCGACGTGGGCGAGTACGCCCGCGAGCACCCTGCGCGCCGCTATCGCGGCGGTGCCTTCGGTCGGCGGGTGGATGTGCTCGTCGTCAGGTCGGTTCAGGGAGACGTAGGCGGTGTTGCTGTGGATGCCGCGGGTCATGGCGACGTAGAAGTTCTCGCGGGTCGCGCCGGGCTCGACGAGCGTGTGGCCGGTGTCGACGGTGACGCCTTGCGCGCGGTACGCGGTGACCGCGTAACCGAGTTCGACGTGCTCGGCGACGTACTCGGACGGGAGTCGGAGCGTGGCACCCCAGCGCCGTCCGGCCGGGCGAACCCGCAGCGATCCATCGTCACCAACCTTAATGATCGTCCACCGGCTACCGTTGCGCACCCATCCGCGCCCGACACGCAGCGAGCGGTCGTTGCGGCGGGTGATGACGGTATCGCCGACGGATGCCTCGGTGCCGTCGTGCAGGCGCGTCTCGGCGCGGGCGGCGACAGCTCCGGCGAGGATTAGCTCGGCGCGGGCGCGCTGGTTGAGCGTGGTGACCATCGCGCTGGACTCGGCGATGAGGATGCTTGCCAGCCCCGCGGCCTGGTCGCGCTGCCATGCCTGGTAGGCGGCGTCCGCCATGCGCGCGGCTTCTCCCGCGCGGATGCGCCCGTGGGCCTGGTAGGTGTCGATGGCTTCGATGCATCCGTGGCGCAGGTCGAGGGTTGCATCCTTCTCCCAGGCTGCGGCGATGCGGCGCACGTCGGTCAGCTCGGGCACGTCGTCGCGGTGGGCGATGAGCAGCCCGAACGCTCCCCCGGCGTCGACGGACTGGAGTTGCGCGGGGTCGCCCGCGAGCAGCACCTTGGCTCCGGCGTCTGCCGCGACGCGCACGAGCCGGTCGAGCGCGAGCGTCCCGGCGAGGGATGCCTCGTCCACGATCACGAGCTGCCCAGCGGTGAACCCGGTGCCGTGGTCGCGGTAGGTCTGCCACCACTTCGCGGTGTTCTCTGTCGGGATGCCGAGGTCACCGGCCAGCACTTCGGCCGCGACCGCGGATGGTGCCAGGCCGACGACCGAGCCGTGCCCGTGCTCGGCCTCCCATGCGCGACGCAACGCGCGCAGCGCGGTGGTCTTGCCCGCCCCCGCGGGGCCGACGAGCAGGTCGAGCATCCGGCCTGACGACGCAATCGCTGCGAGTGCCGCGCGCTGGTCGTCGCCGAGCGCGCGCCAACTGCGGGGTTGCAGCGCGTGCGCGATGGTTGCGTCGGCCAGGCGCGGTGCAACCTGCTCGCGGGAGCGTGCAAGCAGCCGATCCTCAGCAGCGAGCACCGCGGCACCGCTGTATCGGGCGGCGTTGCGAGGCCGGAACACGCTCGTCCAGTCCGCGCGCCGGAACGCAGCGGGACTGGAGGCCAGCTCAGGCGGGGTGAGCCGAATGGACGCCTGCTCCGCGGCGTCGGCGATCACCCCCGTGATCGCCTCGCGGTCCTCGGTGGCGGCGAAGCGCCAGCCCATCGTCTGCCGTGCTGCCTCCGCGTACAGGTTCCAGTGGCTCCACGTCGTGCGCTTCTCGGCAACCGCGGCGACCGCCGAGGCGCCGAGCCTGGCGATCTGCTCCAGTGGAACGTCCTCCGCGCGCAGCAGCTTCGCGGGCTCGACCGCGACGGCTTCTCGCGCCCATTCGGTTGCGTCCCGGCCCAGCAGTCGGCTCGCGCGGGTGCGCCACTCCTGGGCGAGGTCGGCGAGCGGGCGGACTTCCTTGTCGGGCCGGGTTGCCAGCGTCGCCTGCTGCCGCAGCCGGATGATCGTCTCCCGTGACGGCGCGTGCCCGTGCGCTCGCTCGTACTCGGCGATCAGCCTGTCCTTCTCGATGTCGATGTGCCGCGACCGGGACGAGAACTCGGCGATCAGCTCCTCGGGCACCGTGGCGACCGCCCACACCGGGTTGCGATCCGCGCCCCGGTCGCGCCGCTCCCACCCGACGCTGAGCGCGCGGGTCAGGTGATCGGCGAACACCGCGGTGTGCAGCTCGCTCAGCGCCACGGTCGCCGCGTGCAGAGGCCGGCCATCCAGCGACCGCCACTTGCCGTCGAATAGGGTGCGCACTTTGTTGCTCACAACGACATGCGTGTGCAACTGCGGATCGCCCGCCCGCGAGTCAAAGTGATCGAACGCGGTAGCGATGAACCCGAATACCTCAACCTGCGCAACAGCTCCCCCGCGGGACGTTGCGCCGGAGCGCGTCGCTGCAAGCTCGCGCTCCATGAACGCAACCACCTCCGCAACCGCCGCATGGTGCGCCTCCGCGATCCGTGCCTGCGTCGTTGCGTCCGCAACCGCCCACAGCGCCGAGGCGGACTTCGGCAGCGAGAAGGTGAAGTCGTACCCGGCGACCGCCCGCCGCGAGGTGCGCGCCGCCTCCTCCGCCTCGATCACCACAACGGCCTCGGCCCGCTCATCAGCGCCCAACGCCGGATCGAGCCGCGAGATGCGCGCCGCGATCCGATCCTCGACGCTCGGGAACACCGGATACGCCTTCCCCAGCGGATCGCCCGTCACCGGGTCGCGCCCCATCCCCAGCAGAAGCTGGAGCTGCGCCTCCGAGACCGGCGCGCCCTCGTGAATCTCACCCTCCCCGAGCGCCGCGAGCCCGCCGCCCATCCAGCGGCCCGGCGGCGTGCCCTGCTCGGCGTAGTACCGGGTCAGCGGCGTCGAGAGCCCCCGCTCGCCGTCAGCCGACGCCACGGAGCGCAGCAGGTACTTGTAGCCGTCCCCCGCGCCCATGACCCGCATCGAAACCGACACCCGGCACCGCCTCTCTCGTCAGAGAGGTGAGCCACCGAGCCCGCCGTCAGGCGCGATCAACCTCGATGTGCAAGACGTGTACTGGCCTCTGGAGGGCTTCGACGGTCAGACGAGGCGGGCGCGGACGACCGCGATGTCGTGTTCGTGGTCGCGGACGATCTTGTCGGCCTTCGTCGTGAACTCCGACTTGTGGATGACGACAACGCGGATGCCGTGCTGCGGCAGGATTTCCACCTTCCGCTGGTCGTAGAGTCGGCGCTGCTCGCCGCGAGGCACCCCGGAGACGGTCGCGCGTCGGTCGAACAACGCAACGGCCTCGGTGTGCTGCTTCTCCTGGAACTCAACTACGAGCCCCAGCGCAGGCCAGTACCCGTCGACGGGGAGCTTGCGAGCCCGTCCGGTCGTCGGCGACACGTCACCGACAAGCCATAGGAACGTCGCCTGTCGCTCCCCGCGGACCCCGATTACCTCGTCGCAGAGGTCGAGAACGTAGTGCTCATCACTGTCGGCGCGCTTGCCCACGATGCCTACAGGTACTCGATGACGGCCACTACGCGGATAACGCCGTTGGACTCGTCGCCGCCCGCGACCGTGGACAGGGCGACGATGCGGTGCTCCGGCCGTGCGGCGAGATCCTGCGCGAGCGCGTCCTTGATCGAACCGCGCATGAAGTTGTCGACGCGCACCTCCACGATCTCCTGGGTGCTGGTCAGTCCCTGAGCCATGACTGCCCCTTCGGCTACGGGATCAACCCGAGGAGCGTCACGACGCCACTTGAGACCAGATTTCCGAGTGCTCCCGCTGTCGTTGCTGAGAGGAACGGCAAGAGCCGCTCCAGAGCCGACTTCGTTCGTGAAGGGTCTTCTGTGGCCACGCCACTGCGTGCATCAGCTATCGCGTCAGACACCTCGTGCTCATCGGCGAGACCGAGCGCGGGCAGGGCTTGCTCTATGCCGTCCAGGGTTTCGGCAGCCTTGACCAGCCACGTCGAGCTGAGGTCAATGCTCTGACTGACGTTTGAACTCTGGTTCGCGATGTTTGCGGGGCCATGCACTGTCGTGGTGATCGTCGTACCACTCGTGGCCTCATCATCACGCACACTGCCGCCGCGTTCAATCAGCCGGACTCCCTTCGGGAGCAGTTCTACGAGCGTGATCTCGCCGGAAGCAAGAGTCGTGCCCCGAATATAGCCAGCGTCCCTCAACGCGCCACTTGCCTTCTCGACATCGGTATCGGTGAACGCGACCCCGAAGTACGTGGCACCGGACTGGAGAACGCCCTTGGGATCTGGCATCAGCGCATCGTGGACGTGAATGCGGTCGTACAGCCAGCGCAGGAGGACGTCGCGGAGCGCGATGCGACGTGCGGCAACGTCAGCGCGATCCTGCTCGATTCTCGCCGCTGCGTCTCGCCCTGCGGGCGTGACCGCACCGATCCAGTCGCCGAAGGACATGTCCTTAGTGCTTACCCAGCCTCGCCGCGCAAGCTCCTGGAGTTCGGAATGGTCGAGCTGTGACGGATCACCGCCCAGGTCAGCAAGGCGCTCCCTCACCGCTTCTTCTTCCGCACCCCATCCGTCAGCGCCTACCGACTGGACGACTGCAAGGATGAGCAGACGCCGGTTGATCTCACGGTCGATTGCCACCTCTACTCCGCCTCGAACTCGTTGGTCGTGAACTTCAGCGTGGTGCCGTTCTCGCGGATGGTGCGGAGCTGCTGCTCGGTGAAGCCGTCGGGGTGGATGGCGTCGATGGAGAGCGAGATGGTGAGCTTCGCGCCGGATGCGGCGAGGTTGGTCAGCACCTCGGTGGCGATCTTGGCGAAGTCGGCGGAGTAGCGTTCTGCACTGATCGGCGCGCTGCCAACGTACCGGGTCGCCGCGGGCTTCTTCGCGGGCGCTGGCGCGGGAGCGGTGGTCGCAGCGCCCCCCGTCGTGCTCGCTGCTGCTGCCGCCGCGGTCGTCGGGGAGTCCGCCTCCGGCGCGGACGTGCTGCTGGCCGCGGTCGCGGCCAGGTCTTCGGCGCGCTGTGCTTCGGCGGGTGCGGGCTTGACGATCAGGGTGGCATCGGTGACGGGTGCACGCCCGGTGTCGCCGGGCAGCCAGAGTCCGCTGTAGCGGTCGGTCGCCTCGTCATAGCCGTCGGCGAGGGCAAAGCTCTCGCTCTGCCAGAGCAGCGGCTGGTTGTCGATGGCGTCGATCAGCACCTCGCGGGAGCGCAGTCGCGGCATGTAGGGGTACTGCGCGTACAGGCTCCAGAGGTCGCCGACGGCGATGTGCCCGGCCGACCATGCGGCAGGCACCTTCGTGTCGAGTGCGAGCCGGATCGACCGTGCCGCGTGCTGGGTGGAGTACGCGCCCGCGCTGCCGAGCTTCTTGGCGACGCGCTCCGCGAGCGAACCCGCCTGCCCATCGGCCTTGACCTCCTCCAGCTCGAACGGCGAGCCGGGGTCGGGCGCGACCGGGTTCAGCGCCCACTGGTAAGTCAACGCGAGCCGGTCGTCGACCGTACGACCGAACTGGTCGCGCTTGTCGGTGGCCTGCGCGAGCTGCTGCGGAGTGAGGTTCAGCTCGTTCGCCTTCTCAGCGATCTCCTGCCACGCCAGGAACGAGCGCGTGGCCTGGTCGAGTTCGGCCAGGCGCTCCTCGTCGGGCGCGAGGAAGACGATCATGTTGCGGTTGGCGCGGTTCGCGGTGCCGCGCCGCTCGGTCGCGGCCCTGGCGAAGTCGTGCGCGGGCGAGTCGCCCTTCTTGCGGCGGTGCGGATACTTCGGATGCAGGATGACGAGCCGTGCCTGGTCGGTGTCGGGGATGTCGCCGGAGTCGGTCGGGCCGATGTGGACGCCCGCGAAGTCCGAGCGCGCGCGTTCCTCGCCGCGCAGCCGCTTCACGATCTCGGCCCACACGTCTTCGGGGTGCAGCGCGTCGGCGGCATCCTTCGCGCGGCGGGTGATGTTGGCCTGGGTGTCGTACCAGTGCTTGCCCGCCGACGAGTAGTAGTAGGTGGTGCGGTCGCCGAGCTGGGTGAGCGCGGAGTGGAAGTTGCCGACGATATCGCCGGGCACCGCGGTCCCGATGAACACCCGCTGCGTGTCGATGCCCTTGTGCGCGGTGCCGATGGTCGGTGCGGCTCCGAAGAACACGGTGCGTGCCAGGCGCTTGGTCACCGACCGTTGCCCGAGCACGGGCTTGTCGCTGTCAATGCGGGCGGGCTCGGAGTTCGTCCCATCCACGTCGGCGTCGATGACGGCCTTCCACGAGTCCTGGAGGTACTGCGTCAGCTCCGCGTTCACCGATGCGACCGACAGCGGGATCGAGCCGGGCAGGATGAGCGGTCCCTGGTCTTCGCCGACCCACAGCGCATGGATGACGGCGTTCATCAGCCGCAGCACGCCGCGGGTGCGCTGGAACCGCTCCAGCGAAGACCAATCCTCGTAGAGCCGGTCGAACAGCTCCGGGTGCAGCGGGTAGGTCTGCTGGATGCGCCGCCCGTACTGCGGGTCGCGCGCCTCCTTCGGGAACTCGCCCGCGTTGGCTTGGTAGAAGTCGCTGAACGCCTTCGCGGTCGCGGCGATCTGTGCGAGGGCCTGCGCGTCCTCCGACTCGAACAGGCGCTGCTTCACGATCCGGTACGCCTCGTCGCTGGAGGCCGGACGCCACTGGTCAGCGACCCGGCGCACGACGTTCTGGAGGCGCTTGAGCGCCTCCATGCCGTTCGATCCGCCGACCTCCTCGGCCGCGCCTGCGACCTCGCCGCGGTCGTCGCCGTTGTGCGAGGCGGGGATCGAGATGGCCAGCAACACGCCGGGCGTCGACTTCGCCGCCTCGGTCAGCGACTGCGCGAAGGTGAACTGCGTGTCGAACGTGCCGCCCGCGAGATCCTCGCGGCCGTAGAGCTGCCGGGCGTAGGCGACCCACTCGTCGATCAGGATCACCGCGGGTGCGTACTTCGCCAGCAGCACATGCAGGTCACCGCCGGGGTTCGTGCGCTTCTCGTCGTGCTCGCGCACGATCTCATACGCCTCACGCCCGCCGAGCTGCCACGCCAGCTCGCCCCACAGCGTGTTCACGCGGGTGCCGTCGTCCTTCGTCTCGCCCTGCGGCGCGAAGTGGTTGCCGACCAGCGCGACCCGGTTCGCGGTGACGCCTTCTGTCGGGTAGCCGTTCGCGGTCAGCAGCTCCTGCGCCTCCTGCGGGAACTTCGCCAGCGGCAGACCGCCGGCCAGGTGCCACAGCGCGAGCATCGAGTGCGACTTTCCACCACCGAAGTTCGTCTGGAGGTTCACCACGGGCGAGGCGTTCGCATCCCCGGCCAGGCGCTTCACCGCGCGGCCGATCAGATCGCGCAGACCCTCGGTGAGGTAGGTGCGGGCGAAGAACTGCGCCGGATCGGAATACTCCCCGCTCGTCGCCGCCGGGTCGCGGGCGACCTTGTAGAGGTCGGCGGCGAACTCGCTGGACTGGAAGTTGCCCGTCGCCACCTCATCGCGCGGCTTCAGCACCTCCCGCCACGGGGCCAGCCCCGACGCGCCAGGCACCACGGTCGAGGACTTCAGTGCCCGCGAGTCCTGCTTGCCCGTGGCGATCCGACGCAGATCGAGCCGGATCGCGTCCACCTTGTCGGCCGCATACGCCTGCCCCACCGCGGCCAGCAGCAGCCGCGCGTAGTCGAGTGCCCGCAGCGCCGCGTCGTCATCGAAGGTGGCGTTGTGCGCCCACTGGTTCCGCGTCTCGCGCAGCAGGCTCGCATACGCCTCGTGCTCGCGAGTGACCGTGCCCTTGAACGGATACCAGCCCTTCTTCACCCGACCCGTCAGCCCCTCGGTCAGCATCCGAAGCTGCACGGCAGGGTCTTCCCGGCTGTATGCCTTGCCGGTAATGCCCTTCTCCTCGTCGGCGAGCTTGACCACCAGCGCCCAATCGGAATCACCGATCTGAGGCTCCAGCACCTCCGCAATGAACGGGTCGAGCGCCTCCGCAAGGATCTCGAACATCCGCCCAATGCGGTCACGATTTGATGTCGCCACTAGAAAGCCTCCTGACTTCCCAGGCTACCGGGGGCCTGAGACACAGGTGAGGTCAGCGTGTGTCGGGCCGCTACGAGTTCGGCCCGGCGACGTGCGCGCGAGCGCTCTCGGCACGCTCGTCGGTATCGGGGTGATAGACCCATCCTGTCTCGGCCGACCAGTGGAATATGTCGAGCCCGTTCGCAAGCCAGAGGTCGGTGACGCCCTCAATCGGCGTGAACGTGCCCCAGGTGAAGAGGCTCGGCGACAGCGCGAGTAGGTCACCGTTCTCGCCGTTCGCGGCGATAGGGAGATACAGATGGCTCCGGCGAGCAGCGAGCGTCACGCTCTCGGCGCGCAGCTTCTCGATGTGTCGAGCGATGTTGCCGTCAGTAGCGAGGTACTCGGAGAGCCGCTCCAGGTAGGGCGTCTCCGGACGCTCGGCGATCTCTGCGTTGGCGCTGCTGAAATAGACGCCAGCGGGCCTCTCGTCGATGAGCGGCCAGGCACTCAGCCCCGGACCCAGCTCAACGGTTCCCGCCTCCGGGTCGGCGCTCCCAAGCGCCTTCGCCCACGCTGAGGCCAGCTGCTGAAGGTCGCGCTGGCGCGGCGGCAACTCGATGAAGCGCTCGAACTGGAGCCCCCAAGCGTGGGTTCCGCGGTACGCCGCGTGAACTGCGGGAACAATTCGATCGCTCATCGTCCTGAGTCGGCGCATGAACTCTGGGTCCGTCGTCTGCATGACCTCCGCGGCCTCTAGGTAGTCGCCCGCTCCCCGGAGCACGAAGTCGATCAGACGCTGACCTGCCTCGGCCCCGTCGCGCGGCTCCGGCCAGAGCCCCGTGTGCGCGGCGAGTGCCCATGCCGCACCGGGCTCACCGGAACGTAGCCCGGTGAGCGACTTGAGGTGTTCATCGAGACTTTGGATGCGCGATTCATCTCCGAACGCTCGCAAGCCGTCCGGGAACGACCGGCCGACAGGGCACCAGTCTTTCAGCAGGTTGCGAGGCTCAGCCATCGAAACTGACCGCCGATGACTGCTGACCGTCCTCTGAGCATTCAGGAGCAGGCTCGGACTCCTGTTCCTCTCCGTCCGAGCCATAGCGGACGAGAAAGTCCTCCTTGGTGAGGAGCATGACCTCAGCGACAAAGACCGGACTCGGCGGGAGGACTCCCCCGGAAATCATCCGAGTCAGGCGTCGACCCCATGCGAAGACGTCGAGAGCCCACAGCCCTTCAAGAAGCTCGGTCATGCTGCGAAGAGCACCCCGCCGCTGCGTCAGGGAGTCGATCTCGTCCGCAATCTCTCCCCAGTCCTTTATCGCGTCGAGAAACTCGTCTCCGGCTTCAACTCGGTCAGCCGCATGGATGTCATCGATAGGGATGAAGTTGAAGAATCCGGCACCCGCAACGGTGTTCCATACCTGAGTGCCAGACAGGAGAGATGTAAACGGGATCGAGTCTTCGTCGTCTCCACGAAGTACCTTGATCGGCTGAAACCCGGGCACGCCGTCGAGCCGATCCTCTGCCCAACGCTCGTGCGCGCTCTTGACCTCCCGCAGGCGGTCAGCGGGGTAGACATCAGGTTGATCGTCGACCCGCTTGTGATCCTCCGGGCACAGAAGGATGAGATTCGGGTAGGCATCGATAGCGTCCCGCGCACCAGCATCACCGCGGGGCCCCACCTCGCTCTGCGCGATGATGTGTGCTTCTACGCCGAGCACGAGCCCACCCAGATGCGGCGACTCGGCCTGCGCTGTGAGCGGACGCTTACACATCGCACACCGATTGTGGGCTCGTCCCCAGAGGAGTTTTCGGTCTGCGTCGCGTATCGCCATTGCTATTCGTCGAGCGTGTCGAAGTCGAGCGTGGCCGCGGTGCTCACGGGCGCAGCCGTCCGACCGGAGTCGAGCAGCTCGGACCAGGACGTGGCGATGCCGTTGAACGAGATGGCGTCCTTGGTCCAGCCGTTCTTCTCTGCGACCTGAAACAGCAGGTAGGCCAGCTCCTTCACGAGGTCGAGGTCGACAGAGCCGTCGGCACGACGGCTCGCGTCACGCAGGAACGCACCCGCGGCGGGGATGCCCTTCGTCTCCTGAATACGGATCGTGTGCTGGAGCGCCTCCCATGCTGAGGCGTGCTGATCGGTCGTCACGTCGTAGTCCTCGGGCAAGTCGACCGGCCGATAGAGCTGCACCTTACCCGCGCGGGCGCTTAGAATGCCGCCGCGCTCCATCGTCGAGACCGCTGTGGCACGGGCACGGGCCAGGTTTTCGGCGTCACCGAAAGCCCCAGCCTCGTAGCCGTTGCTGCGATACCAGGCGATGGCGAACCGGGTGGAGGGGTCGAAGTCGCCCTCCTGCTCGGTCAGCAGCTCGTCCAGCACCTCGTTGATGCGCGCGAGCGCCGAGCGCACCGTCATTTCGGAGCCGTCCGACTCGATCACCTTCGTATACCGCGAGAACACCGCCATTCCGGGGCCGATCGCCGACTGCGGCAGATCGACTGGCGCGATACTGCCTTGCTGCAACTCCCGCAGCGCCGGGCCGAGTTCACGTTTCATCGCCGCGATGAACCCACGGCGGTCAGTTATAGGAGCGCCTTCTGGGCGCGGTCGTAGGGAAAGCACCACAGATGTCGCGAGGGCATTGCTACCGATATTGCGAATGCGGGTAGCCAGCTCTGACCGCATTGGCCACGTCGCGGTAACCTGCCACCCAGCTCGCACTATCGAGCCGAGTATCGTCTCCCACCCCGTGGAAGCATCGCCCCCTTCGTCTGTCTCAGACTGCTTGAAGGCGTAGTAGACGGCAATTGGAAACTCGCCCGAAGTTGACTGTCGTGCTCGTGCGAAAACTTGCTCAAATCCATGCTCAAAGAATCGCTTGGCTCCGTCGGCTCCGTCGTGTCGATACGGATTAGCTACTAGTTCCTCCGCCTTCGGGACCAGGATCGTACTGAACAAGCCTGGATGGATGTCCCGCAGCGACCGTCGAAGCCAAACGTAGAAGTAGTCCGACAGGTCCGAATAGCCAATGTTGTCGTAGTAGGGCGGATCGGTTGATATAACTAGCGAATCGAAGCTCCTCGCTGCGGCGTCGGCAGAGTCAACCACGCCCCGAATGCGTCCGGGGAGACGCTCCACTGCCTTGACTAGCCAAGTGAGACTTGCGTCGAAGCTCGCGCCGGCGCCACCCAGAGGGTTGGACTCGGTGAAGTCCCATGTCATCTGAACTGCCGGTCTTGAGAAGACGCTCCGCTCATACTCCTTCTTTGGCCCGGAGTCCCAAGTTGTCAGCAATGAGTGTCGGTCTGTCATCCGAGAAAGAGCGAGCGCCAGATAGGTCGCAACCGCGTCCGCGTACGCAGCCGCGCCTGAGCCACCAGCCTCCAATCGCTCTCCCCTATCTGCACGTGCAAGCTGGGCGTCACCAAACACACGGTCTCTTGTCGTGCTGACGATGTCGCTAAACGTCGTGAGTGTCACTAGCTGGCGATTCGTGAACAGATCGGCCCATTCAGTAAGCCCGTAAGCCTGCACACGAAAACCGAGCGCTTGTTCAGCGATCGCGCCTTCGGGGAGCGCGTCAGGACGATCCACCTCAGCAGCCGCGAGATGCGTAGCGCTCGGCGGGAGATAGGTGCGCGCACGGCCGCCCTCGGCCACGACTGCAATCAGGTCGCGTCCAAGCCGACCTGCACGCCCCTCCGCTCGCACGTAAGCCAGGTCAACAGCCGCGCCGCAGGAGATGCAAGTCGCTCCGGTGCGGCCAACCGTGCCATCCCCGTCACCCGCAGGCGCGTCCTGCGCGCTATGCCCAATCTCATAGTCGACCGTCCCGTTGGCGACGTGGGGCACGACGTAGGCCTCCTTGCCCTTCTTCTTGCCGAGCCACCACGAGCGCACCAGCGGCATCTCGATACCGCAGGCCGGGTTCGGACAAGTGACGGTTCGCGCCCAAATCCATGCGATGACCGTGGCTTCGCCCCCGCTCGGGAGCTTCGCCCTCGGGTAAAGATGGCCGATTCGCTTTTGTGCCTCATCGCGCATCCACTCGCCGTAGCGGCGCACGTCCTCCGCGAGACCCGTCGCCTTTGGCCAGGCGTTGCGCGTTCCGGCCGCGCCGGGGAACACAGGTTCCTGCCCAGCGAACTTCGGCGGGATCTCGATGAGTGCCTTATTGATGAGCACGGCGACGGGGTTGAGGTCGCTCGCGTGGGCCTCCAGACCGAGCCGCTGCGCCTCCAGCGGGATGGTGCCGCCGCCCGCGAACGGGTCCAGGATCGCGGGCGGGTTGCCATTCGTGGATTTCATGATCTCGGCGCGCACGGCGTCGAACAGTGCCTCGTCGTTGAGGTTGTCCCAGTTGACCATCCGCGTGATGAGGTCGAACAGGCGCTCGCGCTCCTGCTTGATGCGGTGGCCGGCCCAGCCTTCGGGGTCTTCGTAGCCCTTCCCACGAGCCTCGGCGAGGAACTCGTCCTCACGCACCGACGGGTCATCGACGAGCTGCGCGAACAGCACCGCCCGCGCGGTCGCCAGCGGTCGCCTTGCCCACCACAGGTGCAGCGTGCTCGGGTGCCCGTGGCGGATCGACTTCTCGCGCGCTGACTGCTTGTTTATCTCGTCGAGTGGGATCGAGACCTCGATCAGCTTGCGCTTGACTGCCACTGCATTCCTCTCGGGTGCGCTCTCGCGCTTGTTCGTAGTGCGGTTCTCGAGCCTACCCGCGGGGTCGGATGTCGCCTGGAGGCCACGGTGGGCGGCGAGTGCTCAGGGGTGGGCCTTCATCGCTGCGAGCACCGCCGAGCGGGCGGCGTCGGCGCGGGGATGCGCGTAAGCCACCACGAGCGGCACGTCACGGTCGCGTCGTGTCGGGCATGCCTTCCATGCTGCGCTCATCTGCGGTCCCGCTTCTGACTTTGCTGCCGACACCAGCTCGGCGTAGCCGGCGAGAACCTTGGGAGCGACGAGCGCGAGGTGTGCGGAGTAGAAGTCGAGGCGGGACTGAATCTCGCTGACGTGCGCCGTGAGCGCAAACCGATCCGCGGCTGTGCCCGTCCGTCGGCGAACACGGTACGGCGCTTCGAGATAGTCGCTGACGGCCTGGAGCGCCCCGGCGTATGCTTCCGCACGGCGCGAGCGCGCCCGCTGGCGGCGCTCGTGCAGGAAGCCGAGCACGACAATGCCCGCCGCGAGGATCGCCGCGGCGATGGTCGCAATCCCATCCCAAGTGATCGGCGCAGGCGGAAAGAGCGAAAGAAGCCAGCTCATGCGGCGCGCCTCGCTTCCTCGGTGAAGCCGTGCTCCGCCTGGGGTGCGATCCACTCGCCGGTCTCAGCGAACGTATCCTCCAGGAACAGGTGGTCCTGCACGAGGACGATCAGTTCGGCGAGGTTCGCGTCAGCCGTCCATCGCTGCTCGGCGGGGTCGTCCGGGTAATAGAGACACAGCGTCCCGTCCTCATAGCGATGCGGGGAGTCCTGCATCTCTCCGGCGTACACGACGGGGAAGTCCCGGCCGTCTCGAACCCCTCCGCCGGGGAAGTACCGCTGGGGGCGGAACTCGATGACGACCGGGACGCGCTCCGTCCTTCCCACCACATCGACGCCATCGAGGTGGTATCGCCGTCTCGGCACGGCCTCGATTTGAGGTGGCCCGAAGCCGAGCCCGATCCAGCTCCCGCAGCTCAGCACGACCGCGCACGGGTTCGCTTGGCGTAGTACCTCCCAGGTGTAGTCGACTCGGAGACGGCGACCGAACAGGCGGAAGGCGTCACGCTCGAACGGGACGAACCAGGCGGCGTCCGCGCCGTACCACGCTGGGTCGGGCATCAGCACGCCCACGAACGCACGGGGAGGCGATCCCCGTAAGCGGACGTGGACGCGGGGGCTGCGGGCGCGGGCACGAGCGACGGGTTCTTCTCCCGCCAGCGTTCCCGCGCGACGCGCTTCACCTCGTCCTGATCGGGCTTGGGCATCACAGCCTCGTCGCCGAAGAAGATGGCGAGCTGGTTGAGCGCGAGGATCGGGTAGCCCTCACGCTCGTACTGGAGGGCGAGGTCGAAGTCGGCCTTTGCCTGCCGGAACGCGGCGACGACCTGGAGCCGGGTGAACATCTCGTTGATCTTGATCGGCCCGGCGACGCCTGCGGGGTCGGGCGTCTCGCCGATGCTGAGCTGCGCGATGGCGTGGTTCAGCCAGGTGCTGATGTAGCTCGT
This sequence comes from Microbacterium sp. BR1, assembly GCF_002812725.1. Lineage (GTDB taxonomy): Bacteria > Actinomycetota > Actinomycetes > Actinomycetales > Microbacteriaceae > Microbacterium. The sequence goes on along the minus strand of NZ_NMUN01000004.1, from coordinate 363,873 downwards.
CATGGTCACCGGCCCGGTGATGCAGCCGAGCGCGAGGGCCTTGATGTTCCAGGAGCAGATCGGCCGGTCGTGCTTGCGGTTCCAGTGCTTCATGAGCCGAGTGCCGCGCGCGAACGTCGAGCGGGTCACAGCGTTCGCCTGCTTCACCATCTCCGTGTGGCGCTCCGGGTGGCTGCGATCCCAGGTGCGGTAGTTCGGGATGTAGAGCCCAGCTCCGGTGCGGTTGTCGATCGCGGTGATGACATCCGCGGTGAAGTCGGCCTGGCCGGGCGTCACGGGGTCACCGAACCGCACGAGGATGGAGCGGCGGCGGTTGAGGTGCTCGACCCGAAGCTTCGGATACTCGTCCTTGAGCTCGCGCCGGATCGCATCGGCCGCGCGTTCCTGGAGTGCGCCGGGACCACGGAGGCCCGGCCCGTAGAGCCCGTCGGGGTCGGGGATCACGATGCCGAGGTCGACGTCGGTCAGGGGGTTGAGCGCGTCGCCGTGGGCGATGCTGCCGTTGACGTAGGTGCGCCCGCCGAACTCATGCTTCAGCGCGGCGGCAAGAGCATCGCGCCGTCGCCGCGCCTCGGCGAGTTCCTCGGGGGTCACCTGGATGCGGGTACGCGCTTCGTTGAGCGCGTCCTCCACGGTGCTGATGCTGGTGCGGTTTGGGATGTCCAAGAGCGTCATTGTCGGCTCCTTTCTGCCGGAACCGGGTCCGGCGGTCGGGAGGCCTCGCTGCTCGACATCCGGCGTGTCCGTTTGGGCACATTGCCGCTTGTCTCGCTAGAGTCGGGTGAACTTTCCAGGTTCCGCCCTCGTCCACGAGGCCCGAGAACGCCGCCGGTTGCACCCGGCGGCGTTTTGGGTAGTAGATCAACGTATGGCTCGCCTACGACACTGCGGCGCGCGACACGCGGGCATTCGAAAGAATCTTCGCCTCGGGCTGAGGCGAGTGGGCACTTGGCCTCAGAACGGCCCCCCGCCGCGTGCCCACCAGTCGTTCCAGGAGAGGTTCTGCGAGACGACATCGAAGTCGGTGAGCCAGGCGGGTTCGATGCCCTCGAAGGCGTTACCGATGTAGCGCACCTGATCGTGCTGCGGCCCGCTCGGGCTGACCCGCACGAGCGCGAGCCGGTGGTCGGGCGCGGCGTTGAGCGCGGTGAGCACCTCGGTGCGGGTGATCGTGAAGGTGTCGGAACCTTCGATGCGGGCCTTGACCTCGATGCGAATGCCCGCGCCTTCGGCGGGCCGGGAAAGAACGTCGAAGCCGGGGTTGTTGTGCGACTGCTCCTCAGGTGTACGGCCAAGGGTGCGCTCGGCGGCGAGTACCGCGTCGACGCCTCGACGTTCGACTGCCGCGCGGGCGAGCGCGTTCGCGGCCACATCGCCGGGCGCGTTCGGTTCGGTGGCTGCGGGCATGACGAGGGCGATGGCGGTGATGCGCGGGGTGACGGGCGACATGGCGAGCTGCCGTTCGATGAGCGCGAGCCGGGTCTCGCGGCGCTGCTCCAGCTCCTCGGCACGGCGGCGCAGGGTCTCGGCGGAGTAGCGCACCTTCTTCCCTGCTGCGGCATCGGCGTCGGTCTTCAGCGCCTCGGTGTAGAGGCGGTTGATCTCGCGGGTCAGCCGGGTGGCGACGCGTTCGCGGACGCGCTCGTACTCGTGTGTGCGGCGGGTCGTCACGTCGGCGGCGAACACGGGGAGCTGTTCGGCGATCACCCAGGAGACGGCATCCTTCTCCCGCTGGGTGAGCCACGGCAGGCTCGTGCCCGCGGCACGCTGCGGCTCGTCGGCGGGCGCGTAGTCGAGGTACGGGGCGTGGCCGGCCTCGCGCACTATGCCGTCGGCGCCGACGACGGAGTACCCAAATCGCTTGCTGACGGTCTGCCCGGTGGAGTCGCGGACCTCGTTGAGCACGCCGACGAGCAGGGTCGGCTCGGTCACCGCGTCGGAGGTGAGCACGGTGCCGCGGTCTAGCACTGGCCCGTGCTGGTCGATCACGAGCTGGAGCGCGGCGTCGTGCAGCGCGTGGCCCGGTGCGAGCAGTTCTGCGCGGGGCGTGCCCTGTACGTCGATGGTGGCGGCATCGAAGGTGATGCGCTCGTAGCGACGGGCAACAGGTGCGCGCCCGGCGCGTTCGCGGATGTTGGCGGGGACGTGGGTGATCTCGAAGCGGCCCTTCTCGCGCCGGGCGATGCGTCCGCCTGCACGGTCGAAGGCCTCGAGGAAGGCGTCGCGGATGAAGTGCGGTTGGAGGCGCTTGGCCTTTGCGTCCTCCATCTGGCGACGCAGCGCCTCCAGGTCGGTGGGTGCGAGTGCCTCGCTGGCGAGGGCTTCGTCGTCGAGCAGCTCCTTCAGCCCGGCGGAGACGCCCTCGTCGATGACCTCCCACATCTTCGCCCTCACCTCGGGCTGCTCGCCGTAGCGGATCGCGTCGCGCAGCACGCGGGTCAGCGAGAGGTCACCGAGCGAGGTGCCGAGCACGTTGAAGATCTCGCCGTCGTAGGCGGCGCGCTGCTCCTCGATCTTGTCGAGTAGGCGGATGAACACCTCGCCCTCGCGGGTGTCCTCGGCGACGAGGTTCCACAGTCGGCACACCTCGGTCTGGCCGATACGGTGGATACGACCGAACCGCTGCTCGATACGGTTCGGATTCCACGGCAAGTCGTAGTTGACCATAAGGTGCGCGGCCTGAAGATTCAGGCCCTCCCCTGCGGCGTCGGTGGCAATGAGGATCTGCACCTCGGGGTTCGAGGTGAACTCGGCGGTGACACGACGGCGTTCATATCGGGGCACCGCGCCGTGGATGGTGACCACGGCCTCGCGCCTACCCAAGAGCTGCGTGATGCGCCGCTCCAAGTAGTTCAGGGTGTCGCGGTGCTCAGTGAAGACGATCAGCTTGCGCGGCTTGCCGTCTGCCGTCGTGAGCACCTGACCCTCGATCACGCCGCGCAACTCGCGCCACTTCACGTCCTGCTGCGAGTCCAGCAGCCTGCGCGCGTGCTCGGTCAGCCGACGCAGGTCGACGATCTCGGTCTCCAGCTCGGCCGCGGTGCGCGCCGCGGTCGCCGCGTCGACCAGTTCCTCCTCGGCCTCCTCCAGCTCGGCCGCCTCGAGTTCGTCGGTGTCGAAGTAGCTGCTGTCGGGATCATCGCCGACCAAGGACGCGGGAGCGTCGCGCGGCGGGGCGTCGAGGATGCCGTCAAGCAGGTCGGCGCGGGTGCGCTCCAGCCGGTCGGTGCGGCGGCGAAGCGACTGGAAGATCGCTTCCGGGCTCGATGCGAGACGACGCTGCAAGACCGTGAGCGCGAACCCGACCGTGTTCTTCCGCTTGCCTTCCAGCCGGTCGGCGAGGTTCATCCCGTTGCGGACGTACTCCGTGACCTCCTCATAGAGGAATTGCTCATCCGGCGAAAGCCGGTATGAGGCGGTCTCCGCGATCCGTTCGGGGAAGAGCGGACGCCCCTCGAAGGTGACGAGCTTCTCCTTCACCATGCGCCGCATCAGCCCGTCGGCCGTGCCCGTCCTCGCGTGGCGGTCGCCGGGACCGACAAAGCGGTCGCGGTCGAGTAGTGAGAGGAAGGTCTGGAAGTCCTCCTCCTTGCCGTTGTGCGGCGTCGCGGTCATCAGCAGGAAGTGCCGGGCTCGCTCGCTCAGCAGCTCGCCGAGCTGGAACCGCTTCGACGCCTTCATCTCCCCGCTGAACCACGACGCGCTCATCCGGTGCGCCTCGTCCACGACCACCAAATCGAACTCAGCCTGCTCGATCTGCTCCAGCAGCACCTCGTTGCGGGCGAGCTGATCCATCCGCGCGATGAGCAGCCGCTTCTGATCGAAGACACTCTTGCCTGGCGCGGTGTCCTCCGCGCCGGGGGCGAGGATCTCGAACTCCAGGCCGAACTTCAGCGCCAGCTCGTCCTGCCACTGCTCCACCAGCCCGCCAGGGGCTACTACCAGACAGGTGCGCACGTCATCCCGGAGGATCAGCTCCTTGATGTAGAGCCCGGCCATGATCGTCTTGCCCGCGCCGGGATCGTCAGCGAGCAGGAACCGCAACGGCGTGCGCGGGAGCAGCTCCCCGTACACGGCACGGATCTGATGCGGCAGCGGCTGCACGTCGCTCGTCGCAACAGCCAGCATGGGATCGTGCAGCCCCGCGAGCATGATGCGTTGCGCCTCCGCGGCCAGCCGGAAGTTGCGCGGATCGGCATCGAACGGACGGCCCGACTCCAGATGCGGCGCGATCTTCGCTTCGTCGTCACGGAACAACACCACCTGCCCGAGCGCGCCGTTGTCGTCCTGATAGGTGACCTCGACCGCATTCGCGCCATGCATCTGTGCCGCTAGCACCGTCACGGCACGCCCCGGCAGTATGCCTGCCAGCCGCGCAGTCGCGGCGATGTCCTCTAGCCGCACGGCGACCCTTCCGATTCGAAGCCCGACTTCGAGACTACCGACGAGTACCGACGTTCAGGACGGGACGTGTGCGGCGAGCCAGGCGATCACCGCGCTCTGCCATCGGTCGGGGTCAGAGTTCCACGAGAGCGTATGTCCGGCCTCGAAGGTCTCCAGCGAAACAAGGCCAGGCCGAGCATCTCGGAGTGCTTGTGAGAGCCGTATCGGTACGGAGTCGTCGTGGGTGCCGTGAAGGATGAGCGTGGGCGCGGTGAGTTCCTCGGCACGAACCGTCCAGTCGAAGGATCGGATCGGGATGCGCTCGGGCAGGCCGACCATCCGGGCCAGCGGGCGGAGCGTCAGCCACGGGATCGCGAGGCTGCCTGCGGCTGCGGGGAGTCCGCTGCGGGTGCAGTTCGCCTTGATGACCTCGGTCCAGTCGAGCACGGGCGAGTCGAGCACGAGACCGGCGATGCTGCGTCGATATGACGGGTGGTGAGCGAGCTGGAGCGCGATGGCCGCGCCCATCGACCATCCGAACAGCACGACCTGTCGAGCTCCGTGCCGCATCGCGTACTCAATGGCGGCCGCGGCGTCGTCGGCCTCGGTGAAGCCGAGTGTTGCGCGACCGTTGCCGACTCCCGAGCCTTCGCCGTCGGCTCGGTAGCTGATGACGAGCGAGGTGTAGCCGCGCTCGGTCGCGGCGAGCACGCCGCGAAGCGTTCCGGCTCGGACGCTGCCGAGGCCATGTAGGTGGATCGCCCACGTCGACCTGGCACCGTCGCCGTCGATGCGCCAGGCTGGGGCGGGCCCCGCGGGGGTGTCGATGGTGATGTCGTGTGCATGAAGGCTGGCGTCGTGCGGGGTCGCGTAGTAGATGCCGCTCCAGGAGACGTGATCGCCAGCCCTGAGAGTGAGCCCCGATGCCGTGCTCGTCACCCGTCGTGCGATCAGAGTCGGTCCACGGTCGAGCACGTCTTCGGAGAGTTGCGCCCAGCCTCCGTTCTCGAACCAGAGGTTGTAAGCGCCTTCGGCTGCGGTCTGGCGAGTTCGGTCGAGCACAATGAGACAGGCGTCGCCGTCGTATTCCACATCGCGGACGATCAGATCGTATCTTCGCGTGCTGGGAGCTGTCAGCCGCCGCGCGATCGCCCATCCGACACCCAACGCGCCTGCCGCAACGAGTCCGGCACCTAGCGCGACCCGTCGCATCACGAACTGCCCCCCTGGTCGACCCGGCTTCCTGGTGAAGCGGTGGTCCGTGTCGCTCTGGTGTCGAGTCCGAGGAGGTGGCTCTCGGCGCGATTCAGTAGGGCGCGCTCGGCTGCGCTGATGTCGAAGGTGACGCGCGGGTCGATCATCGCGTCGCGGATCTCAACGATCTCTCGGTGTAGACGGCTCTCCAAGTCATCCGCCCTCGCAGCGAGCGGGTCTGCTTGGCTCAGCCCAGGCCGCACGAGCGACGCCCGCTTCCAGAGAGGCTCCAACTGTGTCGTGAGGCCGACGGTGCGCTTGCGGCGCATGTCGTGCTGTGCGCGGCGGACGGCAGGCTGCGCGGCGAAGCCCGCGCATAGGAAAAGGAACGCGAGTAGAGAGAGCGGTTCGTAGGCGGGTTGGACGGCGCGCATGAGATCGAGATGTCCTGTGACGTGTGCGACGTCCATGATGAGCACGGCCAGGCACAGTGCGCCGCCGAACGCCGATCCCAGGCTCAGCAGAGCCGCGGGGAGACGCTGGATGCCGGAGCTGCGCAGATATTGCCGCGCGGCGAGGATCATCATCGTCGTGATTACGAGGAAGAAGTAGCTGAAGTTGATGATCGAGTAGGCCGCCGCTGCGGGTTGCGCGCCGAGGTCGATCATGAACCGAGTCGTGGTTGTGCCTCGGTCGATGAACACGAACGTCGTGGTGATCGCAAGAAGCGAGGTGAGAAGCACGGGGATGCCCACGGCGACCCGCACGAGCCTGGGGCGGTACTCGTCGGCCTTCATGACGCCTCGACCGAGAAAGAAGATCCCGGTCATCAGCAGCCCATCCGAAACGAGGGTAGTGACATTCGTCCCGCCAAGAAGCGGATCGGTGGCGAGGTAGATGGCGTCGACGTTCAGGGTCATCGCGACCGCGATCGTGAAGGAAGCGTAGGTGATGCTTCGATCCGCCCGTTTGCGGCGGAAGATGAGCAGGCTCGCCACGAGCGCCCACATGAGCGTCGCGACGAGCGCCTGGATCACCCGAAAATCTCCGAATAGCGGGACTCGGCGAACACCGATCCTCGGATGCCCGCGGCCAGCCGATCTGCGAGCGACTCGGCGGCGATCTCCGTCTCACTGTCAATGTCCTGTCGCTTGAGCATGCGTCCGCGCGTGTGAGGAGGGATGTTGGGCAGCAAGACGTCCCCGGCTGTGCAATCGTCGCCCTCCGTGTGACCGAGGATCATGTGGGCCAACTCGTGAAGGACGAACTGCTGGCGGTGCAGTGCAGAGTCGCTGCGTGCGTGGAGCACGAAGTCCTCGGTGTCGGTGACCAGCCAGAGCGCACAGATGCCGTCGCGGGTGTCGAGGTCGGCGAGTTCGACGACGCGGAGCCTACGATGGCGCCGTTCCTGTATGGCCTGGAGAAGGTGCGCAAGCGTGAATCTGTTGCCGAGCCGCAGATCGGAGACGGCGGCCGTTACGGTCTCTTCGGTATTCACGTTTACCCCCTCTCGGCCGAGCAACTACTGGCCTCGGCTCCGTGGTGCGCGACACCCGTCAGTGCTCGGGTGTTCGCATCATTTCCTCGTCCAGGAACTTGCTGATGGCTTGGAGCGCCTTCGGCGAGATATCGCCGAGTGTGCGTGCAGCGTAGGACTTCACCTTCGCTGCACGCATCGAACGCACGAGGTCGAGCTGGGCGGAGACCTTCTCCGGGGTTGCCACGCCGCTCTCCCCCGCAAGAAAGGCAGCATCAACGTCGAAGAAGTCCGCGAGTCCCTCGAAGATTGCGGTGTCTTGGACGTATCGGTGGCCGTTGACCATGTACGTCCATCGTGATCGAGACAGGCTGATGCCACGTTGTCTCAGATACTCCGCGATCTGCGAGTAGGTCGGTTCGGAGCCGGACTCGGCGACAGCGACATCCATCAGAAGTCGCAGGCGTTTGGCGAGGTCGTCAGCCGCAGCCTGACTTTCGTCTTCAGTCATCGTCGCTGACCCCCCTTTCCCTTCGGGAGGGCCAAGGCATCGACGTAGCTCAGGCCCAAGGGTAGTTGTGCATGCTCAATCTACCCGTTGAGCATGCACAAATCAACCGTTGCGCATGCTCAACGTGCGGTGTTAGAACGGAATCTCGGGAGAGTTTTGAGCATGCTCAACGCGGCTTCCCGGTGAGCGGGAGGAGACGCCGATTCCATGAGCACAGCGCGACCCCGCAGCCTGACTGCGTTGCCCACCGGACGGCGACCGTCTCTTGGGAACCCCGACGCACCTGATCGACAAGAGCCCCACGGTTCACGACCAGGCAAGAGGAGGTGCCGAGATGACGATGCCGGAAGCCTCGCGCGGAAAGCGCCAGCCGCTGGATGCCGCCGCACTGCTCGCCTCGCTCACCGGGCTGTCGCCGAGCGCCGCAGCGTATCGCTACGCCGAGGCAGGCATCCCCGTCTTTCCCTGCGTCACAGGAGGCAAGCGCCCGCTGACCAAGCGGGGATTCCACGAGGCGAGCGCCGAACCGCGCCAGGTCGCTCGCTGGTGGGCGCGGTGGCCGCGCGCCAACATCGGGATGCCGACGGGTCAGATCTCCGGGCTGGAGGTCGTGGATGTCGACGTGCACGGGGCGATCCGCGGCTTCGCCGCGTTCGAGCTGGCCCGACGCGAGGGGCTGACGGATCGCTGGGCCGCGTTCATCCGCACGCCCTCGGGCGGAGTCCATGCCTACTACCCGGCCGATCCCGAGCTGGTGCAGCCGTCCTGGCAGGTGGCGCGTGCTGGTATCGACTTCCGGGGATCGGGCGGCTACGTCATCGTGCCGCCCTCGATCATCGCCGCCGATGCGGGGCCGAGTGCGTATGCCCTCATCGGCTCCGGGCGAGGCGACGCGGTTCCCGTCGATGCCCGCGCGCTGCGGCAGTTCCTCGATCCGCGACCGGCGCGCCCGATGCCCGTCATCCCGGTCGAGCGAACGGACGGAGTTGACGTGGAGCGGATCGCCCGCTGGGTCGGGATGCGCGGCGAGGGCGAGCGCAACCGCGGCCTGTTCTGGGCCTCGTGTCGACTCATCGAGGCGGGCATCCCGCCAGACCGCGTGCGTGCCGCGCTGGGGCCGGCTGCCGAGCGCGCAGGTTTGCCCGCGCCGGAGATCGAGACGACGATCCGCTCGGCGCACCGCGTAGCGAGGGGCGCACCGTCCGCGCCCACGGCCAGTTCCATGCCCAGCCATGCAGCTCAGCCTTCATCGGGTCAGGTGCTCTCGTGATCCCCGGCAGCACGCAACAGCCGCGCGGGCGGATCGCCGTGTGGACGGCGGTAGCTGGGACCGTATTCATCGCCGCAGCCGCCTTCTGGCTGTCGTTCACGGCACTCGCCGACCTCGCGCGACGCTCCGGCGTCGATGAGAGCCAGGCGTGGGCATGGCCGCTCATCGTGGACGGCATCATCGTCGTCGCCACGGTGTCCGTCGTCGCGCTCGCGGGCCAGCGTGCCGCCTGGTATCCGTGGCTGCTGCTCATGGCCGGTGCCGCGGTCTCGGTCGCAGCCAACGCGATCCACGCGGTCGTCGCCGCTGACGCCGACGTTCCTTCGGCACTCGCAGGATCGGTCGCCGCAGTACCGCCGCTCGTGCTGCTGGCGATCACGCACTTGACCGTCGTGCTCACCCGACGGTTCCGTGCGGAGCCGTCGGCGCAGCCTGCCGTGTTGGTGTCGAACGCGGTCGAGTACCAGTCGCCGGAACCGCCTGCGCACCTTGCTCCCAGAGAACTCGCCCTGCGACTGAAGGAGGACGGCATGACGAACAAGGCCATCGCTCGCGCGACCGGGGTGCATCCGTCCACGGTCGGCCGCTGGCTGGCGACGCCCGCGCTCTCCGCGGCATCGGAAGGAGGCGCGCTGTGAACGATGAGTTGCCGGAGGACGAGCACGCCCGTCGGCTTGCCGATGTCCTCCACACGCTGAAGCCGACTCCGAGCGAGGCTGCTGAGATCTCGGAGCTGGCGCGCCACACGGACCCGTGGCTCGCCGCGCAGAGGTGGCGCGGCGGCCACCCACTCCTGGAGCGGCTGAGCGCAGAGCACGACCGCAGCCAGGTCGTGTGGGTGCGCCCGACCGAGCTGCTCCCATCCGCCTCGGCCCGCATGATCGGGCGCGGCATCGACCTGCGCACCGAACTGGCGCGCCGCGTCGAGGAACGTCGGCAGACCTCGCCGCAGGCAACTCCGGTGACCCGGCCCGGCATCAGGGGGCGTGCCCAGGGCATCGCGCCGCTCTCCGCGTTCGGGCAGTCGCCCGCGCACCAGTCCTCTGTCAGCCGCGACCCGCTCCGCCGCCTGTGAGCGCGCCATGTCTGCCCAGGCCGCTCCCACGTCGTTCCGCACCCCGGAAGGACTGCGCGCGCTCCTGGAGCGTCTTCACGACGATGGGAAAGGCGCGTGGCGGCGCGACGTGGATGTCGCGGCGCTCATGGAGTACACGGCGGGTCGGTACGCGAGCCTCGCGCGAAAGCACGGCCTCGACCCGTGGGAGGCGGCGAGCGCCGCGTTCGACGCGATGCGCACCCCGGCCGTGCGCAACGCGGAAGATCCGTGGGCCGTCGTCACCCGGGCCGTGCAGGTCACACTGATCGCCGAGGAACGGGGCAACGGGCTGCTGTGCTCGACGCATCAGGCACGCAGGCCGCAATACAGCGGCTTCCACGACCCGGAGCGGTTCAGCGACCGGGAGAACCCACTCACCGACTACCACGAAGCGTTGCAGGTCGCGCCCGCGGGTGAGGACGAGAACGAATCGGACGACGAGGTATCTGGCGTCGTCCGTGCAGTCGAGGACGCGATCAAGCTGCTGGCGCTGCTCGACTGGCCGGAGCAGACGGCGCGCGCGGCCATCGAGCACATCTGCACTCGACTCGGCGACGCGCCGTCGCGGGCGAGCGCAGCGGAATCGCTTCGGCGAGACCCACACGCTCGGGCCGTGCTCGATCTGTCGTCGACGAGCTGGAACGCGCTGCTCCGTGCGATCCTCGGCAACCCCGATCCCGATCAGGCCCACACCGCCGTCGGCCGCGGCGTGCTGTTCCGCCTTCTTGTCGGCGAGCCCCTGCGTGCGCTGCTCACCGATGACGACCTCGTGCTGCTGCTCGGCCTGAACGCGCCCACTCTGGCGGGGGCGAGGTGAGCACATGGCGGCGAGCACCGGGCACATCGAGCTGGAACGCACCATCGACTCAATCGTCGTCGGCAGCCGTCATCGCATGGAGATGGGTGACATCGACGCACTCGCAGCATCCATCGAACGTGACGGACTTCTCCAGCCTCCGACCGTGACACCGGACGGCGTGCTCGTGTGCGGCGCTCGACGCATCGCGGCGCTGCGCAAGCTCGGCCACAAGAAGGTCAACGTCTTCGTGCGCTCCGGGATCAGCGACCGGCTCCAGAGGCTCATGGCCGAGCAGGCCGACAACGTGCTCCACAAGCCATTCACGCAGACCGAGGCCGCGGCGCTGTACCGCGAGCTGAAGACGCTCATGGCCGAGGACGCCGCTCGTCGTCAGGCGGCGACGCAGTTCGGTGCTGGCGGGAAGATCGCCGGAACGAGCGGTGGTGCCGTGACGGCACCACCGCTGATCGGCGCTCCGGGCAAGTCCCGCGCGCAGGCTGCGCTCATGGTCACCGGGCGCAAGTCGTACACGAGCCTGGAGCAGATCAACGACCTGCAGCGGATCGCCAATGACCCCCGACAACCGGAGGATGTGCGCGGCTTCGCCCGCTCAGAACTCGACGCCATCGACCGCGGCTCGTCGATCACCACGGCGCACGCCCGCACGATCGCCATGCTGGCGATCCCGCAGGAGGAACCCGAACCACCCGGCGAGCTGGAGTTGCTCGCACAGGAGGCGCTGGAGCGCGCGAAGCAAGGGCGCAAGCGAGGCCCGGCACCCGCACCAGCGTCGAGCGTCGTGCCGGTTCGCTATCCGGTGCGGGCGTTCAGCCTCACCTGGAGCGACCTCGATCAGTGGTGGTCACACTACGACCCTGCTGAGGTCGGCACCGCGCTGAGTGATGACCAGTGGGAGCACTTCGAGACGATCCTCGACGCTACCGTCCGTTTCTTCGACGCGGCCCGCGCCGCCCGAACCGCCCGCCAACGTCTCGCCAAGGAGAGTGCCTGATGCCGCAGACTCGCTTCCCTCGTCGCCTCATGATCCTCCTGATCGTCGGTGCCGCCGTGCTTGCCGTCCTCGTCGGAGTCGGGCTCTACGGGTTGCTGCTCGCACCTCGATCCGAGCCTTCGCCGGGCGGTAGCTCCACGAGCGACCCACCAGGCGCTTCCACCAGCGCACCGTCCCCGACATCGAGCACGCCGCCCGTCGTCCGTGAGTCCGACGACCCCGAGACGTTCGCGCGAGCCCTCGCCATCGCGCTGTTCACATGGGACACCGCGACCGAGTTCGGGCCGACCGACTACGCGCAGGTCATCGTGGATGTGGGCGACCCCTCCGGCAATGAGACCGCCGGGCTGGCCTCTGACGTGCGCACCTATCTCCCGACCGCGGACGCCTGGGCGCAGCTCCGCACGATGCAGACCCGCCAATGGCTCGACATCAACGACGTGTTCGTGCCGGACGAATGGGCGACGGCGCTCGAGCAGGCAGCCAAGGGACAGATCCTTCCAGGCACCGTCGCGTACACGATCACCGGCATTCGGCAACGCGAGGGTATCCACGGCACCGAGCCCGTGACCAGCTCCCACGAAGTCGCATTCACAGTCTTCATCACCTGCGAGCCGACCTTCGATACCTGCCGCGCGCTTCGCATCTCCGAGCTTGACAACCCCCTGCGTTGATCGGCACCCGCATGAAGAAGCTCGTTGTGGTCATCGCCACCCTCGTCGCAGTGCTCCCCATGAGCCTGGTCGGCGTGGGTCTGCTCGTGTCGCCCGCGGTATTCGCCGCATGTCTCTCGTCAAGCTCGCTCGTTGTCGGGCCGATCCCGGAGTCGCTCACAGCCACGACGCGCGCGGGCGAGACCGTGACCCTCAACCATGAGCAGCTAACCCATGCAGCCACCATCATCACGGTCGGCGCGCAGACCGAGGGCGTTGGTCGCGCTGGCATCGTCATCGCGCTCATGGCCGCACTCACCGAGTCGCGGCTACGGATGCTCGCAAACTCGGCGGCGATTCCAGAGTCGGGCGATTTCCCGAACGACGGAGAGGGCAGCGATCACGACTCTCTTGGCCTGTTCCAAATGCGGCCGAGCGCAGGATGGGGCACCGTCGCCGAGCTGATGAACGCGACCTACCAGTCGCGCGCCTTCTACGGAGGTTCGAGCGGGCCGAACTACCCATCACCGCGTGGACTGCTCGACATACCCGACTGGCAGCACCTCGACCCTGGCGAGGCAGCGCAAGCGGTCGAAGTCTCGGCATATCCCGACCGCTACCAGAACTACCAGCCAGTCGCCGAGGCGATCCTCGCTGCACTCACGCGCCGCGCCGAAACCACGCCGGGCGGTACGCCGCTCGGCAACGTACCCGAGACGACCGCCATCGTCTTCCCGCTGCCGAGCGGGACGTGGGTGAACACCAGCGACTTCGGGTGGCGCGAAGACCCCTTCACTGGTGAGCGAGCGTTCCACTCGGGAACGGACTGGGCTGCCGACGACGGCGCGCCGATCCTCGCGCTCGCCGATGGCGTGGTCAGCTTCGCCGGGCCGTCGGGCGGCTACGGCAACCTCATCATCATCGAGCACACCATCGATGGACAGCGCATCGCCTCCGCCTACGCGCACATGTGGCAGAGCGGCGTCCTCGTCAGCGTCGGGGATCGCGTCGTTGCCGGGCAGCACATCGGCAACGTCGGTTCGGCGGGCAGGTCGACCGGAGCCCATCTGCATTTCGAGATCCGGCCAGGCGGGTCGAACGCAGCGGCGGTTGATGCCGAGCCGTGGCTTGCCGCCCACGGAGTTCAGAACCTCGATGCCGCAAGCACCGCGGCGCTCTGCTCAGCACAGATGGCCGCATGACATGGACATATTCCCCGACTTCGGAGCCGTCGGCGGTCAGGCAGAACTGCGCGCCATCGTTGGCGCGCTGCTGACCGTCGTGCTCATCCTCGCCGTGCTCATGCTCGTCATCTGCGCCGCGGTGTGGGCGATCTCGTCGGCGAACGGCAACATCACTTCGGCTGTCCGCGCGCGCACCGGATTCCTCGTCTCCGTCGGAGCTGCCGCACTCGCCGGCCTCGGCGTCACCTGGGTCAACTTCCTGCTCGGAGTCGGCGCTAGCATCTGAACCGGTGGCACCCACGGATTGGGGGACGTCCGCCTGCGGTGCCCGCGTTGGTTGTCTCCGGCCGTCTGTAGGGTGGATTGGAGTCAACCAGAAGGGATGCCGGTGAGTAACGACACCCTTGCTGGAGCCGGGACGGGAGCATCCTCCGCTGACATCGCGGCCGCGAATCCTCCCGGTCAGATCCGCGCAAGAAGCGGCAACCTGTATGTCGAGCTTGCCGCTGACCGCTGGGACTGGGGACGCAAGCAACTCCGCAGCTCCTGCGACGTCCTCGTTCGCCGATACCCCACCCTCGCGGACTCCGCAGGCGCCGAAGGTAAGAGCGTTGAGCAGTTCCTCATGGATGCTATGTTCGCCGACCTGCTGCCAGCCCGACTCGCGCTATCCAAGCTCACGTTCCCGAGCGGGAGCCGCTCGGTGAACATCAATGTCTCTGTCCGTCTGTCTGGTGACGCACGCCCAAACTGGCCACTGCCGAAAGGCGTATCACTCGTCGCCAAGGCGAGCTGGAACCTGTCTGGCACAGATCGAGAAACGCAGCGCGCCTACGGAAATCGAAACCCCTCCCTGACCGTCTTCAGCTTTCACGATGGTCCTGCTGGGGATGCCCGCGATTTCGAGGTCGCACTTGACGTGACCTGCCGCCAGGTAGCTCGAATGGGGCCAGGCGTTCGAAAGGAACGCAACGTTCTGACGGAAGACCTCGCGGCCGCCCTCCCAGCGATCTCAGCAGAGACAGCCGCACGGTTGCAGGATTGGAGCGACTTCCTGGAGTGGAAGCGCCGTCTCATCCAGGCCAACCGCACCGCGGTGCGATACGACTCGCGCCAGGCGGGCGACGACCACCGCTCCGTGACCTTCCGAGTGATTGGAGACGACGAAGCGGCACTCACCCAAGCTATTCGGCGACTCTCGCAGAGCGATGCCCTCGCTGCCTTCGACGTTTCGGTCAGCGAGGACGAGTGGCAGTTCCAGCTCCCGAGCGAGGGCCGCGAGCCGCGCGGGAGCGAGTTGGGCAACGCGAGGCGTACCCGACCGAACATTGTCACCGGAGCGTCCGTAGCCCCAACCTCCCCCTGGAGCAACGCCGCTGCCGCCGAGGTCTCCATTGCGTTCTCGGACGACGCCCTTGCCCGGATCGAACGTAGCGATGATCCAGAGGCCACAGCGCGGAAGGCGCTCGACCGAATCCCGGAAGCTGGCTTCATCGTTCAGAGCGCCGTTCAGGACATGGCACAGGTGAACCGCCAGGACCGCGCGCTGCGAGATCTCAGTGACCAAGGCGGCTTCTCGCCGTACCTGGCGCGCTACATGTTTGACGCAAACGAGGCGAGGCAACCTACTCAGCTCAGCAGTGTTGAGCGGTGGCACAACCCGAGCCTGAACGAGGCCCAGAAGCTCGCAGTGCAGAAGGTTCTCGCGGCCCCGGATCTCTGCCTGATTCAGGGACCACCGGGGACTGGCAAGACCACGGTGATCGCCGAAGCGATCGCTCAGGTGGTCGCGCGCGACGAGACCGTGCTCGTCGCATCTCAGACTCATACCGCAGTCGACAATGCCCTCAGTCGGCTTCCGTTGCACCCGTCAATTCGTGCAGTTCGTCTGACACGCAATGAAGACCGATTGAGCGACGAGGGTCAAGAGTTTCTTAACGAGCGCGCGCTGGGGCGCTACTACCGCTCGTTGAGCACGGAGATCCGGCAGCGAAGGGAAGATGCGGCAGCCGAGCAACGCTTCGCAGCTCAGATGCGCGCGTTCCGAGCAAGGTCTGCACAACTACTCGACGCGCTCCGCACCGCTGAGGCCGCGAGCGCGGAATCCACCGAGACCTACAGGGCAACTCTGGCGAGCTACGCCAAGCAGGTTCAGTCACTCGAAAAGACTGGGGTTCGCCTGCCTGCGCTCAGCCTGACGCCGGAGGATAACTCCAGCCTCGTGGAACTCGATTTGTGGGTCGACCGTCTGCTGACTGCAACTCCGGGACTCAGAGATGTCGCGCGCGCTGCTCTCGAGGACAAGCCCGCGGTGGTTGTGGCCCACAAGTCACCCCGCCGCCTGGAGATTGAGGCGCAACTCGACGTGGTGCTGGAGAAAATGAAGTCGGACAGCACCGCAGTCGCGGAGTACCAGCGGCTCCAATCCGAACTCGGCGGTCTCGAATCCGAAGCCTCCGGCGACACACTCGACACTGCGAGCCTGGCTCGCCTATTCCCGAGTTCTAGCTTGGTCTTCGAAGACCCGCCGAAGGGGTTCCTAGCAGGAGGAAAGAGGGCAAAGCGTCGGAATGCCGCCAGCGAACTGCTCGCAGCAGCCGACTCGATCCCTCGCATGACTCCCCCGATCTATGAGGCTCGTCGCGAGCGTGAGCGAGCACTGTCAGCCATGAAGGGGGCGGAGGCCCGACTGGAACAGGCGCTCGGGGAGGCGGCTTCTCACTTCATCGCACCGTTCGCGGAGTCGCTCGGCATCATCAGCGAAGAGCCACCGAGCACGGCCGACTCTCTCGCCCAAGCCCAGCAGGAAGCAGAGGCGCGGCTTGCCAGCAGGATCGACCGCGCGACTACTCTGGCTGACGAGAGCGCGGCTTGGGGCGACATCCAGGACGAATGGATCGCCGATCTGTCCGATGCCAGCGTGGCCGAGCGGGATTGGGTGGCAATCGGCGACGCCTGGCTAGCCGAGTGCAATGTTGTCGGCATCACCTGCAATGAAAACCCGGCGACGCTAGACGAGCCGGGGCTAACCAGCTTCGATCTCGCCGTGGTTGACGAAGTGAGCAAGGCAACTCCGCTAGAGCTGCTCCTCCCCCTGATGAGAGCGCGACGGTCGGCACTCGTCGGTGACCACAGGCAACTCCCTCCGATGTTCCGAGAGAGCCAGGATGCCGAAGGTCTCCCGGAGCAAGCGGACGAGGACGTGCCCGCCGAAGTCGCGCTGACGCCTGAGAACCTGAAGAAGTACGAGAAGTTCGTCACTGCGTCGCTCTTCCGCACTCACTTCGAGCGTGCGGACGAGTCCATCAAGCAACGGCTCACCGTGCAGCATCGCATGCACCCCGACATCATGGATTCGGTCAACCGCTTCTACGAAGGACAGCTCACGTCTGGGATCGTTGAGCCTGACGTTGCGCGAGCGCACGGGCTCACCATCCGTGGGCGCGGCGACCTTCCAGTGATCGGCCCTGATCAGCACATGGTGTGGATCGACACCACGAACGACGACCGAGGCGCGGAATGGGCTGAGCCGAAGGCGGGCTCTGGCCAGGAGCGCACGAACATCCTCGAAGCGCGACTCATCGTTCGAATGCTCCGAGACATCGACGACGCGATCCTCAGCAGTTCCTCGCGCACAGTCGGCCCGAAGGAGATCGGGATCGTCTCCATGTACCAGGCGCAGGTCCGCACCATCCGTTCGGAGATCAACCGCGAGACGAAGGATCGACCGTTCAAGGCGATCAAGTACGAGCTGAACACCGTCGTGAAGTACCAGGGTAAGGAGAAGCCGATCATCCTCGTGAGCATGGTCCGCAACTTCGGGAGAAGTGCCCCGGCGCGGCGGCGCAGCTCGAGGGCCAACGTCGCACGATTCGAGTACATCAACGTTGCCTTCTCGCGGGCCCAGGAACTGCTTGTGGTGTTCGGCGCGCTCGACACCTTCGCCCCCTATCCGGTGGAGCTGCCACCGATGGACGCCAACGGCACCCCGAGTATCGTCCCCGTGTACCGAGAGATCACAGAGATGGTCGAGCGCAAAGGTGCGATGAAGCAGGCGAGCGCGCTCGGTGACCTGCATGCGGCAGCGGGACAAGGGCGGCGCCAGTGAAGCTCACAACCCTGCACGTCGGCGTTCCGATTTTCTGGCTCCAGGCGTCTGTCGAGCACAGCGTCGTTCGGAAGCCCACCGTCTTCGAGCGCATGATTATGCGGCTGAGCCGAAGAGGCATCGAGAACTCCGCAGTTGGCAGTGCAACGCTCCGCACAGCATTCGAAGACCACCTCGGTGCAAACGGCATACCGCGACTCCTGGAAAGCAGCGCGAACGAGCTGCTACGCCTTGGCATTGTCCGGCGTGCGGACTCATCGAGGAGTGCGTCGATTCTCGACCAGCCGATTCGGACGCTCACGCTGTCCCCGGCCGGTCAGGAGTTCTACAACCGGAATACCCTCCCGAGTCATCCGACGAGGGATGCAGTCGAGTTCTACTACCTACCCTGGTCCAACTCGCTCGTCAACGAGCGGCCGAGCAGACTGGCCGCTTCTCCCCCTGACCTTGCCTTTGATGTTCGCGCGCTCGCGCCACGCGACCCATCGTCTCTTGTTCGTGCAACCCTCACGGAGCAGCCGCCGAGATTCCTTCGCGGCGAGTCGCGCATTGTCAATGTCGAAGCCGACGTCGACGACACGGTTAGCTGGCTGACTCTCAATGTCGATCTGGTGGTCTCAGCCGAGGGATACCTCGAACTTCACGTCGCAGGGAACAAGGCCGCCACGGATTGGCTTACCCAGCTTGAGTCAACCATCGTGCAGGCGACTCTGCTGAAGACAGTCGTCAGTCGAGAAGCGCCCAGCGAGGTGGTCTTCTCCACCGACGAAATGCGCAGTCTCACGAGGTTGGAACTCGTCGAATCCGCGCTTGGTGCTCGCTCCGCTGTAGTCCATCTGCCCGAGTTGCGGACGCGAGTTCGGCTCACGGCGGACTACGCCACGCCGAGCTGGCTACCAGATGAGGATGCAGTGCGTGTCGTGGGCTCGCCCTTGCCTGCCACCCTGCCGGACGGCGTGACGAGCGTGACATTCGACGGTGGCCGTGCGACTTCGGGGCAGCAGACCGGCGCGCTTCCGCTCACATGGGCTGGGCGGCAGGTCTTTGCACTTGTTCGAGCGGACCTTGACGCGGAGGTCTCGGCCGCTCGGTGGAATGCGTTCAGCGAGGAGCTGGCCGCTGATCTGACGCACTCCCCCGACGTCGAAGTTTCCACACTGCCCCTTGCGTGGGGATCGCCCCGTCCACTGCAAGCCCTGGCCAATGGAGGCAACGCAGGCACTCTTGACGAGGTGCTTGGACGAGTGCGTGACTTCGTTTCGGCTGCGCGTGAGGTCGCACCGAACGCACTCTCCAGCCAGGCTCCTGCATTCCTCGACGTGACGGCACGCCTCATTGCCCTGGCGGGCACTCACGAACCACTTGACATAGGCACACTCGGCGGATGGGCAAGGACCGTGAGGAGCGCACTTGGCGAGAGCGCGCGGCTCGACACGGTGCTTTCGCCTCTGCTGGCTCGTGTCAGTGAGCCGGGCTCCGTCGTCGAGATGCGGGAGGTAATCCAGCTCGGCCGACTTGCGGGTTCATTGCCAGCGCAGCTCTTCAGTGCACCCGTGAGAGCCACGCTCCTCGCCGACTTGTGGCATGACCCATCGGAGGGCCTCGGTGATTCGGTGCCAGACGCACTCCAACCAATCGCCAGGTTCGCAGCGGCACAGACGGAGCTTGACGATGCGCTGGGACGACAGAACGCCGCGCTTGCGAACGGCAGCGGTGCGTTGGCATCCACAGCATCAACGGGGGCCGCTCTCCAGGCCGCCGAACGGTGGCTCCATGCGGTGGACGATCCCGAGTTGGCTCGTTCTGTCGACGAACAGCTACCGGACGGGCTGGTGGCGCTTCGAGCGGGTGTCCTGAAATGGAGGGAGATCGCGACCGCAAATATGGCAGCCTCCCTGTCTCCGGGGCAGGATGCATTGGTGTTCGACTCCAACTCGCTTCTCGACGACCCCGAATGCCTCCGCCATCTAGGGTCCGAAAGGGTCGGCGTCATACCTAACCGCGTCGTTCAAGAGCTAGACGGGCTAAAGCGCAGCACGAACGAGGACACTGCTCGGCGTGCGCGAGCCGCGCATCGAACTGTCGACGAGGCGCGGCAGCTCGGCGTGTTGCGCTTTGAGTCCGCCCGCCCGGCACTGATTCCCTCCGACCTGGGCTCGGTTGACGAACCAGACAACCAGATACTGTCCGTCGCTATCGCCTACAGCAGGGGCAACGTCATCCTTGTCACGAAGGACAACAACCTCCGCGCCAAGGCGCAAGCAACTGGGGTGCCAGCAAGGACTTGGCCTGAGATTCGTGAAGCACGAGGGGAACACCCATGAGCCGTCGAGCGTCGTTCAACTATTCGCGAGCGCTGGATGCTGCCGCGCTGGCTGCGCGGGCGGCTCAATCGGCAGCGGCGGACGCCGCAAAGAGAGCGGAAGCGGAACGTCGCCACGCAGAGTGGGCCGCGCGCTCAGCGTCCATCACCAGGCAGCACCTCGATCGCTACCAGGCGATCTTGGATGACATCCGCAACCAGGGGCTCGACGCCTACGTTAGCGACGACTTCGAGACCGCAGAGGGAATGATTGCCCATGCCAGGACGCTGAGCGCGTCGGACCCTGCCAGGGCCAAGGCGCTGAGTCAGTCAATTGGCCCAATCGTCGGCCCGCTCCCGCGCGCCGCGCGCCAGCAGCGGGGCGAGAGCCGCGCAGCGGAGCACCAGCGCCAGACGAACAGCGGGGCGGGCGGGCGTCCAGCGCCCCCCGACCTGAACGAACGGCCACTAGCACCAGCCGAGAGCGCACTGGAGACTGCCTGGCGCGAAACACTGGACGGATGGACGGACCACTACACCCGTGATCTCGTCTACACCGAACTCGCGGCACTCCGCCAGTCGCTCGATACCGACGGCAGCCCGACGACGCCAGCGGACGTCATCGCCTCGCTGGGAGCGCTGCGTGCCAGGGCCGAATCGGAGGCTGCGAGCCTGAGACGGGCCGAAGCCGAGGTCGAAGAGATGCAGCGGTCGCTTGCCGCAGAGGCACCCGAGCCGAGCCTCGACGTCCCTGATACCGAGGATGAGGACGCTTCGACGTTTGACGATCCCGAGGAGTCGCGGCGTGAGGCAGTTCGCGGCGTGATGGGCGCACTGGAGGATGCCGGATTCCAGGTCGAGAATCCTCGACTCATTCAGCTCTCCCCGGACAGCAACGAAGTCGTCGTCGTCGGAACACGGGCCAGCGGTGCCAGCGCAACATTCAGCCTCACGCTTGACGGGAAACTTGAGTACGACTTCTCGGGATACAAGGGATCGACCTGCGACGCCGACATCGACGCGGTTGTGCCCGCCCTCCAGGAGATCTACGGCATCCAACTCACGGAGGAGGTTGTCGCCTGGCGCAATCCCGACGATCAGGATGCCGCCGCGCGGCCACAACCGGGAAGGACAAATCGAGCATGAGTACCCAGGCGACACTGTGGCACGCCGCGCTGAGTCGTGAGATTCGGGTACGGCGCGGCGTGGTGCTCTTCGGCAATGTCCGGGATATCACCCGCGACCCACAGGGTCGTCGCGGCCCGATCAGCGTGATGGACGCGACCGTCGACGTGCTGAAAGCGGGCGGTTACCGCCAGGTGATCCTCTGGGATCGGGTCAACGGTGTCCAGGGCGTCTCCGCTGCGCAGTGGCGTGATGTTGTGTCGGCCGCGACACCTGCACAGCCCAGCCAGGATGGCGAAGCCTACGATGCCGGTGCCCGACCTCAGCGCGCCCCGTCGGGCAGGATCGCCGCCGATCCAATTGAGTTTCTCAATGTCGTTGCCAATGCCGTCAAGTCCGAGACGGCAGACGCCCCGGCGTTCGTCCTCGACTGGACCGAGTACATGTTCGGCGAGCCGAACAACCTGCCAGCCGGTGAGCGCGACTGGCTGACTCTACTTGGCAAGGCGACACGCGATGCGCCGCTTGCGGGAACGGCAGCTACGTCACGCCCGCCAGTGGTCGTGCTGGTATGCAACGGCTTGGCAGTCCTCCCACCCGCCCTGTACGTCAACAATCCCGACTGGGCGACAGTCAACGTCCCGCTCCCCAATCGCGAGCAGCGCGAGGAAGCGATCCTCGGTCTGGGGACGGCGCTTCAGGTCACTACTCAGGTTGCTCCGAACACTCGCGGACTCACAGATCTGGTCGACGCGCTCGACGGGCTCACGATCAAAGACATCCACAACATCGCCGCGCTCTCCGGCAACCAACGAGGTTTGAGCGCCGAGTCGCTGGTCAGCCTGTACAAGTTCGGCGAGCACACGAGCCCGTGGGAACAACTGAATCGAGACAAGCTGCGCACCACGACGCAGACGCTCCGGGAACGGGTGAAGGGCCAGGACCGGGCAATCGAAGCCGTGAACAAGGTGCTGATCCGCGCCTACACCGGGCTCTCTGGCCTTCAGCATTCGCGGAAGCAGCGCACCCCCAAGGGCGTCCTGTTCTTCGTCGGCCCCACAGGGGTCGGCAAGACCGAGCTAGCGAAGTCCCTCGCCCAGTTCCTCTTCGGCGACGAGGAAGCGTGCATTCGCTTCGATATGTCCGAGTACAACCACGAGCACGCCGACCAGCGGCTCGTCGGCGCGCCGCCTGGCTACGTCGGCTTCGAGGAGGGCGGGCAGCTCACCAACGCTGTCAAGAAGCGGCCATTCTCGGTTCTGCTGTTCGACGAGATCGAAAAGGCCCACGGGCGAATCCTCGACAAGTTCCTCCAGATCCTCGAAGACGGCAGGCTTACGGATGGCCGCGGCGAGACTGTGCAGTTCGCCGACACCTTCATCGTGTTCACGTCCAACATCGGGGCTGCTGAAGTGAACCGCCGCTCGCCGAACGTCCGAGACGAGTTCATCGAGCGCGTCCGCGATCACTTTGTCGAACACCTTCACCGGCCAGAGCTCCTGGGACGGATCGGGGAGGCCAACATCATTCCCTTCGACTTCATCGACAACGACGACTTCCTCGTGCAGATCGCTCGCTCGAAGCTCACACCCCTGCGCCTGCGGCTCCAGGAGAAGTGGGGCATCCGTGACATCAAGTTCGATGATGAGGTGCGGGCGCTCACAGCGGTGGTATCCACAATGGACCACACCGCGGGCGGTCGCGGCGTGCTTGCGGCGCTGTCTGAGCGAATCATCGACCCGCTTGCCACGTTCCTCTTCGAGAACCTGGCGTCGCCGCTCGATGCAGACGGTCGCACCCTCCGCGTCTCGCAGCTCAGCGATGGGCCGGAGTTCGGATTCCAATTGGTGCAATGAGCTGGATCAACCTCGCATCCTGGCTGCCCGCGACCGAGGCCGAAGGCCCCGGTCGCCGAGCGGCACTTTGGGTTCAGGGCTGCCAGTTTCTCTGCCCAGGCTGCTGCAATCCGAACTTCCTGCGCATCGCGCCTCGGGAACTCGTCTCATCGGAGTCTCTCCTCGAACGACTGATGGATGCGAAGACTCGGTTCGACATAGAGGGCGTTACTCTGCTGGGCGGTGAACCCATGCTCCAGGCGCAAGGGCTCGCCGAGTTCGCGGCCGGTGCCCAACTATTGGATCTGTCCG
This sequence comes from Microbacterium sp. BR1, assembly GCF_002812725.1. Lineage (GTDB taxonomy): Bacteria > Actinomycetota > Actinomycetes > Actinomycetales > Microbacteriaceae > Microbacterium. The sequence continues at coordinate 340,612 of NZ_NMUN01000004.1, read as the reverse complement.
TGATGGTGTTCTCGGGCTACACCCTTGCCGAGCTTCGCAGCGACCCGCTCCCCGGAACCGAAGCACTCCTGAGCCACACCGATGTGCTCGTCGACGGCCGCTACATCGCCGAGCTGCCGGAGACTGAGCGCGCCTGGGCCGGGTCGAGTAATCAGGTGTTCCACTACCTCACCGACCGATACGACAGCTCCATTGAGCGAACGAGCGACGGTCGGCAAAGAGTCGAGATTCGCCTGAGCAACGACGGGCGTATGGACGTGAACGGGTGGCCCGCAGACTCACCTACTCGCGGCCACCCAAGGGCGCATCGCCCCATGTCGTAGACCCCATCGTGCTGGGCCGGTGACGCGCCACGGGTCAGTGCCGCGGCCCTCTCCTGGAGTGCAGCTTTCGAGATCAACGCTGCTTCGGCCCGTCCCTCGCACTGTCGGGCAATCGGCAGGCGGATCGAGCTGTCGCAGGTCGGCGTCCACGACGACGTGGAAGCGTAACCGGGACTGCGTGCGCACCTGACTAGCGAGAAACCTTCTCCCGCCAGTCCCAAGGAGCACACAGTGATCGACATCGACCCCAATACCGACGGGTTGCCCGGCATCGAACAGCTTCGTGTCATCGTCGGCGCGGCCATGACGGTGGGGCTCATCCTCGCTGTCCTCGCCCTCATCATCTCGGCCGTGGTCTGGGGCTACGGGGCGAACAGCTCGAATCCGCACCTCGCCAGCCGGGGCAAGGTCGGCGTGCTCGTCTCGTGCGGCGCGGCCATCATCTGCGGGGCATCCGTCACCCTGGTCAACTTCTTCTGGAACGTCGGCCAGTCGGTCTAGCACCACGACCGAGTTGAGATGGCTGAGCCGATGAGTGTTTGTGATGTGCCCGTCATCGCGTCAGTGTGCGATGCCGTGGGTGAGGGAACTGCGTCGCTCATCTCCGCGCCGTTCGACTGGCTTGCGCAGGCAATGGGGCAGGCCGCCGCCTGGCTGTTCGAGAGCGTGTGGGCGGTGTTCGACTCGACCACGCTCGTCGACGTGACCGGAAGCCAGTACGTCTCGGTCTATAACGTGCTGTTCGGGGTGGCGATCTTCGTCATGCTCGTCTTCTTCTGCCTCCAGCTCATCACCGGGCTCGTGCATCGAGATCCGATGGCACTGTCGCGCGCGGGCGTGGGACTTGCCAAGTCGGTGCTCGGATCGTTCGTCACCATCACCCTCACCGCGACCCTGTTGGAGGTCACCGATCAGCTCACCATCGGCATCGTGCAGGCGACTGGCAACACGATGGAAGGCATCGGTGACCGCATGGCACTGCTCGCCGCTGGGTTGACGACGATCAACATCGCCTCGCCCGGCGTCGGTGCGATCATCACGATCTTCCTTGCCGGGCTCGGCATCGCGGGTGCGGGCATCGTGTGGTTCACGCTGCTTATCCGTAAGGCGCTTCTGCTGGTCGCCATTGTCTTCGCGCCCATCGCACTCGCCGGGTTCACCTGGGATGCCGCGAAGGGTTGGTTCGGACGCTGGGCGGCGTTCGTCGTGGCGCTCATCTTCTCGAAGCTCGTCATCGTCGTCGTGCTCCTGGTCGCCATTGGGCAGATCAGCGCTCCCATCGACCTCGACCTCGCCTCGATCAGTGACCCGATCTCGGGCGTCGTGCTGATGTTCATCGCCGCGTTCGCGCCGTACCTGACGTACAAGTTCATCTCGTTCGTGGGCTTCGACATGTACCACGCGATGTCGAGCGAGCAGGAAGCGAAGTCGGCGCTCAACCGGCCCGTCCCGCTGCCGGTCAAGGCCCAGCCGAACGCGGCAAAGTCCGTCCTCGGAGGGCAAAGCGGCGCGAGAGGCGGGACTCCTCCCGCACCGAGCACAGCTCCCGCTGCAAGTGGCGCAGCAGGCGGCGCTGCGGGCGCAGGTGGCGGGGCGGCCGCTTCCGGCGGCGGAGCGGCGGCGTCGGGAGGCGCGGCAGGTGCCGGGGCAGCAGCGGCCGGCCCCGCGGCCGCAGCCGTCGTCGGAGCGCAGGTCGTCAAAGCCGCGGCGACGACTGGGCCGAAAGTCGGTGCCGCGGTCGGCGGCGCAGCAGCCGGGCACGCAGAGACATCCACGCCGCCGATACCCGTAGCGCCAAGGAAGGGGTAGAACATGGCCACCCAGCACTCCCCGGCTCCCGAGCAGCAGCTCTCCCCCGTGCAGTTCTCCCGACTCGCGCACCGTGGCATCCTGCTCGGACTGTCGATCTCGCAGTTGATCGTGTTGGGCATCGGCGTGGTCACCGTCGTCGCCACGATCTACACGGGCGGTGGCATGGGGCTGGTCTGGACATCCCCGATCTGGCTCAGCTGCCTGCTGCTCGCGGTCGTCCCCGTGGGCGGGCGCAAGCTCGTGGACTGGCTGCCCATCGTGTCGCGCTGGATGTGGCGGAGCACCGCAGGGCAGTTGATCTTCCGCCGCCGCGTCATCAAGCCGCGTCCGGTCGGCACGCTCGCGCTCCCCGGCGATGCGACCGCGCTGCGCGAATGGGTCGATCCCGAGACGGGCGCGGCGATGGTGCACGACCCCCACGCTCAGACCCTGACCGCAGTGCTGGGGGTGACGCACCCGGCGTTCGTGCTGCTCGATCCGAGCGAGCAGGAGCGGCGGATCTACGGCTGGGGTCGGGTGCTCGCGACCGCGTGCCGCTCGGGCCGGATCGCCCGGCTCCAGGTCTGCGAGCGGACGCTACCGGACTCAGGCACGGGGCTCGCCGAATGGTGGGCCAGGCACGGCACCGACGATGAATCCTGGCCTGCGACCACCTACCGGGAGCTGATCGAGCGTGCCGGGCCGACCGGCGAGCGCCATGCGACGACCATCTCGATTGCGCTCGATATGAACGCCTCGGGGCGACAGATCCGCTCAGCGGGCGGCGGCATCCGTGGAGCTGCCGCCGTGCTGCGTCAGGAGATGACCACGCTCGTCACAGCGCTGCGAGCTGCGGACCTCGCCACGACCGGCTGGCTCGCGCCCGGCGAGGTCGCTGTCATCCTGCGCTCCGCCTACGACCCAGCTGCCGCGCCCGCGCTGGAGCGGCACGCCGACATCGGGCGTTCCCTCGCCACCGCGGGGCCGGTCGCGGTGACCGAGAGCTGGGATCGCGTGCGCACCGACTCCGCGCACCACACCGTGCTTTGGCTCTCCGAGTGGCCGCGCTCGCAGGTGTTCCCTGGATTCCTCGCCCCGTTGCTGCTCACCTCCGGCGTGCAGCGGTCGTTCTCGCTCATTTGCACGCCAGTTCGCGCCGACATCGCGGCTCGCGACCTGCGGAAGAAAAAGGTCGGCCTGCTCTCCGACGCAACCCAACGCGCGAAGATCGGGCAGGTCGAGGACGCCTCGCGCACGGCTGAGTACCAGGACGTGCTACAGCAGGAGTCCGACCTCACCGCGGGGCACGGCGTGCTCCGCTACACCGGCCTCATCTCCGTCTCCGCGCCCACGGTCGATGAGCTGGATGCCGCCATCGCCGCCATCGAGCAAGCCGCGGTCCAGGCGTCCTGCGAAACGCGCAGACTCGTCGGCCAGCAAGCCACCGCATTCGCCGTCGCCGCGCTCCCGCTCTGTCGAGACGTGTGAGGACGCGCGCGCTGCGTCCCCTCTCGCCGATCAGGTCATAGTCACTCGGCCGGACGCACGAGCAAAGTCGCGGATGGGTCGACGCCCTCTGCCCAGGCTAGAGTCGGCAGGTCGGCGCCATCGAGACCCGCCAGTTGCAGAGCCGCCTGCCCAGACAGATGGGCCGAGCTAATCGACTGTCCGTTCGCCACCGCGGCGTAGAACTGCGCCGCGTAGCTGATCGCGTCACCGTCTTCAATCTCGTCTGCCATGCCAATCGCGAACGGAACAATGTCGGCAACGAGGGCGTCAAGCTGACCAGCAGACCGGCAGGAGTTCAGAAGAACGAGCAAGGGCGGGTCGTCCGTTGCATTGATCGCGGCAGCGAAGGCGCGCGCGCTCACGATCACACCCTCGTGGGGCATATCGGTTTCGTCTTCGAAGACGATCAAGTCCTCGTTGCTGTGGCCGGAGAAGTGAACGACGTGCGGGCGGAACTTCGTGATGCCATCAAGCAGATCGGCCGTCGTTGCAGCAGGACGGACATCCAGGTCAACCAAGTCACGATGAAGCGCCGACTCGACCGCTGCACGAATCCGCTTCTGCTCACGCCCCACGCGCAGATCGCCTTCCGACGATGCGCCGAGCATCAGCACGCGGAGCTTCTCAGGCTTCGGGGCAGGAAGCTCACGAATGACTTGCGAGACGGCGGACTCCGTGGCGCTCAGCCGCCGCTCGAGCACGGCGCGCTGTGCCGCGGCTTGCCGATCCGCACGCTGTTGCTCCAGCTTGCGTCTACGTTCAGCGGCGTTGCTTTCGGATGCTTCTGCCCGTGCGAGCTTGTCGGCAAGCGCCATCTCCTCCTTGGCATAGCCGGCCGCACGCGACTGCCATCGACTCGCCTCCTTACCTGCCACGGCAGCCTCCGATTCCTTCCTTTCGGCTTCACGCAGCTTGGATTGGATGGTGCTGGAGCTCTTCGACTTGCTGGCCGCGGCACGAGCTGCCGCGGACTCAGCTCGCTTCTTCGATTCCTTCCCGCGGTACTCTCCAGCCTTCTTCTCCGCGTCGATCCGCTGCTTCCGCTTGCGCTCAAGTTGGCCGCGGTAGGTGCTTGCGCTCATGCTCTTCCTCACGACAGGTCGTCGGATCGACCGTAGCCTCGACCTCCGACGTCGGGGATACCGTGCGCACCTTCCTGGCAGATCGAGACGCGAGGGAGACGAGATGCCGACGTTCAGCAACCCTGTGGAGGACGCCGCAGACGCCCGCGAGTCGGTGCGGGCGCTCGCGCACGCGAGCCGCGCGTTCCGCGACCCCGCGGACACCTATCAGGTGGTCGGCGAGCTACTCGGGACGCTGCGCTCGCTGGAGCAAGTGCTGGAGCAGGTCGCGGCGGCGCACGTCCGGGACCAAGGCAGGGCGTTCCTCGACAACGGCGACCGCAGCGGGGGGCTCATTGAGGCCGATTCCGCCGCTCGCGCGCTCCGTCGCGCCGCAGCCGCCATCGGGCAAGCCGAACGCGCCGTGGATGAGGCGTCACAGCGCTCGGGCCGGATCGCGTGGCATCCGGCACCCGTCGGCGACGAGCCGGGGCTCGACCCGTTCTCCCGCGATCCGTTCGATGGTCCTCCGCTCAACTCTCGGCGAGGGCTGTCACTATGAGCCCCGACGACCGCGAGCGCCTGCACACCGCGGTTCTGCTCGATCCGGCAGGCGAGCGCCGCGCAGCACGAAAGGCTCGGCGGAGAGCGGCGAGCAAGATCGAGGCCGCCGACCGCAAGGCGCAGCAGGACCGGGCGCGCGCGGAGTGGCAGGGGGAACGTGAAGCGCGGCGCGCGACGACGTACCTCCCGACCTCCGGCGAAGCCCGCCCCGCGGCGCTCCGCACGCCGGGCCGGTTCCGGTTGCCGCGCCACCAGGACACGAGTGCGACGCTGGCCGGGGCATACCCGTTCCTGGCCGAGGGCGGGCTCGGCTCGGCTGGAGTGTTCGTCGGTCAGAATCTCTACAGCGGCGCGTCGTTCGTCTACGACCCTTGGGTGCTCTACGCGCAGGGCATCATCACCGCGCCAAACATCGTGCTCGCGGGCATCGTAGGTTCGGGCAAGTCCTCGCTCGCCAAGAGCCTCTACACCCGATCCATTCCGTTCGGTCGGCGGGTCTACGTCCCCGGCGATCCCAAGGGCGAGCACACCGCCGTTGCGCAAGCGGTCGGCGGGCGCGCGATCATGCTCGGCCACGGGATGTCCACGCGCCTGAACCCGCTCGATGAGGGGCATCGTCCTTCAGGCCTCAGTGACGCCGAGTGGCAGAGCCAGGTGACCTCGCGGCGGCGTGACCTGATCGGCGCGCTCGCCGAGACCGTGCTTGACCGCGGGCTCACACCGCTGGAGCACACGGCCGTCGACATCGCGCTCGCGGATGCGGTGCGCTCGGCCGAGGTGCCGATCCTCCCAATGGTGGTCGACCGCATCCTGGCTCCGCACGCTGAAGACGGCGACGGAAGGCTTGCCGAGGACGGGCGTCTCGTCGGCCACGCGCTGCGGCGGCTGGTGGCCGGTGACCTCGCCGGTCTGTTCGACGGCCCGAGCACCGTGCGCTTCGACCCATCGCTGCCGATGGTGTCGCTCGACCTGTCTCGGGTTGCCGAGAATTCGACGCTCATCTCCGTGCTTATGACGTGCTCATCGGCGTGGATGGAATCGGCGCTGCTCGACCCGGCAGGCGGACAGCGGTGGGTCGTGTACGACGAAGCATGGAGGCTCATGTCGCACCCGGCGCTGCTGCGCCGCATGGACGCGCAATGGCGGCTCGCGCGGCACTACGGCATCGCCAATCTGCTCATCTTCCACAAGCTCAGCGACCTCGACAACGTGGGCGACCAGGGCTCGGCCATGCGCGCCCTCGCCTCGTCCCTGCTCGCCAACGCCGAGACGCGGGTCATCTACCGGCAGGAGAGCGATCAACTCGGCGCGACCGCGCAGGCCCTCGGACTCACCGGCACCGAGCAAGGGCTGCTGCCGGGTCTCGGGACCGGGCAGGGACTGTGGAGGATCAAGAACCGCTCGTTCGTCGTCCAGCACCAGCTCCACCCCGCCGAACTTGCGATGTACGAGACAGGCCAGAAGGCCAGAGGAGCATGAGATGACCATCGCACTTCCGTGGCGACGCCGCACGAGCCGAGAGACCGATCATGAGGGCTCCACCAACATCCCGGCTGTGCTTCCGGTCGTCACGATGACGGTGCAGTCGGACGCCACACTGCGCGTCCTCGTCGACGGGGAGCAATTCGATCCGTCGACCTTCGCCCCGCCGTGGCAGCGAAGCTCCTTCGCTCAGATCATCAGCTCAGTCATGAAGCAGCGCCGCTCGCCCGTGCGCGTCGTGATGCACGAACTCGACGGCACCGTCTACACGGACATCGTGACCACTCCGCTTCGCCACGTCCCCGACCCGCCCGCGTTGCCCGAGCAGTCGCCTGCCTCAGCACAGGATGGAACCCCCGCACCTGGTAAGACCGACTCGATGCACCTCCTCGCTGTGGCGAACGACGGAGGCTTCGTGCCGGGTGAGGAGGTCGCGGTCGCGGTCATCGTGCGGCACACTGCGGCTAGCCGTGAGGGTGCGACGCGAGCTCAGATCGAGCCGCGCCTGCTCGATCTGAGCCCAACCCATGAGGTCATCCTGCTCGGCCGTGTCTCGGGCACCTGTGTCGTCGACCGCGTGTCATGACCGGCTCGCCAAGGGCCGCAGCATTCGGCGACGAGCTGACCAATCTCGCACTCGGCGCGCTCATCTGCGCGATGCTGCTGGCCGGAGCCCTTCGCATTGCCGGGAGCATCGCTGCGTTCGTCACGGGCGCGCCTCAACCCACAGCAGGTCTGGAAGCAGGAGTCGGTGTGATCTTCAGCGCCGGCGATCCCGGCGCGGCGCTCGGCTCCGCCTCGCTCAATCCCGTCGCCTACTGGATCACTGCCGCTCTACTGCTCGCCGCGGTCGTCGTAGCGGCGTGGTTGATCTGGCGGTGGGTCCGAGAGCTTGGCAAGCGCGCCAAGGCCGACCCGAGTCGAATCGAAGGGGTCGCTGAGGCGCGCGACGTGCAGCGCGCCGCATCCGAACGCAACCTCCTCGGCCGCGCGCAGACGCTACGCCCATCGCTCGTCGACCCGAAGCCCGAGCAAGTCGGCTACCTACTCGGCCGATCGCGCGGCAAGCGCGTATGGACATCCGTCGAGGACTCGATCCTGCTCATCGGCCCGCCGAGATCCGGCAAGGGCGCAAACATCGTCATCAACACCATCCTCGACGCGCCCGGCGCCGTCATCACGACCTCGACTAGGCCGGACAACCTCACAGCGACCCTCCGTGCTCGCCAGGCGCGGGGCGGCCCAGTTTCGGTGTTCGATCCCCAACACCTCGCCGAAGGCGTGCCAGCAGGACTGCGGTGGTCGCCGATCCGAGGATGCGAACTGCCGCTCACGGCGATGATCCGCGGCACCGGCCTCGCCGCGGGCACCGGGCTCTCCGGCCCCTCCGTCGAGAACGGCGGCTTCTGGGAAGGCAAGACACGCACCGCGCTACAGGCGCTCCTCCACGCCGCTGCCCTCGACCACCGACAGCCCGCCGAACTGTTCCGTTGGACACTCGATCCCGCAGCAGCCGCGGATGCCGTTTCGATCCTCTCGTCGCACCCACAGGCCGCAACCGGGTGGGCGGAGTCGCTCGACGGAATGCTGCAAGCCGACCCGCGCACCCGCGACTCCATCTGGCAGGGCGTCTCGCTCTCCCTCGCATCCCTCGCCGATCCGAGGGTGCTGGAGGCGGTTAGCCCCACGGAAGACGAGCAGTTCGACCCCGAGTCGTTCCTGCGCGACTCCGGCACCCTCTACCTGCTGGCGACAGGGGCCGGAGCCGGAGCGTCTTCGTCGCTCGTCGCGGCGTTCATCGAAGACCTCGTGGAGACGGCTCGGCGCCTCGCGGCGCGCTCGCCCGGTGCGCGGCTTGATCCTCCGGTGTTGCTCGCTCTCGACGAGATCGGAAATCTCGCGCCCCTGCCCTCGCTCCCCGTGCTCATGGCCGAGGGTGGGGGCACTGGGCTGACGGTGATGCCCGTCTTCCAGTCGCTCGCGCAGGCCCGAGGTCGCTGGGGCGACCACGCCGCAACCGCGATGTGGGACGCCAGCATCACCAAGATCGTGCTGGGCGGAGGAACCGACACACGGCACCTCCAGGACTTGTCGACGCTGATCGGCGAACGCAAAGAGACGATGGACACGGTGACCATCGGCGAGCGCGGCCTGCGCTCGAATCAGCGGTCGGTTCGGCGAGTGCCGATCGTGAAGGTCGAAGACATCCGCACCCTGCCCCAGGGCACCTCGCTCGTGCTGTTGCGCTCTGCTCCGCCCATCATCACGACGATGCGCTACTGGCTCAACCGACCGGATGCCGACACCTTGCTCGCGCAGCGCGCGGAAGTCGAGAGGGCGATGCGGCCGGATGAGCGGAAGCTCCCCTCTGAAGACTCTGCCCTCGCGACGGATACCGATCAACCCGCAATCGGTTGAGCTGATCGAGCCCGTGGATATCGTCCCACTTGACGGCGATCGCTCATCGGCTCGGATCTGGAAGCTTCCACGAGAACTAGACGAGGTACTCGCAATAGACGGAGTAGCTCTTGGCGGAATAGCGTCGCGAGCATGACGGCGATGGACGAGGTTGTGAGCTGCTCGTGTTGTGGTCGCGAGTACCCGCGGAGGAAGCTTCACGCTCTTGTGGACGGTGCTGCATTCATCTGTCGCCGATGCGCGCTGTGGGTTGCCTTGCGGCTCCGTGGTGATCGGCTGGACGGTGACGGGGATGATCTCGGCGCAGTGCAGCGGTGACTGGAGTTTGGGTTCAGCCGACGTTGATGGCCGCGAGCTGGAAAGGTGTGCCGGTGACGATCAGTCGTAGGTCGTGGAGGGTGTCGTCGATTGTCCAGTCGACGAAGGCGCAGCAGGCCTTCTCGATGGTGACGAGATCCCGGAGGCGGTCGACGGAGTCTTCGACCTTGGCGTAGTGGATGGTGAGGCTGCCGTCCGTGCGCTCGGTGTTGAGGGCATAGTCGGCCTCGAAGGCGTGCCATTTCTCCACCTGCTGCTTCGCGGCGGCGAGCGTGGGAAGGGTGCAGGCGATCGGCTGCTCGTCGCGGGGTCTCGTGTGGGTCACGCTGGCTACTTCTTTTCGCTGTCGGTCTTCTCAAGGGCTTCGAGGACCTCGAACGGGGATTCGAGGTCGCCGCGCCAGGCTTCGATGCCTTCGCGGATGGCGAGGACGGCGACGATGAGGGCGGCGACGGAGTCGGCCCAGGCCCAGCCGAAGAGGCTGTTGAGCAGCAGTCCGATGAGGACAGTACCGGAGAGATAGATGCACAGCAGGAGTTGCTTGGCGTCGGCCTGGACGCTCTTGGAGCCGAGTTCGCGGCCGGTGCGGAACTCGAACCAGGCCAGGGCAGGCATGACGATGAGGCTGGTGACGGTGATGCCGATGCCGACCGGGCTGTGGTCGACCTCTTGCACGCCGGTGAGGGCGAGGATCGCGTCGATGGTGACGTAGGCGGCGAGGGCGAAGAAGGCGATCCCGATCACCCGGACTGTGATCTTCTCCCAGCGTTCGGGGTCTTTGCGGGTGAACTGCCAGGCGATCGCGGCGGCGGAGGCGACCTCGATCACCGAGTCGAGGCCGAATCCGATCAGCGCGGCGGAGGATGCGATGGCGCCGGCGGAGATCGCAATGATCGCCTCGATGACATTCCAGGTGATCGTGAAGCCAACGATGAAGCGGACGCGGCGGTGCAGGGTTGTCCGGCGTGAGTCGGGGAGGGGGTGGGTCATCAGAGGTTCTCCTGGTTGAGGATCCGGCCGGCGGCCGGGGAGGTCGAGTTGGGGGCAGCGTGGGGCGGGCGGTGTAGGATGAGGGTGAGCGCCCAGCCGGCGATGCCGCAGGTGGTGAAGATGTCGGCGACGTTGAAGATCGCGAACCAGTCGACGGCGATGAAGTCGACCACCTCGCCAGTGAGTGGGCCGTCGGTGGCGCGGCTGATGCGATCCCAGATGTTGCCCATCGCCCCACCGGCGGCGACGGCCAGCAGCGCGGTCCCGCCGAGGCTGGTTCCGTTGATGGCGCGCAGCATCGTCCAGGTCACGAGGGCGGCGGCGACCGCGATCAGGGCGATGACCAGCGCCGGGCCCAGCGATGCGCCGAGTCCGAACGCGATCCCTGGGTTGAACACCAGGTCGAGCCGGGCTCCGAGCCCGAGTTCGACGATGCGACCATCGCTCAGGGAGGACAGCGCCCACGCCTTGGTGAGCTGGTCGACCGTGAACGCGGCCGCGATGGTAGCGACGACGACGGCGATGCGGGCCGGGCGATGCGGTGCCGGTCGGCTCATGCCAGGACCTGGAACAGGCGGACGAAGACGCCGGACTCGATCAGGATGTACAGCCCGAGGCCGATGAAGACGGCCGGGACCAGCCAGTGCTCGATCTTCTCCAGGGCTTCGGTCACCTTCTTGTTGGTGCCGATGGTCCGGGCCACCAGGCACCACACGGCGACCAGGATCAAGAACACGATGATCGTGATCACGGTGTCGGGGATCGGGGCGGTGCGGAACACCGGGGTGTAGAGGGAGATGTTGTCCGCGCCGTTGGCGATGGTGATGCCGGCCACCCCGAGCAGCCCGCCCGCGCGGATCGCGGACTCGTCCCCGTCATCGTCGTCCCCGCGGCGGCGGCGGAGGGTGCGGATCAGCCCGTACACCCCGATCCCCAGCGGCACCAGGCCCAGGAAGCCGACCCACTCGTCCGGCACGATCGTCAGGCCCGCCGCGGCGACCACGCTCAGCGCGACCAGGGCGATGAACCCGAGGTACTGGCCGGCCACGACTTTCCAGCCCGGCAGGGCGCCGCGCGTGGACGCGAGGAACAGCACCGTGAGGACGACGATGTCGTCGATGTTCGTCGCGGCGAACAGCCCGACCGCCGCGGCGATGGTCGCGATCATCGGGCGTCGCGACCGTAGGTCGCGCAGAGGTCGACCTGGTAGCCCGTCGCCGCCAGAAGCTGCTCCGCAGTCTCCAGCAGGTCGATCACCTCGGGGGTGGCGACCGCGTAGAAGTTCTGGCGCCCTTCCGCCCGCGCGACCAACAGGCCGCAGTCCCGCAGACACGCCACATGCTCCGACACCGTCGACTGCGCCAGCCCCAGCTCGTCGGTCAGATCCCGCACGCGCGCTTCCCCCTGGCTCAGCCGACGCAGGATCGACAAGCGGCTGGCATCGGCCAGCGAGTGGAACAGCGACACCGCGGCGGACAGCTCAAGAATCATCGGCACCAACCGATCATATCGGCAAATCTCGATGCATGGCTATTGCGGTGGGCGAGAAGCGGGAGGCTATCGCTGGGTCGCGATTTTTCGGCTGCGTAGAGAGCCTGGACTTGGCTCACGACCGCGCCAATACCAGCACCGTTGGTTCACTTTCAACGCATGCCCTACCGTCCTATACTCGAACATACTTTCGCAGCAGCAGTCTGCTTCGGGATACGCGTCAACCGCACGGCGGGACGCGATGCGCACCTGTCCATCAGGAAACCCTTCTGATGAGACAGGAGCATCCCGATGCGAACCAAAGAGTCCCTGTGGGGCTTCTTCGCCAGCGACCCGCAGTTGTCCTTCAACGAGGACGGCGAGGCGCGGCTGTTCGCGTGGATCGGTCAGGAGCAGTTCGAGCGCAACCCGGACGGCTCGTTCACGCAGGGCGAGACGAAGTTCTATCCGTTCAAGATGTTCCGGCGCAGCGCGGAGCACGCTTACGAGAAGTTCGCGCGCGGCGACAACTTCGTCGCCAGCGGCCACGTTCAGAAGTTCAGCTACGAGAAGAACGGGGAGAAGGTCAGCGGCGAGGAGTTCATCGCCACCCACGTCGGTCCTGATGCCGCCCGCACGAGCTACGCCGTCGACCGTGGCCGCTCGCGCTCGCAACAGGTCGAGCGCGAGCCCATCGAAGCGCCGGACCCAACTCTCCCGCAGCAGCCGTCGCCACGCCCGATGGCGCTGTGAGGCGGCGGCATGACCACCGAGGAGTCGCTGTTCCCGGTCGACGATCCCGACTTCGACGTGCCGCCGCTCGAAGAGCCGGAGCCCGACCCTGTGGCTCCTTCGCCGAGACCGGCCAAGGAGCCAGACTCCGAGACGAGCGACGCGCCGGAGCCGCCGCGCCCAGTGAACTGGAACATCCTGACCGCGGCCGAGGCACAGGTGGAGTGGCTGGAGCTGAACGCCTTCGTGAACTGGTTGCGTCACGAGTTCGGGCTGAGTGTGAACGTCGTGCCGCCGTTCTGGCATCGGCATCCGGAACTGGTGTGGCCGCTATCGGCGTTGCGCCAACACTATCTGAATGCCTACGACGCGAAGCAGCACGGCTCGGCTCCGTTCGGCTGGTGGCGCGACTTCTGGGACTTCCAGCAGCGCCTGCGCGACGCGGTGACCGCGTGCGGCACGAAGCTTAACACCGACCGGCCGACGCGGCAGGCCGTGTGGCCGGGTGAGGAGGAGCGCCCCGCCCCCGTGGAGACGGTGATCGCCGACCGTGATGCGGACTTCACGCAGTTCGTCAGGGAGGACGTGGCGCGCAGGCAGGCGATCGAGGACGAGTTCTACGCGCATCTCGCGGCGGAGCAGTAGGTCTCGGGCGGTGACAGGGAATGGCGCGACAACGATCCCCGAAGCCCTGGCCGGGGCAACTGGAGTTCGATCTGTGGGGAGTGGACGAGCCGTCGGCCGACGCCGCGCTCACCATGTCACGCGAGGCTGGGGCGAGCAATGAACAAATACGGGCAGATGGCGCTGTCACACTGGCAAGCGACAGCCCCGAACCGGCTGGCCGACCTGAGCGATCCGATGGTGTTCTTCGAGGCACTGGGCCTGGAGATGCAGGAGCAAGTGACGAACCTCGCGTCGATGCTGGCGGGCAGCGACCTCCGGGGGGAGACTTTCTTGCAGAAGGTCGCCCGGCTGACAGCGGCCCGGAAGCAAGCGGAGGAGGTCGTGATGGCGCAACTGGCGTGGATCACCGACCCGACCCTGCCGCTGGAGCAGGCACGCGAGGAGTGGGAGCAGACCCGTCCCTCCGACGAGAACCTGATCCTCTGGGCCGAGCGGATGCAGGACTCCCCGGATTCGATGCCCTCCTCGACGGACCTGGAGGAGATGGCGAAGACCTGGGCGTTGCCCATCGAGTTTCTGCTGGAGCTCGCGGCAACGGAACCTCCGCGGGAGTACATGAGGGCGAACCAGCCGGCACTCGCCGAGGCGGCGACGATCCGCTTCTTCCGCGAACTGCGGTAGCGCCCCGGTTCGTCCCAGCCTCACAGGACGACCTCGGCCCGTCGGGGGCGAAGGCCCGCTACCGGGCGAACGTGGAGGCAATCCAGCTCATCCACGATCTGAGGTCGACGGGTCGCCCGGCGTCGCCGGATGGTCAGCGCGTGCTCGCGCGTTGGTCGAGTTGGGGCGCGATCCCCGAGGTCTTCGACGACTTGAAGCCGGACTGGGATGCCGAACGTGCGGAGCTGCGTGAGCTTCTGAGTGATGACGAGTGGGATGCGGCGGCACGCACGACAATCAACGCGCACTACACCGACCCGATGATCGCGCGGCAGGTGTGGCGGCTGCTGGACGGGCTGGGGTTCCGCGGCGGCGCGGTCCTCGAGCCCGGCTCCGGCGCAGGCACGTTCATCGGTCTCGCGCCGGACTCGGCGCAGATGACCGGGGTCGAACTCGACCCGCTGACGGCGGCGATCTGCGCCGAGCTGTATCCGCACGCAACCGTGCGGGCCGAGTCGTTCGCCGACACCCGGCTCCCCGAGGGCCACTTCGATGCGGCCATCGGAAACGTGCCGTTCAGCAGCGTCACCCTGCACGACCCGCTACACAACGCCACGCGGCAGTCGATGCACAACCACTTCATCATCAAGTCGTTGCGGCTGACCCGGCCCGGCGGCCTCGTCGCGGTGCTGACATCGCACTACACGATGGACGCGCAGAACCCCGCCGCGCGGCGGGAGATGAACGAGCTTGCCGATCTCGTGGGTGCGATCCGCCTCCCCACTGGCGCGCACCGCCGTGCCGCCGGAACGGAGGTCGTGACCGATCTGCTCGTGTTCCGGCGGCGAGTCCCCGGCGAGCAGATGCGGGATGACGCCTGGGAGACGGTCGCGCAGGTGCCCATCGACGGCGTGCCGATGCGGATCAACCGCTACTTCGATGAGCGCCCAGAGCAGATGCTCGGGGAGGTCGGCGTCGGCCATGGGATGTACGACGCGGCCACGCTCACCATCACGACCGATCTGGCCGACTTGGAGGCGGAACTCGCGGTCGCCGTCGACCAGATCGTGTTCTCCGCGCGCCGCGCCGGGCTGACGATGACCAAGCGCACCGCCGAGCAGCAGGCGCGCCGGGCAGCATTCACCCCGTCGGCGCCGGAGTTATGGGACGGCAGCATCGTGGCGAGCGAAACCGGCGGCTTCCGCACCGTTGTCTCCGGCGCGCTGGAGCCGCTTGCGGTGCCGAAGTCCGCCGAGCGCGAGCTACGCGCCCTGCTGCGTCTGCGCGACGGGGCATCCCGCCTGCTGACCGCGGAAGCGGCGAGCGTGGACGACACCCCCGACATCGTGCTCATTCGCACTACGCTGCGGCGCGACTACCTGAAGTACGTCGGCACCTATGGGGCGCTGAACCGCTATACGCTGCGCCCCACCGGGCGCACGAATGAGGACGGCGAGGAGACCTTCGCCCGCATCGTGCCGACACCGATCCGCCTGCTGCGCTCCGACCCGTTCGGCCCCCTGGTGCTCGCGCTGGAACAGTTCGACGACGAGGATCAGTCCGCGTCGCTTGCCGCGATCATGAGCCACCGCGTGGTGGTGCCGCGCGCCGAGGTGCAGGGTGTCGACAGCCCGGCCGACGCCATCGCCGTCAGCCTCGATCGAACCGGCGGGATCGACCTGCCCCTCATCGCCGACCTGCTCGGGATGAACGACCGCGACGCGCGCGAGGCGCTGGGAACGCTCGTGTTCACCGACCCGGCGACCGATCTGCTCGTCCACGCGCCCGAGTACCTGTCCGGCGATGTGCGGGTCAAGCTCGAAGCCGCTCGCCAGCGCGCCGAGCAAGACCCGACATTCCAGCTCAACGTGGATGCGATCGTCGAGGTGCTGCCCACGCCGCTCGGCATCCAGGACATTCACGCCAAGCTCGGGGCCGTCTGGATCAGCGCCGACGTTCACGAGCAGTTTCTCCGCAGCATCCTGCGCGCGCAGGACGTGCGCGTCGAGAACCCGCTACCGGGAATGTGGGAGATTCGCGGCGGTCGGCAGGGCCTCCCCTCCACCTCCGAGTGGGGCACCCCGCGGCGTCCCGCGCCGGACATCGCGCAGGCTGTGATGGAGCAGCGCACGATGCTCGTCTATGACGAGGAGAAGGACATCGACGGGAAGGTGCGCCGCATCCTCAATCCCGTAGAGACCGCGGCCGCCCAGGAGAAGGCCGACGCGCTTCAGGAGCGGTTCGGCGAGTGGGTGTGGGAAGACCCGGCTCGTGCGCAGGCGCTCGTGGACGAGTACAACCGGCGCTTCAACTCCATCGTGCTCCGCGACTACACGAACGCCGGGGCGTACCTCTCGCTGCCGGGCCTCGCGGCAACCTTCGAGCCGCGCACGCACCAGCGCGCCGCCGTCGCGCGTATGGTGTCCGAGCCTGCGGCGGGCTTGTTCCACGAGGTCGGCGCGGGCAAGACTGCGGAGATGATTATGGGCGCGATGGAAATGCGCCGCATGGGGCTCATCAGCAAGCCCGTCGTCGTGGTGCCGAACCACATGCTGGAGCAGTTCGGGCGTGAGTGGCTCCAGGTCTACCCGCGTGCCCGCGTGCTCGCCGCGTCGAGCCTCGACCTCACCGCCGACAAGCGGCGGCTGTTCGTCGCGCGGGCGGCGGCGAACGAGTGGGACGCGATCATCCTCACGCAGGGGGCGTTCGCCAAGATCCCGCTGCGCGCCGAGACGCAGCAGCAGTACATCCGCGGGCAGGTAGACGACGTACGGCGAGTGCTGGACGAGGCGACCGGCGAGCAGCGGATGAGCGTCAAGCGCATCCAGCGGAAGCTCCTGGCGATGGAGAACAAGCTCAAGGATCGGCTCGACTCCGACCGCGACCGCGGCGTCTGCTTCGAGGACACCGGCATTGACTACGTCATCGTCGACGAGATGCACATGTACAAGAACCTCGCCACGGAGTCGAACATCAGGGATGCCGCGATCGAGGGCTCGGATCGCGCGAGCGACCTGCACATGAAGCTCGAATACCTCCGCTCCGCGGGGCGCGAGCGGGTCGTGACTGCGGCGACGGCGACGCCCATCTCGAACTCGATCACCGAGACCTATGTGATGCAGCGATATCTGCGGCCAGACGTGCTGGAGTCCGCGGGTGTCGGCGCATTCGATGCGTGGGCGGCGACGTTCGGCGAGCTGGTCACGCAGATGGAGATCTCGCCGACCGGCAGCACGTTCCGCATGAAGACCCGGTTCGCGCGCTTCCAGAACGGGCAGGAGCTGCTGCGGATGTGGTCGGTGTTCGCCGACGTGAAGACCGCCGACGACCTCGACCTGCCCGTGCCCTCGCTCGTACAGCGCGACGACGGCAGCCGCGCACCCTCCACCGTCCCGGTGCAGCCGACCGTCGAGCTGGAGCAGTACGTCGCCTCCCTCGCCGAACGCGCCGAGAAGGTCGCCACCCGCCAGGTGCGCCCCGACGAGGACAACATGCTCCTGATCGCCACCGACGGGCGCAAGGCCGCACTCGACATCCGCATGGTCATCCCCCGTGACCCATCCGGGCCGAGCAAGGTCGACGTCGCCGCCGACGCGATTCACCGCATCTGGGAGCGCACCCGCGACAACGAATACCTCGACACGCTGACCGGGCAGCCCTCCACGGTGCGCGGGTCGCTCCAGCTCGTGTTCTCTGATATCGGCACCCCGAACCAGGACAGGTGGAACGCCTACGACGAGCTGCGGCAGCAGCTCGTGCAGCGCGGCGTCCCCGCCGAGCAGGTCAGATACATGCACGAGGCGAAAACCGACGTGGAGAAGGCGCGCCTGTTCGCCGCAGCCCGCGCCGGCCACGTCGCGGTGCTGATCGGCTCGACGGAGAAGATGGGCGTCGGCACCAACGTCCAGGCCCGCGCCATCGCCCTGCACCACCTGGACTGCCCGTGGCGGCCCTCCGACATCGCCCAGCGCGACGGACGCATCATGCGGCAGGGCAACCAGAACGAGGAAGTGGCGATCGTCCGCTACGTCACCGAACGATCCTTCGACTCCTATATGTGGCAGACCGTCGAGCGGAAGGCCGCGTCGTTCGCGCAGCTCCTGCGCGGGAAGATCAACGCCCGCGAGATCGAGGAGATCGACACCTCCGCGCTGTCCGCTGCCGAAGCCAAGGCCATCGCCTCCGGCAACCCGCTCCTGCTGGAGCACTCCGTCATCCTCAACGAGGTCAATCGGCTGCGCCGACTCCAGCGTGCGCACGAGCGCAACGAGGACATGCTCGTCCACACCGGCAATCGCGCCCGGTCAGCCGCTGAGCGCGCCGCCGCGGACATTCGCGGGCTGGAGGCCGCTGCCCCACGGATGATCGACACGAGCGGCGACAGGTTCCACATCACGCTCGGCACGCGCGACTACGACTCCCGCTCCGAAGCCGCGCACGCCCTCGCCGCGTGGATGAGCGACTCCGGGCTGAAGTGGCTGCCGCGGTACGGGCACAAGGATTTCGGAATCATCGGCCGCATCTCAGGCTTCGACATCCACGTCGAGGCCCGCTCCGGGCTCGCCGCCCTCGATGTGACCATCTCCATGCCCGAGGTGCCCCGCTCGGGATTCACGCTGCCGAAGGAGTCGTTCCTGGACGCCGGGCTCGGGCTCGTGCAGCGCATCGAGAACCGCGTCAGCGGCATCCCCTCCCTTCTCGACCAGGCCCGCGAAGACCTGGAAGAAGCCGAGCAGACCGTCGCCGACACCCAGCAGCGCCTCGGCCAGCCCTTCCGCCACGCACAGACCCTCGCCGACGCCGAGGAAGACCTCGCCCGCGTCGAGTCCCAG
The DNA here is from genome assembly GCF_002812725.1 of Microbacterium sp. BR1. Classification (GTDB taxonomy): domain Bacteria; phylum Actinomycetota; class Actinomycetes; order Actinomycetales; family Microbacteriaceae; genus Microbacterium. The sequence continues at coordinate 321,835 of NZ_NMUN01000004.1, read as the reverse complement.
CTCGCCGCGATGCAGGACGAACCGGCACCTGAGCCCGCCGCGCCAAAGTCCGAGCGCGTCGAGCTGACCGTCGAGGCCGTGCGCTCCTACGAACCGAACCTCGGGTCGCGGGATGGTGCGGGGCGTGAGCCTGCGAACCCGTTCGTCCCCGTGACGCCTCCGGCCGCGCCGCCGGGCAACGCCCCGCGGCTGTAGCTCAGCGGCACTCCGGGCCGAGCCCGTCGACGATCGTGGCGGGGTCGGCGATGATCTGCTCGCAGCGCAGGCAGCGCACGCCGCGAAAGATCACCTCCGGTTCGCCGTGGATGCCGTGTTCGGGTTCGACCTCGTAGAGGTCCGCGTGTGCGGCGAACAGGCGCGGGTGGTTCTTGGCGATGGCGGCGTGGAATTGCGCGGGCGTGGTCGGCGGGTTGAGCTGACGCTCGACGAACAGGTCGATCACCGTCGAGTAGGCATCGCGGGTGAGCCGCGCGGCGAGGAACAGATCGGGGTTCGCCGCCGAGATGCAGACGCTAGCAAGATCGTCCAGCCCGTAGTCGTCCACATCCTCGGTGACCAGGAAGCGCGCGCCCGCGGCCGCAGCATCGGCAAGGATCTGCCGATCCGCGCCCTTCGTGCCTCCGAAGCGCTCCGCACCCGTGCCGGTCGGCCCGAGCAAGACGTCGAATCGCTCCCGGACACTCGACGGCGGCAAAGCCCTCGGGCGCATATGCACCTGGGCCTCCCGCTCGGCAGCCCGGCTCCAGAAGGCGCGGAAGCCGCTCGGCATCCCGCCGACGACCAGCAGAGTCCGAGTGACGGGCTTAGCGATGATGTTCGCGTCCAGGAGAACGCGCGTCAGCTCACTGATCACCGAAGAGGTCGTCACGGAGTTCATCGCGCGTCAGCTCCACGAGGTCGCCCATCGTCTTGCGCCAGTACCGCTCGAACTCCTCGTAGGGGATGCGATTGCGATTGCCGACCTTGACCGCGCGAATCTCCCCCGCCTTGATCTTCCGCGAGATGGTAGGACGAGACACGCCCATCGCGTCGGCGACCTGCTCGGGGGTCATCATGCGGCGCTTCGCCGTCAGCGTCACCGTCTCCCCATCGGCTGCCGCCTGCTGCACATACGCGGCGACCTGCTCCAGCCAAGCCGGGCGTGCCCCGGCGCTGGAGCGCACATCCTCCGGGTTGATCGTCAAGCTCGTCATGGTCATGACCCCATCCTACCTCCACCTGCACACTCTGGACAATACAAGTGTTCATACAGCATCCCCCTCTTGAGCCTTACAGTTCATACGTCGATGCCCGCGAACGCCTCGTCGAGCGCGTCAGCCGCGACCTCGACGATGAGGTCGCGACGCTTCGCGTAGTGCCCTTCCGTGATGTCGGTACTGCTGTGCCCGAGCAGGTCGCGTGCGACCTCGACGCCAGCCGTGCCCGATACCGCCGCAGCGACCGCCTTGCGGAGGCTGCGGAAGGTGAGGTGCTCGGCGTCGACCCCGATAGCGAGCAGTTCCGGCTCGAACTCGCGGCGGAACATCCTGAGCAACTCGCCGACTGCGCTGGGGTCGCGCGGACGGCCGCGCTCGGTCGTGAACAGCACGTCGTCAGGGTTCCGTTCGGGATCGGGAACGTGGCTGGCCACGAGTTCGCTCAGTACCTTCGCCGCGAACTTTGGAACGCGAACCCACCGCTTCTGCCGCTCCGCTTTGGGTGAGTCCTGGCGAAACAGGCCGCGGGACTTGGTGCGAACCATCGTCCCGCCGACCCACACGAGCGCCTCCATCGTGAGGCTTCCATCCGGCTGTTCCACCGCCTCGAACCGCACGTCCTGGAACCGGATCGCAATCGGTTCTGCCGTCCTCTCGGAGGTGCCGAGCGTGATGAGGATGTAGTCGGCGAGCAGCTTGTAGTTGGGCCGTCGGCCCACCGGATACCGCTTCCGGTGCCGCTCGGGCCACACCTCGCGGATGAGGTGGAGGATGTACTTGACCTGCACCGCGTCGAGTTCGAAGTACACCGTGTCCGGCTCGTCCGCTCGCCTGGTCGCACGGATCGGGTTCGCCACGACGACCGCTCCGTACCGTGTGTTCTGGATCGACCCGGCAGCCGCGAAATACCCCTGCTGGATCGCCCAGTCGAACATGAGCGACATCACGTTCCGAACCTTGTTCGCGGTCGTCACCGACTTCTCCCGCGCGATGTCCATAAGCAGCCCATCAGCACGGTCGGCGGTGATGTCGGCGATGGGGATGGCCCCGGCACGCGGGATGACATGCGCGCGCACCATCGAGGCGTAGCCATCGACGGTCTGCTCGCGGCGCTGACGCAGCACCCGCGGATCATCGTCGTGATACGCCGTCTTCAGCCACGCCGTCGCCAGCTCTGCGACAGTCATGAACTGCGTCCGTCGCGCCAGGACTCGACCGACAGCGACATCGGCCGCCTCCTGCAACGCGACCAACGCCTCAGCCTCGGTCGCTCCGCTGCCGCTGGGACGACGCTCATGCCCCTGGCCGTCATAGACCCGCGCCCGCGCGATGACCAGGCCGTTCGGCTCGACGGTATAGGTCACCTTGCCGAGTTCGCCGAGCGCGCGTTTCGGCCGCGCCATCAGTCGCCCGCCCTATCCGTCGGGGCCACGATCCGCCGCGCGATGAACGCCTCGACATCCTCATCGCGGTAGCGGACGTTGTGCGACGAGAGTGCGACGAACGGCAACCCGAGACCTCGGCTGCGCGCACGCTCCGTCCGCCAGTCAGCGAGCGTCCTGATCGGGATGCCCGTGTACTCCGCAAGCTCCTGCGGAGTCCAGAGGCGGGGGCGGTTGTCGCTCATACCAATGAGGTAGGCGGCACCACCCGCAGACCTCCAGCGACCCCCGTAGGACGGCCAAGAATCGAGTAAACGGACGGGTTCTCGGACAGCCGCAGCAGCGACCCCACTCATGCTCACCATTGCACTTCCCTGTGTTTGCAGGGAAGTGTGAGCCTGCGGAACCCCCTCCGGTTCTCAGATCCTCAAGCCGAGCTGTACTTCGGCGTCTGACGTCGAGCACGAACGCAGAGAGGGCCCCGGGATCATCCCGGGGCCCTCTCCCGTTGTTGTGCCGCCCCACGCGGTCGGTCCGCTCCCCTGGGGAACCATCCCTCGCGAGGGCGGCGGAGAGGTCAGCCGTAGAAGAGCTTCTCGAACACGCGGCGGGCACGACGCGCCGTGCCGAAGTAGTCCTCTTCGACCTGCGTCGCCGAGCGCGGCGGATAGTCCAGGATGCGTCCGATGCCGTCGAGCTGTCGTCGATCCGTCGGCAGCACATCGCTCGTCTGGCCCGACAGCAGGGTGTTCGCCGACCGAAGGCGTGTCGACAGGTGCCAGGACTCCGCCAGTCGTGCCGCGGATGTCTGCGGGATCAAGCCGGCGGCGACGGCCGCATCCAAGGCCCCGAGCGTCGACGTCGTGCGCAGCTCGGGGTGCTCGTGCGCATAACAGAGCTGGGTGAGCTGCACGAGCCACTCGACGTCGCTCAGCGTGCCGGGACCGAGCTTGAGGTGACGGGTCCGATCCACGCCCTTCGGCAGGCGCTCCGTCTCGACGCGCGCCTTGATGCGCTTGATCTCGCGCACACCCTGCGGGTCGGGATGCTCGGGGTACCGCAGCCGGTCCGCGAGCTCCATGAACGCCCCGATGAGCTTGACCGAACCGGCGACGCCCCGTGCGCGCAGGAGCGCCTGCGCCTCCCACGACAGCGACCAGCGCGAGTAGTACTCGGCGTAGGACGTGAGCGAACGCACGAGCGGCCCCGTACGGCCCTCGGGGCGCAGGTCGGCATCGAGGTCCAGCGGGGCTCGGAAGTCCTCCGACACGCGCCGCAACTCGGCAACGATCTTGAGTGACAACTGGTGCGCGCGTTCCGGCTCGACCTGCTCCGGGCGGTAGACGTAGAGCACATCCGCGTCCGATCCGAACCCGAGCTCAGCTCCCCCGAATCGGCCCATCGCGATGATCGCGAAGTCCAGCGAAGCATCCTCGGGCGGCACGACCTCGCGACGCACCGCCCGGAGTGTCGCCTGGAGCGTCACGTCGGTGATCGTGGTCAGGCTCGCCGAGAGTTCTTCGATCGTCAGCACGCCGAGCACCGCGGCCATGGCGGTGCGGAGAAGCTCACGGCGGCGCAGGGCGCGCACGGCACGCATGGCGTCGTCGATCGTCTTGTGACGCGTCTGGATGGCGCGCGCCTCTTCCTGCAGCGCCACGCCCGAGCGGGGTCGCAGCGGCTCGGCATCATCCAGCCAGGCGACGGATTCGGGGATCCACTCCATCAGCTCGCCGACGTAGCGGGATCCCGACAGCACGCGCGTCAACCGCTCGGCCGCGCCCGACGAGTCACGGAGCAGGCGCAGGAACCAGGGAGTATCGCCGAGGCGCTCGCTGACGCGCCGGAACGCGAGGAGTCCGTAGTCCGGGTCGACGCCGTCCGCGAACCAGCGGATCATGACGGGCATCAGGTGCCGCTGGATCGTGGCCTTGCGGCTCAGACCGCTCGTCAGGCTGCCGATCGTCCGCAGCGCCCCGGCCGGGTCGCGGAAGCCGATCGCCGCAAGCCTGTCGTGCGCCTGCGCCGTCGAGAGCACCCGGCCGTCCTCGGGCAGCGCGGCCACCGCCGACAACAGCGGACGATAGAACAGCCGGACATGGATGTCTCGGACCTCGCGCTTGATCTGATCCCAGACCGCACCGACGCCATCCCCCGTGTCGGCAAGCCCCGATGCCCGAGCGAGCGTGCGCAGCCCCTCGGGGGTGCGCGGCATGAGGTGCGTCCGCGCGAGACGCCAGAGCTGCAGCCGGTGCTCGAGCAGACGCAGCACGCGGTAGTCCTGCGCGAAAGCGGAGGCCTCGACGCGACCGATGTACCCACCGGCGACCAGGGCATCGAGCGCCGCGAGTGTCCCCCGCTGCCGGATCGAGTCATCCGTCAGCCCGTGGACGAGTTGCAGAAGCTGCACGGTGAACTCGACGTCCCGGATGCCTCCGGGCCCGAGCTTCAGCTGATAGGGAACGTCTTCGGCGGGAATGTGCTCGGTGACGCGCTCGCGCATGCGCTGCACCGAATCGACGAAGTTCTCGCGCGCGGCGCTCGTCCACACCTTGGGCTGCACGGCCTCCACGTACGCGCGTCCGAGGTCGACGTCGCCGGCGAGCGGACGCGCCTTGAGCAGCGCCTGGAACTCCCAGCTCTTCGCCCAGCGCTCGTAATACGACACGTGCGAATCGAGACTGCGGACCAGCGCACCCTGCTTGCCCTCGGGGCGCAGGTTCGGGTCGACCTCCCACAGCGGCGGCTCGATCTCGGCCTCTTCGATCCCGCGCATGGTCTGGACGGCGAGGCGCGTGGCGATGTCGAGTACGCGGCTCTCGCTCGTGCGTTCGACGAGTTCGTCGCTTCCGCCCCCGACGAAGATCACGTCGACATCGGACACGTAGTTCAGTTCGCGGGCTCCGGCCTTGCCCATACCGATGATGGCGAGGCGCGTCTGCGCGACATCCTCCCGAGGAAACAGCCCCCCGGGACCGGCGGCGGATGCCGAGATACGCGAACGGGCGACGGCCAAGGATGCCTCGAGCGCGGCGGCCGCCGCGTCCGCCAGCGCCGCCGAAACCTCGCGGATCGCGCCCGGAGGGTCCGGTGAGAGCAGGTCGTACACGGCGATCCGCGCAACGAGTCGCCGGTAACAGATGCGCAAGGCGATCCAGCCGTCCGCGCTCTTCTCGGCGAAGCCGTCGACCGCGCCCACGGACGCGAGCATCTCGGCCCGCAGTTCTTCGGTCGAGGCGAGCAGGCCGCGTGGCTCGAGCAGGTCCTCGAGCTCACCCGGATGACGCAGATAGAACGACGCGTATCCCTCGCTCGCACCGAGCAGCGCCCAGACCGCGCGATGCGCGGACGCGCTCGCGAGGACTTCGCGGACGGGAATGGCATTTCGGCGCGCCACCGCGACGAGGCCGCGAACCGCGGCATCCGGATCACCCGCCGAGGATGCTTCGGCGATCCACGAATCGCGCGGCAGCCCCGTCAGCTCTTCGAGCTCGTCAAGACCGCGCTCCGCTGCATCGAGTTCGGTGAAGCCGAGCCGCGCGAGACCCGTGCGCGACTGAAAACGTTCCGGAGACATGGGAGCGGGCGCTCCCGTCAGAGCATCTCGAGATTGCTCTTCAGCTCGAACGGCGTGACCTGCGAGCGGTACTCCTGCCACTCACGGCGCTTGTTCTTCAGCACGTAGGTGAAGACCTGCTCACCGAGGGTTTCGGCGACCAGCTCGCTCTCTTCCATCGCCTGCAGGGCGTGGTCGAGGCTCGCCGGGAGCGGCCTGTATCCGAGTGCACGACGTTCGGCATCGCTCAGCGACCAGACGTTGTCTTCGGCCTCGGGCGGAAGCTCGTATTCCTCTTCGATGCCCTTGAGTCCCGCCGCGAGCATGAGCGCGTACGCGAGGTACGGGTTCGCCGCCGAGTCGAGCGCGCGGTACTCGACGCGCGACGACTGGCTCTTGTTGGGCTTATAGAGCGGAACACGCACGAGGGCGGAGCGGTTGTTGTGACCCCACGTGATGAAGCTGGGGGCCTCGTCACCGCCCCACAGGCGCTTGTACGAGTTGACGAACTGGTTCGTGACGGCGGCGATCTCGTTGGAGTGACGCAGGAGCCCGGCGATGAACTGCCGGCCGACCTTCGACAACTGGTACTCGGCGCCCTCTTCGTAGAAGGCGTTCTGATCGCCTTCGAAGAGCGACATGTGCGTGTGCATCCCGCTACCGGGCTGACCGCTGAGCGGCTTCGGCATGAAGGTCGCGTAGACGCCCTGCTCGATCGCGACCTCTTTGATCACGGTGCGGAACGTCATGATGTTGTCGGCCGTCGCGAGGGCATCGGCGTAGCGCAGGTCGATCTCGTTCTGGCCGGGTCCACCCTCGTGATGGCTGAACTCGACCGAGATTCCCAGGTCTTCGAGCATCCGGACCGAGCGGCGACGGAAGTCGTGCGCCGTACCACCGGGGACATTGTCGAAGTAGCCGGCGGAGTCGACGGGCTCGGGGCCCTCGGGGCCGTACGCCGACGACTTGAGCAGGTAGAACTCGATCTCGGGGTGCGTGTAGAACGTGAAGCCGCGATCCGCTGCGCGCGCGAGCGTGCGCTTGAGGACGTGACGCGGGTCGGCCACGGCGGGCTGTCCGTCGGGCGTCGTGATGTCGCAGAACATGCGGGCGGTCGGATCGACTTCGCCCCGCCACGGCAGGATCTGGAACGTCGCCGGGTCCGGGTGAGCGAGAAGGTCCGACTCGAAGCTCCGCGTCAGGCCCTCGATCGCCGAACCGTCGAAGCCGAGGCCCTCGGCGAAGGCACCCTCCACCTCGGCCGGAGCGATCGCGACGGACTTGAGAGTCCCGATCACATCGGTGAACCAGAGGCGGACGAACTTGACGCCCCGCTCTTCGATCGTCCGCAAGACGAAATCACGCTGCTTGTCCATGGTTCCCTCCGCAGCTCCGCTGCTTGCCCAGCCTACTGGGGCTCTTCGCCGGCGCCGGACGCGGAAGCGCCCCACGAGGCATCACGGGCGTCGTCTTCGGCCCAGGCCCGCGCGCGATCCTTGATGATCTGCGGCGCGTTGGCCGCTTCTTCCGCGGTGTCGAACGGGCCGGCGCGATCGATCGCGGGCGACTCGAACCCCTTCTCGACCTGACCTGTCGTCAGGTTGTACCAGTACTTCTGTTCGCTCTCGGACACCGGTTCTCCCTCGATCTGCGTTCCGTGTCGATCCTACTGACCGCGGGGCTGCGGACGTGCCGCATCGCCCTCCGCGAGCCGGAACGGCGCATCGCTCTCGCTAAGCTGAGCGACATGGCAAAAAGCGTTGACCGTGCTGTCGGTGTCGACATCGGGGGGACCGGCATCAAGGCCGGCATCGTCGATCTGAAGCGCGGAGAGTTGCTGAGCGACCGCATCCGCGTCGACACCCCGAAGGGTGCGGCGCCCGACGACGTCCTCGGCGCGGTTCGCGAAGTGCTCGAGCGGCTCGGGGGCGTCGACCAGACGGTTCCGCTCGGTGTCGCCTTTCCCGCGATCGTCAAGCGCGGACGTACGCTCTCGGCCGCGAACGTCTCGGAGAAGTGGCTCGACTTCGAGGCCGAGAAGTTCTTCGAGGACGGTCTCGGACGGGACATCCAGTTCGTCAATGACGCGGATGCCGCGGGTGTCGCCGAGGTCCGGTACGGCGCCGCGAAGGGCCACGACGGCCTCACGATCCTCACCACGCTGGGCACGGGCATCGGCTCGGCACTCATCTACAACGGCACTCTGATCCCCAACTCCGAGCTCGGCCACCTCTGGTACCACGACGAGTCGATCGAGAAGTACGCGGCGTACTCGGCGATGGAGCGCGAAGACCTGACGTGGGAAGACTGGACCAAGCGCCTGCAGCTCTTCTACGACCACGTCGAGTTCTTGTTCTCGCCCGACCTGTTCGTCGTCGGTGGTGGCGTGTCGAAGCATCCGGACCGCTTCCTGCCCTTGCTGAAGCTGCGCACCCCGATCCTGCCGGCCGTGCACCGCAACAGCTCGGGAATCATCGGCGCGGCGGCCCTCGCGGGCGACTGACCTTCCGGGCGCGTTCGGCTCGTGCGCAGATGCACGGATGCCGATGCCGCCGGTTGGCGCCGAATCCGCCGGTTGCTCGCGGTGGAGAAGCGGCGCCCTCGGGGACAACCGGCGGTCTCGGCGGCAAGCACGCGCTCTCGGAGGCGGGCCGGGGCGGTGATCGAGGGGCGAGTGGGCCGGCCTGTACGCCGGGTTCTGTCCGGGGGCGTGAGCCCCGTGGACGGTCATCTCTCTCGACGACACGTTGCCGTGCCGTTCTAGCGGTCTACCCGAGGACTCGGCGGGCCGCGTCAACATCCTCTGTCTGACCTTGCTCCGGGCGAGGTTTACCGAGCAGATCGCGTCACCGCGGTCCCTGGTGGTCTCTTACACCACCGTTTCACCCTTACCGGGGTCTCCCCCGGCGGTCTGTTTTCTGTGGCACTGTCTCGCGGATCACTCCGGGTGGGTGTTACCCACCGCCCTGCCCTGTGGAGCCCGGACGTTCCTCGGTACGGGCGAACCCGTAACGCGACCGTCCAGCCGACCCACTCGCGCCGCAAGTCTAGCCGCCGATGCCTCACCCACCCGCGCCGGACGGCCGGACGGGCGCCGGATGGATCACGCCACCAGGTCGCGGCGAAAACTCTCGCGACGATCCATGGATGCGTTGGCCGCGGCATCCGCTCTCGCGTTCTGCGCTCGGGGGATCCACTCGAAGCTCACGTGGCGCCCGGCGATCAGTTCGCGCGCCTCAAGCGCCAGGACCTGCATGTCGGGATGTTTGATCTTCCAGCGTCCCGTCATCTGCTCGACCACGAGCTTGGAGTCGAGACGCACGCGAACGGATGCCGGATTCCGTTCGAATGCGGCCCGCAAACCCTCGATCATGCCGCGGTACTCGGCCACGTTGTTCGTCGCGACGCCCACGTAGACCCCGATCTCGGCGAGCACCGCGCCCGTCGAAGCATCCAGCACGACCGCTCCCCCGGCGGCGATGCCGGGGTTTCCCCGCGCACCTCCGTCCACCTCGACGATCAGGTCGGGTGCGGACGGCGGTGCGATCGGGTCATCCCAGAGCGCACCACTCATCGCACGGCGCTCACAGGCCCGATTCGCTCGTGCGCACCAGGATGCACCCGCACTCGGGGCAGTTCACGATCTCGTCGTCGGCCACGCCGCGGATGACCTGCAGGTCGGTGCCCGAGAGCACCATATGGCAGCCACCGCAGGTGCATGCACGCAGCAGACCGGCCCCGGCGCTGCGTGTCGTCAGTCGCTCGTACAGGGCGAAGAGCTCGGGTGGGACGGTCCCGATGATGGCCGCGCGGTCACGCGTCAGCCGCTCGGCACGGGCGGTCTCGTCGGCGACGACCGCCTTGGCTTCGTTCGAGAGTCGCGTGCCCTCTTCGTTCGTCGCGGCGACGAGGCGCTCCTGCTCGGTGACGGATGCCTCGGCCTGCTCGAGCTTCTCCATCAGCTCGAGCTCGGCATCCTCGAGGTCGCCCTGGCGTCGCGCGAGCGAGGCGAGCTCGTGCTCGAGCCCCGCGGCGTCCTTCGGATTCGAAACCTTCTGCAACAGCTCTTCGTCGCGCTTGCGGCGCGCCTCGACGACCTTCACGTCGGACTCGACGCGAGAGATCTCGAGCTGCAGGTCGTCGCGCACGCCCTGGCGTCGCGACAACTCGTGCGAGAGCGCTTGGCGCGCGGTGAGGAGTTCCTTCACACGCGCGGCTTGCGGGGGGTTCTGGCGCAGGGCTTTGGACGCGCTCAGCTGCGCGTCGAGCTCGGCGATCTCCAGCAATCGACGCTGGTCTGTCGGGCTCGCATTCACTCGTCCAGCCTATCCCGGCGGGCGCCTCGCCCCGACGGGTGGTCGTTTTCGCCTCGGCCACCGCGCGCATCGCGCGTGCCGTCCGCACGACCCGAAGACCGACACACGGAACAGGATGTGCGACGCGCGGCGCGTCGCACATTCGATCGTGCGGACGGCCCAGAGCGCCACACAGCATGACCGACCGCAGCACCGGCAATCCACGGCCGATCAACAACCGAGGGCACCGTCTCAGACGATGCGGGCCCGGATCCGCGCCGACGCGAGGGCGAAGAACACCACGACCATCGCGGCGAGGATCGCGACGACGTACCCCGTGGGCACGGTCCAGTCACCGACGACCAGGTCGATCCCGTAGAACTCGCGCAGGAACTCCTCCGCCTCGGGCTGCCCTCCCGTGAGGGTCGCGAGCGTGCCCGCCGTGAGCTCCTGCCTGAGGAGCATCGCCGACTGTGCGAAGGGCAGGGCGTTCACGACGACCCGCACGCCCTCCGGCAGCACCCCGACCGGGAGGTAGGCACCGGCTATGAAGCCGAGGATCGTGCCGACGATGGTAGACAGCGCCGCGAATGACGCGACCGTGGAGATGAACGACGCGATGAACGCCGAGAGCGCCGTGAACGCGGCGGCCGACAGGGCGATGTAGGCCAGCACGAGCAGGAGGGAGGGCAGGGGCAGGGTCACGCCGCTCACGAAGAACATGTACGCGAGACTGGCGACGAGCACCACCAGGGTCATCACGAGCGAGATGATCAGCGCCGCCAGGAGGTAGCCGAGCACGAGCTGCCCGCGACGGATGGGCGACACCAGGAAGTCGCGGAATCGGCCGGACGCACCGTCCTCCACGAGCACGCCCAGCGCACCGAGACCCGTCGTGATCGACGTGATGCCGACGATCCCCGCGAACATCCAGGTGTCGACGAACGCCTTCAGTTCGGCGCTGGTGGCATTGGGGAACGACGTCTCGAGCGAGGCGCTCTGCAGGTTGCCGAGAAACAGCGTGTACAGCGCGAAGAGGATGATCGCGGCCAGGAGCGAGAAGAAGACGTTCATGCGATCGCGGAAGAACAGCCGCAGGTTGCGGGCCACGATCCCGAGCACGACGCCCATCAGGTCTCCGTCCGTTCGTTCGCGGTGAGGGCGAGAAAGACGTCGTCCATGCTGCCGTGCCGGAACTCGAAGTCGAGCACGTCGTCGCCGTGCGCGGCGAGCAGGCTCCGCGCCGCGTCCGCGCTCTCGACAGCGATCGTCACGACAGCCCCGTCGCCGTCGGCGGTCAGTCCTCTCGCCGCGACGAGGGTCGCGAGCGCGGCGGGATCCCGTGTCGTGATCGTGAGGATGCTTCGGCTGTGCCGCGCGCGCAGCTCGGCGGGGCTCCCCTCCGCGATGATGCGGCCGCGGTCGATGATGCAGACGCGCCCCGCCTCCTCGGTCTCCTCCATGTAGTGGGTCGTCAGAAACACCGTGAGGCCGCCCGCGTTCGTCAGCGTGTGGATCGTCGACCAGACCGTCGCGCGACTCGCCGGGTCCAGGCCCGCGGTGGGTTCGTCCAGGAACAGGATGCTCGGCCCCGGGAGCAGTGCGCGGGCGATGTCGACGCGCCGCTTCTGTCCGCCGGAGAGCTTCCCGTAACGACGATCGACGAAGTCGCCCAGCTGGATGAGCTCGGTCAGCTCTTCGATGCGGGACGCCACGGCCGTGCGATCCGCCGTGTAGAACCGCCCGCGCATGCGGAGGTTCTCGCGCACCGTCAGCGCCTCGTCGAGCAACGACTCCTGGAAGACGACCCCGATGCGACGACGCACGTCCTCGCCTTCGCGACGGACGTCGTGGCCCGCGACCCGGACGCTGCCCGCATCGAAGGGCAGCGCGGTGGTGACGCATCCGATCGTCGTGGACTTGCCCGCGCCGTTCGTCCCGACGAACGCGAAGACCCCGCCGACGGCCACCTCGAACGAGATGTCGTCGACCGCGACGACGTCCTTGTAACGCTTCGTGAGCCCCGCGACCTCGATCGCGGGCGACGTCGTGCGCGCGGTGTCAGAGGGCATACCCCCATCCTGGCGGGCGCGGACCTCCGGCACCAGCGGTCATGTCCGAAGGCGGTATCGATCTGGGCGATGTCCTTCGAGGCACGGCCGCCAGCAGGCGAAGATGCTCGCGCCGATCAGTCGCGGCGTGAACATCGGACGCGGTGTGGGCCCTGCCGGGATCGAACCGACGACATCCACGGTGTAAACGTGGCGCTCTACCAGCTGAGCTAAAGGCCCTTGGGGCCAGTCTAGGTGCGCGGGTCAGAATCGGGTGGCGTGGCGCGCGGCGTTGACTCTGGCATCGCGCGCTGACGGTCGCGAACGGGAACGGGCGGGCCGTTGCGGTGTGAGAGCGTGCGGGATCGCACGGCGAGGGGCTCGTGGCGACTGTCGGTGCGTGCTGTGACGCCCAGGGACCCCTGGGGAGGCCTATGCGGGCGCCAGCCCGGCGGCTGTAGCGACGCGGAGCTTGCGGAGGTTGTGGCAGATCGTGTGGAGTAGCCATTCGCCTTGGGCGCCGGCGAGTCCGCGTAGCCGGAGCTGTCCGGCGTTTTGCCGGGTCTTCATCTGCCCGAACGCGGGTTCAACGATGGCTTTGCGGCGCGCGTAGTCGGTGCGGCCCTGCTCGGTGCGCAGCGCGTGCGCCATCCGCTCCCGCCGGCTCGCGTCCTCTGGGGCCGGGTCCGGGGCGCCGGCGGTAGGGAAGCTCTCGCCGTGACGTTGCCGTCCCGTCGCGATCAACACCTGTGCGTCCAGATCGTCGGCGGCTTCGAGGTTGGCTTCCGAGCAGTAGCCCGCGTCAGCGAGGACGACCTCTGGGGAACGCTCGATTCCTGCCGCGTCGAGGTTCCGTAGGGTCTGCTCGGCCATCGGGACGAACTGCTGGATATCGGTGGCCTGCTGGGTGACCTCGGCGCTCAACACGATCTGGTGGCCCTCATCGACAACGGCCTGCGCGTTGAACGCGTAATCGAAGCCGCGGACCGTCTTCATCATCCGCGCCTCAGGATCGGTGAAATTGCGTTGCGCTTTCGGCTTCGGCGCCGCCGTGTCCACCGCAGTCGCGACGGCCGCGTCGGCCTGCTCAGGGGGCTGACCGGCGGCGTCGGCCTTCTTCCGCGCCACGGCTGCCGCCTTCTCGGCGGCGTCGGCCTCGATCGCGTCCTTCGCGGCACGTAGTTTTGCCAGGCGCCCCTCACGGCGGGCCAGCTCCGGGGCGACCTCGTCCCCGCGCCGGTCCTGGCCGAACTGCTGATCCTCGGCCTCATCGACCGCCTCCGCCTCGGCGAGCAGCGCAGCGACCTCGGCTTGGAGCTGATCGATCTTCGGCACGATCCGGTCATAGCTCATCGCCTTATGCCGCGACGCGTTCGCAGCCAGCTTCGTGCCATCCAGCGCGACCCGCCCCAACCGCACCAGCCCCGCCTCCGCGCAGACCCGCAGCACCTGCAGGAACAACCCCGGCAGGGCATCCAGGTGACGCCGACGAAACCGGGCCAGCGACCGGTAGTCGGGCGCCTGGTTGCCCGACAGCCACCGGAAGGCGATATCGCGCTTGCAGCGCCGCTCCAACTCACGAGACGAGGTCACGCCCGTCGCGTACGCGAACAGCAGCAGCTTCAACATCATCCGCGGGTCATACGGAGGCGCACCCGAGGCGGACGCGTACGACGCGTAGACCGGCGTCAGATCCAAGAGCTCTTCGACGACCTCGGAGATGAACCGGGCCTCATCATCCTCGTCCAGCCAGTCATCCAGACTCGGCGGGAGCAGGAAACACTGCCCCTGGTCATACCCACGGAACGTCTTGCCCGCACCCGCCGGTGCAGCCGATCCCGGCGCCCGCGCCTCACCCGGCTCGACCTCGAACAGACCCTCCAGGCTGGCAGTCACCGTCATGAATCGATTCTCCCAGCACCCCGCGCTATCCACCGGATTCACCCCGGCGCGTTAACGGAAGGATCTGACCCACGCACCTAGAAGATCGAGCCCGAACGAGCCCGACCGAGCCCGAACGACGCTCACGCGAACGCGGCCAAGGCCTCGCGATAGGCCGACAGCGGCCGCGGGCTCGTCGGGTCGTTCACGACCGACCAGCGGACGACGCCCTCCGTGTCGATCAAGAAGCTCGCGCGCGTCGCGACCCCCCGGTCGGCCAGGAACACCTCGTAGGCCCGCGCGACCTCGCCGTGCGGCCAGAAGTCGGACACCAGGTCGAACCCGTAACCCTGCTGCTCGGCCCAGGCCCGCAACGCGTGGTGACTGTCGACCGAGATGCCGACGACGCGCACCAAAGCATCCTCGAAGACCGCGATGTTGTCGCGGATCTCGCACAGCTCGCCCTGGCACCGTCCCGAGAACGCGAGGGGGAAGAAGACGAGCACGACGGGCGAGTCCCGCCAGACATCGCTGAGCGTGAGCGGCTCGCCCGCCTGCGTCAGGAGCGTGAAGTCCGGGGCCTGGTCACCGATCTCGAGGGTCATGCCGACATCCTGCCATCGCCGCGCACCGGCTCAGTCCGGACGGGCGCGGAATGCCCGGAACTGACTAGGCTGAGAGAGGTGTGCGTTCCCGCCCGGCCCACAAGCCGAGACGCCGCTGCCAAGACTCCCCCGGCACGATCTGCCGGCACGAAGAGAGGTCACGTGTGACTGTTCACGACCAGGATCCCTACTCGCAGAACGCCGCTGACAGCGATCCAGAAGAGACTTCCGAGTGGCAGGAATCCCTGCAACAGCTCGTCGACGCGAAGGGCCACGGCCGCGGACGCGAGGTGATGCTCAGCCTTCTGAAGAAGTCGCACGAGCTGCACCTGGGCGTCCCCATGGTGCCGACGACGGACTACATCAACACCATCGCGCCCGAGAACGAGCCCGAGTTCCCCGGTGACGAAGAGATCGAGCGCCGCTACCGCGCCTGGATCCGCTGGAACGCCGCGGTCACCGTGCACCGCGCGCAGCGCCCGGGCATCGGCGTCGGCGGGCACATCTCGACATACGCGTCGTCGGCCGCCCTGTACGAGGTGGGGTTCAACCACTTCTTCCGCGGCCACGACCACCCCTCCGGTGGCGACCAGATCTTCATCCAGGGCCACGCCTCGCCCGGCACCTACGCCCGCGCCTTCCTCGAGGGTCGCCTGACCGAGGCCCAGCTCGACGGCTTCCGCCAGGAGAAGTCCGCCGCGCCCAACGGCATCCCGTCGTACCCGCACCCGCGCCTGATGCCCGAGTTCTGGCAGTTCCCGACCGTGTCGATGGGTCTCGGCCCGATCAACGCGATCTACCAGGCGATGACGAACAAGTACCTGACCAACCGCGGCATCAAGGATGTCTCGGATGGCCACGTCTGGGCGTTCCTCGGCGACGGCGAGATGGACGAGGTCGAGAGCCGCGGCCAGCTCCAGGTCGCGGCGAACGAGGGCCTCGACAACCTGACCTTCATCGTCAACGCCAACCTCCAGCGCCTCGATGGTCCGGTGCGCGGCAACGGCAAGATCATCCAGGAGCTCGAGAGCTTCTTCCGCGGCGCCGGCTGGAACGTCATCAAGGTCGTCTGGGGACGCGAGTGGGACGAGCTGCTCTCGCGCGACACGGATGGCGCGCTCCTGAACCTGATGAACGTCACCCCCGACGGCGACTACCAGACCTACAAGACCGAGAACGGCGCCTACGTGCGCGAGAACTTCTTCGGCCGTGACGAGCGCGCGCTCGCGCTGGTCAAGGACTACAGCGACGACCAGATCTGGAACCTCAAGCGCGGCGGCCACGACTACCGCAAGGTGTACGCCGCGTTCAAGGCCGCCGTCGAGCACAAGGGTCAGCCGACCGTGATCATCGCGAAGACGATCAAGGGCTACGGTCTCGGACCGCACTTCGAGGGCCGCAACGCGACGCATCAGATGAAGAAGATGACGCTCGAGGACCTCAAGCACTTCCGCGACGCCATGCACATCCCGATCACGGACGGCCAACTCGAAGAGAATCCCTACCTGCCCCCGTACTACAACCCGGGCGAGAAGGACGAGACGATCCAGTACCTGCTCGAGCGCCGCCGCAACCTCGGCGGCTTCCTGCCCGAGCGTCGCACGACCCACGTCGGCCTGACGCTGCCGGACGACTCCGCCTACGCGATGCCCAAGAAGGGTTCGGGCACGCAAGAGGTCGCCACGACGATGGCGTTCGTGCGCCTGCTGAAGGACCTGCTGCGCGCGAAGGACTTCGGTCACCGCATCGTCCCGATCATCCCCGACGAGGCCCGCACGTTCGGCATGGACGCGTTCTTCCCGACCGCGAAGATCTACAACCCGAACGGCCAGCACTACACGTCGGTCGACCGCGAGCTGCTCCTGGCGTACAAGGAGAGCCCGCAAGGGCAGATCATCCACGTCGGCATCAACGAGGCGGGTGCCGTCGCGGCGTTCACAGGCGTCGGCACGTCGTACTCCACGCACGGCGAGCCACTCATTCCGGTCTACGTCTTCTACTCGATGTTCGGCTTCCAGCGCACGGGCGACGCCCAGTGGGCCGCGGGCGACCAGATGGCGCGCGGATTCGTCATCGGCGCGACAGCCGGCCGCACGACGCTGACGGGTGAGGGCCTGCAGCACGCCGACGGCCACTCGCACCTGCTCGCCTCGACGAACCCCGCGACGGTGTCGTACGACCCCGCCTACGGCTACGAGATTGCGCACATCGTGCGCTCGGGCATCGAGCGCATGTACGGCGGCCAGCACCCCGACCCGAACGTCATGTACTACCTGACGGTCTACAACGAGCCGATCGTGCAGCCCGCCGAGCCCGAGGGTGTCGACGTCGACGGCATCGTCCGAGGCATCCACCGCATCTCGACCGGTGAGGGCGACGGCGCGCGCGCCCAGCTTCTCGCCTCGGGCGTGGGTGTGCCGTGGGCCATCGAGGCGCAGCAGCTGCTCCGCGACGACTGGGGCGTGGCAGCGGATGTCTGGTCCGTCACGTCGTGGACAGAGTTGCGCCGCGACGGCCTGGCCGCCGACGAGCACAACTTCCTGCACCCCGACGAAGAGCCGAAGACGGCGTACATCACCGAGAAGCTGGCCGGCGCGCCCGGTCCGGTCGTCGCGGTGAGCGACTTCATGCACGCCGTGCAAGACCAGATCCGTCCGTGGGTGCAGCACGACTTCTACACCCTCGGTGCGGATGGCTTCGGATTCTCGGACACGCGTGCCGCCGCTCGCCGGTTCTTCAAGATCGACGGTCCGTCCATCGTCGTGCGGGCGCTCCAGGCGCTCGCGCAGCAGGGCGCGGTCGACCGGTCGCTCGTCGCCCAGGCGATCGAGAAGTACCGTCTGTTCGACGTGACCGCGGGAACGAGCGGGAACGCCGGCGGCGAAAGCTGAGCCCCGTGCCCGAAACCACGGGAGCCGACGAGAAAGCCGTCTCGGAGAAGGCCGTATCCGACGAGAAGGCGGCGACCCTCGCCTGGTTGCGTCGCATCTCCGGCGACCTCGCCACGGCGACGCTCAACCGACTCGAGGACACGCTGCCCTGGTACCGCGAGATGCCACCCGGGCGGCGGTCCGCGGTCGGCCTCGTAGCCCAGGCGGGCATCACCTCCTTCATCCAGTGGTACGAAGACCCCGAGTCGACGCCCTGGATCGCGGCGGACATCTTCGCCGCCGCTCCGCGTGAGCTGCTGCGCAGCGTCAGCCTGCAGCAGACCCTGCAGCTCATCCGCGTGACGGTCGAGGTCACGGAAGAGCGTGTGACGGGCCGGGGCGGCAGCATCCGCGAGGCGATCCTGAAGTACTCGCGTGACGTCGCGTTCGCCGCGGCGGATGTCTACGCGCGGGCGGCGGAAGCACGCGGGCTGTGGGACGCACGTCTCGAGGCGCTGGTCGTCGACTCGATCCTGACCGGCGAGGCGGATGCCGAGCTGCCGAGCCGCATCGCGGCGCTGGGCTGGCACGGACACGGCGAGGTATGCGTGCTCGTCGGCACGACCCCCTCGCAGTTCGACGTCGATCAGCTTCGGCGCATCGCGCGCAAACTCGGCGTGGACGTGTTGATCGGTGTGCAGGGATCGCGGCTCGTGCTGGTGATGGGGCGCTCGGACTCGGTCCCCCGCGGCGAAGAACCCGCACCGGACCTGCCCTTCCCCGAGATCGCAACGCGTCTCGAACCCGGATTCGGGCCGGGCCACCTGGTGCTCGGCCCCGCTGTTCCCGCCCTGGTCGACGCGAGCGCGAGCGCCCGTGCGGCGCTCGCCGGATTCGCCGTGGCCCGCGCCTGGCGAAATGCGCCCCGCCCCGTCGAGGCGGACGACCTGCTGCCCGAGCGTGCCCTCGCGGGCGACGCGCTGGCCAAGCAGACGCTCGTCGAGCGGATCTATCGACCGCTGCAGGCGCACTCCCCCGACCTCGTCACGACACTGTGGAGCTACCTCGACAACGGCCGGTCGCTCGAGGCCACCGCTCGCGAGCTGTTCGTGCACCCGAACACCGTGCGCTACCGCCTCAAGCGGGTCAGCGAGGTCATCGGCTGGGATGCCACCGGGGCGCGCGAGGCACTCATCCTGCAGTCGGCACTCATCCTGGGCCAGATCGCTGCTACGGACACGCGCAGACGCCCTCTGGTGTCAGCCACGCACAAACGTTCCGGGGTTTCTTCGTAGGACCGAGCCAAGACCCACCCCGGTCGAGTTGACAGACTGGGTAGGTGATCGTCGTAGCCTGCCCCGGTCAGGGCTCTCAGACTCCCGGATTCCTCTCCCCCTGGCTAGAGCTCCCCGGGGCGCGTGATCTGCTCACCGCGTTCTCGGATGCCGCAGAGGTCGATCTGATCCGCCATGGCACGGAGTCCGACGCCGACACCATCCGCGATACCCGCATCGCCCAACCGCTGATCGTCGCCGCGAGCCTGCTCGCCTGGTCCGCGCTCGAGCAGCGCGCCCCGTCGACCCCCGGCGGCACCGCGGGCCACTCGGTCGGCGAGATCGCGGCACTCGTCATCGCGGGTGTGCTCTCTGCCCACGACGGCATGAACCTCGTCGGCATCCGCGGGCGGGCGATGGCGGACGCCGCGGCCCTCGAGCCGACCGGCATGAGCGCCGTCGTCGGCGGTGACGAAGAGGTCGTCCTCGCACGGTTGGAAGAGCTCGCGCTCACCCCCGCCAACTTCAACGGAGGCGGGCAGATCGTCGCGGCGGGAGCACCCGGCGCCCTCGCCGAGCTCGCGGCAGAAGCCCCGCGCGGCGCGCGAGTCATCCCGCTGCAGGTCGCCGGCGCGTTCCACACCGGCTACATGGCGCCCGCGGTCGAGCGGCTGCGTATCGCCGCCGACGCCATAGAGGCGACCGACCCCACGCTCACGCTCTGGACGAACCATGACGGGTCCGTCGTCACCTCGGGTTCGACCGCGATCGACCTGCTGGTCGGCCAGGTCGCCTCGCCCGTCCGCTGGGATCTCTGCATGGCGGGATTCGCCGACGCGGGTATCACGGGCCTCATCGAACTGACTCCCGCCGGTACACTGACCGGGCTCGCCAAGCGCGGACTCCGCGGCGTCCCGTCGGTGGCGGTCAAGACCCCCGACGACCTCGACGCGGCCGCGGATCTTCTCTCGAAGGAAAACGCATGATCTCGTCCGCCCCGCTGACCCAGACCACGGGCGTCCCCCACACGCGGATCTACGCGTACGGCGCCGCGCGCGGCGAAGTCTTCGTCGACAACGACGCGCTCGTCGGACCGATCGACTCGAGCGACGAGTGGATCCGCCAGCGCACCGGCATCATCACGCGCACGCGCGCGGAAGCCGGCACGAGCGCTCTCGATCTCGCCACGGACGCCGCGGCCGAAGCGATCGCCACCTCCGGCGTCGCTCCCGAAGACATCGACCTCGTCATCGTGGCGACGATCAGCAACCCCCAGCAGACCCCGTCGATCTCGGCCGTCGTCGCCGACCGTGTCGGAGCGAATCCCGCGGCCGCCTACGACCTGAACGCGGCCTGCGCCGGGTTCTCGTACGGGGTAGCCCAGGCAGATGCCCTGATCCGCAGCGGAATCGCCCACTATGCCGTCGTCATCGGTGCCGAGAAGCTCAGCGATGTCGTCGACCCGACTGACCGCAGCATCTCGTTCCTGCTCGGCGACGGTGCCGGCGCCGTCGTGGTCGGCCCGAGCGAAACGCCCGGCATCGGCCCCACGGTGTGGGGATCGGATGGCTCCAAGGCCGACGCCGTCGGGATGGACCACACGCTCATCGAGTTCCGCGACGGGGTCGCCGCATGGCCCACGCTTCGCCAGGAGGGGCCGACCGTCTTCCGCTGGGCGGTGTGGGAGATGGTGAAGGTCGCACGCCAGGCCCTCGAAGCGGCCGGTGTCGAGGCATCCGACCTGGCAGCCTTCGTGCCCCATCAGGCCAACATGCGCATCATCGACGAGTTCGCCAAGCAGTTGAAGCTGCCCGACACCGTCGTGATCGGCCGCGACATCGAGACGACCGGCAACACGTCGGCAGCATCGATCCCTCTGGCCACGCACCGTCTGCTGCAGGAGCACCCCGAGATCAGCGGCGGTCTCGCCCTGCAGATCGGCTTCGGCGCCGGTCTGGTGTTCGGCGCTCAGGTCGTGGTGCTGCCGTGAGCGAGCGGATAGCCACCCTAGACTGATCTGCGGTCGACGACACGACTCCAGAACCCCCGTAAAGATCCAGAACCAAGGAGACACCATGGCCTTTTCTACCGATGAGGTGCTCGCCGGGCTCGCTGAGCTCATCACCGACGAGACCGGCATCTCGGCCGACGACGTCGCCCTCGAGAAGTCCTTCACCGACGACCTCGACATCGACTCGATCTCGATGATGACGATCGTCGTGAACGCAGAAGAGAAGTTCGGCGTCACCATTCCCGACGACGAGGTCAAGAACCTCAAGACCGTCGGCGACGCCGTGACGTTCATCACGTCGAACCAGTCCTGATCCACCCTCTCGGGGGCCCCTGGGCCCCCGAGAGCGACAGCAACGCCTGAGGATTCGTGTCATGACCACCAAGCGCATCGTCGTCACCGGAATCGGTGCCTCGTCACCCCTCGGTGGCACCGCCCCCGAAAGCTGGACCGCCCTTCTTGCCGGCGTGTCGGGCACGCGGACACTCGAGCACGAGTGGGTAGCCGAGTACGAGCTGCCCGTCACGTTCGCGGCCGAAGCCGTCGTGCGCCCCGAGGACGTCCTGCCCCGGCCCACCGCCAAGCGGCTCGACCCGGCGTCGCAGTTCGCCCTCGTCGCCGCCATGGAGGCCTGGGAGGACGCCGGAGCGCCCGAGGTCGACCCGGAGCGCCTCGGCGTCGACTTCGCGACCGGCATCGGCGGCGTCTGGACCCTGCTCGACGCGTGGGACACCCTGCGCGAGAAGGGCCCCCGCCGCGTCATGCCGATGACCGTGCCGATGCTCATGCCGAACGCGGCGGCCGGCAACCTCTCCCTCCACTTCGGTGCGCGCGCGTTCGCCCGCACGGTCGCCAGCGCGTGCGCGTCGAGCACCGAGTCGATCGTCAACGCGGTCGAGCACCTGCAGGACGGCCTCGCGGACGTCGTGATCGCGGGCGGCACCGAGTCGGCGATCCATCCGATCACCATCGCCTCGTTCGCGTCGATGCAGGCGCTCTCGCGTCGCAACGACGACCCCGCGACGGCATCGCGTCCGGGAAGCATCGACCGCGACGGCTTCGTCATGGGCGAGGGCGCCGGCGTGCTGATCCTCGAGACCGAGGAGCATGCCAAGGCTCGCGGCGCGAAGATCTACGCCTACGTCGTCGGCGGCGGGGTCACGGCGGATTCATACCACATCACGGCGAACGACCCCGAGGGGCACGGCGCGGCACGAGCCGTGACGATGGCACTCGAGATGGCCGATGCGTCCCCCGACGACGTCACGCACATCAACGCGCACGCGACGTCCACGCCCGTGGGCGACCCGAACGAGTACCAGGCGCTCCGGGCCATCTTCGGGGCCCGTGTCGACGACATCCCGGTCTCAGCGACGAAGGCCTCGACCGGCCACCTGCTCGGGGGAACCGGAGCGCTCGAGGCGATCTTCACGGTCCTGGCGATCGGTCAGCGCCAGGCACCTCCGACGATCAACCTGACGACGCAGGACCCCGAGGTGCCCTTCCGGATCTCGGGTCAGGTCCAGGACCTCGGTGCGGGCGACCAGTTGGCGATCAGCAACTCGTTCGGCTTCGGCGGGCACAACGCCGTCGTCGCATTCTCGACGAATTGAGGTTGGCGCGCGGTCGCTTCGACAGGTTCGGTGACCGCGATCCAGGGGTTTCCACATCCTGACCCAGCCAACAGGCCGCGCGAGCGCGGACGATGGGTTCGGTCCGAGTGTGGGGATGTCTGGAGTCTCGGGTCGCCTTCAGCCTACGAGCGCCTCTAGCCCACCTTGTGGAGCCACACCACGGGTGCCTGATCGCTCGCGTGGCGGAAGATCTCGAGCTCGTCATCCCAGGCTTGCCCGAGGGCGACGCCCAGCTCACGCTGGAGTTCTCGAACATCGCCTGCGGCGATCTCCATCGCGTAGCGGATCCGATCTTCCCCGATGACGACGTTGCCTGCCGCATCGGTCTGCGCATAGTGGATGCCGAGGTCGGGGGTGTGCAACCACCGGCCGCCATCCGAACGCGGGGTTGGATCCTCGGTGACCTCGAAGCGCAGATGTTCCCAGCCGTGCATGGCCGAAGACAGCGAGGCGCCGGTTCCGACGGGGCCCTCCCAATAGAACTCGGCGCGACGAGCTCCGGGTAGGACAGGCTGCTCGTCCCACTCAAAACTCACGGCACGACCGAGTGCACGCCCGACAGCCCATTCCAGGTGCGGGCACAACGCCCGCGGCGCGGAGTGGACATAGATCACTCCGCGCGCCGATGATGTCGCCATTTCCACTTCCGTTTCTTCAGGTACGTCTTCCCCTACGACCTGTGACACGTGTTTCGGCGACTGCTGTTCGGTTGTGGGCCCATTATTGCCCATCACATAACGGAATCACAACACTGTGATTCCTCGGCGCGGCGCGGGGGTGAGTCACCCCGTCTGCACCGCCGCACGGACGGGCGAACATCCGAGAGGTCCCGCGTGGCAGAACGAGCCCCCCGCGGCGCATTCGGGCCCGAACGACCACTGCGTTCCTCCCGCATGTCCGCGCCTAGGCTGAACGTCGTGTCTGCCGTCTCCGTCATCATCCCCTGGCGCCCCGCGCCGTCGCGCCTGACCGCATTCGAAGCCGTGACGAGCTGGTATGCGCGCGAATTCCCCGAGTTCACCGTGCGGACCGTGGACACGGATGACGACGTGTTCGTCCTCGCCGCGTGCCGTAACAAGGGCCTCGCCGGCCTGAGCCTGGATGACGTCGTCGTGATCAACGATGCCGACACGATCCCGGAAGCGGGGGCTCTGCGCGGGGCCATCGCCGCGGCCCGGACGAGCGGCCTCGTCCACCTGCCGTACACCGCGTACCACTGGCTCGGGGCCCCCGGCACGGCCCAGTACCTCACGGGGACGGATCCCGAGCGGTGCGCGTTCGAGCTGGTGCGCGGCGCGTGCTCCGGCGTGTACGTCACGACGCCCCGCACGTGGGCCGCCCACGGCGGGCAGGACGAGCGCTTCCGCGGGTGGGGGTACGAGGACGCCGCGTGGAACCTCGCCCATGAGACGCTCCTCGGCAGCCCGCCTCGGCGACACGACGGTCGGGTGTATGCCCTGCACCACGTCGCCGAGACGCGAGCGGGTGCCCGGTTCGACGCGAACGCGGCGCTGATGGAGCGCTACCGGTCCGCGGCGGGCGACCCCGAGGCGATGCGTTCGCTCGTGAGCGAGCGCGACCCCGCGAGCACCTCGTAGGCGACGACCGGGCCGGGGCGGGCGGCCTGTCCCTCCGCGATCTTCCGGAGCAGCCCGCGGTCCACATCGAGGTCGCCAGCGCCGTCGCCGCCCCCGAGAAGGCCACGCAACGCGTCGGTCACCTCCGCCACGGTCGCGGCGTTGGGATCGAGGGCCACGCCCACCCGCGTGCGCTCGACGGTCGCGGCTCCCGCGAACTGGTCGGTCGAGAAAGGCAGGACGAGCAGCGGCACACCGCTTCCGAGGGCCTCTGTGACCGAGTTGTTGCCGCCGTGGTTGACCGCCGCCGCCGCGCTCGCGAGGAGCCGCACCTGCGGCAGGTGCGTGCGGACGAGCCATCCGTCCGGCACGTCGCCGAGGGCCCCCGGCGGGGTCGCACCCGTTGCGATCGCGGCGCGCACGCCCAGGCGACGAACCGCCTCGGCTACCCGCGACAGCACGTCATCCCGCACCGACAGGAAGCTCCCGAAGCTCACGTAGACGTAGGGCTCGTCCCGGGCGATCCACTCCAGGATGTCGGGAGCCACCTGTTCGTCGCGCCGCGTCGACCCGAGAAAGGCGTGCGGCGGCAGCATCCGCCCCTCTGTCTCGGCGAGCTCCGCAGGGTAGTTGTAGAGCACGGTGCCCCCGTGCGCACCGCCGTGGGTCGCGAAGGCGTCGCTCACGTCTGCCGCCCGCCCGTTGAGTTCGCGCGCGGCACGGTTCCACTCCCCCGTGAAGCCCGCGGCGACCCGGTCGCAGAGCGCGCGAAGCTCGGCCAGGTCGTCCTCCGCGGGCGAGAAGGCGCGCGGCCAGAACGGCGGGTAGCCGTACACCTCGCCCGGGACCGGCAGGGCACTCGGATGCCCCAGCACGACGCCGCCGTAGGGCACGCCCGCGGTCTGCAGGGCCATCCGGGCGCTGAACGCCAGATGGTCGACGATGATCGCATCGGGGCGGACCCGATCGACGATCTCGAGCACGCGCCGGCCCCGTCCGACGGGATCCCACATCAGGTCGGTGAGCCGTTCTCGAGCCTGGTAGCGGAGGGTCTGCACCATGCCGATACACGTCGCGTCGAAGAACCCGCGCAGCGACGCGCCCTCGTCGCGCGGCTGCTCGTCCGCACGGATCACCCCGGGGTTCGATCCTCGGCCGAGCGTCAGATCGACGCGCTCGAGCCCGAAATCCGCGACGATGCCGGCTGTGGACGGTCCCGTCGCGACGACCACGCGCTCCCCCGCGTCGCGCCACCGCGTGGCAAGGGTGGCGAGGGGTAGCAGATGCGAGGCGTAGTCGGGGCTGATGACGAGCAGCGTCACCCGAGTACCCCCGCGGCCCGGATCAGCTCGGCCTCTTCGCGGGTCACACCGCGGTAGACGGGGCCGAGAGCCGACGCCATCCCCTGGATCGTGAAGCGGTCGCGAACCATGTCGTGCGCGCGTTGCGCGCGCGAGTCGTCGCGCTCCGCCGCGATGTCGAGCGCCTCGGCGATCGCCTGCGCAAGGTTCGCCACGTCCCATGTCTGGGTCAGCACGCCGGTGTCGCCCCGCGTGACGTAGGTCGCGGGGCCACCGCCGTCGGGCGCGACGACGGTCAGTCCCGTCGCCATCGCCTCGAGCAGGGCGATGCCGAATTCCTCTTTCACACTCGCGCAGACGTAGACGCCACCGGATGCCGCGAGCCCCGGCATCCCGAACCGGACGGCCGCGAGCCACCGCGCCGCGACATCGTTCGAGCGGTGGCCGGCGAGCACAAGACCCCGCGCGGCGCGATCCTCGTCGGGAACGATCTGGGCGATCCGTTCGACCTGCTCGCGCTCGTCGAGCGACGGCTTCTCGAGGTCACCGCCGATGATGAGCATATTCGCACGTTCGGCCAATGGGCCCCGGGCCCAGGCCTCGACGAGCGTCGCCATGCCCTTGACCCGGTGCAGTCGCCCGACGCTCACCAGCAACGGGAGCCCCCTGCGCTCGTTCGGCAGTTCTGCGAGCAGGGCGCGAAGCGGCTCGATCTCGGGCGGGCAGTCGTCGGTCGAGCACGCCCGGAGCTCGCCGACCGCGCGATCGACGACGTCGAGGTCGACCCCCTCGGCGACGATCGTGTGCCGTTCAGGATGGGACGAGATGTCGATGCCGACGAGCTGGCGCATGTCTTCTTCGAGCTTGGGCCGCGGGAAGAGCACGGTATGGGCGGCGTTCGAGGCGAGGCTCTGCACGAGCCGGGCGCGGAACCAGAAGTGCTCGCGCATGTCGACCTCGCCGAAGTCCGACCGCTGCAGTGCCCCCGAGAGATCCATCGACTGGATCACGGCGTGCGGGTCTGGAGCGACCGTGAACACGACCGGGATCCCGAGTTCGCGGGCGACGTCCGCGGCCGCGAGGCTGCCGACGTCCGCCATGCGCAGGTGCAGCACGTCGATGCGACCGGCGGCACGCAGGATGCGTCGGATACCACGCCGTGCCGGCACGCGCAGGGACCACGCCGCAGCCGAGGGCACCGGCTGATCCGCGAGCGGCACGCGCCCGTAGACGTGACCCTCGCGGTCCATCCCGATGACGCCGAGGTCGATCACGGCGCGCTCGCGCGGGCCCCGCGACAGGGTCACGACGCGCTGAACACCCGTCGAGGGATCCGCGACGAGCGCATCTCCCAACCGGACGAGCAGGGTTGCTATGCCGCCGTTGTCGCCCACCCCGCCGAGGTGAGCGAGGGCTCGATATCGGCGTGGAGGAACAGCTGCGCGACCGTGAGCGGACCGGGTTCCGGTGCGGGGCCGCTGCGCACGGCCCCGGTCGCGGTGCGCCCCGCGGCGAGGTCGACGAGCGCGAGACGCGCGGCATCCGCCAGCTCGTCCCCGCGGTCGGCGAGGCCGTCCAGCAGCGATGCGGCTTCGGCCGAGTGCGCGCGCTGACCGAGTGCGGCGACTGCGGCGATCCGCACGGGGCGCGACTCTCCCGGGTCGCCCGCGCACCGCAGCAGCGTACGCGCGGCGATGGGGGCGCGCACGAGTCCGAGAGTCTCGACGAGGCGCGCGCGGGACGGGGCATCCTGAATCCCGAGCAAAGCGCTCTCGATCGCGACGGCGAGCGTCTCGCCGGCCGTGATCGACCAGTTCTCGAGCGTCCGCTGCGCGAGCATTCCCGAGAACCCTCCCGCGGCCACGATCCCCAGCAGACGCCCGATCGCATCGAAGCGCGGCAGTCCCGCGCCGAGCGCCCATGCGGCGTGCTCACGGATGAAGCCGCGCTCGTCCGAGAGCAAGCTGCTGAGGGTCCGCGCCGCCTGCTCGTCGTACATCTCGGCCAACGCGTGGACGGCCGTGATCGCGGCCACGTCGTCATCGCTCGCGAGCGCCTTCGCGAGCAGCCGCAGGGTGCGCACGCCCGGGTCGCGTCCCGCTTCGAAGGCGACATCGTCCGCGAGCCGAATGGCGTCGACGATCCCCGGCGCGGCGTACACCGCGTCCATGGCCGTCTGGATGCCCATCGTCGTCTCCTTCGCGCGCGCGAGTCCGCCCGAGAGCCGCCGCATGCCGATCGTAGCCCGCGTGGATGACATCGGCCTCGGCTGGCGTCGGCCGATTCTGGAGGCTAGGCTCCGGTGCTCGTGCGGCTTCTCTCCATCGGTGATATCGGCGTGTCCGACGGCATGATGCACATCGGCGACGAGGCGATGTTCGAGGCCCTGCGGGACGAGATGCGCGCCCGCGGTGTCGAGCTCATCGCCGTGTCCGCGGAGCCCGCGGAATCGGCCGATCGCTACGGTATCGACGCCGTCCCGCGCATCGGGTTCGCCGGACTCTCGCGCGATGCGGCGGATGCGCGGATGCGCGAGGTCGTGGCCGCGGCGAAGCATCCGTCGTCCCTCGGCACGGACGACTCCGCGCGCGAGATCATCGACGCCGTTTCCGCCACGGACGGCGTCGTGATCGCGGGCGGGGGAAACCTCGCGTCGCGGTGGCCCGTGCACATCTACGAACGCGTGACGCTGGCCGCCATCGCGAGCGAGCTCGGACGCCCCGTGGTGGTCACGGGACAGACCCTGGGACCGGATCTGATCGACGCGGACCGGGCACTGCTCGCCCCCGCGCTGCGTGCCGCCCGGCTCGTCGGCGTGCGTGAGACGAGATCGCTCGCCCTTGCCGCCGATCTCGGTGTCGCGGCCCGCGTCGGCGTCGACGACGCGTCGTTCCTGGGCGATCGCGACCCGGGCACGGATGATGAACCGGATGCCTCGGCCCCGCCGTCCGGCGTGCTCGTCAGCCTCTCGCTCGCCCTCGGCGGAGCGCAGCGCGACGAGACCGTCGCTCGCCTCGCGCGCCTCATCGATCACGCGGCCGAACTCACCGGTGAGCCCGTCGCGTTCCACGCGCATTTCGGGCCCCTGGATCCGATCTCGCCGGCCCGTGGCGACGCCGTGCTGCACGACGAGGTGCGTGCGCGGATGACCTCCCCTTCGCGGGTCATCCCGACCGGCGACCCTCGAGCGGCGGCGCGCCTGGCCCGCTCGAGCGCCCTGCTGATCACCGGCCGGTATCACCCCGCCGTCTTCGCCGCACCCGCGGGTGTTCCCGTCGTCGGGCTCGTCGCCGACGACTACACGCGCATCAAACAGCTCGGCGTGCTCGCGCACTGGGGTCAGGACGGCGTCGCACCGCTCGCCGATGCGGACGCCTTCGGTGGTGCCGTGCTGGAGCGCGTGTGGTCCTCGCGCGCACGAATCGCCGAGGCCGCGGCCGAGCGCGAGCCCCGCAATCGAGCGGAGGCCGCGCTCTGGTGGGACGCGGTGGCAGACGCCGAGCGGCGTTCTACGGAGTAGGGCGGGTGGGACTTGAACCCACGATCGTCGGGTTATGAGCCCGCTGCCTTGACCAGCTTGGCCACCGCCCCGTGGGTGAAAGCCTAGCGTCCGTCAGACGAGAGGGTGAGGACCCGCGCCATCGTCCGTTGCCGTCAGCCCCGAGCTATCCGCCCCGCGTGAGCCGCCACGGAGGATCGGCAGCTCCTGGCTGTTCGAGAGAACCTGCGGGTGGAAGCGCGCGAGCGTGATGACTCCCCAGACGGCGATCGCGCCGGCGATACCGAAGCCGATCAGGGCCCAGAGCGGCGCCGCGCCACCCTCGCCGAGTACGAGCAGACCGATCAACACAGCGACCATCGGGTCGATGACCGTCAGGCCCGCGATCACCAGGTCGGGCGGACCCGACGAGTACGCCGTCTGTACGAAGTACGCACCGACCCCCGTCGCCGCGAGCAGCGCGATCAGGCAGACCAGCGTCAGCCATTCGAACTCACCGGCTTGGATGCGCTTGATGACGACCTTCGCGAGCGTGGCCACGAAGCCGTACACGACACCAGCGCTCAGGATGTAGAACAGGGCGCGCATGCGCTTGCGCAGAAGGATCCAGAAGACGAGCATCGCCACCATCACGATCGCGAGCGTCACGAGCACCGTGATGAGCTCGTTCTGGCTCAACGGCCGCTCGGTCGCGAAGATGGCCGCGATGATCACGAAGATGAAGATGCCGCCGACGCAGGCGATGATCGCCATGAGGGATCGCCGGGTGGGCGGTAGCCCGCTCACCCGCGAGTTCAGCAGGGTCGTGACGACGAGCGCGATCGCGCCCAAGGGCTGCACCACGATGAGCGGCGCGACCGTCAGCGCGCCCAGCTGGCACAGGATCGCCATCCCGAGCATGAGCGTTCCGACGACCCATGACGGGCGAGACAGCAGGCGCGAGAGCTGCCGCATGGTCAGACCGCTCGCGCCGTCCTGGCCGCTCAGACGCTCGACCTTCTCGACCCCACGGTGCTGGTACTGCGCCCCGAACGACATGAAGACCGCGCCCGCGAGCGCCAGCGGGATACCCAGGAGCAGGCCAGGATTCTGGAAAGCGCCGACGAGCTGCTCGCCGACTTCTTCTACCGATCCCACCCACATCACGCATCGACACTAACCGAGCCGGATGCCGATGGGCTGAGGCGCTCCGGATAGGCTCGAGACGTGGCCGTGCTCCCGATCGTGATCCTGGGCGATCCCGTCCTCCATTCCCCCGCCGCTCGTGTCGGCGTCGTGACGGACGAGATCCGCACCCTCGTCGCCGACATGTACGAGACCATGGATGCCGCACCCGGCGTCGGTCTCGCAGCCCCGCAGGTCGGAGTGCCGCTGCGCATCTTCGTCTACTCGTACGAGGACGACGCGGGCGCCCCGTGGCGCGGCGTCGTGATCGATCCCGAACTGTGGATCACTCCCCCGGAGCCGGGGCGCCCCGACCCCGACGCCGAGAGCGAAGGCTGCCTGTCGTTTCCCGGCGAGCGGTTCCCGCTCCGTCGCGCCGACCGGGCCCTGGTCACGGGGACCGACCTCGAGGGCGAGCCGGTTCGCCTCGAGGTCGACGGCTGGCGGGCGCGCATCCTGCAACACGAATTCGATCATCTCGACGGCATCCTCTACGTCGACCGGATCGGCGACGCCGACGCCAGAACGGCGGCGAAGATCGTCCGGAAGCGCGGCTGGGGCGTGCCGGGTCGGTCCTGGATGCCCGGCGTCGACGACCTGGACGCGTAGGCCGAGCCGCGTAGGGCGAGCCGCGTAGGCCGAGCCGCGTAGGCCGCGCCTCGCGCCACCCGCCGAATGCGCGCGTAGGCTCGAGGGGTGGAAGAGGTCCGGATCGAACGCCGCGCGAGCCTGGAAGTGCTCCGTGCCGAGGCCTCCGAAGAACTCGGCGTCGTCGTCGAAGAACGTCTGCGCCAGGGCGAAGACCCCTGGGCGTTCATGGAAGAGCTCCCGACGGTCGACGAGCTGGTCGTGCACATGCTGCGCGCCGACGCGATCATCGCGGACGGCGGACGGATGCCGACGCACGTTCGCCACTACCGGGTGCTCCGACAGATCGCCCTCGAACACCCCGCGCTGACGAAGACGGTGTGGCGGATGCTCGGCGAAGACCCGCTGGCCCGCCGCGGCTGATCACCGAACGCAGCTACTCGGGTACGACGCGGGGCAGCGTCACGACGGCGGTCGTCCCGACACCGGCGCTGCTGCGCAGTTCGACATCGCCCCCGTGCGCGCGAAGGATGTTGCGGACGATGTGCAGCCCGAGCCCGAACCCCTGGATCGCCTGCGACCTGACCGACGGCGCCCGGTAGAACGAATCGAAGGCCCGGGCCCGCTCGGCCCGCGTCATGCCCGGGCCCGTGTAGGTCACCTGGATCTCGACGTGGTGCTCGTGTGACGAGACGCGCACGATGACGGGCATGTCGTCTGCGCCGAACTTGAGCGCGTTGGTCAGCAGCTCACCGATCGCCTGCACCAGCCGAACCGGATCCGCATCGATCTCCAGACCGTCTCGGTGAGTGCCGAATCGTGTCACGCGACCGCGGACCGATGGGTGGAGCTTCTCGACGCACTCCTCGATGAGTCGTCCTATGCCGACGCGAGAACGGTTCAGATCCACCCCGTCGTCCCCCGCGGCCATGAGCTCGCCGATGCGGGCAGTGAGGCGCACCATCCCCCGACGCACGGTCGCGACCCGCTCCGCGAGGCCGGCGGGAAGCGCGGGGTCCTCTTCGAGCAGGTCGAGGTAGCCCACGGTGGCCGTGAGCGGCGTGCGGAGCTCGTGCACGACCGTCCGCAGGAACTCCTCGCGGATCTCGACCGCCTCGGCCAACTCGGTCACGTCGTACATGACGATCACCGTGCCGAGCTTCTCACCGGATTCGCGTCGGACGGGGTTGGTCGATGTGATCACGGCCGACTGCCCGCGCGCCGGACCGATCCATGCGAAGTGCCGCTCCACCGTTTCGCCGGCGAGACCGCGCGGCACCGGCTGCTCGGAAGGCGGGATCTGCGTCGTGCGGTCGGGAAGGTACATCCGCTGTCCGCTGTACGGTGGGCGATCCAGGCGGAAGCCGATCGTCTCCGCGGCCCGCTCGGCTAGATCATTGGCGATGTCGAGACGGCCGTCGGCGTCGAAGAACGCCACACCCGCGTTCACGGTCTGAAGGATGCCTCGAGCGATCACCTCGGTGTCCCGAGCTTCATCGAGCGCGGCACGCTGAGCGTCGAACGCGATGTCCCGCTCGGCGCGGCGCGACCGCAGCTGCTCGGCCGCGAAGCTGACGAGAACCGCGAGTCCCAGCACGAGAATCGGCAGTGTGACGACGTTCAGCCATTCGAGGGGAGAGTCCGGGAGGCCACGCACGGTGAGGAACGGGAAGGCGGAGACGAAGAGCGCGCCCGCCATCGCGATGAGGATGCCCGATTGCGAAAAGCCGTAGGTGAGTCACAGGACGGGGAAGATCACGAGCATTCCCGCGGCGGGCAGATACGCCAGTAACGCCGTGTGGATCAAGGCCACGCCGACGATGTCGGCCAGCGCGAGGATGATCAGCGTCCCGGGTGCCCAACGCTCCCATGGCAGCAGTACTCCCGTGATCGACGAGATCAGGATGATGAGCGACCCCGCCCCGAGGAGCAGGTCGTCGCGCACCTCGGGGACGACGAGGACCGTGGCAACCGTCACGAAAACCGTTGCGACCAGGAGGGGCAACTGGGCACGGGCCATGACCTGGAGCCGTCCTCGAAGGGATCTTTCCTGCTCGAATAACGGCATCCGGTCCCTCTCGGTTGCCGCGACGGTAGCCCAGATAGGCATGAAGCGCCGAGGGGTTGTGCCCGGGCCGCGGCGGAGGTATGCCCCGAAGGAGAAGGACGCGAGTCAGACCAGCAGGTACAGAGCACCGACGATCGTCAGGGTGATGACGATGCGTTCGAACCACGCCTGGTTGATCCGGCCGGCGATCATGCGTCCGCCGAAGGCACCGAGCAGGACGGCCGGCACGAGAATCACATCCGTCAGCAAAGTCCCCGGTGTGATCAGCCCCAACCCGAACATGATGGGCAGCTTGGTCACGTTGACCAGGGCGAAGAACCATGCGGCGGTGCCGAGGAATGCCATCACCCGGAATCCGGATGCGAGGAAGTACATCGACATGACCGGTCCGCCGGCATTCGCGACCATCGTCGTGAAACCGCCCAGAGAGCCGTATGCGGCAGCCGCGGGCCAGCGCGGCCGCTCGACAGCGGGTGCGCCTCGGCGCACGTAGCGACGCCAGAGGGTGAAGGCGATGAGGACGAGCAGGATCACGCCGATCGTCCGCCGCACCCAGGAGTCATCGGCGACGACGAGGAAGGCGGCGCCGAGCACGAGGCCGACCGCGACTGCGGGCACGAGCCGCGCGAGCGCTCGCCAGTCCGCGTGGCGACGATAGGCCCAGAGCGCGAAGATGTCCCCCACGATGAGCAGCACGAGCAATGTCGCCGTCGATTGCTTCGCCGGAAGGACGGCCGCGAAGATCGCCACGGCGAGCGTGCTCGCGCCCGGAAGCGCAGCCTTCGACAATCCGACGATGAGAGCCGCAACGGCGAGAAGAACCCATCCGCCCGGCCCAAGATCTGTCACTGCTCCCCCACTTGGACTCGAACCAAGAACCTATCGGTTAACAGCCGATTGCTCTGCCAATTGAGCTATGGAGGAATGCGCCCGACTCGCGCCGGGCAACCCGGCTATCCTAGCAAACCCGAACCGGCCACAACGACACGTACGGGTCAGGGCGCCACGAGCCACGGGTCGACATCCGCGCCCGGGGCCCACGACAACTGGTCGTGCGGGCCCTGCGCGACCGTGTGCCCGTGCTGCAACACGATCACGTCGGCATCCAGCGCACTCGCGAGTTCGGGATCGTTCGACACCGCCAGAGTCGCCATGGAGAACGATGTCGCACGCTGGCGCAGCGCGGCCAGAGCCGCCGACCGTGAGGCGACATCGAGGTTCGCGAGAGGCTCGTCGGCGATCAGCACGCGGGGCTGCAGGACGAGCGCACGGGCGAGCGCGACGCGCTGGCGCATCCCGGCGCTCAATTCGTACGGAAACTGCGTCGCCACCTTCAGGGGCAGATGCATCTCGTCCAGCATCGACGCGACCAGAAGCGCCAGAGCGCGTTCACCGACCTTGCGGTCGCGGCTGGTGATCGGCTCGGTGATGATCTCGCCCGCCGTGAGCCGCGCGGGCAGGTCCGCCCCGGCCCGCTGCGGCAGATAGCCGGTGAAGTACGTCAGCGACCGCCTCGCCCGGCCGGGGTGGCGAATCGAGACGCCGTCGACGAACGCCTGACCGCCGACGACCGAGAGATCGTCGCCGCCACGCCCCGCGAGAGCGACGGCAAGGCTCGACTTTCCCGACCCCGTCGAACCCATCACGACCAGCGAACGACCGGGCATCAGACCGAACGACACGCCGTCGACGGCACGACCGCCGCCCGGGCGAGAACCCGAGGCGTGGGCCAGCGAAAAATCCTCCGCGAGGATCGCGAACGGGATGTCTCGACGCCGGGCCATGCTCTTCATCATGCCCCGGATCACACTCCGGGGCGGGAAATCACTCGTCCGCGAGCAACGCGTGTCGCTCGGCGTCCAGGTCGCGAAGCCGCATACGCAGGGTCCGACCCTCTTCCGAGGCCGCGGGAACACGCTGAACCGCACTCAGCAATTCGGTCTTCTCGCGATCGATCGCGCGCCCCAGCATCCTTCGCGCGAGTGCGACAGCGGATGCCTGGGCCCTTAGCTCATCCCGCGCGGGAAACGGCGCAGCCAGGAGCTCGGCCGCCAGCCCGCGGTAGGGCTCACGAACGCCCTCGATCGCCGTCAGCGCCCATCCCGGCCGGGCGGGGTCGCCGGTCGCGATCGACTCGCGCACGGCCTCGAGCCCCGGGTGGCGCATCGGTTGGGCGATCGCGCGCATCCGCAGATCGTCGGGGATCGTGTGCCCGTATTGCAGGAAGGCCATGACGGCGTCGCGCTCCAGCAGCACCTCGGGAGTCCGCGGGAGATTCGCGAGCGTGACCGCCGCGACCGGCGGGGGCGCGCCATCCGCCGACGGGGTTTGACCGGCCGCGCGACCCGCGGCCTGATCAGCGCGCGCACCATCGCGTGCCGCGCCGCGTGCCGCACGCTCGACGGCGGGGCGGACCTCGTTCAGGTCCATGCCGAGTCGACGCGCCAGAACGCGGGTGTAGCCGGGCCGGAGCGACGGATCGCGGATGTCTGCGACGATCGGCGCCGCCGCGCGCAGCGCCCCGATCCGGCCCTCGACGCTCGCCAGGTCGTAATCGGCGATCCGCCGGTCGATCACGAACTCGTACATCGGCTGCTTGTGCTCGAGCAGGGCCCGGACGGCCGCGTCACCGCGGTGCAGGCGCAGGTCACAGGGGTCGAGCCCCTCGGGGGCGACGGCGACGTAGGTCTGGGCCGAGAAGCGCTTCTCTTCCGCGAACGCGCGGAGCGCCGCCTTCTGACCCGCGGCATCCGGGTCGAACGTGAAGATGACCTCGCCCGACGCCTTGTCGTCCCCCATCACGCGCCGCAGGACGGTGATGTGGTCGGTGCCGAAGGCCGTGCCGCACGTCGCGATCGCGGTCGTGATGCCCGCGAGATGACAGGCCATGACGTCGGTGTAGCCCTCGACCACCACGACCTGATCGGCACGCGAGATGTCGCGCTTGGCGAGATCCAGGCCGTAGAGCACCTGCGCCTTGTGATATATCGGGGTCTCGGGGGTGTTGAGATATTTCGGGCCCTTGTCGTCCTCGTACAGGTGCCGTGCTCCGAAGCCGACCGTCTGACCCGTCACATCGCGGATCGGCCACACCAGGCGACCTCGGAAGCGGTCGTACACACCACGCTGCCCCTGCGACATCAGGCCGGCGGTCGTGAGTTCCTCGCGGGTGAAGCCCTCGGCGGTGAGCGCCTTCAGCGCACTGTCCCACCCTTTCGGCGCATACCCGACCCCGAAGTGCGCGGCCGCTCCGGCGTCGAAGCCCCGCTCGCCGAGAAAGCGGCGGGCGGCCTCGGCCTCGGGCGTGGACAGCTGGCTCTGGAACCACGCCGCGGCCGTCTGGTTCGCCGCGTACAGGCGTGCCCGGCCGCTCGTCTCGGGTGCGGGACCGCCGCCCTCCTCGTAGTGCAGGGTGAACCCGATGCGGGCTGCCAGGCGCTCGACCGCGTCGGTGAACGTGACGTGGTCCATCTTCCGCAGGAACGTGTAGACATCCCCCGATTCGCCGCATCCGAAGCAGTGGTAGAAACCCACCTGCGGACGGACGTGGAAGCTCGGACTGCGCTCGTCGTGGAACGGGCACAGACCCTTCATCGATCCGACGCCCGCCGACTTCAGCGCGACACGCTCACCCACGATGTCAGCGATGTTCGTGCGGGCCTTGACCTCTTCGACATCCGCCTGGGAGATGCGTCCGGCCATCAGCTCCGCTCCGACCACGGACGCGACCCCGGAGTCCAGATGCCGAGGGCCCCGGCGTCCACCTCACCCAGAAGGCGCTCGTGCCACGACAGGGCGTCCTGGTCGGTCAGGCTCGCGACCTGATCCACGATGACCCTGCGACGTGCCGCATCGGAATCGGCGGTCAGGAAGTCACCGCGCAGCGCGGGAGTCAGCTGGGCCGGACCCGCCTCCCACAGCGCGGTCGCGAGACGCTTCAGCATGCGCCTCTGCTCTTTGTAGAGCGTCTTACGGCCATCGATCGACACCACGAAAGCGCCGACCATGCCCTTGAGCGCGGCGACCTCTGCCTCGACGACCCGCGGCACGACCACGTGCGCACCGTACCGCGTCAGCGTGCGCGCCGGATAGGCCTCACGCGTGGCGGTCGTCGCGGCGCGGGCGAAGCGTCCGATCAGGTCGCTCGTGAGGTTCTTCAGACGCGCCAGCGCGGGGCGCGACCCGTCGAACGAGGTGATCCACTCGGGCATCCGCGTCAGGCGGTACAGCGCGTCGTCGAGTTCGTCGCGGGCGAAGTCGAAGCCCACCCAGGCCTGCAACGCCGATACGAGCGCCTGATGCTCGGCGGGGTCCGAGAGACGCCGCGGGTCGAGGTATCCGTTCGTCACGGCGTCTTCGAAGTCGTGCACCGAATACGCGATGTCGTCCGCCAGGTCCATGACCTCGGCCTCGATGCAGCGCACTCGCCCGGGGGCGCCCTCGCGCATCCAACGGAAGACCGGCTCATCGTCGGCGTAGACCCCGTACTTGAGGCGTCCCCCGGCATCGGGAAGCGGATGCTCCGACGTCCACGGATACTTGCAGGTCGCATCGAGGCTCGCTCGGGTCAGGTTGAGCCCGAAGGTCTGCCCGTTCTCGTCGATCACCTTCGGCTCGAGCCGCGAAATGATCCGCAGAGTCTGCGCATTGCCCTCGAACCCGCCGATGTCGGCGGCCCAGTCATTGAGCGCGCGCTCCCCGTTGTGCCCGAACGGCGGGTGCCCGAGGTCGTGGCTGAGGCACGCGGCATCCACGACATCGGGCGCGAGCTCCAGCCATGTCGCGAGTTCACGGCCCACCTGCGCCACCTCGAGGGAGTGCGTCAGGCGGTTGCGGGCGAAGTCGGCCGGGCTCGCGGGACTCAGCACCTGGGTCTTGGCGGCAAGACGTCGGAGGGCCGCGGAGTGCAGGACGCGCGCGCGGTCACGCGCGAAGTCGTCCCGCTTCGAGCGATGTTCCTCGGCATGGAAGCGCTCGGTCGCGTGCACGTCGTAGCCATCCGTGCGAGTCAGCGCGGGTTCTTTTCTGGCATGAGCCGCCACGGTTTTATCCACCACGCCCTCATCCACCACTGTGGTGCAGCTCCGCTGCGGCGATCTCGCGGCTCTCCGCCGAGTCCACGTCGCGGCTCTCGAGCCAGCGGTCCGGAAGGGCCGGACGCTTGGGGGTCCCCGCACGCCCGCGCTGCCCCTCGGCCGCGGCGCCGGGGTACGGCGCGTCCAGGGGAAGCTCGGCGAGCAACTGGTCGATCTCGTCCAGGGTCGACGCCGTCGCGAGGCTCGCACGGGTCTCACCCCCCACGGGATAACCCTTGAAGTACCACGCGACGTGCTTGCGGATGTCGCGGCATCCGCGTCCCTCGTCCTCGAAGAAGTCGACCAGGAGCTCCGCATGACGGCGGAAGGCCCGGGCGACGAACGCCAGGTCGGCATCGACGGCGGGCGCATCCGCGCCGAACGCCGAGGCGAGTTCGCCGAAGAGCCAGGGACGCCCGAGGCATCCGCGTCCGACGACGACCCCGTCGCATCCGGTCTCGGACATCATGCGCACGGCATCTTCTGCCGACCAGATGTCTCCGTTGCCCAGCACGGGCACGCTCGTCACGGTCTCTTTCAGCCGTGTGATCGCCGACCAGTCGGCCTGACCCGAGTAGAACTGCGCCGCCGTGCGCGCGTGCAGCGCGACGGAGGCGACTCCCGCACCCTCGGCGATGCGTCCCGCTTCGAGGTAGGTCAGGTGGTCGTCGTCGATGCCCTTGCGCATCTTGATCGTCAACGGCACGTCCCCGGCAGCCTTCACGGCGCCCTCGACGATGTCGCGGAACAGACCGAGCTTCCAGGGCAGCGCAGCTCCCCCGCCCTTCTTGGTGACCTTGGGCACGGGGCACCCGAAGTTCAGATCGACGTGATCGGCATGGTCTTCGGAGACGATGATGCGCACGGCCTCGGCGACGGTGGCCGGGTCGACGCCGTAGAGCTGAATGGAGCGCGGGGTCTCGGAGTCGTGGTGCCGGATCAGGCGCATCGTCGTCTCGTTGCGCTCGACGAGCGCGCGGGACGTGATCATTTCGCTCACGTACAGGCCCGCACCGTACTCGCGGCACAGGCGCCGGAACGCCGTGTTCGTGATGCCCGCCATCGGCGCAAGCACGACGGGGACATCGAGAGCGAGCGGCCCGATGCGCAACGTCGGCGCGGAAGCAATGAGGCCGGACATTGTTCCATTCTCCCAGACAGAATGCGCGCCCCGCCTCGAAGCGGGGTCGTATCGTGGACGACATGACCAGTGAGACCGTTGTGGACATCCGAGACATCCCCTTCCACACCGCGGACGGAGGCACCGCTTCGCTCTCCGACTACGGCGACAAGGTCATCCTGATCGTCAATGTCGCCTCGAAGTGCGGCCTCACCCCGCAGTACGAGCAGCTCGAAGAGCTGCAGCGCACCTACGGCGACCGCGGGTTCACCGTGCTCGGGTTCCCGTGCAACCAGTTCATGGGCCAGGAGCCCGGATCGATGGACGAGATCCTCGACTACTGCGCCGTGAACTGGGGAGTCACGTTCCCGATCCTCGACAAGATCAAGGTCAACGGCGGCGGTGCGGCCCCGATCTACAAGGCGCTGAAGAAGGCCAAGGACTCGGAGGGCGCGCACGGCCCGATCATCTGGAACTTCGAGAAGTTCGTGCTCACGCCCTCGGGCGTCGTGCACCGCTTCCGCCCGACCGTCAAGCCCGACGACCCGGCCATCGTCTCGGTCATCGAGAGCAACCTGCCCGGCTAGATCACGCGCCGACGGGCTCTGATTCGCTCGAACCCGCGGTCTCGGCCCGCTCGGCCCACACCTGACGGGCGATCTGCGCGAACGCCTCCGCTGGCTGGGCGCCGCTCACGCCGTACTTGCCGTCGATCACGAAGAACGGCACGCCGTTGATTCCGTAGCTCTGTGCCTGCGCCTGGTCGGCACGCACATCCGCGAGGTACCGCTCGGATTCGAGGGCCTCTCGCGTTTCGTCGGCGTCGAGCCCGACCTCGGCGGCGAGAGCCACGAGGTCGTCGATGCGACCGACATGCTTGCCCTCGGTGAAGTAGGCCGCCATCAGGCGTTCGGCCATCTCGAGCTGATGTCCCTCCTGCTTGGCGAAATGCAGCAGCTCGTGCGCCTTCACGGTGTTCGTGTGCTTGAGCAGGTCGTAGCGGTAGGCCAGACCGGCGCCCGCCGCGACATCCGTCACGCGGTCGATCATCTCGCGGGCCTGCTCACGGGCGATGCCCTTGTGATCGGCCAGGTACGTGACCTCGTCGCCCTCGAAATCGACGGGAGTATCGGGCGACAGCTCGAACGAATGGTAGGTCACCTCGACGCGCGGGCCGTCGGGATCCGCGGATGCCTCCGCCAGCCCATTCTCGAGATTCCGCTTACCGATGTAGCACCAGGGGCAGGCGATATCGCTCCACACGTCGATCTTGATGGCATCCGTCATACCGAGCTCAACACCCGAAGCATCCGCGCGTATTCCCGCGGCCACATGTTCGAACTACGAGACGTCGGCGGCGCCGGGCGTATCGATCGCGCCGCCGAATCGGCGGTCGCGGTCAAGGTACAGCACGATGCCCTGCCACAGGTCCGTGCGCGAGAAGTCGGGCCACAGCGTGTCGAGGAACACGAACTCGGCGTACGCGGACTCCCACAACAGGAAGTTCGACGTCCGCTGCTCTCCGCTCGAGCGGATGAAGAGGTCGACGTCCGGCATATCGGGCACGTACAGGTGGCGGCGGATGAGCTTCTCGGTCACGGCGGAAGGACGGATGCGTCCGCGCGCGACATCCTCGGCGATGGCCCTCATCGCGTCGACGAGCTCGACGCGCCCGCCGTAGTTCACGCACATGGTGAGCGTGAGAACGTCGTTGCCCGCCGTCAGCTGCTCGGCGTACTGGAGTTCCTTGATGACGGAACCCCAGAGCCGCGGCTTGCGCCCCGCCCAGCGCACCCGCACGCCCCACTCGTTGAGTTGATCGCGCCGACGATGCAGCACATCACGGTTGAACCCCATGAGGAAGCGGACCTCGTCGGGCGAGCGGGTCCAGTTCTCGGTCGAGAACGCATACACCGACAGGTGCTTCACGCCCGCCTGGATCGCCCCTGCCACGACATCGAGCAGGGATGCCTCACCCGCCTTGTGTCCCTCGACGCGCGAGAGCCCGCGGCGATTGGCCCAGCGACCGTTGCCGTCCATCACGATCGCAACGTGCTCGGGAACCGACCCCGGTGCGAACGCGGGCGGGTACACGCCCGTCCAGTCGAGGGCACGATAGGGCACGGCGTCCTTGTGCGTGTACGGCTTGG
This sequence comes from Microbacterium sp. BR1, assembly GCF_002812725.1. Taxonomy (GTDB): domain Bacteria; phylum Actinomycetota; class Actinomycetes; order Actinomycetales; family Microbacteriaceae; genus Microbacterium. The sequence continues at coordinate 280,538 of NZ_NMUN01000004.1, read as the reverse complement.
GGCTCATCGAGGTCCTTCGAGGTGCGAGAGCGAGCGGATGCCCCGCTCGAGGTGCCACTGGGTGTACGCCGCGACGACGCCGGATGCTGCGGCCAGGGCACGCGGCGGCGCCGCGGCCACGACATCCCACTCCCCCGCCATCAGCGCGCCGAGCTGGCGGACGGCCTCGGGACCGATGCGCGCACTGCCCGGAGGGGCGCAGTCGTTGCAGACGATGCCGCCGAGCTGGGCGACGAAATAGTCGTTCGGGCCCGCGGCGCCGCACCGCGCGCACGCGCTGAGGCTCGGGGCCCAGCCCGACAGCGCCATGACCCGCAGCAGGTACGAGTCGAGGACGCTGCGCGATTCGTGCTCTCCGCGAGCGAGGGCGCGCAGCCCCCCGACGAGCAGCAGGTACTGCTGGGGGGTGGCCTCGGACTCGTTCAGGCGATCGGCGGTCTCGACCATCGCGTTCGCGGCCGTGAAGCGCTCGTAGTGCACGACGATGTCGGCACCGTACGAGCCCAGGCTCTCGGCCTGCTGGACGATGTCGAGGTTTCGGCCCACGTACAGCTGGACATCCGCCACCATGAACGGCTCGAGGCGCGCCCCGAACCGCGACGCCGTGCGCCGCACGCCCTTCGCGACCGCCCGTACCTTGCCGTGCCGACGACTGAGCATCGTGATGATCCGGTCCGCTTCGCCCAGCTTGTGGGTGCGGAGGATCACGACCTCGTCGCGGTAAGTGGGCACCGGTCCATTATCCGGCGGTGCGACGACACCGGGTCGCGCGGCTCGCCCGCGGGTGCCGGTCTCTGCCTCACTTTGTGTAGGTTATTCACTATGTCTGGCGTACAACTGCTCGATGATCTCCTGGCGATCACACATGCGCTGCAGGCTGACCAGGAACGTGAGCTGACGAAGCTGGGGCTGACGACGTCCCGCACCCACCTCTTGTGGATCCTGCACCACAATGGGCCCTTGACGCAGGCGCGGCTCGCGGAAGCTTTGGATGTCACGCCCCGCAATGTAACGGCTCTCGTGGACGCGCTCGAGAGCACCGGCTTCGCACGACGGTCCCCGCACCCCACGGATCGCCGGGCGCTTGTCGTCTCGCTCACCGAGCACGGCACAACGGTGATGACCACGATGGCAACCGCGCACGTTCACCTCGCCGGGTCGCTGGTGGAGGGTCTCGACCACAGCACCGTGAACGCAACGGAGCGCGGGCTGGCCCATCTGCGAGCCCGCCTCGAAAAGCTGGTGACCGAGGCTCGCCCGCGATGACCACCCCACAATCGTTGCGATCCGCGACACGCCCGCCCTCGCTCGGCGGTCGCCTCACCCGGCTGGCGCGGCGCGCATGGCACATGGAAGTGGGCGTATGGCTGAGCCTGTGGCGATTCATCACCCGCCGCCCTCGCGTCCCCGCAGGGGCCACCGCGTTCACCTACCATCGTCCGGTCTCGATGATCCTCATAGTGTTCTTGGTGTTGAGCGCGATCGAGATCCCGATCGTGGATCTGATCGTCCACCCCTGGCCATGGATCCGCATCCCCCTGCTCATCGCCGGCATCTGGGGCGTGACATGGATGCTCGGCTTGTTGTTGGGTTTTCTCACGCGGCCCCACGCTGTCGGCCCCGAGGGAATCCGCGCGCGCGTAGGCACGGACATCGACCTTGATCTCCGCTGGCACGATGTGGCCTCTGTGGAGCGTGCGCATGACGTCGCGGAGAAGACTGCCTCGGTCCGGCACGAGGCTTCGGGTCCTGTGATCGCGCTACGCATGCAGGACGAGACCAACGTGCTCGTCACGCTTGAACGGCGGATACCGATCCGAACACCGACGGCCGAACAGAGGTGAGCGGAGTTCGCCTCTGGGTGGATGATCTCGACGGCTTCATGTCCGCGGTCCGCACGCATATCCCATGACAATAGAGGGGTGGAACCCCTCTTCGTGATCCCCCTCTGGGCCGACCTGACCGCCGTGGCGCTGGGAGGCATCCAGGGTGCACTCTTCGCATCCGGCTTCCAGGGTCAGCGCCGCCTGGATCTGCTCGGGGTCGCGATCATCGGCATCGTGATCGGCATGGGTGGCGGACTCATCCGCGACCTGCTGCTGGGGTTGCCGCCGTCGACGCTCCAGAGCAACTGGTACCTGATCACGGCCGTCGCCGCGGCGCTCGTGGGGATGCTGCTGGCCGGCGTGTTCCGTCGCGTGAACGGCGTCATCGTCGGGCTCGACGCGATCGTGATCGGCCTGTTCGGCGCATTCGGAACGAGTAAGGCGCTCGCCGTCGGGCTGCCGCTCGTGCCTGCCGTGTTCGTCGGCGTTGTCGCGGCCGTGGGCGGATCGATCCTGCGCGACGTGATCATGGGGCTGCCCGTAGCCGTGATGCACGTGGGCTCGCTCTACGCGGTCGCCGCGGGAGCCGGATGCCTCGTGCTCGCCGTTTCTGCCTCGCTCGGGCTCGCGATCGTGCCGGCCGCGATCGCCGGGATCGTCGTGACCGCCGTCATCCGCGTGCTGGCCGTGGTGTTCGACCTGTCGCTGCCGGAGCAGCGCATGCTCTACCGCCGCCGCGTGGCCGCCGAGACCGGCGTGCTGCCGATCATCAAGCCCTGACGCACACACCCGCAGACCCGGGCTCCCTGCTGCTGCCCTGCACTGGGGCGTGAAAAATGCGGTGGGGCGCGTTCTTACGCGCCCCACCGCAATTGCCGCGCCCCACCTCGCGGGGGATCCCAGCCCACCGAGGCCTACCGATAGGCACGCCGGGCACAGGCCCGCGGGTGCAGGCGCGCGGGTACTGGATCAGACCGCGGAGACCAGCGAACGCTCGCGAGTGCGGATAGCGCGGTTGACGCCCGAGACGATCGCCTTGAGGCTCGCGGTCGAGATGTCGCCGTCGATGCCGACGCCCCACAGGCGCTCGCCCTCGACCTGCAACTCGACGTAGGCCGCGGCCTGCGCGTCGCCGCCGGCGCTGAGCGCGTGCTCGACATAGTCGTAGACGGTGACGTCGAAACCTTGGCCCCGCACGACCTCGAGGAACGCCGCCACGGGACCGTTTCCGTGACCGGATGCCTCGAACCGCTCGTCGCCGTCACGCAGCGTGACCTCGAGCGAGACATCCCCGCTCATGTCGCTCTGCGTGCGCGTCGCGAGCAGCTCGAACCGACCCCAGCGGGCGTCGGCCTCGTCGGCCGGCAGGTACTCGTCGCGGAAGATGGACCAGATCTGGTCGCTCGAGACCTCGCCACCCTCGGCATCCGTCTTCGCCTGCACGACACCCGAGAACTCGATCTGGAGCTTCCGGGGCAGATCGATCGCGTGGTCGCTCTTCAACAGATACGCGACGCCGCCCTTGCCCGACTGCGAGTTGACGCGGATGACGGCCTCGTACGAGCGGCCCAGGTCCTTCGGGTCGATCGGCAGGTAGGGCACGGCCCATTCGAGTTCGTCGACCGAGACGCCCTCGGCGGCGGCCCGGGCATCCATCGCCTCGAAGCCCTTCTTGATCGCGTCCTGGTGCGAACCGCTGAAGGCCGTGAAGACGAGGTCGCCGGCCCAGGGGCTGCGCTCGGGCACGGGCAGCTGGTTGCAGTACTCTGCCGTGCGCTTGACCTGGTCGATGTCGCTGAAGTCGATCTGCGGGTCGATGCCCTGCGTCAGCATGTTGATGCCGAGGGCGACCAGGTCGACGTTGCCCGTCCGCTCACCGTTGCCGAACAGGCATCCTTCGATGCGGTCGGCGCCGGCCAGGTACCCGAGCTCGGCGGCGGCGATCGCCGTGCCGCGGTCGTTGTGCGGGTGGAGCGAGATGATGACGTTCTCGCGGTGGTTCAGGTGGCGCCCCATCCACTCGATCGAGTCGGCATAGACGTTGGGAGTTGCCATCTCGACCGTCGCGGGCAGGTTCAGGATGACCTTGCGCTCGGGCGTCGGCACGAAGATCTCCATGACCCTGTTGCAGACCTCGGCGGCGAACTCGAGCTCGGTGCCCGTGTAGCTCTCGGGCGAGTACTCGTAGTACACCGTGGTCTCGGGCACCGTCTCTTCGTACTGCTTGCACCAGCGCGCACCCTGCTGGGCGATGTCGATGACGCCCTGTCGGTCGGTGCGGAAGACGACGTCGCGCTGCAGGACGCTGGTCGAGTTGTACAGGTGCACGATCGCCTGCTTCGCGCCCTTGATCGACTCGAAAGTGCGCTTGATCAGCTCTTCGCGCGCCTGCGTCAGCACCTGGATCGTGACGTCGTCGGGGATGAGGCCGTCTTCGATCAGCAGGCGGACGAAGTCGAAGTCCGTCTGGCTGGCGGACGGGAACCCGACCTCGATCTCTTTGTAGCCCATGCTGACGAGCAGCTCGAACATGATGCGCTTGCGCTCGGGGCTCATCGGGTCGATGAGCGCCTGGTTGCCGTCGCGCAGGTCGACCGCGCACCAACGTGGCGCCTCGGTGATCCGCTTGTCGGGCCACGTGCGATCGGGCAGGTGCACCGAGATCTGCTCGTGGTAGGGGCGGTACTTGTGTACCGGCATCCCGGAAGGCTTTTGGGTGTTCTCCATGATGTCGTCGCTTCTCTGATCGAACTTGTGGGGGCCAACGACAAGCTCCGCGACGAGAAAGGCCCTAGATCGAAGCCTCGTCGCGGCGGCTAAGGAGGAGAAGCCCGCGCAAACGCATGGGATCGATGGTAGCAGGATGTCTGGCGAGACGATCCCGCCAGCCGCGACACTCTCAGGTATGAGCCGTTTCATCGCCGTCGGTGCCGTGGCCGCCGCATCCGTTCTCCTGCTCGCCGGCTGTGCGACCTCGTCCGCGGGCTCGGGCTCGGGGGCGGTCGTGTGGGATACACCGTCGCCGCCCGCCGGCGAGGTGTCGGCACAGGGCACGGTGATGGATGTCGACGGCACGGTCGAACTGTGCCTCGGTGCCATTGCCGAGTCGTACCCGCCGCAGTGCAGCGGCATCCCGGTCGAGGGGTGGTCGTGGGACGGGATCGAGGGGTGGGAGACGTCGGGCGATGTGACGTGGGGCGCCTATGCCGTGCGCGGCACCTACGACGGCTCGACGTTCGCGGTGACCGGAGATCCCGTGATGCTGGCCCTCTACGACCCCATCGCGCCGGCGGATCCGACGGGCGGCAAGCCGGGAACGGCAACCGGGGCCGAGTTGACGGAGATGCAGGATGCGTTGCCGGCACTGATCGGCGACGGATTCTTGGCGTCGTACCCCGAGAACGGATGGCTGTGGGTCGATGTCGTGTGGGACGACGGAACTCTGCAGGCCGCGGCTGATGAGACCTACGGCGAGGGTGCCGTGGTCGTTCGCTCGGCGATACGTCCGTTCGACTGAGCCCTATTTCTGGGTCGTGGGCGTGTGTCGACGGCCCCGGCGGAGCTTGTACAGAGAATTTTCCGAGACACCCCGTTTGTCGCTCTTGATCGGGCAAAAACCGGGTCTCAATGTCGGTGACCCTCGTCAGAATAGAGGGTATGGAAGCACTGCTCGATCACCTCGAAGGGGCCATCGAGCAGGCGCGCGCTCATGTGACTCGCGCCCTCGGCGACGGGCAGATTCTGGCCGCGAGCGATGACCACGTGGTGCGCGCTCTGAATCTCGCGGCCGAGCTGCAGCGGCTCACCGACGCGGTGCTCGTGGAATCGGTCGGCGAGGTCGTACGTCGGTCGGCGGGCCCGGATCGCGACCTGAGGCTGACGGCGCGGCGCGGATGCCACGACGTGAGCGAGCTCGTGCAACGGGCGACGAGGATGGGTCCGGCATCCGCCGCTCGTCTGCAGCGCGGGGCCAAGGGTGTCGCACTGGGCGAGTCGTTGAGCGGCGGGGCGCTGCCCGCGCTTCTCCCCGCGATGCGCTCGGTGTTGTTGGAGGGCGAGGTCGGGATCGACGGGCTGGTCGCGGTGTCGGGGCCGCTCGAAGCGATGAGCCAGCGCGTGCCCCTCGAGTCGCTGCGGGTTGCCGACGCGGTGCTCGCCGCCGAGGCGAGTGGCACGGGTCCGGATGGCACGCCGCCCGCCTGCGCAGACCTGCTTCGCGTGCAGGCCCAGGCGTGGGCCGCGGCGCTCGATCAGGACGGTGCCGAGCCGAAGGAAGAACAGGCGATACGGATGCGCGGGGTCACGCTGGGCGTCGCGCGCGACGGTGTCGTTCCGCTGCGAGGCGCTCTGCTGCCCGAGGTCGCCGCCCAGTTCCAGCGGATCTGCGACGCGATCGGCTCGCCGCACGTAGGCGACGGCGTCTCGTTCCGCCCTGAGGGCGAGGGCGATTCCGGCTTCGCCGATGACCCGCGCAGCTCGGCACAGAAGCGGCACGATGCGCTGGCGACGGCTCTGTCGGTCGCGGCATCCAGCGAACAGCTTCCGACCATCGGCGGGGCCGCTCCCACGCTGGTCATCTCGGTCCGCGCCGAAGACCTCGTGTCCGACACGGGGTGGGCCCACGTCGACGGCATCGACGAGCCGGTTTCGGTGCGTGCAGCCGCGCACGTGGGTTGCGCCGGGGTGATCCAGCGCGTGCTGCTCGGTGGGAACGGCCGCATCCAGCGCATCGGCACCGAAGAGCGCGTGTTCAACCGGCACCAGCGTCGGGCGATCGCGCTCCGGGACGGCGGATGCATCATCCCGGGCTGCGGCGTCCGTGCCGCGTGGTGCGAAATCCACCACGTCACGGACCACGCCCAGTGCGGCCCGACCCACACCGACAACGGTGTGCTGTTGTGCTGGAACCATCACCGCTTCATCGACCATGGCGGGTGGAAGATCCGGATGAATCAGGGTGTGCCAGAAGTGATGGCTCCCCCATGGATCGAGCGAAGTCCCAGGTGGCGTCCGGTCACCACATCCCGCACGCGCCTGCTCGACCTGGTCGGTCGGCGGACGTAACGCAGCACCCCGGGGCACACCCGCTCGCATCTTGCACACGGAGACAGGCGATTACACGAGCACAGGCGGATACCGCACGTTTCTGCCCGCCCCGGTGTTTGCCTGCATTCGTGCCGACGGGCGAAACCGTACCTAGAAGCCCAGGCGGCCCAACTGCTTCGGGTCGCGCTGCCACTCCTTCGCCACCCGGACGTGCAGGTGCAGGTACACGCGCGACTTCATGAGCGGCTCGATCTGCGCACGCGCCCGAGCCCCGACATCCGCGAGCCGTGAGCCCCGGTGTCCGATGATGATGGCCTTCTGACTGTCACGCTCGACGACCAGGTCGGCGTAGACGTCGATCAGGTCCGAGTCCTCGCGGGGCAGGATGTCGGCGATCGTCACCGCGATCGAGTGCGGCAACTCGTCGCGCACACCCTGCAGCGCCGCCTCGCGGATGGTCTCGGCGATGCGGTCCTCGGTCGACTCATCCGTCACCACATCGGCGCCATAGAGCGCCGGACCCTCGGGCATGAGCGACAGCAGCTCGTCGGCGAGAACCTCGAGCCCCTCGCCCGCCTCGGCGGACAGCGGGATGACGGCGGCCCAGTCCTCACGCAACGCATCGACCTCGAGCAACCGCTCGGTGATCTGCTCGCGCGAGGCTGCATCCGTCTTCGTCACCAGCGCAACCTTCTTCGCCCGGCGATAGCCGTCGAGGGATTCCGCGATACGGCGGTCGCCGGGCCCGACCTTCTCGGTCGCCGGAACGCAGAACGCGATCACGTCGACGTCGCCGAGCACCTGGTCGACCAGGTGGTTGAGGCGCTCGCCGAGCAGCGTCCGCGGCTTGTGGATACCGGGAGTGTCGACGATGACGAGCTGACCGGCGGGGCGATTCAGGATGCCCCGGATGGCCCGGCGCGTCGTCTGCGGCTTCTCGCTCGTGATCGCGATCTTCTCGCCGACCAGGGCATTCGTCAGCGTCGACTTGCCGACGTTGGGGCGTCCGACGAACGTGACGAAGCCACTCCGGAGCGGAATCCCACCCGTTCCCGATCCGTCCCCCGCGCCATCGTGCGAAACCGCATCAGTCACGGGATTCTCCCTTTCGTTTGCGCCCCTCGGGCGCGCCGACCTTCTCGATCGGACCAGTGTTCGTCTCGGCGGCGAAAGCCTCTTCCGCGGCGATGAGTTCCGGCGACCGCTCGACGAAGACCGTCGCGATGCCCCGACCCCGGCCGCGCGACGCGCCCCCGGTCATGACGATGCCCTCGTGCGTCGCCTCGGCACCCGGCAGCGGAACGCGACCCAGCACCTTGCCCAGCAGACCACCGATCGAGTCGACGTCATCGTCGTCGAGTTCGATCCCGAACAGGTCACCGATGTCGTCCAGCGAGCTGCGGGCGCTCACGCGATACCGGCCCGGGCTCAGCTCGACGATCTCGTTCTGCGGCACGTCGTACTCGTCCGCGATCTCGCCCACGAGCTCTTCGATGAGGTCCTCGAGTGTCACGAGCCCGGCGATGCCGCCGTACTCGTCGACGACGATGCAGACATGGACGGCGTCACGCTTCATCTGCTGCAACAGGGTCTCGGCCATCATCGACTCGGGAACGAAGCTCGCCGGCCGGAGGATCTTGCGGATGCCCTGGGTGCGCCATCCGTCTCCCGCACCGAAACCCGACTGGACCAGGTCTTTCAGGTACAGGATGCCGACGATGTCATCGTCGCTGCCCTCGGTGACGGGGATGCGCGAGACCCCCGTGCTGAGGAACAGGCTCATCGCGTCGTCGGTCGTCGCCGAGGCATCCAGCGTCACCATGTCGGTACGCGGCACCATGACCGAGCGCACGAACGTGTCGGTGAAGTCGAAGACCGAGTGGATGAGCTCGCGGTCCTCGTCTTCGATCAGGTCCGCCTCGGCGGCCTCGTCGACCATGCTCAGCAGCTGCTGTTCGGACGCGAACGACGCGACCCGGCGACGACCCGGCGTGACGCGATTGCCGAGCGCGACCAGAGCCCCGGCGATCGGGCCGAGGATGATGCGCACGAACCGCACGATCGGCGCGCACGCGCGCAGCAGTCCCTCGGCGTGCTGACGACCGACCGTGCGCGGACTCGCCCCGACGAGCACGAACGAGGCTCCGGTCATCAGGACGACCGCGGCGAGCATCGCCCACCAGATCGAGTCGAACAGGATCGTCAGCGACACCGTGACGAACACGGCGGCCGCGGTCTCGGCCAGGATGCGGATGAAGACCACCGCGTTGAGGTGGGCGTCGCTGTCGGAGGCGATCGCCCGCAACGAGCGACGCGCCCGCGCCGTCAGCGCCCACTCGGCCAGGTCGGCGCGCGAGGTGACGCTCAGCGCCGCGTCGAGCGCGGCCATGAGGCCCGCGAACGCGACAAGGAAGAGGGCTGCGAGGAGAAGGAGAAGGGCGGTCATGCGGGTTTACGGCGCCGCTCGCGCACCGAGAAGCCGATCAGCAGATCGCGCTGCAGACCGAACATCTCGCGCTCTTCTTCGGGTTCGGCGTGATCGAATCCGAGCAGGTGCAGGAGGCCGTGAGTCGTCAACAGCAGCAACTCGTCTTCGGTCGTGTGACCGGCGTCACGCGCCTGCGTCTCGGCGACCTGCGGGCAGAGGACGATGTCGCCGAGCAGACCCGGTGGTGTCGGGATGTCTTCCGTGCCGGGTCGCAGCTCGTCCATCGGAAAGCTCAGGACGTCCGTCGGGCCCGGCTCATCCATCCACTGCACGTGCAGGGCCTCCATCGCACCCTCGTCCACGAGGATGATGGCGACATCCGCTTCAGGGCTGACGTGCAGCTCTGCGAGGTTGTACTCCATCAGCCGCAGCAGCTTCGTCTCGTCGATGCCCGTCACCCCGGACTCGTTGGTGATCTCGATGGTCACGAGCGCCCTCCCTGGGCTTTGCGATCCGAGGACTGATGGTTCGGAGCTTTGCGGTCACGCGGACCGATCGGACGAGTCGACGACCGGCGCTCGGCGCGATTGGCGAACTGCGCCGCCTGCTCGCGCTCATAGCGTTCGGCGGTGCGCTGTTCGTCGTACTCGGTGTACGCGTCGACGATCTTTCCGACGAGCGTGTGCCGCACGACATCCGCGCTCGTCAGGCGGGCGAAATGGATGTCGTCGATGTCGTCGAGCACCCGGGTCACCAGGCGCAGGCCCGACGATCCGCCCGGCAGGTCCACCTGCGTGATGTCGCCCGTGACGACCATCCGCGTGTTGAAACCGAGGCGGGTCAGGAACATCTTCATCTGCTCGGGCGTGGTGTTCTGCGCCTCGTCGAGCACGACGAAGGAGTCGTTCAGCGTCCGGCCGCGCATGTACGCGAGGGGTGCGACCTCGATCGTTCCCGTCGCCATCAGCTTGGGGACGATGTCGGGATCCATCATCTCGTTCAACGCGTCGTACAGCGGGCGCAAGTACGGGTCGATCTTGTCGTTGAGCGTGCCCGGCAAGAATCCGAGCCGCTCCCCCGCCTCGACCGCGGGACGGGTCAGGATGATCCGGCTGACCTCTTTGCGCTGTAGCGCCTGAACGGCCTTCGCCATCGCCAGATAGGTCTTTCCGGTACCCGCCGGGCCGATACCGAATGTGATCGTGTTCTCTTCGATCGCGTCGACGTAGTCCTTCTGACCCAGCGTCTTCGGGCGGATGATCCTGCCGCGCGACGACAGGATGGCCTCGCCGAGCACATCGCTGGGACGGCGCGAAGGGTCGTCGCCGAGCAGCCGCGCCGACGACGTGACGTCGGCGGGCGCGACGTTGTAGCCCTCGCGGGTCATCGTGAGCAACTCATCGACGAGCGTCCGAGCGGCGGCCACGGCATCCGCGGGTCCGGACAGCGTGATCTCGTTGCCACGAACGTGGACATCGACGCCCGGATGCTCCTTCTCGACCACGCGCAGAAGTCGATCCTGCGGGCCGAGCAACTGCACCATCGCGACGCCGTCGGCAAGAACCCGATCGCTGACGGTCTGTTCGCCCGACGAAGTCTCTTCGGTCGGTTCAGTCACTGACGCTCTTCTCGGAAAGTCCGCCCGCGAGAACGTGGGCGTGTACATGGAATACGGTCTGCCCCGCTCCGGCGCCGGTATTGAAGACCAGCCGGAAGTCGCCGTTGGAGTGCTGCATCGCGAGGGTGTTCGCCAGGCCGATCATCTCGGCGAGGAGGTCCGGGTCGCCCGCGGCGAGTTCGACGACGTCGCGGTACTTCTCTGTCTTCGGGATCACCAGCAGGTGCAGGGGGGCGCGGGGCGCGATGTCTGTGATGGCGAACACGTTCTCGGTCTCGCCCACCATCTCGGAGGGGATGTCGCCGCGCAGGATGCGCGTGAAGATCGAGGGTTCTCTGCTCACCCGTCCAGTCTACCGAGCGGGGCTCGCGCGCGGTCGGGGCTACCAGCGGCCGAGGGCGGCGCTCGCCACCGCCAGCGCGGCCGGGCCTGCCGTCGACGTACGCAGCACCGTATCGCCCAGGCGGACCAGGACGGCCCCGGCGGCGACGAGAGCGTCGAGCTCTTCCGGCGCGATCCCGCCCTCGGGACCCACCACCAGCACGACATCGCGCTCACCGACGGGCTTCAGCAACTGCGCGGTGAGCGTCGCGTCGGCGGTCGGCTCGAGAACCAAAACGGATGCCTCAGCCGCCCGTGCGGCGAGCTGCTTGGTCGTGACCGGGGCCGAAACCTCCGGAACCCAGGCGCGATGCGCCTGCTTGGCCGCCTCGCGCGTGATGGCCTCCCACCGCGTGACGCCCTTCGCGATCTTCGGGCCCTCCCAGCGAGAAACGCTGCGGCCGGCTTGCCACGGCACGATCCGGTCGACGCCGAGCTCGGTCGCCGCCTGCACGGCGAGCTCGTCGCGGTCGCCCTTCGCCAGCGCCTGCACGAGCACGAGACGCGGACTCGGCTGAGGCTCGACCCGACGTGCCGTGACGCGAACCGTCACCTCCTTGGGCGTGACGCTCTTGCAGACCCCGTCGAGCCAGACGCCCCGACCGTCGCCGACCGTGACGTCCTCGCCCGGACGCACGCGGCGAACGACGGCCGCGTGATGGGCCTCTGCGCCCGTGAGCGCCAGGGTGTCTCCGGTTTGCGCATCCGTCGCACCCTCGGCGACGAAATGCAGGGCCATCAGGCGTTCCGGAAGCGGTCGCGGAGTTTCGAGAAGATGCCCTGCTGGAAGTGCGCGAGCTTGGGCGCGGGCGCCTTGGTGCGCTTGCGGAGCTCTTCGACGAGGGCCCGCTCCTTCGCATCCAGGCGCGTCGGGGTGAGGACCTGCACACCGACACGCAGGTCGCCGCGCTGCGAGCCGCGGAGCGCGGTGATGCCGCGGCCCTTGATCGTCAGCACGTCACCGGCCTGGACACCGGGGCGTATCTCGAGCTCGACGGGTCCGTCCAGTGCGTCGATCGTGGTCGTCGTGCCGAGCACGGCGTCGGGCATCGAGACCTCGAGGGTCGCGAGCAGGTCGTCTCCCTCGCGGCTGAAGACCTCGTGATGGGCGACCGTGACCTCGATGTAGAGGTCGCCGTGGGGTCCACCCGCCGGCCCGACCTCGCCCGAGCCGGGCAGCTGCAGGCGCAGTCCGGTCTCGACACCCGACGGGATGTCGAGCGAGACCGTGCGACGCGAGCGCACGCGGCCCTGCCCCTGGCAGGTCGAGCACGGGTAGGGAATCGTCGTGCCGTAGCCCTGGCACGTCTGGCACGGCTGGCTCGTGACGACGTTGCCGAGCAGGCTCCGCACGGTCCGCTGGACGTGCCCCGAACCGCGGCAGATGTCGCACGTGACGGGCTGCGTGCCCGCCTGACAGCACGAGCCCTGGCAGGTCTCGCAGATGACGGCGGTGTCGACCTCGAGGTCGCGATGAACCCCGAACACGACGTCCGAGAGTTCGAGCGTGACGCGCACGAGGGCGTCCTGACCGCGCTCGCGACGCGACCGGGGACGCTGCCCGCGACCGCCGCCCTGACCGCCGAAGAACGTCTCGAAGATGTCACCGAACCCGCCGAAGCCGCCCTGACCGCCGAACGGCGAGTCGCCGCCACGGTCGTACTTGCTGCGCTCTTCGGTGTTGCTCAGCACGTCGTACGCGTGCGTGACGAGCTTGAAGCGCTCCGCCGCATCCGCTCCCGAATTCACATCGGGGTGGAGCTCGCGTGCGAGTCGCCGGTAGGCCTTCTTGATGTCTTCGGTGCTCGCGTCCCGCGGAACGCCCAGCACCTCGTAGTGGTCTGCCATGTTGCCTTTCACAGATGTCCGACGGCTGCGCCGATCGGGTCGCGTCCTTTAGCGGGACGTCTCGTCTTCGTCGAGCATGCGCGAGAGGTAACGCGCGACGGCTCGGGCGGCCGCCAGGTTGCTCGGGTAGTCCATACGGGTCGGGCCCAGCACGCCGACGCGCGCCATGGATCCGGATGTCTCGTAGTCGCTCGTCACGATGGAGGCCTCGGCGAGACCCCACTGTTCGTTCTCGCGTCCGATGCTCGCCGCGAGTCCCTGACTGTCGGCGACCATCTCGCTCATCAGGCGGATGAGAGTGACCTGCTCTTCGATCGCCTCGAGCAGCGGATAGATGCTGCCGCGGAAGTCGGTCTCGCGGCGGGCGAGGTTGGCGGCACCGGCCATGACGAGGCGGTCCTGCCGGAACTCTTCGAGCTCTTCCGACAGCACGTGCGCGACCTGGACGAGCGCCGTGTCGATCACGGGCGCCGCCGGGTCGGCCGCGATACGCAGGGCATCCACGCGCTCGGACGCTGCGCCGACAGCGAGCCCGGTGATCAGAGCGGCGAGTCGGCCGCGCAGCACGGGCACGTCCTCGTCGTCCAGCGGCACCGTGAGGGGCGCGATCCGCTGCGACACGCGACCGTTGTCGGTGACCAGGATGATGAGCAGGCGCTGGGGCGCGAGCGAGACGAGCTCGACGTGCGTCACGTGGGCGTTCGCGAAAGACGGGTACTGGACGACGGCGACCTGGCCGGTCAGCTGCGAGAGCACGCGAACCGTGCGCGCCAGGACGTCATCGAGATCGCCGGTGCCGCCGAGAAAGCTCGAGATGGCCGTGCGCTGAGCGGGTGAGAGCGGACGGACTTCGGCCAGGTGATCGACGAAAACGCGGTAGCCCTTGTCGGTCGGCACGCGGCCCGACGACGTGTGCGGCGCGACGATGAGTTCTTCGTCTTCGAGCAGCGCCATGTCGTTGCGGATCGTCGCGGCCGACACCCCGAACGCGTGGCGCTCGACGATCGAGCGGCTGCCGACCGGCTCGTGCGTCGAGACGTAGTCCTGGACGATCGCCCGGAGGACCTGCAGGCCTCGTTCGCTGACCATGATCCCCCTTCCGTTGGCACTCGAGAAGTCTGAGTGCCAATTCTAACGCCTCGAGCGATGGGGGCGGTGCTGCGGCACGGCCGATGCCGGTCGGTGTGCCCGGCCACGGCATCGTGCCTATGGCAGCAGAGCCCGCACGACGGCGTCGGCGAGCAGCCGGCCCCGCAGGGTCAGCACGATACGACCCCGCAGAGCATCGGATGCCTCGACCAGGCCGTCGGCGATGAGCCCCGCAACCGCGACGCGCGACGCGCCGGGCACACGATCCAGCGCCAGCCCCTCGCGGATGCGCGACTCGAGCAGCACGCGCTCGAGAGTGGTTGCCGCGGCATCCGGTCTTTCGCGTCCCGCCGCGGGCGACTCCCCCAGCGCCAGCCGCTGCGCGTACGCGGCCGGATGCTTGACGTTCCACCAGCGCAGTCCGCCGACGTGACTGTGGGCGCCGGGCCCGAAGCCCCACCAGTCCTGGCTGCGCCAGTAGTTGAGGTTGTGGCGAGACCGATGCTCGGGTGTGCGCGCCCAGTTGCTGACCTCGTACCAGTCGTAGCCCGCGGCCCCGAGTCGGGCGTCTGCGGCCTCGTACATGTCGGCCTGCAGGTCGTCGTCGGGGGCGACGAGTTCACCGCGACGGATGCGTCGGGCCAGCGGCGTCCCCTCTTCCACGATCAGCGCGTAGGCCGACACGTGGTCGGGATCGTGCTCGAGCGCCGTCTCGAGTGACCGCGTCCAGTCGGCCAGCGATTCCCCCGGCGCTCCGTAGATCAGGTCGAGGCTCACCGCGAGTCCGGCGGCACGGGCGGTCGCCACGGCGGTCGCGACGTTCTCGGGATCGTGCGTGCGATCGAGCGCCGCCAGGACGTGCGGCACGCTCGACTGCATGCCGATCGACAGGCGGGTGACGCCCGCCGCGGCGAGGGTTTCGGCGACCTCGGATGTCACGGTGTCGGGGTTCGCCTCGACCGTGATCTCGGCACCGGGTCGCAGGCCGAAGGTCGCGTCCACGTCACCGAGCATCCGCGCCAGGTCGCCCGCGGGCAGGAGGGTCGGCGTCCCCCCGCCGATGAAGACCGTCGATGCGGGCCGGAGCGCCCCGGCGTCCTCGAGCACGCCGCGCGCGAGCGCGATCTCACCCGAGAGCGTTTCGGCGTAGGAATCCTGCCG
Source organism: Microbacterium sp. BR1 (assembly GCF_002812725.1). Taxonomy (GTDB): domain Bacteria; phylum Actinomycetota; class Actinomycetes; order Actinomycetales; family Microbacteriaceae; genus Microbacterium. Next base: position 265,141 of record NZ_NMUN01000004.1, on the reverse strand, counting down.
TACCCCCCGCAGCTCGGTCGCCGTGTAGGTGTTGAAGTCGCAGTATCCGCAGCGGACGCGGCAGAACGGCACGTGCAGGTACACGCCGAAATCCGCCGCGGGATCGAGCGGCAGGTCCCGCGGCAGGGCTCCGTCGGCGGGTGCGGGATCGCCGACGGGAAGGGGGCCGGCCACGTCAGGCGGGGGTCGTGTAGAGCGGCGAGATCGCCTGCAGGTACCGCGTGAAGAGCAGGCGACGACGACGACGTACGAGGCCCGTCATCATGCGATACGCGGTCGCCGCGGGCGCATCGAACGCCCGCACGGTGAACCAGACCTCGTCGTTGGGAAGCCACTCGACCATGAAGGACTCTTCGCCCCGCACGACCGAGCCGCCCACGGTGCCGAGCGCGAACCCGACCCGGCGCGTCTCTTCGACCACGAAGATGACGCGCAGTTCGGCATCCGCGCGCAGACCCGCAATCCGTCCGCGCACGTGCACGTTGGTGCCGGCGCCCACGAACGGTGTGCCGTCGGCGTCGAAGCGCTGATCGGCCTCGGTGCGCGAGGGCGCGAGGGCGTTGCCCTCCTCGTCGAAGCTCACACCGGAATACATGGGACCGGATGCGGGACGCACATCCGACAGCCGAAGCCCCGCGCCGCGCACGGCACCCCACGACAACAGCGATTCGCTCGCCGCCTGGAACCGAGCCTCGCCCGAACCGATCCGCAGCGTCTCTTCGGCCGGGATGCTGTGCTCGGGCGGAAAGTGCATCAGGTCGGCGGCCTGCGTGGCACCGACCGCCGCGTAGTTCACCGTGTCGTCCTTGAACGTCCCGCGCCGCATCATCCGAGCCTACTTGGCCTTCGTCTCGGTATCCCCTGAGAGGGCCGCGATGAAGGCTTCTTGCGGAACCTCGACGCGACCGACCATCTTCATGCGCTTCTTGCCCTCTTTCTGCTTCTCGAGCAGCTTGCGCTTGCGGCTGATGTCGCCGCCGTAGCACTTGGCAAGAACGTCCTTGCGCATGGCGCGGATCGATTCGCGAGCGATGATCCGGGCGCCGATCGCTGCCTGGATCGGCACCTCGAACTGCTGGCGCGGGATGAGCTTCTTCAGGCGCTCGGTCATCAGAACGCCGTAGGCGTAGGCCTTGTCACGGTGCACGATGGCGCTGAACGCGTCGACCGCCTCACCCTGCAGCAGGATGTCCACCTTCACCAGATCGGCCTCCTGATCGCCGCTCGGCTCGTAATCGAGCGAGGCGTACCCGGCCGTCTTGGACTTGAGGTTGTCGAAGAAGTCGAAGACGATCTCGCCGAGCGGGATCGTGTAGCGGATCTCGACCCGGTCCTCGCCGAGGTACTCCATGCCGAGGAGCGTCCCGCGGCGCTGCTGGCACAGCTCCATGATCGTGCCGACGTAGTCCTTCGGCGCGAGGATCGCGGCCTTGACCATGGGCTCGCTGACGCTCGAGATCTTGGTGCCCGAGGGGAACTCGCTCGGGTTGGTGACCGTGTACGTCTTCTTGTCGTCGGTCGTGACCTCGTAGGTCACCGAGGGTGCCGTCGAGATCAGGTCGAGACCGAACTCGCGCTCGAGGCGCTCGGTGACGATCTCGAGGTGCAGCAGCCCCAGGAAGCCGCAGCGGAAGCCGAAACCGAGGGCGACGGATGTCTCGGGTTCGTAGTTCAGCGAAGCATCCGACAGCTTGAGCTTGTCGAGCGCCTCACGAAGCACCGGGTAGTCGCTGCCGTCGATCGGGTACAGCCCCGAGAAGACCATGGGCTTCGGGTCGGTGTAGCCGGGCAGGGCCTCTTTCGAGGGCTTCGCGGCGTTCGTGACGGTGTCGCCGACCTTGGACTGGCGGACGTCTTTCACACCGGTGATCAGGTACCCCACCTCGCCGACGCCGAGCCCCTTGGTCGGCGTCGGTTCGGGCGAAGAGACACCGATCTCGAGGAGCTCGTGGATGGCGCGGGTCGACATCATCTGAATCCGCTCGCGCGGGCTCAGCGAGCCGTCGATCACGCGCACGTACGTGATGACGCCGCGGTAGGAGTCGTAGACGGAGTCGAAGATCATGGCGCGGGACGGCGCATCCGGATCGCCCTTCGGCGCCGGGATCTGCGCAACGACCTGATCGAGCAGCTCTTCGACGCCCATGCCGGTCTTGCCGCTCACGCGCAGGACGTCCTCGGGCTTTCCCCCGATCAGGCTCGCGAGCTCTTTCGCGTACTTCTCGGGGTCGGCCGCGGGCAGGTCGATCTTGTTGAGCACGGGGATGATCTGCAGGTCGTTCTCGAGCGCCAGGTACAGGTTCGCGAGGGTCTGCGCCTCGATGCCCTGCGCCGCGTCGACGAGCAGGATCGCGCCCTCGCAGGCCGCGAGTGAACGGCTGACCTCGTAGGTGAAGTCGACGTGGCCCGGGGTGTCGATCATGTTCAGCGCGAAAGTCTCGCCCGTCCCGGGCGCGGACCAGGGCATGCGCACGGCCTGGCTCTTGATCGTGATGCCGCGCTCGCGCTCGATGTCCATGCGGTCGAGGTACTGGGCACGCATATCGCGGTCCGAGACGACACCGGTGATCTGCAGCATCCGATCCGCCAACGTCGACTTGCCGTGGTCGATGTGGGCGATGATGCAGAAGTTGCGGATGTTCTCGGGCGGCGTTGCGGCGGGCTCGAGAGGCTTCAGGGCGCGGGGAGACATGTCCGGTCGATTCTACGGGGCCGGGTAGGCACAGCTGAGAACCTGCCCGCGGATGCCCGGCCGCGCATCGTAACCCGCGCCTCGCGCAACACGCCAGCGAATCATTTGTGAACAACTCGTGTGAGTTTGTTCACCACATCGATGCTTGCGCGATCGTCTGGTTGCACCGAATGCTCAATACTGCGGCCGGTTCCCCCTGCGATCTCTCCACGATCGTGACCGCGCCACATGGAGACGACACGTGACGAGTAATCGGCGATTCCTGCCACCAGCATCCGCTTCCGAATCCACCCCCATCTCGCCCCGGTCGCACGGCCGCCGGATCGCCGCGCTCATCGCGGTTTCGGCGACCGCGCTCGCCGGCGTCGGCGCGGCTCCCCTGGCGGCGTCCGCCGCCGTGAGCCCCGACGCCGCGATCGTGATCAACGAGGTGTATGGCGGCGGAGGCAACTCCGGCGCGACGTACACCAGCGACTTCATCGAGCTGTTCAACACGAGCGATGCCGCCGTGAGCGTCGACGGATGGACCGTTCAGTACGCCTCGTCGGGCGGCAACACCTGGACGCAGACGCCCCTCGCGGGCACGATCGAGCCGGGCGACTATTACCTGATCCAGCAGGCTACGGGCGCGGGCGGCACGACGCCGCTGCCGACCCCGAATGTGACCGGCACGATCACGATGAGCGGCTCGAGCGCCAAGGTCGCGCTCGTCTCGTCCGACGCCGCACTGACCGGCTCGACCGGCAACGCCGCGGGCGCGCCGACCGTCGTGGACTTCGTCGGCTGGGGATCCTCGGCGAGCGACTTCGCCGGCACGGCCCCCGCCCCGGGGACGGCGAACACCACCAGCGTCTCGCGCAACGCGGAGCACACGAACACGGCCGACAACGCCGCGGACTTCACGACCGGGGCACCCTCGCCCACCGCATCCTCGACCGGAACGCCGGAAGAGCCCGTCGACCCCGAAGAGCCGGTCGACCCCGAAGAGCCCGTCGATCCGGAAGAGCCGCAGGAGCCGACGATCGTCGCGATCGACGCGATCCAGGGCACGGGTGACGCGTCGCCGCTCGCCGGTCAGACCGTCACGACCGAGGGTGTCGTCACGGCGCACTACCCGACCGGCGGCTTCAACGGCTACGTGATCCAGACGGTCGGCACGGGCGGAGCGCTCGACTTCTCCACCCACACCGCCTCCGACGCGATCTTCGTCTACGCGCCCGGCGCCGTCGGCGAGGTCGCACCGGGCCAGACCGTGCGCGTCACGGGTGTCGTCAGCGAGTACAACGGACTCACCGAGCTGACCGTCGCCCCGGGCGCCGCCACCGTCATCGAGGCGGGCGTCACGCCCGTTCCCGCGACGGTCGGTTGGCCCACGGATGCCGCACAGCGCGAGGCTCTCGAGTCGATGCTCGTGCAGCCCCAGGGAGACTTCACGGTCTCGAACACCTACTCGACCAACCAGTACGGCGAGGTCGGGCTCGCTTCCGGCACGACGCCGCTGCGCCAGCCGACGGATGTCGCCCGCCCGGGCACGCCCGAGGCGGCGGCGGTCGTGGCCGACAACGCGGCCCGCGCCGTCACCCTCGACGACGGAACCTCGATCAACTTCCTGAGCGCCGCGAACGCCGGCCTGACCCCCGCGTGGGTCTCGCTCGTCGAGCCGCTCGTGGTCGGAGCATCCGCCACCTTCTCGGCCCCCGTGGTCGTCGACTACCGCAACAACGCCTGGAAGCTCAACCCCACCGCCCCCATGACGGCGGATGGCTCGGGCACCGACGGTGTGCAGTTCTCGAACCCGCGCACGGCCGCACCCGAGAACGTGGGCGGCGACGTCTCCGTCGCGTCGTTCAACGTGCTCAACTACTTCACCACCCTCGGCGACGAGAACGCGAGCTGCCAGGCCTACTCGACCGCGGCGGGCGAGCCCGTCACGGTGCGACAGGGCTGCGACCAGCGCGGTGCCTGGGACGATGCGGACTTCGCGCGTCAGGAGTCGAAGATCGTGGCCGCGATCGAGGCACTGGACGCTTCGGTCGTCGGTCTGATGGAGATCGAGAACTCCGCCGCGCTCGGCGAGCCGGTCGATGAGGCCACCGCGACGCTCGTGGCCGCGCTGAACGAGGCCGCCGGTTCTGAGAAGTGGGCGTTCGTGCCCTCCTCGGACGAGCTGCCCGCGGCATCCGGACAGGACGTCATCACCAACGCGATGATCTACCAGCCGGCACTCGTCGAGCGGGTCGGCGACTCCCGCGCCCTGGGTGACCAGAGCGACAACGGCGAGGCGTTCCAGAACGCACGCGAGCCGATCGGACAGGTCTTCGCCCCGGTCGACGGCGGCGCCGACTTCCTCTTCGTGGTCAACCACTTCAAGTCGAAGGGCTCGGCCGGTCCCTGGCCGGGCGACGCCGACAAGGGCGACGGACAGGGCTCGTCCAACGAGTCGCGCGTGCGTCAGGCCACGGCACTGCGCGACTGGGTCACCTCGGTCCAGGGCGACACCGAGGCGGTCCTGCTCGCGGGTGACTTCAACTCCTACGGTCAGGAAGACCCGCTGCAGGTGCTGTACGACGCGGGCTACGCGAACGCCGAGGATGCCCTCGAGATCGACTCGTCGAGCTATTCGTTCTCGGGACTCTCGGGATCGCTCGACCACATCATGCTCAACGACGCGGCGCGCGCCCGCGCCACGGGCGGAGACATCTGGAACATCAACTCGGGAGAGTCGGTCGCGCTGGAGTACAGCCGCTACGGCTACCACGGCACGCTGTTCTACGAGGACGGCCCGTACCGTTCGTCCGACCACGACCCGGTGATCGTCGGCCTGAGCGCCGAAGTGCCCCCGGTCGAGCTGACGCTGCTCGGCATCAACGACTTCCACGGTCGCATCGACGCCAACACGGTGAACTTCGCCGGAACCATCGAGCAGCTGCGGGATGCCGCATCCGGGCCGACGCTGTTCCTCTCGGCGGGCGACAACATCGGGGCCTCCCTGTTCGCGTCTTCGGTCGCGCAGGACAAGCCGACGATCGATGTGCTGAACGCGCTCGAGCTCGCGACGACCGCCGTGGGCAACCACGAGTTCGACCGCGGATTCGACGATCTCTCCGGGCGCGTGAAGGACCAGTCGGACTTCTCGTACCTCGGCGCGAACGTCTACCAGGCGGGCACCGAGACCCCCGCGCTCGACGAGTACGCGCTGATCGAGGTCGACGGTCTGACCGTCGGCGTGATCGGTGCCGTGACCGAGGAGACACCGGCTCTGGTCTCACCCGCGGGCATCACGGCGCTGTCGTTCGGTGACCCGGTCGAGGCCGTCAACCGCGTTGCGGCCGAGCTCTCGGACGGCAACGAGGCGAACGGCGAGGCCGATGTGCTCGTGGCGATGTACCACGAGGGCGCGGGTGCCGGGACTCCGGATGGCGCCACGCTCGAGGAGGAGATCGCCGGTGGCGGTGCCTTCGCCCAGATCGTCGAGGACACGGCGGCCGAGGTCGACGCGATCTTCACCGGCCACACGCACAAGGAATACGCGTGGTCGGCATCGATCCCCGGAACCGACCGCACGCGTCCGATCGTCCAGACGGGTTCGTACGGCGCCAAGATCGGCAAGATCACGCTGACGCTCGACCCCGAGACGGGCGATGTCCAGGCGCACACGGAACAGAACGTCGCACGCACGACGACTCCGGCTGCCGACCTCATCGCGACGTACCCCCGGGTTGCGACCGTGAACGACATCGTCACGCAGGCTCGCGCCTACGCGGCCGAGATCGGCAACACGTCGGTCGCCGAGGTCTCGGGCGACATCACCACGGCGTACTCGGGCGGTTCGTTCGTCGACGGTGTGTGGACGGGTGGGTCACGCGATGACCGCGCATCGGAGTCCGCTCTCGGCAACCTCGTTGCGGGATCGATCCTCGACTCTCTGTCGGCACTGCCGAACGGGGCGCAGATCGGTGTGACGAACCCGGGCGGTCTTCGTGCCGACCTGTTCGACACGCAGGCCGAGTTCGGCGCGAGCGCCGTGGCCGGGATGCCGGATGGCACGATCTCGTTCTCGCAGGCGAACGCGGTCCAGCCGTTCAACAACACCCTCGCCCTCGTCACGCTGACGGGAGCACAGTTCACGACGCTCCTCGAGCAGCAGTGGCAGCGGGACGCGAGCGGCAACGTGCCGAGCCGGCCGTACCTGCAGCTCGGGCTGTCGGACAACGTGACCTACACGTTCGACTCGACGCTGCCCGAGGGCTCGCGCATCACCTCGGTCACGATCAACGGGGCGCCGCTCGACCCCGCGGCGAACTATCGCATCGGCACGGCGTCGTTCCTCGCAACGGGTGGAGACAACTTCCGCGTCTTCACCCAGGGCAGCGACTACGTCGACACCGGTCTGCTCGACTACGAGGCGTGGATGGACTTCCTCGCCGAGAGCTCGCCGGTCGCGCCGTCCTACGCCAAGCACGCAGTCGCCGTGCAGGGTGCGCCCGAGTCGGCCGAGGCTGGCACCCAGGTGTCGTTCTCGGTGTCGGGGCTCAACATGACGAGCCGCGGCACCCCCGAGACGACGTCGCTCGACGTCTCGCTCGGCGGCACGTCGCTCGGCACCGTTCCCGTCACGGCGGGCGCGGCGACGGTTACGGTCACGATCCCCGCGGGGACAGCGGCCGGGGCATCCGCTCTGGTTCTGACAGCCGCGACGGGCACGACGGTGACGGTCCCGCTGACCATCGAGCAGCCGGTTCCGCTCGTGACGAGCAAGACCACGCTCGTCGCCCTGCCCCCTGTGCAGATCAACGGCCTGCTGCACGCGACGCTCATCGCGTACGTGTCGCAGTCCGAGGGTCGCGCGTCGGGCACGGTCGTGTTCCGCGAGGGCTCGAAGGTGATCGCCGAGGTCAAGGTCAGCCGCCTGGGCATCGCATCGAAGACCCTCCCCCGCCTGAGCCGCGGAACGCACAAGTACACCGCGGAGTTCGTCCCCGCGAACACCGGTGCGGTCGAGGGATCGACGAGCAAGAAGGAGAGCGTGCGGGTGCTCTTCTAGGCCCCTCCTCCGGAACGGCCCTCGCATCCTCGGGTGCGGGGGCCGTTCCGCTGCCCGGAGCCCATGTCTTGCCATCGAGAGGACGCAACATGCCGTCGAGGCGCCAGGGAGCACCGCATGTTGCGTCCTCTCGATGCGCAGGTCCGGGCACGGGCGGCGAAGTTAGGCTGGATGCATGACGGTGCAGGTGGTCTTCGTCCACGGAATCCGCACCTCCGCGACGATGTGGCGGGCGCAGGTCGCACACCTCGAGGCGCGCGACATCGGGGCACACGCGATCGATCTGCCCGCGCACGGCACCCGCATGGGCGAAGAATTCGACATCGACGAGGCCTTCGCCACGATCGACAGGGCGGTCCGCCGCGCAGCCGAGGACGGTCCGGTGCTGCTCGTCGGCCACTCCATGGGCGGGCTGCTGTGCACCGAGTACGTGGGCGGTCCGGAGCATCCGCCCGTCGCCGCTTTCATCGGAGCCGGATGCACCGCCCTGCCTCGCGCGGCGGGGCTCTCGGCGTACCGGGCGCTGACGGGAGGCTTCGACCGTCTGCCCGACCGCGGAATGTGGCTGACGAACCAGATCCTCTACCGCACGCTCCCCGCCGAGACGCGGGCAGACTTCGGCGCCGGCGGGTACGCGCTCGACGCGCAGGACGCGACCCTGCGCTCACTCTCGGTGCTCGACCTGTTGACGGCGCTGCGTCGTATCGATGTGCCGGTGTGGTTCATCAACGGACAGTACGACCAGATGCGGCTCAACGAGCGGCTCTTCATGCGCCTCACGCCCCAGGCCGAGCTGATCATCGTGCCGCGGACGAGCCACCTCGTCACCGCCATGCGCCCCCGCGTCTTCAACGCGCTGCTCGATCTCGCCATCGCCACGATCGAAGCGGGGACGGATGCACCGCGGTCGCACGAGACGGATGCCGAGGGCGCTGCGCGGCCGACGCGCAGGGTCCGCGGGCGCTGACCTGCTAGACTCTTTGATTGGCTTGCGTGTGGGTATCCCACCCTCACGATCGCCGTGCGGCAGCCCTCTTCTGCGGCCCGGCAAACACATCCAAACTCTCCTCGAACGAAAGACTCGACACAGTGGCAAACATCAAGTCGCAGATCAAGCGCAACAAGACCAACGCGAAAGCGAACGAGCGCAACAAGGCCGTCAAGACGCAGCTGAAGACGGCGATCCGTCGCACCCGCGAGGCAACCGCCGCCGGCGACAAGGCGGCCGCCGAGGCAGCCCTGCTCACCGCGACCAAGAAGCTCGACAAGGCCGTCAGCAAGGGTGTCATCCACCAGAACCAGGCCGCGAACCGCAAGTCGGCGATCGCCAAGCAGGTTGCTGCGCTCTGATCCGAACGCGTTCACGAAGGCCCGTCCCCCCGGGGGCGGGCCTTCGTCGTTGATGGGATGCCCGTGCAGGTCAGCGGCGGGGCGCGGGACCGCCGGGGAACGGGGTGCGGGTCGCGACCACCGTCAGCAAGCGCTCGAGGGCGAACACCGGATCGCGCGAAGCGCCCTTGACCTCGGCGTCCGCACGGGCCGCCGCCTGGATCGCGAGCCCGAGCTGGTCGTCGCTCCACCCGACCAGGTCGCGTCGCGCCCGATCGACCTGCCAGTCCTTCATGCCGAGGCGGGCCGCCAGCTGAGCGGATGACTCGCGCGTTCCGGCGACCCGCGCCATCGACCGCAGCTTCGAAGCGAGGGCCGCGACCATCGGCACGGGGTCAGCACCCGAGGCAAGAGCATGACGCAGGGCGACGAGAGCCTCGCCGTAGCGCCCGGCGATCGCGGTGTCGGCGACGGCGAAAGCGGATGTCTCGACCCGGCCGCCGTAGTAGCGCTGCACGATGTCGGCGGTGATGTCGCCGTCCACATCGGCGATCAGCTGCTGACACGCGGCGGCGAGCTCGGTCAGATCGTCGGCGAAGGCCGAGGTCAGCGCCCGGAGCGCGGGTGGGGCGATCCGGCGCTGCGCCGCGTGGAACTCGCCCGCGGCGAAGTCGTACCGATCGGAGTCGCGCTTGACCGCGGCGCAGGCGATCTCGACTCCCCCGCCCTGGCCGCTGCGGATCGCATCGAGCAGCTTCTTGCCGCGCACACTCGCGCCCGTGTGGCGCAGCACGACGGTCGCACCCTCCTGCGGCTGAGCGAGGTACGACAGCGCCTCGGCCAGGAACTCGTCGGTACACTTCTCGACGCCGCCGACCCGGATCAGCCGCGGCTCGCCGAACAACGACGGCGACGTGACCCCGAGCAGGGTCCCCGGCGCGTATGCGTCGGCCCGGACATCCGAGACCTCGAGGGACGGATCCTCGGCGCGCAGGTAGTCGCGCAGCCCGGCGATCGCGCGCTCGGCGCAGACCTCTTCGGGACCGGAGACCAGCACGATCGGGGCGGGTTCGGGCCGGCGCCACGACACCTGCGGGATGCGGCTCGCGGTCGCCTTGGCCGGTGTCCGAGCCGATCGTGTCGCCATTCCCCCAGCCTACTGACGGCGCCGACATCGCGGACCGCATCGAGGCGACGGCGCGATGCCCCAACGGCATCCGCAGCCCGGCCGCTCACCCGGCGTTTGCGCGCCACACCTCGAGCCCGGCGTCGGTGCGGCGCACCAGCCCCAGACCATCGACATCCGAACGCACGATCGTCGTCCCCGCGCTCGTGAGCCGATCGAGGAGCTCGGCACGTGGATGCCCGTAGTCGTTGTCCGCCCCGACACCGATCAGAGCGAGGGATGCGTGGACGTCACCGTAGAACTCCGGATCCTGATCCGCGCTGCCGTGGTGCGCGACCTTCACGACGTCGAATGTTCCGCGCACCCGGCCCGTCGCCCCGAGCGCACGTTGGGCGACCGCGGAGAGGTCCCCGAGGAACAACCCGCGCGGCATCCCGCCGTCCGCACGCGCGACGTCGAGCACGATGCTCAGGTCGTTGCCCGGCTCGAACGGCGACCGTCCGGCATTCGGCCACAGGATCTTCCAGCGTGCCGCACCGAGCACCCCGGTCATACCCGCCACGCCCCGCACGGCCCGGGCACCGGCACGGGCGAGGTCTCGGACCATCCGCTCGTCCGCGGGCTCTCCCGGCGGCCCGTGAATCACGGTGCCGACGCGCCCGATGAGTGCACCGACCGCGCCGACATGGTCGAGGTCGAAGTGGGTCAGAACGAGCAGATCGATCCGATCCACGCCCGTCCGGGCCAGGCAGTCCTCGAGCAGGCCGACGTCGGGCCCGGTGTCGATCAGGGCGATGGCGCCGCCCGAGCGAAGCAGCACGGCATCACCCTGTCCGATGTCGCACTGGGCGATGCTCCACTCACCCGGCACCGTCAACGGCGCGAGCGGCCGATCGAGCAGCACTCCCCCGACGGCGATCCCGGATGCCGCGACCACCCCGAAAGCGATGCCCACGCGGGCCCGCCGAGCCATGGCCGTCCGCGGACGCACCACGAGCGCGAACACCAGCGCCGCACTCGCAATGGCAAGAGCCCCCGCGCCCAGCACCCCGCCGGGCCAGGGCAGGTCGGCCCCGGGTAGCCCCGACAGCACCGACGCAACGCCCGCGATCCAGGATGCCGGCACCCACGCGACCCACGTCAGCACGTCCGCGATCGGCGCGGCGAACCCGAGCAGACAAGCGGCCAGGCCGACGAGCGTCGCGACCGGAGCGGCGGGTCCGGCGAGCAGGTTGGCGACGATTCCGTAGGCGGGGATCCGCGGATCGATCAGCACGAGCAACGGCCCGCACGCCAACTGCGCCGCGGCGGGAACCGACAGCGCGACCGCCAGCGGAGCGGGCAGCGCCCGCGCGAACGCGGTCGCGAGGGGACGGCTCAGCACGAGCAGCCCGGCCGTCGCCGCGGCCGACAGGGCGAACCCGAGCGAGTGCGCGAGCCAGGGGTCGCTGACGAGCAGCGCCGCGACGGCCAGCGCGAGCACCGCGAGTCCCGAACCTGCGCGGTCCGCGGCCAGCGCGAGCAGCGCGATCGTCGTCATCGCGGCCGCGCGGATCACGCTCGGCTCGGGGGTGACGAGCAGCACGAACCATCCGAGGGTCGTGAGCGCGAGAACCACGCGAGCGATCCGCGGTAGCCGCAGCAGACCCGCGAGGGCGAAGGTCAGTGCAACGACGACGGCGCAGTTCGCACCCGAAACCGCCGTCAGATGGCTGAGCGAACTCGTGCGCATCTGCTCGTCGAGTTCGTCCGACACTCCGGATGTGTCGCCGACCGCCAGCCCCGGCACGAGGCCGGCACCCGCTCCCGGCAGCGCCGATGCCCGATCCACGAACCGTTGGCGCAGGTCCGCTGTCAGCCCGAGTGCACCGGGCGGCGGCGCGTCGACACGTACCGACGTCGCGAAGACGATCAGCACGGCCCGATTCCCGGCGTCCGTCTCGCGCCCCGACCCACGGACCGTCACGCGGCTCCCGAGATCGAGGGCGTCCGGCGCCCGAACGGCGGAAAGCGTGCGCGCATCGACCCAGATCGTGAGCGGAACGGATGCCTCGAGCGGGCGCCCGCCCACGCGCACGACCCGCGTGTCCACCTCGAACCGCACCGATCCGGCCTTCGCGGGCTCGATCTTCGTACTCACGACGCCGTCGATCTCGACGGCGCGCCCACCTTCGCCGACGAAAGCGACGGCGCTCGCACGCTCGCCCGCAACGAGAGCCACCTGCGCCGCTACGCATCCGGAGATCACGATCGACATCGCCAGGACGACGAGCGCGATCGACGGGCGGCGGAGGAGGATGATCAGGGTCACCACGAGCACCGCCACCGCCCCGAGTGCCACCCACGCCGCCGTTTCGGGAACGATCACGAGGATCAGTGCTGCCACCCACGCCGTGACCGCGGGGATGACGAGCGGGGCCGCCCCAGGTCGCACACGGGGTCGCGCGCCAGGGCCCTCGGCGCGTCGCTCTCCAGATCGCACGCCGCGCGGCCCGGAAGAGTCCCCGGAAACAACGCGGGCCGCCTCCACCGCCGAGCGACCACGTCTCTTCATCGCACGATGCTCATTCACAGGACCACGAGGGGCCGGAGCGATTCGAGCATCTTCTCGCCGATGCCGGGTACCGAGAGCAGGTCATCGACGCTCGAGAAGCGCCCGTTCGTCGTGCGCCAATCGACGATCCGCTGCGCGATCGCGGGCCCGACCCGCGGCAGGGTGTCGAGTTCGGCGACGGTTGCGGTGTTCAGGTTCACGCGCCCGTCTCCGCCGCCCGCCCCCGCCCCTCCCAGCGCGCCAGATGCCGCCGCGGCTTCGCCCTTCACGGGCACGACGACCTGCTCGCCGTCCGAAACGGTCCGCGCCAGGTTCACCCCGGCATCGTCCGCGTCCTCCGCGAATCCGCCCGCTGCGGCGACCGCGTCAACCAGCCGCGCCCCTCCCTCGAGCCGGTACAGGCCCGGCCGCGCAACCGCGCCCGAGACGTGGACGTAGAGCGTGCCGGCCGTAACGTCCGTGCCATCCGGGCCGGTCGTCTGATCGATCGGGACGACCTCGGCGGCGCTGCCGCCCGACTGCACGATCCCGACGGCGACCGTGATGCCGAGCGCCACCAGCAGCACCACGACGACGGCGCCGACCAGGGCCCGAGCACGCGGCGATGCGCGCGCGTAGGCATCGCCGGGGCCGTCCACGGTGCTCTCGTCGGCGGCCGGGTTCGGAGGATTGTCGCGCGCCACTCCGTCACGCTACGGATGCCTCGGCCCCCGGCATCCGTTCGCCACCCGCATCAGTGGCACCTCCCGCGCCCTGCCCATTGGGGAGGACACGACTCTCCGCGCGAGACTTCAGCTATGTCAGCGTTTCACCCTCGAAACGTGACAGAGCTGAAGTTTCGCGCTCAGGAGTGAAGAGGGTCAGGCCGGGCGCGTCGCGATCGAGACGACCTTCGGGGCGCGCACGATGACCTTGACGATCTCGCGGTCACCGATCGAGCGCAGCACCTTGGCGTCGGCGCGCGCGAGCTGCTCGAGCTCGTCCGCCCCGATCCGAGCGGGCACCTCGAGCGTTCCACGCACCTTGCCGTCGACCTGCACGACCGCGGTCACGTTCTCTTCGACCAGCAGCATCGGGTCGGCCTGACGCCACGGCACGAGACCGACGAACGGCTCGTAGCCGAGCATCTCCCACATCTCCTCCGCCGTGTGCGGCGCGAACAGATCGAGGATCATCGCGGTGACCTCGGCGGCCTCCCGCACGGCGGGGTCGCTGGGTCCGGCGCCCGTGTCGATCGCCTTGCGCGTCGCGTTGACGAGCTCCATCAGGCGTGCGATCACGACGTTGAACTTGGTCTGCTCGACGAGTCCGGGCGCATCCGCCAGCAGGCGGTGCGTCACGCGGCGGAGAGCCGGATCGCCCTCGGCCCAGATCACGCTCGGGTCGCTGTCGACGTCGTTCGCGACGCGCCAGGCACGGGCGAGGAACTTCTGTGCGCCGCTGGTCGAGACATCCTCCCACTCGATGTCGTCCTCGACCGGGCCCGCGAATGCGATCGCCACGCGTACCGCGTCGGCACCCGGGGACTCCATGCTCGCGGCGAACTCGACCAGGTTGCCCTTGCTCTTCGACATCTTGGTGCCGCCGAGCAGAACCATGCCCTGGTTGATCAGCGACGAGAACGGCTCGGTGAAGTCCACCAGCCCCATGTCGAACAGCACCTTGGTGATGAAGCGCGCGTACAGCAGGTGCAGGATCGCGTGCTCGACGCCGCCGATGTACGAATCGACGGGGGCCCACCGCTGCGCCTCGCGCGGGTCGAACGCGCGTGTGTCGTCGCCCGGCGAGAGGAAGCGCAGGAAGTACCACGAGCTGTCGACGAACGTGTCCATCGTGTCGGGGTCGCGACGGGCCGGAGCACCGGATGCGGGATCGACCGTGTTGACCCAGTTCTCGGCCGCTCCCAGGGGCGAGGCACCCTTGGGAGTCAGATCGAGACCCTGCGCGTCGGGCAGCCGGATCGGCAGCTGGTCTTCGGCAACCGGGACGATCGTGCCGTCTTCCAAGTGCAGCATCGGGATCGGGGTGCCCCAGAAGCGCTGGCGCGAGATCAGCCAGTCGCGCAGGCGGTACGACTTGGCCGCGCGGCCCTTGCCGATCGACTCGAGCTGCTCGATGCTGCGCGCGATCGCGGTGCGCTTCGACAGCCCGTCGAGGGGACCGGAGTTGATCATCCGTCCCTCACCCGTCAGGGCGATGCCCGTGCGAGCCGGGTCGATGTCGTCGAGACCGGATGCTTCGGCACCGGGATCGATCGGAACGCCGTCGTCGTCGAGCTCGATCACGGGAATCGCACCCGTGATGGGGGCCGTCGTGTCGACCACGACCGTGATGGGCAGGTCGAAGGCACGGGCGAAGTCGAGGTCGCGCTGGTCGTGGGCCGGTACGGCCATGACGGCGCCGTGTCCGTAGTCGGCGAGCACGTAGTCCGCGGCCCAGATCGGCAGGCGCGCCCCGTTGACGGGGTTGATGGCGTAACGCCCGAGGAACACGCCCGTCTTCGGGCGATCCGTGCTCTGACGCTCGATGTCGGTCGCGCGGCGCACGCCGTCCAGATACGTCGTGAAGCGCTCACGAACGTCGGGCTCGGCGTCGGCGACGAGCTGCTGAGCCAGATCGGAATCGGGCGCGACGACGAAGAACGTCGCGCCGTACAGGGTGTCGGGGCGCGTCGAGAACACCGTCACGATGTCGGGGTGGCCCTCGATCTCGAAGTCGATGTCGGCACCCACCGAGCGGCCGATCCAATTGCGCTGCATCTGGATGACCTTCTGCGGCCAGAATCCCTCGAGCTGGTTGAGGTCGTCGAGCAGCCGGTCGGCGTAGTCGGTGATCTTGAAGAACCACTGCGTGAGCTTCTTCTTCTCGACCATCGCGCCGCTGCGGTCGGACGTGCCATCCGGCAGCACCTGCTCGTTGGCGAGCACGGTCTGGTCCACGGGATCCCAGTTGACCAGGGCGTCCTTGCGGTAGGCGAGCCCGCGCTCGTAGAGCTTCAGGAACAGCCACTGGTTCCAGCGGTAGTAGTCCTCGTCGCTCGTGTGGAGCACGCGGCTCCAGTCGTACGACGTGCCGAAGGCGCGCAGGCTCGTCTTCTGCTGACCGATGTTCGCGTAGGTCCACTCACGCGGGTCGACGCCGCGCTGGATCGCCGCGTTCTCGGCGGGCAGGCCGAACGAGTCCCAGCCGATCGGGTTGAGCACGTTGTAGCCGCGGTGGCGCCAGAACCGGGCCACCGTGTCGACGTAGGCGTAGTTCTCCGCGTGCCCCATGTGCATGTCGCCCGACGGGTACGGGAACATGCCCAACACGTATTTGCGCGGGCGGGTGTCGCCTTCGCCACCGGCACGGAAGGGGTCTTTCGCCTCCCATGCGGCCTGCCACTTCGCCTGGATCGCGGCGGCGTCGTAGTGCGCGCCATCGCCCGGAGCACCGCCGGAAGGATCGGCGGGAGCGTTGTCGGTGGGAACGGTCTGGGACACAGAAAACCAATCGAGCGGGGGGTTCGGGATGCGCGCGGGCGCTCTTTCCAGGTTACCGGACCCGTCTGGGGCCCTTGCCGGACGGTGGATGAGGCCCTTCCACCGGCGACTGTCACCAACCGGCGGGCAGTTCGGCCCCGAGCGCGGCCAGCGGGGCGCGCGCCTTGATGCCCACCTCGCGCACCTCTTCACCGGGCACGGACGACCAGGTGATGCCTCCGCCCGCTCCGACGATCGCGTGGCCGTCCCTCATGACGATCGAGCGGATGACCATGGCGAGATCGAGGGTGCCGTCGACGCCGATCCACCCGAAGCATCCGGCGTAGATCCCGCGCGGTCCCGCCTCGAGCGCCTGCAGGATCGTCATCGCCGAGAGCTTCGGTGCACCGGTCATCGATCCGGCCGGGAATGCCCGGTCGAGCAGTTCTCCGGCCGTGCTGCCCGGGCGCAGCTGCCCCGAGACGGTGCTGACGAGCTGATGCACGTGCGGGTACGTCTCGACCGCGAGCAGCGCGTCGACCCGCACCGTTCCGACCTCGCACACACGCGACAGGTCGTTGCGCATCAGGTCGACGATCATGACGTTCTCGGCGCGTTCCTTCTCGCTGGCGAGCAGTTCGCGGGCCAGCGCGGCGTCCGCGTCGGGATCCGTGCCCCGCGGCCGGGTGCCCTTGATCGGCCGCGTGCGCACGATCCCGTCGCCGACGGCGAGGAACTCCTCGGGGCTCGCGCTCAGCAGACTCACTCCCCCGATGCGCACGAATCCACCGTGGTGCGCGGGACTCGAGGCGCGCAGCCGGCCGTAGACGGCGACGGCGGATTCGGATGTCTCAACCTCGAACCGCGTCGTCAGGCACAACTGGTACGCGTCGCCCACCCGGATCGCGTCGTGGCACCGCCCGATCAGCGCCTCGTACTCGTCGGGGACGTGCCGCGAGGTGGCGATCCTCGGTGCGAGGGCGGGTGCGGGTGCGAGGGCGGGGGTGGGTGCGGGTGCGGGCGCGAGGGCGGGAGTGGGCTGGGGGGTCCGGTGTCGGGCTGCGCGGATCTCGGCCGCCCACGACGCCAGGTCGGATCCGGCCGCGATCGCCCAGGCCCGGCGGGTGGCGTGATCGAAGGCGACCCAGGCGCGGGCGTGCATCCAGGCATCCTGATCCGGTCCGCCCCGGTGGGCGTCGCTCGCGGCGCTGCGGGCCGGGGCACCCGCGCGCTCGGCCGCGGGGTCGTACGCGAACCAGCCGACCCAGCCACCTCGAAAGGGGCCCGCAGGCCACTCCACCCGATCGCCCGACGGTGCCCCCGCGAGGCGGACGCCCCGCACGTCGTCCACGTTCGCGGGCGAGCCATGCCCGACGAAGCTCCACCCCGATGCCGTTCCGGCACCGGCGTCCAACCAGAACACGTCCGGATGCGCGGGCTCGAGCACGGCGAACACCGCTGCGGGCTCGACCCAATCGGTGAGGCGCTCGACGGCGAGATCCTGGGGCACTCACCCAGGGTACGGGGAGCCCGACATCGTAGGCTCGACGCGTGAACGAGTTCCTGTCGTGGCTGCTGGACTCGGTCCAGAGCGTCGATCCGGTGTTGCGCACGCTGCTGGCGGGTGTCGCGATCATGCTCGAGACGAGCATCCTGATCGGACTGGTCGTGCCGGGCGACACGACCGTGATCGTGGCGGCGACCGCGGTGTCGTCCCCGCTCGAGGGTGTGCTGCTCGGTGTGGCCGTCGTCATCGGGGCGCTCATCGGCGAGAGCATCGGGTTCTGGATCGGCCGCTGGCTCGGCCCACGCATCCGCGCGTCGCGTCTCGGTGCGCGGATCGGCGAGGCCAACTGGGAACGTTCGGAGCGCTACCTGCGCCGACGCGGCGGACCGGCGATCTTCCTGTCGCGCTTCCTACCCGTGCTGCACTCGCTCGTGCCCCTGACCGTCGGCATGAGCGGTTACTCCTACCGGCGCTTTCTCGCGTGGACAGCGCCCGCCTGCATCCTGTGGGCGACGCTCTATGTCTCGTTCGCCGCGGCCGCCGCGGGGACGTATCGCGAGCTCGCCGACAGGGTCCATTTCGCCGGGTACATCTTCGTGGGCGTCATCGTGCTGTTCATCGTGCTCGTGTTCGTTGGCAAGAAGGTCATCGAACGTATCGAACGCCGTCACCTGCACGATGAGGATGCGCCGGAGGCCATGAAAGACTGAGGGCGATGCCCACTTCGACGCAGGCCCCCGCTCTCCCCGCCAAGATCCTCTGGTTGGCGAGACTCGAGCACCGATTCCACGCTTGGCGCGAGAAGCGTGCCCGCCGCCGCGGGCTGAGCGCGAGCATCGTCCCTTTCCCCGGGTACGGCGGCGAGGGTTGGGTTCGCGTCGTCGGGCGTGTCTTGATCGTGCGACCCCCGCGCGACACGAAGTCCGGCGAGATCAGCAGCCTGCGCGGATGGCGCAGCTTCATCAGCATCCCGGTCGGCTACTCCGAGGTGAAGATCTCGATCGCGGGGCGCACACACACCGTCGTCTCCGACCGCGGTGGTGTCGTCGACACGGTCGTGCAGGCCGAGCTCGAGCCCGGATGGCAGGCCCTGGAGCTGTCCGTCGAGGGCAGCGAGCCGGTCGAGGCCCGCGTGTTCATCGTCGGCTCGGATGTCAGATTCGGCGTGGTCTCGGATGTCGACGACACCGTCATGGTCACGGCACTCCCCCGTCCGCTCATCGCCGCGTGGAACTCGTTCGTCGTCGACGAGCACGCGCGCCTGCCGGTGCCCGGCATGGCCGTGCTGCTCGAGCGTCTGGTGCGCAGCCATCCGGGCGCTCCGATGATCTACCTCTCGACCGGCGCGTGGAACATCGCGCCGACCCTCACACGCTTCCTCTCCCGTCACCTCTTCCCGCCTGGCGGGATCCTGCTGACCGACTGGGGCCCGACGCACGACCGGTGGTTCCGCAGCGGTCGCGTGCACAAGCTCGACAATCTGCGGCGCCTCGCGACGGAGTTTCCGCAGGTGCAGTGGCTGCTGATCGGCGATGACGGGCAGCACGACGAGGCGATCTACACCGAGTTCGCCAAGGAGCACCCGGGACATGTCTCGGCCGTCGCCATCCGTCGCCTGTCCACCACCGAGGCCGTCCTCGCCGGTGGCCGCCAGACCGTCGACGACCACTCCGACGCTCACGCCCTGTGGGTCACTGCCTCGGATGGTGCGGGAATCCTGGACCAGCTCGAGAGTGCCGGCGTGGTCTGACGCACGCGGGCCGATTACGCGGCGGCGGATGCAGCACCGACCGTCGGATGTCGGGCCACTCGGCGTTCCTTTCCTGGATTCATGGGGATGCTGTCCCCTACGCCGGCATGAGCCTCGTCCGCCCCGGAGTCGGAGCCCCGGCGTAGGGTTTGTGACATGTGCGGACGCTTCGTGGTGACCAGACCTCCGGCCGACCTGACGGCCCTGCTTGACGTCGACACGGTGGCCGAAGATCTGCCGGAGCCGTCCTACAACATCGCGCCAACCGATCGTGCGGCGATCGTCCTCGACTCGGCCAAGACCGACCCGCCCACCCGTCGCCTCGAAGCCGCGCGCTGGGGCCTCGTGCCCAGCTGGGCGAAGGATGTCTCGATCGGGTCACGTGCGTTCAATGCGCGTTCCGAAGAGATCGAAGACAAACCGATGTTCCGCGGTGCTCTCGAGAAGCGTCGCGCGATCGTGCCGACCTCGGGCTACTACGAGTGGAAGGCGACCGACGACGGCAAGGTGCCCCACTACATCCACCCCGCCGATGACTCGCCCCTGCTCATGGCGGGGCTCTACGAGTGGTGGAAGAACCCAGCCGCCGCGGACGACGACCCCACGCGTTGGGTGCTCAGCTTCACGATCCTGACCCGCGATGCGATCGGCGACCTCGGTTCGATCCACGACCGCATGCCGCTGTTCGTCGACATGGACCACGCCGAGGCGTGGCTGGACACCGACACCGACAACATCGGCGACGTGCTCGACGCCGCGATCGACGCTGCACCATCCGTCGCCGCCACGCTCGACAACTACGTCGTCAGCCGCGCCGTGGGCAACGTCCGCAACGACGGGCCCGAACTCATCGAGCGCGTGGAATCGTAGACGCACCGCCGATCGACCTGTCACAGACTGCTGCATATCGCGACCAGATAGAGCATTTCATGACAGTTCGACGAGGGTTCGACGCCGCTGAACCCGTCTGAGTGACGCATCCTCAGGTTCCGGTTTTCTCATGTTCTTCTCATCTGGGAAGGGCTGGTCGGCGTGCTTTTCGGGGTGGGGATGTCGGTGGTTGGTCGGATGATGGATGCATGACCGAAACCGCACTGATTGCCCGACTTCGGGCTGATGAGCGGATGAACGCATTGTTGCCGAAACTGATCGAGGTGCGGGCCGCGAAGGCGCGCCTCGATGCGGAAGAAGCACGCCTGCTGGCCGAGTCGGACACGATCGCTTCGGACTGGACCGACGAGGCGGAGTACGGGCGGGTCGGGTCGGATGCGGGGTTCCCGTACCGGTCGGTCGCGGCGGAGATCGGTGCGGCGTGGCGGGTCAGTGACCGCACCGTGCAACGCCAGATGAGCGACGCCGCAACACTCGTCACCGACTACGCGGGAACCCTCGAGAGCCTGTCAAGTTGTTTGTGTAAGCGGGCATCGGTGGGTGGTCAGAGGTAGGGGTTGATTCGGTCGGGGAACGCGATCGCGAGCTGCGAGAGCGCCTTCTTCCAGTTCGTGGTGACGGCGCCTTCGACCAGCCGCGGTGGGGCTTTGCGCTCGTTCGAGGGCTTGCCGCGTTCCTTCGCCCGCTCGAGGGCTCGCTTGTCTTCGATGTTGCAGATCGCGAGCCAGAGCAGTTTGACGACTGCCGCGTCGTTCGGGAAGTGACCCCGGTTCTTGGTCACTTTCCGCAGCTGGAAGTTCAGCGACTCGATCGCGTTCGTCGTATAGACCACCCGCCTGACATCGGGCGGGAACCCCAGGAACGGGGTGAACCGCTCCCACGCGTTCTCGAACGCGGCGACCGTGTGCGGATTGCCCTGACCCAGATCGGAGGCCGCGAACGCCTCCAGCGCTGCCCTCGCCGCGTCCGCGTCGGGGGCTTGATAGATCAGCTTCAACGCGGCGGCGACGGCTTTGCGTTGCCCGTAGGAGACGAACCGCATTGACGCTCGGATCAGATGAACGACGCAGGTCTGCACGAGCGATTCAGGCCAGGTCGCCTCGATCGCTTCTGGGAAGCCGGTGAGCCCATCGCAGCAGACGATGAGCACGTCGCGGACGCCGCGATTGGCGAGCTCGGCGCAGACGGAGGCCCAGAACTTCGCGCCCTCGGCTTGCTGCACCCAGATGCCCAGGACGTGCTTGACGCCTTCCATATCGACGCCGACCGCGATGTGAGCGGCCTTGTTGCGCACGTGTCCGCCGTCGCGGACTTTCACCACGATCGCGTCCAAGTAGATGACCGGGTAGAACGCTTCCAGCGGCCGAGACTGCCAGGCAAGGACCTCGTCGGAAATCTCGTCGACGATCTTGGAGATCGTCTCGCGACTGATCTCGGTGCCGATCGTCGACGCCAAGTGGTGTTCGATATCGCGCACCGTCATTCCGCCGGCATAGAGCGACACGATCATCTCGTCCAACCCGCCGAGGCGACGCTGACCGACCGGCACCAGCCTCGGGATGAACGTCCCGTTCCGGTCCCGCGGGATCGAGAGTTCGACATCGCCAGCGACCGTCGAGACCGTCTTCGGGAACGAACCATTGCGGGAGTTGTCATGCAGCGGCGCCTCGGGATCACCACGCTCGTAACCGACATGTTCGGTCAGCTCAGCGCCCAGACCACGCTCGAGGCCCGTCTTGATCAACTGCTGGATCAACCCGTCCCTGCCATCGAGCTGCACCTCGCCAGCATCAATCTTCGCGAACAGATCATCCAGCACCCCCGACTCACGCAGCCGTCTGGCGCCTTCCTCCTGCCGCCGCCGTCGCTCCGCTCGAGCTTCTTTGTCGATCATGGTCATCAGCGTCGTCCTTCCATAAGAAGCAGACACCCCTTACACAAACGATCTGACACCCTCACCCTCGACGCTTTGGCTGCGGGGCTCATCTCGGCCGCGCACGTCCGGGCGATCGTCACCGCCGGGGCCATCATCGAAACGCCGGAGATGCGGGCCGAGTTCGAACAAGACGTGCTCCCGATCGCCTGCGCCCAGTCCGCGACGCGGCTGACACCGCTCGCGAAGCGGCGGGCGGAGTGGTATGCGGAAACCACGTTCGAGCAACGCCACCGCCGCGCGGTCGAAGACCGCGCCGTCTGGGTCACCGACCTCGACGACGGGGTTGCTGAGCTTCGCGCGCTCCTCCCCGCCGTGGTCGCACATGGCATCCACGACCGGCTCAGCGAAATGGCCCGCACCGTCATCGACGCCCGCCGCGGCGAAACGGGCACCGACACCGACCCGAGTGGATGCGGCGGCGACGGGCCCGCGAACGCCGCCGATGCCCGAACGACCGATCAGATCCGTGCCGACATCTTCGGCGACCTGCTCCTCACCGCCGCTCCCACCGCGCACGACGGCGGACCCACCGACCTCGGCGCGATCCGCGCCACCGTTCAGATCACCGTCCCCGTCATGTCGCTGATCGAGAAACGGATCACCGACCCCTACGAAACAGCGTTCCTGGTCGGGCACTCCCCCATCGACCCACAAACGGCGTGCATGCTCACCGCCGGGGCGGCCGGGTGGGACCGGATCCTCACCCACCCCATCTCCGGCCAGGTCCTCGCCGTCGACCGCTACCGGCCCAACCACGACCAGCGCAGACACCTCACCGTCCGAGACCAGCACTGCCGGTTCCCGGGCTGCCGGATGCCCGCCAAACGCTGCGACATCGACCACACCCTCGCCCACGCCCACGGCGGGGTGACCTGCGACCGCAACCTCGCCCACCTCTGCGAGAGACACCACACGCTCAAACACAACACCGCCTGGACCGTAAGGCAACACCCCGGCGGGGTACTCGAATGGACCAGCCCCACCGGACGCACCTACACCGACACGCCCATCAGCACCATCGAATTCGCCCCCGACCCCGAACACGAAATACCCGACGACCCGATCCCCACGACAGCGATGCGGACACCCGAAGAGCTCGACCCCGACGACATCGAGTTCGACGAGCTGCAGTTCGACCCGCTCGAGCTCATCCCGTTCTGACCACGCGGGTCACAGAGTCCCGAAGCGACCACGCAACAGTGGCTGGTCGAACGCGCACGGCGAGACGGTGGGCACGGGCACTTTCGCTACCCTCGAACGCATGGAACCCGACTGGATCGAGCACCGTCGCGCCGACGACGGCGAACGCGTGGGATGGATGAAACCCGTCGGTGACGGATTCGTCGCGATCGACCTGCTGGGCCGCCCGCGCACCGACGCCGTCGACTGGATGCACGCCGAAGAGACCCTCGACGCGCTCGGCATCGGATACCTCGCCAACCCCTACGAACTCCGGCTAGAAAACGGCGACTGGCTCCGCGTCCGGATCGCCGAAGTCTCCACCTCCGGCATCCGAGTCAAGAAGGATGACTACGGCGACATGACCGCCCCGCAGATCTCCTACTCGGTGCCCTTCCCCGCTCCCGAGGACCTGATTCGCCCGCTCGCGCGCTGAACCGCACCCGCACCGGCGACCCGCGACCCGCGACGCCACCACGACACCGCCGCAACGCAACCACGACGCCACCGCCGCGCCGCGGCACCCCACCCCGCTATCCGCCGTGCGAGTCCTCGCCCGCGCGCCACTCCCGCAGGAACTCCTCGCGGGTGAGCGCTTCCTCTGTCCGGCGGAGCATCTCGCGTGTCGCCTGCTGCCGGGGCCATACGGTTCCGTCTCGGAATGCCGCCGCGCTGGATGCGCCGTAGAGCCTCGCAGCGTCGGTGTACCTCGCCGCCATCGCGGCGAAGTCGGCGCGGTTCTCGTCGAAACCGCTGAATGCCCGGCCCCCGACCCGCTCGTGGAGTTCGCGGCCGCGGCCGACCCACACCTCGCCGAGTGCCGGATCCCGCGTCAGCAGGGCGTAGATACTGAAGAACGACGCGCAGATCGAGGCGGCGAAGGTGTTGTCCTGCTGCATCGCGCGCTCGTAGACCGCCTCCACGGCCTCGGGATCCGGGGGCACGGCGATCGTGGCGGACAACGCGTCGGCCACGACGGCGAGCTCCGCGTCGTGCGTCGCGTCGGCCGCTCCGCGGATGTCGCGGGTGAGGATTGCGACCATCTCCCGCTCCGAGCCGGTGAGCAGCGCGTAGGCCAGTCCGGCGAGCGCCCATGCCAGGTCCGCCGACCGTCGCGGGTCATCTGAGACCGCCATCCCGCCACGCGCCCGCTCGACATGCGGATGAGCGAGATCCGTGCGGCCCTGCAGCACGAAACGAACGGCGAGCGCGCAGTGCACTCCCGCCTCATCGACGGGATCGACGGAATCGACGGGGTCGACGCCGTCCGAGCCACGAAGCGCATCGGCGAGCTCCAGCCAGGTCAGACCTTCGACCAGTCGACGGCGCAGGTACCAGTACCCGGCGAGCCCGGTGACGAGGGCCGCACCCGCGGGCTTCGGCTCGTCCACGAGCACCCGATGCAGCGTCCCGCGAACCGCGTCATAGTCGTCGTCGACGGCGTCGTACCACGCGTCGGGGTCGGCACCGAAGAGTCTCGGACGACGCTCCACGAGGCTTCTCACCCACGCGTCGCGGGCGTCCTCGATGGCGGCCGTCTCGCCCTCGACCGTGAGCGCGCGTCGGGCGTGCGCTCGCACCGTCGCGAGCTGGCGGAAACGAAGACGACCCCGGGGAGTCGCCGGCGGGACGGGGACGAGGAGAGAGCGGTGCGCGAGGAACGACAGTAGATCCGGCACGGCATCGGCGGAAAGCGTCGGAATCGTCCCACGGGGCGATGATGCGAGAGCGGCAGCGACGTCGGGTGTGAAAGGTCCCGGGAGTGCTGCCAGGCGGCGGTGCAGCATCCGCTCGTCGGCACTGAGGGTGCGGTAGCTCCACTCGATGGCGTCGCCGACGCTGTCGTGATGCGCACCGGTCGTGCTCCGCAGGCGCCTCAGCCGACTCGGATCACTGGACGCCTGCTCCACGACGGCGGCGAGACCGTCGGTGCGCACGCGGGCTGCGGCGAGTTCGATCGCCAGCGGCAGGCCGTCGACGGCCGCGCAGAGCCGTTCCGCCTGGCCGCGGACGTGCTCGTCGATCGGGAGTTCCGGGACGGCCTCCGAGAGCCGGGCGAGCAGGAGCTCCAGAGCCGGCGCCGCCGCCTCGTCGGAGGATGCTTCGAGCGGCAGAGGCCCGAGCGTCCAGATCACTTCGCCGGGGAACATGACTGCCTCGCGACTGGTCATCAGCACCGCGCAGCGCGCCTCGTCGTCCGCCAGCTGCTCGACGAACGCGGCCGCGCCCGAGAGCACGTGCTCGCAGTTGTCGAGGATGAGGAGCACCCGACGCCGGCGAAGGTAGTCGACCGTGGAATCGACGGCGGAACCGACGACGCCGGGAGCGAGTCGCAGGGTGGATGCGACGAGTTCGGCCACGAGGGAGTCGTCGTCGATCGTCGCCAGATCGACGAACCACACACCGTCGGGAAAGTCGGATGCGAGGGTGTGTGCGACCTCGAGCGCCAGGCGGGTCTTGCCGCACCCGCCCACGCCCGTGAGGGTGACGAGTCGATGACCCACCACGAGGCGCGAGACCCGACCCAGGTCGCCCGTCCGGCCGACCAGCGGGGTCGTCCGGCGCGGGAGTGGTGTGCGAGCCGGTGGCATGGGGGACGGTGGCGTGCGGGACAGTGGCGTGCGGGACAGTGGCGTGCGCGGGGGTGTGGAATCCGCGGGGACCGCCACGACCGCGGGCCGCGCGACGAGTTCCGGATCCTGATCGAGGATGCGGTGGTGCAGCCGATCGAGTTCGACCCCCGGCTCGAGTCCGAGCTCGTCATCGAGCAGGGTGCGGATGCGCTGGTAGGCCTCGAGCGCCCGATCGGTGCGGCCGGCACGGTGGAGCGCCAGCATCCGCTGCGTCCAGAAGCGCTCGTGCAGCGGCGCGTCGCCGATCAGCCGCTCCAGGTCGGCGAGCGCCTGCGGGTGTCGACCGAGATCGACGAGCGCGTCGACGCGCGTCGCCGCGACCTCGGTCCGCATCTCCTGAAGCTGGGCGACCGCCGCGCCGGCCCAGAGTTCGTCCGAGGCGGGATCGAACGGCTTTCCGCGCCAGAGCGCGAGCGCTTCGTCGCAGTGCTGCAGCACGCGCTCGGGGTCGGCCGATGCGCTGAGCTCGCGGATCTCGCCCGCATCGCGCTCGAAACGGAGCGAGTCCACCTCGTCCACCCGCGCGAGGAGCCGGTACCCCTCGACATCCGTGATCAGAACCTGCGCGGGCTGACGTGCCGGGCGGTGCGGCTCGAGCACCTGCCGCAGCCGCCAGATGTGGGACTCGAGCGTGGACGTGTGGTCGACGACGTCATCGCCCCACACGGCTTCCTTGATCTCGGACGCGGTGACGCGCTGGTTCGCGCTCACGACCAGGCGCGCGAGGATGACCTGCGGGCGACGTCCGCGCAACGGCTGCTCGACCCCGTCGACCTCGACGGTGAGCAGTCCGAGGTCGCGCACCCGCATGGCATTAGTAGAGCACAGACGAACCGCGCGGCATCTCTCACACCGCGAAGACCTTGCGCAGTGCCCGCTCCTGTTCGACGGTGAGCGGCCGTATCGTGAGCTCTGCCGCGCCCGTGGGCGTGGGCCGCGCCCCACCCACTGAGGTCCCACCCGCTGGGGTGGGGCTGGCCGACCCGATGACGGATGCCACGGACTCGGCGCAGATCGCCGCGACCGCCGAGCCTCCGGGCTGCAGTCGTCGTCGGAGAGCGACGAGGGTGTCCCGATCCACACCGACGCCTTCGAGCGAGTCGTCGAGCGCGCGCCGCCGCGATCCGACCATGATCGCCAGCTCCGGGCCGGACACGACGATCCCGAACAACATGCCCCAGAACGCGGCGCCCAGGTTGCACACGCGCGCCACGCCCTGCAGCTCGCGCACCTGGGCCGACGCACGTCCGCCGGACCAGGTGACGACCACGCCGTCCGTGACGACGACGTCGCCGAGGATGCCGTCGGCGAGGCACCTCTCCAGGCGCCTCGCCCCCGCGGTGTCCGGGTAGGTCCACACGGCCAGCGCGCTCATGGCGTGGTTCCGCTCGTGTCGCTCGTGTCGCTCGTGTCGATGATCGTGCGTTCGCGCATGAGTGCCTCCTCGGGTGAACCCCACGACTCTTGCGGGTCGCCCTCCAAGGCGGCTCCAACGACGGGGGCGATGCCGCTCAGGGGCGCGGCCGGCCACCGTCCGCGAGGCCGGCGAGGAACGCGGCGAGTGCGACCGCGGCTGCGGGGTCACCGGCGGTCGTCCAGTGGTTCGCTCCCGGCACCGTGACGAGGCGGGCGTGCGGGAGGGAGTGCATCGCGCGGGTCGCGTGGCGATACGGCACGTTTCGGTCCTGCGTTCCGTGGACGACGAGCACGGGTGCCGTGATCTTCGAGGCGGATCCGACATCGAACCGTCGTGCCTGAAGGGCGTCGTTGGCCAGGCCATCGCGGCGATCGCCGATCGGGAACACCGTCTCGGCGATCGCCAGGGCGGCGTCCACCGATCTCGCGTCACGCGCCCCGCCGACGAGCAGCCGCGGAGACCGACGCAGCCTCCGCAGCAGCGCTTCCTCCACCGCGCGCCGAGACAGCGGCCCGTGGAGCAGGGGCCACGCCGGGATCCGCATCGGCGCACCGACCGCCGACCAGAGCACGAGACCGCGGACGCGGCCGGGGTGACGCGCCGCCAGCGCGCGGGCGGTCATCCCGCCGCCGGAGACACCGAGCACGACGGCACGGTCGACCTCGAGCCCGTCCAACAGGGCGACCATCGCGACGGCCTGCTCGATCGGCGTCCGTCCGACGGACAGCGGGGTTCCGAGGTATCCCGGGCGAGACGGGGCGATGACACGAGCATCGAGTCCGAGCACGCGCGCCGCCGCGACGCCCTGATCGGAGCCGCCCGGCGTCCCGTGCAGGAGCAGAAGCGGCATCCCCCGACCGACCTCGCGGTACTCCACGGGTCCGGCTGACGTCGTGATCGTCGGCACACCCGATCCTCTCGCTGAACCGCCGGCTCGGAGTCGGCACCGGGTGGCCGAGCGCATCCCCAGAGAGTCGGGCAGTCAGGAGTGTAGCCATCTTCCCTCGCGAACGGGCGGCCTCTCCTCCACGCGGATTGGAGGCGGATTGGATCGGCTCCGTGCACTGTCCTCATGGCGCACGAAGCGCCTCACCCGGCAGCACCGTCCGACCCCATACCCACAGAGGAGAGCTGGCATGAACGCCCATCGAGACCCCCGAGAACCACTGATCCCCACTCGACCACGCAAGAGTCTGCGCGCGATGGCCGCGGCCGCGACGGTGGGCCTGGTCTGCGCCGGAGCCGCGGTCGTGTCGAGCCCCTCTGCGGCGACCGCCGCCGACTCGATGGTCTTCCAGGTCGACGGCGAGACGGTGCAGACCTTCACGGTGCTGCCGAACATGGCCTCTCTGAAGTTCGAGGCCGCCGGCGGCGGAGGCGGACCCAGCGGTGGATTGACGGGCGACGGCGGTTCTGAGGGCGCCCTCGTGACCGGAAACCTCGCCCTCGAGCCCGGTGACGTGCTGCTGATCTCCGTCGGGGCGGCGGGTGAGCCGGCCAGCGGGTGGGACGGCGACAGCAACCCCGACGTGCCGCTCGGCGGCTGGGGCGGAATGGGCGCCAGCGGCGGCAACGGCGCGTGGGACAGCTTCGATGCCCGCACGAGCGGCGCCGGCTTCGGGGCGACGACGATCCAGCTCGTCCGCGATGCGGTGACGACCACGCTGGCGGTCGCGGGCGGCGGAGGCGGGGATGCCGGGGGCAGCTTGGACCCCGATCACCTGGGCGGCGGCGGCACCGCCGGATACAAGGGCAGCTGGACGGGCCAGGACGGACACCACGGCACCGAGGGTGAGCAGGGCGGCGGAGGCGGTGTCGCGGGCGGCGAACCCACCGGCCAGGGGGGCGCAGGACGCGGGGGCACGGAGCTCGGCGGTAACGGCGGCGGAGGCGGAGGCGGCCTGAAGGGCGGTGGCGGAGGCGGCGGCGCACACGGCACCTCGGCGGGCGGGGGCGGTGGCGCGGGCTCCTCGATGGTCGGCTCGATCGTCACGGATGCCACGGTGACCTCGACCGGCGTCAACTTCAACACGGACGGGTGGGACTACCCCCCGAACGGATGGGTCGAGGTGTTCGTCACCTACAAGCCGGTCCCGACCATGAACGTCGCCATCGAGAACACGTCCGTCCTCGAGGGAGGGTCGATCGGATGGGTCGCCGCATCCCTCCCGGACGACGCCACGGGAACCGTCGACTTCAGCGACGTCACGAACGCGTCCTCCCCGATCCCGCTCGGCTCGGCGACGGTGAAAGACGGACTCGCCATGCTGGCGCAGACATCCGTCCCCCTGAGCGGGCTCGGCACGCACACGATCCAGGCCGCCTACTCGGGAGATCCCGCGTACTCGACGACCACGGCCACCCTTCCCGTCACCGTCAGTGCGAACGATCTCGCGCTCGGCAAGACCGTGACCGCGAGCAGCTCGTTCGAGGCGAACGGATGGTCCGCACAGTACCTCACCCAGGGCAACACGCAGAGCGAGGTCGGCCACTACGGATTCACGACCGACCCGGCCTCACCGACGCAGGACGCGGAGGCCTGGGTGTCGGTCGACCTCGGCGCCGAACAGAGCGTGGGCGGCGTCATCCTCGTCCCCCGTTCGACGACGGCGACCGACCCGGCGAACGTCGATGGCGCGGGGTACCCCCAGTCGTTCCGCGTGGACGTCTCCGACGACGGGGCGACCTGGACGACCGTCGAGACCTACACGAACCAGACCGGCGACCGCGGTGCCCGGACGTACGTCTTCGACGAGCCCGCGACCGGCCGCTACCTGCGGGTCTTCGTGACAGAGCTCGGGCCGGAGGCTGCCGGTGATGACGGCTACCGTTTCCAGCTCGTCGGGCTCCAGGTCTACACGGATGTCCCGGCCGCCGCCCCCGCGTCGTTGGACGTCACGATCGATCCCGCCGACCCGTCGGCTCCGGTCGTCGACGTCGAAGCGCTCGATGTCTACGGCGTACCGACGGGTCAGTCCTTCGGCTGTGACGTGGCCCTGACGAGCAGCGACATCGTCGACCGCGTGCTCCCCGCCGCGGACTGCTCGTCGTGGACGGTCGAGCTGGACGAGCTGAACCCGGCATCGCGGACCTTCACGGCGACGCTGACGACGTATCCCTCCGTCACCGGAACGGCCGCGTACGAGCCGCCCAGCGCGCCAGACGCACGCGCGGCCACGGTCGTGACCGTCCGCGACGCTCGCGTGGTGGGCGACTCCGGTGTCGTCATCCACGCGGATGTCGCGGCGACGGCGACCCGGATCAGCGCGGCCGCCGTGCCCCAGGGCACGATGCGCGTGCTCGAGGGCGACACGGAACTCGTGCGGGCCGATGTGCAGGAGGGAACGGCGACGCTCGCCGTCGAGAACCTCCGGCCGGGCATCCACAGGCTCCGACTGGAGTACCTCGGCAGCGCGGAGCACCTGCCCTCGTCCGCCGAGGTCACGATCCAGGTGCAACGAGCCGACACCGGCGTGCCCCGTTCCGCCGCCGCACCCCGTTCGGCGGCATCCTCGCTGGCGGTGACCGGCGGAGGAGCGAATCTCGAGGCTCTGGGAGTCGCCGCGGTGATCCTCGTCCTCGGCGCAGCCTCGCTCGGATGGGCCACCGTGCGTCGCACCCGGGTCCGGGCCGAGGACTCCGTGCGCGACTGAGCTCGGCGATCGTGTGCGGGTCGGTGCTTCCGGGCGCCGGCCCGCACGCGCGTGTCACGGGAGCGCTGCGGGACGCGGGGACCCTCGCCGGTCACACGGATGGCGCGGCGAGGGGAACCTCGGTGACCTCGATCCAGCCGCAGTCCCCCATGTGCACCGTGTTCCGGCACAGGTACGGGGGCACGGGCAGGTCGTAGTGGCCGTAGCCCTGGCTCGGGTCGAGCCTCAGCAGGTCGCTCCGACTCGCGATGTCGAGCCGCAGCTTCTCCCCCGGCTTCAGGTGCGTCGGGCCCGGCGTCAGGCTGAAGCGCAGGGTCACCGCTTCGCCGGGGACGAGCGGGATGCGCCGCCCCGAGTCGATCGCGATCTCGTTCCGCGTCGAGCGAGCCGCATCCTCCGTGGGCGCCGCCGGCCGGATGGCTCCCATCGACAGGTGGTGTCGATCGCCCTGCGCATCGATGCGCGACAGCCGCGCCATGACGTACGAGTCGATCTCGTTGCAGCTGAACCGCAGGTTGACTGTGACGGGGCCGGCGAGCCGGACGTCGCGGTCGAACGAGATCTCGTAGCCGAGCGACTGCACGGCGACGTCGTCGAGTCCGCCGATGACGGGCAGGCCCAGCGGCACGGCGACCCACGTGTTCGTCGACGCCGTCGCGGGCTCGGGTGTCAGCCGGTGTAGGGCTTCGTCCTCGCCCGCTGAGGCGAGGTACAGGCGCGTGAGCGTGCCGTCGAGGGGCGGGAACGCGCTCGCGGTGCCGAACTCGTCCGCCCCGTCGACCCAGTAGCGCACGTGCGGCTGACGCGCGTAACCGTTGTCCGTTCCCCGCAGCACGTGGTCGAAGAACGCGAGCGCCTCGCCCTGCCACTCGTACACCGGCAGGTCGTACTGCGCCGGCCCGACGATCATCCACTTCTGGTCGTCGGGGGTACCCGCGTTCTCGAACAGGTCGTAGGTGCCGAACTGGTGCACATTGAAGTGCGCGAGGTTCTGCACGGCGACGAACGGCACCTCGATCTGCCCGAGCATCCCCGTCGAACCCTCGGGGATCGTCGACGTCTCGCGGGTCTTGCCGTCGAACACCCAGTTCACGTACATCCGGCGCACCGCCTCGACCGGCATGGCCGACATGAACGAGGCGAACATGCGATTCACGTTCTTGTGCACGATCTTCTCGAGCAGCGGATGCAGCATCCCGTTCGTCACGTGACTGATGAGCGCCCTGCGGCCCTCCGACATGCGCTCGTCGTACTTCTCCTGTGTGAAGTTGGCGCCCATCCAAAGGTTCAGGAAGATCAGCCCGGGCACGCCGCCGAACGCGACCAGGTGGCGGTAGAAGTCCGTGCACAGCTCGTTCGCGAAGAACGCCCGGAGCGCGGGAGGCCGACGCGCGGCCACCAGCGGCTGGACCATCCCGTAGTACGACGTGCCGAAGAGCACCACGTCGCCGTTGCACCACGGCTGCGCGGCCGCCCAGGCGATGACCTTCTCGTGATCATCCACGTCCTGCGGATCGAAGAAGACGACCTGCTCGCCCGTCGAGCGCCCCATGCCGCGGCGCTCGACGACGACGGGGCAGTAGCCGCGGTCGGTGAACACCGGGGGCGAGCCGATCTCGTTCGTGCCCGTGGGCAGCCCCGCCGTGTGACCCTCGGTGCTGTAGCCCGCGAAGCAGACGACGGCGGGATAGCGGCCCTCGCCCTTCGGCAGATAGACGTCGGCGTGCAGGCGCACACCGTCGCCGACGTCGATGAACTGGTCGAGCAGCGCCCGATCGCCGAGTCCCTGCATCGCGACGGCCGTGGGCGTCCAGCCCGCGTACTGCGGGCCGTAGGTGGAACCCTTGAGCGGAAGCGTGTGGTCGTCGTGGCTCATCTGTGGACTCCGGCGAGATCGGGGCGCGTCACGCGCCTTCTGGATCGGATGGTTCGGATGGCTCGCCCCCACCGGAAGTCAGCAGCTCGAGCAGGCGCGCGAGCATCCGTCCCGTCTCGGCGTCGTCGGCGTTCGCGCCCTCCGCGAGCGTGAGCACCGCGGCGCCGACCGCCGTGGCGTGCAGGAGTCTGCCGTCGAGGGCGTGCGATCCGATGGCCTCGGGCCCCTCGGCGTCGCCGGTCAACGCGGCGAGCAGGTAGGTCGCACGCTGCCGCATCCCCGAGGCGAGCGTGTTGAAGGCCTCGCCCGCCACCGGCTCGGCGTCGGCGGCGAGCATCAGCGTGGCGAGGGCGCGCGTGGTCTCGGTCGCGACGGCGAACGCCGTGACGTTCTGCACCGCCTCCTCGACCGACCGCGGGAGCGCGCGGGTGTCGAACAGCGCGAACTGGTTCTGCACGATGCGCTCGGCGACCGCTCGCACGAGGTCGCTGCGCGTCGGGAAGTAATAGGTCAGGTGGCCCTGGGTCATCCCCGCCCGCGCCGCGACCCCGGTCTGCGTGAGCGCCGGGTAGCCGCCCTCGCGCACCACGGCGATGGCGGCGTCGAGCAGCGCTTCACGACGGTCTGGCATCACATGTCTCTTCCCGGAAAATCCCTGTTTTGGTACAGTAACCAAAAAACAGGCCGTGGAGCGGATTTCGCCCGGAATCCGGCGGCCGATACAGGAGAGCACGATGGTCGACAACGCATCCACACACCCTCCCACCGACGTCCTCGTCGTGGGCGCCGGACCGGTCGGACTGGTCGCGGCGGTCGACCTCGCACGGCGAGGCGTGGCGGTGCGGATCATCGACAAGCTTCCCGAGCCCACCGACGAATCCCGGGCGGTCGTGCTGCACGCGCGATCCCTCGAACTCCTCGACCAGCTCGGCGTGCTCCACGAGATCGCGGCCACCGGCGTGCGGACGACCGGTGCGCAGATGCACGCGAACGGCTCGATCCTCGGACGCGTCGGCTTCGACACGATCGACAGCCCGTTCCCGTACTCGATCACGATCCCGCAGACCGACACCGAACGCATCCTGCGCGAGCGTCTCTCCGCTCTTGGCGTCGAGATCGAGCGGGGCGTGACCTACACCGGCCTCGAGCAAGACGCGAGCGAAGTGCGCGCGACCCTGACCCACCCCGACGGCACGCCCGAGGTCGCGCGCGTGGCGTGGCTCGTCGGATCCGACGGCGCGAAGGGCGCCGTGCGGCACAGCCTGGGCCTAAAGCTCGAGGGCGTCTTCAAGGGCGAGCGGTTCCTCATGGGCGACGTCGACGCCGACTTCGCGCACGAGAAGCAGTCGTTCCACATCTTCTTCTCCCCCGGCGACGCCGTCGGGATGCTGTTCCCGATGGCCGGCAAGCGCGTGCGCGTGATCTGCCAGATCCCCGCCGACACCCCCGAGACCCGCGAGCCGACTCTCGAGTGGCTGCAGCAGTCGGTCGACGAGCGCCGGATGGACGTCCGGATCGAGTCCTCGCGGTGGCTCACGATCTTCGAGATCCACCACGCGCAGGTTCCGCGCTACCGCACGGGGCGCGCGTTCCTCGCGGGCGACGCCGCCCACGTGCACTCCCCCGCGGGCGGGCTCGGCATGAACACCGGCATCCAGGATGCCTTCAACCTCACCTGGAAGCTCGCGGCCGCCGTGCAGGGCCGGGCGAGCGAGGAGCTTCTCGACAGCTACCACGACGAGCGCCACCCCGTGGCCGCCGATGTGATCAAGTTCACGACCGAGTTGACGCACGCGGGCACGCTCGCCTCGCCGTTCGCCCGCGAAGCGCGCAACCTGCTCATGAAGGGGGGCCTCGAGCTGTCGCTCGCGCGCCACGCGATGGCGAACGAGATCGAGCAGATGACCGTCGAGTACCGGTACGCGCCCCTCGCCGAATCGGGCCACCGGGGTCCCGTCCGGGCGGGCGACCCCGTCCGCGCCGTCGCCGAGGTCGGACTGTGGCCGGCCCTGGCTCACCGCGATCCGAGCGGATCGGGATACGCCCTCGTGCTCGTCGCCGACGAGGCCGGAACCTACCCCGACGTCGCCGCGCCGACCGGGGCGCAGACCATCCGGGTCGCCCCGACGGCCGACGCGGGCGCCCTCGCCGACCCCGAGGGGCGGATCGCTGCGCGCTACGGTCTGGACGAGCGCGGTGGCGCCATCCTGGTCCGCCCCGACGGGTACATCGCCGCGATCACCGACGCCGAGCATCCGACCGACATCGCCGCGTACATCGCCGCGGTCTCGGCCGAACCCTCCGAGGCGCTCCGGTGAGCACGATCGAGGCCTTCCGCCGCGCGGGCATCTCGCACGTCCTCGCCCCCGGCGACGCCGGCTACGCGGACGCCGTGGCGGGCTTCGACCTCGGCGTCGAGGTCGCGCCGGCGGTCGTCGTGGATGCGCAGACGCCCGAGGATGTCGCCTCGGCAGTCGATGTCGCCGCCGAACACGGCACGCGGCTCACCGCGCTGGGCTCCGGCCACGGCCGGCTCGAGCCGCTCACCGAGGGCGCCGCGATCAGCCTGCGCGCTCTCGACACGGTCGAGGTGGATGCCTCGACCCGCACGGTCCGCATCGGTGCCGGATGCTCATGGGCACCCGTCGTCGCGGCCGCCGCCGCGCACGGGCTCGCCGCGCCGTGCGGTTCGGCGCCGTCCGTGGGCGTCGTCGGATACCTGCTGGGCGGGGGCATCGGCCCGCTCGCCCGCTCGTTCGGCTACAGCTCCGACCACGTGCGCTCGTTCGAGGTCGTGACCGCCGCGGACGGGCCGATCACCGTGTCGCGCGACGCGCACCCCGATCTGTTCTGGGCCTTGCGCGGCGGCAAGGTCGGGTGCGGCGTGGTCACGGCCGTCACGGCCGAGCTGCTTCCGTACGCCGAGATCGTGGGCGGTGGCGTGTACTTCGGTGCGGATGCGGCATCCGATGTCCTGGGCGCCTACGCCGGCTGGGCGCCCGCGCTGCCCGACTCGACGACGACCTCGATCGCGCTGCTGCGCTTTCCCGACTCCCCCGCGCTGCCGCCGGCGCTCAGCGGCAAGCACGTCGCCTACGTGCGTTTCGCGAGCCTCGACACGCTCGACGCCGCTCAGGCGCAGCTCGCTCCCCTGCGCGCCGTCGCGGCGCCCCTGCTCGACACCGTCGGCGTGCTGCCCTACGCGCAGGTGGGATCGATCCATGCCGACCCGACCGCGCCCATGCCCGTCGCCAACGGCACCGCATCGCTTGAGACCCTCGAGCAGGCGACCGTCGACGCCCTGCTCGCCGCGGGCGGGCTCGACGTCGACCTGCCCCTGTCCGCCGTCGAGATCCGGACGATCGGCGGGGCGACGCTGGACGCTCCCGGACCGGATGCCGTGGGTGGCCGCTCCACACAGCACCTGCTGAACGTCTATGCCGCGCCGGTGCCCACGCTCACCGACGAGGTCCGGCTGGCGGCCGCCCGCTCGGTGCTCGACGCGACCGCGCCGTGGCACGCGCCGACTCCGCTGGTGAACTTCGTGGGACGTGCGAACGCTCCGGATGCCTTCGCCAACTCCTGGAGCGCCGACCAGCGCACCCGGCTCGACGAGGTGCGGGCCGCGCACGATCCGGGTGGGGTGTTCGCCCGGCGGTGAGCCGGGTGTGGGCCGCGCCGGACGCATTGGGCGAGCTGGAAGAGCTCGATCGACGCATCCAGGCGGCGATGATGAAGGATGCCGCCGGTCGCTGAGCCTGTCGAAGCGCGCAGCCGGTTTCTACTCGGGCCGCTCCGGACGAGAGGCCACGGCATCCGCGATCTGCGCAGTTCCGAGCAAGAACACCGCCGCGCCGGCGAACATCACCAACCACAGGGCAGGGTTCCAGCCGCTGATACCGGTTTCGTCCGCGATGATCGCGTGCCGGTAGAACGCGACAACCCCCGCAGCGATGGTCACCAGACCGAACGCGATCACGCCGATCGCCAGCCATAACCTCATCGTCATCCCCCTCGTTTGCCAGCAGAGTATCGGGCGGTCAGCTCACCAGCTCGGAACGCAGCAGCGGAAAGCCGTCGCGCACCGTGCGCCACAGGATGGCGTGATCGATGCGGTCATCGTGATGTGCGACGAAGTCGCGGTTACGCGCGGCCTGCCGGAACACCGCGCTCGCGAAGCGCTCGGGTGCCGCAGCGACAAGACGCTTCGCCAGCTCACCGACACGATTCGACAACACCTCGAACGCGAGCGGTAGAGCCGGATCGCGTCGATATTCCTCTTCACCTCGAGCCACCAGCTCGGCGGCCTGGTCGAGGGTGGAGATCAGGTCGGCGATCCAGCGTTCGACCCGGTCCTCGTCCCTCACAGTGCCACGCTCTCCCGCAGGATCTCGGAGTCACTGTCGGCATCCAGAGCCGCGATCGGCGTCGCCGAGACTTTCGTGCCCAGCAGGAGCTCCAGGTCGATCTCGAACTGCGCGATGTCGAAGAGCGTCGAGCCCTCCAGAGGAGACACCAGCAGGTCGACGTCGCTCGTCCCCGTCTGCTCGCCCCGCGCGACCGAGCCGTACACCCGCACGTCGGCGAGGTTCGCTGCGGTCGCGAGCTTGACGATGATCGGCGCGAAGGAACGCAACGTGTCGAGAGAGACGCCGGATGGCTCGGCCGCCAGTCGCTCGAACGCGGCGACAGGCATCAGCACGGCCTCGGGCTTGCGATGCGAACCGATCACGACCGCGTTCGCGGCGGGGTCGGCCCGAAACGCACGCAGCGTCCGCGAGAGCCCGTTACGCGCTTCGGCTACCGGTACGACGTTCGACATGGTCCACCTCCACAATCTGTACATATTTTTGCACATCTTTTTCATCACGAGCGAGCCGTGCGGTAGCTCCTCCGTCCGTCTCTCAGCGCCTCCGAGACGTATCGCGACCGTGTCAAGGCCGCGCGCATCGCGGAGCCGCCCCACTACCGTGGCCGACGCAGCGCCGGGAAGCCGGCTGACCACGTAGCGATCAGGGAGACACGCATGAGTGACGACAAGGCCCGGATCTCGCTCGCCGGCTCGGTCTCGCTCGGCACCGGCGTCATGATCGGCGCGGGCATCTTCGCGCTCGTCGGCCAGGTCGCCGGACTCGCGGGCGACTGGTTCCCCCTGGCCTTCCTGCTGGGTGCGATCGTCGCGGGCGCGAGCGCGTACTCCTACATCCGATACTCCAGCGTCAACCCGAGTTCGGGTGGCATCGCGATGCTGCTGAAGGATGCCTACGGCCCGGGTGTGATCGCCGGCTCCTTCTCGCTCTTCATGTACGTGTCGATGGTCGTCGCCGAGAGCCTGCTCGCGCGCACGTTCGGCACCTACCTGCTCCGGCCGTTCGGGCTGCAGGACTCGGTCGTGCTCGTGCCGCTTCTCGGCGTGATCGCGATCGCCGCCGCCGCGATCGTGAATCTGCTCGGCAACCGGCTGGTCGAGGCATCCGCCACCACCACGGCCGTGGCGAAGATCCTGGGCATCGCGGTCCTCGCCATCGCCGGAATCGTCGGCACGGCCGTCGCGGGCGACGGACTCTTCGCCCATGCCTCGGGCGATGCGCCCGACGTGTTCGGGCTCTTGGCGGGAACGACCCTGTGCGTGCTGGCCTACAAGGGCTTCACCACGATCACCAATCAGGGCGACGACATCCGCGACCCGAAGAAGAACATCGCCCGCTCGATCGTCATCTCACTCGCGATCTGCGCCGCCCTGTACCTGCTCATCACGATCTCGGTCGCCTCGAGCATCGGCGCGGAGGGCGCGGCCGACGCCCGCGACTACGCGCTCGCGCAGGCGGCCGAGCCACTGTTCGGTTCGTGGGGTGTGGGCATCACGGTGGCGATCGCGGTGGTCGCGACCGTTTCGGGGCTGCTCGCGAGCCTCTACTCGGTGTCGCGGCTCTACGCGATGCTGCAAGACATGCGCCAGGCGCCGGCGCTGCCCGCGAAGGTGCACCACCAGCCGCTGATCATCACGGCGGGCCTCGCGATCGTCACGACCGCGTTCCTCGACCTCACGCAGATCGCCTCGATGGGTGCCCTGTTGTACCTCACGATGGACATCGCCGTGCAGTGGGGCGTCATCCGGCATCTGCGCGAGAAGATCCACGCGGTGCGCTGGCTGCCGGTGCTCACGATCGTGCTCGACCTCGCGATCCTGATCCCCTTCACGATCCTGAAGATCCAGGATGACCCGCTCACGGTCGTCGTCGCCGCCGCGGTGGCCACGGCGATCTTCATCGGCCAGGTGGTCGCTGTGAAGGCGCGGGAGCGCTCGGCGTGATCTCGCGGTCCGCGCGGGAAGGATGCTTCGCCCTAGGCGCTTTCGCGACGCTCCGCCGCGCCTCGCCGCTGCACGAACTTCGCGCCGAGCCCCGCTCCGACGATAACCACGGGCATACCGATGATCGTGACCCACGGAGCAGCTGAGGGCAACGCGGCCGTCAGCGTCGCCAACAACACGACCGCGAGAGCGACCACCACACCAAGCACCAACCATGAACGCACGAGCCACCCCCTTCCAACCAGGCTGTCACACCGATCCGCAAGACGCACCCGTCCAGCTCGCTCGCTGAACCTGTCGAACAAGGCGAGCTCAAGATCAGGACTTGCAGCTAAGCCTCGATCCACCGATGAGCTTGGGTGACAAGCGGGTGCCGTGACGCAGAAATGCCCCTCTGATCAGGAAGAATAGTGATTGTCTAGACCGCTGTTCGACCGATCCGAGAGGCATCTCGTAGGTGCAATTCAAGCATGCTCCCGCTGCGGTGTCAGCGAAGTTCGATGATCCGAATCTTGTGTCGGCCGCAGGGCTGGTCCCGATGCTCCGTCTTGCCCGTTCTGCGGGGCTCGATCAGCTCGCGCAGGTCCGGTTGACGGTCCCGTCGGATAAGGGTGCGAACGCCGGCGGCAAGGTGATGGCGCTGGTGGCGGGGATGCTCGCCGGGGCGGACTCGATCGACGACATGAATCTGCTGCGTCATGGCGGGATGGGCCGGTTGTTCGATCGGACGTATGCGCCGTCGACGCTGGGCTCGTTCCTGGGGGAGTTCCGGTTCGGGCACGTCCGCCAGCTCGACGCCGTCGCCTCACGGACCCTGGTGAACGTCGCGCAATCCGCGCCGCTGCTGCGGGCGTCGAACGACGAGCGGGTGATGGTGGATCTGGACGACACGATCATCGAGGTCCACGGATACCAGAAGCAGGGCGCGTCGTTCGGGTACTCCGGCGTCCGCGGCCTGAACGCCCTGTTCGCCACGCTCCGCGTCCTCGAGTTCGCGCAGCCGCTTGATCGCCGCGGGGTCGTCGAGGATGTCGGCACCCGGCCCGTACGCGCGCTCGCGGAGTGCGCGCAGTTCGGCGCCCGGGTCATCGGCGATCACAGACATCGAGGCCATCCTGCCTCATCCGCGACCGCGCGGCTTCGTCTCCGTTCGCGCGACCCGCCCGCTCAGTGGGCCGTGCGCACGCCGACCTGGTCGTGCACGAGCACCGCCGCGGCGCGCGCGCCCTGACCCGCGGCGACGATGAGCTGCTGCGGACCCGGGGACGCGGCATCCCCTGCGGCGTAGACACCCGGGGTCGAGGTCCGTCCCGAGCGGTCGGTCACCAGGTTGCCGAACTTGTCGCGCTCGAGGTCGAGTCCGTTGACGAAATCGAGCACGGGGTGCCACTGGGGCCGCACGAAGCCGCCCTCGATCTCGATGCGCTCGCCGTCGGCGAGCCGCACCGCCGACACAGCGCCGCGCTCGCCTTCGAGGTCGTCGATCGGGCGTCGCTCGACGATGATTCCGGATGCCGCGAGCTCGGCCTCTTCGACGGTGTCGACCACGTCGGACCCGTTCGTGAAGACCGTGAGCAGATCGGTCCATCGTGCGATCAGGCGCGCGCGGCCGGCGAGATCGGGGGTCTCGCCGATGAGCGCGAGCGGGCGGTCCTGCAGCTCCCACGCGTCGCACGCGGCGCAGCTGAAGATCGTCATGCCGTAGTACGCGCGGAGGCTCGGGATGTCGGGCAGCGTCTCGCGCAGCCCGGTGGCGATGAGCACCGAGCGCGCCGCGACGGCTGACGGGATGCCGGTGCCACGGCCCTGCAGCGCCACGACGAAGCGCATGCCGGAAGCGGAATGCGTCTCGAGAAGACCTGACACGACGGTGCGATCGAACACCCGGACGCTCGGGTACGCGGCCAGTTCGGCCCGCGCGAGTTTGCGCAGCTCGAGCGGCGGGATGCCGTCGCGGGTCAAGAACCCGTGTGAGCGCAGCGTCGCGGCGTTGCGGGGTCGCCCCGCGTCCACGACCACGACCGACGCGCGGGCCCGGCCGAGGTTGAGCGCAGCCGACAGCCCCGCCGGCCCGCCGCCCACGATCACGACGTCGACCTCGGTGCCGGCCGGCCGGAGCTCTCCGGGGTTCTGCGGGTCAGACATGCGCGTCTCCTTGCGGAGGAAGGGCCGCGACGATCGGGTGGTCCAGGGGGATCACACCCACCTTGGCCGCGCCGCCGGGCGAGCCGATCGCTTGGATTGAGCCTGTTGAAATCTCGAAGAACTCGACGTTGGCCTTGTAGTAGTCCTGCCACTCGTCGGGCAGGTCGTCCTCGTAGTAGATCGCCTCGACCGGGCACACCGGCTCGCACGCGCCGCAGTCCACGCACTCGTCGGGGTGGATGTACAACGACCGCTCGCCCTCGTAGATGCAGTCCACCGGGCACTCGTCGATGCAGGCGCGGTCCTTGACATCGACGCACGGCAGCGCGATCACGTACGTCATGGAACGAGCGCTCCCGACCGAGAGACCCGCACCTGCTCGTCGCGCGGCACGACCTTGACCCGCTCGCGGGTGTGGACGTGGGCCGCGCCGAGCGCACGCTCGTGCGCGTCGAGGGCGAGCCAGCCCTCCCACGTCGTGTACTCGACTCCGCGCTCCTCGAGCAGCTCGAGCACGTCGCCCTCGACGGTCGGCGCCGTGAGCGCCCTCGCCTGCGCGTCCTCGACGAGGTGCGCGATCGTCTCCATCGCGTCCGACTTGGTGTGGCCGATGAGGCCGACGGGCCCGCGCTTGATCCACCCGGTGGCGTAGAGCCCGGCGATCACCGGCGCGTCCGCATCGCCCGTGGCGGCGGCATCCCGAACCCGTCCCTGGACGTTTGGAACCACGCCGGCCCGCTCGTCGAACGGCGCACCGACGACCGGCGTGCCGTAGTAGCCGACCGCGCGGTACACCTGCTGCACGGCGATCTCGCGGAACTCGCCGGTGCCGCGCACGCGTCCGTCGCCGATCGGCTCGGTCCGCTCGAAGCGCACGCCCGCCACGCGGCCGTCGCCGAGGATCTCGACCGGCGAGTGGTAGAAGTGCAGGTGCAGGCGCCGGCTCGCGCCCGTCGACTCGCGCGTGCGCCAGCCGTTCAGGATGCGCAGCATGACCTTGAGCTGGTTGTTCGTCGCGTTCGCCGGGTCGGCGTCCTGGAAGTCCTCGTCGTGCACGACGATGTCGACGTTCGGCACCTCGCCGAGCTCACGCAGCTCGATCGGGGTGAACTTGATGTCGCCGGGGCCGCGCCGCCCGAACACGTGCACGTCGGTCACGGCTGAGGCTTCGAGTCCCGCGAGCACGTTGTCGGGGATCTCGGTGGGCCGCAGGTCGACGGCGTGCTTCGCGAGCACGCGCGCGACGTCGAGGGCGACGTTTCCGTTGCCGATGACGGCGACCTCGCGCTGGTCGAGCGGCCACTCGGTCGGCACGTCGGGGTGGCCGTCGTACCACGCGACGAAGTCCGCAGCGCCGTACGAACCGTCGAGGTCGATGCCCGGGATGTCGAGAGCCGCGTCTCGGATCGCCCCGGTCGCGAGGATCACCGCGTCGTAGCGCTCGCGCAGCTCGTCGAGCGCGATGTCGCGGCCGATCTCGACGTTGCCGATGAACCGAGTCGTGCCGGCATCCAGCATCTCGTGCAGCGAGTTCACGATGCCCTTGATGCGGGGGTGGTCGGGCGCGACGCCGTAACGGATCAGCCCGTACGGTGCGGGAAGCGACTCGAACAGGTCGACCGATGCCGTGCCGCCGGCATCTGTCACCGCGCCGGTGAGGATGTTACCGGCGTAGATGCCGGCCGGGCCCGCGCCGACGATCGCGACGCGGAGGTTCTGGAGGTTCGACGAGGTCGCTGTGTTCGACGAGGTCACTGGGCGGGGGCCTTTCAGGAGGTGCCGCGAGCGGCGAGCGGGTCGATGGTGTCGAGGTTCTCGAGGTCGAGGGTCGCGAGGTCGTTGGGTGCGTAGGGGCTCAGCCGGACGACGTCGCCGACGACCACGACGGCGGGTGAACGGATGCCGCGGGCCGCCGCCTGATGCGCGATGGTGGCGAGCGTGCCCACCGTGACGCGCTGGCGTGCGCCGTACCCGTCCTCGACGACGGCGACGGGGCAGCCCGCGCCGCGCTCACCGCGGGCGAGGGTGATCGCGGAGTGCGCGAGCGTGCCCACACCCATGAGCAGGACGACGGTGTGGTCGCGGCCGCCGCCGAGGTCGCGGATCTGGTCGTGGCCGGTTGCGACCGTGAACGCCGTCGCGACCCCGCGATGCGTGAGCGGGATGCCGGCGACCGCGGGCACCGAGACGGCACTGGTGATGCCGGGCACGACCTCGACGGGCACGTCCGCCTCGTGGCACGCCGCGAGCTCCTCGCCGCCGCGCCCGAAGACGTACGGGTCGCCGCCCTTGAGCCGGACGACGTTCTTGCCCCCGCGCGCAAGCTGGATGAGGAGGGCGTTGATCGCGTCCTGCGGCACGGGGTGGTGGCCGGGCAGCTTGCCGACGTCGACGACCTCGGCGCGCAGCGCGACCCCGTCCGCGGCCAGTCCGTCTAGAACGGCGCGCGCGCCGAGCCGGTCGGCGACGATGACGTCGGCCGCCTCGAGCGCGCGCAGCCCCTTGAGGGTGAGCAAGCCCGCGTCGCCGGGCCCGGCCCCGACGAGCCAGACCTTGCCGGGGGCGGCGGCCGCGGCATCCGTCAATCCGGAAACCGGACGTTCGTCGTGTTTCCGGACTGTCGTCGCGCGGGCGTCCGGAAAGTGTGCGGATCTCCGGTTTCCGGATCCGCGAGAAGTGCGGTCGGGGGTGGTCATCGCGTGCCTCCCGTGACGAGCAGGCCTCGGCGTCGCAGCATCCGTCGCTCGAGGGGGCCGAAGAAGACGAGCTCGATCAGGATGCCGATCGCGAGGATCAGGATGATCGTGCCGAGGACT
Source organism: Microbacterium sp. BR1 (assembly GCF_002812725.1). Taxonomy (GTDB): domain Bacteria; phylum Actinomycetota; class Actinomycetes; order Actinomycetales; family Microbacteriaceae; genus Microbacterium. The sequence continues at coordinate 220,819 of NZ_NMUN01000004.1, read as the reverse complement.
CCCGCGAGGTCCGCGAGCTCGCGGGACTGCTGCAGCATCGACCCGAGGCCGAAGCCGATCGTGCCGCCGACGGCGATGATCTCGGCCGCCATGAGCGAGCGCCACGAGAACGCCCACCCCTGCTTGAGTCCGGCGAGGTATCCGGGCAGCGCCGCTGGAAGGATCACCGACGTCGCCAGCTGGCGCCGAGTCGCGCCGAGCACCGTGCCGACGCGGCGCAGCTGCGGCGGCACCTGGTCGATGCCGGCGATGAGCCCGTTGACGATCGAGGGGATCGCGCCCATGAGGATCACGAAGTAGACGGTGGCGTCCGACAGGCCGAACCAGATGATCGCGGCGGGCACCCACGCGACCGACGGCAGCACCTGCAGGCCCGAGATGATCGGGCCGACGGCGCGACGGATCGGGCGGACCTCCGCGAGCAACAGCCCGACCGGGGTGCCCACCGCGATCGCGATGAGGAACCCGACGACGCCGCGCTCGAGGCTCGTCGCAACCGCCTCCTGCAGGCGCCCCGATTCCCACGCGAAGCCGAGCGCTCCCACGACGTCGGAGGGGCTCGGGATGATGTCGGGGCGGGGCTGCGCGATCACGACATACAGCTGCCACGCCGCGATGAGCAGCGCGACGAAGACGATGGGAGGTACGACACTCGCGGCGAACCGACGCCAGCGGCTCGGCTCGCGCTCGACGGGTGCCTGGAGGCTGTCGAGCCCGGCTTCGAGCGAGCGCAGGTCGTCCGCGCGTGCGCCGGCTACGGCATCCGTCGCCGCACCCGTCATCGCCGCGGTCAAGGTCTCAGGCGGCATTGCGGCGGATCTCCTTGCGCAGCTGGTCGGTGATCTCGACCGACAGGGCCGCGACCTCGGGCGACTCGATGCGGCGCCCGGCGGTCTTCGCGATCGTCCACTGCTGGACGATGCGGCCGGGGCGGCTGCCCATCAAGACGACGCGCTGGCCGAGGCGCGCGGCCTCGCGCACGTTGTGCGTGACGAAGACGATCGTGCGGCCGGTCGCCCGCCACACCCGCTCGAGCTCCTCGTGCAGCAGGTCGCGCGTGATGGCGTCGAGCGCGGCGAACGGCTCGTCCATAAGCAGCACCGGGCGGTCTTGCGCGAGCGCCCGCGCGAGCGCGACGCGCTGCCGCATGCCGCCCGAGAGCTCGTGCGGACGCTTGTCGGCGGCATCCGTCAGATTCACCGCGTCGAGGAGGGCGAGCGCGTTGTCACGGCGCTCGCTGCGGGGGACGCCGCGCAGGCGCAGCGCCAGCTCGACGTTGCGGCGCGCGGTGAGCCAGGGCATGAGCGCGGACTCCTGGAACATCACGGCCGAGCCGGTGACGGGCGTCTCGATGCGTCCCGCCGTGGGCCGGTCGAGTCCGGCGATGAGGTTGAGGAGCGTGGACTTGCCGCAGCCGGACGCGCCCAGCAGGCACACGAACTCGCCGGGCGCGATGTCGAGGCTGACGTCGTCGAGCACGACCGGGCCCGCGCCGAACCGCTTCGAGACGCTCTCGATGCGCACGGCCGGCGCGGGCGCCGCGGCCGGCTCGCGCACGGGTGCGACACCGTCGAAGCTCGGCCCGAGCGGCGAGCCACCCGACGGCGCGAGCGGCGAGCCACCCGAAGCGGCGGGCGGCGCGGCCGTCGCGGCGCCGGGAGCGGGTACCGAGCTCATGTCAGTCCTCGCCGAGCCCTGCCGCCGACACCGGGTCGGCGCCGTCGGACTCGAGCAGCTCGTTCAGCAGCCGCAGGTCGAAGAGGCCCTCGATCGAGCCGTCCTTCTGCGTGCCCACCGCGACGCCGTCCTCGACGAGCGCCTCGAACGTGTCGGCATGCGGGTCGACCGAGAAGGTGACGTGCTCGAGCGCGCGCGTGATGACCTCGTCGGCCAGCGGCTTGCCGGTCTCAGCCGCGATCGCGCCGTTGATCACCGCGGACGCGTCGGCGGGGTTGTCGGCGATCCACTGCACGGCGGCGGCGTGGCCCTCGAGGAGGTCCGCGACGACGTCGGGGTGCTGCTCGAGGAACTCCGCGCGCACCAGCAGCACCGTGGTGGGGAACTCGCCGTCCTCCCACAGCTCTGCCTCGTCGACGAGCACGTGCGCACCGGCGTCGACGATGAGTCGCGAGACCCAGGGCTCCGGCAGCCACGCGCCGTCGAGCTCGCCCTGCTGGAACAGCGTCAGCGTCTGGGCGTTCTCGGTCGGCGTGATCTGCACGTCGCCGCCGCCCGAGGTGTCGGTCTCGTAGCCCTGGTCCGCGAGCCACGTGCGCAGGGCGACGTCCTGCGTGTTGCCGAGCTGCGGCGTCGCGAGCGTCGTGCCCTCGAGGTCGGCGGCGTCGTCGATGCCCTCGCGCACGACCAGTGCGGCGCCGCCGGTCGCAGCTCCCGCCACGACGCGCGCGGACTGCCCGCCCGACTGGATGAACGTGTTGATCGACGGGTTCGGCCCGATGTAGGTGGCGTCGATCGCGCCGGCCGAGAGAGCTTCGATCGCGGCGGGTCCGGCGTTGAACACCTGGGTGCTGACCTCGACGTCGCCGAGGGCGTCCTCGAAGAGGCCCTCCTGCACACCGACGAGCGCCGGGGCGTGCGTGACGTTCGCGAAGTAGCCGACGCGCAGCTCGTCCACCGGCTCAGCAGTCGTCCCGCCCGCGTCGGCAGAGGCGGCGGCGCAGCCCGACATCATGGCCGCCACGAGTCCCAGGGTTGTGATGACGGTCGCGGTGCGGATGTTGTTCACGGTGTCGCCTCCTTCGTTCGATGTGACAGGGTTCGGTGTGGCAGGGTTCGATGTGACAGGGGTGGGTGGAGCGGGGGTGCGGACTGTTCAGTCGCGCACGATGCCGGCGGCGAGCGTCGCGCCGTCGGACGGATGGATCACGAGGAACGAGCCCCCGTGCCGGCTGGTGCGGTAAGGCTCGAGCGGCAGGTCGGCGGCGAGCCGCACGCGCACGCGCCCGATGTCGTTGACCTCGAGCGCCTGCGCCGGTGCGTGCGTCAGCGCGTCGAGGTCGTAGCGCGACTCGATCTGCGCGACGATCGCCTGCACGGTCGCGGTGCCGTGTTTGACGAGAACACGGATGCCGGGGGTCAGCGTCCGCCCGTCGAGCTGGAACAGTTCGGCGTCGAACTCCCGCCGCGCGGCCGGCAGAGAGCCCGCGGTCACGACGACCGCACCGCGCGCGGTGTCGACGTCGTCGGCGAGCTCGAGCGACACCGACTGCGGAGCCGTCGCCTCGTCGGCTTCGGCGCCGGCGACGCGGATGCCGGTGACCGTGGTCGCGATGCCGGAGGGGAAGATCTCGACCCGGTCGCCGATGCGCACGGTGCCGCTCGAGATGCGACCGGCTACCGCACGGTAGTCGCGCAGGCGCTCGACCTCCGTGGGGTCGACGGCGATGTCGGGCGCGAGGCCGCCCTGCGGGCGGAGCACGACCTGCACCGGCAGCCGCAGCGGCCGGGGCTCCTGATTCCCGAGCCCCGACGCCGCCGCCACCGAAGACTCGAGCGCGTCCGCGGCCGGCAGCGTCTCGAGCAGCTCGAGCAGCGCGGGACCGCGGTACCAGGGCGTGCGCTCCGAGCGCTCGACGATGTTGTCGCCCTCAAGCGCCGACACCGGCAGCACGTAGAGGTCGTCGATGCCGAGCTCGGCCGCGACGGCCTCGGCATCCCGCGCGACGGCGGCGAAGGCATCCGTCGAGAAATCCACCAGGTCGATCTTGTTGACCGCGAGGATCACGTGCGGCACGCGCAGCAGCGCCACCACGGCGAGGTGGCGCCGCGTCTGCTCGACGACGCCCTTGCGCGCGTCGACGAGCACGACGACCGCGTCGGCGGTGGTGGCGCCGGTGACCATGTTGCGTGTGTACTGCACGTGGCCGGGGCAGTCGGCGAGGATGAACGACCGCGATCCGGTCGAGAAGTACCGGTACGCGACGTCGATCGTGATCCCCTGCTCGCGCTCGGCGCGCAGCCCGTCGGTCAGCAGCGCGAAGTCGAACTCGCCGTGCGCGAAACCGCGATCGGCCGACGTGCGCGCGACCTGCTCGAGCTGGTCGGCGAGGATCGCCTTGGAGTCGTGCAGCAGGCGCCCGACGAGCGTCGACTTGCCGTCGTCGACCGAGCCGGCGGTCGCGAACCGGAACAGCGTCGGCTGGGCAGTGAGCGTCGGCTGCGAAGTGAGCGTCGCGGTGTCCAGAGACATCAGAAGTACCCGTCCTTCTTGCGGTCCTCCATGGCGGCTTCGCTCAGCCGGTCGTCGGCGCGCGTGGCGCCGCGCTCGGTGAGGGTCGAGACCGCGACTTCGGCGACGATGTCGGCGACGGATGCCGCGGCGGAATCGACCGCGCCGGTGCAGCTCATGTCGCCCACCGTGCGGTACCGCACCGTGCGCACCTCGACCGGCTCGTCGTCGCGCGGCGGCGAGAACGGACCCACCGGACGCCACATGCCGTCGCGGCGGTACACCTCGCGCTCGTGCGCGAAGTACAGCGGCGGCAGCGCGATGCCTTCGCGCTCGATGTAGCGCCACACGTCGAGCTCGGTCCAGTTCGAGATCGGGAACGCCCGCACGTGCTGACCGGGTGTGTGGCGCCCGTTGTACAGGTTCCACAGCTCGGGGCGCTGGTTGCGCGGATCCCACTGCCCGAACTCGTCGCGCAGCGAGATGATGCGCTCCTTGGCGCGCGCCTTGTCCTCGTCGCGCCGCGCACCGCCGAACACGGCGTCGTGGCGGCCGGCGGCGATCGCGTCGAGCAGCGGCAGCGTCTGCAGCGGATTGCGCGTGCCGTCGGCGCGCTCGTGCAGGCGGCCGTCGTCGATGTAGTCCTGCACGCGCGCGACTTCGAGACGGATGCCGAGACGGGCCACCGTCGCATCGCGGAAGTCCAGCACCTCGGGGAAGTTGTGGCCGGTGTCGACGTGCAGCACGGGGAACGGCACCCTGCCCGGCGCGAACGCCTTGGTCGCCAGGTGCAACACGACGACGGAGTCCTTGCCTCCAGAGAACAGCAGCACGGGCCGCTCGAACTCGGCGACGACCTCGCGGATCACGTGGATCGCCTCGGCCTCGAGCAGGTCGAGCGTCGACAGGGCGGTGGCGGGAGCGATGAGGGTGTCGGTCATACGTGGAGCCCGCATTCCGTCTTCGAGAGGCCGGCCCAGCGGCCGGACCGGGGGTCTTCACCGGGGGCGACCGGCTTGGTGCACGGCTCGCAGCCGATCGAGGGGTAGCCGTTCGAGACGAGGAGGTTCACCGGCACCTGATGCGCTCCGGCGTAGTCGAGCAGGTCGTCGAACGTCCACGCGGCCACGGGGTTGACCTTCACGAGTCCGTTGCGCTCGTCCCACGTCACGAGCGGCGTGTTCGCACGGGTCGGCGCCTCTTCGCGGCGGACGCCCGTGAACCACACCTCGTACCCGGCGAGTGCATCCTTGAGCGGAGCGACCTTGCGGCGCGCGCAGCACAGCCCGGGGTCGCGGGCGAACAGCTGCGCCCCGAACTGGGCATCCTGCTCGGCGACGGTCTGCTCGGGCAGCACGTCGACGATCCGCACGTCGAGCACGCGGCCCACCTCGTCGCGTGTGAACCGCGTCTCGGCGAAGTGGTAGCCGGTGTCGAGGAACAGCACATCGACGCCCGGAAGCTGCTCGGCCACGAGGTGCGGCAGCGCCGCATCGGCCATCGAGCAGGCGACGGCCGCGGCATCCGTCGAGAAGTTCTGCGCGACCCACGCGACCACGTCGGCGGGGGATGCCTCGTCCCCGGCGAGGCTGCGCAGCTCGCGCTCGCCCAGCTCGGCGAGCGCCTTGAGCTCGTCGCGCGAACGCTTCACCGCGATCCGCGGTGCGAGTGACACAGTCATTGAAGGGCCTCCTCGTCGGCGCGGTGGGCCCACTGGGCGAACGTCTCGTCGGTCGCCGCGTCGCGCTCGGCGAGGAACCGGCGCACGACCCGGTCGACGTAGTCGGCGATGCCGTCGGCGGCGACCTTGAGGCCGCGCACGGTGCGGCCGAGGCCCGGCTCGTCGCGGTCCTGCGACGCGAGCCCGCCGCCGAGGTGCACCTGGTAGCCGGGCACCTGCTCGCCGTCGATCATGACGAGCTGGCCCTTGAGTCCGATGTCGGCGGTCTGGATGCGGGCGCACGAGTTGGGGCATCCGTTGACGTGGAGCGAGATGGGATGCGGGAGGTCGAAGCCCTTGAGACGCTCTTCGAGGTCGAGCACCGCCGCCGTCGCGTTGACCTTGGTCTCGACGATCGCGAGCTTGCAGAACTCGATGCCGGTGCACGCGATCGTGCCGCGGCGGATGTGACTCGGACGCGCCTGGAGCCCGAGGGCGTCGAGCTCCGCAATGAGGAGTTCGACGTTCTCTTCGGGCACGTCGAGGATCACGAGCTTCTGGTGGGGCGTCGTGCGCAGGCGCGTCGACCCGTGCGCTTCGATGACGTCGGCGAGCCGCGCGAGCGTCGGGCCCGAGACACGGCCGACGATCGGCGTGACGCCGATGTAGAAGCGGCCGTCCTTCTGGCGGTGGACGCCGATGTGGTCGCCGGTGGTCTTCGGCTTCTCGGGGGCCGGGCCGTCGGGGAGCGTGTACCCGAGGTACTCGTCCTCGAGCACCCGGCGGAACTTCTCGGTGCCCCACTCGGCGAGCAGGAACTTCAGACGCGCCTTGTTGCGCAGGCGCCGGTAGCCGTAATCCCGGAAGATCTGGGTGACGCCGTGCCAGGCATCCGCCACCTGATCCGGCCGGACGAACGCGCCCAGGCGCTCGCCGAGCCGCGGCGTCGTCGAGAGCGCGCCGCCCACCCACAGGTCGTAGCCGACGCCTAGCTCAGGGTGCTCGACGGCGACGAACGCGACGTCATTGATCTCGTGGACGACGTCCTGGCTCGGGTGCCCGGTGATCGCCGACTTGAACTTGCGGGGCAGGTTCGCCAGCGACGCGTCGCCGATGAAGCGCTCGGTGATCTCGTCGATCTGCGGCGTGGGATCGATGAGCTCGTCGGCGGCGATGCCGGCGACGGGGGAACCGAGGATGACGCGCGGAACGTCGCCGCACGCTTCGGTGGTTCGCAGACCCACGGCCTCGAGCCGGCGCCAGATCTCGGGCACGTCTTCGACGCGGATCCAGTGCAGCTGGATGTTCTGGCGGTCGGTGATGTCGGCGGTGTCGCGGCCGAACTCGGTCGAGATGCCCGCGATCACGCGCAGCTGCGCGGTGGTCAGCTGCCCGCCGTCGATGCGGACGCGCAGCATGAAGAACTCGTCCTCGAGCTCTTCGGGCGTGAGGGTCGCGGTGCGGCCGCCGTCGATGCCGGGCTTGCGCTGCGTGTAGAGACCCCACACGCGGAACCGGCCGTGCAGATCGGTCGGGTCGATCGAGGCGAACCCGCCCTTCGAGTACGTGTTCTCGATGCGCTCGCGCACGCTCAGGCCGTCGTCGACCTGCTTCCACTCCTCATTGCCGTTGAGCGGCGTGGTGCCGTCGATCTTCCACTGGCCGTTCGGTTTGGACGAGGGCCGAGGCGGGCGGACGGCAGCGCGCGGTCGCTCCGCCGCGCTGGGCGCTTCGGTGTCGCTGATGGTCACGGTGCCTCCGGAGGACTCCCGAGCAGCGCTCGGGCGGACTCTATCGAGCCCATTCCGTGAGGCTAGAAGGGCGGGCGGCGGCGACCTATCCGGATGTCACGCGGCGTAAACGTGCGTCACACGACGTCACACACCTTGCGGGCGGCGTCTTCGTGGATTCTTTGTGGATTCAGTCCGACAAGCCGCGCGCGGCTTTGTAGCGATCGACCACGAGGTCGACGAGCGCGGGCGACGGCTCGTCGTCGTCGAGCAGCGGGCGGGCGACCGGGGCGGCGCCGGCGAGCCGCACCGCGAGATCGTGGAAGTATCCGGGCGCCAGGAGGTAGGTCGCGACGACCACTCGCCCGCCGGCCGACGTGCGCGCCCGCGCGACGGTGACGGCGGCGTCGAGCCGTGGGTCGGCGGCCGCGAGGAAGCCCACCGTGACCTCGCGGTCAAGCTCGGCGCCCAGCATCCGTCCGATCTCGCGACAGTCGTCGTTCGCGCGGTCGTCGCTCGATCCGGCGACCGCGAGCACGACGGCGTCGTCTTCGGCAAAGTCGAGGGGCGAGAGGCGCGCGACGAGCGCGTCGACGAGACGTGAGTCAGGCCCCATGGCCGGTGCGATGACGACCCGGTCGCGGCCCGCGGACTGCTTCTTCAGGTCGACGCGCACGTGATACCCCGCCGACAGCAGGAGCGGGACGATCACGACCGGCTGCCCCGCAGGAAGAGCGTCGAGGGATGCCGCGACATCCGGCTGCTGCACGTCCACATGCCCGAGCCGCACGGTGACCTCCGGCAGCCGGGCTGCGACGGCCTCGACGAGCGCCGCGACGGCGGCCTGCCCGGCGGGGGAGGACGTGCCGTGCGAGATCGCGAGGAGCGCGGGCGTCGAGGTCACGTGCCCATTGTGCCCGCCGTGTGTGACGGGCGTGTGACGCCGGCGCCGGGCTCCGGCATCCGTTCGCCGAGCTTGTGGGTTTGCGCGCGAGCTTGTGGGTTTGCGCGCGAGCATGTGGGTTTGCGCGCGAGCATGTGGGTTTGCGCGCGAGCATGTGGGTTTGCGCGCGAGCATGTGCACAATGTCGCTGCAAAACCCACAAGCTCGGCGGAGAACCCGCAAGGTCGGCGCCACGGCGCGGCACGGTGGGGCGCCGGGGCGCGGGGTTCAGGCGGCGTCGGACTCGCGGCCGCGGGCGAAGCCTGCGTCGAAGCCGCGCTCGTACGCGTCCTGCGCGTGAGACCCGTGACCGTGCTGGCCGTGGGCGTGGTGACCACGGAAGCCGTGGCCGTGGCCGTGACCGCGGCGGCCGTGCCACGCGGCGCCGCGGCATCCGTCGTCGTACGCGTCGTGCGGGGCGCCGTCGGCGTGGCCGGGGCGACCGGGGTGTCCCGGGCGGCCGGGCTCTAAGCCTCGATCCACCGATGGGGAGGCTTGCTGAGTTGGCGTCGTAACGCAGAAATGCCCCTCTGACCAGGAAGAATAGAGCTTGTCTAAGATCCTATTTCCCGAGTCTGAGAGGCATCTCGTAGGTGCAATTCAAGCATGCTCCCGCTGCGGTGTCAGCGAAGTTCGATGATCCGAATCTTGTGTCGGCCGCAGGGCTGGTCCCGATGCTCCGTCTTGCCCGTTCTGCGGGGCTCGATCAGCTCGCGCAGGTCCGGTTGACGGTCCCGTCGGATAAGGGTGCGAACGCGGGCGGCAAGGTGATGGCGCTGGTGGCGGGGATGCTCGCCGGGGCGGACTCGATCGACGACATGAATCTGCTGCGTCATGGCGGGATGGGCCGGTTGTTCGATCGGACGTATGCGCCGTCGACGCTGGGCTCGTTCCTGCGGGAGTTCCGGTTCGGGCACGTCCGCCAGCTCGACGCCGTCGCCTCACGGACCCTGGTGAACGTCGCGCAATCCGCGCCGCTGCTGCGGGCGTCGAACGACGAGCGGGTGATGGTGGATCTGGACGACACGATCATCGAGGTCCACGGATACCAGAAGCAGGGCGCGTCGTTCGGGTACTCCGGCGTCCGCGGCCTGAACGCCCTGTTCGCCACGGCGTCGACATCGCAGTCGGCGCCGGTGATCGTGGGGCAGCGGCTGCGGCAGGGGAAGACCGGTTCCCCGAAAGGCGCGGCCAGGATCGTCGCCGACACCCTCGCCACGCTTCGCCGCATGGACCTGGGCAGCAGTGTTCGGCCGTTGCTGCGGGCGGACTCCGCTTTCTACGGACACGCCACCATCGGCACGGCGATCAAGGCCGGCGCGGACGTGTCCGTCACCGTTCGGATGGACCCCGCGGTGAAGACGGCGATCGCGACGATCCCCGAGGACGGGTGGGAGACGATCGAGTACCCGAACGCGATCCGTGACGAGGTCACGGGCCGGTGGATCTCGAAGGCAGAGGTCGCCGAGGTGCCCTTCACAGCGTTCCGTTCCCGGAAGATCGCCGAACGGGTTGAAGGGCGACTGGTGGTGCGGCGGATCCCGGACCTGAACCCCAAGCAGGTCGAGCAGCCGACGCTGTTCGACATCTACCGGCACCACGCGTTCTTCACCACCACCGACAAGCAGACGATGGGAACCGTCGCGGCGGACAAGACCCACCGCGGGCACGCGATCATCGAGCAAGTTCACGCGGACCTGAAGGCGGGCCCGCTCGCTCACCTGCCCTCGGGAGTGTTCACCGCGAACAGCGCATGGCTCGTCCTCGCCGTGATCGCATTCAACCTCACCCGCACCGCTGGACTCATCGCCGACCGAGGCGGGCGGCTCGCCCGGGCAACGACCGCGACGATTCGCCGCACCCTCGTCTCAGTGCCGGCACGACTGGCGCGGACGGCGCGCCGCATCATCCTGCACCTGCCGGACGTCTGGCCCTGGCAGACCGCGTTCGACCGACTCTTCACCGCGACGCACGCACCACCACCGGCCGCGGCCAGCTGACCACCGCCGCCACCAGCGGCACGACCGACAACGAAGTGGACAACCGGGATGAGACGCCCGGAACTCACCCCTGCCCGCAGCCGATCACGCCGCGCCCATCACACCGACGCCACCCACCGAAGGCTCATCGGTGGATCGAGGCTAAGCGACCGAATCTCCGACCCCATGCGATCCGCCAGTCACCCGCTCCGCAAGCACCGCGACACGTCGGAGTAGGACCTCTGGCGACCCCTCCAAGCTGATGGCGTGGGCAACGACCGTCTTGCCCGCGGTCGGGATGCGATATGTGCGCGGTTCGACGTCTCCCGACACGTAGAAGAGGTGCGCTTCCGGCACCTCCAATGCGAGCGCGTAAGCAAGGGCTTGATACACATCAGCGTTCGGAGGCGACCCGTTTGCCTGCCCCCAGACCTTGTACTTCGTATCGGCAACCGCGACGGGGCGACCATGCGAACGCACGACGATGTCAGGCCTGAGCATGACCTTCCGCTCCGCATCAAGTCGCCACTCTGTGTCCTGCAGCTCGACACCGAACCCCGCAGATGCAAGTGCAGCGCGCATCGCCGTCCCGACAAAGCCCTCGAATATGCGAGGCAAGTTGAGAAGGAACGTTCCTCCAGAACGAGCGCCTGCAGAGCGAGTCCAGGACGTCGCTTCCAAGATCACACGCGCGAGCGGAAGCGCTGGCCAATAGTCGGCGTTCAGACGAGTCCGCTGCACAGCAGGCAGCGCTGCGCCCTGGCGAAGCGTGCCGACGTCCGAGAACAGCTGAAGGAGCCTGTTCAGCCGACGCTTTTCATCCTCCGCCAGCTGCTCGAAACGACGGATCCGTTGCAAGGCGGAATGAAGGATCTGATTCTCGGCGACGTCCTCGGAGTAGTCGTCGACCGTGAGCTCGAGCGGGATCGGCACACCCGGCCGCACTTTCAGCTGACGCGGAATGTCCCACCGTCCACGGACGACGAAGCCCCGCTCCTCCCGCGCCGTGTAACCCTTCACCAACCCCTTGCGAGTAGCGGACTCGATCGCGCTGATCGTCGCGCGCGCCAACGCAAATGGGACCGAGGTATCGGCGTCATATCCGAACGTCGAGTGAGCCGGTTGGATCTGTTCGCCACTGTAGGACGCCATGAAGACGATGCTTCGCAGCGGAGTCTTCGGGCGCACGATGAACCGCAATCCCTCGATCGACGCGATCCCCACTTTGGACACGTCGCGCACGCGCCACTCCCCTGCGTTCTGCCCGGGGAGGACACTGCAGAAACCGAGCGACTGCAGCTCAGCGGCCTGACTTTGTGTCAGAGACAACCGTGTCTCGCCGCGCTCTTCGATGACGACCGTGCGCGGCTCAGGCGAGCGTGTCACGTGACCCTTCATCAGCAGTGCCGGGCGTGAGGAACGAACTGGTGACAGTTTCGGTTTAGGCCGCGAGTGTGAGCGGCTCGGTTAGCTTGGCTTCGAACTCGATGGGCGTCAACCCGCCGAGGGTGTCCTGGGCTCGCTGACGGTGATACTTCCGCTCGATCCAGACGACGATGGCGAGGCGAAGCTCCTGCCGCGTCGCCCACCGCTGCTGGTTGAGGACGTTCGTCTGCAACAGTGACCAGAAGCTCTCCATCGCCGCGTTGTCCCCGGCCGCGCCGACGCGCCCCATCGATCCGACCATGTCGTGACGGCGCAGCTCGCGGGCCATCGCCCTGCTCCGGAACTGGCTGCCCCTGTCCGCGTGCAGGATGCAGCCGGCCACCTCACCGCGGCGGGTGACGGCGTTGCGCACGGCATCGACGGCGAGCTTCGCTGTCATCCGATCCGAGATCGAGTAGCCGACGATCCGGTTCGAGAACACGTCCTTGATCGCGCAGCAGTAGAGCTTGCCTTCGCTCGTCCAATGTTCCGTGATGTCCGTGAGCCAGAGCCTGTTCGGCGCATTGGCACGGAATACCCGTTGCACGTGGTCGTCGAACACGGGAGGGCCGGCCTTCTTGCCCTTGCCCCGCCGGCGGCGTTGCGCGGACGAGAGGATCCCGGCCTGCGAGCACAGCTTCCACGCCGTCCGGCGACTCATCCGCCAGCCAGCCCGGCGCGCCTCGTCGGCCAGGTATCGGTAGCCGAACGTCGGGTCCTCGTGGTGCGCATCGTGCAGCGCATTGATCCGATAGGCGCGGAGCACATCCGCGTCCCGGATCGGGTCGCCTCTCCACCGGTAGTAGGGCTGGCGGGCGAGCTTAAGGACCCGGCACGACACCGACACGGGGATCCCCGCGTCGGCGAGCTCAGCAACGAGCGGGTATGTCATTTTGGGGAGCCACCGAGGCGCAGGTTCGCCTGCGACAGATACGCCGCCGCTCGCCGGAGGACCTCGTTCTCCTGCTCGAGCAACCGGATCCGCTTCTTCAACTCCCGCGCCTCCGCTGCGTCTGCAGCGGTCTGACCAGGACGGTTGCCGTATTCGACGTCGGCCTGACGGAGCCAGTTCTGCAACGTCGCTTCGCTGATGCCGAAGTCAGTGGCGATCTGCTTGATGGTGACGCCGCTCTCGCGGCTACGAGCGACCGCGACAACGTCCTCGCGGAACTCTCTGGGATAGGGACCAGGCATGATGACATCCTCCCCGCCAGCGCCTCCCGGCACTAACGATCAGTTGTCACCAATTCCTTCCTCACGCCCTTATCTGCCCGCGGCGGTGGAGAGCACGGACGACGTCGCCGACCCACTGCTCGTCGAGGTGAAGCTCATCGCTCAGCCCTCGCGTATCGATGCCTTCGGGCGAGAATCCGCGCGGATCAAGTACTGGTTCGGCGAGGTCCTCGACCGGATCGATGGGGTCTGGGTCCGCCGGGGGCGCATCCTCTTCCGGGTTCCATCGCCTCCAGAGCGCGCTCTTCTTGTCGTAAAAGTTGACCGGCTTGCGGTCCTTAACCTGCAAGGCGATGACAATACGGAGAAGGTCGTCGTCAGCGTCCGTCGAGAACTCGCCTCCGATCTCTCCGATGAAAGCCTTGCGAATAGCCTCTCGATGATCGGCTGACACGATGGGCCCGAAGTAGCCCGGGTGAACCAGATACAGCAATGCGTACCGCTGCGTGGGAAATGCGTCGCCTTCGACCGACATGACCAGTTCGCGCCAAGCGTGCGGATCTTCGAGAACCGTCTCGGGGTCGGCAAGATCGATCCAGGCTCGAAGCACGTTGAGGATGATCGTCACAGCGTGGTTGATACGCGACATCATCCCGGAGCCGGGATTGAATGCGCCGCCGCCAAAGGCCTCGTCAAAGACCGAGGGAATCTGGACCTTGTGCTCCATCAGATCGAGGATCGCCTGGACCTTCTCGGTCTTCTTGGCATGACCCATCGCCGACGCAATCGGCAGAATCTGGAGAGCGACGACCTCAGCCATCAAGAGCTTCTCATCATCGGTAGCACCATCCAGCTGGCGACCGAGGTTGTCGATGAAACCACCTTCGAACCGTTCCGCGCTGCTCCACCGCTCATGCAGGCGGATGATGTTCGCCGGAGACCATGCCTCGCGCGTCTCAGCGAAAGCGGACGTCCCTTGCTTGAGTCCGCGCTCTACGATCACATCTGCAGCCGTGAGTAGCTTTCGTTCTGCCTGGGCCGCCGAGATCCATTTGGTCGGGAGACCTTCCTCGATCTGCGCCAGCAGGGCTGCACGACCCGCCGCGTAGCGACGCATGGCCTCTGCGAGCAGCTCCTCGCCCTGATACTCCTCCATCGCCTGCTGGCCTTCGGGAGTGATGGCCCACTTCCCGGATCCGTCGGAGTGCTTGCGTAGCCATCCGGCTGAGACCAGATAGGAGCTACCCCAGCGCCAGTCAATTTCCCCGCGCGGCTGGCGCCCGTTCATCTCACTTTCATGCTCGGTAAGCGGTACCCGGGCAGCCACGAGCGGCCAGAGGTCTACCAGCGGCATGAATTCCGATGGATCGTCCCTGGCGGCCAGAATCTCCAGCGTTGCGTGCGCGCGCTGGGCGCGGCGAACCTTGTCCATCAGTTTCCCTCCGCCGAACTCAGTCCGAAGAAGCGTTCAAAGAAAGCACCGAGCTTCTCGATCACGCGCTGCTTGTTCTCGCTGTGGCCGCCATCATTGGCGAAGCGGGTCGCCGGCGGAAGCACCTTCGTGATGGCCGTGCCAGCTGTTCGGAGTGTGCCGTCTCGAAAGGCTGTCGCGACGAAATCGCGCGTCGCATCGGCGCGGAGACGCTCGTCCTCGATGATTGCTTCGAGTTCAGCCTCACGCTTGGCTGCGATGAACGCCTGCCACTCTTCGTCTATCGCTCCATCGACCGTGACCGAGTCGACGAACGCTTCGACGAGGTCCTTTTTGTTGCGCAATGACGGGCTGGCGTTGACGGCACGGGAGATCTCCGAGCGAATCTCCTTGTCCTCGCCATCGCCGTGCTGTGAGCGGTACTTCTCCACCAGCATGAGGATGTAGTCAACGTTGATCTCGACCTGTTTGATCAGCTCGATCTCGAAGACGACGTCGTCGTTGATGAGCTCTTTGTCAGCGTCCTTGTCTTTGCGGAACGCGGCGTACAGGTCGAGGTAAATGCTGCGGTAGTCCTGGCTTTGACGATCGGTGAGGATTTCGTGACCGGCAAAGTCGTCGAATGAGGTCAGGATGTTCTCGAGCCGCAGGATCTGGCCAAGTAGTTGGATGAACTCTTTCTGTGCCGCTTCTCCGATGATCTGCTGCCCGAGCGGGAACGACGTCAGTAGCTCGTTGACCTTCTCTGCGTACTCGCCGTAGTAGTCGTCGTATGGCTTGAGGAGCACGACGCCGCGGGCGTCTTTGTTACCGAACAGTTCGAGGGCGGCGTTGGTCTCTTCTTCGAGGTCGCGGAAGGCGACGATGTTGCCGTAGGTCTTGACCGAGTTGAGGATTCGGTTGGTACGGGAGTACGCCTGGATCAGCCCGTGCGCCCGGAGGTTCTTGTCGACGAAGAGCGTATTTAGCGTGGTCGCGTCGAAGCCAGTGAGGAACATGTTGACCACGATCACGAGGTCGAGTTCCCGGTTCTTGAGCCGCTGCGAGAGGTCCTTGTAGTAGTTCTGGAACTTGTCCGCGCTGGTGTCGTAACTCGTCCCGAAGATGTCGTTGTAGTCCTGGATAGCGTCCTCGAGGAAGCCACGCGCGTCCGTGCTCAGTGCATCGATGTCGAAGGCTTCGTCGTCGAGAATGCCGTCATCGCTGGCGTCGTTCGCGCCATAGGAGTAGATGAGGCCGATTTTCAAGCGTCGATCGGCGGGGAGTGCTTCCTGCTGGATCTGGAAGTCGTTGTAGTAGCGACGTGCCGCATCGATCGAGGCCGTGGCGAAGATGGCGTTGAAGCCACGCACGCGCTTGCGCTCGCGGACTGCTTCGGCCTGGCGGCGGGCGCGGGTCGACTCTACGACGTTCGCCACCACGGAGTGCTCGTAGCTCGAGGAGCGTTTGGTCTTCTGGTCGAAGTGCTCCAATGTGTACTGCACGACCTGTCTGATGCGCTCGGGCGCCAGCAGCGCTCTCTCGGTGTCGATGGCCGACACCTGCTTGTCTACGACGGTGCCGACCTTGACGGTGTTCACGTAGTCGATCCGGAACGGCAGGACGTTCTTGTCTGTGATCGCGTCGACGATCGTATAGGTGTGGAGCTTTTCGCCGAAGGCCTGCTCGGTGGTCTTGAGTTGCGGGTTTCCGCCCGCGCCGGCGTTGGACGCGAAGATCGGGGTTCCAGTGAAGCCGAACAGGTTGTAGCGCTTGAAGGCGCGAGTGATGTCCGCGTGCATGTCACCGAACTGCGAGCGGTGGCACTCGTCGAAGATGATCACGACGTGGTCGTTCGTGATCGAGTGACCCTTGTTCGCCTTGATGAACATCGACAGCTTCTGGATCGTCGTGATGATGATCCGCGCGTTCGAATCCTCGAGTTGCTTCTTGAGGACGGCCGTTGACGTGTTGGAGTTCGCCGCGCCCTTCTCGAAGCGGTCGTACTCGCGCATCGTCTGGTAGTCGAGATCCTTGCGGTCCACGACGAACAGCACCTTGTCGACGCTCGGGAGCTTCGACGCCAGCTGGGCCGTCTTGAAGCTCGTCAGGGTCTTGCCCGAACCGGTGGTGTGCCAAACGTACCCGCCCGCTGAGGTGGTGCCAAGTGGCTTGTTGTTGCCCGGCGTAATCGACACGTCAATCCGCTGCAGAATCCTCTCGGTCGCGACGATCTGATATGGCCGCATCACCAGCAGCAGGCGGTCGGCGGTCAGGACGCAGTAGCGGGTAAGGATGTTCAGCAGCGTGTGCTTGGCGAAGAACGTCTTCGCGAAAGAAGTCAGGTCGGTGATCGGCTGGTTCTGGGCATCCGCCCACCACGAGGTGAACTCGAAGCTGTTGCTGGTCTTGCGGGACTTGCCCGGCTTGGTCGCTTCCCTCAAGTGCGAGCTACGGGTGGTGTTGGAGTAGTACTTCGTCAGCGTCCCGTTCGAGATGACGAACAGCTGGACATATTCGAACAGGCCTGAACCTGCCCAGAAGCTGTCGCGCTGGTAGCGGTTGATCTGGTTGAACGCTTCACGGATGTCGGCGCCGCGGCGCTTGAGTTCGATGTGCACCATCGGGAGGCCGTTGACAAGCACCGTGACGTCATAGCGATTCGCATAGTTCGCGCCGCCCTCGCCCTGGCCGATCTCATACTGGTTGATGACCTGGAGCCGGTTATTGTGGATGTTCCGCTTATCCAGCAGTGTGATGTTCTTCGTCGACCCGTCGTCCCGCATTAGGAGTTGGACGTGGTCCTCCTGGATGCGCACAGTCTTCTCGACGATGCCGTCGTTCTTCCCGGCGACCTTGTTGTCGAAGAAGTCCACCCACTCACCGTCAGAAAAGGTGATGTGATTCAGCGCTTCAAGCTGGGTGCGCAGGTTCGCCACGAGCTGTGCCTCGGATGTGACGGGGAGGTACTCGTAGGCCTGGGACTCGAGGAGTCGGATCAGTTCCTTCTCGAGCGCGGACTCTGACTGATAGGCCGACGACGCGTGGGCGTCTGGAATGTACTCCGCGACGACGGTGGACTCGGCAGAGACCGCGATCGGGTCATACTTGCGTGGGATGGCTTCGCTCATGCGGCTACCTCTGGGAACGCGAAGAGCTGATCGCGATAGTGGGCGTACTGCCTCCGACGCGCTTGCAACTCGGCGGGGAGGCCGATGCTCAGATCATTGACAAGCGAGTCAAAGCTGCCAAGCGCCCTTGCGACGCGCTGTTGCACCTGAAGCGAGGGCAGTTGCACACGAAGCCTCTTGAACCCTTCGATGTCGATGTTCTTCTGCGCCGACTGGGTGGACGTGGCGAAGATGGTCGGCTGCATGCTGAGAAGCAACTGCCCGACGAAGTCCTTGTCTACGAGGGGATCTACAACACTGAACGTGAATCCGGAGTCGAGCATCCAGAACTTGCCAACGACGCGACGCACGCAATTCGCGGACATAGCAAATCGTGAAACAACCCACTCATCTTCACGATTGAATGCGTCGGTCCGGAAGCTTTCGCCTCCACCTCCGAACACGGGGAAGAGAGTGCCCGCGTCCTTGGACTTTGTAATGCGGGCGCCGAAGTTCAAGCGGATTACGTCGCTGAGCGCTAAGTCTCGAACGCCGGTGTTGTCGCGCGACTGAAGCAGTACCTGTCGATAGTGCTCGTACTGGCGCCGTCGAGCTTCCAGCTCCGCTTCCAGCTCCGCTTCCAGCTCCGCTTCCAGCCGGGTGAACTTATCCAAGACTCCCACGATCTCGCGCTGCACCTCGATAGGCGGCACGGGAAGTCGCACCTTCGCCAGCTGCCGTGCCGACACGTCGATCACTTTCGTACCGGTAGCGAGCCCACGCTTCTGCACCGAGAACGACTCTGACTGAAACCAGTAGGCGAGGTATTTCGGGTCGAGGTCGTGCTGTATCACCGTGGCGTGACCACCAGTGACGATCGGCTTCGACCCGAGCCAGGCAACTGCCTTACCGACGTCTTCGACATTCTCGCTGGTGTTGGTGATGATGATGTCGCCTGGCTGTGCCCTCGCAAGCTTCACGGCGGTCTCCGGTGCCACGAATGAGATCGTCTCGGTCGCCCACACGCCGTACCTCGTATAGATCTGGCCGTAGTGGATAGCGCCGACGCCTTCATCAACGAGATCGGTCTTGGGCATGCCGTTGCCGCGGACGAATCGTGCGATGTCGCCGAGTGCGCGGAACTCCACGTCGTTGGGCGTGCGTTCGGCGATCAAGTCGTCCACACGGCTCATTTGGAGCCCTCCAGGTCCGCGACGATCTCGTCGATCGAGACGCGCAACTCAGCCTGTCTCGCAACGATCTCGGCAATCTCCGCGTTGAGCGCTGTGATGTCGACTGCCTCGCGCGTGTCCTCCTCTTCGACATACGAAGAGACCGAGATGTTGTAGTCGTTCGCCGCGATATCTTCGTTCGGGACGAGCGTCGCGAAGTGCTCCTCGTCCTCCCGCACGTCGAGCGCCATCAGAATGTTCTGCTGGTTGTCGGGTGTCAGCTTGTTCTTGTTGCCGACGCGCTTGAACTCGTCCGAGGCGTTGATGAAGAGCACCGAGTTGTCGGTCTTCGACTTCTTGAGCACAATGATGCACGTCGCAATCGTGGTGCCGAAGAACAGGTCCGGCGGTAATTGAATCACCGCGTCGACGTAGTTGTTATCGACCAAGTACTTGCGGATCTTCTGCTCCGCTCCACCGCGGTAAAGCACGCCTGGGAACTCAACGATGGCGGCGGTGCCGTCCACGGCGAGCCAACTAAGGATGTGCATCGTGAAAGCGAGGTCCGCCTTCGACTTCGGTGCGAGTACACCGGCCGGCGCGAACCGCTCGTCGTTGATCAGAAGCGGGTTGGCATCGCCCTCCCACTTGATCGAGTAGGGCGGGTTGGACACGATCGCCTCGAACGGTTCGTCGTCCCAGTGCTGGGGGTCGAGCAAGGTGTCGCCGTGGGCGATGTTGAACTTCTCGTAGTTGACGTCGTGCAGGAACATGTTGATCCGCGCGAGGTTGTAGGTAGTCAGGTTTATCTCCTGGCCGAAGAAGCCGCCGACGTTCTCGCGGCCGAGGACCTTTGCGAACTTGAGCAGCAGCGAGCCGGATCCTGCAGCGGGGTCGTAGACCTTGTTGACGCGCTTCTTACCCATGACCGTGATGCGGGCGAGCACTTCGGACACTTCCTGTGGGGTGTAGTACTCACCACCAGACTTGCCAGCCTGCGAGGCGTACATCTGCATGAGGTACTCGTAGGCGTCACCGAAGAGGTCGATCGAGTTGTCCTCGAAGTTGCCGAGCGGCAGGTCGCCGATCGCATCAAGCAGCTTCACGAGCTTCTCGTTGCGCTTGGCGACAGTGTTGCCGAGCTTTGAGCTGTTCACGTCAAGGTCGTCGAACAGACCCTTAAGGTCGTCTTCGCTGTCTGTGCCGACTGCCGAGCCTTCGATGTTCTTGAACACGCGCTGGAGCGTCTCGTTCAGGTTCTGGTCTTGTGACGCACGTCTGCGCACATTCTGGAAGAGCTCGGACGGGAGGACGTAGAAGCCCTTCTCCGCGACGGTTTCCTTGCGCCCGAACTCGGCCTCAGCGTCAGGGAGGCGTGCGTAGTCGAAGTCGGTCTCGCCAGCCTCATGCTCGCCGCTGTTGAGGTAGGCGGTGAGGTTCTCCGAGATGAAGCGGTAGAAGAGCATGCCGAGCACATAAGTCTTGAAGTCCCAGCCATCGACCGATCCGCGAAGGTCATTCGCGATTCGCCAGATGGTCTTGTGTAGCTCTGCGCGCTGGCCTTCTTTTGTGGTCGGCGTCATGTTGTCCGTCTCCTGCATGCGAGCACTCGGGTCAGTGCATCGGGTTCGTTCTCACCGTAGCCGTCCGGGCTACCCGGCGAGGCGCTCGGCGTAGGCGGTATCGCCGATAAGCGATACTCGACGCGGGCAGCACCAATGCGGCAGTATCCCCCACTCCTACCTACCCCAGCAGCTCCACCCCAAACCCCGCAACAACAGCGCGCACCTCGGCGAGGTAGCGCTGCGCCTGATCTGTCAGCGGGATGGCGGAGTGGCCGATCCATCCGATCTCGATGCGCTCGTCGACGTCGAGCCGGATCGCGACGATCTCGGGGTCGAGGTCGTCGCTGATGATGCCCGTCGAGATCGTGTAGCCGTCGAGCCCGATCATGAGGTTGAAGATGGTCGCGCGATCCGACACCCGAATCTCTTGCTTGCTCGACAGCGTCGAGAGGATCTCTTCGGCGAAATAGAACGAGTTGTTCGCCCCCTGATCGAACGTCCATCGCGGCAGATCCGCGAGATCGTCGAGCGTCACACGATCCCGCGCGGCGAGCGGATTCTTCCGCGAAATGAATATGTGCGGCTCGGCGAAGAATAGCGGGCGAAACGCGAGGCCCGAGTCGCGAAGCAGCTTGTCGATGACGTTCCGGTTGAAGTCGTTTCGATACAGGATGCCCAACTCGCTCCGGAGCGTCCGGACATCCTCGATGATGTCCCACGTCCGCGTCTCGCGCAGCGAGAACTCGTACTCGGCCGCCCCACTGGCCTTGACCATCCGCACCATCGCATCGACCGCGAACGAGTAGTGCTGCGCCGACACCCCCAGCAGGCGCCGCGACGGCGGCCGCCCCAGGTACCGCTGCTCGAGCAACTCGGCCTGCTCGACGACCTGCCGGGCATACCCCAGAAACTCCGCACCATCGGCGGTGAGCGTGACCCCGCGCGCCGAGCGCAGCAGCAGGGCACGACCAACCCGCGACTCGAGCTCTTTCATCGCGGCCGACATGGTCGGCTGCGAGACGTAGAGCAGGTCGGCGGCGGCGCTGATCGATCCCTCTGCCGCAACCTCGATGAAGTAGTGCAGCTGCTGCAGCGTGATCCCGCTGGTTTCCCGAGCCATAGCTAAATGCTATATGGATGCATAGTCTCGGCGAGTTACTCGATATGTCTACCTCGACCTCACGATAGAGCCACCGACTCCCGCGCGGCCGAACCCGGCCGATCAGCCACTGGATGGACCGCTCATGGCGAACGCCTTCACGTTCCACATCACCACCACCCGCTTCGACGAGGACTACTCGCCGTCGGAGAGCTCACGCATCACCACCAACTTTGCCAACCTCGCGCGCGGTGCCGATCGGCAGAGGAACCTGCGCAACGCCCTGGCGATGATCGACAACCGGTTCAACGCCCTCGCGCACTGGGACAACCCGACCGGCGACCGCTACACCGTCGAACTCGACATCGTGTCGGTGGCCATGCGGTTCACGGCCGAGGGCGAAGACCAGGAGTTTCCGCTGCTCGAAGTCCTCGACATCCAGATCCTCGATCGACACACCGGCCAGCGTCACCACGGAATCGTCGGCAACAACTTCTCGTCGTACGTGCGCGACTACGACTTCAGCGTGCTGCTCCCGGCGATCAAGAACGCCCCGACCGACATGGCCGTGCCCGACGACTTTGGCGACCTGCACGGCAAGCTGTTCCAGAACTTCCTCGATTCCCCCGCGTATCAGGAACGATTCCGCATGCCGCCGGTGATCTGCATCAGTGTGTCCACGAGCAAGACCTACCGCCGCAGCGAGAACAGGCATCCGATTCTCGGAGTCGAGTACCTGCAGGACGAGTCGTCGCTGACCGATGAGTACTTCGCGAAGATGGGGCTGCGGGCGCGCTATTTCATGCCGCCCGGCAGCGTGGCGCCGCTCGCGTTCTACTTCCGCGGCGACCTGCTGAACGACTACTCGAACCTGCAGCTCATCGGCACGATCAGCACGATGGAGACGTTCCAGAAGATCTATCGTCCCGAGATCTACAACGCCAACGCGGCCGCCGCCGCCGTGTACCAGCCGAGCCTGGACCAGCAGGACTACTCGCGCACCCAGATCGACTACGACCGCGTCGAGCGCAGCAAGCTCGCGGTCACCCAGGGCAAGTACACCGAAGAACACTTCGTCCGGCGGCACCGCAAAGTGCTGGCGCAGTGGGCCGCCTCCTACCCCGCGCCCGTCCGATGAGCACCGGAAAGTCACCTCTCATGCAGAAGCTCTTGCCCACCTCGATCGTCGGAAGTCTGCCGAAGCCGTTGTGGCTGGCTGAGCCCGAGACCCTCTGGTCCCCGTGGAAGCTCGAGGGCGAGGAGTTGGTCGAGGGCAAACAGGATGCGTTGCGCTCGGCCGTGCACGAACAGCAACGCGCCGGCGTCGACATCATCAGCGACGGCGAACAGACCCGGCAGCACTTCGTCACGACGTTCATCGAGCACCTGAGCGGGGTCGACTTCGACCGGCGCGAAACCGTGCGCATCCGGAATCGCTACGACGCGAGCGTGCCGACCGTCGTGGGCGCGGTCAGCCGCGAGAAACCGGTGTTCGTCGAGGACGCTCGGTTTTTACGCCAGCAGACCGACCAGCCGATCAAGTGGGCGTTGCCTGGCCCGATGACCATGATCGACACCCTCTACGACGCCCACTACAAGAGCCGCGAGAAGCTCGCGTGGGAGTTCGCGACGATCCTCAACCAAGAGGCGCGCGAGCTGGAGGCGGCAGGGGTCGACATCATTCAGTTCGACGAGCCGGCGTTCAACGTCTTCTTCGACGAGGTTCAGGACTGGGGCATCGCAGCACTGGAACGGGCAGCCGAAGGGTTGAGGGCCGAAACCGTCGTGCACATTTGCTACGGGTACGGCATCAAGGCCAACACCGACTGGAAAGAAACGCTGGGGTCGGAGTGGCGCCAGTACGAGGCGACGTTCCCGCTCCTGCAGCGCTCATCGATCGACACCGTGTCGCTGGAGGCGCAGAACTCTCGGGTACCTCTGGAGCTCGTGGAGCTCATCCGCGGCAAGAGGGTCATGCTCGGGACAATCGATGTGGCGAGCGAAACGATCGAGACGGCCGACGATGTCGCGGCCACGCTGCGTAAGGCGCTCACGTTCGTGGATGCCGACAAGCTCATCCCGAGCACGAACTGCGGCATGGCGCCGCTACCTCGGAGTGTTGCGCTCGGGAAGTTGGGGGCACTGAGCGCGGGCGCGGAGATCGTGCGGGGCGAGTTGGGTGGGGCGGGGCGCTGAGGGGTGGCTGCCGCGAGAAGTGGGCTGCCGCGGGAAGTGCGGAAGTGCAAAAGACCGGGTGACGCGGAGCGCTCAGTGAGCGCCCCGCTGGAACTCGGAAGGCCGGGCGGGATTCGCCCCCACCGCTACCCCGAACGCCGCTGCGCGGCGCCCGGGGCCCCTCGCGGCGTGGGCCCACCCGCGTATACGGGACCTCGTCCTGATGGGGACAGAAACGAAAAAATCCCCCGGGAATCCGGGGGATTTTGTCGTTTGTGACCCCAGCGGGATTCGAACCCGCGTTACCGCCGTGAGAGGGCGGCGTACTAGGCCGCTATACGATGGGGCCTCACAAGACAACCGTACAAGTATGCCACGCAGAATCCGGAGCGACAAATCAGCGCCCGCCCCGGGAGCGACGCTTGCTCGGGGGCTCAGCAACGCGGTTGACTTCAGGAATGCGCCTCACCAAGAACGAACACGCCGCCCTCCTCCTCGAAGAAGCCGGGCGCTCGCTCGTCATCGACCCGGGGTCGCTCAGCACACCCTTCCCCGACCTCACCGGCGTCGTCGCCGTCGTCCTCACCCACGAACACCCCGACCACTGGACACCCGAACAACTCGACCGCATCCGCAAGTCCTCCCCCGGCGTCCCGATCTACGGACCCGAAGGCGTCGCGAGCGCCGCACCCGACTACGACATCACCGTCATCGGGCCCGGCGACACCGTCGTGATCGAACCCTTCACCCTCCGCTTCTTCGGCGGCGCACACGAGATCATCCACAGCTCCATCCCCCAGATCCAGAACGTCGGCGTGCTCGTCAACGACGTCTTCTACTACCCCGGCGACTCCTACGCCGTCCCCGAAGGCGTCGACGTCAAGGTGCTCGCCGCACCCCTCGGCGCCCCCTGGCTCAAGATCGCCGACGCCATCGACTTCGTCCTGGCCGTGAAGCCCCGCCGCGCCTTCGGCACCCACGACATGACCCTCTCGGTCGTCGGACGCGACATGCACCGCGCCCGCCTGCAGTGGGCCACCGCCCAGGGCGGCGGCGAATTCCTGCTGGTCGAACCCGGCGAATCGATCGACATCTAGGACATCCGGATGCCTCGCCACGCACGCACCCCACGGATCGGCCTCGTCGCGGCCGGACTCGCTGCCGCGGCACTCGCGCTCAGCGCCTGCGGCCCGTCCGAGCCGGATCACGGCGGCGTGCGTGGCGAACCCACCCACACCGGCCAGGCCCTCGTCGTGACCGGCATCGACGAGACACCCGACCCGCTGGGGCCGGCGGTGCGGGCCTGGGCGACCGACGGATACCTCATCGTCACGACGCTCGGCTCGGGCAGCTGCCCGAACATCCCCGAGATCGATGAGATCGCGGACGACACGGTGTCGCTCTCGATCTCGAGCGACACCGAGGGGCCCTGCACGGCAGACCTCGGCCCGACGACCTTCGAGCTCCCGGTCGACCAAGACCTGGCCGGCTACACGGTAGAAGTCCTCCCCCAGGACTGACCCCGACCATCCGCGAGACGTCAGCTCTGTCGCGTTTCGGGCGCGAGAACGAGACACAAGTGGAGTCTCGCGCCCGTGGTGCGCGGGGTGTGGCGAGCCGAGCCGACAGAATGTGGGCATGGAAACGCCCACCGCAGCGCAGACGGCCCGATCACGCGAGCGCGGCGTCGAACGCCTCGTCACCTTCACCGACGCCGTCGTCGCGATCGCGATCACCCTGATCGTCCTGCCGCTCATCGACGCGGCACAGGAGTACCGCACCAAGACCGCGGCCGCGTTCTTCCACGACAACGCCCTCAGCCTGCTCGCCGCGGCGCTGAGCTTCGTGCTCATCGCGTCGTTCTGGAAGATGCACCACCGCGTCTACATCGACGTCATCGCGACCACGCCCTCGCTGATCAACGCGAACCTGCTCTGGGTCGCGGCCATCGCGTTCCTCCCGCTGCCGACCGTCATGGTCGTCGAGACCTCCGACAACACCGCGCTCGGCTCCGGCATCTACATCGCCACGATCCTCGCGACCATCGTCGCCATCCGGCTGCAGAAGGAGATCATCGTGCGCCGGGGACTGCGAGGACCGGATGCTCCGGCCGCGCGCACCTCCTGGACCGACTGGTTGTCCGTTCCGCTCGGGGCGCTCGCGCTGCTCATCGCGATCGTCTTCCCGTCCACGAGCCTGTGGCCCCTGCTGCTGCTCGCCCTCGCGCAACCCCTCAGCGCGCTCGTGCACCGCCGCGATCGCGTCGACGCGCAGGACGCTTAGCGCGGCACTCCCCCACCCCCGCCGCGCGAGACTTCACCTCTGTCACGTTTCAGGTCCGAAAACGTGACACAAGTGAAGTTTCGCGCACCGCGACGGGACGGCGACGCGAACGGATGGCTCCCCTCGAAGAATCTCGAGGGGAGCCATCCGTTCTGCGTGATGTTGGTCAGGCGGCGACGGGAACCGCTCCGGCCGGGGCGACCTCACCCACGGGCTCGCGCTTGCGGACCCACTTCTTCAGGCCGACGACCGCGAACGCGGCGACGATCGTGCCCGCGGCCAGGGCGATCAGGAAGCCCCAGATCGGGTTGATGGCGAAGAAGACGAAGATGCCACCGTGCGGGGCGAGCGAGGAGACCCCGAACGCCATGCTGAGCGCACCCGTGACCGCTCCACCGAGCATCGAGGCGGGGATGACGCGCAGCGGGTCGACCGCGGCGAACGGGATCGCGCCCTCCGAGATGAACGCGGCACCCAGCAGCCAGGCCGCCTTGCCGTTCTCGCGCTCGACCTGCGAGAACGAGCGACGGGCGAGGATGGTCGAGGCCAGCGCCATCGCGAGCGGCGGAACCATGCCGGCGCACATGACGGCACCCATGATGAGGTACGGCGCCGAGTAGATGTCGCTCGTGGATGCGGCGGCCAGCCCCGCGGTCGCGAACGTGTACGCGACCTTGTTGACCGGGCCACCCAGGTCGAAGCACATCATGAGTCCCAGGATGATGCCGAGGCCGATCGCCGAGGCGCCCGTCAGGCTGTTCAGCCAGTCCGACAGCCAAACGACGAGCTGCGCGATCGGGCGACCGAGCAGCAGCACCATGAGGCCCGAGGCGAAGATCGACCCGAACAGCGGGATGATCACGACGGGCATCAGGCCCCGCAGCCAGCGCGGCGCGGGCAGACGACCGATCCACCAGGCGATGAAGCCGGCGAGAGCGCCACCGACCATGCCGCCGATGAAGCCGGCGCCCATGAGCACCGCAACGGCACCGGCGACGAAACCGGGCGCGATACCCGGCCGGTCGGCGATCGCGAAGGCGATGAAGCCCGCGAGCACGGGCACGAGGAAGCCCATCGAGGTCGCACCGATCACGAAGGCGACCGAGCCGAGGTACTGACCCAGGCCTCCCTCGGGCAGGTCGACGATCGAGTTCTCGATGATGACGGTCGACGCGAAGGTCGTCACCTCGTACCCCGCGAGCAAGAAGCCGAGGGCGATCAGCAGACCGCCACCCGCGACGAACGGGATCATGTAGCTGACACCCGTGAGCAGCCAGCGCTTGATGCGCGCACCGACCGACTCGTTCGCGGTGCTGGTGCTCGCCGTGGCGGCCGAGCCGTCGGTGTTCGAAGCGGGCACGCGGTCGGCGGTCGGATCGGATGCCGCGGCCACCGCCTCGGCGACGAGCGCGTCGGCGTGGTCGATGCCGCGCTTGACCGTCGTGCGGATGACCGGCTTGCCCGCGAACCGTTGCGGCTCACGAACGTCGACGTCGACCGCGAAGATCACGGCGTCGGCTCCGGCGATGATCGCGGGGTCGAGGGCCTTGTAGCCGCTCGATCCCTGCGGCTCGACGATCACGTCGACGTCGGCCTTCTTGCCCGCTGCGGCGAGGGCATCGGCGGCCATGTAGGTGTGGGCGATGCCCGTGGCACAGGCCGTGACGGCGACGATGCGCGGGCGGGGGCCGTGTTCGGCGGTCACCGGCGCGACAGTGGCGGGCTCGGCGATCGGGGCGGCGTCTTCGGTGCTGGGAGCGACGGCCGGGGCCGGAGCATCCTCCTCGCCGATCGCGACGCGCACGATCGAGACGACCTCTTCGTCCGTCTTCGCCGCGCGGAGCGCCGATGTGAAGTCGTCCTGCATGAGATTGCGCGCGAGCTTCGACAGCACGGCGAGGTGAGCCTCGGCGGCATCCGCGGGTGCGGCGATCAGGAACACGAGGTCGGCGGGTCCGTCATCGGCGCCGAAGTCGACGCCCGGCGTGAGGCGCGCGAACGCGAGCGACGGGATCGTCACGGCCGCCGTCTTGGCGTGCGGGATGGCGATGCCGCCCGGAAGCCCCGTCTCGTCGGTCTGCTCGCGCGCCCAGGCGGCGTCGAACAGCGCGCTCGCGTCGGTCGCGCGGCCCTGCGCGTTGACACGCTCGGCCAGGGCGCGGATGACCGCGGCCTTGTCGAGCCCGAGATCGACGTCGAGGCTGACGAGCTCGGGCGTGATGGTGGGCGGGCCCGCTTGCGGCGTACCCGCTGCGGACATTCCTGCTTCTGACATTGCGTGACCTCCTATGGCCGGTGTTGCGAAAAGTGCTGAAGTACTGCGGTGAAACTGGTGCGAGACGAGCGGGTCCGAATCGGCCTGCGCGATCAGGACTCGACGCGAACGACGTCGACGAGTCCCGTGGGAAGATCCGCGGGCGTCGGCGCTTGCGATCCCGGCAGGGATGCCGCGGCCGCTCCGTACTGAATCGCCCGACGCAACCTTCCGGCCCCATCGAGGCCCGCCAGGTCGCCGAGCACGTACCCGGCAAGCGAGCTGTCGCCCGCACCGACCGTGCTGACCACCGTGATGGGCGGCGGCGTGCCGGCCCAGGCGCCGTCGGCGTCGACCAGCACGGCGCCATCGCCGCCGAGAGTGACGAGGGCCGAGCCGACCCGTTCCGGGACGAAAGAACTCGCCAGCGCGACGACCCTGTGGATCAGATCGGATGCCCCGGCCGTCGTGTCGAGCTCCACGGCGGCGAGCTCGGCGAGTTCGTCCTCATTCGGCTTGATCAGGTCCGGCCGTCCCCGCTCGACGACAGCACTCAGGGCCGCACCGGACGTGTCGACCGCGACGCGGGGCGCGCCCGCACCCCAGCGCTCGCGAACGGCGTCGATCACGTCGACGTAGAAGTCATCGTCCACACCCGGGGGCAGCGAACCCGCGAGCACGAGCCAGTCGGCCCCCTCGCACGCCTCGACGACGGACCGGATCATCTGCGCCGACTCGGCAGGCGAGAGCACTGCACCCGGCAGGTTGATCTTGGTCGTGACGCCGGCCGGGTCGGTCAGGGTCAGGTTGACCCGCACATGACCGCCGATGGGCACGACAGAAGCCGAGGCCCCGGATGCCGCCAGGATCGCCGCGTACGGATCGTCGGACGCGAGCGGCAGGACCGCGAGCACATCCTGACCCGCCGCCGAGATCGCCCGGGCGACATTGATGCCCTTGCCGCCGGCATCCTCGCGTCCCGGCGCACCGGACTGGACGTCACCCGGTCGCAGCGGGGCGTCGAGCGCTATCGAGCGGTCGAGCGCGGGATGCGCGGTCAGCGTGACGATCACGGCAGCCACACCTCCGCGCCCGCAACCGCGAGGGCATCGGCGAGATCTTCGGGGAGCGGAGCATCCGTCACCACGACGTCGATGTCTTCGAGCCGGGCGAAACGAACGAGGTACTCCTCGCCCGCCTTGCTCGAGTCGGCGAGCACGATGACCCTGCGGGCCGAGGCCACGATCGCCTGCTTGACGGCGGCCTCTTCGGGGTCGGGGGTGCTGAGCCCGAAGGGAGCGGCGATGCCGTTCGTGCCGATGATGGCCACGTCCGGACGCAGGGCCTCGATCGACCGCACCGTCGACGATCCGACCGCCGCAGCCGTGAGGCCCCGGACCCGCCCGCCGATCACCGACAGCGCCAGGTCGCCGCGGGCCCCGAGCTCGGCCGCGATGGGAACGGAGTGGGTGACGATCTCGGCCGTCGCCCCGACCGTCCGCAGGTGGTCACCGAGTGCGCGGGCGAAAGCCGCGGTGGTCGTGCCTGCGTCGACAAACACGGAACCGCGAAAGCCGGTCGGGATCACGGCGAGCGCGCGGGTGGCGATGTCGGTCTTCTCGACGCCGCGCTGCAGGCCGCGTTCGGCGACGGCGGTCTCGACCGTGCTCGTGCGATCCAAGGCCACCGCTCCCCCGTGTACACGGCGCAGGGCTCCGGCGCGTTCGAGGGCATCGAGGTCACGCCGCACCGTCTCGGTGGTGACGTCGAAGGTACGGGCGAGTTCGACGACGGACACGCGTCCCCGGGAGGTGAGTTGGCGCTCGATCGCGATCTGGCGCTCCGTTGCGTACATGCGAGTCGACCCCCGTTGGTTCGGTCACGGCATTTCGAGAAGCTGCGTTCGTGTGAGCTGCGGTCGTCTGCCCGCAACGTTTCCCACACAATACAACTCAAAACAACACAAAACAAGAGGGCGCGAGCCCAGCGACGGCGAAAGACCCCCTCACGCAACGAGAAACCCCGTGTCGAGGGGTATTTCGTCGCGCCGGGGGGGGGTGTGGGGCGTTCGCGAAGCGGGCCCGGATCACGAACCGGGCGTCAACAGCCCGCTCTCGTACGCCGCGATCACGAGCTGTGCCCGGTCGTGGGCGTACAGCTTCGTCATGATGCGGTTGACGTGGGTCTTCGCGGTGTGCGGTGAGATGAACAGGTCCTCGGCGATGTCCTGGTTCGAGCGTCCCCGAGCCACGAGCAGCAGCACCTCGCGTTCGCGCTCGGTCAGATGCTCGAACTCGGGCGGCACGGCACCGGGCTCGCCGGACGCAGACGCGGGCAGGACGTACCGGGTGATCAACGCGCGCGTCGCGG
Source organism: Microbacterium sp. BR1 (assembly GCF_002812725.1). Classification (GTDB taxonomy): domain Bacteria; phylum Actinomycetota; class Actinomycetes; order Actinomycetales; family Microbacteriaceae; genus Microbacterium. The sequence continues at coordinate 190,281 of NZ_NMUN01000004.1, read as the reverse complement.
TCGGCGACAGCAGGGCATCCCCGGCGTGCACGGCACGAACGGCCCGCACGATCTCTTCGGGCTCTGCGCCCTTGCCGATGAAGCCGCTCGCCCCGGCCCGCAGCGCCGCGACGAGGTACTCGTCCTCCTCGAACGTGGTCAGAATCAGCACGCGTGTCTCGGCGAGCGCCGGGTCGGCGCAGATCTCGGCCGTCGCCGCGATACCGTCGACCACCGGCATCCGAATGTCCATCAGCACGACGTCCGGGCGCAGCTCACCGGCGATCCGCGTCGCGACGGAGCCATCGGATGCCTCGCCCACGACCGTGATGTCGGGCTCGTTCTCGAGCAGGTCGCGCACGGCGGAGCGGATGAGGGACTGGTCGTCGACGATCAGCACGGACGTCATCGCCCGCCCCGTGCCATCCGGTGTCTCGATCGTCATGTGTGCCCCTCGGTCGTCGCGCGCGGTTCTTCCGTGGAACGCAGGTCGCTCCCCGGGGGCAGGTCGCTCCCCAGGGGCAGGTCGCTCCCCAGGGGCAGCGTCGCCGCGAGCCGGTACCCGCCGGGTGTCGAACCCGCCTGCACCGTGCCCCGCACCGCCGTGACGCGCTCGCGCAGGCCGGTGAGCCCGTGCCCCGCTCGTCGGTCGGCGTCGGCGGTGGGCTCGTCGCCCCGAACCGGGTTCGTCACGACCACCCGCAGCGCGTCGGGCCCCACCTCGAACAGGACGTGCGCGCGATGCAGGGCCCCGTGCTTGTGCGCGTTGGTGAGTCCCTCTTGCACCACGCGATACGCGATCCTCTGGATCGGCATGGGCACGGCGGCCAGATCGCCCTCGCGGCGCACGCCGACCTCGAGACCCGTCTCCTGGAAACGCGCGATCAGGTCGTCCAGCTGCTCGAGCCCCGGCTGCGGGGGACGGACGGATGCCTCGTTCCCATCGCCCTCGACGCTCCGCAGCATCTCGAGCAGATCACCGATCTCGGCCAGGACCGCCCGTGAGGCCCGGCGGATGCTCGCCAGCGCCTCGCGCGTCTTCTCGGGACGCGTCTCGAGCGACGTCGAGGCCACGCCCGCGTTCAGGCTGATGACCGAGATCTGATGCGCGACCGCGTCGTGCAGGTCACGGGCGATGCGCAGCCGCTCTTCCGTGACCTGGCGCAGCGCCTCGGACTCGCGCGTCTGCTCCGCGCGCAGCGCGCGCTCCGTCATCTCGCGGATGTACTCGCGCCGCGACCGGGTCGCGTCCCCCGCCGCCGCGGCGAACCCCAGCACGAAGGCGAACTGGAACGTGCGCGGGTCGAATACGTTGCCGATCGCGGCGAGCATGCTGAGCGAGAGGATGGCCGGAACGGCCACCGCCGTCACGATGAGCGTGCGGCGCCGGGTCGAGCGGGTCGCGACGCCGAACATCGCGATCGCCGCCGCCAACACAACACCGGGCGCGATCGTGCCGAGCAACGCGGCGACGCCGTAGCACGCCAGGCAGGCCGCGAGGATGGACAGCGGCCAGCGACGCCGGAGCGGCAGCAGCACGGCGGGCAGCAGCGCCACGACCAGCACGAGCGGGCTGTCGGCGCGGAACTCGTGCGCCGGGAAGGGCATGAAGGCTCCCGCCACGACGAACAGGGCCGCAATGACGTCGCCGACCCACACGGGCGGGCGGCGACGCGGGATCGCCCACGCCCCGTCATCCCCGATGCGACTCATCAGACCAGTGTGGCGTGCCGGGTCGCCGCGCGCGTCGTACCCACGCGGCACCGCACGTACCGCGAGGGCGCAGGACGCATACCGCGAACGCGGTAGACGGATGCATCCGCCCGGGGGACGCGCCGCCGCCCGGCGACCACGACGCTGGGGATATGACTTCACACACCCGGAAGAACACCCGATGAGCGCCCCGCTGATCTCGGTCACCGACGTCCACAAGTCCTACGGACGCGGCGCCAATCGCTTCGACGCCCTGCGCGGCGTCAGCCTCGACATCCGCGAGGGCGAGAGCGTCGCGATCCTCGGCAAGAGCGGGTCGGGCAAATCGACCCTCATGCACCTGCTCGCGCTTCTCGACCAGCCGACGAGCGGACGCATCGACCTCGAGGGCACCGACACCCGCACTCTGCGGGGCCGGGCCCTCAACCGCACCCGCAACCGCACCTTCGGGTTCGTGTTCCAGCAGTTCTTCCTGACCTCGGGCACGACCGTGCTCGACAACGTCATGCTGCCGATGAAGATCGCCGGGGTCGGCCGCCGCGAACGCAAGCGCCGCGCCATGGCGACCCTCGCCCAGCTCGAACTCGACGACAAGGCCCGCAACAAGGCTCTCGATCTGTCGGGCGGACAGAAACAGCGCACCGTCATCGCCCGTGCCCTGGTCAACGATCCGCGCATCATCTTCGCCGACGAACCGACCGGCAATCTCGACTCGAACACGGGTGCGGTGGTCGAAGACATCCTGTTCGGGCTCAATCGCGAACACGGGATCACCCTGATCGTCGTGACGCACGACGAAGACCTGGCGGCGCGCTGCGACCGGCGCATCCTGATCCGTGACGGCCTGATCGTCGAGAACGAGGAGGTGGCAGCATGAAGACCTCGGACCTGATCGGCACCGCCGTCTCGCAGACCTTCCGCTCCAAGGTTCGGACGACCCTCACGATCCTGGCGATCTTCGTCGGGGCGTTCACCCTCGTGCTCACCAACGGGCTCGGCACGGGCATCAACCGCTACATCGACGACACCGTCAGCTCGATCGGGGCAACCGATGTGATGACCGTCACGCAGCCCTCCGGGGCCGGCGTGGCGGCCGGCGGCGGTCCGATCGAGTACAACCCCGACGCGATCTCGGCGGGCCCGACATCCGCGCCCGGCAGCACCGTCGTCGCCCTCGACCAGACCGATCTCGACGCGCTCGCCGCGATCGACGGCGTGCTGCGCGTCGCGCCGACCATCTCGGTGAACGCCGACTACATCCAGTACGGCGACGGCACCCCGTACGTCACCGGCGTCGGCCGGCTCGTCGCGGGTCAGACCATCCAGCTCGCGGCGGGAGCCGAACCCGACGATGCCTCGAGCGCCCCCGAGGTCACGATCCCCGTGTCGCTCGTCGAACCACTCGGTTTCGACGACGCCGCGTCGGCGATCGGCCAGACCGTCACGTTCGGGATCACGGATGCGGAACGCCAGTCGCACACCGTCGAGGCCACCGTCACGGGCGTGTCCGAGCAGACCTTCTCGGGTCCGACGACCACCGTCACCCCGAACCAGGCGCTCACGGATGCGCTGGTCGCCTTCCAGAACATCGGGGTTCCGGCCGCGGACCAGGAACGTTACGCCCAGGCCAGCATCTGGTTCGATCCGGATGCCTCGACGGCCGAGATCGACGCCCTCAAGGATCGGCTCGAGGCCGAGGGGTACACGGGCACCACGGTCGCTGATCAGCTCGGCACCTTCACCGCGATCATCGATGGCATCGTGCTGGTGCTGAACGCGTTCGCCATCATCGCGCTGCTCGCGGCGAGCTTCGGCATCGTCAATACGCTGTACATGTCGGTGCAGGAGCGCACCCGCGAGATCGGCCTGATGAAGGCCATGGGCATGGGGTCGGGGCGGGTTTTCGCGCTCTTCAGCCTCGAGGCGGTGTTCATCGGGTTCCTCGGCAGCGCGATCGGCGCCGGCATCGGGATCCTCGCGGGCACGGCGCTCAGTTCAGCACTGGCGGACACGCTGCTCGCCGACCTGCCGGGTCTCACGCTGCTGGCGTTCGACCCCGTGTCGATCGCGACGGTCATCCTGATCGTGATGGGCATCGCTTTCCTCGCCGGAACCCTGCCCGCGGCCCGGGCCGCGGGCGCCGACCCGGTCGAGTCGCTCCGGTACGAGTAAGCCCGGCGCGGGGCATCCGGTCCCGGGCATCGGGTCCCGTCCGGTACCGCCCGTCCCGGACAGCGAAACACCCCTCGTGCATCGAAACCGATGTCGAGGGGTGTTTCGTCGCGCGAGGGGTGTTCGGCGCCGAAGAACGGATGCGGGGGGCTCAGGCCTCGCTCATCACGACCTTCTCGGCCTGACCCTTCGCGGCATAGAAAGCGGCGCGCGCGGCGAGACGGCGGGTCTGCTCGGCCTGGCCCGCGTCGAGCTCGTCCTGCGGAACCTCGAAGTTCGGCACGTGCGGCTTGCCGTTGTACTTCTCGATGTACGCGTCGAGCTCGGGGCCCGACGTCCACGACGTGATCAGGCAGTAGCGCGGCTCGGTGCCCGGGTGGGTCGCGGCGTGCCACAGGCGCTGCGTGTCGACGATCAGCTGGGCGCCGGCTGGCAGGGCGATGCGCACCTCACCCTCGGGGTCGGTGCGGTTGTCGCGCAGCACGAAGTAGCTCGTCTTGTCGTCGGTGAGGTTGAAGAATCCGCGGACGACCCAGCCCGTGCCGTCCGGATTCAGGCGGTTGTTGTCGTCCTGGTGCAGGTTGTAGAGGCAGTCGGCGTAGGTGTTCGGCTGCAGCTCGATCACGCGGCAACGACCGACGTTCGCACCCGGCTCCTGCGCGCGACGCGTGAGGATCGGGGCCTTCTCGGTCTGTGAGTCGATCCAGACGCCGTCCTTGTCGGTGCGCGGCGGCTTGTGGTTCCAGAAGCCGTTGCACTCGATGTCGCCGAATGCACTCGCGAGCGGCGCGAAGCGCGTGTCGCCCGAGGACTTCCAGTCGTTGTACTCGATGTCGAGCCATTCCTTGGGGTCGAGCTCCTGGTTGTAGGAGTCGAGCACCACATAGCCGGTCTCTTCGAGCGCTGCGGATTTGATGTAACCCATAAGGTGACATGCCTTTCGTCAGAGGGCCAGCACGTTTTAACAGGCCCAACTTAGGCAAGCCTACCTCCGGCCCCTGAACGCCCCCGGAGCCCCGGCCGTGAATAACGGAGCGGGTGGAACGGATGCCTAGACTGGACCGCGCGGGTGGTTCGCCCCCGCGGTTCCGAGGCATCAGGGGGCGAAGCAGAACACATGGGCAGTGCCACCAACGTCGACGCGATCGCGGTCAACACGGTCGCCTGGCTGTCGGCGCCCGACACCACGATCGTCGTCCCCGTCTACCAGCGCCAGTACCGCTGGGACATCGGCGGCTGCGAGCAGCTCCTCGGCGACATCCGTGCGGTCGCAGACCTCGACGATCGCAGCATGCACTTCATCGGCTCGATCCTCTCGACCGTGAGCGCCGACCCGGGCGCCGACGAGAACGCGGAACCGGATGCATCCGCCCCCGCGGGTGAGCTTGTGCTGATCGACGGGCAGCAGCGCATCACGACGCTCATGCTGCTGGTCGCGGCCCTGCACCACACCGTCCGCGACGTCGACCCCGAGCTCGCGGCCGAACTCGAGCGCGTGCTCGTGCGGGCCGACGACCCCGAGCGCACCAAACTGCGGCCGCACCGGGCCTGGGCCCGCGTGTTCGAGAGCGTCGTGCTCGACCGCCGCGGACCCGAGCACGCCTACCGCGAGTCGCGCTTCGACGACAACTACGCCTTCTTCCGCAGCCAGGTCCGTCTCGACGAGGTGCCCCGCATCTGGCGCGGCCTGCAGAAGCTCGAGCACGTGTCGATCACGCTGGGCGCGGGCGCGAATGCGCAGCAGATCTTCGAGAGCCTGAACTCCACGGGCGAGCCCCTGCGCGACCACGAGCTGATCCACAACTACGTCCTCATGGGCCTGTCGCACGCCGAGCAGAGCGAGATCGAGGACGCCTACTGGGTGCCGATCGAGCGCAACACGGGCGAGGCGATCGCGAGCTTCTGGCGCCATTTCCTGGTCATGACCACGGGCCGCGAGGTCGCCGTCGCGGGCGAGCGCAGCGTGTACGACGCCTTCCGGCAGCGCTTCCCGCGCCTCGACCTCGCGACGCTCCGCGCGGATGCCTCGGAGTGGCGCGACTACTCCGACATCTACCGCATCCTGCTCGACCCGACGCAGGAACCGGATCCCGAAATCGCCCGTCAACTGGGATATATCAACACGTTCGGACGCGGCATGTACCCGCTCGTCATGCGCGCGTACCGCGACTACGCGCAGGGCGCGACCGACCGTGTCGAGCTGATCGCGACGCTCGAGAACATCCAGTCGCTGCTGCTGCGCCGCACGATCTCGGGCCTGTCGAACGATCGCCTGGTCGCCCGACTCTGCCGTGCCCGTGAGGACGGAGCGGATGCCCTGGTCCGGGCGATCGCGCGGATCATGCCCTCGAACGAGCGCGTCCGCGTCGAGCTCAAGTACGGCGCACTCCCCCACGCGGCATACGTTCTGGGTCGCCTCGCGGGCGTCGCGCCAGTGGGGGGCGCGGGCCTCGAGGGCTTCGACGTCGAGCACGTCTTCCCGCTCGCACCCGCCGACACCTGGACGGGCGACGGCGAGCGGGCGTGGGCCGACTACAGCGAGGACGAGCAGAACAGCCACCGTGCGCTCGCGCCGACACTCGGCAACCTGACACTGATCGAGACGCCGCTCGCCGAGCGCGGGTTCGACGCATCCTTCCCCGAAAAGCGCGACACGATCTACCCGCAGAGCCGCCTCGCCCTCACGACCGCCCTCGCGGACGCGCCGGCATGGGGCACGGCCGCGATCACCGCACGCACGGCCGCGCTCACCGAGGCGTTCGTGGAGATCTGGGCGCGCCCCCAGGTGATCGCGATCGACGACGACGGGCTCACGCCGATCCTCGACGCGGTGCGCCGCCGAGGCTGGCCGCGCGGGTGGGAGCGCGAGTTCGAGTACGTCGAGTACCGTGGCGAGCACTGGGAGGTCTACGACATCAAGTACCTCTTCAACCGCATCTTCAAACGCCTGTGGGCCGACGGGCGCGAGCACGTCGTCGCCTTCAGCACGCGGCGCGGCGGGCCGATCTATCCCGAGCAGGCGTGGAACGGCCACTGGGACGCGCTCGACGAGTCGAACTTCCTCTACATGGGGTGGGACTCGAGGTACATGCTCACCGCCGTGCAGGGTGTGCTCGACGAGGCCGGCATCGCGTCCGAGGTGTTCGTGAAGTACTCCTATACCGGCGCCGCGATGTAATCGGGGTCAACCCCGACTGCAACGCCGCAGATCCGGTTTCCGCTTCGCGCCGAACCGACGCAACACGCCGTCGCGCCGCCGGGCGACACGGCATGTTGCGTCCTTTCGCGCGTCAGCGCCCGGAACCCGACCTCATTCGTCGAGCTCGCCGCCATCTGCGGGTGAGGGGTGGCCCTCCGCGGGCAGCGGTTCCGATGCCTGCGAGCCCTCCGGCTGGTCGGGGTCGGCGCCCTCGGCCTGGCTCGGCTTGCCGGTGGGTCCGTCGATCTTGTTGTTTTCGGTGCTCATGCATCGAGCATCGTCCTCACGTCGGGCGAAGCGTATGGGGTTGACATCGCTCATCCCGCAGCGTCGCGGAGTGCTCGATCCAGGGCGTCGATTGTCCACGACCACGAGGCATCCGTCGACTCGTCACGTCCGCTGTAGGCGCCGGAGCGATCCAGCGCGAGGTATCCGTTGATCGTCGCGCCGACGAAACGCGTGGCGTGCACGAGCGCGGACTCGGGCAGGTCGTAGCCGCGCAGAACCGCGAGCATGAGCGACGCCACGCGGGCCGCTTCGGTCGAGCGGACGGTCTCGGGACCGGCTGGCCGCTGCAGCGCCGCCCAGACGCCGGGTCGCTCGGCCGCAAGGTCTCGGTGGGCATCGGCCAGCGCGACGAGCGCGTCACGTCCCGCGCGGCCGGCGATCGCCGCACCGACGCGGTCCGCGAGTTCGGCGAGAGCGAGGCGATGGATGCCGTCCAGCAGCGCTGCCCGATCGCGGACGTGCGAATACAGGCTCGCCGGCTGAACGTCGAGGGCTCGCGCGACGGCGGAGACCGACACGGCGTCGAAGCCCTCGCGATCCGCGATCCCGGCCGCGGCCGACACCACGTCAGCGGCGGTGAGATGTGCTCGAGGCATTCGCTCTCCTCCCGGTCTCTGACGCTCCTATAACCCGTTACTTCCAGCCTACAGGGTGTAGGTTAACGTTCCGTGATTCAGACGACCCTCTCCCCCGACCTCTTCCGTGGCACCGCCGACCTCGAGCAGACCGCGCACGGGGTCACCCCTCACCGTCTGCCCGCGGAGGTGCGCGAGCGGTTCGCGGACGGTCAGCTGATGTCGATGGAGGCGCAACCCTCCGGAACGCGGATCGTCTTCCGCACAGCCGCCGCGACTCTCGAGCTCGTCACGCACCCGACCCGCGTCGTGTATCTCGGCGCCGACCGTCCGCGTGGGAGGATCGACGTGTTCATCGAGGGATCGCGCGTCGTCAGCGACGAGCTCACGGGCGGCGACGCGATCGACGTCGACCTGCGGACGGGATCGATGACCCCGCACGCCGGTCCGCCGCACACGACGACGGTGACCCTGCCTGGCATCGACTGTCGCGTGGAGATCTGGCTGCCGCACAACGAGTCGATCGAACTCGTATCCCTCCGATCCGACGCGCCGATCCGGCCCGACCCAGAGCGAGGCCGTGTGTGGCTGCATCACGGCAGCTCGATCAGTCAGGGCTCGAACGCCACGGCGCCGAGCGAGATCTGGCCCGCCATCGCTGCCCGTCGCGCGGGCGTCAATCTCCACAACCTCGGCTTCGGCGGGAGCGCACTCGTCGATCCTTTCCTGGCCCGGGTCATGCGCGACACCCCCGCCGACATCGTCAGCGTCAAGCTCGGCATCAACGTCGTGAACCTCGACGCGATGCACCTGCGGGTCTTCGTGCCGGCGGTCCACGGGTTTCTCGACACGATCCGCGACGGCCACCCGGACGCGCCCCTGCTGCTGATCTCGCCGCTCTTCGCCGGCATCCACGAAGACACCCCGGGGCCCGGCGCGATCGACCCGGCATCCCTCGGCACGGGTCAGGTGCGCTTCGTCGCGACCGGCACCCCGGGCGACACGGCGCAGGGGCGTCTGACGCTGCGGGTCATCCGCGAGGCGCTCCGCGATGTCATTCAGAGGCGAGCGGATGACCCGAACCTGCATTTCGTCGAGGGCACCGACCTGTATGGCGAAGAGGATGCGGCGGCGATGCCGTTGCTCGATGGCCTGCATCCCTCCCCTCAGGCGCACCGCGTGATCGGCGAGCGCTTCACGGAGCGGGTGTTCGCGCCGGGCGGCCCCTTCGGGTGACCCGCACGACCCCGCGAACGGTCGCGACACGCCGTGGCCACGGGGGCCGAGCGGCGTGTCGCGTCCGTTCGCGCGGGGTGAGCGTGCGTGAGCGGGCTCGGTGACCGACCGTGCCGTCATGTGGCAGACTGGCTGCCGCGCTCCTGCGGCACTCCGGCCGCGTGTGAGAGGGAGCGAATCGAAGGATGGGTCATGACGGGTAACGGTTCCGGCGTACATCGCTGACCGACCCGCGCACTCCCCTGCGGCTCCGTGTCAGCGCCCCCTGACACATACCGGAGACCCGCATGCCCGCTTTTCGTCCTTCCGTCGTGCTTCACGACCTCACCTTCGCCTGGCCGGATGGCTCCCCCGCCATCGACCACGTCTCGGGCGCCTTCGACCGCCGCCGCACGGGCCTCGTCGGCCTGAACGGCGTCGGCAAGTCGACACTCCTCCGCATCATCGCGGGCGACATCGTGCCCACAGGCGGCGGTGTCACCGCCAACGGAGTCGTCGCCTACCTGCCCCAGAACCTGGCGCTGATCCCGCACGGCACGATCGCCGACCTGCTGGGCGTGCGCGGCACCCTCGACGCCATCCGCGCGATCGAGGGCGGCACGATCGAGCAGCACCTGTTCGATCGGGTCGATGACGATTGGGATGTCGAGGCTCGGTCGGTCGCCGCCCTCGCCGCCGCCGGGATCGATGTCGAAGACCTCGACCGACCCGCCGACACCCTCTCGGGCGGCGAGACGATGCTGACCGCGCTCGTCGGCGTCTCGCTGCGCCGCGCCGATATCGCCCTGCTCGACGAGCCGACCAACAACCTCGACACCGACGCCCGCGAACGGGCGTACGAGCTGGTCGCCGGATGGCGCGGCACCCTCATCGTCGTGAGCCACGACGTCGCCCTGCTCGAGCTGATGGACAGCACGGCCGAACTGCGCGCGGGTTCGCTGTCGGTCTACGGCGGGCCGTACAGCGCCTATCGGCAGCACGTCGCGGCCGAGCAGGAGGCGGCCCAGCGCGCCCTGCGATCGGCCGAGCAGACGCTCAAGACCGAGAAGCGCCAGCGCGTGCAGGCAGAAGAGAAGATCGCGCACAGCGAGCGTCAGGGTCGCAAAGACACCGCGAACCGCAAGTACGTCAAGGCCGTCGTCAACGACCGCCGCAACTCCGCGGAGAAGTCCCAGGGCAACCGCCGCGGCATCCTCGACGACAAGGTCCAGAATGCGCGCGCGGCCGTCGATGCGGCGGAGTCACGCGTGCGCGAGGACGATCGCATCTCGATCCAGCTCCCCGATCCCGGTGTACCGCGGACGCGGCGCATCGCCCGCCTGGTCGGCGGCGACGGACGCGAGGTGCTCGTGCAGGGCCCGGAGCGCATCGCCCTGACGGGCCCGAACGGCGTCGGCAAGACCACGCTCCTGCAGGGCCTGCTGCGCGGAACGGATGCTTCGGACCATCCGTCCGGAGACGCCCCCGCCGACGTCGCCCGGGCGCGCGCCGAGGCGCTGGTCGAGCGTGTCGGGTACCTCTCGCAACGACTCGACGGGTTGGACGATGCCCGGAGCGCGCTCGAGAACGTGCAGGCCGCCGCCCCCGGAGTACCGGCCGCCGAGCTGCGCAACCAGCTCGCCCGGCTGCTGCTGCGGGGCACCGCGGCCGACCGTCCGGTCGGTTCGCTCTCGGGTGGTGAGAGGTTCCGCGCGGCGCTCGCGACGCTGCTGCTGGCCGCCCCTCCCGCCCAACTGCTGGTGCTCGACGAGCCGACCAACAACCTCGACATCCCGAGCGTCGCTCAGCTCACCGAGGCGCTGGCCGCCTACCGCGGCGCGCTGATCGTCGTCAGCCACGACCGCGCGTTCCTCGACGGGCTCGACCTGACGGCCGAGCTGCGGCTAGACGGCGACGGAGTCCTCACCCACATGCGTTAGCGAGACCGACAGGTCGCGGGTCGCCGACTACGACAGCGCGAGCACCCCCAGCAGGACGAACCACGCGAGAAAGCCGAGGTAGATGATCCGTTCCGTCAGGCCGAAGAGCCCCAGTCGTTCCCGGCGGGCGGTGATCAGCACGCCGATCGCGCCGACCGCCATGACGACACCGCACGCGGTCGACCAGGCCGACGCATCCGGAAATCCTGCATCGTGCAGTGCTCCGGCACCCGTGAACGCGGCGGCCGTCACCGAGGCGAAAGCAGCCGTGGCCAGAAGGTTGTGGGTCCGGCCGGTGCCCGTGCGGCCCGAGCCGGGGGCATCCATCGGAAAGAAGCCGATCGCCGCGCGCGCGACGGCGAACACCGCCAGCAGCACGATCGTCACCGTCGAGATGACGCCGCCGGTCGGAGCGAAGAACAGCACCCCACCGATCCCCGCCACTGCGGCGCCGCCCGCCGCCGACCAGTACCACCCGCGGTAGGAGGTGATGCCGTACTGGCTCACGGGGTCGCGCACCGGGTTCAGGCCGGTCGGCAGCAGGTGCACGACGATCAGGCTGAGAAGGGCGATCGCCACGCCTGCGAGCAGCAGTACCGCAGCCAGACCCGTCACGCGGGAGCGCCCTCGTACCCCGACGGGGGTACGACCGGGTTGTGCTTCGGTTGCCAGGTCGAGCTGTCCCAGGCCAGGATGCCGTACCAGACGGGCGTGAGGAAGATGGCGAGCAGGTAGAACACCCCCGGCTTGCCGAGGGCGGTCTGAATGTTGATCCCCGCGATGATCAAGAACACGAGGTACACGATCGTCCCGACGACGGGGATGAGTCCGACGAGCACCCACCACCCCTTCTGACCGCCCAGCTGGAGCAGCCGCCAGACATTGAAGAGCGGCACCCAGGCGGGCCACGCCTTCAGCCCGGCCTTCCGGAAGATGAACATCAGCGTGAGCGCGTGGTAGACGTACACGAGCACGGCGACGAAGAAGCTCAGCAGGCCGAATCCCGGATCCATCTCAGTTGCGTAATACATCGATTCCCTCGGAGCAATGGAGCGAAGCATCCGTGAGGTTCCCGTGTTCGCACGATCGGTACGGGGCTACGAATGCCTCAGGGCGCATGACCCCGAGAATGCACACTCTATTGAGCGACCGCGTCCCACCGCCAGGTTTCGCATCAGAGGACTTCGCGGATGGATCGACGGCGTCGCAACTCGGAAGGAATCAGCTGACGTGCCCGTGATGGACCGGATGCCGGCGCTCGAGGGCCGCGCCCTCCACATCGACGTTCGGCACGATGCGATCGAGCCAGCGCGGCAGCCACCAGGCCGCCTGACCGAGCAGGTGCATGAGCGCGGGCATCAGCAGCATCCGCACGACGAACGCGTCGAAGAGCACGCCGAGGGCGAGCCCCAGTCCCATCGACTTGATGATGACCGACTCGGACGTGATGAAGCCCGAGAACACCGCGACCATGATGAGCGCCGCGGCGATCACGACCGAGCGACCGGCGCGGAAGCCCTGCGCGACCGCGAGCCGAGCCGGCGCCCCGTGCGCCCACGCCTCACGCATTCCGGATGCGAGGAAGAGCTGGTAGTCCATCGCGAGACCGAAGAGGATGCCGACGAGGATCACCGGCAGGAAGCTCAGGATGGGCCCCGGGTTGTGCACGCCGAAGAGTTCGCCGAACCATCCCCACTGGAAGACCGCCGTCACCGCGCCATAGGTGGCGAAGAGCGAGAGCACGAATCCGGCGGTCGCGATCAGCGGCACGAGGAGCGATCGGAACACCATCACCATGATCAGGAACGACAGGCCGACGACGACGAGCAGGTAGAGCGGAAGGACATCCGCCAGCCCCTCCGAGATATCGATGTTGATCGCGGCCTGCCCGGCGACGCCGAGCGTGATGTCGCCGTCGATCGGGGGCACATCGCGCAGGTCGCGCACGAGCGTCTCGGTCGAGGTGCTGCTCGGCCCCTCGGCGGGGATCACCTGGAACGCGGTGAGCCGATTGTCGTCCGAGAGCGCGACGGGCGCGACCGCGACGACATCCTCCTGAGCCATGAGTTCGCGCGCGACGCTCAGCTGCGCGTCGAGAGCTGCGTCGTCGTCGAGTCCGGCCGGCAGCGACGCCGTCACGAGCAGCGGCCCGTTCGCGCCCGCGCCGAACGACTCCTCCGTCAGAGTGAACGCCCGATAGGCGGACGAATCCGCGGCCTCAGACCCGCCGTCGGGCAGGCCGAGCCGCATCGACAGCGCGGGGATCGCCACGACGAGCAGCGCAACGGTGGCGACGACGACCGTGAGGACGGCACGCAGGGTCGACATGGGACGTACGGACCGGGATGCCCGAGCCACGGCATCCGGATCCGCCGCACGCGCCCGTGCCACAGCGCGCTTGCTCAGGATGCGGTACTTCGCGAGCCCGAGCAGGGCGGGGGTGAGCGACACGGCGATCAGCACCGCGACCGCGACGCTCACCGCGCCGGCCGTTCCCATGACACCGAGGAACGGCACACCCGTGATGTTGAGCGCCAGCAGCGCGACGATGACCGTCGCACCCGCGAACACGACCGCGTTGCCCGCGGTGCCGTTTGCCAGTCCGATCGACTCGTGGACGTCGGCGCCCTCGAGCAGCTGCCGCCGGTGCCGGTAGATGATGAAGAGCGAGTAGTCGATGCCGACCGCGAGCCCGAGCATCACGCCGAGAATCGGGGTCACGGATGCCATCTGCACAAGACCCGAGAACGACAGCGTCGCCATGGCCCCGATCGCCACTCCGACCAGGGCGGTGACGATCGGGAAGGACGCGGCGAGGATCGAGCCCAGCACCACGACGAGGACGATGGCCGCGATGGCCACACCGACCACCTCGCCGACACCCAGGATCTCGGGGACGCCCTGCGAGATGTCGGTCGAGAACGCCACCTCGACGCCCTCGATCGGCTCGGACTCGAAGTGCTCGATCACGGCGTCCTTCGACTCCTGTGCGAGCTCGAGGCGCGGTTCGGAGAACTGCACATTGACGATCGCGGTGGCGCCGTCTTCCGAGACGACGCGGATGCCGTCCGCGAACGAGAGCAGTTCGGCGCCCCGCTCGAGCTCGGCCTCGTTCTCATCGATCGTGGCGAGGCCGTCCGTCAGCTGCTGGCGCTGGTCGTCGATGACCGCCTGCTGGGCATCCAGTTGCGCCTGCTGGGCATCGAGCGCCGTCGTCGGCAATCCCCGCGCCTCGAGCTGGGAGCGCGCCGCGTCGAGCTGTGCTTGACCGGCGTCCAGCTGCGCCTGACCGGCGTCGAGCTGTACCTCGCCCGCTTCCGCCTGAGGCCGCGCATCCGCGAGCTGCGTCCGCCCGTCCTCGACCTGCTGGCGCTGGTCGGTGAGCTGCTGATCGGTCGCGAAGGGATCGATCACGTCGGAGACATCGGGCAGGTCGCGGCCCGACTCCACAAGCTCCGCGATCTCGGCGCGCTGCTCGTCGGTGAATGCGCCGTCGTCCTCGGTGTGGAACACCACGATGCCCGAGGCGCCGCTGAAGTCGGGCAGCTGCTCCTCGAGCTCGGCGATGACGTCGCCCGACGCCGTTCCCGGGATGTCGAAGCTGGAGCTCAGTCCCGCGAACCCGACGAGGAAGCCGCCGACGGCGATGCCGAGGATGACGAACCAGCTGACGATGACGGTCCAGGCCCGTCGAGCGGCAAACGATCCCAGACGGTGCAACAGTTCGGCCACGACTCTCCCTCAGATTCGCGGAGGCGTGCCCCATCGATGAGGCCCGCTCCGCATCGATCGGCACCGATAAGATAACACGGACCGTCTCGTCTAACCTGAGGATCGATCATGACGCTTCCCCGGAGCGGCCCCGTCCGCAGCGAAGCCGCGCGCCTCGCGATCCTCAACGCCGCCGCGGGCCTCCTGGCCGAGCGCGGCTACGACCACCTGACCATGGAGGGCATCGCCGCCCGGGCCGGAGTCGGCAAACAGACGATCTACCGCTGGTGGCCCTCGAAGGGCGCGGTCGTCGCGGAGTGCCTCCTCGAGGGCAAGCTGCTCGACGGGCGGCTGCTGCTCCCCGACACCGGCGACATCCGTCGCGATCTCACCGCCTGGCTCGGCGAGGTCTTCGCGCTCCTCGAGTCGGCCCAGGGCGAGACGATCCTGCGCTCTCTGATCGCGGCAGCCGCTGAGCATGCCGAGATCGGGCGCCGGCTGCGCGACAGCCTCTCGGGGTCCGAGTCCGTGTCGGGCCGGCTGTCGCGCGCCATCGGAACCGCGCCGAACCTGCCCGAGGGCGCGCCCGTCGAACAGCTCGCGGAGGCTCTGATCGGAGCCGTACTGCTGCGGGCGCTGAGCCGCGCCCCGATCGAGCCGGGCGACGCCGAGCGCCTGCTCGACGCCGTGCTCGGCGCGGCGCCGACCCGCAGCTGAGCCCTGGGCGGTCCGTTTCCCGCACCCGTGTCCCACGCCCACGCCCGCGAACGGACGCGACACGCCGTCGGCAGTGGAGCCACACGGCGTGTCGCGTCCGTTCGCAGGGCAGTCAGGGGCGGCAACAAAAAAGACCCCCGAAAATCGAGAGCCTTGCTTGCTGGGGTACCTGGACTCGAACCAAGAACAACGGAACCAGAAACCGCCGTGTTGCCAATTACACCATACCCCACCGGTCACGATCGAAACCGTGCCGACGATCCAGTCTAGACGACCGCGAGGGCCCTTCCAAACCGCCCCGCCTATGCGCGGTGCTCGACCAGCGCGCCCAGGCGACGAATCGACTCCGCCTTGCCGAGCATCTCCATCGATTCGAACAGCGGCGGCGACACGCGGCGGCCCGTCAGAGCCACGCGCGGCGGTCCGAAGGCGACGCGGGGCTTGAGCCCCAGCCCCTCGACGAGGGCCGAATTCATGGCCTCCTGGATGGCCGCGGCGCGGAACTCCGACTCGGGCACGAGCTCGAGCGCACCGACCGAGGCGACCAGCACCTCGTTCGCGTTCTCGGGCAACCCCGCAAGGGCGTCGTCGTCGTACGTCACCTCGTCGACGAACAGGAACCCGAGCATCCCGGGCACGTCGCCGAGCAGCGGAATGCGCTCCTGCACGAGAGGAGCGGATGCCTCGATCAGTTCGGCCTCCCGCGCTGTGGGGGGCATCGAGATCAGACCCGCCGACGCCAGGTACGGCAGGATGCGCTCCGCGAAATCGGCGGGTTCGAGCATCCGGATGTGGTCACCGTTGATCGACTCGGCCTTCTTCTGATCGAACCGGGCCGGGTTGGGGTTGACGTTGACGATGTCGAAAGCCGCGACGAACTCGTCGAGAGAGAAGACATCGCGGTCGTGCGACAGCGACCAGCCGAGCAGGGCCAGGTAGTTCAGGAGCCCCTCGGGGATGAACCCCTTCTCGCGCTGCAGGAACAGGTCGGCGCGCGGGTCGCGCTTCGAGAGCTTCTTGTTGCCGTCGCCGAGCACGAGCGGCATGTGTCCGAAGCGCGGGATGAACGTCGTCACGCCCGCGTCGATCAGGGCGCGGTAGAGCGAGAGCTGGCGCGCGGTCGAGGGCATGAGGTCTTCGCCGCGCAGCACGTGGGTGATGCCCATGAGCGCATCGTCGACCGGGTTGACGAACGTGTAGAGCGGGATGCCTCCGGCCCGGACGATCACGAAGTCCGGGAACGATCCGGCCGGGAAGGTCACCTCGCCGCGGATCAGGTCCTCGTATGTGACGTCCTCGTCCGGCACGCGCAGGCGCCAAGCGGGCTCGCGGCCCTCGGCACGGAACGCGGCCTTCTGCTCGTCGGTCAGGTTCCGGTCGTAGTTGTCGTAGCCGAGCTGCTTGGCGCGACCGTTGGCCTCGTTGCGGGCATCGATCTCTTCGGCGTTCGAGTAGCTCTCGTACACGGCGCCGGCCGCGATGAGCTTGTCGAGCACCTCGCGGTAGATCTCGTGCCGCTGCGACTGCCGGTACGGAGCATGCGGTCCCCCGACCTCGACACCCTCGTCCCAGTCGATCTTCAGCCACCGCAGCGCGTCGAGCAGCTGTGCGTAGCTCTCCTCGCTGTCGCGCGCGGCATCCGTGTCTTCGATGCGGAACACCATCGTGCCGCCGTGGTGACGCGCGTACCCCCAGTTGAACAGGGCGGTGCGGACCAGACCGACGTGCGGAAGGCCCGTCGGCGAGGGGCAGAAGCGCACGCGCACGTCCGCTCCGGTCGCGGTCGTGGTGGGATATGGGGCAGATGCGGGGGCGTCAGACATGGCGACCCCAGCCTACTCGCGGCGGGGGCCCGGATCCGGCGCGAGTGGCGGGCCGGGCTCCCCCGCCGGCCCCGGGCCGGACTCCCCCGCCGGCCCGGCCCAGCCCCGGCGCCCGGGCCTCAGACCCCTCCGCGTGCACAACGTCGGGGATCTGCGCGCGCAGCGCGCCCGGCCCCGAGCAGAACCGGGCCCACCCGCCGCGCGCCGAGCAGATAAGCGACGTCGTGCACGCGGCCCGCCGCGCACCCGCGACGACCGGATGCCGCGAAGGACCACCCGCACGAGCACGCGAACCGCCGCTCACACGAGCAGAGCAGATCGGATGCCCAGGCTCAGGTCGCGCGCCGCGACTCCCGCCACACCACCCCGAGTCCGGCGACGACGGCCACGACCGCGACGATCGCCACGAGCGCGAGCCCGCTGTAGCCGACCCAGCCCAGCACGACGCCCGCGCCGACCGCGCCCGCGGCACCGACGAGGTTCATCGCCAAGTCGCTCCGACCCTGCCTGCGGGTGCGCAGCGGCTCCGCGGTCGCCTCGGTCAGCAGCGCCGACCCCGCGACGGTCGCGGCGCTCCAGCCGAGCCCGAGCAGGATCAGCGAAACGGTCACCGCCGCCGACACTTCCGACCACAGCCACGCCGTGAGCAGCGATGCCAGCAGCAGAGCCTGCCCGACCGCGATCGTCTGCAGTCGGCCGAGCCGGTCGGCCAACAGGCCGAACACGGGGCTGAGCGCGTACATGCCGGCGATGTGCAGGCTGATCGTCAGCCCGATCACGGTCAGCGTCGCGCCATGGTGGAGCAGATGCACGGGCGTCATCGCCATGACCGCGACCATCACGCCGTGACTCGCGGCGACGGCGAAGATCGCGAAGCGCGCAACGCGGGGACGATCCGGATGCATCACGGCCCGGGTCCGCGCATCCTTCGACACCGCGTCGCGCAGCCGCGCCGCGAGCAGCAACGGGTCGGGCCGCAGCGCGAGCAGATACAGCGCGATCGCGAGCAGCTGCGCCCCGATCGTGAAGACGTACGGGCCGGTGAGCGTCGGCATCCCGAGGGCCGCGCCGATCGCCTCCCCGGGGCCGACGAGGTTCGGACCGAGCACCGCGCCGATCGTCGTCGCCCAGACGACGAGTGACAGGTCCCGACCGCGCGTCGCGTCCGTCGCCAGGTCCGCTGCGGCGAACCGCGACTGCAGGTTGGCGGCGGTGCCCGACCCGATCAGCACGAATCCCACGAGCAGCAGCGGAAACAGCCGGAGCGATGCCGCCGCGATGACGACCGCGACGCCCGCGAGCGCGATCAGCATGCCCGACGACAGCGCGATGCGGCGGCCCCGACGCCGCGCGAGTGCCGCGAGGGGCACCGCGAGGGCGGCCGAGCCGAGCGTCAGCGACGCGGTTGCGAGGCCGGACAGCGCATCGTCGCCCGAGATGTCCGCCGCGAGCAGCGCGCCGAGCGAGATCGTTGCGCCGAGCGCCAGTCCCCCGAGAACCTGACCCGACGCGAGCACGAGGACCGTGCGGCGTTGGACGGCACCGATATCGGTGGGGAGCGTGGCGCCCGCCTCGGATGTCACGGCGACCTACGCGTCGCGAACGGGGTTGCGCAGCACGCCGAGGCCCGCGATCTCGACCTCGACGACATCACCGGCGACGACCGGGCCGATGCCGGCCGGCGTGCCCGTCAGGATCACGTCGCCCGGCAGCAGCGTGAACACGGCCGAGGCGTAGGCGATGATGTCGGGGACCGAGTGGATCATGTCGGTCAGTGGCGCGCTCTGCTTGACCTCGCCGTTCACACGCGTCTGGATCGTCGCCTCGGCTGGATCGAAGTCGGTCTCGATCGCGGGCCCGAGCGGGCAGAACGTGTCGAACCCCTTCGCGCGCGTCCACTGCCCGTCGCTCTTCTGCAGGTCGCGGGCGGTCACGTCGTTGCCGAGCGTGTAGCCGAAGACGTAGTCGAGAGCGGATGCCGCGGGCACATTCTTGGCGATGCGCCCGATCACGACCGCCAGCTCACCCTCGAAGTCCGTGCGCGAAGACTGGGGCGGCCGCACGATCGCGTCGCCGGGCCCGATCACGGAGGTGTTCGGCTTGAGGAACAGCAGGGGCTCCGCGGGAGCCTCCCCACCCATCTCGGCGGCATGGTCGTGGTAGTTCTTGCCGACGCACACGACCTTCGAGCGGGGGATCACGGGCGCGAGCAGCGATACCTCGCCGAGCGGCACGCGCTCGCCCGTCGTACCGAATCCGGCGAACATCGGGTCACCCTCGAGCACGACCAGTTCGGCCTCGTCGACGATGCCGTAGCGGATGGACTCTTCGTGGCTGAACCGTACGATCTTCACCCGATCAGCCTACTGTCGACGGTTTGCCGTTCAGGCGTCGAGGCGCAGCATCCAGCCGTGCTTGTCCTCGCGGCGGCCGTACTGGATGTCGGTCAGCTCTTCGCGCAGCGACAGCGCGAGCGATCCGGTCGGCTGCTCATCGAAGAAGGTGCGGCCCTTGAGCCCGCCGATCGGCGTGACGACGGCGGCCGTGCCGCAGGCGAACACCTCGACGATGTCTCCGGATGCCACGCCCTCACGCCATTCGGCGAGCGACACCGCGCGACCCTGAACCTTGTGGCCCCGGTCTTCGGCGAGCTGCAGGATCGAGTCGCGGGTGATGCCCTCGAGGATCGAATCCGACATCGGGGTCACGACCGTGCCGTCTTTGTACACGAACACGATGTTCATACCGCCGAGCTCTTCGACGTTGCCGTCGGAGTCGAGGAACACGACCTGGTCGCAGCCGTTCTCGTACGCCTCGGACTGCGGCAGCAGACTCGCGGCGTAGTTGCCGCCGGTCTTGGCCGCGCCCGTGCCGCCCTTGCCCGCGCGCGCGTAGTCCTCCGACAGCCAGATCGTGACCGGCTTCACGCCGCCCGTGAAGTACGCGCCGGCGGGCGAGGCGATCACGTAGTAGTTGACCTTGTTCGCGGGCCGAACACCCAGGAACGCCTCCTTCGCGAACATGAACGGGCGCAGGTACAGGCTCTGGTCGGGGGCATCCGGAACCCAGGCGCCGTCGACCTTGATGAGCTCCTCGAGCGACTGGACGAAGTACGACACCGGCAGCTCCGGCAGAGCGAGCCGACGGGCAGAGCGCTGCAGCCGACGACCGTTCTGGTCGGGCCGGAACGTGTGGATCGAGCCATCCGCGTGCCGGTACGCCTTGATGCCCTCGAAGACCTCCTGGCCGTAGTGCAGCACGGCGGCGGCCGGGTCGAGGCTGATCGGACCGTAGGGCTGGACGCGCGGACGGTGCCAGCCGCCGCCGACCGACCAGCAGATGTCGACCATGTGGTCGGTGAAGTGCACGCCGAAGCCCGGATTCTCGAGAATCTTCGAGCGCTGCTCGGCGCTCTTGGCCTGGAGGTTCCGCGAGACGAGGAACTGCAGGGGCGCGAGTCCGGCGTCGCGGTCGCTCCCCGTGCCGGGGTTGTCGATAAGGGTCATGTCAGTCCTGCCGATCGAAGATGGGGCGGCGCGTCATCACCAGAGCGACATCGCGAAGCCGGCCGGGTATCCCGAAGTTCTCAGGCTACAGCCGAGCTGTGATCGCGTCGCCGATGGCGCTTGTCGTGCGGGAGCCGCCGTCACGGTCCGCGATGTCGGCCTCGACCGCGCGGGTCACGCGGTCGGCCGCCTCGGGGAGTCCGAGGTGCTCGAGCAGCAGGGCGACGGAGAGGATCGCCGCCGTCGGGTCGGCCTTCTGCTGCCCCGCGATGTCGGGCGCCGATCCGTGGACGGGCTCGAACATCGACGGGAACGCGCCGTCCGGATTGATGTTTCCGGAGGCGGCGAGACCGATGCCGCCGGTGATCGCACCGGCCAGGTCGGTCAGGATGTCGCCGAAGAGGTTGTCGGTGACGATCACGTCGAAGCGGGACGGGTTTGTGACCAAGAAGATCGTTGCCGCATCGACGTGCAGATAGTCTACGGCGACATCCGGATGCTCCGCCGCCACATCGGCGACGATTCTCTGCCAAATCGACCCGGCGTAGACGAGCACATTCGTCTTGTGCACCCAGGTGACCTTCTTCGCGCGCTTTTCGGCCAGGTCGAACGCGTACCGGACGACCCGTTCGATGCCGAACGCGGTGTTGACGGACACCTCGGTCGCGACCTCGTGCGGTGTGCCGGTGCGCAGCGACCCGCCGTTGCCCACGTAGGGACCCTCGGTGCCCTCGCGGACGACGACGAAGTCGATCTCGCCCGCGTCGGACAGCGGCCCCGGGACGCTCGGGTACAGCTTCGAGGGGCGGAGGTTGACGTAGTGGTCGAGCTCGAACCTCAGCTTCAGCAGCAGCCCACGCTCGATGTTGGCGTTCTTCAGCCGCGGGTCGCCCGGCACTCCCCCGACGGCGCCCAGCAGGATCGCGTCGTGCGACGCGATGCTCGCCAGGTCGTCGTCGGTCAGGGTGTCGCCGGTCTCGAGGAACCGCGCGGCGCCGAGCGAGAATCGCGTCTTCTCGAACGAGACATCCGTCTTCTCGACGGCCGCGTCGAGGACCTTCTCGGCCTCGGCGACGACCTCGGGTCCGATCCCGTCACCGGGTATGAGTGCCAGCTTCACGACGCGCGACATTGCTCGATTGCTCCTGGGGTGCAGAGGGACGGGATGCTCCCAGGGTAGTGGCCGCGATCACCGCGGCGATCACGATCAGCAGTGCCCCGATCAGCGAGGTGATGACGACTCCCCCGTCGAACGCGTGCGCGGCGGCGCTGCGCAGCGACTCACCGATCGCATGGGGAAGGTCCTGAGCGGCGGCCATCGCGCCGGCAAGCGTCTCGCGCGAGGCATCCGCCGCGTCCTGCGTGAGCCCCGGGGGCAGCAGCAGGTTGGCGCGGTAATACGCCGTCAGGATGCCTCCCATGATCGCCGTGCCGAGCACCGCGCCGAGTTCGTAGGCCGTCTCGGAGACGGCGGATGCCGCGCCCGCTTTTGCGGAAGGAGCGTTCCAGAGGATCAGCTCGTTCGAGACGGTCTCGGCCATGCCGACACCGGCGCCGAGCGACATGAAGGCGACGATGAGCATGGCGAGCGAGCCATCCCCCGCCGTCAGCGCGACGATCAGGTACCCCAGGACCGAGAGCCCGAGGGCGGCGGGAACCAGCACGCGCGGCGCGAGGCGACGCGCCAGCGGCACGACACCGAGACCTGCCACGATCATGGCAGCGAGGCCGGGAAGCAGCGCGATGCCGGCGTCCATCGGGCTGAGCCCCAGGACGAGCTGCAGGTGCTGCGCGACGAAGTACAGGAAGCCGACGAGGGCGACGACACTCAGCAGGTTCACCAGGATCGCGCCGCTGAATCCGCCGCGGCGGAACAGCGACATGTCGAGCAGCGGGGTCTCGAGTCGCAGCTGACGACGCACGAACAGCACACCGACCAGCACACCGAGCCCGACGAGGGGCAGGGCCGGGCCCGTGAAACCGTCGACCGCGAGCGACTTGATGGCCGCGACGAACGGAACCATCGCGCCGAGCGACAGGACGATGCTCAGGATGTCGATGCGGCCCGGGTGGGGGTCCCGGCTCTCCGGCACGAGGATCGGCGCGAGCACGAGCAACGGCAGCAGCACGGGCACGGCGAGCAGGAACACGGAGCCCCACGCGAAGTGCTCGAGCAGGAACCCGCCGACGATCGGGCCCAACGCCATCCCGGCGCTGAATCCCGCGGCCCAGACGGCGATTGCGAGGCGACGCTGTTCGCGGTCGCGGAAGATGGTGCGCAGCAACGACAGCGTCGCGGGCATGAGCATCGCGCCGAAGAAGCCGAGGCCGACACGGGCGGCGATGAGCAATTCCGCCGAGGGGGCGAAGGCGGCGGCGATCGAGAGCACACCGAATCCGGTTGCCCCGATCAGCAGCAGCCGTCGGCGCCCGAAGCGGTCGCCGAGCGAGCCCATCGTGACGAGGAGGCCGGCGAGGACTAGCGGATAGGCGTCGACGATCCAGAGCTGCTGAGCGCTCGTCGGCTCGAGGTGCAGCGCGATCTGCGGCAGCGCGAAACTCAGCACCGTGTTGTCGACCGAGACGAGCAGCACGGGCAGCATGAGCACCGCGAGCGCGGCCCACGCGCGGGGTCCTGCCTTGCCGCTCGTCGCCAGCGGAGTCGTGCCAGCGTGCTTCGACGCCGAAATCTGTGTAGCCATGATCCGTTCCGTAAGTAAACCGTCCAGCCGGTATAGTAACAGACATGCGCGATATTTCGCTGGGCGACCACTGGGTACGATCGAGCGCATGAGTCGACCCCCGCGGGCCCGAGAAAGCGTGCTCGACGCTTTCGAGGCGATCCTGATCGACGAGGGCGAGCGCGCCGCGACGATGGATGCCACGGCGCGCGCCGCCGGGGTCTCGAAGGGTGGGCTGCTCTACCACTTCGGATCGAAGGACGCCCTGGAGTCCGGTGTCATCGACCGGCTCGACGCCCTGGTCACCGACGACATCACGGCCATGACGACCGCGGCGGAAGGCCCCATCGCCTATTTCCTGCGCAACTCCGTCATGGAGAACGACCCCCTCGATCGAGCGATCCTCGCCACCTCACGCCTCGCCCAGGGCGGCAACGTCTCGGCGAGCGCCGCCCTACGCCTCGTGCGCGAGCGCTGGGGTGACGCACTGCGACCGCACACACGGAATGCCGCGGCACTCGACCTGGTCATGCTCGTCAGCGACGGGCTCTACTTCAACAACGCCCTCGCGGGCGGGAACATCCCGGGCCCGGTCCCCCGCGGCGCGGAGATGGATGCGCTGATCGCCCTGGTCGAGACATCCGCCGGTCTCTGATCTCCCCCTCCCTCGCGGGGTCTCGCGCAACACGATGGCTACACACCCGCGCATCCGCGCCACGGATCGACGCAGCCATCGCTAACCTCTGCACCAACGCGTGACGACGAACCGATGCCGGAGGCCCGAACGCGGCGACGAGTCGAGACGCGTCTCGCGGAGGGTCGATCCGGGCGAACTAGGCCTCGGTGATCTCCAGCTGCACGAGCAGGTCGGCCTGGATCGCCTCGCGCACCTCGTCGAGCAGCTCGTCCGGGACGCGCGAGTCGAGCGTGAGCACCGAAAGCTGCGCTCCGCGCTGACTGCGGGCGACCTGGAGCCCTGCGATGTTGATGCCCGCATCGCCGAACTTCTGGCCGTAGATCGCGACGATCCCCGGGCGGTCCGTGTAGAGCATCACGATGTGGTGCTTCGCGATCGGAACCTCGATCTCGTACCCGTTGATGCCGACGATCTTCTCGACCATGCGAGTGCCCGAGAGGGTTCCGGCGACCGTCAGGACGGTGCCGTCGCTCAGGGTGCCGCGCAGGGTCGTGACGTTGCGGTAATCCTCGCTGACCGGGTCGACGAGCAGGCGCGTCTCGATACCGCGCTGCTCGGCGAACAGGGGTGCGTTGACGTACGAGACGTTCTCGCTGACGATGCTCGTGAAGATCCCCTTGAGGGCCGCGAGGCGGTAGACGCTCACGTCGTAGGCCGCGAGCTCGCCGCGCACGTCGATGTCGAGGCTCGTCAGCGCCGCGTGCGCGAGCCCGCTGAACACCTGGCCGAGTTTCTCGACGAGCGCGATACCGGGCCGGACGAACGGATCGATCACGCCACCCGCCACGTTGACCGCATCCGGAACCAGATCGCCCTCGAGCGCGAGCTTGACCGAACGCGCGACCGAGACACCCGCCTTCTCCTGAGCCTCGTCCGTCGAGGCACCGAGGTGCGGGGTCACGACGACGTTCGGCAGCGCGAGCAGCGGGGAGTTCTTCGGGGGCTCGTCGACGAACACGTCGAGCCCGGCGCCCGCGATGATGTTGGCCGAGAGGGCGCGGTGCAGGGCGTCTTCGTCGATCAGTCCCCCGCGAGCGACGTTGACGACGTAGGCGGTGTCCTTCATCAGCGCAAGTTCGGCGTCGCCGATCATGCCCGTCGTTTCAGGCGTCTTCGGCATGTGGATCGTGACGAAGTCGCTCGTGCGCAGCAGCTCTTCGAACGGCAGGAGCTCGACGTGCAGCTGCTGGGCACGCGCGGGCGTGACATACGGGTCGTATGCGACGACGCGCATGTCGAAGGCCTGCAGACGGGCCGCGATCAGCGCGCCGATGCGTCCGAGGCCGATGATCCCGACGGTCTTCTCGTACAGCTCGGTGCCGGTGAAGCTGCTGCGCTTCCACTGACCCTCCGCGAGCGAGGCGTGCGCCGCGGGGATGTTGCGGGCCAGGCTCAGGATGTGGCCGACGGTGAGTTCGGCGGCCGACACGATGTTCGAGGTGGGCGCGTTCACGACCATGACACCGGCGGCGGTGGCGGCCTTGATGTCGACGTTATCGAGTCCGACCCCGGCACGCGCGACGACCTTCAGCACGGGGGCCGCGGCGAGTGCCTCGGCGTCGATGTTCGTCGCCGAGCGGATCAGCACGGCGCTCGCGTCGGCGAGGGCGGCGAGCAGTGCGGGACGATCCGTCCCATCCACGCGGCGGATATCGAACTCGGGACCGAGCGCGTCGACGGTGGCGGGCGAGAGTTCTTCGGCGAGCAGGACGACGGGCTTCGTCACGGTGTTCCTTCGTGTTGCGCTGTGTTGCGCGCTCGCGTGCGGTGATGTCCGCGCGCGAGCGCGTGGCGGTTCTTCGACCCCGTGCTCGCGCGCGGGAGTCTTGTGGGCCGCGCCGCACGCCTGCAAGACAACGGGGCGAGGCGAGAAAAAGCCTATCGGCTCCCGGCACGCGCTCCGTGCGCGTGACGCCGCTTGATGGTGCTCGATCGCGCGTGACGGTGCTCGATCGCTTGACGGTGCTCGATCGCGCGTGACGGTGCTCGATCGCGCGTGACGGAGCGCGGGTGCCTCAGCCGACCACGGCGCTCGTGTTCAGGCTCGTGTAGGCGATCACGTTGAGCCAGAAGACCGCGACGAGCCCGAGCCCGGTCAGCAGCACGAGCGCATAGACCGCTGCGCCGCACCGGTAGCTGAGGGCGAACGACACAGCGAACGCGAGGACGGGGAACAGGATCGCGAAGATCCAGATGAACCAACCGAGCGCGTTGAGACCGATCTGGGCGGCCTGAATCGTATTCCCGACCGCCTGCCACAGCGCGTAGGCGTAGAACAGCGCGAAAAAGCCGCCGATCGCGACCAGAATCCAGGTGGGCGTCCGCGTGACGCGGATCGAGGCATCCGTCATCGTCCCACGGCTCCGATCATGAGGAAGGGCCACGGGATGAGCAGCAGAACCCCGATCGACAGCCAGAGCCAGCGCACCCACGCGCGGGTCTTGCGCGTGGCGAAGATCGTCGTCGCGAACCAGATCAGCGGCGCGGCCGTCGCGAGCCAGAGCGCACCCTGGTACATCGAATCGGTCACGAGCACCTGATACCGGCCCTGCAGACGCAGTCCGCCGACGAGCCAGCCGATCGCGAACAGCAGGTATACGCCGCCGAGCACACCGATCGAGACGAGGGCCGCTGTGCCGAGGCCCTCGGGTTCGGGCTCGTCCGCCGTGGCGACGGACGTTTCGGATGCCGCGGACTCTTCCGTCGTCCCGGACGTCACCGACGCCGTCGACGTCGACGTCGCGGCGGAGGGTCCGTCTCCGGCGCCCGCGGACGGTGCGACCGGCGGAGGCGGCGCCAGGGGCGGCGGGGTGCTGGACGCGGTCGGTCCGGAGTGCGTCACCGACTCGCTCCCCCGACCGAGCGGGGTCCATCCCTCGGGCAGCGATGCGGGCGGCACCGGGGCGGCGTCGTCATCCGGCGCTGCCGGCACTCCCGTTTCGAGCGTGGGGTCGTCGTCGCCGTCCCAGCTCAGGGCGTCTTCGTCGCGTCGCGGCATGTCCCCAGAGTAGCCCGGCGACGACCCGTTTCTGCGGGGCTCACGACCAGCGCGAGAGTCAGACGTGAGGACCGGCAGCACGACGTCGGCCGCGCCGCACGAGCAACCGCGCGACGAACCACGCAAGAACGGCGCTCGCGAGCACGAGCAGGAGCACTCCCGCGCCGATCCACGGCGCAGGGCCCGAAATCGGGGACGACTCGGATGCCTGGGGTCCGGGCGTCGGGGCGGAGGTCATTGCGTGCCGGGCCGAGGGCGCGGGCGAAGGCGTGGCGGTCGCCGCGGACTCGGCCGCAGCGGCGGCAGCCTCCGCGGCTTCGGCAGCAGCGGCGTCGGCAGCAGCAGCTGCCGCTGCGGCGTCGGCTGCTGGATCGGCCGGGGTCGCCGGGGCGGGAGCTGCCGGGGCCTGCTCGGGGGCCGCGGGCGCGGGAGCGGGCGGGGCCGGCGCGGGCAGTCCGCTGCCCGGGTAATTCGCGAAGACCTGAACGGCCCAGGTGGTGCCGTTCGCCTCGATGAGCGCCGTGCCGATGTCGGTGAAGTCGCCGAGGATATTGGCGCGGTGCGGCGCCGATCCCATCCATCCGCTGTGGAAGCCCGCCCCGCTCCCGTAGCCCTGGGCGACGTTCTCGCCAGCGGCGCGCCACCCGCCCGGGATCTGGGAGCCATAGGCGGGGTTGTGCGAGATCGAGCCGTTCGCGGCCATCTGATTCGCCCAGGTGAGCGCGACGGCGTCGAGCGAGCCGTTCCGAACCAGACCGCCGAGCCCGTTCTGCGCTCGCGCGTCGTTCGCGAGTGCGACGATCGTGTCCTCGTCGTACGCCGCGGCCGGAGTGACCGCTCCGCCCGCTCCCAGACCGACGACGAGCGCCATGGTCAGCACGAGTCGGGCGAGAACGCCTCTCGCCCGACGAGGGGCGCGGTTCGGGTCGCGGTCGAAGAAGCGCATCCACTCACGGTAGGCGACGCACGACCGCTCGACAGGGAACCGCTCAGCGCGCCGAGATCATCACGGCCGACGTCTGCACGGCCTTGTCGAACTGGAACGACAGACGCACCGAGAAGTCGTCGTCCGCGGCGGTGTACCGGTTCTGCAGTCCGTGGTCGAGGATGCGCCAGGGACGGGCGTTCGATCCGGACGTGTCGTGCCCGTTGTCGGCGACGGCCTGTTCGTAGTCGTAGGGGAAGCTCGCGTGCTCGCCGAGCGTGGCCGAGAACGTGTCCACCTGCACGGTCCCGCCCGCCAGATCGATCTGCAGAAGGCGCTGGAAGCCCGTCGCCCGCTCACCCGTGTGCGTGCGGAACTCCTGGTAGTCGGCGAGGAGCTCGGTGACCGCGTGCCCGGCGATACCACCGGCATCCGCGGTGTCGATGCGCGAGAGGCCGTGGAAGTGCCCCGCGAGGACGAGCACGACGTTCCGGTGGGGGGCGACGACCCGCGTCCAGAGCTCATCGGCCCGTGACAGCCAGCGCGAACTGGACGAACGAGAGGGCGGGTTGTCCTGGCCCGTCGCCGACAGGTGCTCGTGCGTCGCCACGATGACGTTGCGATCCGGATTCTGCGACACGACCTCTTCCGCCCACGCGAGCTCGCGCTCCGCGTAGCCGTAGGGCAGCGAGAGCACCAGGAACCGGGCGCCCGCCCGCTCGAACAGGGTGAAGTTGGCGCTGTTGTCGTCGGGCGCGATCGATCCGCCGTACCAGGGCGAACCGGCGTACCGGTCGGGTCCGAAGTACTCGTTGAACAGGTCGTTCGTCACGCCCCGCTTGTTGTCGTGATTGCCCGGCAGAACGCTGTTCGCAATGCCCGCTGCGTCGAGCGTTGCCTGCGTCGTCGACGCCACCTCGTACTCGCGCCGGGCACGGGGCTGCTGCTGGTCGGGGTCGACCCAGTTCTGGATCAGGTCGCCGGTGTGCGCGACGAACGAGATCTTGCGCGCTTCCTCGGAGGCCCGGATCCACGCGAGCTGCTCGGCGTACACCTCGGGGTACGCCTCCGAGAGGTACTGCGTGTCGGTGATGTGGCTGACCGCCAGGTCGTAGTCCTCCGGATCGGCGAAGCCCGTGCGGTCCGTCGCGGCACGCGCCGGGACGACCTGCACGAGGATCTCGGCCACGCCCGCCGAAACCTCACCGGGGCGCACCTCACCCGACAGCACGATCTCGTGTGTGCCGCCCTCACGTGCCGCCTCGGCCTCGTCGAGGCTCCGCCAGGTGCCCGCCCGCGGCACCCACACCGACAGGCGCACGGGCGCCGCACCCGTCGCGGAGCCCGCCCACGAGACGACGGCGGATGCCTCGGGCATCGCGACGCGCAGACGCACATAGGGATAGGCCCACGCATCGTCGCGGCCGGCCACGAGTGCCGGGTCGACGACGCGCTGCTCGTTGGGCGCGCTCCGCTGCGTCAGCGGGCCGTCTTCGCTCGATCCGGCGAATGCCTCGATAATCGTCGCCGCGTCGCCCGTGAGCGCGCTCGGCGCAACGCTCTCCGCGGCACGGGACGACACGGCCGCGATCCGGGTCTCGGTCCGCACGGCGGCGATCCTCCCGGCGGCGGCGGGCGTGAGCTCGCCCGTCTCGATCCAGGGACGCTCGTCGAGCGAGCCGGGCGTCGCACCCGCGTGCACGAAGTCGTCGGCGTCGGTACCGGTGAACCGGGCGCGCTGCCACGTCTCTCCGGCGATCCGGTCGACCACGAATGTCGAAAGCGGCATGCCCTTCGTGCACGGGCTGTACCGCTCGATCGAGTGGTCCATCTCGTTGGCGTGGAAGATCCCGACGCTGTCGACGCGCACGCCCGAGGCGTCCTCTACCCAGACGCCCGCGCCGCGGAAGTCCAACTCGGCCGTGAACCGCGCCTGGGCTGTGCCCGCGGCATCCGTTCCCTCGAGCGCCGCGACCCACGTTCCCCCCGGCTCGATGCGGGTGCCCGGCTCGATCACGACCAAGTCGTCGGGTTCCCGAAAGCCGTCGTCGCCGCACGCCACCAGGCGCCACCCGCCGATGTCGACGGCACGCCTGCCATAGTTGCCGAGTTCGACGAGGTGGTGCCGTGTCGTCTCGGTTCCCGCGGCATCGGCGCCGGCGGGGTCGATCAGGGGGTCGGTCGCGATCTCGCTGATCGCAACGGACGGCGTCGCCGGGTAGGTCACGGTCTGGCCGGCAAGGCGCGTATCGGTGCGCGCGTTGGGGTGTCCCGGGGTGCGCGTGGCGATCAGCCACTCGCCGGTCGCGGGGTGGCGTTGCCAGCTCTCGCCGCCGCGGTAGTCCAGCACGGACGCCAGCTTCTCGTCACCCGTCTGGCACGCGGTGTCCGGATGATTCGAGACCGAGACACCGTCGACGCGCCGACCCGAGGCATCCACCAGCAATGTCCCCGACACTGTGTCCGCGAGCGACGTCCGGGATGTGAAGGCCGCGGTCGCGTCGCCCTCGCCCCGGCTGCTCACGACCAGTCGCTCGCCCGCCGCGAGGGTCGTGCGCGCGGGGAAGACCACCTGGGCCGTGGCGTCCGACAGGGTGCCGTCACGCGCGCAGCGATACAGCGTCCACCCCGACAGATCGACGCTCTCCGCTCCCGGGTTACTCAGCTCGATCAGATCGTCGTCCGACCCCGCCGGTCCGGCCGCGGCGATCTCGTCGATCACCACGACCCCGCTCGGGCTCGTCACACGCCCGAGGTCCGACGTCCCGGGTGTCGCGTCGGCGCGCACGAAATCGACGGCGACATCGCCCGTGTCGCGCACCCGCTGCCAGGACTCGTCGAGGGCGAACGCGAGGGATGCGGGGACGTTGCCGTTCTCACTGCACTCGCTCTCGGTCGGCCACGGTTCGGTCGGGTACACCGCGATCGCGTCGGCGGTCTCGCCCGAGGCGTTCGTGAGGATCAGGCCGAACCCGGTGGGCGCATACTGCTGCGTGAAGAGCCCGTCGGGTTGCGCTCCCCCGAGCTCCACGCCGATGCGTGTGACGGTCGCGATGGCCCCTGGCTCGAGCACGACCCCCGTGAGATCGGACTCGGGCCGCGAGTAGTTGGACCGCAGCCCCTGTGCGGAACAGCGGAACACCTGCCACCCGGTCAGATCGATCGCGTGATCGTCGATGTTCCGCAGCTCGAAGAAGCTGTCCGCGTCCGACCGTGACGACCCCGCAGCGACCTCGGAGATCACGACGCGACCCGCGGATGTCGCGGGTGCCGGCACGGCGGATGCTTCCCGCGCCGACGCCGCGGGAGTGACCGCCCCCACCGACAGCGTCAGGACGCCGAGACCGAGCGCGAGAGCGGACAGGTGAGCGGAGCGGCGTTTCGCCAGGCGGAGCACGCCCCGAGCGTGGCGGTCGCGGCTGAACGCCCCGCATCCGTCCGGTGCGTGCGGCGTGAACAGCGCATTGCGCACACACGAAAAGGCCCGGCCGTCACACCCCGGGTTGCGGGGGTGTGACGGCCGGGCTCAGCCGAGCCTGGTGGGACGACTGGTCTGGAATCCGAGCGTGCTCGGCTCAGAGAGCGAGGTCAGCGCGCGGCGCTGCCCTCGGTGTAATCGGCGTCCTGCTGCTTCCACGCGAAGAGGGCGCGCAGTTCGCGACCGACCTCTTCGATCGGGTGCTGGGCACCCTTCTCGCGCAGTGCGAGGAACTCGGGGGCTCCGGCGTCCTGGTCGGCGATGAAGCGCTCGGCGAACGCGCCCGACTGGATGTCACCGAGAACGGCCTTCATGTTCTCCTTGACGTGCGGGTCGATGACGCGCGGTCCCGAGACGTAGTCGCCGTACTCGGCGGTGTCGGAGACCGACCAGCGCTGCTTGGCGATGCCGCCCTCCCACATGAGGTCGACGATGAGCTTGAGCTCGTGCAGTACCTCGAAGTACGCGATCTGCGGCTGGTAGCCGGCCTCGGTCAGGGTCTCGAAACCGTACTGGACGAGCTGCGAGACGCCACCGCAGAGCACGGCCTGCTCACCGAACAGGTCGGTCTCGGTCTCTTCCGTGAAGGTCGTCTTGATGACGCCGGCGCGGGTGCCGCCGATGGCCTTGGCGTACGACTTGGCGATGTCCCAAGCCTGGCCCGAGGCATCCTGCTCGACGGCGATGATGTCGGGGATGCCGCGACCCGCGACGAACTCGCGACGCACCGTGTGACCCGGCGCCTTGGGCGCGACCAGGATCACGTCGACGCCCTCGGGGGCGTCGATGTAGCCGAAGCGGATGTTGAAGCCGTGCGCGAACGCGAGGGTCTTGCCCGCGCTCAGGTGCGGGGCGATCTCGTTCTTGTAGATGCCGCGCTGGTGCTGGTCGGGCGCGAGGATCATGATGAGGTCGGCCCACTCGGCGGCCTCGGCGACCGACTTGACGGGGAATCCGTCTTCCTCGGCCTTGGGAGCCGACTTCGACCCCTCCTTGAGCGCGATGACGACCTCGACACCGGAGTCGCGCAGGTTCTGGGCGTGCGCGTGTCCCTGCGAGCCGTAGCCGACGATCGCGACCTTCTTGCCCTGGATGAGCGAAAGATCGGCGTCGGAGTCGTAGAAGATCTCGGCCATGTTCGTGTGGTTCTCCTTGTTTGCGGGTTTTGTGAAGTCGGACGTCGCGGGTCAGCCGCGCAGGACGCGCTCGGTGATGCTCTTACCACCGCGACCGATGGCGAGCAGGCCGGATTGCGCCAGCTCTTTCACGCCGAACGGTTCGACGGCACGCAGGAACGCATCGATCTTGCCGTGATCGCCCGTCACCTCGATGACGAGGGCGTCGATCGAGTAGTCCACGACCGAGGCACGGAACAGGTTCACGACCTCGATCACGTTCGAACGCGTCGCGTTGTCGGCGCGTACCTTGACGAGCATGTGCTCGCGCTGAACGGAGGTCGCGAAGTCGAGCTCGACGATCTTGATCACGTTGATCAGCTTGTTGAGCTGTTTGGTGACCTGTTCGAGCGGGAGTTCTTCGACGTCGACGACGACCGTGATGCGCGACAGACCCGGCACCTCGGTGACTCCCACGGCGAGGGATTCGATGTTGAAGCCGCGGCGGGCGAAGAGCCCCGCGACACGGGTCAGAAGACCGGGCTTGTCCTCGACCAGGAGGCTCAATACGTGCTTGCTCATCGTCAGTCCTCCTGTCCGAACGCCGGCGAGTGCTCTCGCGCGTACTGGACGAAGCTGTTGCTGACGCCCTGCGGCACCATCGGCCACACCATCGCGTCGGCACTCACGACGAAGTCGATCACGACCGGGCGGTCGTTCGTCTCGAGCGCCAGCTTGATCGCCGCGTCCACGTCTTCTTCCTTCTCGACGCGGATGGCGAGGCATCCGTAGGCTTCGGCGAGCTTGACGAAGTCCGGCACGCGGATGCTGTCGTGGCCCGTGTTCAGGTCGGTGTGCGAGTAGCGGCTGTTGTAGAACAGCGTCTGCCACTGGCGCACCATGCCGAGCGAGGAGTTGTTGATGATCGCGACCTTGATCGGGATGTTGTTGATCGTGCAGGTCGCGAGCTCCTGATTGGTCATCTGGAAGCATCCGTCGCCGTCGATCGCCCATACGACACGCTCGGGTTCGGCGACCTTGGCGCCCATCGCGGCGGGCACCGAGTAGCCCATCGTGCCGGCGCCGCCGGAGTTCAGCCACGCATTCGGACGCTCGTACTTGATGAACTGCGCCGACCACATCTGGTGCTGTCCCACACCCGAGGCGTAGATGCCCTCGGGGCCGGTCAGCTCGCCGATGCGCTGGATGACGTACTGCGGCGCTATCAGGCCATCTGTCGTCGGCGCGTAGCCGAGCGGGAACTCTTCGCGCAGACCGTCGAGGTACGACCACCACTCCGAGATGTCGGGCTCCGCCTCGGCCGCCGCGGCGGCGTAGGCGCCCTCGAGGTCGACGAGCACGTCGCGCAGATCACCCACGATGGGAACATCGGCGGCGCGGATCTTGCCGATCTCGGCCGGGTCGATGTCGACGTGCACGACCTTGGCGTTCGGGGCGAAGAGCGCGGCCTTGCCGGTCACGCGGTCATCGAAGCGCGCGCCGAGCGAGACGAGCAGGTCGGCCTCTTGCAGCGCCAGCACCGCGGGCACCGTGCCGTGCATGCCGGGCATTCCCAGCTGCTGCTCGTGCGAGTCGGGGAATGCCCCGCGCGCCATCAGCGTCGTGACGACCGGCGCACCCGTCGCCTCGGCGAGACGCAGCAGCTCGGCCGACGCCTTGGAGCGGATCACCCCGCCGCCGACGTACAGCACGGGCTTCTTGGCGGCGGCGAGCAGCTGCGCCGCAGCCTGGATCTGCTTATCCCCTGTGTGCCTTGGTCACCGGGCGGTAGCCGGGCAGGTCGATCTTCGGCGGCCAGATGAACGGCGCCTCGTTCTGCTGGGCGTCCTTCGTGATGTCGACCAGCACGGGACCGGGACGACCGGTTCCCGCGATCTCGAACGCCGAAGCGATCGCGGCCGGGATGTCTTCCGCGCGCTTGACCAGGATCGAGTGCTTCGTGATCGGCATCGTGATACCCACGATGTCGGCCTCCTGGAACGCATCCGTGCCCATCAGCGTGCTGAACACCTGACCCGTGATGCAAACGATCGGCACCGAGTCCATGTAGGCGTCGGCGATGGCCGTGACGAGGTTGGTCGCGCCCGGGCCCGACGTCGCGATGGCGACGCCGATGCGTCCGGATGCCGAGGCGTAACCCTCGGCAGCGTGACCGGCACCCTGTTCGTGGCGCACGAGGATGTGGCGCAGGGCGGTCGAGTCCATGAGCGGGTCGTAGACGGGCAGGATCGCTCCACCGGGCAGCCCGAAGACGTCGGTGACGCCGAGCAGCTCGAGGGAGCGGACGACCGCCTCCGCACCCGTGAGCACGGGCGCGGACGCGGTGCGAGCGGGCGGCCGGGGAATGGCCGTGGCAGATTCGGCGGGCATGGTGAGAATCCTTGCGATCGGAATGACTGTGATGATTCGCCGGCAGAGGACCGACGAAACGCCGCATCCTTCGGACGCGGGCTATCCCGTGACCGCGCCCTCCGCGGCGGAGTGCACGAGCTTGGAATACTTGGCCAGAACGCCTCGGGTGTAGCGCGGGGGCAGCGGTTCCCAGCCAGAGCGGCGGGAGCTGAGCTCAGCCTCATCGACGAGTAGGTCGAGAGTGCGAGCTGCGATATCGACCCGTATCAGATCACCATCGCGCACGAAGGCGATGGGACCTGCGTCCACCGCTTCGGGTGCTATATGGCCGATGCAGAGGCCGGTTGTGCCGCCTGAGAATCGTCCGTCCGTCAAGAGTAGTACATCTTTTCCGAGCCCGGCTCCCTTGATGGCGGCGGTGATCGCGAGCATCTCGCGCATTCCGGGGCCACCCTTCGGGCCCTCGTAACGGATCACCAGGACGCTGCCCGGGGCGATCGATCCCTCTTCCAGCGCGTCCATCGCGGCACGCTCGCGCTCGAACACCCGCGCGGGGCCCTCGAAGACGCTCGCGTCGAAGCCGGCGGTCTTGACGACCGCACCCTCGGGAGCGAGCGAACCGTGCAGCACCGTGATGCCGCCGGTCGCGTGGATCGGGTTGTCGAACGTGTGGATGACGGTTCCGTCGACGGGGTCGGGGTTCAGCTCGGCGAGGTTCTCGGCGAGCGTCTTGCCCGTGACCGTGAGGGCGTCGCCGTGCAGCAGACCCTCGTCGAGCATCGCCTTCATGACGACGGGGATGCCCCCGTGTCGGTCGACGTCGTTCATGACGTAGTGGCCGAACGGCTTCATGTCGGCGACGTGCGGAACCTTGTCGCCGATGCGGTTGAAGTCGTGCAGGCTGAGGTCGACGTCCGCCTCGCGCGCGATCGCGAGCAGGTGCAGCACGACGTTGGTCGAACCGCCGAGGGCCATCGCGAGCGCGATCGCGTTCTCGAACGCCTCTTTGGTCAGGATGTCGCGGGTCGTGATGCCCAGGCGCAGGAGGTTCACGACGGCCTCGCCCGAGCGGTGCGCGAACGCGTCGCGGCGGCGGTCGGCCGACGGCGGCGCGGCCGAACCCGGCAGGCTGAGGCCGAGGGCCTCGGCGACGGACGCCATCGTGTTGGCCGTGTACATGCCGCCACAGGCACCCTCGCCCGGCGCGAAGGCGCACTCGATGCGCTTGAGGTCGGCCTCGCTCATCTTGCCGGCCAGGCAGGCACCGACCGCCTCGAACGAGTCGATGATCGTGATGTCCTTCTCGGTGCCGTCGCTGAGCTTGACCCAGCCCGGTGCGATCGACCCGGCGTAGAGGAAGACGCTCGAGAGGTCGAGGCGGGCGCTGGCCATCAGCATCCCGGGGATCGACTTGTCGCAGCCCGCGAGCAGCACACTGCCGTCGAGGCGCTCGGCCATCATGACGGTCTCGACCGAGTCGGCGATGACCTCGCGCGACACGAGCGAGAAGTGCATGCCCTCATGACCCATCGAGATGCCGTCGGATACCGAGATCGTGCCGAACTGCAGCGGGTAGCCGCCGCCGGCGTGCACGCCCTCCTTCGCGCCCTGAGCCAGGCGGTCCAGGCTCAGGTTGCAGGGGGTGATCTCGTTCCAGCTCGACGCGATGCCGATCTGGGGCTTCTCCCAATCGGCGTCGCCCATGCCCACGCCGCGGAGCATTCCGCGCGAGGTGGTCGCTTCGATGCCGTCGGTGACGACCCGGGAGCGGGGCTTGATATCGACGGGGGAACTGTCGGAAGGGTCGTACGGAGCCATCCCCCGAGTCTATTCCTGCTGTGCCGCCCGCATCCGCGCCAGGGTCCACAACACTCCGGCGAGTTCTTGGGCGTCTGCGACACGCACGCGGGCGGATGTCTCCCCCGGCCCGACGCGCACGCCCAGGTCGCCTTCGGTCAGGTGCGCGATCGCATCCTCGTCCGTGACGTCATCCCCCGCGAAGAACACGGCCGTCGCACCCGTCTGCTCGCGCAGAGCGGCGATCGCGGCATCCTTCCCCGCGTGGCTCGACGAGAACTCGAGGATGTCCTGCCCCGTGCGCCGCCGCCATCCCGGCGCCCGCTCGACGACGAGCGCGTCGATCTCGTGCGTCGCCCGCGCGGCATCCTCGGCCGTG
Organism: Microbacterium sp. BR1; assembly: GCF_002812725.1. Classification (GTDB taxonomy): domain Bacteria; phylum Actinomycetota; class Actinomycetes; order Actinomycetales; family Microbacteriaceae; genus Microbacterium. The sequence goes on along the minus strand of NZ_NMUN01000004.1, from coordinate 153,000 downwards.
CTCAAGCGCGTGTGGAGAGCGAAACCCAGGGCCTTGTGCTCGATCCACGCGCCCTCGATGTCGGCGACGATGGTGTCGGCGACGGCGCGCACAGCGTCGGCATCCACGTCGTCCGGCTCGGCGCCCTGCTCCGCCGCCTGCTCGGTACGAGGAGTTCGGCTCGGCGAGAGGACTCGTCCCACCTCAGCGTCCTCTTCCCCCGCCGAAGTCCTCTCCTCACGCTGAGGGGTGGCAGTGGAGGCCGGGTACCAGAACTCGGCGCCATGCGAACCCGCGAGATACACCGGCGACTCGTCGTCGTGCTCGCCGATCACCCGCAGGTCGGCGAGCATCCGTCCCGAGACGAATGCCACGAAGGTGTCGGGAAGCGCGGCGAGATCGGCGACCGCGTCCTGGGACGCCGGCAACGCCCGAGCCTTCATCGGCTCGTCGATCAGGGGCGCAAGCGTGCCGTCGAAGTCGAGAGCGACGAGCAGCTTCTCCGTGGCGGCGAGCGGCCCGAGCAGATCGTTCAGTTCGCGTTCGCTCATGCGGGTGCAACCTCTCTCGGGGCGGGGCCCCGGTCGCGTCGACGCGCGGCATCCAGCGCGGCGACGAAGCTCTGCGACCACGCCTCGACGTCGTGCTCGAACACGCGACGCCGCAGCGACCGCATCCGGCGTCCCTGCTCGGCGCCGGGCATCTCGACGGCGCGCATGATCGACTCCTTGAGCCCCTCGATGTCGTGCGGGTTGATCTGCAGCGCGCTGCCGAGCTCATCCGCGGCCCCGGCGAACTCGCTCAGCACGAGCACGCCGCGGTTGTCGATGCGCGAGGCGACGTATTCCTTGGCGACGAGGTTCATCCCGTCGCGGAGGGCCGTCACGAGCATCACATCGGCGGCGAGGAAAAGAGCGACCATCTCTTCCCTCGGATAGCCGTGGTGCAGATAGCGGATGGCCGTGTGGCCCATCGTGTCGAACGTGCCGTTGATGCGCCCGACCGTCAGCTCGATCTCGTCGCGCAGCTGGGCATACGCGACGACACGCTCGCGACTAGGGCTCGCGACCTGCACGAGCGTGACGTCGGAGGTGTCGAGCTTGCCGTCCGTCAGGAGCTCGCCGAACGCCTTCATGCGGTGGCGGATGCCCTTGGTGTAGTCGAGCCGGTCGACTCCGAGCAGGATCTTGCGCGGGTTGCCGAGCCCCTCGCGGATCTCGGCGGCCCGCGCCTGGACCTCGGGCGAGCGGGCCAGCTCGGCGTACGACTCGGCGTCGATCGAGATGGGGAACGCCTTGGCGAGGGCGATCCGGGTGCGGCCGTCGCCCATGGGCACCGAGATCCCCGAGGCCTTGGTGTCGTACCGCAGCTGACGACGCACGGCGCGGGCGAAGTTGCCGGCATCCGCGACGCGCTGGAACCCGATGACATCCGCGCCGAGCAGCCCTTCGAGCACCTGCTTGCGCCAGGGCAGCTGCGAGTACAGCCCGTACGCCGGGAACGGGATGTGGTGGAAGTACCCGATCGTCAGGTCGGGGCGAAGCTCGCGCAGCATCTTGGGCACGAGCTGCAGTTGGTAGTCCTGCACCCAGACGGTGGCCCCCTCGGCAGAGACGGCCGCGGTCGCCTCGGCGAAGCGCCGGTTGACGCGGACGTAGGACTCCCACCAGAGGCGGCTGTACCGGGGCGCGGCGATCACGTCGTGGTAGAGCGGCCAGATCGTGTCGTTCGAGAAGCCCTCGTAGTAGAGCTCGACGTCGTCGGCGCTGAGCGAGATCGGCACGAGGTGCGTGCCCTCGAACTCGAAGGGCTCGAGCTCCAGGTCCGCCTGGCCCGGCCATCCCACCCACGCACCGTCCGCGCGCCGCATCATCGGCTCCAGGGCCGTCACGAGGCCACCCGGCGACCGCCGCCACTCGCCGTCCTCGGCGCGGTCGACGGGCAGTCGATTTGCGACGACGACGAAGTCGGCGCGGTCGGGCAGGTCGGTCGTCACGGGGGCCTCTCACGAGCATCGGGACGGGCATGCGTGCTGCCTCCAGGGTATCTGGCGTGTCGGCATACCTCGGCGACGCATCCGTTCCGCGCCGGCGTCCGGCCCCCGGCATCCGTCCGCCGCCCCCTTCGCCGAAACACCCCTCTTGCGGCGAGGCACCCCAGACCCGAGGTGTTTCGCGGCGGAAGGGGTGTTCCGAGGTGGGAGGACGCTGCGCAGGGGCGACAAAACGGGCGGCGCGGCGGAAAAACGGGCGGATGCTTCGGGCACCGGCGGCGAAATGTCAACCGCGAGCGCGGCCCGGGTGACGTTCGGTAGCGTGGGACCATGCGCAAGTACCTGTTCGGAACGGGCATCATCTCCGCCATCACCGGCGGCATCACGCTGCTGCGCGGAGCCCGCGACAGTGAGTTCACCTGGCGCGAGGCCCTCGCCTGGATCAGCTGGGGAATCACGGCAACGCTCGCGATCGGCGCGATCGTCGACACGTACCGTGCGTCGCGCGGCCATGTCATCGCGGACGACTCCCCCGTCCACGGCAAGGAGCAGAAGCTTCTGAAGAAGCGCCTGCACAGGTAACCCGGCGTCCGCCCGATCCCGCAACGTGCACCGAGCCCGCCCCTTCGCGCCGAGTACGCCGGTTATCCACCGCAAGTGAGTAGCGGAGTCGGCAACAGGCGGCGATCTCGGCGTGCCGCTCAGCGCGCGCCGCTCAGCGCGTGAGGATCAGCGCCTCGCCCTGGCCCCCGCCGCCGCACAGCGCGACAGCGGCGGTGCCGCTCCCCCGACGACCGAGTTCGTGCACCGCGTGCACGACGAGCCGCGCCCCGGATGCTCCGATCGGGTGCCCGACCGCGATGCCCCCGCCGTGGACGTTGACGACGTCGTCGGCCAGGCCCAGCTCGGCCTGGGAACGCACGACCACGGCCGCGAACGCCTCGTTGATCTCGACGATGTCGAGGTCGGCGGGAGTCAGTCCCTGCTTCTCGAGCGCCTTCGCAATGGCCCGGGCGGGCTGCGCGTGCAGCGAGTTGTCCGGCCCAGCGACCTGCCCGTTCGCCCCGATCACGGCCAGCACGGGCCACCCGCGCGCCTCGGCGTGGGCGCGGTGCGTCACGACCACAGCGGCCGCGCCATCCGAAATCTGCGACGAGTTGCCCGCCGTGATCGACCCGCCCTCCGCGAACGCGGGCCGCAGGCGCCCGAGCGTCTCGACCGTCGTCTCGGGACGGATGCCTTCATCCGCCGTCACGCGGACGGCATCGCCCCGCCGCTGCGGCACGTCGATCGCCACGATCTCGTCCGCGAACACGCCCGCCTCGGTCGCCGCTGCGGCACGCTGGTGCGAGCGCGCCGAAACGGCGTCCTGCTGCTCGCGCGTCACCTCGAACCGGTCGTTGCGGCGCTCGGTGGACGCGCCCATGCTCTCGTTGTCGTACGCGTCGGTGAGCCCGTCGAGGGCCATGTGGTCGAGCACCTCGACACTGCCGTACTGCCATCCGTCGCGCGATCCCATCAGCAGGTGCGGGGCGCGGGTCATGGACTCCATGCCGCCCGCGACCACGACATCCGCGTCGCCGACCCGGATCATGCGTGCCGCGTCGATGATTGCCGTCAAACCCGACAGGCAGACCTTGTTGACGGATGACGCGGGCACCTCCCATCCGATCCCCGCGGCCAGCGCCGCCTGGCGCGCGGGGTTCTGGCCCGACCCGGCGGGCAGCACCTGCCCGAGCACGACGGCGTCGACGGCATCCGCTGCGATCCCGGCCTTCTCGAGCGCGCCGCGGATGGCGAAGCCGCCGAGCTGGGGCGCCGTGAAAGACGCGAGCTGACCCTTCAACCGCCCCTGGGGCGTGCGGGCTGCGGCCACGATGACGATGTCGTCCGGCTCGATGCTCTCGTGCGGCATGTGTTCTTGCGGCAGGGCGCTCATGCGTTCTCCTCCAGTGCGGGCGAAACGGTCAGGTGCGGCTCGGTCGCCGCGACGACCTCGGCCACGGTCACACCCGGTGCCACCTCCACCAGCACGAGTCCGTCGGGCGTCACGTCGATCACGGCCAGGTCGGTGATGATTCGGTCGACGACCTGACGCCCGGTCAGGGGCAGCGAGCACTCGTCGACGATCTTCGCCGAACCATCCTTCGCGACGTGCTCCATGAGCACAATGACCTGGGCCGCTCCGTGCACGAGATCCATTGCGCCTCCCGGACCCTTGACCATCTTCCCCGGGATCATCCAGTTGGCCAGGTCACCGGTACGCGAGACCTGCATCGCACCGAGCACGGCGACATCGATCTTGCCGCCGCGTATCATGCCGAAGCTCGTGGCCGAGTCGAAGAACGACGCCCCGGCCAGGGTCGTTACCGTCTCTTTTCCGGCGTTGATCAGATCCGGATCCACATCCGCATCGTCCGGGTACGGCCCCACGCCGAGAATGCCGTTCTCGGACTGCAGCACGACGGTCACGTCATCCGGCACGTAGTTGGGCACCAGGGTCGGCAGCCCGATCCCGAGGTTGACGTACGAGCCATCCGTCAGCTCGGCGGCGGCACGCGCGGCCATCTGCAGGCGATCGAGTGGCATGTCAGTTCCCTTCCGAGCCGGTTGCCCGCACCGTGCGACGCTCGATGCGCTTTTCGATGTCGGTCCCGACCTCGACGATGCGGTGCACGTAAACACCCGGAAGATGCACCTGATCGGGGTCGATTTCGCCGGGCTCGACGAGCTCTTCGACCTGGGCGATGCAGACGCGCCCGGACATCGCGGCGAGCGGGTTGAAATTGCGCGCGGCCTTGTTGAACACGAGGTTGCCGTGGCGGTCACCTCTCCGTGCGTGCACGAGGGCGAAGTCCGTCAGGATGGCCTCTTCGAGCACGTACTCGCGCGACTGACCCGCGACGTCGAAGACGCGGACGTCCTTCGTCGGTGACGCCACAGCGATCCCGCCCGCTCCGTCGTACCGGCGGGGCAACCCGCCCTCGGCGACCTGCGTGCCGACTCCCGTTCGCGTGTAGAAGGCCGCGACGCCGGATCCGCCCGCGCGCAACTTCTCGGCGAGCGTGCCCTGCGGGGTGAGCTCGAGCTCGAGCTCACCGGCGAGGAACTGCCGCTCGAATTCCTTGTTCTCGCCGACGTACGACGACGTCATCTTGCGGATGCGGCGGGCGTTCAGCAGCACGCCGAGGCCCCAGTCGTCCACGCCGCAGTTGTTGCTGACGATGCTGAGATCGGTCGTGCCCTGCGCGAGGAGCGCCTCGATCAGGGCGATCGGATTGCCCGAGAGCCCGAACCCTCCGACGGCGAGCGAAGCGCCGTCCGGGATGTCCGCCACGGCCTCGGCCGGGGTCGTCACCTGTTTGTCGATCACGCGTCACTCCCTTGTCGCACGTTCGCGAATGTGGCCAGACCCGACCGCTGTGTCCACGATCCGGTCACGGTGCGTCGAGGGCATCCGTAGCCCATTCCCTTTTCCAGCTTGTCTCTCGGCTCCACCGACCGCAAGAAATGCCTTGCGATGTGGCTCACCCGACGGCTAGCGTCCACATGATGAACACTCGCACGGTTCCCGGCGCCCAGGCCATCGGCCGCGCGGCGCACCTCCTGCGCCTCGTCACGGCCGCGGGCACCGAGGGAGCGCAGACCGCGGACCTCGCACGTCGCGCCGACCTGTCGCGCTCGACGGCACATCGGCTGCTGTCGGCGCTCCGAGCCGAGGGCCTCGTCGATCAGGACGAGCGGAGCGCGCGATGGATGCCGGGGCCCGAACTGTATCTGATGGGGACGGTCGCCGCCGCCCGGTACGACATCACGACACTGGCCCGCGACATCGTCCGCTCACTCGCCGTCAAGACCGAGGAGAGCGCGTTCCTGTCGGTGCGGCGAGCCGACGAGACCGTGTGCCTGCTGCGCGAAGAAGGGGCCTTTCCCATCCGCTCGTTCGTGCTGAGCGAGGGCGTCCGCTTTCCCCTCGGCGTCGCCTCGGCGGGGCTGGCGATCCTGTCCTTCCTGCCCGAGGCCGACGTCGACGCCTACCTCGAGCGCCGCCCCGACCTCGACGAATCATGGGGCGCGAGTCACGGCCTCGCACCGCTCCGCACGCGCCTCGCCGAAACGCGCGACCGCGGCTACGCGGTCAACCCGGGGCTGATCGTCGAGGGCAGCTGGGGTGTCGGGGCGGCCGTGTTCAACCGCGCGGGGTACCCCGAGTGGGCGCTGAGCCTGACGGGGGTCGAGTTCCGCTTCGGCCCGGACCGCCTGGCGGGCCTCGGCCGCACGCTGCTCGCGCACGCACACCAGCTCTCGACCCGCATCGCCGCCGCCGGGCGCTGACCCCGCCCATCCACCGCGAACGGTCGCGACTCGCCGCGCAACATCGCGGCCACACGGCGAGTCGCGACCGTTCGGTGGGGGCAGGCGAGCGAGGCCACAGCATCCCTGCCGCCTGCCGCACCCGAGCCGTAGGCTGAGATCATGCGCGCGACGACGATCCATGCTGCCCGAGACATCCGAGTCGAAGAAGTCCCCGACCCCGTACTCAGCTCGGGTCGCGACGCCATCGTCCGGGTCGTTGCGGCGTGCGTCTGCGGCTCGGACCTGTGGAGCTACCGCGGCGTGCGTACCCCCAAGCCGGGCTCGCGCATCGGGCACGAGTTCGTCGGAGTGGTCGAGGCGCTCGGCAACGAGGTCGAGAACGTCGCGGTCGGCGACTTCGTCATCGCACCGTTCTACGACTGCGACATGACGTGCGTGAACTGCCGCAACGGCGTCTCGACGTCGTGCCTCGAGCACTCCTGGTGGGGCTCGCGCGATCACTTCGGCGGGTTCGCCGACGGAGCCCAGGGCGAATACGTCCGCGTGCCGCACGCCGACGGGACGCTCGTGAAGACCCCCGAGTACCCCTCCGACGACCTCATTCCCCACCTTCTGACGCTGTCGGATGTCTTCGGCACCGGTCACCACGCGGCCCTATCCGGCGGGGTCGGTCCCGGCAGCACGGTCGTCGTGATCGGTGACGGCGCCGTCGGGCTCTGCGCCGTGCTCGCCTCGAAGCGCCTCGGCGCGGAGCGCATCGTGCTGATGTCTCGCCACGCATCCCGTCAGGCGCTCGGTCGCGAGTTCGGCGCGACCGACGTGATCGCCGAGCGCGGCGCCGAGGGGATCGCCGCCGCCAAGGCCCTGTTCGACGGCATCGGACCCGACGCGGTTCTCGAATGCGTCGGCACCCCCGAGAGCATGGACCAGGCCATCGCCACGGCGCGCCCCGGCGGCACGGTCGGATTCGTCGGCGTTCCCGCCGAGGGCAACTCGGTGCCCGTGGGATCGCTCTTCGGGGCGAACATCGGCCTGCGCGGGGGCGTCGCTCCCGTCCGCAACTACATAGAAGAGCTGTTGCCGGATGTCTGGAACGGCGTCGTCCAGCCGGGTCGCGTGTTCGACCTGACGCTGCCCCTCGATGAGGCGGCCGAGGCTTACGCCGCGATGGACGAGCGCCGCGCGATCAAGGTGCTGCTCAAGCCCTGACCTCCTGCTCTACCGACCGGCGGGAGGCGCGATGGCACGGCGGCGACGCGGTCTTGCCGCGGTGATCGGAGTAGCCAATCGACCGACCTAGCGGGCGATCCAGAACGTCTGTCGACCGGAGACTGACCACGGCCGCTCCGGGCCCACCCGCGCATGAGAAAAGCCCTGGTAGATGGCGAGATCTATCAGGGCTTCCCAGTGCACCCCCTGGGACTTGAACCCAGAACCCACTGATTAAGAGTCAGTTGCTCTGCCGATTGAGCTAGAGGTGCAAAGGCCGCCCAGGTGGAGCCGGGCGAACCGAGGGTCAACATTACCATCACGGTTACGTCACTCGCGAATCGTTCAGGCAAGCCCCGGTATCCTGGGCCCGTGACCTTCCCCACGTCGCCCCTCCCCGGCGTCGCGCACGCCGATCCGACGCGTGCCGATGACCTCTCCCTTGCGCTCCGACTGGCGGATGCCGCGGCCGCCGCATCGATGGCGCGTTTCGATGCCGTCGACCTCCACGTGCAGACGAAGCCCGATGCCTCGCCCGTGTCCGAGGCGGATCTGGCTGCCGAGCGGGCGATCCGAGACATCCTGGCGCAAGAACGGCCCGGCGACGGGATCCTCGGCGAAGAGTTCGGAACCACGGGCGATAGCCGTCGCCAGTGGATCATCGATCCGATCGACGGCACCGCCAACTATGTCCGCGGCATCCCGATGTGGGGCAACCTGATCGCACTGGCTGTCGATGGTCTGCCCGTCGTCGGCGTCGTCGGAATCCCCGCGATCGGACGCCGCTGGTGGGGCGCCGAAGGCCTCGGGGCCTGGACGGACACGCCCGATGGCGGCGAGCGCCGGCTGAGGGTGTCGTCGGTCGACACCCTCGACGAGGCCAGCGTGAGCTTCCAGAGCATCGCGCAGTGGGATGAGACCGACCACCTCGACGCCCTCATCGCGCTGACCCGCCGAGTCAAGCGCGACCGCGGATACGGCGACGTCTGGCCCTACATGCTCCTTGCCGAGGGGCGCCTCGAGTTCGTCGCCGAATTCGGCGTTCAGGAGTACGACATCGCCGCCGTCGTCCCCATCATCAGCGAGGCCGGCGGGCGCGTCACGTCGTTCGAGGGCGAGCAGACCCTCTCGGCACGTTCGGTGATGGCGACCAACGGCATCCTGCACCAAGACTTCCTCGATCTCGTCCACTCCCCCACCCCGCGCGGCTGATCTGGACACCATGACTCGCTCTCGCGCGGTTCCCCGCACTCGCACGGTCATCGGCGCGGCGGCGCTCGTCGCGGCCCTGGCGCTGACGAGCTGCGCGGCGACCCCGGATGCCGAAGCAACCACGCCGCCACCGAGCACAGCGCCCAGTGCGACGCCGACCCCGACCCCCACCGAGATCACGCCCGTCGTGCGCCCCGGTGATCTCACCTGCGAAACCCTGATCGCACCGGACGTCGTCGCGGCGTTCGTCGAGGCCGGCTGGGAAGCGCAGGAGGATGTGTTCCGCATCGGCTCGCGCGAGTTCCCCGACGGACTGTGGTGCATCTGGGGTGCTGCGGGCGCCGTCACCGCGAGCGTGCAGATCTACGGCTGGGCCGGAATCGACCCCGCCGACGCCGAAAAAGCGCAGACCGAACTGACCGACGGCGGTTGGGTCGCCGAAGAGACGCCCGACGGTGTGTACGTCACCGAGAACCCCGACACGACCGTCGCGACCGACGACGACGGCTACGGCATGACGTTCCTGTTCGGCGACGGCTGGGTCGCGGTCGCCGACACCAAAGAGGGTCTGCTCGTCATCGAGCGCCCCGCCTGATCTGTGCCCTCGGCCTTGCGTGCCCCGAGACGCTGGCTCAAGCTCGAAGGGTGCAGTTCACCGGACACCTTCCCGAAGACGCGCCCGACCCGCGGCTGGAACAGGCCGCCCGCGTTCGGGATCTCCCGTTCGCGGTGATGGGGCTCGTGCCCCAGCCGACCCTCGAAGACTGGGACGGCCTGGGGATGGAGGGCACCGGCGGCAGCGGCGGCCACTCGCACCAGGCCGTGAGCATCAGCTACACGCTGTGGCGCAACCCCGAAGACCGCGACGATCCCGCGAACCTCGCGGAACTGGACGACCAGACGCGGGCCTCTCTCGATGTCGAACCGCCGTGGCCGCGACCGGTCTGGCTGCTCGATATGGTCGAGCGGATGCGGTATCCCATGCTCTGGGAGGCTGTTCGCACGTCGTGGTATCGCGAATCGAGCGAACACTCGACACTCGAATACCAGCTCGTGCACCACACGAACCACATCCTGATGAACCGGTTCCGCGAAGAGCTCGGGCTGGACATGGGGCGGCCCGCACACGAAGGCTCCTGGCGCGCGACCGAGGCGTCGATCAACCGCTCCGCGTTCCTCGTCGTCAACGGCGTCGAGACGGCCGCGTGCGAGATCGACACCGACCCGTTCGTCTACGCGGTCGGTGTGCGACTCGCACCGGACCTCGTCGCCACAGCGGTGATCCCGCGGGAATTCCTGCCGCACGTACGCGTCCAACTGGACACGCGAGAGTCGGCGTCAGCGTAGCGCCGGACATCCGAGAGGAACGACGGTGCGGAACGGGGCCCGGGGGCACCGAAAACGCCACATCAGCCCCACCGGACCTCTCGGATGTCCGCCCCACCGCAGGCTAAGCGGCCTCGATCTTCCGCATCGAGCCCGTCATCGGCATCGGGGCCGGAACCGCGTGCCCGAGGGCGCGGTAGTCCCACCCCGCCTCACGCCAGGCGTCTTCGGGCAGGCAGTTGCGCCCGTCGACGATGATCCGCTGCGACACCAGGTCACCGACGACGTCGGGGTCGGCGAGACGGAACTCGTCCCATTCCGTCAGCACAAGCACGACGTCGGCACCGCGCACCGCGTTCTCGAGCCCGTCGGCATACGACAGCGTCGGGAACAGGCGCTTGGCCGTGCCCCCGGCGGCCGGGTCGTAGACCGTGACGTGCGCCCCGCGCAGGTGTAGCGCCGCCGCCACGTTCAGCGCCGGCGAGTCGCGAACGTCGTCCGTGTCGGGTTTGAACGCCGCCCCGAGCACCGCAATGCGCGTGTTCAACACCGAGCCCCCGACCGCGCCGAGGGTCATGTCGATGATTCGCTGGCGCTGGTCCATGTTGATCTCGTCGACCCGCTGCATCAACATGACCGTCGAGTAGGCGCCGAGTTCGCCGGCTCGGTGCATCAGGGCACGGATGTCCTTCGGCAGACATCCGCCGCCGAACCCGAGCCCGGCGTTCAAGAACTTGCGGCCGATGCGTGAGTCGTACCCGATCGCATCCGCAAGAACACCGACGTCCGCTCCGGCCTTCTCGCACAACCCGGCGATCGCGTTGATGAACGAGATCTTGGTCGCCAGGAATGCGTTCGCGCTCACCTTGACCAGCTCGGCGGTCGCCAGATCGCAGGTCACGACGGGCGCCCCGTTCGCAATGGCGGGACCGTAGAGCCGACGCAGCCGGTCCTCGGCCCACGGTGACGCCCCGCCGATCACGATGCGGTCGGGGCGCAGGGTGTCTTCGACCGCCATCCCCTCGCGCAAGAATTCGGGGTTCCAGATCAGCTCGACATGCATGCCCGGCGCGATGGTCTCCGTCAGCATCGTCCGCAGCCGCGACGCGGTTCCCACCGGCACCGTCGACTTGCCGACGATCAGACCGTCGTGCGTCATGGCCTCCACCACCTGCCGCGTGGCGGAATCGACGAATCGCAGATCCGCTCCGTGACTCGATGCTTGCTGCGGCGTACCGACGCAGATGAAGTGGACATCGGATGCCGCGACCGCCGCCGCGAGGTCCGTCGTGAACCGCAGGCGGCCGGTGGCGACGTGCCGCGAGATCAGTTCGGGCAGGCCGGGCTCGAAGAACGGCACCTCGCCGCGTTCGAGCGCGGCGACCTTCGCGGGGTCGGTGTCGACGCCTATGACGTCGAAGCCCATCTCGGCGACGGCCGCGGCGTGGGTCGCGCCGAGGTATCCGGTGCCGATCACGCTGACGCGCAGGGGTGCGTCGAAGTCGTCGGTGGGCAGCGGCGGAACCGCGTGCACGGGGCGGGTGGGGATGATCTTCACGATGCACTCCTCGAGCTGGGGAAGGTGGAGCGGGGCGGGGATACGGCGGATGGATGCTGCGGGGCGGGGATTCCGGGGATGGATGCAACGGGTCTTTTGCGTTGGCGGACGTGCGGGATCAGTAGGGCTTCAGGAAGAAGTTGGCGGCGGGATCGGCGATCCCCGCCGTGAAGGCCTCGAGCGAGTCGGCGCGCGAGTCGATCCGCCAGTCGTTCGTGACCCGTTCGCCGCCGGTGATCGTGGTGACGGCCAGGTTGAACCACGACAGTCCGATCAGGTCCGAGTTCTCGGGGCGGGTGAACGCGTCGAGAACGTCGGCCACCCAGGCGGCCTTGTTTCCGCCGGTTTCGGATGCTCCGATTTCGGCCAGGATGATCGGCTTGTCGGTGATCTGGCGCAGCTGGGCGAGGGTCGGTCCGAACGTGTAGTCGAAGGTGAACTGCTGGTTCGAGGCGTATGGGGGGCGGAGGTATCCGGAGATTCCGATCCAGTCGACGTACTCGTCGCCCGGGTACAGGGCGGTGAGGAACTCGACCGACTTGTTGCGGCTCGGCAGGTTGTTGATGATGTTGGGCGCCCAGGTCCAGATCACGAACTGGTTGGCGCCCTCGGCCTCGAAGATGTCGTGCACGTGCCGCCAGACCGCGACGTAGTCGCCCGGCCGGTTGCCGTTGATCGCGCTGCCGTTGCCGAAGGTCTCGGACCACGGGTACCAGATGCCGTTCATCTCGTGATTGAGACGGATGCCGAGGGGCAGTCCGGTCGCCACGATGTCGCGGGCGTACTGACGCAGGTAGTCGTCGAACGCCCCGGGGACACCATTGGCGGGATCGCCGAGGATCCGCGGCAGCGAGTAGTCGGGCTCTTCCACCGCGTCGTTCTGCGCGGCGATCGGCCGTGACTCCCAGGTGAGCATGGGGAGCAGACCGCGTTCCCAGGCCCGCGTGACTGCGTCGCCGCGGTAGGTCTGATCCCAGCCTCCGAAGTATCCGACCATCGACTGACGTGTGCCCGCCTTGAGCGCCGCGTCGTCGAAGGTCGCGAAGTTGAACGGCGCCTGGGCCGTGTACATGCCGAAGTGCCGCTGCGTCGGGTTCAGGAGGGTCTCGAGCGCGGGCGCGGTCACCGGTGCGACGCTCGGGGCGGCGGGAGCCGGCGGAGGCGCGACGGGCCGCGGTTGCACGGGCGAGGTGACGTTGCGGTAGATGACGACCCGGTCGGGCCCCTCGGGCTCCGTTTCTTCCTCCGGGGTCGGGGTCGGGGTGGGCGTCGGGGTCGGCGCCGCCGTGGGGGTGGCGGACGGTTTCGGGGTCGCCGTGCGCTCGGCGGCCGCCTGGGCCGCGTCGAGCTGTGCCTGCAGCGCGGCCTTCTCGGCCTCGCTCGCGGCGAGCTGCTCTTCGAGCGTCAGCGGGCGGGGCCCGGCACCGGGGCTCGCCCAGACGGCCGCGCTCGTGACGCTCAGCGCCAGGATCAGGACGGCGCCGCCCAGGGCCGCACCTCGGGCGGATCTCGGGGTGGCCGCCCACCAGCTACGGGGTCCGCTAGACAATGAAGATCGCCTCCAGTGCGAAGATGGCCAGGCCGATCACGTACGGCCAGGCGGCTTTGGGGTTCAGGCGTCGCCGGGGCGGCGCGATCTCGGCGGCGCTCCCCGCGGTGCTCTCAGCGATGGCGGCCACCTCGGTGCTCGTGACGGTTGCTGCCTCGGCGCTCACGGGTGTGGGCCCGGTTGCCGAACGAGCCCGGTCCTGCCGGAGTGCGACCCGCGTCGGCGCCTCGACCATCACCTGGCCCTCTTCACCGCGGCGCAGGGGGCCGTACGGGACCGAGGTCGGTCCCGTCTGCGGGGCGGAGGGCGAGCGCCGGGACGAGGCATCCGTCCCGTCGGGCTCGATGCCGAGCTTCGCGAGTTCTTGATGCATACGGTCGCTCTCGGGGTCCGTTCCGAGCAGCTCATCGTCGCTCGTCGGCGCCGCACCACCGGCATAGGCACCCGCTCGGGTCCCCCAGCCGCTCGCGTGACCCATCCGGAAGAATCCGATGAGGCGGATCGGCATCAGGAAGGCCGTCGAGGTGATGATGAAGATCGGCAGCCGCAGGAAGTCGCTCGGGCGTTCGGCCAGGTGCCGCAGCTGGCGGATCGCCATGCTGAGCACCGACGAGAGCACGATCAGTCCGACCACCCAGATCAGCCCCGAGCTCATGCCGAACTCGTTCAGGATGGCGACATAGAAGTTGTGCCCCTCGCCGACCGCGGCGCGGTAGATCCAGCCGCCGATGACCCCGGCGAGCAGGAACGGAAGCACGATGTCCATCACCATGAACATGGTGAGCAGGGGCGCGTGGCCGAGCATCCACGGCAGCATCCGCAGCGTGTTGTACTGGCTGCCGCGCGCCCACCGCAGCTGCTGCTTGTAGAGCTTCTTCACCTTCAGCGGGGCGTCCGTGTAGACGAGGCTGGTGTGCTGGTAGACGGTGCGGTAGCCCTCTTTGAGGGTCAGATTCGTGAGCGTGCGGTCATCCGAGATCTCCAGGAACACGCCCATGAACTTCTCGTTCATGAACTTGTCCATGACGCGGACCAGGATGTCTCGGCGGAACGCGATCGTTCGGCCCGGGAGGCAGCCGACCTGGCCGAGAACGCTCTGTGCCGGCATCGAGTACAGCGATCGGGTGTTCTCGAGCCAGTCGGCCCACCGGGTGATCCAGCTGCGCTCGGGATCGAGGATGCGCTGGCGGGTGGTCGCGCCGCCGACACGCTTGTCGCCGAACGGCTTGACGAGTTCTTCGAGGGTTCCGGGCGCCCAGACCGTGTCCGAGTCGACCAGCACCGAGATCTCGTACTGGGACAGTTCGACACCGACCTTCACCGCGTTGCGCTTGCCGGCGATCGGCGTGTGCACCCAGCGCACCTTCGGGGCGAACTCGGCGCACACCTCTTCGAGGCCGAGGTTTCGAGCGCCGTTGATCACGACGATGATCTCGTCGGGCTCCTGCTCGATGATGCGCCCGAGGACGTCGCGGAACAGGTCGAGTGGCTCGTCGACCACCGGGATGATCACGCTCGTGGTGGCCTCGTGCCGCTCGGCGAAGGGCCGATAGCGCTGGCTGATCAGAAGCTTCGTCAACCACAGGCCCCAGATCAGGAACGAGTAGACCGCGAACAGGTACAGCTCGGGATACCCCTCGAGCATGTGCCTGACCTGCAGCAAAAAGATGAACATTCCGCCCCCTCGAATAGGTGCTTGCGTCCCGCGGCGCTGGGGGTTGGTGCTGACTTTCTCTGTCTCGAGTCTTCGATCAGGCTGAAGCGACCTGCAAGAAGGCACCGGGGGTGTTTACACGATCGAAACGGATGCCTCTGGGCGCATATATCTGGCGCGAACAACGAATCACCAGGCCAGGAGGTCTTCTTCTTCGACGGCGGCGCGTAGCACGACGCGACCCTCGCTCCCAGACACCGTTCACGCGGCCGTCAAGAGCCGGAATCATGCCGGAATCATGGGGATTCTCGCTCTGTCCCCCACCCGGCGGACAGGCTCTCAGAGGCCTCGTCCACCGTTCGGAGGACACTGTAGCCCATTCGGGGGACACGTGCGAACTCCGGAATGTTCGCGTCGCGGAGCAGTGTTCTCGAGCGGGTCGCTTCGACCCCCTCGGCGGCCGGCCTCATGTTGTCCGAACCCAGACCTGACGGTCCCTGAGCCTGTCGAAGGGAGCATTGCGACCCCAGCGAGTGGGACCGTGCCCTGCACGGACGACGACTGCGGGCACAATAGAGCCGTGCCACGTTCGAGATCGACTCGCGTCCTCCGGGGTGCGAGCGCGGCCACGATCGCGACATTCGTCGCGCTGGTCTCGCACGTGTCGGGTGGCGGCGAGGTCCCTGGTCCACTCGGGATCGCGGCGCCGTGGATCCTCTCGGTCATGGTCTGCACGCTCCTCGCCGGCCGAGTTCTCTCGCTCACGCGCCTGTCGATCGCGGTCGTGATCAGTCAGGCGCTCTTCCACGTCCTCTTCGTCCTCGGCACGACTCCCGGCGCCGCGGTGACAACCGGGCACGTGCACGACCACGCCGCGATGCTCGACACGGCGCTCGACACGACGCTCAACACGATGGCGACGGCCGCGCCCCTGACGGCGTCGGGCACCTCCGCCGCTCTCGCCGCGGGTTCCACCATGTGGTTCGCCCACGCCCTCGCGGCCGCGGTCACGGTTGCCGCCCTGTACCGCGGCGAGCGCGCCCTGCGGCGCCTGCACGACCTCGCCCGGCACGCCCGAAGCTGGCTCGGCCGTCTCGTGACGGTTCTCGAAACGCCCACGCCGGAGCATCCCTCCCTCGCGCCCGCGCGCGCGCGTCGCATGGTTCTGCTGCATCCGCTCGACCATTCCGCGTCGTCGCTGTCGCGGCGCGGACCACCCGCCCTCCCCGTGATCTGACTTCTGCACGTCGCCGCACAGAGCGGCGACGCGTCCATCACGTGCCGCGGATGATCCGTGGCGACGTCCGCGCACCCCTCATGATCGAGACCGCGCGGACGGGGAAGGAACGCATGTCTTCGCGAAAGACAATCCTGCGCGGCACCGCAACCGTTGCTGCGGCGATGCTCACGGCAGCCGTCGTCGTCCTCGGCGCGGCTCCGACTGCGCAGGCCCACGACGAGCTGCTCGACAGCACGCCCGCGTCGGGTGAACGTTTGAGCACAGCACCCGCGTCGGTCTCGCTGACCTTCTCGGCCGACGTCCTCACCCTGGGAGCGGTAATCATCGTCGTCGACGCTGATGACCGCGACTGGGTCACGGGCGACATCGCCGTACAGGGTGGTGTCGTCTCGGCGCACATGGCCGAGGGGATGCCCGCTGACGGCTATGAGGTGCGTTGGCGGGTCGTTTCGGGCGACGGGCATCCGATCAGTGGGGTCATCCCCTTCACGGTCGGTGACGGCGCTCCGATCGTCCGACAGCCGGTGGCATCGGACGCGGCGACGGGCCCGACCGCGGAGACGAACGCGCAGGCAGACAGCCAGATCACACAAGAGCCGGGACTCGCGCGAGTCCTGGTCGTGGGCGCGATCGGAGCGGCCATAGCTGCCGTCGTCGTCGCGCTCGCCTTCTTCATTCATCGCCGCCGGTCACGCACGGGCGGCACCGACACGCCGTCGACGTGACGGCCGTCGAATCTCCGAAAGGTCTCTTGTGATCACTCGTACGAATGCGCGCTTCGGCGCGCTTGCACTCATCGCCGCTCTCGCCCTGACGGGCTGCGCGACGACCCCATCCACGAACGCTGCCACCGAAGCCGACGGCGTCACGATCACCGACGCGTGGGTGAAGTCGGCCGACGCGGGAATGTCGGCCGCCTTCGGTGAGCTCTCGAACACCGGCTCAGAAGACGTGACGGTCGTGTCCGCGACAACGAAGGCGTCGAGCATGATCGAACTGCACGAGACGGTCGAGAACGACTCGGGCGAGATGGTCATGCGCGAGAAGGATGGCGGCTTCGTCATCCCCGCCAGCGTATCCTTCATGCTCGAGCCGGGCGGCAACCACATCATGCTGATGGACCTCACCGCCCCTCTCGTCGCCGGCGACGACGTCACCGTCACCCTCACGTTCGCGGATGACTCGACGCTCGAGTTCACCGCTCCCGTCAAGGACTACTCGGGCGCGAACGAGACGTACGAGGGCGACGAAGACATGGACATGGGCAACTGATGTCGCCCGACCGGGATGCACGTCCCGGTCGTCCCGGCTCGACCCGGCGGCAGTTCCTCCTCGGAGGGGCTGTCGTCGGGGTCGGCGCGGCCGCGGCGATCGGAATCGACTACGCGGTCGCCGGGGCGGCCGGGGCGGCCAGCGTTCCCCTGAACGGTGAGGTGACGGTGCCGTTCCACGGCGCCCATCAGGCGGGGATCGACACGGATGCGCAGAGTCACGCGACTTTCGTGGCCCTCGATCTGCTTCCCGAGACGGATCGCCCGAGCCTCGGTCGGCTCATGCGGATCCTGACCGACGATGCCTCCCGCCTGACCCAGGGCATCCCGGCCCTCGCCGATTCTGAGCCTGAGCTCTCGGTCGCGCCCGCGCGCCTGACCGTGACGTTCGGCTTCGGCCCGGGCTTCGTCGCGCGGGCGGCCGGAGCCTCGCCCGCGTGGCTGCGGCCCCTGCCCGCCTTCGCGATCGATCGGCTCGATCCGGCGTTCGGCGATGGCGACCTGCTGGTTCAGGTTGCGGCCGACGATCCGCTCACCGTCGCGCACACGACGCGCATGCTGCTGAAGGACGCGCGCAGCTTCGCGACCGTCCGGTGGACGCAGACCGGATTTCGGCGGGCGCACGGCACCGTCAAGCCGGGAACGACCATGCGCAACCTGTTCGGGCAGGTCGACGGCACCAGCAACCCGTCGCCGGGCACCGTGGAGTTCGACCGCATCGTGTGGAACCGCGACGGATGGCTCGCGGCTGGCACCGGCATGGTGCTGCGCCGCACCCACATGAACCTCGACAAGTGGGACCGCCTTGACCGCAGCGGCCGCGACCAGTCCGTGGGGCGGTACCTCTCGAACGGTGCACCGTTGACGGGAACGGACGAGTTCGACGAGCCCGACTTCGAGGCGAAGACCGCGATCGGGTTTCCCGTCATCCCCGAGTTCTCGCACCTGCGCCGGGCACGCAGCGAGAATCCGGACGAGAGGATCTTTCGGCGCGGGTACAACTACGACGATCCCCCGCCCGCAGGTCAGATCTCGGACTCGGGCCTGATCTTCGTGTCGTTCCAGGCCGATGTCGACCGCCAGTTCGTGCCGATCCAGCGTCGCCTCGCCGACCTGGACCTCCTGAACGAGTGGACAACGCCCGTCGGTTCGGCGGTGTTCGCGGTCCCTCCCGGGTGCGCGGCGGGTGGCTACATCGGCGAGACCCTGCTCGGCTGAGGCGCGATCCTCCGCGCCCGGGCGTACATCTGGAAGGAACGACGAGCGCTCAGAGGGCCGTTTCGGCCACATCCGGGCTCACAAGCCCCAACGTTCCTTTCAGATGTACGCCGGGGCCGCCCGCCGCGGACGAGAGGGGGCGGCGCCGAACTCACCGACCGAGTGGGGTCCAGCCCGACGGCAGGGGCCCGTCCGGGTCGCCGCGCTCGCGATCGACCGCGGCGGACCATCCCTGCGCGGCATCCACCGCGTCGAATCCGCCACGCGCGAGCCGAAACCCGACGTCCTCGTGGGTCGCCCGCGGGGGCCCACCCCGCCGGGTCGAGGCCCGTACGCTCCACGCGTCGTCGGCGAATCCGCCACCGCGGAACACCCGGTAGTCGGCGTAGCGGGCGGGGTCGAGCAGGTCCCAGCACCACTCCCAGACATTGCCGAGGGTGTCGAACAGACCATTCAGGTTGGGCAGCTTGCCGCCGACGTTCTGCGGGGTCGCCGTCCCATCGCCGCTCGTCCACGCCACCTCGGCGAGCGGTCCGTAGTGCGCACCGGTCGACCCGGAGCGGCACGCGAACTCCCACTCGGCCTCGGTCGGCAGACGGTAGCCGTCGGAATCGACGTGCCAGGAGACATCCTGACCCTCGAACGAATACGCGGGGTCGAGGCCTTCCCATTCCGACGCTGCATTGCAGAATCGGATGGCACGCAGCCAGCTCACCTCGACCGCCGGGCGCCGGGGGTGGACGGATGTCTCACCCAGGATCTCGGCCAGCTGCTCCTCGGTCACGGGATACACCCCGATCTCGAAAGGCTCGAGGTCGACGGTCCGGCGTGCTTTGCGTCGCGCATCGTGGAGCGTGACACTCCCCGCCCCGATCCGGGCCATCTGGATGTCGTCCACGGGCCTCCGTCCGACCGGGATCGAGCAGCTGGTTTCTGCGGTTCAGGCTCCGGCGGCGTCCGACCCGCCCGGGGCAGACACGGGCGCAGCGACGGGCGCGCCCGCCGACCCCTCGGCGATTCCGCGCCCCAGCGCCTGCCCCTGGATGATCGCGCTCAGGTCGAGACCCGTCGCGGCCTTCACGCTCTCGAACGTCGCCGAGAGGCTGGTCGACTGCTCGCGCGCCATGTGGGTCCCCGCGGTGTCGCCGCCGACCAGCGTGATGTTGCCGATCTTCTGGTAGCCCTTGGCGAACTCGGCCATCAGCTGCGGCAACTGACCGATGATCTCCTTGGCGAGGATCGCATCCTGGTTCTCGCGCAGCGCCTCGGCCTCGGCGGCGATCGCCTCGGCCGTTGCGGTACCGCGCAGGCGGATCGACTCGGCCTCGGCCTCGGCCTGCACACGCACGGCCAGGGCATCGGCTTCCGCCTGCACCCGAACCGCCGCGGCCTCGGCGGACGCCGCGGCCTCGCGGGCCTTGGCCTGCGCGTTGACGGCGTAGGCCTCCGCGTCGGCGCGCTCCTGGGCGACCTTGCGCTCGGCCTCGGCGTTCTTCTGGCGCTTATAGGCCTCGGCGTCGGCCGCGGTCTGCTGCTGGTACGCCTGGGCTTCGGCATCCGTCTGCTGCTTGTACTTGTCGGCGTCGGCGACCTTCTTGACCTCGGCGTCGAGGCGCGCCTGCGTGTTGTTGGCTTCCTGCAGGAGGACGCCCTGCTCGGCCTCGGCGCGGGCGAGGTTCTCGGACTGCTCGGCGAGCGCGTTGGCGCGGCCGACCTCCGAGAGAGCCGCGGCCTTGTTCTTGTCGAGCGCGGTCTGCTCGATCAGGTTCGCCTCGTCGGCGGCGAGCTGACGCTTCTTGACCTCGCGCTGCGCGTCGATCTCGGCGACATCCGCCTGACGGCGCACGCGCTGCACCTCGACCGCACCGAGCGCCGAGATGTAGTTGTTCTTGTCGGTGATGCCCTGGATCGCGAACGAGTCGAGCACGAGCCCCTGCGCGAGCAGGTCGCCCGAGATGCCCTCGGCGATCTCGTCGCTGAGCTTCTGACGGTCCTGCATGACCTGTTCGACCGTGAGCTTCGCGACGACCCCACGCAGCGCACCCTCGAGCTGCTCCGTGGTGAAGATGACGATGGCCTCGTCCTGCGACGCGAAGCGTTCCGCGGCGCGGCGCACCTGATCGGGCGTCGAGCCGATCTTGACGAGCGCGACGCCGGTGAGGTCGATCGTGACACCGTTGATGGTTTGCGCGGTCGGCTCGAACTTGATCTGGCGGGATCGGAGCGAGACCTTGTCGGATCGCTGCGTGAGCTTGTTGACGAGAGCGCCGCGACCGCTGATCACGGTCATCTTGTTGGCTTCGCCCTCGGTGCTGTCGCGGGCCTTCTTTCCGACGATGACGATGGCCTCGTCCGCCCGCGGCACCTGGTACCAGAGGCGGAACAGGATCAGCACGATGATCAGGACGACGAAGACGATTCCGGCGCCGACGGCGAGGGCGATGAGGGCGAACAGATCCATGCGGGTGGGTCTCCTTCTTCAGGCCTGCCGCGTGCACGCCCTGCCATCCAACCTATGCGTATAGGGAATTTCGCGCTTCCCCGACTTCCGCCGCGGTCCCCGAGCCCGTGGAAGGGACCCCGGTCGTTGAGCGAACGCAGCCCCACGGTTGCTGAGCCTGTCGAAGCGCCCCACTCGACCCGCGCGCGAACGATATGCTCGTGCCGCGAGCGCACCCGGACGCCCGCCCCATTTGACCCGAATGGATGGCTCGAGTGCTGTCACGCAGACAGTTCCTGCTTCAGAGCGCGCTGCTCGCCGCCGCGACCGGCCTCAGCATCGACGTGCTCGCGCCGCGTCTCGCGGCGGGAGCGGCCGCGGCTAGGACCACCGACATCCCGACGACGCTCCTGCAGACGATCCGCCAGGGCTCGATCGTGAAGGGTCAGTACCGGGGTCTGACGACCGGCCCGGGCGAGCCGTACATCCCCCGGCTCGACGTGCTGCGAGCCACCCCGAGCATGGCGCGCAAGGCATGCCGCCGGTCGCTGCTCTACATGGGGCATCTGTCCGACCTGCACGTGATCGACGCCCAGTCGCCGGGTCGCATCGAGCCGATGATCGTGCAGGACCACTCGGCGTGGGGCTCGGCGTTCCATCCGCACGATCCCCTCAGCCCACACGCCACGGCCGCGATGGTGCAGGCGTTCTCGGATGCCCGCTACAGCCCGCTCACCGGCGCCCCGATGGGCGCGGCGATCGTCACGGGCGACAGCGCCGACATGCATTCGCACCTCGAGCTGCGCTGGTACATCGACCTGATGGACGGCCTCGCCGTCGTCCCCGCCAGCTCCGGCAGGGCATTCCAGGGCGTGCAGGCGTGGGCGGATGCCACGTGGGCCTATCGTCCGGGCGACCCGGCGGGCGGAGCGTTCGGCGACTACGGCTTCCCGCGCCTGCCCGACCTGCTCGCGCAGGCGATCGCCAAGCCCGTCGAGTCCGTGGGCCTTCCGGCGCCCTGGTACGCCGTGTACGGCAACCACGACACCCTCCTGCTCGGTACGTTCGACCTCAGCCCGCAACTGCACGCCATGGCGATCGGCGGACAGAAGTCGTACACGCTGGATGGCACGGCGGGAAGCATCCTGAACGGCTACTCGTCGAGCGGCAGCGTGTTCCAGCAGGCGGTCGACGCGCTCGGCCTCGCGCTCGGACGCCCCGGTTTCCGCAGCGTCACGGCGAACCCCGAGCGGTACCTGTTCGAGCAGCGCGAGTTCATGGCCGAGCACTTCCGGACCCAGTCGGCGCCGGGGCCGATCGGGCACGGGTTCACGCAGCACAACCTCGACACCGGCGAGACGTGGTGGCAGACCGACCTGACCCCGCACATCCGCGCGTTCGGTCTCGACACCTGCAACCAGGTCGCGGGTCCGGATGGTGCGGTGCCCGGGGCGCAGTTCCGATGGCTCGAACGCGAACTCGAGAGGGCACAGACCGAGCAGAAGCTCGTGCTGATCTTCAGCCACCACAACAGCCTGACGCTCGAGAACCGCGCGCAGCGTCCGGGCGATACCGAGGTCCTGTACGGCGCCGAGGAGTTCGTCGATCTGCTGCTGAAGTATCCGGTGGTGATCGGATGGCTCAACGGGCACACGCACCTCAACCAGATCCTCGCCCACACGTCTCCCACGGGCGGGTTCTGGGAGATCACGACGGCCTCGTGCATCGATTTTCCGCAGCAGCAGCAGGTGGTCGAGATCGTCGACAACCGCGACGGCACGATGTCGCTGTTCACGACCGTGCTCGATCACGCCTCGCCGGCCGTGCCGGGGACGAGCGGCAGTGTCGCGGATCTCGCATCGCGCAGCCGCGAGTTCGCCGCGAACGACTGGGCCGAGACGCCCATGATGCGCCGGGGTTCGCCGCTCGATCGCAACACCGAGCTGCTGCTGCGGGCCCCGTTCGATCTGTCGACGATCACGGATGCTGCGCTCGAGAGTCAACACATGACCGAGCACGCTCGACTCGTCGCCTACGAGACGGCGAGGGGCCTGTGAGCGCGCGGCGAGCGTGGGCGCCCGTGGTCTTGGCTGCCGCGCTGCTGCTCGCGGGCTGTTCGCAGATCGCGGCGATCGCTCCGGTCGGCGGCAATCACCTGGCCGAGGTCCGGTACGCGGCGATCGACGTGCTGCTCGATGCCGACGTGCAGATCCTGACGGCGCCCGTGTGCGCGCAGGCGCCCTCCGGCGAGGTCTCATGTCAGGGCGAGACCGCGGACGGCACCGACATCTCGGTCCTCTCCCCCGCCGATGACCAGACGGTCGTTACGGTGACGGTCGGTGACGATGAGCTGTACTCGGGTTCGATCATGGACGTCCTCGACGAGGCGGCGAGGAACGGATGACTCGGCTCTTGGCTCGTTCGTGGCCCGTATTGCTCGGCGCGATCGTCGGCAATGCGCTGCTGCAGGCGACGCTCGTGGCGCCGTTCGTGCGACCGTCACTCACGGTCTTGTTCGTGGCGCTGTTCGTCGCGTCGTTCGTTGCGTTGGTGGCGGCGTTGGCCGTGATCGTCGCGCGGCTGCGCGTCGCCGCCCTCGGCGCGGGTGCGGGTGGCGCCTGGCCGCGATGGTCCGACTCGGCCGCATCCGCCGCAGTCGTGGCGGCCGTTGCTTTGGCTTCGCTCGCGTCGACCTGGCTCACGCCGGTCGCAGTCGTGGCTGCGATCATCGTGCTTGCGGGCATCGCTGTGGGCCGCGGTGCTGCGGGGTTCGCGACGTTCCGTCACGCGCCGGTGCGTGCGATCCTTCTCACCTTGCTCACGATCGTTGTGCTGGTCGTGGTCGGCCCTCCGGGTCTCGGAACCCTGCTGGCAGGCTTCTTCATCACGGGTTGGCCGGGCGCCGCGCTGACGTGGCTCGGCTTCGGCACGGCGGGCGTACTGCTGCTCACGGCCTGGACGGCCCTGGCGCTCCGGTCGTCGAGCGAGAGCAAAGCCCGAGTCGAAACGCCGCGACCTCACGGTCGCTGAGCCTGTCGCAGCGGCACGCTCGACCACGGGCATCCGTCGTCCGTTCGGGAGGATCTGGTCACTCGGGAGGGAGGATGTCGGGGATTCGGCCCTCCCGAGTGACCAAGCCCTTCGGAGCGAACGGGCGGCCGGCGGGCCAAGGCTCGCCACGGTCGGTGGCACCTCCGCGACCGCCGCGGCGCATCCTCAGCCGCTCAGGCGCATCCGCGGTCGCTGAACTGTCGAAGCGACCAGCCCGAGCCCGCACCGCTCACACCCGCAGCACCAGCGCCTCCAGCGCCTCCAGCCGCGCATGGGGATCCCCCGCGATCTCGACCGTGCGGACGGGCTCACTCACGACATCCGGATCGTCGACAAGTTCCCGAAGCACCTCATCCATCCCAGCCCGCAACGCGAGGTGCTCGTCACTGCCCACGTGAATACCATCGCGCGCCTCGAGAGGCAGCACGACCAGCAGGTCAACGTTCGCCATCGCCGCCGCCGTTATCCGCACCGCCCGCGCGAGCAACTCGTCGTCGAGGGGCACACCCGTCAGCTCGGCGGTCGCCAGAAGATAGGCGAGGAAGTCGATCGGTCCGCGTTCCGCGATGACCGCGTCAGCGGGAGCGAGTTCACCGAGCCGCTGAGCCGCGATCCGCAGTTGTGCGGCGAACATGCCCGCGCTCGGCGAGTCATCCGCTTCGTCGAGCATCTCGAACGGATCGGACAGAACGACGAACTCCGGATGCCTCAACACAAAGTCCGAGATGAGGGTGCTCTTGCCGCTTGCATGAGTTCCGGACACCACGATGCGCATAGCGAGACGTTACCGACGTGTCAGCGGAACGGGTTCGGGGTGTCGGAGCCCGAGGCATCCGCTGCTCCCGCGGCATGACCCAGATCCCAGGCATCGCCGCGACCCTCGAGCTCGCGAGAGAGGGCGTCGGCGTCGAGAATGCGCTTGGCCAGACGGACCCAGTCGCCCCAGTGCGCCTCGACGGCGGGAGCATCGTCCGAGGTGCGGAGGGCCCATTTTTCGGGCGCCTCGGCCGGGGCGAGCGAGAGGGTGCCGGTTGAGATGAGGTTGCGACGGGGGTCGGGCATGACGGGCTCCGTGAGGGGGTCAGGTGGGTCGGGCGGGCCGCTTCGGCAGGCTCAGCGACCGGAGGCCGACGCATCCGTAAACAAAAAAGAGCCCGGCCCCCGCGAGCATAGAGCGCGCGGGAGCCGGGCCCCCCAACGTGCGACAACGGCCAATGTGGAGATGGGGGGAATCGAACCCCCGTCCATCACTGTGATTCTGCGCCTTCTACGGGCGTAGCTTGTGCTGACGTTCTGCTCGGCTCCGACCTTTGCCACAAGCATCTAGGTCGACGAGCCCAGCCTGAGAAAAGTCCCGCGTGACGTTCAGGCGCCGTCACACAGCAAGATCCCTAAATGACGCCAGGGTCCGTGTCGGGATCACACACGGTCTGACGGACTATCGGGCTCGCTTACGCAGCGAGGGCGAAGTCAGTGCGCTTGGTTTCGGCACTTATTGTTTTGCAGAGATCGTTTACGAGATAACCCTGCATCCTCGGCCCGCTTCTCGCAGGTTCGCAGGCGATGTCGAAACCGATCATCCCCATGGTCCTTCTTTCGAAGGGGCCGTTGTCGCACGCTGTTGAGTTTCCACACTCGGGATGTGTCTTGCCGACACCCGAGCATCTCAGTTTACAGCCTCGCCGGGCCCCTGGCCACCGCCGGAGCAACTCGGGCTCGCACCACACAGAACACAAACGACTTCCGCGGGCACTGGCGGACACCCGGTCCCACTCAACCCCCGTGGGGGCCGCTCGAAGGTGAGAGAACTCTCATGCGAATGCCTCGTTTCGGCGCGTGAATACGCGGATTTTCGGCCTCGGATGTCGGAGGTCGTTCGTAGAGTATCGAACATGAGTTCGAATCAGACCCTGGACGTGGAGGCGCTCGACGATGCCTCCGTTCTCGGTCTGGTCGAGGGAATCGTGGCGTTGCGCAAACAAGCAGCACAGGTCCACGCGGCCGAGGTTCGGTTGCTCGCGACGGCGGGCGAACTCGCGGCATCCCGTTCGGCGGCGTTGCGTTCGGATTCGCGGGAGCGTGAGATGCACCTGCGCTCGATCGCGGCGGAGCTCGCGCTCGCGGTGCGCGCCTCCGACCGGACGGTGCAACGCCAGATCAACGACGCCGTCGTGCTCGCCGAGGACTTCACCCCGGTGCTCGAAGCCCTCGAAGAGGGCCGGATCTTCGTGGGCCACGCGCGCGTGATCCTCGACGCGGGCACGCCGATCCAGGACCCCGAGGCCCGCCTCGTGTTTGCCGCCGACGCGGTCGCACGGGCCGAGAACCTCTCCCCCGCACGCCTGCGCCCCGCGGTCGAGGCTCTCGCCGAACGCCTCCAACCCCGCACCGTCACCGAACGGCACCGCGACGCCCGCGCCGACCGTGCGGTCACGGTCACCGACCGGCCCGACGGGATGGGCGAACTCATCTACATCGGCCCCGCCACCCTCGTCCACGGCATCTACGACCGCCTCACACAGCAAGCACGCGCCGTCCGCAACGCCGCTCAGCCGGGCGCGTCGTTCGGGCCCGCCGCCGTGGATCCGAGCGCGGGCCGGGGCACGGGTGCCGCCACGACGGATGGTGCGGGTGTCGATACCTCTGACCGCACACCCGAGCTCGCCCCCGACTCGCGCACGATCGACCAGCTCCGCGCCGACGTCTTCGCCGACATGCTGCTCACCAGCGCGCCACAAGACGACCCCACCCTCGACTCGGCCGCCGATCCGTCGCTGGGGTTCGGCGGGCTCGGCGCCATCCGGGCGATCGTGCACGTCACTGTCCCCGCGCTCGCCCTCGCCGGGTTGAGCGACGAGCCGGCCGAACTCGTCGGACGTGCGCCGATCGACATCGACACCGCCCGCCGCCTCGCGGGCCGCGCGACCGGGTGGGATCGAGTGCTCAGCGACCCCGTTCACGGCGGGATCCTCGCCGTCGACCGGTACACCCCCAACGCCGACCTCAAACGCTTCCTCCGCGCACGCGACGAACACTGCCGATTCCCCGGATGCCGCCAACCCGCCCACCGCTGCGACATCGACCACGGCCACGACTGGGCCCACGGCGGCACGACGTGTGCTCACAACCTTCATCACCTCTGTCGACGCCACCACACCCTCAAGCACGCGACCCCGTGGCAAGTCAGGAATCTCGGCGGCGGCGTCCTCGAATGGACCAGCCCGACCGGCGCGATCTACATCGACGACCCACCCTCGCGCGTCCGCTTCGCCCCGACCGGACCCCCACCACCCTTCTAGGCACCACCCCGCCCACCGGTCGTTGAGCCACCAAAGCGAGTCGAAATGCCCGCGCAGCCCGCACACACTCTGACCCTGCCCGACCAGACGGGCACACCGGCCCACCGAACTGTCACAAAACGCTGCATCCAAGCGACAAATCGAGCGTTCGGTGACAGCTCGATGCCACAATCCACGCCCAGACACGCGGCACAACGCTGCGCAGTCACAGCGCGCGGCCGAAACCGCCCATCGCGTATCCAGCCCGAACGCCTAGAGTCGCAGGCATGAGCGACGTCATCATCACGGTCCGCGGCGAACACGAAACCCGCGTCGCCCCCGAGGAGGGGGTCGTACACCTCAGCGTTCGGTGCGACGGACCCGAGCGCGGCCCCGTCGTCGAACGCATCGCCGCCATCGCGGCACCGCTCCGCGAAGAGCTCGCGGCGCGCCAGGCATCCGGCGAGGTCAGCGAATGGTCCAGCCAGCGTGCGAACGTCTGGGCTGAACGCCCGTGGAACAACGAGGGCAAACAGCTCCCCCTCGTCCACCACGCGAGCGTCGACGTCGTCGCCACCTTCACCGACTTCGCCGCCCTCTCGTGGTGGGTCTCGGCCGTCGCCGAACGCGAGGGCGTGCAGGTCAACGGCGTCACGTGGCAACTGACCTCCGCCACCCGCCGCACCGTCGAGGCCGAGGTCGCCGCCCGCGCCGTGCACACCGCCGTCTCGCGCGCCACCGCCTACGCCAACGCCATCGGCCACGCATCCGTCTCCCCGCTCGAGATCGCCGACATCGGCCTGCTCGGACGCCCCGAAGCCGACCCCGGCCCGCGCATGATGCGGGCAATGGCGACGGATGCTTCGCCCACCCTCGACTTCCAGCCCCAGGACATCACGGTCACGGCCGGCGTCGAAGCGCGGTTCGCCGCCCGCTGACTCGCCCGGCCACCTCCCCACACGCAAACCGGCCGTCCCCGCCGTGCCATCCGCACGACCAAGACCGTGACACGCCGTCTCACACACCCCGGCACGGCGTGTCGAGGCATCCGTCGTGCGGACGGCACACGGCCGAGCTCAGAGAACCGTCCGGCCATGGCTAGGGTGTCACCATGAGCGTCGCGACCGAGCCTGTCCCGCCCCGGCCCGGCATTCCTGAACGCCTCAGCCGGATGATCCAGCTGCAGACCGTCAGCGCCGAACTCGACAGCCGCGGACCGGACGCCTTCGAAGCATTCGTCGACCTCCTCGCCGAGCTCTACCCCCTCATCCATGAGCACCTCGAACTCGAGCGCATCACCGACTTCGGCCTGCTATTCCGATGGCCGAGCACGAGCCGCTCGAAGCATCCCGTCGTCCTCATGGCGCACTACGACGTCGTACCCGTCGACCCGAGCGATGCCTGGACCTTCCCGCCCTTCGAGGGACGGATCGCGGATGGCTGGGTCTACGGTCGCGGCACGCTCGACGACAAGGGACCCCTGCTCGTCACGCTGGAGGCCGTCGAGAACCTCCTCGCCGCGGGCTTCACCCCCGCCCGCGACGTGTACATCTCGCTCGGAGGCGACGAAGAAGTCTTCGGTGAGGCCGCCCGGGTCATCGCACAGACCCTCCGCGACCGCGGCATCGTGCCCTGGCTCGTCCTCGACGAGGGCGGCGCGATCGTCGACGCACCCCTGCCCTTCGTCGCGGGACAGGCGGCGATGGTCGGCGTCGGCGAGAAAGGGATCCTGACCCTGCGCCTGACCTCCCGAGGCGACGGCGGCCACGCATCCGCTCCCCCGACCCTCACCGCGGTCGGACGCGTCTCACGCGCCGTCGACCGGCTCGGCCCGCGCACGTTCCCCGCCCACACCCCACCTGCGATCGCACGGATGCTCGGACTCTTCGCCGACGGCACACCCCAGCCCGCACGGACCCTGCTGCGCGTGCTGTCGAGGTTCCGCCCGCTAACGGCACAGGTGTTCGCCGCGCTCGGCGGCGAACCGGCCGCGCTCGTGCGCACGACCATCGCCGCGACGATGCAGGACGGCGGCACCGCCGCGAACGTGTTGCCCTCACAGGCATCCGTCACCCTCAACCTCCGGATCGCCCTCGGGTCCACCGTAGCCGCGACCGTTCGCCGTGTGCGCCGCCGCATCGGCGACCCGCTCGTCACGGTCGAGGTGGTCGAGGGCAGCGAACCATCGCCCGAATCCCCGACCGACAACACGCAGTTCGCGCTCATCACCGAGGCCGTCGCCGCCTCTCACCCCGCGGCCCGCACGGTGCCCTACGTCATGATGGCGGCCACCGACTCGCGCCACTTCCACCGCTTCGCCCCCGCCGTCTACCGGTTCGCACCGCTCGCGATGTCGTCCGCGCAACGCGCCTCGATCCACGGCGTCGACGAGCGGGTCGAGATCGCCGAACTCGAGCGCGGCGAGCTGTTCCACCGCACCCTTCTGCAGCGGATACAGTGATCGCACCCGAACAGAGAGAGCACCGATGAACCCTCGTGCCGGAGCGCTGGGCGCGCTCGCCAGCGTCGTCGGATTCCTCGCGTTCGTCGAGTTCACGAGCGGCATCCTGCAGGGGTACTACACCCCGATGCTCACCGACATCGCGCGCAACCTCGACATCCACGACGCCGACGTCAACTGGCTCGAGGGTTCGCAGCTCATGCTCTCGGCACTGGTCGTGCCGGCGCTCGCGAAGCTCGGCGACATGGTCGGACACAAACGGATGCTTCTGGTGTCGACCGCCGTGACGGCCGCTGCATCCCTCGTCCTGCCCTTCACCGACTCGTTCGCCATCTTCCTCGCGGCGTGGGCGCTGCAGGGGTTCTACGTGGTCTGGCTGCCGCTCGAGATCGCCCTGATCTGGTCGCGCTCGCGCTCGATGCCGGGCCGCGCGATCCTCACCGCCCGTGCCGCGGGACTCCTGGTCGCGGCGCTCGAGTTGGGCGCGATCAGCGGTGCGCTCATCGGCGGGGCGCTCGTCGATGCGCTCCCCCTGACCGTCGTCCTGCTCATCCCGGCCATCGCCGTCGTCCTCTGCTTCTTCGTCATCCTGTTCGGGGTCAAGGAATCGCCCGAACCTGTCGGCGGGCGCTTGGACACCGTCGGGCTGGTCCTCATCTCCTTCGCCCTGATCGCATTCACGGGCGGCCTCAGCTTCCTGCGCCTCAACGGCGTCGGCGACGTGCTGTCGTGGGCCCTCGTCGCCCTCGGCATCCTGCTCGTCATCCCCTTCGCGCTGTGGGAACTGCGCCACGACGACCCGCTCATCGACGTCCGCATGTTCCGCTCCCCCGCCCTCGGCCCGGTGTTCCTCACCGCGGGACTCTTCGGTGTCAGCGTCCTCGGGGCCCAGGCGCCGCTCTCGACCTTCGCGCGCACCGACCCCGAGGTCTACGGGTACGGCCTCGGCACGGCCGGCTTCACGACCTCACTCATCATCGGCGTGTACCTGATCGCGATGATCATCGGCGCCCTGCTGTTCTCACCCATCGCCCGCAAGATCACGCCGCGTCTGACGCTCATGGGCGCCTCGACCCTCGTAGGCGTCGGATTCCTGATGTTCCTGCCCTTTCACGACACCTACGCGCAGGTCCTGACCAACATGATCATCGTCGGCTTCGGGTCGGGAGCGCTGGTCGCAGCCCTTCCCGCGGCCGCGGCATCCGCCGCCCCCGCCACCCAGACCGGCGTCGCCACGGGGCTGACCAATTCGGTCAAGACGGTCGGCGGCGCGATCGCGTCGTGCGTCTTCGGCATCGCGCTCATCCAGGGCGCGACGGGCGCCGCGGCCGAGGGCACCGCCGGATCGTTCGCGGGCTACGTCACCGTCTGGGTGGTGTGCGGCACGACGGCCCTCGCCGCCGCCGTTCTGCTCGCGTTCGTGCCCAAGCAGGCCTTCACCGACCGCGCTGTTGCCGCGGCCGAAGCCGAACCCGTCGTCCGGTAGCGGAGAGATCTACTCGCCGAGGCGATTCTTCGTGCGCATCGCGCGCTCGGCCTCGCGCTTGTCCTGACGCTCGCGCAGGGTCTGGCGCTTGTCGAACTCGCGCTTGCCCTTCGCGACCGCGATCTCGACCTTGGCCCGACCGTCCGAGAAGTAGAGCTTCAGCGGAACGAGCGTGTAGCCGCCGGCCGAGACGGCGTGGGAGAGCTTGACGATCTCTTCCTTGTGCAGCAGGAGCTTGCGTGTGCGCTTGGTGGCGTGGTTCGTCCAGTGCCCCTGCGAATACTCCGGGATGTGCACGGCGTCGAGCCACGCCTCGTTGCCGTCGATGTACGCGTAGCCGTCCGAGAGATTGGCGCGACCCATCCGCAGCGACTTGACCTCTGTGCCCGTGAGCACCAGACCCGCCTCGTACGTCTTCTCGATCGAGTACTCATGGCGCGCGCGACGATTGGTCGCGACGACCTTCTCCCCGCGTTCCTTGACCATGGTGTTCCTCGCTGACGTTGCCGAACCGACGTTGCCGTGCCGACAGCGCCGAACCGACGTTGCCGTGCCGCCCGTGCGGCAGCCGGTCAGTCTATCAGGGCAAGGGTCCCGAGCGCCTACGCGCGCAGCCAGCGCCGGATGGCGAAACCCGCCGACAGCGCTGCGAGCACGACGCCGAGCGCGATGATCACCGGAATCACGATCCAGAGTTCGCCCGCACCCACCCATGTGGTGATGAAGGCGACTCGATCGCGCAGGTAGCCTTCGACCCCGAACTCGATGCCAGCCCAGATCGCGACGCTCGCGAGGGCCGAGCCGACGAGCGCCGCGAGCACGCCCTCCAGGATGAAGGGGGTCTGAATGAAACGGTTGGATGCTCCCACCAGTCGCATGATGCCGAGCTCTCGCCGTCGAGCGTATGCCGACAGGCGAATCGTCGTCGCGATCAACAGCACCGCCGCAACCAGCATGAGCCCCGCGATGCCGACGGCGATATAGGTCGCCACGGTCAGCGCCTGGAACAGCGGCTCGAGGTATTGCAGCTGATCTTGCACCTGCTCGACGCCCTGCATCCCGCTGAATGCCTCGACGATGACATCCGACTGGGACTGGTCGACGAGGTTCACGTAGAAGGTCTGGTTGACCTGGTCGGGTGTGATGACGTCGGCGTATTCCGGGCCCAGCTGCTCGATCGTCGCCGCGTATGCCTCATCCCTGTTCTCGAAACGCGTCTCGCGAATCAGGGGCTGCAGCGCGGGCGATACCAGCGCTTCGCTGACGGCGTCGACCTGTTCCTGCGTCGCCTCGCCGTCGGCGCACGTCGCGCCGGTCGAGATCGAGGTGCACATATAGACGGCGACCTGGGCACGCTCGGCCCAGTAGTCCTTCATCGTTCCGATCTGCATCTGCATCAGGATCGCGGCGCCGACGAACGTCAGAGACACGAACGTGACGAGCACGACCGAGATGACCATCGAGGCATTGCGCCGCAGGCCCGAGAACGCCTCGGCCAGGATCAGCTGAACCCTCACGAGGTCGAACCCACGGTGTCGTCTTCATCGCGTTCGCCGAGGCCCAGGCGATCGGCGATGCCGACCTCGGGCAGGTCGGGCAGGTCGATGACGATCGGCCCGGTGAGCGAGGCGCGGGGCGGCTCGGCATCGTCGGCCTCGTGTTCGGCCACGGGTGGATCAGCGGGAGTGAGCGGCTCTGCCGAGGGCTCCAGGTCGTACTCGGCCATCGAGCCGGTCGGAACGGACGCGGCATCCCTCGACCCTGTGGCCCCACCATCCGGCGCACCTGCCGGAGCAGCGGACTCGTGAACCGCGGCAGACGACGCGACCTCGGTGGGAGGTGCCGATTCGGCATGCGCTGCCGACCGACCCAGGGCATCCGCTCCGACCGCCTCGGCGACCAGATCGACGGCGGTCGCGGCGACCTCGAGCGGCCCGGTCGCGGGACCCGCATCACCCGCGGCCACGCGCTGCTGCAGTTCGAGCACGGCGGTGAGGGCGGCGATCGATTCCGCACCGCGTGTGACCTCGGGTGCCAGACGCGGCAGCTGCGACCTGTCGCCGTAGCCGCCGTGCGTCTCGTCGCGCACGATCTCGCCCGCCGACAACTCGATCACGCGGCGCTGCATCTGGTCGACGAAGCCGGCCTCGTGCGTCGCCATCAGCACCGTCGTGCCACCCGCATTGATGCGGGCGAGCAACTGCATGATGCCGATGGATGTCGCGGGGTCGAGGTTTCCCGTCGGCTCGTCCGCGAGCAACACCTGCGGGCGGTTGACGATCGCTCGGGCGATCGCGACGCGCTGCTGTTCCCCACCCGAGAGCTCGTGGGGCAGACGCTTCTCTTTTCCCGCCAGTCCGACGAGCTGGAGCGCCTCGGGCACGGCCTGCTGGATGAATCCGCGCGACGAACCCGTCACCTGCAGCGTGAAGGCCACGTTCTGGAACACGGTCTTCGAGGTCAGCAGCCGGAAGTCCTGAAACACAGCGCCGACGTGGCGGCGGAAGTAGGGCACTTTGCCGTTCGAGAGCGTGGAGACGTCGCGGCCGAGCACGACGACGCGGCCGGCGGACGGGACATCCTCACGCAGCACGAGCCTGAGGCACGTGGACTTCCCGGACCCGGATGCGCCGACGAGAAAGACGAACTCGCCGCGTTTCACCTCGAAATCGACTCCGGCGAGTCCGGGTTTCGATGAACCGCGGTAGGTCTTGGTGACGCTTTCGAACCTGATCATGGCGATCCGAGCCTAAGCGCGTCCGCGCCGTGGCCCCCGAGCGACACCCGGGCGCGGCGGATGGATCGGGTTCAGTCGTCGACGGGACGCTTGCGCCAGCGGATGCCCGCCGCGATCAGCCCGTCGAGGTCGCCATCGAAGACCGCCGCGGGGTTCCCGACCTCGTACCCGGTGCGGAGGTCCTTGACGAGCTGCTGTCCGTAGAGGAAGTACGACCGCATCTGGTCGCCCCAGCTCGCGGTGATGACACCCGCGAGCTCCTTCTTCTTCGCCGCTTCTTCTTCGCGCTGCAGCAGCATGAGGCGCGTCTGCAGCACGCGCATGGCAGCGGCACGGTTCTGGATCTGCGACTTCTCGTTCTGCATCGACACGACGAGCCCGGTCGGAAGGTGGGTGATGCGCACGGCTGAGTCGGTCGTGTTGACCGACTGACCGCCCGGGCCCGACGAGCGGAACACGTCTACGCGGATGTCGCCCTCAGGAACATCGACCTCGACGGCCTCCTCCATGACGGGGATGACCTCGACCGCGGCGAACGACGTCTGGCGCTTGTCGGCCGAACCGAACGGGCTGATGCGGGCGAGACGGTGCGTGCCCGCCTCGACTGACAGGGTGCCGTAGGCGTAGGGGGCGTCGATCTCGAAGGTCGCGGACTTGATGCCCGCACCCTCGGCGTAGGACGTGTCCATGACCTTGACGGGGTACTTGTGACGCTCGGCCCAGCGCAGGTACATGCGCATGAGCATCTCGGCGAAGTCCGTCGCGTCGTCCCCGCCGGCGCCGGAGCGGATCGTGACGACCGCGCCCCGCGGGTCGTACTCGCCGTCGAGGAGCGTCTGCACCTCGAGCTGGCCGATCGTCTCGGTCAGCTCGGCGAGCTCCTTGCGAGCCTCTTCGGCGGACTCCTCGTCGTCCATCTCGAGCGCGAGCCCCACGAGCACCTCGAGGTCGTCCAGGCGGCTCTCGACGGAATCGATGCGCGCGAGCTCGGACTGACGGTGGCTGAGCGCGCTCGTCACCTTCTGTGCGGCATCCGGGTCGTCCCAGAGATCCGGCGCGCCGGCGGCATCGCTCAGCCGCTCGATCTCTTTCCGGAGTGCGTCGACGTCCACCACCGCCTGAATATCGGCGAAGGTGGCACGGAGGGCCTGAATTTCGGCGGAGAGATCGAAGTCGAGCATGACAGTCCAGACTAACGTGGATGCACGTGACCTATCGCCCTCCCTCGCCTCCCCCGGGCGACGGTTCTCGTCGAGAGACCGCGGCGGTGCTCGGGCGCTTCGCCCCGATGATCTACGGACCGACCGTGCTCTTCGCCGTCGGCGAGGGCGCCGTGCTGCCACTGCTGCCCGTGCTGGCGGCGCGACTCGGCGCCGACATCGCGGTCGCCGGGCTCGTGGCATCCGCTCTGGTCGTCGGTCAACTGGTCGGCAACCTGCCCGCCGGATGGGCCGTCGCCCGCATCGGCGAGCGCCTGTCGATGGCGATCGCGCTCGGGATCGCCATGCTCGGTGTGGCGGGCGCGCTCGTCGCCCCGAACATCGGGGTGCTCATGGCATCCGTCCTGCTGATCGGGCTGTGCGCCGCGGTCTTCGGGCTGGCGCGGCACTCGTTCATGACCACGCGCGTGCCTCTCGCCTACCGGGCCCGCGCCCTGTCACTGCTCGGCGGCACGTTCCGCCTCGGCATGTTCGTCGGCCCGTTCATCGCCGCCGCGCTGCTCGCGATCTTCGGCACCGAGGACGCGACGCTCTGGTTCTTCGGCATCTGCCTGATCGGCACCGCCCTGCTCGTGCTGCTGGGCCCGGATCCCGAGGCGCGACTCGCGGCCGAAGAGGCGCGCGGGGACGAGATGGATGACTCGGGTGCCCACGCGACGGAGCCCGGCGGCGTCGAGCGGACCGATATCGAACCGGAAGACACGGGCGAGGCCGTCACGGGTGCGATCCCGACATCCGAGCGCATCGGCGTGCTCCGCACGATGTGGCACAACCGGGGCGTGCTGGTGCGGCTCGGTCTGGCCGCGGCATCCCTGTCGTCCGTGCGGTCGGCGCGTCAGCTCGTGCTGCCGCTGTGGGGCCTCTCGATCGGGCTGGATGCCTCGACCATCGCACTCGTCGTCGGCATCTCGGGCGCCATCGACTTCGCCCTGTTCTACGTCAGCGGGCAGATCATGGACCGGTTCGGGCGCCTCTGGGCCGTGCTGCCGTCGATGGTGCTGATGGGCGGCGGGTTCCTCGCCCTGTCCGTGACGCACGACCTCGACGACGCGTCGATGTGGTTCGCCGCGTTCGCCATGGTGCTGAGCGTCGGCAACGGCCTCTCGAGCGGCATCCTGCTCACACTCGGAGCGGACGTCGCGCCCAAGTCGAACCCCGCACCGTTCCTCGGTTCGTGGCGCACGCTGACCGACGCGGGCGGCGCGGTGACCCCGCTGCTCGTCTCGGGTGTGACCGCCGTCTGGTCGATCGGAGGCGCGGTGGCCCTGATCGGCGTGATCGGTGTCGTGGGCGCGGCCGCCTTCGCACGGTACGTGCCGCGGTTCGTCCCCCGCGTGCGCTGACGCAGGCCCCGCACCCCCAGGCCCCACACCCCCAGGCCCCGCGCTCTGGGGGGGGTGCTACGGGGCAGCACATGAGCGAGCTCAGTCGTCGGCGAACAGCGCCAGCGTGGCGGCCCCGACGATCGGGCCGTCGCCACTCAGCCCGCTCGGCACGACGCGGACGCGCCGGGCGTACGGCAGGACGCTGGACTCGTCGGCGAATCGCTGCACCAGGTCGACGTAGTCACGGGCGACGTTCGAGAATCCCCCGGCGACCACGGCGATATCGAGGTCGAGCAGTGTCGACGCGCCCGAGATCGCCTCCCCGACGGCGCGTGCCGAGCGTTGCACCGCGGCGTGGGCGATCGGGTCGCCGCTGGCGTAAGAGACCGCGAGTTCCTCACCCGTGGCGCCATCCCACCCCTGTTCGCGCGCCCAGGCGACGGTGCGCGGTCCCGAGCCGAGCGATTCGACCGTGCCTGCGAACGGGTCCGCGTCGAGGCGCTCGCGTAACCGCAGCTGACCGATATGCCCGGCGTTGCCGCTGCGGCCGAGAGTCGGCTGGCCGTTGACGATGAACCCGCCACCGACACCCGTCGACACGATGAGCGCGAGCGCGCTCAGCGCCCCGCGTGCCGCGCCGAAGCGATACTCGGCGAGCGCGATACAGCTGCCATCCAGCGCCATCCGCACTGGCAGGGGTGCGAATCTCGCGCCGATGACGGAGCGGACCTCGGCCCCGTCCGCGCCCGGCATGTTGAGAGGCGCGATCGTGCCTGTGACCAGGTCGATCGGTCCCGCCGAGCCGACGCCGATCCCGATCACATCGCCGTCCGCGGGCCGGGCCTCGAAGGCACGCGTCGCGGCGCTCAGCACCGCCTTTTCGAGCCCCGACCGCGTGATCGTGGTGCCGGTGGGCTCGCGGAAGGATGACCCCGGCACCCGCCGCCCGCCGCGGTCGATGAGCGCGGCCTCGACCTTGGTGCCCCCGATGTCGATCGCCAGGGCGAGGTCACGACCGGAGGACCCGGATGGTTCGGGCAGGCGTGCTTTCACCTGCCCAGCTTGGACCGGCCGCGCCCCGATGCAAAGACAGGCTCTTGGCGACCCGTCAATCGACCGCTGTCCGGCTGGTCGCGGTCGCGTCGAGCGCGACTCCCGCGGGAACGAACACCGAGAACAGAATCGGATGCCACGTCGCCGCCACCGTCACCCGCGCCGAGACGCCGTCCGGCGTCGTCGCCGACACCAGCGAGACCCCCGACCCCGCGATACCGACCAGGGCACTCGCCTGCGATCGCACGCCCTCGTCGGTCAGGATCGCGCGCGGCTGACCGTCCTGCAGTACCAGCGCAAACCCGTCGGCACCGGCCAAGGCCGCGGCATCCGCCACCGAATCGACACGCTTCTGCGCGAGGTACAGGCTCGCGGCGTTCGCCCCGACCAGGATCAGAGCAATCGCGAGCACCGCGTATCCCAGGGTCAGGAGCATGACGGAGCCCTCGTCATCCGGGTCGACGTGTGAGTCGGAGCCGTGGCGCCCGACACGTCGTGCGATGCCCGTGAGCGTGTCACGCATACGTCGTATCGCGACGTTCATTCGGCCCGCCAGAACCGTGAGACCTTGTGTACAGCCGTCGCCGACACGGGCACGCTCGCGATTCGGTCGAGACCCAGGACCGGCGGCACGAGGGGCAACGGCACCCGCGCGGCCACCGAGACGACCATCGTCGCCCCGGCGCGCGGACACTCACCGCCCGCCGGGAAGCACGCGAAACCGACGTCCATTCCGCTCGCGTCGATGCCGTACTCGTCGGCGGTCGTCCGAAGGATCGCGGCCGCGCGGGCATCGGCGCTCGCTGTATCCGGTGCCATCGCGATGGCCCGCGCCAGGTGTCGAGCCCCCGATTCGACGCCCAATGCGTGCGACTGGATCACGCCGAGGGACGCGATCAGGTACACCAACGGCACGAGCAGAAGCAGCCCGACGACGATGAACTCGAGGGGCGCCGAGCCACGCTCGTCGTCTCGAAGCGCGCACCGCTCATCACTCCCGAGCGAACCCCGCCGCGACCGTCCTGCACGCCGGACTGTCCCCCTAGTCCAGAGTCTCCGCGGGTGCATACGCGCTCACCTCCAGCGCCCACGGCACACCGATCAGGCCGACCAGCGGCAGCGTCGTCCGCACCGTCACCTCGACCGCCGGGTACCCGAGGCGGTCGCTGTCTCGCGCCGAGACATCCTCGGCGAATGCCCCGCCGACCGTCCTCGTGATGATCTCTCGCGTGCGCGCGACACCCTCCGAGAGGCTCGTGTCGGCGAGCGCCGCCCGGTGTGCGCCCTCGACCGCGGCGTCGTGCACCACGTTTCGCACGTAGACGGCCACGCCGAACTGGATGATCGCGAGGGTCAGAACCGTCAGGACCACCCCCACGAGCACGAACTCGACGGGCGCGGAACCACGCGAGTCGAGAACGAGGCCGCCGAGCCGGCGATTCCGCAGAGCCATCAGCGGGTCAAAGACCCGAGACGCGCGCGATCGCCTGCTGGAACAGCTGGCCGAGGGCCGGTCCTGCGAGTGCCCAGATCAGCACGACCAATCCTGCTGTCATCAGCGTGATCAATACCCAGCCGGGTACGTCACCACGCTCGTCGTGCACGGTGTCCGCAAGGCGGCGGCGGGCGGCGAGCACTCCGCGGGTGATCGTCGAGGCGGCTGTTGCATACATGTCGGTCCTTTCGTTGAGCGGTCAGCCGAGCCCGAGGCGCAGCATGAAGACGCCCGGATAGACGGCGTAGATCACGGACAGGGGAAGGATGAGGAAGACGAGCGGTACGAGCATCAGGATCTCGGAGCGCCCGGCCCGCTCGATCAGCTCGTGTCGCGCAGCCTCGCGCGCATCGTGCGCCTGAGCCTGCAGGACGTGTACGAGCGGGGCACCACGATCGAGCGCCGCGACGAGTTGATCGACGGCCCGAGAGAAGGCGGGAAGCTCGAGCCGACGCGACAGCGCCCCGAGCGACTCGCCGAGCGACGACCCGGTGCCGGCCTCGAGAACGACCCCGGCCAGTTCGCGCGACAACTCCCCGCTGCCGATCGATCCGACACGACGAAGCGCATCGAGCAGGCTCTCGCCCGCGGCGAGACACAACCCCAAGAACTCGAGCACCGGCGGGAGCTCCTCCTGGAGCCGCGCCCGCCGGGCCGCGGCGGCGCGCTGCAACAGAACATCGCACAGCACGACCCCCGCCAGCGCCGCGATAGCGGGCACGGCCACGACGACCGGGGTGAACCCCCCGGCGAGCGACACCCCGATCAGCACGACCGAGCCGACGAGCAGGCCACCGATGCCCCACGCCAACTGCCGCGCCCGGAATCCCTCGACGCCACCCGCACGACCGGCCTGCGCCAGCCTCCGCGCGATGGTCGCCGAACCGCCGAAGAGTGCCGCGAACCGGATGCCCGCTGCCGCGAAAGCACGTCCGATGGTCGGTGACGCCCAGGCATCCGTCGTCAGCCACGGGGTCATGCCCCGGGGATCCGTCACGTCGCGCACATACGGCGCGATGCGGCGCTCGAGCGGAAGCGCCCGCCACCGTGGCAACAGTGCGATCAGAAACCAGGCGCCCAGCCCGAACGCCGTGCCGAGCACGACCGCGAGCGCCAGGGAACTGAGCGGAGCGGCGCCGAACACTCCCGCGTTCATGCGAGCCACCGCCGCGGCTCGGGAAGTCGTCCCAGGCCGAGCATCAACCGGTAGGCCAGCAGCGAGACCAGCCCGCCGGCGACCACGAGCGCGATTCCCTCCGGACTCGCGTACGCGCGCGCCCCCTCGGGCCGCAACGACAGCAGCGCGAGGATGACCCAGGGCGCGACGACCCCGAGCAGGGCGGCGCCGCGAATCCACGACTGCCGCGCCTCGACCTCGGCTCGCAAGGCCGCATCGGCGCGGACCGCCGTCGACAGTGCCCGCAGCACCCCGGGCAGCTCGGTCCCGCCGACGTGCCGCGCCATCCGGAGCGTCTCGACGATGCGGTCGGCGATCGGGTCGGCGAGCAGGGCCTTGAGGCGCAGCGCGCTCGAGTCGAAGTGCCCGGACGCCGCCATGTCGCGCGCAAACGTCGCGAACGCGGGACGCAAGAGCGGCGGCGCCGAGACCGCGAGATTCGCGACGGCATCGGGCAACGACATGCCCGCCCGGACAGCCGAGATGAGGTGGTCGCAGACGTCCGACCACAGCCCCCGACGCGAGCGGATGAGTTGGGTGCGCCGACCCCGCAGCCACAGCACCGGCGCCACCCCACCGAACAGCGCCGCACAGACGGCGAGGATCGGCACCCCGAGCAGCAGCCAGGCGAGCGCCGCACCGATGGCCGCCAACAGCAGCGACACGGCGACGACGACGCGTGGTCGCACGTGCGACATGCCCGTCTCCTCGAGCAAGCGAGACAGGGCGCTCGACCCGGCACGCGCTCCCGCGCCCTCCGGTGGCTCGGGGCGCTTGGGCCACAACCACGGCGCGATGGCGAACAGCAGGCCCGCGGCGAGCACCCCACCCCAGAGGAAGGTCACGTATCGCCCCCGACCCGCTCGACCTCGATCGCTCCCCCGACGATGCGCCCGGTCGTCGCGGCGATCTCACTCACCCGACGGCGTCCGTCGGCATCGCGGGAGCAGTGCACGACGAGGTCGACGCCCGCGGCGATCGCGGGCAGGACGAAGGATGAATCGATGTTCCGGCCTGCCAGGAGGGGCAGAGCGGCGAGTTTGGCCAGCGCATCCTTCGCGGTGTTCGCGTGAATCGATGCCATGCCGGGCACACCGGTGTTGAGGGCCAGCACGAGGTCGAGCGCCTCGGCGTCACGCACCTCGCCGACGACCAGACGGTCGGGCCGCATGCGCAGCGCCTCTTTCACGAGGCGCCGAAGCGACACCTCGCCCGTGCCCTCGAGGCTCGGCTGCCGACCCTGCAGCGCGACGATGTCGGGCGCATCGACGCCGAGCTCGAACGTCTCCTCCACCGTGACGACACGGTGATCCGCGGGGCACGCGGCGATCAGGGCCGCGAGCAGCGTGGTCTTGCCCGCGTGGGTAGGACCCGAGACCAGGATGCTTCGACCGGCACCGACCGCCCCGCGCAGCAGATCGGCATCGGCGTGACGGAGCGACCCGAGCCCGACGAGCGCGTCGAGGTCGCGGTAGGCCGGCGTGAACTTGCGGATGTTCACGGACCAATGCCGGCGGGTGATGTCGGGGATCACGACGTGGACCCGCGAGCCATCCGGCAGCGATGCGTCGACGAACGGCTGACTCAGGTCGACGCGCCGACCGGTCGGGTGCAGCATCCGTTCGACCAGGTCGCGCACCTGCTCGTCGGTCAGGCGGACCGCAATCCGCTCCGAGACACCGGCCCGGGCCACGAAGATCCGGTCGGGCGCGTTGATCCAGACCTCTTCGACCCCCGGATCGTCGAGGTATGGCTGCAGCGGCCCGAACCCCGTGACCTGAGCCAGCGCGCCGCGCACGCACGCCGCCTCGTCCTCGACGAGCGGTAGGCCCCGGGCCAGGGCGACATCGTTGTGCCTGCGTACCTCGGCGAGCGCGAACCGATGTGCGGCCGCAGGATCGAGGGCCGGATCGATCCGCTCCGCCCGCAATCGATCCCGCACCCGCGCCGCCACGACCTGCTCTGGAGACGCATCGATGGATGCCATCGCGGCAGGAAGAGCGGGGCCGCGATGGGCGGAATCGAGGGCGGACGGCACCAGGGCATCCTCGCAAGATGCCCGCGGAGGCATCCGGAATTATCCACAGGCGGCCGACGGCACGTCGAGCGCGACGCCTGGGGGTATTGGGATGACCTATATAGCAGGTCGGCAAAGGTCGTTTGCTCTCGGCACCCCTGCGACCTAGCGTCCACAGTGACATCCACAGTGAGACAACGGAAGGACGTCACCCGCGATGCACAAAGCCATGCAACTCGACCATCCCGCTCCCCTCTCCACGCGTCCCCTGGCATGGCGCGATGTCGCCACGCCGGCTCCCGGCCCCGGCGAGCTGCTGATCCGGGTGGCCGCCTGCGGCGTATGCCGTTCCAATCTGCACATGATCGTCGGCGACTGGGCCGGCGCCGGGCTGCCCGCGATCTCGCCGATCGTGCCGGGGCATGAAGTGACCGGCACGGTCGCCGAAGTCGGGCCCGATGTCGAGGGGTTCGCGCCCGGAGACCGGGTCGGAGTGCAGCCGCTCTGGTGGACCTGCGAGGAGTGCGAGTACTGCACGTCGGGCCGAGAGCAGTACTGCCTGCGTCGGCGCATCACCGGCGAGATGGTCGACGGCGGCTACGCCGAATACATGATCTCGACGGCAGCGCACACGTACCGCGTCCCGCCGGAGTTGGACCTCGTGGCGGCCGCACCGCTCTTCTGCCCGGGGATCACGGCCTACGGCGCGATCTCGCGGCTGGACCTGAAACCCGGAAGCAAGCTCGCCGTGTTCGGTCTGGGCGGCGTCGGCCATATGGCGGTGCAGTTCGCGCGACTCGCCGGCGCCGAGGTCACCGCGGTCGCGCGCGGCCTCGACCACCTCGAGGTCGCGCGTGAGCTCGGCGCAGAGCACGTCGTCGATGCGTCACAGGTGGATCCGGCGAGTCAGCTGGCCGGGACGATGGACGCGGCGGTCATCTTCGCGCCATCCGACACCGTCGCGCAGCAGGCGCTGGCCTCCGTCAAACGCGGCGGGACCGTCGTGCTCGGGGTCATCGCCTCGTTCGGCACGATCACCTTCGCCGAGGGCAAGACGATCATCGAGTCGATGCTCGGATCCCGTGCGCAGATGAACGAGGTGCTCGCCCTCGCGGCGGCCGGTGAAGTCCGTACGGTCATCGATGCATTCCCGCTGGCCGACGCCGAGAGCGTGCTCGATCGGCTCGCGGCCGGCTCGCTCCGCTCGCGTGCCGTCCTTCGGGCCTGAACCGCATTCTGCTCAGCCCGCCGACAGCCGATCGGTCAGGGCCGTGATCTGCGCCGAACCGAACGTGATTCCCGGGAACCAGTCGGGCAGCACGATCCGTCCCTCGGCGATGGCCGTATCGAGAAGCCTGTTCATCGTGTCCTTGCCCGCGGTGAGTTCGTAGGTCGCGACATGCGTCGCGTGCGGGGGCAGCAGCGGGTCGACCAGCGATGCCAGCGCTTTCCAACGATGCGCGGCCGCCAACTCCCCGATCTCGACGTTCTCGCGCACGTGCTCGTGGTACCAGGCCTCGAACTCGGCCGTTGAGATTCCCTCCGGCGGGGCGCTGAACACCAGGTACAGACTGTCGGCATCGAGAGTGTGTGCCGAACGAACCTCGTCGATCGCCGCGAGGTCGTATACGGCGAACCGGGTGCGCGCGATGAAGTCCGGGCGTTCGCCCCGTGCGACGACCGCATCCATCAGCTCCAGGGTCTCCGCGTGGTCGCCGTCGACTTCGTAGAGTCCGCAGTACGTGTACACCGTCGGGGATGTCTTGCCCGCTCCGACGCTCGGCTGCAGGGCGTAGAGACGACCCGACGCGACGCCCTCGACGCGGAGCAGGGCATCCATCTCCCCCTCATGCCACGCCTCGAAGTCGGCGGGATCGACCTCCTCCGGGGGAAGCGCGAACACCGCTCGCAGGGGGTTCCATGTGCTCGACATCATCTGTCTCCTTCGACGAGATCTGGGGTGCGGATGCGACCCACCAGGCGTGAGCGCACCGTCCATCGGCATCCGCACCGCC
Organism: Microbacterium sp. BR1; assembly: GCF_002812725.1. Classification (GTDB taxonomy): domain Bacteria; phylum Actinomycetota; class Actinomycetes; order Actinomycetales; family Microbacteriaceae; genus Microbacterium. Next base: position 108,719 of record NZ_NMUN01000004.1, on the reverse strand, counting down.
AAGTCACAGGGTGCTGGCTGTGCGCCCCGGGAGCAAAGAGCGAAACCTGTTGTCCTGCTTTTGCTCCGCAAATGGCTGCCCCGGCGATTCCGCACATCGCGGGCAGAGGGCGCCTAACGCAGGATGAGCGGATTGAGGTTGACTCCGTTCGCACCCGGCACCGCGAGGGGGGCCAACACCAGCGCTCCCGCGACCCGCGTGCCGGGTCCGATCTCTGATCGCAGCCGTGCGAAATCGCAGTTGTCCACGAGCGGAAGGCCTATCGCCCACCCGAGGATATGGGCGGAAGCGTGCGCCTCCTTCGCGTCACGCGAGTCCAACATGTCCCAGGCGAGAATCGACACGGGGTGGTCAGCGATCCATCGTGCCGCAGATTCCGCCAGTCCCCCGCCCGCGTCCTCGTCCGTCCCGGGCCCTCCCAACAGATGACCGACGTGCGCCTCGAAGCGGTCGCGTCCCATGTCGACGCAGAGCGCATCACCGGGTTCTACGCGCACCCCGGCCCCCTCGAGCGCCTCTTCGATGTCCGACCCGGTGACGGGGCGGTCGGCCCAGGCCGTGCCCCGCAGAGTCGGGATGTCCACGTACAGGGCCCGCGCGAGGATGCCCGAATCCCCCAGGGTGTCCACGCCGCCCTGGTCGCGCGAGTTCACATAGCGCCCGCCGTAGAACGTCCCGCCGACCGCGACATGGTTCAGCGCGTCGAGATGGGTGTTCTGCAGCCCGTGCGGATCGAGCCGGAGGTGCGACAGCCCCCACCCCAGACCGTCCGGGCTTTCGACGTACTCGGACCTGTGGTCGAACGTGGGGTTTTCGGGTGTGGTGTTGAAATCGTCGGCACGCACCGGGCGCGCCAGGCTGATCGTTCGCCCCGACACGATGCATGCCGCGGCCCGGGCCGCGGCGGCATCATCCAGCAGGTTGAGCGTGCCGCGCGCGTTCGCCGCGCCATAGCGGCGGTTGCGCGAGGCCTCCAGCACCCAGTCGGGAACGATCGCTGAGCGCGAGATCTCTTCGTCGTGATCCATCGCGCCACCATACTGTGCACGAAGAAAACTGTGTGTGCGGTGCATACCACTCTTCGACAGGTCGACGCGAACCGCGGGGATGACAGACTGCCGGGGTGCAAGAGATTCGCTACACGATTCGACAACTGCAGCATTTCGTCGCGGTGGCGGATGCCGGATCCATCAGCCGTGCGGTGGAGCTGACCCACACCTCGCAGCCCGGGATCTCCCTCTCTGTTTCGGAGCTCGAGCGCGGAATCGGCGTCAAGCTCTTCGTCCGACAGCGCACGAAGGGAATGTCCCTCACGCCGGCCGGCACCGACTTCCTGAGGTTCGCGCGCGAACTGCTCTCTGCGGCAGAGATGCTCCAGACACGCATGGATACCGAGAAGGGCAGCTTGAGCGGGAGGCTCCCCATCGGATGCTATTTCACTCTCGAAGCCATGCTGTTGACTCCGTTGATCGCCGGCTTCCACGACGAGGCACCCGGCATCGCCCTGGACGTGCAGGACGGCACGCAGCCCGAGCTCGAGCGAGGCCTGCGAGAGGGCGCGACCGAGCTCGCGATCCTCTACGACGACCATCTCGCCACCGATCTGACCAGCATCGTCATCGATATCGTCCGACCGTACGTGCTGCTGCCGCCCGATCACCGATTCGCGCAGGACGATCAGGTGAGCCTCGTCGACCTGGCGGACGAGCCCATGATCCTCTTCGATAGCGCGCCGAGCAGTCAGAACTGGGAATCCGCGCTTTCGCGCATCGGCATCGAGCCTCGCGTCACGATGCGCACGCGCAATTTCGAGTTCGTGCGCTGCCTGGTCGGGCGCGGACTCGGCTACGGCTTCCTCATGCAGCGCCCCGTCACGGATGTGACCTATGAGGGCACGAGAGTGGTTCCCAAGTCGATCCAGGAGCCCATGCCGACGACATCTGTCGTGCTCGCGTATCTACGGGGCGCACCGCTCTCGCCGCGCGCCCAGCGTTTCATCGAGTTCGCTGTGCAGGAACGCTCCGAGACCCTGCTCCAAGCACACGGCGAGTCCGCCCGGCGACGACCCCCGATCACCAGCGCGTGATCGGGCTCCCGCGGCGCCGATAAGGAAAGCAAAGGTCCCTGTTCAGTAACGCCGTGTTGATGGGGCCCACCGGCCTGATGCAGTCTGAACGCACACCCCATCCCGATGGGGCGAGGGCATCGCCCTCCGGAGTCGCAGATGATTCCGGAGAGCGGCGCGACAACCTCTTTCACCGGAGTCGAAGCTGACTCCGGACGACGCGATGGCGCGCTGCTTGCGTGCGTCACGGAAGGTTTGGAATGACGATGAACCCAGCTCGTGCCACCGGCCCCGGTTCCATGCCGACGCGCTTCGCCACCACCGGCCGGATCACGGCATGACGTCGGTGGCGACCGGCGTCGACCGGAGGCTGCTGCTCAGCACGCAGTCGCTCCGCAAGGCGTTCGGGCAGACCAAGGCGCTCACCGACTGCACGTTCCGACTCGCCGCGGGCGAGGTGCATGCGATAGCGGGCGAGAACGGCTCGGGAAAGAGCACACTGGTGAAGATCCTCAGCGGCGTGCACCAGCCCGACTCCGGTGATATCGACTCGGACGGGACCGCCGTCCGAGGTTTCCGGAGCCCGCGGGCCTCGCAGGAACGCGGCATCGTCACCGTCTTCCAGGAGATCCTGGTCGCCCCCGCGCGCTCGGTGCTCGACAACATCTGGCTCGGGGCGGAGACACCCATCCGCGCGGGGATCTCGTCCGCCGAGAAGAAGGCGACCGCCTCGATGTGGGTCGAGCGGCTGCTCGGCACCTCGATCGATCTGTCGATGCCCGCCGAGGACCTCTCGCTGAGCGATCGACAGGCGTGCTGCATCGCCCGGGCGCTCGTGCGCAATCCGCGGGTGCTCATCCTCGACGAGGCGACCTCGGCACTGGACGTCGGTACCCGCGACCGCCTCTTCGAGATCGTGCGCGAACTCGCCGCCCGGGGCACGGGGGTGGTGCTGATCACGCACCGCATGGACGAGATCGAGGCTATCGGCGATCGCATCACGGTCATGCGATCGGGCGCCACCGTCGGCACCTTCGAGCGCGGAGACTGGCGCCCGAGCCAGGTCGTAGCCCTCATGTCGGGCACGGGTGAACGCGAGCAACGGGAGCGCGCCCGCGATCGGGCTCGCCACCTCGGACCCGTGCTCCTGCGGGCGAAGCAGCTACGGCTCCGCGCCGGAGGGGAGCCGTTCGACGTCGAGATCCGGGCCGGCGAACTCGTCGGCCTCGCGGGGCTCGAGGGCCACGGGCAGGAGGCGTTTCTGGAGGCGTTGCGCGGAACGGGTCCCGCGCGCGGCGATGTCGAACGCATCATCGGCGAGAAGACATCCCCGATCCGCTCGATCTCGGATGCCTCGAATAACGGCGTCGCCTACGTTCCTCGCGAACGCGGCCGCGAATCGATGTTCGGCTGGATGTCGATCCGCGAGAACTTCGGCATGCCGACCCTCGACAAGGACACGGTCGGGGGCTGGCTGCGACCGGCCTCCACATCTCGACGACTGGATCACTACGTCCGGCGCATGGGGATCGTGCTGGGCGATCCCGAAGACCGCATCACGACGCTCAGCGGTGGAAACGCCCAGAAGGTCGTCATCGCACGGTGGCTCGCGGCAGAGCCGAAGGTGCTCCTCCTCAACGACCCGACACGCGGCATCGACGTCAACGCGAAACGAGACCTCTACGAGCTGCTGACAACCCTGGTGACCGCAGGCTTGGCGGTCGTGATGCTCTCGACGGACGTCGACGAACATGTCGACCTGATGGACCGCGTGCTGGTGTTCCGCGAGGGCGAACTCTATCGGGAGATGCCCGCGGCGGAGCTGTCCCGGAGCGCCCTGGTCTCGGCGTACTTCGCGGATCCGGAAGAAATGCAGGGGGGCGCCCGATCATGACCGACACCATCCTGACCACGTCCCGGGCGGGTCGCCGAGGATTCAGCGTCCGTGACTTCCTGCGCCGCAACAGTTACGTCATCGCGCTGCTGCTCGCGGTGATCCTGCTGGTGGCGAACCTGATCATCCAGCCGAACTTCGGCTGGGTCCAGCAGCTCGCGACATTCGCCCCGCTCGCAATCGCCGCTATGGCGAGCACCCCCTCGATCATCAGCGGTCGCGGCGGATTCGATCTGTCGATATCGCCGCTGATGACCTTCTGCTCGGCCGTGTTCATCATCGTCCTCGTGCCGAACGGCCTCGGCGGCATCGAAGCCGTCCCCCTCGTGCTGCTCGTCGGAGCAGTCATGGGCGGGATAAATGGACTGCTCATCGTGCTCCTGCGCGTTCCGCCGATGGTGGTCACGCTGGCGATGTATTTCGTCCTCATCGGCGTGAATCTCAAGTTCATCCCGAACCCCGTCAGCATGACGGGGAGCTGGGTCTCGAGTCTCTCCGGAATGGTCGGCCCGATTCCCGGCGGGCTCATCATGATCTCCATCCCGCTGCTCATCTGGGGCGCTATCGGGTTCATCCCCTACAAGAGGATGCTCTACGCGGTCGGCAGCGACGACGCCGCCGCGTTCGCGAGCGGAGTGAACGTCGCGTTCGTCCGGCTGATGGCTTACGTCTTCGGGGGCCTCTTCGCGGCGATCGGATCGTTCGCCCTGGTCGCGCTCGTCAGCTCTGCGGACGCGGGGCAGTCCTCGTCGTACACCCTGGTCGCCGTCGCCGCCGTCGCGCTCGGCGGGACCTCGCTCGTCGGCGGGCGTGGCGGTGTGCTCGGCTCGCTGCTCGGCGCGGCCGTCATCTACTTGCTGCAGAGTCTGCTGCGCGGGCTGGACGTCAACCCCACCTGGCTGCAGCTGCTCTACGGCGTCGTGCTCATCCTTGCCGTCGTGCTCGGCGCGCAACTGACTCGCAAGAAGAAGGAATCCGCATGAGCTCCTCCATCGCACCAGCGTCGCGAACCGCCTCGCCCGGATTCTCGGGCACGCTCAGACGGGCCGCAGCGATCCAACGCCGATTCCCTGTGCTGCAGGTGCTTGCGCTCATCATCGTCTATGTCGTCGGTGCCGTCACACTCGACGGATTCTTCAGCTTCCCCGCCCTGCAGTCCATCCTCGTGCTGGCGGCGCTCGCGGGATTGGCATCCGTCGGACAGACGCTGCTGATCATCATGGGCGGATTCGATCTGTCGGTATCGGGTTTCATCGTCGCCGGCGCACTCTCGGTCACGAGTCTCAGTTCGATCTACAACGTCGACGTGGGGGTGGCACTGGGCATCACGGTGATCGCCGCGACCCTGCTCGGCGGCGCAGCCGGTCAGATCTGTCATCGACTCAGCATTCCGCCCCTGGTCGTCACACTCGGTACGGGCGCGATCGCTCTCGGTGCCATGCAGATTCAGACCGGCGGAGCCCTCGCGGGCAGCGCACCTCAGTGGCTCTCGATGCTGTCTTCGCCGATCCAGTCCACGTTCGGCATCCCCTTCCCGCCGGTGGTCGTGATCTGGGTCGTCGTGATCATCGCCGTCGCACTGTTCCTGCACCGCACGGTACCCGGTCGGCACATCCTCGCCACCGGCGCCAATCCCCTGGCGGCAGAGAACTCGCTCGTGAAGACGCGGACGGTGTGGACCCTCGTGTTCGCGTTCAGCGCCGTGGCGTCCGTCCTCGTGGGCGTCCTGCTCGCGGGGTTCTCCGGCAGCGTCGACTCGACGCTCGGCAACCCTTACCTGTTCCAGTCCGTCGCGACCGTGGTCGTCGGGGGCACGGTGTTCGGCGGTCCTGGCGACTACACCCGTACGGTCATCGGCACGTTGTTCCTGTCGGTCCTCATGATCGTGCTCATCGGGCACGGAGCCGACACGGCCGACCAGCAGCTGCTCTACGGCATCATCATCCTCCTCGCCGTGACCCTGTACGGACGCGAGCGACGAATCCGAGATCTCGTCTGAACTCGACCCATCCCGATCCCCTCGAAAGCTGCACGCAGCTTTCGTTGCACAACAAACAAGAGAAAGAGAGACAACGGTGTCCTATCAGAAGTCCATCTCGCGTCGACAGACGCGGGCACTACGTCCGGCCGCTCTCGTGGCCATCGCCGGCGTCGCCGTGCTCCTCGCCGGGTGCGGCTCGGGCGGCGCGACGGTCGGGAGCAGCAGTGCTCCCACGAGTTCCGGAATGGCCAGCGAGTGCGGCGAAGTGCCCAACATCCCGCCCAACTTCGTCGACGGCGCCGACGCGGAGCTCACCGACGCCACGAAGGAGCTGTTCAGCGGCTACCCGGGTCCCGTGCGTGTGAGCCCCTACGCGGACATGGAGGCCAAGCCCGGACCGTGGCGCATCGGGTTCAGCTCGTTCGCGCCCAACTCCGCGTGGGTCACCAACCTGTTCCAGGGCATGGAGGATGCGTTCCAGAAGGCCAAAGAGCTCGGTCTCGTGGAAGGCGAGCTGGAGATGAGCATCCTGCCGGACGCCGCGACGCAGACTCCCGCCGACCAGATCGCCGGGTTCCAATCGCTGGTGCGCGACGGCGTCGACGGCGTCATCATGCTTCCGATTGCCGCGGACCCGCTTGCACCCGCGCTCACGGAGGCCGGCGAGGCGGGCATCCCCACGGTCATCATGGGCAACACCAGTCCGTCCGAGTACGCCATCTCGGCCAACCCGCTCAACATCGCGGGCGGCACCGCCGAAACGATCAAGGCCCTCGGCGGCAAGGGTGACATCGTGGTGGTTCGCGGCATGCAGGGCGCCGCCGCCGAGACCTACGGTTACGACCAGATCAAGACGATGATCGATGCGTGCCCCGACCTCAACATCATCGGTGAGATCAACGGCAACTGGAACAACGCGACGACGAAGACGGCGATGCAGCAGTTCCTCGTCTCACACCCGGGCCAGATCGACGGGGTCCTGCAGAACGGCATCATGGCCCAGGGCGTCATCCAGGCATTCGAGCAGGTCGGACGCGACGTGCCCATCGTGAACATGGTCGGCGGCCAGGCAGGCGACCTCTCGTACTTCGCCGACCACCTCGACGAGGGCTACGTCACGGGCGGAAGCGCGTACAACGGCAACCAGCAGGCATGGGCCGCGATGCGGATCCTCCTGAACACACTGGCCGGAAACGGCCCCAAGGTGACGGACATCCCGATCCAGGTGCCCGTGGTCACAAAGGACAACGTCAAGTCGCTCGTGCCCGAGGGCGCAACGCTGAACGACCTCGGGGACCCGCTCGGCTCGCCGAACGACTTCGCCCCGCAGTCGTACCTCGACCAGTTCTTCACCACGACGGGTGGCCCCGGCAAGGACCTCGTCGAGTAGCTCGACGGTGCCGGCGGGTGTCGCCGGACGCGATCGCCGAGATCGCTCCGGCGGCACCCATCTGCTCGGCACCGGCCGCGCTCGCTCAGACATCACCGAAGGAAGACATACCCATGACCGCAATGCACATCAGCGAGAGCTTGCACCACCTGATCGACTCCGACGCCGAGTTCGAACAGCTCGCCGACGGATTCGTCTTCTCCGAGGGACCCGCGTGGAACGACGTCACCGACGAGCTGATCTTTCACGACATTCCAGGCGACGCGCGGTGGCGTTGGACGCAGGCGCGCGGCGCGGAGCTCCTGGAGTCGCCGGATTTCAAGGGCAACGGCGCCGTGTTCGAGCCCGGCGGCGGACTCCTCGTCTGCGAGCAGGTCACGAGCTCCCTCGTGCGCATCTTTCCCGACGGTCGGCGGGAGATCCCGGCGTTCCACTATCGAGGCAAGTACCTGAACAGTCCGAACGACGTCGTCACGCACTCGGACGGAAGCATCTACTTCACCGATCCCAACTACGGCCGCTGGCCGGTGGCCGTCGGTGTCGGGCGCGAATGCGAGCTCGACTTCCAGGGGGTCTTCCGCGTGCCCCCCGGTGGCGGGCCCGTTCAACTGGTCGTCGAACCGGGCGAGTTCGAGCAGCCCAACGGCCTGTGCTTCTCACCGGACGAGAAGACCATGTACATCAACGACCGCACGAATCTGAAGGCGTTCGACGTCGCCACCGACGGCGCGCTGGTGCGCGGGCGCATCGTCTGCGAGGACATGGGGAGCACCGGGATACCCGGCACGGGCAATCCCGACGGGATGAAGACCGACGAGCTCGGAAACGTCTGGTGCACTGCTCGCGACGGGATCTGGATCTTCTCACCCGAGGAAGAACTGCTGGGCATCCTCCCCACCCCGGAGGTCGCGGGAAACCTGGTCTGGGGTGGTGCCGACCTCCGGACCCTGTTCGTCACCATGACGACGAAGCTGTACCGGGTGCAGACGAAGGTCGCGTCGTGTCGACTGCCGTATCACCGACCGGATCGGTGGGACTCGTGAGCGCGACGTCGCAGACCGAGGCGCGAATCGGGCGTCTCGAGGATCTCGTCGAGATCCGCGCGCTGGTGTTCCGGTACCGAGAACACCTCGACCGACGGGACATGGCGGCCTATGCGGCTCTGTTCGCCGCCGACGGCATCTGGTCCGGACGGACGGGCACCGCCCGGACACCGGGCGGCATTCGGGCGATGCTCGAGGAGCGGCTCGCTCCCAATCCGCCCGCACCCGGGCGCACAACCGTCCACTTCGTCACAGAGCCCGTGATCGTGCTCGACGGCGACACCGCGACGGGCGAATGCCTCTGGACCTTGCTGGGGCGCAGCTCGGACGACACTCCCGAGATCATCCTGCTGGGTCACTACGAGGATGAATACGTCCGCGAAGACGGCGCCTGGAAGTTCGCCAAGCGTACGGCGCACGTGGATGTGCCGCGGTGAACCGCGGGAACGCAGAGCGATCGTCGATGGACGCCGAGACGCGTGCTCGACGACTCGAGGACATCGAGCAGATCCGACGACTGACCGCCGCGTACAAGCAGGCGCTGGACGGCAAGGACGTCGTGGCCTACGCGGAGTTGTTCGCCGAGGCCGGCACCCTCTGGTGCACGCCCGAGCTGCAGGCCACGGGGCGGGCAGCGATTCGCGCTCTGGTGGACGGCATGAGCGGTAATCTGCTGACGAACGAGGTCGGCTCCGACTTCCACGCCACGGCGAACGCGCTCATCGAGGTCGACGGTGACCGCGGGACCGGTACCTCGACGTGGCTGTATTTCACCGTCAGCGCCGACGGTGACCCTCGGCTCACCAAGATCGGCCACTACGACGACCACTACATCCGTGAGGACGGGTGCTGGCGCTTCCACCGGCGCGACGCGATCACCGATATCCCATTCGAGTGACCGCTCACGCGCGGCACGCCAACACGAGAAAGAGGAGGACCGCCAGTTGAGTCCGCTCATCAACGACCCGGCGACGTTCGTCGCCGAATCCCTCCGCGGGTTCTGCTCCGCTCATGCCGATCGTGTGGCGCCCGCGCCGGGCGGGGTGGTCAGGCGCGTGCGAAGGCCCGGAAAGGTGGCCATCGTCGCGGGCGGCGGATCGGGGCACTATCCCGCATTCGCCGGCTGGGTGGGGCGCGGTTTCGTCGATGCAGCCGTCTGCGGCAACATCTTCTCCTCCCCCTCCGAGAAGCAGATCCTGGACGTCGTCCGGCTTGCCGACGAAGGGGGCGGGATCCTCTTCGTCCCGATCAACTACGCGGGCGACATCCTCCATTTCGGCGGCGCACAAGACAAACTCCTGATGAGTGGTGTCGACGCGCGCACCGTCGTCGTCGCGGACGACATCGCGTCCGGGACGCCGGATGCACCGGAGGGGCGCCGGGGCATCGCCGGCAGTCTGATCGTCCTCAAGATCGTCGGCGCCGCCGCAGAGCGCGGAGGCGGACTCGACGAGGCGGAGCGTGTCGCGAAGTCAGCCGTGAAGGCGACGAGGACATTCGGAGTCGCCTTCTCGGGATGCACCCTCCCGGGCGCCCCGGCTCCTCTGTTCACCGTCCCGGTCGGCCGCATGGCAGTCGGGATGGGCATTCACGGAGAACCGGGGATCGCCGAGCAGGACATCGGAACGGCGGCGGAAGTCGCGGATGTCCTGATCGACGGTTTGCTCGCGGAACGCCCCGCAAAGGTCGGTCAGCGGCTTGCGGTGGTCGTCAACGGACTCGGCACGACGAAGTACGACGAACTGAATCTGGTGTTCGCCCGCGTGCGTCAGCGTCTCGAGGAAGCCGGGATGAAGCTCGTGGCTCCGCTCGTCGGCGAGTACATGACGAGCCTCGACATGGCGGGACTCTCGGTGAGCATCACCTATCTGGATACCGAGCTCGAGGATCTGTGGCTCGACCCCGTTGACTCGGTCGCACTCGCTCGGCCGCTGCTCGACCCCGAAGCGGGTCGGGAGCCCGACTACCCGATCGACCAGCGTCTCGACTCCGGCGTCGCCGCCGGCACGACGGAGTCGAACCGATCGGCGCGCGACATCGTGCATCGACTGAGCACAGCCTCCGCCGCCATCGAACTCGCCGCGGACGAACTCGGTCGCCTCGACGCGATCGCGGGCGACGGCGACCACGGAATCGGGATGGTCGCCGGTGTCAAGGGTGCGCTGGCGGCGGCGCGGCGCGCCGTCGATGCCGGGGCGGGTGCCGGAACGGCGCTGCGGCTCGCGGGCGAGCGTTGGTCGGCGGTCGCCGGCGGGACATCCGGCGCGCTGTGGGGGGCGGGGCTGGTCGCCGCCGGCGCCGTGGTCGGCGACACGGAAGCGCCCAGCTCGACGACCGTCGGGGCCGCCGTCAGTGCGTTCGCCGTCGCCATCGTCGCACGCGGAGGGGCAGAGCCGGGCGACAAGACCATGGTGGATGCAATCGTGCCGTTCGTCGCAACGCTGCGGGAGCGGATCGACGAGGGTGAGAACGTCCACAGCGCGTGGGGGGCGGCGGCTGCGGCAGCGACCCGGGCAGCCCGAGACAGCGCTGCTCTGTCACCGCGAAAAGGTCGGGCGCGCATTCACGGAGCGCGATCGGTCGGAACACCGGATGCGGGCGCGACGTCTTTCGCGCTGCTGGCTGAGGCCGCTGTATCGGCGCGATAGGAATCGGTCACTCGGGGACGAGCCGTGAACCCCCGCGCCACCTCATGAGCGGCGACGGATGCCGGGACGCGTCCAAGCCGTGACGCCGGCGTCGCGCCGCAGAACGCCCAGGCACGCGAGCGTGAGGGCGAGCTGAGCTATCCCCGTGCCGATGTAGAGCGTCTGCAGCAGCGAAAACACCGGCACCAACGCGACCTCGACATAGATCCAGATCACCATGCCGAACCCCGCGACCGCGTTCGCGAACATAGCGTAGGGACGACGCAACAACAGCAGAACGAACGCCAAGCCCTGCGTCCCGCCCACCACGACCAACAGGATCAGGCCGACGCTCACATAGGTGAACACGCTGTCTTCGATCCACCAGGTCGGCATGCCGAGCGACCACGGCGTCATCAAACCGATCCCACCGACCACCGCCGAAAGCGCGTTGAATCCCGAGACGACCAACAGCAGGATGCGCCACAACCGAGATGTGTCCATGGCCCGACGCTATGCGGTGTTCCCGAACGCGAGTACGGCCGAAGGTCCCGTCCCCCTCGACGCACTCCGATCACGCGAAGCCGAGGAGCGGTGGCAGGGCGAGCACGACGAACGCCGCCCACACGGCGAACACGGGCAGGTACGACGTCTGCCAGCGCACCAGGCGCGACACGGGTGCGCGCCCGATCAGCAGCCGAATCGACAGCCAGGCCGTTACCGCCAGGTTGACGATCAGCAGCGCGTTCAGACCGATCGCGGCGACGCGGTTGGGTGTCAGCCCGAGGTCGCCGATCCGGGCGACGAGCGAGCCGAACACCAGAGCATCCAATACCAGTGCCGCGACGACGGTGACCAGACGGATGACGTCCATCGCACCCGCGCGCGCCGTTTCGGGTCGAGCCGACAGGCCATACAGAACCAGGCCGAGCACGACCAGCAGCAGCGCGTCGAACCCCGTCAGCAGCTCGCGGTCGAACTCGCGACCGATGCCGGCAACGGCATACAGCACCACGGCCACCCCGAGCATCGCGGCGAACAGGGGCGTGAAGATCGCCGTCAGCACGGGTGCGATGTTCTCGATCACGCTCTTCTTGGCCTCGACGAGCCAGGCCGCGACGATCACCGCCGCCGCGCCGCCGGAGGGCAGCGTCCACTTCTCCAGCCCGCTGATCGATTCGGGCGCGATCGGCGAGATCACCAGCACCGTCAGCCCGATCAGCACGCCGCCCCCGAGCGCGATCAGGACGAGGTAGATCGCCCACTCCCCCGTGAACCGGATGAAGTCCATTCGCCGAGCACTCGATCGCCACTCCGCACTGACATAGGCGGCGCCGACGACGAACCACAGAACGACGGGCAGGTGTATCGCTATCAGGGTCGCGGTCGCCGACGAATCGTCGAAGGGGAACACGTTCACGCCGATCGCGAGGACCGCCACGATCGCGCCGATGACGAGAGCCCGCCCGCGCGTCATCCCCCGCGTCCAGGCGAGGTACCCGGCCAGCACCGGCAGCACGAACAGGCTGACGTTCCGCGGGAACCACGACGCCATGCCGCCGCCGCTCTCTGCCGCGACCCGGCCCACCTGGATCGATACGGCAGCGAGCAGCGCGAACGCGATCATCACGGACAGCGGATGCTTCGACCGCCCGTCGCCCGCATCCGCCTCCGGTGCGAGCACCAGGTGCTTCCACAGCCGGTCGCCATGCTCCCGGGCGAACTCGGCGGTCAGACGATCCGCCGCACCGAGGCGTTTGAGCGCGATCAAGAATGCCTCGTCCTCGCTCAGGCCCGACGCGGTGAGGTCCTCCGCCTGATCGCGCAGGTGCTCCTCGAGCTCATCGAGGTCCGCGGCGTCGATCACCCGGCCACGCGCGAGCGACGCGCGCCACTGTTGCACACCCTCGTCCAGCGCACCCACGTCAGGCCCCCGCCATGGCGATGTCGCCCGGTGTGCGGCCCGCGAGCCCGCCCGGAGCGGCGATACCCCAGATGCCGCTCAGCGTGCGGGTGGCGGTCGCCCACTGTCGGCGCTGCTCGACGAGCTGTGCACGACCGGCATCCGTGATCCGGTAGTTGCGGCGTCGGCGTCCCTCGGGCGACACGCCCCACTCGGCCTCGACGTGCCCGAGCCGGTCGAGCCGGTGCAGCAGCGGGTACAGCATGCCGTCCGTCCATTCCAGCTCACCCCCCGACAGCTCGCGGACACGTTTCAGGATCGCGTAGCCATAGCTGTCTCCGTCGCTCAGGATCGCGAGCACCAGCGGGGCCGCCATCGCGGCGACCAGATCTTTGTCGATGTTCATGAGGCCTCCTACCCTCGAAGCACTATACATTGCTGTGCTATGCATGTGGTTCTACGTATCCCGGTCGCCCCTTCCCAGGAACCTGCCGCCCGGGCCGGTAGACTGTTCGGACCCGCGGGAGTGGTGGAATTGGCAGACACGCAGGATTTAGGTTCCTGTGCTTTCGGGCGTGTGGGTTCAAGTCCCACCTTCCGCACTGGGCCGATTCTTCACATCTTCGTGAGGTCGGCGACCCGCCCCAGAACGACGGGAAAGTAACTCGTGCAGCCTGCAGCCCTCATCCCCTGGCTCGACCCCGCGGCGATCATCGACTGGGCGGGCCCTTGGTCACTCGTCGTGGTGTGCTTCATCGTCTTCGCCGAGACGGGCCTGCTGATCGGGTTCCTCCTGCCGGGCGACACCCTTCTCGTCATCGCGGGGCTGCTCTCGCACTCGACGGCTGTCGCACCCAACGGTGTCTTCGGCCTGTCGGTGTGGTGGGTGGCCCTGCTGATCGGCCTGTCCGCGTTCGTCGGTGGTGAAGTCGGGTACTTCATCGGGCACAAGGCGGGTCCCGCCGTGTTCGAACGCAAGGAATCCGGCCTGTTCAGCGTCAAGAACGTCGAGCGCACCAACGCCTTCTTCGAGCGCTTCGGCGGAATCACGATCATCCTGGCGCGCTTCGTGCCGATCGTGCGCACCTTCGCGCCGGTCGCGGCGGGCGTCGGCCACATGCACAAGGGCAAGTACACGCTCTACAACCTGATCGGCGCCATCCTCTGGGGTTTCGGGCTGACGATGTTCGGCTACGTCATCGGATTCATTCCGTTCGTGCGCGACCTCGTGACCGAGTACATCGACGTCATTCTGCTCATCGCCGTGGGCGGCACCGCGCTCGTCACCGCCTACCACTACTTCAGTGAGCGCCGGAAGGCCAAGAAGGCCGCCGCGGCGGGCGAGGATGTCGTCACGGATGCCGTCGAAGCACAGGAACTCGTACTCGAGCCCGAGGTGTTCGACAAGGCCCCCGAGATCGGCCACCACGACACCGACGGCCACCCGCGCCCCGGCGCCTGACGCGCGTCCGCGCCTGGCGCACCCGGCGAGACCGGGTCAGGACGCTCTCGCGGACTTCTTCTTCGCCGCCGGCTTCTCGGCGGGTTTCGACGGAGACTTCTTGGCCGGAGCATCCTTCTTCGCCCCACCGTCCCCGCGCGCGGCACGTGACCTCTCGACGCTGGCACGCAGCGCATCCATCAGGTCGATGACCTCGCCACCCTTCTCCTCGGACTCCTGCTCCCCGAAGGTCGCCGCGGTGTCGAGCGTGTCGCCCTGCTCGATTTTCGCCTCGATCAGGGTCTTCAACTCGCGCTGGTAGTCGTCGACGAACTCGTCCGGCCGGAAGTCGTCGGCGAAACTGTCGACGAGGCTGGCCGACAGCTCGAGCTCCTTGGCAGAGATCTTCACGGGCTCATCGAGCGCAGGGAACGACGCCTCGCGAACCTCGTCGGCCCACAGCAACGTCTGCAGCACGAGCACTTCGCCCCGGACTCGGAGTGCCGCGAGCCGGGTCTTCTGCCGCAACGTGAACCGCACGATCGCCGTGCGGTCGGTCTCTTCCAGCGTCCGCCGCAGCAGCACGTAGGCCTTGGGCGACGACGAATCGGGCTCGAGGAAGTACGAGCGGTCGAGCATGATCGGATCGACCTGATCCGAGGGCACGAACTCGACGACTTCGATCTCGCGACTGCGCTCGGAGGGCAGCGAAGCGATGTCGTCCTTCGTCAGCACCACGGTGTGCTCGCCGTCGTCGTAGGCGCGGTCGATGTCGGCGTACGGCACGACCTCGCCGTCGATCTCGCAGATGCGCTGGTACCGGATGCGTCCGCCATCCTTCGCGTGCACCTGGTGCAGCGACACGTCGTGGTCCTCGGTCGCGGCGTAGACCTTGACGGGCACGTTGACGAGGCCGAACGCGACGGCACCCTTCCAGATCGCTCTCATGGCACCAGTCAACCCGTTCCGCTGTCGCAAATCGACCCCTTGACTCGGGCCCGGCATCGATGTGCGACAGCGGAGAAACTCGGGAGTGCACGGGTACCCTGAGCGCATGGCCGGGGAGCAGGTGGTGCGCGTTGCGGGGCGTCGCCTGCGCGTGTCGAACCTCGACAAGGTGCTCTACCCCGCCACGGGCACGACCAAGGGCGAGGTCATCGCGTATTACACGCGGATTGCGCCCTTCCTCATTCCGCACGTCACCGGGCGACCCGTGACCCGCAAGCGGTGGCCGGATGGCGTGGGCACGGCGGAGCATCCCGAGTCCTCGTTCTTCGCGAAAGACCTGGAGGCCGGAGCCCCCGACTGGGTGCGGCGCACCCGCATCGAGCACTCGGGCGGGCCGAAGGACTACCCGCTCGTCGGCGATGTCGCGACGCTCGTGTACCTCGCGCAGGTCGCGAGCCTCGAGCTGCACGTTCCCCAATGGCGCTTCACGGCGGACGGTGCCCGCGGCAACCCCGATCGGCTGGTGCTCGACCTCGATCCCGGTCCGGGCGTCGGGCTCGCCGCGTGTGCGGAGGTCGCGCGCTGGTGCCGCGACATCCTCGGCGGGATGGGCTGGGACGCCTACCCCGTCACGAGCGGCAGCAAGGGCATCCACCTGTACGCGCCCCTCGACGGCGCCCAGACGAGCGACCAGATCTCGGCATTCGCGAAAGAACTCGCGCGTGCGGTCGAGGCCGATCATCCCGACCTCGTCGTCAGCGCGATGAGCAGGGCCGCGCGCCCCGGCCGCGTCTTCATCGACTGGAGCCAGAACAACGCCGCCAAGACGACGATCGCGCCCTACTCGCTGCGCGGACGTCCTCACCCGACGGTCGCCGCGCCCCGCACGTGGGCCGAACTCGATGACCCGAACCTGGCGCACCTCGAGTTCGCCGAGGTTCTCGAGAGGGTGGAATCGGATGGCGACCCACTCGCCGCACTCGGCTTCCACGCCGGGGGGCGCTCCGCGGACGACGGACCCCTCGCCGTCTACATCGCAAAACGCGAGGCGGGCAAGACCCCCGAACCGGTGCCGTCCAATGCACTCGGGGCGTCCGACGCCTCCGGCGAGCGCCCGCGCTTCGTCATCCAGGAGCACCACGCGAGCCGCCTGCACTGGGATCTGCGCCTCGAGCGCGACGGCGTGCTCGCCAGTTGGGCGGTCCCCCGCGGCATCCCGCCGACCGCCGCCCGCAACAACCTGGCCGTCCAGACCGAGGACCACCCGATCGAATACCTCGAGTTCGAGGGCACCATCCCCGCGGGCGAGTACGGCGCGGGCTCGATGACGATCTGGGACGACGGCCGCTACGACCTCGAGAAGTGGCGCGACGACGAGATCATCGCAACTCTCGAGGGGCGCCCCGGCGGACCCCTCGGAAGGGTCCGGATCGCGCTCATCCGCACGAACGGCAACGGTGAGAAGTCGACCTGGCTGCTGCACCGCATGAAGACGGATGCCTCGGGTGCGCCGCAGCCGGACGGTCGGGCCGTCGTGCCCCTGGACGAGGTCGACGACGAGGCGCCGCACGCGTCGGACGGACACGGGGACGCAGACGCCGTCACAGAGCGGGAGAGCTCGGCCGACGAGCCCGCCGCGCGGGAGGCGCCCACGCCGTCCGCGACCCGCGCGAGCTCCGACATCCCGCCCGGCGAACGGTTCAGCCCGATGCTCGCGACGGGATCCACGCCCGGTCTGGCCGCGGCGGCGATCCGCCGCTGGTCGGCGCGCGGGGGCGCCGCGCCCTGGGTCGAGTTCAAGTGGGACGGCATCCGCGCCCTCGGCGTGTGGGACGGCGCGACGTTGCGCCTGATCGGTCGCCGCGGCACCGACATCACGTCGCGGTACCCCGAGATCACCGCCGAATCGCTCGGCCTGCCACCGGTACCCGCGGTGCTCGACGGCGAACTCGTCGCCCTCGACGACTCCGGACGCCCCAGCTTCTCGCTGCTGCAGAACCGCATGAACCTCGTGAAGGCGAACGAGATCGCCGCGGAGGCCCGCCGCACCCGCGTGACCTTCTACGTGTTCGACCTGATCGAGCACGACGGAGCGGATATTGCGACCCTCCCCCTACGCGAACGCCGCTCGCTGCTCGACCGCGTCGTCGCGGAAGCCCGGCCGCCCCTGTCGGCACCGCCGGTCTTCGACGACCTCGACGCGGCACTCGCGACGGCGCGCGAGTTCGGGCTGGAGGGCGTGATGGTGAAGGATCCCGCGTCGGCGTATCGCCGAGGCATCCGCACGGAATCGTGGCTCAAGGTCAAGCTCACACGGACGCAGGAAGTCGTGATCGGCGCCATCCGTCCCGGCCGGGGTGGCCGGAGTGGGTCGATCGGGTCGTTGCTGCTCGGCGTGCCGGGCCCGGACGGTCTGCAGTACGTGGGGCGGGTGGGGACGGGCTTCAGCGACGCGACTCTCACGCGCCTCGCCGACGCGCTCAGTCCGTTGCGGTCGGACACGAATCCGTTCGTGGGCGTTCCGGCGGCGGATGCCTCGGACGCCCTGTGGGTGCGGCCGGAGCTCGTCGCCGAGGTGGAGTTCGCCGAGTGGACACGCGATGGTTCGCTGCGTCACGCCCGCTGGCGCGGCCTGCGCCCCGACAAGACCCCCGCAGATGTGGTGCGGGAGGCCTGACACACCACCGATTCGGGGTGAGAAGAGGACTTCGGCACCGGATGAGGATGATCGAGCCCCGATGTTCCTCCCCCGGCGCCTAAGTCCTCGGTGGGGGTGCGACTGCGTAGCGCCCGGCGGTGTGACCGGGCTCCGTCAGGCGTGCGCCGCTGTGTCGCGGTCGGCGTAGCCCGCGGGCTCGAACTGGAACGTCGAATGCGCGACGTCGAAGTGGTCGGCCAGGCACGACTGCAGGCTCGCGAGAAGCTCGGCCGCTCCCCCGTGCTCGAGCACGTCGGCGTCCACGACGACGTGGGCGGTGAACACCGGGGCTCCGCGGGTCAGCTGCCAGACGTGCACGTCGTGGACGTCCGCGACTCCCGGCGCACCCAGAATGTGATTGCGGATCTCGGCGATGTGCGTGCCCTGCGGCGCCGATTCCGACAGCACCGAGAACACCTCGCGCAGCAGCCCGATCGCTCGGGGCACGATCATCGCGGCGATCAGCAGCGACGCGATCGCATCGGCCTGCACCCACCCCGAGACGACGATGACGATCGCGGCCACGATGACGGCGGCGGATCCGAGCAGATCGCCCATCACCTCGAGATACGCCCCGCGCACGTTGATGCTGCTGCGCTGCGCCGAGCTCAGCAGCCACAGCGCCACGGCGTTCGCCACCAGGCCGACGATCGCGATGACGAGCATCACGCCGCCCTCGACCTCGGCGTCACCCGGTGCCATCAGTCGCCCAACGCCCTCGATTGCGATCCAGACGGACAGGACGATCAGGACGGCCGCGTTGATCAGCGCGCCGAACACCTCGGCACGCTGATAACCGTATGTCCGGCGATCATCCGCCGGCCGCGACGCAACGGCGTTGGCGACGAGCGCGATGACGAGCGCCGCCGTGTCCGTGAACATGTGTGCCGCATCGGCGAGCAGGGCCAGCGATCCGCTCAGCACACCACCGGCGATCTGCACGACCATGACGGTCGCGGTGAGCGCGAGCGACATCGCCAAGAGTCGACGGTTCGAGGCGTTGCGGATGCCTCCCCCGGCCGGCGCGTGATCGTGCATGCCTCCAGGCTAGGCCCGAGATTGCACCGTTCCGCGCCATTTCGCCTAGCCGGGAATGACTCCGATTCTCATACGCTCGCGCCTCGCCGGATCTCAGACCGAGAGGGTCGACAGCAGCGGCACGAGCGCCAAGAACGCGCGAGCCCGGTGCGATGCCGCATTCTTCTCGGCGGGTGAGAACTCCGCGGCCGAGCGCTCGGCGCCCGACGGCTGCCCGTCCGGGACGAAGATCGGGTCGTAGCCGAATCCGTTCTCACCCGACGGGGCGGAAGCGAGGCGCCCCGACCACCGACCCTCGACCACGTGCTCGGCGGCCGCTTCCCCGTCTTCCGCGGGCACGACGAGCGCGATCGTCGAGATGAACTGCGCGGTTCGGTGCGGATCCGCGACGTCCGAGAGTTGGTCGAGCAACAGGGTGAGGTTGGCCGAGGCATCCTTCGCGTGTCCCGCCCAGTAGGCGGAGAACACCCCCGGCGAACCGCCCAGGACGTCGACGCAGATCCCCGAATCGTCGGCGAGTGCCGGCAACCCGGTATGCGCCGCCGCCGCGCGGGCCTTGATCAGAGCGTTCTGCGCGAACGTCACACCGTCCTCGACGGGCTCGGGTCCGTCGTAACCGATGACCTCGAGGTCGGGACGCGTCTCGCGGACGATCGCGCCGAACTCCTCGACCTTGTGCGGGTTGTGCGTGGCGAGCACGATGCGCCGTGACATCCGCTACTCCGCCGTCGATCCCGCGAGCGCGGCGAGCTGGTGCTCGCGCAGCGATGCGCACCCGGCCACTCCGAGGTCGAGCAGGGCATCGAGCTCGCGCTTGTCGAACGGCGCGCCCTCGGCCGTCCCCTGCACCTCGACGAAGAGGCCCCGCCCCGTCACGACGACGTTCATGTCGGTGTCGGCGCGGACATCCTCGACGTACGCCAGGTCGAGCATCGGCTCGCCGTCGATGATGCCGACCGAGACGGCCGCGACCGAGTCGTGCAGGGGCTGCGAGCGCTGCGCGATGAAGCTCTTGCGCTTGCCCCACTCGATCGCGTCGGCGAGGGCGACGTACGCGCCCGTGATCGCGGCCGTGCGGGTGCCGCCGTCGGCCTGCAGCACGTCGCAGTCGATCACGATCGTGTTCTCGCCCAGTGCCTTGGTGTCGACGACCGAGCGCAGCGCGCGGCCGATCAGGCGCGAGATCTCGTGCGTGCGCCCGCCGATCTTGCCCTTGACGCTCTCACGGTCGTTGCGGCTGTTCGTCGCACGCGGCAGCATCGCGTACTCGGCCGTGACCCAGCCCTTGCCCTTGCCGACGAGCCAGCGCGGCACGCCGTTCGTGAACGAGGCCGTGCAGAGGACCCTGGTGCCGCCGAACGAGATGAGCGCCGAACCCTCGGCGTGGGCGCTCCAGCCGCGCTCGATCGTGATGGGACGCAGCTCTGCGGGGGTGCGCCCGTCGGCGCGCGCGATCTCGGTCATGTCTGTCTCGTTTCGTTCGGAGAGTATGGGTGAGTTGCGGGGTCGTCAACCGACCGACGGCAGGTCGATCGCGCCCGTGTGCACGAGCTGAACGGATCGCACCTCACGACCCATCAGCCGGTTCGCGAGGTCGATGAAGGCCTCCGGTGATCCGCCCGTCGCCTCGTAGACGTGCGTCCCGGGCTGGTCGGACGAGGTCAGCAGGTCACGGGTCACGAGCTGGCGGTAGACGTCGTTGGCCGTCTCGTCATCGCTCGCCACGAGCGAGACATCCGGTCCCATGACGTAGCTGATCGCTCCCTTGAGGAACGGGTAGTGCGTGCAGCCGAGCACGAGCGTGTCGATGCCCGCGTGCCGGAGCGGTGCGAGATACCCCTCGGCGATCTCGAGCAGCTCGGGCGAGCCGGTCACGCCCCGCTCGACGAAGTCGACGAACGCCGGGCACGCCTGCGCGAAGACCGTCAGGGCGTCGTTGAGTTCGAGCATGTCCTGGTAGGCGCCCGAGCCGATCGTGCCCTCGGTGCCGATCACGCCGATACGTCCGTTGCGCGTCGTCGCGATCGCGGTGCGGACGGCGGGACGGATGACCTCGACGACGGGCACGTCGTAGCGCTCCCGGGCATCGCCCAAGACGGCCGCCGAGGCCGTGTTGCACGCGATCACGAGCATCTTCACGCCCTGGTCGACGAGCGAGTCGAGCACCTCGAGAGAGTAGCGCCGCACATCGGCGATCGGCTTCGGGCCGTAGGGCGAGTGCAGGGTGTCGCCGATGTAGACGAGGGATTCGCGGGGCAGCTGATCGCCGATCGCACGTGCCACCGTGAGCCCACCGACGCCGGAGTCGAAGATTCCGATCGGCGCGTCGTTCATGGTTCCCCAGCCTACCCGGGGCGGATGCTCGCGGCCCGCGTCGGTAGAGTGACCGGATGACCGACCCGGCCAGCGGCCACAGCAGCGCCCTATACACCGATCGCTACGAGCTCACGATGGTGGGTGCCGCGCTTCGCGACGGAACCGCCCGCCTCCCCTGCGTCTTCGAGGTGTTCGCGCGCCGTCTGCCGGGTGGGCGACGCTACGGGGTGGTGGCCGGTACCGGGCGGCTGCTCGGGCTGCTGCGCGACTTCCGCTTCGGCGACGACGAGCTGGCGTTCCTCCGCGATGAGCGGATCGTGGATGCCGAGACACTCGCGTTCCTCGAGACCTATCGGTTCCGCGGTTCGATCTCGGGCTACCGCGAGGGCGAGCTGTACTTCCCCGGCTCGCCCGTGCTGACCGTCGAGGGCACCTTCGCGGACGCGGTCGTGCTCGAGACCCTCGCGCTGAGCGTCCTCAACCACGACTCGGCGATCGCGACCGCGGCGGCCCGCATGTCGACGGCCGCGGGCTCGCGCCCCCTGGCTGAGATGGGTTCGCGTCGCGCGGGCGAAGAGTCGGCCATCGCGGCGGCCCGCGCCGCCTACATCGCGGGATTCTCGGCGACGAGCAACCTCGAGGCCGGCCGCCGCTGGCAGGTCCCCACGATGGGCACCGCCGCGCACGCCTGGACCCTCCTGCACGACACCGAAGAACAAGCCTTCCGTGCCCAGGTCGACGCGCTGGGCCCGAGCACGACGCTGCTCGTCGACACCTACGACATCCGCCGCGGGGTCGAGACCGCGATCCGCGTCGCGGGCACGGAGCTCGGCGGCATCCGCATCGACTCCGGAGACCTCCCCATCGTCGCGACCGACGTGCGTGCTCAGCTCGACGCGCTCGGCGCGACCCGGACCCGCATAACCGTGACGAGCGACCTCGACGAGTACGCCATCGCGGCCCTCGCCGCCTCTCCCGTCGACGCCTACGGTGTCGGCACCTCGGTCGTCACGGGCTCTGGCGTGCCCACCGCGGGTATGGTCTACAAGCTCGTGGCACGACAGGACGCGTCGGGCACCTGGATCCCGGTGGCGAAGGCGTCTTCCGCCAAGGCGTCCATCGGCGGCCGCAAGTCCGCCTATCGCACCGTCGAGCACGCCGTGTCGACGAGCGAGCTCGTCATCGCCGATGGAGCTTCCGCCGAGGGAACTTCCGCCGATGGATCGGATGCCTCGGCATCCGTCCCCTCCGGTGCCCGCGCCCTGCAGGTCCCGCTCGTCGTCGCCGGCGAGATCGACACCGCCGCGGAGGGGCCGGAGGGCACCCGTGCCGCCCGCACCCATCACGCCCGGGTCCGCGCCGAACTGCCGCTCCAGGCGCTCGCGCTGAGCAAGTCCGATCCGGCGATCCCGACCGTCATGGTCGGGCGCTAGCTCGATCAGGTCTGCAGCGACTCGTAGATCTCTTTGCACGACGGGCACACGGGGAACTTCTCGGGGTCGCGACCCGGAGTCCACTTCTTGCCGCACAGCGCCCGCACCGGCTTGCCCGTCAGAGCCGACTCGAGGATCTTCTCCTTCTTGACGTAGTGAGAGAAGCGCTCGTGGTCGCCGGGTTCGACGTTCTCTTCTCGTGTGAGCTCTTCGAGCTCACGTTCGAGGGTGGCAAGGCCGCCTTGGTCTGGGGAATCGAGAGGCGTGCTCATGGCTGGTCAGTCTATCGGCGCCAGGCGGCTCGGGGCCCGTCTCAGGCGGTCTCGGCCAGTTCGAGCAGACGGCCGCCGCGACGGCGGAAGAGGGCGCCGCCGATGGCCACCCCGATCACGAAGACGCCGAGTCCGATCCCGAGGCCGAGCCCCAGCGCCAACATCGTCGCTTCCTCGGCGCCCGCCACGGATCTCCAGGTCCAGAGCAGAGCCGGAGCGCTCACGACGATGGATCCGAGCAGTACCGCTCCCTGGGCGATGACGCCCGACGAGCCCGTGCGCTGCGGCTGCCGGAAGGGATTGTCACCCGGACGCGTCACGGCGTACGGTGCGACAACGGAAGCAATGCTCGACAGCCCGAGGCCCGACAGATACAGCGAGGCGCCCGCCCCGATCATGGCCGGGAACACGTCCCAGCTGCCGTGCAGCGCGACCGAGAACACGAGCGCGATGGCCAGCACCGGCGTCGCGAAGAGCAGGATCGGCGCGAGACGTCCGACGCGATCCGCGATGCCGTGCACGTTCGATGCGACGTGCATCCACACGGCGGTCGAGTCGTACGCGACATCGTCGTGCGGCAGCCAGCCGAGGAACAGCGCCGCGAGAAGCACCGGGATGAGGATGGCGATCTCGAGCGGCACACCCGCCACGAGCAGCGGCACGATCGAGATGGCCGCCGCGACCGGCACGATGACCACGTTCATCAGATACCGACGGTCGTGCAGCCAATAGATCATGCTGCGTGCCGCGATGGCACCCCCGGGCGTGCCCGGCATGACGCCGAACCAGCCGAGCCCGGCGTGATCATGGGCGGGGGTGGAGCGGATCGCACCCGAGACCAGCCGCTGCGCCAGCCAGGCCCACGAGAGCCACAGCACGACGAGGGTGGCGACCGCGATGGCGAGCGCAACGGGCGCGTTCGCGTTCGGATCGCCGATCGCCCAGGCGGCGCCGAACGGAGTGAGCGCCAGCACCTCGGCGACCGAGCCGACGGGCGAAGCAAGAGGATCCGAGGATGTCGCGTAGTAGACGCCGACCGGCACGGCACCGACCAGGGCACCCAGCGCGAACAGGCCGACGAGCGACCTGCCGCGTCCCTCGCGGACGGCGATCGCGGCAAGAGCGAAACCCACCCGGCCGGCGAAGGTGCAGGTCAGAACCCCGAGAACGGCGCCCACGATGGCGAGTGCCGGGCTCGCACCGTGCCCCGCCCAGACGACCACGCCGCTCACGGCGAAGACGACGACGAGCGCCAGCGGAGCGCTGATGAGCGAAGCGATCGACAGTGTCGCGATGAGCCCGCGCGGGGCCAGGCCGAAGACCGCGAAGCGGCGGGGATCCAGCGGGTCGGGCGCCCCGGTCAACGCCGGTGCGAGCGCAAAGGCCAGCACGAGGGCGGATCCCGTCCACACCATGACCGTCCCGGTGCGGTCGGGCGAAGCGCCGGACAGCGACAGGATGCCGAGGCATCCGATGATTCCGAGCGCCACCAGCGCGACGAGGCCGGCGACCGCGCGCACGACGTGTGACGAATCGCCGCGCAGCGCGCCGACCAGGAGCGCTGCCCTCAGTCGGAGAACGTGTGCAACCACTCGAGACCTTCCGCATCGTCGACGCCGCCGGAGAGTTCGACGAAGCGCTGCTCGAGCGTCATCTCGCCGCGCACCTCGTCGACCGTGCCCGTTGCCAGCACCTCACCCTCGACCAGGACCGCGACCCGCGTGCACACGCGCTCGACGAGCGCCATGCCGTGGCTCGAGAGCACCACCGTTCCGCCGTGCGCGACATACGTCTCGAGGATGTCGAGGATGACCTGGGACGACGCGGGATCCAGCGATTCGAAGGGCTCATCGAGCACGAGCACGCGGGGCGAATGGATCATCGCGCCCGCCAGCATCACCTTCTTGGTCATGCCCGCCGAGTAGTCCGACACGACGCGACCGAGCGCGTCGACCAGGTCGAACGCACGCGCGAGGTCGCTGATCCGGGACTGCACGACCGAGGACGACAGTCCGCGCAGGACGCCGTAGTAATACAGCAGCTGGCGTCCGGTCAGTCGATCGAACGTCCGCAGGCGGTCCGGCAGAACCCCGATGAGTCTTTTCGCCCGCGACGGATCGGTCGCGGCGTCGACGCCGCAGACCTCGATCGTTCCGCTGTCCGGGCGCAGGAGACCGGCGATCATCGAGAGCGTCGTCGTCTTTCCGGCGCCGTTGGGCCCGACCAGACCGAAGAACGAACCCGCGGGGATCGTCAGGTCGATCGCGTCGACGGCGCGCGTGTCTCCGAACTCCTTCACGACCCCGCGGAGGGCGAGCGCCGGCGCGGCTGACCCCGTCTCGCTCTCGAGGGTCTCGGCGAGGACGTCCGGATCGACGATGGCGAGCGCCGGCGCGGCTGACCCCGTCTCGCTCTCGAGGGTCTCGGCGAGGACGTCCGGATCGACGATGGCGAGCGACTCTTCGTGGCCGATGTCTTCCCTGACGGTCTCATCCGCGATTTCTTCGACGACGGGGTCGTCGACGAAGGGCCCGTCAAGGACAGGGCCGTCAAGGACAGGGTCGTCAACGACAGGGCCGTCAACGACGGAAACATCAGCGACGGTCTGGTCTTCGGCGGGATCGTCTTCGTGAGGCTCTTCGACAGCGGTGTCGTCAACCACGGTGACGGATGCTCCGTTCTCCGCGATCGCGGGCTGCTCGTCGTCCGCGGAATCTCCGGCCGGAGCCGCGTCAGCCTCGGGCTCCGGAAGGAAAAGCGGAGGGAGGGGCGGACGGGGAGGAAGCGCGGCCTTCCCGTCGGACGGCGCCTCGATGTCGACCGCTCCCTCGGGCGACTCCCCAGGAGCAGCCGCCGGGAGAGGCGGAGGCGGGCCGGGGACGGCCACGGGAGGCGTCCGCGTCGCAGCGCTCGGGGCGTTCTTCGCGGTGCGGGGCGCGGCGGGCTTGCGGGGCGTCGACGCGGCGGTTCGCGACACTGCGGCCTTACGGGGCGCTCGCGGAGTCGTCGGCTTGGCCGTGGGGCGCGGCGGCTTCGGCGGTACGTCGGTGACCGCAGCATCCGGTCCCTCCGGCGACTCCCGGGGTGACGCGGAATCGCCGGCCCCCGCGGTCGGACGCTGTGGGCGCGGGGCGCGGGGCGCGCGAGGTCGCGGCGGCGCCTTGGGCGGTGCGGTGGGGGCTCGCTGAGGCTCGGCGGGGGAAGTCGCGGACTCGTCGGAAGGATCCCGCGGGTCAGGCGTCGGAGCGGTCACCGCCCCAACGTATCAACCAACCGGACCGAGACCCGGGGGACGTGCCGGGCATTCACAGGCAACGGTGATCCGCATCACGAAAAGACAACGACGGCAATGCGGTCCTGCGGCTTCCCAGGGTCGATCTGTAGCATGGCCGAAGCACAAAGGCGTGTCGCGCACCTGAATCGACGGTGAACGCACACGAACTTCTGGAGCATCATGAGCCTACGAATTGTCATCCTCGCAGCCGGTATGGGGTCGCGACTCGGTCGCGCCCTGCCCAAGCCGCTCACCGAACTGAGCGACGGCCGGTCGATCATGCGTCAGCAGCACGACAACGTTCGGAGTGCATTCGGCGATGACGCCCGCATCACGACGGTCGTCGGCTACCGCGCCGAGACCATCGTCGAGGCTTTCCCCGACGTCGACTACGTCTACAACGACCGCTACGACCAGACGAACACGTCCAAGTCGCTGCTGCGTGCGCTCGAGAAGACCGGTCGCGGCGGCGTGCTCTGGATGAACGGCGATGTCGTCTTCGACCCGCGCGTGCTCGGTCGCGCGATCGAACTCATCGAGCGCGACCAGTCCTTCGTGTCCGTCAACACCGCAAAGGTCAGCGACGAAGAGGTCAAGTACACCGTCACGGCCGAGGGCTACATCAAGGAGCTCTCGAAGACGGTTCGGGGCGGCATCGGCGAGGCCGTGGGCATCAACTACATCTCCGCGGCCGACAAGAAGGCATTCGTCCACCAGCTGGGACGAGTCGACGACCAGGACTACTTCGAACGCGGCCTCGAGTTCGCGATCATCGAGAACGGGCTTCTCGTCGAGCCCCTCGACATCTCCGACCTGTACGCCGTCGAGGTGGACTTCGCCGAAGACCTCGAGCGCGCCAACCTGTTCGTCTGACCGGCGCGCATCCAGCGCGTCCTCAGCCCCCGCGGATAGGCTCGCGCGGATGGCCGACAAGGTACACAGGATCCACTCCCTGCCGGGCGACGCGCCCTGGCAAGGGGGTCTTCCGCCCGTGGGTTCGGAAGAGCACCCCCGCATCGTCCGCGCCCTCGACCGTGTTCTGGCGATTCAGCGCCCGCTCGTCGTTGCACACATCCGCAGCATCCGGCTGAGGCATCCGAATGCCGCGACCGCTGACATCGTGCGCATGCTGGAACGCCGCTATCTCGCCGCCGTCACCACGGGCGGAGCGGCCGTCGGCGCCACCGCCGTCGTCCCGGGAATCGGCACCGGAGTGACGCTCGCACTGTCGGGTGTCGAGACGATCGGATTCCTCGAGTCGACCACGCTGTTCGCGCAGTCGGTGGCCGAGGTCCACGGCATCGCGATCGAGGACCCCGATCGTGCCCGCGCGCTGGTGCTCACCCTCATGCTCGGCAAAGAAGGCGTCGACCTGGTCGCCCAGCTCGCGGGTCAAGCCGCGGGCAAGGGCGCGGCACGCCCGGCCTACTGGGGGGAACTCGTCACCAAGACCCTGCCGCGCGCCGCCGTCGGCCCCCTCGTCGATCGACTGAAGACCGTGTTCGTCCACCAGTTCGCGGCGAAGGCCGGGGCATCGTGGGTCGGCAAGGCGCTGCCCTTCGGAATCGGGGCGGCCGTGGGCGGCGCGGGCAACAACATCCTGGGGCGTCGCGTGCTCGTCGGTTCGCGCCGGGCCTTCGGCGTCCCTCCCCTCGAGCTGCCGGCGGATCTCGAGCCGAAGCCGGGCGCCCGGCGCGTCGAGCACTCGACGATCGTCGGCGCGTCACGTCTCGGCGGCGCGGTCGCGGGTGCCGTGAGCGGGGTCGTGGGAAGCGCCGCACGCGGCGCCGGGTCGGCCGGCCGCAGGGTTGCGGGCACCGTCGGCCGCATCATGCCCCGACCGAACAAGGCCATCGACGAGAAGAAGTCGGCGCCCGATGGCGCACTCCCGGGAGCGGACACAGGCACAGGCCCACGCACAGGCACAGGCACTGACTCGCCCGCAGGCACAGGCACAGGTACAGGCCCACACTCGCCCGCAGACACAGGCACACCCGCAAATACAGGTACAGGCACAGGCTCGCCCGCAGACACAGGCTCGCGCGCGGACCCAGGCGCGTAGGCGTAAGCCCGCGCATCCATCCTCCCCCGCGCCCGTCGCGGAACGCTGTCCACCGACACTCGTCGGCTCGCGCTGATCCGTGCCCGCGCTGTCCGCGCTCGACCCTAACGTGCCTCGCATGCTGACACCCCTGATCCCCCGTGGCGCCCGGTCCCGAGAGCGCGCCTACCTCGTGCCCTGGCACGTCGAGCGACTGCACGACAGCCACAGCCTCGTCTCAAATGCCGGTGCGACGCCGCTCGACGTCGTGCGGGTATTCGTCCATATCGGATCCGATCACGGCGGCGCCAGACGCATCGAAACCCACCTGTGGGGAGGCATGATGCCCGGTGAAAGCGCCGAACTCTGCCTCTGCGCACTCGACCCGGACGACTGCATCGTCACGGTCGCGTGGTTCCGACCTCACGACGGGCGCGAGTACGTCTGGCGGTACGCCCCCTGAGCGCGCCGGCACGGCGCGGGTCAGTCGTCGAGTTCGGCCTCGTCGACGTCCTCAGGATCGCCGGCGGCGACGGAGCGGGCGTGCCAGGTCTCCCAGTCATCCATGAGTCGCGCGATAGCCGCGCGGAACGTTGCGGTCGGCGCTCCGGGACTCACATCCCCGAAGTAGTGCTCGACCCAATATCCGAGCCGCGCGGCGACGTCCGGGTCGCCCGCGACGCGCTCGAGCTCGGTCACGAACCCGGCCGGGGCGTCGGCGTGCAACCACTCGCAGGCCGCGAGATAGCCGCCGGTGTCGACGGATGCCTCGGGGTCGACCGGCCTCGTGATCAGCAGTGGGCGGCCGGCGGCCAAGCGGTCATAGACCATCGCCGAGATGTCGACGACCGCGATGTCGGCAGCCGACAGCTGCCAGCCGAGTTCGGGCCGATCGTCGTAGACGTGGTGCGCGCCGGCATCCCGCGCGTTGGCGGCCGCGATCGCCGCGATGATGCGCCGGTTCGCCGCGCCGTACTCCGGATCGATGACGCCGCTCCGCGGGTGCGGCCGGTAGATCACGCGGTGACGACCTGTGGCGAGAAGCTCCGAGACGAGGCGTTCGCCGTGGGTGCGGATCGAACCGTAATGGGCCGACGGCCGATCGCCCTCCCATGTCGGCGCGTACAGCACGACGGCGCGATCGTCCGGCGCGTAGGGCAGCTCGCCGGAGTAGTAGTCGGCCTGCGGACGACCGATCGGGACGGTACGCCGGTCGAAGTCGTAGTCCCAGAGAACCCGCGACAACCTCTCGCGCGCCGCGGTGCCCGCGATGAAGGCGTAGTCGTACGCCTTGAACTGGTTCGTCGTCATGTACATCTTGTCGGACTCGCCGTGGTTGATGAACACGTGCCAGCGGTGCCCGTATCGGAACATCTGGAAGTTGCGGGTGTTCTGGTTGACGTAGAGCACGATGCGGATGTCCTGGCCGACCACGAACTCCTCGAGCTTGCGCACGGAGGGCACGTACGCGACGGGCAGCGCACCGTCGGCGAGGATCGCCCGTGCCCCGGTCGCGGACCGCGACAGCACGACGACCGGCCAGGTGGACGCCAGCTCGGCGAGCGGACGGTACCACTGCCTGATCTGGTACATGTTCACATCGCCGTCGGCGAAGTAGACCGCGATGCGGAAGTGATGCGGCGGGTGCGGCGGCGCCTTTTCGATCTCGTGCACGACCGCCCGATGGGCCGTCCGATTCGCCAGGGCGCGTCGCGCCAATGCGGCGAGCTTGCGACCATCCGAAACGAGACCCATCCGTCCACCCTACCCAGCGGGTACTCGGGTCCACGGCGGGCCTCATGACATGATCGACGGGTGCATCAGGACGAACGCGGAGTGGTCGAGAGGACGGATCGAGACGCGTCGGCCGTCCCAGCGGGCTCCGGTGTGTCGTTCGTGATGCCGGTGCTGAACGAACGCCGTTATCTCGAGCGTGCCGTGCAGACCGTGCTCGACCAGGATGTCGACGGGCCGACCGAGCTGGTTCTCGCGCTGGGGCCGTCGACCGATGGAACGACCGAGCTCGCCCGAGAGCTGGCCGCGCGCGACGCCCGCATCACCCTCGTCGACAACCCCGCCGCCGACATCCCGATCGGGCTGAACGCCGCGATCCGCGCGAGCACCCTACCGACCGTCGTCCGCGTCGATGCGCACTCCGAGCTCGCGCCCGATTACACGCGCCGGGCCCTGGAGACACTCGAGCGCACGCGTGCCGCGAATGTCGGAGGCGTGATGCACGCCTCCGGGCGGACCCCGTTCCAGCGTGCGGTCGCGCGCGCCTACAACTCCCCCATCGGCCTCGGGGGCGGTGCGTATCACGGCGGAACCCGCGAGGGTGAGGCCGAGTCCGCGTACCTCGGCGTGCTGCGCCGGTCGGTGCTCGACGAGGTGGGGTTGTTCGATGAGAGCATCCGACGCGGCGAGGACTGGGAACTGAACCTGCGGATCCGAGCGGCCGGGTACCGCGTCTGGTTCGACCCGACGCTCGCTGTGACGTACTGGCCGCGCGAGAGCTGGGTGCGGCTCGCCCGGCAGTTCCGGGCGACCGGCGCGTGGCGCGGCGAGCTGGTCCGGCGCTACGGCAGGCGCAACTCACTGCGTTTCTTCGCGCCCCCGGTGCTCGTGATCGACGTCGCGCTCAGCATCGTCGTCGCCGTACTGCAGGTCACGGGTGTCCTGAGCGGGTGGCCGGGCCTCATCGCATCCGCCGTATACGTGCCAGTCGCCGCGTACGCGGTGCTCATCGTCGCGGTTGCGGTGGGGCGCGGCGGAGGAAAAGGATGGCGCGACAAGCTGTGGACGCTCGCCGTGTTGCCCACCATGCACCTGGCCTGGGGATTCGGCTTCATCGTCGGTCTCGTGCGGGGCGCGCACGAGACGGTCGACACCTCGCGTCTCGGCGACCGCAACACTCCGCTGCCCTAGCTGTTCTGACCTCGACCGTTGTTGATTCGGTCGAGGTCAGCACACCTAGCGCATGCTGCTACACCCGTTCCGAGGCAGGCAGGGCACAGCCCGGTCGCAGCGGGTCGCTTCGGCAGACCCGGTGATCCGGGCGCGGCACCTGGTCGCCGAGACGGGCTCAGTGACCGGGCATGGCACAGCGGGTCACTCCGACGGGCGCAGCGCCCCATGCCTAGAAGGGTGGTGGGTCGGTGTTGGGGGTGAAGTGGACGGCGGGTGGGGGTTTGTCGATGTAGACGTGCCCACCCGGTGAGGTCCATCGAGGACTCCGCCGCCGAGTTGTCGGACGGTCCAGCCTGTTTCGCCTTTCAGGGTGTGGTGTCTCTTGCAGAGGCACGCGAGGTTGCAGGCATCCGTGGGCCCACCCAATGCGTAGTCGTGGGTGTGGTCGCGGTCGCACCGGTGGGCGGGTTGCCGGCACCCGGGGAACCGGCAGTGCTGATCCCTAGCGCGCAGGAACCGTTTCATGTCCGCCGACGGTGTGTATCGGTCGACCGCGAGAACACACCCGGTGATCGGGTCGGCGAGGACCCGTTCCCACCCCGTCGCGTGGCCAGCGAGTTGCCGGGCGGTGGCGGGGTCGATCGGGCACCGCCCGGCCAGCCCCGCGGGCTCATCGGTCACTCCGGCCAACGCGAGAGCGGGAACGGTGACGTTCACGATCCCCCGGATCGCACCCAACCCGCCGAAGCCGTCCGACAGTCCGGCACCGGTTTCGACGGTCGGCGTGGTGGTGAGCAGCATGTCCGCGACCAGGTCCGCACGAATCTGATCCACCGTCCTCACATCACCCGGGTCGGCGTTCTTGATCGCCTTTGCTTGTTGTGTGATCCGGTCGTGCATCGCATGCGCCAACACCGCGGGCTGCACAGAGGTGAACTCCGCCATCCCGTCCCCGAGGTCCCGCACACACGCACCCCGCGACGCACGCGCCTCCCGGTGACGCTCCGCCAACGACCTCGGCTGCAACGACTCCGCCAATCGCGCCAACGCCGACCCGAGCCGCCCCGGTGTCGTCCCCTCCGCCCGGGCCAACGCCGCAGCCTCGAACTCCGACCGCGCCTCCGCATCCACAAGCGGCAGTCCGTGTTCCATGATCACCGCAACATGCCCCGCACCGATACGCCCCGCATCCCACGCGTCGAACGTCGCGGGAAACGCCTCGGCCAACACCGCGGCATCGTTCATGCGGCGCTGCACCGTCCGGTCCGACATGTTCGCCGCGACACCCAACTCCGCCGCCAACGCCCGCACCGGCAACTCCGCCTCACGCGACGAGACCGACACCAACTCCGCAACCCGCCGCATCCCGAGGTCCGCCGCATCCGCCAACACCCGCGCCTGCGCCGCCTGCGCCCGCGCCACCGCCCGGGACGCCTCCGCGAACCGCACCGCCAGGTCACGCGCGGCACATCAACATCCTCATCGGATGCGACACGCATGTTCGAATGCATGTTCGAAACTCTACGGACGACCACCGACATCCGACGCCCGAAAAGCACCGAAATCACGCCAAGACCGAGCGCGAAAGATGAGAGTTCCCACATCTGACGATGCCCAAGCATCGCGGCTGCTCAGCCCCGGTCGACGAAGCCCTGGTCGAGAATCCGGGCGACGACCCGCTCTGCAGCGCGCCCGTCCTCCCGGGCGGTGAACTTCCGCCGCCACGCCCCGTAACGCGTCGCATAGGTCGAGGTCGTCGACGGGTCCTCGATCGCCCCGACGAGATCGTCGAAGGTGCGGACGACCGGTCCCGGCGCGTGCGCCTCGAGATCGAAATAGAACCCGCGCAGCTCCCCGCGGAAGTGCTCGAGGTCGGGCACGAAGAAGTACATCGGCTTCGCCGTGACCGCGAAGTCGAACATCAGCGACGAGTAGTCGGTGATCAGGGCATCGGCCGCGAGCAGCAAGCGCGAGACATCCGGATACCGCGTGACGTCGATGACCCGCGTCCCGGCGGCGTCGCGCCCCGCCTGAATGGTCCGCGAGTGGCCGCGCACCAGGACGAACGCGCCCGTGCGGCGCGCCAGCTCGGCGGGATCGAAGAAGTCGACCATCTGCTCACGGTCATCGCGCCAGGTGGGGGCATAGAGCAGCACGCGTTCGCCTTCCGCGATGCCGAGCTGCGCCCGGACGGCCGCCCCGTCACCCGTCGTGAGGACGTCGTTGCGGGGGTACCCCTCGACCCACACCGGACGGGTGAGAAAGGCATAGGCCTTCCTCATGATGTTCTCGCTGTAGGGATTCGGGGCCAGGAGCACGTTCCAGCGCCGTGACTCCCGCACGACAGCCACGGCGCGACGGGGGTCGAAGCCGGGCCGGTGCAAAGCCAGGCGCTTCAACGGCGTACCGTGCCACGTCTGCAGGACGTGCTGTCCGGGGCGTCGCGCGTAGGCTCGGCGCAACCAGTCGTTGACGACGAGCAGACGTGCCGAGCCGCGGGTACGCCACCACTCGGGGCTGCCCTCGACGACCGGAATCGCCCCGTCGGGTACGGCTACCGAGAGATCGACAACGCTCCAGTACCGGACCACCCCCGGTGCGACACGAGCGAGCTCACGATCAATCGCGAGCGGGTTGCAGCTCGCCGAGCGCCCGTAGAAGCTCTCGAAGAACACCGCATTCTCGAGCGGGGCGGTACGTCCGACGTACCTGCGCGCGAGCGCGTCCTGTCCGGCCCCGGAGTCGTAGGCGGGGTCGACCGGCGGGCCGATCACGAGCGCCCCCTGCTCGCCGTCGAGGGTCGCGCGCAGGCCCGTCAGGATCTCGAGCGGCAGCGAATCCACCACGAGGGAGTCGTCCGCGGCGTCGGGGGTCGCGCGGATGCGAAGGCCATACGTGCCGCTCGGCAGCGGGAGCTCGGGACCGCCCCACCGGGCAGTCGTGAGGCGAATCCGGGCCTTCCAGGTCTTGCCGCCGCCCGTCACGACCGCGTCGACGCGCGCTCGGGGCCCCTCCAGCCACACCGCATCGGGCCGGGGTCCGGTGCCCTGCACGAGCAGTTCGTCGGTTTCGTCGCTCGTGAATCGCGCGGAGGTCATGCTGTGCTCTCTCGGTGCTCGGGGACCCGGCCTCGCAGGCGGGCCCCGTTCAGGATCGCACGGTAGACCCGCGCGGTGTTCTTGCCGTCCCGGTAGCTGTGCATGCGCTCGCTGAGCGCCAGCGAGCGCTCGATGCGCTCGTCGCGCGCTCGCGGGTCGGTGAGGACCGCGTCCAGTTGGTCGATCGTGTCGTCCCACGTGACGCCGGCATCGGGGCCCGCGACATCCGTGAATCGACCGTAGAATCCGCGTCGACGCCCGTACGCATCCACATCGGGTGCGAGATACAGCACCGGAAGAGGGACGAGCGAGGCATCGAACGCCATCGACGAGTAATCCGTGATGAGCGCGGTGAGAGCGGGCAACACGGGCGTCGCGTCGCGCAACCGGGCACTGCCGAGCGGATGCACCCGGTCGGTCTCGAACGGCGGTTCGTAGTCGCCCGCCCCGAGGGGGTGGGAACGCACGAGCAGCACGGCATCGCGAGTCTCCAGCGTCTCGACCAGACGGTGCCACTGGGCGGGTGTCGGGATGGCGGGGTCGGGCTCGCCATCACGCCACGTCGGGGCGTACAGCACGAGGCGGGAGCCCCCGAGAGATGTCAGGCCCGCCCCGGCGAGGGCGTCACGGGCGCGCTCGCGACGCTCATCCGGCGTTCCCGCCGAGAGCACATCGACACGCGGCTCGCCGGTGACGGGTACACGCGAGTCGTTCAGGCCGAAGGCGGACTCCAGCCGCCCACGTACGAGCGGGGACGCCGCCGGCAGCAGGTCGATCTGGCGCGCCGTGGCGCGGTACATCGTTCCGAGCGCGCGACGCAGCAGGCGCGATCCGGGAAGGATGCTGCTGCGGAGCGTCTCGGGAGAGTCGAGGCCGATGCGCTTGAGCGGAATCCCGTGCCAGAGCTGGGCGACGAACGCGCCCGACACCGCGTAGCGGTTGACGTCTCCGAACCCGTGTGTGACGACCACCACACGGGCGCGCGCCGTGCGCCAGAATCCGCGCCACGACATCCGCCTGGCGTGCGGGATGCCGAGGGCCGAGGCATCCGCGGCCTCACGATCCGATCCCGTGAGCCACACCGCCGGACGTCCGTCCGCCGCGACCCGGTGCCAGAGTGCGAGGGCCCCGTCACCGATACCCGCTCCGCAGCCGAAGACCCACTCGTCCCGCGAACGGGGAACGACGAGCGTCGCGAGCCGACCGGCCAGATACAGGGGGATGCGAGCGAGCTTGGCTGCGTTGCCGGCACCGAACGAGAAGGACGCCACGATCCCCTTTCCGCAGGCGAGCCTACCCGGTGGCCCCCGCGGAGCGGAGGATCGACGAGCAGAGCACAGCGCGACGCCCCCGACACCTCTTCACGACAGAGGGTGCCAGGGGCGTCGCGTGCTCAGTGCGCGTGCTCAGTGCTCGTTCACCCGAGTGAACCCAGGGTCACGTCCACGCTCTGCGTCTTGCCGTCGCGGACGAACGTCACGCTCGCGTCGCTTCCGGCCGCAGCCGCACGCACCTGCGCGGTCAGGTCCACCGCACTCGCGATCGGCACGCCGTTGAACGCCGTGACGATGTCGCCCTTCTTCATGCCCGCCGATGCGGCCGCGCCGCCATCGGTCACGCCGTCGATGTACGCGCCCGAGATCGCGGCGCCCTCGACCGAACTCGCCGGAAGGACCGTGGCCCCGAGCAGTCCGTGTGTGGCCTTGCCGTCCGCGATGATCTCGCCGGTCACCCGCTCGACGACGTTCGACGGGATCGAGAAGCCGACACCGATCGAACCCGCCTGCCCCGAGGCGGATCCTGCGGATGCGATCGCCACGTTGATGCCGATGAGTTTGCCTTCGCCGTCGACGAGCGCGCCGCCCGAGTTGCCGGGATTGATCGCCGCGTCGGTCTGGATGACCGCGATGCTGATCTTGCCCGCCGAGCGCCCCTGCTGACCCTGCTGGCCCGGGATGTCGAACTGGAACGGGCCCTGCTGGCCCGGTCCCTGCTCGTCGCCCTGCTCGTCCTCGTCCGCGCCGCCGCCCTTCGGAGCCGCGGACGAAGCGAT
Source organism: Microbacterium sp. BR1 (assembly GCF_002812725.1). Taxonomy (GTDB): domain Bacteria; phylum Actinomycetota; class Actinomycetes; order Actinomycetales; family Microbacteriaceae; genus Microbacterium. Next base: position 72,297 of record NZ_NMUN01000004.1, on the reverse strand, counting down.
CTCGATGCTCCGGTTCAGCGCACTCACGATTCCGGTCGTGACGGTGTTCGAGAGCCCCAGAGGAGCACCGATCGCAACCGTCGCGTCACCCACGTTCAGGTCGGACGAATCGGCGAACTCGATCGGGGTCAGCCCCGAAGCATCCTTCAGCTTGATGACGGCGAGGTCGTAGGTGGGATCCGTGCCGACGATCTCGGCGTCGTAGATCTTGCCGTCCGACGTCGTCACCCGGACGGTCGCGTCACCCGTCGCACCATCGAGGGTGACGACGTGCGTGTTCGTCGCCACGTAGCCGTCCTTGCTCAGGATGACACCGGAGCCGCTGCCGCCGGACCCGCCGCCCGACACCTGAATCGTGACGACGCTCGGCAGCACCTTGGCCGAGATCGCGGTCGTGGCGTTGACCTTGTCGGGGTTGTTGACGGTGACGGCCGAGCCGCCCTGAACGACCGTGGTCGAGGGCGCAGCCCACAGTTGCGTGCCGGCGTACGCGCCGCCGAGGCCCGCGGCCCCGCCGACGAGCGCCGCGGCGACGATGAAGCCCGCGACGCGGGCCGCCCCGGACTTCTTCTGCGCGGGCTGGGGGGCCGCAGCGACGGGCGCGGGACCGAGCGGAAGCGTGGGCTGGCTGCCGGTCGGGTGGGCGCCATAGGCCGCCGTTGCTGCCGGGCCGAAGGCCTGTCCGCCGGCGGGGGCGCCGACGTAGGCGGGCGCACCGGTCGGCGCTCCGGGGCTGTAGGGCTGCTGCGCACCCGGGAGCGGCGGCACGGGCGGATAGCCGTTGTGCGCGGACGCTGCGGGCGGAGTGTGCGGGGGCGCTGATGCCGTCTGCTCCTGCGGGGGCGCTGCGTCGTTCACCGGTGTCGCGTCGTTCACCGGTGTCGCGTCGTTCACCGGTGTCGCGTCGTTCGCGGGCATAGCGTCGTTCGCGGGCACAGCGTCGTTCGCGGGCACAGCGTCGTTGGTCGGCGCTGCCCCATTGCTGGGCGTTGCGTCGCCGTTCGGCTGCGCGGCGTCGTCGGTGGGGCTGGTGCCCTGGGTGTCGGTCATCGGTGCTCCTTCGTCCAAATCCCCTTCACTGTGCTCCCGCATCCTGTGCGTTGCTTATGACGCCACCGCATTTCGGCTATGCGAACGTGCTGGCCTAGCCTGGAGGGCGGCGCCCGCACACGGCGTCTACCGAGGAGGCGCGGATGTCCGAGCTCAGGGGCGCATGGCTGCGGACCGCCGCAGGGGCGGGACTGCTCGGCCCAGACGGCTCGGTCGCACAGACGATCTTCGCCGAGATGACGGCGCTCGCGACACGCACCGGCGCCATCAACCTGGGTCAGGGGTTTCCCGACGAGGACGGGCCCGCCGAGGTGATCGAGGCCGCGCGCGAGGCCATCGCCCAGGGCGTGAACCAGTACCCGCCGGGCCGGGGCATGCCCGACCTGCGGCACGCGATCGCCGAGCACCAGCAGCGCTTCTACGGGCTGCACCTCGATTCGGAGCGCGATGTTCTCGTGACGGCCGGGGCGACCGAGGCGATCGCGGCGGCCCTGCTGGCGCTGGTCGACTCCCCCGACGACGAGGTAGTCGTCTTCGAGCCGTACTACGACTCGTACGCCGCGTGCGTGGCCCTGACCGGGGCCCGGCTCGTGTCCGTGCCGTTGCGGTGGCCGGACTTCCAGCCCGACCTCGACGAGGTCGAGCGTGCCGTCACCGACCGTACCCGGGTCATCCTGATCAACAACCCCCACAACCCGACCGGGGCCGTTTTCGAGACGCCGGTACTGCGACGCATCGTCGAACTCGCCGAACGCCATGACGCGATCATCGTCGCCGACGAGGTCTACGAGCACCTGACCTTCGGGGTCGCGCACGTTCCGCTGGCCACCTTGCCCGGCGGCTGGGAACGAACCCTCACGATCTCGTCCGCGGGCAAGACGTTCTCGACGACGGGATGGAAGATCGGCTGGGCGACCGGCCCCGCGCCGCTGGTCACGGCCGTGAACACCGTCAAGCAGTTCCTGACCTACGCGAACGGAGCGCCCTTCCAGCCGGCCATCGCGACGGGTCTGCGGCTGCACGACGCCTTCTTCCAAGAAATCGCCGCGACGCTCGCCAACAAGCGCGACATCCTGGGCGCGGGGTTGCGCGCCGCCGGATTCGCCGTCTCGGAGCCCCGCGGTTCGTATTTCACCGTCGCGGATGCCGCGCCGTTGGGAGTCACGGATGCGGCGGCCTTCTGCCGCGAACTGCCCGAGCTCGCCGGGGTCGTCGGCGTCCCCGTGTCGGCCTTCGTGACGGCGGAGCGTCAGAACGAATACGCGACGCTCGTGCGGTTCGCGGCGTGCAAGCGCGTCGAGGTGCTCGAGGACGCTGCCGAACGGCTGGCAGCGCTCTCCCGCTGACCGGTAGTCGTCAGCGGGGTTCGACGCGGAACCGCCGGAGCGCCAGTGCCGGGTTCGTCCGACGCACGCGTTCGACCGCGGCACGCTCGACGAATCCCACGGCGACATCCGTTCCGGTGCCGACGGCCGCGATCTCGACGCCCTGCGGGTCGATCAGGGCGCTGTGTCCGACGCCGAGGGGCGGCGGATGATCCGCTGCGGCGACGTAGAGCGTGTTCTCGATCGCCCGGGCCTGCAGCAGCGTCCGCCAGTGGTGTTCCTTGAGCGGCCCGCGGACCCACTCGGCCGGCACGAGTACGACATCCGCTCCCGCGTCCGCGAGGAGTCGCGTGACCTCCGGAAAGCGCAGGTCGTAACAGGTCTGCAGCGCGAACCGCACACCGTCGCACTCGAAGGTCTGGGGCTCGACAATCTCGCCGGCCTCGACCCAGTCCGACTCACGCTGGCCGAACGCGTCGTACAGGTGCAGCTTGCGGTAGAGCGCGAGCACTCCCCCGCTGTCCACGGCGACCACGGTGTTCCGGACGCGCCGTTCGTCGTCCGCACGCTCGACCATGCCTGCGACGATGCAGACCTCGTATCGGGCAGCGAGGGCGATGAGCGCGGTCACGAAGGGTCCGTCGACGGCTTCGGCGTTCGCGGCGAGCGAGTCGTCGAACGGATCGACGAAGTAGCTCGAGTACTCCGGGAACAGCACGAGCCTCGCCCCACGGGCCACGGCGGTTTCGACCAGTTCGGCCATGGATTCGAGGTTCACCGCGCGAGAGGCGGTGGGCGCGAACTGCGCCACCGCCACGCCCACGCCCGCCTCGACGGTCGATCCGGTCACGCGGGCCCCTCACCGCGGCTGCGCCAGATCAGCGGCACGACGAGCCAGAGCACCACGATCAGCGCCCCGAGAGACAGTCCGGCGATCAGCGCCGCGTCCCGATCCAGAACGACATCGAAGACGAACGCGACGACACCGACCAGCAAGATCGACACCGTCGCGAGAGCGGTGATGAGCGCCGCATGGCCGTACGTCACGATGAGCCGCTTCTCACGACGACGGAAGAGGAAGCGGTGCAGCGCGACGGGCGCGAGGGCGATGATGGCGCTGAGCGCCGAGGCCACGACCAGAAAGAGGTAGAACGTGCGCTGCCCGTCATCGAGATCGGCGAAAGCCGGCTGGAACGCCAGGGCGAGCAGAAAACCGGTCAGGATCTGGGTGCCGGTCTGCAGAACACGGAGCTCCTGCAGGACCTCGATCCAGTTCCGGTCATACCGCTCGGAGGGTGTCTCGTGCCGCCCGTCGTGGGCGCTTTCCGCGGGATCAGGATCGCCGGATGCTCCGTTTCGCGCTCCGTGCGCGATCCCCTCGGCGTCGACCATCTCCCCATCCTGACGTGCCCCGCGATGCGCGGCAAGCCGCACGGCAAGCGACACCGAAAAGCAGAGAGTCCCGGATGCCATGACGGCTTCCGGGACTCTCTTTTTGTTGCGGGGGCAGGATTTGAACCTACGACCTCTGGGTTATGAGCCCAGCGAGCTACCGAGCTGCTCCACCCCGCGGCACAAGAATCGAGCTTAGCATGCGATCTCGGAGTGGTCGAATCGGGGCCACCTCGGACGCCGATCAGGACCGGGGCTCGAGACGACCGACGCCGTAGCGGCGCTCGGGCGGGACATCCGTCGCGGCACACAAAGCGACCCACACCTCGCGCGGGTCGACACCCGCGGCGATCGCCGCAGCAGCGGTGCGCCCACCGAGCGCATCCAGGCCGAGATCAGCCGTCACGACGGCACCATAAGCGGCGCCGAATTCATCCTCGACGGCGCGTTCGAATTCGCTTCGACGCATCCGGGGGTCAGCGCAACGACAGCTCGGCGTCGACGGACGCCACGAGGTCGTCGGGAACGACATCCGGGAAGGTCTGCAGACCCTCCATGACCGAGATGCGGTCGCCGACCTCGCGCATGATCGTCGAAATGGGCACGTCGAGGGCTTCGGCCACCGAAGCGAGGATCTCGCTCGAGGCCTCTTTCTGCCCACGCTCGACCTCGCTGAGGTACCCGAGCGCAACGCTCGCCTTGCCGGCGACCTGACGGAGGGTCTGACCCTTCTGCAGACGGAAGTCCCGAAGGACGTCCCCGATCTCTTGACGAACCAGGATCATGATGCCCCCTCCTCACTGTCCTCGCTGTGTCCCACCGAGTGGGCCACAATACAACACCGAATGGTGCCAATCTAATGCCCTCCGCTATGCGAAGGCTGGGAATCACCGAATGTAACGGAGACGAAACACGTCCTATTCCCCAGCCGCGCCCGCCTCGCGCGTTTGCCTCACACGGCGAGGAGGGCGCTCAACGCCTGGCGGACGGTCTCGGCGCGGATCGCGTCGCGGTCGCCCCCGAGTCGCAGCGTGAGAACGCTCGACCCGCCCGGCGCACTCACGCCGACGTAGACGGTGCCGACCGGCTGCCCGTCGGGCGAGTCGGGCCCGGCGATGCCGGTCGTGGCGATTCCGACGTCGGCGTCGCGCCCATCCACCACAACGGCGTGACGAACACCCTCCGCCATCTGCCGTGCGACCTCGGGATGCACGGCGCCGTGCTCGGCGAGCAGTGTGGCATCGACGCCCAGGAGCGAGTGCTTGAGCGGGGTCGCATAGGCGACGATCGCGCCGACGACCGTCGCGGATGCTCCGGGCACCGAGATGAGTGCCGCCGCGAGCATCCCGCCCGTGAGCGATTCCGCGACGCCGAGCGTCCAGCCACGCCGTTGCAGGTGTTCGAGGGCCGCCGAGGCATCCGTGCGCCCGCTCTCGGTCACGGTCGGGAGGCTCGCGAACGACGGGCACCGCGAATCTCGGTCACGACGTAGTCGATCCCGCTCGCGATGGTCAGGATGACGGCGATCCACATCGTCACGATGTTCACCCAGACGATCCAGTCCCCCACGACCGACGCCAGGGGCAGCAGGGCGAGCGACAGCGCGACGGATTGGGCGAGCGTCTTGAGCTTGCCCATCCACGCGGCGGCGACCACGTGGTCGCTTGCGACGACCAGGCGGTGCACCGTGATGCCGACCTCGCGGATCAGCACGACGATCGTGACCCACCACGGCAGCTCGAGCAGGATCGACAGACCGATGAAAGCGAAGCCCGTCAGCACCTTGTCGGCGATCGGGTCGAGCAGCTTGCCGAGGTCCGTGACGATCTCGTAGCGCCGCGCGATGTACCCGTCGATACCGTCCGTCGCGATCGCGACGATGAACAGCACCGCGGCCCACCAGCGCAGCGGGCCATCCGCGCCACCGTCGGCGAGCAGCATCCACAGGAAGACGGGGGCGCACAGGATCCGCGCGATCGTGATCGCGTTGGGCAGCTGCCGAGGAACGGCCATCAGTCGCGCCCCGTCAAGCCCCAGGCGTCCTCGTCGCCACCCTCGGCTTCGACGACCGGCAGGCCGTCGTACTGGGCGGCGAGCGAGTCGGCGACCGCGTCGGTGCCGTAGCGCGAGTCCGGCTCGTACCCGGCGGCCGGAGCCGGGGCCGCGACCGGAGCAGAAGCCGAAGCCGCGGGAGCGGAAGGCGCCGCCGGGGCAGCGGGCGCCACGTCACCGCGCAGCATTCCCAGCACCTCGGGCAGCTGTTCCGCGGTTACCAGCACATCGCGGGCCTTGGAGCCTTCCGACGGTCCCACGATCTCGCGCGCCTCGAGCAGGTCCATCAGGCGTCCGGCCTTCGCGAACCCGACCCGGAGCTTGCGCTGCAGCATCGAGGTCGACCCGAACTGGGTCGAGACGATCAGCTCGGCCGCCGCGAGCAGCAGCTCGAGGTCGTCGCCGATGTCGGCGTCGATCTCTTTCTTCTCGGCGACCGCCGCGACATCCGCCCGGTATTCCGGGCGCGCCTGTCCGGTGACGTACGCCACGACCGTCTCGATCTCGCGCTCGCTGACCCACGCGCCCTGCACGCGGATCGCCTTCGAGGCCCCCATCGGCAGGAAGAGTCCGTCGCCCTGACCGATCAGGCGGTCGGCGCCGGGCTGGTCCAGGATGACGCGGGAGTCGGTCACGCTCGTCACCGCGAACGCGAGGCGGGAGGGCACGTTGGCCTTGATCAGACCCGTGACGACATCGACGCTCGGGCGCTGGGTCGCGAGCACCAGGTGGATGCCCGAGGCCCGGGCGAGCTGTGTGATGCGGACGATCGAGTCCTCGACGTCGCGCGGGGCGACCATCATGAGGTCGGCGAGCTCGTCGACGACGACGAGCAGGTACGGGTACGGCTTGAGCACACGCTCACTGCCCGCGGGCAGCTGGATCTCGTTCGCCACGACGGCCTTGTTGAAGTCGTCGATGTGACGGAAGCCGAACGACGCGAGGTCGTCGTACCGCATGTCCATCTCCTTCACGACCCACTGCAGCGCCTCGGCGGCCTTCTTGGGGTTCGTGATGATGGGCGTGATCAGGTGCGGCACACCCGCGTACGACGTCAGCTCGACGCGCTTCGGGTCGATCAGCACCATACGCACCTCGGACGGCTTGGCGCGCATCAGCAGGCTGGTGATCATCGAGTTCACGAAGCTCGACTTACCCGAACCGGTCGAACCGGCGACGAGCAGGTGGGGCATCTTGGCCAGGTTCGCGACGACGAATCCGCCGCCGACATCCTTGCCGACGCCGATCGTCATGGGATGCGTCGACTGTTGCGCGTTGCCCGAGCGAAGCACATCGCCGAGCGTCACGATCTCGCGGTCGGCGTTCGGGATCTCCACGCCGATCGCGCTCTTGCCGGGGATCGGCGCGAGGATGCGGACCTCGTTCGAGGCCACGGCGTAGGCGATGTTGTTGGTCAGGGCCGTGATGCGCTCGACCTTGACTCCCGGGCCGAGCTCGATCTCGTACTGCGTCACCGTCGGGCCGCGCGAGAAGCCCGTGACCCGAGCATCCACGCCGAACTGACGCAGCACCTCGGTCAGCGAGCGCACGACCTCGTCGTTCGCGGCCGATCGCGCCTTCGCGGGTGTGCCCGCCGCGAGGGCGCTGACGGACGGCAGGCGATAGGGCGTCGCGGGGCGGTTGCCGGCGAGCGCCCCGTCCGTGCCGAGCCCCGAGAGCCCCGGCAGCACGCCGTCGTCGATGGGGTCGGCGGAGTCGTCGTGGATCGAGGTGCCGTGGATCGAGGTGCCGTGCTGGCGCGCGGCCTCGGCGGCACGCTCGGCATCGGCGAGCAGGTTCGGGTCGATGACCTCGGTGAGCGCGTCCGGCGAGAACACCGGTGCGGGTGGGACGGGCGGTGCGGTGGCGATGGCCTGCTCGAAACCGCCGTGGGTCGAACCCGGCGTCAGCAACTCGGTGAGGTCCTGCGAACTCAGGCCACCCTCGGGGTCTTCCTCGCGGCCGGTCTTGTTCCTGCGCCACCACGGCGTGCTCGGGTCTTCGGCCTCGGCCGCCGTCTCGGGCTGCCCCGCGGCGGTCTCGGTGCGGGCGTGCTCGCCGAACATCCAGGCGTACAGGTCCCCCAGACGCGAACCGATGCGGTTCGGCGGCGTCTTCGTGATGATCAGGATGCTCAGCAGTGCGACGAGCACGAGAACGATCCACGCGCCGATGGGTGTCAGCGCGAGGGCGAGGGGCTCGGCGACCATCCAGCCGAACAATCCGCCCGAACTGCTGAGCACCGGAAGACCCTGGCTCGGCACGGGACGGTCGCCGGCGAGATGACAGAACCCCGCGCCGGTGAGCACGAGCATGCCGAAACCGATCCCGATGCGTCCGTTGTCATGGACGCTCGCCGGGTGACGGAACAGCCATCCGGCCAGGATCAGCACGAGGACCGGCAGAACGAACGCGAGCCGACCGAGCATCCCCCCGACCGTGTAGTCCGAGATCGTCCGGGCGACACCGGTGCCGATGAAGAACCATTCGATGACACCGCCGAGGATCGCCAGCAACACGAGCAGGAATGGGAAACCATCCCGGCGCTGATCCTTCTCGAGCGTCTCGGGACCGAAAGCGCGGAACAGCCCCCCGACGCCGTGCGCGAGCCCCATCCAGGCACGCGCGACCGCCGGCGGCCTCACGGGCTCGTCGTCGTAGCGCTTGGGTGCGGGCGCGGGCTTTCGCGCGCGCGTCGTGGTGCCCTTAGCGGGCGCGCGGCCGCTCTTGGTCGGGCTGGTGCTCCTGGCCATTCCCCCACGGTACGACTGCACGACGACGTTCGCCCGCAGCGACGCGGCTCGGGCTCAGCCCCGGCTCAGCTCGAACTCAACGGAGTCGCTTGACCATGGTGTCGCGACCGACGCCCGGCTGCGTCACCGCGAACCCCTCGGAACGGTAGAAAACAGCGGCGAAGTTGCCGCGCTCGACATTCAGACTCAGCCGAGCGAAACCCGCCCGGGCCGCCTGCGTCGTGAGCTGCTTCAGCAGCGTCCGTCCCACCCCGTGTGCGCGCCAGATCGGGCGCACGCCGATGATCATCTCGGGAACCCCCGTGCCCACATGGGCGAAAGCGGGATCGGTGCGCGGAAGCATCCGGTACCAGGCGGCGCCGATCGGCGAACCCTGTGGGTCCAGCGCGACGAATCCGGCGTCGCTCGGACGCATCCATCCCGCGACGAACCGGCCGTGTTCTGGTGTGGCCAGAATCTGATGCCGTGGACGCGCGCCGCCCGCGCGCCAATTCACGGCCTCCACGACCATGTCCGCGAGGAATCCGCCATCCGCCTGTGCGGCGGGACGGATGCTGAACGACGCGGGCATGCGGCGAGTGTAGCGGCGCACGAGCGCAGGCGGACACACCGAGACAGGCACAGGTCGGTCAGATCCGCCCGGCTCGGTGCGAGCGCCCGATCCGGTGCGCTCCCGCCGGTGCTACGCCTCGATGACGAGGGGCACGATCATGGGTCGGCGGCGCAGCGACTGGCTGACCCACCGACCGATCGTGCGGCGCACGATCTGCGACAGGGCATGGGTGTCGCGGACGCCCGACTGGGCGGCATCCGCGAGAGCCGCCGCGATCTTCGGCTTGACGCTGTCGAAGACCCTGTCGTCCTCCGCGAAGCCGCGCGCGTGGATCTCTGGTCCCGTGATGATCTTCCCGGTCGCGGCGTCGACGACGACGATGACCGAGATGAACCCCTCTTCGCCGAGGATCCGGCGATCCTTGAGGTCGGCATCCGTGATCTCACCGACGGTCGAGCCGTCGACGTACACGAACCCGATGTCGAGTTGGCCGACGACGGATGCGACGCCGTCGCGCAGATCGATGACCGTGCCGTTCTCGGCGAGGAACGTGCGCTCGACCGGAACGCCGCTGTCTTGCGCGATGCGGGCGTTGGCGGTCAGGTGCCGGTACTCGCCGTGGATCGGCAGCACGTTCTTCGGCTGCAGGATGTTGTAGCAGTAGAGCAGCTCACCCGCGGCGGCGTGGCCCGAGACGTGCACCTTCGCGTTGCCCTTGTGCACGACGTTCGCGCCGAGCTTGGTCAGCCCGTCGATCACGCGGTAGACCGCGTTCTCGTTGCCGGGGATCAGGCTCGACGCGAGGATCACGGTGTCGCCCGGACCGGGCTCGATCTCGTGGTCGAGGTTCGCCATGCGGCTGAGCACGGCCATCGGCTCGCCCTGCGAACCCGTCGACATGTAGACGATCTTGTCGTCGGGCAAATCTCGCGCCTTCTTGTAGTCGATCAGCACACCCTCGGGCACGCGGAGGTACCCCAGGTCGGACGCGATCGTCATGTTGCGCACCATGCTGCGCCCGAGGAACGCGACCCGACGCCCGTGGGCGGCCGCGGCATCCAGCACCTGCTGCACGCGGTGGACGTGGCTCGAGAAGCTCGCGACGACGACACGGCGCTTCGCCTTGCCGATCACCTGGTCGAGGACCGGCCCGATCGAGCTCTCGAGCGGCGTGAAGCCCGGGACATCCGCGTTCGTCGAATCGACGAGGAAGAGGTCGACGCCCTCTTCGCCGAGACGCGCGAAGGCGCGCAGGTCGGTCAGGCGGCCGTCGAGCGGCAGCTGGTCCATCTTGAAGTCGCCCGTGGCGAGCACCAGACCCGCGGGTGTGCGGATCGCGACGGCGAGCGCGTCGGGGATCGAGTGGTTCACCGCGATGAACTCGAGGTCGAACGGCCCGACCCTCTCGTGCTGCCCCTCGCGCACCGTGAGGCTGTAGGGGCGGATGCGGTGCTCTTTGAGCTTCGCCTCGATCAGGGCGAGCGTCAGGCCGGAGCCGATGATGGGGATGTCTCCCTTGAGCTTGAGGAGGTACGGCACCGCACCGATGTGGTCTTCGTGGCCGTGCGTGAGCACGAGGCCGACGATGTCGTCGAGGCGCGACTTGATGGGCTCGAAGTCCGGCAGGATCAGGTCGACGCCCGGCTGGTGCTCTTCGGGGAACAGCACGCCGCAGTCGACGACGAGGAGCTTGCCCTCGAACTCGAAGACGGTCATGTTGCGGCCGATCTCACCGAGGCCGCCGAGAGGGAAGACGCGCAGGGTGCCTTCTTGGAGGGCCGGCGGATCGTAGACGTTCGTGGGCATGCTGCCTCCAGGATGCGCCGAGGCATCCGATCGTGTGTTGTTGTGGTGTGCGCGGCCCGGTGAGGGGTCCGCGGCTGTGGTCTGTGGGTCCGCCCGGCTGGGCGGGTGGTGCCCGTCTCCTGGTCCCGCGGGTCGTGGAATACCGAGGCGGGCGAGCGGGAATCGTACCTAGCGGGTCGTACCGTGGATCTTCGGCAGGGCGCCGCCCGCGGCCGCGTTGCGGTCGGGGCGGAAGTTCGAGAAGTCGGCGCCGGCGACCTCGCGGACGAGGGCGAGCTCGTCCTCGATCGCCGCTGCCTCCCATTCCTCGGGACCGACGAGCGGCAGGCGCACGCGCGGGCTGCCGATGCGGCCGAGGCCGTGCAGGATGTACTTCGCCGCAACCGTGCCCGGCACGAGCGTCATGACGGCGCGAACCAGAGGCTCGAGCTGCTTGTGCGCGGCCGTCGCGGCGGCGAGGTCGCCACGGTTCACGGCGTCCACGATCGTCCGGTACGGGGTCGCGGTGATGTTCGCCGTGACACCGATGAGCCCCGAGGCCCCGATCGCCAGGTGCGGAAGCACGTTCGCGTCGTCGCCCGAGAAGTACATCAGGTCGGTCTGGTTGAGCACGCGGCTCACTTCGCTGAAGTCGCCCTTCGCATCCTTCACGGCGAGGATGTTCGGGTGCTTGGCGAGCCGCAGGATCGTCTCGTACTTGATCTCGACGCCGGTCCGGCCCGGGATGTCGTAGAGGATGACGGGCAGGTCCGTCGCGTCCGCGACGAGGCGGAAGTGCGTCAGGATGCCGGCCTGCGTCGGCTTGTTGTAGTACGGCGTGACGATCATGATGCCGTCGGCGCCGGCCTTCTCGCTCGCCTTGTAGAGCCCGATCGCGTGCGCGGTCTCGTTCGATCCGCCGCCCGTGATGATCTTGGCGCGACCGGCCGAGACGTCCTTGCCGACCTCGACGAGCCGGAGCTTCTCGGCATCCGTCAGCGTGCTGGTCTCACCGGTCGTGCCGGTGACGACGATGCCGTCGGCGCCCGCCGTGATGACGTCGTCGATGTGCTTCTCGACCGCGGGCCAGTCAACCTCGCCGTCGGCCGTCATCGGGGTGACGAGCGCGACCAGCACCTGACCGAAGGGATTGGCGGTGTGCGTCATGGTTCCTAGGTTATCGGGCCGCGGTGTCGTAAGCCCCCACCCCGGAGCGCGTGGACAGGTAGTTCATAGCTCCTTTGCGTACTCGGGGTCGTGCCGTCCCCGGGCGACCAGGACGAATCGGCCCCGAGATCAGCGTCCGCGCTCGCCCACCCGGGCGGCGAACGACGGCGGCACGAACCGCGTCAGAGCCACGAGCGCCTTGTAGAGCAGCGACGGCACCGACACGGCCTTGCCCCGGGCGATGTCGCGCAACGATTCCGAGACGACGTCGGATGCGTCGAGCCAGAGCGCCCCCGGCACCCCCTCGTCGCCGGGCGCGAGACCCATCCGCCCGTGAAAGCCGGTGTGCGTGAAGCCCGGGCACACCGCCGTGACGGTCACCCCGCGCGGCGCATACCGCCCGTTCGCCCACCGGCTGAAGCTGATCAGCCAGCCCTTGCAGGCGCCGTAGGTGGACCGCGGGATGAAGCCCGCGACCGAGGCGACATTGACGATCCGGCCGCTGCCGCGATCGAGCATGCCGGGGAGCGCCGCGTGCATGAGTCGCATCGGCACCTCGACGTGCAGGGCCAGGTGCCGCGCCTCATCCTCGATGTCGTTGCGCTCGAACGCGAGATCCAGCCCGAAACCGGCGTTGTTGACGAGCATCTCGATCGGTCGCGCCGTTTCGGAGAGGCGGGCCGTCACCCTGTCGCGCTGGCGCGGCTTGGTCAGATCCGCGGCGAGCACCTCGTACGAGATCCCGTGGGCGTGCGCGAGCTCAGCCCCCAGGCGCTCGAGCTCCCCGCGATCGCGGGCGACCAACACGAGGTTGGCACCGCGTGCGGCCAGTTGCCGCGCGTACTCGGCGCCCAGCCCCGAGCTGGCACCCGTGATCAGCGCCGTCTTGGCCATGTGACCTGCCCGCGTCTCAGGGCGCGACGCGGCCGTTGCCGTTGAACGATGCGTGCGTGAACGGCATCAGCTCCGCCCAGATGCGCTCCATCTGCTCGGCGACCATCTCGATCTCGCGCTGCGGGAACGACGGGAAGTGCGTGCCCTCGCGCTTGGTGCGCAGCGACAGGAAGTTCATCAACGCACGGGCGTTCATCGTCACGTACATCGACGAATACGTGTTGAGGGGCAGCACGATGCGGGCGACCTCGCGAGCAACGCCGGCATCGAGCATCCGCTGGTACGCCTCGAACGCGTGGACGGATGCCTCGCGCGTGACGGCATCGGTCAGCGCGGTCTGCTCGGGGGTTCCGGCGAGGAACTCGTAGGCGCCCGGCTTGCCGACCTGGATGAGGCGGCGGTCCGCGGCGGGGACGTAGAACACCGGGCGGAGCTCCCGGTAGCGACCCGACTCTTCGTTGTACGACGCGATGCGGTGCCGCATGAACTCGCGGAACACGAAGATCGGCGCTTGGACGTAGAAGGTCATCGAGTTGTGCTCGAAGGGCGAACCGTGGCGGTCGCGCATGAGGTAGTTGATCAGCCCGCGGTCGCGACCGGATGCTTCGGCGCCCGAGGCGGCCTCGTCGAGCGTCTGCTCACCCATGGTCGATACGCGCGCGGCGAACAGCACGTCGCTGTCGGAGGCGCTCGAACGCACGAGCTCGACGGTCATGTCGGAGCGGAACTCGACGGGGGGAACGGTGGACTCGGCGGAGGCAGCGGCATCGGTCACGCGCCCAGACTACCCGCGAGCATGCGTCCGTTTGTTACGGCGGAGCCGTCAAAAGTCGGACGAACGCGGCCGGCCCCGTCGTACACGCCTATCCTGGGTTGCTGTGACTCTCGTTGAAGCCCTGATCGGATTGGCCGTCCTCCTGACGGTCACCGTCGTCGCGGGCCTCGCCGTTCGCTGGAACCAGGGCCGAGCGCGCCACCACGTCCCACATGAGGTCGTGGAACCCGCCCGATTGGGCGCCGACGGCCTGGGCGACGTCGCCACGCTGCTGCAGTTCAGCACCGAGATGTGCTCGCGGTGCCCGGGCGTCCACCGCACGCTGTCATCGGTCGCCGATGCTCGGCCCGGGGTGCGGCACCTCGACGTCGACCTCACGCACCGCCCCGACATCGCCAAGCACTTCCACGTCCTGCAGACCCCCACCACGCTCATCCTGGATCGTGACGGCGTCGTGCAGACCCGTTTCGGCGGCGTTCCGCGGCGCGATGTCGTCGAGATGGAGCTGACGCGGCTCACCGGGGCGCAAACCGAGCCCGAAGCGGAGCCGGAACGTGTCTGATCGACCCGCCACGCCCGCGGGCATCGACCCACGCGGCCCGCGCTTCGCCGCATCCATCACCGCCTTCCTGCTGGCCGTCGCCGTCGTGCTCGGATTGACCGGGCTGTCGACGGCAACCGCTCAGAGCTTCGGATGGTTCGCCTACCAACCCCTCGCGGACGCGACCTTCGTCCCGGGTGCCGGATGGGCCGTCAGCATCGCGTCCGTCGCACAGCGCGCCCTCGACCCCGCGTTCCTGCTGCTGCTCGTGATCGCCCTCCTGTTCCTGTGGGGCGTCCTCTCGCCGCGCACGGCGCCGTGGGGTGTGCTGTTTCGGCGAGTCATCCGTCCGCGCCTGAAGCCGCCCACCGAGCTCGAAGATCCGCGCCCGCCGCGGTTCGCGCAGGGTGTCGGGCTGTTCGTCGTGACGATCGGGCTGATCCTGCACCTCGCCGGAGTCCCCTGGGCGCTGCCGATCGCGGCCGCCGCGGCGTTAATCGCCGCGTTCCTCAACGCCGTTTTCGGGCTCTGTCTCGGCTGCCAGCTGTACCTCGTGCTGCAGCGCGCGGGGATCGTCGGGCGCGCGCGCCCCGCGTTCTAACGCTTCGCGAGCGCCGATCTCTCGCATCCGACTTCGGGCACGGTCGACCCACGAACGGCTCCCCCGGATTAGGCTGACGGGAGAGCATCGTCGCCCCTCACGCGCGACGATGAAGCCGCGCACACCACCCCGGAGGATCCCCATGAGCGTTACGAGCGAAGCCAGCACCGCCTGGAAGGGCAGCCTGATGGACGGGTCCGGAACGGTCGCCCTCGACACGTCCGGCGCCGGAACGTTCGATGTCAACTGGAAGGCCCGCTCGCAGGGATCGTCGTCGGTCACCACGCCCGAAGAGCTCATCGCCGCGGCGCACTCCTCGTGCTTCAGCATGGCTCTCTCGCACGCGCTGAGCGAGAACGGCACCCCGCCCGAGAGCGTGGACACCACGGCATCCGTCACCTTCGTTCCGGGCACGGGCATCACGGGCAGCCACCTCAACGTCAATGCGGTCGTTCCCGGCCTGAGCGCCGAGGACTTCGCCCGCATCGCGCAGGACGCGAAGACGGGCTGCCCCGTCTCGCAGGCGCTCGCGGGCATCGAGATCACGCTCGAGGCAACGCTCGCCTGAGGCGGGCGGACCGGATGTCTCAGCGCGTCGTCATCGCGGGCGCGTCCGGCCTGATCGGCCGCGCCCTCACCGAGAGCCTTCTCGCCGACGGCACTGAGGTGACGACGCTCGTGCGGCGTGAGCCGACGGCACCGTCCGAGGTCGCGTGGCTGGGCGGCGCGCCGCTCGACCCGAGCGTCCTCGAGGACGCGACCGCGGTCGTCAACCTCAACGGGGCGAGCATCGGGCACATCCCGTGGACGCCGTCGTACAAGCGCACGCTGGTCTCTTCTCGACTCGAGGCGACGGGGGTGCTCGCGGATGCCCTCCGCGCCCTCGGCGACGCCGCTCCGGCCCTCGTATCGGCGAGCGCCGTCGGATTCTACGGCTCTGCCCCGGGGCGCGAGTTCCGTGAGGACGCCGGGCCCGGCGGGGGGTTCCTGAGCGACCTGTGCGTCGAGTGGGAGGCCGCCGCGCGGGGGGCCGGGTCGGCGCGCGTCGCGCTGCTGCGGACCGCGCCCGTCGTCCACCCCGAGAGCGTGCTGAAACCCCTCATCCTGCTGACCCGGTTCGGTCTGAGCGGCCCGATGGGCCGCGGGACCCAGGTATGGCCCTGGATCTCGCTCGTCGACGAGGTGCGCGCCATCCGTCACGTCATCGATGCGCAGCTCGAGGGACCCGTCAACCTGTCGGGGCCGACGCGGGCGACCGCGAACGACCTCGGTTTCGCCCTCGCCCGCCGCATGAACCGGCCGTACATCCTGCGGGCGCCCGCGTGGACCCTGCGGGCGGCGCTCGGGCGCGACATGGCCGATGCCGTGCTGCTCGTCGATGCGCACGTGGTACCCGCAGCGCTCGAGGCATCCGGTTTCACCTTCACGCACACCACCGTCGAGGAGGCGGTGGCGGCGGTGATCCCCGCGGCGCGCTGAACCCTCTGCGCGCCGTCGTCAGGTCGTGCTGCGGCGCTCGGCCGATTCGAGCTTGATCGCCTGCCGCACGGCTGACCGCGCGCGCCGTCTGTCTCCCGCGCCGTCGTAGGCCAGGCCGAGCCGGTACCAGGCGCGCCAATCATCGGGTGCGGACTCGACCGCCGCGCGATACCGCGGGAAGAGTGCCTCTGCCTCGTCGCGGTCGACGCGTCCGCTGGGACGCACCGACAACTGCTCTTCGGGCAGTGCACCCTCGCTCTCGAGACGTCGGCCGACGTTCTCGGCCCGAATGCCGAACCAGAGTTCGCGGCCGATCGCCCACGCCGCGATCGCCGGAAGGATGAACAGCGCGAGGCCCATGGTGATCCCGACCGGGTCGCCCGTCGTGAGCAGCAGGATCGCACGCTGAGAGACCAGCACCACGTACAGGACCAGCACCGCGGCCATGATGGCCACGCCGATGCGTGCGTTCACAGTCCGGTGACCCGAGCGACCTGCCCGGGCACGCCGCCGTCGTCGACGGGAGCCTCCGGCTCGTCACCGGGGAGGCGAATGCCGATGTCGATGAAGCGATCCAGACCCACGACGACCCCGCGCACGGTGCGGGCGGCGTCGAGGGCGATGCGGATGCCGGGGGCATATGCCAGCGCCGGATCGACCGTGTCGTGGACGATCTGCAGCGTCTCCCCCGGGCCCGACAGCAGCACCTCTTGGCGCGCGATCACGCCGGGCCGGCGGAGCGAGTGGACGGGGATGCTCGCGACGCGCTGGCCGCGGGCGCGCTGGTCGGTGTGCGGTGCCTCGACCGGGCCGACACTCTCGCGCGCTGCGGCCATGAGCTCGGCCGTGCGCACCGCGGTGCCGCTCGGCGAATCGACCTTGCGTTCATGGTGCGCCTCGACGATCTCGATCGAGGGGAAGAACGGAGCCGCGGCGGCCGCGAGCGCGGTGCCGATGACCGATCCGAGCGAGAAGTTCGGAATGAAGACGACTCCCGTACCCGCCGCCTCGACGAGCGGCCGGACCAGCGCGATGCGCTCCTGCGACCACCCCGAGGTGCCGACGAGGACGTTGATGCCGCGCTCGATGGCCGCGCGGACGACGTCGATCGACACGGCCGGGGACGAGACATCCACGACCAGGTCTGACCCGTCGATCTCGGAGATCTCGCTGCGGGAAGACAGAACGGCGACGACGTCGTAGCCCTCCGTCGCCTCGATGACCTCGCGCACGACGCCGCCGAGCCGACCTGTTCCGCCCACGATGGCTACGCGTGTCGTCATGAGCCCATCCTAGGTTCGGCTGCCGGGGTGGGCGGGACGCCGGGCCGAGGGGGCCGTGCCATCCGCACGGCCCGATGCCCGACACTCCGATCAGGCGCCCCGTTGCTCGGCGCGTCGGGCGAACCGTCGTGCGAACGGCACGGCATTGGGTCGGACCATGGACGGATGCCTCGACATAGGCTCGAAGTGTGGTGCGATTCATCGAGATGGCGGCGGATGCTCCGACCGCCCACGATCTGCTGACCGAGTACTTCGCGGCCCGGGCCGAGGCGTTCCCGGGCGGCGCATACCGGCCGACCTACCCCGATGCAGCGGTGTTCGTCGCCCCGGACGGCGTGTTCCTCGTGGTCGAGGACGAGGTCGCCGAGGCGGGTGTGCGTCCCACGGTCGGATGCGGAGGCATCCGGCGCGTCGCGGACGGCCCGGACGGGGTGCGATTCGAGGTCAAGCACCTGTACCTCGACCCATCGACGCGCGGCCGCGGGTGGGGGCGCCTGATGCTCGACGAGCTCGAGCGTCGGGCCCGCGCCTGGGGCGCCGCAGAGCTCGTGCTCGACACCCACCACACCCTCGCGGCGGCCGGGGGCCTGTATGCCTCGGCGGGATTCGAGGCGATCGAGCCCTACAACGACAACCCGAACGCGACCGTATGGCTGCGCAAGCGGCTCGACTCTTGATGGCGACCGGCTCAGGAACGCCTGTTGGGGCGCGTGGCTCAGGCATCGGGATCGTAGGCGGCGAAGTCGCCGACAACGCGGAAGGCCGGTCCGACCTCCTCCTGGAGATCTCTCAGGAGGGACTCCCCCTCGGCGATCCACTGACGTCCGATCTCAGGATCGGGCCACCTGACCTCGAACACCGGGTCCAGGACGTTCTGCCAGGTGTCGTTCCAGACCCGGAGCCGATACCGAAGCTCGGGTGAGATCGGAACAGCGCGACCGACGACTTCGCGGCGGCCCCACTCGGGGAACACGAGTATCGTCCGCGCTCGCGCTGGGTTCCCCTGTTCCACCGCGCAAATCTACAACGACGAGACGGCCCATCCGGTGGGTGCACCCGACTCGTGGTTGTCCGCCCTCCGCGCCGCACGGGCGGTGAGGGGCGCGGCTATCAGCATCGCGAAGAGAGCGCAGGCGGCGCCGATCCCAGCCCAGACCGGGAGACCGGCCGGGCCACTCGACGCCAATCCGAAGAGCACCCACACTGCGAGGAGAAGAAGTCCCCCGGCCACGACCCCGGCGCCGAGCATCCACCCGACGACGGTGCCGTAGGTCCTCCAGAACATCCCTCGACACTATTGGACGGAGAGTCGACGGGGTGCGACGGCAATGAGAGACCCGACGGCGCGAACGCACCTGCTGCGATCGCGCGGACCGAACGGCGAACGCCCGCGGCGGGATACGGCCACGCCGACGCCCCTCGCGCCAGGGCTCAGACCGGGTGGGTCTCGGGCAGCCCGGTCCGCAGTTCGAACGGCAGGTGCGCGAGGTCGTTGTGCGTGAGCAGCGTCCACGGCCGCCCCTGCTTCTGCGCGATCACCGTCAGGCCGCAGTGCGCCTGGTTGAGCGTCATCCAGCGCCACTCGGGCGCCCCGAGAACCTCGCGAACGAACCAGCTGATGACGAAGTTGTGCGTGATCACGAGCTCGTGCACCTCGCCGGTGCGACGGACGAGGAACTCGCTCACGGCATCCGCCATCTGAGCCCGTCCCGCCTCGATCTCGTCGTCGGTCACCGACCCGAAGAACGGCTCGTACACCCCGGGCGTCTCGGGTGACATACCCGAGGGGACGCAGTCGAAGAGCAACGACGAGGGTTGCGGGGTGATCGCCGGCATCCGCTCCGCCACCATGCGAGCCGTCTCGGTCGCCCGCAACAACGGTGAGTGCCAGACGGCGCTGAGGGGAATTCCGGACAGCCGATCGGCGATCAGGGATGCCTGACGCTGACCCCGCGGAGACAACGGGCCGTCGACGAGCCCGTGCTCTGCATCCTGGTGTTCGCCGTGTCGAACGAGGTAGATGAAATGCGTCATCCTCGCCCACTTCCGTCCCGACGGGCCCCGATGCCACGCCGCTTCCAGCCTATGTCACGAACGGCGTCACCGATGGCGTATGTCACGAAATGGTCTCGGGAGACCCGAAACCGGTGACTCACTGAGCAGCGCGGGACAGCTCGCCGAGGTGCGCGCGGCTCAGCTGGACGCCAACGCCCTGCGCGAGTTCTTCGACGTGTTCTGGTGCGTAGGCGTTGACGATCGGCGCGACCACCGTGCGCTGAGCGAGCAGCCAGGCGACCGCGACCGCGGCGTCGGGCACCGAGAGCTCGAGTGCGATGCCATCCAGCGCCTTCAGCACCCTCTGGCCGCGCCGGTTGAGATATGCCGCAACCTGCATACCACGCGCCGACAGACCGACACGGTCGCGGCTGCGGTGACGGCCGGACAGGAATCCGTGAGCCAGGGGATGCGAGGGCGTGACCGCGATGCCCTGCGCACCGGCGACGAGACGCAGGTCACCCTCGAAGGGCGAGCGGTGGACGACGTTGTAGTGCGCATCGAGCACCGTGAAGCGCGGGTAGCCGGCCGAGGCGAGAATCCGCGCCTCGACGAGACGCTCGGGCGTGAAGCCCGCAGCGCCCAGGTGCCGGACCTTGCCCGAGCCGATCAGCCACTCGGCCGTCGCGAGGGTCTCTTCGAGCGGGACGGATGCGTCGGCACCGTCGAGATAGACCACGTCGATGTGATCGGTCCCCAGACGCACGAGGGATGCCTCGACCGCACGCACCAGGTTGACCGGACCGAGACCGGGGTTGTCGGGGTGCGCGCCGACCCTCACGGACACGACCATCTGATCCCGCGCCTGGCGCGATGCCAGCCACTGCCCGATGATGTGCTCGCTGCGCCCCGCCGAGAACGAGTCGGCGGTGTGCAGAGCGTTACCGCCGAGCTCGACGTAGCGGTCGATGATGCGGTGACTGGTCGCCAGGTCGATGTTCCAGCCGAACTCCGCGCCCCCGAGCATCAGGGGGAAGATGTCGAGACCTGTCTCGCCGAGGGTGACACGCATGCCGTGTCCGATGCTCGGGCCGAGAACGGGGATGGGCGAAGAAGGATGCGGAGCGGGCGGCGAACCCTGCCCTGTCGACACATCGGTGCCGATGCCGAAAAAGCTCATGCTTCCACCCCCTCGCGCGCTACGTGCCACGAGTCGCGACCTTCATGCCTGTGTCGCGCCCCCCGACGCTTTCTTCGAGATTAGGGCAGGCCACCGACCGTGGCGCGCGTTCCGGTGACGAACCTATGAACTAGCCATAACGCTTTGGTCACGACACTGGGCGAAGCCCCCGCACCCGAGAAGGGGTACGGGGGCTTCTTCGATCCGATGCGGATCTGACCGGTGCGGGCCTCGACTAGACGGCAACCTCGGGCGCGCCTTCGGCGGCACCCTGGTCGGCTGCCTGATCGGCCGACTCTTCGACGACCGGCTCGAGCGACAGCTTGCCGCGGTCGTCGATCTTCGTGATCTTCACGAGGATCTTCTGACCGACGCTGAGTACGTCTTCGACGTTCTCGACACGCTTGCCACCGGCGAGCTTGCGGACCTCGCTGACGTGCAGCAGTCCGTCCTTGCCGGGCAGGAGCGAGATGAACGCACCGAAGGTTGCGATCTTGACGACGGTTCCGAGGAATTGCTCGCCGACCTCGGGGTTCGTCGGGTTGGCGATCGCGTTGACCTGCGCGCGAGCGGCCTCGGCCGACGGACCGTCGACGGCGCCGATGTACACGGTTCCGTCTTCCTCGATCGAGATCTGGGCGCCGGTCTCGTCCTGGATGGAGTTGATCGTCTTGCCCTTGGGCCCGATGAGCTCGCCGATCTTGTCGACCGGGATCTGCACGCTGATGACGCGGGGCGCGGTGGGCGCCATCTCGTCGGGAGCGTCGATCGTGGCGTTGATCAGGTCGAGGATGGCGAGACGCGCATCCTTGGCCTGCTGCAGCGCCGCGGTCAGAACCGAGGTCGGGATGCCGTCGAGCTTGGTGTCGAGCTGGATCGCCGTGACGAACTCGCTCGTACCGGCGACCTTGAAGTCCATGTCACCGAGCGCGTCTTCCGCGCCGAGGATGTCGGTCAGCGCGGCGTAGCGCGTCTGTCCGTCGACCTCGTCCGAGACCAGGCCCATCGCGATACCGGCGACCGGGGCGCGCAGGGGCACACCGGCGTTCAGCAGCGACAGGGTCGAGGCGCAGACCGAGCCCATCGACGTCGAGCCGTTCGAGGACAGCGCCTCGGAGACCTGACGGATGGCGTAGGGGAACTCTTCACGCGACGGCAGCACCGGCACGAGGGCGCGCTCGGCGAGGAAGCCGTGCCCGATCTCGCGGCGCTTCGGGCTTCCCACACGGCCGGTCTCACCGGTCGAGTACGGCGGGAAGTTGTAGTGGTGCATGTAGCGCTTGTGCGTGACGGGCGACAGCGAGTCGATCTGCTGCTCCATCTTGAGCATGTTCAGCGTGGTGACGCCCAGGATCTGGGTCTCGCCGCGCTGGAAGATCGCCGAACCGTGCACGCGCGGGATGACGTCGACCTGTGCGTCGAGCGCACGGATGTCGGCGAGCCCACGGCCGTCGATGCGGACACCGTCGGCGAGGATGCGTCCACGGACGATCTTCTTGGTGACGGACTTGTATGCGGCGGAGAACTCGAGCGTTGCGACGGCCTGGAGCTCGCCGGACTCGACGGCCGCGAGCAGCTCGCCCTTGACCCGGTCCTTGAGCTCGTCGTCGGCGGTCTGGCGCTCGACCTTGTCGGCGATCTGGTAGATGCCCACGAGCGGGTCGTAGGCGCGGTGCGCGACGAAGTCGTAGGTCTCTTGGCTGTAGGGCAGGAAGACCGGGTAGTTCGCGATCTCCTTGGCAGCCGTGTTCGCCAGCGTCTGCTGTGCGGAGACGAGCTCGCGCAGGAACGGCTTGGCGGCCTCGAGGCCCTCGGCCACGACGGCCTCGTTCGGCTTGACGGCGCCGCCCTTGATGAGGTTCCAGGAACCCTCGGTGGCCTCGGCCTCGACCATCATGATCGCGACCTCTCCGTCGGGCAGAACGCGTCCCGCGACGATGAGGTCGAAGACGGCCTCTTCGAGCTGCGTGACGGTCGGGAACGCGACCCACTGGTCGGCGTGCTCGCCGTGACCCGGGATGAGCGCGAGGCGAACGCCGGCGATCGGTCCGGAGAAGGGCAGGCCCGAGATCTGGGTGGACGCCGACGCCGCGTTGATCGCGAGCGCGTCGTAGAACTCACCCGGCGCGATCGAGAGCACCGTGATGACGATCTGGACTTCGTTGCGCAGGCCGTCGACGAACGACGGGCGCAGCGGCCGGTCGATCAGACGGCAGACGAGGATGGCCTCGGTGGAGGGGCGGCCCTCGCGGCGGAAGAACGAGCCGGGGATCTTGCCGGCGGCGTACGAGCGCTCTTCGACATCCACCGTCAGGGGGAAGAAGTCGAAGCCCTCGCGGGGGTGCTTTCCGGCGCTGGTGGCCGAGAGGAGCATGGTCTCGTTGTCGAGGTAAGCGGCAACGGCGCCCTGAGCCTGCTGCGCGAGGCGGCCGGTCTCGAAGCGGATGGTGCGGGTGCCGAAGCGGCCGTTATCGAGAACGGCCTCGGCGGATGTGATTTCAGGACCTTCCAAGAGGTCTCTCCTTCTTTGTTTCGACTCGCGCGCCCGTATGGCGCACGAGTGTGTGCGAAGAAGCAGGAACAGGCAGATATGGGCGCGCGGCGCGCAATACGCGATCTAGCCTGCGCTGGCCACCAGTAGAAATCCACCCGGCGCACACGCGACGAGGAGACCACCACAGGGGACCAGCTTTCTGCCGGCCTGCTCCAGGTGCACCGCGGTTCGCGATGCGTATGAAATTGTCTGATCACGCGACGAATGCCGCATTCTCACCCCTCACCCTAGCAGTCGTGGCCTGCGCGTCGCCCGCATGCCGTGCCTGCGGCGTAGGCTTCTCGCGCTACGGTGAGCGCGTGATCACACGTGCGAAGCGCCTGCTGGCGCCCCTGAGCACCCTCCTTCTCGCCGTGGTGCTCAGCACGGGGCTCGCCGCCTGCGCTCCGGGCCTCCCTGCCGCGGACGGCGAGGCGCCCGCACCATCAGCCACCCCGGCGAGCGACAGCGAAACGCTCGCGCTGCTGTTCATGCTCGACGCCGAGGCCGGCACCCTCACCCATTTCGACGGCGCGAACTACGTCCTCGAGCTCACCACCGCCGGCGAGCGGATGATCTGGTTCTCGGACCGCCCGGACCAGAAATCCGGATCTCTCGGCACCGACGAGTTCATCACCACCTGGCCCGCATTCGGATTCGACGAATCCCCACCCAACATCGGCTTCACCGCCAACGGCACCGCCGACGGCGTCTCCATCGTCGCCACCATGACCGAACCCTCCTACGACACCGCCACCGCCGTCTTCACCGCCAACCTCGAGATCCTCTTCGCCTCCCCCAACCACGCCCTCGAGCAAGGCCGAGACACCGCCTACACAGCAGAACAGCTCCCCACCACCCTCACCGACATCGCGATGTTCATCGATGACGCGGCGTTGACCACAACGACGGAGACCTGCGTGACCGACGCCAACGGCTTGACGAAGTGCGACCTGATCTACTCCCAGACGTTCATCCCGTTCGACTCCAGCTTCTGACAGACGCCACACTCCCCCGCAGGCGCGACCCCGCGTAGGCTGGCGGCCATGAGTACCGACGACACAGCGCCCGCCTCGGCATCCGACGATGTCAAGCGCAAGTTCAAGGAGGCGCTCGAGAAGAAGAACGCCCGCCACCGCCAGGGCGAGGCTCACCTGAACGGCGATTCCGCCATCCACGCCACCCAGGGACCCGCGTCGGTCAAGCGCGAGTTCCGACGCAAGAGCGGCTGAGAAGGAGCATCTGATGGTCTTTGAACCCACATTCGAGGAGATCGACGCCGACGCGGCGGCTCGCGACGCGGCTCTCTCGAACAGCGTGGACCCCGAGGCGGTCGTGGACGCGATGCACGCCATAGACCCCGAGGCGCCCGCAGACACGGCTGGCGCCGTTTCGGACGACGACCTGGATGCAGACCTCGAGGGCGAGGCGGACGCCGCACTCGCCACCGAGGTCAGCGCCGATGACCTACCCGCGTACGGCGAGGAGTGACGATGTCCGATCGACGAGAGCCCAACACCGGCGAAGAGCGCGACGCGGTCGCGATGGGCGACGCCCCGAACGACGAGGGAGAAGAGCTCACGGCCCTGCAGACCGCCGAACTCCGGCGTCAGCTCGAGCTGGAACTCGAACAGTACGAACAGGGCATGGAGGGCTGAGGCTCCTCATTCGGGTGAAGCCGGCCGTGCCGCCTCGACGGCGTCGACTCAGCGGAGCGCGTCCTCGATGATGTCGGCCAGCTCGGTCGGCTTCGACAGGAACGGCGAGTGGCTGGTGTCCATCCGCACCGCGGTCGATCCCGAGCGCGCAGCGAGAGCCTCCTGGGCGGGGAGCGGGAACACCGCATCCTGCTCGGTGACGACATAGGTCGTTTCCTTTTCGCGCCACGCGACCGTGGTGACCTCGTCGCTGAAGGCTGCGCTGCTCTGCGCCTTCAACCGTCCCACCGCTTCGGCAGCAGTCGCCTCGTCGACGTCGGCGAAGAAGAGGCCGGTTGCGGGCTCGGCATCCGTCCCCGCCGTCGCGAGCGGACCGTCGACGACCCACCACGAGGGCGCGACGCCGCCCACCGCGCCGAGAAGCGACTCCCCCTCGTCGAGGACGAAGGCCGCGACATAGACGATGTGGACGACGGAATCGGATGTCGCACCCTGCGTCGTGGGGCCGCCACCGTACGAATGGGCGACAACAGCGACCGGCCCCTCGATGTCATCGATCGCTCGCGCGATGGCATCCGCGTCATCCGTCATGTGGAGACCGCGCGGGTCGTCCGCGTGAACCGTCGGCAGGTCGACGGTGCGGACGTCCCAGCCCCGTGAGGCGAGCTCGGTCTGAAGGGGCGCCCAGGCCCACGAACCGTGCCAGGCACCGTGGACCAGCAGAAGTGTGGGGCGTTCGGTCATGGAGTACTCCGTCTTCGTTGTCGGGATGATGCCGCCGAGGGCGGGCGCGATTCGGGCGGCGCCGCTTGAGGCTCGGACATCTAGGGATCAAGATAGGCTCACGCGTCCACGCACACACTGGCGCGGAACGAAAGTCGATGGCGATGAGCGCAATCCCCGTGCCGCACGAGCCCGTGCCGGTCCTTGCCGCGTCGACCACGGATCAACGGGAGTCCGACAGGTTCGACAGTTTTCGCGACGCACTGTGCGATGTCTACCTCGGCATCCGTCCCGAGCGAACCTCCTCGGGGACGTTCGATGCCGACCTCCTCGCCTACGAGTGGGATGGCGCGATCCTCTCGCGGATGCGTGCCCCCGGCCACGAAGCCCGGCGCGACGCGGCTTCGCTCGCCCGGGTGCCGGACGGTGCGCTGTTCGTCAATGTCTCACCCAACTCGTCGTCACGGCTCCACCATCTCGACGAGACCTGGCGGATGCCCGCGGGAGCGCCGATCTTGATCGACAACTCGGCACCGTTCACCCTCCATCTCGACCCCCGGCGGCGATTCCGTCTGTACTCGCTCCGCGTGCCGCGCACATTCGCTGGCATCGAGCCCACCGGCCGCGACATCGCCGAACTGAACCGCCGCCTCGCCGCATCGGGAGAGGGCGCGCGGCTGGGCACGCAGTGCGCGCTGCTGACGGCGGAGTTCGACGCCGGGCGTTGGGAAGCGGCATCGGCCATGACACGAGCGGTCATCGCGATGCTCCGTGGCGCTCTCACCGGCGTGGACCCGGCGACGGATGCGCCGTCCCGGCTCGAGTCCGGCAAGCGCGCCGCATCGACGCGCATCCATGACGCGGACTTCGACGTGCACGAGTTCGCTCGATCCGTGAACGTGTCGGTCCGGACGATCCAGAACGATTTCCGTGCGGCGGGAGAGACGTTCCGGGACTGGTTGCTCGGGGCACGGCTGGACGCGGCTCGGGAACGTCTGCGCTCCCCCGCCTGGCAGGGACGATCGATCGAGGCCGTCGCGGTCGCATCCGGTTTTCGTGACGTCGCACACTTCCATCACGCGTTCCGAGCGCGGTTCGATGCGACGCCCGGGTCGCACCGGCCCTGACGCGTCGTGCGCTGACGGGTCGCGCGAGATGCCTCAGCTCGTCGGTGTGCGCCGACGCGCACGCCCGGGGAGCACGATGTAGTCGGAGTGCTTGGGGTCGAGCCCGTCGCCCGCGGTGCGTCCGCGCATCCGCCGCCACATCCACGGCAGCGCGTGCGCGGTGAGCCAGCGCCCCGCCAGCGCGGCCTCTTCGTCGTCGTGGAAGGACGCCTCGAGCGCCTCGAGCTGTTCCGCGTCGCGGATGCCGAGCACGTCCGCCGCCCGGTAGGCGAGCAGGCGATGACCCGCCGACCGCAGATGCACGCCGTCGTCTGCCCAGAGTTCGAGCTCGGAGATGCGCGGCAGCGCCTCGACATCGAGAAGCAGCGCGCCGGTCGCCCGTGCGATGCGGCGCAGCTCGGAGTTGTAGTGGGCGAAGCGACGCGCGAAAATCCGGGCGGCTCGGCGGTGCGGCAGGAACGGGGTCGCGAGCAGCACATCGCATCCGGCCTCGCGCAGCGTCCGCACGACGGCCTCGACCTCGGCGGCCAGTCGACTCGGGTCGGCACCCTGCTTGACGAGATCGTTGGCTCCGATGAGCACGGAGACGAGATCGGGGCGGAGTGCGAGCGCCGCGGGCAGCTGCCGCTCGACCACATCGCGCACGCGCTTGCTGCGAACAGCGAGGTTCGCGAACCGGAAGCCGGATGACCCGCCGGCGCCCGCCGAGGCGAGGAGCAGCGCGAGGCGGTCCGCCCATCCTCGGTACTGATCGGCCGGGGCGCGCGAGGCGTCGCAGAGCCCCTCCGTGATCGAGTCGCCAAGAGCGACGTAACGGCGCCAGCGGGGCGCCGCCGTCGTCGAGTCGGATGGCGCCGACGGCAGCTCGGGACGGGTGATGCCTCGCGCGAGCAGGGCGTCGTCGATGGGCCGCAGGGTGCGTGCCTCGTCGTAACGGTCGACCAGGTCGCGACACAGGGCCTCCCAGGTGCGGTGGCGCACCCCCTCGCGCGCGGCCACACCGAACGAACGACGCTTCGCCTCGTCGCCCGTGAGGTCGGCGACACGAGCCCGCAGGTCACGCAGGTCACCCGGTTCGTACAGCCACCCGTCGATGCTGCTGCGCACGAGGTCGACCGGGCCGCCGCGGCCCGTCGCAACGACGGGGATACCGCTCGCGTGTGCCTCTTGCACGGTCTGGCAGAAGGTCTCGCTCTCGCCCGGGTGCACGAAGACATCGAGGCTCGCGAGGGCTTCGGCCAGGTCGAGGCCGTCGAGGAATCCGGTGAAGACAGCGGTTGGGAGCGCGGCGCGCAGGCGTGCGCGATCGGGGCCGTCCCCGATGATCACGAGGCGGACTCCGGGTAGGTCCGTGACGGCACGCAGGTCCTCGACCTGTTTCTCGGCCGCGAGACGCCCCGCATATCCGACGAGGATCTCGTCCGGTGCGATCCGGCGCCGCCAGGCCTCGCTGCGGCGCTCGGGGGTGAACCTCTCGGCGTCGACGCCGCGTCCCCACGGCCGCAGCCGGTCGATGCCCAGTGCCTCGAGCTGCGCGATCGCCGCCGACGAAGGTGCCAGCGTCAGGGTCGCGCGACGGTGCAGCCGGGCGACATGACGCGCCACCAGCGGCGCGGCGCCGACGACGCCGTATTTCTCGGCGTAGGAGATGACATCCGTCTGATAGATCGCGACGGACGGCACCCGCAGGGCATCCGCCGCGGCGACCCCCTGCGAACCGAGCACGAACGGCGAGGCCAGGTGCACGACATCCGGGGCGAACTCGCGCAGCAGCCTCGTGAGGTACGCCGTGCGCGCGAAGACCACGCGTACGTCGGGATACGACGGCAGCGGCACGGATCGCAGCAGCTCGGTGCGCACATCCGTGAAGTCGGGCAGCATGGGTCGGGCGCCCGGTTGGACTCCGCCCGGGTGGGGGGCGATGACGAGGGTCTCGTGCCCCTCGCGGCGGAGGTGACGCAGCACCTGCGCGACCGAACCGGTCACGCCGTTCATGTGTGGCAGGGCGGATTCCGCCAGCAGGGCGACTCTCACACGTCCAGGGTGGGGCCCGCGGATCACCCCGACGCGCCGAAACCGCCCCGGGCACCGAGAGTTCACCGAGCGCACGCATCCGCGTCACCGAACGGATGCCGCCGCGTCGTGCACCGCCGGACGCCCCGCACAGGGCGGCGTTCGCTCGCCGTTCATCCGGCCTTGGTACCCACAGGGGGTGATTGACGACGTCCTCGCCGCCGTCGCCGCGAGCCCGTGGGCTCTCGTCGCGATGTTCGGGCTCGTGCTGGGCGACGCGTTCCTCGTCGTGATCCCGGGCGAGACCGCGGTCACGGCGCTGGCCGCGCTGAGCGTCGTGGCCGGGGATCCGTCCCTCGTCGCGATCATCGCCGTCGCCGCCGTCGCCGCGTTCCTCGGCGACACGGTCTGCTACCTCATCGGCCGTCGCGTGGGGCTCGAGAGATGGGCATGGATGCGCCGACCGCGCGTTGCGGTCTTGTTCTCGTGGGCGCGGGCCCGCCTCGAGCGCAGCACGGCCGCGATCGTGTTCACCGCGCGCTTCATCCCCTTCGCCCGCCTCGCCGTCAACCTCACGGCCGGTGCGGGCGGGGTCACGGCCCCGCGGTATCTGCCGCTCGCGGCGCTGGCCGCACTCGGCTGGGCGTGCTACCAGGCGCTCGTCGGCACCGTCGTCGCCACGCTGCTGCCCGGTGCGCCGGTGCTGGCGATCCTGGCCTCGATCGCGGTCGCACTGCTGCTGGGCGTGGCGCTCGACGCCGTGCTCGCCGCGCGCTGGCGTCGCACGCCCCGCGCCTGAGGACGGGTCGGGCCCGAGGCATCCCTCAGCTCCGTCCGCGCCCCCGGCCGAGCTGGAGCCGCCGACTACGCCGGTTACGCACGAGTCAGCCCCCTACACGTGCGATAGGGGGCTGACTCGGCGACGAGCAGCGCTCTCGGGAGGACTCGAGCGAGTCGCGCTACTCCCCCGCGAGGCCGCCGAGCAGATGGCCGAACGAGCGCCCCTCACCGAGGTAGTTGGCAGGGTCGAAGGGATCGGCCGACTCGGCCGTCTCGCGCCGTGCGAGCGCATCGGCGAGCTCACGGGCGGCCTTGTCGATGCGGTCGCCGAGCGGGGCGACGCCGTCGCCCTGTGCTCCCCAGTCGCTCGAGGCCGCGAACACGCCCGTCGAGATGGCATCCGCGTGCAGATACGCGAACAGGGGACGGATGGCGTAGTCGATCGCGAGCGAATGGCGCGGGGTGCCAGCGTTCGCCCCGATCAGCACCGGCTTTCCCGTCAGCGCGTCCGGGTCGAGCACGTCGATGAACGACTTGAACAGGCCCGAGTAGCTGGTCGAGAAGATCGGCGTGACGGTGATCAGCGCGTCCGACGAGACGACCGTGTTGATGGCCGCCTCGAGCGCGGGCGGAGCGAAGCCGGTCAGCAGGTTGTTCGTGATGTCGTGCGCGTAGTCGCGCAGCTCGATCGTGTCGACCGTGGCCTCGATCCCCCGCACCGCGAGCTCGCGGACCGTCGCCGAGGCGAGCCGGTCACCGAGCAGGCGTGTGGTCGACGGGTTCGAGAGCCCCGCGGTCACGACCGCGATCCGACGGGCGGTCATGTCAGACCCCCCGACGCGTCGCGGCGGCACCGAAGGACGACCCCGAAACGACGGGCTCGGACTTCTGCGCGGCGAGCTTGCCACCGGGCACCGGCAGAGCACCCGCTGCGGCGAGCGCGACACGAGCCGCGTGCGTCGGCGCATCCGGCACCTCGGCCGGACGGTTCTTCGCGAGCTCCTTGCGGAGCACGGGAACGACCTCGCCACCGAGGATGTCGAGCTGCTCGAGCACCGTCTTGACCGGGAGTCCCGCGTGATCGATCAGGAACAGCTGGCGCTGGTAGTCACCGAACAGGTCGCGCATGCCCGCGTAGCGGTCGATGACCTGCTGCGGCGAGCCGACGGTCAACGGCGTCATCTCCGAGAAGTCCTCGAGGCTCGGGCCGTGCCCGTAGACCGGCGCGTTGTCGAAGTAGGGGCGGAACTCGCGCACGGCATCCTGCGAGTTGGCGCGCATGAACACCTGGCCGCCGAGACCCACGATCGCCTGCGCCGCGGTGCCATGGCCGTAGTGCTCGAAGCGCTGGCGGTACAGCCCGATCAGGCGCTGGTAGTGCTCGGCCGGCCAGAAGATGTTGTTCGCGAAGAATCCGTCACCGTAGTAGGCCGCCTGCTCGGCGATCTCGGGCGTACGGATCGAGCCGTGCCAGACGAAGGGCGGGACGTCGTCCAACGGGCGGGGCGTCGACGTGAACCCCTGCAACGGGGTGCGGAACCGGCCCTCCCAGTCGACGACGTCCTCGCGCCACAGCTTGTGCAGCAGCGCGTAGTTCTCGATCGCGAGGGGAACGCCCTGACGGATGTCCTGACCGAACCACGGATAGACCGGACCGGTGTTGCCGCGCCCGAGCGTCAGGTCAACACGACCGCCCGCGAGGTGCTGGAGCATCGCGTAGTCCTCGGCGATCTTCACCGGGTCGTTCGTGGTGATGAGGGTCGTCGCGGTCGAGAGCAGGAGTCGCTCGGTCTGCGCGGCGATGTACCCGAGCGTGGTCGTCGGGGACGACGACCAGAACGGCGGGTTGTGGTGCTCGCCGAGGGCGAAGACGTCGAGCCCGACCTCTTCCGCGTGCTTGGCGATCGCGATCGTATTGCGGATCTTCTCCGCCTCGCTCGGGGTCGTGCCGGTCGTCGGGTCCTCGGTGATGTCGCTCACCGTGAAGATGCCGAACTGCACGGCAGGCCCTGCGGCGGGTGTTGTGGTGTTCACGTCCACGATCTTCTCCCTCTGCGTCCGGGTTGTCCGCGGCGCTTCTATTCAAGTGAATGTATCTCGTGTAACGCGCGTCCGTCCAGGTTATTCCCGGGGCGTCGCGAGCCCGCCGTCCGCCGCCCGCCCGACGCTCAGAGCGCGGCGGCGAACATCGCGAGCATGTCTCGCGTCAGCTGATGCGGCGTCGTCTCGCAGGGGCTGTGCCCCGTCGGGTACAGCCGAAGCTCGCCGCCGATCGCGCGCGCGTACTCGGCATGCTCTGTCGTGGGCCAGAGGTCGTGTTCGCCCACCGCAACGAGCTTGGGGATCGGCAGCGCTGCGACGGCTCTCGAGACATCCGGGGTCGTCATCATGAGGCCGACGATGTCGTTCACGCTGTCGCGCCGCGTCAACGCGAACCGCTCGCGCACGAAGGCGATCCGCCGGGGCGGCACGCGGTTGAGGTTGTTGCGGATCCCCCACAGCAGCAGGGCAGCACCCGTGCGCGGGGATGCGCCGGCGCTCAGCCGTCCGATGCGCTTCACGCCGCGGAACACCTGACCCGCCGCGGGGGGTGTCGACAGCAGGGTGAGGCTCGCGAAGAACTCCGACCGCTCGACCAGCACCTGCTGCGCCACGAGCCCCGCGAAGCTGTAGCCGAGTACGTGGACCGGCCCGGACTCATCGAAGCCGTCCTCGAGCGCCGCGATGAAGTCGTCGGCGAACAGGCGGTAGTCGTAGCGGGGTCGCGGCGGGTCGAGGTTCCACGGGCCGGCCTGCCACGACTCGTACTGACCCGCGAGGTCGATCGACTCGACGCGGTAGCCCGCGTCCGCGAGCAACGGGAACATGAGGACGAAGTCCTCCTTCGACCCGGTCACCCCGGGCAGGAGCAGAACACGGGGGCCGTCCTCCGGCCCGAGCCGCACCCGTGCGAGGGAGCCGCTCGGGGCCTCGAGCACGTCGCGTACCGTTCCCTCGGGGAACACGTGCCAATCCACATCGGGGATTGCTCGATCCCGACCGGGCGCGTCATCGATCACCGTCATGAACACCTCACCTCGACGCGACAATACCGGGACACAACCCGCGGCGTGGGTGCGCACCGCCAGGGTAGGGTGGCACGCCTATGAGCGACGCGAGCCCACGCCCCTCCAGCGCCGACGACGGCGCGGGCACGGGCGCGACCGCGAAGCCCCGTTCCCCCGGCGCGTCGAAGCGCGTTCCGTTCTGGGACAACGCCCGCTTCGCGTGCATCGTGCTGGTCGTCCTGGGTCATTCGGTGCAGCGGCTGACCTACGACTCCGACATCGCGCTCACGCTGTACTTGGTCATCTACGCGTTCCACATGCCCGCGTTTGCGATCATCTCGGGTTACTTCTCGAAGGCGGGAACACCGTCGCACCGGCAGATGGCGCGCGTCATCACCGACATCCTGGTCCCCTACGTGATCTTCGAGGGACTCTGGTCGCTGACGAAGTGGATCGTCGAGGGCGACGTCGCACCGGACCTCAGTCAGCCGTCGTGGACCCTCTGGTTCTTGCTCGCGCTCGGGATCTTCCGGCTCGTGCTGCCGTATCTGGCGCTGCTGCGCTGGCCCCTGCTCTGGGCCGTGCTCATCTCGATCGGCGCGGGCTACCTGCCGAACATCGACTCGACCTTCTCGCTCTCGCGCACGCTCGGGCTGCTGCCGTTCTTCACGCTCGGGTGGTGGCTGCGCGAACACGACATCGTGGATCGACTGCGGCTGCTGCGCTCCCGCTCGCCGCTCGTCGTGATCGGGGCGATCGCCGCCCTCGCTCTCGCGGCTTTCGTGGCGTGGTTCTACCTCGACGTGTGGGAGCGGATGAACCTGCGCACGTGGCTCTTCTACGACGACGCCTACGCCGACCTCGGTGGTACCCAGTGGTGGGCGGGTGGGGTGCGGCTCGCTCTCATGGTCGTGGCGCTCGTCCTGAGCGTGGCGTTCCTCGTGCTCGTGCCGCGGCGGAACACGTGGTGGACCCACTTCGGTCAGTACACGATGTACGTCTACCTGCTGCACTCGTTCGTGCTGTACCCGTTCCGCGAGTCCGGTGTGCTGCGCGACCTCGAACCGACCTGGCTGTGGCTCCCGATCGTGGTGGTCGTCTCGGTGCTGATCGCGCTGGGCCTCGCGACGGCGCCCGTGCGGCGCGTCTTCCGGCCCCTCGTCGAGCCGCGGCCGGGCTGGTTGTTCGCCGACCCCGCGCTCGCGGGGCGCGAGGGACGCCGGTCGGATCCCACCGGCTCGCGCCGAACGCCGCCCCCGCCGTCGCGCTAGCGAAAGCTCAGGCGAACAGCCCGGCGCCGACGAAGGATGCCGCAGAGGCCCCCGGCGGGACGGCCCAGATGCCCGACCCGACGTGGCGCACGTACTCGTTCATCGCGTCGGTCGACAGCGCGCGCTGGATCTTCACGAACTGCTCGGGCGAGCGCTGGTACGACAGGAAGAACAGGCCCGCGTCGAGGCGGCCGAGCTGGTTGTTGCCGTCCACGAAGTTGTACCCGCGACGCATGATCCGGACGCCGTCGTTGAGGGTCGGATGCGCCAGCCGCACATGACTCGCGGCGTCGATGGCCGTCCGGCCCGAGGCATCCGTCGCCCGGAAGTCGGGTTGTGTGAATTCGCCGCCGCCCGACAGCGGCGCCCCCTCGCCCTTGGACCGGCCGATGATGCGCTGCTGCTCCGACAGACGCACGCGGTCCCAGGACTCGATGATCATGGCGATCTTGCGCGCGACCAGGTACGAACCGCCCGCCATCCAGGCGGGTTCGTCGGATGCGCCGACCCAGACGTGCTCGTCGAGCCCCGCACGGTCGTTGGCCAGGATGTTGGCCGTGCCGTCCTTGAAGCCGAACAGATTGCGCGGCGTCGCCTGCGAGGTCGTGGTCATGGATGTGCGTCCGAAGCCGAGCTGCGACCAGCGGATACGGGCACGACCGAACGCGATGCGGCTGAGGTTGCGGATCGCGTGGACCGCGACCTGCGGGTCGTCGGCGCATGCCTGGATGCACAGATCCCCGTCGCTGAGCGCCGGGTCGAGGTCGTCGCCGAGGAACGCGGGCAGCCGCTCGAGCCCCGCGGGCCGACGCGCGGCGATGCCGTAGCGGTCGCCGTCCGCGTTCTGGAACAGGCTCGGGCCGACCCCGATCGTGATCGTGAGCGAGCTCGCGGGCAGCCCCAGAGCCTCACCGGTGTCGTCCGGCGGGGCCTCGGGCGAACCGCCGACCGAGCCGGACGCGCTGACGTCGAGACCCTGCGTCATGCGGGCAGCCGCATAGGACCAGTCCTGCAGCAGGCTGACCAGGTCGTCCCGGTTCGTGCGCGCCATCATGTCGAAGGCGGCGAAGTGCAGATGGTCCTGGACGGGCGTGGTGATTCCGGCCTGGTGCGCGCCGAAGAAGACGTGCACACCGTCCGTGCCGCCCGCGGCCGTGGCGCGCGAGATGGCCATGCCCCCGGCGACACCGCCCGCGGCACCGGCGGCCAGGCCCGCCGCCCCGGCTCCGAGCAGGCCGAGCAGGCCGCGGCGCGACAGGCCGGGTCGGGTGTCTTCGGGCAACGGCGATGCCGGGGCGCCCGCGGTGGGGGCCCCGGCATCCGTCCCGCCGACAGGCGGAGTCGTCTCGCTCACATCACTCCAGAACGGTCACCGTGAGCCGCGAAAGCGGCTCGGCGAGCGCGTTGATCAGGTCGGTGAACTCGCGCTTGTCTTCATCGGTCAGCTCACGGTAGTTCACAAAGCCCTCGGCGAGCGATCCGTGCTTGGCGAGGGATGCTTCGAGCGCCGCGTAACCCGCATCGATCTCGTCGACCAGGGCGGCGCCGGCATCACCCTTCGATGCCGCGAAGTCGCGCGCGAGCGAGAATGCCATCTTGGAACCCTCGACGTTGGCGGCGAAGTCCCACAGGTCGGTTCCCGACCACCAGTCCTCCTCGCCCGAGATCTTGCCCGTGGCGACCTCGTCGAGCAGCGCGATGGCACCGTTGCTGAGGCCCGCGACTCCCTGAGCGTCGAGCGCCTTCTGGAAGTCGTCCGAGTGCACGTAGGTGTCGAGCTCCTGGATGTCGGCGACGAGCTCGTCACCGAATGCGGCGCGCTCCTCGGGCGTCGACGGGGTCCAGTTCTGCCAGGCCGGGGTCTCGCCGTCGGCGTTCAGCGCGTCGAGCGCCGGAACCCAGAGGTCCTTCTCGATGCGGTGGAACCCGGTCCAGTCCAGTCCCTCGGCGACGGCGTCGACCTCACGGTAGTCGATGCGCGGGTCGAGGTCGCCGAGCGCCTCGGCGACGGGCTCGATGCGCTCGTAGAACGCGCGCACCTGCGGGAAGAGCGCGCGGGCCCTGTCGTCGTCTGCGGTCGCGTACGCGGTGGTGAACTCCTCGACCGCGGGGACGAGCTTCTCGACCTGGTCCTTCACGAACGCGGCGTACAGGTCGACGGCCTGCTGCTTCTGCTCGGCGTCCGGACCGTCGATCGCGACGGCGTCGCCCGAGACCGAGAATCCGGCGCGGCCCACTCCCTCGCCGACCATGCCCGGCTTGCAGAGCGTGAAGTACTCGCCCGGCTGTGCGACGACGGTCAGGGTGCGGGATGCTCCGGGGGCGATGTTCTCGACCTCGCCGACGATCCGCAGCCCGTCGTCCGCCAGCAGGTAGAACTCGGTGATCTGGTCGCCCTCGTTCTTCACGTCGAAGGCGAGCGTGCCGCTGGCGGCGGTCGCGGCCGAGACATCGCACCCGGCGTCGGTCGACGACACCGTGATCGCGTCGGCGGCGGCGACGTCCGCCTTCGCGACGCAGCCCGCGAGCGCCAGCGCGGCGACTGCGGCGATCGCCGTGGTGGTCAGGCTCTTCGTGATGATCCTGTGAGCGGTCATGGGGCTCCTTGTCGAATGGTGTCGGGTGACGGAGGGGATGTCTGAGCGGCGGGTGTCGCCGAATCCGCACGCACGAGTTCGGGCCGAGGTGCGGGCCGGTGGGCGCGCAGGTTGCGCACGAAGACGAAGGTCACGACCCCGACGTAGGCGATCCAGGCGAACACCTGCAGCCACGACATCTGCGGCGTGAAGCCGATGGTGGCCTGCAGGATCGCGGCGAGGGGGCCGCCGGGGGCGACGACGTCGCTCACGTCGAACGCCCAGCCGAAGGGAACGCCGGCCCAGCCGGTCGCGACGGCGCCCGTGGTGGGGTCGAGAGGCGCGAGCGCCGTGAAGGGGCCGGGCAGGACGCCCGCCTCCTGCAGGTCGTGGACGCCGTAGGCGAGCACGCCCGCGGCGACGACGATCAAGAACGCGCCCGTCCACGTGAAGAAGCGGCGCAGGTCGAGTCGCAGCATTCCGCGCGCGAGCAGCCAGCCGAGCACGACCGCGGCCAGCAAGCCCAGAAGGGCGCCGAGGAGCGCCTCGGGGGCGTTGCCGAACGACTGCACCATCGACCACAGCAGGAGCGTCGTCTCGACGCCCTCACGCGCGACCGAGACGAACCCGATGACGACGAGCCCCCACAGCGAGGCGGATGCGAGGGCTCGATCGACCCCGGCGTGGAGCGTGTTCTTGAGCGTTCGACCGGCCCGCTGCATCCAGAAGATCATCCAGGTGACCATGGCGACGGCGGTCAGCGAAAGCAGTCCGCCGATCAGTTCTTGCGCCACGGTCGTGAGGGCGTAGGCACCGAAGGTGAAGATGGCTCCGAGCGCGAGCGACAGTGCGACGGCCAGCCCGACACCGACCCACAGTCGGGGCAACACGTCCCGACGTCCGAGCTTCGACAGGTAGGCCACGAGGATGCCGACAACGAGGGCGGCTTCCAGGCCTTCACGCAGGCCGATCAGGAATGTGGCGAACACGGTGCTATCGCGCGGCTTTCGGGATTTTCGAGGGGGTCCAGAGTGCTTTCGAGGCATCCGGTTATGAGGTTAGGCAACCCTCACTCAGGGGACGATACTCCCGCAGGGTGACACTTCTCAAATCGGTGCCCGTCCGGGCCGCGAGCGGGCAGAACGAAGGCCCGCCCCACACCGTGGGACGGGCCTTCGAGAAAGCGATTGAACGCTGGTGCGACTTAGCGGCGGAGTCCGAGACGCTCGATCAACGACCGGTAACGGTTGATGTCGATGTCCTGGAGGTAGCCGAGCAGACGACGGCGCTGACCGACCATCAGGAACAGACCACGACGCGAGTGGTGGTCGTGCTTGTGCTCCTTCAGGTGCTCCGTGAGGTCCTTGATGCGCTGTGTCAGCATCGCGACCTGCACCTCGGGGGATCCGGTGTCACCGGGGTGCGTCGCGTACTCTTCGATGATCGCCTTCTTGGCTTCGAATTCAAGCGGCATAGAGGGGATCCCCTTTCTCTTCATTGCGCGGCGCCCATCGCCTGATGCGTGAGCTCTCTTTATCCGCGGCCGATCGAACGGCAACCTCCAGAGTCTACCAGCACAAGGGCGACCCGCGGATGCCTCGCCCCCGGCTAGCCTCGAGGGGTGCAGTTCACCGTCCGCGTCAAGCCCGGAAGCCGAAAGGGTCCTCTCGTCGAGGCATCCGGTGACGACCTGACGGTGTTCGTGCGCGAGCGTGCCGTCGACGGCGCCGCGAACGAGGGCGTCGTGCGCGCCCTCGCCGCGCACTTCGGCGTTGCCCCGCGTGACGTATCGATCCTGCGGGGTCACGCGGCACGCATCAAGCGCGTCGAGCTATCGGGCGTCGACGGGGTCGAGCTGTCGGGCATCGACAGAGTCGAGCGCGACAGGTGATGGCGCGGCTGCGCCGCGACCATTTCATCGACCTGCGCCCCCTGACGACCAGCCCCGCCTTCGCCCGGTTGTGGATCGGGTCGACGCTCGCCGGGCTCGGTGGGCAGCTGACGATCGTCGCGGTCATGCTCCACGTCTTCGAGCTGACGGGATCGACCCTCGCGGTCGCGATGATCGCCGTCGCGGGGCTCGTGCCCATGGTGCTCGCGGGGCTCTAC
The DNA here is from genome assembly GCF_002812725.1 of Microbacterium sp. BR1. Classification (GTDB taxonomy): domain Bacteria; phylum Actinomycetota; class Actinomycetes; order Actinomycetales; family Microbacteriaceae; genus Microbacterium. The sequence continues at coordinate 33,635 of NZ_NMUN01000004.1, read as the reverse complement.
GGTGGCATGCTCGCCGACTACTTCGACCGCCGCGCGGTCGCTTTGATCGCGGCATCCGTCACCTGGGTCTCGACGGTGCTGCTCGCCGTGCTCGCCTGGACCGGCAATGAGACGGTGGCCTGGTTGTTCGTGCTGTCGATCATCAACTCGTCCGCGAATTCGATCGTCTCGGCGACGAAATCGGCCATCACCCCACGACTCGTCGCCCGCGAACTGCTCCCCGCGGCCGCCGCGCTCAACGGCATCACGGTGGGCATCATGGTCATGGCCGGGCCCGCACTCGCGGGGGTGCTCGTCGCGTTCGTCGGCTATCGCTGGACGTACACGGTCGACGTCGTCCTGATGCTGACCCTGTTCCTCGGGCTCTGGACTCTCCCCCGCATCCGTCCCGAGGGTGTCACCGTGCGACCGGGTCTGCGCTCGCTCGCCGACGGGTGGGCGTTCCTGCGCCGGGCCCCGAACATCCGGCTCCAGTACATCCTCGACATCATCGCGATGACATTCGGAAATCCCCTGGCCCTCTTCCCCGCGATCGGGGCCGTGCTGCTCGGCGGCGGGCCCATCACGACGGGCGTCCTGACCGCGTCGGTCGCGGCGGGCGCGTTCTTCTCGAGCCTGTTCTCGGGGCCGATCGGGCGGGTCCGCAGGCAAGGTCTCGGTATCGAGCGGTCGATCCAGGTGTTCGGCGCCGCCACGGCCGCTTTCGGGGTCGTCCTCCTGCTCGGGGCGCTCGGCGTGTTCGCGCCCGCGGATCTGGGTGAGGATGTCGCGAACCTCCCCCTCATCGCGCTCGCGATCCTCCTGCTCGCGGTGACCGGCGCGGCCGACAACGTCAGTGCGATCTACCGCCAGACGATGATGCAGTCGGCCGTGCCGGATGCGATCCGCGGGCGCCTGCAGGGGGTCTTCATGGTGGTCGTGGCGGGCGGTCCGCGTCTCGGCGCCCTCTACGCGGGTACGCTCGCGACCGTCACCGCCCTGTGGTTCCCGCCGCTGATCGGGGGCCTCGTCGTCGTCGGACTGGTCGGGTTCCTCGCGCGCCGCAGCCCGGGGTTCCGCGCCTACGACGCCCTCGACCCGCAGCCCTGACAGCACTCGGAATCGACCGAGCGCGTTGCACGACCGCCGATCGTCGGCGGATTCCGGACGTGGCATCCGCGCACGGGCAGGGACGTCGGACGACAGGGCTAGAGTCACCGAATGAGCACCACCCCTCCCCCTCTCGAGCACCCCAGCGCGCCCCCGACCCGCATGCCGCGCTCGATCGCCGGGCCGTCGAGCGTGTGGGTCGCGGTGCAGTTCACGCTCACCGGCATCGTGTGGGGGTCGAGCTTCCTCTTCATGAAGGTCGCGCTCGAGGGGATGTCACCGGGGCAGGTCGCCTGGTCGCGCCTCGTGCTCGGGGCGATCACGCTCGGGATCTTCGTTGCGCTCCGCCGCGAACGGCTGCCTCGGGTGCCGCGCGTGTGGATGCACATGACCGTGCTGGCGATCACCTTCTGCGTGATCCCGTTCCTGCTCTTCTCGTGGGCGCAGCAGCACGTGACGTCGGGGCTCGCGAGCATCTACAACGCTACGACGCCGATCATGACGGCGATCATGGCTGGGCTTCTCTTCCGCGTCGAGCGACTCAAGGGCATGCAGATCGCCGGCATCGTCGTCGGCATCCTGGGCGTCATGGTGCTGATCGCGCCCTGGGAGGGTCTCGACCTCGACCAGAGCCTCGTCGCGCAGCTCGCGACCCTCGGGGCGACCGCCTGCTACGGGTTCAGCCTCGCGTACATGCGCAGGTTCGTCTCGAACTCGGGCATGAGTGCCCTGGTGTTCTCGTTCCTGAACATCGGGATCGCCGCGGTGATCATGCTCGCCCTGACCCCGGTCGTCGCACTCGGCGAGGTCGCGCTCGATCCGTGGATCGTCGCGAGCATCCTGCTGCTCGGATGCCTCGGCACCGGCGTCGCGTACATCTGGAACCAGAACGCCCTCCGCGCGTGGGGCCCGACGCGCGCGTCGACGGTGACCTATCTCACGCCGGTCGTCGGCGTCGCGCTCGGTCTGATCGTGCTCGGCGAGCCGCTCTCGTGGAACGAACCGGCGGGCGCGGTCGTCGTGTTCCTCGGCATCCTGCTCGCGCAGGACCGCCTGCGGCTGCACCGCCGCGCCTGACGCCCACCACGCACGAGCAACGAAAAAGGGACGGATGCCGGAGCATCCGTCCCTCCTTTCGCGCAGGTGAAGTCGCGACGCGATCAGACCGCGAGCGAACCCTGCAGGTCGAGCTCGATGGTGACGTCCTTGCCGACGAGCACGCCGCCGGTCTCGAGGGCGGCGTTCCACGTCAGACCGAAGTCCTCACGGTTGATGACGGTCTTGGCGGTCGCGCCCGCCTTGTAGTTGCCCCACGGGTCGGTGCCGAAGCCACCGAAATCGAAGTCGAACGTGACGGGCTTGGTGATGCCCTTGATCGTCAGGTTGCCGTCGACGAGGAAGTCGCCGTTCTCGATCCGGACGCCGGTCGAGCGGAACTCCATGGTCGGGTAGGTCTCGACGTCAAAGAAGTCGGCCGAGCGAAGGTGGTTGTCGCGCCCCTCGTCCTTGGTGTCGATCGACGCGACGTCGACCGTGGCCTCGACCGTGGCCTCGAGCGGGTTTTCGGGTGCGGTGAGGGTGGCCGCCTTGACGCCGAAGGTGCCGCGCACCTTCGAGATCATCATGTGGCGCACGCTGAACTGGACCTCGCTGTGCGAGGGGTCGAGGGTCCAGGTGCCCGCCTTGTAGCCGGGGAACTCGATCGCGGTCGTGGTGGAGTCGGTCATTGTGATCCTTCGGTTTTGGGGGCCGGTTCTCCGGCAGTACGGCGGGTGTAACGCGCGAGGACGTCCTGTATTCCCGTGAATGCAATTTTTTCTTGCGCGGATTCGGTTCGTCAAAACGTCCGCACACGACGACGGCGGGCTCGGCTACGCGCGCCGAACCCGCCGTGACGACGAGATGAGGTCAGCCGACCTTGATCAGGTCGATGACGAAGATGAGGGTCTTTCCGCCGAGGAAGTGTCCGCCGGCCGGACCGTAGGCGAGGTGCGGCGGGATGACCAGCTCGCGTCGGCCACCCTCTTTCATGCCGGGGATGCCGTCCTGCCACCCCTGGATCAGACCGCGGAGGGGGAACTGGATGCTCTCGCCCCGGCCCCATGACGAGTCGAACTCCTCACCCGAGTCGAACTCGACGCCCGCGTAGTGGACGGTCACGCTGTCACCGGGCTTGGCCTCGGCACCCTCTCCGACGATCAGGTCGCGGATCACGAGAGTCTCGGGCGCGGGCCCCTCGGGGGCATCGAAGGTGGGCTTTGTGCGGTCTGCAGTCATGAGACCATCCAACCCGACGGCCTACGCGGGGTCAAAGCCGACGCGAGCACTCTTGACACCTTCACAGGGCGGGGGCAGACTCGGGGTAGGCCAACTCAGCGCCCGGTAGACACGCAGGCATCGCCGCGGCACCGGGCGCTGAGTCATTTCCCGGGCACTGTCCGAGCCCTGTCCAGGCACTGGCCGGGCGCTGTCCAGGCACTGTCCGGGCGCTCCTCCCTGCCGTCCGCGGACGGCGAGCCTCGACCCGACGTTCAGATCGAGAGCAGCGACGCCCGCGCGGCCGCCGTGCGCTTCAGCAGCACCGTCTCGTCTTCCGCGGCCGCGGCATCCCGTCCCGAAATCGCGCGCTGGCGAGCAGCGGCGAGTGCGGTGGCGTCGGCTATGAAGGAGCGCATGATCGCAGAGCGGTCGGTCCGGAGGGTCTTCGCCCATCGCATCGCGTCGCGGCGTCCCGACGGCGTCGCGAGCATGTCGACCTCCTGCGCGGTGAACCAGCCGGCGGACGCGTACTCGGCCAGCCGGGCGTGCGTCAGGCGTGCTTCTTCGCGACGGAGCGCCAGGATGCCGATCATGAACCCGATGAACAGCGGCACCTGCAGCGTCAGGTAGAGCGCGAAGAAGTCGCCGAGCATCGCCGAGCCGTTCCAGAAGGCGTGGAGCGCGATGGCGCCCATCAGTCCCAGTCCGAGCGCCCCGACGGCACGTCCGCCCCTCGCACCGCGCCGAGCCGCGAGTCCCAGCGCGAAGCCCGTGACCGCGGTGAACATCGCGTGCGCGAAGGGCGACAGGATGCCCCGGACGAAGAACGTCCCGGTCAGGTCTTCCGCACCCCCGTCCAGGTAGCTGATCGCGAAGTACTGGATGTTCTCGGTGAAGGCGAAGCCCGCTCCGACGAGCGCGCCGTACACGATGCCGTCCACGGGGCCGTCGATGGCGTGACGCGCGGTGAAGAAGATCAGCAGCAGCCCGAGCGCCTTCGCGACCTCTTCGACGACCGGCGCCTGCACGACGTTCGAAAAGAGATCGCGCGCGACGGAGTCGCTGTTGCCGATCAGCAACGTGACGCCGAGGTCCGCGAGCAGCGCGATGCCCACCGAGGCGACCGCACCCCACGCGATGGCGAAGACGACGAGCCCGCGGGGTTCGGGCTCCCACCGGTCGATGATCCTGACGGCGATCAGCACCACGGCGAACGGAACGAGCGCGACGATCATCCCGATGATGGATGCGCCCGGGCCGAGGAAGGTCAGGAAGTAGCCGACGAGCGCGACCAGCAGGACGGCCAGCAGCGCGAACAGCCAGATCGATGCACGCCGCCCCCTGCTCGGCGACGCGGGAACGGACTCGACGGAGGCGAAGACCGGCACGGGTGAGGGCGGAATGTAGGCGCCCGCGGCGTGCGGCGGCTGTTCGAGCGGCGACGCGAACGCGGGGGCGGGCGGAACGGATCCCGCCGAGCGTGGCGAACCGGGGCCGTCGGGCCAGGGCGGGGGCGCATAGGTCACCCGGCCAGCTTATGGCGGCCCTCCGCGGTCGACGGGCCGCTACGGCATGCGGCCGTCGCGGGCGGGTAGCGTGGGAGGGTGCGTTTTGCCCATATCGTGCCCTCCGGGGCGAGCTCCCCCGTCCTTGCCGTTATCGACGGCGAGGACGCGATCGCCGTCCCCGACCTCGTTCCGGACGGCCCCGCCGACCTCCAGACCCTGATCGAATCGGGCGAGGAAGGGCTGAGCCGGGTGCGCCGTGCCGTGGCGGCGCTGACGAGCGAGGCGGCGGACGCGGTGCCGAGGCATCCGCTCTCGAGCGTCGGATTCGCGTCCGCGTCGAACCGCCCGCCGCTGATCCTGGCCATCGGGCTGAACTACACGGCGCACTCGAGCGAGCTGGGGCTCAAGACGGACGCCGCTCCCACGGTGTTCAGCCTCTGGCCGAACTCGCTGACGGGCCACGAGCGCACGACGGCGTGGCCGCGATCGCTCAGCGAGGCCGTGGACTACGAGGCCGAACTGGGTGTGATCATCGGCGCTCCCGCCCGCGACGTCTCACCCGAGGATGCCCTCGATCACGTCTGGGGATACACGGTCGTCAACGACATCACCGCGCGCGACATCCAGTTCTCCGAAGCGCAGTGGTCGCGTTGCAAGTCGTTCGACGGATTCACCCCGACCGGCCCGTTCGTCGTGACGGCGGACGAGATCCCCGACCCGCAGAACCTGCACATCTGGGCCGTCGTCGACGGGCACATGGTTCAGGACGGTTCGACCAGCCAGATGGTCCGCACGGTGGCGACTCTCATCTCGCACCTCTCGGGTACGACGACGCTGCTGCCCGGCACGCTGATCTCGACCGGCAGCCCGGGCGGTGCCGGCTATTCGCGCGACCCGCAGATCTTCCTGCGCGACCGCTCGACCGTGACGGTCGGAGTCGACGGGATCGGCGAACTGACGACGCACTGCCGCATCATCGACTGACGCGCACGATCGATCCACCGGTCGTTGAGCGAGGCGGGAAGCGCGAGACGAGACGACGCCCGCTCCGCCGTCCTGCGTCCGCTCAACGACCGGACGGCGAGTCCTAGCCGCAGGTGATCGTGACGCCGTTGTCGAGCGTCCAGGTGCCCGGGCCGAGGTCGGCGCACTGGCGCAGCAGCTCGGCCGCGCCCGCGGCGAAGATGCTGACGAGGACGATCGCGACGATGATGCCGACAACGGTGAGGACCGCTCCGACGATGATCGCCCACACCGCGGGGGTGTTCTTGTGCCCGGCCTTGCGGCTCTGCACGAGCGCCACGATTCCGAGGATCAGGCCGATGATGTTCGCGAAGAACGCGACGATCAGGGCGACGATGCCGAGCGTCTTGCCCGGGACGGGGGCTCCGGGTGCCGCTCCGGCGGGTGCCGGGGGCGCGGAGGGGTAGGTGGGCGGCGGCGGGGTGTGGTCCGCGGGTGCGTTGGCGTCGGTCATGAGAAATCCTCTCGTCGGTACGGCCTCGAACCTATCGGTTCTCTATGAACACCGGCAACGGCGCGCGTTCATTCATCCGCAACCTGATGTCAGAGATCTTCGGCGGCGACGACGATCGGGATCGCGGCGGTGACGGCCTCGAGTCCCGACAGGCGCGCGGGCGACAGCTGCTTGGCGACCTCTTCCGCCGACATCAATCCCGCCTCGACGACCAAATCGCCGACATTCCGCCCGGTGAGCAGCGCCGCCTTGGCGAGCGCCGCGGATGCCGCATACCCGATGAACGGTGTGAGAGCCGTGACGACCCCGACCGACGACCCGACCATCGCACCGAGCCGATCGCGGTTCGCCGTTATGCCGTCGACGCAGTTGACCCGCAGGGTCCACATGGCCTGACGCATCCACGTGATCGACTGGAAGATCGAGTGCGCGATGACGGGTTCGAACGCGTTCAGTTGCAGCTGTCCGCCTTCGACGGCCATCGTGACCGTGACATCCGCTCCGGCGACCGCGAAGGCCACCTGGTTGACGACCTCGGGGATGACGGGATTCACCTTGCCGGGCATGATGCTGGACCCGGCCTGCCTCGCGGGCAGGTTGATCTCGCCGAACCCCGCCTGCGGTCCCGAGGACAGCAGCCGCAGATCGTTGCAGATCTTCGAGAGCTTGATGGCATTGCGTTTGAGCGACGCCGAGAACGACATGAACGAGCCGGTGTCGCTCGTCGATTCGACCAGGTCCGCCGCGGTCTCGAGCGGCAGCCCCGAGATATGGCTGAGCTGCCGAACGACCGACTGCGCGTAACTGCGGTGCGCGGTGATACCCGTGCCGATCGCGGTCGCGCCCATGTTGATCTCTGTCAGCAGGTGGGCGTTCTCGCGCAGACGGTGGTAGTCCTCGCCGAGCGTCGTGGCGAAGCCGTGGAACTCCTGCCCGAGCGTCATCGGCACGGCATCCTGCAGCTGCGTGCGTCCGACCTTGAGCACGTCGCGGAACTCCGTGGCCTTGGCGAGGAAAGACCTGCGCAGCAGGTCGAGCTCGTCGAGCAGACTGACCAGCGCCAGGCTCAACCCCACCTTGATGGCGGTCGGATAGACGTCGTTGGTGGACTGGCTGCGATTCGTGTGATCGATCGGCGACAGGAACGCGTAGTCGCCCTTGGATCTTCCCGCCAGCTCGAGCGCCACGTTGGTGATGACCTCGTTGGCGTTCATGTTGGTCGACGTGCCCGCGCCGCCCTGGATGACCCCGACCACGAACTGGTCGTGAAACTCACCGTCGATGATGCGCTGTGCCGCACGGTCGATCAGCTCGGCCCTCTCGGCGTCCAATACGCCGATCTCGCGGTTGGCTCGCGCGGACGCCTGCTTGACCATCGCCAGCGCACGCACCAGCTCGGGATACACCGAGATGGGCCGCTTGGCGATCGGGAAGTTCTCGAGCGCGCGGGCGGTATGGATGCCCCAATACGCGTCGATGGGGATCTCGAGGGTTCCGAGGGAGTCGGATTCGGTGCGGGTGGCCGACGTTGCGTCCACGTCGATGTGGGAGGCCATGTGGGTGTCCTTGTGGGTCGATCACGGCGGATAGAGGTGCCCCGAGCCTAACGCGCCGCGCCCCCCGCCCGTCGTGGCGCCGCCGGCAGAGGATTCCGGCGCGGCCGGAGGACTCTGCGCCCGAGAAAGCCCTCCTCCGGCGCAGAAGTCCTCCGCCGACGCGAGCCGACGCTCCTCGAATCAGCGATTCAACGGCGACATGTCGGCGTACCGGTCGCCGACGGGGGCGCCCACGTCGCCGAGCGCCGCGATCTGCTCCGGCGAGAGCACCACCGCATCCGCCGCGACGTTCTCCTCGAGCGCCACGATGCGACGCGTCCCCGGGATGGGGGCGATGTCGTCGCCCTGGGCGAGCAGCCAGGCCAGTGCGACCTGAGCGGGCGTCGCACCGACATCCTGCGCGACCGCTTCGACCCTCTCGACGATCGCGAGGTTCGCGCTCAGGGCGTCGCCGGCGAAACGCGGGTTGGAGCGGCGGAAGTCGCTCTCGTCGAGCTGGTCGAGCGAGCGGATCGCCCCGGTCAAGAAGCCTCGTCCGAGCGGCGAATACGGCACGAATCCGATGCCGAGTTCGCGGACGGTGGGCAGGATCTCGGCCTCGGGATCGCGCGTCCAGAGCGAGTACTCGGTCTGGAGCGCGGTCACGGGATGCACCGCGTGCGCGCGCCGGATCGTGGGGGGCGCCGCCTCCGACAGCCCGTAGTGCAGGATCTTGCCCTCGGTGATCAGCTCGGCGAGGGCACCGACCGTCTCTTCTATGGGGGTCGCGGGGTCCATGCGGTGCTGGTAGTACAAGTCGATGTGGTCCGTGCCGAGTCGGCGCAGCGACCCCTCGACCGAGAGCCGGACGTTCGCGGCGCTCCCGTCGAGCCCGCCCGTGTCATCGACCGTGTGCCGGATCGTGCCGAACTTGGTCGCGATCACGACCTCGTCGCGTCGGCCCGCGATCGCCCGGGCCAGGAGCTCTTCGTTCAGGTACGGGCCGTAGATCTCCGCCGTGTCGAGGAACGTGACTCCGAGCTCGAGGGCGCGGTGAATGGTGCGGATCGCGCCCTCATCGTCGCGGGCCGCGCCGGTGTAGAACGCGCTCATGCCCATGAGGCCGAGGCCGATCCGGCCGATGACCGGTCCATCCGTTCCCAGCGTGATCTTCTTCATGCGTTGGCTCCTCTTTCTTCGTAGATGGCGATCTTGATATCGATGGCGGCGAGGCTCGCCGAGATGTCGTCGAGCTGGTTCAGCACGGCGACGCGGTGCCGCACGAGCAGTTCGCGGCGCGCGTCGACCGTCTCGTCACCGCGCCGGACCAACTCGGTGTACTCGCGGATCGTCGTAATGGGCATGCCGGTCGACCGCAGCCTCGTCAGAAACTGAACCCAGGCGATGTCGGCGTCGCCGTAGCGACGGTGCGACGACGACGCACGCTCGACCGGATCGAGCATGAGCCCCGCACGTTCGTAGTAGCGCAGAGTGTGCGTCGAGAGTCCCGTCGCGGCCGCCGCATCCGAGATCGCGACGCCGTCCCGGTTGGGTGCCGGTTCGTGAGTGAGGGTCATGCCCCCACGCTAGAACTTCGAGCGCACTCGAAGTCAAGCGCTCGGAGCGGCTCCTCGATCGGGCTTGCGCGAGAAGACTTCGAGGCGCTCGGTGGGGGTGAGCCGGGACATCCGCTCGTACCACTCCGGGGCGAAGTAATCACCCTCGGCCGCACCCGAGACAGGTACGACGGAGTGCGTGATCGTGTCGTCGTAGACGTGCACGAGGTGGAACGACTGCCCGGCGTCCATGCCATTGACCGACAGCGCGGGGCGGGCGATGTCCATCGTGTAGCACGTGGCCGCCGCGACGCTCACGGGGACGCCGGCGAAGGTTCCGCTCGTCGAGTAGTGCAGATGACCGGCGAGAATCGCGCGCACGTCGCTTCCCGAGATGACCGCGGCGAGGCGCTCCTGTCGCTGCAGCTCGAGGATCCCGAAGAGCGGCACATGGCTCGGCAGCGGGGGGTGGTGCAGCGCGAGGATCGTGCCGAGCGGCGCCGGATCGGCGAGCCTGTCGCCCAACCAGTCGAGTTGCGCGTCGTCCAGATCGCCGTGATGCCAGCCCGGCACGCTCGTATCGAGGGCGAGCAGGCGCAGCCCCCCGAGATCCCACTCCCCCAGCACCGGATCCTCGCTCGGTTCGAGCCCGAGCAGACCGCTGCGGAGCGCCGGGCGTTCGTCGTGGTTTCCCGCGACCCAGGCCACGGGGCATCCCCACTCCCGCGCCACGGGCTCGATGATGGCGAGGAGCCGCGCGTAGGCGTCGGCTTCGCCGAGGTCGGTCAGGTCACCCGTGAACACGAGCGCATCGGGCGTGAGGCCGAGCTCGACGACCCGGTCCATCGTTCGGCGAAGGTTCGCTTCGGTGTCGTAGCGGCCGCCGAGTGGCACGTTTCCGGCGAGCAGGTGGGTATCGCTCACGTGGATGATCGTGCGCTTCGCGGGCGGGTACTGCCCGAAGGCGACGGAGGTCTCGGTCACCCGCCCAGCCTATGTCGAGGTTCGGACGCGACAAGGCGATATGCCGCCCACGAGAGGTCGCAACATGCCGCGCTCGACAAGTAGCCACGGCATGTTGCGTCCTCTCGATAGGGGCCCCGTGCAATCCGATCGCCCGTCCGCGGCGAATACGGGAGTGCGGGCCAGGGCGGTGCGCGGGGCGGAGACGATCATGGCGAACCCGAACAGGGTGAAGCGACCGGGGACCAAGCGGTTCCTCGCGTGGGCGGCGCTCGCCGGGGTCGTCAGCGCGGCGGTGTTCCTCGCCATCGCCGAGCTTCTCGCGCTGCTGTTCGCTCGCGGAGGGTCGCCCCTGCTCGCGGTCGGGTCGTTCGTGATCGACATCGTGCCGCAGCCCTTCAAGGAGTTCGCGATCGCGACGTTCGGCGAATACGACAAGATCGCGCTCCTCGTGGGCCTCGGCCTCGCCGTGCTGATCGCCTCGGCGATCGCGGGCATCCTCGAACTCGTCCGCCCTCCCCTCGGCGCGATCGCCCTGGGCATAGCGGGCGTCCTGTCCGTCGCCGCCGTCGTGACGCGCGCGGGAGCCACAGCGCTGTCGTGGATCCCCTCGGTCGCCGGCGCCGTCGCGGGCGCCGCGTTGGTCGTCGTTCTGGGACGGATGCTCCGCGCCTGGCGTTCTGGTGTGAACGCCTCGTCCGGCTCGACGTCGGGAGCCGCGGCGGGCGTGGCTCGACGCCGCTTCCTGCTGATCGGCGGCATCGCGGCCGCGGGTGCGGTGGTCGTGGGTATCGGCTCGCGAGTAGCCGGGGCCACGACATCCTCGATCGCGGCGATCCGGCGCGGGCTGAACCTTCCCGCGCCCCGCACGACCGTGACGGTTCCCGCGGGCGCCGAACTCGACATCCCGGGCATCTCGCCCCTCTACACACCCAACGCGGACTTCTACCGCGTCGACACCGCGCTGACGGTGCCGAGCGTCGATCCCGGGACCTGGCGCCTGAGCGTCGTGGGCATGGTCGACACCCCCCTGGAGCTGACGTTCGACGACCTGGTCGGGATGGGCCTGGACGAGTACTCCGTGACCCTCACCTGCGTGTCCAACGAGGTCGGCGGGGACCTCGTCGGCACCGCGAAATGGTGGGGCGTGCCGATCCGCGACGTCCTGCGCGCAGCCGGGCCCGCCGCGGGGGCGGACATGGTGCTCTCGCGCAGCGTGGACGGATTCACCGCGAGCACACCGCTCGAATCGCTGACGGACGACGGGCTCGACGCGATCCTCGCCGTGGCGATGAACGGCGAGGCCCTCCCCCTCGAGCACGGCTTTCCGGTGCGGATGGTCGTGCCCGGGCTGTATGGCTACGTGTCGGCGACGAAGTGGCTCACAGAGCTGAAGGTCACGACCTTCGCGGACGACGAGGCCTACTGGACGCCCCGCGGATACAGCGCCCAGGCGCCGATCAAGATGTCGTCGCGCATCGACACGCCCCGGCCCGGCAACCCGGTCGCCGCGGGACGCGTCCCCATCGCGGGTGTCGCGTGGGCGCAGACGGTCGGCATCGACCGCGTCGAAGTGTCGATCGACGACGGCGACTGGCAGGTCGCGACGCTCTCGACCGCGGTCGGCGTCGACACGTGGGTGCAGTGGTTCGTCGACTGGGATGCGACTCCGGGCACGCACTACGTCACGGTACGCGCGGTGAACGCCGCGGGCGAGACTCAGACGCAGGAGCGCGCCCCGATCGCCCCCGACGGCTCGAGCGGATGGCAGCGCACCCTCGTCACCGTGACGTAGCGCGGGCCCGCTCGGACCGAATGCCTGACCCCTCCCCGGCCACGAAACGCGGCATCGGACCGCCTCCCACGCGCATCGACTGCCACGCGAGCGGCGTCGACGCCCTGCCCGGATGCCTCGGCTAACGTGGGTCCGTGACCCACGACGCCTCGACCACCGAGAACGACCGACCCCAGACATCCGCCCCCTCGGCGCCGCACGTGCCGCACAGCCGCGAGTTCCACGGCGACGTCGTGGAGGATCCGTACGAGTGGATGCGCGCGAAGGACGACGGGGCCGTCATCGCCCACCTCGAGGCCGAGAACGCCTATACGGCCGAGCGCACGGCGCACCTCGCGGGGTTGCGCGAACGCATCTTCGGTGAGATCAAGGAGCGCACGCTCGAGACCGACCTGTCCGTTCCGTCACGCCGCGGCGCGTGGTGGTACTACGGGCGCACGATCGAGGGCAAGCAATACGGCGTGCAGTGCCGCGCTCCCCTGGCATCGCCGGATGACTGGACCCCGCCGCAACTGACGCCCGGCGAAGCCGTACCCGGCGAACAGGTGCTGCTCGACGCCAACGTCGAGGCCGAGGGCAACGAGTTCTTCTCGCTCGGATCGTTCGACGTGTCGGACGACGGACGCCTCATGCTCTTCGGCGTCGACGTGGCGGGCGACGAGCGGTACACGATCCGCGTGCGCGACCTCGAGACCGGAGCCGAGCACGGCGACGAGATCCCCGGAACCTCCTCCGGCGCGGAGTTCTCGCCCGACGGCGCGTCGATCATCTACTCGACCGTCGACGACGCCTGGCGCCCCGACACCCTCTGGCGCCACGTGGTCGGCACGCCGGTCGCGGACGACGTCAAGCTCTTCCACGAGCCCGACGAGCGCTACTGGCTGGGCGGCGGCTTCACCCGCAGCGAGAAGTTCCTCGTCATCGGGCTCGGTTCGTCGATCACGTCCGAGGTCTGGCTGGTGCCCGCGGACGACCTGACCGCCGAACCGCGCGTCGTCTGGCCGCGCCGCGAGGGCATCGAGTACTCGGTTGACCACGCGATCGTCGACGGTGCCGACCAGCTGTACATCCTGCACAACGAGGATGCCCTGGACTTCGAACTGGTCCGGGTCCCGGCGTCCGACCCCGCGGGCGATCGCACCATCGTGCGCCCGCACACTCCCGGCATCCGTCTGCTCGATGTGGATTGCTTCCGCGACTTCGCGACGATCGAGTACCGGCGCGAGGGCCTCGCCCGCATCGGCCTGCTCGATTACGCGACCGGCGACGTCGACGAGCTCGCGTTCGATGAACCGATATACGCGGCGGGCTTCGGCGGCAATCGCGAGTGGGCCCCGCCCATGTTGCGCCTGGGCTACGACTCGTTCGTCACCCCGAACACCGTCTACGACTACCGCCTTGCCGACGGCGAACTGCTGCTGCGCAAGCGCCAGCCGGTGCTGGGCGGGTACGAGGCATCCGATTACGAGCAGGCGCGGGTGTGGGCGACGACGCAGGACGGCACGCAGGTTCCGATGTCGCTCGTCTGGAAGCGCTCGTTCGGCGACGCGGGGATCGCACCCCGCCCGCTGCACCTGTACGGCTACGGCTCGTACGAGCACTCGATCGAGCCGCGTTTCTCGGTCGCGCGCCTGTCGGAGCTCGACCGCGGCGTCGTGTTCGCGGTCGCGCACGTGCGCGGCGGCGGCGAGATGGGTCGGCAGTGGTATGAGGACGGCAAGCTCGCGCAGAAGCGCAACACCTTCACCGACTTCGTCGACTGCGCCCTGCACCTGATCGACGCCGGCTACACCTCGCCCGACCGCCTCGTCGCCGAGGGCGGGTCGGCGGGCGGGCTGCTCATGGGAGCGGTGGCGAACCTGGCGCCCGAGTTGTTCGCCGGTGTGCTGGCAGACGTTCCGTTCGTCGACGCTCTGACGACGATCCTCGACCCCTCGCTGCCGTTGACCGTCATCGAGTGGGATGAGTGGGGCGATCCGCTCCACGACCCCGACGTCTACGCGTACATGAAGTCGTACTCGCCGTATGAGAACGTGCGCGAGGGCGTGACCTATCCCCGGATCCTGGCCGTGACATCGCTCAACGACACGCGCGTGCTGTACGTCGAACCGGCGAAGTGGGTTGCACGGCTGCGCGAGGTGGGCGCGGATGCGCTGCTGAAGTGCGAGATGGTCGCCGGACATGGCGGAGTCTCGGGGCGCTACAACGCCTGGCGCGAGCGGGCGTTCGAGCTCGCCTGGCTGCTCGATGTGCTGGGCGTCGCCGACGCGACCTGACTGCCGCGTCGCTCCCGGCGGCGGCAACCCCCACCCCCGGACCGTGTCCCACCCCCGGACCGTGTCCCACTTCCGATGACCCATGTCCCACTTCGGCGCGGTATATGCGCCGCATACCGCACCGAAGTGGGACACCCCATCCGTGGGGCCGGGCCCTCGAGACGGCACCGACGCGGGCTCACGCGCCCTCGTGCCAGCCGGCACGGATGAGCGCACCCCGCACCCGCTCCACGGCCCGCCACGCTCCGTTCCGCATATGGACATTGAGGATGCGCACGTGCTCCCAACCCTGCTCCCGAATGCTGTCCCAGCGGTCGGCGTCCTTCGCGAACTGGCGCCGGTCGGTCTCGTGCACACGGCCGTCATACTCGGGACAGACACCCCACCGGGGATAGGCGAGATCGAGTTCGGCCACCGGCCTCCCGCCGTCGTCACACAAGACCCAGTTGATCTCGGGCTCGGGCAGCCCCGCACGCGTCAGCGCCAAGCGCAGCCGTGTCTCGCGAGGCGAACGCACGCCGCTGCGCACCTCGACCAATGCACGACGAAGGATGCCTCGCCGTACGTCGCCCATCACCTCGATCTCTTCACGCAGCTGCTCCGAGGTGGCCAACGGCCGCGCGCCCGACAGCAGGTAGTCCGCGGCGGCGATGAGATCATCGAGCGCCCAGAGCGACCCGACCTGGCGCCAGGCACGCACGGGGGCCTCGATCGGAAGGCCACCACGGCTCAGGATCACCGCCGATTGCCGCGCCTGAAGGCGATGACCGACCACGCCGGGGATGCGGGGTTCGCGACTCGGGCGATGCGCTGCCACGTGCAGGCGCGGACGATACGGCCATTCCGGCAGGTCAAGTCCCGTGTTGTGGTGTCAATCCGGCTGCTTCCTTGATGGGTGAGGGTCAGGCGGTGAGGAACAGGTCGGGGCGCTCAGGCTCGGCGTGGTCTTGGAGTGTGTGGACGAGTTTGCGCATGGAGATGTCGGAGAGGTAGCGGCGTTCACCGTATTGCCATTCCTCGTGCTGCTCCTGCAGGACGGCGCCGATGAGGCGGGTGACGGAGTCGCGGTCGGGGAAGATCTGCACGACGTCGGCGCGGCGTTTGATCTCACGGTTGAGGCGCTCGATCGGGTTGTTGGACCAGACCTTCTGCCAATGCTCACGCGGGAGCGGCGCGAATCCGGTGAGGTCTGCTTCGGCAGCATTGAGCATGTCTGCGATCTCCGGGAACGACCCGCGGAGGGACGTGGAGACCTGGTGATACTGGGCGATCACGGCCTCGGGGGTGGTCTGCGCGAAGATCGTCGAGATCAGCGCGTTGACGGGCTTGGAGCGTGCCGATCCGAGCTTCTGGGTGACGTTACGAGCGAAGTGGACGCGGCATCTCTGCCAGCCCGATCCGGGGAGGATCGCTTTGACGGCGGCTTTGATGCCGGCGTGAGCGTCGGACGTGACGAGGGTCACGCCGAGCGGGTCTGTGTCGGTGGAGACTTTCAGACCGCGGTCGCGGAGGGAGCGGAGGAACTCGGTCCAGAAGTCCGTCGTCTCCGCGTCGCCGAGAGCCATCCCGAGGATCTCCCGACGGCCGTCGCCGCTGACCCCGGTCGCGACGATGAGGGCTTGGGAGAGAACCCGGCCACGGTGGCGCACGTCGAGGTAGGTGGCGTCCAGGAACAGGTACGGGAACCAGGTGTGATCGAGCCGGCGGTGCAGAAACTCGTGCACCACCTCATCGATCTCGGAGCAGATGCGGGAGACGGTGGACCGGCTGATGCCGGTGTCGTTGCCCAGCGCGCGGACGAGCTGGTCGACCTTGCGGGTGGAGACTCCGTCGATCCAGGCCTGGCAGATCACCGCGTAGAGCGCCTTGTCGACACGGCGGCGTGGGCTGAGCAGGCTCGGGAAGAACGACCCCTCCCGCAGCTTCGGAATCTGAATGTCGACCTCCCCCGCGGGCGTGGCGAGCGTCTTCGCGCGAGCACCGTTGCGACGCGTGGTGCGCTCCGCCGTGCGTTCGTAACGGGCCGCGCCGATCTTCGCGGTCGCTTCCGCGTCAACAAGGTCCTGCAGCCCCGCCTGCAGCATCCGACGGAACACGTCGGAATGGGCGAGGTCAGGATCGGCGAGGACTTCTGCGATCAGGGTCGTCAAGGCAGACTGATTCTGGGTCATCGTGGGATCTCTTCTTTGCTTCTTGGCGGAAACAACTGGTCATCCCACGATGGCCCTCCTACGTCAACGACGACGAGAACCCCGCAGGAATTGACACCAAGCTACGAGACGCACCCTTCCGGCATCGGCACGCCCGCCGCCTCGAGCGCGGTCTCGTGGCTGAAGAACTGCCAGCCTGCGAGCCGCGGCGCATACTGTGCGGCGATCTCGAGCGACGACGCCGGGACGGGTAGCGACCGCGACGTTCTCAGCCCGCGATGCGGCGACCGGAGGTCGCTGCGGGAGAGCCGTGCGGCGTTCACGCCCATCGCTCGCGCCTCAGACACTCGGAACACCGGAGGAAGATCGCTGGGAAGAGGCTCGGGTCGTCGCATCCGCCCAGCGTCCTGGACTTCGAGCCACGACCCGACCGGCCACCACCTGGCCGCGGACTCTCATCGACCACGCGCGGTTGTGGAGGATGCACCCGTACATCCGCTATCCCGGACTGCCGGCCGCTCGCTCAGGGTGTGCGTGTCCCACTTTCAACCGCTGCGCGAGGCGCAGAACGGTCGAGAGTGGGACACTCACCCGCGAAAGTGGGACATCAACAGCACGAGGAGGGCCGCGCGACGACCCGACGGGTCAGCCGAAGAGCGCCGCGGCCTCTTCGTAGCGGTAGAGCGGCACCGTGTTGAGCTCGCCCAGGGCGTCCGCGAACGGCACGCGCACGATGTCCGTGCCCTTCAGCGACACCATCTGACCCCATGCCTCGGCCACCACGGCATCGGCGGCGTGCAGCCCGAGCCGCGTCGCCAGCACCCGGTCGAAGCCGGAGGGCGAGCCGCCGCGCTGGATGTGTCCCAGCACCGTAGCCCGCGTCTCGATGCCGGTGATCCGCTCGATCTCGGGTGCGATGACCTCGCCGATTCCGCCGAGCCGCGGGCGGTTGAACGCGTCGAGACCCTTGTCGCTGAAGGCCTCGTCCATGTCCTTGAGCTTGAAGCCCTCCGAGACCACGACCAGCGGCGCGCGGCCCCGGTCGTGCGCCTTCGAGACGAGCTCGCAGATGTCGTCCATCGACATCGGGACCTCGGGGATCAGGATGGCGTGGGCCCCGGCCGCGATACCCGCGTGCAGTGCGATCCAGCCCACGTGTCGCCCCATGACCTCGGCGACCATGCACCGCTGGTGCGAGTCGCCCGTCGTCCGCAGCCGGTCCATCGCCTCGGAGGCGATGTTCACGGCGGTGTCGAACCCGAACGAGTAGTCCGTGGCCAGCAGGTCGTTGTCGATCGTCTTCGGCACGCCGATGACGTTGATGCCGTCCTTGGACAGGCGGTCGGCCGCGGCGAGCGTGCCCTCGCCACCGATCGCGATGATGCCGTCGATCCGATGCCCGTAGAGGGTCTTCGCGATGTTCTCGGCGCCACCCCGGGGCCCCTCGTAGGGGTTCGTCCGCGAGGTGCCGAGGATCGTTCCGCCGACCTTCGACAGGCCCTTCACCTCGTGGCGGGTCAGGGGGAAGAAGTCCCCGTCGACCACGCCGCGCCATCCGTCACGGATGCCGACGAACTCGAGGTCGTACGCGGTCGTGCCCTTCAGCACGACGCCGCGGATGACCGCGTTGAGCCCGGGGCAGTCGCCGCCGCTGGTCAGGATGCCGATCTTCATGTGTGATCCTTGCGTTTCGGGAGGGGGATCCGGCGACGCTGCCCCCGTCACACTATCGCCGGATGCCCCGACCTGCCACACGCCCGACAGCGGGCCCGCGGCATCCGGTACCGGAATCCGCTATTCGCCGCCGAGCGCCCGCCGGGTGAGATGCATGAGGGCGCTGAGCTGGACGGAATCGCTCGAGGCCGGATCGACCGCTTCGCCGTCGAGAGCACGCAGGGACAGCCCCTGCTTCGAGTCGATCAGCTCGGCGATCTTCGTGTCGATCGTGTGCGCGGCGATGATGCGCCATGCCGTGACCGGTTCGCCCTGTCCGATGCGGTGCACGCGGTCGATCGCCTGCGTCTGCTCGGCCGCGGTCCAGCTGAGCTCGGCGAGCACGACGTTCGACGCGGCCTGCAGGTTGAGTCCGACACCGGCGGCCGTCAGCGAACACACCGCGATACCGACGGCGGGGTCGTTGTTGAACGCGTCGATCCCGTCCTGTCGACTCGCGGTCGTCTGGTCGCCGCGAATCGAGATCGTCTTCAACCCCGCCGACGCGAAATGCGCCTCGGCGGCATCCATGACATCGATGTGCTTGGCGAAGAACACGACCTTGCCCACCGCGCGCTGCAGCTGCACGGCGTAGTCGGCCGCGAGGTGCGCCTTCGCCTGACCGATCTTGCGGACCATCGTGAAGACGTTCTCGGACCCGGCACCGGCGGCCTTGGACTCATCGAGCTCGTTCTGCGCCACGAGCCGGACGATGTCGGCGTCGATGTCGTCACCGAGAGGGCTGCCCATGCCAGCGCCCATGCCGCGGTCGCCGCGCGCCGTGACGATGCGGCGGTACCGATCGGCGAGGCGTTGACCGAGCTCGCGCTCGGCGTCCCGGATCGAGCGCCCGAATTCGTCGTCGAGCTCGACCGGCAGATCGGCGATGAGCTTGTCGGGCAGGTCGGCCGCGACATCCTTCTTCTTGCGACGGACGATGCCCATCGAGATGACGGCCTCGCGCGCCTCGGGATAGAAGGCCTTGTCCGCCGGAGTCATGCCCGTCGCGTCGAGCTTCTCCATCAGCTCGGGACCGGGCTTCTCGCCGTTGGTCCAGCCCAGGAAGCGCCAGATCGCGTCGAAGTCCTCGACGTCGTTGATGAGCGGCGTGCCCGTGAGCGCCATGAGCAACGGGTTGCCACCGGGCGTCATCTCGCGGATGCGTCCCGCCAGCGTCAGCACGTTCTGCGAACGCTGCGACGAGAGGTTCTTGATGAAGTGCGCCTCGTCCACGACCATGCCGCGCAGCCCGATCGAGCTGAGCCACGCGAGGTGGCGATCGAGGATTTCGTAGTTGACGATGAAGATGTCGGCGAAGGCGTCGAGCGTCGCGCCATCACCCTGGATGACCGTCGCGCGGCGATGCGGTGTCCACCGCTCGACCTCGCGAGCCCAGTTCATCTTGACGACGTTCGGCACGACCGCGAGCAGCGGGTAGGCGCTGGCGACGGATGCCGCGAGGAGCGACTGCGCTGTCTTGCCCAGACCCGGCTCATCCGCGAGCAGGAATGTGCGGTGACCATCGCGGACCGACTCGAGAAAGCGCGACTGGTGCGCCATGATCTCGCGCCCCTTGGGCGAAAGCCGGTCGAACTCGGGAACGGGAGGCAGCTCCATCGACGCGGCACCGCCCCCGGCACCCGTCTCGAACGCCTTGTACAGCGGGCCCATCAGTTCCCAGCCGTCGAGCCGACGACGCGGGCTCTCGCGCCGCACCGGGCGATCCAGGTCGGGCGCGAGGAAGGGGTTGGCGAGCTGACGCGCCTCGATGGCGGGCGGCACGACCTGCTTCTCGGCGAGCGCGGGCGGCACCACAGGTGCGAGCACGGGAGCCGCATCCGTGATGATGAGTTCATCCGGTGCCAGCTCGGCACCCGATTCCAGCAGCCAGTCGCGGCGCATGCGCCGGGCGACCGGCGACGTCGCCTGGTCGACTTCGAGCAGCTGAATGAGCGAGGTGTCGCGCGCGGCGGTCTTCGCGAGGATGGTCGCGACTCCGTCGAGGCGCTTGAGCGACTCGGAGCGCACCGCATCCGGAACCGTGACGTCTGTCTTCACCCGGGCGCGCTCTTCGCGCACCAGGAATGCGATGACCTGGAATTTGACGCGGTTGGTCGGTCCCAGCTTGCCGCGCTGGGCCTTCGCCTCGACCTCGCGCACCTTGCGCGCGAGGATCGGGATCAGGGGCGCGTCGTCGTCGCGACGTGCGGACGACTGTTTGCGACGCCTGTGCAGCTGTGACTGTGCCGTGCTCGGCATGCTCCTCCTGAGCGTGTGCACCGGGTGAACCGGTGTGATCTCCAACCGTGTGGCCGGCGAACTGATGAAACCCCGTGGGCGGCTGGTGGGCCGTGACAGACACGGGCGAGAAAAGCGGGGGCGTTGCGTGAAGCGGATGCCTCGGCGCGAACGACGCAGCGCCATTCCTCCCGCATATTCTACGGCATCCGGGGCACTCCTCGTGCCCGCGACGCGTCGGCCGCGTCTCGTCAGCCCCAGAGCGCCGCGTCAGCCCCAGAGCGCGGCGTCAGCCCCAGAGCGTTGCGACGATGTCCTCGGTGTAGCCCTGAGGACCGAAGTTGATCCACCGCGTGGACACCCAGCCGTTCGCGCGCAGATAGTGGGTCTCTCCGAACGAGTTCTCTCCGTCACTCTGCTGCGCCCGGCACACGGTCCCATCCGCGAGATCCTCGCACGCGAAGCCTCGATCGGGAAGCGATTCCAATACCGCCCGAGCCTGTGCCTCGTCGACGATCGTGACGTTCGTCGCCAGCCCGTATGACGACGGCAGACCCCACGAGCACCGAAGCGTCTGCACTCCCGAGCCGAGCACCTCGAGCGCCTCGACGATCTCGGTCGATTCCATCGTCACGCCCGGGTCGTTCAGGGGCGGATTCCCGGACTCCAGAACCGACAGCATCGCGGCGGAGTAGATGTCCTCGCATCGCACGGGGATGGAGATGTCCGCCGCGGGCTCGGTGCTGGGCGAAGGCGAAGCCGACGCCCCGGGTGTCTCGCCGAGCGTCGTGATCTCGGGCGTCGGGTCTCCCGTGCTGGTCGGCTCCGGTTGCGGCGTGGCCGAGCATCCCGCGAGCACCGCCGAACTCCCGAGCACCACGGCCAGCAGGCCTCGACGCAGCAGCGACGCGGATCGGTCGGGGTGCATGGCATCCTCTCGGCACAGGGACTCCCCCTAACCTACCGTCGCCGCGCGCCTGCCCGTGCCGCCGGTCCGCGCGTGCGAATGACGACCAGCGAACGCGTCGTCTCAGCGAGCCGAGCGCAGCCGCAGGCTGTTCAGCACGACGAACACGCTCGAGAACGCCATCGCCAGGCCCGAGATCATCGGGTTGAGCAGGCCCAGGGCAGCGAGCGGGATCGCCGCGACGTTGTAGCCGAAGGCCCAGAACAGGTTGCCGCGAATCGTCCGCATCGTGCGTCGAGCAAGGCTCAGCGCCGTCACGATCGACTCGGGATCGTTGCGGACGAGCGTGATATCGCTCGCGTGCATCGCCGCATCCGTTCCGCCCCCCATCGCGATGCCGAGGTCGGCAGCGGCGAGCGCCGCCGCGTCGTTCACCCCATCCCCGACCATCGCCACCCGGCGTCCGCTGGCACGACGGCGCTCGACCTCTGCCAGCTTGCCCTCGGGCAGCACTCCGGCAACGACCTCGCCGATGCCCACGGCGGCGGCCACCGTGCGCGCGGCGTCGGGCCCATCACCCGTGAGCAGCACGACCTCGATCCCCTGCTCGGTCAGGCTCGCGACGGTCCGCACCGCACCCTCGCGCACCTCGTCGCCGACGGCGAAGACCGCACGAGCGGCGAGCTCTCCGGATGAACCCGTCCATCCCACGACGATGACCGAGCTGCCGTCCTCGCGGCGGAGGGCGGCATCGAGATCGGCGGGCAACGCACCGGTCTGCTCGAGAGCGAAAGCGGCGCTGCCGGCAAAGGCGGGCACGCCGTCGACGAGGCCGGTCACGCCCCGGCCCGCATGGCTGCGGAAGTCCGCGAGCCGGGCGGCTTCGCCCGTCCCCGCCCGCGCCTCGTCGTGTGTCACGATGGCGCGCGCGATCGGATGCTCCGACCCGGCTTCGAGCGCTGCGGCGACCCGCACGGCCTGGGCCCGAAGCGCCGTCTCGTCCGGGAGCTCGGTCTCGTCCCGGCGGATGCCCTCGCGGGCGGGTCGGGTGACGACGACCTCGCGCACCGTCATCGCGCCGGTCGTGAGCGTGCCCGTCTTGTCGATGAGCACGGTGTCGATGCGGTTCGCCGACTCGATGGCCTCGGGTCCGGTGATCAGCACGCCCAGCTGCGCGCCGCGCCCGGTTCCCACGAGGATCGCGACGGGCGTCGCGAGGCCGAGCGCGCAGGGGCAGGCGATGATCAGCACAGCGACCGCCGCCGTGAATCCAGCGGCCAGAGGCTGACCGAGCGCGACCCACGCGATGAGCGTCAGGAGGGCGAGCCCGATCACGATCGGCACGAAGATGCCCGAGATCCGGTCTGCCAGGCGCTGCACGCGACTCTTGCCCGCCTGGGCGTCTTCGACGAGGCGCGCGATGTGCGCCAAGCGGGTGTCGGCACCCACCGAGACCGCGCGGACGAGCAGGCGCCCGTCGACCGCGACCGTGCCGCCGGTCACCTCTCCCCCCGCACCGGCCTCGACCGGCACGGCCTCACCCGTGAGCATCGACGCATCCACGGCCGCGCGGCCCTCAACGACGATGCCGTCCGTCGCGATCGTCTCTCCCGGACGCACGACGAACCTGTCGTCGACGCGCAGACGCTCGACGGGGATCCGCTCGCCACCCTCGAGCTCGACATCCTTCGCCCCGAGGTCCATGAGCGAGCGCAGTGCGGCCCCGGCGCGGCGCCGCGAGCGTTGCTCGATGTACCGACCGAGCAACAGGAAGACGGTGACCGCCGCCGCGACCTCGAAGTAGACGAGCGCGGTTGCGTCGTGCACGGGGCCGAAGAGCACCACCTCGTGCCGCAGCCCGATCTGCCCCGCGCTGCCGAAGAACAGCGCCCACACGCTCCACACGTAGGCCGCCATCGTGCCGAGGGTGATCAGGGTGTCCATCGTGGCCGTTCCGTGACGTGCCGCGGCGAACGCGGCGCGGTGGAAGGGCCATCCTCCCCAGAACACGATCGGCGTCGCGAGGACGAGCGACACCCACTGCCAACCGGCGAACTGCCACGCCGGGACCATCCCGAGCACGACGACCGGCAGCGCGAGCGCGGCACTGACGATCAGCCGCGTCGCCAGCCGGGTGCGGCCGGGGATGTCTTCCACATCGTGCTGGTGTCCGCCGTGCTCGTGTTCGTGCACGGAGGGCTCGTGGTCACGGTCAGCACCCTCATCACCGGTGCCGGGGGCGTCGTGGGCGTGCCCGCGCTCAGGGCTCGCATGGCGCTCGGGACGAACCCGCGCGGTGTATCCGGCTTCCGCCACCGCCGCGACGAGCCGCGCATCGTCGACGTCCGCGGGCACCTGGACACGCGCCGACTCGGTTGCCAAGTTCACGGATGCCGAAACCCCCTCGACCTTCTCGAGGCGCTTCTCGACGCGCGCAACGCAACTGGCGCACGTCATTCCCTCGATGTCGAGGGTCGCCTCACGGGAGGGCGTCGGAGTCGCGGCGGTCATGCTCGGCCCGCGAGCGCGTAGCCGGCCTCGCCCACGGCGGCCGCCAGTCGCGGTTCGGGGATCTCGTCGATCGACTCGACGGCAACGGTCGCCGCCGACAGGTCCACGGTCGCCGTCTCGACGCCGGCAAGGTCCGAAACCTCGTGCTCGACCGATCGGGCACAGTGGCCGCAGGTCATTCCCTCGACACGGTAGGTGCGAATCGTCATACGGATGCCTCCTCGCCCGCCATCTTCGACGGTGCACTGTTCGACAACCAGGATACCCCCCTGGGGTATTCCCGCGGTGGATCAGGAAGACGCCAACCAGGTCGACAACGTCCCGGGCCGATCCGTCACGATGCCATCGACGCCGATGTCGACGGCATCGCGCCACTCCCGATCCTCGTTGAACGTGTAGACGACGACGCGGATGCCCGAGGCATGCAGTTCGTCGACGATCTCGGGGCGCGCGATCACCGCGCTTCCCTTCACGAGCACGCCGCGCACCCCGAGCGAACGTGCCGCGTCCACGACATCCGCGGGAAGTGCGCGCAGGATGGCGAGCCGGGAGATGACGTCGGACTCGCGCGCCACCAGGGCCAGGGTCCGGGCATCGAAACTCGCCGCGGCGACCCGGCGCTCCAGACCCCGCGCGTCGATCTCGGCGACGAGATGCCCGACCGCGACCGGCGTCCACTCCCCCTTCAACTCGATCACCGCGCGGGTCGGGGATGCCGCGAGCAGATCGAGGAATTCCTCGACCAACGGCACCGGGGTTCCCGCGAAAGCCGGGCCGAACCACCCGCCGGCGTCCAGGGCTCGAACCTCCGCCAGCGAGAGTTGCGAGAGGCGGCCGAATCCGTTCGTGGTCCGATCGACCGTGGCGTCGTGCATCAGGACGGCCGCACCATCGACGGTGAGCGCGACATCGACCTCGACGTAGTCGAATCCGGCGGCGATCGCGGCCCGGATCGCCGGAAGTGTGTTCTCCGGCGCGCTGCCTGCGTCACCCCGGTGGCTCGCGACGAACGCCGCCTGACCGGGGTCTCGTGTGGCCCCCATCAGTTCGTGGGCCGAAACGGGCGCGGGCGAAGCGCCGAGGAACGCGACCGTCAGGCTCGCGGCGGCGAGCACGGCGACAACGATCAGCGGGCCGACGCCGCGAGTGGCAGCGCGCCCGTCGGCGACGGCTTCGGGCATCGTCGGCCTTTCGAGACGGTCGCGTCTCCGTCGACGCGTGAGCCCACTGTAGACCCCGCCGTTACCTATTCGTTACACCTCGTCGCGATCCCCTGTCCGGGGCTGCCCCAACCAGCGGCGCCGCGTACGCTGGAAGCATGCCCCTCGACATCACCGAGGCCGCGCTGGCGGCCACTCTCGACCACGCGATCCTCAAGCCCGACTTCACACGCGCCGACGTCGACGCCGAGCTCGAGACGGCGGCCCTGTGGCGCGTATTCAGCGTGTGCGTCCGCCCCTCCGACATCCCGTACGCCGTCGCACGGCTCGAGGGCACCGGCGTCGCCGTCGGCACCGTCATCGGCTTTCCTCACGGCACGACGTCGACCGCGGCGAAGGTCGCCGAGGCTCGTCAGGCGATCGCGGACGGCGCGACCGAGCTCGACATGGTCGTGAACATCGGATGGCTGCGGTCCGGCTTCGACGCCGAGGTCACCGCCGATATCGCCGCGGTGGTCGAAGCGGCCGGCGGCCTGATCACCAAGGTCATCCTCGAGACGTCGCTGCTCGACGACGAGCAGATCGCCCGGGGCAGCCGCCTGACCGAGGCGGGTGGTGCCGACTTCGTCAAGACCTCCACGGGTTTCGCGGGCGGCGGCGCGACCGTCCCCCACGTCGAGCTGATGCGTGCGAGCGTCGGGCCCGGTGTTCAGGTCAAGGCATCCGGCGGTGTTCGCGGACTCGACACCGCGCTCGAGATGCTCGCGGCCGGTGCGACGCGGCTCGGCACGAGCGCCAGCGCGACGATCCTCGGCGAGCTCCGTGCGCGTCTGAGCGGCGACGAGACCAGCGCCGCGATCGACGAGTCGTCGTACTGACGGCGTGACCGAGCAGCGCTGACGGATTCAGCCGGGGAGCGTGGCGCTGACGGGCGCCCGTCAGGCCCGACGGGACATGTCCGGGGCCACGGGAGCGGTCAACAGGATCTCGCGGGCCCGCTCGACGTCGTCCGCCATCTGGACTTTGAGCGCCTCGATCCCGGCGAAGGCGGACATTCCGCGGAGGCGTGCGACGAACTGCACCTCGACGATATGCCCGTACAGGTCGAGGTCGGTCTCGTCGAGCACGTACGCCTCGACCTGGCGGCGGTGGACGTCGTCGAAGGTCGGGTTGTCCCCCACCGAAATGGCGGCCGGGTACCGCACACGCGTGCCCGGGGCGCTCGCGGCGACGCCGTCGATGAGCCAGCCCGCGTAGATCCCGTCGCCCGGAACCAGCCCCTCGGTCGCCGGCTCGAGATTCGCGGTCGGATATCCGAGCTCACGCCCGCGCTTGGCGCCGTGAACGACCTCGCCCCACACCGCGGGCGGTCGACCGAGCAGCTTCGCGGCGGCCGCGACATCCCCATCCGCGAGGAGCTCGCGAATCCACGTCGACGAGACACGACGCCCGGCCGGAGAACTGCGCACGTCGGGGATCTCGTCGACGCCGAAGCCGTACTTCTCGCCGAGACGCCGCAGCAGCGCCGCATCGCCCGCGCCCCCGCGTCCGAACCGGAAATCTTCACCGACCAGCACCAGTCGGGCGTGCAACGACTCGACGAGAACGCGGCGCACGAAGTCCTCGGGCTCTTCCGAGGCCAGGCTCTCATCGAACGCGAGCATGAGCGTCGCGTCGATTCCCGTCATCGACAGCAGGGCGGCCTTCTGATGGGCTTCGACGAGCGCAGGCGGACGCTTCTGCGGGTTGAGGAGCGCGAGCGGATGCCGATCGAACGTCACGATCGCGGACCGAGCACCGATACCCGCGGCATCCACGAGCATCTTCTGGATGATCGCGCGATGACCGGCGTGGACGCCGTCGAACTTGCCGATCGCCACGACGGAGGGCCCGAAGTCATCGGGTACCTCGTCCGGGGAGTGGAAGAGGATCATCGCCGCGCCTCGGTGGCGGGCGCTTCGGATTCGACCTCGGCCTGAACGTCGGCCTGTGCCGCGGGCGGATGAGTCCGCAGCCACCACAGGCCCACGAACGGCAGCACGAGCGGGATGAAGAGATAGCCGTAGCCGAATACGGACCAGACCGTGGGGTGGTGGAAGACGTCGGGGATCACGAGGCTGAGCGTTCCGACGATCAGGACACCCAGCAGCTCGAACGTGATGGCGATCCACGCCACGACGTACCAGCGGCGCGTCCCGGCGAAGACGAGCGCGAGCGTCGCCAGCACGTAGACGGCGGCCGCGAGGGCCGAGAGCGAGTACGCGATGGGGGCTTCGTCGAAGCGTTGCGCGATCTGCACGAACGAGCGGCCGAGGGCGGCGAGCGCCATGATGGCGTACACCGCGACCAGCACACGTCCGATGCCGGTCATCCGTCGGCGCGCAGAAGAACTCATATCCCGACAATCCTACGGCGATCCGACCTCGCCGAGAGGCGCCCGATGTCGAGCCGCGGGCACCCGCGGCGCTCAGCCGATCGGCGCGGTCCAGATGACGTGCATGCGCCAGACCATGACCGCGATGGAGAGGGCGACGACACCCATGATCACGGTGCTCCAGCGACTGCGCTCCACGAGCGCCCACGCCACCCCGGCGGCGGGCAGAAGGACCGCGGATACGAGATAGACCCAGAACTCCAACGCGCTCCCGGCCGGCGGATTGCCGACGAAAGGAGCGACGATCGCGACGACGACCTGCACGATGAGCAACAGCTCGATCAGCGCGAGCGAGCCGACGGTCCCATCGCTGGGCCGACGTCCCGCAAGCCCGGCGATCAGGCAGAAGAGCCCGGCTGCGACGGCGACGACGACCTGCGCGATCGTGAGCCACAGGATCATCGGTCTCCCCCATCGTCCACCACGGCGGGCACGTCGCGCGCGGCTCCGGTCGGCAGATTCATCAGGCTCTTCAGGTCGTCTCCGCGGCGGCCGACGACGCCGATGAGTTCGCCCGCGGGGTCGATGGCAGCCGCGTGTTCGCCGACGATGCGCCCGGCCGCTCCGGTCAAGCGCTGCCCGTGACGCAGTGCGGATGCCTCGGCATCCGTGACCCGGATACCCCCGAGCACGCGCACCGCGACATCGGCGGACGAGAGCAGAGGTTCTGTCGCGATCGCGTCGGGACCCACGGCATCCGCGATCCCGAACGGTCCGACGCGGGTGCGACGAAGAGCCGTGAGGTGCCCCCCGACCCCGAGTGCCGAGCCGAGATCGCGCGCGAGCGCGCGAATGTAGGTGCCGCTCGAGCAGTCCACGACGACGTCCACGTCGACGCTGCCCGTGCCGGTCCCGTCGTCCGTGCGCCGGATGTCGAGCACCTCGAAGCGCGAGACGGTCACCTCGCGCGACGCGAGCACGACCTCCTCGCCCGCACGGGCGAGGTCATAGGCGCGGCGTCCGCCGATCTTGATGGCCGACACCGTACTCGGGACCTGAGAGATGCGTCCGGTGAGAGCGGCGATCGGGGCCTGGATGGCCGCGGCGTCGACCGCGGCGAGCACCCGTGGGTCGGCACGCGAGACGATCTCGCCATCCGAGTCATCCGAGTCCGTCGCCGCGCCGAGCCGGATCGTCGCCTCGTAGGTCTTGTCGAGTCCGACGAGATAGGTCAGCAGGCGCGTCGCCGAGTCCACCCCCAGCAGGAGCAGCCCGGTCGCGAGCGGGTCGAGCGTGCCCGCGTGGCCGATCTTGCGGGTGCCGAGCGCCTTCCGGGCGCGTGATACGACATCGTGGCTCGTCATGCCTCCCGGCTTGTCGACGAGCAGGATGCCGGGTCCGTGCGGGCTGGCCATCAGCAGAAATCGGCGTACAGGCGCCGCGGATGCTCGGGGTCGGTGTTGTCGACGATCACGGACGCGGCGCGCGACGGCGCCGACTCGCGCCGATACAGTTCCTGCCCAGCACGGTGACGGTGGTTGGCGGGTGCGGCGGGATCGGGGTCGGAGCCGTCGCGCAGGGCCATGCGCCGCGTCGCGACATCGACCGGCACCTCGAGCCACACCGACCAGTGCCAGAGTCCCCGCAGGGTGGGGCGGTGCAGGAAGATGCCGTCGATGATGAGCACGGCGTCCTCGGGACCCGTCACCCAGCGCGCCTCGGCGGGAACGTCCCGGTCGACATCCCAGGCGGCGAGTTGGAACCCGGTCGAGGGCATCGTGGCGCCCTCGCGGAACGGGTCGATGAGCACGCGCCGGAGCGTCGCCTCGTCGTACGAGTCGAGGTAGAAACCCTCCGGCGAGTCCCGTCCGCGGGCGTACCGCTCGGCACGGGGCCGGTGAAAGCCGTCGATCGAGGCACGGAAGACGGATGTCCCGTCTTCCGCGAACACGTCGGCGAGTCCGTCCGCGAAGACGGTCTTGCCGGCACCGTCGATACCGTCCACCGCGATGAGCACGCGCCCGGCCCGGTATGACCGCCGCACCTCGTCACGGAGCTCCCGCAGCAGAGTCGTACGGGGCGTGACGGGCAGGCGCATCCCCCCAGCCTACGACCCGCACATCCCCCTCACCCGTGAGCGCGAGACTTCACCCGTGTCACGTTTTACGCACCGAAACAGGACATAGGTGAAGTCTCGCGCTCGGGGACGGACGGGGTGCGGGGAACATAGGGTGGAACCCGTGCCCGCATTCGTCCGTCCCGACGCGGCGGCGGAGGTCGGGTGGGTGCCTGAGCTCATCGATTGGTACGCCGCGACCGCGCGCGAGCTGCCCTGGCGGCGCACCGGTTTCGGAGCGTGGGGTGTGCTCGTCAGCGAGTTCATGCTGCAGCAGACCCCGGTCAACCGCGTCGTACCGCACCTCGAGGCATGGCTCGAGCGCTGGCCGACTCCGGCGGCGTTGGCGGCGGATGCTCCGGCCGAAGCCGTACGACAGTGGGCGAACCTCGGCTATCCGCGTCGCGCCCTCTGGCTGCACCGGGCGGCGAGTGAGATCACCGAACGCCACGGCGGGGTCGTCCCGGCGGACGTCGAGGCACTGCTCGCACTCACCGGGATCGGCGACTACACCGCACGCGCCGTCGCGGTGTTCGCCTACGGTCTGCGCGAGCCCGTCGTCGACACCAACACCCGCCGCGTCCTCGCTCGGGTGGTCGCCGGACGTTCGCAGCCCGGACCCGCGCATCGGCGGGACCTCGACGACATGCGCGCCGTCCTCCCCGTCGACGTCGGGCGCTCCACGATCGTGAACGCCGCCGCGATGGAACTCGGCGCGGTGGTGTGCACCGCGCGCTCACCCCGCTGCGATTCGTGCCCGATCGCGCGTTCCTGTGCCTGGCGCGCCGCGGGATATCCCGACACCGGCGATACCCGCCCGCGTCAGGCGCGCTACGAGGGCAGCGACCGCCAGACGCGCGGGGCGATTCTGCGCGCGCTACGCCATGCGGACGGTCCGGTCGTGCTCGAGAGCATCATCGCGGACTGGCCGGATGCGTCGCAGCGTCACCGTGCGATCGACTCCCTCATCGCGGATGGCCTGGCCGAGGCATCCGACGGCCTGCTGCGCCTACCGGGCGCGTGACCGCGGAGGTCAGTCGCCGGTCTCGTCCGCTTCCGTTTCGATTCCCTCTTCGTCGGCCTCGATCTCGGCCTCGTCGAGCTCGCGCGGCTTGACATAGGGGTCGGCGTCGCCCGCGTACGTCGCTGATGCCGCGATCCCGGCCACCGCGGCATCGCGCTCGCGGGCCTCGCGCAGGAGAGCAGAGATGGCGTCCGCGTTCTCGGGCAGGGCGTCCTGGATGAACTCGAGCGACGGCGTCAACCGCGTGTTGAGGTGCTTGCCCATTTCGGAGCGCAGCATCCCGGTCGCCGAGGCGAGCGCCTTGGCGCTGTCGGCGCGCTCTTCCTCGGAGCCGAGGACCGTGTAGAAGACGCTCGCGTGCTGCAGGTCGCCCGTCACACGGACATCGGTGATGGTGACGAACCCGAGACGGGGGTCGCGCAGACCCTTCTCGAGGCGCTCCGCCAGCACGACCTTGATGCGGTCGGCGAGTCGTGCCGCTCTCTCACTGCCCATGTTCCTGCTTCTTTCTCTTCACAAAAACCTCGCCGTGCGGAGAATGACCACCGACGAACGACGGAGGTTCCGGGTGCCGGTGGCGTAAGCATCGGGGTAGGGCCCCGCTCTGCTGAAGCCACCGGCATCCGGAACCGAAGCCGATGTGGGTGCGGACGACATCCGCGTCCGCACCCGAGGAGAAGATCAGCCGCGCGGCTTCTCCACCATTTCCGTCGTCTCGATCTCGTCACCGATCTGGATGTCGTTGAACTTGCCGAGCCCGATACCGGCCTCGTAGTCCGTGCGCACCTCGGTGACGTCGTCCTTGAAGCGACGCAGCGACTCGATGGCGAGACCATCGGCGATGACGACGCCGTCGCGGATGACGCGAGCCTTGGCGTTTCGGGTGATGGTTCCGCTGCGGACGATGACACCGGCGATGTTCCCGAACTTGGAGGAGCGGAACACCTCGCGGATCTCGGCCACACCCGACTGCTTCTCTTCGAACTCCGGCTTGAGCATGCCCGTGAGGGACTGCTCGACGTCGTCGATCGCGTTGTAGATGACGGAGTAGAACCGCACGTCGACACCCTCACGAGCCGCGCGCTCGCGCGCCTTCGCGTCGGGCCGGACGTTGAACCCGATGACGATCGCGTTATCGATCGTCGCGAGGTTGATGTCGGACTCGGTGACCGCACCGACACCACGGTGGATGATGCGCAGCTGCACCGAGTCGTCGACCTCGATCTTGAGGAGCGACTCTTCGAGCGCCTCGACGGCACCCGAGACGTCACCCTTGATGATGAGGTTGAGCGATTCGACCTTGCCCTCTTGCAGCGCACGGGTGAAGTCCTCGAGCGAGATGCGCTTGCGCGCCTTCGCCAGGGCGGCATTGCGCTCGGCAGCCTCACGCTTCTCGGCGATCTGGCGGGCCAGGCGATCCTCGTCGGTCACGATGAACGTGTCACCGGCGCGCGGCACGGAGTTCAGACCCTGCACCTGCACGGGACGCGACGGGAAGGCCTCGAGCACGGGCTCACCGTTCTCGTCCGCCATCGCACGCACGCGGCCGTAGGCCGTGCCCGCCACGATCGCATCTCCGACCCGGAGCGTTCCGGACTGGATGAGGACGGTGGCGACCGAACCGCGGCCCTTGTCGAGCTTGGCTTCGATCGCGACACCACGTGCGGCCTTGTTCGGGTTCGCCGTGAGGTCGAGACCCGCGTCTGCCGTCAGGAGCACCGCATCGAGCAGCTCCTGGATGTTCAGGCCCTTGGTGGCCGAAACATCCACGAACATCACGTCTCCGCCGTACTCCTCGGCGACGAGCCCGTACTCGGTCAACTGCTGACGAACCTTCGCCGGGTTGGCGTCGGGCTTGTCGACCTTGTTGACGGCAACGACGATCGGCACGTTCGCCGACTGCGCGTGGTTCAGGGCCTCGACCGTCTGCGGCATGATGCCGTCGTCGGCCGCGACCACGAGGATCGCGAGGTCCGTCACCTGCGCACCACGTGCACGCATGGCGGTGAACGCCTCGTGACCCGGGGTGTCGATGAAGGTGATGGCACGCTCGATGCCCTCGTGCTCGGTCCACACCTGGTAGGCACCGATGTGCTGCGTGATGCCGCCCGCCTCGCCGGCGACGACGTTGGCGTTGCGGATCGCGTCGAGGAGCCGGGTCTTACCGTGATCGACGTGACCCATGACGGTGACGACCGGGGGCCGGATCTCGAGGTCGTCCTCGTTCTCGTCCTCGAGCTCCTGATCGAGGTCGAGACCGAAGCTCTCGAGGAGCTCCTTGTCTTCGTCCTCGGGCGAGACCATCTGGATCTTGTAGCCGAGCTCTTCGCCGAGGACCTCGAACGTGGCCTCGTCGAGCGACTCGGTCGCGGTCGCCATCTCACCCAGGTTGAACAGGATGGTGACGAGCGTGCCCGGCTGCACGGTGTAGCCGGTGATGTTCTCGATCTTGTCGGCGAAGTCCGAGATCGATGCACCTCGGCGCATCCGGATCGTCTCGCCATTACCGCGCGAGACGTTGACGCCACCGACGACCGGGGCATCCCTCATCTCGAATTCCTGGCGCTTCGCCCTGCGCGACTTGCGCTGCTTGGACTTGCCGCCGCCCTTACCGAACGCGCCTGCCGTACCACCACCGGGACCGCGGCCACGACCGCCACCACCGCCGGGGCGACCGGGGAAGCCGCCGCCGGGCGCACCCGCACCGGGAGCACCGGGACGGAACCCGCCACCACCGGCACCGCCGGGACGGCCGGGGCCGCCGGGACGCTGCTGGAACGGCGCGCCGCCGGGACGACCGGGTCCGCCGGGACGACCGGGCCCGCCGGGACGCGGTGCACCGAGGCGCGGGGCGCCGGGACGCGGCGCCTGCGGGCGCGGGATGTTGCCGGGCGTCGGGGACGGGCGCTGGCCCATTCCCTGCGCGCTGGCGAAGGGGTTGTTGCCCGGGCGCGGGCCGGCGGGACGCTGTCCCATGCCCTGAG
>NZ_NMUN01000003.1 GCF_002812725.1 Microbacterium sp. BR1 | reverse complement strand
GCCGCAGCGGGAGCAGCCGGGGCCGCCGGACGCACGGGGCCGGGACGACCCGCGGGGCGCGGTGACGATGACGCGGCGGCAGGCGCCGGGACCGCGGGTGCGGCTGCACCCTCGGCCTGAAGCGCCTGGCGAAGCTTGCGAGCCACGGGGGGCTCGATGGTGGACGAGGGGCTCTTCACGAACTCGCCGAGCTCTTTGAGCTTGGCCAGCGCAACTTTGCTGTCGACGCCGAGTTCTGAGGCGATCTCGTGCACGCGTGGTTTGGAAGCCACAATTCTCCTGTCTGGGTCCACCCAGGCAGGGCAGACCGTTAGTCGCGGACGGGACTCATTTCGAGCCGTTCACTTTGTTTCCATAGCCGTTCAGCCTGTTCTCTAACGTCTGCGCGTCGAGTGGTCCCGAAACGCGTAGTGCTCGCACGAACGCGCGGCGCCGCAGTGCGGCCTCCACGCAGGCGGGCGTCTCGTGCACCCACGCGCCCCGACCCGGCATCGTCGCACGCTCGTCGGGAACGAGCATGGAACCGATGGAGACGACCCTCAGGAGGGCCGACCGGGGAGCACGCGCGCGGCATCCGACACACGTCCGTACAGGTTCCATCTTACACCTCCCGCTCACGCCGTTCGGCGCGACGCATGCGGCCAGGGATCAGCGATCCTCCGGATCCCGCGGTCAGCGGTCCTCCAGAATGCTGTCGGGCTGGATGTCGATCTTCGCGCCCGTCAGTTTGGCGGCGAGACGTGCGTTCTGGCCCTCCTTGCCGATCGCCAGCGACAGCTGGTAGTCGGGGACGAGTGCGCGGACGGCCTTGGTGGAGGCATCCAGAATGAAGCTCGACGTGACCTTCGCGGGCGAGAGCGCGTTGCCGACGAACTTGGCGAGCTCGGGGTCGTAGTCGACGATGTCGATCTTCTCTCCGCCGAGCTCTTCCGTCACGGCTCGAACGCGGCGACCCATCTCGCCGATGCACGCGCCCTTCGCGTTGATCGAGGGATCGTTGGCCCGCACCGCGATCTTGGTGCGGTGACCGGCCTCGCGTGCGAGCGAGACGATCTCGACCAGACCCGAGGCGATCTCGGGAACCTCGAGAGCGAACAACTTGCGCACGAGGCCCGGGTGCGTGCGCGACACGGTGATCGAGGGACCCTTGGGACCCTTGCCGACACTCGTGACGTATACGCGCAGGCGCGAGCCGTGCGCGTAGGCCTCGCCGGGCGACTGCTCTTCGGGCGGCAGGATCGCCTCGACCGAGCCGAGATCGACGTGGATCATGCGCGGGTTGGGACCTTGCTGAATGACCCCGGCGACGATGTCGCCTTCCTTGCCCTTGAACTCGCCCAAGACGGCGTCGTCGGCGATGTCGCGCAACCTCTGGCCGATGACCTGCTTGGCCGCGAAGGCGGCGATACGGCCGAAGTCGTCGGGAGTGGTCTCTTCTTCGCCGATGACGGCGTCGTCGTCATCCGTCACCGGAATGAACACGCCGACGTGACCGGTCTTGCGGTCCATCTCGACCCGGGCGCCCGGGGGCACCTCACCCGAGGGCGACGTGTGCTTTCCGTAGGCGGTCAGAATCGCCTGCTCGATGATGCTCACGAGTTCGTCGAAGGGGATTTCCTTCTCGCGCTCGATCGTCTTCAGCAGTCCGAGATCGATGTCCACTTCAGACCTCCCTATTCAGCTCTCGTCGACGCGTCATGCGCGTCGACATCCCCCCTACGTTACCGGATGACATCGGCGATCGTCCCAGGGCCATACCCTGTTCGCATGCACTCCCGACGCGCAGCCGTTGCCAGCACCCTGTTCGCCGCCATGCTCCTGATTTCGGGCTGTGCCACCTCGAGCCACATCCAGGCCGAGGACGACGACCTCGGCGCCGTCGACGTATACGACATCGGTGCGGATGCGACCCTGTCGCCCGCACCCAGCGGCCCGGCCGACGAGATCTGGACGATGTTCGTGGGCGTCGTGACCGAACCGGTCGCGGCCGACACCTTCAACAGCTATCGCGTGGGCGATTCCGCCGACAGCGACACCATGGCGTACGTGTCGCGCGATCTGGACGACCCCACCGAGTGGATGCTGGTCGCGAACGCCGCTTACGCGGACGACGCCGACACCCTGCTGCAGACCCTCATCCACGAGTACGCGCACGTGCTGAGCCTCAACGTCGCCCAGGTGCCCGAGCCATCCGGCGACTGCGACACGCTCGAGTTGAGCGAGGGATGCGCGCTGCCGACGTCCTTCATCTACGCGTTCCAGACGGATTTCTGGGACGCCTACGGTGACGAGGCGCCCGGTCCCGACAACGACGACGCCGAGGTCGCGGACGCCTTCTACGCCGCGCACGAGGAGGACTTCGTCAGCGACTACGCCGCGACGAACGTCACCGAGGACTTCGCCGAGTCCTTCGCGGCGTTCGTGCTCGAGGCGGAGCCGGATTCGGACTCGCCGCTCGCGCAGAAGCTCGACTTCTTCTGGGCCGTGCCCGAATTCGTGCAGATCCGTGCGCACATCTCCGAACAGTTCGGTCTCGAATAGCCCGCGCTACCCCCGATCGCGCTCCCTCCCGGACATACTGTGCGCATGGATGAGATCAACGACTGGCTGCTGACGTGGGGCGACAACCTCTGGACCTGGATCATCGTCCCCGTGGTGGTGCTGCTCGGCCTGTACTTCACGGCACGCTCCGGTATCGTCCAGTTTCGGCTCATTCCCGAGATGTTCCGCACCCTCACCGACAGGACGCCGCGGACCGCGACGGGTGAGCCGCAGTCGGTCTCGGCGTTCCAGGCGTTCACGATCTCGGCCGCCTCGCGCGTCGGAGTCGGCAACATCGCCGGTGTCGGCACCGCGATCGCGCTGGGTGGCCCGGGGGCGATCTTCTGGATGTGGCTCATGGCCTTCGTCGGCGGGGCGTCGAGCTTCATCGAGTCATCGCTCGCCCAGCTGTTCAAGGTGCGTGACACGGATGGCTTCCGCGGCGGCCCCGCCTACTACATGCAGCGGGGGCTGAAGGCGCGGTGGCTCGGGATCTGGTTCGCGATCATCCTGATCGTCTGCTTCCCCTTCGCGTTCTCGTCCCTGCAGGCCAACACGATCTCGGCCACGGTCAGCGGAAGCCTCGGTGACGACGCGGCACCCTGGCTGCCCTGGGCCGTCGGTATCGGCATCACCCTCCTGACCGCGCTGGTGATCTTCGGCGGGGTCCGTCGCATCGCCTCCGTGACGCAGGCACTCGTGCCCACCATGGCCCTGCTCTACCTGCTGCTCGGGCTCGCCGTCGTGGCGCTGCACATCGACCAGCTGCCGGTGGTGTTCACCCAGATCTTCACG
Source organism: Microbacterium sp. BR1 (assembly GCF_002812725.1). Classification (GTDB taxonomy): domain Bacteria; phylum Actinomycetota; class Actinomycetes; order Actinomycetales; family Microbacteriaceae; genus Microbacterium. The sequence continues at coordinate 335,211 of NZ_NMUN01000003.1, read as the reverse complement.
CAGGCGTTCGGATTCAACGAGGTCGTCGGCGCGGCCTTCGGCTACATCGTTCTCACCGGGGTCAAGCGCGGCATGTTCTCGAACGAGGCGGGACTCGGATCGGCGCCGAACGCCGGGGCGAGTGCCGCGGTCACGCACCCCGTCAAGCAGGGACTCGTGCAGACGCTGGGCGTCTACTTCGACACGTTCCTCGTGTGCACGATCACGGCATTCATCATCCTGGTCTCGGCGCCCGACCTGACCTCGGCCACGAGGGGAATCGGCCTGACCCAGGGGGCGCTCGTATCGACGCTCGGCGAGTGGTCGAACATCGCCCTGACCGTCATCATCTTCCTGCTGGCGTTCAGCTCGATCCTCGGCAACTACTACTACGGCGAGTCGAACATCGAGTTCATCACGACCAAGCGCGGGGCGCTCGTGGGCTACCGCATCCTCGCCGTACTGGCGGTTCTGGCCGGATCGGTCGTTACGGCCGACCTGGTGTGGAACTTCGCCGACGGGGTCATGGGCCTGATGGCGCTGACCAACCTGATCGCGATCGCGCTGCTCTCGGGCATCGCGTTCCGCCTGCTGAAGGACTACACCCGGCAACGCCGCGAGGGGCGCAATCCCGTCTTCACACGGGCACTCATGCCGGATGTCGAGGGCATCGAATGCTGGGAGGACGAGCTTTCCGTCACCGGCCCGATCGACATCGTCGAGAAGGAGCACGAGGCGCGCAAGCATCGCGATCACCTGCACGGGGCTCCCAAGCTCTGACGAAGGCGGCCACGGGGCGGGCTCGCGCCTAGGCTGAGCCGATGGACTCCGAGGCCCCGAAGCGCGTCGCCCGCGACGCGACCACGATGCCCTGGTTCCGCGGGCTCGCACGGCTCGGGTACGTCTCGAGCGGCATCGTCCATGCTCTGATCGGCGTGATCGCGCTCATCGTGGCCCTCGGTGGAGATGCCGCGACGGATCAGACCGGTGCCCTCCGCGCCATCGCCGCACTCCCCCTCGGCTTCACCCTGCTCTGGATCATCGCCGCGGGGTTCTTCGCACTCGCCGCGTGGAAGATCGGCGAGGGCATCCTCGTCCGTGGCGACAGCGTCCTGAAGAAGTGGGGCGGTCGGGTCGGCCAGTGGGGTCAGGCGGTCGTCTTCGCCGCGTTCGGAACGGTCGCCGCGGCCATCGCCTTGGGCGCGCGCCTGAGCAGCGAGCAAGCCGCCGAGAAGGCCAGCCGCGGCGTTCTCGACATACCCGGGGGAACGTTCCTCCTGATCGCGGTCGGTATCGGCGTGGGCGCCACCGGCATCTCGTTCCTGTCCATGGGCGTCCGGCGCAGCTACCGCGGGCAGGTCTCGGTCCCGGAGGGCGCTCTCGGACGGCTCGTCGACATCCTCGGCATCGTCGGGTTCGTCGCGAAAGGCGCGGCGCTCGCGGCGATGGCGGTGTTGCTGGTCATCGCCGCTGTCCGGGACGAGGCTGCAACGGCGGGAGGCCTCGACGGCGCCCTCGCAGCGCTGCTCGGACTCACCCTCGGACCCGTCCTGGTCGCATCCATCGGGATCGGCTTCATCGCCTATGGCGTTTTCTGCCTCTTCCGTGCCCGGTATGCGCGACTCTCGCCCGATCCCGCCCGGCACGCTTCGCGGCGCACGTCGAGCCTCGAGAACCGGCACACCGGCCGAGTCCCCGCACGTACGCTCGGGGAATGACACCCGACATGGCTGACTCCGCGCAGAGGACCGTTCGCAAGGCGGCATCACACCCCGCGTTCCGGATGCTCGCGCGCTCCGGATACGCGGCAAACGGCGTGATCCACCTCCTCATCGGCGCGATCGTGCTCGCAGTCGGCGCCGGGGGCGGCGGGGGTGGGGGCGAGTCCGATCCGACCGGCGCCTTCCGCGCCATCGCGGAGGCGCCGCTCGGCTTCGTCGCGCTCTGGGTCCTGGCCGTCGGGCTCGCGGCTCTCGGCCTGTGGTATCTGGTCAAGGGCGTGCTCGTGGACGTAGACGACGCGCGCAAGCGCTGGATGAAGCGGATCGGCGAGTGGGCCAAGGCGGTCGTCTATGTCGCCATCGGCTACAGCGCGGCATCCGTCGCACTCGGCGCGGGATCGAGCGGCGACGAGAGCGCCCAGAACGCCAGCAGCACCGTGCTCTCGCTTCCCGGCGGTCCCGTCCTGCTGGGAATCGCCGGCCTGGTCATCGTCGGCGTCGGGGCCGGATTCGTCTTCAAGGGCGTCACCCGCAGCTTCCGTGAGAAGCTCCGGATGCCGAGCGGCGCGACGGGTCGCATCGTGACGGTTCTCGGCATCGCCGGATACGTCGCCAAGGGGATCGCCCTCGCCATCGTCGGCGTCCTGGTCATCACGGCCGCGATTCAGGTCGATCCGGAGGAGGCCGGCGGGATGGACCGGGCGCTCTCGGCCCTGATCGACCTGCCCCTCGGGCCCTGGCTCCTCGGCGCCGCGGGCGTCGGGTTCATCGCCTACGGGGTCTACTGCTTCTTCCGGGCCCGCTACGCACGTCTCTGAGGGGGCCGACCGATCAGGGGCAGTCGTTCGCCGCGGCCCCCACGGGAACGCCGTCGAACCGCGCCTGCGTCCACCGCATCATGGTCGACAGCAACGGCGAGCGCGGCAGCATCGGGCCGGTGTGATCCATCCGATCGAAGACGCGAACCTGCAGCGGCTGCCCCTCGGCGCACCTCTCGGCGACGAATCGCTCGTGCAGCGCCGTCGGAATCACCTCGTCCTGTCCGCCCCAGGCCAGCAGGACGGGGGATTCCCACGGCCCGGTCGCCGCGTTCTGCGCGAGCCGATCCCCCAGCGGCCCGACCGTCAAGTCTGTGTCGTAAAGGGGGCGATCGGCAGAGACGCCCAGCGCCGCGAGCACGGACACGACCACCCCCGGCTCCGTCGGACAGCGCTGCGTCATCTCTCTGACGATCGAGCGCCCACCGGATGCGACGTAGTCGGAGATCAACACATCGGGATACGTGTCGGCATAGGGCACGAGCACCCACGAGATGAGCACGGACAGGATCGCGGAGTCCTGCGTGCGAGCGAGCTCTTCGGCGAGCGCGAGCGGGTCCGCCGCGGGCGAGATGGCCACGGTCCCCCGCACGCTGAGTTCGGGCGCGTAGGTGGGTGCGAGCTGGCTCGTCCAGAGCGCGGCGTGCCCGCCCTGGGAGTGCCCCCACACCACGACCCGGGACGACAGCCACAGACCCTCCACGTGCTCCGCAGCACGCACCGCGTCGAGCGCCGAGCGCGCCTCTCCCTCACCGATCAGGTACGGAAAAGTGCCCGGAGCCCCCTGGCCCGTGTAGTCGGTCGCGACGACGACCCAACCCGCTGCGAGGGCCCGATCGATAGCGGGAATCGCCCAGCGCGTGGCCGAGGCATCCGCGAGACTCGGGGCGCACCCGCGGGCGACGCCGGTCGTTCCGTGGTTCCAGATGATGACGGGACGCGGCCCCATGGGCGGGTCCGTGGGCGAGATGACCAACCCGCTCGCGAGCGCGCGGCTGCCGAACGCGTCCGTCGTGCTGTACAGGATGCGCCTGACCTCACCGCCGACCGGTGTGCGTCCGCTGTACGCCCCCTCTCGCAGGAGCGCGCCCGGGGCACTCGGCGGGGCCCCGGCGGGCGCGTCGTAGAAGGCGTCGATCACGGGGGCACCGTCTGCGAGCCAGGAACTCACCCACCAGGATCCGCCGGCGAGCCCCAGCAGCACCGCCGCGAGCGCGTAGCGCCCCACCGCGGCCCAGACGAGCACGCGTCGACTGCCGGTGGTCTCTCCCGGACGCGCTGAGCGCCCGCGGATCCGGCGCGAGGAACGCCAGGTGAGCACGCCACCGAGCACGACGGTCCGCAGCCCGAAGGCGATCGCGACGACGAGCAGGGTGACGTCCGGCCAGAGCAGGGCCAGCAGACCGAACACGACCTGCGCCACGGCAGATGCGGCGGCGAGCACCCGCTCGCTCACCCGGCCGCGTGAGACACCGATGGATGCGCCGAGCCCACCGAGAACGAGCAGCGCAGCGATCAGTTCCGGCAACAGGTCGAGGTTGCGCCCGAGCCAGAAGAGGATCACACCACCACCGACGATCCAGAGGATCGCGAGCACGATGTTCGCGCGGCGCGGGACGTCGCGCGGGGCGATCAGGTCCATCACACCGGCCGCGATGGCGCTGACCCCGATGTAGATCGCCAGCACCCACAGGGATGTCAGCGGCCGGGTGACGATGAATACGCCGAGCAGAATCAGGGGCAGCCCGACCGCGATGCCCACCCAGGCCGGCGCGTGGCCGACGAGCCGACTGAACCCGCCGCGCCGCGGCACGGGGGCGCTCGCGTTCGTGGGCTGCTGGGTCACTCAGGCAATGCTAGATGGGCTCCCGCGAACCTCGGGTCTCGCGCGGCTCAGTCGCCGACTTCGTCACGCTTTCCGCGCAGGACCAGGAGGGGGTCCGGCTCGCCGACGACCGAGGCATCCTTGTCTTCGTATTCGAATTGCGACAGGAAGTAGCGCATCGCGTTCAGGCGCGCCCGCCGCTTGTCGTTCGAGCGGATGATCGTCCAGCGCGCGAAACCCTTGTCGGTGCGCTGGAACATCTCATCCTTCGCGGCCGTGTAATCGTCCCAGCGTCCGAGGGACTCGAGGTCCATCGGTGAGAGCTTCCAACGACGCACCGGGTCGAGCTGACGCAGCGCGAAACGCGTGCGCTGCTCGGTCTGCGACACCGAGAACCAGAACTTCGTGAGCGAGGTTCCGGACTCGACGAGCATCTTCTCGAACTGTGGAACCTGCTGCATGAACTCCTCGTACTCGTCGGTCGAGCAGAAGCCCATCACGCGCTCCACACCCGCCCTGTTGTACCAGGAGCGGTCGAACATGACGATCTCGCCAGCGGTCGGCATGTGCTGAACGTATCGCTGGAAGTACCACTGGCCGGACTCGCTGTCACTCGGCTTGTTCAACGCGACCACGCGCGCCGCGCGCGGATTGAGGTGCTCCATGAACCGCTTGATCGTGCTGCCCTTGCCCGCGGCGTCGCGACCCTCGAACACGATGACCGCGCGGTGCCCGGTGTCCTGCACCCAGTACTGGAACTTGAGCAGTTCGATCTGCAGGAGGTACTTCTGGTCCTCGTACTCCTCCGCGTCGATCCGCGTGTCGTAGGGGTAACCCTCCTGCCAGGTCGTGACCGGATTGCCCATCGGATCCACCAGATCGGGATCGCCCGTCTGTCCGCCGACGACGTAGTAGCCTTCCTGTCGCAGGTTCTCGATGTACTCACGCAGCGACTGCTGCCCGGTAGGAATGGTCACGTCGTGAGACTAGCCCCCGAACCCAACGGACCGTAGACGGACAGGGAACGGGCGGCGAACAAAAGTCACGGCCGCGGGCGCCTCGCGCGCGAGGCGTTCTGGGTTACGGTCGCCTCGTGCCCACGACCCCGGCCCCGCCGCCCCTCCGATCGTTCCGCACCGCCGACCCCGGCTTGATCGGGCTGCTCGGTTTCGCGATCGCGACCCTCACCGCCCAGCTCGCGCACCTCGGCGTCCACGACGACAGCTCGGTGTTCTGGGTCGGCGCGATCTTCGGGGGGATCGTGCAGATCATCGCGGGGATGCTGTCGTTCACGATCGGCGACGACTTCCACTTCCTCGTCTACAACGCCTTCGGCTGGTATTGGCTCTGCATGCCGGGGTTCCTGCTCGGCGGCGAGCTCGGGTTCTTCGAGGTCGCCGGTCCCGCGCGAGGTGTCTTCACGCTCATGTTCGCCGTCCTGGCGGGGCTCTTCGTGTTCCCGGGCGCAACGCACAACAGCGCGCTGCCCATCACCCTGATGTGTGTATCCGGTGGGCTCGCGCTGCAGTCCGTGACCGCGTTCGGCGGCGCGACGGCGTTCGGGGCCGCGGGATCGGTCCTGCTGATCGTCGCATCCGGTCTCGCGACCTACATGCTGGTCGAGAAGTTCATCGTGCGCACGATGGGCCGCTCGGTCGTGCCGCTCGGCCCGGCGTGGCTTCGCGGTTCACGCGATCCGGAGTCCTAGCCGCGCGCTGAGGCGCTCAGCCGCGCCAACGCGTCGGCGACCGACACGACCTCGCGGTCACCCGTGCGACGATCCCAGAGCTCGACCTGACCCTCGGCCGCCCCGCGCCCGACGATCAGGATGCGCGGCACACCGATGAGTTCCGCGTCACCGAACTTCACGCCCGGCGACACCTTCGGACGGTCGTCGTAGAGGACATCGAGGCCCGCCGTCTCGAGCTGATCGGCGATGGACGCGGCGAGATCGAACGCCACGGCATCCCGCCCCGTCGCGACGACGTGCACGTCGAAGGGAGCGACGGACGCGGGCCAGATCAGGCCCTTGTCGTCGTTGTTCAGCTCCGCGATGATCGCGAGGATGCGGGTCACGCCGATCCCGTACGAACCCATCGTGACCGTGACGAGCTTGCCGTTCTCGTCGAGCACCTTCAGGCCCAACGCCTCGGCGTACTTGCGGCCGAGCTGGAAGACGTGACCGATCTCCATGCCGCGGGCGAGGTTGACCGGGCCCGAGCCATCCGGTGCCGGGTCTCCCTCGCGCACCGTGGCGACCTCGACGAAACCGTCGGCCGCGAAGTCGCGCCCCGCGACGAGCGAGTGCACGTGCTTCTCGTGCGCGTTCGCGCCGGTGATCCACGACGTGCCGTCGACGACGCGAGGATCGAGGAAGTAACGGATGTCGGTGGCGGATTCGGACCCGAGGATCGCACCCGTGGGCGACCAGGGGCCGATGTAGCCCTTGACGAGCAGCGGGTGCTTCTCGAAGTCCGCCTCGGTCGCGGCCTCGACGGCGGCGGGGGCGAAGGCGACCTCGACGCGCTTGTCGTCGACGTCGCGGTCGCCGGGCAGACCCACCACGACGAGCTCGCGCGTACCGTCGAGGTGCGTCAGGGCGAGCACGACGTTCTTGAGCGTGTGCGCGGCAGTCCACTCCCCCTCAGCCGGGGCTTCGAGGTGGGCGTTCGCGTGGTCGACGAGCGTGGCGATCGTCGGGGTGTTCGGCGAGTCGAAGATGACGGGCTCGGGCAGCCCGTCGAACGGGATCGGCTCGGGCGCGAGCGTCGTGAAGGCCTCGACGTTGGCCGCGTACCCGCCGTCTGAGCGGACGAACGTGTCCTCGCCGACCGCGGTGGGGTGCAGGAACTCCTCACTGCGCGAGCCGCCCATGGCCCCGGCATCCGCCTGCACGATCACGTACTCGAGTCCGAGGCGCGTGAAGATGCGCTCGTAGGCATCCCGCTGGGCCTGGTAACTCGCGTCGAGCCCGGCGTCGGTGTAGTCGAAGGAGTAGGCGTCCTTCATCGTGAACTCTCGGCCGCGCAGGAGGCCGGCGCGGGGCCGCGCCTCGTCGCGGTACTTGTCCTGGATCTGGTAGATCGACAGGGGCAGGTCCTTGTACGACGAGTACAGGTCCTTCACGAGCAACGTGAAGACCTCTTCGTGCGTGGGCGCGAGCAGGTAGTCGGCGCCCTTGCGGTCCTGCAGGCGGAACAGCGCGTCGCCGTACTCCTCCCAGCGGCCCGTGACCTCGTACGGTTCGCGCGGCAGCAGCGCGGGGAAGTGCACCTCGTACGCCCCGGCGTTCGCCATCTCCTCCCGGACGACGGCCTCGATCTTGGCCTTGACCTTCAGCCCCAGCGGCAGCCAGGCGAAGACGCCGGGCGCTTGGCGCCTGATGTATCCGGCGCGCACGAGCAGCCGATGGCTCGTGACTTCGGCATCGGCGGGGTCCTCACGGAGCGTGCGGAGGAAGTAGTGCGAGAGACGGGTGACCACGATCGTCAAGTCTAGGCGCGCGGATGCCTCGGCCCCTGCGCCCTCGTTTCGGCGCGCTCCGTGACTCTCTTTCCTGCCGAACCGTCACGAACTGCTCGAAATGCGCTCAAGATTGAGCGTTTCGTGACAGCTCGATTCGCTCAGAGCGCGTCGAGCACGGCCGCGAGGATGGCCGCTGTGCCCTGCTCGTCGTTGGCAACGCTGTCCCCGCTGATCGCGACGCGCGTGTCGCCAGCCGTGGCGACCAGCGTTCCGTATTCCGGCGCCAACATGACCAGATGACCGAGCACTCCGTTCGGGAGCGAGTATTCCTCGGCGCCGACGGTGCGGAGGTCAGCCGAGTCCGGCGCACCGACGTCTCGCTGCACCCGAAGCGAGATGATGCCGCTCTCGTTACTCCACGCACAGCTTTCCACGATGTTCGTCATCAGCGCGATCGCCTCCAGCCCCGCGATCCCCCAGCCGCTCTCGACGAGACCCGCGGCCGGCACCGCCGCGTTCACCGCCGCGAGAAGTTCTGTGCAGTCGAGCAACGGTTCCGCCGCGCCGCCGACGGCCGGTGGGCTCCATGCCAGGACCCGCGGGGCAATCATCTGTGAGAGCGCCTCCACACGCTCGGGGCTCTCAGCCCAGGTCTCGTACGACGATGTCGGCCATTCCGTCGTCTCCATCCACCAAGGTCCCGACACGGTGCGCCAGCTGCAATCCGTGAACCCGCTCATGCACGCTTCTTCCGGCACCGAGACGTGCAACTCCGGAGGCACGACCGACACGGGCAGCACTACGACACCCAGACCCACCTGATCAAACACCCAGTTGCAGACGATGCCGCCTTCGCGGATCACGGATGCCTCCTCCGCGATCCGCTGGCGCGCCTCGCGCACGGGATCGAGTTCGATCGGGGGGCCGAACAGGTCCGAAACCTCGGCATCCGAGAGCATTTCAGCACAGTCCCCTCCGAACGCCTGCGCGATCGGCTCCGGCGTCGGTGTGGGGCTCGGGCTTTGGGACGGCGTCGGCGTGGGCGTCGGGGACGACGACGAACTCCTCTCGGGTTCGGCTGCGCACGCGCTGAGCATGAGGGCGGAGACAACCATGAAGGATGCCATCGCTCGGCGTGGGAGTTTCGTCATCCTTCGACCCTATGAGCCGCTCCGGGCCTTGATCGAGCCGTATGCCGGTCAGCAAACTACGATCCGATCACGCGTGTGTCCGCATCGCTCCCGCTAGGCTCACGCGCGTGTGCACCCGCATCTTCTGGAACGACAACCGCATCGCCAAGACCGTGGCCCGCTGCATGGACTGGGCCGTCAGCGACGAACCCGAGCTCTGGTACGTCCCGGCCGGTCAGCACCGCTCGGGCGACGCCGGCGAAGGATCCCACACCTGGGTCTCGCAGCACGCGAACGTCGTCATCAGTATGTGGGGCATCGGCACGGTCGACGGCCTGAACGACGCGGGGCTCGCGGCCCACGCCCTATACCTGGACCCGACGGATGTCTCGTTCCCCGCCGCCGACGAACGCCCGGCGGTCGCCCACACCATGTGGGTGCAGTATCTGGTGGACAATTTCGCCACCGTCGCGGATGCCGTCGCCGCGGCAGAAGACATCCGGATCGTCGCCCCTCCCCTGCGCGGCGAGACCTTCGGGGTGCACATCGCCCTGGAGGACAGCACCGGCGACTCCGCGATCATCGAGCCGATCGACGGCCGGATGGTCGTGCACCACGGCCGCGAATTCACCGTCATGGCGAACTCCCCCACGCTCGACCGCCAACTCGAGAATCTCGCGCGCTACCGCCCGTTCGGCGGCGAACTCCCGCCGCCCGGTGACATCACGTCGCAAGACCGCTTCGTGCGCGCCTCCTACTTCCTGCACTACCTGCCCGAACCCACGGGCATCGACGAGGCCGTGGCCGGGGTCGTGCAGTTGATCGCCAACGTCTCCGTGCCGTACGGCGCGCCCTACGCGGACGGCGGCGTGTACCCGACCTGGTGGCGCTCGGCAGCGGACCTGACCAACCGCACGTACTACTTCGGCTCGACGCGCAGCCCCGGGATCTTCTGGATCGACCTGCCCGCCCTCGCAGGCACCACCGGCGTCCTCCGCCTCGACCCGCGCGACACGTCGCTGGTCGGCGATGAGACATCCCGCCTCGAACCCGCCGCCCTGCGGTACTAGGGAGCTACCTACAGCCGTCGAGCTGGCACGAAACGCTCGATGCGAGCAACGGATGCAGCGGTTCGTGACAGTTCGCCGCGCACGGGACGCCGGAGCGGAGGCCCGCGCCAGGCCAATACAGCAACGCCCAGCACGGCGCAACGGGTGCCCGGATGATCGCGCTCAGAGCACGCCTGTGACAGGTTTAGAGAGGTGGTTCATCGCCCGCCACCTCGTACGCGTAGGACCAGCGCCGACCGCATCCTGAACATGAGGACGAACGCATGACTGCTCCCGCAGAACCCGCTCCGTATACGGCGTCGATCCCGATCATGACGCAGGAGCCGTTCCCCGATACCCCGGGCAGCCCCGAGCCGGAGTGGTTCAAGACGGCGGTCTTCTACGAGGTGCTCGTGCGCTCGTTCAAGGACGGCGACGGCGACGGCACGGGCGACTTCCGCGGCCTGATCGACAAGCTCGACTACCTGAAGTGGCTCGGCGTCGACTGTCTGTGGGTTCCGCCGTTCTTCCCGTCACCGTTGCGCGACGACGGCTATGACGTGGCCGACTACACCGGCGTCCTGCCCGAGCTGGGCACGGTGGCGGACTTCCAGGAGTTCCTCGACGCCGCGCACGAGCGCGACATCCGCGTGATCATCGACTTCGTCATGAACCACACCAGCGACGAGCACCCGTGGTTCCAGGCCAGCCGCAACGACCCGGATGGCCCGTTCGGCGACTTCTACGTCTGGAGCGACACCGACGAGCTGTACGAGGATGCCCGGATCATCTTCGTCGACACCGAGCCCAGCAACTGGACGTGGGACCCGGTGCGCAAGCAGTACTACTGGCACCGGTTCTTCTCCCACCAGCCCGACCTCAACTTCGACAACCCGAGGGTGCACGAGGCGATGATCGACGCCATGCGGTTCTGGCTCGACATGGGCCTCGACGGGTTCCGGCTCGATGCCGTGCCGTACCTCTACGAACGACCCGGCACGAACGGCGAGAACCTGCCCGAGACGCACGAGTTCCTGAAGAAGGTGCGCCGAATCGTCGACGCCGAGTACCCGAGCCGGGTGCTGCTGGCCGAGGCGAACCAGTGGCCGGCCGACGTCGTCGACTATTTCGGCGACCCGGATGTCGGGGGCGATGAGTGTCACATGTGCTTCCACTTCCCGGTGATGCCCCGCATCTTCATGGCGGTGCGTCGGGAGTCGCGGTTCCCGATCAGCGAGATCCTGGCCGAGACGCCCTCGATCCCCTCCGGATGCCAGTGGGGCATCTTCCTGCGCAACCACGACGAGCTCACGCTCGAGATGGTCACGGACGAAGACCGCGACTACATGTGGAACGAGTACGCGCAGGATCCGCGCATGAAGGCCAACATCGGCATCCGGCGCCGCCTCGCGCCGCTGCTCGACAACGACATCGACCGCATCGAGCTCTTCACCGCGCTCCTGCTCTCGCTCCCCGGGTCACCCGTGCTGTACTACGGCGACGAGATCGGCATGGGCGACAACATCTGGCTCGGCGACCGCGATGGCGTACGCACTCCCATGCAGTGGACATCCGATCGCAACGCGGGATTCTCGACCGCGAATCCCGGCAAGCTGGATCGTCCGATCGTCCAGGACCCGGTCTACGGATACCTCGCCGTCAACGTCGAGGCGCAGCAGGAGGACCGCTCGTCGCTCCTCCACTGGACGCGACAGATGATCCAGGCGCGCAAACGCCATCCCGCGTTCGGGCTCGGGAGCTTCAACGACCTGGGCGGATCGAACCCGTCGGTGCTGTCGTACTCCCGCGAGCACACGAACGAGGACGGCACGGTCGACGTGATCGTCTGCGTCAACAATCTGTCGCAGTTCCCGCAGCCGGTGGAGCTCGACATGCGACGTTTCGAGGGCATGGTGCCCGTCGAGCTGATCGGCGGAGCCCCCTTCCCCCGAATCGGCGAGCTGCCCTACCTGTTGACGCTGGGAGGCCACGGGTTCTACTGGTTCCAACTGCACGAGCCGGCGACGGAGTCAGAGGAAGTGGGGTTGCTGTGAGCGCGATCGATCATGCCCTTCTCGAGGGTTACCTGGTACGAACGCGGTGGTTCGGTGGCAAGGGACGCCCGTTCCAGGTGTCGCGGGTCCGCGTGCTGGCCGACTTGTCGGCACCCGAGCGGCCGAGCGCGACCGTCTACCTCGTCACCGTGGCCTACTCCGACGAGGTCGGAGGAACCGAGCTCTATCAGGTGCCCCTGGCCGGGTACGACGAGATCGAGGACCGGATCGGCCACGCCTACGTGGGCGCGATCGAGGTGGATGGTCGACAGCGGCATCTCTACGACGCCGTCCACGACCGGGATGCCATGGCTCTCTGGTTGGACGCTTTCATCGCAGCAGAGCCCACCGGTGGCGCGGATGTCGATGGTCTGAGATTCCACCGGCTGCCCGGCGGCGAGCCGCTCGATCCGGAGCTACGGCCTTCGCCCATGACGGGCGAGCAGTCGAACTCGTCGGTCCGTTTCGACGAGACCGCGATGATGAAGATCTTCCGCAAGCTCAGTCCTGGCGTGAATCCCGATATCGAGATCCATGAGGAGCTCACCCGCGGCCACTCGGAGTACATCGCCGAGTTGTTCGGCTGGGTCGAGACGACCGTCGATGGCGAGGTCATCCAACTGGCGATGCTGCAGGAGTTCCTGCGTACCGCCACCGACGGTTTCGAGCTCGCGATGGCGAGCGTGCGCACGTTGCTCGTCGATCTCGAACAGGAACCGGATGACTCGGGTGGCGACTTCGCGGGAGAGGCTGCGCGCCTCGGCGAAGCCCTCGCGAAGGTGCACGCGCTGCTGCGCGAGCGCTTCCCCGCCGGGCGGCGGGGGGCCGAGACCACCGCGGAGCTGGCGCGAGCCATGACCGAACGACTGGATCACGCGCTGCGCGTCGTGCCCGAGATCGAACCCCACGCGGCTCGCCTCCGAGCGACGTACTCCGCGGTGGCGGCGCTCGAGGGTCTGGATGTGCAGCGGGTGCACGGCGATCTGCATCTCGGTCAGACACTCAGGACATCCCGGGGATGGCGGCTCGTGGATTTCGAGGGCGAACCGGGCCGCCCGTTCGCGGAGCGGGCGTTGCCCGACTCGCCGTGGCGCGACGTCGCCGGAATGCTGCGCTCGTTCGACTATGCCCCCGGGGTCGTGGAGATGTCGCTCGTGGGCACCGGCCGGATCATCGACGACGACGAGTGGGCGCTGCGGGCGGAGCGAGCAGCCGAGTGGTCCTCACGCGCCCGTAGCCACTTCATCAACGGCTACGTCGGGGTGATCGCCGGAGCGGCGAGCGACGACGATACGAGCACGCACGAGACCCGCACGGACGATACCAGCACGGACGAGCGTCGTGTGCTGCTCACCGCATACGTTGCGGACAAGGCGGTATACGAGGTCGTCTACGAGAAGCGCAACCGCCCGGCATGGATCGGAATCCCGCTCGCCGCACTCGCGCGTATCGACGGCGAGTAGAGCCCGCGGTCACATTCCGCAGGGGCGCGGGGCCGCTCAGGCCGTGACGACCTGCGCGGTGCCCGGAGCAGCGTTGGGGCCCATCTCATCCGCGAGACGGTTGGCCTCTTCGATCAGCGTCGCGACGATCTCCGACTCCGGAACCGTCTTGATGACCTGACCCTTGACGAAGATCTGTCCCTTGCCGTTGCCGGATGCGACACCCAGGTCGGCCTCGCGAGCCTCGCCCGGACCGTTGACGACGCAACCCATGACGGCGACGCGGAGCGGGACCGTCATGTCCTTCAGACCCTCGGTCACGTCGTCGGCGAGCGTGTAGACGTCGACCTGAGCTCGACCGCACGAGGGGCACGAGACGATCTCGAGCTTGCGCTCACGCAGGTTAAGCGACTGCAGGATCTGGTGCCCGACCTTGACCTCTTCGGCGGGTGGAGCCGAAAGCGAGACACGGATCGTGTCGCCGATGCCCTCGCCGAGCAGGATGCCGAAGGCCGTCGCGGACTTGATCGTGCCCTGGAATGCGGGTCCGGCCTCGGTGACACCGAGGTGCAACGGCCAGTCGCCCATCTCGGCGAGCAGGCGATACGCCTTGACCATCACGACGGGGTCGTTGTGCTTGACCGAGATCTTGAAGTCGTGGAAGTCGTGCTCTTCGAAGAGGGATGCCTCCCAGCGCGCGCTCTCGGCGAGCGCCTCGGGAGTCGCCTTGCCGTACTTCTGCAGCAGGCGCGGGTCGAGGGATCCGGCATTCACACCGATGCGCAGCGATACGCCGGCGGCCTTCGCCGCGGCGGCGATCGCACCCACCTGGTCGTCGAACTTGCGGATGTTGCCCGGGTTGACGCGCACGGCGGCACACCCGGCATCGATCGCCTGGAACACGTACTTCGGCTGAAAGTGGATGTCGGCGATCACCGGGATCTGGCTCTTCTTCGCGATGATGTGGAGCACGTCTGCGTCGTCCTGCGAGGGCACGGCGACGCGCACGATCTCACAGCCGGATGCCGTCAGTTCGGCGATCTGCTGCAGCGTCGCGTTGATGTTCGTCGTCGGCGTGGTGCACATCGACTGCACGCTGACCGGCGCATCCCCGCCGACGAGCACCTTGCCGACGCGGATCTGTCGACTCTTCCGACGCGGCGCGAGAACATCCGGCACCTTCGGCATTCCGAGATTCACTGCTGGCACGGACCCAGCCTACGCGGGTCGGGCACGGGCACGGCCCGCTCCCAGGTCACTCAGAGAGGCGCTTCATCTCGCTTTGGATCCGACCTTCGCTCGGCCCACCCGCGCCGGCGCCGAAGGCGCGGATACCGGTGAAGATCACGCCGAGCGCGATTCCCGCGATCGGCCAGATCGGCCAGAAGCCCTCGAATCCGTCCGATGCCCCGCCAGAGAAGGCCCAGATCAACACGAAGAGAAGGCTCAGCACCACCCACGTGATCAGTGCCTGCCAGAAGTGGCCCTTGGCCTTGAGACTGCTGATGGCACGCCCGCGGAGATCGTCGCTCATGGCGAAAAGCTTAGGGGTGGCCCGCGCGGACCGACAGGAAGAGGTCGCGTGTCGTGCGTGCTATCGTGACGGCATGTCCGCGAACCGCTCCTGGTGGCCCGCCTCTTAGGCGGTGTGTTCGCGTTTCCACGAATCCAGACCGCCCGCCGTGGCGGTCTTTTCGTTGAGCGACCGCCCCGCCGGGCCGAGCCGAAGGACCCACGATGACCGGCCATCGCCCCCCCAGTGATGCGGATGGCAGCGAACTGCTGCAGCGCCTGCGCGAATCCGCGGACGACCGCCCCCTCGTCCTGATCGCGCGCGATGGTGCGGATGTCGAAGTCCTCACGGGCACCGTCGTCGATGTCGAGCTGCTCGCAGACATCCCCCTCACGGACGCGGACGGCTCACCGCAGGAGGTCCTCGCGCTGGTTCCGTACCGACAGGTGCGCGAACGCGGCTTCGAATGCCATGACGACGGCGCGCCGCTGCGCTGCGTCATCGTGTCGGAGCGCGGCACGATTTCGCGCGACGAGGCCATGCGCGTCCTGCCCGCGACCCCCGTGCCCCTGCACGACACCGGGTTCGACGTGAGTGACGAGGACTACGCCGAGATCGTGCGCGACGTGATCGCCGAAGAGATCGGACGCGGTGAGGGGGCGAACTTCGTCATCCGACGCGACTTCACCGCGCGCATCGACGCCGACCCGCGCGAGAGCGCCCTGACCTGGTTCCGAGCTCTGCTCGAGCACGAGCGAGGCGCCTACTGGACCTTCGCGATCGCCACACCGGGGCACGTCGCCGTCGGCGCGAGCCCCGAGGCGCACGTCAGCGCCAGCGGTGGTGTCGTCACGATGAACCCCATCTCGGGCACGTTCCGGCATCCCGCCGGCGGCTCGACCCCCGAAGCGCTGACGGCATTCCTCGAGAACACCAAAGAGACCGAAGAGCTCTTCATGGTCGTCGATGAGGAGCTGAAGATGATGAGCGCGGTCTGCTCGGACGGTGGCCGCATCACGGGTCCGCATCTGAAGGAGATGTCGCGCCTCACGCACACCGAGTACATGCTCCGCGGGCGCAGCACGCTCGACCCCCGCGACATCCTGCGCGAGACGATGTTCGCGCCGACCGTGACGGGCTCACCGATGCAGAACGCGTGCACGGTGATCCGCCGGCACGAGACGACCGCCCGGGGCTACTACTCCGGCGTGGCCGCGCTGTTCACCCCGAACGGCGATGAGCACGACCTCGACGCACCGATCCTCATCCGCACGGCCTATCTCGTCGACGGCCGCCTGCGCGTGCCGGTGGGCGCGACGCTCGTGCGCCACTCGGACCCCTACGGGGAGGTGGGCGAAACGCACGGCAAGGCGGCGGGCCTGCTCGGCGCGATCGGCGCGGTCCCGCGCGAGAGCGCGCCCGCGCCCGTCGCGGATCCCGATGCACCGACCACGCCGCGCGTCCCGCTCGCGGACGACCCCACGATCGCGACCCTGCTCGCCTCGCGCAACTCGCGGCTCGCGCCGTTCTGGTTGAACCCGCAGGACGTCGATGCCTCGGGCCCGTTCGCCGGACGCAGTGCGCTCGTCGTCGACGCCGAGGACCGCTTCACGACGATGCTCGCGCATCAGCTCCGCCACCTGGGACTTTCCGTGCGCATCGCGCACTGGTCGGAGGTGACGGATGCCGAGGCATCCGATACCGGGCTGCTGATCGCCGGGCCGGGTCCGGGCGACCCGCTCGACGACAGCCCGCGGATGCGTCGCATGCGCGAGATCGTGTCGGCTCGTCTGGCCTCGGGGAAGCCGCTGCTCGCGGTGTGCCTGAGCCACCAGATCCTGGCGAACACCCTCGGGCTGACGCTGGCGCCGCTCACGCGTCCGCACCAGGGACTGCAGCTGAACGTCGACATCTTCGGCCAGCGCGCCTCGATCGGGTTCTACAACACGTTCACGGTGCGGGTCGAGCCCGGGACGACGCGGTTGGGAGCCACCGAGATCGCGGCCGACCCGGCATCCGGTGACGTCTACGCGATGCGCGGACCGGGGTATGCGTCGGTACAGGGCCACCTCGAGTCGATCCTGTCGCGCGACGGCATCGAGACGCTCGAGCGGCTGATCGCGCAGGCCTTCGCCCCCGTCGACGCCTGATCCGTTCCCCCGGCTCGCTGAGCCAGGCCAGCGCACCACTCGGGGCGTCAGAACCCCGTTGGGGCGCGAGCCTCCGCGCCCCAACGGGGTTTCAGCGCCCCAAGTGGTGACGGAAACCGGGCGCGGGTCAGTTGAACAGCTGAATCGGGTTGAACACGTCGGCGAGCAGCAACAGCGCGCCCATCGCGATCAGCAGGATCACGACCACGAAGGTGACCGGCACGAGCTTGGTCGCGTCGACGGGCTTCGGCGGCGGGCGGCGGAACACGCGCGCCCAGGTCTTCTTCACGCCCTCCCACAGCGCGACGACGATATGGCCGCCGTCGAGAGGCAGGAGCGGCACCAGGTTGAAGACGAAGAGCGCGATGTTGAGCGAGCCGAGCAGGCCGAGCAGCACCGAGACGCGGCTCAGGATCGGTGCATCCGTCGACGCGACCTCTCCCGCGATCAGACCCACGCCGACGACGCTCATCGGACCGTTGGGGTCGCGCTCTCCGCCCGTGAACAGGGCGACGCCGGTCTCGTAGAGCTTCACCGGCAGCTGCGCGACGATGCCGACGACGGCACCGACGTTCTCGATGGCGGTCTGGGGGCCGGTCCAGATCGGCTGACTCTGCAGTTCGTTGGCGGGGGTGATTCCCACGAAGCCGACGTCCTGCGTCTCGGCGACGCCGTTCGCATCCAGCACCGGCATGCCGGTGTCGTCATAGACGGGCCGCTCCGCCAGCAGCGGCGTGACGGCAAGCGTCTGCCGTGCACCATCACGCTCGATCTCGAAGCTCAGGCGCGTGCCGGGGTTGTCCCGAATGATCGCGGATACCTCGTCGAAGGACTCGACCGTTGTTCCATCGATCGACAGGATGCGATCGCCCGGCAGGATGCCGGCCGCCGCGGCGGGACTGGCCGGGTCGCCGGGCGCGCACTCGGTCTGCGTGGATCCGGCCGCGACGACGCATTCGCTGACGGCGGCGACCGAGGTCGAGGCGGTCTGCACGCCGATGCCGCTGAAGACCAGCGTGAACAGCACGATGGCGAGCAGGAGGTTCATGACCGGTCCACCGAGCATGATGATGATCCGCTTGTAGACGGGCAGACGGTAGAAGGTCCGCGAGTCCGCGGTGCCGATCATGGTCTCTTCGTTGGCGACGCGCGCGTCCTGGATCATCGCCGCGAACATCCCCGCGGCACGTCCTGGGCGCGGCCTCGAGACCGCACCTTCGCCTCCCGCGTCCCGTGCAGCCGCGGTCTCGGCCTCGCGCTCCGCGGGGGTCGGGGGGTACATGCCCGCCATCGAGATGTACCCGCCGATCGGGAGGGCTTTGATGCCGTACTCGGTCTCGCCGAATCGCCGGGACCACAGGGTCGGGCCGAGGCCGATCATGTACCGGCCGACGCGCACGCCGAAGAGCTTGGCGGGGAGCAGATGCCCGACCTCATGCAGAGCGATGGAGATCGCCAGGCCGACGACGATGACCAGCAGGCCGATGACGAAAGTGAGCACGGTCACGGGCCCACGCTACCGCCGGTTGCTTGGAACCCGCCCCGAGGGGCGTATGGCTCCGGCGGGAGAGCACTCATGGCGCGGCTAAAGTTGTCGACAGGGTAAGCGGACGATCGGAGGGGGGCCGGGCATGCGCACACGCCAACTGCGCGCGCTCCGCGGTGCATCCGCCGCCACGATCGCCGTGCTCCTCGCCGCCGTGTCGCACACGATCGGTGGGGGCACCGCACCGAGCCTCGCCGTCCTGCTCGCCGTCTCGGCCCTCGCCTGGCCCGTGACGACCGCGCTCGTCGGGCGTCGTCCGCATCCCGCGGGACTCGCGGCGGCCGTCATCGTCGCGCAGACGGCGCTGCACGTCGTCTTCGCACTCACCTCGAGCGTCGGCACCCCCGCGAGCGGCTCCTTGCCGGGCAACGCACCGCACGCGCACGGTCAGGTCGCCATCGATACCGCCGGGTCCATCGCTCAGCTCGTCCTGCCCTCTCCCCCCATGCTGACCGCGCATGTGCTCGCCGCAATCGCCTCGTTCGTCCTGCTGTTCGCCGGGGAACGGATGCTTCGCACCGTCGCCGCGTGGACGCTCCGCCTGCTCGACCGGGCCACCGTAACGGCATCCGGCCCGCTAGCCATCCCGCGCGCGATCTTCACGGACGCGCCCGCGCCTCTCCTCCGTATCGCTCGCGGCGTGGTCCGCCGCCGCGGGCCACCTCTGCCGTGGGGCGACGCCAGCGTCGCATAGTCCGCCGGGCAATCCGCTCGCGCGTTCCCCACGAATCCGTCGTGGCGGCTCATCGCCGCGCGGCGTCCACAGAGAGATCTTTCGACTATGAACAGCACGACCCCTGCACCCACCCGTTCCGCACGCCGTCGTTTCGGCGCCCGCGCGGCGGCCGTCGTCCTCGCCGCGGCGGCCCTCGTCGTCGCCGCTCCCCTGGCTGCGCAGGCACACGTCACAGCTACTCCCGACTCCGCGAACGCGGGCGGCTACGGCACGCTGACGTTCGCCTTCAGCCACGGCTGCGACGGCTCGCCCACGAAGTCGCTCGCGATCACGATCCCGGAAGGTCTCGACTCGGTGACGCCGACGATCGCGGCCGGTTGGGACATCGCCGTCGAGCGCGATGGCGAAAACGGGCCGGTATCGCTCGTGACCTACACGGCGCAGCAGCCCGTCGCGGACGGACTACGCGCGGCCCTCGTTCTCGGTGTGAAGTACTCCGAGAGCGCCGCGGGTGAGACTCTCGCGTTCCCGGTCGACCAGGTGTGCGAGGTCGGAAACACCAACTGGGCCGAGATCGCCGACGCCGGCGTCGATCCGCACTCGCTCGACGCACCGGCGCCCACGGTGACCGTCGGCGAGGCCGCATCGGACGAGCACGGATCGGATCATTCGGACACGGAGCACGCCTCCGACGCCGAGGCCGCGGGTGATTCGAGCGACGTCTCGGCGCTGCCTCTCGTGCTCGGCGGAGCGGGACTCGTGCTCGGCGCCAGCGCGCTGGTCGTCGCCCTGCTCGCGTTCCGTCGCGCGCGCAGCTGACGCGCGACCCGGATGCTCCGGCCCGGTGCTCTCCGCGCGGGGACCGGGCCGGAGCCCGGCGCGCCCCGCGCCGGGCGGCGGGCCGGAGCACGGCGCCGAGGCATCCGTGCTCTCGTCTGATTAGATGGAGGCGCCATGACGACACCCGCCTCTGAACCAGAGTCTGACTCCTCGCCGGGTGCCTCGCTGCTTCCGCCGGTGCTGCGGCCCGAGAATCCGCCCGCCCGCTCCCTGCAGGAACTCGCCGATCGGTATGCGACAGCCGTGCACGGCGACATCGCCGACGCCACCGTCTCGGGCATCACCCTCGCGACCGCCGACCTGCGGCCGGGCGAGGCGTTCGTGGCTATCCAGGGCGTCAACCGTCACGGCGCCGAATTCGCCGCGCAGGTCGCCGAAAAGGGTGCCGTCGCGGTGATCACGGATGCCGCAGGCGCCGAGATCGCGGCCGATGCGGGTCTGCCGATCATCGTGGTCGAGAACCCTCGCGCGATGCTGGGCGATCTGTCGGCCTGGGTCTACGGCACCGGTCCGGGCGATGACCTGCCGATCCTGCTCGGCACCACGGGCACGAACGGCAAGACCAGTACGTCACATCTGCTGGCCGGGATCCTCGAGCAGCTCGGCGTGACCGTGGGACTGAGCTCCACCGCCGAGAGGCACATCGCGGGCGAGGTCATCGTGTCGCGACTCACGACGCCCGAGGCATCCGAGTTCCACGCGCTGCTCGCCCTGATGCGCGAGCGCGGCGTCGAAGCCGTCGCGGTCGAGGTCAGCGCGCAGGCGCTCAGCCGCCACCGCGTCGACGGCCTGATGTTCGACGTCGCGGCATTCACGAACCTCACGCACGACCACCTCGACGACTATCCCGACATGCGGGCGTACCTCGAGGCGAAGCTGCCGCTCTTCCAACCCGACCGCGCACGCCGGGGAGTCGTCGCGCTCGATTCGGCCGCCGGGGCCGAGTTCGTCGCGAGTGCGGGCATCCCGGTCGTGACGATCGGGACGCCCGCGATCGCCGTGGATCCCGAGGCCGCCGCAGCCGCCGACTGGACCGTCACGATCCACGACGAGGCGCAGACCGGAACGCGCTTCACGCTGTCCGGCCCCGACGGCGAGCTCACGACGACCGTTCCGGTCATCGGGCCGCACATGGCCGCGAACGCGGGCCTGGCGATCGTCATGCTGCGCGAGGCGGGTTATGCGTGGGGTCGGATCGTCGAGGCGCTCGAGCGCGACGGCACCATCCATGCGTATCTCCCCGGTCGCACCGAACGCGTCTCGGGCGACCGCGGGCCGGCCGTCTTCGTCGATTTCGGCCACTCCCCCGATGCCTTCGAGAAGACCCTCGCCGCGGTCCGCCGTGTCACGCCCGGACGCGTCCTGATGCTGTTCGGCGCCGACGGCGACCGTGACACCACCAAGCGGCACGACATGGGGCGGACGGCCGTGCAGGGCAGCGACATCCTGGTCGTCACCGATCACCATCCGCGCTTCGAGAACCCGGACTCGATCCGCGCGACCCTCATCGAGGGAGCGCGGCGGGCGAGACCGGACGCCGAGATCTACGAGTTCTCGCCGCCCGAGCGGGCCATCGAGGCCGCGGTCGACCTGGTCGGCGAGGGCGACGCGATCCTGTGGGCCGGGCCCGGACACCAGGACTATCGCGACATCCGCGGGGTCCGCACGCCCTACTCGGCGCGCGAGTTGGCGCGCCGGGCGCTCAAGGCGCGCGGCTGGCCCGTGCCCGATCCGCACTGGCCGGTGCCGTACACCGACTGAGACGGCGTTCCGGATCGTCGTTGCGGCCCGTCTCAGCGGGCGATCGCGGCGTCGGCGGTGCGTCGCGCCCAGGCCTCGGCATCCGCGAGGCTCTCGCGCGTCAGCGCTTCCGGCGCCTCGTGCTCGTCGACGACGCGCGCCACCGTGTCCACGATGCCCGTGAACCCGAGTCGTCCCTCGTGGAAAGCATCCACGGCCTGCTCGTTCGCGGCGTTGAACACCGCGGGGTAGGTCCCCCCGGCACGCCCGACCCGCTTCGCGAGGGCGACCGCGGGGAATGCGTGCTCATCGAGCGGCTCGAACGTCCAGGCCGTCGCCTGCGTCCAGTCGAGAGGGCGTCCGACGCCGCCGACGCGGTCCGGCCAGTCCAGCCCGAGCGCTATCGGCAACCGCATGTCGGGCGGCGATGCCTGAGCAAGGGTCGAACCGTCCACGAACTCGACCATGGAGTGGACGATCGACTGCGGGTGCACCACCACATCGATGTCGTCGTACGAGACATCGAACAGCAGGTGGGCCTCGATGACCTCGAGGCCCTTGTTGACGAGCGTCGCGGAGTTGGTCGTGACCATGCGCCCCATGTCCCACGTCGGGTGCGCGAGAGCCTCGGAGGGGGTGACGTTCTCGAGCGCGGCACGCGAGCGACCGCGGAACGGGCCCCCGGAGGCCGTGAGGACGAGACGTCGCACCTCGTCCGCCGAGCCGCCGCGCAGGCACTGCGCGATGGCGGAGTGCTCCGAATCGACGGGAACGATCTGGCCGGGCGCGGCGATCCGCGAGACGAGATCCCCACCGACGATCAGGGATTCCTTGTTCGCCAGCGCCAGCGTGCGCCCGCACTCGAGCGCGGCGAGCGTCGGCCCGAGGCCGACCGACCCGGTGATGCCGTTGAGCACCACGTCCGCCTCGACATCCCGAACCAGGCGCTCGGCCTCTTCCGCTCCGAGCGCCGTGAACTCCACGCCGAACTCGGCTGCCTGCTTCTCGAGCGTCGCGCGGTCCGTCCCGGCGGCGAGCCCGACGACCTCGAAACGTCCGGGGTTGGCGCGCACGACGTCGAGCGCCTGCGTCCCGATCGAGCCGGTGGATCCGAGGATGATGATGCGGCGCATCCGGTCAGCCTACCGAGCGGGCATGACGGGTCACTTCGACGAGCGCCGCGACCGACATGCTCCGTGAGGGGCGAACCGTTCCTCAGCGACCGGGCGGCGGATCAGCCCGCGGCGCGCTGCGTGGCGAGGATGTCGACGACGAAGACGAGGGTCTCCTTCTGCAACTCGTTGCCCTCGACCGCGCCGTAGCCGAACTCGGGCGGGATCACGACGACCACCTGCGAGCCGACCGTCTGACCCTCGAGCGCCTGACGGAATCCGTCGACGACCCCCGATGTCGAGAAGCTCGCGGGTGCACCCTTGTCCCAGCTCGAGTCGAAGACCGTGCCATCCGACCACTTGACGCCCGTGTACTGCACGAGCACGGTGTCGCCCGGGTTGACGGTCGCGCCGTCGCCCTTCTTGAGCACCTCGATGTCGACCGTCGTGGGGGCTTCGCTCTCCGGGAGGGTGATCGTCGGGGCACCGTCGTCCGCGAGTTCGACGGTCGGGAAGCCATCGACGGGGTCCTGATCGGCACCCCAGGCGGCGAGCGGCGTGACACCCAGGACGTCCACGACGTACACCTGGGCGCCCACCGTCGCACCGGACTGGTCCTGGCTTGCGGGGAAGGTCAGCGCGAGCCGCGTTCCGACGTTCGCGCAGCCCAGGATCTGAGCGATGCTCTGGCCCGCGGTCACCGGCTGGGGCAGGAGTTCGCCGTCAACGTACCCGACGTCACCGAGGCGCTCGCCGGTGTCGGCCGCGAACGCGCTCAGCGCGTACTGGACGTAGTCACCCTCCTCGAGCGCGTCGCCGTCACCCTCGGTGATGACCGTGCGCTCGAGCGCTGCGACCTCGAGCCCCGGGGTGAACGTCGCCGTCGAGACCGTGCCGATCTCACCCTCGACGGTGACCGAGTCGGATGCCTTGCCGGAGGACGCCGCCGCGTCGCACAGCGCCGACGAGCCGGAGGCGGAGGCGTCGGGCGTGCTCGTGCCGGAGCATCCGGCCAGGACGATGGCGGACAGGGCGAGCGCCGACAGGGCGGCGAGCGGGCGAATGCGCACGGATGGACCTCAATGCTGTTCGGGGAGAGAGGCCCATCCTGTCGGACATTCCTTTGACTCACCTGAACGCGTCCGCGGGGCTGGATTCCGCGTCGCGTATGCGTCGCGCGATACCCTCGGGCAATGACCCCCGCACAACCGGAGCCCGCGGGCGCGCCCGTCGCGACCGCCCAGGATCGCCGCGAACCGGGTGGCATGGGACTGACCTACGGCGTGGGCCGCATGGTGGTCGCCCCGCTGGCCCGGCTCATCTACCGCCCGATCGTCGAGGGCCGCGAGCGGGTACCGCGTGAGGGCCCGGTGATTCTCGCGAGCAACCATCTCTCGTTCATCGACTCGATCGCGATCCCCGTCGCGGCGCCCCGCCCCGTGCACTTCCTGGCGAAGTCTGCCTATTTCGAGGGCACGGGAATCTCGGGATGGTTCACCCGCGAGTTCTTCTCCGCGATCGGCGCCGTGCCTGTTCAGCGCGGTGCCGGCCAGGCCGCGCTCGATGCGCTCGACCAGCAGCGGGCGCTCCTCGACGCCGGCCGCGCCGTCGCGCTCTACCCCGAGGGCACCCGATCGCTCGACGGACGCCTGTACCGCGGGCGGACGGGCGCGGCGTTCCTCGCCCTGCAGACCGGCGCCCCCGTCGTGCCCGTCGGACTGATCGGCACCGCCGAAGTCATGCCCGTCGGCGCGCGGATGCCGTCACTCCGCCGACGCGTGACGGTGCGGTTCGGCGAACCTCTGGATCTGTCGCATCACGGGGCACCCGAGTCGGGCCGCGCCCGGCGCGGCGCGACCGACGAGATCATGGCGGCGATCCACGCGCTCACGGGTCAGGAGCTCGCCGGGACCTACAACGAGGCGCCCGCGCACGGAGCCGTCGAGAAGATCAAGCGCGCGCTTCCCCACGAGCGACTCTGACGTCTCGACCCTCGGCGTGCCCACGGCATCCGTCAGCTCGCGACCTCGATCGTCGCCTCGTGGCGGACCGGGAAGTTGACGGAGTTCGCGATGAAGCACCACTCGTGGGCGAGCGTGTGCGCGCGGTGAGCCTCGTCGCGCATGGCGGCATCCGCGACCACGACGCGCGGCCGCAGAACGACCTCGGTGAATGCGCCACCCCCGCGACCGTCGAGCACCATCCTGCCTTCCGCCTCGTCGGTGTACCCCACGACCACCACCCCGAGCGTGACGCAGGCATGCAGGTAGCTCAGCAGGTGGCATTCCGAGAGCGCAGAGACGAGCAGGTCCTCGGGGTTCCACTTGGCGGGGTCGCCCCGAAACGGACGATCCGCGGATGCCTCGAGCACCGGTTTACCGGCGATCTCGATCGTCACCGCCCTGTCGTAGTCGCGGTAGCCGCTGGTGCCGGTGCCCCGGTCGCCCGTCCAGGTCGTCGCGACGCGGTAGAGGTGCTCGCCGTTCATACCGGAAGTGTCGCACGCCGCGTGCGCCCGGGGGCGATCGCGGGCTCGAAGCTCTGCCATCCGTCGGCGCGCGGCGACGCGATTAGGCTGACGTGGTGTCGAAATCCCTCTCTGTTCCGGGCGCCGTCGAACTCGCGACCGTCGATCGCGGCGGATTCGTCGAGTCTCGTCATAGCGGTGCCGCGGTCGTGCTCGCGCCCGACGGAACCGTCCGCGCATCCTTCGGCGACGCCGAGGCGACGCTGCTGCCCCGTTCCAGCCTCAAGCCGCTCCAGGCGGTCGGAATGCTCACGGCCAATGCCGAGCTCGCGGGTGAGCGCCTCGGCCTCGCCACAGCAAGCCACACCGGAACCGACCGGCACGTCGAGGTCGTCCGCGCGATCCTCCATCAGGCGGGACTGACCGAGGACGCCCTGGGCTGCCCCGCGGCACGCGCGTCCGATCCCGAGACGCGCGACCGGCAGATCCGCGACCTCGATCCCGCGTCGTCGATCCGCATGAACTGCTCGGGCAAGCACGCGGCGATGCTCCTCACCTGCGTCGCGAACGGCTGGGACACGGCGGATTACCTCGACCTCGAGCATCCGCTGCAGCGTCACGTGCGCGATACGATCGAGCGCCTCGCGGGCGAGAAGGTCCAGGCGAGCGTGGTCGACGGATGCGGTGCGCCCGTCCACGCAGTGACGTTGACCGGGCTCGCGCGCGGTATCCACCGCATGGGGACCGCGTCCGAGCGCTCGCCGTTCGCCCTGCACCGCCACGCGGCATCCGTCGTTGGCGCCGTGCGGGAGAATCCCTGGACGATCGCCGGACCCGACCAACCCGACACGATCCTCGGCGAGCGCCTCGGCGTGTTCGCGAAGCTCGGCGCTGAGGGCGTCCAGGTCGCGGTCGCCCCCGATGGGACGACGGTGGCGCTGAAGATGCTCGACGGCGGCCAGCGCGCCGCGCCGATCGTGGCGCTCACCCTGCTTCAGACGGCGGGCGCCCTCAGCGCCGCGGACGTCGCGCTCGTGGCGGACGACCTGCACCTGGATATCCGCGGAGGCGCTGAGGTCGTCGGCCGCATCCGCGCGGCCGTCACCGTCTGAGTCGCCATCGCGTGACCCGGGGCGGGATCATCCCGCCCGCGCATCATGCTCAGACGAGACCTCCGTCGATCGACCGTCCATAGTCGGCCGGGTCTTCGGGTACGAGCACCTCGGAGTCGCGGTTGAGTGTCTCCCCTCGGAAGAAGGGCTTCGACCGCGGGAAGGCGAACCAGATCAGCATCAACAGGACGCCGATCGCGAGGGCACCGACGCCGACCACGAAAGTGCCGCCGATGCCGAGCAGAACGGTGTAACCGTAGTCGACGTCGTACATGTCGATAGCGGACTGCACGAACGCGTAGGTGAGCATGAGCGCGCCCAGCAGCGGCAGGAGACCCTTGTAGAAGAAATCCCGGCCCGAGCGGAACAGGTCTCGGCGGAAGTACCAGACGCAGGCGAAGCCGGTGATGGCGTAGTAGAACGCGATAGCGAGTCCGAGCGACAGGATCGAGTCCTGCAGGATGTTGTCGCTGATCAGGGTCATGCCGACGTAGTACAGGGAGGCGACGGCGCCCATCACGAGGGTCGAGAACGACGGGGTCTTGTACCGCGGGTGCACGGTCGCGAAGCGCCGCGGCAGGGCCTTGTACGCGGCCATGGCGAGGGTGCCGCGCGCCGTGGGCAGGATGGTGGTCTGCGTCGACGAGACGGCCGAGATCAGCACCGCGACGACCAGGACCCAGCCGAACGGACCGAGCAGCCCGTCCTTGATCGCCAGGAAGAAGTCTGCGGCGTTCGCCTCGTTACCGAGGCCTGTGCCGTCGGTGCCGAGGCCCGCGTACATCATGGCGGCGACCGTGACCGTGACGTACGTGACGAGCAGGATGACCGTGGTCAGCAGGGCGGCGAGACCGGGGATGCGCTTGGGATCCTTCGTCTCTTCGTTGAGCGCGAGGCAGGTGTCCCATCCCCAGTAGATGAAGAGCGCGAGCAGGACGGCCTCGGTGAAGCCCGACCAGTCGGTGAAGCCCAGCGGGTTGAACCATGCCCAGTCGAAGGGCGTCGCGCCGGGTGCGGTGCCCGAGAAGAACTGGGTGAGGGCCGCGATCACGAAGATGGCGAGGGCGAGGTATTGGATCGCGAGCAGGACGTTCTGCACCCGTTCGCCGATCTCGACGCCCCGCCAGCTGACCCAGGTCATCGCGGCGATGAAGGCGACCCCTGTGGCGGTCACGAGCGGCACGTTGTCGGCGAGCGATCCGTCGCCGATGAGGGACCACAGGTAGATGCCGGCGATCTGGGCGAGGTTTGCCAGCACGACCATTCCGGCGACCGCGACGCCCCAGCCACCCATCCACCCGACGAACGGTCCGAATGCTTTGGTGCCCCACGTGAACGTGGTGCCGCAGTCGGGCACGGCTCTATTCAGCTCGCGGTACGCGAACGCGATGAAGAGCATGGGGATGAAGGCGATCACGAACGCGATCGGGGCCTGGGCACCTACCGCGAGCACGACGAAGCCGAGGGTGGCGACGAGCGAGTAGACCGGCGCGGTCGAGGCCAGTCCGATCACGGTCGAACCCCAGAGCCCCAGCGTGCCGGCGGCGAGACCCTTGCCTTCGGGACGGCGGAGGTCGATCGGAGTGGTGGCGGTCATGTCCACACCTTGGCCGAGCCGGAGCCTTCACCGCAAGAGAGAATCGTGTCTTCGGGCGTCTCCCCCGCGCAATGCGCCCCCCGGCGCGGCCTCGACGACCCGCGCCGCACCTGCCACATCACCTCGACGATCCCCGCAGATCCACCCGTGCCGGACGCGCTCCCGGGGCGCACAGCCATGCTCGTCCCGCGCCCGGGCGGGCGTACGGCGGAAGCGAGCGCTCCCCGGCTACCGTCCGCAACTCGGACGCGCAGTCCGCGTCGACGATCAACGGATGCCTCGGCCGCAGCTCCTGCAACAGGCCCCAGCGCGCCAACCACTCCTCGCCGTCGCCGACGAGAATCTGCGCCGTCGATGATTCCGCCCGCACATCGCCCGTCTGAACGTCGCCCGTCTGAACGGCGCCCCTGTGAACATCGCCCCTCTGAACATCGCCCAGCCGCACGCCGAGCGGTGTGTCCCGGAGTAGGCGTACGCCCGCGGTTCTGCCCACGCGGGTACGCAGCGCCGCGGCGGTCGCGTCCGTCTGTCGCGTGACGACCCCCGTGAGCACCCCCGGTGTCCACGTTCCCAGACTCGGAGGCGTCGACGCGGGGCGCTCCTCGACGCGGGCGAACTGCACATCCCAGCCCGCGAATCTTCCACGGCCGGGCGGCAGGTCCGGCCGGAACCCGCTGCCCTCACCTCCCGCGGCGACGTGATCCGCGCGCGTGGTGAGCGCGAGGAGCGCGCGCTGCGGCAGCGTGTCGATGATCCGACCCAGGCGACCCGACAGGGAGCGCGCCGTCACGATCAGCCGTCCCGAACGCGCGATCCGGTCGAGGCGCTCCCCCACGGCGACGGCGTGGTCGGGCGGGAATCGGGCAAGCAGGTCATCCGCGTCGTCCACGAGCCAGAGCCCCGTCTCTCGCTCGCCCATCAGCGTGTCCCACGCCGCCTCGAGATCGTCGGGCACCACGATCGCGTCAGCGACCTGAGCCGCGATGAGCGCGACGATAGACGACTTTCCGGATGCACCGCGCCCGATGACGGCAAGGCCGCTGGTCTCGGCGAGCGCGATCGGGAACTGCCGCTGACGAGCCGGGTCGTCGGCGAGGGCCAGCAGCACGGCCCCGTCGGCATCCGACCGCTCGCGGAGGTCTTGCAGCGTGACCTGACCCGGGAGGGCCGGCAGCCACGGCGCGCGGGGAGCACCCTGCGGTCGGGTCGAGCGCGCCACGTCCGCAAGCTCGGCGCTGCTCGTCAGCGCGACGCGCAGAGCCTGTGGGGCGGTGTCGCCCGCGCGCCGGACGAATGCCCGCCCCCGGCCGGCCGAGCCCCCGGGAAGACGCGCGGCGGAGTCGTCACCCAGCACCGCGCGGCTATCCGCCGCATCCGCCGAGCGCAACGCCACGCGGAGCGGGCAGTTGGCGAGCAGCGCGTCGGCCATTGCGCCCGACACACGCTGCGAACCGAGGATGAGGTGCAGGCCGAGCGCCCGCCCCCGCGCCGCGACATCCGCGAAGATGCGGTGCAGCCCATCGTGCTCGGCGAGAAGCGCCGCGAACTCGTCCACGACGATCACGAGCCGGGGCAGATCGACCCGCGGGTCGGTGATGTCCCGCGCACCGCGAAGCGCGAGCTCGTGCTCGCGTCGGCGCAGCTCGGCCCGCAGGCTCGCGATCGCCCGCTCGGCGGACCCGCCGTCCAGGTCGGTGATCACGCCCGTGACGTGCGGGAGGTCCGCGAGCGCGTCGAACGTCATCCCGCCCTTGAAATCGGCGAGGAGGAAGGAGACCTCTCGTGTCGAATAGGCGGCGCACAGCGCCGTTATCCACGTCGTCAGCAGCTCGGACTTGCCGCTGCCCGTGATGCCCGTGACGACGGCGTGCGGTCCATCGCGGACGAGGTCCACGAGCACGTCGCCGTCGCCCGCGCGCCCCAGGGCCACGGATAGACCCCCGGGCTCACCGACCCCGAGGGCGTCGCGCACCGAAGCGAACGAGACCGGACCCTCCGTCTCATCTCGCCCGTAGAGCACCCGTCCACGCTCCGCGAGCAGGCGTGCCATCGCCCGCGCCTGGCCCTCCGAAAGCGCCTCGACGGCCAGCTCGACTCGATCCGTCCCGACTGTGAGGGTCGCGTCGTCCGGTTCACGCACGTCGAGGACCACAGCGCACCGCGGATCGATCGTCGACCCCGCCGGACCCCACGTCATGAGGATGCCCCTGCGCGCGGGACCGGAGTCAGCGGGGCTCACGACGAGCTGCATGGGGCCCTCGCCGATGCCCGACACGCGAAGCGGGTCGCCGTACCCGTCGCGGAGCACAGCACCGTACTCGTCGCGGTGCCCGTCACCGTGCAGCGCCTGGTGCGGGAGCCCCGACATCCACTCCCATCGCTCCGGCTCAGGACCCGTCACCCGCAGCGCCTCGGGCGTATGCGCGAGGCAGAGCTGCAGGACGAGCCCGCGAACGACGGCGCGCGCGAGCGCCGGTTCACCGCGCACCGCCACGCCGACGCGCCAATCGACCGTGAGCGGTGCGTCCCGGAGGCTGGCGACGCTGCGGCGTAGCCGCTCGGCCTCGGGTCGCGACGTATCGCCCGTCAGCCGGAGATCGCTCGGGCGCTCGCCTCGACCCACGACGAGATGTCGCGACCCCGGGGTTCGTCGTCGCCAGATCTCTTCGGAGCGCTGAGAGAACGCCGAGACATCCGGATGCAGCGCACGCAGTTCTCGCCGTTCGCGCGCGTGGCGCACGGTCGCGGCGGCTTCGATCTCGGCCAGCACCCGCTCGTACTCGGCCTCGGCCCGTGCTCTGCGGCGGCGGCCTCCCCGCACCTGGTCGAGGAGCCCGCCGACCGCCACGAGCGGGCCGAGGAGCGCAAACAGGAGGGCGAACGGCGAGCCGATGATGGCCCAGAGCGCGACGCCACCGACGAGGGGCACCATCGTCGCGACGAGAGGAAAAGGCGCCCGGGAGGGCAGGACGGGCGGCGCGGGAAGCGTCAGGGGATCATCGAGGGGCACATGCCCCAGTCAACGCGTGACACCACGGACAATGGTGCCGGTGAGCCCGATCCGGGGATCAGGCGCCGGCAGCCGGCTCTGGGGAGGAACTCTCCGACACGGTGGCCTGCGGTCGTCGCGCGGAACCGCGCTCGGCCGTGTCGGTGTCGTCGTCGGTCACGTCGGCCGGGCGCGTTCCCGGACGCCGCACGTCGACGACGACGATCGAGATGTTGTCTCGTCCTCCGTTATCGAGGCACGCCTGCATCATCTGCTCGATCGCGACCCGCGGATCGTCGTTCTCGAGCAGGAAGTGACGGATGCCGAAGTCGGTGAGCTCCTTGGTCAGCCCGTCGGAACAGATGACGAAGCGATCCCCATCGAGCACGTCCAGGCGAATGTAGTCGGGGTGCACGCTCTCGCTCGGACCCACGGCGCGCGTGATGACGTTTCCGTAGGGGTGGTTCTCGGCCTCTTCCGGGCTGAGACGGCCGGAGGCGATGAGCTCTTGGACGACCGAGTGATCCGTCGTGACCTGGGCCAGCGTTCCGTCACGCAACAGGTAGACGCGGGAGTCACCGATGTTGAGAGTCACCCACGTGGGTTCGATGCCCGTGGTCTCGAGGAAGATCCCGGTGACCGTGGTCCCGGTGCCGTCGTCGGTCGCCTCGGGGTGGGCGATGATGTCCTTCACCGCGCGCGAGAGCGCCTTCTCGATCGACTTCGGGTTGATCCGGCCGTCACGCACGAGATCTCCGAGGCGATCGACCGCGCTCGCGCTGGCGATCTCGCCGCCCAGATGCCCGCCCATACCGTCCGCGACGATGAAGAGCGGATAGTCGGCGAGAACGGCGTCCTGATTGAGCTCACGACGCATCCCGCGATGCGTCACGGCAGCCCACGAAAGCGAGAGCTCGCCGCCGCCCTTGAGCGTTACGGTGCGGCGATCTGCGATCGCGTCGAATTCGGGCACGCGGTCATCCCTCCGATGGGCCAGCGACTCGGTGCGCCGAGATCACGCCGACCGCGCGCGGCGCGGCGCGGCTTACACATCCTAGTAGACCACCCCGGACCTGCAGATTTCGTGGTGCGCAGTATCACCGAAGCCCCCGTCTCGGCGCCCGTGGTCCGGTTGCGGCGGAACAGAATCCCGACGAGCCGTTCGCCGAGAGCGAACACGCCGTCGAACGAGCGGGCACCCGCGCGACGAAACCCCCGCCACGGATGCGACGGGGGTTTCGGCACGGGTGGTTACGTCCGGGGTGCGCTCGGGTCTTCCGGGGCGACCGGGGGCGCCGGAGGCGGCGAGTAGGAGCCGGGCTGCGTGGCAGGGTTCGCGGGGAACCCGCCAGCCGGGGTCTGAACGGGGATGCCGTTCCAGACCGTCTTGTCGGCGAGGAAGTTGCCCGCCCACGGCGCCGCGGGGATGGCGGTGTTCCAGCGCGACTTGTCGAAGGCCAGGATGCCGAGCCACACGATCGCGAGGAAGAAGTAGAGGATGAGCCAGACGGCCTCCTTCTGCAGCTTCAGCCCCACGCGCCACGCGGCGGCCAGCGTGTACAGGAAGGCCGCGATCGGGATGATCTGGCCGATGACGGGGATCCAGCCGAGGACACCGCTCGCGAGCCAGAGCACCAGCAGCCACCACGGGTTCAGGTCACCGAGCTTGACGAAGATCATGGTGTTGTAGATCGGCACCCAGGCGCGCCACTTGCCCTCGACCCCGGCCTTTTCGAAGATCTTCATGTAGAAGATCGCTCCGATGACGTATCCGGCGATGAGGATGATGAAGAGGAACGGAAGGAAGAGGAACAGGAAGGCAAGCGCCGCACCCGACCCGTTGTCGTAGTAGGTGATATCCAGAGGCATGTCCATATCCATCTCTCGGGGCCCTCAGGCCGCGGTTCGGGGGCCCGTCGGGCCCGCGTGTCACATGGTAGCGAGATACCGGGCAAACATGCAGGAGAATCTCAGGTAACTCCCGATTTTTCCTCCACCAGGGTCCAGACGCCGTCGGCCCCCGGTCGCACCTCGACGCCCGCGACACCCGCCCATCGCGCGAACCCGGCCGCGCTCCGGATGCGCGGCCGGTCACTGGCGAGCAGGCGCGCGAGCGCGCCCTTCGCGTGCTTGTTGAAGTGGTTGAGGGCCCGCACCGCGCCATCATCGCCGGTCGCGGTCACGACGCGCAGATAGACCGACGGGAGCGCAGAGGGAACGGGACCCAGCGCCGCATACGCCTCGGAGCGCAAGTCCAGGATGAACGGGGCTCCGGATGCCGCGAGCGCTGCCGTGACCGCGGTCGCCCAGTGCCGACGGAGGGAGCCGAGCGAAGGGATCGACGCCGTCGCCCCCAGCCGGTAGGCGGGGATGCGATCGAGTGCACTCACCGGGCCGAAGGGCGCGCTGTGGATCATGACGTGTGCACCGAGCCAGCGTCTCGCTGCCGGTCCGAGAGTGTCGGCCGCGAGGGCGTCGTAGAGCACTCCCGTGTACCGGTCGATGGCGGCCATCGTCGGGGACGCGTCCAGCGCCGCATTGACCTCGATCTCGCCCGACTGACGGGGGCTCAATCCGAGAACCCGCGCGGCCTCGGCGTGGTCACCCGAGAGCTGGATCAGCGCGTCCACGGCGCTCCGGCGCTGCGGACCGAGGACCGGCAGGGCAAGCCGATCGAGATCGAGGGGCGCGAGTGCGCCACCGGGCTTCTTCGTCTCGGACGGGGGAAGCAAGACCAGCATGACGACTCCGAAGCGCGAGGAAGACGGGTGAAGGATGCCGCACGAACGAAGGCGAGGAGCCCCTGCGGGCCCCTCGCCTTCGTTGCGTTCGAATCAGACGGAAATCGATTCAGGCCACGAGCGCGGCGTTTCCGGCGACGATGGTGAGCACGTCACCCTCCATCGACAGGAACCCGTCCTGCGCGTTCGCGAGCACCTTCGACCCGTCCGGCTGTGTGATGCGAACCTGACCCTGCGCGAGGATCGCGAGGATCGGCTCGTGACCTGCCATCAGACCGATCTCGCCCTCGACCGTCTTGGCGATGACGAGCGTCGCCTCACCGGACCACACCTCCGCATCCGCGGAGACCAGGCTCACGTTGACGGGCATGCTCAGCCGTTCTCCTTCTGGATCTGTGCCCAGCGCTCTTCGACGTCGCCGATACCGCCCACGTTGAAGAAGGCCTGCTCGGCCACGTGGTCGAAGTCGCCCTTGACGATCGCGTCGAACGACTCGATGGTCTCCTTGATCGGGACCGTCGAACCCTCGACACCGGTGAACTTCTTCGCCATGTAGGTGTTCTGCGAGAGGAACTGCTGGATGCGGCGTGCGCGCGACACGACGACCTTGTCCTCTTCCGAGAGCTCGTCGACACCGAGGATCGCGATGATCTCCTGCAGTTCCTTGTTCTTCTGCAGGATCTGCTTCACGGCGGTCGCCACGCGGTAGTGGTCGGCACCGATGTAACGCGGGTCCAGGATGCGGCTGGTCGACGTCAGGGGGTCGACGGCCGGGTACAGACCCTTCGAGGCGATCTCACGCGAGAGCTCGGTCGTGGCGTCGAGGTGCGCGAACGTCGTGGCCGGGGCCGGGTCGGTGTAGTCGTCGGCCGGGACGTAGATGGCCTGGAGCGACGTGATCGAGTGACCGCGTGTCGAGGTGATGCGCTCCTGCAGCACCCCCATCTCGTCAGCGAGGTTCGGCTGGTAGCCCACCGCGGACGGCATACGGCCGAGCAGGGTCGAAACCTCGGAACCGGCCTGCGTGAAGCGGAAGATGTTGTCGATGAAGAGCAGCACGTCCTGGTTCTGAACGTCGCGGAAGTACTCCGCCATCGTCAGCGCCGACAGGGCGACGCGCAGACGCGTTCCCGGCGGCTCGTCCATCTGGCCGAACACGAGGGCCGTCTTGTCGAAGACACCGGCCTCTTCCATCTCGTGGATGAGGTCGTTGCCCTCACGGGTGCGCTCGCCGACACCGGCGAACACCGACACACCACCGTGGTCCTGCGCGACGCGCTGGATCATCTCCTGGATGAGGACGGTCTTGCCGACACCGGCACCACCGAAGAGACCGATCTTTCCGCCGAGGACGTACGGCGTGAGGAGGTCGATGACCTTGATGCCGGTCTCGAACATCTGCGTCTTCGACTCGAGCTGATCGAAGTTCGGAGCCTTGCGGTGGATGCCCCAGCGCTCGGTGATCTCGATCTTCTCGCCCGGCTGTGCGTTGAGCACCTCACCGATGACGTTGAACACCTTGCCCTTGGTGACGTCCCCGACGGGCACCGTGATGGGGCCGCCGGTGTTGCGCACCTCCTGGCCGCGGACGAGACCGTCCGTGGGCTTCAGGGCGATGGCACGCACGAGGTCGTCACCCAGGTGCTGGGCGACCTCGAGCGTGAGTTCGGTCGACTCTTCGCCGATCGTGATCGTCGTCTTGAGCGCGTTGTAGATGTCGGGGATCGCGTCGTGCGGGAACTCGATGTCGACGACGGGACCGTTGACGCGCGCGACGCGCCCGACGACCGCGGTCTCCGTCGTTTCGGCGGTGGCGGTGGGGGTCATGGTCTTCTTCTCTTTCGTGTGGGCTTACTTGCTCGAGATGCTTATTTGCTCGATGCCAGGGCGTCGGCGCCGCCGACGATCTCGGCGATCTGCTGCGTGATCTCGGCCTGGCGCGCGTTGTTGCGCAGACGTGTGTACGTCGTGATGAGCTTGTCGGCGTTGTCGCTGGCGGACTTCATCGCCTTCTGCGTTGCGGCGTGCTTTGCCGCGGACGACTGCAGAAGGGCGTTGAAGACTCGGCTCTGGATGTAGACGGGCAGGAGCGCGTCCAGCACCGTCTCGGGGTCCGGTTCGAACTCGTAGAGCGGGTACACCGCGCTCGAGTCGGAGGCATCCGATTCGACGACCTCGAGAGGGAGCAGGCGAACCGTCTCGGCCGACTGCACCATCATGCTGACGAAGCGGTTGTACACCAGATGGATCTCGTCGACGCCATCCGTCTCTCCGCCACGCCGGTAGGACTCGAGCAGCTCGGCGCTGATCTTCTCCGCCGTCGTGAACTGCGGGGTGTCGGTGTCGCCGATCCACTGCGCGGCGCTCGCCAGCTTGCGGAACTGGAAGTAGCCGACCGCCTTGCGCCCGACCAGGAAGTACGTGACTTCCTTGCCCTGGGAACGCAGCAGCGCGGCCAGTTCGAGCCCCTCACGCAGGATCTGCGAGTTGAACGCGCCCGCGAGACCGCGGTCCGAGGTGAAGATGACGACGGCCGACCGGCGGATGACCGGGCGTTCCGTCGTGAGCGGGTGTTCGACGTTGGAGTGGGTCGCGACCGCCGAGACGGCCCGCGTCACGGCGCGCGCAAAAGGTGAGGACGCTTTGACGCGCGCCATCGCCTTCTGAATGCGCGAAGCCGCGATGAGCTCCATCGCCTTCGTGATCTTCTTGGTCGTCTGGGCAGAAGAGATCTTCTGCTTGTAGACCCGTAGTTGTGCGCCCATGGTGTCGCTGTCGCGTCTCCCTAGCCCCGGCGGCCCTTGACGATCTGCTCCTGGTTGACGTCCTCGGCCTCGGCGGCCGCGACCTCTTCATGTCCGGGAGCGGAGATGCTCTGACCCTTTCCGCCCTGGAACTCGAGGGTGAAAGCGTCGACCTGCTTGTCGAGCTCGGTGAGCGTGTCGTCGTCCAGCACATTGGTCGTGCGGAGGGTCGTCAGGATCTCGGTGTTCCGGCGCAGGTGATCCAACAGCTCCGCCTCGAAACGCAGCACGTCCTCGACGGCGATGTTGTCGAGCTTGCCGTTGGTGCCGGCCCAGATCGAGACGACCTGTTCCTCGACCGGGTACGGCGAGTACTGCGGCTGCTTGAGCAGCTCGGTCAGTCGAGCACCGCGCGCCAGCTGGCGACGGGATGCCGCGTCCAGGTCGCTCGCGAACATCGCGAACGCCTCGAGCGAGCGGTACTGGGCGAGCTCGAGCTTGAGCGTTCCCGAGACCTTCTTGATCGACTTGACCTGAGCGTCACCACCCACACGCGAGACCGAGATGCCCACGTCGACCGCGGGACGCTGGTTGGCGTTGAACAGGTCGGACTGCAGGAAGATCTGGCCGTCCGTGATCGAGATCACGTTGGTCGGGATGTACGCCGAGACGTCGTTGGCCTTCGTCTCGATGATCGGCAGACCCGTCATCGATCCGGCGCCGAGCTCGTCCGAGAGCTTCGCGCAACGCTCGAGCAGACGGGAGTGCAGGTAGAAGACGTCACCCGGGTAGGCCTCGCGGCCCGGCGGACGACGGAGGAGAAGGGAGACGGCACGGTAGGCCTCGGCCTGCTTCGACAGGTCGTCGAAGATGATCAGGACGTGCTTGCCGCCGTACATCCAGTGCTGGCCGATGGCCGAGCCGGTGTAGGGCGCGAGGTACTTGAAGCCCGCCGGGTCGGACGCGGGCGCGGCGACGATGGTGGTGTACTCCATCGCTCCGGCGTCCTCGAGCGCGCCCTTGACGGCCGCGATCGTGGAGCCCTTCTGGCCGATGGCGACGTACACGCAGCGAACCTGCCTGTTCTCGTCGCCCGACGCCCAGTTGTCCTTCTGGTTGATGATCGTGTCGATCGCGATGGCCGTCTTACCGGTCTGGCGGTCGCCGATGATGAGCTGACGCTGTCCGCGACCGATCGGGATCATGGCGTCGATCGCCTTGATGCCGGTCTGCATGGGCTCGTGCACCGACTTGCGCTGCATGACGCCGGGCGCCTGCAGCTCGAGCGCACGGCGTCCCTCGGTCGCGACCGGGCCGAGGCCGTCGATCGGGTTTCCGAGCGGGTCCACCACGCGGCCGAGGTATCCGTCACCGACGGCGACCGAGAGGACCTCGCCCGTGCGGGTGACCGAGTTGCCGGCCTCGATGCCCGAGAACTCGCCGAGGACGACGACACCGATCTCGTGCTCGTCCAGGTTCAGGGCGAGGCCCTGCGTGCCGTCCTCGAACGTGACGAGCTCGTTCGCCATCACGCCGGGCAGGCCCTCGACGTGGGCGATGCCGTCGGCCGCGTCGACGACCGTGCCGACCTCGGCCGCGGCCGCGCCGGTGGGCTCGTACGCGGCGGCGAAGTCCTTCAGCGCGTCACGGATGACGTCGGGGCTGATCGATAGTTCTGCCATTGTCTTCCTCTGTCTTGAGAGTGCTGTCTGGTGCGGGGCTCTCGCTCCGCGTTCCGCACGGGGTGCGGGAAATCTGGGTTCAGCCCGCCAACCGCTGGCGGAGTTCCGCGAGGCGAGCCGAGACGGATGCGTCGATGACATCGTCCGCGATCTGCACGCGCAGGCCCCCGACGACGGCCTCGTCGACCACCGTGTTCAGGGATACGTCGCGGCCGTACTTCGCGCTCAGCAGGCGAATCAGCTGCGCCGCCTGCGCGTCCGTGAGGGGCGTGGCCGTCGTGACGGTCGCAACCGTCCGGTTCAGCTCGTCCGAGACGATCCGCATGGTGCGCGAGAGCGACTCGCGGATGCGGCGCTCCCCCGGCTGCTGCACGATCGACGAGACGATCAGGGCGGTGCCCGCGCTGACGCGACCGGCGAGCAGCGTGTCGACGAGCGCGCCCTTCGCGGTCGCGTCGCCGAGGCGGCTGCCGAGCGCGAGCTCGAGCTCCGGATTCGCCGTGACCGTCCGCGAGAACGAGAACAACTCGCCCTCGATGTCGGAGGCACTCGTCGTGCCCGCACCCGCCGAGATCGCCACGACGCGGATCGCGAGCTCTTCGATTCCGGCGATCAGATCGGCGGCCGAAGACCACCGCTGCTCGACGGCGAACGCGAGAAGGGAGACGCTCGTCGGTGCGAACGTCGCGCCGAAGACATCCTCGACGACCTTCCGACGCGACTGCGGCGATGCCGACGGGTCGGCGAGCCCACCGCTCAGGTGCGACGAAGAACCGACGACCCGTGCCGAGTGGAAGAGCTGGCTCGCGACGGCGAGATCGAGGCCCTTCGCACCGGCAAGCTCGGCGTTCGTCGCGCGCTGCGCCTGAGTGGTCGCGCTGCCCATTACTCGGCCTTCCCCGCAGCAGCCTTTTCGGATGCCTCGAGCTCGGCCAGGAAGCGGTCGACCACGGACTTCGCCTTCGCGTCGTCGGAGAGCGTCTCTCCGATGACTCCGCCGGCGAGGTCGAGCGCGAGCGTTCCCACCTCGGAACGCAGCGAGACGAGTGCGCCCTGGCGCTCGGCTTCGATCTGCGCGTGCGCCGTCGCGGTCTGACGCGCGGCCTCGGCGGCTGCGGCGTCCTTGGCCTCGGCGAGAATGCGCTTGCCGTCCTCACGGGCGGCCTCGCGGATCTCACCGGCCTCGCGGCGGGCGTCGGCCAGCTGCGCGGTGTACTCCTGCAGCGCTGCCTCGGCCTGCTTCTGCGCCTCGTCAGCCTTCGCGATGTTGCCCTCGATCGCGGCGGACCGCGCGTCGAGCAGCGCCGTCATCCGCGGAAGGATGACACGCCAGAACACCAGCAGGATGACGACGAAGCACACCGCAGACCAGACGATGTCGTACATCGCCGGAATGAGCGGGCTGGGCGCCTCGCCCTTGCCTTCAGCGGCAAGAGTGACAAGAGCGTTCAGCATCCTGTCTCCTTAAGTGAGGGTCTGATGGCTTAGAAGCCGAAGATGAAGCCGGTCGCGATACCGATGAAGGCGAGCGCCTCGGTGAACGCGATACCGATGAACATCAGGACCTGAAGGCGGCCGGCCAGTTCGGGCTGACGCGCGACGCCCTCGATGGTCTTGCCGACGACGATGCCCACGCCGATGGCCGGGCCGATCGCGGCGAGGCCGTATCCGACGGTCGCGACGGAGCCGGTGACCTGGGCGAGAACCGTAGTTGCATCCACGGGTATGTTTCCTTTCGGTGAGGGGCGGCGGTTGCCGACCCGATCAGTGCTCTTCCGCCACCGCGAGCTGGATGTAGACCGCGGAGAGGATGGTGAAAACGTAAGCCTGGAGGAACGCCACCAGGATTTCGAAGAGGGTGAAGGCGAACCCGAACGCGAGCGTTCCGACGCCGAGCAACGACCAGAAGCCGCCGAGCGAGAAGATGAAGAACTGCGTCGCCGCGAAGAACAGCACCAGCATGAGGTGCCCGACGATCATGTTCATCAAGAGTCGGAGCGTCAGCGTGACGGGCCGGATGATGAAGGTCGAGAGGAACTCGAGCGGGATGATGATGATGTACAGCGGCCACGGCACGCCCGAGGGCATCAGCGAGTTCTTGAAGAAGTTGCCCGGGCTCTTGCGCACACCCGCATAGATGAACATGACGTACGCCACGATCGCGAGGAGCAGCGGCATGGCGATGACGCTCGTGCCGGCGATGTTCAGGAACGGGATGACTCCCGTGATGTTCATGAACAGGATCAGGAAGAAGAACGTCGTCAAGATCGGCAGGAAGCGATCGCCATCCTTGCGTCCGAGCAGGTCGTGCGCGATGTTGACGCGGACGAAGTCCAGGCCCATCTCGACGACGCTCTGGAACCGTCCGGGAACGACCTTCATGCGGCGTGTGCCGACCAGGAAGACGACGATCAGGACGACGGTCGCGAGAATCTGGATCAGGTTGATGCGCGTGAGCGCGAACCAGGTTCCCTCGAAAAGGACGGCGTCAGGGAAGAACTCCCAGATCGACGGCGGATGGAATCCACCATCGTCAGTGCTTGCGGTGGCGATCAAAGTCGCGGCTTGAGTCAACTGCGCTGGCTCCAGCTTCGGGGGCACCGGTCGAGACCGATGCGACGGGAATGGTGAGAGTCAACCGCGGCGGTGCACGTCACTGTGTATCGGTGAGACTGCGGAAAAGACTGCCGAAAAAATGTCTAACGACGGTGTCTGTTACGACTGTGTCTGTCACGAACCTCAGTTCGATGCACGGCCCAGGGGAACGCCTCAACCCTATCAAGGATCTGGGCAGGTCACGAATCCGCGGGCGGCTTCGTGATGGCCTGCGGGGTTTCAGGGGCACTGCTATCCCCCGGCAACGTCACATCGCTCACGTACGGCAGTCGCATCCGCAGCATGACGACGACGTCCACCACGAGCGAGGCGACGATTCCGGCGACCAGTCCGATGAAGAAGACGGG
The DNA here is from genome assembly GCF_002812725.1 of Microbacterium sp. BR1. Lineage (GTDB taxonomy): Bacteria > Actinomycetota > Actinomycetes > Actinomycetales > Microbacteriaceae > Microbacterium. Next base: position 293,856 of record NZ_NMUN01000003.1, on the reverse strand, counting down.
CGGGACGATCCACTCCTGCCCGCGCAGCACCAGCAGGACGACGATGAATACGACGAACTTCAGCAGCCAGCCGCCCAGCACGATGCCGAAGAAGATCGGGACGAAGAGGGGGTCGCCGAACCAGCGGTTGGCGATCAGGATGCTGATGGCCGTGATGCCGAGGAAGACGGCGGCGGTCAGCACCCCCGAGAGGGCGCTCAGCGCCCCGTCCGCCTGGGCCACGCTGAAGCCGACGAGTACGCCCACGACGATGAGGGCCGCCGTGAGTATCACGCTCCAGCGCAGTGTCGCGGCGAGAATGGGCGTGCTGGCGACGACCCGGTCCGAGGGCGGGGATGAGCGTGTCTTCTTCATGGCAGTTCCTCCACGGGGGTCAGAATCTCTTCGGCGGTGCGGGGGTCCGCCTCACGCCGGCGGCGCCTCGAGGGCATGAACGTCAGGACGAGGCACGCCGCGGCGCCGATCGCGGCGAAGCCGACCCCGATCCAGTAGGACAGTTGGTTGCGCTCGGCGATGAACATGAGCAGCACCGCGAGGCTGATGACCGCGGTCCAGGCGTAGAAGATCAGCACGGCGTCGCGGTCGCTGTGGCCCATGTCGAGCATGCGGTGATGCAGGTGCTTGCGGTCGGGCGAGAACGGGCTCTTGCCCGCGCGCAGGCGGCGCAGCACCGCCATCCCGAAGTCGAGCAGGGGCAGCAGGACGACGACGATCGGCAGGACGATCGGGATGAACGCACCGAGCAGCTGCGAGCGACCGAAGTCTTCCGGGTCGAGTGCGCCCGGCGGTATGGCACCGGTGATCGCGATGGCGGATGTCGCCATCAGCAAGCCCAGCAGCAGCGCACCCGAATCGCCCATGAAGAGCTTCGCGGGCGTCCAGTTCAGGGGCAGGAAGCCCAGGCACGCTCCGACCAGCACGGCGGCGATGAAGGTGGCGAGAGAGAAGTTGTTCGTCGCGAACTCACGCAGCAACAGGTAGGAGTAGACGAAGAACACGCCGTTCGCGATCAGGCAGACGCCGGCCACGAGACCGTCGAGCCCGTCGATGAAGTTGACCGCGTTCATGACGATGACGATCGAGAAGACCGTCAGCGTGAAGCTGACCCAGCTCGAGCCGACCGTCAGTCCGCCGATCGGCAGCGAGTAGATCTGCAGTCCCCCGACGCCCGCGATGAGCCCCGCGGCGAGAAACTGCGCGCCCAGCTTGATGAGCCAGTCCAGATCCCACAGGTCGTCGATCACACCCACGACGACGATCAGCAGCATCGCGCCGAGGATTCCGTAGATCTGCTGCGGGGCCGACCAGAACGGATTGAAGTAGTCGTTGGCGCGCGACACGACGAAGGCCGCGACGATGCCGAAGAACATCGCGACCCCGCCGAGCCGGGGCGTCGGGGTCTTGTGCACGTCACGCTCGCGGATGCCGGGGTACAGCTTGAACCGCATGCTCAGCTGCCACACCGCCCACGACAGGGCGAACGTCAGGAATGCCGTGAAGAGGATGGTGAAGATGTACTGCTTCACGCGGTGGCACCCGACTCGAGGGAGTCGCCCAGGAGCTCGCCCAGCGATTCGCGCAGCCGCTCGAAAGACACGGCGCCCTCGCGCAGCACCCGCACCCGCGCGTCCTTCTCGTGGCGGGCCAGCGCGGTGGCATCGATGATCGTGGACGCGACACCCGTGTTCGACGGTCCGTCATCGAGGTACACCTTGACGCTGCTGCGCAGCATCCGCTCCGCCTCGAGGACGGATGTCGCGGCCGGGCGACCCGTGAGGTTGGCGCTCGAGACCGCGAGCGGCCCCGCATCCTGAATCAGGTCGAGGGTGACGCGATTGTCGGGCATCCGCACCGCGACGGTGCCGTGCGTCTCGCCCAGGTCCCACGCGAGCGAGGGCTGGCTCGGCAGCACGATGGTGAGCCCGCCGGGCCAGAACTCGGCGATCAACCGCTCGACGGGCTCGGGCACCTCGCTGACGAGCGCCGCGAGCATCGGTGCGCCCGAGACGAGGACCGGCGGGGGCGACTGGCGACCGCGCCCCTTCGCGGCCAGCAGAGCGGTGACAGCGGCCGGGTCGAAGGCATCCGCCGCCACACCGTAGACCGTGTCGGTCGGCAGAACGACGAGCTCACCGCGCGCGATAGAACGTCGCGCGTGCCGCAGGCCCGCGAGGAGCTGCGCCTCGTCGCGGCAGTCGAAGATGTCGGACATGTCCCGCCAAGTCTACGGTGGGGCATCCGCGTCGCCCGCCCGATGCCATCCCCGTCCCGCGCGATTCGCGCAGACGCCGCGAGCCGTGCGTGCGTTCACCTCAGGGACGCAGCGCCGTGGTCGCGCGGTCGCGCATCGTCAGATCCGGATGCGTCGCGGCCGCGCGCCATCCGTCCGCCGTCAGGATGTCTCGCACCGCCGCGCCCTGCCACTCGCCGTGCTCGATCACGACCGTGCCCCCGGAATGCACCAGGCGCAGGGCCGCGCGGCTCACGCGCCGCACGACGTCCAGGCCGTCGGGTCCGCCGTAGAGCGCGGCCTCAGGGTCGTGGAAGCGCACCTCGGGGTCGCGCGGGATCGCGTCGTCCGGAACGTACGGGGGGTTCGAGACGACGACATCGACCGTGCCGTCGAGGTCGGAGAGCGCCGTGTCGAGGTCACCGCGGACGATCCGCGCGTTCGTCGCCCCGACGAACTCCGCGTTGCCCTTCGCCCAGACGAAGGCATCCGGCGACTTCTCGACGCCGTAGACCATCGCGTGCGGCACCTCGGTCGCGAGAGCGAGCGCCAGCGCGCCGCTGCCCGTGCCGAGGTCCACCGCGATGGGCGTCGGTGACGCGGCGGCACCGAGCGAGTCGATCGCGAACTGCGCGACGATCTCGGTCTCGGGGCGCGGCACGAAGACCCCGGGACCGACCTTCAGGACCAGACGCCGGAACGGGGCATACCCGGTGATGTGCTGCAGCGGAACCCGCGCGGCTCGCCGCTCGACAAGTTCGTCGAACGCCGAGGCATCCGCGCTCTCGATCTCATCGCCCCGGATGCTGGCGGCCTGCACTCCCCCGCGGCTCGTGCCGAGCACGTGCGCGGCGAGGAGTTCGACATCGACCCCGGGGTCGGCGATGCCCGCCGCGGCGAGTCGCTCGGCGGCCACGCGCAGCAGGGGCGAAAGCGCGCGCGCGGAAGGAGGGGGGTTTTCGGAGGGGGGCATGAGCGCCACCACATTACCGGGGGCCGCTCCACCGAGCCGCGAATCCGCGGAATCGTCACAATCGCGCCGACCCCGATGGGCCTCGCCTAGGCTCGTGGGAGTGCGTCGAGGTCGACGCCGAAGCACCGCTTCCGCCCGAGACACCTGCACCATCGCGAAAGGCACGCCCATGGCCGGTATCCACCCCGACATCACCTCCGCATTCGGAAACACCCCACTCGTCCGCCTCAACCGCGTGACCGAGGGACTCGGGGGTGTGGTGCTCGCAAAACTGGAGTTCTACAACCCGGTCTCGAGCGTGAAGGACCGCCTGGGTATCGCGATCGTCGATGCGGCCGAGGCATCCGGCGAGCTGAAGCCCGGCGGAACGATCGTCGAGTCCACGAGCGGCAACACCGGTATCGCCCTCGCCATGGTCGGCGCCGCCCGCGGCTACAAGGTGATCCTGACGATGCCCGCCTCGATGTCGAAGGAGCGGCGAATGCTGCTGAAGGCGTTCGGCGCCGAGCTCGTGCTCACCGACCCCACGAAGGGGATGTCGGAGGCCGTCAACGTCGCCAAGCAGATCGTCGCCGACACACCGGGCGCGATCTGGGCCCGCCAGTTCGAGAACGAGGCGAACCCCGCCATCCACCGCAAGACGACCGCCGAAGAGATCCTGCGCGACACCGACGGCGACATCGGATACTTCGTGGCCGGCATCGGCACGGGCGGCACCATCACGGGCGTCGGCCAGGTGCTCAAGGAGCGCGTGCCGGGCGTGCAGATCGTGGCCGTCGAGCCGGCCGACTCCCCCATCCTCACGAAGGGTCACCCCGGCCCGCACAAGATCCAGGGCATCGGCCCGAACTTCGTACCCGAGATCCTCGACCGCGACGTCATCGACGAGGTCATCGACGTCTCGTTCGAAGACACCCTGGAGGTCGCCCGCAAGGTCGCGACCGACGAGGGCATCCTCGTGGGCATGTCCAGTGGCGCCGCCATCTGGGCAGCCCTGCAGATCGCCGCCCGCCCCGAAGCCGCCGGCAAGAACATCGTGGTCATCGTCCCCTCGGCCGGTGAGCGCTACCTCTCCACCGCTCTCTACGAGCACCTGCGCGAGGACTGACGTGGGCCTGCGTTCCGCCTGGCTGAGCGTCCGCGAGGATGTCGCGGCCGCTCGCCTGCGGGATCCCGCGGCACGCGGTGACCTCGAGATCGCCCTGCTGTATCCGGGGCTCCATGCCGTGTGGGCCTATCGCATCCATCACCGCCTGTGGGTGCGGGGCGCGAAGTTCCTGGCGCGCGCGCTGTCGCAGCTCACGCGGTGGTTGACCGGCATCGAGATCCACCCCGGCGCGCGACTCGGACGCCGCTTCTTCATCGACCACGGCATGGGCGTCGTGATCGGCGAGACCGTCGAGGCGGGCGACGACGTCATGCTGTACCACGGCGTGACGCTCGGCGGCCGCCAGCGCGAGGGCGGCAAGCGGCACCCCACCCTCGGCGACCGTGTGGTCGTCGGGGCCGGCGCGAAGATCCTCGGACCCGTCACGATCGGCGACGACTCGGCGGTCGGCGCCAACGCCGTCGTCACCCGCGACGCACCCGCGAACTCGGTGCTCGTCGGCATACCGGCCAAAGCTCGTGCCCGTCGCCCCGGAGAAGACACCCGCGCGCTGCTGACCGCACCGGAATACTCGATCTGATCCGTCCCGCCCACCCCCGCGACACACCGAACGACTGATATACCAGCTACGGGTGAACACGTAGCGTGAAGTGGTGACTTCGCCGACTCCTTCCGCGGCCGCGCCGCCACCATCCTCCACCCCTGGCCCCGCCCTCGCGATGCAGCTGATCGGCCTCGTCAAGCGATTCGGCGAGAAGACCGCGGTCGATCAGCTCGACCTCGTGGTTCCCGAGGGGTCTTTCTACGGTCTGGTCGGACCGAACGGAGCGGGCAAGACCACCACGCTCTCGATGGCGACGGGGCTCCTGCGACCCGATGCCGGACGGGCTTTCATCCACGGAGTGGACGTGTGGGCGGAGCCCGTCCGCGCCAAGGCGATGATCGGCAACCTCGCCGACGGCGTGCGCCTTTTCGACCGGCTGACGGGTGAGCAGCTGGTGACGTACACCGGCATGATGTTCGGCCTGTCGCACGCAGAGGTCGCGGCCCGCACGGCAGACCTGCTCCGGATCATGGACCTGACCCCGGCCGCCGGAACACCCGTCGTCGACTACTCGGCCGGCATGACCAAGAAGATCGCCCTGGCCTGCGCGCTCGTCCACGCCCCCCGCATCCTCGTCCTCGATGAACCGTTCGAGTCCGTCGACCCGGTTTCGGCCGCAAACATCGAGGACATCCTGCGCGACTACACGAAGGGTGGCGGCACGGTGATCGTGTCGAGCCACTCGATGGACCTCGTGCAGCGGATGTGCGACCACGTCGCCGTCATCGCGGCCGGGCGCGTCCTCGCCGCCGGCACGGTCGCCGAGGTGCGCGGCGACGCGACCCTGCAGGACCGCTTCGTCGAACTCGTCGGCGGTCGTCACCACACGGAGGGCCCCGAGTGGTTGCGACTCTCCTGAGGATCCGGTTCCGCGTCCTCGGCAACACTCTCTCCCGCCATCCGTGGCAGCTCGTCGGGTTCATCTTCGGGACGCTCTGGGCCATCGGCGCCGTCGGCCTGATCGCGCTCGGGCTGTTCTTCGTCGGTGCCCTCGGCCTCGAGGTGACACGGCTCGTGCTGATCGCGGGTGGTGGCCTGCTGACGCTCGGCTGGGTGCTCGCACCCGTCTTCGCGGCGGGCATCGACACGACCCTCGATCCGTCCCGTCTCGCGACGTTCCCGCTCACCACGGGACGGATGATGGTGGCGCTGACGGCCGCGGGACTGACCGGCGTCCCCGGCCTCGCCACGGTGCTCGGGGGTCTCGCCAGCCTCGTCGCCTGGTGGCGGTGGCCGATCGCTCTCGCGGCGGCCGTCGTCTGCGTTCCCCTCGGCATCCTGCTCTGTGTCATCGCATCCCGCACCTTCGCCGCGATCGCCGGCGGGATGACGGGCGGTCGGCGCATCCGCGAGGTGATCGGCATGGTCGCCTTCATCGTGCTCATCCTCGCGGGACCGATCATCGCCGGAATCGGCGGGCTGATCCGGGCGGCCTCGGGGCCGTCCGACGATCTGAGCGCGCTCGGCGGCGTGCTCGAAACGGTCTCGTGGACTCCCCTCGCGGCCGCGTGGTCGGCGCCGGGCGATCTCGCCTCCGGTGCACCGCTCGTCGCGGGCGCCAAGCTGCTGATCGCCATCGGCAGCATCGCGCTCCTGTGGTTCATCTGGTATCGCAGCCTCTCCGCGTCCCTCATCGCGCCCCCGGCACGCGGCGGACGCCAGGTGGCGGCCGGAAAGCTCGGATGGTTCGGTCGCCTGCCGACCGGCGGAACGGGCGCCAGCTGGGCCCGGTCCCTCACCTACTGGGTGCACGACCCGCGATATCTGCGACAGCTCATCACCGTGCCACTCGTGCCCGTGCTCGTCGTGTTCTGGGCGCGCGGCGACATGTCCAACACGTTCATCGCCTTCAGCGCCACGTTCGTCGCCTTCGTGCTCGGAATCGTGCCGTACGCGGACGTGTCGTACGACGGCACGGCTTTCGGAACGATCGTCGCGACCGGTGTGCGCGGACGTGCCGACCGGCTCGGGCGTATGCTGGGCGCCGCTACCGTCGGGCTTCCGCTGGTCGTCGTCACGGCGGTCGTGACGATCGCCATCACGGGCGACTGGCACCTGGCCCCCGCGATCATCGGGTCGGCGATCGGCATGCTCCTCACGGCATACGGCGTCTGCGCCGTGAGCTCGGCCTACCTGATCGTGCCGGTTCCCGCGCCGGGCGACAACCCGTTCAAGCGGGTTCCCGGCGCAACTTTCTCGATCTTCCTGGGCTTCCTGGGCGTGTGGGTGCTGGCGGCCCTGCTGGCGGCACCCGAGATCGTGCTGGCCGTCCTGGTCGCCGTCACGGGCGACACGCTCTTCGGATGGCTCGCGCTGATCGTGGGAGTGGTGCTCGGCGTCGTGTTCTTCATCCTCGGCATCCAGATCGGCGGGCGCATCCTCGACCGGACCGCGCCGGACCTCCTGCTGCGCGTGCGAGCTGCGTCGGGTTCCTAGACCCGGGCCGGCAAGCCCCCCTCAGCGAGGGCTCGGCGCCAAACTCCTCGCGAGAGGACGCAACATGCCGCGCGGTCAGTTCATCGCGCGGCATGTTGCGTCCGTTCGCGGGGTCGACTCGGCGCGAATCGGGCCTCGAAGGGTTCAGGGGCGGGACTCGCGCGCCTCGCCGACCTTCTTCTTGAGGAAGATCATGGGCAGGAAGAGCGTCGCGAGCGCCGTGATCAGCCAGACGACGACGGGCGCGAGAACCCACGAGATCGCATCCGTGATGCGCAGGCCCCCGATCGGCAGGAGGACGACGACGAGCAGGGCCACGAAGGTCGACACGATGCCGATGCCGCCGAGCAGTGTCGGCGCATACCGGCGGGCCATCTTCGCGATCCAGGGCGCGAGCACGCTCTGCAGCACCGCGAAGATCAGCACGCAGATGACGAAGCCCCACCACTCGTGCCACTGGATCTGAAAACCGGGCAGCACCCAGTCGGCGACGAGGAGCCCCAGGGCGGCCGACAGGACGAAGATGAGGCTGCGGATGACGAAGGCGATCACGTGGCGACCCTATCGCGTCAAAGCATGACCTGCCCAGGCGGGACGTGCTGCGCGAACGGTCGCGACTCGCCGTGTGCCACGGTGCTCGTGCGGCGTGTCGCGACCGTTCGGAGGGTTGCCGACGGCGAGCGCGCGGCGCGCCGGTCGGGCGGAGGTATCAGGTGCCGAGAGAGGCGAGGCGCTCTTCCTCGTCCGCCGCGATGCAGGAGTCGATCACGGGGCCGAGGGCACCGTCCATCACCTGGTCGAGGTTGTACGCCTTGTAGCCCGTCCTGTGGTCCGCGATGCGGTTCTCGGGGAAGTTGTAGGTGCGGATGCGTTCGGAGCGATCCATCCCGCGGATCTGCGACTTGCGGGCATCGGATGCCGCGGCCGCGATCTCTTCCTGCTGCCGCGCGAGGATGCGGGCGCGCAGGACGCGCATGCCGGCCTCGCGGTTCTGCAGCTGCGACTTCTCGTTCTGCATCGACACGACGATGCCCGTCGGGAGGTGCGTGATGCGCACGGCCGAGTCGGTCGTGTTGACCGACTGACCACCGGGACCGGACGAGCGGAACACGTCGATCTTGAGGTCGTACTGATTGATCTCGACCTCGTCGGGCTCATCGACCTCGGGGAACACCAGCACACCGGTCGTCGACGTGTGGATGCGCCCCTGCGACTCGGTCGCGGGCACCCGCTGCACGCGGTGGACGCCACCCTCGTACTTCAGGTGCGCCCAGACGCCCTGCGCGGGATCGGCCGAGGATCCCTTGATCGCGACCTGCACGTCTTTATATCCACCGAGGTCCGATTCGGTGCGCTCGAGCAGCTCGGTCTTCCAGCCCTTGGACGCGGCGTACTGCATGTACATCCGCAGCAGATCCGCCGCGAAGAGGGCGCTCTCGGCACCGCCCTCGCCGCCCTTGATCTCCATGATCACGTCGCGCGCATCGTCGGGGTCGCGCGGAATCAGCAGGCGACGCAGGCGCTCCTGCGCCGCGTCGACCCGCTCTTCGAGTCCGGGAACCTCTTCGGCGAACGCCGCATCCTCGCGCGCGAGTTCGCGCGCCGCCGCAAGGTCATCGGATGCCGCGGTCCACGCGTCGTACGCGGCCACGATCCGGCTCAGCTCGGCGTAGCGTCGATTGACGCGCTTGGCACGGCCCGCATCGGCGTGCACGGCGGGGTCGGAGAGTTCCTCCTGCACCCGCCGGTGCTCGTCGATCAGGCCGCGAACGGAGTCGAAGATCCCGGGCTCGGACACAGCGTCCCCGATCAGCGGATGTTGTTGTCGTGCCCGTGGCTGCTGCCGTGCGCGCCCGTCGTGGGCGCCGGGATCGACTTCTGCATCTGCACGAGGAACTCCACGTTCGAGCTCGTCTCTTTGAGCTTGCCGAGCACGACCTCGAGGGCCTGCTGCGGGTCGAGGCCCGCGAGGGCACGTCGCAGCTTCCACGTGATCTTGACCTCGTCGGCCGAGAGCAGCATCTCTTCGCGGCGCGTGGAGGATGCGTTCACGTCGACGGCCGGGAAGATCCGCTTGTCGGCGAGCTGACGCGAGAGGCGCAGCTCGCTGTTGCCCGTTCCCTTGAACTCCTCGAAGATGACCTCGTCCATCTTGGACCCGGTCTCGACGAGCGCGGTCGCGAGGATCGTGAGCGATCCGCCGTTCTCGATGTTGCGCGCGGCACCGAAGAAGCGCTTGGGCGGGTACAGCGCCGAAGCATCCACACCACCGCTCAGCACGCGACCCGAGGTCGGCGCCGAGATGTTGTAGGCACGGCCGAGGCGCGTGATCGAGTCGAGCAGCACGACGACGTCGTGACCGAGCTCGACCAGGCGCTTGGCACGCTCGATGGCGAGCTCGGCAACCGTCGTGTGGTCTTCGGCGGGGCGGTCGAACGTCGAGGCGATGACCTCTCCGCGGACCGTCCGCTGCATGTCGGTGACCTCTTCGGGGCGCTCGTCGACGAGCACGACCATGAGGTGGACCTCGGGGTTGTTCGTCGCGATCGCGTTGGCGATCTGCTGCAGCACGATCGTCTTGCCGGCCTTCGGAGGCGCGACGATGAGGCCGCGCTGGCCCTTGCCGATGGGCGCGACGAGGTCGATGATGCGCTGCGTCAGCTTCTCGGGCGCCGTCTCGAGGCGCAGGCGGTCCTGCGGGTAGAGCGGCGTGAGCTTGCCGAACTCGACACGCGTCGCCGCGTCTTCGACCGACAGGCCGTTGATCGCGTCGACCTTGACCAGGGCGTTGTACTTCTGACGCCCCTGGTGCTCGCCCTCGCGCGGCTGCTTGATCGCGCCGACGACGGCGTCGCCCTTGCGCAGGTTGTACTTCTTGACCTGGCCGAGCGAGACATAGACGTCGCTCGGGCCGGGCAGGTAGCCGGATGTGCGCACGAACGCGTAGTTGTCGAGGACATCGAGGATGCCGGCGATCGGGATGAGAACGTCGTCGTCGCCGATCTCGGTCTCGAACTCGTCCATCGGCGTGCCGGGCGAGCGCTTGGTGCGACCGCGGCCTCGGCCGCGTCCGCCCTGCGTGTTGTCGTCGTCGTCCACGGGGCCGTTGTTCTGGGCCTGCGCGTTCTGACCACGCTGCGGGTTCTGTCCACGCTGGTTCTGGTTGCCCTGGTTCTGACCGGCCTGGGCGTTCTGGCTGCCCTGGTTCTGGTCGCCCTTGGCCTGACGGCCCTGGTTCTGGCCGCCCTGATTCTGATTGCCCTGGCCGGCCTGGTCTGTCTGAGCGGGCTGGCCGTCCTGGCCGTCCTGCGCATCACGACCACCGCGGCTGCGGTTGCGGTTGCGGTTGCGGCTCCGACGACTTCCCGTCTGCTCGCCGCCCTCGCCATCGGTCTGGGCGCCGCCGTCGTTCTGGGCGTTATCGGTGGACGACGCGGATGCCTCGGTGCCCTCGACGTCGGACCCCGCTGCTGCGGAATCGGACGGCGGCGTGATCGCCGGGGCCTCGTCGGGCGACGGGCTCGCGGCACCCTCGGCCGTCTCGGCACTCGGCTCCGCGGCGGCGGACGAGTCGGAGGCCGAGGCATCCGTCGTCGACGTCAGGGCCGCAGCCGTGAGGGCCGCGGAGACCTGAGCGTCGACCTCGGCGTCGAGCGCGGACTGCGACGTCTTGAGCGTGTGACCGAGCTCTGCGGCCACGGCGATGACGCGCTTGGCGTCCACACCGAAGTCGGCTGCGAGCTCGCGCACGCGACGGCGGTTCGAGGCACGCGACGGCTTCGAAGCGCGCGGCGGCTTCGCGGCGGGCGCCTCGTCCGGTGCGGATGCGTCGGCCGCGGCGGAACCCTGCTCGGGTGCCGACTCGACGGGCGCGGCATCCTGAGACGCCGTTTCCTGAGGAGCGGCGTCCTGAGGAACGGCATCCTGAGGAGCGGCATCCTGAGGCGCCGTTTCCTGAGGAGCGGCGTCCTGAGGTGCCACTTCGGTGGTCTGTGCGCCCTCGGGCGCGATGTCACCGGTCTGCTCACCCTGAATGGGGGTGGCGCCGGTCTGGATCTCGGAGATTGACTCCACGAGTACTCCCTTGCACGTGTGAATGAACACGACTGCATGCGATGTCGCCGCGGCGGACACCCGCCCACGCCGAAAGAATGAAGAAAGATTCGGGGGGCATGCAGTGCTTCGCAGATTGCGATCGGAGGCCAGATTCACCCGGCCGAAAATGGCTGTGTGGCACCCTCCGTGTGTTCCCTCACTGTAGCACCTTTGAAGTCGACGGCCAGCATGAGGGCGTCCCAGGCGGTGTCGGCCTCGCGTGCGACGACGTCGGCGGCTTCGAGGCGCCGCCCCGGACCGTCCGCGAGGACGAGGATGCTCGGACCCGCGCCCGACACGACAGCGGCGAACCCGGCCAAGCGCAGCGCCCGCACGATGCGGAGCGTCTCGGGCATGGCCTCGGCACGGTACTCCTGGTGCAGTCGGTCTTCTGTGGCGGCGAGCAGCAGCTCGGGGCTCTGTGTCAGCGCGGCGATCAGCAGGGCCGATCGCGAGACGTTGAACACGGCATCCTCGCGCGGCACGCTCAACGGTTGCAGGCTGCGGGCGAGGGATGTCGACATCGTGAAGCCGGGGACGAAGACCAGCGGTGCGACGCCGCGGTGGACGAGCAGCTTCTTGTGCTGCGGACCCTCGGGGGTGATCCACGCGATCGTCAGACCGCCGAAGAGAGCGGGGGCGACGTTGTCGGGGTGCCCCTCCAGCTCGGTCGCCAGGCGCAGCAGGTCGTCGTCCGTGACCTCGACCGTGCCTTCGAGGAGCGCGCGGGCGATGACGAGCCCCGACACGACGGCCGCCCCCGAAGAGCCCATGCCGCGCCCGTGCGGGATCGTGTTGTGCGCCTCGAGCCGCAGCCCGGGCATCTCCTGCCCGAACGCCGCGAACGCGTAGGTTATGGCGCGGACGACCAGGTTCGACCCATCCCGTGCGACGTCTTCCGCGCCCTCACCCTCGACGAGAACCTCGAGACCGGGTTCGGGCAGCTCGGTGAAGAGGATTTCGTCGTAGACGCTCAGCGCGAGGCCGAGGGTGTCGAAACCGGGCCCGAGGTTCGCGCTGGTCGCGGGAACGCGGACCACCCGGGTCCGCGGGGCTGCCGTTGTTGTCCGCGGGGCGGGGTCGGTAGCCCGAGGGGCTGTGTTCACGCGGTCGCCCCACTCACGCGATCGACTGGGGGACGAGATCGAGCACGGAGGCGACTTCGGATGTCTCGGCGTCGACCACGATCGGCTCGACCTGTGAACCGTCCTCGCGGCGCAGGGCCCACTGCGGGTCCTTCAGTCCGTGACCCGTGACCGTGAGCACGACGCGCGCCCCCTTCGGGATCACGCCCGCGTCGACCCGGTCGAGCAGACCCGCGACGCTGATCGCCGAGGCGGGCTCGACGAAGATGCCGACCTCGCCCGACAGCAGCTTCTGGGCCGAGAGGATGCGGTCGTCGTCGATCGCGCCGAACCACCCGTCGGTCGCGTCGCGCGCCTCGAGCGCCAGCTCCCACGAGGCGGGGTTGCCGATGCGGATCGCGCTGGCGATGGTCTCGGGGTGACGGACGATCTCACCGCGGACGAGCGGGGCGCTGCCCGCGGCCTGGAAACCGAACATCCGGGGCAGCCGGGTGGAGACGCCGCGGTCGAGCTCTTCGCGGTAACCGCGCGAGTAGGCGGTGTAGTTGCCCGCGTTTCCGACCGGGATGAGGTGGAAGTCGGGGGCATCGCCGAGCTGCTCGACGACCTCGTAGGCGGCCGTCTTCTGGCCCTCGATGCGATCGGGGTTGACCGAGTTGACGAGGTGCACCGGGTAGTTGTCGGCCAGCTCGCGCGCGATCTCGAGGCAGTCGTCGAAGTTGCCGCGGATCTGGATGAGCTTGCCGTTGTGGGCCACGGCCTGACTCAGCTTGCCCATCGCGATCTTGCCCTCGGGCACCAGCACCGCGGCGGTGATGCCCGCGTGGGCGGCGTAGGCCGCGGCGGAGGCCGAGGTGTTGCCGGTGGACGCGCAGATGACGGCCTTGGCGCCGTGCTCGACGGCACGCGACAGGGCGACGGTCATGCCGCGGTCCTTGAAGGACCCGGTCGGGTTCATGCCCTCGAACTTGACCCAGACATCCGTGCCCGTCAGCCGCGAGAGTGCCGGGGCGGGCAGCAGCGGGGTGCCACCCTCGCCCAGGGTGACGACGGTCGACGCGTCGGTGACGCCCAGCCGATCGGCGTATTCGCGGAGGACTCCGCGCCAGAGGTGTGCCATGTCAGTCTCCTTCTACCCGCAGAACCGAGACAACGCGCTCGACCACGCCGCTGGCGGCGAGTCGCGCGACGGTGTCGCTGAGGTCCTGCTCGAGTGCCTTGTGTGTGCCGATCACGATGCGTGCGATGCCGGGGCCGCCGGCGGGGTCCGTCACCACCGTCTGCTCGACGGTCGCGATGGAAACCCGTCCCTCGCTGAGGATCCCGGCGACGGTGGCGAGCACGCCCGTCTCGTCGCTGACCTCGAGCGTGATCTGGTACCGCGTCGTGACGCGGCCGATCGGCAGGATCGGCAGGTTCGCGCGGGTGGACTCCCCCACGCCGACGCCGCCGGCGATGTGGTGGCGCGCGGCCGAGACGACGTCCCCGAGCACAGCGGAGGCGGTCTGCACTCCCCCGGCGCCCGCGCCGTAGAACATCAGGTTCCCGGCGGCCTCGGCCTCGACGAACACGGCGTTGTTGGCGCCGTGGACGCTCGCGAGCGGGTGTGTCCGGGGCACGAGCGCCGGGTAGACACGCACCGAGATCGCGTCCCGGCTGGCGGTGCCGGGTCCGGTGCCGGAGGCATCCTCGATCCGCTCGCAGACCGCGAGGAGCTTGACGACGTAGCCGGCGTGGCGAGCGGACTCGATCAGCGAGGCGTCGATCGACGTGATGCCCTCGCGGTGCACGGTGTCGAGCGGGACGCTCGTGTGGAACGCGAGGCTCGCGAGGATCGCGGCCTTCTGCGCGGCGTCGTAGCCCTCGACATCCGCCGTCGGATCGGCCTCGGCGTAGCCCAGGCGCTGGGCGTCGGCGAGGACGTCCGCGAACTCGGCGCCCTCGGTGTCCATGCGATCGAGGATGTAGTTGGTCGTGCCGTTCACGATGCCCATGATGCGGCGGACGCGGTCACCCGCGAGCGAGTCGCGGAGCGGCCGGATGATCGGGATCGCCCCCGCGGCAGCGGCCTCGTAGTAGACGGATGCGCCGACCTGGTCGGCCGCGTCGAAGATCTCGGTGCCGTGGGTCGCGAGCAGCGCCTTGTTGGCCGTGACGACGTCCGCACCGGACGAGATCGCGTGCAGGATCGACGTGCGCGCGGGCTCGATTCCGCCCATCAGCTCGATGACGATGTCGGAGCCGACGATGAGCGAGTCGGCGTCCGTCGTGAAGAGCTCGCGCGGCAGGTCGACATCGCGCGGCGCGTCGACGTCGCGCACGGCGATGCCGGCGAGCTCGAGTCGCGCACCGGCACGGTCGGCCAGTTCGTCGCCGTGGCGCAGCAGCAGCCCGGCGACCTGCGAGCCCACGGCTCCGGCGCCGAGCAGTGCGACGCGCAGCGTGCGGTAGTCGGTCATCGGTCTCCCCTCCGGCCCGCAAGCCCGGCGTCGCGGGCGAGCAGGTCGTCGATCGTCTCGCCGCGCACGATCACGCGCGACGCTCCGTCCCGAACGGCCACGATCGGCGGCCTCGGAACATGGTTGTAGTTGCTCGCGAGGGCGTAGCAGTACGCCCCCGTCGCGGGCACGGCGAGCAGGTCACCGGGCGCGACATCGGCGGGCAGGTATTCGGCGTCGACCACGATGTCGCCCGATTCGCAGTGCTTGCCGACCACGCGCACGAGCGCGGGCTCGGCCGTGCTCGTGCGGTCGGCGATGCGGGCCGAGAACTGCGCGTCGTAGAGCGCGGGACGCGGATTGTCGCTCATGCCACCGTCGACGCTCACGTAGCGACGCGTGGCTGCAACGCCGGATCTCGCGCCGTCGGATGTCTCGACCGAGACATCCTTCGTCGTCCCGACCTCGTACAGCGTGACACCGGCGGTACCGACGATGCTCCGGCCCGGCTCGAAGGCGAGGAAAGGCACCGGGATGCCGAGCAGCTGCGCCTCGCTCGCGACGACCGAGACGATGCCCTCGGCGAGCTCGGCGATCGGCGTCGGCTCGTCGGCCGAGGTGTAGGCGATGCCGAAGCCCCCGCCGAGATTCAGCACCGGCAGCGGTCCGCCGGGAAGGTCTGCGAGCACGCCGAGCAGGCGTGCGGCGGACGCGCGGAAGCCGTCGGTGCCGAAGATCTGCGATCCGATGTGGCAGTGCAGCCCGACGAGGTTCAGACCCGGCGTCGCGCGCACGCGGGCGACCAGATCCGGGGCGGCCTCGAGACCGAAGCCGAACTTCTGGTCCTCGTGCGAGGTCGCGAGGAAGTGGTGGGTCTCGGCGTGCACTCCGGTGTTGACGCGCAACAGGACGTCCTGTGCGCCGCCGTCTTCCCGGCCGAGGCGGGCGACGATCGCGGCGAGGCGGTCGAGCTCCCACACGCTGTCGATCACGATCGAGCCGATGCCGACCTCGACCGCACGCTCGAGCTCGGTGACGGACTTGTTGTTGCCGTGGAAGCCGAGGTGATCCGCGGGCACGCCGGCGGCGAGAGCGACCTCGAGCTCGCCGCGCGTACAGACGTCGACGCGCAACCCCTCTTCCGTGACCCAGCGCGCGACCTCGGTGGAGAGGAACGCCTTGCCGGCGTAGTACACGCGGGCCTGGGTGCCATGGCGGGCTGCGACATCCTGGAACGCCTCGCGCGTGCGGCGCGCGCGGTCGCGGACCTCGCCCTCGTCGAGCACGAGCACGGGCGTGCCGTACTGCGCCACGAGGTCGCGGACGGCAACGCCGCCCAGTTCGAGTTGGCCGTCGTCACGTCTGCGCGCGGCCGCCGGCCACACATGCTCGGCCAGAGCATTCGCGTCGGCGGGCGGCACGAGCCATCCGGGGGCAAGCGGCGAGGCGACGGACACG
Organism: Microbacterium sp. BR1; assembly: GCF_002812725.1. GTDB lineage: Bacteria > Actinomycetota > Actinomycetes > Actinomycetales > Microbacteriaceae > Microbacterium. The sequence goes on along the minus strand of NZ_NMUN01000003.1, from coordinate 277,429 downwards.
GCAGACCAATCGGTGGATTCGGGACGTTCATCGACGCGCGGGCCGACGCAAATCCGCGGGCGGCGGTTTACACACACCACCCCGGCGGTTGCTGAAAGTCTAGGGCACGGGCCGGGTGCGGCCCCCATCCGTCGGACCGCTCGGGCCGGCGCGCACTCGTGTTGCCAGAGAGGCGGGTGGGCGGATGGATCCGTCGGACGCGCCCGGGTCGGGCTCAGCCGCAGACGCCGGAATCGCGCAGGGTCGAATCCACCAGGATCCCGCTGGCGATGTCGAACTGCGCGACGACCTGATGGTCGACCACCGCAACGTCGGTGAGCGTCAGCCCCGCGGGGAGAGACGAGGCGATGCAGACCTGCCACGGCTGCAGTGCGGCGTCGGCGACCGAGCCGAACTGATCGCGCAGTCCCTGCGCATCAGCCGTTGCGCCGGCCAGCGTGAACGATGCGGGCGTGAGGACCAGTGCCCCACCCGCCGCCGACGGGGTCAGCCCCACACCGATCGGAACCGCGACGCCGAACACGTTGAGCTGGACCGTCATGGTCACGTCCGTGCCCGACAGCCCGAGGGACTCCGCCGGAAACCCCTCGACCCCGGAGAGCAGCGTGCGCAGCTGCTCCTGGTCGAGAGAGACGGATGCCTCGGCCGAATCGAGCGGCCCGTCCGCCGTGAGAGGCACGCCGCGCGCGGTCACCTCGACGTCGCCCGTGAAGCCCTGGAGCGAGACATCCTGAGCTTCTATGCGCACCTCGTCGAATCGACCCGAGATCAGCTGCGGGATGACGAGCCCCCCGACCTGCACCTCGGCCTGGTCTGCCGGCACGCCGAGCTCGCTCGCGAGGGCGCTGCGTACACCGCGCTCGACCAGATCCCGCGCCAGCCACTCGCCCGCGAACGCCGCACCGCCGAACAGGACGAGCACCACGCCGAGCGAGACGATCCAGGGCCACAACCGGCGCTTCCGCCGGGGCGGGGGCGCGTCGTCCCAGTACAGGGTTGGCGGCACGTCCGGCGGCGTGGTCATCGCTACATCCGTTCGGGCGCCGAGACGCCGAGCAGGTCGAGGCCGTTGCGCAGGACCTGCCCGGTAGCATCGTTCAGCCACAGGCGGGTGCGGTGGACGGGTTCGATCGGGGCGTCGCCGAGCGGAATGACCCGGCAGTTGTCGTACCAGCGGTGGTAGAGGCCCGCGAGCTCCTCGAGGTACCGGGCGACGCGATGCGGCTCGCGCACCTCGGCCGCGAACCCGACGATGCGCGGGAACTCCTGCAGAGCCCCGAGCAGGGCCGACTCGGTCTCATGCGTCAGCAGCTCGGGCGCGAAGTCGCTGCGGTCGACACCCGAGTCCAGGGCGTTGCGCGCCACGTTGTGCGTGCGCGCGTGGGCGTACTGCACGTAGAAGACCGGGTTGTCGTTCGTGCGCTTGCGCAAGATCTCGGGGTCGAGCGTCAGGGGCGAGTCGGCCGGATACCGCGCCAACGAGTAGCGCAACGCATCCGTTCCGAGCCAGTCGCGCAGGTCGTCGAGCTCGATGATATTGCCGGCGCGCTTGCTGAGGCGTGCGCCGTTGATCGACACGAGCTGGCCGATCAGCACCTCGATGTCCCTGTCGGGGTCATCGCCCGCCGCGCCCGCGAGCGCCTTCAGCCGGTGCACGTAGCCGTGGTGGTCGGCGCCGAGCAGGTAGATCTTGTGCGCGTAGCCGCGGTCGCCCTTGTTGAGGTAGTACGCGGCGTCGGCGGCGAAGTAGGTGTACTCGCCGTCGGACTTGCGGATGACCCGATCCTTGTCGTCGCCGAAGTCGGTCGTGCGCACCCACACCGCACCGTCCGCATCGAAGACGTGACCCTGCGCCCGTAGTCGATCGACGGCCTCGTCGACGAGGCTGGGTCCGCCATCCGCCGGCTTGGCGTGCAGGGTCCGCTCGCTGAACCACACGTCGAAGTGCACGTTGAACTTGACGAGCGAGCTCTGCAGGTCGCCGAGCTGGAGCGCGTAGGCGCGCTCGCGGGCGACGGCGAGCTGCTCGTCGGCGGGAAGATCGAGCAGTCCGGGCTCGACCGCGAGCACGCGCCGGGCGAGATCTTCGACGTACGAGCCCGGGTAGCCGTCCTCGGGCGTGGGCTCACCCTTCGCCGCGGCGAGGACGGATCGACCGAACCTGTCCATCTGGACGCCGGCGTCGTTGATGTAGAACTCGCGCACGATCGTGGCGCCGCTGGCCGCGAGCACGCGTCCCATGGCGTCGCCGAGCGCCGCCCAGCGGGTGTGCCCGATGTGCATGGGACCCGTGGGGTTGGCGCTGACGAACTCGAGGTTGATCGTGTTGCCGCGCTGGGACTCGTTCGTGCCGTAGGCGGCACCGGCCTCGACGATCGTGCGGGCGAGCGACCCGGCCGTGGCGGCATCGAGGGTGATGTTGATGAATCCCGGGCCCGCGACATCCACGCTCTCGATGCCCTCGGCCTGCGCAAGCGCCTCGGCGATCTCGTTCGCGAGCTCGCGCGGGTTCGCCCCGACGAGCTTCGCGAGCTTCAGGGCGGCGTTCGAGGCCCAGTCGCCGTGGTCGCGGTTCTTCGGACGCTCGACCGGCAGGTCAGCCGCGGTGAGTCCGTCGGTCGAACCCGGGCGTCGCGCCTCGGCGAGCGGGCGGACGACGGCGAGCAGGGCGGCGGAGAGATCCTCGGGGTTCATAGCTGGCCCAGTCTAGTTCGGCGTCCGTGTGGGGCCCGCGGTCGCGGAGCCTGTCGAAGCGAGCACCGGATCCGAACGGTCGCGACACGCCGTTCCACACGACTCTGGAACGGCGTGTCGCGACCGTTCGCGGAGGTGGGTCGCGAGCGCCGGGTCAGCCCAGCTGCACGAGCTCGAGGTAGTCGTCGGGGACGGATGCCTGGGCGAACGGGTCTGCGGACGGGTCATCCGCGTTCGCCGGGCCCGCGACATCCGGTACCACCCATGCGTCGACGTGCAGGCGGTCGAGCCCGACCTGCGCGCCGTGGAAGCTGAGGAACGCACAGTCGGCCGCGTCGCGCCCCGTCGCGATGCGCACGAGCGAGCGCCGGTCGGCCAGGCGTGTCGCGTCGATGACGTACCAGGCGCCGTCGAGGTACGCCTCGGCGACGGCGTGGAAGTCCATCGGGGTCAGTCCCGGGGCATAGCAGGCGGCGTATCGGGCGGGCACATCCATCGCCCGCAGCAGCGCGATGACGACGTGGGCGTAGTCGCGGCACACGCCCTGCCCGGTCATGAGCGTCGTGACGGCGCTGTCGGTTCCGAGACTCAGCCCCGGGGTGTAGGTCACCGATTGCTCGACGAAGCGCGTGACCGCGGCGATCAGCTCGGCGCCCGCGAGCCCCGCGAACTGGTGGCGCGCCTGCGAGAACACCTCGTCGGACTGGCAGTAGCGACTCGGACGCAGGTAGATGATGCTGTCGAGCTCGCTCGTCCGCGCGGGCCCCGTCTGCCCCTCGACGATCGCCTCGTACCGCACGCGCAGGGGCCCCGGCTCGCCCGTCAGACGGTGCAGACGGGTGCCGTCCTGGTCGATGATCTCGGTCGGTGTGTACACCAGATCGTCGCGCGTGAACGTCAGGATCTCGCTCGCGAGCGGCACCTGGCGCGCGGTCGTCAGCGAGAAGATCAGGTCGGCGGTGCCGGCCAGATCGAGGTCGAGTTCTGCGGTGACGATGCGCTGCACCGAGACATCCTTGCACGCTCGCGTGACACCCTCGCACGCGGCCGAAACGATGCTCATCCCACAGCAGACGACGGTCCTGGCATCCGCACATGATTCCGTGACTTACCCTCTATGCATGCCTGAAGCTCCCCGCCGTCCGCGCGTGCGCGTCGGCGTGCTCTGGGCCCTCGCCGCGGGCGTCCTCGCGGCCGCCGTCATCGGCGCCTGGCAGCCGTGGCAACGCCCCACACCCGCCGCCGAAGTCGCGGGCGGCGCGGGACTCGCGAACGCCGGGACGGATGCCTCGGCCCCGGCCGCCCTGACCATTCCGTCCGACGCGACGGTGCTCGTGTTCGGCGACTCGTGGACATACGGTTCCGCGGCGAGCGACCCGACTCTCGGCTACGCGTATGAGCTCGGCCGCGTGACCGGGTGGACGACCGTCGTCGACGGTGTGCGCGGTAGCGGATACCTGAGGCCGGGCATCGACGGCCCCTCCTTCGGCGAGCGCATCGCGGCACTCGATTCCGCGTTGGATCCCGACGTGATCATCGTGCAGGGGTCGATCAACGATCGGCTGCTCGTCGCCAAGAACGACTACGCCGGCGCCGTGAACGCGGCCTGGGACGCGCTTTCCGCAACGTATCCGGATGCCTCGATCGTCGTACTGGGGCCGGCCCCTCACGTCCTTCCGGTCGAGAGCGGCACCGCCCTCATCGACTCGGAACTCTCACGCTTGGCCGCCGAACGCGGCTGGTGGTACATCTCCCCCATCGACGACACGTGGATCGTCGCGTCGAACTATTTCGACGTCATCGATACGGGCGTCGGCAGGAATCATCCGTCCACCGCCGGTCACGCGTATCTCGCGGAGCGATTGGCGCAGGCGCTCGCCGAGCGGATGGCTGTGGTCGAGGCCGTCGCCGAGACCCCCGCCCCGACAGACGGCTGAGGATCGGGTCACGCCGAGAGGCACGAGGGAGCCCGTCGCCGGGTGATAACCTCGATCGGTACGCCTCCGTAGCTCAGGGGATAGAGCGTTGGTTTCCGGTACCAAAGGTCGCTGGTTCGATTCCAGTCGGGGGCACAGACCGGGGCAAGGGATCGCGGGTCATTTCGACCTCGCGGTCCCTTTCTCGTGACAACAGCGTGACAGCATTCGTGGCGCGTTTCGCCTGATGCAGCGCCCCCGCGACATCGTCGAGATCATGGTCGAACAGGTCCGCGAAAGGCGAGAAAGCCGCCCCTGAACCCACCTGACCCGCTCGTCGTTTCGGCGCAGAGGCAGAGGTGGAGAAGTGGACACAGGTTGCCCGAGAGCTGGCGATTCCCGAACAGCAGCTCGCGGTGATGGCTGCTGCCTTCGACGCGGAACAGCTCGAACTCGCGCTGACAGCGCCTGTCAGCGAGGTCCGCGCTCGTTCCGTGCGCGATCGCCTTCGCGACGGTCGTCGGGAAGGCGCGATGAGCCTCGGGCGTTCCTCGATTCCTGCCCTGGTTTTGCACGGCGGATTCCGCTGCCACGGGCTGCCATTGGTGGAATACTGCCCGCATGGGCTGGATACGGGGATTGACGGGTGCGGCGGTGTTCTCCGCGGCAGCGGCCGCTGTGATCCTGGCCGTGCGACGGGCCTCACTGCGATGGGGCGCGACGGACGAGGAGCTTCTCGCGAAGCTGGCCGGGGATGATCTGCTGCCCCGTCCGGATCTCGTCGCGACGCGCGCCATCTCGATCGGTGCGCCGCCGTCCGCGGTATGGCCATGGCTCGCGCAGCTGGGGCAGAATCGCGGCGGGTTCTACACCTACGACTGGCTCGAGAACCTCGTCGGTGTCGAGATCCACAGCGCCGACACCGTCGTCCCCGCGTTCCAGATCCGCTCGGTCGGCGATGCCGTGAATCTGGCTCCGGGCGTCGCCCTATCGGTCGCGTCCATCCATGAGGAGAGCGATCTCGTGCTGCGCGGCGCTGTCGGCCCCGACGGTACCGGCGAAGGAGCTCCGTACGACTTCACATGGGCCTTCGTCCTGCGTCCCCGAGCGGATGGTTCGACACGGCTCATCGTTCGCGAGCGGTATGCGTACCTCAGACGCTGGGCCGGGGCACTGGTCGAGCCGGTCGAGATGGTCAGTTTCGTCATGACCGAGAGGATGCTGCGGGGCATCCGTCGGCGCTCAGAGCGCTCGCTCTCACATCCCACCCCGTCATGAGTACCACCCGGCCGCTCAGACGAGGAAGAGTCCGTCGAGCATCCCCGGGTTGTGCGCGTGCACGAGCACGAGGAAGACGACCGCGTCGAACAGCAGGTGCACCGTCACGACGTACGCCAGCGACCGCGTCTTCAGGAAGATGAAGCCCTGCAGCACCGCGAACGGGATCGTCAGCAACGGCCCCCACGCCTGGTAGCCGAGCTCCCACAGGAACGACACGAACACGATCGCCTGCAGCACGTTCGCGACCGCCATCGGAAAGTGGCGGCGCAGCAGCACGAAGACCGTGCAGATGAAGAAGAGCTCGTCCCAGATGCCGACCGCGCCGACGCCCACGAACAGCCGCGCGATCAGCTCCGGCGTGTTCACGACCGGCCAGTTCGTGTAGACGCCCGAGGTGATGAAGTAGAAGGGCAGGATGAGCCATCCGAGCGCCAGGACGACGACGAGCCACGTCCACTGGAACGTCGTCCATCTACCGCCCCCGCGCCAGGGGAAGCGGATGGCGTAGTCCCGGTAGACATAGCGCGAGATCAGGTACGGCACGAGCACCGCGCCGCCCAGCGCGAGAGTGAAACGCACCATGGCCCAGTTGTCGAGTTCGGCCTTCAGCGGGATAACGCTGACGATCAGCATGCCGATCGCGATCAGCGACAGGTCGCGGACGAGACTCGGCCGGCGCGCGACGGCACCAGCGGCGTGCGGGTCCGCAGGGGCATCGGATGCCTCAGCGGAACCCCGACCATCCAGCTGACCGCGCAGCAGCCAGGCCAGCAGCATCCCGAGCGCCAGCAGCGCCCAGCCGAGCCAGGTGATCCGCAGCACGAAGAACGCGGGAGCCGCGAGGCACACAACGAGCGCCGGCAGCAGCCCGATCCAGACGGTCGGACGGACGGGGGCGTTCGTATCGGTGAGCGCGGGCATCCGCCTCAGTCTTTCAGACGGTGCACTATCCCGCCCGGCAAGCTCAGCCGACGCGTCGGTACGCGAGGTCCCGGATGTCTCGGCCCGCACGGATCCCCTTGCGCTCGAACGCCGTCATCACCCGGCCCTCGAACCGCTCGGCCCAGTCGCCCTCGAAGGCGCGCTCGAAGTGCGGCGAAGCATCCAACGCCACGCGCATCCCCCGCGCGTAGTCCTCCCAGTCGGTCGCCATGCGCAGCATGCCGCCCGCGGTGATCGCGCGCGCCGCCGCTTCGGCGAACTCCTCGGTCACGAGGCGGCGCTTGGTGTGCTTGTTCTTGTGCCACGGGTCGGGGAAGAACACCCAGAGTTCGGAAACGGATGCCTCGGGCACGAACGTCGTCAGCACCTCGGGGGCGTTCGCTTCGATCACACGGATGTTGCGCGCGCCCTCGCGCTCGGCGTCGAGCATCGTGCGGGCGAGTCCCGCGCGAAAGACCTCGACGGCGAGGAAGTCGGCATCGGGCCGGGCGAGGGCCGCGGCGATGATGGCGTGACCCTGCCCCGAGCCGACCTCGACGATCAGCGGCGCGGTGCGTCCGTAGACCTCGGCCGGGTCGAACCGGGCGTCGGGATGGACGGATGTCTCGGCGACACCCCGCGCCACGTCGATCAGGTACGCGGGGGCGAGCTCGACCCAGGCGCGCTCCTGTCCGTCGGACATGCGGCCACCCCGCCGGACGAACGAGACCGGCTTGTCGCGGAAGGTGGGTGCGTCGGGCTCGGTCACACTCCCCAGGCTACCGAGCCGCAGCATCCGTTCCCCGCCGTCGCCCCGCGCACGCCGCCCACCCCGCCGAAACACCCGTTCTGCGGCGAAACACCCCCAGTCTGGGGTTTTTCGGCACAGATGGGGTGCTTCGGGGCCTCGAGGGCACCGGGGCCGGGCCGACGCGGAGCGAAGCGAAGCGAACCGGAGCGCCCGGACGACGGGCGAGGCCGGACGGGCGGGCGGGCGTCAGGAGGTGACGAAGTCGATGAGCTCTTCGACGCGGCCGAGCAGCGCGGGCTCGAGGTCGCGATACGACGTCACGGCGCCGAGCACCCGCCGCCAGGCGCGAGCCAGGTCTGCGGGGGTTTCGGCGGGCCATCCGAGTCCCCGGCAGACGCCCGTCTTCCAGTCGATCCCACGCGGGACCTCGGGCCACGCCCGGATGCCGAGGGCCTGCGGCGTGACGCACTGCCAGACGTCGACGAACGGATGTCCCACGATCAGCGTGTGCGCCCCGTGCGGTCCGCGCGCCACGGCGTCGGCGATGCGCGCCTCCTTCGAACCCGGCACGAGGTGGTCGACAAGAACGCCGTAGCGGCGCTTCGCGGACGGCGGCTCGGCCGTGAGCATCGCGTCGAGCAGGTCGACGCCCTCGAGGTACTCGACGACGACGCCCTCGATGCGCAGGTCGTCGCCCCACACCTTCTCGACGAGCTCGGCATCGTGCCGGCCCTCGACGAGGATCCGGCTCGGCAGCGCGACGCGTGCGCGCGCATCGGCGACCGCGAACGAGCCCGACGCCGTGCGGGCGGCGGGCGGCCGGACCGCAGGAGTCGCGGGGGCCGGCGGTCCCAGCTCGACAAGCTGACCATCCACCATGAATCCGGGGCCGAGCGGAAACAGGCGACGACGCCCGTGGCGGTCTTCGAGCTCGACGTGGCCGGACTTCACGCCGGTGACCGCGCCGCACCATCCGTCCGACGCGACCTCGACGACCAGGTCGTGCTCGGCGGCGACGCGGGGCACGCGACGCGCGTTCTTGTCGCGCCATCCCGCGGCGAGCACGTCCGTTCCGTACCTGTCGTCCATGTCGCCCTCCTGGGGTCGATCCGAAGCATCCGAGCCGGCGTCGGCGCATGCCGCAGACAGTGCGCCCGGCGCGAAACGCTACCCCGGCATCGGATCCGGATCGCGCGCCTCGCCGGGTGTCACCCCGATCGCCCCGCGAGGGCGCGGACGCCGCTATCGGGCATGCCGGGCGCCGCATAGACTCGTGGAGTGGGCTTTTCCTCGGCCCGCGAAGGGGGTCGCGATGCACGCGCGTTGGTCTCTGAACGCGCGCGCGGCTGCTCTCGTCCTCGCCGTGATGGCGCTCCTCCTGGGCCCCGCGGGCGCCGCGATCGCCACGCCGCCGGTGACGCTCGGTTCCGGCTACATCCTGGACGACGCGGGCGTGCTCGCACCGCCCGCCGCGGCCGACGCCGAGGAGCGCCTGCAGCGGTTCCGCGAGGAGTCCGGACTCGATCTCTGGGTCGTCTTCGTCGACGAGTTCACCGATCCGGCCTCGTCCGCGGACTGGGCGAATCAGACCGCGCTCGACAACGGGCTCGGCCCCACCCAGTATCTGCTCGCGGTCGCCACGGAGTCGCGGCAGTTCTACCTCTCCGGTGACAGCGCGGGACCCGTGACAGACGAGCAGCTGGGCTCGATCGAGCAGAACGACATCCAGCCCGCCCTCGCAGCAGGCAACTGGGCCGGAGCGATCGACGCGACGGCTGAGGGACTCGCCGAGGCGACCGGAACGGGCACGGATGACGGCGGCTCCTCGTCCTCGAACGGCTCGAGCGGCCTCCTTCCCCTCCTCGCGGTCGGAGCCGTCGTCCTCGCCGGGTTCGTGCTGGTCGGCTGGGTTCTGCTGCGCAAACGCCGGCACCCCTCCCCCAGCGCCATCGAAGCCCCTGCCATGCCGACCGAAGAGCTCGAGCGCCAGGCATCCGCCGCCCTCGTCGCGACCGATGACGCGATCACCACGAGCGCACAAGAACTCGGCTTCGCCAAGGCCCAGTTCGGCGACGAGGCCACGGCCGCATTCTCGGACGCCCTGGAGCGCGCCCGTGCGGCGCTCACCGAGGCGTTTTCGCTGCAGCAATCCCTCGACGACGAAACGCCCGACACGGATGCCTCGGCCCGAGCCGCGTACACGCGCATCCTCGAACTCTGCGCGGCGGCGAACGCCGACCTCGACGCCAAAGCCGCCGATTTCGACGAGCTGCGCAAGCTCGAGCAGAACGCCCCCGAGGCCCTCGTTCGCGTCGAGGACGAACGGGTGAAGGCGGCGGCCTCGATCGAGGCCGCGGACGCCGCGCTGGCCGCGCTCGGCGCCCGGTATGCCCCCGAAGCCTTCGCGACGGTCTCCGACAACCCCGACCAGGCTCGTGCGCGCCTGGAGTTCGCGACCGACCAGCTCGCCGAGGCGCAGCGCGATGTCGGCGCGGGCAGGGGCGGCGAAGCGGCCATCGGCATCCGCGCCGCCGAGGATGCCGTCGACCAGGCGCGCCTGCTCGAGAAGGCCATCGACGACCTGGCGGCGAACCTCGCCGAGGGCGAACGTCAGGCGGCCGCGCTGGTGAGTGAGCTCGAAACCGACCTCGCGACCGCCGCATCGCTGCCCGATCCCGATGGACGTGTCGCAGCGGCAGCGCTCGCGACGCGGCGAAGCGTCGACGAAGCCCGGAAGTTGCTCGTTCCGCCCAGCCGTCCGCTCGCCGCTCTCGAGGCCCTGCGTGCGGCGAACGAACAGATCGACGCGGTGATCGCGGGTGTGCGCGACGCGCAGGCCCGCGACGATCGCGCTCGACAGCAGCTCTCGCAGGCGATGCTGCAGGCTCAGGCCCAGATCTCGGCCGCCGACGACTACATCACCTCGCGCCGCGGCGCCGTGGGCGCGACCGCCCGCACGCGCCTGGCCGAGGCCCGCGCCTCACTCGCCGCGGCGCAGCAGTTGCAGGGCACAGATCCCGCGAGTGCCCTCGCGCAGGCAGGGCGCGCGGCACAACTCGCCGCCGAGGCCACATCGGTCGCCCAGCGCGACGTCGGCTCTTTCGACGGCGGCGGCTTCGGAGGCAGCGGATCAGGTTCCAACGGCGGGGCCGGGATGCTCGGGGCCGTGCTCGGCGGCGTCGTGCTCAACTCCCTGCTCGGCGGCGGCTCGCGCTCGTCCGGCGGCTTCGGCGGCCTCGGCGGGCTGGGCGGCTTCGGAGGCGGTGGCTCCCGCGGCGGGTCACGCGGCGGGAGCTTCGGGGGCGGCCGCGCACGTCCCGCGAGTTTCGGGGGCGGCGGCACCCGCGGGCGCCGCGGCGGAGGCCGATTCTGACCGCGGCCGACGGGGCCACCGCACCGCGACGAGCCGGCGCATCCGTCATCCGGACCACAACAGCCACAGACCACGTGAACAGCCAAAAAGGAAGGAAACCGTAATGGCCAAGCAGTCCATTTTCGGCCGCATCTCGACCCTCGTGCGGGCGAACGTCAACGCCATGATCGACCAGGCCGAAGACCCGCAGAAGATGCTCGACCAGCTCGTCCGAGACTTCACGAACAACATCGCCGACGCCGAGACGGCGATCGCCGAGACGATCGGAAGCCTGCGCCTGCTCGAGCGCGACCACCAGGAAGACATCCAGGCGGCCACGGAGTGGGGCGGCAAGGCGCTCGCGGCGAGCCGCAAGGCCGATCAGCTGCGCGCGGCGGGCGACCCGACCGACGCCGACAAGTTCGACAACCTCGCCAAGATCGCGCTGCAGCGCCAGATCGCGGCCGAGGGCGAGGCGCGTGCCGCCGAACCGCAGATCGCGTCGCAGACCGAGGTCGTCGACAAGCTCAAGGACGGCCTGAACGGCATGAAGCAGAAGCTCGAGCAGCTGCGCGCCAAGCGCAGCGAACTGCTCGCGCGCGCGAAGACCGCCGAGGCGCAGAACCGCGTCCATGACGCCGTCAAGTCCATCGACGTCATGGACCCGACGAGCGAGCTCGGACGCTTCGAAGACAAGATCCGCCGTCAAGAAGCCCTCGCCGCGGGCAAGGCCGAGCTCGCCGCGTCGAGCATCGACGCGCAGTTCGAGAGCCTCGAAGACCTGGGTCAGCTGACCGAGGTCGAGTTGCGTCTGGCCCAGCTGAAGTCCGGTGGCCCGCAGCGCGCCGCGATCGACGCGCCGGATTCCGCGTCGTAATCAGCGCGACCGTGCACGCCCGCGCCGCGGCATCCGTCATTCCGACAAGGGAACGGATGCCGCGGCGCGGCGCTTGCGGAAGGATGGGCAGATGGCGCGCTTCGTGATCGTCCCGCAGTGGCAGGGTTCGTCGTCGAGCCGCGCGATGCAACTCGTCGATGGAGCGACCGCGATCGCGGGTGATCTGCCACGGTCTGCCTGCACGTTCGTCGAGGTCCCCGCCGAGGCGGGCGAGAGCCTCGACACGAGCGTCCGGCGTCTGTCGACGCTCCGCCGCGTTCGTGAGCTGGTACAGCAGGCCGTGGTCGGCGGCGAAGAGCCCGCGATCGTCATCGGTGGCGACTGCGGAGTATCGGTCGGGGCTGTGGCGGCCGTCGCGGCGGACGATCCCGACGGCGATATCGCGCTCGTCTGGCTCGACGCGCACGCCGACCTGCACACGCCCGAAACGGTCGTGTCCGGCGCGTTCCACGGCATGGTGCTGCGCGCCATCCTCGGCGAGGGCGTCGAGGGCATGACCCTGCCGGGCGGCGCGATCACCCCCGATCGGGTCGTCCTCGTCGGTACCCGTGACCTCGCGGCGCCCGAAGAGGACTACATCGCGCGAGCGGGCATACGGATGCTTCCGGTCGAGAGCCTCGCCGAACCGACGTCCGTCGTTGCCGCGGTGGCCGAGACCGGCGCGAGCCGGGTGTTCCTGCACATCGATGTCGACGTCCTCGACCCGGCCGCTCTCACGGGACTCGCATTCCCGGTGCCCTTCGGCGCCCAGCCCGCCGATCTGATCGCGACCATCAAGGCGCTTCGAGCCCGCTTCCCTCTCGCGGGCGCGGCGATCACCGAGTTCTCACCGTCATCCCCCGACGATGCCGTCGACGACATGGGCACGATCCTGCGCATCGTCGGGGCGCTCGTATGAGCCCCGCGACTCCCCCGGCCGGATGGCGCGAGCGCGCCGATCGCGCCGTGCGCCGGGGGCAGCGACTGGACCGTTTCATCCCCGGATTCCTGCTCGACTCCGCGATCAGCCGCACCGGCTACCTCTACGCCACGGGAGTCGCGTGGGTCTGGGGCGGGCTGCTCAGCACGGGGCGCATCGAACGCAAGCAGGGTCTGTGGGTCTTCCGCGGGTTGCCGCCGTGGGCGTTCCCCCGCGGGGGCGTGTGCACGGGCGGATGCTTCCTCACCGGCGACGGCCCCGTCCCCGCATCCGTTCTGCGGCACGAGGCGATCCATCGTCGGCAGTGGCAGAAGTACGGGATGCTGATGCCGCTGCTCTACGCGATCGCCGGTCGCGATCCTCTCCGCAACCGGTTCGAGATCGAAGCCGGGCTCGAAGACGGGCGGTACGTCCCGCGTCAACGAGTCGTGCGGGCGACCGCGAGCTGAGTCGGGCTCCGCCCGCGCTACCGGAGAGGGTTCAGCGGGCGAGCAGGCCGTAGCGCTGCGGCGTGGCGATCGCCGCCGGCGAGACGCCGCGGCGGTCGGTCAGGTGCTCGAGGATGTCGGCGGTACCGAGGAATCCGCCGAGCAGCGTCACGCGGGTGTCGTCGCTGTCGTCGCAGATCATCTCGTCGGCCCAGGCCGTGACGGCGCGGGTCAGCGCGGCACCGGATGCGCAGCCGCGGCCCGTGCCGGGGTCGCCCGTGCGGCGGGAGCGGTCGAGCCACGTGAGCGTCATGCGCTGGGGAACGTCGAGATCGGTGACGAAAGACGCATCCGGCACCTCGACGAAGATGCGGCCGGTCGAGCAGAGCGGAAGCGTCACGAGGAGCGCCTCGAGCTCGGCGAGCGATGTCTCGTCGGCCGTCACCAGGTGCTGCACGCGGCTGGCACGGGACGCACGACGCGCCGCCGCGCGAGCCGCTGCGGTGGGGAGGGAATCGATCGACATGATTCCTCAACTATACCGCTGAGATAGGAGAGCCTTACCTTTGTGGCCGTGAAAAACCTGCGTGATCGGGGTGGCGACCGGTCGGCGTGTCATTGAGCCGCCTTTTCTCATCTTCTTCTCATCTGTAAAGACCCGGTTGGGGTGCTTTTCGGGGGTGGAATGTCGGTGGTTGGTCGGATGATGGATGCATGACCAACACCGCACTGAATGCCCGACTTCGGGCTGACGAGCGGATGAATGTGTTGTTGCCGAGGCTGGTGGAGGTGCGGGCCGCGAAGGCACGCCTCGATGCGGAAGAAGCACGGTTGCTGGCCGAGGCGCAGACCATTGCGGATGACTGGACCGACGAAGCGCAGTACGGGCGGGTCGGGTCGGATGCGGGGTTCCCGTACCGGTCGGTCGCGGCCGAGATCGGTGCCGCGTGGCGGGTCAGCGACCGCACCGTGCAACGCCAGATGAGCGACGCGGCGACCCTCGTCAGCGACTACGCGGGGACACTCGAAGCATTGGATGCCGGAGTCATCTCGGTCGCGCACGTCCGGGCGATCGTCACCGCGGGTGCGATCATCGAAACCCCCGGGATGCGGGGCGAGTTCGAACAGGACGTGCTGCAGATCGCGGCCGCGGAGTCCGCAACGCGGCTGATACCGCTCGCGAAACGGCGGGCGGAGTGGTACGCCGAGACCACGTTCGAGCAGCGCCACCGCCGGGCGGTCAAGGACCGGGCGGTGTGGGTGACCGATGTCGAGGATGGCATGGCCGAGCTTCGCGCGCTCCTGCCCGCCGTGGTCGCGCACGGCGTGCACGATCGGCTCAGCGAAATGGCACGCTCCGTCATCGATGCGCGGCGGGTTGAGCTGAACACGGATACCGACGCCGATCCGACTGGATGCGGGGACGATGGGTCCGCGGACACGCCTGATGTCCGCACAACGGACCAGGTCCGTGCTGACATCCTCGGCGACCTACTCCTCGCCGCCGCTCCTACCGCGCACGACGGCGGGCCCACCGACCTCGGCGCGATCCGTGCGAGCGTCCAGATCACCGTGCCCGTCATGTCACTGATCGAGAAACGGATCACCGACCCCTACGAAACAGCGTTCCTCGTCGGACACTCCCCCATCTACCCCGAAACCGCGTGCATGCTCACCGCCGGGGCGGCCGGGTGGGACCGGATCCTCACCCACCCCATCTCCGGCCAAGTCCTCGCCGTCGACCGCTACCGGCCCAACCACGACCAACGCAGACACCTCACCGTCCGAGACCAACACTGCCGGTTCCCGGGCTGCCGGATGCCCGCCAAACGCTGCGACATCGACCACACCCTCGACCACGCCCACGGCGGGGTGACCTGCGAATACAACCTCGCCCACCTCTGCGAGAGACACCACATGCTCAAACACAACACCGCCTGGACGGTCCGACAACTCCCCGGCGGCGTCCTCGAATGGACCAGCCCCACCCGACGCACCTACACCGACACACCCATCAGCACCATCGAATTCGCCCCCGACCCCGAACACGAAATACCCGACGACCCGATCCCCACGACAGCGATGCGGACACCCGACAAGCTCGAGCCCGACGACATCGAATACGACGAGCTGCAGTTCGACCCGCTCGAGCTCATCCCGTTCTGACCCGCACCCGTGAACAGCCCCCGCTCGCCCGCTGAACGAGCGCAGCGAGACGAAACGACAGCACGCTTCGACTCTGCGCTCCTCGCGCAACGATCGACATGACGATCAGGACGATCAGGACGATCAGGACGATCAGGACGAGGCGATCAGAACACGACGCAGCTCGGCGATCTCGTCATCCGCGAGTCCGTGCGCCTCAAGAAACCCGACCGGCGACCCGTATCGCTCACCCAGCCGGTCGAGAAGTCTGTGCATCACCGGCGCCGGCGAGCGTGTCGCGAGCTGCTCGATGTTGACCGCCTCGGGATGCACGGCGCGGATCCGCTCGACGACCTCGCGGTTGCGTTTCTCCGGCAGCAACGTCTCGGTCCGCGCGTAGTCGGCGACGACGGCATCCCGGTCCACGCCCGCCGCCAACAGGATCAGCGCGACGGTCACGCCGGTCCGATCCTTGCCGACGGTGCAGTGCACCAGCACGGGCTGATCTTCCACAACGGCGCGGACGACCTCGACGACGCGCGCCGCGGAAGCGTCGATCATCTGCGCATACATCGCGTCCAGGTCCATGTCCCGCGCGAAGAACGACCCGACCGATCCGTGGAAGAGCGGCACGCGAACGGTGTGCGCGTACTCGGTGCCGATGCTCGGCCACCTCTCGACCTCGTCATCCGCCCGCAGGTCGACGACCCGCCGCAGGCCGGGCGAGCCGAGCGCGGAACGCCCCGGGTCGGCGACGGCGGCGAGATTGCCCGAGCGGAAGAGCACGCCGTGGCGCGTCACACCGCCCGCCGCGGGCAGCCCGCCCGTGTCCCGGAAGTTCAGGACTCCGGGAATGAGGGATGGATCGCTCACGCCCTACCAGCCGCCGGCGCGCCCACATCGAGCGGGGGGACGGGGTAGCGACCGGCGATCGCCACGCGGTTGAAGGCGTTGATCGAGACACTCAGCCAGCTGATCGCGGTGTACTCCTTCTCCGACAGGATTCCTCCGACGCGGTCGTAGACCTCGTCGGGGATGCCGCCCTCGTGGATGAAGGTGAAGGCCTCGGCGAGCTCGAGGGCCGCGCGTTCGCGTTCCGAGAAGACGCCCGACTCCTGCCATGTCGGCAGCTGGGCCACGACGTCCGCGGTCGCCCCCGCCTCGATCAGGCGAGCGACGTGGATGCGTGCGCAGTACGCGCATCCGTTCAACTGTGAGATGTGCAGGAGCACGAGCTCGCGCAGGCGACCGTCGATGCCGTTCTCGCGGGCGATGGCGCCAACGGCCTTCGAAAAAGCGTCGAGTGAGCGGAAGGCCGTGGGCTCCGCGCGGGAGAGGTGCACGCGCGGTTGCGTCATGCCCCCATTCTAGCCGCGCACCGACCCGCGAGCCCCGGCGCGGTGAATTCGCCGCACCCTCCCCCACGGCGGCAGAATGGGGGCGATCGATCCCGCGAGCGACCAAGGACACCCACTGATGAGTGACAGTTTCGACGAGTTCTCGTTCGTCGCAGAACAAGCCCGAGCCGCGGGGATCGACAAGCCCGAGAGCGCCCACCGCCGCCTCGCGATCACGCTCGAGGACGGACGCCGCCTGAGCGCTCTGCGCTGGGGCACCGAAAGCCCCCGCGTGACGTTCCTGCACGGCGCCGGGCTCAACGCGCACACGTGGGACACCACGATCCTCGCCCTCGGGATCCCCGCCCTCGCGATCGATCTGCCCGGGCACGGCGACTCCTCCTGGCGCGAGGACGCCGACTACCGTCCCCGCACGATCGCCCCCGATGTCACGGCGGGCCTGGAGGCATGGACGGATGCGCCGCAGGTGCTGGTCGGTCAGTCGCTCGGCGGCATCGTCGCGGCCGCGGTCGCGGCGGCACATCCGGATTCCGTGCGCGAACTCGTGCTCGTCGACGTCACTCCGGGCATCGACCCCGGCGAGGGTCCCGCCGAGTTGCGCGAGTTCTTCTCCGGCCCGACCGACTTCGCGTCCCGCGACGAGCTGGTCGACCGCGCCATGGCCTTCGGGCTCGGGGGCGACCGTCAGGCGACCGAACGCGGCGTCTACCTCAACACCCGCGTGCGCCCGGACGGGCGTGTGGAGTGGAAGCATCACCTGGCCCGCCTCGCAGCGACCGCACTCGCGCCCACCGCTCCCGAAGCCGGCGCGAACGAGCCGAAACCCGTCCTCGGCGGCCACGGCTGGGACGATCTCGCGGCCGTCGACGCCCCGCTGACGCTCATTCGGGGGGCGCACGGGTACGTGTCGCCGAGCAATCTCGCCGAGTTCGAGCAGCGCCTGCCCCACGCATCCGTCGTCGAAGTGGAAGCCGGCCACAATGTGCAGGAGACCATCCCCCTGGCGCTCGCCGACCTCGTACGCGATCGCGTGGCGAGGTGAGCAGATCACTCGCCGCGGGCACGTACCGCGCGCATGTGTCGTTATAAAAGCCGTTGGGTCGGATGCACCCGTCCGGGCGCTCTAGGCTGGGTGATCGCAGCAATGACGCACCCCGAGAAGTTTCCCAGCCGCGGCGCTCGCACAGCAATCCGACGCCGCGGTACCTGCGAAAGGACCTCCCACATGTTCCGCCGTCCCGCACTACTCGTCGCCGCAACGCTCGCGGCCGCAGCTCTCGTTCTCTCCGCCTGCTCCGGAAGTCCCGATCCCGCTCCCTCGACGTCGGCCGCCGAGTCCGACCCCAGCGCCACCGTGACGGTGCGCCTCGTGCTCGAGCCCAGCAACCTGAACATCCGCGAGACCTCCGGCGCGGCGCTCGACCAGGTGCTCGTCGACAACGTGTATCAGGGCCTGATCGCCCGCACGCCCGAGCAAGAGATCGTCCCTTCGCTCGCCAGCGAGTACGCGGTTTCGGAGGACGGCCTGACCTACACGTTCACCGTGCGCGAGGGCGTCACCTTCCACAACGGCGAACCCCTGACGCCGCAGGATGTCGTCAGCTCGTTGACCGCGGTGCGTGACAACCCCGCCTTCGTGGATTCGAGACGCCTCGCCGGCATCACGTCGATCGCCGCCGACGGCCAGAACGTCGTGCTCACCCTCGCAGCACCCGACTCGACGCTTCTGTGGACGCTCACGGGTCGCGCGGGACTCGTGTTCAAGGAGGGCGACACCACCAACCTGAACACGGCCGAGAACGGCACGGGTCCGTTCACCCTCGCGAGCTGGCGCCAGGGCGACAGCATCACGCTCGCGCGCTACGACGGCTATTGGGGCGAGCCCGCGGCAGCCGCGGAGGTGGTCTTCGACTACATCCCCGACACCACGGCGGCGCTGAACGCCGCCCTCGCCGGCGAGGTCGACGTACTGACGGGCTTCGACCCCAACTTCCAGGAGCAGATCGAGGCGAACGGCGACTTCGCCGTCGTCACGGGCCCCTCGACAGACAAGGGCACCCTCGCGTTCAACTCGCGCGCCAAGCCGCTCGACGACATCCGCGTGCGTGAGGCGATCCGTCGCGCGATCGACCACGACGCGATCGTCGAGGCACTCGGGGCCGGACAGACGCTCTACGGCCCGATCCCCGAGCTCGACCCCGGCTACGAAGACCTGTCGGATGTCGCATCGTTCGACCCCGACGCGGCACGGAAGCTGCTCGAAGAGGCCGGCCAGGAAAACCTCGAACTGACGCTCACGATCCCCTCGTTCTACCCCACGACGATCGCACAGGTCCTGGTCTCGCAGCTGGCCGACGTCGGCATCACGCTCACCGTCGACTCCGTCGATTTCGCGACGTGGCTGCAGGATGTCTACGTCAACCAGGACTACGACCTGAGCTTCGTGCTGCACACCGAGGCTCGCGACTTCGAGAACTGGGCGAACCCCGAGTACTACTTCACCTACGACAACCCCGAGGTGCAGCGTCTGTACGCGGCGTCCATCGCCTCGCTCGACGAAGAGACGGCGGCAGACCTGCTGCGGCAGGCCGCGCGCCTGGTCTCGGAAGACATGGCAGCGGACTGGTTGTACAACGGCGAGTCCGTCCTCGCGGTCGGCACGAACGTGTCGGGCATGCCGTCGACCAATGTCAACGAGCGCCTCAATGTCGCGAAGCTGGGTAAGAGCGCCGATTGATCCGATACGCGCTGACACGGCTGCTCTTGCTGCTCGCAGGACTGCTCGTTGCCAGCGTGCTCATCTTCGCGACGCTCCGCGTTCTGCCGGGTGACGTCGCGCAGCTGATTGCCGGTGCGCAGGGCACGCCCGAGCAGGTCGCGGCCATTCGCGAGCGGCTCGATCTCGATCAGCCCGTCGTCTCGCAATACATCGACTGGATCGGCGGACTGCTGCGCGGCGACCTCGGAACCTCGCTCATCAACGGGTCACCCGTCGCCACCGAGCTCGCGCAGAAGGCCGAGGTCACCGGGCCGCTCGGGCTGATGTCGCTCGTGATCGCGCTGTTGTTCAGCCTGCCGCTCGGCGTGCTCTCGGCCATCCGCAGGAACCGCGCGGGCGGCACGGCGATCAACGTCGGCTCGCAGGCTCTGGCCGCCGTACCCGTGGTCTGGGCGGGCATGATGCTGGTCGTCGTGTTCGCGGTGTGGCTCGGATGGCTGCCCGCCCAGGGATTCCCCCGCGAGGGGTGGGCGAACCCGGGAGCCGCCTTCCGGTCTCTCCTGCTGCCCGCCCTCACGATCGGCATCGTCGAGGGTGCGCTGCTGTTGCGCTTCGTGCGCAGCGCCACCATGCAGGCCGCGGGCGAGGACTTCGTCCGCACCGCGGCCGCGAAGGGGCTCACGCGTACGCAGGCGCTGATCCGGCACGGGCTGCCGAGCGTCGGCCTCTCGGTCATCACCGTGCTCGCCCTGCAGGTCGCGGGCATCATCGTGGGCTCCGTCATCATCGAAGAACTCTTCGCGCTGCCCGGGATCGGACGGATGCTCGTGAACGACGTGGGAGCGCGAGATCTGCCGAAGGTGCAGGGTGAGTTGCTCGTGCTGACCGGGTTCGTCCTCGTTCTCGGCTTCGTCGTCGACATCGTCCACCGCGCACTCGACCCGAGGCAACGGGAGGCGCAGTGAGCGACGGCGTGATGGACGACGACCCGGCGACCCGGCCGCGCGCCGCATCGGTTCGCCCGCGGCGAGGCAGCGCGCTCGGGCGCCTGTGGCGGCAGTCCACCGGACGATTCGGACTGATCGTCGTGGGGCTCGTCGTCCTCGCCGCCGCGGTTTCGCTCGTCTGGACGCCATTCGATCCCCAGCGCGTCGAGATCACCGACCGCTGGGCACCGCCCGGATGGCCGCACCTGCTCGGCACCGACAACACGGGACGCGACATGCTCAGCATGATCATGGCCGGCGCCCGGACGACCGTGTTCGTCGCCGTCGGCGCGGGCATCGTCGCCACGGTCTTCGGCGTGCTGCTCGCGGCGCTCGGCGCGCTCACGGCCCGCTGGGTCCGCGAGTCCATCGCCGTGCTGGTCGACATCCTGATCGCCTTCCCCGTCCTTCTGATCGCGATGATGATCTCGGCCGTCTGGGGCGGGTCGCTCTGGGTCGTGGTGTGGTCGGTCGGCATCGGATTCGGCGTCAACATCGCCCGCGTGATGCGACCCGAGCTGCGTCGGGTGCTGCGCAGCGACTTCGTGCTCGCGGGCAAGGCATCGGGTCTGACCCCCCTGCAGAACCTCGGCCGTCACCTGCTGCCGAACGTCGCGCCCGTCTTCATCGTGCAGCTGTCGTGGTCGATGGCGGTGGCCGTGCTCGCCGAGGCCGGTCTGTCGTATCTCGGGTTCGGGGCCTCGGTGACCGAGCCCTCGTGGGGTCGCCTGCTGGCCGACCTGCAGGGATTCCTGACCGTCTACCCGCTCTCGGTGCTCTGGCCCGGTCTCGTGATCACGATCACGGTGCTCGCGCTCAATCTGCTGGGCGACGCGATCCGCGAAGCGACGGACCCGACGCTGCGCGGTGCGGGCGGCTCGGCCCGCCGTGCGCGCACCCACATCCCCGAGGTCGTCTCGTGAGCCTCGTCGTGCGCGATCTCGTGATCGAGATCGATGGCAATCGCGTCGTCGACGGGGTCTCGTTCGACGTTGCGGATGGCACGCGCCTCGGGCTCATCGGCGAGTCCGGGTCGGGAAAGTCGCTGACCGCCCTCGCAATCCTCGGGCTGCTTCCCGAGGGAGCCGAGGCATCCGGGAGCATCATCTGGGACGGCCGCGAGCTGATCGGGATGCCGGATCGGGACCTCGCGACCCTGCGCGGCGATGACATCGGCATCGTCTTCCAGGAGCCGCGCGCAGCGCTCAACCCGATCCGCACGGTCGGACGGCAGATCGCCGAATCGATCCGCATCCACGAGCGCGCGTCGAAGGGCGAGGCGTGGCAGCGCGCACTCGGCGAGGCCGAACGCGTCAGCCTGCCCGACCCCGTCCAGTTGCTGGCGCGCTACCCGCATCAGCTCTCGGGCGGCCAGTTGCAGCGCGTCGCCATAGCGATGGCCCTCGCCTGTCGTCCGCGGCTCCTGATCGCCGACGAGCCGACGACCGCGCTCGACGTGACGATCCAGGCAGAGATCCTGCGCCTCCTGCACACCCTCGTCGAGGAGGACGGGATGTCTCTGGTGTTCATCACCCACGACCTGGCCGTTCTATCGCAGATCGCGACGCACGGCGTCGTGCTCGAGCACGGACGCGTCGTCGAGTCCGCACCCGTCCGCGAACTCTTGACGGCTCCGCGCTCGTCCGTCACGCGGGGCCTGCTGCGCGACGCCACCGCGACGCTGTGGCGCTCAGCCGACCAGCTGGAGGCCGCCGCGCGAGACGATGGCCGAGACGACGCCCGCGAACGGGGCACGACATGAACCGCGAGACACTCCTCGCCGGACGGGGCCTGACCCGTCGCCACATCCTCCCGCGGCGCACCCTGTTCGAGCCGCGCCGGGTGACGACGGCGCTGGAGGACGCCGACATCGACGTGCGCTCGGGCGAGTCCGTCGGCATCATCGGCGAATCGGGTTCGGGCAAGTCGACGCTCGTGCGACTGCTGCTCGCGCTCGACGCCCCGACATCCGGAACCGTGTCGTTCGAGGGCAGAGAAGTGGATGCCTCGGCATCCGCCCGCGACCTGCACTGGCTGCGTCGAGGCACCGGCATCGTGTTCCAGGACCCGTACTCGTCGCTCGACCCGCGCATGAGCGTCGGGCGGATCGTCGGCGAACCGCTGTGGGCGCTCGGCGTCGAGGGCGACCGCCGTGCGCGCGTTCGCGAGGTGCTCGATCTCGTCGGCCTCGACCCCGAGATGGCGGAACGGTTTCCGCACGAGTTCTCGGGCGGCCAGCGGCAGCGCATCGCTCTCGCCCGGGCGATCGTGCACCGGCCGCGCCTGCTCGTGGGCGACGAGCCGCTGTCCGCGCTCGACGTGACCGTGCGCGCGCAGATCCTGGCCCTGCTGAAGAAACTGCGGGATGAGCAGGGCATGGCCCTGCTGCTCGTGTCGCACGACATCGGCGTCGTTCAGAACGTGTGCGACACGGTCGTCGTGATGAAAGACGGCCGGATCGTCGAGGAGGGACCGACCGAACGCGTGCTTCTCGAGCCGCAGGTGGCCTACACCCGCCGTCTCCTCGACTCGATTCCCGTGATCAACCCGGGCGGCTAGCGAGCCGGGCGGCTAGCTGGACCCGCTGTCGAAGCGGGCGCCCCAAGGATCCCCTCCGCGAACGCACAGAGCATGGACCGAGATCGCGGATCACGTCGGTCGCCGCGCCCGAGTAGCGTGGGCTCGTGATCTGGACCGTAGGCAGTACCGTGCTGGGCGTGGCGATCATCGTCTACGGCCTCACGGACATCTTCCTCACGTTGCTGCATCCGCACGCGCGCGGACGGATGACCCGGGGAATCGTCTCCGGGGTGTGGCGCCTGACCTCGGGTCTGGGCCCGCGGGCGCGGGCCGCGTCCGGTCCGATCGCAACCCTCGCCGTCGTGCTCGCGTGGGCCGCCGCGCAGGCCGTCGGATGGGCCCTCGTGTATCTTCCGCATGTTCCGGAGGGCTTCCTGTACAACGAGGGGATCGATCCCGATCGCTACGTCGATTTCTTCGAAGCCCTGTATGTCTCACTCGTCTCGCTGTCGACCGTCGGGTTCGGCGAGGTCGTGCCGACCGAGCCGATCATCCGCATCCTCACCCCCGTTCAGGCGGTGATCGGATTCGCACTCCTGACCGCGTCAGCGACGTGGCTGCTGCAGCTCTTCCCCACTCTCGGCCGGCGGCGAACGACCGCACTGTCCCTCACGATGCTCGGCCGCGCGGGATACCCGGAGCGATTGCACGAGATGGATGCGGCGGCCGCGGCGACCCTGGTGCACGGTGTCGCCCAACAGATCGCTGCGGTCCGCGTCGACCTCAGCCAGAGCCCCGAGTCCTACTACTTTCGCGAGGGCGAGGCCCCGACGTCGCTCGGGCGCGCGCTCCCCGTCGCCGTCGCGCTCGCGCACGAGGCGCTCACGTCACCCCATACCGACCTCGCCATGGCAGGCGCGGTGCTCGACGACGCGCTCGAAGACCTCGGTGCGTGCCTGCGCGACAACTTCGGCGCGCGGGGAGAGTCGCGTGCGGATTTCATCGAGTCGTTCGCCCGCGACCACGCGTGAGTCGCCGCGGGCGGACAGCGGCGCGCCCGCGGTGACAGGTCCTCGGATCGATCCCGAGCGCCGCGGCTCACCGGCGGAACAGGCCGCGCTTGTGCTTCTTCTTCGGCGACAACGACTTCTGCAGGTACACCGTGCCGAGCCACCGGTCGAACTTGAAGCCGACGCGCCCCATCCGTCCGACCTCGGTGAAACCGAGCTTCTCGTGCAGCGCGATCGAGGCATCCGCGCCCCTGTCGCTGATGACGGCGACGATCTCGCGTATGCCCTTCTCTTCGCAGGCCTCGATCAGCGCCTCGAGCAGCGCCCGGCCGAGGCCCTTGCCCGCCGCCGCGTGACCGAGGTAGATCGAGTTCTCGACCGTGTAGCGAAACGCTGACTTACCGGCCCACGGCTGCGCGAGCGCGTACCCGAGGATCTGCCCGCTCGGCGATACCGCGACGAGGAACGGCAGTTCGAGCTTGGCGAGATGGTCGAACTTGTCGCGCCACCGGCGCAGCGTCCACCGCTTCTCGTCGAACGTCACGACCGAGTTGGTGACGTAGTAGTTGTAGATCTCGCGAATGTCGGGAATGTCCGCGACGGTGGCCGGGCGGATCTCGTACGAGAACGGACGCTCGGGCTCGGGAAGCTTGCGCAGGTGACGAGGAGGACGCCGCTTCTGCTTGTCGTATTCCTCCTCCAGCATCACGCCAGCCTACGCGGGAAGCCGCCAGTCGACGCCCGTCGATCCGGCCTTCTCGAGCATCTCGTTGGCCCGCGAGAACGGCTTCGACCCGAAGAATCCTCGGGATGCCGACAGGGGCGACGGATGCGGCGACTCGATGATCGGCGTCGTTCCGAGCAGCGGCCGCAGGTTCGCGGCGTCCCTCCCCCACAGGATCGCCACGAGCGGACGATCACGCGCGGCGAGGGTGCGGATCGCCCGTTCGGTGACCCGCTCCCACCCCCACCCGCGGTGCGACCCGGGGGCTCCGGGGGTCACGGTCAGCACCCGGTTGAGCAGCATGATCCCCTGGTCGGCCCACGCAGACAGGTCGCCGTGCGGGGCTGGCGGGATGCCCAGATCGCTGTCGAGCTCCTTGTAGATGTTCTGAAGGCTCCGCGGAACGGGCCGAACAGCGTGCTCGACGGCGAAAGACAGGCCGATCGGATGCCCCGGCGTCGGGTACGGGTCCTGTCCGACGATCAGCACCTTGACGTCTTCGAGGGGGCGCTGGAACGCGCGCAATACGCGATCCCCGGCGGGCAGATAGCCGCGACCGGCCGCCGCCTCGGCACGCAGGCGCTCACCGAGAGCGGCGATGTCCGGGCCGACGGGCTCGAGGGCGCGAGCCCAGCCCGCATCGATCAGGCCGTCGTCGGCGAGTTGCGCGAGCGAACGAGCCATCGGTTCAGAACCCATCCTCTTCGAGGACCGAGCCCTTCCAGGACCACGGGAAGTCGATCCACAACGACGTCTCGCGCCACGAGTAGTCGGGCATCTGGATCGAACCCGGCTTCGTGTAGATCGTCGCCGAGCGCACGTCCGCCCCGCGATCCTTCAACAGGCGCACGGCGAGCGCGAGGGTACGTCCGCTGTCGGCCACATCGTCGACGAGCAGAACGCGGCGACCGCCGAGGTATTCCATATCGAGTTCGGGGGGCAGCAGTTCGGGGGCATCCAGCACGGTGCCGATGCCCGTGTAGAACTCGACGTTCAGGGCGCCGCAGTTCTTCACGCCGAGCGCGTAGGCCATCGCGCCGCCGGGCAGCAGACCTCCGCGCGCGATCGCGACGACGACCTCGGGCACGAACCCGTCGGCGACGATCGTGCGGGCGAGGTCGCGCGACGCTTCGCCGAAACCGTCCCAGGTCAGGTGCTCGCGCTCGCCCGTGTATTCACCCATGCGGACGGTTCCTTCCCGGCTCGCGCCGTGTTCGTGCTGCTGCGGTCATCGCGGGCGGGAGTCCGATCATTCGCGGTCCGAGCGCACCCGCAGGGGCCCGCGGGCCAGCAGGTACTGCGCGGACTGCGCCACGGGGCGCATCGTCACGAGGTCGAGGTTGACGTGTGCGGGAGCGTTCATCGCGTACACGATGACGTCCGCGACGTCCTCGGCCACGAGCGGCGCATCGACGCCGTCGTAGACGCGATCCGCGGCGGCGGCGTCGCCGCCCAGCCTGTTGAGGGTGAACTCCGGGGTGTGCACCATGCCCGGTGCGACCTCGACGACGCGGATCGGCTCGCCGTTGAGTTCGAGGCGCAGGGCGTGCACGAGCATCGCCTCCGCCGCCTTGGCCGCGTTGTACCCGGCACCACCGGGGTAGGCGACCTGCGCGGCCGTCGACGTGACGAACACGGCATCGGCGTGGCCGTCATCGTCCGCCGCCGCGCGCATCAGCGGCAGGAGCGCCGCAACCATCCGCTGCGTGGCGAGCACGTTGACCTCGTACATCCATGTCCAGTCGGCGGGGTCGCCGTCCTCCACGCGCTGCGTGCCACGCGCCCCGCCCGCGATCTGGACGAGGGCGTTCACCGACCCCGTGCTCTCGAGCCAGACGGCGAGCGCATCGACATCGGCCTGGTTCGTCAGATCGGCCGCGAAGACCTCGGCACCGGTCTCGTGCGCGAGTTCCGCAAGACGATCCGCTCGGCGCGCGACACCGACCACATCCCATCCCGCCTCACGCAGGGCCACGACGGTCGCCCTGCCGATACCCGAACTCGCCCCGGTCACAACCGCACGCCTCTTCGTCACGGATCCACGCTAGTCCGCCGCGACCGTGTGATCGAACGCCGAGGGCCCTCCGATTGTGTTACGTAACATTTCCGGACCGTTGTCGAGACATCCGTCGATCCGTAGCCTCGCTACAGACGCGACACCCGCCGCGGCCCACGAACCACAGGAGTATCCACCATGTCCGCACCGGAGAACTGGCGCTTCGAAACCAAGCAGGTCCACTCGGGCGCGCAGCCCGACCCGACCACCAAGGCACGCGCGACGCCGATCTACCAGACGACGTCGTACGTCTTCGACAACACCGACCACGCCGCGAACCTCTTCTCGCTGGCCGAGTTCGGCAACATCTACACGCGCATCATGAACCCGACGCAGGATGTCGTCGAGCAGCGCCTCGCCGCGCTCGAGGGCGGCACCGGTGCCCTCCTCGTCGCGAGCGGCCAGGCCGCCGAGACCTACGCGGTCCTCAACATCGCGCAGTCCGGGGACCACATCGTGTCGTCCTCGTCGATCTACGGCGGCACGTACAACCTGTTCAAGTATACGCTCGCCAAGCTGGGCATCGAGACGACGTTCGTCGAGAACCAGGACGACGCCGACGAGTGGCGCGCCGCGGTCCGCCCGAACACGAAGCTGTTCTTCGGTGAGACGATCGGCAACCCGAAGATCAACATCCTCGACATCGCGAAGGTCGCGGGCGTCGCGCACGAGAACGGCTTGCCGCTCATCGTCGACAACACGATCGCGACGCCCTACCTGATCCGCCCGCTCGAGCACGGCGCCGACATCGTCGTCCACTCGGCCACCAAGTTCCTCGGGGGCCACGGCACGACGATCGGCGGCATCATCGTCGACGGCGGCAAGTTCGCGTGGTCGCAGAACGTCGAGAAGTTCCCCGGCCTGACCGAGCCCGACCCGTCGTACCACGGCGCCAGCTACACCACGGCGGTCGGCGACGCGCTCGCCTACGTCATCAAGGCCCGCGTCACGCTCCTGCGCGACCTCGGCGCATCCATCGCCCCGCAGAGCGCGTGGCTGCTGATCCAGGGCATCGAGACCCTGTCGCTGCGCATCGAGCGTCACGTGCAGAACGCACAGGAGATCGCCGAGTGGCTCGAAGACCACGAGGATGTCGCGACGGTCAACTACTCGGGTCTGCCGTCCTCGCCCTGGTACACCGCGGCGAACACGTATGCCCCCAAGGGTGTCGGTGCCGTGCTCTCGTTCGAGCTCAAGGGCGGTGTCGAGGCGGGTCGCGAGTTCGTGAACTCCCTCGAATTGTTCAGCCACCTGGCGAACATCGGCGACGTGCGTTCGCTCGTCATCCACCCGGCGTCGACGACGCACTCGCAGCTGACGCCCGAGCAGCAGCTCACCTCTGGCGTCACGCCCGGACTCGTGCGCCTGTCGGTCGGCATCGAGAACATCGACGACCTCAAGGCCGACCTCGAGCAGGCACTCGCGGCGGCCCGCAAGGTCTCGGAGGCCGCGCGCGCGTAACGCTTCGCACCACCTGATCGGACGGATGCCCCGGTCCCTGACCCCTCGTGGGTACGGGCCGGGGCATCCTCGTACGGACCGGCCGGGGCATCCTCGTGGGGTACGGGCCCGCGCATCCCCGTGGGACCGGGTGGAGTATCCGTGTTCGCTCCCGCGCCCGCCCAGCTCAACTTGGGGCGTCGAATTCTCGTTGGGGCGCGGCAGACCGCGCCCCAACGGGTTCTTGACGCCCCAGGTGCGCCGACGACGCGTCCGACCGTAACGTGACGGCCGGGCCCCCGCCGGGCACGCAAGAATGGGCAGATGGACTGGCAGAGCTCTGAGGACACCTATCCGGCGATGCCGGTGACGGAGGCGGATGCTCGGATGCTGCTGGGTCGCCCTCCCGCGACCGGCGCCTGGCGCGACGGAGATCCGATCGGTGACCGGCGTTTCGCCGCGTTCGGGCCCTTCCGCACCGAGGGCGGCGCCGAGCTGCCGAGCTTCCGCCTGGCGTTCGAGACGTGGGGCGAGTTGAACGCCGCGCGCGACAACGCGGTCCTGATCCTGCACGCCCTCACGGGCGACAGTCACGTTCGCGGACCGGCGGGCCAGGGACATCCGACCGACGGCTGGTGGTCCGACATCGTGGGCCCGGGCGCCGCGATCGACACCGACCGCTGGTTCGTCGTCGCACCCAACATGCTCGGCGGATGCCAGGGGTCGACCGGACCCGCGAGCATCGCGCCAGACGGCTACGAGTGGGCCTCACGCTTCCCCTACGTCACGATCCGCGACCAGGTCGCCGCCCAGGCGCAACTCGCCGACGAACTCGGCATCGCGATCTGGGCGGGAGTCGTCGGCGGCTCGATGGGCGGCATGCACGCCCTCGAGTGGGCGGCGGGGCATCCGCACCGGGTCGCACGCGCGGCGATCATCGCCGCTCCCCCGATCAACACCGCCGATCAGATCGCGCTGAACTCGGTTCAGCTCGACGCGATCGCGATCGACCCGCGGTTCCAGCGCGGCGAGTACTACGACGCGGGCGACGGCGATGGACCGCACCTCGGTCTTGCCCTCGCGCGACGGATGGCCCTGCTCAACTACCGCAGCCCCACCGAGCTCAACCAGCGGTTCCAGCGTTCGTGGCAGTCGGGCGTGAGCCCCCTCGGACACGGCGGACGATTCGCCGTGGAGTCGTATCTCGACTTCCACGGCAACAGGTTCACCCGCCGCTTCGACGCGAACAGCTACATCCGTCTCGTCGAGGCGATGAACTCGCACGATGTCGGGCGCGATCGCGGCGGCGTCGAGCAGGCCCTCGCGCAGGTCACCGCGCGGACGCTCGTGCTCGGCATCGACAGCGACCGGCTGTTCCCGCTGGAGGGGCAGGAGCGGATCGCCCGCGCCATCCCGAACACGCTCGACGGCAGCTCGCCCACGGTCATCACGAGCGACTACGGGCACGACGGCTTCCTCATCGAGACGCACGTCGTCGGCGCGCACCTGCGGCGCCTCCTCGAGGATTAGCCCGCCGGTCGGCTAGCGGAGTTGCGCGAAGCTCTCCGCCGCACGGGTCTTGCCCACCACCAGGATCGTGTCGCCCGCGCGCAGAACGGTCTGGTTGTCGGCGTTCTGCCACACGTCGTCGTGCTGGTAGGCGGCGATCGTCACCCCGTGGGACTTGCGGATGCCGGTGGATCCGAGCGGGACATCCTGGATCGACGTCGGCACGGGCGCTTTGACCATCGCGTATCCCGGAGCGATCTCGATGAAGTCGAGCGCCGCGCCGCGTACGAGGTGCGCCACACGCCGCCCCATGTCCTTTTCGGGGTAGATCACCTGGTGCACCCCGAGCTGCTCGAGGATCAGCCCGTGCTCGTCGTTGACGGCCTTCGCCCAGATCACGGGGATGTTCATGCTGAGCAGCACGGAGCACGTCAGGATGGATGCCGAGACGTTGCCGCCGATCGACACGACGACCCGGTCGAACTCGTCGATCGCCAGCTGGTGCAGCACCTCACGCTTGGTCGAATCCGCGCGGACGACCTGGGTGAGCTCTCCATTGAGGGACTGGACGATGTCCTCGTCGAGGTCGATGCCGAGCACCTCCGTACCGGCGTCCATCAGTTCGAGCGCGAGCGAACGCCCGAATCGGCCCAGCCCGATCACGGCGACGGAGTCGGCCTCGGCGATGCGCCGCGAGCGTTCGCTGGCACCGAAGTGCGGGAATTTAGCCAATTGCCGGCCTCTCTTTCGGGAGTTCGTAGAGGATGCGGCGCTCGCGGAGTGCCAGCGCCGATCCGAGGGTCAGGGGGCCGATACGGCCGAGGAACATCAGGATGATCAGCACGACTTGGGCGCTCTCGGGGAGCGCCGCGGTGATGCCGGTAGACATTCCGACCGTCGCGACGGCCGAGATCGTCTCGAACAGGGACTTGTCGAGGTTCTCGCCGCTCAAGAACATGATGAGCGCCGTGCCCGTGATCACGGCCGCGACCGCCATCAGCACGACCGTGATCGCCTGACGGTGCACGGCCCGCGACAGCCGCTTGCCGAAGATGTTGACCGCACCCTCACCGCGCAACTCGGTCACCAGGATGAAGAGCAGCACGGCGAACGTCGTCACCTTGATGCCGCCGGCCGTTCCCGCGGGCCCGCCGCCGATGAACATCAGCACGTCCATGCCCAGCCACGTCTCGTCGTGCATCGCGCCGACGTCGACCGAGTTGAAGCCCGCCGTTCTCGTCTGCACCGACTGGAAGAATCCGGCGAGCACACGCGACCAGGGATCGAGTCCCCCGAGGGTCGCGGGATTGCTCCATTCGATCGCGGTGATGTAGACCGTTCCCGCCACGAGCAGCACGGCCGTGACGGCCACGACGAGGTTGGTGTTCATCGACCAGTGCAGCGGACGACGGAGTTCCCGGCGCAACTGCATGATCACGGGAAAGCCCAGACCGCCCAGGATGATCGCGGCACAGATCGGCAGGCAGATGAACGGATCGCTCGCGAAGCCCATCAGGCTGTCGCTGTAGAGCGCGAAGCCGGCGTTGTTGAAGGACGAGATCGCGTGGAAGAGTGCGTGCCATGCGGCGCCGCCGAGGTCATAGCCGTACCCGAGGAGGAAGCGCAGGAACAGCGGCACGAACGTGCAGGCCTCGATGATCACGGAGATCAGCACGATGCGCTTGACCAGACCGCGGACGTCTTCCAGGCCGAGCGACTTCGCCTCGGCCGCGGTGTTCAGCCGCGACCGAACGGACATCCTGCGCGCCAGAACGACCCCGATCAGGGCCGCGAAGATCATGATCCCCAAGCCCCCGAGTTGGATCAGGGCCAGGATGACGACCTGGCCGAAGCCGGTCCAGAAGACCGGGGTGTCGACGACGATCAGGCCCGTGACGCACACGGCGCTCGTCGCCGTGAACAATGCCTCGACGAAGTTCGCCCCGCCCGGCCCGACCCTGGCGATGGGCAGCATCAGGAGCGCTGTTCCGACCGCGATCGCCGCGGCGAACCCGAGGGCGACAGCCTGCGCGGGCTGAAGGTGATGGCGCACCGCGCGCATCTGACGACCCCGCGCCGCCTGCCGGCCGCGTGCTGCTGCCGCTGCCGCGGCCGCGGCCGGCGTTCTCTTCCTCACCGCAGAACTGTATCTCCCACCGCAACCTCGACACGCGTTCGGGCCCCCCGCGCCGCGGATCGGGCCTCGAGGGCGAATGCGAGAACGGCGATGCCGACGCCGAGAGCCGCGAGCGTCGCACCCACCCACGACGGCATGACGAAGCCCCATCCGAGGGCGATCACGACCCCGCCGAGCGCCGCACCCAGGCTGTTGCCGATGTTGAGCGCCGAGTGGTTGAGGGCAGCGGCGATCGCCTGGTTGTCGCCCGCGACATCCATCAGGCGCGTCTGGATCGCGGGACTCGTGACGGACGACGCGACGCCGATGAGGAAGACGAAGACGGTGAGCGGGACGATGTGCGACGCGGTCACCGCGAGCGACGCCTGCACCACGAAGAGCACGGCGAGGCCCCCGATGAGCGTTGCGCGCAGATTCTTGTCGGCCATCACCCCGCCGAGGAGGTTGCCGACGGTCATCCCGATCCCCATCACGACGAGCACGATCGGCACGACCCACACCGGACTGCCCGAGATCTCGGTCACGAGGGGCGATACATAGCTGTACACCGCGAAGAAGCCACCGAACCCGATGGCACCGATCGCCAACGTGAGCCACACCTGGCCAACGCGGAACACCCCCAGCTCCGCACGGAACGTGCGCCCGTCATCGCCCTCGTGCGCCGGCACGAAGATCCACACCATCACGGTGCCGGCCGCGAAGATCACCGCGACGATCAGGAATGCCAGGCGCCAGCCGCTCGCCTGTCCGAGGAACGTGCCGACCGGCACACCGACGACATTGGCGACCGTCAGCCCCATCAGCACGATCGCGACACCCTTCGCGCGCTTGCCCGGTCCGAGCATGTCGGCGGCGATCAGCGCACCCATGCCGAAGAAGGCGCCGTGCGGCAGTCCGGCGAAGAATCTCGACAGAGCGACGAGTTCGAACGTCGGTGCGATGACCGTGAGCACCGTGAACAGGGTCAGGGCCGCGGCGAGCGCCACGATCACCCGGTTGCGCGGAAAGCGTGCGACGAGCCCGGAGATCGTGGGAGCACCCACGACGACGCCCAGCGCGTAGAGCGAGATGAGCCAGCCCGCCTGCGCGATGGCGTCGTCCGGCGAGATCGCCCATACGCTCGGCAGCAGGTCGCGAGCGATCTCGGGCAGCAGGCCCATGATGACGAACTCGGTCATGCCGATGCCGAAGCTTCCCACGGCCAGCGAGACGAGGGCCCAGGCGGCGATACGACGAGACGGGGCGCGGGAAGGCGCGGCGGAAGTCACGGCGGAAGTCACCGACCGATCCTACTCCGGCAATCGAATCGATTCGAATGCGCGGTTCACCCCGTCACGAGAGCACGAACACGGTTGTTCCGCGCGTTGTGCTCCAGCTCGACGAGTCCGAGCCTCTCGAGCAAGGGCGGCAGGTACATACCGAAGCGTCCGCGGTACCCCTTGCGCTGCCCGTACCAGCCGCCGACGGGATTGCCTTCCCACCTTCCCCATGCTTCGACCGTGTCGGTCGCGGGCTCTTTGCCCTCGTCGGCTGCGCCGAGCGAGACCCAATCGCCCCGCCGCAGCAGTTCGGTGTGAAGGTCCTCGATCG
Source organism: Microbacterium sp. BR1 (assembly GCF_002812725.1). Classification (GTDB taxonomy): domain Bacteria; phylum Actinomycetota; class Actinomycetes; order Actinomycetales; family Microbacteriaceae; genus Microbacterium. Next base: position 244,075 of record NZ_NMUN01000003.1, on the reverse strand, counting down.
CCCGTGCCAGATATGTCAGCTTCGTCGTCCCGACCTGACACACCAGCAGTGGAGGTTCACTCGTCTCGTCGCGGTACATCGTGTACGCGGACGTCAGCGGTGCCGTCTTCAGCATCCAGGGGTCGGCCGCGGTTCCCGATCCCGACCCGTGTCCTTCGCTCATGGCGGTGCCCCTTCGTCTGCGCGGCGGAACCCGACGCGCAATCCGAGTATCCGCCGCGCAGGAGTCCGATTCAAGAGCCCGCATCGCTACCGCCGATATCTCGCCGAACGGGTCGGCGGCGTCCGACGAGAGCCGCTACTCGTCCGCCTCGGACAGGGCCTTCTCGAGGCGCTCGAGCTTGCCGTCGAGCTCGCCGGTGTAGCCCGGGCGGATGTCGGCCTTCAGCACGAGCGACACGCGGGACCCGAAGGGCATCACGGCCTCGGTGGCCCGTCGGACGACGTCGAAGACCTCGTCCCAGTCCCCCTCGATCTCGGTGAACATCGAGCTGGTGCGATGCGGCAATCCCGAATCGCGTACCACGCGCACCGCGGCTGCGACGGCGTCGTGCACCGATCCATCGACGGCGCCGAGAGCATCGGCATCGTCGCCCGTGGAACGGAGGGGGGCACCGCTGGGTGCGACAGAGAAGGCGATCAGCATGGTTCTCCCGAGGTCAGGGGGCGGGCAGGAATCGACGAACATCACGCGTTCGCACCGTGACGGTCGATGCCTGGCGGATCGGTACACGGACGATCGCCGTGACGGCGACGACGAGCAACACGACGGTCAGGATGTTCCGTGCGGTGAGCAGGGCGACCGGCACAGGCTGGACGTTCAGCACTCCGCCGTACACGATCGGATAGACGATGAGCGTCAGGGTGGCGCTGACCAACGACAGTGCGGCGGCGGTGCTCGCGCGCGTCCGGTCCAGCACGATCCAGAGCACGAGGGGCGCGATGAGCCAGGCCTGAAACTGTGGCGAACCGACCTTGTTGAACACGATGAACGCGAGCACGAGGGCGAGAGCGAGCGGCGGCAGCAGCCGCGCATAGGACGCCCCCCGCCATGCCTTGTACGCGCCCAGCCCCACGACGGCCGCCACCGCGAGCACGAGCAGCGGCGTCATCGCCGCGATGACGACATCGACGTTCGGACCGGTCACCTGGTACGTGAGGACGTCGTCGTCGTAGAAGGGGAAGGATCCCGGGACCCCCGCCACGGCCTGCCAGAGATAGAAGGCGCTGACGGGAGCCTCGAGCTGCAGTCCACGCCCCGTCTGCTCGCCGATGAAGCCGAAGGCGTGCGCCCACCCACCGAGGGCGACGATCACGCCGAGCACCAGCGCGGTCACCAGCGCAGCCGAGGCGATCACCGTCAGGCGGCGGCGCAGGGCGACGACAGCGGCGGCGATCAGTGCGGCCGGCCACACCTTCATCCACATCGCCACCGTCAGCAACGCGGCGGCCACGGCGGGACGACCGGCGAGCCAGAGCAGTCCCAGCACCGCGAGCGGCACCGTGATGGCGTCGATCCGATACATCCCGATCGGCCCGAGCACCAACGCGTAGGCGAGCCAGAACCAGGCAGCCGACACCCGCGCTCTCGACCGCCCCTGCCCCACCAGGACGGCGAAAGCGATCGCGTTGAGCGCCGTGACGAGGATCGCCCAGGCGATGATGTACCCGCCGAGCCACGCGAGGCCCCGCGCCAGGATCATCGGCACGAGAGCGAGCTGCGGATAGACGAACGGGCCGGTGATACCGACGATCTCACGACCGTCGAGCGCGGCGTCCGCCCACGGTTCGTACACCAGGTAGACGTCGCCCATCGGCTGATTCGGCAGGGTCCAGCCGAGAACGGCGACCGTCAGATGAACCACCGCGAAGCCGGTCCACAGAACAGCCCGGTTCTTCATCCACGCCCGCCACATCCCACCCGACACCCGCTCATCCTAAGCGGCTGATCCGAGCTGGCCGCGCCACGCCCCGAGTTCATCCCGAGTCCCGCCCTGACTCCCGCCCCGAGTCGTGGGTTCGAGTCACGCCGAGAGTCGCCCCCACACCACGGGGATCGCCGCGGCGACGTCCAGAGCGACGAGCGGATGCCCCGACCCGGGCCTCCTCTCGGATTCTCCACTCTCGACGTCGGCGTGCACCGGCGCCATCCCCGAGGCGAGTCGGCCGGCGGCACCGTGCAGCCACGCCGCGGATGCGGCCAGCGGGCCGAGGATTTCGGGGTCGGCGATCGCGGCGGAGCTGCGTGCCGCCACGAGCGCGCCGACGACGCCGGCGAGCACGTCGCCCGTCCCCGCGGTCGAGAGCCAGGGCGCTCCGGACTCGACGAGTCCCAGCCATCCGCCCGGCGTGGCGACCCAGGTTCGCGCGCCCTTGAGCAGGACCGTCGCCCCCGTCACCGCCGCGGTCTCGCGTGCGGCCGCCGCGTCATCCGACCACTCGGGCGACAGCGCGAGCCGGGTGCGCAGCCGGGCGAGCTCGCCGCGATGAGGGGTCAAGACCCGCGGCGCCGTCGCCCCGGGCAGCCCCAGCGCACCCGCGTCGACGACGACGGGTTCCCGTCCGGTCAGAATCGTGTCGAGGCCGATCGCACCGGTGTCCGGCCCACCAGCGACGTCGTCGGCCGATGCGCCATCGGGCATCCCCGAGCCGATCACCCAGGCCTGAACACGCCCCGCAGCGCGCACCGTCTCGGGGCGTCGCGAGAGGACGAGGGATGCCGCGGCATCCGGTCCGATGTAGCGCACCATTCCCGCGCCCGCCCGCCACGCGGCCTCGACCCCGAGCATCGCCGCCCCCGGGTAGGCGACCGAGCCCGTTCGCATTCCGACCACGCCGCGGGAATACTTGTCGTCGTCGTCCGTTGGCCTCTGCAGGTGTGCGGCCGTCTCGGCTGCGGACCACGGCGAGACGTCAGGCATCCCCCCACGTTACCGCCGAGGCATCATCCCTGAGGAGCCCCCGTGAGTCTGCTGTTCCAGCCCATGACCGTCCGCGCGACCGAAATCGCCAACCGGCTGTGGGTCGCGCCCATGTGCATGTACAGCGCCGAAGAGGGCATGCCGAACGACTGGCACCACGTGCACCTGTCCCAGTTCGCGTCCGGCGGCGCGGGCCTGATCGTCGCCGAGGCGACCGCGGTCGTTCCCGAGGGTCGCATCTCGCCGCGCGACACCGGTATCTGGACGGACGAGCAACGGGATGCCTGGGCCCCGATCGTGGCGTCGATCCACGCCCGCGGCGCGGCGGCAGGCATCCAGCTCGCGCACGCCGGGCGCAAGGCCTCGACGTGGTGGCCCTTCGCGGGACGTGGACACGGCAGTGTCGGTCTCGAAGAGGGCGGATGGACCACGTTCGCGCCCTCCGCGATCGCCTTCGAGGGCTACGCACAGCCCCGGGCGCTCGACGCGGCCGGCATCGAGGCGGTCGTCGAGGGCTTCGTCGCCGCGGCGCGCCGCTCGGTCGAGGCCGGTTTCGACGTGCTCGAGATCCACGCCGCGCACGGCTACCTGCTGCACGAGTTCCTCTCACCCCTCAGCAACCAGCGCACCGACGAGTACGGCGGCAGCCTCGAGTACCGCGCCCGTCTGCTGCTGCGCATCGTCGCGGCCATCCGTGCCGAGGTCGGCGACGCCGTGCCCCTGTTCGTGCGCTTCTCGGGAACCGATGCCGCCGAGGGCGGCTGGAACATCGAAGACACCGCGACCGTTGCGGTCTGGGCTGCCGATGCGGGCGCCGACCTGTTCGACATCTCGAGCGGCGGGCTCGTCGCCCACCAGAAGATCGTACCCGGCCCGGGCTATCAGGTACCTCTCGCCGCGCACGTCCGCCGCGAGACGGGACTCGTCGTCAGCGCGGTCGGCTCGATCACCGAGGGATCGCAGGCCGAAGAGATCCTGCAGGTCGGCGAGGCCGACGCCATCTTCGCCGCGCGCGAGTGGCTGCGCGACCCGCACTTCGGGCTGCGCGCGGCTGGCGAGCTCGGCGAGGGCGTCGACGTCTGGCCCGCGCAGTACGCGCGCGCCGCACGGGTCCCGGCGCGCTCGGCCTGAGCAACGCATGCGGTCCTCTTCGCGGGGTTCGACCGTGCGATCCACGAACGGCTCGATGACCCGCGCCTGCTCCTGCTCGCCGATGTCGCCGTACGCTGCGGGAGCACCGACCCGAGCGTCTTCACGCGCTCATTCCGCTAGGACGCGGGCATGACCCCCAGCGAGTACAGGCGCCCGGCGCAGGACGCGGAGGTGTAGCGGGGGCGGGATGACGCCTAGCGGCGTCGGGTGGCGTCCTGCACCTCGCCGACGAGTTCCTCGATGATGTCCTCGAGGAACAGCACCCCGGTCGTCTCGCCGCGCTCGTCGCGAACACGCGCGAGGTGGCGGCCCGTGCGACGCATGGTCGCGAGCGCGTCCTCCAGGTCGGTCGTCTCCTGCACCGGAACCATGTGATGGATGCGCTTGGCCGGCACGGGCTTGTCGAAACGCTCGTCCGGGACATCCGCGGCGCGCAGGATGTCCTTCAGGTGCACGTACCCCACGGGTTCACCCGAGGCATCCACGATCACGTAGCGCGAGAACCCGTGCACCGCGACGGCTCGCTCGATCTGCGCCGGCGTCGTCGACTCGGGCAGCGTCACGAGCTGATCGAGTCGCACCGCGATGTCGCGCGCCTTCTTGTCGGTGAACTCGACCGCGGCGGCGAGCGCGCCCGACGAGTCGTCGAGAACGCCCTCGCTGGTCGACTGGCTCACGATCGTCGCGACCTCGTCGAGCGTGAAGGTCGAGGCGGCCTCGTTCTTCGGTTCGACGCGGAACAGACGCAGCACAGCGTTCGCGATCCAGTTGAGGGTCGCGATGACGGGGTGGAAGACCTTCGACACCCACACCAGCGGCGTCGCGAGGATGAGGACGGCGCGGTCGGGAACCGAGAACGCGAGGTTCTTCGGGATCATCTCGCCGAACACCACGTGCAGGTACGACACGATCAGCAGTGCGACGATGAAGGCGACGACATCGACCACGGCCTCGGAGAGACCCGTCAGCCCGAACGGCACGGCGAGCAGATGGTGGATCGCCGGTTCCGAGACGTTCAGGATCAGCAGCGAGCAGATCGTGATGCCCAGCTGCGAGGTGGCGAGCATGAGCGTCGCGTGCTCCATCGCGTAGAGCGCGGTCTTGGCGGCCCGCGAACCCCTCTCGGCGAGGGGCTCTATCTGCGATCGTCGCGCCGAGATCACGGCGAATTCGGCACCGACGAAGAACGCGTTGAACGCCAGCAGGACGACCAGCCAGACGATTCCGGCCCAATCGCTCACGACGCACCCCCGTCCTTCGCGCCACGGCCCCGCAGGATGCGTTCGGGTCCCGTCGTCTGCGACGGCTCGCTGTCGAGTCCGTCGGCCGCGTTGAGATGGGGTGTGTACCGGATGCGGTCGACGCGGCGCCCGTCCATCCGCTGCACGCGCAGCACGCCGTCATCGGTCTCGACCGTGTCGCCCGTCGACGGAATGCGCTCGAGGCGGCTCATGATGAACCCCCCGACCGTGTCGTAGACCTCGCCCTCGGGGACACGGATGCCCGTGCGGTCGTGCAGCTCATCGGGTCGCCAGTTGCCGGGGAAGGTGACCGAGTCCTTGCCGCGGACGAGGCCCGCGCGGCTGCGGTCGTGCTCGTCCGACACCTCGCCGACGATCTCTTCGACGAGGTCTTCGAGCGTCACGACACCGGCCGTGCCCCCGTACTCGTCGACGACGATCGCGAGCTGGTAGCCCCGCGCCCTCAGCTCGGCGATCAGCGCGTCGAGGTGCACGGTCTCGGGCACGCGCAGGGGTTCCGTCGCGAGGGCAGCGGCCGGGACATCCTGCCGCTTCTCGCGCGGGACGCTGACGGCGGCCTTCAGGTGGACGACTCCGACGATGTCGTCGAGGGAGTCCCCCATCACCGGGAACCGGCTGTGGCCCGTGCGGCGCGCGAGCTGGATGACGTCGTCCGCGGAGTCGTCGCGCGCGACGCAGTGCATGCTGGGTCGCGGTGTCATCACATCGGCGGCGCTCAGCCGAGCGAACAGGAGCGTGCGGTTCAGGAGGGATGCCGTGTCCTGCTCGAGCAGACCGGCGCTCGCGGAACGGCGGACGAGGGAAGACAGCTCCTCTGCCGTACGGGCACCCGAGAGTTCTTCCTTGGGCTCGATGCCGATCGCGCGTAGGACGCCGTTCGCCGAGCCGTTCAGGACGACGATCGCGGGCCGGAAGACCATCGTGAACGCCACCTGGAACGGCAGCACGAGCTTGGCGGTCTGGCGCGGGAGGGCCAGGGCGAAGTTCTTCGGCACGAGCTCGCCGAGGATCATCGAGAAGATCGTCGCGACCGAGATGGCGACGATCACGGCGATGGGCGAGACCAGCGCCTCGGGCAATCCCCATCCGGTCAGCACCGGGCGCAGCAGGCTCGACAGCGCCGGCTCCATCGTGTACCCCGTCAGAAGCGTCGTCAGCGTGATGCCCAGCTGAGCGCTCGACAGGTGCGTCGACGTGATCTTCAGCGCGCCGATCGTGATCGACAGACGGGACTCACCGCGCTCGCGGCGCGCCTCGAGGTCGGCGCGATCCAGATTGACGAGGGCGAACTCGCTGGCCACGAACAGCCCGGTGCCCACGATGAGCAGCAGCCCCACTCCCAGCATGACCAACTCGTACGTCACGCGTCGACCCTCGCGGGTTCGATCGGGCGGTGGGGCGAGCGTCTACAACTGGGGGGGTCGTCCATCGTGGGGTCGAGTTTACCCGAGGTGCGTAGGACCGCGACCGCCTCCGTATCGCCGAGTGCACGACTGTGCGCCGACTGCACGGCGTCGGCGCGGGTCACAAGCCATGCACTCGCACCGAGGTCATGCACTCGCAGAACGAGCGGACCCTCACCAGCTGACGGGGAGCGCCTTGCCCTCTTCGTAGCCCGCCGCGGACTGCAGACCGACCAGGGCCCTCTCGTGGAACTGGGCCACCGTCGCCGCGCCTGCGTAGGTGAAGGAGGACCGCACGCCCGACGTGATCATGTCGAGCAGGTCTTCGAGGCCCGGGCGCAGCGGATCGAGGTAGATCTTCGACGAGGAGATGCCCTCGGCGAAAAGCTCCTTGCGCGCCAGCTCGTACGGGTCCAGGCGTCCGAACCGATCGTGCACGGCCTTCGTCGACGCCATCCCCCACGACTCCTTGAAGACGCGACCACTCGCATCCGTGAGCAGTTCGCCCGGCGCCTCGATCGTCCCGGCGAACCACGAGCCGATCATGACGGATGCCGCACCCGCCGCCAGCGCGAGCGCGACATCGCGGGGGTAGCGCACCCCGCCGTCGGCCCAGACATGAGCGCCCATGATCCGAGCGGCCTCCGCCGTCTCGAGCACCGCCGAGAATTGCGGACGCCCCACCGCGGTCATCATGCGCGTCGTGCACATGGCGCCCGGACCGACACCGACCTTCAGGATCGACGCTCCCGCGGTCACCAGGTCGTGCACGCCCTCGGCCGTGACCACGTTGCCGGCCGCGATCGGGATGTCGAGACCGAGGTCGGCGACCGTCCGGAGCGCCGCGAGCATCCCGTCCTGGTGCCCGTGCGCCGTGTCGACGACGATCACGTCGACACCCGCTGCCGCCAGTGCACGCGCCTTCGCCGCGACGTCGCCGTTGATGCCGACGGCCGCGGCGACCGCCAGACGCCCGCCCGCGTCTACCGCGGGGCGATACAGGGTCGAGCGCAGCGCGCTGCGGCGACTGAGGGTCCCGACCAGGCGACCGTGCCGCATGACGCAGACGACCTCGACACCGGCCGCGACGATCGTGTCGAAGGCCGCACGCGGATCCTCCACGTCTTCCGACTCGAGCGAGGGCGTGTCGCCGCGCGCGAGGTCGCCGAGTCGGGCGTCGGGAAGCGCCGTGGCGAGCCGCGACGCGGGGACGATGCCCCGGACCTCAGCCGCCGAAACGTTCTCGCCGCCCTCGGCCACGACGATGCCGTGCCCCGGCGTCGCGGGCAGGATGCGCAGTGCGGCCGAAACGGTCGCCTCGGGCGGCAGAACGAGCGCCGTGTCCCACAGCACGGGCTGGCGCTTGACCCAGCGGATCGCGGCATCCAATTCCTGCAGGGGCAGATCCTGGGGCAGCACGCCCAGACCACCCCGGCGGGCGAGGGTCGCGGCCAGGCGGGCCCCCGTCACCGAGTTCATGTTCGACGAGACGATCGGGATCGTCGCGGGGGTGCCGTCGTGCGGCGCGAGGTCGACCTGCAGTCGGCTCGTGACGGCCGAGTGCCGCGGCACCAGGAAGACATCCGAATAGGTCAGATCCACCATCGGCCGTTCACCCGAGAATTCCATACCCCTACGCTAGCCACTCACCCTCACCCTATGGCCCGAACGACGGCACGATCCGCGACGGAGCCGACGGATCTGAGATAGCCTAGATGTTCGTGCGCGTGGGCCACGAAGAGGCGCTGCGCGACAACCTTCATCGACGAAAGAGGGCGATCCAGCGTGTCGAGCCAGGTGACGGGCGTCGGGACTTCGAACGAGGGGGAGTTCGGGGCCAATGAATGGCTCGTCGACGAACTCTACGAACAGTTCAAGGTCGATAAGAACTCGGTAGACAAGGCGTGGTGGCCGACTCTCGAGGCATACCACCCGGTCGACGTGGACGATGCAGCGGATGCCTCGGCCGCACCGCCGGCACCAGCCCCCGCCACCCCGGCTGCAGCCCCCGCTCCGGCCGCCGCCGCAGCGGAGACCGCCAAGCCCGCGGCATCCGAGCCCCGTCCGGTGACCGCACCCATTCCCGTGATCGGTGCCCAGCCGGTCGCACGAACGACGACGCGCCCCGCGTCGCCGCCGCCGATCCCCGCGCAGGCTCCCGAAAAGCCCAAGGCCGCCGCCGCTCCGCAGCCGCTCGAGGAAGACACGGTCACCCCGCTCCGCGGCATGCCCAAGACCCTCGCGGCGAACATGGACGAGTCGCTGACCGTCCCGACCGCCACCAGTGTGCGAACGATCCCGGCGAAGCTGATGATCGACAACCGCATCGTGATCAACAACCACATGTCCCGCACCCGCGGCGGCAAGGTCAGCTTCACGCACCTCATCGGCTGGGCGATCATCCAGGCGCTGAAGGACTTCCCGAGCCAGAACGTCTTCTACGCCGAGATCGACGGCAAGCCCTCGGTCGTGGCGCCCGCCCACATCAACCTGGGCATCGCGATCGACATCCCCAAGCCCGATGGCACGCGCGCCCTGCTCGTCCCGAGCATCAAGCGCGCCGAGTCGATGACGTTCGGCGAATACCTCAGCGCCTACGAAGAGACCGTCTCGCGCGCCCGAGGAAACAAGCTGACCGCGGCCGACTTCCAGGGCACCACGATCTCGCTCACCAACCCGGGCGGCATCGGCACGGTGCACTCCGTGCCCCGCCTCATGCGCGGCCAGGGGTGCATCGTCGGCGCGGGTGCACTCGAGTATCCGGCCGAGTTCCAGGGCGCGAGCGAGAAGACGCTCAACGAACTCGCGATCGGCAAGACGATCACGCTCACGAGCACCTACGACCACCGCGTCATCCAGGGCGCCGGGTCGGGCGAATTCCTCAAGAAGGTGCACGAGCGCCTGATCGGCCAGCACCACTTCTACGACGACATCTTCGCGGCCCTCCGCATCCCGTACGCGCCCATCCACTGGGCGGCGGACATCAATGTCGACATCGCCGAGCGGATCGACAAGCAGGCCCGCGTGCAGGAGCTCATCAACTCCTACCGCGTGCGCGGCCACCTGATGGCCGACATCGACCCGCTGGCGTACGAGCAGCGCACGCACCCCGACCTCGAGATCGAAGAGCACGGGCTGACGTTCTGGGACCTCGATCGCGAATTCGTCACCGGCGGTTTCGGTGGCAAGCGGATGGCGAAGCTGCGCGACATCCTGGGCGTGCTGCGCGACTCCTACTGCCGCACGATCGGCCTGGAGTACATGCACATCCAGGACCCGGGCCAGCGCCGCTGGTTCCAGCAGAAGGTCGAGATCAAGTACACCAAGCCGACCCACGACGAGCAGCTACGCATCCTCAGCAAGCTCAACGAGGCCGAGGCTTTCGAGACCTTCCTGCAGACGAAGTACGTCGGCCAGAAGCGCTTCAGCCTCGAGGGCGGCGAGTCCCTGATCCCCCTTCTCGACGAGATCCTTCAGGGTGCCGCTGGCGCGGGGCTGGACGGAGCCGCGATCGGGATGGCGCACCGCGGCCGTCTGAACGTGCTCACCAACATCGCGGGCAAGACCTACGGACAGGTCTTCCGCGAGTTCGAGGGAAGCGTCGCGCTCGGCAACAAGCGTGGCTCGGGTGATGTGAAATACCACCTCGGCACCGAGGGCACCTTCGTCGACGACCACGGCGTCGAACTCCCCATCTACCTCGCGGCGAATCCCTCGCACCTCGAGACCGTCGACGGCGTGCTCGAGGGCATCGTCCGCGCCAAGCAGGACCGCAAGGCCATCGGCACGTTCTCGTGGCTGCCGATCCTCGTCCACGGCGACGCGGCCTTCGCGGGCCAGGGCGTCGTCGTCGAGACGCTGCAGATGTCGCAGCTGCGGGGTTACCGCACGGGCGGCACGATCCACGTCGTCGTCAACAACCAGGTGGGCTTCACAACCCTCCCGCAGGACGGTCGCTCGTCGGTGTACGCGACGGATGTCGCCAAGACCATCCAGGCGCCGATCTTCCACGTCAACGGCGATGACCCCGAGGCCGTGACGCGCGTCGCTCAGCTCGCGTTCGAGTATCGCGAAGAGTTCCACCGCGACGTGGTCATCGACCTCGTCTGCTATCGCCGACGCGGTCACAACGAGGGCGATGACCCCTCGATGACGCAGCCGCTCATGACGAACCTGATCGAGGCGAAGCGTTCCGTCCGTCGGTTGTACACCGAGTCCCTCGTCGGACGCGGCGACATCACCGAGGAAGAGTACGAAGAGGCCAAGCGCGACTTCCAGGACCGTCTCGAGATCGCGTTCGCGGAGACGCACGCGGCCGAGACCGGCTCGCACGGCGTGATCACGGACGCGGACGCCGAGATCGAGGAGCTGACCTGGGGTGACATCGAGACGACCGGGGTCGCGACGGATGTCGTGCGCCTGATCGGTGACGCCTTCGTGAACAAGCCCGAGGGCTTCACGGTGCACACCAAGCTGCAGCAGCTGCTCGACAAGCGCTACGACATGAGTCGCAACGGCACGATCGACTGGGGCTTCGCCGAGCTGCTCGCGTTCGGATCGCTCCTGCTCGAGGGCACGAACGTGCGCCTCGCCGGTCAGGACTCCCGCCGCGGGACCTTCGTCCAGCGCCACTCGGTGCTGCACGACCGGGCGAACGGCCAGGAGTGGATCCCGCTGACGAACCTGAGCGATCGCCAGGGACGCTTCTGGGTCTACGACTCGTACCTGAGCGAGTACGCCACGATGGGCTTCGAGTACGGCTATTCGGTCGAGCGCCCCGACGCGCTCGTGCTGTGGGAGGGACAGTTCGGCGACTTCGCCAACGGCGCCCAGTCGGTGATCGACGAGTTCATCACCTCAGCCGATCAGAAGTGGGGCCAGCAGTCGAGTGTCGTGCTGCTGCTGCCACACGGCTACGAGGGTGCGGGGCCCGACCACTCGTCGGCCCGCATCGAGCGGTTCCTGCAGATGTGCGCGCAGGACAACATGACCGTCTCGCGCCCGTCGACCCCCGCGTCGTACTTCCACCTGTTGCGCCGTCAGGCTTACGCCCGCCCGCGCCGTCCGCTCATCGTCTTCACCCCGAAGGCCATGCTGCGTCTGCGTGGCGCGACGAGCCCGGTCGAGGCCTTCACGAGCGGCCGTTTCGAACCGGTGCTCGACGATGACCGCGGCATCGACAAGTCACAGGTCAAGAAGGTCCTGCTGCACGCCGGCAAGACCCACTGGGACTTGCGCGGCGAGCTCGAGAAGAACCCCGACCCCTCGGTCGCCCTCGTGCGCCTGGAGCAGTTCTACCCCGCGCCGATCGACGAGCTGAACGCCGTCATCGCCGAATACCCGGGCGCCGAGCTGGTCTGGGTGCAGGACGAGCCCGAGAACCAGGGTGCGTGGCCGTTCATCGCGCTCGAGGTCGTCAAGCACCTGACGGGCCGGACGATGAGCGTCGTCTCACGCGCCGCCGCGGCATCACCGGCGACCGGTTCACCGAAGATTCACGCGGTCGAGCATGCCGAACTGATGAAGAAGGCCCTCGCGCCGCTCACCTGAGCCGTGACGCGGCCGCCCGCGCTCAGTACCAGATACCGAGCGTGGGCGCCGTGTCGCCCGAGAAGGACCTGCCGAGCGCCCGGACCGCATCGTCGGCACCCTCGAGCAGCCCGGCCGCGCGAAGCGTCGACGCCCGCACTCCCCCGAGGTAGAGCGCGGCGAGCGACGACACCGGCATCGACACCCGGGGCTCCGCATCCGTGGGTGCAACCCGGGCGGCACCATCCGCATCGACCTCGAGACGCCAGGTCCCGCCGGCGAAGCCGAGTTCGTCACGAACGGCGATGACGTGGGTGCCCGGCGCAGCGTAGCCGCGCGCCTCGAGCGCGGCGGGAACGTCGAGGATGCGCAGCCACTCGTGATCGTGTACGGATACCGTGGCGCCGCGTCGATCCGCGAGCAACCACGCGAGCGGCTCATCGACCGAGCGCAGCGTCGCCTGGACGCGTGACACCAGGTCGTGCCGGAGCAAGAACCCCCAGAGCGCGCGATACGCGTCGTCACCGTCGGCCACGAGATAGGTCACATCGAGGGTGTGCCGCGCCATATCGGCCGGATCCTCGGTCAGGCGATAGACCACGGCTCCGCGCACGATCCCGTCGGGGCCGGCGTAGCGCACGACCCGGGTGCGGCCCGGCTCCTTGGAGCCGCCCGCGATCATCGCGAACTGACGCCAGCGCCCCGTCCATCCGTCGACATCGCCCGGACGCGTCACGCGAACGCGCTCGTGAAGGTCTTCGAGAAGGGCCACCGCGTCTTCGCGCCGCACGTACTCGAACGTTCCGGTGACCTCTCCCCCGCGCCATCCGGCCCGCCGCGTGTCGATATCCCAGTCCGTCGCCTCGACCGCGGGCGCGAAGCCGAAGCGGCCGTAGATCGTCGCCTCCGACACGGTCAGACCCGCAACGGCCATGCCCGCATCGCGGGCCGTCCGCAGTTCACCCTCGAGCATCGCCCGAGCGATACCGCGCCGACGCCGGGTCGGCGACACCGTCACACCGCTGATCGCCCAGAACGGCGTCACGCGGTCTCCGGGGACGGAAAGCTCACCCACCCACGAGTTGACGGTCGCGACGGGCACGTGAGCGTCGAGCCCCGACTCGTCGTAAACGCCGATCCGGCGGCGGTAGGCGATGGACTCGCCGAACTCCCGAGCCTCGTCATCCGTCGGTTCCTCACCGAGGAAGCCGCGCGCCTCGGCTGTCGAGTATGCGCGGAGCGCTTCGGGGTCGCCCGGGTCGACGAGTCGGTACGCCAGACCGCCGTCGGACAGGACGGCGGTCGAGGTCGGATCGAGCGGAAGTGTGCGGGCGTCGGTGCGTGCCATCCTTCGAGGCTACTCGCCGATCCCGACACGACCGTGGCCGCACTGTGCGACGGCCCGGGCTAGTGGTGCGAGGCCTGAACCGTGCGCAGCTTCTGGAGCACCTGATCGCGCAGGTCCTCGGGTGCGCTCTCGCGGCAGGCACGCGCCAGAACATCGGTCAGGGTCTTCGCGACGAGCGCCTCGTCGCGGCATCCCGGGCAGTTCTCGAGGTGTTCACGAATGTCGGCATGCTGGGTCTTGCACACCTCGTCGCGCAGGTACTCCTCGAGGTCGCGCCTCGCCTGCTCACAACCGCAATCGGTCATTTCTTCGCTCCCGGGCTCGCGGAGACGATGCCCCGCTCTTGTGCGTAGTCGGCCAGCATGTCGCGAAGCAAACGCCTTCCACGGTGAAGGCGGCTCATGACCGTGCCGATCGGTGTCTTCATGATGTCGGCGATCTCCTGGTAGGCGAAGCCCTCGACATCCGCGAGGTAGACCGCCAACCGGAAGTCCTCCGGGATCGCCTGCAGCGCGTCTTTCACGACGGATGCCGGCATGTGGTCGATCGCTTCGGCCTCGGCAGAGCGATTGGTCGACGCGGTCGTCGACTCCGCTCCCCCGAGCTGCCAGTCCTCCAGGTCATCGATCGTGCCCTGGTACGGCTCGCGCTGCTTCTTGCGATACGTGTTGATGTAGGTGTTCGTCAGGATGCGGTACAGCCAGGCCTTCAGGTTCGTACCCTGGTGAAACGTGGCCCACGAGGCGAACGCCTTGACGAACGTCTCCTGCACCAGGTCTGCCGCATCCGCGGGGTTGCGCGTCATCCGCATGGCCGCGCCGTACAACTGGTCCATGAACGGAAGCGCCTGGTCCTCGAATTGCGCGCGCGCGACCTGCGCCGGCGCGACGTCTACCTCGGGTTCAGGCTGCTCGTCCATCAGGTCCCAGTCTAGGTGCGCCAGAACGAGCGACGCAGGCGTGCGTTCCATCGTCCGAATCATGGTGTCCTCTCGGGGCTCGATAGAGTAGAACCCGATGACACCGCACGGCTATTCCCCTCGCGCCGATGAGACATCTCCTGCGGCTGCCAAGACCACCGCCGGGCCCAGCCCGTGGAGGGCGCCGACCGCCGCGTCGCCGCTCGATGCGACACTGGCGATTCCGGGCTCGAAGTCGCTGACCAGCCGCGAGCTCGTCCTCGCGGCGTTGGCCGATGGACCGGGCCGCGTGCAATCCCCCCTGCATTCACAGGACTCCGAGCGGATGGTGGGGGCCCTGCGCGCCCTGGGTGCGCAGATCGAACCCGTGCCTGGCGACGGCGCCTTCGGCAACGACTGGGTCGTGACTCCCCCGGCTCCCTTCACGGACGGCGGCGAGATCGACTGCGGCCAGGCCGGCACCGTGATGCGATTCGTCGCGCCGATCGCCGGGTTCGCGCGCGGTGACGTACGGCTCACGGCACACGAGACGGCCCTGCACCGCCCGATGGGCGAGCTGATCAGGGCCCTGCGCGACATCGGCCTCGACATCGACGACGGTGGCCACTGGTCGCTGCCCTTCATCGTGCGCGGCCACGGCCACGTTCGCGGCGGCGAGGTGCACATGGATGCGTCACGCTCGAGCCAGTTCGTCTCGGGGCTGTTGCTCGCGGCCCCGCGTTTCGATGTCGGCCTGCACCTCATCCACACGGGCGAGCGCCTGCCGAGCCTGCCGCACATCGAGATGACGATCGAGGCGCTCGCGCACCGCGGCGTGCGCGTGGAGCGCCCCGCGCCCAACGAGTGGATCGTCGCTCCCGGCGCCGTCCGGGCCAAGGATGTCACGATCGAGCCCGACCTCTCCAACGCGGCTCCGTTTCTGGCGGCGGCAATGGTCGCGGGTGGATCGGTCACGATCACGGGATGGCCGACCCATTCCACGCAGCCGGGCGCGCTCCTCGGCGACCTGCTGCATCGCGCCGGGGCGCGCGTGGCACGTCGCGGGGGCGCCTTCACCGTTACCCGCACGACCCCGCTCCGCGGCTTCGACATCGACCTCTCGGCGGCGGGCGAGCTCGCACCCACGATCGTCGGCCTCGCGGCGCTCGCCGACGGGCCCTCGACGATCACGGGCATCGGACACATCCGTCTGCACGAGACCGACCGGATCCGCGCGCTGGTCGACGGGCTGAACGACCTCGGCGGCGAAGCGCGCGAGCTGCCCGACGGCATCCGCATCGTGCCTCGCCCGCTGCACGGCGGGCTCTGGAGGTCGCATCACGACCACCGCATGGCGACGACCGGCGCTCTGCTCGGCCTGAGCGTTCCCGGCATCGAGGTCGACGATCTCAGCGTGACCGCGAAGACACTGCCGCAGTTCGAGCAGCTGTGGGACGACATGCTGGCCGGTTCGCGCGCGACCGCCGGGCTGCCCGAGTAGAAGATGGCCCGACCGTGAGCGACTCGGATCCGAACTGGTGGGATTACGACGACGCCGATGACGCCGATGCGGACGAGCTCGACGAGTCCGACATCCGGATGCGTCCGAATCCGAAGGCGAACCGGCCGCGCAGCAAGCGCCGCCCCGCCCACGCGGATGCCGAGATCGGACGTGTGATCGGGGTCGATCGAGGCCGGTATTCGGTTCTCATGCACGAGGACGGGCCCGACGAACACGAGGTCTCGGCGGTCCGCGCGCGCGAGTTGCGGAAGCAGCCGATCGTCACGGGCGATCGAGCTCGCGTCGTCGGCGACACCTCGGGCGACGAGGGGACCCTGGGCCGCATCGTCGGCATCGAGGAGCGCACGACCCTGCTGCGGCGTTCGGCCGACGACACCGACCAGGTCGAGCGCATCATCGTCGCCAACGCCGACCAGATGCTGATCGTCGTGGCGGCGGCCGACCCCGAGCCGCGCACGCGCCTGGTCGACCGCTACCTCGTGGCCGCCTTCGACGCCGGGGTGCGGCCGATGCTCGTCGTGACGAAGACCGACCTCGCCGATCCGTCCGAGTTCTTGAACCATTTCGACGGTCTCGACGTGCAGGTCTTCACGAGCGCGCAGGGCGAGGTGCCCATCGAGCGCATCGGTGCGCAACTCGTCGGGCACTCGACCGTCTTCGTCGGGCACTCGGGGGTGGGCAAGTCGACGCTGATCAATGCGCTCGTGCCGAGTGCGAGGCGCGCGACCGGCCATGTGAACGAGGTCACCGGGCGCGGTCGGCATACCTCGTCATCCACCGTCTCGCTGCGCTACGTGGGCGAGGAGGGGCGCGGATGGGTCATCGACACCCCCGGCGTCCGCTCGTTCGGCCTCGGTCACGTCGACCCCGCCAACATCCTGCGCTCCTTCACCGACCTCGACGAGATCGCGAAGGACTGCCCCCGCGGGTGCACGCATCTGCCGGATGCGCCGGACTGCGCGATCGCCGAGGCCGTGGCCGCGGGACGCCTCGGGCCCAACGGTGCCGCGCGGTTCGATTCGCTGCAACGCCTGCTGTTGACCTTCGGGAAGGTTGCGGGGCGGGAGCGGCACCCTACGCTGGACGAATGAGCACTGCACGCCTCGAACCCGGTACGCCCGCCCCCGACTTCACGCTTCCCGACCAGGACGGCGCCCCCGTCGCGCTCGCCTCGCTCCGCGGCAAGCGCGTCGTGCTGTTCTTCTACCCGCGCGCCATGACGCCCGGGTGCACGACCGAAGCCTGCGACTTCCGCGACAGCCTCGCCCCGCTCCAGGCCGCGGGGTACGTCGTGCTCGGCATCTCACGCGACGAGCCGGCCACGCTTCGCGAGTTCCGTGCGCGCGACGGCCTGACCTACGACCTGCTGAGCGATCCCGATCACTCGGTCCACGATGCGTATGGCGCCTGGGGCGAGAAGCAGAACTACGGCAAGACGATCGAGGGCGTCATCCGCTCGACGTTCATCCTGGACGAAGAGGGACGCGTCGCGCACGCGCTCTACAACGTCAAGGCGACCGGGCACGTTGCCCGCATCCGCAAGCTCGTCGGCATCGACGCCTGAGCCTACGTTTCTGCCGGCGGTGCCGCGCGACGGCCCGCGGCGCGGGCAGCGGCGATCACGACGACCAGGGTGACGATCGCCGGGACGGCGAGCGCCAGAGCGACGAGCGGATGCGCGTACGCACCGGTCGCGGCGCCGAGCGCCACCGCGAGGATGAGCAGCTGCACGACGATCGCACCCGAGCGCCCCCACCCGTGGCCCCGGAATATCGCGATGGCGAAGGCGATGACCCCGACGGCCGCGACCGCCGTCATCAGCAGCAGAGCGAGCGCCGTGCCGAGCTCGGCCGTGTCACCCGCGATCAGCGACAGCGTCATCCACCCCGCGAGTGCGGCAACGCCCAGCCCCTCGATCCCGACGAGGATGGCGGCGGCGCACGCCGTGGAGTCGGAGCCGATCGGCGACGGTGTTGGGGGTTCCGGTTGCAATTCTCTCCCCGCCCCGCTCGTTGCGCCTGATCTTTTGTTCGGAATCACCAGGCCGCTCGGCCGATGCTCAGCATCCTGCGCAGAATTCACGCAGTGGACCCTTGATCGTACCGGGGCCGTGTGGGACGATAGTGAAAGCCATGTGCTCCCACAGCGCCGTGGGGCGAGCATTCTGCTCGCACCTACCAGGGTACCGGACCCGAAACCGATCTCTGAGCACTCGCTCACACCCACCACGCAACAAGGAGCATCTGCATGGACTGGCGCGACAAGGCCGCATGCCTCACGGTCGATCCCGAACTGTTTTTCCCCGTTGGTAACACCGGGCCCGCGGTCGACCAGATCGAGAAGGCGAAGGCCGTCTGCGCCCGCTGCACCGTAACGGAAATCTGTCTGCAGTACGCCCTCGAGTCCGGTCAGGACTCCGGCGTGTGGGGCGGCCTGTCGGAAGACGAGCGTCGCGCCCTCAAGCGTCGCGCCGCGCGCGCCCGCCGCGCCTCATAGGCCGGCGGGGCCTCTCCGGCTCCGCCCCGCGGTCTCACCGACTCAGGCTTTCGGCCTGTCGATCCATCGCAACGGGATGTCGATCGTGACTTCTGTTCCGCTGCCCATGATCGTGTGCCAGTCGATCGTGCCGCCCAGCTCTCCCTGGATCAGCGTGCGGACGATCTGTGTCCCCAGCCCGCGGCCGACCTGACCCTCGGCCAGGCCGACGCCGGTGTCGCGGACGCTGACCTTGAGCCGCGACGACGAACGCTTCGCCTCGATCTCGACCTTGCCCTCGCGACCCGCCAACCCGTGTTCCACGGCGTTCGTCACGAGTTCGGTGAGCGCGAGGGCGAGCGGCGTGGCGTACGCGCTCGGTAACTTGCCGAAGGTCCCGCTCGAACGCGTCTGGGCGCGCGTTCCCGCGCCGGCCGCGACCTCGGCGACGAGCTTGAGAACGCGATCGAAGACCTCGTCGAAGTCGACCGTCTGCGTCAGACCCTCCGACAGGGTGTCGTGCACGACGGCGATCGCCGATACGCGCCGCATGGCCTGCGTCAGCGCCTCGCGCGCTTCTTCGGAGTGCGTGCGGCGGGACTGGATGCGCAGGAGGGATGCGACGGTCTGCAGGTTGTTCTTGACGCGGTGATGGATCTCACGGATCGTCGCATCCTTGGTGATGAGTTCCTGCTCCTGGTGCCGCAGTTCGGTGACGTCACGGCACAGGATGATCGCACCCGCGCGCTCACCGTGCTCGCGGAGAGGGATCGCACGGAGGGACACCGTGACCCCGCGCGCCTCGATGTCGGCACGCCACGGGGCTCGGCCCGTCACGACCAGCGGGAGCGACTCGTCGATCGTCTCCTTCGCGGGAAGGATGCGGGTCGTGACCTCGCTGAGCGACTCACCCTCGAGCTCGTCGTCGAAGCCGAGACGCCCCCATGCCGAGAGAGCGTTGGGGCTCGCGAAGGTCGTCGTGCCGTCGACGTCCAGACGGATGAGACCGTCGGATGCGCGGGGCGCGCCGCGGCGCGGGCCGGTCGGGGCAGACAGGTCGGGGAAGTCGCCGCGCGCGATCATGCCGAACAGATCGTCCGCGCAGTCGTTGAAGGTGATCTGCTGCCGACTGGGGGTTCGTGCCTCACCCAGGTTCGTGTGCCGCGTCAGGACGCCGAGCACGACGGGATCGCTGCCATCGCGGAGCGGGCCGCGCACGATCGGGACCGCACGGACGCGCGTCGGTGTCTCTTCGAACCAATCGGGAGAGGCCGAGTCGATGATGCGGACGCCCTGCGCCGCATCCTGAACCTGCGTCCGCCACTGCGGACGCACCTGATCGCCGACGATGTCGCGGTAGAAGAGGGTGGCCGCACCCGAGGGACGCGTGTGGGCGACGGCGATGAACGAGTCATCCTTCGTCGGCACCCAGAACACGATGTCGGCGAAGGCGAGGTCTGCGAGGAGCTGTCCG
The DNA here is from genome assembly GCF_002812725.1 of Microbacterium sp. BR1. Taxonomy (GTDB): domain Bacteria; phylum Actinomycetota; class Actinomycetes; order Actinomycetales; family Microbacteriaceae; genus Microbacterium. Next base: position 224,091 of record NZ_NMUN01000003.1, on the reverse strand, counting down.
TCACCCGCGAGGCGATGCAACCACTCGATGTCGTCGGCGCTCGAACGGCCTTGGGCGGAGACGAGTTCACTGAGGGTCGGCACCGATCCAGCCTATGCCGTGAGCCGGTTCTCCCGCCCGTCACCGCCATGCCGCCGTCCTCGCGAGAACATGGACGATCGTCGGTGCGGGCGCGCCGTCTCTGCCGTGCCGTTTCGAGAGCCGGACTGCGCGTCGGGCGCGCCGCCGACTCGTCCGAGTGCGGGCAGCAGAGTGTCGCCCGTGAAGCGACGCACGGCGGCCACGAGCGCTGATCGCGGCGCCACCGCGGCGATCGGCTGGGCCTGCAGCACAGCGGCGTCCACCGCGCGTTGATCCGCCGGGAGAAACGACACATCTCGGATATCGGCGAACCGGTCCAGCGTGCGACGAACCTGCCCCCGGGCATCGAGTCCGAGTCCACCCGGCCGCAGACGGTTGGCGATGACGAGCACCGGCGTCGCTCCCGCGACGGCACGCACCTCGGCGTGCCCGCGGACGAAGCGGGCGATGCCGACGGGATCGGCGGTGCACACGGCCACGATCACGTCGGCCGCGCGGAGCGAAGCGATCGTGGCGGCGTTGCGGCGCGGACCCTCGAGGTCGTGCATGATCTCCTCGTCCTGCTCCAGTGGCGCACCGACATCCACCACGGTGTACGGCGCCCAGCCGCGGGCCGCTCCGAGCGCGGCCGCGACCCGATCGTCGGCGAGTTCTGGCCATCGAGCTCGACGATTGATGCCGCACAGAACATCGACGGCCGCGCCCTCGACGCGGACCGGCGTGCTGATGCGGGTGAGTTCGCGCTCATCGAGCGTCCCGATGCCTGCCTGCCGACACGCCGCGGGAAACCCGGGGCCCTCGTCGGCGAGCCCGAGCGTCAACGCGAGCGACGGCGCATGCGAGTCGGCATCGACCAGCGCCGCGCCCCCTCCCCCGCGCGCCAGCTCGAATGCGAGCATGCTCGCCACCGTCGAGCGACCCGGCGCCCCTTCGGGCCCCCACACCACGACGACGCGGCCGGCTCTCGCATCGGCGACCGGCGAACCGTGCTGCATCACACCCCGGATCACGGCCGCGATCTCTTCTGCGCGCGGCGCGACGAGGGAAGCGGCGAGCCCGAACGCCGCAGCGACCCGCTCGCCGTCCGCGTCGCCCGCGAGGAGCACGAGCCGAATCCCCCGCCGATCGCACACCGAGACCAGGTGCGAGCCGAGGGTCCGGCGATCCGCCGTCAGCACGAGCACATCGACCCCTTCCAGGACCGGGAGAGCGCTGGCGAGGTTGGGGTCCTCGAGCACGAGGGGGTCCACCACGGTGTCGACGCGAACACCCGTCCGCCCGAGGTCCACGGCAAGGCTCTCGCCGCGCTGCCCGGCAACGGCGAGCACGATGCGGGGGATCATGCGCCGCCCGCCGCGGGAACGACCGACAGGGCCGCGGATGCCGCGACCGCCTGCAGCACGGCCGCGACATCGGAGCGCGGCACGACGAGTTCGAGCGCTGACCCCCGCGCACCCAGCAGACCGTCGGCCTCTTTCACCGCGGCGACGGTCGCGTCCGCTACGAGGATCGCCGGGGTACCGAACGCGCCCTGTTCGAGGGCCGGTGATGCCCAGAGTTCGACGACACTGCCGACGGTCACATCCGACGGCACCGCGGTCGTGGTCTGTACCACGACCGTCGTCGTGCGGCTGCGTTCGCCGTCCGCGAGCGCGCTCACCGGGACGAGTTCTCCCTCGGTGACCGTGCGTGTCGCGACCGCCCCGGGCGCCAGAGCGTCCGGGGTCACGTACGCGCCCGCCGCAGCCCCGAGCGAGGCTTCGACGACCCGCAGATCCGCGGCCGACACCTCCTCCCCTGGCACGATCGTGCGCGCCGCGGCGAAGACGGGAACCGTCTGGCGCGCGGCCGTCACCGTCAACCACACGCCCGCCACCGAGGCCACGATGAGGCCCAGACCCACGAAGAAGCGCATGTCGTTCCAGAAGGCGCGGGGTCGCCGCGACGGGCTGTCGAGAGTTGTCATGACGTTCCCCCGGTGTCGGATCGGGTCGGATGGTGGCGGTGGGTGGCTACGGGTGACGGCGTCGGCTGGGGGGCCGCTCCGTGCCCGCACCATCGTCGCCGATCCCGCTCGCACGCCCCGCGGGTTATCCACAGGAGAGCGTGTCCGGCACGGCTTCGAGGGGTCCATAATGGGGTCATGTCCGAGAGCTCCCCCAGCCCTCGCTACCTGGCTCCGTCGCAGGTGGCTGAGCTGTTGAGCATCTCCATCGACGAAGTCATGGACCTGGTCCACGAGGGCCGCCTCCGCGGCGCCCGGCTCGGGTCCCCCGCCAAATGGCGTATCGAAGAACAGAGTCTGCGCGGATATATCGACGACCAGGTCGAAGAGGCGCGGCAGATGCACCTGTGGCAGCAGTCACAGGCCGCGAGCTTCCCCGAAGTGTGGGGCTCGGGAAACGCCGCGCGACCCGAATAGACGCCGCCAGCGGGACGGCGCGCCTCACAACAGCGTCGGCGACTCGCCCCGCTCGAGCATGAGCCAGGCGATCGCGCCGAGCGGCACGAGACGGAACGCCCGCACCTCTTCTCTTCGGCGTGCGGCACCGGCGTCATGCACGGCGAAGTCGAGATGGTCCGCGCCCACCCGGTCGATAGTGCCGAATTCCGCGTCGCCCCACAGAGCGTGGATCCGGACGGGTACGCGCCGACGCGCGAGGTCGCGCAACACGAACCCGAGTGTCAGCCGTTCCGCGAGTCCCGAGTTCGCGAGCTGAGCCTCGGGGCGTGCGCTGCGCATGAGTCCCGCCTCGGATGCCGTGATCGTCGCGAGGGCGGCCGCGCGCACGAGCGCGAGACCGCCCGCGGACGCATCGAGGCGAAGAGCGGCGAAGTCGACGCCGACCGCCTCGACCGTGCCGCGTAGGACGGATCGATCCGCGAGGGCTATGGCGACCGGCTCCCGCGCCCCCGCGCCCGCGAGCGCAACCAAACGGTCGTGCAGGCGGACGCGCGAAAGACGAAGCCGCTCCCCCTCGCTCTCCAGGGCGGCGCGTTCGCTCTCCCACTCGGCGGCGAGTTGCCCCTCGAGGTCTTCGAATAGCCGCTCCCAGCGCACAACAGGACCATAGGTGAGAAGTCTCAGATTGGTCACGAGTTATCCACAGTGGGCAGATACCCAGCCTGGGCTGGGCTTCCCTGTGGTCTACTGCAATTTCAGCCCGATCCGCCCGAGAGATGGGGATCTCCATGAGCACACCAGCCGGCACAGCACGAGACACCGCGTCCCCGGGGCCGGCGTCCGGTCCCCGCGTGGCTGCACAAGCCGGGGTCACACGTCGCGCACGCTCGGCGGACGCGGACGAGTTCTTCTCCCCGCAGCGCACCTCGTCGTCGGAGCTCCCCGATCCGCAGCCACTGATCACGAACCTCGCGCGCGGCGTGATGGAAGTCTTCGCCGGGGTGCGAGAGGTCGACCAACTCGCCCGGTGGTTCGCTGAAGACGCATACCGGAGGCTGCTGACACGAAGCAACCTCGCCACCCGCGCCCGCAACGCGCGCGGCGTGCGGGCGACGCGCCCCGTGTTCGACATCCTCCGCGTCCGACACATGTCGCCCGCGGACGGCGTGGTCGAATCCGTCGTCGTCCTCGCGGGCCCGCACCGCACGCGAGCGATCGCCCTGCGGCTCGAGGGCACGGATGGGCGCTGGCGTGCAACATCCTTGGCTCTGCTGTAGCCGGTCACACGCACGACGCGGTCACCGGCAACCGGCGAGAGCGCCGCCCTGCCATGATGACACCGTGACTGCCCTCCCGAAAGCCTCTTCCGCGCCCGAGAAGATCTCCCCCGCGAATCGCATCGTCCTCGCTCTCCTGCTCGCGAGCGCCTTCGTCGTCATGCTCAACGAGACCATCGTCGGCGTCGCGCTCCCCACGATCATGAAGGACCTCGGGGTAGACCCCGTTACCGGTCAGTTCCTCGTGACGGCGTACATGCTCACGATGGCGGTCGTGATCCCGCTGACCGGGTTCCTGATGAAGCGGTTCACGACGCGACAGGTCTTCCTGGGAGCCATCTCGCTCTTCGTCGCGGGTACCGCGGTGGGTGCCGTCGCGACCCTTCTGCCAGAGAGCATCCAGTTCGGCGTGTTGCTGCTCGCGCGCATTCTTCAGGCGGCAGGCACAGGAGTCATGACTCCCCTGCTCATGACCACCATCATGACGGTGGTGCCGGCATCCCGGCGCGGGGTCATGATGGGCCTGATCGGCGTCGTGATCTCGGTCGCCCCGGTGCTCGGCCCGTTGGTCGGCGGAGTCATCGTCACCTTCCTTCCGTGGTCGGCTCTGTTCCTCACGATCCTCCCGCTCGGGATCATCTCGCTCGTGCTCGGTATGCGACGCATGGTCAACATCACCCCGACCGCGAAGGTGCCGGTCGACGTGATCTCGGTGATCCTGTCGATCTTCGCGTTCGGAGGCATCATCTACGGCCTGGCGAGTTTCGGGGACCGGGTGAGCGACGCGGGCGGGATCCCGCCGTGGGTGCCGCTCGGGATCGGCCTGATCGCCCTGACGGTGTTCGTGCTGCGACAGCTGCGGCTGCAGCGCACCGATTCGGCCCTAATCGATCTGCGTATCTTCACCTCGAGCACCTTCACGTGGGCTCTCGTCACGATGGTCGTGATGAACGCGATCCTGTTCGGATCGCTCACGCTGCTGCCCTTCTACATCCAGGAGGGCCTGGGCGCGGACCCGCTGCAGTCCGGCCTCATCGTCATGCCGGGCGGTCTGCTCATGGGACTCGCCGGCCCGCTGGTCGGCGGATTGTACGACAAGATCGGCCCGCGCCCTCTCATCATCCCGGGCGCCTTCATCACGACCTTCGCGTTGACGCTCATGGCGATCCTCTTCACGCCGAATGCGTCGACCGGCACGGTCGCCGTGCTCTACCTCATCCTGTGCTCGGGTCTGGCGCTGCTGTTCTCGCCGCTGTTCACGGTCGCCATGGCGGGGGTGCGACCGAAGTACTACACCTACGCGAGCGCGGGCATCGGCACGGCGCAGCAGATCGCCGGAGCCCTCGGCACCTCGGTGTTCATGGTGATCTACGCCATGGGCCGCGGAACGACCGCGACACCCGAATCGGTGGCAGAGGGCACGCACGGAGCACTCGTGGTCGCGGCCATCGCCTCGGTCGCGATCATCGTGTTCGTGTTCTTCGTCAAGAAGCCCATGATGCAGGACGAACCCGCCGAGGTCGCGCGGGCGCTCGTCTGAGTCGGCGCGTCAGGACCCCTCTGCGTCGATCAGCTCGAGGAGCTTCTTCAACTCGCGCTCGATTTCGTCGTGATCGTATTGACCGGCACGACTCTCCCCCGAGATCACACCCGAGCGGTGGACCCGGTCGAAGTCGCCGTAGGGAAAGCTGTAGGCCTGCTTCGTCTCGGGGTTCGCCGATCTGTCGATTCCGAGGTGCCAATGCGAGAAGGCCGTCCAGCCCTCTCGCTCGATGAACGCGTTCTCGTCGTCGGCGGTCGGTGCCGCTTCCGACCAGTCGTCGCGCTCGTCTCGCACCACCTTGCCGTCACGTATGAGCGAACGCGCCTGCCGCAGCGCCGGTCCATTCAATTCGATAGCCATGTTCGGCACGATAGGACGATCATCGCCGCCCCGCACAGGGCCTTGACGGATCCCGTCGACGTGCTAGCGACTACTGCCGGTACGAAGACAGGAAGTTGCCCAGACGCTCGATCGCGTCGGCGAGGACCCGCGATTCGGGCAGCGTCACGACCCGCAGATGGTCGGGCGTCGGCCAGTTGAAGCCCGTGCCCTGCACGAGCAGGACCCGCTCGGCCACCAGGAAGTCGTACACGAATTTCGCATCGTCCCGGATCTCGTGCACCTCGGGGTCGAGCCGCGGGAAGGCGTACAGCGCCCCCTGCGGACGCACACACGACACCCCCGGAATGGACTCGAGTCCCTCCCATGCGACATCACGCTGCTCGTGCAGCCGACCGGAGGGCGCGATGAGCGCATCGATGGACTGCACCCCCGAGAGCGCGGCCTGAACCGCGTGCTGAGCGGGGACGTTCGGGCACAGGCGCGTCGAGGCGAGCAGATTGATGCCCTCGAGGAATCCGGCCGCGTGCCCCTTCGGGCCCGTGATGACGACCCATCCCGAGCGGTAACCCGCGACCCGGTAGGTCTTGGACAGGCCGTTGAACGTCAGGCACAGCAGATCCGGCGCGATCGACGCCATCGGGATGTGCTTCGCGTCGTCGAAGAGGATGCGGTCGTAGATCTCGTCCGCGAGGAGCAGCAACGAATGCTCGCGCGCGATCTCGGCGATCGCTTCGAGCACCTCGCGCGTGTAGACGGCCCCCGTGGGGTTGTTCGGGTTGATGACCACGATCGCCTTGGTGCGGGGGGTGATCTTCGAGCGGATGTCTTCGAGGTCAGGCTGCCACCCGGCATTCTCGTCACACAGATAGTGCACGGGCGTGCCGCCGGACAGGCTCGTCATGGCCGTCCACAGCGGATAGTCCGGGGCCGGGATCAACACCTCATCACCCTCGTCGAGCAGCGCCTGCATGGTCATCGTGATGAGTTCGGAGACGCCGTTGCCGAGGAAGACGTCGTCGGGGTCGATGCGCGGGAAGCCGGGCTCTTCTTCGTAGCGGTACACGACCGCCTGACGGGCCGACAGGATGCCTCGGCTCTCGCTGTACCCGTGCGCCGTGGGCATCGCCGCGATCATGTCGCGGACGATCTGGTACGGCGCCTCGAACCCGAACGTCGCGGGGTTGCCGGTGTTGAGCTTCAGGACCGTCTGGCCCTCGGCCTCGAGCCGGGCGGCCTCGACGAGGGCGTTGCCGCGGATCTCGTAGAGGACGTTCTTCAGCTTCGAGGATTGATCGAGGGGTCGGAGGGTGCTCATCGGCTCAGGATATCCCCGCGCCGAGCGTGCCACCGTCCACCTCGTGGCCTTGTCCACCCGGCGTCGGACACGCGCGAACGGTCGCGACGCGCCGTGTGCTTCGTGGCGACTCGGCGTGTCGCGACCGTTCGAAGCGGTGCTACTTGCGCTTCGAGGCGGCGCGGCGGTCGGCCCGGTTGACCGGCGCGGCGGGCGTCGAACCCGCGGCCGGAGCATCCGTCCGCTGCCCGAACGCCCCGCGCGCGGCCGGCGCCGCCTCGGCGGGCTCGGGACGCAGACCCTGCGCGACTCGCTGGGCCTGGTCGCGCTGCAGCTTCGCCGTCGCGGCCTGCTGGACCTGGCCACGCTCGTTGCGAACCTCGACCTCGCCCGCGTCGTTCGGCGCCGAGTACTCGAGCTTCTGCTCGGGAGGCGCGTCGAGACCCTTGGCCTCGACCTCGGCGTGGGCCTGCTCGCCCTCGCCCGCGCGCCGCACCTCGACCTCGAGGTTGTAGAGGTACCCGACGGTCTCTTCCTTGATCTGGCCCATCATCGCCTGGAACATCTGGAAGCCCTCACGCTGGTACTCGATCAGCGGGTCGCGCTGAGCCATCGCGCGCAGGCCGATGCCGTCCTTGAGGTAGTCCATCTCGTAGAGATGGTCACGCCAGCGACGGTCGAGAACCTGCAGCACGACTCGTCGTTCGAGCTCGCGCATCGCCTCCGATCCGAGCTTCTCCTCGCGGTTCTGGTAGGCGATGAGCGCGTCCGAGAGCATCTCGCGCTTGAGCACCTCGGGGGTGATGCGCCCCTTCGTGCCGGCCTCGGCGACGACCTCGTCGATCGTCACGCCGACGGGATAGAGCGTCTTGAGCTCGGTCCACAGGGCATCGAAGTCCCAGCCCTCGCTGTGTCCGCTGCCGGTGTGCTCGTCGATGACGGCGCCGATCGCGTCCTCGATGAAGTGGTGCACACGCCCGGCGATGTCGTCGCCCTCGAGGATGTGTCGACGGTCGGCGTAGATGGCCTCGCGCTGACGGTTGAGGACGTCGTCGTACTTCAGGACGTTCTTGCGTGTCTCGGCGTTACGGGATTCGACCTGTGACTGCGCGCTCTTGATCGCGCGGCTCACCATCGACGATTCGATCGCGACATCGTCGGGGAAGTTCGCGCGACTGAGGATCGCCTCGGCGGCACCCGACTGGAACAGGCGCATCAGGTCGTCCGTCAGCGACAGGTAGAACCGGCTCTCACCCGGGTCGCCCTGACGTCCCGAACGCCCGCGCAGCTGGTTGTCGATGCGGCGCGATTCGTGGCGCTCGGTACCCAGCACGTAGAGTCCGCCGACGCTGACGACCTTCTCGGCCTCGTCGGCGACGCGGGCGCGGACGGCGTCGTAGACGCCCTCCCACTCGGCCTCGTACTCTTCCGGCGTTTCGACGGGGTCCAGGCCCTTCGCCTTCATCTCTTGCACCGCGAGGAACTCGGCGTTGCCGCCGAGCATGATGTCGGTACCACGGCCCGCCATGTTCGTCGCGACGGTGACGGCGCCGGGCAGGCCGGCGCGGGCGACGATCTCGGCCTCGCGAGCGTGGTTCTTGGCGTTCAGGACCTCGTGCTTGATGCCCTTCTTGGCCAGCAGGCGCGAGAGGTACTCGCTCTTCTCGACGCTGACGGTTCCGACCAGGACGGGCTGGCCCGTCTCGTTGCGCCGCGCGATGTCCTCGACGACCTGCGCGAACTTCGCCTGCTCGTTCTTGTAGACGAGGTCGGACTGGTCCTTGCGGATCATCGGCTTGTTGGTCGGGATCGGCACGACGCCGAGCTTGTAGGTCGACATGAACTCGGCCGCCTCGGTCTCGGCCGTACCGGTCATGCCCGCGAGCTTGTCGTAGAGGCGGAAGTAGTTCTGCAGCGTGACGGTCGCGAGGGTCTGGTTCTCGGCCTTGACCGGCACGCCCTCTTTCGCCTCGATCGCCTGATGGATGCCCTCGTTGTAACGACGGCCGGCCAGGATGCGTCCGGTGTGCTCGTCGACGATCATGACCTCGTCGTTGATCACGACGTAGTCGGTGTCGCGCTTGAAAAGCGCCATCGCCTTGATCGAGTTGTTGAGGAACGAGATCAGCGGCGTGTTGGCCGACTCGTACAGGTTGTCGATGCCGAGATAGTCCTCGACCTTTTCGATACCCGGCTCGAGCACGCCGATCGTGCGCTTCTTCTCGTCGACCTCGTAGTCGACATCCAGCTCGAGGGTGCGGGCGATCTTCGCGAACTCGGTGAACCAGCGGTTCGCCTCTCCGGAAGACGGGCCCGAGATGATGAGCGGCGTGCGCGCCTCGTCGATGAGGATCGAGTCGACCTCGTCCACGACGGCGAAGAAGTGACCACGCTGGACGAGGTCCTCTTGACGCCAGGCCATGTTGTCGCGGAGGTAGTCGAACCCGAACTCGTTGTTCGTGCCGTACGTGATGTCGCACAGGTACTGTTCGCGGCGCTGCGCGGGAGTCTGACCCGAGACGATGACACCCGTCGTCATGCCGAGCGCGCGGAAGACACGACCCATGAGCTCGGACTGGTAGGTCGCGAGGAAGTCGTTGACCGTGACGACGTGGACGCCCTCGCCCGCGATCGCGTTCAGGTAGGCCGGGAGCGTCGCGACGAGCGTCTTGCCCTCACCCGTCCGCATCTCGGCGATGTTGCCGAGGTGCAGGGCCGCGCCACCCATCAGCTGGACGTCGTAGGGGCGCTGGCCGAGTGTCCGCTTCGCGGCCTCACGGACCGCGGCGAACGCCTCGGGAAGCAACTGGTCGAGCGTCTCGCCCGCCGCATACCGTGTGCGAAGCTCGGCGGTCTCGCCGCGGAGCTCGTCGTCGCTCAGCTGCGAGTAGTCCTCCTCGAGGGCGTTGACGGCCTTGACGACCTGCTGCAGACGCTTGAGGATACGACCCTCACCGGCTCGGAGCAGTTTCTCGAGGGGATTTGCCACGGCAGGATCTCCATCCGATCGGATGCCCCGCGGATCGGTATCCGCGCGACAGGCATACGGTCTCATGTTACCGGTCCGTGACCTGGAATCCCCTGGGTGAGTGACGACCCGGTCCCGGGCGGGCACTCGATCCGCCGCTTGTCAGATCCGTCGCTTGTCAAGGGGCTATCCCGCAACACGCGTGACACATTTGCTGACTTACACTGCGGAGAGGGGCTCGCATCGCCGGATCGGCGATCGCCCCGACGACGAGAAGGCAGCGATCGAACGCGGCGAGGACGCCCGCGGGTCGCACGACAAAGAAACAGGTGATCGATGGCGCGTGTCGTTTCAGAAAACGGTGTTCCCTCCGCACGACGGGTCGACTCGGGGCGGAGCACCCCTTCGGGGCAGCGCGCCGCGCCGGACGAGGCCTCCGCGGGCTGGGCTCCTGTACTGGAACGAGACGACGTCGTCCTGGTCGGCGGTGTCCCGCATCTCGTGGCAGAGGTCACGCCGGACCAGGCGCAGACCGACGATCTGCTCCGGCTCGCCGCGTTGCTCGAGGCCGCCGATATCGAACCGATCCTGCTGCGGCGCGCCAGCGGGCGCCCTGCCCTGGCCGTTGACGCAGCGGCACGCAAACGTGCCATCGCCGCGCTGCGGGCGGATGCGGAAACCGAGCCGTGGATCGTCGGCCGCGCCGGACGCGCCCGCGTCTTCGGAGCAGGGTCGAACAACCCGTTCGGCCGCGACGAGAGCGCCACGATCTACCGCCCGCGGGTGAGTCCGAGCGGAACACTCCGCCTGGGCGCCAGCCACGGCATCCGTCTGGAGTTCTGGCGATGGGATGGCCCGGTCGTCACGGCACCCCACGCGAATGCGCTCTCGCGCCGCGTCATGGCCGCCGACGACCTCCGCTTCGTCACCATCGCGCGCCACGGACGAGACTGGCGGACGCTCGAGGGGATGTTCACCCCCGGTCCGTCGGAGTTCACGCACGACGTCGACATCGTCTTCTCGTGGGTCGACGGTTCGTCGAGCGACTTCCAGCGCGAGCGCGCCCGGAGGATGAGCCGCTACGTCGTCGGCGACGGCGACGAGCACTCGGCACGCTTCCGTCACGTGGACGAGATCGGCTACGCGCTGCGCTCCGTGAACCAGTACGCCCCGTGGATCCGGCGCATCTTCATCGCGACCGACAGCCCGGCACCCTGGTGGCTGACCGAGCACCCGAAGGTCACGATCGTGCGCAGCGAAGAGTTCTTCGCCGACCGAGCGTCGCTGCCCACCCACAACTCACACGCGGTCGAGGCCCAGCTTCACCGGATCGAGGGGCTGGCCGAGCACTTCCTGTACGCCAACGATGACATGTTCTTCGGCCGCCCCGTGCGCCCCGAACTGTTCTTCACGGCGGCGGGCATCTCGCGCTTCGTCGAATCGCGGGTACGCATCGGCGTGGGCCCGACCGATCCCGAGCGAAGCGGCCACGACAACGCCGCGAGGATCAACCGCGCCCTGCTCGAGGAGCGTTTCGGCCGCGTGATCGCACGTGACCTCGAGCACTGCGCCGCGCCGCTCCGCCGGAGCGTCATGTACGAACTCGAAGAGACGTTCCCCGAGGACTTCGCCCGGACGGCGGCGGCGACGTTCCGTTCGGCGACCGACATCTCGGTGACGAACTCGCTCTACCACTACTACGCGCTGATGACGGGCCGAGCCGTGACGACCCGGGAACCGCGGACGCGCTACATCCAGACGACGCTGCAGCCCGGCATCCGACAGATGGAACGCCTGCTGGCTCGTCGCGACGTCGATATGTTCTGCCTGAACGACGGCAGCCGTCCCGAGGTCCCCGAGGCGCTTCGCGAGCGGGTGCTGCGCGACACGCTCGAGGGGTACTTCCCGGTCCGGGCACCGTGGGAGGTCACGGTGTCCGACACAAGCGCGGCGGGCGAGTCGGTCAGCGGACGATCGGAAGAGGCGTCGTCGGCGGTCGGCTCGTAACCACCCGCCCGGAGTCGTCGAGGCGTTCGGCGCGCAGCGCGCGCGTCGCGGAGTCGGGGATCACGATGCCGGCCTCCGCGATCCGCCGAGCGCTCTCGGCGGGATCGACATAGCCGAGTGCGACCGTGTCACCGACCGATACGACGGAGTGCACGACCGTCTCGTCGTAGACGTGCACCAGGTTGTACGCCTGCGCGGCATCCTGCGGACGCGTGCCGCCGACGACCACGCCGAGATCCTGCGTGTAGCAGGTGGCCGATGCGACCGAGACGGGGATGCCCGCGAAGGTCGCGGCGGTCGAGTAGTGCAGGTGTCCGGCGAGGATCGTGCGGACATCGCTCCCCCGCAGCACGGCCGCGAGACGTGACTGGTCGCGGAGTTCGACCGTGACGGCCAGGTCGAGCACGCTCGGCACGGGCGGGTGGTGCATCGCGAGGATCGTCCCATGGGCGGCGGGGATGGCGAGCTCGATCTCGAGCCATTCGAGCTGGGCTTCGGTGACCTCGCCATGGTGGTGGCCGGGAACCGACGTGTCGAGCGCGATGACGCGCAGGCCGTCGATGTCGTACACGGCGTCGACCGGGGCCGAGGCATCCGCTGCGCTATCCGTCAGCAGTCCCGCGCGGAACGAGGCGCGGTCGTCGTGGTTGCCCATGACCCAGATGACGGGTGCACCGAGGCGAGCGGCCCACGGATCGACGAGCGCGCGAAGCGTCTCGTAGGCCTCGGGCTCGCCGTGGTCGGCGAGGTCGCCCGTGAAGATGATCGCATCGGGTGTGGACCCCGATTCGGCGATCTGCGCGAGCGCGCGACCCAGGCGCGCGGAGGCATCGATGGAACCGTACAGCGGGTCATCCCCCGCCCTCAGGTGCGTATCGCTGAGGTGCAGCAGTTGATGACTCGGGCGTGCGTACTCGGCGATACGCACGCCGTTCGCGGTGATCACGCCCGGAATGTTACCGGAGTGTTTCGAACACCTGGGTGCGAAACGGTGAACGATGTCGGTTCGTGACGCAGATTCCGGATGAATCGGACACGGCGGGCGACCCGTCAGGAGCGTGGAAGCACCCCGCCACGCCCAAAGCTCGCCGTCACGCCCCGACTGAAGAAGACGGAGTCCGGCGGTCGGTCGCTGACGCCGGGCAGGCCCGCCGCCGCGCAGATCGTGCTGCAGTGTGACGACGTGAGCGGGGTGAAGAACCCCGGGCGCGGTGACGATCGGGACTCGCACCACGGGAGCGGTGCCGGATACACCCATCGTCTGCTCCTTCCGACGACAGAGCCCTGCTCCATATTCATATACTCGGTGATGTATACCGAGAATGCCGTTCGTCTGGAGATCCGTATGTCCGTCCGCCAGAGCCTCCTCGCGATCCTCGATCAGGGCCCCTGCTACGGCTACCAGTTGCGGTCCGAATTCGACCGCCGCACCGGCTCGAGCTGGCCGGTCAACGTCGGCCAGATATACACGACGCTCGATCGGCTCGAGCGCGACGGACTCGTCGCGAAGGGCGCGACCGATGACCAGGGACACGTGTACTACGAGATCACACAGGCGGGGCGGGACGAGGCCGGATCTTGGCTCCGCTCCCCCGTCATCCGCCCGAGCGGGACACGAGACGAACTCCTTCTGAAACTCGCGCTCGCCGCCACGCTTCCCGACGTCGACGTCGTCGCGATCGTGGAGACACAGAGAAGCGCGTCGCTCGCCGCGCTCGAGGCACTGAGGAAAGCGCGTGAGGGGGACGTCGACGAGCCCGACGGAGCAGAACTCGCGACCCGACTCGTCGCCGATGCCCTCCTGTTCCAGGCGGAGACCGAGGTTCGTTGGCTCGATCACGTTCGGGACCGCCTGGCGCAGCACCCGCCGAGGGAGATCACGTTGCCCCTCGTCGCCGAGCGTCCGCGCCGAGGTCGCCCGCCCCGGGTCGGTGGCCTCGGCGCCTCGTCGAGCGTTCTCGCAGGGCGCACTCCGATCGCCTGAACGACGGAGAGGCGAGAGCGAACCCGGCTTAGGATCGGAGCATGGCCGGATTCTGGGGCAAACGCAAGCGTGAAGAGCAGTCCGCACTGGATGCGCAGGATGCCGAACTGGCGCGCCGCGCAGGCCGGGCGCTGGTCGAGGCCGATGAGCGGATCCGGGTCACGGCCGATGAGCTGGACTTCGCGAACGCGGAACTGGGCGAGGGCGCGACGAAGGACCTCCGTGCCGCGCTCGACGCCGTGCGCCACCACCTCGCCGAGGCGTTCCATCTCAACCAGCTGAATCATGACGAGATCCCCGACACCCCCGAGGAGCTGCGCGAGCGTCACGCACGCATCACCCAGCTCTGCGAGTGGGCGGAGAACCTGCTCGACGAGAAGACGCAGACCCTGGCCGAGCAGATTGCAAAGGTGCGCCGCGCACCCGAGATCCTCGCCCAGGTGCGTTCCGACGCCGTGCGCCTGCGCGAGCGGCTTCCCCAGGCCCGCACGACGGTTGCGCGTCTCGCCGACCGGTACGCGCCGTCCGCGCTCCAGCAGATCGACCGCGCGCCGGACGAGGCCGAGCAGCTGTTGTCGTTCGCCGAGCACAGCGCCGACATCTCCGAACGGCGGCGTGAGGCATCCCGACGCGAAGAGGCGATGCTCGCGCTGGAGACCGCGACCGAGGCCGTGCGCCGCGCGGCGACGCTTCTCGACGGTGTCGACGACTTCGAGATCGAGGCGCTGCGTGCTGAGTCGACCCTGGCGGACGTCATCGCGGACTCACGCGGCGACGTGATCGCGGCGCGCGATGCACCGGCGACCCCCCAGGTCACGGCGGCGCTGAGCGCCCTCCAATCCGCGCTCTCTGCACTGCCCCCGGCCAACACGAAGGTCGACCCGTTCGCGCAGCTCTCACACCTGCGCGAGGCGAACACGGCACTGGATGTCGCGGTCGACAAGGCGCGCGAGCGCGCGGCGAAGCCGCTGCCGACACCCGCCCAGGTCCGCCATGCCACCGACGACGCCGACCGTCAGATCGCGGTCGCCCGCAACGTGATCGCCGGTCACCGCGGCTGGATCGGTGCCGATGCGCGCACGCGACTCGCCGAAGCCGAGCGCACGCGAGCCGATATGGCCGGGCTGCCCGGCGACGAGGATTCGCGCGAGGACGCCTTCCAGCTCGCACGCCGGTCGGCGCAGCTCGCGAGCGAGGCGCTCCAACTCGCCCAGCGCGACATCGACTCGTCGCGCCCCCCGCAGGATGATGGCTGGGGTGGAGGTCGGCGCGGCGGGCAGGGCGGCGATGGCATGGGAGGCATGCTCGGCGGCCTCGTCATCGGCAGCCTGCTCGGCGGCATGTTCGACTGACGCGCTTCAGCGCCACGCGACGCGATCCCCCGCTCGCGCGAACGGACGCAACACGCCGTGCGACCCGAGAGGTGACGGCGTGTCGCGTCCGTTCGATGACTGACGCGGCGGCGGGATGCTACGAGGCGAGCACCTCGGCGGGCGGCGCGGACTGCGCGCCCAGCGAGATCATGCCGTAGTCCCAGCCCTTGCGCCGGTAGACGACGCTCGGCTTATCGGTGCGGGCATCGATGAACAGGAAGAAGTCGTGCCCGACGAGCTCCATGCGATCGACGGCCTCTTCCACGGGCATCCACTCGGCGTCGAAACTCTTGACGCGGATCACGACGGGCGTGTAGTCGGGCTCGTCCTCGTTGCCGGTGATGATCGGGATCTCGCCCGTGGCGACCGCGTGGATCATGTCGGCCGAGGCCGGCTGAACATCGATCCCCGTGAGCTCGCCGCTGCCCTTCTCGAAGTGGGCGCCGTGCGGGTGCTTGCGTGCGTCGACGCGCTTGCCCTTGGCCCGGCGCAGCTGCTCGCACATCTTGTCGACCGCGAGGTCGAGGGCGGCGAACTTGTCCGCATCCGTTGCTTCGGCCCGGACGACGGGACCCTTTCCGATCAGAGTCAGCTCGACCGTGTCGTCCTCCATGCGCCCGCCCTTGTAAGCGCGGTGCGTGACCTTCACCTCGAGCCGCTGCGCTCGGGGGACGAGGTTCTCGATGCGGGTCGCTTTCTCTTCGACCACCGATCGGAATCGATCCGTGACGCTCACTCCAACGCCGACGATGCCTGTTTCCATCTTTGACCTCCTTGCTCGGGACGATCCGCCCGTACAAGAGCGGATCGTGCGCTCGCCTTGGTCTCTCCCACGCTAGCCCTGCAGACCGGGAGTGTCACCTGCGAGTTTCGGATGCATCACCGCTGTGTTCGCGAAGGGCTGTGTTCGCGAAGGGCCGTGTTCGCGACGGGGTGTGTCCACGCAGGGGTGTCGCCGCGATCGTGGCGGCGCCGACGACGACGGCACCGCCGGCCCGCAACGCCCGCGCGGCCTCGATGAGCGTGGCGCCCGTCGTCACGACGTCGTCGACGATCACGACCCGGAGCCCCGTGGCCCGGCGTGCGAGCATGCCGCCGCGAAGGTTCTCGAGCCGGTCGACCCGCCCCAGTCCCCGCTGATCGGCAGCCGAGCGGCGTAGCGCGAGGAGCCGCCGCGGTTGCACCCCCGCGTGCCGCGCCACCAGATCGACGAGCCGGAATCCCCGGGCACGCAAGCTCTTCGGGCTCGAGGGGATGGGCACCACGACGAGCGAACCCGGCGCGGCCTCCGACGAGTGAGCGACTTCTCGCAGAGCTCCGGCGAGCGCCGGGGCGAGACACCGCGCAAGCCGGGGCCGTGCGTCGCGTTTCACGGTGCGCAGGATCGATGCCGCGGGCCCGGCGAAGGGTATACCCGCCCAGACCGCGAGCTCATCGCCCGCGACCACGACCGGCGCGGGGTCCGGCGCGAGCGCCCGCAGGCAGGCGGCACAGACGCGTCGTCCAGGTGCGAGGCATCCGGCGCACCGTTCCGGGAGAGCGAGTGCGGCGGCGTCGGCGACCGCACGGCGCACGATCCGCCAGGCGTCCTGCCCCGTCGACCACATCGATCCAGGGTGCCCCCGGCGACTGCTCGACGACGACACGCGTGCGGAATCGGGGCGGAGTCAGCCGACACAGGGCCTGGGGAGGATCAGTTGGCACCCAGCTGCGACGCGAGCACGAGCACCTCATCCGCCGCGCGTTGCCAGGTCGTGCCGCGGCGGACGAACAGCGCGCCGTCCACGGTGAGCAGCCGCGCCGACGACACCGTCGGTCCGGCAGCGAGCGAGACCGCGACACCCGCCGGTCCGGTGCCCGACGTGCTCAGGCCCCCGACGACCTGCTCCGTGACGACCGTACCCTCGGTGCCCTCCGAGAGGATGCCGAGCGTGCGATCGTCGAGCCAGGCGAGATCGGACCCGCTCCCATCCAGACGCAGCACGCGCTCGGGCGCGCCGAGCGACACCGGCGCCCCGTCGGCGCGTTGGATGCCGGCCACTTCGACCCAATCTCGACCGGCGTCCGTAACGATGGCCGCGACGCGCGTACCGTCACGCGACACCTCCATGGCTCCGATCTGGGTCGCGCCCGGCCAGGCGTTGGCGATGTCACGGGTGTCTCCGCCGGCAGTCGCGAGGCGCACGGCCGAGGGTTGGTTCACAGGAACGGTCCAGATGGTGTCGTCCGGGTCGATCGCCGGCTCGATCAGATCGGCCCGCTCGTCTGCGGTCGTGACCACGTTGCCCTCCACGCGCACGACCCCGCCCTCGGCGAGCAGGACGGCAGCCGTGCGTGCCCCGCGTCCGACGGCGATCGCATAGGCGTCGAGCTCCGCGATACGCGTGCTCAGCCCCGAAACGGTCGTCAGATCGCCCTCGCCCAAGAATCCGAACCCGTCCGGGATCTGCACGAGCGGCCGCGCATCGATTGCCGTGCTGAGCGCCTGCGCGGGTTCGACCGCGAGCTCGGCGCCGCCCACGAGCAGTTCGACACCCGCCACCCCCGTGCCCTGCAGGCTCGCCTGCAGCTGCCGCAGCAACCGACCGAGCGCGACCGGGTCGGCGTCGAGTGCCGCCGCACCCAGCTCGACCCGGGCGATGCCCTGCACGACGGGCACGGCGGATGATTCCAGGACGACACCGTCGGTGACCGCCGACACCACGGCGCCCGCGAGCCACGGGCTCGGCCCGCCGCCGATGATCGCCTGTGTGATGAGGGTCGCCACGTTCTGCCGCGTCGGGAACCACCGCACATCGGGCACCAGGAACTTCCACGAGGGATCGAAGAACATCACGCCGTACGCGCTGAAGACGACGCGGAAATCCTGTTCGTTCAGCACGATCCCGTCGGGCGCCTTGCTGATGCGCCACTCGCCGTCGCCCTGTTGCTCGAGTTCGTATCCGAGGGTGGCGGCACCGCCATCCGCCGCGTGGAAGGCGCCCGTCTGATCGACCTCGCCGGTCTGCGCGACG
Organism: Microbacterium sp. BR1; assembly: GCF_002812725.1. Classification (GTDB taxonomy): domain Bacteria; phylum Actinomycetota; class Actinomycetes; order Actinomycetales; family Microbacteriaceae; genus Microbacterium. The sequence continues at coordinate 205,804 of NZ_NMUN01000003.1, read as the reverse complement.
GTCATCTCGACCACGTCGCTGTCCACCATCGTGACGCTGCGTGACCCCGGCCGGTCGATCGTGACGCCCGTCTCGGGGCGCCACGATCGACTGATGTCGGGGGCCAGGAACAGCCGCGCGATCTCCCACCGTCCGGCGGGGCTCGTCGCCGCCGCGACGAATCCCTCCACGATCTGCTCCGGCGTCGCGCCGGGCTGCGGACGGTTCGGCAGGAACGAGAAGTCGGGGACGTCCGGGGCCTCGTCGAGCGCGAGCCCGGGGTTGACCGAGCCGCCGCTCGGCAGCCCCGCGCAGCCCGCGAGCACCAGCACGAGAGCCGCGAGGGCCCCGACGATCCTCGCCCTCATGACACTCCCCCGAATCGTGCCCTGTCGCTCGCCGGATCCGGCGATGTCGCATCCGTGTGATCGTCCCCGGGCGTGGTCTCGTTACCCAGGACGTCGATGGCCTGCGTCAGTCCGAGCGCGTCGATCTCGGCGTCGGGCTCGGTACGCAGCGGCGGCGCCTCGATCGTGCCGCCGGGCTGGCGCGGCAGTGTCAGGACGAAGTTCGAGCCCCTGCCCGCCTCGCTCCACACCGCGAGCGTGCCGCCGTGCAGCCGCGCGTCGCCGAGCGCGATCGACAGTCCGAGCCCCGTGCCGCCGATGGAGCGTTTGCGCGAGGGATCCGCGCGCCAGAAGCGGTCGAAGACCCGCTCGGCGTCGGTCGGCTTCATGCCCAGCCCGAAATCGCGCACACCGATGGCGACGGCGGTCGAGTTGCTGTCGACGCTGACCACGATCGGCCGCCCCTCGCCGTGTTCGATCGCGTTGCCGAGCAGATTCCGGACGATTCGGCGGACCCGGCGCGCGTCCATGTCGACCGGCGAATACCCGCCGGGCGCCACGAGGCGCACATCCGACCCGTGCTGCTCGGCCAGTTGCTCCATCTCGGAGATGATGTCTTCAGCGAGATGCGCGAGGCTCGTCGGCTCCCACTCGAGCTGCACCGATCCGGCATCGTAGCGGCTGATCTCGAGCAGATCGCCGAGCATCGTCTCGAAGCGCTGCACCTGCGCGTGCAGCAGCTCGGCCGCGCGCGACGCCGCCGGGTCGAAGCTCTCACGACGATCGTTCAGGATGTCGGCCGCCAGGCGGATCGTCGTCAACGGCGTGCGCAGCTCGTGCGAGACATCCGACACGAATCTCTGTTGCACGAGCGACAGGTCGGCGAGCTCGAGGATCTGGGCCTGGATGCTGTCGGCCATCGCGTTGAACGATCGTCCGAGAGTTGCCAGCTCGTCCTCGCCGCGGACGGGCAGCCGCACCTGCAATTCGCCCGCGGCCAGCCGCTCGCTCGTCTCGGCGGCCTCGGAGATCGGCGTCGCGACGGAACGCAGGACGAACCACGAGATTCCCCCGATGAGCAGGATGAGGGTGATGCCGACGATCCAGAGCGTGCTCTGCACGAAACCGAGCGTCTGCGAGGCGGCCGACAGGTCGTACGCCAGATACAGTTCGTATGCGCCGACCTCGGGCACGAGCAGCTGCTGCCCGACGACGATCCCCGGGACCATTCGACCGGAGGCATCCTCGAGCGATACGGACTGCCACCATTGGGACGACGGCTGCGCCTGCACGCGCTCGCGCAGACCCTCCGACACGATCTGCTCGTCGAATCCCCCGGCGGTGAAGTCCTGGGGCGCGATCGACGACGGGGCCGAATCCACACGGAACACCGCGATCTCGTCGCTGGACGACTGCCGCGCGATGTCGTCGCCGACGCCGCGCATGAGGTTCTGCAGTCGCACCCGGTCGCCCTGCACCTCGGCCGAATCGAGCTTCGTCTGGGCCGCGACCGCCGCACGGAGCGAGTCGTCGAGGACCTCGTTACGACGCGACTGGAACAGGTCGTTCTGGATGGCCAGCGCCATCCAGACGCACGCGATCAGGATCGCGAAGGCCGTCAGGGCGAGGGTGATGAGCACCGTGCGAAAACGGAGCGAACGACGCCACAGTCGCGAGGTGCCCTCGATCCACGTCGACGGATGCCGCCACGCGAACGACACGAACGTCCGCGTGGCCTGCGGCACAGTACTCGTCGTCGCCGTACTCGTCGTCGCCGTACTCGTCGTCGCCGTACTCGTGGGCGCAGCAGGCGGGGACGCGGTCGGGGACGGCGTCACGGCGATCCTCAGACGACAGCGCCGGCGCGGTAGCCCACGCCGCGCACCGTGGTCACGATCTGGGGGTTGTCGGCGTCGAGCTCGACCTTGGCGCGCAGGCGCTGCACGTGGACGTTCACGAGGCGTGTGTCGGCCTTGTAGTGGTAGCCCCACACCTGCTCGAGGAGCATCTCGCGAGAGAACACCTGGTGGGGCTTCGCGGCGAGCGCGACGAGGAGCTCGAACTCGAGCGGTGTGAGGGCGATGATCTCGCCCGCGCGGCGCACCTCGTGGGCGGCGACATCGATCGTGAGATCGCCGATGCGCAGCGGCGCGCCGGTGCTCTCGGGCGTCGGACGCAGGCGGGTGCGGATGCGCGCGACGAGTTCTTTGGGGTTGAAGGGCTTGACGATGTAATCGTCGGCGCCCGACTCGAGCCCCTTCACGACATCCGCCGTGTCGGTGCGGGCCGTCAGCATGATGATCGGCACGCCGGACTCGGCGCGCACGAGCGTGCAGATCTCGATCCCGTCCATGCCCGGGAGCATCAGGTCGAGCAGCAGGAGGTCCGGACGCTCGGAGCGGAAGGCGTCGAGAGCCACGGAGCCGTCGGAGCAGAACACGGGGTCGAAGCCCTCCGTGCGCAAGACGATCCCGATCATCTCGGCGAGGGCGGTGTCATCGTCGACGACCAGGATGCGTGAACTCATGGAACGGGGTTTCGTCCTTCTGCGACGGAGTGTCGTGCGCGGCCCGAGCGCGGCCGGTAACCACAGAGTAGTCGACAGCGCCCCAGCGTGGACTGAACGCCGCCTGTGGCGCTGCCTGTGGCGCTGCCTGTGGCGTGGCCGGGGGCGTGTGACACGATGGACGAGCGAACACCAGCGCCGGGTGCATGCATCCGCCCGCCCCGTGCCCGCCGAGTGCCTACGGAGGATCCAGATGAGCGCCCAGCCGACGTGGACGCCCGCGCCCCGGGCCGGCATCATCCCCCTCCATCCGCTCGGATTCGGCACGATCCTCGGCCGCTCGTTCGCGGCGCTGCGGCACAACCCGGCGGTGTTGTTCGGCTTCGCCCTCGGTGTTCAGGCGATCGCCTTCATCATCCTGATCGTCGGCGTCGGCGGCATCGGATGGCTGACCTTCTCGCGCCTCGACACGCTTCGCGAGGGCACGGAAGAATTCGACGCGGTCCTCGCCGGCTCCACCCTGATCACGGGACTGGCCGCCTTCGTCCTCGGTCTGCTCGCTACGGCGCTGCAGGTCATCGTGCAGGCGGTCGTCGTCGGCGAGGTATCGCACGCCGTCGTGGCCGAAAAGCTCCGACTCTCGGTGCTGTGGCGGCAGGTGCGACCGAGCCTCGGACGGCTGATCGGGTACTCCGCCCTGCTCCTGCTCGCCATCGGTCTGCTCGTCGCGGCTGTGACGGCGGCCATCATCGCCATCGGCGTCGCCGTGCATCCCGCCATCGCCATCGTGTTGACCGTGCTCGTGATCCTCGGCGCCATCCCCCTCTCGCTGTGGCTCAGCACGAAGCTGCTCCTCGTGCCCAGCGCCCTGATCCTCGAGGGCGCGACGATCCGTGGCGCGATCGCCCGATCGTGGGTGCTCGTGCGCGGTCGTTTCTGGACGGCCCTCGGGGTGATCGTGATCATCTCGCTGCTGTTCGGCGCGGTCGCCCAGTTCGTCAGCCTCCCCCTGTCTTTGCTCAGCACCGCTCTCACGACGATCGTCTCGCCGACCGGCGAACCCACCGCGGGCGCCATCGTCGCGGTGGTGGTGACGGTCGTGCTGACCTATGTGCTCACCCTCACCATCCAGGCCGTCGGACTGGTGGTGCAGTCCACGGCAAGCGTCCTGATCTACATCGACTGCCGGATGCGGCGTGAGGGACTCGACATCGAACTGCTCCGGTACGTCGAGCGCCGGGACGCCGGGGGCTCCCCCCTCCCCGACCCGTGGGGGCCGCACGCGGACCGCCCGCCGATGCCCCCGGTGTGGGGACCACCCGTTTATGCGCCGCCGCCGTACCCCGCCCCGTCACCGCCACCGCCCGCGCCGCCATCACCGGCCGCGCCCCCGGACGCTCGCACGTGGGCGCCCCCGACCGCGGGTGGGAGCGACGCCGACCCGCAATCCACTCGGCCGTGAGACTCGGAGACCTCCCCCTCATCCCGGATGGCGCCGAGGGACGAGAGTGGGCCGAGCGCGAACTCGCCGATCCGCGCTACGCCGCCGCCGAACCGACGCCGCTCGACCGGCTCGCCCAAGCCATCAACGAGATGCTCGGGGCGCTGTTCGGCGCGGGGGCCCCGGCGGGGCTCGGCCCCGCGGTCCTCGTCGGGCTCGCGCTGCTCGCGATCGCACTCATCGTCGTGGCGTTCGCGATCTGGGGTCGCCCGCGGCTCTCACGACGGACCGCGGCGGCGACCCCGCTGTTCGGCGAGGACGACGTCCGCGCCGCCGCAGACCTCCGGCGCGAGGCATCCGAGCGAGCCGGCGCCGGTGATTGGGATACCGCGATCGTGCTGCGCTTTCGTGCCCTGGCGCGCTCGATGATCGACCGGGGTGTCGTCGCAGCGCGCCCCGGCGCCACGGCGCAGTCGTTCGCCCGATCGGCCGCGCGGGCCTTCCCCGCGCTCGCTCGGTCGCTGGTCGAGACGGCATCCGTCTTCGATGATGTGCGCTATCTGCGCCGTCCCGGAACGCCCGGCGACTACGAGCGGGTTGCGGCGACGGATGACGCCGTGGCCGCCGCGCGCCCGGTGAGTGACGAACGCGCGGCGGTCGCGTCCGGGAGCCGATCGTGACGCCGGATGCCGTGGGCACCGTCCCGGCGTCCCGCCGCCGCGCCGTGGTCTGGATCTCCATCGTCGCGTTCGTGATCCTCGTCGGCATCGCCGGTGCGCTGCTTTCGGGCATCGGCACCTGGACCGAGAGGGACCGACTCGATCCCGAGAGCGTCGGCCCCGGCGGCACCGCAGCGCTCGTCGCGATCCTGCGCGAGCAGGGTGTCGCCGTCGCGGTCACGCGTGATCGCGACGAGACGCTGCGGCTTCTCGGCGCGGCCCCGACGACCCTGGTGATGGCAGACTCGCCGATCCTCGGCGATGACGCACTGCGCGAGATCTTCGAGGCGGCGACCGACATCGTGCTGGTCGACCCGCGAGCCCGCGGCGTCGAGCTGCTCTTTCCCGGAGCAACGGCCGGCGGATTCGCACCGGCCGAGACCGTCGCGCCGGAATGCGACGCAGCGCCCGCACGGCGCGCCGGGTCCGTGATGCCCGGACGTCTGCTCGTGCCCGGCACGTCCGGTGCAGCCGGGTGCTACCCGGCGGGTGACGGATTCGGACTGCTCATCGGCGCGGGTGCGGACCGCCGTGTCTCCGCCTTCGACGGACGTGGCCTGATCACGAACGACAGCCTGGCGTCGGACGGCAATGCCGCGCTCGCGCTGAACCTGATGGGGCGCCTGCCGGACCTCGTCTGGTATGTGCCCGCGCTCACCGACAGCGACGTGGCGACCGAGCCGACGCTCGGCGAGCTGACCCCCGGGTGGGTCACCCCGGCGATCGTGCTGCTCGGCGCGAGCGCGGTGGCGGCGGCGCTCTGGCGTGGACGCCGATTCGGGCCGCTCGTCGTGGAACGCCTGCCCGTGACGGCGCGCGCCACCGAGACCATGGAGGGGCGCGGCCGCCTGTACGAACACGGCGGGGATACCGTTCACGCGGCGGACGCGCTGCGCCTCGGCACGCTCGAGCGGCTCCGCCGCGCCCTCGCGCTCCCACCCGCGGCCGGTGCCGCACAGATCGCCGACGCATCCGCCGACCTCGCGGGCATCTCTCACCGGGCGGCCAGGGATCTGTTGATCGAGGACGAACCCCGCGGCGAGCGCGAACTGCTCGCGCTGAGCGACGGCCTGCGGACACTCGAGGCCGCGGTCGCGCGCGGCATCCGGGGCGAGACCCCGCCCGACCCGATGAGACCGGACGATGACACCGGACGATGAGACGAACCGATGACCACGAATGAGGGAGAACGGATGAGTGACGACGCCCTGCGGGAGTCGATGAACCGCGTGCGGGAAGAGGTGGGCAAGGCCGTCGTCGGCCAGGACGGCGCCGTCACGGGCCTGCTGATCGCCCTGCTCGCCCGCGGCCACGTGCTGCTCGAGGGGGTTCCCGGTGTCGCCAAGACGCTGCTCGTGCGTTCGTTCAGCCGCGCGCTGGGCCTCGAGACGACCCGTATCCAGTTCACACCGGACCTCATGCCGGGGGACGTCTCGGGATCGCTCGTCTACGACGCGCGCGCGGGTGATTTCGAGTTCCGCGAAGGCCCGGTCTTCACGCACGTGCTGCTCGCGGACGAGATCAACCGCACGCCACCGAAGACGCAGTCGGCGCTGCTCGAGGCGATGGAGGAACGCCAGGTCTCGGCGGACGGCGTGACGCGTCCGCTGCCCGACCCATTCCTGGTCGCGGCGACGCAGAACCCCGTCGAGCACGAGGGCACCTACTCGCTTCCCGAAGCACAACTCGATCGGTTCCTGTTGAAGCTCGTGATCGAGGCGCCCGATCGCGACGCCGAGGTCTCCGTTCTGCGCCGCCACGCCGCGGGCTTCTCGCCGCGGGACCTCGAGGCCGCCGGTGTCGAGCCCGCGGTGACGATCGCCGACGTGCACGCCGCACAGCGCGCTGCGGCATCCGTCGCCGCAACCGACGAGATGCTCGCGTACGTCGTCGATCTGGCGCGCGCGACGCGTTCGAGCCCGTCGGTCGAGCTCGGTGCGAGCCCACGCGCTTCGACCGCGCTGCTGGCCGCCGCCAAAGCGTGGGCGTGGCTCGGCGGCTACCCCGCGATCACCCCCGATCACGTGCAGACGATGCTCGTTCCCGTGTGGCGGCACCGCGTGCGGCTGCGCACCGAAGCCGAGATCGAGGGGGTGACGGCCGACGCGATCCTGCGCCAGGTCGTGCAGCAGACCCCCGTGCCGCTCTAGGGATACCCGTGTACGTGACCGGACGTCTCGCCGCGCTCATCGGCCTCGGCGTCGTGCCCGTCATCCTGCTCTCGCTCGCCGCGGGCGGATCCGACGGTGGCGGCTCGACCGGCACGGGCATTCCTTCAGGAACCGTCGCGTGGCTGGCGGTCGCGGGTTGGCTCCTGCTCTGCACGATCGCGGCTATCGCGGATGCCTCGGCCGCGGCCGACCCGCGTGCCATCCGTATCGAGCGCGAGACACCAGCACGCGCCCGGTTGGGCGTGCCGGTGCGCGCGACGATCACGGTCGCGGTCACGGGGCGACGGCGGCTGCGGGGCCTCCTCCGCGATGGCTGGGAACCGACCGCGGGAGCCGAACCCTCGCGTCAGGAGCTCGACATACCTCCCGGCGAGAGCCGCACTCTGCCCGTGACCTTCGTCCCCCGCCGACGCGGCGAGCGCCGGACGGCCTTCGTCGCTGTGCGCAGCCTCGGCCCCCTGGGGCTCGCGGGTCGCCAGGCCGTCACCTCCGCACCGGCCGCGCTCCGCGTCCTGCCGCCCTTTCACGCGAGTCGCCACCTTCCCTCACGGCTCGCCCGACTGCGGGAACTCGACGGCAGCACGAGCGTCCAGGTGCGCGGGCAGGGCACCGAGTTCGACTCGCTGCGCGAGTACGTGCGCGGTGACGACGTGCGCTCGATCGACTGGCGTGCCACCGCGCGGGCCCGCACCACGATGCTCCGCACCTGGCGGCCCGAACGCGACCGGCACGTGGTCATCGTGATCGACACGGGACGCGCCTCAGCCGCCCGCGTGGGCGATGGCACCCGTCTGGACGCCGCGATGGAATCCGCGCTGCTGCTCGCGGCCCTCGCCGACCGGGCCGGCGACCACGTGCACCTGCTCATGTTCGACCGGGTCGTGCGCGCGCGGGTGAGTGGCGTGCGGGGCACCCGCCTGCTGCCGGCGCTCGTCGACGCGATGGCCGACGTGGAACCCCAGCTGATCGACACGGACTGGGACACCGCGCTCGCCCAGGCATCCCGGCTCACCTCGCACGCGTCGCTCGTCGTGCTGCTGACCGCGCTCGACGCCGCGAGCGCGAGCCGCACGCTGCTCTCGCGGCTGCCGGCCGTAACGGGGCGGAGTCGTGTCCTCGTCGGGGCCGTGACTGACGTCCTGCTCGACCAGATCGCGGCCGAGCGCGATCGGAGCGATGACCTGTGGCTCGCCGCGGCGGCAGAGCGAACACTGCTCGATACACGGCGCCTCACCGACGCGCTGACACGTCTCGGTGCCGACGCAGTCCTGCGCGGACCGGACGAACTGCCCCCGCAGATCTCCGACCGGTACCTGGCGCTCAAGGCCGCCGGGCGACTCTGAGAAGAACACCTGATGCGCGGCTCTCGCGCCGGACGCACGCGCCCCGCTACGCTCGGCACCAGAAGAGAGGAGTCCGCCATGACGGAACCCGTGAAAACCCCCTCCACAGCCACGAAACTCGCCGCCGAGGCACTCGGCACCTTCCTCCTGGTCTTCGGCTCCATAAGCACCGCACTGTTCGCCGCGAATTTCGGCGTCAGCTCGAACGGCACGCCGCTCGGCGTCGGGTTCGTCGGGGTCTCCCTGGCGTTCGGTCTGACCCTGATGGCGGGTATCTACGCCTGGGGACCGATCTCGGGCGGACATTTCAACCCCGCCGTCACGCTCGGCCTCGCGGCATCCGGGCGCTTCGAATGGAAGAACGCTCCCGCCTACATCGTCGCCCAACTCGTCGGTGGCGCGGTCGGAACGACCCTGATCGTGCTGATCGGGCTCTTCGGACCCGACGGATGGCTGCAGGGCGCCCAGGACGGTGGATTCGCCAGCAACGGGTATGCCGAACACTCCCCCGGCGGCTTCGGCATCGGCGCGGCCATCATCGCCGAGGTTCTCTTCACGGCGATCTTCGTGATGGTCATCCTCGGCGTCACGCACGCGTCCCGGGGCACGGGACCGGCGCTCGCGGGCCTGTCCATCGGTCTCACGCTGACTTTCATCCACCTCGCGTCGATCCCGATCGACAACACGTCGGTCAACCCGGCGCGCTCGATCGCGACGGCGATCTACGGCGGCGCAGACGCGCTCGCACAGCTCTGGGTCTTCATCGTGTTCCCGCTCATCGGCGGTCTGATCGCGGGATTCGTCCACCGCGCCCTGTTCGAGCCGAAGCCGGCGTTCCCGGCTCAGGCCGAAGCGCGCACCCGGTAGAAACGACCGCAGGCACCGCAAGAGCGGCCCGCCCCCTCGGGGACGGGCCGCTCTTCTGCGTCAGTCGCGGGTCAGGCCAGGTCGAAGCGATCGAGCTCGGTGACCTTGCCCCACGCGGCGACGAAATCGCGGACGAACTTCTCGTGTGCGTCGTCCGAGGCGTACACCTCGGCCAGGGCGCGCAGCTCGGAGTTCGAACCGAACAGCAGGTCGACGCGCGTGCCGCGGCCGAACAGCTCGTCCGTCCCATCGACACGACCCTCGAAGGCGTGCGAGCCCGGGTCGAGCGGCTTCCATGTCGTGCCGAGGTCGAGCAGGTTGGCGAAGAAATCGTTCGTCAGCACGCCGGGACGGTCGGTGAACACGCCGTACGCCGAGTCGTCCCAGTTCGCACCCAGCACCCGGAGCCCGCCGACCAGCACGGTCATCTCGGGAGCCGTGAGGGTGAGCAGGTTCGCGCGGTCGATCAGGTGGTACTCGGCCGGCATCGGCGCGAGCGGACCCTGATAGTTGCGGAAGCCGTCGGCGGTGGGCTCGAGGTAGGCGAACGAATCGGCGTCCGTCTGCTCCTGCGTCGCGTCGGTGCGTCCCGGGTGGAACGGCACCCGTGCACTGACGCCGGCATCCTCGGCCGCCTTCTCGACGCCCGCGTTGCCCGCGAGCACGATCAGGTCGGCGAGCGAGACCTTCTTGCCGTCGGTGCGGCCTTCGTTGAAGGATGCCTGCACGCCCTCGAGCACACCCAGCACGCGGGCCAGCTGCTCGGGCTTGTTGACGGCCCAGTCCTTCTGCGGCGCGAGGCGGACGCGCGCACCGTTGGCGCCACCCCGCTTGTCGCTGCCGCGGAACGTCGATGCCGAGGCCCAGGTCGTCGCGACGAGCTCGGCGACCGTCAGGCCGGTCGCCAAGATCTGCGCCTTCAGCGCCGCGGCGTCTGCCTCGTCGATCAGCTCGTGGTCGACGGCGGGTACCGGGTCCTGCCAGATGAGCTCCTCGGCCGGGACCTCGGGGCCGAGGTAGCGGGCGATGGGTCCCATGTCGCGGTGGGTCAACTTGAACCAGGCACGCGCGAACGCGTCGGCGAAGGCATCCGGGTCCTCGAGGAACCGGCGCGAGATCTTCTCGTAGTCCGGGTCCACGCGCAGGGCGAGGTCGCTCGTCAGCATGCGCGGCTCGCGGCGCTTCGACGGGTCATGGGCGAGCGGCACCATGTCGGCGCCGCCGCCGTTGATGGGACGCCACTGGTGTCCGCCGCCCGGGCTCTTCATGAGCTCCCACTCGTAGGCGAACAGGATGTGGAAGAACTCGTTGTCCCAGCGCGTCGGGTGATACGTCCAGGTGACCTCGAGACCCGACGTGATGGTGTCGTCGCCCTTGCCCGTGCCGAAGTTGTTCTTCCAGCCCAGGCCCTGCTGCTCCAGACCGGCGGCCTCGGGGTTCGCCTCGACGTTGGTGTCGGGGGCCGCGCCGTGGGTCTTGCCGAAGGTGTGGCCGCCCGCGATGAGCGCGACGGTCTCTTCGTCGTTCATCGCCATACGGCCGAACGTCTCGCGGATGTCACGGGCCGAGGCGAGCGGGTCGGGGTTGCCGTTGGGGCCCTCGGGGTTGACGTAGATGAGGCCCATCTGCACGGCAGCGAGCGGCTTCTCGAGCTCGCGGTCACCCTCGTAGCGCTCGTCGGCGAGCCAGGTCGTCTCGGGACCCCAGTACACGTCGTCGTCCGGCTCCCAGACATCCGGGCGCCCGCCGGCGTAGCCGAACGTCTTGAAACCCATGGTCTCGAGCGAGACGTTGCCCGCGAGGATCATCAGGTCGCCCCACGAGAGGCTCTGGCCGTACTTCTTCTTGACGGGCCACAGGATGCGGCGCGCCTTGTCGAGGCTGACGTTGTCGGGCCAGCTGTTCAGGGGCGCGAAGCGCTGCTGCCCGGTGCCACCACCGCCGCGGCCGTCCGTCACCCGATACGTGCCCGCCGAGTGCCACGCCATGCGGATCATCAGGGGTCCGTAGTTACCGAAGTCGGCGGGCCACCAGGGCTGGCTCGTGGTGAGGGTCTCGGCGATGTCGGCCTTGACCGCGGCGAGGTCGAGCGAGGCGAACGCCGCCCGGTAGTCGAAGTCAGCACCGAGCGGGTCGCGCGCGGGCTGGTTCTTCGCGAGGATCTTCAGGTTCAGCTGGTTCGGCCACCACACGCGGTTGGCAGAACCCGTCGTCGGGTGCGGCTGTGCCCGGTCGGGTCGAGCCTGCGACTGACCGTGGATGACGGGGCAGCTGGCATCGTCCGGGTTCGGGCTCGGACGCGTCTCACCGTCCTCGCGCTCGTCTACGGGCGTGTCGATGTCGGTGACGGACTGATCCGTACCGGTGGGATCGTTGCCGATACCGGTGGTGGTGTCGTCGATGTCGCTCATGGTCTTCCTTCCTCGGGATTCGTTGTGGGGTTCAGGGGGTCGCGGATGCCGCGGCGATCGCAGCGGCCGTGCAGTCGGGACACGTGCCCCAGTACGTCACCTCGGCCGCGTGGACCGCGAAGCCGTGTGTTTCGGAGGGAGTGAGGCAGGGTGCTTCGCCGACGGCGCAATCCACATCGGCGACCGCCCCGCATCCCGTGCAGATGACGTGGTGGTGGTTGTCGGCGACGCGGAGCTCGAACAGTCCGGGCCGACCTGCGGGCTCGATCCGGCGCACCAGGCCCGCGTCCGCGAAGTCGCCGAGCGCGTTGTAGACCGACTGCAGGCTGGTCTGGGGAACCGACGCCGCCACGAGGCGGAACACCGTCTCGGCGCTCGCGTGAGGGCTGACGCGGAGGGCCTCGACGACCGCGCGACGGGGCTCCGTCACCCGCAGCCCGGCCCGTCGGATGAGATCGGCCGCATCCAACCCGGGGGAATGGACAGTCGCGGAACTCATTCCCTTAGCCTAGACCCCAGTTTTGATCACCTCAAAACAAGCAGCCGTGAATAACAGGCGACGCAACGACGAACGGGGGGATCCGATGAGTGGGTGCGACTCAGCCCGAGACGAGCGTCGGCGTGCCCGCCTCGGACTCCGTCAGATCTCCGGTCTCGCCCGCACGCGACGCCCGACCGCCCACGAAGAGCATGTAGAACAGGAATCCGGCGAGAGCTGCCGCTCCGATGCCGATCTTGACGGGCCACGGCCACGGCTGCGCCGTCACGAAGCCCTCGATGATGCCCGACACGAGCAGCGCCAGCAGCATGCCGATCGCGATGGTGGCAAGTGACCGGCCCGCGACCGCGAGCGCCTCCAGACGCGTCCTCGGCCCGGGTGCGACCCATGCCCAGAAGATGTGGAGGCCGGCGGCTCCCGCCACGAAGATGCACGTCAGTTCGAGCAGACCGTGGGGAAGGATGAACAGCACGAAGACGTCGCCGCGGTCGAACGCGAACATGACGGCGGCGGCCGTACCGACGCCGACGGCGTTCTGGATCAAGACCATGACGGGCCAGAAGCCGGTGATCCCGAACAGGACGCATTGCGCCGCGATCCAGGCGTTGTTCGTCCACACGGCTCCCGCGAAGACGGCCGCCGGGTTCTCGGAGTAGTAGCTCGTGAACTCCTCGTCGGCGTAGTACTGCAGATCCGCGCGGTCCCCCAGTACCGCGACCAGCGCGGGATCGCTCACCACCCAGGCGGCGACGATCACGACGACCGCGACAAAGACCGCGGCGATCACGAGTGTCGTCCAGCGCACCCGGTAGAGCGCTGCGGGCAGTTGCAGCGCGAAGAAGCGTGGCAGGGCGCGCAGCGGATTCGCGCTGGCGCGGGTCAACCGAAGCCGGGCCGCGGCGAGCAGCGTCGAAAGGACATCGCCCTGGGGCGCCCGCCCCGCCGTGGACTTGATCTCGGCGAGGTCCGCCGAGGCGGACTGATAGCGCGCGACTAGTTCGTCGGCCTCGGCACCCGTGAGCCTTCGACGCGACGACAGCTCGGCGAGCCGTTGCCATTCGGCTGCCCGTGCGGTCGCCAGCGCGTCGAGGTCCACGCGCCTAAACTACCCGCATGACCTCGCGCTCCTCTCCCGAGGCCACCCATCTGGCCATTCATCTGGGCGAGGACGAGGTCCTCACCGGCGAGGCCGTCGCCCTCGACGTGCAACCCACCGGCGTGCTGCTTCGGGCGGTCGGCGCGGTGATCGACATCCTGTTGTCGCTGGTGTTGATGCTCGCGGCCCTGCTGATCATCACGGGCCCGCTCGGACCGCTCCTGCCCGCGGGCGCCCAGCAGATGACGCTGATCGTCGCGCTCGTTCTCGTGTTGGTCGTATTGCCCACCGTCGTCGAGACGACGACGCGCGGAAGGAGTCTCGGTCGACTGGCGGTCGGAACGCGCATCGTGCGATCGGATGGCGGGGCATCCGGATTCCGTCAGGCCCTGATCCGGGCTCTCGTCGGCGTGCTCGAGATCTACTTCACGGTCGGTGTGATCGCCGTTCTCGCAGGAGCGTTCACCCCACGCTCGCAGCGCCTGGGCGATCTGCTCGCCGGGACATATTCGCAACACACTCGTGTCGCGCCGCTCCCACCGCCGCTCCCGCCGGTTCCGCCCGGGCTGGAACAGTGGGCCACCGTCGTCGATGTGGCACGACTGCCGGATCGCGTCTCGCGCCGCCTCGCCCAGTTCCTCGCACAGGCGCCGCGACTCGCGCCCGCCGCGCGCGACCGCATCGCCGCCGAACTCCGTGACGAGGTGTCCGCATTCGTCTTCCCGATGCCCCTCGCCGACCCTCTCACGGCCCTCTTCGGTATAGCTGCCGCCCGTCGCGACCGCGAGCTACGCGCACTCGCCGCGCAAGAGAACCGGATGCGAGAGCTCGCACCGATCCTCGAGCGCGTCCCCTTCGGCTTTCCCCGCCGCTGACTCGTGTCGCGGCGGCGCTGGTCACGTCGACAGCCTCAGTGACCGGGCACGTACAACGGGTCACCCCGACAAGCTCAGCGACCAGGCACGCACAACGGGTCACCCCGACAAGCTCAGCGACCAGGCACGCACAACGGGTCACGTCGACGAGATCAGCGACCGACCATGCGTCGAGTCCATGCCTTAGAAGGGTGGTGGGTCGGTGTTGGGTGTGAAGTGGACGGCGGGTGGCGGTCTGTCGATGTAGACGTGCCCACCCGGCGACGTCCATTCGAGGACCCCGCCGCCGAGTTGGCGGACGGTCCAGCCCGTTTCGCCTTTCAGGGTGTGGTGTCTCTTCCAGAGGCACGCGAGGTTGCAGGTGCGGGTGTCACCGCCGAGGGCGTAGTCGTGGGTGTGGTCGCGGTCGCACCGGTGTGCGGGTTGCCGGCAGCCGGGGAACCGGCAGTGCTGATCCCGCGCGCGCAGAAACCGTTTCATATCCGCCGAGGGCGTGTACCGGTCCACGGCAAGAACACACCCGGTGATCGGGTCCGCGAGAACCCGGTCCCACCCGGTCGCGTGCCCGGCAAGAGCGCGGGCGGTCACGGGGTCGATCGGGTAGCGCCCCGCCAGTTCCGCGGGCTCATCCGTCACCCCGGCCAACGCCAGGGCAGGAACCGTGACGTTCACGATCGCCTGGATCGCCCCCAACCCGCCGAATCCGTCTGACATTCCCGCCCCCGACCCGGCGTCCGGGGTGGTGGTGAGGAGCATGTCCGCGACCAGGTCCGCACGGATCTGATCGACGGTGCGCGCATCACTCGGGTCGGTGTTCTTGATCGCCCGCGCTTGCTGGGTGATCCGGTCGTGCATCGCATGCGCCAACACCGCGGGTTGGATGGTGCTGAATTCCGCCATGCCGTCGCCGAGGTCCCGCACACACGCACCCCGCGATGCCCGCGCCTCCCGGTGACCCTCCGTCAATGACCGGGGCTGCAACGACTCCGCGAGTCGAGCCAATGCCGTTCCCAGTCGTCCCGGCGTGGTCCCCTCCGCGCGAGCCAACGCATCCGCCTCGAACTCCGACCGCGCCTCCGCATCCGTGAGCGGCAGTCCGTGCTCCACGATCACCGCGACATGCCCTGCACTGACCCGTCCCGCGTCCCAGGCCTCGAACGTCGCCGGGAACGCCTCAGCCAGGGTCGCGGCGTCGTTCATCCGGCGTTGCACGGTCCGGTCCGACATGTTCGCCGCAGCACCCAACTCCGCCGCCAACGCCCGCACCGGCAACTCCGCCTCACGCGACGACGTCGACACCAACTCGGCAACCCGCCGCATCCCGAGGTCCGCCGCATCCGCCAACACCCGCGCCTGCGCCGCCTGCGCCCGCGCCACCGCCCGCGACGCCTCCGCGAACCGCACCGCGAGATCACGCGCGGCGACATCGACATCGTCACCGGATGCGTCGCGAACATTCGAATGCATGTTCGAAACTCTACGGATAGCCACCGACATCCGAGTCCCGAAATGGCCCTGAATCACGCTGAGAAAGCCCCGAAAAGATGAGAGTTCTCACATCCACCGATGCCTATCCGGGCGAGCCTGAGCACCGGCCCGCCTCGATCACCCGAAACCGGCGATCCAGCCCGTGATGAACTGGAACAACCGCAGGTGTCAGGCGCGGAGCGTCTCGTGACGGACGACGACCCATCCCTTGGGCACGGACATGCGCTCGGTGTGAATCGCGCACAGGTCGTGGGCGTGCGGGTCTGCGGCGACGCCGAGCGGGCCGAGGGCGGCCATCTGGTCGCCGTAGTCGTAGGTCAGCGTCGAGATGGCCTCGCGGGCGCAGCCCACTTTCGAGCAGAGTCTTGCGTGCATCGGGGTCAGCGTAGCCGCACCTCCCGACACCGCAACCGCGGCGCGCGGTGCCCGGCGATACGTGACCGGCGATGCGCCGCCGGCACTCACGTTCCCGACGACCGCTCGAACGGGGCCGCGGGCATCGGCCTAAGATCGAGGCATGATCGCTCGGCGAGGCAAGTCCACGCGCGGCGTCGATCCCACACCGCGCCCGGACCGACACGGTCGGCACGGCCGACAGGGGCGCAGCGCCGTCGTCCGACCACCGATCGGCCCCCTCGATACGCGATTCGAGCGCTTCGACATCGCCGTGGGCGCGGCATCCGATTTCCTCCGCTCGGCGTGGCCCGAACTGCGCGATGTCGAGTTCCAGATCGGCCACATGCCGACGGAGCCGCACGAAGACGGAATCCCCCGGTGGCATATCGATCGCGAGGCGAACCGGATCGTCCTCTTCCGCGTGCCGATCGAGCGACTCGCGCGGACGCATCGGGATGACGAACTCCACCGGCGCATGATGATCGAGGGCACCGTCTTTCGCGCAGCCGCCGAGTATCTCGACCGCGACCCCTGGGACCTCGGGCCCGAACGCTTCCGCTACTTCTGAACGCGTCGGGAGTCGGCGCCCCGCACCTCGGCACGGCGCCTCAGGCGACGACGCCCTAGCGAACGCGATGCCTCACGGAACGACGACGACAGCTGCCGACGCTTGCGCCGACGCGGAAACGGGGTATCCGGCGAGCGCAGCCGGACCCGCGTAACCGATCGACGCGAAGACGGTGTCGGATGCCTCGACACGCCACACCCCGGACGCGACCGTAAACGACTGCGACACACCCGCCTCGAGCGAGACCTCGATCGGTGCGCCCCCGTCCAGCGGGGTGAGGGTGACCCGCGCGGGCTCATCGTCGGCAGCAACGCGGAACGTGGGAGACGCCCCGGCCGGAGCGGGTGCGACCGCGACGAACGAAGGCTCATCCAGGGCCGGCGAGGCCGCGATCCAGGCGTTGTCGCGGACGCCGTCGGCCGCGGTCGAGCTCCATCCGGCGGCGACGATCGGGGACGACGCGGTCACCTCGATCGTGTACGTGCCGGCCGAGAGCCCCGGCAGATCGATCTCGAGCGGGACTCCCGCGCTCAGCGGGACGTCGACGGGCTGACCGACCGGCTGGGTGGCGCCCATGGCGAAGACGCTGATCTTTGCCGAGACCGCTTGACTCGGAGCCAGCAACCGTACCGAGGCCGTGGCGACGTTGCTCGCAGCCCCCTCGCCCGGGTTCGGTGTGACGAGGCCCACGATCCTCTGATGCTCGGTCGGCGCGGACGTGGGTCCGGTGACGTCGAGCCCGACAGGCTGAAGCGTCTGCGTCCGGCTCGTCTGCAGGTGCGCGACGACGGCCGCGCCCTCGGCCTGCACCCGGATCACGGGCGCGAGTTCGCCGAGAACGAGACCGGCGAGGGGCAGAACCACCTGCGAGCCCGCGGCGACGACGACGTCACGGCCACCCGGCGGCGCAAGTGCTCCCGTCGATGCGTAGACGGTCAGCTGGACGGTTGCGGCAACGTCGCCGGGGTTCGACAGGACCACGAGGTCCGACGAGCCCGTCGTCGTCGCGCCGCCGACGAGCCACGACTCGAACTGCGGCGACGTGCACGCGGTGGCGGCGAATCCCGAGAGGTCGTCGTCCGCGACCGTAGACGATTGAGCGGCCGCGAGGGCGGCGGGTACGTCGCCCGTCGGCTCGAGCCGGAGGACCCGCGGACCCTCGCCGATGCGCGCTGACAGAGAATCCTCGCGCGGGCTCCCCTCCGGAGCCCCGGACACGACGGATGCCTCGCCCGCGACCGAGACGTCGCCGGCCGCCCCGAACGTACGGCCGGTGGCCAGCAAGGGTCCCGGGCAGACAGCCACCGACTCGGAGGGCGTCGGAGTATCGACGATGCGCAGCGCTTCTCGCGTGAGTCCCGGCACGGGGAATCCGACCGCAGCGATCACCACGACGACGATCACGACCGCGAGAAACGCCCCGATGAGCACCCGTGTGCTCGTCGTCAGCGCCCGAAGCCAGCCCGTCGCCCTCATGCGCGATCCTCTCCGTCCGACGCGCGCGTCGCGCGGTCGTCCTGCGTTCGATCGGTCATGCTCTCCTCGCCAGCGCCAGCGCCAGCACCATCGCCCTCTGGCTCGGGCTCGGGCTCGGGCTCGGGCTGCTGCGCGTCGGGTTCTGTCGAACCGGACGCCGTCGTCTCGGATTCCGGTGACTCCGGCTCGGCGTGCCCGGCCTCGGTCGGCTCCGCGACAGCGTTCTCGGTCCGCTCGGTCCGCGCGGTCCGCTCGGCACGAACGCGCGCCGGGCGCGGCCGGGACGTACCCGCGCCGGCCGCCCGGGTCGGCATCCCCACCAGGCGTGAACGAGACCTCGCGGCACGGCGCGAGGCGGCGGTCGGGAACGCCAACAACAGCGCGATCAGGACGATACCCGCCTGACCAGCGACGATGACGCGCTGTATCGCGACGTCCGCGCGGCTGAGCGGCGCGCGCGGTGCGAGTTCGATGTCGTCGGCGACCCGCCAGAGCTTGCCGCGTGCGGTGTCACCGACGGCGTCCAGACCGGCGCGCGCGTCCAGCGAGGCGATCGCCTGGAGCGAGAGAGCGTCGGATGCCTCTGTGCCCGCGCCGTCTCCGAGCAGGACGAAGCCGATGCCCTGCGCGGCGAGATCGGCGGCGACGTCGACGACACTCGGCGAGACGAGCTCGGCCGAGAGCGCCGCGAGCTGCTCCGCGGAAGCGGTCGGCACCGTCGCGGTGCTCAGCTGCGTCGTCTGGCCGCCGAGCGTTTCGCTCGCACCCCACACGACGCGAGCCGAAACGGCCCCATCGGCCAGCGGTGTGAGCACGAGCGTGCCGAGATCGGGATCGTCGCGCCCGACCGCGGCGACGAAGGCGGGGAGCGTGGAGGACCGGCCGTTCTGCAGCTCTGCTCGATCTTGGATCGTCGCCGAGAGCGCGGGAAACGACAGGATGACGACGCCCGCCACGGCGACGAAGACCGCCCACGGACGCAGCGCCCCGATCGGACGCGCGAGGGGCGTATCGGCAGCGACGACCGCCGCCCCCACGACGCCGAGCCAGGCGAGGCTGAGACCGTTCCCCGGCCACAGGGCGACGGGTTCACCCGCCGCGAACTGCACGACGAATCCGGCTGCGAAGAACGCCGACGCGAGCCCCACCACCGCGACGGCGACGAGCGTCCCGCCGACCGGCCAGCGTGGGGTGCTGAGCGACAACAGCGCCAGAGCCGCGAGCGGAGCGAGGGGCAGCACGAGCCACCATGAGGCCCCGGAGTCGATGCCCGAACCGACGAGCCACGTCGTCCACCCGGCGAGGTCCGGTGTCGGGAATCCGGCGGCCAGGAGCGCCCGACCCGCGACGTCCGCCGTGGCCTGCGGCGCGGCCCACACCAGTCCCGGATCCGCGAATAGTCCCCAGACGTCCCCGCCGCGGATGCCGCGGAACCAGATCAGCGGCGCGAACATCGCGAGCGCCGGTACCGGCAGCCACGCGACACGCGCAACACCGCGGCCCGCGGTGACCAGTGCGGCGAACCAGAGCACGGCGAGCGCAGGGGCAAGTGAGGGGGCACAGGCCACCGCGGCCGCGAGGAGCAACGACGCCACTCCCGCCGAACCCCACGATCGTCGCGCCACCGCACCGGCGTAGAACAGCCAGGGAAGCAGCAGGTGGAGCAGAACGGCTCCGGGACGCCCCTGCACGAGCGCCGTCAGGAAGGTGGGCGCGAGGGCCCACAGGATCGCGGCCGCGATGCGCAAGCCCGAGCGCTCGGTCAGGCGCGTTGCGGCATACCAGCCACCGAGCGTCGCGAGCGGGAGGGCGAGAACCCAGAGGACGATGAGGGCCGTCGACGGATTCCAGGGGGTCAGGCTGCCCAGGATCGCCATGATCACGGCGAAGGGGTCCGCCGGACCCACGACATCCAGTCCGAGTTCCCGTCGACCGTATGCCGCATCGGCCCATAGGCCGTGCAGGGTGGACTGCAACGGCAGCAGACCACCACCCTCGACGCTGCTCCAGGCGAGCAGGGGGAAGAAGGCGATCGCTCCGACCACGAGCGCCGCGAGCACCGTCCAGGCGCCGCCACCGGTGAAGAACCTCAGATCGGTGCGCACATCGGCTTCCGTGGCCGTGTCGTCCGGGTCGTCGAATCGACGGACGAGCTCCGCCCGCGTCACGCGCAGCGGTGCGAGCTGCGCCCACGGGACCCGGATTCCCGTGCCGCGGGCCGCTGCCCGGATTCTGCCGCGCGCGCGGGCGACCCCGCCCACGCGGGCCCACGCCAGGGCGCTCGCGCGCCATTCGCCGGGGACGGAGCCGGGTGATTTGCGAACGAGGTGCAGGATCGTCCGCGCGACGGCGAGCGGAAGGATGCTCAACCAGATCAGCGGCACGAGCCCGGAGAGCGCGTAGACGAGCCGTCGGTGCAGCTGCGCCGTTCGCGCCATGAAATCCCGCTGACGGATGCGACGACCATCGCGCGGTGCGGGCACGCCCGCGACGCCGTCCCCCGCGACCGCCATGCGCGCGGCCGGGACGAGAGCGATCCGCCCGCCGATGAGGCGACTGCGGATACCCAGGTCGAGCCCCTCGTCGGCGCCCTGCAGGGCGGGGTCGATGCCGCCCAGCAGATCCCACACCGCGCGTCGCACGAGCAGCCCCCGGATGTCCGCGCCGAGTGCGTCCTCCGCCCCGTCGTGCTGCCCCTGGTCGAGTCGCCCGTCCACGAGGCCGACGGTGCGCCCGTATCGGGTCATCGACACTCCGAGCGAGACGATCGCGTCGGAGGCATCCCACGCGACCAGTTTCGGCGCCGCCGCGGCAACCGAAGGCTGCAGCTCGAGCGACCCCGCGAGGAGACGAAGCGCGTCCGCATCCGGCGCCGTGTCCTGCGCGAGAAGCCAGATGGCGTCGGCGTCGCCGAGCCGGACGCTCGCCATCCGGACCGCACCCGCGTAGCCGGTATTGCGGGGAGCCTCGATGACGGCTTCGACTCCGGCTGAGGAGGCGAGCTCGGTCAGCCGCGGGGCGACGCGGCCACAGACGACCAGGGTCAGGGCGTCCGGGCGCCGGGTGCCCTCGCCCAGCGCCCCTAGGGTGCGTTCGAGGTGCCCGATCGCCTGGTCGTCCGCGCCATCGACGCGCACGACCAGAAGAGCATGAACACGGGCTGGCATGACTCCGTCAGCCTAGGCGCGCGACGCGCCTTCGCCGGGGTGAACGCGCCGCGTGTGTCAGACCGCCCGACGCTTCAGCTTGCGGCGCTCGCGCTCGGAGAGCCCGCCCCAGATGCCGAAGCGCTCATCGTTGGCCAGTGCGTAATCCAAGCACTGGCCGCGTACCTCGCACGTCGTGCAGACACGCTTTGCGTCTCGCGTGGATCCGCCCTTCTCCGGAAAGAAGGCCTCCGGATCCGTCTGCGAGCACAACGCGTCCGTCTGCCACGACAAGGGATCTTCGTCCTCGACAGGCCGTCGAACTCCCGGAACCCCCAAATTAACCGGGTCGACGAACCAGTTGTCGGGAACGCCGGAACGATATTCCGTACCCGCCATTTCGTCTCCCACCTCTTAGTCCCCCCACACACGCAATCGCGTAGGACTAATTACACCGTTGTCATTCGCTCCAGGTCAAGCGCGGCATCGTAAACCCTCAATCCGGAGATGAACGTTCACGACGCGCCGGACCGGGCGTGTCGACGGTCGGAGGCGCGCCCGGCTCAGCCCGACACCGCTCGACCGGACCGCGCGAGGAAGACCTCGCCCGTTCCCGCGATCCGCACGGTCGCCTCATCCGGGGTGATCAGGCAGGCTTCCCCGGGCGCGAGCGTGAGCGATCCGGTCGATCCGATGATCGTCGGACGCCCGCGCGTCGCGAGGGCGATCGCGGCTCCGAGCGGCTCGACCGGCGTCTCCCCATCGGCCGCATCGTTCCGCCGCACCCGCACCAGCGAGAAGTCCGACACGGGGGGAGCGAAGACGTCGACACCCGGTGCCTCGGCTACCGGAGTCAAGAGCGCGACGGGTCCCGGACTCGCGTCGAGAACACTCAGCAACTCGGGAACATCCACGTGCTTGCGCGTCAGGCCGCCCCTCAGCACGTTGTCGCTCGCCGCCATGATCTCGACCCCGAGACCTCGCAGGTAGGCGTGGGGCACGCCCGCCGGCACGAACAGCGCCTCACCCTCCGCGAGCACGATGCGGTTCATGAGCAGGGCGACGACGACGCCGGGATCACCCGGATACGCCTCTTCGATGCGACGCAGGGCGGCGAAGTCGTCCCGGAACCGCGGGGCGTCCGCGGACGCCGTGGCCGCGATCAACGCGGCCGCTCCCCCGACTTCACCGGTCAGCAGCGCGCCGACGAAGGTGGTGATCGCCCGCCGGGCATCGTCTTCGGTCCCATCGAGCGCGTCGCGGAGGTGGCGCACATCCGGGTCCTCCACACCCAGGGCATCCAGAATCTCTGCAAGCTCGCCGACCGGACGAAAGCCCGCGAGCGCCTCGAAGTCCCGATCGATGGCGACGATCACCTCGGGCTTGTGATTGGCGTCGC
The DNA here is from genome assembly GCF_002812725.1 of Microbacterium sp. BR1. Taxonomy (GTDB): domain Bacteria; phylum Actinomycetota; class Actinomycetes; order Actinomycetales; family Microbacteriaceae; genus Microbacterium. Next base: position 183,077 of record NZ_NMUN01000003.1, on the reverse strand, counting down.
GATAGTTGCGATGCGCGGCATCGCGCGGCACGCCCGCGGCCTCTTCGCTCTCGTAACCCGCTCGGGCCTGTTCGAGGGTCGGATGAGCCTGGATCGACAGGGGCGACTTTGCCGCGAGCAGCTTGAGCAGGTACGGCAGGGATGTCGTGATGCCCCGCGCCGCGCCCTCCTCGGAGATCCAGGCGTCGAGCGTGCGCCCCGACCCGTCGCCGACGAGGGCGGGCGCACCGGGATGATCCCCGAACCACACCTCGGCCTCGGGCGGGCCGGATGCCTCGCGGCCCTGCAAACGGGCGATCGCGTCACGCGAACCCCAGTCGTAGTTGCGCGGGACATTGGTGAGGGGCACGAGCATGCGACAAGCCTAGACGGGCGGGCCCGCGCCTCGACTGAGCACGCACGTGAGGAGTTCAGCTCGGCGCGAGGACCCCGGAGCCCGCCGCATCCTCCTCTCGCGCCGAAGTCCTCATGCCGCGCGCGGTGTGGCGCGCTCACCCACCGAGGGATGCAGCGCCGATACGGGTACCCTGAATCCACCATGGCCGTCCACACGCGACACCCCGTCGGCGCCCCTCCGGCGGCGCCCACCCGCGAATCGACGGGCCACCTGATGCTGCGCGGGTACACGATCTTCGTCCTCTTCATCGCGCTCGCGACGACGTTCTGGTTCAACCTGCTCGGCGCCGTCGGCCTCGTCGTCCTCGTCTGCGTCACGACGCTCGTCAGCGGCGCACTCTGGGCCGTGCTGCGTCCCGTCATCGCCTGGCGACAGCTCCCGTGGCTGCCTCTCGCGTATGTCGCGTGGGCCGGTGTATCCGTGATCTGGTCGACGTGGCGGGATGCGACCGTCCTGACATGGGTGCTGCTGGCCGCAACGACGGTCCAGGGACTCTTCATCGCGAGCGTACTGACCTGGCGCGAGCTCGTGCGCGCGATCGCGTCGGCCCTCAAGTGGGTCATGGCGCTGTCGATCCTGTTCGAGCTCTGGGTCTCGCTCGTCGTGCGGCATCCGGTCCTGCCGAACTTCCTGCTGTGGGACGGCGACATGGTCACCGAGCTGGACTGGTCACGCAACAACCTGTTCGACGGGGGCCGCATCCAGGGCATCGTCGGCAACGCACACCTGCTCGCGATCGCCGCGCTGCTCGCGATCATCGTCTTCGCCATCCGCATCGCCTCGGGCGCGCCGCGCAAGGCCCTGCTGTACGGATGGATCGCGCTGTCCGCGTTCCTGCTCTGGCGTTCGAGCTCGGGAACGGTCTGGTTGGCCGTGATCGCGGTGGCCATCGTGCTGGCGACCGCCCTGCTCATGCGGACGACCCGGCGACCCGGCGAGCGCACCAAGTTCTACATCGCCTACGCCGTGATAGGGGTCGGTGGGGCACTCGCCGCATGGTTCGGTCGCGATCAGGTGCTGGCGCTGCTCGGCAAGTCGAGCGACCTCACCGGGCGCGAGTACATCTGGGAGACCGTGTGGGCCCGAGCGATCGAGCATCCCGTCCTGGGCTGGGGGTTCTCGACCCCATGGCTGCCGTGGGTGCCCGAGTTCGACGGCTGGATCGTCGTCAACGATCTGACCGTGTTCCACGCACACGACATGTGGCTCGACGCCTTCTTCCAGGTCGGCGCCATCGGCCTCGGCCTGCTGATCCTGACGTACGTCGCCCTAATCTGGCGCGCCTGGTTCTTCGCGATCGACCGTCCCCGTTGGGACCTGACGGCCGACCGGCCGTACCAGGCGCTCACGCTGCTGCCCACGCTCGTCATGACGGTCCTGCTCGTTCAGGGCCTGGCCGAATCCCGCCCCCTGTCGGAGTGGGGCTGGCTGTTCGTCGTCATGCTCTCGCACAAGATCGGGCAGTCGCCGCTCGTCGGCGAGGGCCCGACCGAGCGCCGGCTCGCGATGGAGCGCGGCGAGCAGGTCGAGCGGATCATCCCGTGACGAATCCCGCGGGGTTGCCTCGGCATCCCCTGCTCGAGTGGGTCTGGGACGCACTCGACTCCGCCGCCTTCGCGCGCGCGTTCACGCTCGCCGTCTTCGGCTCCATCGCGCTGTCTTTCGCGATCCAGAGGACGGCGGGGGTCACGGCCTACGCCACGATCGTCGCGGGGCTGTGCGCCGTCGGCATCGCGATACTCGTCCGCCGTCGACACGAGCTCGTGCTGATGCGCCTCGTCCCCTCGACTCTCGTGCTGTTCCTCGTGTGGCTGCTGGCAACGGCCGTGTGGAGCACGGAGCCCCCCCGAACGCTCGTCGGCTGGCTCGTGCTCGCGGGACCGGCGTTTCTCGCGATCGTGGTCGCTCACGTTCGCGACACCCTGCAGACCATGCGTGCCCTCGGCGACACTCTCCGCGCCCTCCTCTCGCTGTCGCTCGCCCTCGAGATCCTCTCCGGCATCCTGCTCGACATACCGATCAGATTCCTCGGCATCCAGGGCAACATCGCCCTCGGCGGTCCGGTCCAGGGCATCTTCGGCACGCGCAACATGCTCGGCTTCGTCGCGGTGATCGCCCTCATCACGTTCGTCATCGAGTGGCGGACCCGGTCGATCCCGCGCGGCCTCGCGATCTTCTCACTCGTGCTCGGCGGGCTCCTCGCCATCCTGTCCGCGTCTCCGACGGTGTTCGTTCTCGCTCTCGCGGTCGCCCTCGCCACCGGCGCGCTGGCTCTCGTCCGCCACGCCCCCGCCGCGCAGCGAAGGACCCTCCAGATCGCCCTGCTGGCACTCCTCGTCTTCGGCGGCACGATCGCGTACTTCTTCCGGAATGCGATCGTCGCGCTCCTGAACGCCGGTTCCGACTTCGCGACTCGCGCCGAGCTCTGGGACACGATCCTGATCTACGTGCGCTTCCGCCCGATTCAGGGCTGGGGATGGTTCGGCCCGTGGCCGACGTCCGAGTTCCCGTTCGCGTCGATCAACATCATCACGAACGAGTCGCACGCGACCGCCCTGAACGCGTACTTCGACGTGCTTCTGCAGTCCGGATGGGTGGGTTTCCTGCTCTTCGCCGGAATGTGCGCGCTCGCGGTCGTCCGCTCATGGTTGGTGGCGAGCAAGCGTCGCTCCGTCCTCTACGCCTGGACACCGCTCATCCTGGTCACCCTGCTCGTCGATTCGATGTTCGAGAGCTTCACGCTCAGCGGATTCGGGTGGCTCCTGCTCGTCGTCTGCGTCGTGCGTGCGGGGCTCAGCCGGTCGTGGCGGGATGGCATCCGATCAGCCGCGCCGACAAACGTGCCCCCGGCGCTCCCCCAGCAACCGCTCGATCGCGCGGGGTAGGCTGCACTGTCGGCACGACGCCTGCGCGCCCGCCCACTCCCGGAGAAATCGCCCGTGACTCACGTCCTGCAACATGTCGTCTTCCCCCTCGATCGCGACCCGGACCTCCTGCCGCTGTACGCCGACCCCGAGACCTGGTCTGTCGTCGACGAGCAGCCCGTGCGCGTCTCGAGTCGCGCGCACCTCGGCAACATCCTCGATCGCCGTCGTGCACGAATCCTCGCTGGGCGCCGCGTCTCACTCGGGACCTACTTCAACGCCTTTCCCGCTTCGTACTGGCAGCACTGGACGCCCGTCCGCGATGTCCGCCTGACCGTGCGGACGACGGGGCGTGCGACGCTGCTGGTCTACCGGTCGAACGGCCAGGGGGCGCGGCAGCGACTCGAGACGCGCGAGGTGGCCGGGGACGCCACCTCGTCGTTCGATCTGCGCCTCGACCAGTACAGCGATGGCGGCTGGATCTGGTTCGATGTCGTGGCCGACGACTCGAACGCCGTGCTCGAGGGCGCGGAATGGACGACCGAGCAGGCTCCCATCCGCACGGGGGGCGCCACACTCGGCATCACGACATACAACAAGCCCGACTACTGCGTCGGCACCCTCGGCGCGCTCGCGGATGCGCCCGAGGCTCTGGAGTTCATCGACCGCATCCTGGTGATCGACCAGGGCACCGTGAACGTCGAGGACGAGGCCGCGTACCCGGGCGTCGCCGAAGCACTCGGAGACAAGCTGCGGATCATCCGGCAGCCGAACCTCGGCGGTTCCGGCGGATTCGCCCGAGCGATGTCCGAGACGCTCGACGCGGGCGAGAGCGGCTTCGTCCAGCTCCTCGACGACGACGTCCGGATCGAGCCCGAGTCCGTCCGGCGCTCGATCGTCTTCGGCCAGTACGCGAGCGTTCCCACGATCGTCGGCGCGCACATGTTCGACCTGCTGGATCGCCCGAAACTTCATGCCTGGGCCGAAGTCGTCGACGAAGCCCCGTTCATGTGGCGGACGCTCAATCAGGAGCGCATGCCGCACGACTTCAGCGTCGCGAACCTGCGGCAGACACCCGAGCTGCACGCGCGGCTCGACGCCGACTACAACGGCTGGTGGATGTGCCTCATCCCCGTCGAGACACTGAAAGCGGTCGGGCTGTCCCTGCCCGCCTTCATCAAGTGGGATGATGCCGAATATTGCCTGCGTGCCGGAGAGGCGGGCTTTCCGACGGTCTCGGTTCCGGGCGTCGCACTCTGGCACGTTTCGTGGCTCGGCAAGGACGATTCGCTCGATTGGCAGGCGTACTTCCACGCTCGCAATCGGATCGTCGCCGCGCTGCTGCACTCGGGTCAGCCCGAGGGCGGCACGCTCCTGCGCCACAGCCGACGTGTCGATCTGAAGCACCTCATGATGATGCAGTATTACCCGGTCACGCTTCGCCACCGGGCGCTGCGCGACATCCTCTCGGGACCGGCCCATATGCGCGCCGGACTCGCCACCGCGATGCCCGCGGCGCGCAAGCTCGCCGCGGAATTCCCAGAGACGATCATCCACAAGGACTCCGGTGTTCCGATGCGCGCCCGCCGCGGTCGCCAGGTGTTCGGACGCAAGCGCACGCACGAGTTCGACAGTCCGACGGGCATGCGCCTGCGTATCTTCACGCTCCGGACGCTCGCTGCGCATTGGCTGCACAAGCCGCGGCCCGAGAACGTGGAACACCCCGAGGTCGAGTTCGCCAAGGGCGACGCCCACTGGTGGCGGGTTCCGCAGTTCGACAGCGCCCTGGTCAGCGCCGCCGACGGGTCGGGCAAGAACGTCTACACGCGCGACCGCGGTCAGTACCGTCGGCTCCTGATGGATACTGTTCTGCTCCACCGCCGCCTCCGCCGCGAGTGGTCCTCGCTGGCGAAGCGGTACAGGGCGGATGCCGAGCAGCTGAGCTCGCAAGCCGCCTGGAAGGGCACGTTCGAGGGACGATCATGACCACGACGACGAATACGGAAGCCAGCGTCCACGAGCGCGAGGCGTTCGACCCCGCATCGGCGACGATCGCGATCGTGACGTACAACCGTTCCGCGCTGCTGTCGAAGCTGCTCGCGTCGATCGTGCGGATGGACCCGCACCCGGGCCGTGTCGTCGTGATCGACAACGCCTCGGTCGATGACACCGCCGAGGTCGTCGAGTCCTTCCGCGAGCAGATCCCCGCCACGATCATCTACCGCCGCCTCGAGACCAACACGGGCGGGTCCGGCGGGTTCAGCGAGGGCATGCGCGTCGCGTACGACCTCGGATCGACGTGGATGTGGCTCATGGACGACGACGTCGAGGTCCTGCCCGACGGCCTCGCCCGCATGGGCGCGTGGGCGCCGCGCTTCAAGAGCATCCAGGGGCGCCGCTACGACTACGACGGCAGCGAGTTCTACTGGCAGTACCGCCTGTCGATCCCCCTCGGCATCCCGATCCCGTTCGCCCCCGCGGGCTTCGACGAGTCGGGTTATCGCGAGATGAACTCCGGATGCTTCGAGGGGATGTTCATCCACCGCGACATCGTGCAGAAGATCGGCCTGCCCGATCCGCGCTTCTTCATCTACTGGGACGACTCGGTGTACGGCTGGCTCGCATCTCGACAGACGACCGCGGTCATCGTGGACGAGTTCGTGCTGCGCCGCACCCGCGAGATCCGCCAGTGGGACATGGGCGTGCGGCACCTGAACGCCTCCAGCAACGCGTATCGGTACTACATCATGCGCAACCGCGGCCACATGCGGCACTACTTCCAGGCGCACGGCGCCCATCGGCCTGTCCGCTTCGCGGTCGGCACGTTCCTCACCTTCGCGAAGGAACTGATCCGCCTGGTGTTCGTCGAGCACACCGTGCGCGGGACGAGCAACCTGTGGCGAGGCCTGCGCGATGGACGCAAGATCGCGCGGGATGCGTCGTGGGAGCCGATGCCCGCGCTCGAGGCCGCGCCGCGCTGAGCCTGTCGGAGGGACCGGCTAGGCCGGGGGGCTGTTGTGGTCGGCGTTGTACCGGTCGAGGACCTCGTCGATCGGGCCGTCCAGCACGAGCCGATGCTTGTCGAGGTAGAGACCGCGCGTGCAGAAACGGCGCAGGTCGCGTTCGTTGTGCGAGACGAAGAAGAGCGTGCGCCCCTCGGCCAGCAGCTCATCGATCCGGCGGTAGCACTTCTCCTTGAAGGCCTTGTCCCCCACCGCGAGCACCTCGTCGACCAGCAGGATCGGCTCTTCGAGCTGCGAGACGACCGCGAACGCGAGCCGCACCTTCATGCCGCTCGACAGGTGCTTGTAGGGCGTGTCGACCGAGTCGTGCAACTCGGCGAAGTCGATGATGCCGTCGAACCTCCGAGCGACCTCGGCGCGGGACATCCCGTGCAGACCGGCCGTCAGGCGGACGTTCTCGCGCACCGTCAAGTCGCCGACGAAGCCGCCCGTGATCTCGATCAGCGGTGCGACGCCGCCGTTGACGCGCACACTGCCCTCGTCGGCGATCAGTACCCGTGCGACGAGCTTCAGGAGGGTCGACTTGCCCTGCCCGTTGCGGCCGACCACGCCGATCGACTCCCCCGGCTGCACGTCGAACGAGACGTTTCGTAGCGCCCAGAATTCGTTCGGACGAACGCGGCGGGATGACCCGGCGAACAGGTCCTTGAAGCTGCGACGTCCGCGGCGGTTGCGCCGGAACCGGATGCCGAGGTCGCGCACCTCGATGGCTGCCCCGCCCATCAGAGCTCCTTCAGGACGGGTCGTTCGAGCCCCCGGAACACCAGGATTCCGAGCCCGAGGAAGGCGAGGCACATGAGAGCACCGACGACGACACTGAGGGTGTCCCACACCTCGGGGAAGAACCCGACGCGGTAGAGGGTGAAGATGCCCGACAGCGGATTGAACGCCGCCAGCTGGGGAAAGATGCCCGGCAGGTCGCCCACGCTGTAGATGATCGGCGAGGCGTAGAAGAGCACGCGGAGGATCAGCTTGGTGGTGCGCTCGAGGTCGGTGTACAGCACGCACAACGGTGCCACCAGCAGGCCGAGGCCGACGAGCAACGCCGTCTGCAGGACTATCGCAACCGGGAACCAGAGCAGCCCCCAGCCGACCGGCGCGCCCGCGACGATGGCGAAAGCGACCAGCACGGGGAGGGAGAACAGGAATTCGACACCCTTGCTGAGGACGATGCGGTTGACCCAGATCGAACGGGGAATCGCCGTGGAGCGCACGAGACGCGCGTCCTTGTTGAACGCCCGCGTGAAGTCCGAGACGGCGGAGTTGAACCACACCCACGGCAGCAGAGCGGTGATCAGGAACACGATGTACGGATCGTGCCCAACCGTCCGCTGGAAGATCTGCGTGAAGACGAACCAGTAGATCGCGCTCATCACGAGCGGATCGAGGATCGACCACAGGTAACCGAGGGCGCTCGTGGCGTACCGGACCCTCAGATCGCGGGCCGAGAGCAGCCAGAGGGAGTGCAGGTATCGCCGGGCGGAGCCGGGGCTACCGACGGCGGCGGTGGTCACGCATGCGAGTCTACTTCCGGGCCGGGGTCGGCCTTCGCGCCGCGAGAGGATGCGACACGCCGTGCCGGCACTCGGTCCCGCTTCCGGGTATAGCGTCTGCGGGGCCGCTCGACAGTCAGGCGAGTTGGTTGTTCCACATCGACAGCGCGGCACCGATCGCCATGTGCATGTCGAGGTACTGGTACGTCCCGAGGCGGCCGCCGAACGACACATCCTTCTCGTCCTTGGCCAACTCACGGTAGGCCAGGAGCCCGGAGCGGTCCTCCGGGGTGTTGACCGGGTAGTACGGCTCGTCCTGACCCTCGGCGAAGCGCGAGAACTCGCGCATGATGACGGTCTTGTCCGTCGGGTAGCGGTCGGCACGCTCGGGGTGGAAGTGCTTGAACTCGTGGATGCGGGTGTACGGCACGTCGGCGTCGGCGTAGTTCATGACCGGAGTTCCCTGGAAGTCGCCCACGGAGAGCACTTCCTCTTCGAAGTCGAGCGTGCGCCACGACAGCGCACCCTCGGCATAGTCGAAGTAGCGGTCGACGGGTCCCGTGTAGACGATGGGCAGCTGGCCGACGGTGGCGGCCTTGTTCAGCGGCTGCGTCGCGTCGAAGAAGTCGGTCGAGAGCTTGACCTCGATGTTCGGGTGATCCGCCATCCGCTCGATCCACGCCGTGTACCCGTCGGTCGGCAGGCCCTCCCACGTGTCGTTGAAGTACCGGTTGTCGTAGGTGTAGCGCACGGGAAGCCGGCTGATGACCTCGGCGGGCAGGTCGGTCGGGTCCGTCTGCCACTGCTTCGCGGTGTAGTCCCGGATGAAAGCCTCGTACAGCGGCCGACCGATCAGCGCGATCGCCTTCTCTTCGAGATTCGCGGCATCCTTCACATCGAACTCGCCCGCCAGTTCGTGAACGAGCGCGCGCGCCTCGGACGGCGAGTACGCCGCCTGGAAGAACTGGTTGATCGTGCCGAGATTGATCGGCAGGGGGTACACGACGCCCTTGTGGTTCGTGTACACGCGATGCACGTAGTCGGTGAAGGTCGTGAAGCGGTTGACGTACTCCCACACGGTGGGGTTCGACGTGTGAAAGAGGTGAGCGCCGTAGCGGTGGACCTCGATGCCCGTCTCGGGTTCGTCCTCGCTGTAGGCGTTTCCGCCGATGTGGTGACGACGATCGATGACGGTCACCTTGCGACCGGATGCTGCGGCGCGCTCGGCGATGGTGAGCCCGAAGAATCCGGAGCCGACGATGAGGAGATCCATGCAGCGTTCTTTCGTGTCGCAGGGCGCCGAAGGCGAGTGATCAGGGCCGTGACGACCCCCACGATGCTACCCCGGACTACCCGCGGGACCTGCTTCAGCAATGCACCGGAATCGCTCCGTTAGCATTGCTGACGGTCGTCAACAGTGACAGGAGTCGGAATGGGCGGGTCTTGGCTGGTGGCCGTTGCACCGTTCTGCGTCGCTGTCGCGCTCATCGTCCTGCCGGGTCTCATCGTCCGAATGGCCGGCTGGAACCCCCGTGCGCTCACGCCGTACCTGCTCGTGCCGGCGATTTCCACGGCCATCGTCGCGATCGCGGCGAATCTCGCCCCCCTGATCGGCCTACCGTGGTCGGTCATCCCCGTCGCGATCGTCACGGCGGTAGCAGCGGCGGTGGCGTTCGGGCTGCGCCGATGGGTGGGGAGAGAACCGGTCGAGCGACCGCCCGTGCGCGCGATCGTTTCTACGGTCGCCGGGCTGGTGCTGGCGGCGACGATCATCGTCGCTCAACTCGTCTACGTGTTCGGCGACCCCGAAAACATCTCGCAGACGTTCGACAACATCGTTCATCTGGGCTCCATTCGACTCACCCTCGATGCCGCCGACGCGTCTGCATTCGCGGTCGGACGCACGTCCGACATCGGGTTCTATCCGAACGGATGGCACAGTTACGTCACCCTCGCCGCGCAGACCACCGGAGTCAGCATCCCGGTCGCCGTCAACGCCGCGAACCTCGCCATCGCCGGGGTCATCTGGCCCGCGTCGTCGATGGCACTGGCGGCGGTCGTCTTCCGCGAGCGGGCGGCGGCGCTGTGGAGCGCGGCGGCCCTCTCGACGGGCTTCGGAGCGTTCCCGATCCTGCTCCTCTACTTCGGTGTGCTCTACCCGAACATGACCGGCTATGCGATCCTCCCTGCGGGACTCGCCGCGGTGTTCCTGCTCCTGCGCTCATCGGGCCGGGCACCTCTGGTCCGGGCTGCGGTCGTGTTGCTCGTGATCTGCGCCGCGGTCGGACTCTCGCACCCGAATGCATTTCTCGCCCTCTACGCGTTCGGTGCGGCTGCAGCACTCGCCGAGATGCTCAGAACCGCGTTTGACAGGCGAGAGCGGCGTACCTGGGTTCGGACCGCGGTGATCGCGGGAGGCTTGGCCGCGGGCGGACTTCTGCTGTGGCGCTTCGCGCGCACAGGCAGTGCGATGTCCGGCTGGGGCGCCTGGCAGAGCACCGCCCAGGCCTTCGGCGAGGCGGCGCTGCTCAGCCCCCGGGCGTACCCGATCACCGTGGTGACGTCCCTCCTGATCCTCTTGGGGTTCATCGCGATCGCACGACGGCCCCTGACGTACCTGAGGGTCGCGGTTCCCTTCGCGGTTGCGGCACTCATGTTCGTCGTCGCGTCGGGCCTTCCGGCGGGAACCTTCATCCGGGACCTGATCACCAATCCCTGGTACAACGATTCGTTCCGGCTGGCGGCGTTGCTTCCGGTCGTCGGTATCCCGGTGGTGACCGCCGGTGTGCTCGCGGTCGTAGACGGAGCGGAATGGCTCCTGCACCGATGGTCGGCGCCTCGATGGTTTCGAGCGGTGCTCTCGATCGCGGCTTCTGCAGCACTCCTCTCCGTCGGCGTGGGCCCCAATGTCACGGCCGTGGCGAACGACGCGCGCGCTTCATACGCTTTCAGCTCGACCTCGGCTCTCCTCACCAGCCAGGAACGGGCGCTGATCGACAGGTTGAAAGAAACGACCCCCGAGGACGCGCTGATCCTCGGCAACCCGTGGACGGGCGCGTCCTTGGCGTATGCGCTGGGCGGGAGGCAGGTCGTCGACAAGCACGTCTTCGGCAGCCGCGACGACGATGAACTCTACGTTCAGAAGAACCTCGTGAATATCGACGACGATCCGGGCGTCTGCGAGGCGATCGAGCGACTCGGCGTGACGCACGTCCTCGATTTCGGCGCAGCCAACGTCTTCAGCAATCCCGACTCGGGGGTCGAGATGGCCGGTCTGAACGATCTCCGAACCTCGTCTCACCTCGTGCTGGTCGACTCGGAGGGACCGAGCGCGCGCCTCTTCCGAGTCGAGGGCTGCTGAGCAGCCTCGCACACGCGGCCTACCCTCCCATTTTCTCAACGAAAGGTCCCTCCATGCGCCTGTCTGTCATCGGCTGCGGTTATCTCGGTGCCGTCCATGCCGCCGCGATGGCATCGATCGGTCACGACGTCGTCGGGATCGATGTCGACGCAAACAAGATCGAAGCGCTGTCGAACGCTCGAGCGCCCTTCTTCGAGCCCGGCCTCACCGAGATCCTGACCGAGGGCATCAACGCCGGAAAGCTCCGGTTCACGACCGACATCGCCGCCGCTGCCGGGGCCGCGGTGCACTTCATCGGTGTGGGCACTCCGCAGCAGCGCGGCGGTGACGCGGCGGACCTGACGTTCGTCGACGCGGCGATCGACGCGCTCATCCCCCACCTTCAGCCGGGCGACGTCGTCGCCGGGAAGTCGACCGTCCCCGTCGGCACCGCGGAGCGCCTGGCGAAGCGGATAGCGCCCACCGGAGCGACGCTGGTCTGGAACCCGGAGTTCCTCCGTGAGGGCTGGGCCGTGCAAGACACGATCGAACCCGACCGTCTGGTGGCGGGTGTACCGAGCGGTCCCGACGGCCTTCGGGCAGCCGACATCCTCCGGGACGTCTACCACCCCGCGGTGGCGAGCGGGACGCCCTTCATCGTCACCGACTACGCGACCGCCGAGCTGGTCAAAGTGGCGGCGAACGCGTTTCTCGCGACCAAGATCTCGTTCATCAACGCCATGGCCGAGATCGCCGAGGTCACCGGAGCAGACGTGACACAACTCGCCGACGCGATCGGGCACGATGTCCGCATCGGCCGGCGCTTCCTCGGTGCGGGGATCGGGTTCGGCGGCGGATGCCTCCCGAAAGACATCCGGGCGTTCTCGGCGCGCGCCGAGGAGCTCGGCCGGGGCGAGTCCGTCGCCTTTCTGCGCGAGGTCGATGCGATCAACCTCAGGCGCCGTGAACGGGCCGTGCAGATGGTCGTCGATGCGCTCGACGGAACCCTCTTCGAGAAGAAGGTGGCGGTGCTGGGCGCCGCGTTCAAGCCCCACAGCGACGACATCCGCGATTCACCCGCGCTCGACGTGGCCGTCGGCCTGAAGGGGTTGGGTGCCCACGTCGTCGTCACGGACCCCGCGGCGATCGACAACGCCGCGCGGGCCTACCCGCAGTTGTCGTTCGCGCGCGACCTCGACGAAGCGCTCGCCGGCGCGGACGCCGTCATCGTGGTGACCGAGTGGGACGCCTACCGTCGGGACCTGGACCCCGTGCGCGCGGCCGCGCTCGTTTCGAATCCGATCGTCGTGGACGGGCGCAACTGCCTGGATGCGGTGGCCTGGCGCGCCGCGGGGTGGACGTACCTGGGTATGGGGCGCCCGTAGGTCAGACCGCGAGGACGCCGCGGAAGTAGTCGACCGTGCTCCGCAGCCCCTCCGTGAGCGCGATGGTCGGCTGCCAGCCCAGTTCCGCACGGGCTCGGGAGATATCGGGCTGACGCTGCTTCGGATCGTCCTGCGGAAGCGGCCGGTAATCCAGCGTCGACGAGCTTCCCGTGATCTCGATGACCGCTTGCGCGAGCTCGAGCATCGTGAACTCGCCCGGATTGCCGACGTTGATCGGACCCGTGACGTCATGGCCCGTCGCCATCAGGCGCACCATGCCGTCCACCAGGTCATCGACGTAGCAGAACGAGCGCGTCTGAGAGCCGTCACCGTAGATCGTGATCGGCTCGCCGCGGAGCGCCTGGACGATGAAGTTCGACACCACCCGGCCGTCACTCGGGTGCATGCGCGGACCGTAGGTGTTGAAAATACGGATGACCTTGATGTCGAGGTCGTGCTGCCGGCGGTAGTCGAAGAAGAGGGTCTCGGCAGCGCGCTTGCCCTCGTCATAGCAGGATCGGGGACCGATCGGGTTGACGTTGCCCCAGTAATCCTCCGTCTGCGGATGGATGGCCGGGTCCCCGTAGACCTCCGAGGTCGACGCCTGCAGGATCGGCACGCGGAGCCGCTTGGCGAGGCCGAGCATGTTGATCGCGCCGACCACGCTCGTCTTCGTGGTCTGGACCGGATCGTGCTGATAGTGCACGGGCGACGCCGGACAGGCGAGGTTGTAGATCTGGTCCACCTCGACGTAGAGCGGGAACGTCACGTCGTGGCGCAACACCTCGAAACGAGGGTTGCCGAACAGGTGCTCGATGTTCGCGCGAGCCCCGGTGAAGAAGTTGTCGACGCAGATGACTTCATTGCCTTCGGCGAGAAGGCGCTCTGACAGGTGCGAGCCGATGAATCCGGCGCCGCCGGTGACGAGAATCCGAGATGACACCCACGTAGCCTACCCGCCCGCATCGTGACGACCAGGCGACCGACGTGCTCGCGCACGAGCGTCAGCGGGTGGTCGAAACCATCGCGCGCTGGCCCACGGTGAATCCGAGCGAACCCTCGAGTCGTCCGACGAACATCGGCCATCCATCGGTGAGGGTGACCGGGTGGGGGTTGCGCACCCCGTAGAGCAGCCCCGCGAGAGTGAAGGCCGCGCGCCACCACAGCGGATAGCGATGCACGGCCATCGCCCGACCCGTTCCGCGTCCGTAGGCTCGCATCTTCCGGCGTCGCTCTTGCGGCGTCAGCCCGAACGCTGTGGAGATCCCCTCGACATAGACGTCGTGTGGGAGCCAGACGAACTCCTCGGCCATCGCCGGCTCTCGCTCCATGGCACGCAGCAGCAGGTCGGTGCCCTCGGCCACCTGCCAGGGCGTGGTCGCACCGGGGCCGATCGTCGTGTCGAATCCCCCCACCTCGTCGAACAGCGATCGCCGCATGAGGATGCCCATCTCGATGACGCTCCACACGTTCCACTTGTCGAGGGCGGTGCCCGCGGCGGGGAGCACGGTCTTCGGGCCTCGTTCGTCCCAGGAGGTGAAGCCCCCGGCGATGAAGTCGGGCGCGCCGACTGCGGCGCGGATGCGGCCGACGACGCCGGCGGGGAACACGGTCGTGTCGTTCGGGAAGTTGACGACGAAATCTCCCGCCGGCAGGGCCGCCACGCCCGTGTTGCGACCGAGGGCGGCGCCGCGCTCGGACCGCGCGACGACGACCGGAACTCCCTGCGCTTCGAACTCCTCGGCGAGCGCGACCACCTCGTCATGACGCCCCTGAGTGACCAAGACGACACGGTCGTCGGCTTCGAGCTGCCCCACCAACGAGGTCAGAAGGGCGCGCAACGGATCGATCCGTCCCAGGGTCGTCACGACAAGTCCGAGGTTCACGTCGGCCATTCTCCCCCGATTCGTGCGATCACGGAGACACCCCGCCTCAGCGGTGCCGTTCGGCGCACGACGTCATGAGCCGTGGCTGCGGATCAGCGCATCCCAACCGCGCGCGGTCTCGTCCCAGGTGAAGCGGCTGGCGTTCTCTCGGCCTCGCTCACGCAGCTCGCCACGGAGAGCGGCGTCCTCGGCGAGCCGGGTCATGCACGCGGCGAGCGCAGCAGGGTCCATCGGGGGGAAGTACATCGCGGAATCGCCCAGGATCTCGCGATTGATGGGGATGTCCGAGGCGATGACCGGCAGACCGAACCGCTGCGCTTCGACAGGCGGAAGACCGAATCCCTCGTGCAGCGACGGCCAGACGAAACCGAGCGCACCGGCGAATTCGTTCACCAGATCCTCGTCGCTGACCCGTCCTCGCCACACGAGACGACCGTCGGTGACGCGCTTGTCGCGCGCGTACGGCTCGAGTGCGGGGTCGAGTTGTCCGATGAACCGCACCGTGAGCGGTGACGAATCCGGCAGGTGCGTCGCGGCATCGATGACCGCGCGGATGTTCTTCGCCGCGCCGTGGCGTCCGAACACGAGAAATGACGACGCCGTATCGGACGTCGAGCGCGGTACTCCCCCGGCGGGGCCGTCCGCTCCGAGGTACACGACCTCGATTCGCTCCGGGGTGACGCCGAAGTGTTCCGCGATCTCCCGGCGAGACACGTCACTGATCGTCACGAGTCCTTGCCCTCGGCGCAGCATCCCGAATCGCACCGCGAGTTTCCACTGCAGCCGGAAGAGAGCGCTGAAATCCTGCGGTCGCAGCGCGGGGGCGATGTCGTGCACGACGGAGATCTGCGGCGAGTGGAAGACGGGGGCGATCGTGGCGGGATTGACCAGCAGAGGTCGCCCGTGGGTCCGCAGCCACAGCGGCAACTCGATCTGTTCCCACAGCGGACCTGACGTGCGACCGATCGTCCGCGTCGGAACGTTCGGCAACTCGGTGCCGGCGGGCACCGGCGGGACCAGCAGCAGGACGTCCTCGCGGAGCCGGTGGAGACCCTCGGTGAGTTCGAAAGCGAAGCGGCGCGCCCCGCCGAAAGAGCTGAGGACGAACCGCCCGTTGATCGCAATCGTCACCGGGCCATCGTAGTTGAGACGCCCGCAGTGGACCGGGCAGCACGCGTGCTCCCTCGATCAGGAGCCGCTCAAGCGCCATCGGCTAAAGTGTGTCACTGTCCTGGTGATCTGCCGACCGGGTGAACCATGATCGACGAGCGGATGCCCGACGCCCCGGCTTTCGTCGAAGAGATCAGTGCGGAACATCCGCTCCGCCCCGAAGAATGCTGAGACCGCGTGCGACGAGATCGAATCGCGATCGCCTACGACTGCCTCTTCCCGCACTCCACCGGCGGCGGAGAGCGGGTCTATCGCTCGTATGCCGAACACCTGCAGCACCGCGGAATCGACGTCGATTACTTCACGACCAGGCAGTGGCCGGCCGACGAGGCACCCGCACAGGACGCCTTCACCGTCATTCCCGTCACGGGAGCGCTGCGCCTCTACGACGAAAAGGGCGTCCGCCGCACGTCCGCCGCACTCGCTTATGCGTGGGGGCTGTTCCGCTTCCTCCTGCGCCGACGACGCGAATATCGCGCCATCATCGTCAGCGGTCTGCCGATCTTGAACGTCTTCGCCGCCCGGGCCGCGCTCGCGGGCTCCGGAACCCGGATCGTCGTCGACTATCTCGAGGTCTGGGGTCGAGCGCAGTGGATCGAATATGCGGGCCGCGTGACCGGCACGGTCGCGTGGGCTTTGCAGCGGATCGCCGTTCGGTTGACACCGATCGCGACCTGCCATTCGCAACTCACCGCCACGCAGCTGCAGAGGGAAGGCCTGCGCGGACGCCTGGCGATCAGCCCCGGCCTGATCGACGGCGACTCGCCGAATCGGTTCAGCCCAGAGGCCGCTTCGCCGCCCTATGCCGTGTACGCCGGCCGACACATCCCGGACAAACGGGTGGAAGTCATCCCCGCGGCCATCGCCGCAGCCCGGGAACAGATCCCCGACCTACGACTCGTGATCCTGGGCTCGGGCCCGAGCACCTCGGCCGTCGACGATGCGATCACAGCGGTGAACGGCGAAGCATGGACCGAACGGGAGGGATTCGTGTCCCAGGAGCGGCTCGACGAGATCATGGCCGGTGCCGCCCTGCTGGTCAACCCGTCACGACGCGAGGGGTACGGGCTCGTCGTCGTCGAGGCATCGGCGCACGGAACCCCCGTGGTCCTCGTTTCCGACCCGGGAAACGCCGCAACCGAGCTCATCGAGGCCGGGGTCAACGGCTACATCGCCGACTCGACCTCGCCGTCCGATCTGGGCGACACGATCGTGCGAGCCGTCCGCGGCGGAACGACTCTCCGTCGAAGTGCGAGATCCTGGTACGAATCGGCCATCACGACGCGCACCGTCGCCCGCACGGTGGACGGCATCCTCACGGAACTCGGATCTCCGCCCGATCCGCAGCGGACAGCTGACGACCACCGCGCCGAGACCCCAGAAGGATCAACGTGACCCAGCCCGCCCAGCAGGACTCGCTCGAACTGACCATCCTGATGCCGTGCCTCAACGAGGCAGAGACCCTGGCCATCTGCATCGAAAAGGCGCAGAGCTTCCTGTCGCGCAGCGGCGTGCGGGGCGAGGTCCTGATATCGGACAACGGGTCCACAGACGGCTCCCAGGCGATCGCGACAGGACTCGGCGCGCGCGTGAGCGAAGCGCCGCGGCGAGGATACGGAGCCGCGCTGATCAACGGGATCGAGAACGCACGCGGTCGGTTCATCATCATGGGCGACGCCGACGACAGCTACGACTTCGTGAACCTGGACGCCTTCGTCGAGCGCCTGCGCGGTGGCGCCGACCTCGTCATGGGCAACCGTTTCAAGGGCGGTATCGAACCCGGAGCGATGCCCCCTCTGCACAAGTACCTCGGCAACCCCGTGCTCTCGGGAATCGGCCAGCTGTTCTTCCGCCCCGGCATCGGCGACTTCCACTGCGGCATGCGCGGCTTCAATCGCGACCGCATCCGCGCTCTCGACCTGCAGACCACCGGGATGGAGTTCGCCTCCGAGATGGTGGTCAAAGCCTCGCTCGCGCGGTACCGGATCGAAGAGGTGCCGACGACCCTGAAGAAGGATGGACGATCCCGCCCGCCGCATCTGCGCAGCTGGCACGACGGGTGGCGTCACCTGCGATTCCTGCTGCTGTTCGCACCGCGCTGGCTGTTCGTGTACCCCGGCCTCGTCGCATTCCTCCTCGGTGCCATCGCCGTCGGCATCATCGCCTTCGGAGGCATAGAGATCGCCGGAGTCGGTTTCGACGTGACGACGATGGTCTACGCGAGCGCGCTGTGCGTCATCGGCTACCAGGCGCTCCTGTTCTTCTGGTTGACCAAGCTCTTCGCAACGCAGGAAGGATTCCTTCCGGCCAGTCCCCGCTATCGGTCCGTCGTGGCGAAGTGGTCCGCCGAACGCGGCCTGCTGATCGGACTCGCTCTCTTCCTGATCGGTATCGCGATCGGCGTCGTCCAGGTCGCACGATGGGGAAGCCTCGACTTCGGTCCGCAGGATGCGGCAGACGTGGTGCGGATCGCCATCCCCAGCGCGCTCGGTCTGATCCTCGGGTTCCAGACGATGATGATGAGCTTCTTCTCCGGTGTCCTCACCACTCCCCGCCGCGAGACCCGCCCGGGCGCAGTCATCGAGAGCTGATCGGATGCCGATCCGAGTGCTCGTGGATCTGCTCTTCTTCACCGGACGGAGAGGGGGCACCGAGACGTACGCACGTGCGATCGCGACGCGTCTGCCGCAGGCGCTCCCCGACGCGCAGTTCGTCGCGCTGACGAATCGAGCAGGGGCGGACCGCGTACGCGGGTTCTTCCCCGGCGAGGTGCACGTGGTCGACTGGGTCGGGACGGATCGCTTGTCGTGGGCGGCCGGTGAGGTGCTGGCAGTCGACCGGCGCGCAAGGCGGCTCGGGGCCGATGTCGTCTGGAGCCCGGCCAACTTCGCGCCGCTCGGCCGTTCCGTCGTCCCCCGTGTGACGACGACCCACGACGCGACCTATCACCTCCGCGATGGCGGAGGTCTGGGCGGTGTGCTCGCTCGCGTGACGGCCTGGCTGATGGGACGGGCCGCCCGCTCGTCGGACCTCGTGATCACCGGCTCGCACACCGCAGCGTCCGAGGTGATCGCCCACATGGGAGTCGATCCGGCAGTCGTCACGGTCATCGCGCACGGAACCAACGAGCCGTCCGTGCCGGACGACCCGTGGTCCGAGCTCGCGGCGCTGGGAATCCGTCCGGGCCGCCCGATCGTGATGAGCACCGGCAACCGGCTCCCGCACAAGAACTTCGAGGGCATCCTGCGCGCCGTTGCGACCGTGGAGGGCGACCGCCCCCTCGTCGTCGTTCCGGGCAGTCGCGGCGCGGACCCCCTGGCTCCGCTCGTCGAACGTCTGCGCCTCCAAGGCGACGTCGTCCTGCCGGGCTGGGTGAGCGCAGCACAGCTCGAGGCGCTCTACGCGTGCGCATCGCTGTACGTGTGCCCGTCTCTCGAAGAAGGATTCGGCCTGCCCGTGCTCGACGCGATGCGCCGCGGGTGCGTGGTGCTCGCGAACGATGTGCCCGTGTTGCGGGAGGTCGGCGGCGATGTCGCGATCTATGCGGATGCGACCTCACCGGCGCCTTTCGCCGCGGCAATCCGTGACGCACTCGCTGATGATCAGACAGAGCGCCGCGAGGCCGGCGTGCGGCGAAGCAGCGAATACACGTGGGAGCGTTCGGCGGAGCAGACCGCGCGAGTCATCCAGGCTGCGGCCGAGCGAAGCCGGACCGGTCGATGAACGACGATTCCCCCCTGTGGCGGCGCCTCGTCCTGTTCTTCCTCGTCCCGACGATCGCCGCCATCTCGCCGCTCCTGGTCCTGCCCATCGTGGCACGCTCGGCTGGGCCGGCCGGATGGGCGAGCGCGATAGCGGGTGAGTCGATCGGCTCGCTCGCATCGATCGTGATCGGATACGGCTGGATGTCGATCGGCCCCGCGCTCATCTCCATCAGTGACCACACGCGGCGCGGTGAGCTGTACCGTGGATCGCTCGTGGTCCGCCTGCTCGTCGCCACGCTCGCCCTCCCGATCATGTGTGTGATCTGTTGGGTGGTCGCGGACCCGGGGCACACGTGGCTCGCGGTACTGATGGGGCTTCAGGGGGCATTCATCGCCTTGACCTTCACATGGTTCTCGGCGGGTGTCGGCCATCCGCTCTCCATCGTCTTCTACGACTCGCTCCCGCGCCTCGCCGTCACCGCCGGTTGCGCTCTGGCGATCCTCTACGGCGCTCCCGTCGAGCTCTATCCGATCGCCGGGATCGCCGTCACTCTGGTCGGCACGGGACTCTTCACACTGCGCGTTCTCAGGAGCCACCCCGCGGCGTGGCCGCGCCGACGGGACGTCGCGGAGCTATTCCGGTCCGGCTCGCCCGTCGCGCTCAACGATGTCGGGCTGAGCGTCTATTCGACCGTGCCGACGCCACTCGTGTCGCTCACCGCTCCGGTCTCCGCGGCGGCGGGTTTCGCCTCGGCGGACAAGATGCTCAAGCTCGGTCAGTTCATCCCGATGACGCTCGCGAACGCCCTGCAGACCTGGATCGCGGAGGCGCACGGGCCCGGACGCAGCCGTCGTATGCGACTTGCTCTGACGGCGCACGGGCTGGTCGGGCTCCTCGGCTTCGCCGGCCTCGGTGTTCTCGGCGCCTGGGTAAGCGCGATCCTCTTCGGTGCGGCCGCAGCGTCATCGACTCCGGTGCTTCTGGCGATGGGTCTCACCTTCGCGTTCTTCTCCGTTCGCACCTCCATGACCCGGCACATCCTCTACCCTGCGGGCGAAGCCGGCGCGGTCCTGC
This sequence comes from Microbacterium sp. BR1, assembly GCF_002812725.1. Classification (GTDB taxonomy): domain Bacteria; phylum Actinomycetota; class Actinomycetes; order Actinomycetales; family Microbacteriaceae; genus Microbacterium. The sequence goes on along the minus strand of NZ_NMUN01000003.1, from coordinate 162,740 downwards.
GCGCGACGCTGCTGTCCACACTGGTCGGAGTCCCGGCCATGATCGTGCTCGCGCTCATGATCGGACCCGTCGGCGCAGCAATCGGATACGCACTCACCGAAATGGGAGCGACGGTACTGCTCTGGCGACGGTGTCGGCGGGCGCTGCAGACGCTCGACCAGACCCCGCCCATCACGGCGTAGGGAGCCTCGCCGACTATGCTGTCAGGGTTATCAAGCAGGAGGAATTCATGGCAGATACGCGCCGCGCACTCATCACCGGGATCACCGGTCAGGACGGTGGGCACCTCGCTGAGCTGCTCCACGAGAAGGGCTACGAGGTCTACGGCCTGATCCGGGGCCAGCACAATCCGCGCCGCGAAAGCGTCGCTGTCGAGATGCCGTACGTCCGCCTGATCGAGGGTGACCTCACCGACCCGACATCGCTCGTGCGCGCCGTAGAGACCTCCGACCCGGACGAGCTCTACAACCTCGCGGCCGTGAGCCACGTGGGGTACTCATTCAAGAACCCCACGCTCACGGCGGATGTGACGGCCAAGGGCGTTCTCAACGTGCTCGAGGCCGTGCGGATCACCGGCCGCGCGGAACGTACCCGTGTCTACCAAGCTTCGACCTCGGAGATGTTCGGGGGGCTCGACTACAACCGCCCCGGTGCGGGCTACAACGAGAATTCGCTCTTCCACCCGCGCAGCCCCTACGGCGTCGCGAAGCTGTACGGCCACTGGATCGCGAAGAACTATCGCGAGAGCTACGGGATGTTCGTCGCCTGCGGCATCCTCTTCAACCACGAGGGCGAACGTCGCGGGGTAGAGTTCGTCACTCGCAAGATCACGCACGCCGTGGCACGCATCAAGCTCGGTCTGCAGCCCGACATCGAGCTCGGCGACCTCTGGCCCAAGCGCGACTGGGGCTACGCGGGCGACTTCGTCGAGGGGATGTGGCGCATGCTGCAGCATTCCGTGCCCGACGACTTCGTGCTCGCCACGGGCGAGACGCACTCGATCGAGGAGTTCCTGACGCTCGCGTTCGCCGAGATCGGCATCGAGGACTGGCGCCCGTACGTCCGGCAGAATCCCGAGTTCATGCGTCCCGCCGAGGTCGACATCCTCCTCGGCGACCCGACGAAGGCCGAACAGGAGCTCGGCTGGCGCCGCAAGGTCGACTTCCCCGGGCTGGTGAGCCGTATGGTGGCACACGACCTCGCCACGCAATCGGCCGCCGCGTCGATAGCGTCCGCGTGAGCGCACCAACGCTCGTCATCACGGGCGCGAACGGCTTCGTCGGCGCGCACGTGGCCGCGCTCGCCTCGGCGGACGGGGTGCGCGTCATCGGGGTCGGCCGGGAACCGGAGCCGTCCGACGCCCTCTCTCCGCACGCCGCGGTATACCTGCGCGCCGACCTCGAGACGACATGGCCGGTGCTCGAACACGCGGATGCCGTCGTGCACCTCGCCGGCCTTGCAGCAGTCGGGCCGTCATTCGGGCAGCCGCAAAGGTACTTGACGGTCAACAGCGGCATTATGACCACGATGTGCGAGGCGCTGCTCCATGCAGGGCAGGGGGCACGGGTTGTCGTCGTCTCCTCGGGTGCCGTGTACACCCCACCCGAGGACGGGCATCCGATCACGGAAGCGGATCCATGCTCCGCAAACTCCCCTTACGCCGTAGCGAAGCTTCTCGTCGAAACACAATCTGAGTACTACTCCCGCCGGGGACTCGACACGGTCGTCGCGCGTCCGTTCAACCACATCGGCCCCGGCCAGGGTCCCGGGTTCATCGTTCCCGACTTCGCTCTCGCGATGCGAGATCTCCGCGATGGCGAAGCGTTGACCGTGGGAAATCTTGACTCGAAACGCGATTTCACCGACGTTCGTGACGTCGCGCGAGCGTATCTGACGCTCGCTTTCGCTCCTACACACGCACACCGGCTGTACAACGTGGCATCCGGCGAATCGCACTCGGGGCGCGAGGTACTTGCGGCTGTCGCGGCCGCGTCTGGTCGCCCCATACCACGGGTCATCGTGGACTCTGCGCGCTTGCGCCCCGGGGATCCACCGAACATCGTCGGCTCCGCAGCTCGCCTGCGCGACGAGTTCGGCTGGAAACCGACCATCGGATGGCGGCAATCGATCTACGACTTTGTCGCGGGACGACGATGACGCACGGAACGGCGCGTCCAGAGCTGCCCTCGACGGTCGAGGACGACGTTGTCACGACGTGGCAGGCTGGTCTCTTGTGAAGGGCATCATCCTCGCCGGCGGCTCTGGCACCCGCCTGCACCCGATCACGCTGGGTGTGTCCAAACAACTCATCCCCGTCTACGACAAGCCGATGGTGTACTACCCGCTGTCGACTCTCATGCTGGCGGGCATTCGCGACATCCTCATCATCACGACACCACACGATGCTCCTTTCTTCGAGCATCTCCTCGGCGATGGCTCGCGATTCGGCATCTCATTGAGCTTCGCCCGTCAACCATCCCCAGACGGGCTAGCTCAAGCCTTCACGATCGGCGCCGATTTTATCGGCGAAGACAAAGTGGCTCTCGTACTTGGCGACAATCTTCTTTATGGCCCGGGGTTGGGCACTCAGCTGAAACGCTATGCCGAGGTAGACGGAGGGGCGATATTCGCCTATTGGGTCTCCGACCCTCACGCGTACGGCGTGGTCGAGTTCGACGCCGCTGGAACGGCGATCTCCCTCGAAGAGAAGCCCGTCCGGCCCAAGAGCAACTATGCAGTCCCCGGGCTGTACTTCTTCGACAACGACGTCGTCGAGATCGCGCGCTGCCTCGCCCCAAGCGCTCGGGGAGAGTATGAGATCACCGACATCAACCGCGCGTACCTCGAGCGAGGCAAGCTGACCGTCGAGGTGCTGCCTCGCGGTACGGCATGGCTCGATACCGGAACATTCGATCAGATGACCGATGCCGCCGACTACGTGCGGACGATCGAAAGGCGCACGGGGATGAAGATCGGCTCCCCCGAGGAGGTGGGCTGGCGGCAGGGGTTCCTCAGCGACGAGGAACTGCGCGCTCGCGCTCAGGATCTCGTGAAGTCCGGCTACGGCGCTTACCTACTCGAGATCCTTGAGCGGGGCCGGTGATGGCCAAGCTCCTTGTCACCGGCGGTGCCGGATTCATCGGCTCGAACCTCGTTCACCACGTCGTGAAGCACACCGATCATCACGTTACCGTTCTCGACAAACTCACCTACGCGGGAAACCTCGCCTCCCTCGCGGGTCTGCCGGAGAGCCGCGTCACCTTCGTGAAGGGCGACATCGCCGATCCGACGCTCGTCGATGACCTGGTCGGACGCGCAGACTCCGTGGTGCACTATGCGGCCGAGTCGCACAACGACAATTCGTTGAGCGATCCGCGTCCCTTTCTCGACACGAACATCATCGGCACCTACACATTGCTCGAAGCGGCCCGCCGGCATGACCGTCGATTCCACCACATCTCGACCGACGAGGTTTACGGAGACCTCGAACTCGACGACCCGGCGCGATTCACCGAGCAGACCCCCTACAACCCCTCGTCGCCGTACTCATCGACGAAAGCCGGAAGCGATCTTCTGGTGAGGGCATGGGTACGCTCCTTCGGCGTCCGTGCCACGATCTCCAACTGCTCCAACAACTACGGCCCCTACCAGCACGTGGAAAAGTTCATCCCCCGCCAGATCACGAACATCCTCCGCGGCATCCGCCCCAAACTCTATGGGGCGGGCGAGAACGTGCGCGACTGGATCCACGCAGACGATCATTCTTCGGCGGTCCTCGCGATCCTCGAGGGAGGGAAAATCGGGGAGACGTATCTGATTGGTGCGGACGGAGAACGCAACAATAAGGCGATCGTAGAGCTCATCCTGTCGCTGCTCGGCGAGCCATCAGACGCATACGAACACGTCGCGGACCGCCCCGGGCACGATCTCCGCTATGCCATCGACTCAACAAAACTGAGACGTGAGCTGGGATGGCGCCCTCGATTCCGGGACTTCGAGGCCGGGCTTGCGGCAACAATCGAGTGGTATCGCGCGAACGAAGCGTGGTGGGCGCCCGCGAAGGACGCGACCGAGGCCTTCTACGCATCGAAGGGTCACTAGGCGTGGTCATGGAGTTCGGTAAGCATCTCGCAGCGTTTCCATCCCCGATTCCTGGACTAACTGTGTGGGATCTGCCCGTCCACGGCGATTCGCGAGGTTGGTTCAAGGAGAACTGGCAGCGCGAGAAGATGATTGCGATGGGCCTTCCGGACTTCGGCCCGGTGCAGAACAACGTCTCGTTCAACGACGCAATCGGCACAACGCGCGGTATTCATGCGGAGCCGTGGGACAAGTGGGTGTCCGTCGCTACGGGTCGCGTCTTTGGGGCCTGGGTCGACCTCAGGGACGGGCCGACCTTCGGAACCGTCTTCACCGCAGAACTCGACCCGTCGCGTGCCGTGTTCGTTCCGCGCGGGGTGGGAAACGCCTATCAGACCTTGGAAGAAGACACCGCCTACAGCTATTTGGTGAACGATCATTGGTCCTCGGACGCTCACTACACCTTCCTCAACCTCGAAGATGAGACCGCGGCGATCGCGTGGCCGATCGCGCTGGATCGAGCGGCGGTGTCCGCCAAGGACAGGCGTCACCCACGACTGGCTGCCGTGATTCCGGTGGCTCGACGCAAGATCCTGGTCGTGGGCGGGGAGGGCCAGCTCGGACACGCCCTCCGACAAGCACTCGATGCGAGGAAAGATGTCGAGTTCGCGGACCGGCAGGAGTTCGATGTCGCCGATGAGTCGGTGCTGCATGCCCGCCTGTGGAGCGACTACGAAGTCATCATCAACGCTGCGGCGTATACAGCAGTCGACCTCGCCGAGACGCCAGATGGGCGACGGGAGGCCTGGGCGACGAATGTCCAGGGGGTCGCTCACCTCGTGAGGATCGCGGCCATGAACGACCTCACGCTCGTTCATGTCTCATCGGACTATGTCTTCGATGGCGAGACCGATCGACCGTACCGCGAAGACGACCCTGTTAGTCCTCTTGGTGTATACGGCCAGACGAAGGCCGCGGGCGATATTCTAGTGGGGACGGTTCCCAAGCACTACGTCGTACGCGCATCGTGGGTCATCGGCGACGGGAGGAACTTCGTGAGGACAATGGTCGACCTGGCCCAGCGTGGCGTGGCACCCAAGGTCGTCAACGATCAGGTGGGACGCCTGACCTTCACCGAAGATCTTGCCACTGGAATACTCCATCTAGTCGAGACGGGAGCCCCCTTCGGCGTCTACAACCTCACGGGTGCAGGCGACCCGCGGTCCTGGGCGGAGATCGCTCGCATGGTCTTCTCTCTCGCGGGGGGCGACGCTAATCGCGTCACGCCCGTGTCCACCACTGAGTACTACCGCGAGGCCCAAGGTCCGGTCGCTCCTCGACCGCGCAGCAGCGAACTCGACCTTTCGAAGATTGAGGCGACTGGCTATTCACCGGTCGACTTCGATCGACGTCTTGGGCAGGCCGTTGCCCGATGGTGTGGGGAAGTCTGATGGGCAACTCGCGTGTTGTCCCGACTGAGGCAGTACTGCGGCTGAATGCCTTGCCCAGGCACCGACAGCATCAATGAGCGGCATCTTCGGCTCGCTGGGCATACTCGTCCAGTTGGCACTTCTGTTCGGCGTCGCCGCATCACTGCGTTCCTCACGAGGGACGGCCCTCGCTGCCCTCTACGGGGCGCTTGTGGCGATAGTGGGCTATCCGCTTGTCGTGGTGGCCCTTCTCTTCGTGAACGTTCCGTGGCAGGTCACGAACGTGATCCTGGCCGCGACGATCGTTGGCGCGTTCGCATTGCGTTCGGTGCGCGAGCCGGTCCTCAATGGCCTGCGAATGATCCCATCGGACGCACGCAGGAACTGGCCTGCTTTGGCGATCATCGTCGCCGCCCTCGGGATTCACTGGACCATCGCCGCGTTCAAGCCTGAGGTGTCCGGTGACGGAATGATGTACCACGGCCCCATCCTCGCTCTGCTCTCGCAGTCGGGGAGTCTGTGGGGCTGGGACATGGTCAGCCAGTACATGGCATACACCGACCTGACGATGGTCGGTGCCATCAATCTTGCGACGTTCACGGGCACGGCGGCATTCGACGATGCGGCTCAGATTCCGCATCTGTTCGTCTTGCTGCTCGTGCTGAACGTCGCGTTTCAGCGGCGGTTTCGCAGCTCTACCGTGCGCATGTGTCTGGCCATACTGATCGTCTCCGCTCCTGTGATCTGGCTTCAGCCTCGAACCCTCCTAGTGGACCTGGCCTACGGTGCAGCGATTTCGACGTCGATCGTGCTGATTGCCGTTGTTCGACACGCGCGTCCGCTCGACACGATGATGTGCGCGATGGCGATCGCCGGCGTCCTCGCATCCAAGCCGACTGGGATTGCAACGAGCGCTCTCCTCTTGGGGTTCCTCGTGCTCGCCGTGATCGTTCGGGGAGTTCGGCAACGTGCGCGCGTCGGTCCGCTCCTGCTTCACCATGCGTCAGCAGCGCTGGTCCCCCTCCTCCTCTCGCTGACTTTCTACGCGCGCAATCTCATCGCGTTCGGCAATCCCGTCTACCCAGTTCGGGTCTCGCTCGGCCCACTCGACTTACGTGGAGTCGTCGATTTCTCGCTCTTCTCGTCGGGTGACCGAGGCGCGGGGCTGGTTGATCTCATCCGTCTCCGGACCTTCGCCGAAGGGCTCGCGAGCGGCGCGATGCATGGAGTCACCAAACTCGACTACGACCCCCGCGAGGGCGGCTTCGGCTACGTCCCCCTCTGGATCTTGATTCTTGCAGTTGCCCTCCTGATCGCTCAGGCGATCGTGGGAGTGCTGCGCACATCACGATTCGCATGGCGCGCAGACCTCTTCGTGCCAGCCATCATCATCACGGCTCTCTCCATCGGAGTGATCACCCTCCAACCAGCGTCGTTCGACTCGCGCTACGTAATAGGCCCGACGGTCTGCATTCTCGCTGCAACACTCGCCATCAGCCCCGTCTTGCGCCCCCCTCGGTTGATCGATGCGATCGCCGCCCTGTGCGCACTGATACTCGCGGGCAATCAGATCTGGTGGACTGAGACGCATATGAATCCCGGGCTACGATCTGTACTCGATACGCGAAGCTATTCAGCGGATCTCCAAGCCGACACACCCGGCAATCCGTGGGGACAAGGGTGGCGGACGTCCTGGCTCGGCGATGACTGTTCGACCATTGCGCTGCAGACCTCGGGTGGTCTGGACGCCAACGGCTGGCAGACCGATGCTCCGTTCGCCGCTCTGCCCTACCCCCTGTATGGTCCACGTTTGTGCAACGAGGTGATCGGAATCACAATCCCGGGTGTCGTCGCCGACGGCGCCCGTCAGGGCGCTGCAGAGGCGGCGCTGATGACTGCCGACTATCTCGTCCTCTACGAACGAGACATGGCGTTCTGGGAAGCTGCGTACCCCGCTTCCGCGCAGTGCTGGCAGCGAATACTCACGATCCCCGCGTTCGAAGGCAGCTTCCCTGAAGCGAATGCGGTACTCGCCAACACGTGTGCTCTACGCAACTAACGAAACATGTAGCTGACAACGGCGGAAGCTACAGACCGGCCGAGCCATTCGTGACGGTCACCACACCACCCTGGAACGCCTGCGTGTAATTCCCCGACCCAGGATCCGCCGAAGGACCTGACGTCGGGAACCCGAGCAGACCCCCCTCACGACCCCAACTCGACCACAACGACACCACAGCCGACGGCATCGCATACGCCCCCGCACCACTGTGCACCACCCACCCGTTCTGGAACGCCTGGGAGCACGCACCCGCAGCCATACCGCACCACTTACCGCTCACCCCAGAACCCAACCAGCCGTTCGCCAACACCGTCCCAAACCACGGATCCGTCGACGACGTCAAACCGGCCGAGCCATTCGTGACGGTCACCACACCACCCTGGAACGCCTGCGTGTAATTCCCCGACCCAGGATCCGCCGAAGGACCTGACGTCGGGAACCCGAGCAGACCCCCCTCACGACCCCAACTCGACCACAACGACACCACAGCCGACGGCATCGCATACGCCCCCGCACCACTGTGCACCACCCACCCGTTCTGGAACGCCTGGGAGCACGCACCCGCAGCCATACCGCACCACTTACCGCTCACCCCAGAACCCAACCAGCCGTTCGCCAACACCGTCCCAAACCACGGATCCGTCGACGACGTCAAACCGGCCGAGCCATTCGTGACGGTCACCACACCACCCTGGAACGCCTGCGTGTAATTCCCCGACCCAGGATCCGCCGAAGGACCTGACGTCGGGAACCCGAGCAGACCCCCCTCACGACCCCAACTCGACCACAACGACACCACAGCCGACGGCATCGCATACGCCCCCGCACCACTGTGCACCACCCACCCGTTCTGGAACGCCTGGGAGCACGCACCCGCAGCCATACCGCACCACTTACCGCTCACCCCAGAACCCAACCAGCCGTTCGCCAACACCGTCCCAAACCACGGATCCGTCGACGACGTCAAACCGGCCGAGCCATTCGTGACGGTCACCACACCACCCTGGAACGCCTGCACATAGTTCGAGCCGCCAGGCACCGAGGGGTCCCCGACGGGGAGGCCGAGGATCCCGGCCTCGCGTCCCCAGTCCGTCCAGAGCCAGCGCACCGCGTTAGGTACAACCCGAGTCCCCACGGCTGGGTTAGAAACCACCCACGCACCTTCGAATATTTGAATACATGTGGCGCCGGCACACGTCGCGTCACCTAGTGGAAGACCGAGAGCACCGTACTCACGGCCCCAGTTCGACCAGGTGTACCTCACGTCGTTCAGCACGACACGCATACCGCCCACGGGACTCGACACAATCCAGCCGCCCTGGAACTCCTGCCGACACGAGCCGAAACCCATGTCGTCACAGCGGCGATCCGCAATCGGATATCCCAGGGAACCGAACTCACGGCCCTGATTTGACCATGTCGCGAAGACATCGGGACGAACGCCAGTCGCTGTCGAGTGGGTGCTGCTGAACACGAAGCCGTTCTGGAAAGCCTGTGAGCAGCCGCCATTCGGGCCGCCGCACGTCATGGGACCCGTCGTGTAACCCAGCCAATCCCGATTCGACGCGTAATACGACAGGAAGTATGAGCCGACCTCATTGCCGAGCGTCGGGCCGAACCAGTCGGTGTAATAGCTGTAGAAGTTTCGGTTGCCGTAGCTCGAACATCTATCACCCTCGCCGTATCCAGCAGCTAAGGCCGCAGAATTCGGCTGGTAGGGGGTGTAGTAATACAGATTGGCGGTAGCTTGATTGTGGATGTAGACGGGCGAGGAACCGCAAGTGGCGTCCGGGCTGTATCTGATGTTCCACGTCTTCCCCGGAGCGTAGTATTTGAAGTTCTGGGAGACACCGTAGACCTTGAATTGCTGTGCCGCTCCGTATATCTGGTTGAAGAAACCGTAATAGTTAGAATCACAATTGGCGGTGTCCGGGCATCCCTGCCCCATCGCCTTCCGGTAACGCAAGTCGCTGGGCGCGGAATGCGTGACGAGGCCTTGCTCTTTTTGTAGTGTGACCAGCAGGACCTTCTGGCTTATTCCACACGCAGCACCGACTTTGGCAATCACGTCCGCGGCGGATTCGTACGGGCCACCGGAATATGCTCCGCAGTACGCCGTGGCCGGTTTGGAATAGGTATCGAGACGGTACGAACGAAGGCAGGTATAGCCTGCGACGCAGCCCTGGTACTTGGAGTCGAGGAAATCCTGGACCTGTCGCGCGGTCATCGCGGAGCCGTTGAAGAACAGGGCGTCGTCGATGATGCGGCCCGGGTTGAATGCGCCGAGGTTCGCCGTCTGAACGCGGCCCGCTGACTCGATAGCGGCGCTGGTGATCCCCGATTCTAGCGTGGGCGAGCTGAGAGACAGCTCTCCTGCCTCGGCGTTCACCGCGGGCAGACCAACGAAGAGCGCCACCGCGATCGAAAGCGCGGAGATTGCGGCGACGCGCGCGCGCAGGATATGCAGAAAGGAACTCACTCGTCAAGGTTCGCATAGGTGCGCCGATAACCCGTGGATTCCCCGCTGTTCGTCACGCCCAGCCGCGTGTCGTGGTGTCCAGGGATTTCCAGACGCTTTCCACTCGGCGTCGCGCGGTCCAACCCAAGACCCGTTCGGCATGCGTCGCATCAGCCACGCTGAAAGAATGTATCCCTTCGCCGGGGACGGGTGCGTACTCATCGCGAGCCCATCCCGCGAGTAAGAGATTGTCGATCCCGATTCCGGTACCCACGTTTATCGGCCCCAAAGCGGGGGACGCTACCGCAGCGTCGATTGCTTCGGCTACGTCGCGCACGTCGACGTAGTCGCGCACGAAGCTCGATGTCATCAACAGCGAAGGGCGCTCCCCTTCGACCAGTCGGTTGATGAGCGAAGCGTGACAACGCGGTCCGTAGACGTTGAACAATCGCAACGAGGCGCCCGAGAGCCGGGAACCGCCGACAGCGATTTCGGCGCGCCGCTTGAAGTCCGCATACGCCGAGGTGCCGAGCAGAGGGTCGGACTCGCGCAACCGTCGCGGCGAGGCATCCCCGTACACGGCGGCACTCGATGCGAAGACGAAGCGGTCGACATCGTTCGCCGCGCAAGCATGGAGGAATCGCTCGAGGTCGCGCAGCGCGCGCACGGCGCGCTGCCTCGCGTCCGCGTCGGACGGAGTCAACACGGGAGAGGCGAGGTAGACCACCCCGCGTGGCCGCCACCTCGCGAGCACATCGAGAACCTGCGCGTCGTCTGACACATCGAGCGGCTCCAGTCGGCCGGACCTCGCCGTGGCCACCACTCTCAGACCCCGCGAACGCATCCGCTCAGTCGTCGCGCGCCCGATGGGCCCCGCGGCTCCCACCAGGAGAACGTCCGCGCGCGCGGGCGTCCTCGGGCTTTTCGTCACTGGAGAGCCGAAAAGCCGAACGATCGGAGTTCGACGCGCAACTCGTCATCCGAGATCTCGTAGGCACGAGTCCGGTCCAGCATCCGCCGAGCCCAGACGAGCGCGTCGCCTGGAGGCCGCTCGCCAGGCTCCGTAACGATGAAGATCTTTGGATGGGTTGTTGCATCGACAGAGCTTGATCGATAGGAAAGTTCCTCGTACATCTTCTCCCCGGGCCGAAGTCCGATGATCTCGATCTCCAACGCGGGATTCACGGCGTCGATCAGAGCGCGCGCGAGGTCATACACCCGAATCGGCTCGCCCATGTCCAGAACGAAGAGATCCCCCTGCTGTCCGGTCGTAGCGCTCTGGATCACGAGCTGCGCCGCTTCGTCGATCGTCATGAAGTAGCGGGTGATCTCAGGGTGCGTCACCGTCAGGTTATGCCCGCGCTGAAGTTGCCGACGGAATGTCTGCATGACGCTCCCCTCGCTCTCCAACACATTGCCGAAGCGCACACCGGAGAATCTGGTCGCCGATTCGCCCCGAGCCAAGTCGGCGAGGAGAAGTTCGCCGATGCGTTTGGTTGCTCCCATGACGTTCGTCGGATGAACCGCCTTGTCGGTCGATACGTAGACCGCTCGTTCGACACCCCACTCGGCTGCCTTCTCGAGGACGTTCAGCGTGCCGCCGACGTTGTTGTTGAACGCCTCGACGACGTTCTGCTGCATGAGGGGGACGTGCTTGTATGCCGCGACATGGAATACGACCTCGGGCCGGTGACGTGCCATGATCTGCGCGATCCGGCGCTCGGACTGCACATCCGCGACCTCCAACCTGAAGTTGGGAATGTCGATGAGCGACTGTCCAAGGTGAAAGATCGCCGGCTCCGACCTGTCCACGCACACGACGATCTCAGGATCGAGCATGTGGAGTTGCGTAACGAGCCGCGAACCGATCGAGCCGCCCGCTCCCGTCACCAGGATCCGTCGCCCCTCTATGAGCTCCCGCGCACTTACCATGTCGTGTTTCACCGGCGCTCGACCGACGAAGTCCAGCACATCGACATCGGTCAGGTCCGTCAGCGCCACCCGTTCCCTAGCCACGATCCGGTAGGTCCGAGGAATCACAGCGAGCTCAACGGCGGGGCGCGGCACACGCCCCACGAAATCGCGCACGACATCGCTCGGTGCGGAGGGAATCGCAAAGTAGACCACATCCACGCGATGTAGCTGGCAGACGGAGCCCACCTCGTCCAGGCGCCCGAGAACATCAGGCCCCGTCGCCGTATCGTCCAGATATCCGACGACGATGTCGCCAGCAGCCGCGGTATCGTCAGCCAAGCTCTTGCCGGCAGCGCCCCTACCCGCGATCAGGACTCGTTTCATCAAGACTGCTCTACCTTCGATCGGTTGCCGGGGACGCTCCGGAGATTCTAGTTCGACAAACCTCGTCGGAACCGTTGAAGCCGTTTACCGGGACGACGACTAGGCTTGCAAGCGGCATGCTCGCGCGTTAGGCGGCATGCGCGCGCAATAGATTGGATCCTGTGGACAGTATCAAGCCGCTGGTCGTCGATCTCGATGGCACGTTGCTTCGATCCGACACGTTGCACGAGGCGATCGCCGCGAACCTCGCGCATCCGCGGAGCCTGCTGCGAGCAGTCGTCGCGATGTTCCGTGGCGGCAAGGTGGCTCTTAAGAGAGCCTTCGCCGAAACCGAACGCGCCGATGTGCAGACGGCGCCGCTCAACTCGGCTGTGCGTGATCTGATAGTTGCTCGTGCGGAGGACGGCGGACGCGTCTTTTTGGCCACCGGCGCGGACGCCGCCGTTGCGGACGCGTTCCTGCCGCGCGTGCCGGAGATCGAGAGTGCGTATACGAGCACAGGCGACCTCAACTTCACGAGCCACGAGAAGGCTCGTGCTCTCGTGAGCGAGTTCGGCGAGAGGGGCTTCGACTACGTCGGCAACTCACCGGCCGACCGCGCCGTCTGGCGCTCGGCCGATCAGGCCTACCTAGCCACCACGCGTCGCGCCGGCGTCCCGCGGTGGGCACGGGACCTCGTGTTCGCGGCGGTCCTGCGCGACCCGGGGCCACGTCCGTGGCGCGCCTGGCTCCGAGCGGTGCGGATCCACCAGAGTCTGAAGAATCTCCTCCTCTTTCTCCCTCTCGTGGCCGCGCACCAGCTGACTGATCTACGCGCACTCGCTCTTGCAGTCGGCGGGTTCATCGCGTTTACGCTGATGGCCGCTTCCGTGTATCTCCTGAACGATGCGGTGGACCTCCGCGCGGACCGCGCTCATGCGCGAAAGCGGGCACGCCCGCTCGCAGCGGGATGGATATCCCCTGTCCATGCACTCGTGGTCGCGGGCATCCTCGCGATTCTCGCCATCGTCTTGGGCACCGCACTCAGCGCCGCATTCCTCGGAGTACTCCTCACATACGCTGCGCTCACCCTGGCGTATAGCTTCGTCTTGAAACGCATCGCGCTGATCGATGTCGTCGTCCTCGCCCTGCTCTATATGGTGCGAATCGTCGCCGGTGCGGTCGTGACGGGGATCGCGCTCTCCTTCTGGTTCACTGGCGTCGCGCTCTTCTTGTTCCTCTCGCTCGCACTCGTGAAGCGCTACGCCGAGGCACATGAGCGCCGGGAGGGCGGCGGAACGATACCCGGTCGCGGTTACTCGGGTGACGACATTCATGCGATTCTGGCCCTCGGGTCTGGTTCCGGTGTGGCGGCGACGCTCCTGACCGCCATCTACATCCAGAGCGAAGCCGTCCGCGAGATCTACGCCGCTCCGGTGGTTCTCTGGCTCGTGATCCCTGTGATGTTCTTCTGGGTCGCCAATCTGTGGCTCAAGGCGGGCCGCGGCCTCATGCACGACGATCCGGTCATCTTCGCGCTCCGCGACCGCGCAAGCCTCGGGGCTGCGCTCGTGATGGCGGTCGTGTTCGTCATCGCGTCGCTCCCCTTGACCGCGACGATTCTCCCTTACGCGCGAGTGATCGCGTGAGTCGGCATGTCCGCCTCGCAGGCCAAGGCGGACGGTATCTGGCCGTCGGAATCTACAACGTCGGCTTCACGCTCGCGGTGTTCTGGTTGCTCGACACGTTCCTCGGCGAGACACTCGGTGTCCAGGCCGTGTACTGGATTTCCGCGGGCCTCGGAATCATCAACGGGTTCATCTTCCAGCGTCTCGTCGTGTGGCGGTCGCGCGGAATGTGGCGCCGCGAGTTGGCGAAGTTCGCTGTGGTCAATCTGGCCGTTTCACTCATCAACTCGTTCCTCCTCTTCCTGACGGTCACGCTCTGGGGCCTCCCTGCCTTCCCCTCTCAGGTGGGAATTACCGCCGTACTGCTCATCGCCACGTTCATCGTCAACCGCCAATGGGTGTTCCGAGCGACGCAGCCATCCGCGAGAGAGGAGAAGGACCGATGAAGCACCGCATCGATGTGTTCCTTCAGTACTACAAGCCGCACGTCAGCGGACTGACGAACATGGCTGCCGCTCTCGCCGAGGACATGGTTCGGCAGGGCAATGAGGTCCATGTGCACTGTGTCGCGAAATCCGGCCCGAGCATCGAATACGTCGAGTCGGGCGTAACCGTCCACGCGTATCGACGGAACTTCTCTCTCGGGCGCGGCAACTTCTCGAGCGGCTTCTTGCGCGCCGCATGGCGCGTGCGCAAGAAGCCGGGAACGACACACTTCCATCTGCCACTCCCGGAATCGGGTCTTCTGGGATGGATACTACGTCGGCGCCCTTCCGTTGTGACCTATCAGTGCGATGCACCTTCGGGGGGCGTCACGATGTCACTCATGGCCCGTGCGCTCGACATCTCCCACCGCTCCCTTATCCGTCGTTCCACCGTGGTGTGCACGTCGAGCGCAGACTATGCCGAGCATTCGAGACTGCATCGGCTTTTTGCGAGGAAGGGCTCCATGGCCGTTCCCGCGACCAGCGAGGACCGCCGCGGTGGCGTCGCTCGCTATGCCGTCCCTGGCCGGCGGCAGATCGGATTCCTGGGTAGACCGACGTCCGAGAAGGGCATCGACACTCTTATGGATGCGCTCGATCTCCTTCCCTCGGACATACTCCTCACCCTCGCGGGACCGCTCGAAGGGCTAAGCGAGCGAGTGGGCTATGATCGCGCGCGGCTCGAGGAGCTCATCAGCGAAGGACGAGTCCGATCTCTCGGATTCCTTGCAGAGAACGAGATCGCAGACTTCTACGCGTCGCTCGACCTTTTCGTCCTTCCCTCCACCAACTCGTTCGAAGCCTTCGGGATTGTGCAGGTGGAGGCGATGTCTGCTGGCACGCCGGTCGTCGCGTCAGACCTCCCCGGGGTCCGCACCATCATCCAGACGACGGGATTCGGAGAGGTCGCGAATACCGGCGATAGCGTCGATCTCGCGCGCGCCATACGCGTCGCACTCGAAAGCTCCTACGATAAGGAGTCCGCGCGCAAGATCCTCGACTCCGTCTATCTGTCACCCAGACCGGAGTTGGCATATCGAGAGATCCATATGCGGGTGCGCAGCAATTGATCGTCAACAGACAGCCCGGATGACGACGATATCCTGAGGATACGTCTCGGAGCCCGGCACCTGGTCGACGACGATCCAGCAGTCGGACGCACCCGGCGCCAGCTGCCTCCACTTCTGTTCGTCGTCGGCGTTGAAGAGGAGGAAGTCAGCCGTGAGGAGCGGGTGCGCCTGGAACGAACCGTCCGCGTATGAATCGATCTGCACCGGCGTGACGACATTGCACAGGGCGGGACCGTAGAGACCGTATGGCAGTGCGGACAGGGAGGTGCGTTCGGCGAGTCCGCCCGCGCTCACACCGCCCGAGGTCTGCAGCACAATGTCGAAGCAACGCGACGGATCGTCGGGCAGCCACGAGATGCTCTCGCCCCGACCCCACGGATTCCCCGGGGTAATGGGCTGCCATACCGCAGGGAATCCTCGCAGGTCCTTGATCGTGGACATGCCCAGCAGGATGTTCGACTCGGCCCAGGCCACCTGCCCGATGGCGAGGACGAGGGCGACCGCGCCCGCCGCAATATCGATTATCGGCGGCGTCGTGCGCAACGTTGTGGGCAGGAGGACCGCCACCGCCAGTACAGCCGCGGGCCCAATCACGTACCGGGTATCGAAAGTCGCGGGTTGGACGATCAGTACGGCAGCGCTCATGAGCACTAAGGCCGCTTGGACTCCCCAGTTGCCGCGCCGGTCGATGGGTACACGACTATCCCGCGCTCGCCAGACGATCTGCGCGACGACGATGGCCACCGCGATTCCGAGCACGAACAGAGGCATGTACGCGAACCCGCCCGACCGCGGGTCGTAGTCGGGTTTGGTGACTCCGTTTACGACGCCGTCCCAGAGGCTTTCCGCAAACGTCTGGTAGCGAAGCAGATCGAGCAACCCCGACCCGCGATCGCCCGACGCGAAGACGCTGAGGTCGATGATGCCCGGCAGCGAGAAGGAGCCTACCGTCACCTGGACCGGGTAGACGGGGTTTCCGAAGGAGACGAGGTTCCGAAAGTAGAAGCCCATAGCAAGCATGATCGGTACGACTCCGGCAGCTACCACACCGCCGACCGCGCGTTGCCATGGAAGTCGCGAACGGCGTCTTCTCCATATCGCCACGACGACGAGCGCGGCGAGGAGCAGCCCACCCGTCAACAGCCCGGTCGGCTTGATCGCGAGGATGGACGCGCCCGCGATCGCTGCGATCGTCACATCCCACCACTGCGCGCGCCGCGATGTCGCGATCAGGACGATCAGAGCGGCGACCGCCGCACCGTATGCCACATCCACGTACAGGATGCGCGGCTGAATCCAGATGACTGGCGCGGAGATAATCAACCCGGCCATCGCAAACCGCACCCACGCCCTGGGGAATCGCGCCTGTAGAGCCACGTTCAGTGCGAAAAGCAGGATGATCAGATGCGGCACTTGGGCACCGTTGTCGAACCATGTCGTACCTGTAAATGTGGCGAGGTTGAGCGTGCCCACCATGGCGAGATCGGTGTAATACATGTACTGATTGGGGGCGTCCCAGCCCCAAAGCGTGCCGCTCTGCAGGAGTTGGGCAAGCACTGGACCATGATAGAGCTGACCGTCGATCGACATCTCCGGAGCCAGGATGACGGCGAGCAGCTGTATTGCGAGGACGCCCGCAAGAATTCCGATGGCTCCCCACGATGCACGCACGAGGGTTCCTAGTCGAGCACGCGAACGCCTAACGCGCTCGCGTGCAGAAGGAGAGCAGGCCAGACCGACGAGGGCCAGCACCAGAACTCCGTTGCTAGCCTGCCACGGGATCCCGAGCGCCATCGCCCCGAGAAGGATGAGAGCGTAACCGTCGACAGCGACGAGCGCCGCGAAGAGCAGCGCAATAGCACGTCCACGGCGCGGCGCGGCGAGGAGATACACACCGGCGAACAACCCGGCCTGCACGACGAGACCGACAGAACCGGCAAGGGTATTCAGCACATCGCGAGGATATCCGATGGACCTCACTGCGAACTCAGTGGCTCGGCGAGCGCTCGCACCGCGTGAAGGAACGTGCGCAGGCGCATGACCGAGAGGAGAATACAAGGATGAGCGCCAATTCCGATGTGATCGACGTCTCCGTCCTCGTCATCGCAGATCGCGATACGCGCTCTCTCCGGCCGACTGTCCACTCCGTGCTCGCCGCAACCGCGCGTGCTGAGGCGCTAGGGCTCTCCTGCGAAGTCATCATCGCGACCAGCAGGAGCATAAAACTGCCGCCGCTCGAATCCCACATGTCTTCACACGATTCCCCTCTACACATTCTCCGGAGCGACGCCACGACACGCGGCGGGGCGAGGAACGAAGCGGTCCGTTCTGCCACCGGAACCACAGTTGCGATGATCGATTCCGGCGACATGATGACACCCGACTTTCTGGCTCGGGCGCATTCCGCGGCCATGTCCACGGATCGCGAGTGCATCATCCACGCCGCTGCCGTCCTGAGCTTCGGTCGGAAGAATGAGGTGCGCCTTCTCCCCCACGGACGCGAGGATCTCGCCCTCGCGGACCTGATCCATCATCAACCCTGGTCATCCCTCGCCCTGGGAAGGCGGCGGACGCTCAGCACGGCGCCGTTCAAGGAAATTCCCGCGTCGTACGGTCGGGACGCGGAGGTGTGGGCGTGGAGCGTGGACACCCTGTCCTCCGGAATCGACCATCGCTCCGTCGCCCAGACAATGCACCTGCAGCGCGAAACGTTCTCCACGAATGCCGCCGACGCGGTTGCGCGGATCCTCCCCCCGATCGACATGACGGGACTCCTTCGATACCCCGACACCGCGCCGATCGCGCACGATCCCCACGTCCGCACACCGCGGCACGGCGGCCTCGATCGTGCGGCTCGCTTCGCGAGACGGCTCCCGCTGCCGGGGCGCCTGCGCGCCGCGCTGAAGCGAGTCGTCGAGCGCGGGGCAGACCGAGAAGGTGCCGTCGCGTCTGACACATGCCCGTCGGCCGAACTCCTCGAGATGCTTCGCGAAGCAACCGTGCTCGACCCAGCAGTCTCCTGGGCGGTCGAGAACCTTGCGCAGCTCCCGCTTTGGCGGCCTCGCGACGATGGGCACGGCGCCTTGCTCGAGCGCCTCCTATCGCAGGGCAACGGCCGACGAACCACTCTCGTCGCCGTGCCCTGGCTCGGAATCGGCGGAGGGGGCCTCGTAGCGACGAACTACCTCCGCGCGTTGATCGAACTCGCGGCGAACGATGAACGCGTCGTCCTTCTCACCACAGGGGACCCAGCGAGAACTGTGCTCGACGCAGTGCCGGACGGCGTCTCGCTCCTTCAAATTCCGACACTGCTTGACGAGCGCGATGGGTACTGGCGTCAGCGATTCTTCGCCCAACTGGTGGTGTTTCTCGCCCCACGATCGATCATCTCCGTGAACTGCCATCACATCACTGACGCGATGCAGCAGTTCCCCGAGCAGATCACAGATGCCACGGACCTCTATCTGACGATGTTCGGATTCGATCGACGCGTCTCCGGGTTGCCATCGAGCCCTCTCACCGACGAGGGAATGCGCGCGCCGCTCTCCCTGGCGGCGGGAATACTCACCGATAACTCGACGATGGCCTCGCGTTTGAAGGAGATCGTGACCGTCGAGCACATGACTCATGTGCATCTTCAGCCCGCCTTCCCTGTCACTCCCGACCTCGATCGCGGGGGCGCTGCATACTCGGATGACCTCGCGGACGACGAACCGATCCGCGTGCTGTGGCCGCACCGACTCGATGCGGAAAAGCGTCCAGATGCCCTGATCAAGCTCGCAAGAACCCTCAACAGCCATGGGATAGCGGCTGAGATCGACGTATGGGGATCGCCTGTCGTCGATTCGAGCGCGGCCGACGGCCTCCTCACAGATCTCGCAGGCGCAGGCATCCGCTACCGCGGTCCATATGCGGGCGGCCTATTGAGCCTCCCACTCACCGACTACCACCTCCTGCTTCTCACTTCACAGACGGAGGGCCTGCCGCTCGTCCTGGTCCAGTCCTTGCTCCTGGGCCTCCCGGTCGTCGCGACGGCAGTAGGAGGTGTGCCAGAGATCGTCATCGATGGGCGCACAGGCCTGCTGGTGCGTGGCCCCGAAGACGTGGAAGAAATGGTGGACGCGATCCGACGCCTTCGTTCGTCCGCTCTGCGCCGGACGCTCATCGAACAGGGATACGAATACGCCGCTGCCCAGCACTCCTGGGCGTCGTTTCGCAGCCGCGTAGCAGAGGTGTTCGGGGAATCGGCGGGGAACTGACCGGGGACGACTCGTGGGAGAATCGTGCTGATGCTGTGACACTCGCCCCGCGGGGCTCTCCGATCGATGAAGTGGGTTCTTGATGCCTCTGCCGCGGCGACCGGATTTGACTGTGGTGATCACCGCGCACAACGAAGGCCGACTCCTGCGACCGACGCTGCGCTCTGTGGCTTCGGCGCTGGAATGCGTTGTGGACTCTGGAAACACCGCCGAACTCCTGATCGTCTGCGACAACGCCGACGACGTCGTGCTGTCCGAAGCGCGGCGATGGTGCACGCTCTCGGACCTCGGCTATGACGTGCGGATGATAGAGGTTGCGCTCGGCGAGTCGGGCGCCTCGAGGAATGCTGGAGCGTACGAAGCACTGGGCGAGTACGTCGCCTTCGTAGACGGCGACGACCTCGTGTCATCGAATTATCTCGACGATGCGCTCCGCCTCCTGCGGGCAAGCGACGCCCCAACGATCATCCATCCGGAGTATGTCGTGAGCTTCGGAGCGCGGTCGCTCCTCTGGCGTACCGAGTCCACACGAACGCACGATGTGTCGTACCGCGACCTGATCAGGCACAACCTCTGGCCGTCCTCGGCCGTAACGCGACGCGACGTATACCTCGAGCATCCCTATCGCACACTGCCCCCCGAGAAAGGCTATGGCCCCGAAGACTGGGTGTGGAATATCGACACGAGCGCCGCTGGCGTCGTGCACGACGTAGCGCCCGACACGGTGTTCTTCTATCGAGTGCGGGAACAGGGCGGCGTCAATAGCCGCCACTCTGTGTCGATCCTGCCCGTCTTCGACTTCGAAGGACTCAAGCGGCACCTCCCGATCCCAGGTACGCAACCCGGCTCCTCCTCGTCTCCTCACCGCAGAAGCTTCCCGCAGCGCGCGTACGCGATCCTTCTGCCGTTCGCGCGCTGGTCGACACGCTGGCTGAGTTTCGAAGCGAAGCACGGCATCTACCGTGCAGCTCGCGGCGTGATGCGAACGGTCACGGGTTCCGGGAAACGCGCCACGAATCGAGTTCGGCCGGCCGTCGCAGCTGCGCTCAGCGCAGCGGCCGAAATCGATCCAGCGGTATCCTGGACAGCGCACTCCTTTCAGAAGCTACCCATATGGCTCGCAAGGGACGATGGATACGCAGAGTGCCTCGAAGCTGCGCTCGATCAGCTCGACAGACGCGGGGGCGCTCTGGTCGCCGTCCCCTGGATCGGAGTCGGTGGGGCGGACATCGTGTCCCTGAACTACGCGAAGGCCCTAGCGGGCACTGACCGATTCCGCGATCGCACAACGATACTCGGCACGTTCCTCCAGGAGCGGACCGTCAGGGAGCTGATCCCCGAGTCGATCAGCTATGTCCACCTCGACTCGCGCTGGCTCGAGTTGGCCCCGCACATCCGACGTCGGCTTATCGCCCAGCTGATCGTCCTCGTGCGCCCAGAGTTGCTCGTCTCCGTGAATTGTTTCCACGTGACCGAAGCCTTGCAGGACCATCACGGCCAGATCCTGGACGGTACACGGGCGTACGCCACGCTCTTTGCATTCGACAGGATCGGCGAGGGGTACCCGGTGAACCCGATCACCGACGACAGTCAGCGCACCTACCTCGACGCGATAGACGGGCTCCTGACCGACAACAGCACAACCGAAATGTTGATCGAGGAGATCCTCGCTCTTCCACCCGAGCGTGTACTCGTGCACCGGCAGCCAGCGATGGACGAGACACCCGCATTGAACCGGGACACGAACGCCTACCGAGATGACCGCTTCTCGGATATGGCCCCGTTCACACTCTTGTGGCCTCACCGTCTGGACGATGAGAAGCGCCCGGACGTCCTGGTCGCGCTGAGTCGTGAGCTGCGTCGTCGGCAGATCCCCGCGCGCATCGAGGTGTGGGGCCAACGCGTTCTGACTCCCGCCGGAACCTCTTTATTGCGCGACTTGAAAGAGGCGGGAGCGATCTACCGCGGGCCCTACTCGGGTGGCCTCGCATCGCTCGATACGAATCGGTACCATGCTCTACTCCTCACCTCGAAGTCCGAGGGCCTACCCCTTGTGTTGGTGCAGTCACTCCTGCTTGGACTGCCCGCGATCGCGTCACGCGTGGGCGGGGTCCCCGACATCATCGTCCACGAGACGACGGGACTCCTGACGAATGGTCCGGACGATATCGAGGGTTATGCGGATGCAGTCGAGCGTCTGATGGCGGATATCGAGTTCCGTCGCGAGCTCATCGAGAACGGATATGCCTTCGCGGTCTCACATCATTCTTGGGCTGCCTTCGCACGAACGGTCGGCGAGACCCTCGCCACAGACCTCAGGTAGCGACCGACATCGCCTCAGCGCAAATAGCCGTGGACGGAGCAGAGGCGCGCGTCGAAACTCGCCGACGAGAACTCGCCGAGAATGAGAGCGCGCGCGCGGGATGCGCGAGCACGCGCTGCCGCGTAGTCGGTGAGGATCGACTCGGTCGCTTCGACATACGCTCCGACATCGTCGAATCGCACGATCGGGTACCCGGTTTCGTCGTTCAGTACCTCCCCAACCCCTCCGACCAACGGCGCAATAACGGGTATTCCCGATCCCATCGCTTCGAGCATGACAAGCGGAAGCCCTTCCCATTCGCTCGTCATGATCACGACGTCGAAGTCAGCAAGAGGAAGTTCGGCGAACGCTGCATATGCCGGTCGACGTTCGGCGCCCGACTTCGCGAGTGATGCCAAAGTCGCTCCGAGCGTCGGGTCTCCCATCACCTCTTCGCCGCAGAACACCACCTCGACAGGCAGACCGCGGCCGCGCAGTTCGGTCGCCACGCGGGCCAGGACGTCGAGGCGTTTGGGCACGTCGAACCGCCCCGCCCACAGCATCCGAAGCGGACGAGCGCGATCGAATCGAGCGGGCTCATGACGTGATCGAGACGAAGACGCGATCACTTGACGCTGAACAATGAAAGCAGCTGGATCATAGCCCTGCTCCTGAACCATCTGCTGCACGAACGCATCGCTGTCCGTCAACACTCGCGTGACGGGTTCGAGGAAATCGGGCGATCTCAGGAAGAGCACCGACGTCCGCTCGCCATCCGGCGTTCGATCGATCGCGAACGTCGAGATATACAGGTTTGAGCGAGGAGCGAGCGCACGCCCGTAGGACTCGAAGATGTCGAGCGCCACCGTGGAGTTGAACGCATGAATCGTGTGCGGCGCAAGCTGAGCGATTAGCTGCGGGAGAATACGATCGACGAGCGCCTGCCGCGGGACTCCCGCCATCAGCTCATCCCGGAGTTGCACGACGGCAACTCGTGGTGGCAGCGAATCAAGGCGAGTCGACGCGATGTCCTCGGTCGTCACGAGTGCAACGCTCGCCCCCTCGTCCAGCCGTTCGACAGCAGAGAGATACGCGGAAAGCACACGATCCCCGCCACCCGTCCGGACCCACGGGGCGAAGAAGAGATAGTCAACGCGGGGCGGCAGAGCCTTCAGAAGGTTCCAATACGCGTCCGCTTCGCGAGCGAGGCGAGTCGGCCACGGCGCGCCCCATTTTTCATACCATTCCCCGACCATCGGCCTCGGATAGGGCAGGAGCGGCTCAATGGCATTCTGAGATCGCCAATCCGACAGCACCTCCGGCGCGAACCTACGAGCAGCTCGGCGGCGCGTCGCACACCGAGCGGCGGCGTCCCGCCAGGGACGGACGCTGGATCGCGCGACACGCGCGATCCTCGCGAGAACGGTCGGCACCCGTTTCCGCGGTGGGTGGCGCGGAACCTTCGCGGCGGCGATTTCTCGATTCGTTAGGAGTGCGCTCTGAGCGAGGACGGGACCGCTCGCCGACTCCCACGTGGGTTGGTCGTCCCAGACACGGACGAATGCGACGGATCGCTTCATCGTTTCCTGAGGGATCGACGCCTGGATGAGCGCGGCATTCCACATCCGCGCCGCGAGATTGGAAGTCGCGGTTCGCGGCAACGGCACCTCCGACAGCACATCCCGCGAAACAGCGAGAACCCCCGCCCACGGGTCGAAGCTCGCGAGCAGGCGAGCAGTGCTCACGTCACCATGCCACTCCCGCTGAGGCCAGGATCCGCTGCGTCGGCCGAAGGTAATGATCAACTCGGGCCGGATGACTCGACGCCGACACGACACGAGCGCGGCCTGCGCCGCGTCCAGCCAACGCTCGCCGACGAGGTCTCCCGCGTCCACGAAGGCGAAGAACTCGGCATCGCACACCGCTACGGCATCTGCACGCAATGCCATTGGTGTCGGGTCTCCCGCGACGGCGTGTACCGCGATGTCTCCCACCCGCGAACGTGCAACGGCGTCACGGACCTGATCACTGAGCTCCGCAGGACATGTGACGACGATCCGCCTGAAGCCTCTGTTTCGGCGCCGTGCCAGATCCAGCGAATGCAGCGTGGACACCACCTCGCGTCCATGTCTCCACACCGACACGATCGCCACGAGGTCGGCAGAGGTCACGGATTCGCCCGTCGTCGCAGCACCCTGCGGGCGGCAGCGATGACGCGCTCGGGGAATCGAGTGGCGTTCGCCCGCTCTATCCGGTCGAGGCGCTCCCTCATCTCATCGAAACGATCGTCCAAGAAACGCGTCAGGTACAGGGGTAGTCCCGCTCCGTGATCTCCGACATATGCCCGTAGCGCTCTATCACGCACGAGTCGATCGAGATCCCGGTGAGCCTCTCGCGCGGCGATGACCGAATTACCCAAGTCACCGCTCTGTCCCGCACGCTGATGCCAGAATGCAAGCGTCTCGCGAAGAAAACCGAGCTGGCCGGTCGCCGCAAGACGAAGGTTGCATTCCCAGTCGCCTGTGGCGGACAGCGTCTCGTCGAACAGACCGACCTGGACCAACCGCTCGCGCCGATAGAGCAATGAGATCGGCACGCAGGTGTTGAAACGGAGCAGATCGAAGAAAGTCACCTGCGTGCGGTCCGGCAGGAACGTCTCCCGGGATACCTCCCGAACGATCCGGCCCGTGATCTCTTCCCAGACGATCTCCGTACGCGCGGAGACCGCGGGCGATTCGGGATTATCGTCCAACCATTCCGACGTTCGGGAGAGGAACAGAGGGTGCCAAGTGTCGTCGTCGTCGTGGATCGCGACGAAGTCGCTCTCCACAGCATGGACGCCCTGATTCGACGCCGCTTCCATTCCCACTGACGATTCATTATGGATCACCCGGACCCGGTCCCGGAGGCCCGCTCGCCGCTCGACGAGGTCATCGACCGTCGCACGGTCGCCGCCGTCATTCACGACGGTAAGAACCCATCCGAGGTACTCCTGCCCGAGCACATCGTCGAGAGCCCTGGAGAGCAGGACGGGTCGATTTCGAGTGCGCATGACGATGTTCACGCGAGCGGGCAGACCGGAAGCATCGCTCACCACGAGTTCCTCCCCGTCCGACACATCTGCCCCATGATATCCATCGCGCGGGCGGAGACGCGGACCGAGCACATCTAGAATGGACGGATGGGTAACTGCGCCGACCGGCCTGAGGGGAAGCGATGAGCGTCGACAAATCCTCCTCGGCGGTGCCCCTTCGCGAACCCGGCACCGGCCTCGGGATGGTGGATGTCTTCCGCCGCCGGTATCTCCTCACATTGCTGGTCCGCAAGGAGGTTCAGATCCGCTATCGGGGATCTGTCCTCGGCTGGCTCTGGTCGTACGTCAAGCCACTCGTACAGTTCGCCGTCTTCTTCGTTGCGCTGGGGATCTTCCTCGGCCTCAGCGGGGCCATCGACTTCTACCCGATCTATCTGCTGGCCGGCATCACGATCGTTACTTTCTTCAACGAGGCCTTCGCGAACGGCACACGATCCCTCGTCGACAACTCCGCGCTGATAAAGAAGATCTACTTGCCTCGCGAGCTGTTCCCTGTTGCGAGCATGCTCGTCGCCGCGGTGAATACCCTTCCCCAAATCGTCGTCGTGATCGTGATCGCGCTGTTCTTCGGATGGGCACCGTCGGTCGTGCACATCGGCGCGATACTCCTCGCCCTCGTCATCGTCGCAGTCCTCGCAACGGGGCTGGGGCTGCTCTTCGGAGCGGTGAACGTTAGCTTTCGAGATGCTCAGGCGTTCGTCGACATCATCCTCATGTGCGCAATCTGGGCCTCGCCCGTCATGTACCAATGGCAGATGGTCGCATCGAAGGTCCCCGACTGGTTGTTCTTCCTCTACCGTCTGAATCCGGTGACGCCCGCTGTCGAGCTCTTCCACTACGGAGTCTGGATGCCTCTTGACCCACGAGACGCAGAGCCACTGCCCGGCCTCTGGGAGTTCTCGTTCCTCGCGCTCGCGATCTCTATTGTCGTTCTGATCATTGGGCAATTCGTGTTCCGCAAGCTGGAGGGCCGCTTTGCCCAGGATCTCTGACACGCCTATCCCCGCAATCCTCGTGGAGGACGTGCATAAGAGCTTCAAACTGCGGCACACGCACTCCATCAAGGAGACGTTTCTCGCCGCGGTGCGGCGCAAGCCCCTGACGACCGACTTTCACGCTCTCGACGGTGTATCTTTTTCGGTCGCGCAGGGCGAATCCGTCGCACTGCTCGGGTTCAATGGGTCGGGCAAGTCGACCACCCTGAAGATGTTGTCCGGAGTCCTCAGCCCCGACACGGGAAATATCCGCATTCGCGGCCGCGTTGCAGGACTCATCGAGGTTGGTGCGGGGTTCCACCCCGACCTCTCCGGGCGCGAGAACGTCTATCTGAATGCAGCGATCTTGGGCATGTCAAAACGCGAGACCGAGTCACGTTTCGACGAGATCGTCGCGTTCAGCGAAATCGAGCAGTTCATTGACACAGAGGTCAAGCACTACTCGTCGGGGATGTTCCTTCGCCTCGCATTCGCGGTCGCAATCCACACCGAGGTCGATGTGCTCCTCATCGACGAGATCCTCTCCGTCGGCGACGAGCCGTTCCAAAAGAAGTGCATCGCACGCATCCGAGAGCTACACGAGGAGGGGAAGACTCTCGTCGTCGTCAGTCATGACCTCGACATGGTGTCGAATCTCTGTGAACGCGGGATCCTCCTGCGCGATGGCAAAGCGGTCTTCGACGGCGACAGCAAGGACGCCGTCGCGCACATGCGGGCGTAGAACGCGCTACAGCTCGGCGTGGAGTTGCCACACCCGCTCGGCCGCGTCTCGCCACGAAAAAGCCCGCGATCGGTCTTCCGACAGCACGCGCAAGCGCGCGGCGAAGTCCTCGTCTTCGATCACGCGCCGGAGCGCCTCGGCCACATCGTCCGAGTCGCCGCGGGCAGTCAGGTACGCGCCATCCCCCACCAGTTCTTCGTTCTGCGCTGTCTTCGCCGCGATGAGAGGGGCGCCGACGGCGAGCGCCTCGAGCGCGCGCCACGGGAAGACGGGGGCCTCGGATGCCGCGACCACCGCGAGCGCTCCGTGGAGGACCGCGGCGCGATCGGAGGCATCGATCAAGGACGGCGTTCGTACACGGTGCCCGGAGAGACCGTTCGCGTCGGCTAGCTCACCGACCCGTGCCGGGTCATCGTTCCCTCCCCCGGCCACCACCACATCTACGTCCAGGTCGGAGGCCGCGCGCAGCGCCGGTATCAGACCCTCGGGGTCAGTGATACTGCCCGCAACCGCGATGTAGCGCTCCGGTAGTCCGAGCGTGCGCGCGCGTCCTGGTGCGTCTGCCGGAACACGGAAGCCCGTGCGCGGAGCGCCGGCGATCACGCGGATCCGGCCTCCGAGCGGTGCGATCTCGGCCAACTCTGCCGCCATCGCGTGGGTCGGCACGACGACGGCGTCAGCGAATCGAACGGCCCGCTTGAGCATGGCGCGCTGCCAGGCGGCATCAGCACGGTCGAGGCGCTGCGGGTGTGTCCATGCCTCAAGGCTCCACACGGTCACGACAGTCTGATCGTGATCGTGTGTCCGGTCGTGCCGAACGAGAGGCGCCATGAGCGACGGTGAGTGGATCATCCCGCCGGATCCCCCGAGCGACACCCCCATCCGCCAGGCGGTCGCGAGTTCGCGACGTCCGACGGGGGCCCGCCACACGTCGACCAGACCCTCAGGCGGGACGGCGTTTGGCGTTTCTCGGCCATCGATGCCTGCCACTCGGCATCCTCGAGGAGCCGTGTGCACGAGAGCGGAAACGAGTTCTGCGGACGCGATCGTGAGGTCGGGATCGTTGGTCCCGGCTACTCGGTCGAGCACCACCCGCAGTCGAACTGTCACCCGTTCGACTCTAGTCGCCGAGCCTCGCGCAAGCCCGTGCGGACCCGGCGCGCCGGGCGCGCGCTATCCACACCACGACAGATGCGAAGCAACTTCACCGTCAGGGATGCTTGAATGCTGAGCGTGACCACTACCGCTCGCCGACGCATCCTCTGGACATTCGTCGGTGTCGGCATCTTCATCCTGTTGACCGCCGCCGCCGCATTGTGGACCCTGTCGCGAGCGCAGATCGCGCGCGACAGCCTCGAATCGGCGGCGGAGGTCGCCGCAACCTTCCCGGCTCTGCTCGAAGCGGGCGACCCGGCCGCCAGCGCAGCCGCCGCCGACGCGTTCGCCGCCGACGCGCGGACGGCGCGCGACGCGACGTCGGATCCGGTCTGGCGTCTGGCCGAGTTCGTGCCGTGGCTGGGTTCGAACCTCACCGCTGTGCGCGAGGTGAGCGAGATCGCCGACGACCTGGCGGTCTCCGCGATCTCGCCGCTGGTCGCCATCGCAGATGACATAGATATCGCTCGACTGGGATTCACGGAAGGTCGACTGGACCTCACGCCCCTGGTCGATGCTGCGCCGGTGGTGGAAAAGGCGAACGACGCGTTTCAGCGATCCGTCGACACGGTGCGCGATCTGCCCGAGCCGACCGTGCCGCTCGTCGCGGGGGCCGTCGACCGCCTCACGGAGGTACTCCTGCCCGCTGCCACGGCCGTGGACGCGCTCGACCGGGCGGCAGCTCTGTTCCCGGCCATGCTCGGCGCCGACGGACCCCGCACGTATCTGCTCCTGATGCTGAACAACGCCGAGGCACGGACGTACGGTGGCATACCGGGCGCGGGAGCCGTCATCACCGTCGAGGACGGCCGCGTCGGCATCGAGCGACAATTGAGCTCGGGCGACTACGTGATCGAGAAGGAATCGGTGATTCCGCTCTCCCCGTCGACGATCGCCCTCTTCGCCGATCTGCCTGGGCGATACATCCAGAACACGATGTCGCCGCTGCCGTTCGCGGAAGGGGCGAGCGCGGCCGCTGCCCTCCTCGAGCGCTCGACCGGAATCGCCGTCGACGGCGTCATCGCGATCGACACGACCAGCCTCGGGTACCTCCTCGAGGCGACGGGACCCCTCGATTTCGGCTCGGTCGTGCTCGACTCCGGCAACGCCGTCGACATCCTGCTCTCGGTCGCGTACCGCGAGATCCAAGAGCCGACCGTGCTGGATGCCTTCTTCTCCGCCGTGACGCTGCGGCTGTTCGAATCCGTGACATCAGGACAGGTCGGCCTGCCGAACCTCCTCACGTCGGTGGAGCGTGCGCTCGACGAACATCGCCTCCACGTGTGGAGTGCGCATCCCGAAGAACAGGAACGCATCGAGGGGTCTGAGCTCGAGACCATCCTCCTTCCCGACGACGACGCCACGCGCGTAGGGGTCTTCTTCAACGACCTCACCGGCGCGAAGCTCGACTACTACGCAGACCCCAACGTCACGCTCGAGGTCGACGAATGCGGCGCCACGCCCACGGCGCGGGTCACGGTCAACTGGACCAACACGATCCCCGCGGACGCGGCGACGAGCCTGCCGAGCTATGTCAACGGCTTCGGTCTGACCGACACTCCGATCGGCGAGACGTTGACGAGACTCACGGTGGTCGGGCCGCAGGGGTGGACCCTGCAGGACTACTCGTTCGACGATGCCCGCCCCGGCGTGCAGAGCGCGCAGTACGACGATCGCACGGCGCTGCAGACGGAATTCGTGACGACGGCAGGTGGCTCGCACACCCTCGTCGTCGAGTTCGCGGGAACGGTGGCGTCCGACCCCGAGCGGGTGTGGGACCTCGTGAGCACTCCGCTGGCCAGGTCTACGAACGTGGAATTTATCTCGGCATCGTGTGACGGATGATGTAGTGTGTGAGTGTCAGCTGGGGTAGTTGACACCAATTTGGGGAAGTCTTCGATCGTCCGTCCTCGGACCCACGATCGAAACGCGCGCATGACGCTGGGGAGCAGAAGCGCGCGGATGCTTCGCGTGAGCCTGGGGAATATCATGCTGAAGAATAAGTTCGTCGCGCTCGCCGTGACACTGGGGATTCTGGCCGTCGGGGCGTTCGCCGCTCCCACCGCCGCTTTTGCAGAGACCGACGACGACTACGTTCCGTACGTTCTGCCGGCCTCGGTCACGATCGAGAATCCGGTCATCGGACCGTGCGATACGTCGACCATCGTGTTCGGCGCGGGATACTGGCTCGGCGGCGAGACCGTCGAGGTCTCGGCGTCCGGGCTGCGCGTCAGCGGCGCGAGTTTCACCCCGAACGTCCAGGCGGCGGCCGACGGCAGCCTGACCGCGACCTTCCTGCCCCCGGTCGACGGCGAAGGCGTCTACGACATCACCTTCACCAGCGCGACGCAGAGCTACACGGCGCCCATCACCGTCAGTCACGGCCTGGACACGGCCGCGTCGTGCGACCACGACCCCGGAGTCGACCGGGCGCTCGCGCTCACCGGTGGCGGGACGTCGCCGTGGATCTTCGGCGGCGGCGCGGCTCTGCTGGTCGTGGGCTCCGCGTTGATCGCGTTCACGGTTCTGCGCCGCCGGCGCGCCTGATCTCGGTGCGGACGCCCCTCCCCGGCCTCGTCCGGCGGGCAGGGGCGTGACGCCCCATGCGCGAACGTGTCGGCAAGACCTAGGCGCGTGGCCGGACAGCTGGGCCACACGGGGAGTTCGATGATCAAGCTGGTCGTGGCGGCGGCCCTCGCGCTCGCTGCACTGACCTCCCCCGGCGGTGGGGCTGTCGCTCACGTGGTTGATGACTCTTATGTGGTCTCGCCCGGCGCCTGGATTGCGCCCGCGGTCATCGCGCCCGGGGGTCGGGCGGTGGCGACGTTCTCGGCGGGGTTCTTCACCCCGCACGAGACGGTGCGGGCGCAGGTCACGGGCCATCGCGCCGAGGATGCTCTGATCTTCGACATGGCGACCGGGTCGCCCGAGCTCGTGAGCCGCGCAGACGGGGGGATGTCGGTGGTCTTCGTCGCCCCCCTGCTCGGCTCGGGCCCGTACGTGCTCACCTTCTCGGGTTCGCGCGACTTCGTCGCCGTCGTCACCGTGACCGGAAACCCGCCGGACCACCCCCCGACGGTTCCCGGTACTCCCCATGTGCCGGGAACCCCCGGCATCCCCCACCTTCTGCCCCATGAACAGGCGGGAGGGCCGGGAGAAGCAAGCCACGCGACGCAGGCGGCGACGCCGGGTGCGACCACGCCCCCACAGGCCGTGCCCGACAACCAAGGTCAAGCCGGACATCCCACCCCGCCCGACCGGGAGGGAAAGGTCCGAATCCCCGGGGGTGCCCCGGACTCCCCCGGATGGCCCGGCCTCGCAGAATTCCCCGCGATCTTTCTGCTTCTCGCGGCCATCGCTCTGGCCGCGAGCGTGGTGATCATCGTCCTGTTGATCGCATCCCGACGACGCTGAACCCACGCAAACGAAAGACCCAGTTTGGCGTCCCTCCAGCGGGATATTCTTGCATCGTCGATGACGGCCCCGTCCGGGGATCGCTGAGTGAACGAGGGGTGCGCCGTGGACCTCTCGATCATCGTTCCCACCTTCAACGAAGCGCCGAACATCGCTGAACTGGTTCGGCGGATCCAAGCCGCGACCGACGGGCTTGATCGCGAGATTCTCTTCGTCGACGACTCCACCGACGACACCCCGGCGGCGGTCGAACGCGTCGCTGCCGCGACGCAGATACCGGTGCGACTCGTCCACCGCGACGCGCCGACGGCGGGCCTGGGCGGGGCGGTCCTCGAAGGCCTGCGTCTGGCGGAGTCGGACATCTGCATCGTGATGGACGGTGACCTGCAGCATCCTCCCGAGACCATTCCCGACATGCTCCGTGCCCGGCAGCGCACCGGCGCCGGCATCGTCGCCGCATCCCGCTACACCGGCGGTGGAGACGCGA
Organism: Microbacterium sp. BR1; assembly: GCF_002812725.1. Classification (GTDB taxonomy): domain Bacteria; phylum Actinomycetota; class Actinomycetes; order Actinomycetales; family Microbacteriaceae; genus Microbacterium. The sequence continues at coordinate 130,823 of NZ_NMUN01000003.1, read as the reverse complement.
CAGGGCTGGCGGATGCCATGCGCACGGCGGTCTCGCGCGGTGCGACGCTGCTGACGAAGGCGATGTTCCCGCTGCGCCTGCGCAACTCGACGGACCCGATGACGGGCTACTTCCTCGTCGACCGAACCCAGCTCGACCTCGACCGCCTCCGCCCACGGGGCTTCAAGATCCTCCTGGAGATCCTCGCCCGCAACGACGTCGTCCTGGCCGAGGTGCCGTTCGACTTCGCCGAGCGATCGGCCGGATCGTCGAAGGCATCCGTCCGTCAGGGACTGCGTTTTCTCACGCAGCTCTCGGTGCTGAAGTTCGGCAAGATGTCGGGCTTCGCCCTGATCGGAGCCATCGGGGCCGTCGCCAACATCGGCATCATGGCGGGCCTGACGCATGTGGGCATGAGCTACGTGTGGGCCGCGGTGATCGCCGCCGAGGTCACGATCTTGGGCAACTTCTTCCTGCAGGAGCGGTTCGTCTTCCGCGAAATGCTCGGGAACGCCTCCGCGCGCTGGCTGAGGTTCGCCAAGTCGTTCAGCTTCAACAACGCCGAGGCGCTCATTCGCATCCCGGTGCTGGCGCTCCTGGTCGAGACGTGGCACATCTCGAGCGTGCTCGCGGCGGCCATCACTCTCGCCGTCGCTTTCGTGGCGCGCTTCGCTTTCCACTCCCTCGTCGTCTACGCACCGCAGCGCGAGGGCGCGCCGTCACGGCGTCGCGCACTCGCGCAGAAGCTCGACGAACAGGCGATGCAGCCCGGCGAGCTATAGCCCGAGCCCCTCCGCCACAGCGTCGGTGTCGTCGGTGTCGTCGCCCGCTTCAGCGCCCGCGGTGTCGTCGCCCCCTTCAGCGCCGACCTGGGGCGTCAGAAACACGCTGGGGCGTGGGGCCCCACGCCCCAGCGTCATGCTGACGCCCCAGGTGAGGAAGTTCGGCCCGAGTGACGCGGCGAGAATTCGGCAGGCGCGGAGTCAGGGCGTCGGCGTCGGGGTGGGAGGATGCAGCTTCGACTGCACGAGCTCGCGCACGTAGGCGTAGTCGGGTTGCTCGGCGTCGACGCCACCCTCGGGCGTCAACTCGATCGCCGTGATCGGAAGCTCTCTCGTCTTGAGGGCGAGGTCCGCGAAGTACGGCAGCATCGACTCGGGAAGGTCGGTCTCGACGATCGCGGTGCCGGCGACCGCCACATCCTTGAAGCGACTCAGGACATTGCTCGGCGTGAACTGGGCCAGGATCGCGGCCTGCAGCTCGCGCTGGCGCTTCATGCGATCCCAGTCATTCGTCGTGTACCGCGAACGTGCGTACCACTGCGCGGTATCACCGTCCATGTGCTGTGGGCCGGCCTCGATCCATCCGATCGCCCAGTCCTCGGCCGACTGCCCGGAATACGCGGGTCCGCCACCCTTCGGCAGACGCTGTTCGACCGTGATGTCCACGCCGCCGAGCGCATCGACGAGAGCAGCGAAGCCGTGCATGTCGATGAAGACGTAGTAGGGGATCTCGATGCCCAGGATGCCTTCCGCGGCATCCTTCGTCGCCTCGATCGCCGGGGAGGAGCCGGCGGCGCGCGCATCGGGGTACAGGGCGTCACCGTCCCGGCAGACCTCGACCTCGGTGCGCAGCTGGTTGATTCCCGAACCCCAGCCGCATTTCGCGTCCGGGTGGTTCGTGTGCCCCTCCGGGTACAGGTCGAGCATCGGTCCCGGTGCGAACGGGAACCCGGGCATGTCGCGCGGGATGCCGGTGATGGTCGCAGCACCCGTGTCCGCGTTGATGGACACGACCGAGATGCTGTCGTAGCGCATCGAGTCGCGTCCCTCGCCGCTGTCGGCACCGAGCAGAAGGATGTTGTAGTAGCCGTCCGACGGCGGCACGGCGGGTCCGCCCAGACCGAAGATCGACCCCAACGTGCCTCGAGTGGTACCCGTGACATCCGCGGCCCAGAGAGCGCCGCCCGATGTGAGGACGAGCAGTCCGGCGAGCACGGCCGACACACCGACACGCGCGAGCGGGCGCAACTTCACCAGTCGCACCAACCGGAAGGTGTCGATCGCCAGGATCACCCACAGCGCCGCGTACGCGATGAGGAGGCCCTGGATGAGCAACAGGGCGATCCCGTTCGTCGCGACCCACAGGAGCAGGAACGGCCAGAGGAGCGACGCGACGCCCGCGAGGACCAGGACCGACCACATGAACAGCGTCGCGCCGAGCGCGAACCGCCCGAGCTTCCTGCTGCCCGCAAGTATCTGGGCAGAGCCCGGGACCAGCACGTTGAACACCACGAGCCACCACGCGCGGCGACGCATGTAGTCGGCCGAGCCGGAGTCCGGGTATCTCAGCGGAAGCTGGTTGACGATCGGCGGCAGCGAGGGCGTGGCGCGTGGCAGCCGGGTGGGGGCGGCGACGCTCACAACGATTCCTTCAGCCGCCGGTTCTTCTCCTCGACCTCGGACTCCAGACGCCGTGCGTAGTCGTCGAGCGCGTGGGCCAGAGCGGCATCGGATGACCCGAGGATGCGGGCCGCGAGGAGTCCCGCGTTCTTCGCGCCACCGATCGACACCGTGGCGACGGGGATACCGCCGGGCATCTGCACGATGCTGAGCAGCGAGTCCAGTCCGTCGAGGGTCGAAAGAGGAACGGGCACTCCAATGACGGGCAGCGACGTGACCGAGGCGAGCATGCCGGGCAGGTGTGCGGCACCGCCGGCGCCCGCGATGATGACCCGGATGCCTCGCGCCCGCGCCGCGCGCCCGTACGACATGAGCTTGTCGGGCGTGCGATGCGCCGAGACGACCTCGACCTCGTGCGGGATGAGCAGATCCGAGAGGGCCTGGGAGGCGTCGCTCATGACGCGCCAGTCCGAGTCGGAGCCCATGACGACGCCGACGATGGGCGCCTCGGAGGAATGCAGCGGCCGGGTCACCCGACCAGGCTAGGCCCCGCTCCTGCAAGAATGCCGTTGCGCCGCGCGCTCAGTCGAACTGCGCCGCGCGCTCAAGCGAACTGCGCCGCGCGCTCAAGCGAAGTGTGCTGCCGCGGCGCGGGCCTCGTAGGCGACCTCGTCGAGCTCGTCGCCCGCGACGTTCACGTGACCGACCTTGCGTCCGGGGCGCGGATCCTTGCCGTACAGGTGGATCTTCGCGCCCGGATGCGCCGCCATCGCCGCGGGAACCCTCTCGGCCAGACCGCCCTCGGCGGGTCCGCCGAGGACATTGACCATGACGGTCCACGGGGAGTGCGGCGCGGTCAAGCCGAGCGGCAGATCGAGGACCGCGCGCAGGTGCTGTTCGAACTGGCTGGTGAGCGCGCCATCCTGGGACCAGTGACCGCTGTTGTGCGGCCGCATGGCGAGTTCGTTCACCAGCAGGCGCTCATCCGTCGTCTCGAAGAGTTCCACGGCGAGCATGCCCGTCACGCCGAGCCCCTCCGCGATGTCGCCGGCCATCGCGCTCGCGACATCTTCCAGCCGCCCACCCGCGCCCGGTGCGGGGGCGAGGACCTCGGAGCACACCCCGTCGCGCTGGATCGTCTCGACCACGGGGTACGCGACGATCTCACCGCGGGGGCTTCGAGCGATCTGCTGCGCCAGCTCGCGCCGGAAGTCCACGAGCTCTTCGACGAGAAGTCGTCCGCCGTGTGCATCCTCGGCGAGCGCGGCGAACCAGTCGGCGGCCTCCGTGCCGTGATTCACGACACGCACGCCCTTGCCGTCGTATCCACCGCGCGGGGTCTTAACGACGGCGCGGCCTCCGTGTGCGTCGACGAATTCCTGCAGCCCGTCGGCGTCCGATACCGCGGCCCAGTCGGGCTGCGGAACCGCGAGCTCGGCCAGCCGCGTTCGCATGAGGATCTTGTCCTGGGCGAACTGCAGCGCATCGGGACCCGGGTGCACCGCGACACCGGCATCGACGAGCGCGCGCAGCGCCGACTGCGGAACGTGTTCGTGGTCGAACGTGATGACGTCGACCTCCCGCGCGAATGCCAGCACCGTGTCGGCGTCGTGGTAGTCGCCGACCGCTGTCGCGGCGAGGGCCGCAGACATCCCCTCCGCCTCGGCCAGAACGCGGATCTCGACCCCCAGCTCGACCGCCGGGGCGATCATCATGCGTGCCAGCTGCCCACCGCCGACGACTCCGACGCGGTATGTCATGGTTCCCCCTCGAGGATGGCTCGACGTGCGCTTCCATCCTGTCACCGGACGGACCGCGTCACGCGACAGGGCCCCGCTGGCCGTTCAGGCGGGAAGAGGCGGGCGGGGCGGGGCCGCCGATTCGTCGATCGCCATGCCCTGGGCATCGCGATGCGCCAGGATCTGACTGACCTCGATCTGGTCGGCGAGCACCTCTTGTAGCAGCACGACATCGGGCACGTTGACGAGGCGCAGCGGCTCGTCCACCCCGTTGCTCAAGGTGATGGTGCCGGCCCGCCACATCCGTTGGATCGGTCCGCGGCGCAGGCCGATCGTGTAGCCACGCGCGTGCGAGAGCTCACGTGCGCGGCGGGAGACGATGCCCCGGCGCGCGATGACTCGACGCGTCGTGATCGTGTACGTCCGACTCAGCCAGACGATCCACGGCAACACCGCGAGCAGCACGACGACGACTCCGGCGGCCGCGAGCAGCATCCAGTTCTCGAACGGCGCGGGGAGGTTGTCGTAGAACCAACCCGTGGCCCCCGCTACGGCCACCAGGACCAACGCCGACCAGCCCAACCGGCGCGCGCTCCCCCGCGTGCGCGCGACCAGGCGCTCGGGTGCGGCGATCCCGGGCGGCGGCGCCGGCAGGCGATTGCCGTAGGTCGTCGGCTGGGTCATGCGCTCATTCTGCCGGTCGCGAGCACGGGCGGACGCATCCCACGCGGTGCCGTGCGCTTCGTCAGCGGACGTGCACGACGTCACCCGCGACGACGGATGTCTCGTCCGGCCCGTTGCGGACGACCAGCTCGCCGTGCGGTCCGAGCCGGAGCGCCTCGCCGACGAGTTCGGACCCGTCCGGCAGATGGACGCGGACGGCGCTCCCGATCGTCCCGCAGAGCGCCTCGACCTCGGCGTGGACGCCGGCGCGCACGGCGTCTCCGTCCTCGAGCAGAAGCGCACCCATGAGCTCACCGAGAGCGGCGAGGTAGTCGGCGAGCACCGTGTCGACGAGATCCGGCGTGATGCTGACCCCGAGGGTCGCGAACGACGTCGCGGTGGGCACCGGTAGCTGCTCGGCCGTCATCGCCGTGTTGATGCCCGCACCGACCACGATGGTGTCCGGGATCCCCGGGACGACCTCGGCGAGGATGCCGCTGATCTTCCGGCCGTCGACCAGCACATCGTTCGGCCACTTCATCCTCACCGTGTGCGTGGGGCCGAGGAGCGCCGTGAGCTGTGCCGCGACGGCGCGTGTGAGCGCGGCACCCGCGAGGAGCGGCACCCACCCCCGGTCGGCCGGGCGCAGATCTCCCACATCGAGCACGACCGAGACCGCGAGCGCGGATCCGGGCGGCGCCGACCACACCCGGCCCAACCGGCCACGTCCGTCGGTCTGGTCGTCCGTGACGAGAACCGAGAGGTGCGGCCAGGCGGACGCGTCGAGTGCGTGGTCGCGCACGAGATCGGCGTTCGTGGAACCCGTTCGCTCTGCGATGGCGAAACGCGTGGCGACCGTGGCCGCCCGTCGGAAGTTCTCTGCGTGCAGGGTCATGGTTTCAGGCTAGGCGCCCAGAGGACGCGGCGCGGCCGGAGGACTTCCGGGCGGCGCGAGGAGCATCGCAGCTCGAGAGCCCTCCTCTCACCCCGAACTCCTTCGCGCACGCGCCGATCGACTCCCCTGTGGAGTGGCCCACGCTCCCTCCCCCGTCGCGACGGAACGTCGATCGTCCCCCGTTCGCATCCGCGGGGCAATCACAGCCCGGCGCGAGCGCAACGATGTCGGCATGGATCTTCCGTCATGGCTCAGGGCGCGCGGTGGGTGGGCGCACCGCGCTGACGCAATCGAGGCGGGATGGACGCGCTACCGCATCGAACAGGCGTTGCGCTCGGCGCTCGTCCTCGTCACCGCTCGACAATGGCTGCACGTTCCGGGCGTCGACAACGAACTGCTGGCCGCGATGAGCGCCAGCGCGCGTCTGACGTGCGTATCCGCAGCACGGATGCTCGGGCTTTGGGTTCCGCGTCCACCCGACCGTGTGCACCTGGCGGTCCACCCGCATGCCGGGCGAGATGTGTCGCGCTTCGTGGCCCATCGCAATATCGGTCCGGTGAACGCGTTCCCCAGGTCGCCATTGGATGCCATCGAGAATGTCCTCGCCCGCGTGGCGACCTGCCTGCCGCACCTGGACGCGCTGGCGATCTGGGAGTCAGCCATCAACAAGCGCCTTGTTACCGTCGCGCATCTGCAGGCGGTTGAGTGGACGACGCGTGCCGCGCGAGCACTCGCATCAGAAGCCGGTGGCGCGTCCGACTCCGGACTCGAGACACTCGTCGTTCATCGGCTCGCGAGGCTCGGCATCCTGGCCCGGCAACAGGTTCCGCTGCTGGGTCATGATGTCGATCTCCTCATCGGGCAACGACTCGTCATCCAGCTGGACGGATTCGCGTATCACCAAGCAGCGCAGCGCCGCGCCGATATCGCGCACGATCGGAGACTACGCCTCGCGGGGTTCACCGTCCTGCGCTTCGATTACGTCGAGATCATGGATCGGTGGCCACTCGTTGAGCGCCAGATTCTCGCCGCTGTCGCTCAGAACCTGCACATCGCATGAGGGCTTCGGGGCGGGGAGAGGAAAGTTCAAGCCAAGCGCTCCTCGTCTCAAGCCGAAGTCCTCGAGTGAGGCCGGGCCGAGGGCAAGGAGCGGGGGTCAGGCTCGGGCGCGGGAGGAATTGCCCAGACCGCGCAAGACAGAATCCACAACGGATGTCGCGGGTCGTTGTGCGAGACCGTCAACCGTTCGAGCGCGGGGTGCCCGGATAGAGTGATTCGCGTGAGTCATGAGCCCGACCTGTCCACCGCCGGCAAGATCGCGGATCTGCGCGCCCGCTACGACGAAGCGGTGGTCTGTGCCGAGCTCGTCGCGCGCGAGAAGCAGCACGCGAAAGGCAAGCTGACCGCCCGCGAGCGCGTCGAGTTGCTCGTCGACACGGGCAGCTTCGTCGAGATCGACGAGTACGTGCGACACCGCACGACAGCGTTCGGCATGGACAAGGCGCGCCCCTACGGCGATTCGGTGGTCACCGGCACCGGCACGATCCACGGCCGCACGGTGGCCGTCTACGCCCAGGACTTCTCGACCTTCGGCGGATCGCTCGGCGAGGTCGCGGGCGACAAGATCATCAAAGTGATGCAGCTGGCCCTGCGCGGTGGCATGCCAATCATCGGCATCCTCGACTCGGGCGGCGCGCGCATCCAGGAAGGTGTCGTCGCCCTCGGCAAGTACGGCGAGATCTTCCGCCTCAACACCGCAGCCTCGGGTGTCATCCCGCAGATCTCGCTCATCATGGGCCCCGCGGCGGGCGGCGCGGTCTATTCCCCCGCACTCACCGACTTCGTGATCATGGTCGACAAGACCAGCCAGATGTTCGTGACCGGACCCGACGTGATCAAGACCGTCACGGGCGAAGACGTGGGGATGGACGAGCTCGGCGGCGCGTACACCCACAACACGCGCAGCGGCGTCGCCCACTACCTCGCCGAGGACGAGGACGACGCGATCGACTACGCGCGGACTCTCCTCGGCTTCCTGCCCGACAACAACATGACGGACGTCCCGGTGTACGAGTCGGGGTTCGAGTGGGAGACGACCGACGGCGATCGCGCCCTCAACACGGTCATCCCCGACTCGCCCAATCAGCCCTACGACATCCACCAGGTGATCGCGCGCGTCGTCGACGGCGGCGACTTCCTCGAGGTCCAGCCCCTCTTCGCCCCGAACATCGTCATCGGGTTCGGGCGCATCGAGGGTCGTTCGGTCGGGATCATCGCGAACCAGCCCTCCCAGATGGCCGGCACGCTGAACATCGACGCGGGTGAGAAGGCCAGCCGCTTCGTGCGATTCTGCGACGCCTTCTCGATCCCGATCCTGACGCTGGTCGACGTGCCCGGCTACCTCCCGGGAACCGACCAGGAGTGGACCGGAGTCATCCGTCGCGGCGCGAAGCTGCTCTATGCCTACGCCGAAGCCACCGTCCCGCTGGTGACCGTGATCCTGCGCAAGGCGTACGGCGGCGCATACATCGTCATGGGCTCGAAGCAGCTCGGCGCCGACATGAACTTCGCCTGGCCGAGTGCCGAGATCGCCGTCATGGGCGGCCAGGGCGCGGTGAACATCCTGTATCGCGGCGAGATCAAGCGCGCGGAGGAGGCGGGCGAGGATGTCGCGGCGGTTCGTACGCGCCTCGCCAACGAATACACGTACAACGTGGCGTCCCCCTTCCTCGCAGCTGAGCGCGGCGAGCTCGACAGCATCATCGAGCCGGCATCCACACGCGTGATGGTCGCCAAGGCGTTGCGGTCGCTCCGCACCAAGCGTGCGAGCCTGCCGCCGAAGAAGCACGGGAACATCCCGCTGTGAGCACATCCGAGCCCGTATCGGTCGAGGTTCTGCGCGGTGCGGCCGACGAGCAGGAGCTCGCGGCGCTGCTCGCCGTCGTGACCGAGGCGTACGTCCGAGAGGCGGATGCCGTGGTCGCCGAAGACGACTCGGCGATGTCGGCCTGGGCACGCAGCGCCCGCGCCCTGCGCCCCCCGCTCGAGCGCGGACTCCCCTGGGGACGGTCGGGCTGACCCGCGTCGAAAACCCTGGAAAACCGGCAAAACTGTCCCCCAAAGTACCTACAGACATGGATCTTTCGGCCACCGCATACTGAATATGCGTGACACGCTCATGCGTATGGCCGCGACCCCCGATTCTCGGGACAGCGGCTCCGCGGACGATTTTCGGGTAATCGTTCCGCAACGGAGAGGGGCGGGCGACTTCGCCGCCCCTCTCCTCTCATCTGCGGACGAGTTCGATCAGCGACCGGGGTGCCGGATCTCGCGCCAGAGGTCGACCGAGTCTTCGTCGGTCTGCTCGACCACGAGTCGACCGACCACGGTGACCGCGACGCTGTCGTCCGGCGACGTTCGGATGATGATCCTGTTCGACTGCGAGTCACGCAGCGCCTCGGCCAGCTCGGCGCGGATCTGGCTCAGGTCGTCGTCGGACACACCCTCGAGGCCACCCTCGTCGAACACACTCACCTGCGCACCTCGGCGGCGCGCCGCGTCGATCTCGGCTCGCACGCGATCGTCGAGCAGGCGTGGGCCGCGAAGCTCGTCCCGCAGACGCGCCTCGGCCATCCCGGCCTCGCGACGCTCGGCCTCGCTGAGCAGACCGTGCATCGCGATCACGCGGGCCAGAACCGGGCCGCCGACGGCCAGAGCGCGCTGAAGTTGCACACGCCGCTCGCGCTCACGCCCCTCTTGCGCGGCCTCCCACGCGGACGTGACGGCCTGCAGCTCCGCGAGCTGATCCGCGTCGCGCTCGGCACGATCGATCAAGAAGACCAACAGGTGCGCGACACCGACCCAGACGATAGAGCCCACGAGCCCCTGGCTCAGCGCCTGAACCGGACCCATCCAGATCATGGCGCCGATCGAGAGCACGACCGTGCCTGCCCAGGCGATCCACGTCCTGCGCCGCACCATCAGCACGACCATCAGCGCGCCGCCGCCCCCGACGTACCACGTTGCGTAGGTCGCCGTGCGGGCGATGCCGTCGGCGTCTGCCACCGCGAAGCCGGTCATCGAGGGGATGATCACGACGGTGCCGGCCGCGACGAGCGCAGCCCAGAGGGGCATCGGTTCGCGAGGCGAATCGGACCCTGCGAGCGGACGAGGTACGGCGAAGATCGTCACGACCGTCGCCGCGAGGTAGATGATGACCGCGGCGAGCAGGAGGCCCGGATTCTGGGGCCAGACAGTCCACAGCAGGCCACGCGCCGCCTGGTAGATGGCGAAGGCGAGCGCGAGGGCCGCGAGCACGGTACGAACGGTCATCGACGCACCTCACGCCACCGGAGCGTCACGACGGTACCGTGCGGTCCGGAATCGATGACGGCCTCTCCATCGATCGCCGCTATGCGCGCGAGGATGGATGCGCTGATCCCGAGGCGATCGTCGGGTACGGCGTCGATATCGAATCCCGGCCCCTTGTCCGACACCACGACCTCGACCGCAGCCAGGCGGGGCAAGTCATCGGCGACGTCGGACGGCGCATAGGCATCCTCGCCCGACTCTCCGTCGATGGATCGCGGAGCGTCCGTGCCGAGCACGGGCTCGCGCGGAAGGTCGACCGGCCGACGCACGATCGCCTCGAGTCCGACGCCGTCGGCGTGCTGGATCGCGTTGGCGGCGGCCTGGGTCGCCGCGCGGATCATCGCTGCGGCAATCGTGCCCGGTATCGTCGGCTCGTCATCCGTCGCCTCGACGCGGACCTGCAGTCGCAAGCCGAGGTCGGCGAGGGATGCCTGGATGCCACGGGCGAGAGACTTCATCGTCGCCGGTTGCGGGTCGATCCCGCCGCTCGGGGTGCCGGTGTCGGCGAGCCCCTCGAGCGCCTCACGCGCCATGGACATGGCGAGCGACCGAGCGCGCGGGCCGTCGGCGCGTTCCGCCGCGATCAGGGCCGCGAGCACGCTGTCGTGCATGAGCGCCGAGACGGCGACCCGCTCCTCTTGGGCAGCCTGCGCCTCGGCGGCCTGCGCGTATGCCGCAACGGTGCGCGCACGTTCGCGGTCGACGCCAGAGGCCATGCGCCGGAAGATCGTCACGAGCGTCATCAGCAGGCCGCCCAGGATCAGGGAGTAGGGCACTTCGAAGACCGCGGCGAGCAGATACTCGAACTGGAAGCCGCCCTGGACGACGCGCACGATCCCGTACAGCACGGGCGTGGCGATCGTCCACGCCAGTTGGAGGGGGAAGGGGAACGCGATGACCGCAGCGATCGTCGCGACGTTGATCAGGTACCACGGCCACGGCTCCGGCGTCGCGGCGGGCACGGCCCCGGCCGTGGCCAGCGGCCAAATGGCCAGCATCACGATGTAGATGACGGCGAAAGCGCCGGTGGCGACCCGGGCCGTCGCACGGAAGAAGCAGGCGCCGCACATGATGACGAGAGAGCCGAAGACGATCGTCAGAAGCGGAACGGTCCACCCGGGTCGCAGCCCCGCGTTGTTTCCGAGGGCGATGAAGAACGCCTGGATTCCCAGCACGAAGCATCCCACCGCCGCGGCGATCGCAGCGATGCGTTCGATGCGCCGACGGGTGAAGGTTCCCTGCCAGGCGGAAGCCAATCGGCCCTGCGGGATCTGACCCCATGCCCGGTCCCACGCAGCCGCCGGCTCCGGTGCGGCGTTCACGACATCGACCTCAGGAGCCACCGGACGGATCTTCCGACGCCTGCTCGACGATTCCGTCCTCCATCGCTCGACGCAACAGGTCGACCTTCGTCGGTGCGGGCCTGCCCACCTCGACGTACTTGACGCGGACCCGGGTGATGTTCTCCTTCGCCGTCGAATAGGCGACACCCAATCGGTCGGCCACGACCTTCAGCGGCAATCCGGCCGCGTACAGACGCAAGACCTCGCGTTCGCGCGCCGAGAGCTGCGCATCGGCGAACGCACGGTCACCGTCGACGGCGCTCGCCCACTCCACGTTGTCGAGGTGCTCGCCCGCCGCCACGGTCCGGATCGCGGAGATGACGTCACCGATCGGGGAACTCTTGCTGACGACGCCCGCGGCTCCGGCCATGAGCGCCTCGCGGACGGCTGCCGGGCGATCGGCAACCGAGTGGATGATGACGCTCGAACCGTCGGACACGAGGCGGCTCACGTTGCTGGTCGCGGTCGTGCCGTCGCCGAGCGTCAGATCCAGCACCACGACGTCCGCCGGGGCCGAGCGCGAGCCAGCACGCCACCCCAGATACTGGGCGACAGTGGCACCCGAGAAGACGAGTTCCTTGCCCGCACGATCGAGGGCCGCTTCCAGCCCCAGGCGTACCGATTCGTGATCGTCGATCAGGGCAACCCGCGTCATGGGGACAGCCTAGCTGCGCGAGCCTGCCGAACCCGCGGCAGCGCGGTGCGCGTCGCGTTCGAAGACCGCAACGGCCTCGACATGGTGCGAGTTGGGGAAGAGGTCCAGGGCCCGCAGATCACGCAACGCGTACCCCTCGGTCAGGAACGTGGCGGTGTCGCGCGCGAGCGCCACCGGGTCGCACGCGACATAGATCGTGGTCCGTGGCGCCAGCGCCGCGATCGCACGGACCACACCGGCACCCGCCCCGGCACGCGGCGGATCCAGCAGGACCGTGGCGTCACGATATGCGTGAGGAGCGGATGCCTCGGCCAGCTCGGCCACTTCGGCCGCGAGAAAACGGTCGACGCGCGCCGTGATCGCCTCGGCGTTGCCCCACTCACGCAGGTTGCGCGCCGCGTGGTGGGTAGCCCGGGACGCGGATTCGACCGTCGCGACGCGCGTCGCGGGCCCGCCGGCCTCGCCGAGGACGGCCGCGAACAGGCCGACTCCGCCGTACAGGTCGAGGTTCGGGGCATCCGGATCGAATCCCGTACTCGCGAGAGCCTTCGTGACCGCGTCCGCAAGCGTCGTCGCGGCGAGCCGATGCACCTGCCAGAACCCGCCGGCGTCGACGCGGAACGTTCGCCCCCGTACGGTCTCGACGACGACCTCGCGGTCGGCAGCATCGGCGCCCCGGCGGGCACCGCCACGCTGACCACGGCGCGGGCCCGAGGCATCCGTCCGCTCGATGACACGCACCTGTCCGTCTGCGGGCAGCACGAGATCGACCCGATCGCCGCCCCGGGTGCCGAGGCCGAGCGCGGCTTCGGCCAGCGCGGGCGCCGCGAGGGGGTGCGACGAGACGGGGACGATGTCGTGCGAGCGCGCCGCGAAGGGCCCGACCGTGCCGTCCGGGCCGACATGCAGGCTCAGGCGCGTGCGCCAGCCCGTGCCGTCCGTGCTCTCGTCGGCGCCCGCGGGCTCGACGGTCACGTCGATCGGCAGGTGGGCGAAGCGTTCGAACGCCTCGCGCAGCACGCGTGCTTTGAGCTCACGCTGGGCATCGAGGCGGATGTGCCCGAAGTCCGCGCCGCCCGGGCGCACGTGCGGCGGCCGGGCGATGTCGGCCTCGGCCCAGATGTGCGGACGTCGGGTCTCGGCAGGTTCGAGCACCTCGAGGGCCTCGGCACGCCAGAACGCGGGGCGCGAGTCATCCGTGATGCGAGCTCGCACCCGCTCGCCCGGAATCGCGTCGGGGACGAAGATCACGCGGCCCTCGTGGCGGGCGACGAAGATGCCGCCGTGCGCGACTCCGGTGATCTCGAGGTCGACTGTCTGGGCGGTATCCACGTCCCGAGCATTTCACAGTCGGGTGAATACCCGGTCGCGCCGCTCGCTAGCGTGGGAGCATGCGCGTCTGCCTCGCCTCGACCTCTCCCGCCCGTCTGATGCTGCTGCGCCAGGCGGGTATCGAACCCCTGACGATGGCGCCCGACGTCGACGAAGACGAGGTCATCCGCGCCGTCGAGACGGCGCAGGCCCGCACGCTCTCGCCCGACGAGCACGTCCTCCTGTTGGCACGACGGAAGGCTGCGGATGTCGCGGCGCGGGTCGCCCGGGACGACCCGGACTTCGATGGGCTCGTGATCGGCGGCGACTCGATGTTCGAGTTGGCGGGCGAGATCCTCGGCAAGCCGTACACCGCCGAGAACGCGACCGCCCGGTGGCACGCGATGCGCGGGAAGACGGGCGTGCTGCACTCGGGCCACAGCGTCTTCCGCGTCGGCCCGGGACTCGAGCCCCGAGAGGCGCACGCCGTCGCCTACGCCTCGGTGACGTTCGCCGATGACGTGGCGGACGCCGAGATCGCGGCCTATGTCGCCACCGGCGAACCCCTGCATGTCGCGGGGGCGTTCACGATCGACAGCCTCGGCGCCGCGTTCATCACGCGGATCGAGGGCGACCCGTCGACCGTGGTGGGGATGTCGCTTCCCACTCTGCGCCGCCTGGCTCGCGAACTGGGCGTGGAATGGACGAGCCTCTGGAGGGTGTTGTAGACGTTCGCCCACGTTCCCGGCGGCTTCTTGTCGGTACCTGTCAAATCCCGGGGCCGGAGCGTCGGTAGGCTGGCGACCATGCCCGAATTCGGCAAAGTCCTCATCGCCAATCGTGGCGAGATCGCTGTCCGTATCATCCGAGCCACCCGCGACAGCGGACTCGGTTCCGTCGCGGTGTACGCCGATCAGGATCGTGACGCGCTGCACTCGCGCCTGGCCGACGAGTCCTACGCCCTCGAGGGCACGACGAGCGCCGACACGTATCTCTCCATCGAGAAGATCCTGTCCATCGCGCGCCGCTCGGGCGCCGACGCCGTGCATCCGGGCTACGGCTTCCTCGCCGAGAACTCCGGCTTCGCCCGCGCCGTCATCGACGCGGGCCTCGTCTGGATCGGCCCGCCGCCCGAGGCGATCGACGCCCTCGGAGACAAGGTCACCGCGCGTCACGTTGCCGAGCGCGTCGGCGCCCCCCTGGCGCCCGGCACTCCGGGCCCCGTCTCGAACGCCGACGAGGTCATCGCCTTCGCTCGCGAGGTCGGGCTTCCCGTTGCGATCAAGGCCGCGTACGGCGGCGGCGGGCGCGGGCTGAAGGTGGCCCGCGAGTTCGATGAGATCGCCGAACTCTTCGAGTCCGCGACCCGCGAGGCCGTGACCGCGTTCGGCCGCGGCGAGTGCTTCGTGGAGAAGTACCTCGACAAGCCCCGTCACGTCGAGACCCAGTGCCTCGCGGATTCCGCGGGCAATGTCGTCGTCGTCTCGACACGCGACTGCTCGCTGCAGCGCCGCCACCAGAAGCTCGTCGAAGAGGCGCCCGCGCCCTTCCTCACGCCGGAGCAGACGCGCACGCTCTACGAGTCGTCCAAGGCCATCCTGCGCGAGGTCGGCTACGTCGGCGCCGGAACCTGCGAGTTCCTGATCGGCGCGGACGGCACCATCTCGTTCCTCGAGGTCAACACCCGCCTCCAGGTCGAGCACCCGGTCTCGGAAGAGGTCACGGGCGTCGACCTCGTGCGCGAGCAGTTCCGGATCGCCGCGGGTGGTCTGCTCGAGGCCGGCGACCCCGAGGTCACCGGTCACTCGATCGAGTTCCGCATCAACGGCGAAGACCCGGGCCGCGGGTTCCTGCCGCAGCCCGGTCCGATCCACGTCTTCAAGACGTTCGGCGGCCCCGGCATCCGCCTCGACTCCGGCGTGACCGCGGGCGACACTGTGAGCGGCGCATTCGACTCGCTGCTGGCGAAGATCATCGTCACCGGTCGCGACCGCGCCGAGGCGCTCAGCCGGGCCCGCCGCGCGCTCGACGAGTTCGAGGTCGCGGGTCTGCCCACCGTGCTGCCCTTCCACCGCAAGGTCGTCCGCGACCCCGCCTTCACGGCCGAGGACGGCAACTTCGGCGTCTACACCCGGTGGATCGAGACGGAGTTCGCCAACGACATCGCGCCGTGGGATGGCGAACTGAGCGATCCGACGCCCCCCGAGGCACGCCACACGGTCGTCGTCGAGGTC
The DNA here is from genome assembly GCF_002812725.1 of Microbacterium sp. BR1. GTDB lineage: Bacteria > Actinomycetota > Actinomycetes > Actinomycetales > Microbacteriaceae > Microbacterium. Next base: position 115,231 of record NZ_NMUN01000003.1, on the reverse strand, counting down.
GCGGGCAAGCGCCTCGAGGTCAGCCTGCCCGACCGGATCGTGTCGTCCTCGACAACTGCCGGACGCCCGGTCGCCGTGCCGCCCTCACGCCGCGATCACGCGAAGACCGTGCTCTCCGGAGCATCCGGTGACGCCGTCAAGGCCCCCATGCAGGCGACCATCGTCAAGCTCGCGGTCGAGGACGGGCAGCTGGTCGTCAAGGGCGACCTGGTCGTCGTGCTCGAGGCGATGAAGATGGAGCAGCCCATCCAGGCGCACAAGGACGGCGTGGTCGGCGGGATCGACGCGAACCCGGGAACGACGGTCTCGGCCGGTCACCAGCTGCTCACCATCAGCTGAGCCGGCGCGCTCCGCTGCCGCGAGGGCTCAGCCCTCGTCGTCCGGTCCGCGGTCGACGACGTGCATCGAGCGCGCCAGGTCGGTGATGCTGCTCGCGAGCGACGGGTACACCGCGAAGGCGCGCGAGAGCTGGTCGACGCTCAGTCGACGATCCACCGCCACCGCGATCGGGTAGATGAGTTCGGATGCCTTGGGCCCGACGATCACGCCGCCGAGCACCGTCCCCGAACCCCGACGGGCCATGAGCTTCACGAAGCCGTCCGTGATGCCCATCATCTTCGCGCGCGGGTTGGCCGCGAGCGGCAGCTTGTGCACGACGCCCTCGATCTTGCCGTCGAGGATGTCCTGCTCGGACCATCCGACCGTCGCGATCTCGGGGGCCGTGAAGATGTTCGCCGCGATCCGGCGACGCTCGATCGGGATCACGATGTCGCCCAGCGCGTGGAACACGGCCGTGCGGCCCTGCATGGAGGCCACCGAGGCCAGCGGCACGAACGTCGTGCAGTCCCCCGCGGCGTAGATGTTCGGGACGGACGTGCGCGAAACGCGGTTGACGCGGATGTTGCCCGACGACGTCATCTGCACCCCGGCCTCTTCGAGGCCGAGCCCGGCGGTGTTCGGGATCGACCCGACCGCCATCAGACAGTGGCTGCCCTCGACGCGGCGCCCATCGGCGAGCGTCACGACCACACCATCACCCTCGCGGACGACCGAGTCGGCGCGCGCCTTCGAGAGCAGGGTCATGCCGCCGCGGCGGAACACCTTCTCGAGCACGGCCGCGGCATCGGCGTCCTCGCCGGGCAGAACCTGGTCGCGGCTCGAGACGAGCGTGACCTTGGCACCGAGATTCATGTACGCCGAGGCGAACTCGGCACCGGTGACACCCGACCCGACGACGATCAGATGCTCGGGGAGAGTGGGCATGTCGTAGAGCTGAGTCCACGTCAGGATGCGCTCACCGTCGGGCTTTGCGCTCGGCAACTCACGCGGCGAGGCGCCGACCGAGATGACCAGCGTGTCGGCCTCGACGCGATCGAAGTCGGTGCCACCGGGTCCGGTCGAGACGACGACGGCACCCACACCCTCCAGTCGGCCGTGACCCGAGATGATGCGTACGCCCGCGTCGAGCAGCGTCTGACGCATGTCCTCGGACTGCTGGCGTGCGAGGGAGAGCAGGCGCTTGTTGACCGCCGCGAGATTGATCGCCACTTCGGGGCGGCTGGGCTTGCCGTCCGAGTTCCGCGCGAAGAATTGAACGCCGAGATCGGATGCCTCGGAGATCGCCTTGGCCGCGTCGGCGGTGGCGATCAGGGTCTTCGAAGGCACGACATCCGTGATGACCGCCGAACCACCGACGCCCGCGCGCTCGACGAGCGTGACCTCGGCTCCGAGCTGGACGCCGGCGAGCGCCGCCTCGTAGCCACCGGGCCCGCCGCCGATGATTGCGATTCTCTGCGTACGTTCGAACTCACCGGACATGGTCCCCATTGTGTCATCCGCCACCTCATGCCCGACGACACGGACGAGAGGCCGGCTCGCCTGGCCGCGGCCGCCGCCTCCCGCGACGCGACAACGCGCCTCCTGCCAGGCGAGCCGGTCTCTCTCGCGTCGCGTGTGGCCGACCGGGCCCGAGCTTCCTAGAGTGGGGGGATGTCAACGCATACCCCGCACCCCCTCGACGACCCCGCAGCGGACCCGTTCGCGATCGCGGCCGACGCGGCCGCCGACATCGCGCGGCTGACCGGTGTCGAGAGTCACGACATCGCCCTGACCCTGGGGTCGGGCTGGGGTCGAGCAGCCGAACTCATCGGCGAGACCGTCGCTTCCATCCCGGCGACCGAGGTCACGGGATTCAGCAAGCCCGCGCTCGAGGGGCACGCCGGAACCCTCCGCAGCGTCCGCACCCCGGGCGGCAAGCACGTGCTGGTGATCGGCGCGCGCACGCATTACTACGAGGGTCACGGGGTCCGCCGCGTGGTCCACAGCGTCCGTACCGCCGCCGCGACGGGGGCCCGCACCATGGTGCTGACCAACGGCGCGGGCGGAATCCGCGAGACCTGGACACCGGGCCAGCCCGTGCTGATCAGCGACCACATCAACCTCACCGCGGACTCGCCGCTCGAGGGCGCGACGTTCATCGACCTGACCGACCTGTATTCGTCTCGCCTGCGCGACATCGCCCGCACCGTCGACCCGAGCCTCGACGAGGGCGTGTACTGCCAGTTCCGGGGCCCGCATTACGAGACCCCCGCCGAGGTGCAGATGGCGAAGACCATCGGCGGGCATCTCGTGGGCATGTCGACCGCGCTCGAGTCGATCGCCGCCCGGCAGGCGGGCATGGAGGTGCTCGGGTTCTCGCTCGTCACGAACCTGGCCGCCGGCATCCAGAAGACCCCGCTCAGCCACGAAGAGGTCATCGAGGCCGGCCGTGAGGCCGAGCCCGTCATCTCGTCGCTGCTGGCCCGCGTGATCGGCGAACTATGACCGAGATCATCGCAACGGAGTCGGACGCCGCATCGGCGGCGGACCCGACGCTCGAGGCCGCGCACGCGTGGCTCGCCCAGGACCCCGACCCCGAAACCCGCGCCGAGCTGGCCGCGCTCGTGGAGCGCGCCGAGGACCGCGACGCCGAGGCATCCGCTGAACTGCACGACCGCTTCGACACCCGCCTGGCATTCGGGACGGCGGGTCTGCGCGGCGAGCTCGGAGCGGGCAGCAACCGGATGAATCGGGTGCTGGTCGCCCAGACCGCCGCGGGCCTCGCGGCGTTCGTCCGCGATCGCGTAGCGGACACGACGGGCACGGACGACACGGCAACGATCGTGATCGGGTACGACGGACGTAAGAACTCCGCGGTGTTCGCGCGTGACTCGGCCGAGATCTTCGCGGGCGCGGGCCTGCGCGCCATCCTGCTCCCCCGGATGCTGCCCACGCCGGTGCTGGCGTTCGCCGTGCGGCACCTCGGGGCCGATGCCGGGGTGATGGTGACGGCGAGCCACAACCCGCCACGCGACAACGGCTACAAGGTCTACCTCGGCGGCGAGGACGGTGGGGCGCAGATCGTGTCCCCGGCGGATGCGCGGATCGCGGCGCGGATCGACGAGGTCGCGTCCGACACCCCCGTGTCGCGCATACCGCGCTCGCTCGGGTTCGAGATCGCGGGCGAGGACCTCGTCGACGCCTATGTCGCCGAGACCGCGGCCACCGCTCCCGCTCCCGCTCCCGCGGGAACCGAAGACCTGCGCTGGGTATACACCGCGATGCACGGGGTCGGGCACGAAACGCTCGATCGCCTGCTCGCTGCGGCGGGGTACCCGGCACCGATCACCGTGGATGCGCAGATCCAGCCCGACCCGGACTTCCCGACCGTCGCATTCCCGAACCCGGAAGAACCGGGCGCGATGGATCTCGCGATCGCGGCGGCCACCGCGGCGGATGCCGAGCTGATCCTGGCGAACGACCCCGACGCCGACCGGCTGGCCGTCGCGATCCCGGACGGCCCGGATGGGTGGCGGCGCCTGAGCGGCAACGACGTCGGCCTGCTGCTCGGTTGGCGTGCGGCTCGTCGGGCTCGCGCCGCGGGAGCGCCCGAGGGCTCGTCCCTTGCCTGCTCGCTCGTGTCGTCGCCCGGGCTGGCCGCGATCGCGGGCCACTACGGCCTGGACTTCCACGAGACGCTCACGGGATTCAAGTGGATCTCGCGCTCGCCCGGGATGGTCTTCGGTTTCGAAGAAGCCCTCGGATACCTCGTCGATCCGGACGTGGTCCGCGACAAAGACGGACTCTCGGCGGCGCTCGCCGTCCTCGAGCTCGCGACCCAGGCGCGCGCGTCGGGTTCATCGCTCGGGGGGATGTTGAACGATCTGGCGTCGCAGTTCGGGCACTTCGCGAGCGCGCAGGTGTCGATGCGGGTCGATGACATCGCCGTCATCGGTCGGATCATGGCGCGGCTGCGGGCGGAGCATCCGACCGACGTCGCGGGCATCCATGTCTCGCGCGTCGACGACCTGCTGGACGGCACGGCGACCCTTCCGCCGGGCGATGTCGTGCGGCTGTGGCTCGACGACGGATCGCTGCTCATCGTGCGCCCGAGCGGCACGGAACCGAAGCTCAAGGTGTACATCGACGTTCGCGGCGACTCCGCCGACGACGCCGCGGCGCGCACCGCCGCGCTCGAGGACGCCTCGCGGGCCCTCATCGCCCGGCTGCGGGACTGACGCCCCGTTTCGGCTCGCTGCGCTCGCTCCACGGGCGGGGCTGCGCTCGCTCAACGGGCGGGGCGGTGCTCGCTCAACGGGCGGGGCTGCGCTAGGCCCCGACATCCGATCCTGGGGCGTCAGCGTCTCCTTGGGGCGTCAGCGTCCCCTTGGGGCGCGGGTTTCGACGCCCCAGCGGCGCATCAACGCCCCAAGCCGATCCGTGCAGGGATACATGGGGCGCCGGGGCCCCCGCGGGGCGCGGAAGGACACGCCCCGACGAGATTCCAGCGCCCCGGGTCGCATCGGGTCGGGTCCAGCGCCCCGGTCGCCCGGGTCGCATCGGGTCGGGTCCAGCGCCCCGGTCGCCCGGGTCGCATCGGGTCGGGTCCAGCGCCCCGGTCGCCCGGGTCGCATCGGGTCGGGTCCAGCGCCCCGGCTCGCATCGGGTCGTCGCATCGGGTCGTCGCACCGGTCGCCCGGGGTCGTCGCATCGGGTCGGGTCGGCGACAAGGTTCCTCCCCAGCCGCCGTGATGGCCGTTTCGTCCACGGATGTCGCTTGTGCGGGTTCGGTCGATCGCGTCGCACGACCAAGCTCAGCGCATGATCGATCCGTTCGCAGTCCCCCTCCTGACCGCGCGCAGACTCACCCGCGAGGGGGCGACTTCTCGGCAGATCGAGCGTCGCCTGAACACCGGCGAGCTCGTCCGGCTCAGGCGCGGGCTGTACATCGAGGGTGCGGACTGGTCGCGGCTGTTGCCCGAGGAGAGACGGATAGTACGAGCGCGAGGCTGGGCCGAGACGTCTGGCGCCGCACCCGTCTTCTCCCACGCGACAGCCGCGGCCATCCATGGTCTGCCCGTATTCCGCGCACGGGATGAACGGACGCACGTGGTCGTGCCGCTTCCGCGACATCACCTCGCCGAGGACATCAGTCGCCATCGCGGCACAGTCGACTCCGGTGTGACGGAGATCGGCGGACTGCGCGTGACGACCCTGGCCCGGACGATCGCCGATCTTGGTCGGTTCGAAACCGCCGAGGCATCCATCAGCGCCGCCGACGCAGCACTCAGGACCATCAGTCCACTACCGAATGCCACGGCCATCGCCGATTTCCGCCAGCTCGCGCTGGAGTTCCTTCCCCCGCGTGCACCGGGTTCGGCAGCTTCGTCGCGCAACATCCGATTCGCGGATCCGCGCGCCGACCGACCGGGCGAGAGCATCAGCCGGCTCTACCTCCACCACCTCGGGTTCGCCGCCCCTCGACTGCAGATCGAGATTCCGGGACCGCGCGGGAAGAAGTACTTCGTCGATTTCGGATTCGACGATCTCCGGGTGTTCGGCGAGTTCGACGGGGACTCGAAATACCGTGACCCCATATTTCTCGCAGGACGTACACCGGAAGAGGCGCTGCGCGACGAGAAGTATCGCGAGGACTGGATCCGTGCAACGACCGGATGGGCGCTGGTGCGCTGGACGATGCGAGATCTGGCTTCCGCGAGAGCCTTGAGCCGTCGACTGGCCTCTTTCCGCGTACGACCTCGCGCCGCGTGATTCTGTGCGCCGGTGGCCACCCCGTCGTCGCCGACAAGACTCGGGGCGCCAGATCCCCGTTGGGGCGCGGGTTCTCGCGCCCCAACGGGGATGCGACGCCCCAAGACCGTGACTCATCGAGAGGAGAGCCGGAGCCAGGCCGGCGCTAGGCCGGGTCGAGGACTGCCTCGAGACGGTCGAGCAGCGCCTCGCCGCCGGGCCCCGCGACCGAGACGACGATGGATTCGCCCCGATCGACGTCGAGCGTCATGATGCCCAGGATGCTTGCCCCGTCGATCGGCGCACGGCCCGCGGCTCGCACCTCGACGGCACCCGCATGGGCGCTCGCGAGACGCACGAACTCGGCGGCCGGACGGGCATGCAGACCCGCTGCGGCCGTCACGGTGATGACGCGTTCGACCACGACACCTCCCGCAACCCTGCACTCGATGGACCCCGCCGGGGCACGTGCGCCCACTGTACGCGACGGCCCGTCGCCCTTCATCCGTCGATGACCGCGACGAGTTCGTCCAGGAAGGCGGCGAACGTCACGCCGCGACGCAGGATCCGCTGTACGCTCTCGCGCTCCGAGAACACCTCGACGAGCTGTTCGAACACGGTCTGGAACGCGGCGCGATCGCCCTCGCTGAACGCGACGAGCGCCACGACATGCACGCGGGAGTCGCCCCAGGGCACGGACTGCTCCGATACCGCGATCGAGATCGCCGTGCGCGTCGCCGTCATCGTCAGCGCGTGCGGCACGGCGAGCGAATCCGTGAAAGCGGTCGACGACAGCCTCTCGCGCTCGATCGTGCGCTCGATGTAGTCCTCGTCGATGACCGAGGCGCGCACGAGCGGCTCACCGAGGCGCCGGATGATCGCCTCTTCCGATTCGGCCGAATCCAGGCCCCGCACGAACGCGGCGGCATCGAAGTACTGCTCGAGCTCGCCTCGCAGCCGGGCCAGTCGTCGCCCGCGCCGCACGCGCGCCGCCGCGGCGGCGACCCGGTCGACATCACCCTCGGTGAGGAACGGCTGCACGCGCACGATGCGATCGGATGCCTCGGGCGGGGCGATCGTCGTCAGCACCAGGTCGGTCGAGATCGCCGACCAGTCGGGGTCCGCGCGCGTGTCCACGGTCACGACCTCGATCGCGCGGCCGAGAGACCTGTCGACGCTCGATCGCAGCAGCTCGTGCAGTTCGTAGTAGCCCGGGCAGACGATCGTGGCCGTCACGATCGCATCCGCCCGCCTGCTGCGTTCGAGTCGTCCACCGACGTGCATCGCGATGTACGCGAGTTCGTCGTCATGGAGTTCGAGGGCGAGCCGTTCCTGCAGTTGCAGGGCGAGGAACACCGCGACCTCGAAGATCATCGGATAGCTCGACTTGATCGACCGCGTCAGAGGATTTCGCGACCAGGCGCCAACCCGGGACCGATGCCGCAGGTTCTGCACGTGCAGGGCGAGGCGCAGGACGAAATCCTCGTGGTCGAGGTCGACCCCGAACTCGTCGACGGCGCGACTCACCGCGTCGCGCACCGCGGACTCGACATCGGGCTCGAGCATCTCGCGCTGGTCGCCGCCCTCGTCCGCGGGCGCGACGACGCGCGTCTGCAGCAGCGTCGCGAGGTGACGGCGGTCGGCGAGCCCGAGCTCGACGCCGAAACGATCCTCGGAGAGGCGCCCGACGATCTCGGCCACGCCCGAGTCGATACCGGGGCTCTCGTCTTCGTCCGGGGCATCCGTGATCACCCGACGGCGCCGCGTGCGGTCCACGGCGATCGCAACGTGCAGCAGCACATCGGTTATCGCGTACTCGTTGATGTAGAAGCCGTGCGCCGCGAGCTCGCCCACCAGGTCGTCCTTGAACGCCGCGAGCGCGTCCGGGTCGACGTATTCCGCGGCCAGGGAACGGCGCAGAAGAGGTGTTCCGAGGGATCCGGCATCCATTTCGTCGTGCACGAGCCTGCTGAGCAGGCGCCGCTGGGCTTCTTCGGGACCACGCAGCCGCAGAATGCTCCCCGACCGCTCGAGGGTCAGCCCCGCGCCCGCGAGCAGAGCCCGAACCCGTGCCAGGTCCCCCTCGAGCGTCGCTTCACTGACGAACAGAGCCGCCGCGGTCGCGTAGACGTCTATGCCGTCTTCGGCGTCGAGCAGCGCCCGCACGAGCGCGTGCAGTCGATCACGCGGTGTCGAGGCATCCGGGGCCACGTTGTGCAGCGACGCGACCGTCGCGGAATCGATCCGGTAGCCGAACGGACCGGATTCGATCGGGTCGACATCCGCGAGGCGCGCGTTGATGGCGGTGACGTAGCTGCGGATGCTGCGCGGCGTCACACCGAGGGCATCCGCGAGTGTCGCCGCGGTGACCCACTCGCCGTCGCGCGCGAGCAGCGCGATGACCCGGTCCTGTCGCGCCCTCGTCACGCGCCGCCGTCCCTTCCCCGATGACGCGCCGACTGATTCGCGCGTCCGCTCTCAGTCAATCACGCCCCCCGCGCCGAGCGGCGACGACCGGCTTCGCTTTCCGCGGGGGCGGAAAGCGAAGTGCATTGTCGGCTCACAGCCAACTCACAACAATGGAACGGAAGGAGGTCCGGATCGATGAGGATCCTTGTGGTCTGTGGCGCGGGAGCGTCCAGCACCTTCGTGGCGATGCGTCTGCGCCATGCCGCGCAGAACGCCGGTCTCGCGGTGCAGGCACTCGCCGGCGCCGTGGAGTCGCTGGCCGTCGACCTCGATTCCGCCGACATCCTCCTCGTCGCGCCGCACCTCGCCCGCAGCCTTCCCGACCTCGAGCACCTCGCGAAGCAGCGCGGCGTTCGCGTCATCCTGCTCCCCGACGACGTCTTCTCCGACCTCGACGGATCGCGGACGCTGCAGGCGGTGCTGCCGGCGCTCACGACCGACGCCCCGCTCACCGCCACCGAAGTCCGGCTCACGTCCCCGACAGACCACTGATTCCCGCCCCGACCACTGACTCCCCGACCGAAAGGACACCCCATGGCTGAGATCACACGCACCGTGCGTATCGGATCTTCACACGGACTGCATGCGCGCCCCGCGAAGATGTTCGCGCAGGCGGCGAAGGAGGCCGGGTTCCCCGTCACGGTCGCGAAGGACTCGGGCAAGCCGGTCAACGCGGCGAGCATCCTCGGCGTCATCTCGCTCGGTGTCGAGCACGGCGACTACGTCACGCTCGGGGTCGACACCGATGACGCCGATGCGGGTGAGGCGACGCTGGACCGCCTGGCCGAGCTGCTCACCACCGACCACGACGCGGCGTGAGCATGGCAGAGCTGCGGGGCGTCGGGATCGGCCTGGGTGTCGCCCAGGGTCCTGTCGCGCGCATGGCCGAACCCCTGCCCGCGCCCGCCGACACGGCGAGCGCCCTGACCCCCGCAGAGGAGACGAAGCGCGCCCGCGCCGCGGTTGCCGAGGTGGCACGCGAGCTCGAGTCGCGCGCCGTCGCCGCGGGCGGTCTAGCGCAGGAAGTGCTCGAGGCCCAGGCGATGATGGCCGAGGACCCGACCCTCGAAGAAGAACTCGACACCCGCATCGAGGCGGGAAAGACGGCGGAGTTCGCCGTCTTCGACGCATTCCAGTCGTTCCGCGCACAGCTCGAGGCCGTCGGCGGCTACCTCGGCGAGCGCGCCGCGGACCTCGATGACGTCGCCCAGCGCGTCATCGCGAACCTGCGCGGTGTTCCGGCTCCGGGCGTGCCCGACCCGGGGCATCCGTTCGTGCTCGTCGCGAAGGACCTCGCACCGGCAGACACCGCCCTGCTCGATCTCGACATGGTGCTGGCCCTGATCACGACGGAGGGCGGCCCGACATCGCACACGGCGATCCTCGCCCGCGAGAAGTCGATCGTCGCGGTCGTCGGCGTGGCCGGCGCGAAGGATCTCGCGGACGGCGACACGGTGATCGTGGATGCCGCGGCGCACGTCGTCATCACGGAGCCGACCGGCGAGGAGCTCGCCCGGGCGCAGAACCGCGCGGACGCACGACGCGACGCGGCCTCGGCCCCGATCACGCCGGGCGCCCTGTCGGACGGGACGCCCGTGCCGCTGCTCGCGAACCTCGGCTCGCCGAAGGGTGCCACCGAGGCCGTCGAACTGGGGGCCGAGGGCGTCGGCCTGTTCCGCACCGAGTTCCTGTTCCTCAGCGCGAGCCAGGCCCCGACCGTCGAGCAGCAACGCGAGTCGTACGTGCAACTGCTGGAGGCGTTCCCCGGCAAGAAGGTCGTCGTGCGCGTGCTCGATGCCGGGGCGGACAAACCGCTGCCGTTCCTGAACGACGCGCACGAGGAGAACCCCGCCCTGGGGCTCCGGGGACTGCGGGCGCTGCGCGCGAGCGAGGACATCCTGCGCGAGCAGCTGACCGCGCTGGCGGAAGCGGATGCTCGGACCTCGGCCGACCTCTGGGTCATGGCGCCGATGGTCGCAACGGTGGAAGAGACCGAGTACTTCGTGGCGATCGCCCGCGAGTACGGGCTGAAGACGGCCGGAGTGATGATCGAGGTGCCCTCGAGCGCTCTCCTGGCCGACCGCGTCCTCGCGCACGCCGACTTCGCCTCGATCGGCACGAACGACCTGACGCAGTACACGCTCGCGGCGGATCGCCTGCTCGGCTCGGTCGCATCGTTCCAGGACCCGTGGCATCCCGCCGTGCTCCGGCTGATCCGCGAGGTCGGCGACGCCGGGCGCGAATCGGGCAAGCCGGTCGGCATCTGCGGCGAGGCGGCGGCCGACCCGCTGCTCGCCGTCGTGCTCGTGGGCCTCGGCGCGACCACCCTGTCGATGGCGCCCACGGCGCTCGCCGATGTCCGAGCGATCCTGCTCAATCACTCCCTCGGGGATGCACGTCGCATCGCCGAGGCAGCCCTCGCCGCGGACGACGCGGCATCGGCACGATCCGCGGCCCTGGCCGCATCCATCCCCACACCAACCAAAGAGGAGACACACTGATGACAACGACGTCAGCCCCCGCGACCGCGGGCGGCAGCAAGGCGCGAGTCGGAGTCCAGCGCTTCGGCACGTTCCTGTCCGGCATGATCATGCCGAACATTCCCGCGCTGATCGCGTGGGGCATCTTCACCGCGTTCTTCATCGCGGTCGGGTTCACCCCGAACGCCGACCTCGCCACGATCGTCGGCCCGTTCATCCACTACCTGCTGCCCCTGCTGATCGCCTACACCGGCGGCAGCATCGTCTATGGCATCCGAGGCGGCGTGGTCGCCTCGATCGCCACGATGGGCGCGATCGCCGGTTCCGACCTGCTGATCGCCCAGGTGAATGCGACGCTGCCGGCCGACAACCAGCTCGGCCAGGTGCACATGTTCATCGGTGCGATGATCATGGCCCCGCTCTCGGCGTACACCATGAAGTGGCTCGACAGCCTCTGGGAGGGCAAGATCCGCGCGGGCTTCGAAATGCTCGTCAACATGTTCTCGGCGGGCATCTGGGGCTTCGCGATGGCCATCGTCGGGTTCTACCCCGTCGCGTGGCTCGTCAACGGCCTGATGCAGATCCTTTCGAACGGGGTCAACTGGCTGATCGAGCTCAACCTGCTGCCCCTCACGAGCATCCTGATCGAGCCCGCCAAGGTCCTGTTCCTCAACAACGCCGTCAACCACGGTGTCCTCACGCCGCTGGGCATCCAGCAGGCCTCCGAGAACGGCTCGTCGATCCTGTTCCTGCTCGAGGCCAACCCCGGCCCTGGCGTGGGGCTGTTGCTCGCGTTCGCGTTCTTCGGACTCGGGGCGGCACGCGCCTCGGCACCCGGTGCCGCCATCATCCAGTTCTTCGGTGGCATCCACGAGGTCTACTTCCCCTATGCGCTCATGAAGCCGGTCCTCATCCTCGCGCTGATCGCGGGCGGCATGACGGGTGTCACGACGAACATGGTCCTCGGTGGTGCGCTGCGTGCGCCCGCTGCGCCCGGCAGCATCATCGCGGTGATCGCGCAAACCGCCTCGGGGGCGTACTTCGCGGTCATCCTGTCGGTGATCCTGTCGGCGGCGGTCACCTTCGTCATCGCGGCTGTGATCCTGCGCGCATCGCGTAAGCGCGACCTCGCGGCGATGGCGGCGACGGACGACGCGTTCGGCGCGGCGATCACCCAGACCGAGGCGGCGAAGGGCAAGTCCTCGGACGCGCTCAGCAACCTCCGCGGCGGCGCCGCGACCTCGACGGGCGGCGGCGTCGAGCCGGCCGTGATGACCGAGCGGACGATCAGCAACATCGTCTTCGCGTGCGACGCGGGCATGGGATCGTCGGCCATGGGCTCGAGCGTCCTGCGCAACAAGATCAAGAAGGCGGGCATCGAGGATGTCACGGTCACCAACAAGGCGATCGCGGCTCTCGACGGGTCGGCCGACCTGGTCATCACGCAGAACCAGCTCACCGACCGCGCGCGTCAGAAGACGCCCGAGGCGATCCACGTCTCGGTCGACAACTTCATGAACTCGCCGAAATACGACGAGGTCGTGGAGCTCGTGCGCGACCAGCACCAGGATGGTGCGTAGGGTCTGATCCGTTTGCGGGGTCGGTCGGCCCTTCGGCCCCGGCCCCGCAGCGCTCTCCCGCACGACCGTGTCCCACTCTTGCTCGCTATCGGCCCCCCGAAGCGAGCAAAAGTGGGACACGCTAGAGGTTGTTCAACAGAAAGGCGACACCATGGCACGCGACGTCCTCACCCTCGGTCAGGTCCGCATCCACTCCGGCTCCGCAACGCGGGAGGAGGCCATGAAAGAGGCCGCCGACATCCTCGAAGCCGCGGGCGCCGTCACGCCCGCGTACTTCGACGCGATGCAGCAACGGGAGATGACCGTCTCGACCTACATGGGCAACGAACTCGCGATCCCCCACGGGACGAACGAGACCAAGGATGCGATCCTCGCCTCCGCCCTCTCGGTCGTCCGTTACGACGGCGGCGTCGACTGGGGCGGGGAGCCCGTCACCTTCGTCATCGGCATCGCCGGCAAGGGCGATGAGCACCTCGAGATCCTGTCCCAGATCGCCCTGGTCTTCTCGGACGAGGACGAGGTCGCCGTCCTCAAGGGCGTCGCGTCGCCCGAAGAACTCTTCGCGGTGCTGAGCGCGGTGAACGAATCGTGAAGGCCGTCCACTTCGGGGCCGGTAACATCGGGCGCGGCTTCGTCGGCCTGCTTCTGCACGAGGCGGGTTACGAGCTGGTTTTCTCGGATGTCTCGGCGGCCCTGGTCGACGCGATCAACGCCTCGACGTCGTACACCGTCCACGAGGTCGGCACCGGCGGTGTCGACAAGGTCGTGACCGGTTTCCGCGCGATCAACAGCGCCGAGCACGCCGACGAGGTGATCGACGAGATCGCCGGAGCGAACATCGTGACGACCGCCGTCGGCCCGACCGTCCTGAAATTCGTCGCGCCGGTCATTCTGGCGGGACTGGCGCTGCGCGATCCGTCCTCTCCGCCGCTGCAGATCATGGCGTGCGAGAACGCGATCAACGCCACCGACGTGCTGCGCGACCTCATTCGCGAGCAGGCCGGCGAGGCCTGGGATGCCGTGGCGAGTCGCGCCGTGTTCGCCAACACCGCCGTCGACCGCATCGTGCCCGCCCCGCAGGACAACCCCGGCGTCGATGTGACGGTCGAGCCCTTCTACGAGTGGGCGATCGAGCGTCCGCCGCTCGGCGACGATCCTCCGCAGATCCCCGGTGCGCACTTCGTGCACGATCTCACGCCGTACATCGAGCGGAAGCTGTTCACGGTCAACACCGGCCACGCCACGACGGCGTACTACGGCGCGCAGGCGGGCGTCGAGCGCATCTCGGACGCGCTCGCCATACCGGAGATCGCCGATCGGGTCAGCGCGACCCTCGAAGAGACATCCGCGCTGCTCGTCGCGAAGCACGAACTCGACCCGGGTGGGCTCGCCGAGTATCGCGCGCGGATCCTCGATCGCTTCCGCAATCCCGCGCTGCCCGACACGGTGAGGCGGGTGGGGCGCCAGCCGCTGCGCAAGCTGTCGCGTCACGAGCGCTTCGTGGGACCCGCCGCCGAGGCGGCGGAGCGCGGGCTGCCGACCTCCGCGCTGGTGGCCGCGATGGGCGCCGCCCTCGCCTTCGAGGACGCGGAAGACCCGCAGTCGGTGGACGCGCAGCGGATGCTCCGTGAGCTGAGTGCCGTGGAGTTCACGGCGACGGTGACCGGGTTGGAGCCCGAGCATCCGCTGTTCGCACGGGTACAGGCGGTCGTCGCGAAGCGGCAGGCCGAGCTCGCCTGAGCCCTCGCGAGAAACGCCCGGGCACCGGTGCGGTTCACCGGCCAGGCTTTGCACGTCGATCGGTGTTCGCTTAGCCTTACCTAAGTGAACACTCAGACGCGGACCCTGCCGAAGCGCTCCCCCGACGTCGCCTTCGTGCCGATGCTGGCCGAGGTCGCACGCATCGAGGTCGTGAGCCCGACGTTCCGCCGATTCACCCTCACCGGTCCGGAGCTGCACACCGTGGCAGACAACCGGTTCGACCAGCGGTTCAAGATCCTGTTCCCCGTCCCGGGCGCGGACATCGCGGAGCTGCCCCTGGAGGACGACTGGTACGGCGCGTGGCGCGACCTCGACAATGCCGTGCGGCCACCCATGCGGACCTACACGGTGCGAGAGGTCCGGCCCGAGGCATCCGAGTTCGATGTCGACATCGCCCTGCACGGCCGCATCGGACCCGCGTCCACCTGGGCGCTCGACGCGCGCGTGGGCGATCGGATCGTGGTGTGCGTGCCTCATACCGGCTACGCCGGGGACTTCCACGGGGGCGTCGACTGGCGGCCGCCGGCCGAGGTCGACCGGGTGCTGATCGCCGGGGACGAGACGGCCCTGCCCGCGGTGTCGGGGATCCTCGAGCGACTCACCGACGACGCGCGCGGCATCGCCGTCGTCGAGGTGCCGGATGCGCGTGATGCCGCAGCGCTCGCCCTGCCCCCGCGCGGCGTCGAGGTACGCGTCGTCGTGCGAGGCGACGCAGCCGTGGGCACCGAGCTGATCCCGTCGGTACACGCCGCCGCCGCCGAACTGCTCGATGGCCCGTCGACGACGACCGCCGAACTCGAGGACGTCGACATCGACGCGGGCCTCCTCTGGGAGGTCCCGACCGACGCCCAGGGTGATCCGCTGCTCACGCGGGCACCCTTCTACGCGTGGCTGGCCGGTGAGGCGCAACCCATCAAAGAACTGCGGCGACACCTCGTTTCCGAGCGCGGCGTCGACCGCAAGGCCGTGGCCTTCATGGGCTACTGGCGCCGTGGCCGTGCCGAGATGTGACGCCCGCGTCGGTAACAATTCGAGGCGGGCATCCGGTTAGGTTAGCCTGTCCTTAGCGAGAATCCTCGCGCCCTCCCCGGAAAGGACCATCCATGAGAGTGCCCCGCAGCATGGGCCTGCTCGTTGCAGCAGCCCTCACCTCGACAGCCCTCGTCTCGTGCGCATCGCCGGCCGCCGACGGTGACACCTCGACCGGATCCGCCGCAGAAGGCTTCCCCGTCACGATCGAGCACGCTTTCGGCGAAACCACCGTCTCCGAGAAGCCGGAGCGCGTCGCCACGGTCGCCTGGTCGAACCACGAGGTACCCCTCGCGCTCGGCGTCGTGCCCGTCGGGATGAGCAAGGCGACGTGGGGCGATGACGACGGCGACGGTGTGCTGCCGTGGGTCGAAGAGCGCCTCGAAGAGCTCGGCGCCGAAACCCCCGTGCTGTTCGACGAGACCGACGGCATCGACTTCGAAGCCGTTGCCGACACCGATCCCGACGTGATCCTCGCCGCCTACTCGGGCCTGACGCAGGAGGACTACGACACGCTCTCGCAGATCGCCCCCGTCGTGGCCTACCCCGACGTCGCCTGGGGGACGTCGTACGAAGACATGATCCGCCTCAACTCCGAGGCGATCGGGCTCGCGGCCGAGGGCGAACAGCTGATCACGGACTTGCAGGGCGAGGTCGCCGACGCGCTCGCCGCCTACCCCGAGCTCGACGGCAAGAAGGTCCTGTTCTCGTACATCGATCCGAAGGACTTCAGCCAGATCGGCTTCTACACCAGCCACGACACGCGCCCCGGTTTCCTCGAGGCGAACGGTCTTCCCGCACCCGCCATCGTCGCCGAGATGTCCGCCGACACCGAGGAGTTCTACCTGCAGGTCAGCGCCGAAGAGGCCGACCGCCTCTCGGACGTCGATATCTGGGTGACCTACGGCGACGCAGACGGCGCCTTCGTCGAGGCGATCAAGGCCGACCCTCTGCTGTCGCAGATCCCCGCTATCGCGAACGGCCAGATCGCGGTGCTCGAGAACTCCACGCCGCTCGCGGCCTCGGCGAACCCGTCGCCCCTGTCGATCGGTTGGGGCATCGATGAGTACTTCGCCGTGCTCGCCGGCGCACTGTCGCAGAACGACTAGCACCCACCCGTGACCACCGTCAGGCCGGGCGTGCGACCGACCGGAGTCGCCGCGCTGCGGCGGCCCGTCGGCGTCCGCCTGGCCTGGCTGTTCGCGGGGCTCGCTCTTCTCGTCCTCCTGGGCGCGGCATCGCTGGCCTTCGGCGCGCGGGATGTCTCGCTCACCGAGGTCCTCGCGGCACTGGGCGGAGGGGCGGAGGGCGTCGGCGAGGCCGCCGTCACGCTCCGGATGCCTCGCACGGTGCTGGCCATGCTGGTCGGCGCCGCGCTCGCCCTGTCGGGCTGCGCCATGCAGGCCATCACCCGCAATCCCCTGGCTGACCCCGGCATCCTCGGGGTGTCATCCGGGGCGGCGCTCGCCGTCGTGGTCGGCATCGCCTTCTTCGGCCTCAGCAATCCCTACTCCTACATCGGTGTCGCAACACTCGGAGCGGCCGCGGCATCCGCCTTCGTGTACGCCGTCGGCTCGATGGGACGCGGCGGCGCCACGCCGCTCAAGCTCGCCCTCGCGGGTGCCGCGTCCGCCGCCGCCTTCTCCTCGCTCGTCAGCGCGATCCTGCTCCCCCGCGTCGACATCCTCGAGACCTTCCGCTTCTGGCAGATCGGTGGCGTCGGCGGCGCCAGCTGGGACAGGATCCTCGTGGTCGCGCCATTCCTCGGCCTCGGCGCGCTGATCTGCCTGATCAGCGCACGGGGCATGAACTCCCTCGCCCTCGGGGACGACATGGCCGCGGGTCTCGGGGTCCAGGTCGGTCGGACGCGCCTGCTCGCCGCCGTCGGCGCCGTGATCCTCGCGGGAGCGGCCACGGCGATCGCGGGGCCTATCGGCTTCGTCGGCCTGGTCGTGCCGCACCTCTGCCGCCTGCTGGTGGGTACGGATCATCGCTGGCTCCTGCCCTTTTCTGCCATCGCGGGCGCCGCACTGCTGACCCTCGCCGACGTCGTCGGACGCATCATCACCCGCCCGGAAGAGATCGACGTCGGCATCGTCACCGCATTCATCGGAGCACCGGTCTTCATCTGGATCGTCAGGAGACAGCGGGTGCGGGAACTGTGACCCTCGACTCCGTCATCGCGGGCCGCCGTGCCCGATTCCGCCGACGCGCCGGAAGAATCGCGGTTCTCGGTGCCGCCGTTTTCGTCGCGTACGGCGTGACACTCATGGTCGGGCAGACCCTCTATTCACCCGGCGAGGTGATCCAGGTGATTCTCGGGCAGCAGGTACCGGGCGCATCCTTCACCGTGGGCACCCTTCGGCTGCCGCGCGCCACGCTCGGCCTGCTGGCCGGAGCCGCGTTCGGACTGGCGGGTGTGACGTTCCAGACCCTGCTGCGCAACCCGCTCGCCTCGCCCGACGTGATCGGAATCAGCGCGGGCGCGAGCGCGGCCGCCGTCTTCGCCGGGGTGACACTCGGTCTCGGCGACCGCGAGGTTTCGATCTTCGCGCTGGTCGCCGCGCTCGTCACGGCCGGTGCCATCTACCTGTTGTCGTACAAGGCGGGCTTCTCGGGCATCCGGCTCATCCTGATCGGAATCGGGGTCGGAGCCATGCTCGACAGCCTGATCACCTATCTGCTCTCGCGGGCCGCCGCATGGGACCTGCAGGTCGCGATGCAATGGCTGACGGGGAGCTTGAACGGCGCGTCCTGGGAGCGGGTGCTGCCCCTGCTCGTGGTCGTCGCCCTGTTCGCACCTCTCCTGGCGGGATCGTCGCGGTCCTTTGCCGCACTTCACCTCGGCGACGATTCTGCGGCGGCACTCGGGGTCCGAACGAACAGCATGCGACTGCTGATGATCCTCGCCGCCGTCGTCCTGCTCGCGTTCGCGACCGCCGCGAGCGGCCCCATCGCGTTCGTCGCCTTCATGGCCGGTCCGATTGCGGCACGGATCGTCGGACACGGCGGGTCGCTGATGGTGCCGTCGGCGCTCGTCGGCGCGCTGCTCGTGCTCGTCGCGGACCTCGTGGGCCAGTTCGCCTTCGGCACGCGCTATCCCGTCGGCGTCATCACCGGCGTGCTCGGTGCCCCGTACCTGATCTATCTCCTCATTCGGAACAATCGCGCGGGAGGCTCACTATGACGCACGCGGATCGGCTCTCGGCAGAATCGCTCACCCTCGCGTACGGCGACCGAGAGGTCGTACACGGCCTCGACCTGTCGATCCCGTCCGGGCAGATCACGGCGATCGTGGGACCCAACGGGTGCGGCAAGTCGACCGTCCTGCGCGCCCTGGCCCGTCTGCTCAAGCCCCGCAGCGGCGCCGTGCTGCTCGATGGTGAAGAGATCCACCACCTGCCCTCGCGCGAGGTCGCGCGGCGCCTGGGACTGCTGCCGCAGAGCCCCACCGCACCCGAGGGGATCGTCGTGGCGGACCTGATCGGCCGGGGCAGGCATCCGCACCAGCGCTTTCTCGCCCGCTGGACCGCGGCCGACTACGCCGCCGTAGCGGATGCCCTCGACGCGACGGGGATCGCCGACCTCGCGGATCGAGCCGTCGACGAGCTGTCGGGCGGGCAGCGGCAGCGGGTCTGGATCGCGATGGCGCTGGCGCAGCAGACCGACATCCTGCTGCTCGACGAGCCGACGACGTTCCTGGATGTCACCCACCAGATCGAGGTGCTCGACCTGCTGACCGACCTCAATCGCTCCCGCGGCACGACGATCGCGATGGTCCTGCACGACCTGAACCTCGCCGCACGGTACGCCGATCGGCTGGTGGCCGTTCGCGAGGGCGGCATCCATGCGTTCGGGCGCCCGGACGACGTCATCACCGCCGAGGTCGTCGGCGAGGTCTTCGGCCTCGACTGCCAGGTGATCATCGACCCCGTGTCGGGCGCTCCGCTCGTGCTCCCCCGGGGTCGCTATCACTCCGCCGCCGGCTAGACCCCCGAGCCAGACCCTCCGACAGCGCTCCGGCGCGTCAGCCGCCCCAGCGCCAGCGCCGCGGGAACGACAGCGACGAGCACGACGAGCGGCAGCAGGAACGCCAGGCCCAGGCCGATCGACTCTCCGATCAGGCCGGTGGCGACGGCGCCGACGATCGCTCCCGCGTAATTGAACAGGTTCACACGGGCGACCAGCTCGTCGCTGCGCTCGGCCGAGACCAGCCCTGCCGCCGTGAAGGTCACGGGAACCAGGGCACCCGCCACGACCCCGATCAGCGCGAATCCGATCAGAGCGGCGGGAAGCGTCGGTATGAACGCGACGAGCGCGCAGCCCGGCACGCCGATCGCCAGGGCTCCCAGGGCGAGCGTGGACGTCGACACCCGGCGCGAGAAGAAATCCACACTCAACCGCGACAGCAGCACGACGACCAGGTATGCGCCGTAGGCGAGGGGCGCGGTCGCCGGAGGCACGTCGAGGGTGCCGTCCGTGTACACGCTGCTCCACGACGCAACCGCCGAGTCCGCCGTGAACGCCGCGAAGATCAGGGCGCCGAGGATCAGCACCGGGCGCCAGGGTAGCCGACCCGCACGGGCCTGGGAGGTCGACCGTGCGGCGTGCTCGGGGATCAGCGTGCGGGACCCGACGACGGCCACGGCGATGTTCACGACGGCAAGGGACAGCAGCGCGGTGGTGACATCCATCTCGGCACCCAGCACCGTCGACATCACGATCGTCGCGGTGATCGCGGCGAGCGTGTTCACGGCGAAGTACCGGCCGAGAAGCGTTCGCTCGCGACCGCGTTGCGCGAGCACGCCCTGCATCGCGGACGACGCGTCGATCGCGCCCAGACCCACGCCGTAGATCACGACACCCAGCACATACGCCTCCAGCGGCAGTCCCGAGCCGACCGTCGCGAGACCCAGGGCCTGCAGGGCGAGCCCGACCAGCACGGCCATCCGGCTGTTGCGACGCACCGAGATCACGTTCGCGAGCATCGATCCGGCCGCCGCGGTGAGCGCCAGCGAGAGGAGCAGAATCGAGACGAGGGTGTCGCTCAGCTCGTAGCGGTCCTTCATCGCGGGAAAGGACGTCACCATCATGGCGAACCCGAGACCCTGCACGGCATAGACGGCACCGACCGCCGCGATGCTGACCCGGCTCGCGGGCGCGACCGCCAGCGTCACCTCGGGCGCCGTTCCACCGATCCGCGGGCCGACCCCAGAGCGGCGGCGACGCGCTCGTTGGTGACCCGGCCATCGCGGACGTTGAGCCCGCGCGCGAGCGCCGGATCACGGTCGAAGGCTTCGTCGACCCCTCGATCGGCCAGGGCGAGCACGAACGGCAGAGTGGCGTTCGTCAGCGCGCGCGTCGAGGTCTCCGCGACGGCGCCGGGCATGTTGGCGACGCAGTAGTAGATCGCGTCGTGCACCGCGAAGGTGGGATCGTCGTGCGTCGTCGGACGCGATCCCTCGAAGCATCCGCCCTGATCGATCGCGATATCCACGAGGACGGAGCCCGCCTTCATCGTGGCGACCATCTCGTCCGTGACGAGCTTCGGTGCGGCCGCGCCGGGAATCAGGACGGACCCGATCACCAGGTCGGCATCCCTCACGAGTTCAGCGATCGTATAGGGGGTCGAATAGCGTGTCTGGATGCGACCCGAGAACTGGATCTCGAGCGCCCGCAGGCGTGCCAGCGAGACGTCGACGATGGTCACGTCCGCGCCGAGCCCGACGGCGTTCGCTGCCGCGTGCTCACCCGCGACCCCGCCACCGATGACGACGACCTTCGCCCGAGGCGTCGCCACCACCCCGCCGAGCAGCGTGCCTCGCCCGCCCGATGAGCTCATCAGGTGGTAGGCGCCGACGGTGACGGACAGGCGCCCCGCGACCTCGCTCATCGGAGACAGGAGCGGGAGCGAGCCGTCCGCGCTCTGCACGGTCTCGTACGCGATGGCGGTCGTGCCCGCTGCGACGAGCGCATCGGCGAGGGCCGGGTTGGCGGCCAGGTGCAGGTAGGTGAACACGACCTGGTCCGCGCGTAGGTGGCCGTACTCCGAGGCGATCGGCTCCTTGACCTTCAGCAGCAGGTCGGCGGCGGCCCACACCTCGTCCGCCCGCGCGAGGATCGTCGCACCCGAGCGGATGTAGTCCTCATCGCTGATCCGAGAACCCGCTCCGGCGCCGGACTGCACGACGACCTCGTGCCCTCGTCGCACGAGCGCGTCGACGCCGGGCGGCGTCATGGCGACGCGGTTCTCGTTGTTCTTGACCTCGGCGGGGATTCCGATGCGCATGAGTGCCTCCAGAGGGATGTGCGACTTTCGCCCGACAGGGCCTGATGCGGGAATCCAACGGCGTCGTCGCGGCGTTGCAGATGTCTCGGTCGCCGCCCGAGTCCGCCTGCTACCGGTCGAAGCCCTCGGCGATCAGCTCGATCAGCTCCTCACGCTCCTCGACCGTGAGGAACGCGCCCGCGGCCGCGTTCAGCTGGAACGTCTGCAGGTCGTCGAGGTCGTAGTCGAACGCTCGCGCCAGCAGGGCCAGCTCGCGCGTGAGCGACGTGCGGCTCATCGTGCGGTTGTCGACGTTCACGGTCACCGAGAACCCGAGCTGGTACAGCAGATCGAAGGGGTGATCGGAGAGGTCTGTGCCCCAGGCCTCGATCGCACCCGTCTGCAGGTTCGATGACGGCGAGAGCTCCAGCGGGATCTCACGGTCGCGCACCCAGCGCGCGACCGGTCCGAACGTCACCAGGACCTCGTCGCCCGAGCGCGACACGACGTCCAGATCGGAGGCGATCCGGACACCGTGGCCGATGCGCAGGGCGCGGCCATCGATCAACGCCGAACGGATGGAGTCGATGCCCGCGGCCTCGCCGGCGTGCACCGTGACGGGGAAGAACTCCGAGGCGAGATAGTCGAATGCGGGGCGCAGCCGCGATGCCGGAAAGCCGTCCTCGGGCCCGGCGATATCGAAGCCGACGACGCCGCTCTCGCGATGGCGCACCGCGAGTTGAGCGATCTCGAGCGAACGATCCGTGTGTCGCATCGCGCTCAGGATCTGACCGACACGGATGCTGTGGCCCGCACGTTCCGCGGCGTCCTCGCCCTCCTCGATCCCCGACTGAACCGCCTCAACGGCCTCGTCGAGGCTCAGACCCCCGACCACGTGCAGCTCGGGCGCCCAACGCACCTCGCCATAGATGACGCCATCGTCGGCGAGGTCTTCGACGAACTCGCGCGCGATCCGCGTCAACGCCTCACGCGTCTGCATGACGCCGACCGTGACGTCGAACGCCGACAGGTACTCCACGAGCGAGCCCGAGTCGGTGCGTTCCTCGAACCACTCGGTCAGGCCATCGACGCCGGCGCCCGGCAGGTCGATCCCCGCCGCTTCGGCCAGCTCGACGACGGTCTCGATGCGTACCGCGCCGTCGAGGTGGTCGTGCAGGCTGACTTTCGGCAGGGATCGCAACGAGACGCCCTCCAGGCTGAAGTCGCCGTTCGCGTCGATCGTCATGCGATCGCCTTCCTCTCGAGTCGGTCGTTCGTCATGCGGTGATGCGTTCGCGCACCAGGGGTGCGCGCTCCGTCGCGTCGGCCGGGTCACCGATCGACCAGGCACCATCGAGCGCATCGAGCGCACGATCGAAACGCGCGGCGTCGTCGGCGAGCAGGGTGAAGATGGGCTGCCCCACCGACACGGTGTCTCCGGGTTTGACGTGCAGATCGATACCCGCGGCGTGGATGACCGCGTCTTCGGCACGGGCGCGTCCGGCGCCCAGGCGCCACGCGGCGATGCCGAACGGAAGGGCTTCCATCCGCGACACGACACCGGCGCGGTCGGCCGTGATCGTGTGCGTCTCGCGCGGCGTCGGCAGCGCAGCATCCGGATCGCCGTCCTGCGCACGGATGAGAGCCCGCCAGGCATCCATGGCCCGGCCATCGGCGAGCGCACCCTCGACGTCGGCGTCGGGTCGTCCCGCGAGCGCAAGCATCTCGCGCGCGAGCGCGATCGTCAGCTCGACCACGTCGGCGGGGCCGCCGCCCGCGAGCACCTCGACCGATTCGCGCACCTCGTTCGCATTGCCGATCGCCAGCCCGAGCGGGGTGTTCATGTCGGTCAGCAGCGCCGTGGTCGCGACGCCCGAGTCCGTGCCGAGCGCCACCATCGTGCGAGCGAGTTCGCGCGCACGATCGATGTCCTGCATGAACGCTCCCGACCCGAACTTGACGTCGAGGACGAGCGCATCCGTGCCCTCGGCGATCTTCTTCGACATGATGCTCGACGCGATCAGCGGGACAGCCTCGACGGTTCCGGTCACGTCGCGCAGGGCGTAGAGCTTCTTGTCCGCGGGAGCGAGTCCCGAACCGGCGGCACAGATCACGGCACCGACCTCGCGCAGCTGCGCGAACATCTCGTCGTTCGACAAAGCCGCGCGCCATCCCGGGATCGACTCGAGCTTGTCGAGGGTTCCGCCGGTGTGCCCGAGGCCGCGCCCCGAGAGTTGCGGCACGGCGACGCCGAAGGATGCGACGAGCGGCGCGAGCGGAAGGGTGATCTTGTCCCCCACACCACCGGTCGAGTGCTTGTCGACGGTCCGCTTGCCGAGCCCCGCGAAGCTCATCCGCTCTCCGGACGCGATCATCGCATCCGTCAGCACCCGGATCTCGTCGCGCTCCATACCGTTCAGCAGCACCGCCATCGCGAACGACGACATCTGGGCATCGGAGACGTATCCCCGTGTGTACGCGTCGACCATCCAACGGAGCGCGGGTTCGGGAACCGCTCCCCCGTCGCGCTTGGCGCGGATCACGTCGACGGCGTCGAACGCCTCGAGGGATTGAGAAGACACGGCGCGCGCCGTCACCGTGCGACTTCTTCGAGATCGCGCGGGCCGAAGGCATCCGGCAGGACCTCATCGATCGTGCGGATACCCGAGACCGTCTCGAGAAGCATGCCCGGCAGCGCGAACTCGTTCAGCAGCTGTCGGCAGCGGCCGCACGGCATGATCGTCTCGCCGTTGTTGTTGACGCAGACGAACGCCACCAGCTGCCCCCCGCCCGACATCTGCAGGTCGGAGACGAGTCCGCACTCCGCGCAGAGCCCCACCCCGTACGAGGCGTTCTCGACGTTGCAGCCCGAGACGATCCGCCCGTCGCTGACGAGCGCCGCGGCGCCGACGCGATACCGCGAATACGGAGCGTACGCGCGCTGCATGGCGTCGGTCGCAACCGCGCGCAGTTCGTCCCAGTCGATGTCGGTCAAGATTCTCACTCCTTGATGTAGGGCTTGCCCGCGGCCTTCGGGCCGATCACCCGGCCGGCGACGACGGCGACCGCGATGATCGTGACGACGTAGGGGGTCATCTCGATCAGGTCGGGCGGAAGCGCGGAACCGGCCTGGC
Source organism: Microbacterium sp. BR1 (assembly GCF_002812725.1). Classification (GTDB taxonomy): domain Bacteria; phylum Actinomycetota; class Actinomycetes; order Actinomycetales; family Microbacteriaceae; genus Microbacterium. The sequence continues at coordinate 90,441 of NZ_NMUN01000003.1, read as the reverse complement.
CGGCCCAGACGCGGAAGTTGCTGCTGAATCCGAACAGCAGGGCGGCGGCGGCCATCCCCCACGGGTTCCAGCGGCCGAGGATGACGGCGGCGAGGGCGATGAAGCCCTGCCCGGCGCTCATCTCTCGGACGAACGGACCGACCGCGCCGATCGTGAGGGCCGCACCGCCGAGGCCGGCGATCAGCCCGGCGAGGCTGACGGTCCAGAAGCGCCAGCGGTTGACGTTGATGCCCACCGTGTCGGCCGCGAGCGGGTGCTCGCCCAGAGCCCGGATGCGCAGGCCCCACTTGGTGCGGAAGAGGATGAACCAGACCAACGGAACGAGGATGAACATCAGGTACGTCGTGATGCGCTGGTTGAAGACGACGGGACCGAGCACCGGGATGTCCGCCAAGAACGGGATCGCGATGCGCGGCAACGTGCCGGGATTGTTGAGCGCGGCCGAATTCTGCGACAACACGGACGAGTACAGGAAGTTCGTGATCGCGCTGACCAGACCGATCAGGACGACGCCGACGACGACCTGGTCGACGAGATAGCGGATCGAGAACACCGCGAGGATGACCGAGACGAGCGAGCCCGCGACCATGGCCGCGATGAGCGCGACGAGGTAGCTCCCCGTCGACGAGGCCACGAATGCCGCGACGAAGGCACCGGCGAGCAACTGGGCTTCGATCGCGATGTTCACGATGCCGACGCGCTCGCCCAGCACACCCGCCAGGCCGCCGAGGACGATCGGGGTCGAGAGGGCGATCGCGCCCGTCAGGAGGAACACGACGGGCACGTTCCCGCCCGCGCCCACCCACGCGACGAGGCCGGCAAGGAACGCCAGGCCGACGATGAGGATGATCCAGACCGGCACCTTGCGGCGGTTCGCCGCGTACCAGAACGATGCCCCGGCGGCGATCGCCGCGATCAGACCCGTGACGATGCCGACGAGCCGGGACGTGGACTCCAGCGCGGGGAGCACGATCGAGTCCGCCGCGTTCGACCAGACGAATCGGACGGGCTCGTCGCGACCCAGCAGACCGAACGCGATGAGGGCGACACCGGCCACGATCGCGAGCAGCACCGGGGTGCGCCATTTGCGCGGGGCGAGCGAGGCGACCTGTGTCACCTCGGGCTCGATGTGCGTCGCGACGGCGCTCATTGGACTTCTTCCTTCGCCTCGAGCTGCGGTTTGGACCTGGTATTGAGTTCGGTCACTTCGCGCGGCTTCGGCAGGAACCGGAAGATCGCCCGCACCAGGGGCGGGGCGGCGATGAAGAGCACGATCAGGCCCTGGATGACACCGAGGATCTCGGGCGAGACATCCGCCAGCTGCATCGTCGGGCTCGCGGCGCGGAACATGCCGAACAGGATGCCCGCCAGAAGCACACCGGGCGCTGTCGAGCTTCCGAGCAGGGCGACCGTGATCGCGTCGAATCCGATACCGGAATCGATCCCCGGCCCGAAATTGCCGTCGCGTCCGAGCGACTGGTTGATGCCGGCGAGACCGATGAAGAGGCCCGACAACACCATCGCGGTGATGTACATACGACCCACGTTGACGCCCGCGGCGCGTGCAGCGTCGGGGTTGAGCCCCACCATCCGCAGACGGAATCCGAGCGACGACCGCTCCATCAGCCACCAGTAGACGATGACCGCCACCAGGCACAGGATGAAGCTCACTCGCAGATCGAAGCCCTCGCCCAGGATGCGGGGGAACACGGCCGTCTCGTCCGGCGGCCTCGTCGTGGGGTTGTTTCCGCCGTCCATGTCGTGCAGGACCGGCGTGCGCATGAGGTAGGTCGCGAGCGAAACCGCGATGTAGTTCATCATGATCGTGACGATGACCTCGTGGGCGCCCGTCTTGGCCTTCAGGAAACCGGCGATGCCCGCCCAGAGTCCCGCGCCGACGAAGCCGAAGATCATCGCGACGATCAGGTGCAGGCCCCACGGCAGGTGCAGCTGGAACGACGCCCATGCCGACCAGATCGCGCCCATCACGAGCTGCCCCTGCCCACCGATGTTGAACAGGCCCGCACGGAAGGTGAGGGCGACACCCAGGCCGGCCGCGATGAGCGGCCCGGCGAAACGCAGCGACTCGACGAGTGGACGGATGCCGGCCTCGAACGACGTTGCGGTGTAGTTGTAGATCGCCCCGCGGAACAGCGCGGCGTAGGCGTTGCCGATCGCTTGGCCGGCGGCGACGAAGAAGTCGCCCGGACGCGAGAAGAAATAGCTCAGGGTTCCGAGCACATCGTCGTTCGTGAAGACGATCAGGATGGATGCGACGGCCAGCGACAGGATGACGGCGGCGATCGTGCGGACGAAGCCGCCCGCGGCGATGTCGTGCAGGACGTCGTTCCAGCGCGGGCGTCCGGCTTCGGCGGGGGTGGGGGCCTGCGGGGCGGCCTGTGCCGTGCTCATTCCGTGACTCCTGCCATCAGGCGACCCAGCTTTTCGCGGGGTGTGTCGGCCGGGACGATGTCGATGATCGCTCCGCGGTACATGACGGCGATCCGGTCGGCGAGGGCGATGACCTCGTCGAGCTCGGTCGAGATGATGAGCACCGGAACGCCCGAGTCGCGCACCGCGATGATGCGCTCGTGGATGAACTCGATCGAACCGACGTCGACGCCGCGGGTCGGCTGCGACGCGACGAGCAGCTTGAGGTCGCGCCCCAACTCCCGCGCCAACACGACCTTCTGCTGGTTCCCCCCGGACAGACGACCGACCAGCGTGTCGCGGCTGGGCGTGCGGATGTCGAAGTCCGTGATCGCCTGCTCGGCGAAACGGTCGCGGTGGGCGAAGTCGATCGACGGTCCCTTGGTGAACGGTCCCGAGAACGATCGGTCGATCATGAGGTTCTCGGCGACCGAGAACTCGGCCACGAGTCCATCGACCGTGCGGTCTTCGGGAACGAAGCCGACGCCGCTCTCGAGCACGTGACGGACGTCCTCCGACACGAGCTCCTTGCCGTGGAGCGTGATCGATCCGCGAGCCTTGTCGCGCAGCCCCACGATCGTCTCGGTGAGCTCGGTCTGGCCGTTGCCCTGGACGCCCGCGATGGCGAGCACCTCGCCCTCACGGATCGAGAACGACACGTCATCGAGCTGGCGGACGCCGGCCGGACTGAACAGGGTCAGGTCGCGAACGACGAACACCTCATCGCCGAGCTTCGGGGCGTCCTTGTGCACGGTCAGCTCGACGTCGCGTCCGACCATGAGCGCGGCGAGCTCGTCGGTCGACGCACTGGGCGGGGCCTCTCCGACGACCTTGCCGAGGCGGATGACGGTGATGGTGTCGGCGACGGCCTTGACCTCGCGCAGCTTGTGGGTGATGAAGACGATCGACGTGCCGTGCTCGGCGAGCCGACGCATCGTCGCCATCAGTTCGTCGGTCTCTTGCGGGGTCAGGACGGCGGTCGGTTCGTCGAGCACGAGGACCTTCGCCTCGCGCGAGAGCGCCTTGATGATCTCGACACGCTGCTGTGCTCCGACGGGAAGGTCCTCGACGAGCGCATCCGGATCGATGTGGAATCCGAACCGTTCGGAGATCTCGCGCACTCGGCGGCGCGCCTCGGGCAGGTTGATCACGCCCGCCCGGGTGGGCTCGTGGCCGAGCATGATGTTCTCGGCGACCGTGAACACCGGGATCAGCATGAAGTGCTGGTGCACCATCCCGATTCCGGCCGACATCGCCTGGCCGGGGCCGGAGAAGTGCTGGGGAACGCCATCGAGAAGGATCTCTCCCTCGTCGGCCTGGTACAGCCCGAAGAGGACGTTCATGAGGGTGGACTTGCCGGCGCCGTTCTCACCGAGCAGGGCGTGGATCTGGCCCGACTCGACGGTGATGCTGATGGCGTCATTGGCAACAAGGGATCCGAATCGCTTCGTGATCCCGCGGAGCTCGAGTTTCATGGTCCACCCATCCTGCCGGAAACCGGCCCCAGACGACACAAACCGGGGCGACCGATCGGCCGCCCCGGAATGCGTGCGTGCGTCGTTTCGGCGCTCGTGTCGTTACGGCGCAGCGAGCGGGTCGATCGACCCGTCGATGATGCCGGCCTTCAGCTCGTCGAGCTTCGTCTTGATCTCGTCCGAGACCTTGTCGTCGAACTCGCCGAAGCTGCTGAGCGCGGTGCCGTCGTTCGCCAGGGTGCCGATGTAGGGCTCGATGTCGAACGCCTCACCGTCGGCGAGCGCCTGGATGACGTCGAACACGGCCTGAGTCATGCGCTTCTCGACCGAGGTCAGCGTGATGTCGGCGAGCTCGGGCTGCGTGACGGCGATGTCCTTGTCGACACCGAGCATGACGGCGTTGCCGCCGGACTCGCGGATCGCCTCGGCGGTGGCCGTGAACAGGCCACCGGCGACCGGGAAGATCACGTCGGCGCCGGCGGTGAGCTGGCCCTCAGAGATCGACTTGGCCAGGCCGGTGTTCTCGAAGTCGCCCACGAAGTCGGTCATGCCGACGACGGTGACCGGGGTGCCGGTCTCCTTCTCGTAGTACTTCGCGCCGTTCTCGAAGCCCTTCATGAAGACGGTGACGGCGTCGATGTCCATGCCGCCGTACGTGCCGACCGTCTTGGTCGTCGAGTAGGCCGCGGCGAGGTAGCCCGCGAGGAAGCTGGACTCGGCCATCGAGTACTGGATGGGCTTGAGGTTGGTCTCGCCCGAGTTCCAGCCGTCGATCCAGACGAAGTGCGCGTCGGGGTTGTCGTTCGCGACGTTGGTCATGACGTCATTGATCGAGAAGTTGAAGCCGACGGCGAAAGTCACGTCGCAGCCTGCCTCGACCATCGCGGTCAGGTTGGGCTCGAAGTCTTCACCGCTGGAGGACTCCAGGCCCTGGATCTCGACGCCCAGTTCGTCCTCGGCCTTGACGAGGCCGCCGTAGGCCGCCTCGTTGAAGCTCTTGTCGTTCCAGCTGCCCTCGTCGGAGACGGCGCAGGCCAGGAAGTCGGTGTCGGCAGCGGGCGAGCCGCTCGCGTCGTCCTCGGGGGCGGCACCACAGGCGGTGAGCATGAGGGCGGCGACGCCGGCGATCGCTGCGGCGCCGAGCGCGCGCTTGCGGGTGAATGATTTCACGGGATTCCTCTCTTGGTTCAGCCCCGGGAACGCGAAGCGAGCCGGGACGGACAAAGAAACGTTACGTCGTGTGACGCGACTCCCGACACCGCTGACGGGCTCTGGGCGCGAAGCGTTATCAAAGCGCTACCGATCCGAAACATGACCGTTCGCGGCCCCATCGCATGCGGCCGCGAACGTGACGTCAGAACCCGCGGATAGACCTGCTCGGGGCGACGTGCGCGGCAAGCAACCGACGGATGTAGCCGAAGAATCCGTCCGCGTCGACGCGCTCGATGACGCGGGCGTTCGGCTCCAGGTCGTGCACTCCCCAGGACATCGCCGAATAGCCACGTGTCAGGTCCGACCCCGTCTCGACGTCGACGGCGTATCGCGACGACTCGAGAACGAGCTCGGGACGCACCAGCACGGCCGCTGTGAGCGAGTCGGGATGCGTCGACCCCGGGATGCCGACCGACTCGTCGAACGCCAGCGTGGTGTCGACGATGCGCGTGAAGAAGGCCGCGAGGGGCGTTCCGATCTCGGCGAGCTCGGCAAGCCGGTCGCGCGAGAAGACCGCATCGCGCAGGGTCAGCGGGTCCCACGGGATGACGGTGATGTCGAAGCCCGCGGCGAAGACGGCCTTGGCGGCCTCGGGGTCGACGTAGAAGTTGTACTCGGCCGCGGCCGTGATGTTGCCCCGCCCGTTGTTCGAGCCGCCCATGATGTAGAGCTCGCCGACGTTCCGGACGAAGTCGGGGTCTTTCACGAGCGCCGTGGCGATGTTCGTCAGCGGCCCGATCGCGACGATCCGGAGCGTACCCGGGTTCTCGGCGGCCAAGCGGATGAGGGCGTCTACCCCGTGTTCGGCGGACACCTCGAGGCCGTCCTCGTCGATCGAGAGACCGCCGGAGCCGTCGCCGTGGACGTTCTCGGCCGAGACCCAGTCGCGCACGAGCGGACGCCGGCAGCCGAGGTGGATCGGCACCTCGCCGAGGCGGCCCGCGGCGGCGAGCGTCAGGTGGGCGTTGCGCACCTGCTGGTCGAACCCGACGTTACCCGCCACCATCGTGATGGCGAGCAGGTCCGCGGCCGGATCGAGCAGCCCGACGAGCAGGGCGACACAGTCATCCTGCGCCGTGTCGGTGTCGATGACGAGAGGGATCGGGCTCTGTGCGTCGACGGCCTCGGCAACCGCATCTGCGGTCACAGGACTTGGCCCTGTCCACTGAGCTTCAGGGCATCCACGACGCCCTTGACGCGCTGGGCGTGCTCGCTCGTCGTGACGAGCAGCGCGTCCTCGGTGTCGACGATCACGATGTCCTGCACCCCGATGACGCTGATGACGCGCTTGGTCTGCGAGACGACGATGCCGCTCGAGGCATCCGCCAGCACTCGCGCGTTGCCGCCGAGGATGGCGAGCTCGCCTCGGCCGTGGGAGTTCAGTTTCGCCAGGCTGGCGAAGTCCCCGACGTCGTCCCAGTCGAAGTGCCCCGGGATGACGGCCAGACGTCCCCGTTCGGCGGCCGGCTCCGCCACGGCGTAGTCGATCGCGATCTTCTTCAGCCGCGGCCAGACACGGTCGACCACGGGACCGCGGCGATCGCGATCGTCCCACGCCTCGGCGAGTTCCATGAGCCCCGCGTGGAGTTCGGGCTCGTTGCGCTCGATCTCGGCGAGCAGCACGTCGGCACGCGAGATGAACATTCCCGCGTTCCACAGATAGGAGCGGTCCGCGAAGTACTGCTTGGCGGTTTCGAGGTCGGGCTTCTCGACGAATCGCTCGACGGCGGCCGCCTCGGGCGCCCCGTCGACGACCAGCTCGTCGCCCTTCTTGATGTAGCCGAAGCCGACGGATGGTTCGGAGGGTTGTATGCCGATCGTGCAGATGTACCCCTCGCGCGCGACGGAAACCGCCTGCTGCACCGCGAACTCGAACGTCCGCACGCCGCGGATGACGTGATCGGCCGCGAACGAGCCGATGATCACGTCGGGCTCGCGGCGCGACAGAACGGCGGCCGCCAGCCCGATCGCGGCCGCGGAATCGCGGGGCTCGGATTCGAGCAGCACGTTGGCGTCCGTGATGTCCGGCAGCTCCGCCTCCACGGCCGCGCGGTGGGCGCGACCCGTGACGACGGCGATGCGGTCGTCCCCCGCCAGCGGCGCGAGCCTGTCCCAGGTGTCGCGCAGGAGCGTCTGCCCCGACCCCGTCAGGTCGTGCAGGAACTTCGGGGCGTCGGCGCGAGAGAGCGGCCACAGCCTGCTACCCACACCGCCCGCCGGGATGACGGCGTAGAAGCCTTCGATCGGATGTGCCATGCAGCCAGGGTAGCCGGGGCGCTCCCCTGCCATCGAACCCGCCCGAACTCTCTCGACATCGAGATAGTTAGGGTGACCTAATCGCCTTACCGTCGTCGACCGGGAATAGGATGTTCGTAGTGTTCGGGCCGCGTCGGCTCGGCGCATCCGTACCTCGCACCGATCAGGGAGGACGACCGTGTCCGCAGACACCCGCCAGGCACTGTCGATCTCAGAGACCACCTCCAAGCGCCCCGCCGGCACGCTCTATCGTGGCCGCGAAGGCATGTGGTCCTGGGTTCTACACCGCATCACCGGCGTCGCGATCTTCTTCTTCCTGCTGGTGCACGTGCTCGACACCGCGCTCATCCGCGTGTCACCCGAGGCATACGACGCGGTCATCGGTACCTACAAGAACCCGATCATGGGTATCGGCGAGGTCTTCCTGGTCGCGGCGATCGCGTACCACGCGTTCAACGGCCTGCGCATCATCCTGATCGACTTCTGGTCGAAGGGGGCGAAATACCAGCGTCAGATGTTCTGGATCGTCCTCGGCGTCTGGTTCGTCACGATGGCCGCATTCACACCCCGACATCTCATCAACGTCTTCTCGGGAGGTGGGCACTGATGACCGCTGACACGCTCGCGGCGCCCCGATCGCCCTACGCCCGGCCGAAGCGCCGCGGCATCAACCTCGAAAAGTGGGGTTGGGTCTACATGCGCGTCTCCGGCGCGATCCTGGTCGTCCTGATCTTCGGCCATCTGTTCGCCAACCTGATGGTCGGCGACGGCATCCACGGCATCGACTTCGGCTTCGTCGCGGGCAAGCTGGCGAACCCGCTCTGGCAGTGGTGGGACGTCGCCATGCTGTGGCTCGCGCTGATCCATGGCGGCAACGGCATGCGCACCATCGTCAACGACTACGTGGCGCACCCGACCGCGCGTCGCGTGCTGGTCTGGGCGATCGGACTGTCCGCCGCGTTCCTCATCATCCTCGGCACGCTCGTGGTCTTCACCTTCGACCCCTGCATCGGGGTCACCGAATCGAGCACCCTGTGGGAGTCGTGCCAGGCCGCGGCCTGACACGCTCCTCGACGACCCCCTCTACGTAAGGCAACCTCACTGTGACGACGACCGTGACCGGCACCGATCGCAAGACCGACGTGCACCACCATCAGTTCGACATCGTCATCGTCGGCGCCGGCGGCGCCGGCATGCGTGCGGCGATCGAGGCCGGCCCGCACGCCAAGACCGCGGTGATCTCGAAGCTCTACCCGACGCGCTCGCACACGGGCGCCGCGCAGGGCGGCATGGCCGCGGCGCTGGCGAACGTCGAAGAGGACTCGTGGGAGTGGCACACCTTCGACACCGTCAAGGGCGGCGACTACCTGGTCGACCAGGACGCGGCCGAGATCCTCGCGAAAGAGGCGATCGACGCGGTCATCGACCTCGAGAACATGGGCCTGCCCTTCAATCGCACCCCCGAGGGCAAGATCGACCAGCGCCGCTTCGGTGGCCACACGGCCGACCACGGCAAGACGCCCGTTCGCCGCGCCTGCTACGCAGCCGACCGCACGGGTCACATGATCCTGCAGACGCTGTTCCAGAACTGCGTCAAGCTCGGCATCAACTTCTTCAACGAGTTCTACGTGCTCGATCTGCTGACGTCGAAGGATGCCGAGGGCAAGACCCAGACGTCCGGCGTCGTCGCGTACGAACTCGCCACGGGTGACCTGCACGTCTTCCACTCCAAGGCGGTCATCTTCGCGACCGGCGGGTTCGGCAAGATCTACAAGACGACCTCCAACGCGCACACGCTCACGGGCGACGGCGTCGGCATCGTCTGGCGGAAGGGCCTGCCGCTCGAGGACATGGAGTTCTTCCAGTTCCACCCGACCGGACTGGCCGGCCTCGGCATCCTCCTGACCGAGGGAGCGCGCGGTGAAGGAGCCATCCTCCGCAACGCCTCCGGCGAGCGTTTCATGGAACGCTACGCGCCGACCATCAAGGACCTCGCACCGCGTGACATCGTCAGTCGCTGTATGCAGCAGGAGGTCGCGGAGGGCCGCGGCGCGGGTCCCCACAAGGACTACGTGCTGCTCGACTGCACCCACCTCGGCGCCGAGGTCCTCGAGACCAAGCTCCCCGACATCACCGAGTTCGCACGCACGTACCTGGGCGTCGACCCGGTCGTCGAGCCGGTTCCCGTCATGCCGACCGCGCACTACGCGATGGGCGGCATCCCGACCAACGTCGCGGCCGAGGTACTCGCCGACAACGACACGGTCGTTCCCGGCCTCTATGCCGCCGGCGAGTGCGCGTGCGTCTCGGTGCACGGCTCGAACCGTCTCGGCACCAACTCGCTGCTCGACATCAACGTCTTCGGCAAGCGGGCCGGCAAGAACGCCGTCGAGTACGTCAAGACCGCCGAGTTCGTGCCGCTCCCGGAAGACCCCGCGGGCGCGGTGCGCGACCTCATCGAGGGACTGCGCGCCGGCACCGGAACCGAGCGGATCTCGGTCCTGCGCAAGAAGCTGCAGGAAGAGATGGACAAGAACGCCCAGGTATTCCGCACCGAGGAGTCCCTGACGCACGTGCTCGGGGTCATCGAAGAGCTCCGCGAGCGCTTCATGAACATCCACGTCGACGACAAGGGCAAGCGCTACAACACCGACCTGCTCGAGGCCGTCGAACTCGGATTCCTGCTCGACATCGCCGAGGTCGTGGTCGTCACCGCCCGCAACCGCAAGGAGAGCCGCGGCGGCCACATGCGCGACGACTTCCCCAAGCGCGACGACGAGGTCTACATGAAGCACACCATGGCCTACCTCACCGGCGACCCGCACTCGTCCAAAGCAGACGACCACATCTCGCTCGATTGGAAACCCGTCGTGATCACGCGCTACCAGCCGATGGAGAGGAAGTACTGATGTCCGCCACCCTCGTCGAAACGACCGAAACTCCTGCCGAGACCGAGGTCGTCAACGACACGGGCATCCAGTCCTTCCTGGTGACGTTCATCGTCCGCCGCTTCGATCCCGAAGTGGACGACGAACCGCGCTGGGTCGACTACGACGTCGAGCTCTACTCGACCGACCGCGTGCTCGACGCCCTGCACAAGATCAAGTGGGAGGTCGACGGGTCGCTGTCCTTCCGCCGCTCGTGCGCCCACGGGATCTGCGGATCCGACGCGATGCGCATCAACGGACGCAACCGGCTCGCGTGCAAGACCCTGATCAAGGATCTCGACATCTCGCAGCCGATCTACGTCGAGGCGATCAAGGGCCTGCCGCTCGAGAAGGACCTGATCGTCGATATGGAGCCGTTCTTCGCCTCGTACCGCGAGGTCAAACCGTTCCTGATCGCGAACTCGACGCCCGAGCCGGGCAAGGAGCGCGTGCAGTCGATCGTGAACCGCGAGATCTTCGACGACACGACCAAGTGCATCCTCTGCGCCGCATGCACCTCGTCGTGCCCCGTGTTCTGGACCGACGGTCAGTACTTCGGTCCCGCCGCGATCGTCAACGCGCACCGCTTCATCTTCGACTCGCGCGACGACGCGGGCGACGTGCGCCTCGACATCCTGAACGACAAAGAGGGCGTGTGGCGTTGCCGCACGACCTTCAACTGCACGGATGCGTGCCCCCGAGGCATCCAGGTGACCCAGGCGATCGCCGAGGTCAAGCAGGCCATCCTCCGCGGCAAGTAGCCCGTTCGACGGGTCCGGCCGACGCGGGAACGGCCGGGCTCGCTAGCCTGGAGTCGTGAGTACGCGCCGCCCGACCGACGATCAGGAACCGGAATCCGGTGACTCCGTCGGCGGAGCGGATGACCCCGGCGGGCGCTGGGAGTCGGCGCAAGAGGCCCTGCGTCGCCGCCTCGAGGAGCCCGTCCAGCGCGCGACCCAGCTGACGCGGCAGACGCTCTCGTGGTTTCCGATTCGTGTCTGGCGGCACTTCCTGCGCCACAACGGGTTCCTGCTCGCCGCGGGGGTGAGCTACCAGTCGCTCTTCGCGATCTTCGGCGTGATCTATCTCGCCTTCGCGATCGTCGGCCTGTGGATCGGTGCGAGCCCCGCGGCCATCAACCGGATGATCGACATCATCAACGAGTACATTCCCAACCTGATCAGTGAGAACGGTCTGGTCACCCCCGAACAGGTCGAGTCCGTGACGACGTACACGGCGACAACCCTCGGCATCACCGGTGCGGTCGCGCTGGTGGTCGTCGTCTGGACCGCGATCGGATTCATCACCTACGCCCGGCGTGCGGTCCGCGACATCTTCGGCCTGCCCTTCGACAGCCGCTCCTACGTCCTGTTGAAGGCGCGCGATTTTCTCGCCGCCGCGATTCTCGCCGTCGCGCTGCTCGTCGGCTTCGCTGTCAGCAGCATCGCCACCTGGGCGCTGACGCTGCTGTTCACCGGGTTCGGGATCGGTGACCTGAGCGTGCTGTCGAACGTGACCGCGCGAACCGTGTCGCTCATCGTCTCGTTCGCGATCAACGGCGCGGCGATGGCCGCCCTGTTCCGGTTCCTGACGGGCGCGGCGCTCGCCTGGCACCGGATCTGGCCGGGCGCGCTGCTCGGCGGCGCAGCCATCACGGTGCTCCAGGTCGGTGCGGGCGTGCTCTTGATCTACACGCCTTCGAACCCCCTGCTGGCGACCTTCGCCGTGCTGATCGGGTTCTTGCTGTGGTTCCGTCTGATCGGCGTCGTCATCCTGGTCGCCGGGGCGTGGATCGCGGTGGGCGCGGCCGACCGCAACCTCGCCCTCACCGAGCGCACGGAAGAAGAGGTACTGCGCGACGAATACCGGGCACTGCTCGTGGCGACCGAGGTTCGTCTGCGCGACGCACGCATCGCCCGCGACGGGGCACCCTGGTATGGCGCATGGCGTGCGGGTCGCGACGTGCGACGCGCCGAGGACGAGCTGGCCCGGGTGCGCGCCTCTCCCCCACCGGAGCCCAAGCCGCGCGGCTTCCTGCTCGACTGACCCGCGCGGCCTCACCGACCGCCCTTGCCGGTCCCGCGGTGTCCGAAGCATGTCCGAGGCCGTGGCTACAGTAGAGCGCGTGCCTCGATCCATCCGCATCGCCTCTGTCAACGTCAACGGCATCCGAGCGGCGGTGCGCAACGGCATGCCTGATGGCTCGACCGTGCCGATGTCGACATCCTCGCGCTGCAAGAGGTGCGCGCCGAGCGCACTCACGTCGAGTCCGCGCTACCCGGTTGGAACCTCGTGCACGACGAGTCCCTGACCAAGGGCCGCTCGGGCGTCGCCATCGCAACCCGGCTGCCGATCGCCGATTCGCGCATCGAGCTCGGCGACGAGACGGTCGATTCGCGCGGCCGGTGGATCGAGGCCGACCTCGACATCGACGGCGAGCAGCTGACCGTCGTGAGCGCCTACGTGCACTCCGGCGAGGATGGCACGCCCCGACAGGATGCGAAGTACGGATTCCTGAATGCGATGGAGCGCCGGATGCCCGAGCTCGCCGCCGATGGTTCGCTGTCCGTGATCATGGGCGACCTGAACGTCGGCCATCGCCAGCTCGACATCAAGAACTGGAAGGGCAACGTCAAGAAGGCCGGGTTCCTGCCCCGCGAACGCGCGTACTTCGACCGCTTCCTCGGGCCCGCGGGCGAGCCGGTGACGGGCGTGGACGGATCGGTGGGAATGGGGCTCGGGTGGGTGGACGTCGGCCGCCGTTTCCATGGCGAGGTCGACGGGCCCTACACGTGGTGGTCGAACCGGGGTCAGGCCTTCGACAACGACACCGGCTGGCGCATCGACTATCAGCTCGCGGCCCCGGCGCTCGCCGACCGGGTGACCGACTATCGGGTCGCCCGTGCCGCGGCGTACGCCGAGCGCTGGAGCGATCACGCCCCGGTCATCGTCGACTACACACTCGGCCGGTAGCACCGCGCGCGAGCCGAAGCATCCCCCGACCTAGAATCGATGGGTGACCAAAGCGCGCCTGTACTCCGGAATGCAGCCCTCGGCGGATTCCCTCCAGATCGGTAACTACATCGGTGCTTTGCTGCAGTGGCGCGATCTGCAGGAGTCGTACGATGCGTTCTTCTCGGTCGTCGACCTGCACGCCCTCACGCAGCCCAACGACCCGGCCGAGCTGCGCGAGAAGACCCGCCGCACGGCCGCGCAGTACATCGCCGCCGGGATCGAGCCATCCAAATCGACGCTGTACGTGCAGTCGCACGTGCCCGCGCATGCCGAGCTGGCGTGGATCCTCGGAACGCTGACCGGTTTCGGCGAGGCCGGGCGGATGACGCAGTTCAAGGACAAGTCCAGCCGCTACGGGCAGGATGCGACATCCGTCGGCCTCTTCACCTATCCGGTGCTGATGGCTGCCGACATCCTGCTGTACCAGACCGCCGTCGTGCCGGTCGGCGACGACCAGAAGCAGCACATCGAACTGACCCGCGACCTCGCGGAGCGGTTCAACGCGCGGTACGGCGAGACCTTCCGTGTGCCGAGGCCGATGATCCAGCAGGAATCGGCGCGTATCTACGACCTGCAGAACCCCCTCGCCAAGATGTCGAAGTCCGCGGAGTCGGACGCGGGCGTGCTCTGGTTGCTCGACGACCCGGCCGCTACCGCCAAGAAGGTCATGCGAGCCGTGACCGACAGCGAGGGTGCGGTGCGGTACGACCGCGAGAACAAGCCCGGAGTGTCGAACCTGCTCGTGATCTATGCGGCTCTGACGGGACGCCAGATTCCGTCGATCGAGGACGAGTATGCGGGGCGCGGCTACGGCGACTTCAAGAAGGGCCTCGCCGACGTCGTCGTGTCGGAGTTCGAGCCGGTCCGGGCGCGTGCGCTCGAGCTCCTCGATGATCCCGCGGAGCTCGACCGGGTGCTCGCCGCCAACGCCGACCGGGCCGAATCCGTCGCGAACTCGACGCTCGACACCGTCTACGAACGGGTCGGGTTGCTGCGCCGCCGCTGAGCTCTTGAGCTGGGGGCCCGAGCGCACGGGTCGGACGTGCAGTCCGGGCCCGAGAGCCCACCCCGCCGGGACTGAATCGCGAACGGCGAGCCGGGCCGAGGCGAGAGCGGGGCCCGAAATCGAGGAGAGGGCAGGCGCGAGATAGGGTCGCGGGGTGGAACCCGTCATCCTGCACACCGAACGGCTCGAGCTGTCCATTCCGGTCGCGTCCGACATCGACGCGATCACCGAGGCGGCGCAGGACCCCGCGGTCCCCCGCTGGACGACGCTGCCCTCGCCGTACTCGCGCTCGGACGCAGAAGAGTTCGTCGAGCTCAGCGCCCGGCGGTGGGAAGCGGGCACCGATCTGACGTGGGCGGTCCGCGTCGACGGCGCATGGGTGGGCGGCATCGGCCTCCACGGCGTCACCGTCGGCGGTGACGCCGAGATCGGATTCTGGATGGCGGAGTCGGCTCGCGGCCACGGCTACCTGACCGAGGCGGCCGCACGCGTGATCGACTTCGCGTTCACCGAACCGCTCTCGCTCGCGCGCATCCAGTGGCGCGCCATAGCGGGCAACGTCCCCTCGGCCCGCGCCGCCCGCGCGCTCGGCTTCCGGTACGAGGGTCTGCTGCGGCAGGGTCTGTCGGATCCGCGCGGTCGGCACGACGGGTGGATCGCGGGCCTGCTCCCCGCGGACGAGCGCACGCCTCAGCCCTGGCCCATGCTGGACTGATCCCGCGCGATCGGACCTGCCCGGCGTCCGCGCCCCGTGGCAGGATTGGCGCCATGCCGGAGATGCCCGAGGTGCAGGGACTCGTCGATTTTCTGCGCGGACGGATCGTCGGGCTGAACGTGACGCGCATATCGGTGGCCCAGATCGCGGCTCTGAAGACCTTCGACCCGCCCGTGCACGCCCTGCACGAGGCATCCGTCGTCTCGGTCGACCGCGCCGGCAAGTTCGTGGACATCGGATGCCGCGGGCCCGCCGACGAACCACTGCATCTGGTCTTCCACCTGGCCAAGGCGGGGTGGCTGCGCTGGTATGACGCCGTGCCGACGACCCTCGTCAAGCCCGGGCGATCACCCATCGCGGTCCGGGTCTCGCTGAGCGATGGCTCGGGATTCGATCTGACCGAGGCCGGCACGAAGAAGTCGCTCGCCGTGTACGTCGTGCGCGATCCGGCCGACGTTCCGGGCATCGCACGGCTGGGACCCGACCCCCTCGACCCCGCGTTCACGGCCGAGACGCTCACGGGTCTGCTCGCGGGACGACGGACTCAGATCAAGGGGGTGCTGCGCGACCAGTCGATCATCGCGGGCATCGGCAACGCCTATTCGGACGAGGTTCTCCACGTCGCACGCATGTCTCCCTACGCCCTGGCTGCTTCGCTGACCCCGGCCGACGTGCGGGGCCTGTACGACGCGATGCGCGCGACGCTCGAGGATGCCGTGTCCACCGCCTCCGGCAAGCCGCCCGCCGATCTGAAGGATGCGAAGCGCCGCGGGATGCGCGTGCACGGGCGACGGGGTGAGGCCTGCCCCGTCTGCGGGGACACCGTGAGAAGCGTCTTCTTCGCCGACAACTCGCTCGAATACTGCGCGACCTGCCAGACCGGCGGCAAGGTGCTGGCCGACCGCCGGATGTCGCGGCTTCTCAAGTAGAGACTCACCGTTTCGGCCGGGAATGCACCGGCGGTCTGGGCGTTGGATAGGATCGAGAACGATAACGTGCTCCGGGGTCGGTGAGAATCCGAACCGGCGGTGATAGTCCGCGAACTGCGGCGCTTCGGCGCTGAGGTTGATCCGGTGGAATTCCGGAACCGACGGTGATGCGTGGGAAACCACGCGAGTCCGGATGAGAGGCAGCACGCGGCGACCATCTTGATGGTCGCCGATACGCAACTTGTTGTGACAACCCCGGATGAACCGAAGGATCCGGGATGACGTACAGCGATACCGAGTGGCAGGCCATGGGCCGCGCGCGCGAGTTGGCGCTCCTCGGTCCCCGGGGCATCAACCCGCAGGTCGGTGCCGTCGTCCTGAGCCCGAGTGGCGACGTCCTCGCCGAGGGTTGGCATCGGGGCGCGGGCAATCCGCACGCCGAGATCGAGGCCCTCGCACGCCTGTCGCCCGCGGAGGCACGGGGCGCGACCATGGTCGTCACTCTCGAGCCGTGCAACCACACGGGTCGCACCGGGCCGTGCGCGGTTGCCCTGATCGAAGCCGGGGTGGCGCGCGTCGTCTACGCGGTGACCGATCCGGCCGAGCCGTCCGCCGGAGGCGCGGACCGCCTGCGCGCCCACGGCATAGACGTCGAGGGGGGCGTGCGCGCCGACGAGGTCACCGAGATGCTCGAGTCGTGGCTCACGGTCGTGCGACTCGGCCGCCCGTTCGTCACCGTCAAGTGGGCGCAGAGTCTCGACGGTCGCGCGGCCGCAGATGACGGCTCGAGCAGGTGGATCACCGGGTCGGATGCGCGCGCCGATGTACACCGTCGTCGCGCGGAGGCGGACGCGATCGTCGTCGGCACGGGAACAGTGCTCGCCGACGACCCCGCCCTGACCGCCCGCCTGGGGAACGGCGAGCTCGCCCCGTTCCAGCCCCTCCCCGTCGTGATCGGGACGCGCCCGGTGCCCCGGGACGCGGCGCTGCGGAGTCATCCACGCGGTGTTCTCGAATCGCGCACCCACGACCTACGGGGCGTACTCGACGAGCTGCGCGAACGCGGTGTGCAGAGCGTATTCGTCGAGGGCGGACCCACGCTCGCGAGCTCCTTCATCCGTGAGGGCCTGACCGATCGCGTGTTGGCCTACGTCGCCCCGGTGCTGATCGGGGGCACGAAGACGGCGATCGGCGACATCGGCGTCGAGACCATGTCGCAAGCGCGCCGCCTCGCGCTCACCGACGTGCAACGACTGGGCGATGACCTGCTGCTCGTCGCCGAACCCGTACCCACCCGCCCCGACGAAAGGACCCACTGACGTGTTCACCGGAATCATCGAAGAGATCGGCGCCGTCACGGCGATCGAAACCTCGGGCGACGGGGTGCGACTCAGCGTCCGCGCGCCGCTGGCGACATCGGATGCCTCGCACGGCGACTCGATCTCGGTCAACGGGGTCTGCCTGACCGTCGTCGAGAGCGACGATGCGTCGTTCACCGCGGACGTCATGCGTCAGACGCTCGACATGTCGACGCTCGCGGACCTCGCTCCCGGGCGCCCGGTGAACATCGAGCGCGCGACGGCCGTCGGCACGCGCCTGGGCGGACACGTCGTT
Source organism: Microbacterium sp. BR1 (assembly GCF_002812725.1). Classification (GTDB taxonomy): domain Bacteria; phylum Actinomycetota; class Actinomycetes; order Actinomycetales; family Microbacteriaceae; genus Microbacterium. The sequence continues at coordinate 72,862 of NZ_NMUN01000003.1, read as the reverse complement.
CAGGGTCACGTCGATGGCACGGGGGTCATCCGCGAGGTGCGACCGGGCGAACGCTGGCGGGTCCTCCGCGTCGGCGTCCCCGCGAACCTCGCACCCCTGGTCGTCGACAAGGGGTCGATCGCCATCGACGGCGTCTCTCTGACGGTCAGCGCCGTGAGCGACCCGAGCGCGCCCGAGCCATGGCTCGAGGTCTCCCTGATCCCCGAGACGCTCGAGGCGACCACGCTCGCCGAGCGCGTCCCCGGTGACGCCGTCAATCTCGAAACAGACATCCTCGCCCGCCATGTGCAGCGCATGCTCGCATTCACCGCAACACCCCCGAGTGAAGGAGGCTCACGATGAGCCTTTCCCCCATTTCCGCGGCCCTCGACGCACTCCGCGCCGGACGCCCGGTGATCGTCGCCGACGACGAGAACCGAGAGAACGAGGGCGATGTCGTCCTCTCTGCCGAACTCGCAACACCCGAGTGGGTGGCGTGGACGGTCCGCTGGTCGTCCGGCTTCATCTGCGCGCCCATGCCCGCCGAAATCGCCGACGCGCTGGATCTGCCCCCCATGGTGGCGCACAACGAGGATGCCCGGGGCACGGCGTACACCGTCAGTGTCGACGCCGCCGACCGCATTTCGACGGGGATCAGCGCCGCGGACCGCGCCCACACCCTCAATGTGTTGGCGAACCCTGACTCGACGCCGAGCAGCGTCACCCGCCCCGGGCACGTGCTGCCCCTCCGCGCCGTCGACGGCGGCGTGCGCGAGCGAGGCGGGCACACCGAGGCGGCGGTCGAGCTCATGCGGCTCGCCGGGCTGCGCCCCGTCGGCGCGATCGCCGAGATCGTTGCCGAGGACGGCAGCATGATGCGCTTGCCCGGGCTGATGGAGCTCGGCGAGCGCGACGACGTGCCCGTCATCACGATCGAACAGCTCATCGCGTACCTCGAAGAACACGAGCCCCGTCAGGTCGACGCGCAGTCGGTGCACCGCCGCCGCGTGAGTCTTCGTGCCGAGTCGCTCGTCCCGACGCGCCACGGGACATTCCGGTTCTTGGCCTACAAGGATCGCGTCACGGGTACCGACCATCTCGCCGTCGTCTCGGGCGAGATCTCGGATGCGCCGCTCGTGCGCGTGCATTCCGAGTGTCTGACGGGCGAGGCATTCGGATCGCTCAAGTGCGAGTGCGGTCCCCAGTTGAACGCCGCGCTCGACAAGATCGACGCGCAGGGCGGGATCGTCGTCTACATGCGCGGCCACGAGGGACGCGGCATCGGACTGATCAACAAGCTGCGCGCCTACAGCCTGCAAGAGGCGGGCCTCGACACCGTCGACGCGAACCTCGCGCTCGGGCTTCCCGCCGATGCACGCGACTACGCGGCCGCCGCAGGTATCCTCGCGGACCTCGGCGTCGAGCGTGTGCGACTCATGACGAACAACCCCGACAAGGTCGATCAACTGCGCGAGTTCGGCCTCGACATCGTCGAGCAGGTGCCCCTGTTGGTCGGTGTGGGCCCCAACAACCACCAGTACCTCGAGACCAAGCGCGACCGGATGGGTCACTTGATCGCCGATCAGGAGCTCACCGACGCATTCGCCGACATGAAGACGGGAAACGACGTATGAGCGGTAAGGGGGCGCCCGCCGTGCGGGTCGGAGAAGGACCGGATGCGACGGGGATGCGGGTCGTGATCGTCGCGGGTGAGTGGCACCAGCAGATCACCGACGGCATGATCGCGGGTGCGACACGTGCACTCGACGAAGCCGGGGCCGACCACTCCCTCGTGCGCGTGCCCGGCTCGTTCGAGTTGCCGGTAGCGAGCAAGGCAGCGCTCGAGGCCGGGGCCGATGCGGTGGTCGCTCTCGGCGTCATCATTCGCGGCGGAACCCCGCACTTCGAGTTCGTCTCGTCGGCCGCGACCGATGGTCTGACGCGTGTCGCGCTGGACACCGGCAAGCCGGTCGGCTTCGGCGTGCTCACACTGGACGACGAGCAACAGGGAATCGACCGGGCGGGTCTGCCGGGCTCGCGCGAGGACAAGGGTTACGAGGCCGCGGATGCCGCCATCCGCACGGCCCTCGTGCTGCGGGCGCTACGCGCCTGACCCTCCCGCGCACAATCGACGATCGCGGCCGCCGGGGTGAGGCCCGCCTTCCTGGCGAAAAGCGACCACCCGCCCTACCGTGGGCATCATGGAGATCTTGCGTCACATCGTCGTGTTCGTCCACCTCACCGGGTTCGCGCTGCTGTTCGGCGCCTGGGCCGCGCAGGCCTGGGGCGGAAAGCGCCAGATCACGGGCCTGATGTACGTCGGCCTCGTGATCGCGGCGGTCGCGGGTCTCGCGCTCGCGGCTCCGTGGGGCATCGAGTACGACCTCAACTACGCCAAGATCGGCGTGAAGCTCGTCGTCCTGCTGATCATCGGAGCCCTGATGGGCATCGGTCAGGCGCGGGGTCGCCGCAACGGCAGCGTCCCCCCGCCGCTGTTCTGGTCGATCGGCGTGCTGACCCTGCTCAACGCGGGCATCGCGGTCATCTGGCGCTAGCTGCTCCTAGTCCAGGAACAGGGCCCGCAGCCGCTTCGTCGTGAACACCAGGCCGATCGCGATCATCACGACGTAGTAGAGAACGTGCCACAGCATCCCCGGGTGCAGCGACCCCGTCGTCAGCCCGCGGACGAGTTCGACCCCGTGCCAGAGCGGTAGGGCGCGCACGATCGCCTGCACCCACTCGGGGTACACGGTGATCGGGTAGAACGTCGCCGAGAACAGGAACATCGGCAACAGCAGGAAATTGATCCAGTCCATGTGCTGGAACGCCTTCATATAGCTCGTCACGGCCATTCCGAGGCTCGCGAACCCGAAGGCTATGAGCATGACGGCCGGCAGGGCCAGGATCGCGGTCCACGACAGGTTGAGCCCCGCGAACTGCATGATGATGAGGAATCCGGTCGCGTAGAGCAGCCCGCGCAGGAGGGCGTACAGGATCTCGCCGAGCGCGACATCCAACGGCCCGAGCGAGGTCGCGAGCATCCCCTCGTAGAGCTTGCCGTAGTTGAGCTTGAAGAACACGTTCCACGTCGAGTCGTAGATCGCACCGTTCATGGCCGACACCGCGAGCAGGGCGGGCGCGATGAAGGCGGCATACGAGACGACGAGACCCGCGGATGTCTCGACGGTTCCGATGAGCGCACCCAGCCCGATGCCCATCGAGGCGAGGTAGAACACGGGCTCGAAGAATCCCGACAGAACGACGATCCAGCTCGACGAGCGGGCGGCGAGCAGGCCTCGCTGCACGACCGCTCCGGGGTTGCCCGCCCAGAGCGCGCGCACCCCGCCGCCACGGACCGGCCGCGCTTCGGTCATGACTTCCGCGCTCATCGGGCGAGCCTCCGCGTGAAGATCCGGCGGGCGAGCAGGTAGCCGCCGACCGACAGTGTCGTAAGGTAGGCGATATGCACGACGATCATGAGGATCGATTCGTCGCGCCCATAGGTGAGAGCGCGACCGAGCTCGGTGGCGTGCCAGAGCGGTGAGATCCATCCGATCCACTGCAGCCACACGGGCAGCGTCACGAGCGGGTAGAACGTTCCCGAGAACAGGAACATCGGCATGAAGACGAAGCGCTGGACGAGTGCGAACTGGCCCCGATCGTCCGGCAACGATGAGGCGTAGGCCAGGAGCGGTGCTCCGAAGGCGAGTCCGGCGAGCAGACCGACCAGCACGGCGATCCAGCCGGTCGCGAGCAGTGGCACCGCACCGAACAGGCACAGGAACGCGAAGTACGCGACGGCGACGACCACCATCCGGGCGGTCGCCCCGAATACGACGCCCGTCGCGATCTGGGCGCTCGACAGCGGCGACGCGTTGAAGCCGAAGAAGTAGCGGCGCCACTTGAATCCGGCCATGACCGGATAGGTGAACTCTTCGCTCGCGACCGAGATCGTCGCCGTCATGAGCAGCGCGGGCGCGACGAACACGAGGTACGACACCTCGCGTCCGCCGTCGACGATCGGGACGTCGATCAGCGCGGCGAGGCCCACCGCGAGACCCAGCAGGTACAGGATCGGCTGTCCGAGCGCACCGACGACGATCGTCCATCCGTATGCCCGCATCGCCCGGACCATGTGCTCGGTGACGTACCACGCGCCCCGCGCACGAGGCCGTCGACCCCACGCGAGGGCCTCCTGACGCAGCTCGTCGAGCGACGGCGCGTCGTTGAGCGAGGGCGAGGCGAGCCGGTCGCTCATTCGATCAGCGACCTTCCGGTGAGGCGCAGGAAGACATCCTCCAGGCTCGACCGGCGAACGAGCGATGTGATCGGTTCGAGTCCGAGCTGCGTGATGCGCTCGAGCGCGTGCTCGCCGTTGTCGGTGTAGATCAGCACGCGGTCGGGCAGCACCTCGACCCGCTCGCCGATGCCCTCGAGTCGCGGCGCGACCTCGGCGTTGCGGTCGGATCCGAAGCGCACCTCGAGCACCTCGCGCGTCGAGTGGGCGCGGATGAGGGACGCGGGGGTGCCCTCGGCCATGATGCGACCCTTGTCGACGACGATCAGGCGGTCGCAGAGCTGCTCTGCCTCGTCCATGTAGTGGGTCGTGAGCACGAGGGTCGTGCCGCGCTCCTTCAGACGGAACAGCCGGTCCCAGAGGACATGCCGGGCCTGGGGGTCGAGCCCGGTCGTCGGCTCGTCGAGCAGCAGGATGCGCGGGTCGTTGACGAGTCCGCGCGCGATCGTCAGGCGCCGCTTCATCCCGCCCGAGAGCTGATCGACCTTGCTCGTCGCCTTGTCTTCGAGCTGGGCGAAGGCCAGCAGCTCGTCGGCCTTCCGCCGGCAGACGCTCGCGGGCAGACCGAAGTAGCGCCCGTAGATGAAGAGGTTCTCGCGGGCGTTGAGTTCGCCGTCGAGGTTGTCCTGCTGCGGCACGACCCCCAGGCGCGAACGGATGTCTGGACCGTGCCGGTCGGGATCGAGCCCCAGGATCGACAGGTCGCCGCTCGTGCGCGTCGACACGGCACCGATCATCTTCATCGTCGTGGACTTACCTGCTCCGTTGGGCCCGAGCAGCCCGAACGACTCCCCCGGAGCGACCTCGAAGCTCAGCCCGTCGACGGCGACGAAGTCCGGCTTCCCCTTCACTCGATAGGACTTGACGAGGGAGTCTGCGGAGATGACGGCTTCTGGCACCGCACCACCCTAGTCGCAGGCTACGACATCACACTCGCTCGGACGGAGCTCGCGCCGACGCGAACATCTCGAAGGACAATCCGTTCCCTCGACCCCGGAAATCATGCATTCCCGGGCGTTCCGAACGAATTCTTCCTTCGAGATGTACGCTGGCGGGCTCCGTCAGAGCTTGCGACCCTCGAGGGCTGCGCGGTCGATCTCTTCCTGGTTCTCGACGAACGGCGTGCCGTGCGTGTGGAAGGTCGCGACCGTCTTCATGCCCCAGGCCTGACCCTTGGCGCGCTCGGCTGCCGTCCACTCCACGACCGGCCAGTCCGGGTCGAGGATCAGACGCGCGCCCGCGTTGGCGAACTCGATGCGGTTGCCGCCGGGCTCCCAGACGTACAGGAAGAACGTCTGGTTGATGGCGTGCTTGTAAGGGCCGTACTCGATGTAGACCTTGTTCTCGAGAAAGATGTCGGCGGCCTTCAGAATGTCCTCGCGCGTGTCCGGGGCGAGGGCGAAATGGTGGAAGCGGCCGCGGGTTCCCGTCCAGTCCTCGGAGTACACGACGTCGTACGACTTCTGCGCGAATCGGAACCACCACGCCGCGTATCCGCCCTCGTCCTTCACGACGCGCTCGGACTCGCGCGCGCCCATGACGTCGCGCCAGAACTCGCCAGCCTTGGTGACATCGGCGGCGAGGTAGTTGATGTGGTCCATGCGGCGCACGTTCACGCCGCGGCCCGGGAACGCCGAGGCCTGGTTCTTCAGCGCCGGGGTGTCCTTCTCGTCCGGCACGTAGTGCTCGGTGTCGTAGTAGATGGCCATGAGGTGGCCATCCGGGTCCTCGAACTCGTAGGAACGACCGACGCCGACCTCGGGATCGCGCCAACCGTGGCCGAGCCCAGCGGCCTCGATCGCCGCGACCCGGCGCTCGAGTGCCTCCTCGCTCGACGCGCGGTAGAGCGAGCGGCCGACGCCGTTCGTGTCGGAGGCGGTGAGCTTGATCGTGTAGAGCTGGTACTCGTCCCAGCAGCGCAGGTACGCCGAGTCGCCGATGCGGGCGACCTCGCGCATCGCGAGCAGGTCGCGGAAGAACCACAGGCTCTCTTCGAACTTGGGGGTGAACAGCTCGACGGCGCCCAGGTGGGCGATGTCGAAGTTCTCGGTGCGGGCCATGGGGGTGTCCTCTCTGACGTTTCTGATGTCGAATCTTGCAGGGTTACCGGCGCGGCCGGGGGAACACGGTGCCGTCAAAAATCTTGCGGGCCGTGCGCTCCGAGACGGACGTGCCGTACCAGACGCCGTCGGCGCGTCGCTCGACGGCGACCCGCGCGGGGAAGGCGCCGGTGGGGTGCTCGATCAGGGTCGGGTCGGATTCGGCCTCGACGGCCAGGTCGGAGCCGACGGCGCCCGGGATGCGGATGCCGGCGGCGACGGATGCCGCCATCAGCACACCGATCGACGTGTGTATGCGCGACGGAATGAACGCCCGCGTCGAAATCGCGCCACCCTTGCGTGGCGCCGACAGCAGGAACATCTTCGGCACCGTCTGCGCCGAGACATCCCCGAGTCCCATCAGCGCGCCCGCCCGGAGGCGGATTTCTTCGATCTGTCGGGCGAGGTCGGGGCGCGACTCGAGTTCTTCGGGCGTCTCGTCCCCCGTCACGTCGAACTCGTCCGCCCGCAGGAGCACGACGGGCATGCCATTGTCGATCAGGGTGACGCGGTGCCCGGCGATCTCGTCGACGACGTTCCCCGTCGGGAACAGGGGGGAGTCTCCCCCGATCTCGAGTTCGATCGCGCACGAGATCCCCGGCACGCCGTCGATCGAGAAGTCCCCGTCGTAGTCGACGACTCCCCCGGGCGTGTGGATGCGTGTGGTTGCGACATCCCCCGTGTTCAGCATGCGGATGCGCACCGGGGTCTCACCGTCGCGCGCTTCGATCAGCCCCCGCTCGATCGCGAAGGGTCCGACCCCCGCGAGCAGATTGCCGCAGGTCTGCGCATCGCTGACGATCGGCTTGTCGACGACGACCTGCAGGAACAGGTAATCGACGTCGATACCGGGTTCGCTCGATCGCGAGACGATCGCGACCTTGCTCGTGAGCGGGTGCGCTCCCCCGAGTCCGTCGATCTGGGTCGGATCGGGGCTGCCCATGACCCGCAGCATCAGGTCGTTGCGCTCCGCGGGGTCCTCCGGCACGTCATCCGCGACGAAGTAGGCGCCCTTCGAGGTGCCGCCCCGCATGAGCATGCAGCGGATGCCGTCAGCGCCCGCCATGCTCCGCCTCGTACTCCGCTTCGCTCACATAGCGTCCACCGAGTTCGCGGAAGACATCGCGAAGTCCCTTGCGATCCAGGCTCAACTCGCCGCCCTGATAGGCAGCACGGTCTGCCGCCTCTTTCTCCACGCGGGAGTCGGATGCCGCGAGCACACGTGCGGCGTCGGCACGGGGAACGCACATCACCCCGTCGTCGTCGGCGATGACGACATCTCCCGCCCGCACGACGACTCCCCCGACGACGATCGGAACATTGACCGAACCGGCCGTCGCCTTCACGGTGCCCTGGGCGTTGATCGCGCTCGACCACACCGGGAATCCCATGTCGCGCAGGTCGACGACGTCGCGCACGCCCGTCGTCGTGACGAGCCCGCGCACACCTCGCTGCGCGAGCGCGGTCGCGAACAGCTCGCCGAACGCGCCGTCGACCGAGGGTGACGTCGTCGAGACGACCAGGATGTCGCCGGGCCGACACTGCTCGATGGCGACGTGGATCATGAGGTTGTCGCCGGGCCACGACAGCACCGTGACCGCCGAACCGGCGATGCGCGAACCATCCTGGATCGGACGGATGTCCGCCCCGACGAGGCCGATGCGCCCCATCGCCTCGTGGACCGTCGCGACGCCGTGCACGCCGAGGGCGTCGATCGTCGCGGGGTCGGCTCGGGCGACGTCGGTCACGACGAGGCCGGTCTGCTGCGTGCCGGTCATACCAGCACGTCCGTGACCTGCGGGTAATAGCGCATGTACGCCTCACCCATCGTGTCGACGGGCAGCCCGAGGTTCGGTCCCGCGTTGCGCTTGACCTGCACGCCGCGGCGCACGGCGAGGGACGTGTAGTAGTCCCACATGTGCTTCTGCGCGGGCAGGCACTCCATCGCCTTCTGCTTGAGGGGGAAGGCCGAGGTGATGTCGAGCAGCACGTTGGGCTTGAAGTCCGACTGCTCGGGCTGGTGCGGTTCGAAGAAGAACACGGGCGGAGCGCCGATGATCTCGTCCTTCGTCGGGAACGAGCCGTCCGAATTCGCCACGCCGATCGCCTGTGCGAGCACGCGTGCCTGCAGCGCCATCCGCGCCGCGGCGGGGTGGTCACCGTTGTAGGGATCGGCGAGCGGATGCGTCAGCACGACCGTCGGCTGCACGCGGCGGTAGACGTCCACGAGCTTCTCCACCGCCTCGGGCGACTCGATCAGCGGGTAGTCGCCGAGGTCGAGAAACTCGATCTCAGCGCCGAGGGCCGCCGCTGCGGCCGCAGCCTCGTCCCGCCGGATGGCCTTGATCTCGTCGAGCGGCTTGCCGGCGAGCCACTGGCTCGCGGATTCACCGCGCTCGCCATAAGAAAGGCACACCACGGTTGCCCGCTCGCCCCGCAGGGTCGCGGCGGCGATCGCGCCGCCCGCACGCCACACGAAATCGCCCGCGTGAGCGCTGACGACAAGAAGTGAAGGGGTGGTCTCTGCCATAGGGGACTCCTGTCTTGTCTGGACAGCGAATCACACCACTAGCGCGATGGTCAAGATATTGGTTACAATTCTGGCGACGCTGAATCCCTCTGGACATAGTGATATGCCCTCCGTACCATCAGGACCACACGACAAAGATGTTGAAAGGAATAACCATGGCCAGCAATCTGCAGCAGGTACTCGACGAGGCGGGCAACACCGTCGAGATGCTGCGCAACTCGAAGCTCGGCACGTACATCTACCCCGTCGTGCCGGCCGAGTTCTCGAACTGGCGCCGCGAGCAGATCGCGTGGCGCGAAGCGGCGGTGTTGTTCGACCAGACGCACCACATGGTCAACCTCTTCGTCTCGGGCCCGGACGCCCTGAAGTTGCTCGCCGAGACCGGCATCAACAGCTTCACGAACTTTCCCGTCAACACGGCCAAGCAGTTCGTGCCGACCGCGTCCAACGGTGGTGTGATCGGTGACGGCATCCTGTTCCGCGAGGGCGAGAACGACTACGTGTACGTCGGTCGTGCCCCGGGCGCGAACTGGCTGCAGTACCACGCCGAAACCGGCGGCTACAAGGTCGACGTCACCTACGACGACCGTTCCCCGTCGCGCCCCTACGGCGAGGCCGTGTCGCGCAAGTACTACCGCTTCCAGATCCAGGGGCCGAACGCCTGGCCGATCATCGAGAAGCTCAACGGCGGCGAGCTCGAGAAGGTCAAGTTCTTCCACATGGGCGAGCTGACGATCGCGGGCGAGAAGGTCCACACCCTCCGCCACGGCATGGCCGGCGCACCCGGGCTCGAGCTCTGGGGCCCGTACGAGCAGCACGGAAAGATCCGCCAGGCGATCCTCGAGGCCGGTGCCGAGTTCGGCATCGAGCCCTGCGGCTCGCGCGCCTACTCCTCGAACACGCTCGAGTCGGGCTGGATCCCCTCGCCGCTGCCCGCCATCTACTCGAGCGAGGCCGAGCGCGGCTACCGCGAGTGGCTGCCCGCGAACAGCTACGAGGCGATCAACGCGCTCGCCGGCTCGTTCGTCTCCGACAACATCGAGGACTACTACCTCAGCCCGTGGGAGCTCGGCTACGGTTCGTTCGTGAAGTTCGACCACGACTTCATCGGCCGCGACGCACTCGAGAAGATCGACCCCGAGACGCAGCGCAAGAAGGTCACGCTCGCCTGGAACGACGAGGATCTGAAGAGGATCCTGACGAGCGTCATCGACCGCGAGGGCGTCGGCTACCAGTTCTTCGACCTGCCGAACGCCAACTACGGCTCGTCGAACTACGACGCGGTGATCGACGCCGAAGGCAACAACGTCGGCCTGTCGCTGTTCACCGGTGTGACCGCGAACGAGAAGCGCGGCCTCTCGCTCGCGACCGTCGACCGCGACGTGCCCATCGGCACCGAACTGAAGGTCGTCTGGGGCGAGCCGAACGGCGGATCCGCCAAGACCACCGTCCAGCCGCACGAGCAGATCGCGGTCCGCGCGGTCGTCAGCCCGGTCCCCTATGCCGTAACCGCTCGCCAGGAGTACCAGGGCGGCTGGCGCTCGACCGGACAGCTCTAAGCCTGAAAGCGAAAGGCCCGCACCCCTTCACGGGTGCGGGCCTTTCTTCGATTACGCGAGATTCCGTCGTCTACCGCACGCTCTCTCGGATCAGGTCGGCGGGATCCGCTACCGACTCGGCGCTCAAGCGGTGCCACGTGCGGTTCTGGTAGACGAGCCCCTCCGCGCCGCCACCGCTGCCCTCTCGCGCGAGCCGGGACTCGATCGCGGTGCCGACGAAGACCGTCGATCCACCCGCGTCGATCCGGTGCAGGATGCGCGCACGCAGCCACGTGTGCGCGTCATCGAAGACGGGCTCACCCGTTTCCAGTCTCCGCCACCGTTCGGTGTCGGAGAACCGATCGATGCCGCTCGTCGCGCCGAGCACCGCCAGGTCGAGGTTGTCGGCCGACAGCAGGTGCACCACGACCGTGTCGGCGAGGCGGAGCACGACCGCGCTCGAGCTGTGCACCGACACCGAGAACATCAGCAGCGGCGGATCGGCGCTGACGGCCGACACCGACGAAGCGGTGAGCGCGATCGGCACGCCGTGCGCGTCCGCGGTTATCAGCGCCACACCCGCCGGGTGGGAGCGGAACGCGGCCTTGAAGTCGTCCGCGTTGATCACGGCGCGACCGACTCCGACGATGAGACGGACGCGAGATAGCGGATCGCGCTCTGGCGCCAGTTCAGGGTCACGTGATGCGAGATCATCTCGATATCGCGCTTGGCGCGCGAGATCGGGTGCTCGGCGTTGCCCGCGCGGGCACCCACGAGCGAGAATATCTGCTGTGCGGACCGCAGTGCCGTCCGCGTGACGAGGGCGTTGTCGCGCGCCTCGCGGGCGGTGTCCGCCTCGCTGGATTCTTCGCGCATGCGGGCGCGCTCGGATGCCTCGAAGCTGCGCTTCTCGATCAGCAGCCGCGCCATCTGGATGTCGCCCTGCGCCTGGGCGAACTCCGTCGCGACGAACTCCTGCTCGGCGAGGCTGACGGACCCGCCGAGGGCGTTCGCGACGCGCGTCGACGACCCGACGGTCTCGGTGAAGTACTCGGCCGCCCCCCAGGCCGCGCCGACCGCGCACGAGGCGAACGGGAAACGCCCGTGCGAGGGCCAGGTCGCGTACATCGTGTCGAACGTGGGGTGCATCGATCGACGTTCCTTGAGCTTCCGCACCGTGTCGGCCGTGCGCTGGACACGATGCTCCGGAACGAACACCTCGGTCACGGACATCGAGCGGCTGCCGGTGCCGCGCATGCCGGTGGGATGCCAGTCGTCGATCGTCTCGGCCTCGTCGTGCGGCACGAGGAACATGTACCCCTCGCCGTCCTCTCCCACGGGGGCGTTGAAGATCAGCCACTCGGAGAAGTCCGAGCCGCTGCAAAAGCCCCACTTTCCGGTCAACAGGTAGCCGCCGTCGACCTTCTTCACGACGGCTTTCGGGTTGAGGTTGGTGTTACCGGCGAGCGTGGCGTAGGTGTCCGCTCCCCAGATCTCGTCCTGGACCTCTTCCGGGAATGCGAGGATCGCCATGTTGTCGGAGCTGAGAATCGAGAAGACCCAGGCGGTCGACGCGCAACCGCGCGCCAGATTCATCGCGATGCGCGCGTGCTCGTGTTCGCTGAGCTCGAGCCCGCCGTACTTCTTGGGCTTGAGCACGTGCAGAAGGCCGACGTCGCCCAGTCGTCGATACGTGTCCTGCGGGATGCGTCGGTCGCGATCGACCTCGCTCGCTCGCTCGCGGAGCAGAGGGATCATTCCCTCGGCCGCTGAGATGACGTCGTCCGCCGTGAGAGCGGGGGAAGGGGCGACGCGCGGCGCGCCGGTGGGGTTCAGGGTGGTGGTCATCAGTGCCGCCTCTCCCGCAGCGTCGATGCTGCGGTGACTGGGTGAGTGTTGCGTCCATCCTCAACACCCGCGTCTTATGCGGTCAAACAGAACAATCTGACGATAAAGCACGCCTGAGGCGTGTTATTGAGCGGGAACCTCATACTGGCGCCTGACCAGATCAGCGAGTGCCCGCGCGCGCGACGACAACTCGACTCCGCGCGCCCACGCAAACACGACGTTGACCGACGGTGGTGCGGGTACGATCTCTCGCTCGACCAGATCCAGTCCTTCGTAGCTCAGCTTGTTGGCGGGACGCTGCACGAGCACGGCATAGGCAGAATCGGATCGCGCCACGATCGACCGCGTGAGCTCGAACGCGTGGGTGCGGTGGCGGACGCGGGGCACGAGGCCCCGTGCCTCGAACATCGACATCGCGTACCGGGTGCTCGGTGTCTGATCGAACAGCACGAGTGGCAGGTTGGCCAACTCTTCGAGCGTGACCTCACGCTTCGCCGCGAACGGATGGCCGGCGCCGAAGAGGGCGTATCCCCGGGCAACGTACAGCTCGAAGGACTCGAGTGCGTCGAGCCCTCCCATGTCGTACATGATGGCGGCGTCGATGGCTCCCGATCTCAGCGCAGCACTCAACTCGTCCTGCGCGCCGACGACGAAGTCGATGGATACCCGCGGGTGCCGGGCCTCGTATTCCTCGAGGATGCGGGGCAGCACTGCGGGGGCAAGAGTCGCGAAGCACCCGACCACGAGGGGTCCGACGAGTTCGGTCCCGCCGCCCTGCACGGCGTAGTTCAGTTCGGCGACGTCCTCGAGCAGCCTGCGCGCCTTCTCGAGGACGAGGGTTCCGGTGGACGTGAGTGTGACCCCCTGTGCGCGGCGCCGCACGCACAACTCGGCTCCGAGCGCCCGCTCGAGCTCGGTGATGGACGCCGAGATGGCCGAGGGCGAGAATCGAAGGCGCTTCGCGGCACCGCTGATCGTGCCCGCCTCTGCGGCCGCGACGAAGTGGGCGAGTTGCCGAAACGTCAGTTCGCCGCGCGTGAGCTGTGCCTCGAGTTGCGGGTCGTCGGTGACCATGCGCCCCACTGTATAGCACGCCAAAATCGTGCATCTTCCTCGCATTGTTCTGTTTGACCGGCGAAACGCACGCCCACAGGATGGACGCGGATCCACATCCCGGCCGCGCTCCGCAACGACGGACGCGGTCGAGGCGCCATCGACAACCGTCGCGGTCAGCGAAGACCAGGACGGGATGAGCGTCACCACCACGAGAGGCACAGCTCGATGAAGATCTCAGGTTCCTCGCGACGCGCATACGCGACGCTCGCCACGATCGGTGTCATTGCCCTGACAGTGACCGGATGCGCCCGAGGGGGTGCGGGAACGGGCGCAGCATCCGATGGCTCTGTCGAGGCGAGCCCCGGTATCACCGATACAACGATCACGATCGGCACGACGGCCCCGCTCACGGGAAACGCCGCCGGCGTCGGCAACTGCGCCGTCGACGGCGGCCTGGCCTACTTCGAGGCGAAGAACGCCGCGGGCGGCATCGAGTTCGGCGACGGCAAGACGCGCACCGTGGAGTTCAAGGCGTACGACGACGGGTACGACCCCCAGCGCGCGCTGGCGAACTTCCAGCAGATGCAGGCGGACGGCGCGTTCGCCGCCGCCCTGAGCCTGGGAACGCCCACGAACCGGGCCTGGCGCGAGGCCGCGATCGATGCGGAATTCCCGCAGGTCCTGCTGCAGACGGGTGACCCGCTCTTCAGCAACCGCGAAGAGAGCCCGTGGCAGCTGGGACTGCTTCCGATCTATCAGCAGGAGGGCGAGGCATTCGGCGAGCTGCTGGCCAGCTCGCCCGGTGATCACAAAGTCGCCATCCTCTTCCAGAACGACGACTTCGGCCAGGGCTACGTCGAGGGTTTCAAGGCCGCGATCGAGGGAGCGGACAACGTCGAGATCGTCAAAGAGCTCGGCTACGAAGCCACCTCGACCGATGTCAACGCGCAGATCACCGACCTCGCCTCGACCGGCGCTGATGTCTTCTTCAACGCCATGTCGTCGCTTGCGCCTCTCGTGATCGGCTCGCTGCAGCAGGCCGACACGATCGGCTGGCACCCCAGCCTGTTCCTCCCCTCCGTCTCGGCGAGCCCCGCGGCCTTCCTCGTCCCCTCCGGCGTGGCGGGCGCCTTCCCCGGGATCTACACGACCGCATCGTCGATGACTGCGGGCTCGCCGCTGTTCACCGATGACCCCAACAGCGGCCCGTTCCTCGACGCGCTCGCGGAGTACACGGCGCAGACCGGCGTCCCGAGCTTCCCGCAGTGCTTGTGGAGCTGGATCGGCGCCTCGGTTCTCGAACAGGCGTTCGCGAAGATGGAGGAGCCGACGCGCGAGAGCTTCATGGAAGCGCTGCGGTCGATCAGCGACTACCCGGCCCCGTTCCTGCTCGATGGCGGCGTGATCGACACGACATCCGACGACCGACCGGCCATGAGCACGGTCGTCGTTCAGAAATACAACGGTGCGGGCTTCACGATCGTCGACGCGCTGGAGTAGGTCAGTCGAGCCGGGCGGAGCCTCGCTCGGCGAGGATCCGCTCGAACCACGCCAGGGTCGCTCGCGTCATGTCGGCGGGTTGATCGGATGCCTCGAGTTCGGCGAGGGAGGCGCGCACCTCTTGTGCGCGGCGCGGCGCGTGCTCGTACGAGCCCGTGACGAGCCGATCGACCAGAGCCGCGCCGCCCTCGCCGAGCTCCTGCGCGATGCGATCGCGCAGCCATTCCTCGGAGCCGGAGGCGCGGGCGGCGCCCAGGCTCTCGATCACGAGCGCCGCGAGACCCTTCATGAACACGCTCCGCAGCAGCTTCATACGGGCGGCCTCGCCCGCCGCGCCGGGCACGACCGTGATCGGCACGCCGAACGGAGACATGAAGACGGCGAACGCGTCCGCCCCTCCCCCGCTCGCGAGCAGCGCGGTCCGGTGCGCATCCCGGAGCACGGGCGCGAGAACGGCGACGTCCGCCATCGGCACCCCGGCCGCATCGCCCAATCGCGCGATCTCGAGCTTCGTGTCGGGTGAGGTGGTGTTCAGATCGGCGAAGACCGCGTCGCCGCCGAGATGCGGCAGCACCTCCGCCGCGACGTCGAGCGCCGCCGCCGCGCCGACCAGACTCAACGCGACGTCGGCCCCCGTCACTGCGTCACCGAGCCCGTCGCGCTGATCGATCACAGCGCCGTCGACGCTCGCACGCGCGTCGTGGTACGGGTCGTAGCCGCGAACCTCGGCCCCCGCCCGCGAGAGGCCCGCGGCGTAGAGACGGCCGGCTTCACCCAGGCCGATGATCGCGATTCTGGTCATGACTCCCGTCAGGATACCCGGGGCAGCGGGGGCGGATCGTGGGGGTCATGGGCGAGGCGTTCCAGGTATTCGATCGATCGGCGCGAGGATCCGACGAGCGAGCGGATGCCCCGGGATCCATCGTCCTCGTCGGGCATGTATGCCCGGGCGAGATCGTGTGAGACGCCGACCGCGGCGCGGCGCAGCAGATCGATGTGCGGTTGAGGTGACGCGCCGTCGTTCGGCACGACCACACTCAAGGCGGCGTACACCGAACCGTCCGGCCCCGTCACCGGCACGGCGATGCCGCGGGACTCGGCGTGGATGTGTCCCGAGGTGACCGAGAATCCGTCGGCCCGCACGCGCCGCAGTTCGCGCCGGAGCGCGGCGGGGTCGACCAGCGTGTGCTCGGTGTAGGGGCGGAGGCCCGCGGCGATCACGTCCTCGACGACGGACGGATCCCCGAAGGCCGCGAGCACGAGTCCACTCGACGACGCGAACAGCGGGATGCGTCCGCCGATGAGCGTGGCGTTGAGCACGGCGTCCTGCGCCGACATCCGTTCGATGAACAGGACATCGCGGCCCGCGCGCACACCGAGCTGAACGTGCTGGCGGACGCGCTCGTGCACCGCGCCCAGCCAGGGACGGGCGATCTCGCGCAGGCCGACCGCCCCCGGCGTGCGGCTCGCGAACTCCCAGAGCCGCACGCCCAGACGGTAGGTGCGATCGGATTGCCGCTCCAGCAGCCCCTCGCGCTCGAGCTCGCCGATCAGACGGTGCACGCTCGAGGGCGCGAGTCCCGTGGCCTCCGCGATCTCGGTGAGCGTGAGGAACGGATGCCATGCGTCGAACGACTCCAGGATGCGCAGGTGCTTGTGCAGCACGGACTCACCTGCGGATCCGCGGGCCATGGGCATCCTCCTCGACGCGACGTCCCCGCAGCTTCGTCGAGGACGGGCGCCATGCTAGCCCACGCGCGCCTCAGTCGTTCGCGCGGTAGACCGTGCGGGCCCAGTCGTGGAACGGCGCGGGCGCGACCGTTGCGCGAATCCGCACCTGCCGGTGAGTGGCGTCGACCGAGACCTTGCGCGAGATCGGGTCCTCGCCCCACACCACCTCGACAACAGCGCCGTCGGGGATGTCGACATCGAGGGTCGCGAGCGACATGTACAACTGGTCGAACGCGACGTAGCCCGCGTCGGTCGAGATGCCGACCGGCTTGCCGTCGAGGCGCACCTCGTCCATCTGGTAGAGCCCGTAGCGACCCTTCGGGAAGTCGAGGAACTTGGCCGGAACGCCCGGCTCGACCTGCGAACGCACCACGTCCGCGACGTCCTCCGCGTTCCAGAGCAGCGTGACCTTGTGGCGCTTCTGCGACTCCCTGTGCCGCTCGAGCGCCTCGCGACCGTGGAAGTCGTGGTCGAAGCGGACCGAGCGCCCAAGGCCCAGGTCGTACGGCGTCATGTAGTAGTCGTGGATGTCGTCGGAGAAGAGCGACCCGGCGATCGATCCGGCCCGGTCGGCGGGCAGCCATTCGCGGTACTCGGCGAGGTCGTCGTCGAAGATCGCGGGGAAGGGCGTCGGCACCCAGCCCGCCTCGAGCGGCGTCGCCGAATAGGCCTTCGCGCCGACCCGTCGGATGCCGAACTCGGCCCCGGCCTCGAGGATCGCGTCCAGCACGACCTCGTTGTCGGCCCACGGCCCGAAGAACTCGAACCCGGGCTGTCCCGCCATGCCGTGGCGCAGACCCTTGACCGCACGGCCCGCGATCGTGAAGTCGCCGATGTGGAAGAACTTGACCTCGGGCACGGGACCGCCGAACAGCTTCTCCATGACCTCGTTCGCGGCCGGACCCTGCAGCTCGTAGCGATAGAAGGTCGGCGGGCCCTGGCGCATGTGCGAGTTGCCCTCGAGGCGGTGGTGGACGTCTTTGCCCGCGGCCTCGGCCTTCTCGACGTTGAAGCGTACCCAGTCGATGAGCAGGTGGTGCCCGATCAGGACGAGACCCTCACGCTCGGTCGAGTTGTAGAACAGGATGCCGTCACCGATCAGGTAGCCGTCCTGGTTGACCGAGATGAGCTGCTTCGCCACGCCCGGCCGGAAGGTGGCGAACGTGTTGGGCGAGATCGATTCGAGCAGGGGGATCAGGTCGTCGCCACCGAGGAAGAGCTGCGTCATGTGGTGCGACTGGTCCATGAGCGCGACCGTGGTGTTCCACGCGCGCTGCTCGTCACGCCAGTTGGTGAACTCGGGCGCCACCGGGAACGTGAAGGCGGGCCAGTTCTGGTTGCGGAGCAGTTCGACGGCTCCGCCGGCTCGAGCGATCGCCTGGGCGAGGGATTCGGATGTCATCTTCGACCTTCCTGTGGAGGAAGCCTCATGGTAGGCAGGAGCCGGACGAGATGTGTTCGCGAATTCCGTTCATAGGAATTCGGTCTGTCAATAGTCCGGTTTCGATAGTGGAATCACAATCACGACACGACACGTCGGACTCACACCAAAATCGTTGACAATGCGGGTGTCGGTCCGTAACGTCCCTCAGGCGGGGCCCGACCCGCTGAGTGCAATGGTGCGACGACGAGGACGGTAGCGATGGCGGCTCAGCTGACCTTGAACGAGGTGAACCTGCGCTTCGGCGGCGTCCGCGTGCTCGAGGACGTCGGCTTCACCGTCGAGCCCGGCCAGATCTTCGGGCTCGTGGGCCCCAACGGAGCGGGCAAGACGTCGCTGTTCAACTGCATCAGTGGTCATTACCGCCCCACCTCGGGATCGATCAAGATCGACGACACCGAGATCCTCGGTACCCGGCCGTCGAGCCTGGCGGCCCTCGGGCTGGCACGGACGTTCCAGCACCCGGCGCTGCAGCTGCACTCGAGCGTCCTCGAGAACGTCCTGCTCGGTGGGCACTCGCGACTTCCGCGCGGCCCGATCTCGTGGTCGCTGCGTCTGCCCCCGACGCCCCGCGCCGAGCGCGACCTGCGCATCGAGGCGCGTGCTCTGCTCGAGCGCAACGGACTCGGCTGGGCCGCGGACCTTCCGGCGGACGAACTGTCGCACGGGCTGCACAAGGGCATCGAGCTCTGCCGCGCCCTGATCTCGCGCCCGCGTCTGCTGCTGCTCGACGAGCCCGCGGCCGGCCTGTCGCACGGCGAGGTGGAGCAGTTCATCGCCACGGTCCGGCGGCTGCGCGACGAAGAAGACATCACGATCGTCATCGTCGAGCACCACATGGGCCTCATCTCGGCGCTCACCGACCGCGTCGTCGTCCTCGACCACGGACGCAAGCTCATGGAGGGCACGGCCGCCGAAGCGCAGTCCGACCCCCGCGTGATCGAGGCGTACATCGGAAAGGAATCCGCGGATGACGCTGCTTGAGCTGGTCGACGTCACGGCCTGGTACGGCTCCGTCCAGGTGCTGGAGGGCGTTTCGCTGAGCGTTCCCGATGGCGGTGCCGTCGGCATCCTCGGCGCGAACGGAGCGGGTAAGACCACGACCCTCCGAGCCATCAGCGGCATCGTGCGGACCGGCGGCAGCATCCGGTTCGACGGGCGCGAGATCAGCGGCATGCGGCCGGATCAGGTCGCCGCCCTCGGCATCGCACACGTCCCCGAGGGGCGCGGCACGCTCGGGCAGCTCTCCGTCCGCGACAACCTGCGCGTCGGGTCGTATCTGCGGAAGGACCGCAAGGCGATCGCCGAAGACATCGACTATTGCCTCGAACTCTTCCCCCAGCTGAAGGATCGGATCGGCTCTCACGCGGCCGCGCTCTCGGGCGGCGAGCAGCAGATGCTGGCCGTCGGCCGGGCGTTCATGGCGCGACCCCGACTACTGCTGCTCGATGAGGCATCCCTCGGACTCGCCCCGAGCACCGCGCGCAACGTCTACGACGCGATCGCGCGCCTGCGCCGCGAGTCCGGAATCGCGATGCTCGTGGTCGAGCAGAACGCCAACCTCGCCTTCAGCCTCGTCGACTCGGCCACCGTGCTCGAGACCGGCAGGAACGTCCTCACCGGAACCTCGTCCGAGCTCAAGGGCATGGACGAGATCCGCCGCGCCTACCTGGGAGGCTGAGCGATGGGTACCTTCGTCCAACTCGTCATCGACGGCCTGTCGGCCGGCTCGATCTACGCGGCGCTCGCGCTCGCGATCGTGCTGGTGAACCAGGCCACGGGGCTCATCAACTTCGCGCAGGGCGGGATGGCCGTGCTCTCGGCCTATTTCGCCTACGCCTTCTTGCAGCTCGGGCTGCCGCTGATCGTCGCGATCATCGCCTCGGTCATCGTGTCGTTCCTGCTCGGGGCGGTCATCGAGCGCTTCCTGATGCGTCGCTTCGAGGGCGGCGAGCCCGACACCGCGATCGTCGTGACGGTGGGTCTACTCACCCTCATCACGGGAATCTGCGGCTGGATCTGGAGCTACAACAACCTCCAGTTCCCGTCGCTCTTCCCCCTCGACAGCATCAACATCCTCGGCGCCGTCGTCAGCGTGCGCTCGATCGGCACGACGCTCGTGATCGTCGGGATCATGCTCCTCCTGCAGCTGCTCTTCCTGCGCACGAAGCTCGGTCTCGCGTTGCGCGCCGTGGCGAGCAACCCGCAATCTGCGTCGTTCTCGGGCCTGCCCGTCGGTCGGCTCCTGATGACCGGATGGGGCCTCGCGGCCGTTCTCGGCGCCGTGGCGGGCGCACTGATCGCCCCGCAGCTCACCCTCACGCCCGGAATGATGGACACGGCGCTCGTATACGCACTCGCCGCCGTCATCCTGGGCGGGATGTCGAGTCCCATCGGCGTGGTGATCGCCGCGTGGGCCATCGGCATCCTCGAGAACCTCGCCGCCGTCTACGTCCCGATCATCGGATACGACCTGAAGATCGCGGTGCCGTTCATCCTGATCTTCGTCGTGCTGATCGTCCGCCCCCAGGGTCTCTTCGGCCGGAAAGACGTGGTGCGAGTGTGATGGCGCAGGCAGCAAGTCTCAAGAACAATCCGTGGGTCCGCTGGGGCGGTGTCGTGCTCATCGCGGTCGTCCTGCTCGTGGCGCCGCTGGTCCTGCCGGAGTTCGCCAACCAGACGATCGCGCGTATCGGCGTCTTCGCCGTCGCGGTCCTCGGCCTCAACGTCGTCATGGGCTACACCGGGCAGGTATCGCTCGGACAGATCTTCTTCGTCGGAGTCGGCGCCTACGTCACCGCGTACGGCGTGAACAACGACTGGAACATCGTCCTGGTCTTCCTGCTCGCCGTGCTGATCCCCGGTATCGCGGGACTTCTCGTCGCACTGGCGGCGGCGCGACTCGGCGGACTCGCCATCGCGATGGTCACGATCGCCCTGCCGATCGTCGGCGTGCCCCTCGCGAAGCGCCTGTCGGAGTTCACCGGCGGATCGCAGGGAACGTCGGCACGGTTCTCGGATGCTCCGGAATGGACCGGACTGTTCGATGACCAGTGGCAGCTGTACATCGTCATCGTGATCGGCGCAGCGACCTTCGTGCTGACGCGCAACCTCGTGCGCGGCAAGTTCGGCCGGGCGTTCGGAATCGTGAAGAGCAACGAGGCCGTCGCCTCGTCCATGGGGATCTCGCCCTACCGCTACAAGGTGCTCGCCTTCACGATCGCCTCGCTGATCGGTGGCGTCGCCGGCTTCCTGTACATGGTCGTCGTGCAGTACACGTCGCCCGAGACGATGAGCTTCGGACACTCCATCACGCTCCTGGCCTCGATGGTCATCGGCGGCGCGGGAAGCATCATCGGGTCCCTCCTCGGAGGCGCGTACTACGTGCTCGCCCCCCAGCTGACGAACCTGATCGACCCGAACCTGACCGCTGCCCTGCAGGGCGCGATCCTGCTGCTGATCCTCTTCATCCTGCCCGGTGGTCTCGTCTCGCTCCCGCGCCTCTGGCGTCGGAAGCGCGGCGGCGGACGGCCCGGCGGCTCGGTGAGTCCCGAGCCCACACCACCGACTTCATCCTCCCCCGCATCACACAACACACAGACAGAAGAAGAGAGGCACGTGACATGAGCACACTGCGCAAGAAGACGCGGATCACCTCGGTCGTTGCAGGCATCGGCATCGTCGCCGTCCTGGCCGCCGGGTGCTCCCGCGGAGGCGACGGCGGCGGGTCCAGCGATGGACCCGCCGAGGCCAGCCCCGGAATCACCGACACGAGCATCACGCTCGGTATCACCACTCCGCTCAGCGGCGCCACGGCGGGCCCCGGTACGTGCACGGTTGCCGGCATCACGGCATGGTTCGGCGCGAAGAACGCCGAGGGCGGCGTGGAGTTCGGCGACGGCAAGACCCGTGAGGTCAAGATCGACGCCCTGGACGACGCGTACGACCCGCAGAAGGCGCTCGCGAACTTCCAGCAGCTCGAGAGCAGCGCCTTCCTGATGACGTCGGGCCTCGGCACGCCGACCAACCGCGCCTACCGCGAAGCCGCGATCGCCGACGAGGTGCCCCAGGTGCTGATCCAGACCGGCGACCCGATCTTCAGCAACGAGGAAGAAAGCCCATGGCAGCTCGGCTTCGTGCCGATCTACCAGAACGAGGGCGCCGCGTTCGGTGAGTTGCTCGCCAGCTCCAGCGAAGACCACAAGGTCGCCATTCTGGCGCAGAACGACGACTACGGCGAGGGCTACGTCGAGGGCTTCAAGGAGGCCATCGAGGGCGCCGACAACATCGAGATCGTCGACGAACTGACCTACGAGGCCACCGACACCGACGTCAACGCGCAGCTCACCGAGCTCGCGGCCACCGGCGCGGACGTGTTCTTCAACGCGATGTCGATCACGCCGCTCGTCATCTCGTCGCTGCTCAAGACGCAGGAGCTCGGCTGGCTGCCCAGCTGGTTCCTGCCCTCGAACACGTCGAGCCCGGGCGCGATCCTCACCCCCGGAAACGCCGTTGCGTTCCCCGGCATCTACACCGTCGCGTTCGCGCAGTCGGCGTCCGCTCCCACCTTCGCAGAGAGCGAAGAGGGCGCGGCCTTCCTGGCGAACCTCGCCGAGTACGCGGATTACCCGGATGTCCCGGCCTTCCCGCACTGCGTGTGGAGCTACCAGATCGGTGCGACGCTCGAGCAGGTCTTCGCCAAGATGACGGAGCCGACGCGTGAGAACTTCATGGAGCAGCTGCGCACCATCAAGGACTTCACCGCACCGCTGATGCTCGAGGGGGCTTCCATCGACACGACGGTGGACGGGCAGCCGGCCATCTCCGGCGTGACCGTCCAGAAGTACAACGGCAAGGGCTACGCGACCGCCGAGCAGTTCGGATAAGCCGAGCAGTTCGGATAACGCCAGCCTGAACACGAAAGAACGGCCCGGTCGAGTTCTCGACCGGGCCGTTCTTCTGTGTGTCTCAGTCCAGGCGGCGCAGCACGCCGACGATGCCCTCGAGGTGCGCGCGTGTCGCCGCTTCGGCGGCGTCCGCGTCCTGCGCCAGCACGGCATCGATGATCGCCACGTGCTCGGGTGCGGATTCGGCGGCGCGGCCCGGGTGGAAGGCCAGCCGGAACTGATGGCGTGCGGACTGGGCGCGCAGGCGCTCGAGCAGCTGCCTCGCGGTCTCGTGCCCGCTGATCTCGCGGATCCGTCGATCCATCTCTTGATTGAGACGCGCGTATTCGACCAGGTCTCCGCCGGAGACCGCGGCGCGAATGCGATCGCGCAGATTGCGCAGCTGCTCGGCATCGGCGTCGGTGCGTCTCTCGGCCGCCTTGCGCGCGACGAGAGACTCGAGGCCGATCCGGACCTCGACGATCTCGACCGCCTCGTCGACGCTGATGGCCCGGACACGTGCGCCGCGGTTCGGAAGTCGCTCGACGAGCCCCTCCCCCGTCAGGTTGAGAAGGGCGGTGCGGACGGCGGCGCGCGTCGCGTCGAAGCGTTCGCTGATGTCGGCCTCGATGAGGCGTTGCTGGGGAGCGAATTCACCGCCCAGGATGGCCTCGCGGATCTGCTGGGTGAGGTCAACCCGTGCGCCGGGCGCCGACTCGACATCGGGTGCAACAGAAACCAAGACCGACCTCCTGTTCTTCTGCGGCGACGACCCTGTCACCGCGGTGTCAACTCACGACAGTGCCTCGACAGTACCGCACGGGCACATATTGGCGCCGACATTCGCGCCAATATCGGTCCTGCGGGGGAGGCCCCGGATCGAGGACACGAAGTACGGTCGAAGGTAGCGCGATTCGGCGCCCGTCCCACCACAAGGAACACCATGTCCGACACCACCAGCACCCGAGGCCGCGGCCGCCGCCGTACCCAACCCGAGGGCCCGCGAGCGACCTTCCGCCAGCTGCTTCCGTTCCTGTTCGAGCACAAGAGGGTCCTGGTCGTCGTCGCGATCCTCAGCGTGCTGGGCGCCGGTGCGACGCTCGTCCAGCCTCTGCTCGTCGGCCAGATCATCGAGCGGGTGCAGAACGAGGTGCCGCTCGGAGCCCTCATCTGGCTGTTGATCGGCTTCGTCATCGTGTCCTCGGTCATCTCGGGGTACCAGCACTATCTCCTGCAGCGGACGGGCACGGCCGTCGTCTACTCCAGCCGCCGCAAGCTGATATCACGCATCCTGCACCTGCCGATCAGCGAGTTCGACGCGCGGCGCACGGGCGACCTCGTGTCGCGCGTCGGCACCGACACCACGCTGCTCTACGCCGTGCTGACGCAGGGACTCGCCGACGCGATCGGCAGCGCGCTCATCTTCGTCGGTGCCCTCATCGCCATGGCGATCATCGATCCACTTCTCCTCGGCCTGATCGTCGTCGTCATCGGGGTGTCCGTCACCGTCGTGGTGCTGCTGAGCGGACGCATCCGCACCGCCTCGACCGAACAGCAGGTCAAGGTCGGCGAACTCGCCTCGGGGGTCGAACGCGCGGTCGGATCCATCCGCACGGTTCGCGCGTCCGGTGCGACCGAGCGCGAGATCGCACAGGTCTCGTCGCTCGCGACCGAGGCGTACGGCGTGGGCGTGCGGATCGCGAAGGTCTCGGCCCTCGTCGTCCCGGTCGCGGGGATCGCGCTGCAGGTGTCGCTGCTCGTCGTGCTCGGTGTCGGAGGCTTCCGCGTTGCGTCGGGGGCGATCGGCATCGCCAGCCTGGTGACCTTCATCATCTTCCTCTTCATGCTGATCGGCCCCCTCGGTTCGACGTTCGGCGCCATCACGAGCGTGAACCAAGCGCTCGGCGCGCTCGGCCGCATCCAAGAGGTGCTGGACCTGCCGACCGAGGATCAGGACGACGAGGCCGTCGCCGCCGATCTGGAGCGAGCGGATGCCCCGGCATCCGGGTCGTCGACCGTCGCGCCGGCGCTGGCGTTCCGGAATGTGCACTTCCGCTACCCGGACGACGTCGTAGCGGCCCGCGCCGCCGCAGCGGCGGCGGCCCGCACCCTCCTCGAAGAGGTGCACCTGGAGAAGCCCGCTCAAGAGACCGCCGAAATCCAGGACGCCGCAGAGCAGGAGGCCGCACGCGAAGTGCTGCGCGGTGTCTCGTTCGACGTGCCCCACGGCGCCCGCGTGGCCCTCGTCGGGCCGAGCGGCGCCGGCAAGAGCACCGTGCTGTCGTTGCTCGAGCGCTTCTACGACCCCACGGCCGGCTCGATCGAGCTCGACGGAGCGGACATCCGTATCCTCCCGCGCGCCGAGTTGCGCGCGCGGTTCGGTTACGTCGAACAGGATGCCCCGACCTTGGCCGGCACGATCGCCGACAACCTCCGGCTGGCATCACCGGAAGCGACCGACGCCGAGTGCGAGGCCGTGCTGCGCGCCGTCAACCTCGGTGACGTGCTGGAGCGAAGCCCCAAGGGGTTGCAGGCGCCCGTCGGCGAGGACGGCGTCATGCTCTCGGGTGGCGAACGTCAGCGGCTCGCGATCGCGCGGGCCCTGCTGTCCGCTCCCCCGATCCTGCTGCTCGACGAATCGACGTCATCCCTCGACGGCGTCAACGAGCAGCGGATGCGCGACGCGATCGACGCGGTCGCGACGGGGCGCACGCTGCTCGTCATCGCGCACCGTCTCTCCACGGTGGTCGACAGCGACCTGATCGTCGTGCTCGACCAGGGTCGCGTCGTCGGTCAGGGCACGCACTCCGAGCTCGTCGTGTCGACGCCGCTGTATCGCGAGCTCGCCAAGCACCAGCTGCTCGTCTGAGCCTCTCCCGCCCGGGTCGGGGCGTCGGGCCAACGGCCACTCCGAGCCCACCCGGGGCGTCGGGCGAACCGCCACTCCGAGCCCACCCGGGGCGTCGCGCCAACGTCGGGGCGTGATACTCCGCGCCCCAACACGAATTCAGCGCCCCAGATACCGATCGCGCCCGGGGCGTCGACCCAACCGCCACTCCGGGCCCACTCGGGGCGTCGCGCCAACGTCGGGGCGTGGTACTCCGCGCCCCAACACGAATTCAGCGCCCCAGATACCGATCGCGCCCGGGGCGTCGAGCAAACCGCCACTCCGAGCCCACCCGGGGCGTCGGGCCAACGTCGGGGCGTGGTACTCCGCGCCCCAACATGAATTCAGCGCCCCAAGTGCCGGTTGCGCCCGGGGCGTCGGGCCAACCGCCACTCCGAACCCACCCGGGGCGTCGCGCCGACATCGGGGCGTGATACTCCGCGCCCCGACACGAATTCAGCGCCCCAGATACCGATCGCGCCCGGGGCGTCGGCCGAACCGCCACTCCGAGCCCACCCGGGGCGTCGCGCCAACGTCGGGGCGTGATACTCCGCGCCCCAACACGAATTCAGCGCCCCAAGTGCCGGCCGCGCGGGGTGGGCCGGGAGTCAGGTGCGCAGGCGGTAGCGCAGCGCCGACAGCTCTGCCTGCAGCGCCGCGGGCACGCGACCCTCGAACGTCCCGTAGAACTCCTCGGTGAGGTCGGCCTCTGCCTGCCAGGTCGCCGGATCAACCGCGAAGAGCTCCTCGAGGTCGGCCTCGGGAACGTCGATCCCGTCGAGGTTCAGGTCTTCCGTGCGCGGGAGCCGGCCGATCGGGCTCTCGACGGCCCCGACCTCACCCTGGACCCGGCGGATGATCCACTCGATGACGCGAGAGTTGTCACCGAATCCGGGCCAGAGGAACCGGCCGTCGGTGCCGCGACGGAACCAATTGACCTGGAAGATGCGCGGCGCGCGGTCGAACCGCAGGTTCTGACCGACCTTCAGCCAGTGACCGAAGTAGTCCGCCATGTTGTACCCGCAGAACGGCAACATCGCGAACGGATCGCGGCGCAGCTCGCCGACCGTGCCCTCGGCGGCCGCGGTCCGCTCGGACGAGATGTTCGATCCGATGAACACCCCGTGCGTCCAGTCGGTCGCCTCGACCACGAGCGGCACGTTCGTCGCCCGTCGACCTCCGAAGAGAATCGCGTCGAGGGGTACGCCCTCGGCAGCATCCCAGTCCGGCGCGATCTGCGGGCACTGCGCGGCGCTCACGGTGAAGCGCGAGTTCGGGTGCGCGGCGGGGCGCCCGGATGCCGGCGTCCAGGGGTTCCCCTCCCAGTCGGTGAGGTGCGGCGGCGCCTCGTCGGTCAGGCCCTCCCACCAGACGTCGCCGTCGGGCCGCAGCGCGACGTTCGTGAAGATCGTGTTGCCCCACAGGGTCTCGACCGCCGTGACGTTGGTCGACTCACCCGTACCGGGCGCGACGCCGAAGAACCCGGCCTCGGGGTTGATCGCCCACAGCCGACCGTCCTCGCCGGGACGGATCCAGGCGATGTCGTCGCCGAGCGTCTCGACGCGCCAGCCCGGGATGGTGGGGCGCAGCATCGCCAGGTTGGTCTTGCCGCAGGCCGAGGGGAAGGCCGCGGCGATGTGGTACTTGCGACCCTGCGGGTCGATGACGCGGATGAGCAGCATGTGCTCGGCGAGCCATCCCTCATCGCGTCCGATGACCGAGGCGATCCGCAGCGCGAAGCACTTCTTCGCGAGGATCGCGTTGCCGCCGTATCCCGACCCGTAGGACCAGACTTCGAGCGTGTCGGGGAAGTGCACGATGTACTTCTCGTCGTTGCAGGGCCACGGGACGTCCTTCTCACCCGGCGCGAGCGGGGCACCGACCGAGTGCACCGTGCGAACCCACGCGGCTCCCGCGGCAATCTGATCGGTGACCTCGGCGCCGACACGCGTCATGAGGCCGATGCTGGCGACCGCGTAGGGGCTGTCGGTGACCTGCACGCCGATGTGCGAGAGCGGCCCGCCGACGGCGCCCATCGAGAACGGGACGACGTACATCGTCCGACCGCGCATGCTGCCCGCGAAGATGGTGTTCATGGTGCCGCGCATCTCGGCGGGGTCTGCCCAGTTGTTGGTGGGGCCGGCATCCTCTTCGCGCTCGGAGGCGATGAAGGTGCGCGCTTCGGTGCGCGCCACGTCCTTCGGGTGTGAACGCGCCAGGTACGAGCCGGGTCGCCACTCGGGGTTGAGCCGGATCAGGGTCCCGTCGCTCACCATCTGGCGCAGCAGGGCGTCGTTCTCGGCACGTGAACCGTCGACCCAGTGCACACGAGCGGGTTGTGTCAGCGCGGCGACCTCGTCCACCCACGCCACGAGCTCGGCCAGGCCCGGCTGATTGGTGGGGCGCTGCCCGAAGTCGGTCACGCGACGGGGTCCAGCGATAGAGGTACTCAGTGTCTCGGCAAGGGCCACGATGCTCTCCTACTTTCTCGGCTGTCCTCCATTTCACCCGCATTGGTGCGGGTCTTCTCGAGAAAGATTGCCGAAAGAATCGTGTTTCTTTCGATATGATCAAGGAATGGTCGTCTCAGCACTCGAACTCACGACGCTCGGTCACCGCATCCGGCACCACCGCCTGCGCAAGGGGCTGACCCTCGACGAACTCGGCGCCCTCGTCGGCGTCGCGGGAAGCCAACTCAGCCTGATCGAAAACGGCAAACGCGAACCGAAACTGTCGCTGCTGCAGGCGGTTGCGGCCGCGACCGACACGGATGTCTCCGACCTCATCTCGGGCGAGCCTCCGAACCACCGCGCGGCGCTCGAGATCGAGCTCGAGCGCGCCCAGGCGAGCCCCACCTTCCGTCGCCTCGGCGTTGCGCCCGTTCGTGTCACCAAGACCATGCCGGACGAGACGATCGAGTCGTTGCTCGGGCTGCACCGGGAGCTCCAGCGGCGCGAGCGTGAGGCCATCGCGACCCCCGAAGAGGCACGGCGGGCGAACACCGAGCTGCGGCTGCGGATGCGTGAGCAGGACAACTACCTGCCCGAGATCGAGCGTCTCGCCGAGAAGCAGCTCAAGGCGGCCGGCCACGTGTCGGGTGCCCTGACCCATCGAACCGTCAGCATCATGGCCGAGCGTCTCGGCTTCGAGCTGATCTACGTCAACGATCTGCCGAGCTCGACCCGCTCCATCACCGATCTCGAGCACGGACGCATCTACCTGCCGCCCGCCTCGATCCCGGGCGGCCACGGCCTGCGATCCATGGCGCTGCAGGCGATGGCGCACCGCCTGCTGGGCCACACCCGTCCGACCGATTACGCCGACTTCCTGCAGCAGCGGCTCGAGATCAACTATTTCGCCGCGTGCTGCCTCATGCCCGAGACCGCGGCCGTGGCGTTCCTCCAGCAGGCCAAGAAGGACCGCAATCTCGCCGTCGAGGACTTCCGCGACGCCTTCGGTGTGACCCACGAGGCGGCCGGGATGCGCCTGACCAACCTCGCCACGAAGCACCTCGGGATCTCGCTGCACTTCTTGCGCGTGGGGCACACCGGGTCCCTCGACCGCGTCTACGAGAACGACGGACTACCGCTGCCGATGGATGTCACGGGGTCGGTAGAGGGGCAGATCGTGTGCCGCAAGTTCTCGGCGCGGGGGGCGTTCGCGCAGCAGAATCGCGCGACCGAGCACTACCAGTACACCGACACGCCCGCGGGCACGTTCTGGTGTTCCACGCAGACCGGCACCACGAACGATGGTGAGTTCTCGATCACCGTGGGTGTTCCGTTCGACGACGCACGCTGGTTCCGCGGCCGCGAGACCCCCAGCCGGGCCGTCTCGACGTGCCCGGATGAGGCGTGCTGCCGTCGCCCCGCACCCGAGACGGCGAGCCGGTGGGAGGGCAAGTCGTGGCCCTCGGCGCGGGTCCACATGCAGATGTTCTCACCCCTGCCGCGCGGCGCCTTCCCGGGCGTCGACGACTCCGAGGTCTACGCGTTCCTCGAGCGGCACGCCGACTGAGGCTTCCGGGGGCGCGTCGGGCGCCGGTGACCACCGCATCCACGCCGCGACGTAGATCGCCAGCCCGCCGATGAGTCCGACGATCACCCACAACACGATCAAGAAGTCGATCCACGATCCGATCGGCGGCGACCCGGGCAGGAAGGTGCGCAGCGGAATCGTCGCGAACAGCATCGCGCCCATCCAGCTCATGAAGGATGCCTCAACGCGCCGCCGCCCGCGATAAACCGCGATCGCCACGGTCAGCACGAGCACCGGCATGACGATCATGAGCCCGAGCAGCACGATGCCGAACGTGATCGTGCTCCCCGACCGTGTGGCGGTGATCTCCATCGCGTCGACGTCTTCCCTCACGCCGTCGAACTCGGCTTGCATCCCGAGATCGACCTCGTGCGCCGAGATGCTCCACCCCGGCACGCGGCCCGAGGCGGTCACCCACGTTCTGAGAGCTTGGGGCTCTCCGTCGACCAGCCGGTAGGCGATGATCGTCGTCACACCCGTGTGCGAATCGAACGGCCACTGCTCGACAACACCGTCCGTCACCAGCTCGACCGAGACCGGCGAGGGCACCCCGCTGGACCCGAACTCGAGCATCCGGTCGCCGTCGGCTCCGCTGACGAGAACGCCGAGGGTTTCCGTCAACCCGTAGTCGTTGTCGGCCGGCCCCGGGTTTTCCACGTCGATCCGGACCGCGACACGGTCGCGAACGGCATCAACCGACTGCGGCACGACCGAGAGCTTGACGTCCCACTTCTCGGGTTCGTCCGCATCGACATCCGTGACCTGCCCGCCCAGCGCGTACAGCGCAACCGAGACCGCGTAGACCGCGACGATCGCGATCAGCGACAGGGCGACCAGGATGCCCCGGCGCCTGCCGGTCGTGAGGGTGCGGGTGGTCGCGGTCACACCAGTTCTGCTCCGGCCCGCTTCAGCTCGGCGAGCGCGGCCTCACTCGTCTCGTCCGCCACCCCGGCGACCATGTCTGTCAGGACCCGAACGTGTCGACCGTGCGCGATGGCATCCAGGGCGGAGGCGCGCACGCAGTAGTCGGTGGCGAGACCCACGACATCCACGTCGGTCACGCCGTTCGCCTCGATGAGCTCGGCGACGTTGCTGCCATCGTCTGCCGTCCCCTCGTAGAGCGAGTAGGCGGGAATGCCCTGCCCTTTCCTGACGTGATGCGTGACGCGCGAGGTGTCGAGTTCGGGGTCGTACTCGGCGCCCTCGGTGCCCGAGACGCAGTGCACGGGCCAGGTGTCGATGTAGTCGGGTTGGGGGTGGAAGTGACCGCCGTTGTCGTGGTCGGGATCGTGCCAGTCACGCGAGGCGACGATGACGTCGTACTCGTCGCCGTGGGTCTCGAGATAGTCCGTGATCTTCGCAGCGACAGCATCACCGCCGGCGACGGCGAGGGCCCCACCCTCGGTGAAGTCGTTCTGGACATCGACGATGAACAGCGCCTTGGTCATCCCCCGAGCGTAGCGCCGCGCGCCGCCCCCGTGACGGGGCGCGGCGAGCGCACGACTTAGCGTCGAGTGCACGGGTTGCGCACGGCGAATAAGTGGTGCACTCGGCAATAGGTCGTGCACTCGGCGCCGTCCGCGGGGCGCGGGCGCGGGGGCGGGTCTAGGCGAGAGCCTCGACGAACGTCACCACGCTGACGTCCACACGCTTCGGCTGACCCGCGAACGCTGCGGCCCGGCCATCCGATGCCATGTACGTCGTCTCGAGCTCGACGAACGCGGCCTCGTCACCCGGGGCGCTCACGGCCCAGACGAACTGGTTCGATTCGCGCACCGCGTAGGCGAACTCGATATCGAATCCCGCGGCGGCCCGAACCCGAGGCATCCATTCCTTCCACCAGGCGAGGAAGGCGTCGAACTCTCCATCGACGATCGTGTACGTGCGCAGCTGGATGGTCTTCACCCACCCAGCTTGACATGCGGGTCACCCCTCGACGATCAGTGCGATCCACCCGGCCGCATAGGCCAGCACGGCGACGGCCGCGAACAACAGCGACAGCCGAACGAAGACACGAACGGCGGGCGACCCGTGCGTCAGGCGCATACGGTTCTGCCAGCCCCGGCGGTACTCGATGTCCGCCATGTCGCGATGGCCGATCTTCGCGAGGTCGTGCGCGCCGAGGGGCGCCTCGTTCACCCTGCCTTGGTCGTCGAACCAGCGCACGACCGAGCCCTCATCGGTGTGCTCGACGACCGCGCGCGCCGGAGCCCAGTCGCCGTCCGCGATGCGCGCGACGAGGGCGAGAAAGGCGAGCCCGATGGCTCCCAGCACGCCGATCCACGTGAAGACCTCGGCGATGAGTCCCACCACGTCGGCCATCCGTTCAGATTACCGGGGTCGCCGCGGATCTCCGGGGCGGACCGGTTGTGGGATGGCACGAGGCGTGTCGCGTGATTTCATCACATGTGATGGCTCACTTTCGGTCAATTTCCTGCGTAGCGCGCCCGAAACGCTCTGAAAAACGCGGCTTGCGTGACGCAATCGTTACCAAACTCGCTCTTTTGTGATGCGAAATGTTAGGGCTAACATTCAGCTGCGACGCGAACTCGAAAGCGACGCGCACCAAGGATGCCGGCACAGGGGCCGGCCCAGAACGAGGAGGTTTTGGAATGATCAGAAAAGGCAAGCTCTTCGCCGGTCTCGCACTCGCAGGAGCGATCGCTCTGACGGCTGCCGGATGCTCGAGCTCCACCGATGCCGGCAACGGCGGCGATGGCGGGGGCGACGAGACGATCACGGTCGGCTTCGCTCAGACCGGATCGGAGTCCGGATGGCGCTCGGCCAACACGGAGTCGATGAAGACGGCGTTCTCGGCAGAGAACGGGTTCGACCTGATCTTCAACGCGGCCGACAACGACCCCGCGGCGCAGATCGCGGCCGTGCGCGACTTCATCAACCAGGGCGTCGACGCCATCGTCATCGCGCCCATCGTGGAGGACGGTTGGGACGACGTCCTGCAGGAAGCAGCGGATGCCGGCATCCCCGTCGTGCTCGAGGACCGCACGGTCTCGGCCTCCGACGACCTCTACGCCAGCTGGGTCGGCCTCGACTTCCGCAAGGAGGGCGTGACCGCCGGCACCTGGGCAGCCGAGAACTTCGGCGACACCCCGACCAACATGGTCGTGCTCGAGGGAACAACGGGATCGGCTCCTGCCAACGAGCGCGCCGCCGGCTTCGACGAGGCCATCGAGGGCACCCAGATCGAGAAGATCGACTCGCAGACGGGCGACTTCACCCGTGACGGTGGCAAGAAGGTCATGGAGGGCTTCCTGCAGAAGTACGGCGTCGATGGGATCGACCTGGTCTACGCGCACAACGACGACATGGCGCTCGGCGCCATCGAGGCGATCGAAGCTGCCGGTGCCGTTCCGGGCGAGGACATCAAGATCATCTCGATCGACGCGGTCAAGGACGGCATGCTCGCCCTGATCGACGGCAAGATCAACTTCATCGTCGAGTGCAACCCGCTCCTCGGTGACCTCGCCGCCGGCATCGTGACCGATGTCCTGGCGGGCAACGAGGTCGAGAAGGAGTACTACGTCGAGGACCTGAGCTTCACGCCCGAAGAGGCCGCGAAGGTGATCGACTCCCGTCTGTACTGATCCGCTGACCGGATAACCAGCACGGATCACCCGTCCGAAGCCGTCGGGAACCACTTCCCGGCGGCTTCGGGCACCACTGCACGAAAGGCGAAGAAGCCATGCCCGCGGACACCGAAGTCCCCCCGGTGATCGAGATGACCGGCGTCACGATCCGCTTTCCCGGGGTTCTGGCCCTGGATGACGTTGCCCTGACGCTCCGGCCGGGCGAGGTGCACTCGCTCATGGGCGAGAACGGCGCCGGAAAGTCCACCCTCATCAAGGCACTCACGGGCGTCTACTCGATCGACTCCGGCACGATCCGCGTCGGCGGCGTCGAGCGGGTCTTCGAAACGACGGCGGACGCTCAAGCCGCCGGTATCTCGACGGTCTATCAAGAGGTGAACCTCGCCCCCAACCTCTCGGTGGGCGAGAACGTGATGCTCGGCCAAGAGATCCGCCGCGGCGCGACGATCGACTGGAAGGCCGTGCACCGAGCAGCCGCCGAACAGCTCGACAATCTCGGCCAGCACATCGACCCGCGCTCGATCCTCTCGAGCCACTCGATCGCGGTCCAGCAGCTCGTCGCCATCAGCCGGGCGATGGTGCTCGACGCCAAGGTGCTGATCCTCGACGAACCGACCTCGAGCCTGGACCGGAACGAGGTCGAGCAGCTCTTCACCGTGATCCGCACGCTCCGGGATCGGGGCGTGGCCATCCTGTTCGTCAGTCACTTCCTCGACCAGGTGTACGAGATCTCCGACCGCATCACCGTGCTCCGCAACGGCCGTCTGGTCGGTGAGTACCTGGCGAGCGATCTTCCCCGCGGGCAGCTCGTGACCAAGATGATCGGCCGCGAGCTCGACGAACTCGCCGCGCTCGCCACGGTATCCGAGCGCATCATCGACCGCAGCGGCACCCCCGTTCTCCAGGCGACGGGTGTGGGACGCCGCGGTGTTCTCGAACCGGCGGATCTGGATGTCTATCCCGGCGAGGTCGTGGGGCTTGCGGGCCTGCTCGGATCGGGGCGCACGGAGCTCGTCCGGCTGCTGTACGGCGCCGATCGCGCAGACTCGGGACAGATCGAGGTCAAGGGCAAGCCCGTCCGGGTCACGACCCCGCGCCACGCGATCGAGAATCGGATCGCCTTCTCGTCGGAAAACCGCCGCGAGGAAGGCATCATCGCCGACCTCACCGTGGGCGAGAACATCGTCCTCGGCATCCAAGCCCGGCGAGGCGCACTGCACAAGATCCCCCGCGGGGAGCAGGATGCGATCGTGAGCGAGTACATCAAGGCGCTCGGGGTGCGTCCCGCAGACCCGAACCAGCTCGCCGGAAACCTCTCCGGCGGCAACCAGCAGAAGGTCCTCCTCGGGCGCTGGCTCGCCACCGCCCCCGAATTGATCGTGCTCGACGAACCCACCCGCGGCATCGACGTCGGGGCCAAGGCCGACATCCAGCGCAAGGTCGCCGAGCTGAGCGCCCAGGGTCTCGCGGTGGTCTTCATCTCCTCCGAGCTCGAAGAGGTTCTGCGCCTGGCTCAGCGGGTCGTGGTGATGCGCGATCGTCGGCGCATCGGCGAACTCGACTCGAGCCGCACAGATCTCGACGACCTCATCGACTACATCGCCGAAGGCGGCGAAGGGAACGCAGCATGAAGAAAGTCATGCGCCACAGGCTGTTCTGGCCCATCACGGCGCTTCTCACCCTGATCCTCGTCAACACGATCGTCCGGCCGCAGTTCATCGTCGTGACCGTGCGCGACGGGCAGCTGTACGGGGTGCTCATCGACATCCTCCGCACGAGTGCGCCGCTCATGCTCGTCGCACTCGGGATGACCGTCGTCATCGCGACTCGCGGAATCGACCTGTCGGTCGGCGCGATCATGGCCGTCTCGGGCGCGGTCGCCCTGACGATCATCGACGCATCCAGCGATCCCGGCGGGCTGCCGACGGTCATGCTGGCGCTCGTGGTCGCGCTCGGCGTCTCGTTGGCGCTCGGGGCCTGGAACGGCCTGCTCGTCTCGGTGGTCGGGATCCAACCGATCATCGCGACCCTCGTGCTGATGCTCGCGGGGCGCGGTGTCGCGCTGCTGATCACGGATGGCTTCATCACGACCGTGAACAGCGCGCCCTATTCGTTCATCGCGACCGGATACCTGCTGTTCCTGCCCGTCGCCTTCCTGATCGCCCTGGGGGCGATCATCGTGGTCGCGCTCGCGGAGCGCCGCACGGCCCTCGGCGTCCTGACCGAGGCGGTCGGCATCAACCCGCAGGCGAGCCGCCTGGCCGGTGTCCGATCACGGGGCATCGTCTTCGGCGCCTACCTGGCAAGCGGACTGCTCGCCGGCATCGCCGGGGTGATCTACAGCGCCAACATCCGCGCCGCGGACGCCAACGCGGCGGGGCTGTTCATCGAGCTGTACGCGATCCTCGCGGTCGTGCTCGGTGGCACGTCGCTCATGGGCGGCAAGTTCACGATCGCGGGCACGGTCGTCGGCGTGCTGATCATCCAGACGCTCGACAAGACGATCCTCTTCCTCGGGGTTCCCCCGGCGCAGAGCCCGGTGTTCTTCGCCGTCGTCGTGGTGGTCGTCGTCATCCTGCAATCGCCACGACTCCACAAGACGATCCGGGACCTGACCCGACGGCGCACCCCACGACCCACGGATACGCCGAACGGCAGCCCGCTCGTCACCTCGAACAAGGCGGAGGTTGCATCATGACCACGGAACTGCAGGCCCGACCGAGCACTCCGCCAACCGAACGCGGCCTCCTCGCGCGCTACAACACGTTCATGAGCAGGCGTTCGTCGCTCATGCCGACGCTTGCCGCGGTCGCCATCCTCGTCATCCTGCTGGTCGCGGCGCAGGTGCGCTTCGATCGCTTCCTGACGCCCGGCAACCTGTCGGCCCTCCTGCTCGACAACGCCTACCTCGTTGTGCTCGCCGTCGGCATGACCTTCGTCATCCTGACGGGCGGCATCGACCTGTCGGTCGGGTCCGTCATGGCTTTCACCGGCATCCTGAGCGCGAGCCTGCTCTCCCAGCAGCTGCCCGCTATCGTCGTGATCCCCGTGATGCTGCTGGGTGGGGCCGCGATCGGTCTCATGATCGGCGTCCTCGTGCAGTACTTCAACGTGCAGCCGTTCATCGCGTCACTCGCGGGGCTCTTCCTGGCCCGCGGCCTCGCATTCGT
Source organism: Microbacterium sp. BR1 (assembly GCF_002812725.1). Lineage (GTDB taxonomy): Bacteria > Actinomycetota > Actinomycetes > Actinomycetales > Microbacteriaceae > Microbacterium. The sequence goes on along the minus strand of NZ_NMUN01000003.1, from coordinate 36,254 downwards.
CGTCAGCCTGTCGTCGATCCGCGTGGAGGACCCGGCGGTGCTCTGGTTGCAGCGCACCCGCTTCGCCTTCGGCGGGTGGTACATCACCCCGACGGGGCTCATCGCGCTCGCGGTCGTCGCCATCGCGTTCTATGTGCTGCATTGGACGCGGTTCGGCCGCACCGTCTATGCGATCGGCGGCAGTGAACAGTCCGCCCGGCTGATGGGCCTCAAGGTCGCGCGCACGAAGATCCTCGTGTACGTCATCAGCGGTGTCTGCGGCGGTGTCGCCGGCCTGCTGCTCACGGCGTATTCGGGGGCGGGTTATCCGCGCAACGGCATCGGCACGGAGCTGGATGCGATCGCCGCGGTCGTGATCGGCGGCACACTGCTCGCCGGCGGCACCGGGTACGTGCTGGGGTCGCTCGTCGGCGTGCTCGTCTACGGGACGATCAAGAAGCTGATCTCGTTCATGGGCGCCGAGCAGTCGTGGACGCAGATCATCATCGGCTTCCTCCTTCTGGTGTTCATCGTCGTACAGCGAGTGATCGTGGCGCGCTCGCAACGGCGAACGTAACGCGGCGCGCCCGATGTCGGTCGGAGGCCTGCGCTCCCGCGACCGCGATAATGGCCAGATGCAACCGGCCGCGCCGATCCTCGAGCTGACCGGCGCCACGGTCCGGTTCGGCGCGGACGCCGTGATCGACGGGGTGGGTCTGCGGCTCTTCCCCGGCGAGGTCCATTCGCTGATGGGCGAGAACGGGGCCGGCAAGTCGACCGTCATCAAGGCCATCACCGGCGTTTACCCGTTGGATGCCGGACGGCTCGAACTCGACGGTGTGGCTGTGCGGTTCGCATCACCGCATGACGCGCAGCGGGCCGGGATCAGCACGGTCTATCAAGAGATCGATCTGTTGCCGAACGTCTCGGTGGCCGAGAACATCGCGCTGGGACGTGAGCCCCGCAGGCTCGGTGGGATCGACTGGAAGACGATGCGGCGCGAAGCCCGCGACATCCTCGCCGAGTTGGGGGTCGACATCGATCCCGCGTCGCTGCTCGGAACCCACTCGGTGGCGGTGCAGCAGCTCGTTGCGATAGCACGCGCCATCTCGACCGACGTGAAGGTGCTCGTGCTCGACGAGCCGACATCGAGCCTCGATCTGGACGAGGTTGCCGAGCTGTTCCGGGTCATCCGCGAGTTGACGCAACGCGGTGTCGCGGTGCTGTTCGTCTCGCACTTCCTCGATCAGGTGTACGAGCTGTGCGACCGCCTCACCGTGCTGCGGGATGGCAAGTTCGTCGGCGAATACCTCACCGAGGAGCTGCTGCGGATCGATCTGGTCGAGGCGATGCTGGGACGGAGCGCTGCGGCGTTGACGACGCGGCGACCGGCCACGGATCTCTCGCCCGACGGCGCGTCGGACGAGCCCGAGGCCCTTGTCATAGCGCGAGACGTCACGGTCGGGCGTCGGCTGCGCGGGGCCGACATCGACCTGGCGGCAGGCGAGGTGCTGGGTGTCGCGGGGCTGCTCGGTTCGGGGCGGAGCGAACTGGCGCGCGCGATCAGTGGCGTCGATCGCGTCGACAGCGGGGTCATCCGTATATCGGGCAGGGATGTCTCGGGTGACGGCCCGCGCGCCGCGATGGCCCTCGGCGTTTTTTATTCTTCCGAGGACCGCCGCCGCGAGGGGATCATCGGCGATCTCAGCGTGCTCGAGAACATCACCCTGGCACTTCAGGCGGATCGAGGCATCCTGCGCCGCATCCCGACGGCTCGTCGACGCGAGTTGGCCGCGAGCTGGGTCGAGGCGCTGGACATCCGTCCGCCCGACCTCGATCGCCCGGCGGGAACCCTGTCGGGCGGGAACCAGCAAAAGGTCTTGCTGGCACGACTCCTGGCCCTGTCGCCGCAGGTTCTCCTGCTCGATGAACCGACGCGCGGTATCGACGTGGGCGCAAAGGTCGAGATCCAGAACCTCGTTGTCGAGATGGCCGAGAATGGGCTGTCCGTGATGTTCATCTCCGCCGAGCTCGAAGAGGTCGTGCGTGTCGCGAATCGTGTCGCCGTGCTGCGCGACGGGGTTGTGGTCGACGTGCTGCCCGGCGAGAACCTGACGATGGACACGCTGCTCGCGCTGGTCGCTCAGCCCGGGGGTGACGATGTCTGAGGACCGGCCCGTCACCGAGAACGGGGGCGCCGACAACGGGATGGCCAAGACGGCGAACATCTTCGATGTCGCCCGTCTTGCGGGTGTCTCGCACCAGACGGTCTCGCGCGTCATCAACGATCTGCCGAACGTTCGCCCCGCAACACGAGCGCGAGTTCAACAAGCGATCGCGCAGTTGCGGTACAGCCCCTCCCCCGCCGCCCGCGCCCTGGTGACGCGTCGGACGCGGACGATCGGGCTCGTCGCCCCGGGAATCACCGACTACGGTCCCGCGTCGATCGCGATGCATTTCACGTTCGCCGCGCGGAACGCCCGATACAGCGTGGAGACCGTGAGCGCAGTGGACGAGGATCCTGCCGTCGCGCGTGCCGCCGTCGAAGGGCTCCTGCGTCAGCGGGTCGACGCCATCGTCCTGATCGTGGTCGATGTCGGGGTGCTCGAGATGGTGCGGGGGCTCGAACTCGGTGTCCCGATCGTTGCGGCCGCGGCGAGTCCTCGGCGGAGCCCGTTGATCGTGTCGATCGACCAATATCGGGGCGCGCGCTCGGCCGTGCGGCACCTGGCCGAGCTCGGACACAGCCGGATTCTCCACGTGTCGGGTCCGCTGCAGGCACCCGACGCATTGGAGCGGGTCCGCGGATGGCGTGACGAACTCGGGGCGAGGCGGCTCGAGGTCATCGATCACGCCATCGGCGATTGGACCGCGGCAAGTGGATACCAGATCGGCACTCGACTGGAGCTCGATCCCGGTTCGGCGATCTTCGCGGGCAACGACCAGATGGCGATCGGCCTCATGTCGGCCATGCGCGAGCGAGGCATCCGGATTCCCGAGGACGTCAGCATCATCGGTTTCGACGATGTCCCCGAGGCCGGGTACCTGTATCCCCCGTTGACGACGGTGCGGCAGGACTTTGCGAGCCTCGGGGAGCTGATGATGCAGAAGGTTCTGATCGCGGTGGAAGAACCGGGAAGCGTGACCGAGGACACTCCCCTGCCGACGCGGCTCATCCTGCGGCAGTCGACGCGCCAACCGGAGTAGCCGGACGCGCGATCAGTGGCCGAGTTCGATCAGAAACACTCCGGCCACGATCAAGGCGATTCCCGCGCCCATCGTCCACGTGAGCGGTTCTCTGAAGATCGCGCGCCCGAGGATCGCTGTGAGGGCAACGCCCGTTGCGGCCCAGATTCCGTAGGCGACGCCGATCGGCAGTCCGAGCGACAGGGACACCGCGAGCAGCGAGAACGCGCTGACGTAGCCGACTCCGACCGCGATGAACCAGCGCTTTTTGCCATCTATGGCGACTTTCAGACTGAGCGTCGCGGCGACCTCCAGCAGGATGGCGGCGGCCAACATCACCCAGGCCATCAGGATGCACCTGCCCCGGCGGCTCCGTGCGCCTGGCGTGCGCGCGCGGCGTGCGCGCGCTGCGATCCGATCTCGACGAGGAGCACCCCCGCGACGATCACGACGAGCCCGATGATCATGAAGCCGGTGAGCGCCTGTCCGAAGATCACGGCCGCCATCACGGCGGTGAGTGCCACGCCGGATGCACCCCAGATGCCGTACGCCACGCCGACGGCCATGCCCGCGGCCAGCACGCGCGTGAGGAAGAAGAAGGCCGCCAGGTAGCCGACCACCACGAGCGCGTACCATCCCGGTGCGTCGACCGCCGCCTGCAGAGACAAGGCCGCGGTCACCTCGGTCAGGATCGCGGCTGTCAGATAGATCCACCTCATGATCGGCCCTCCTCGAGAAGTGTGGAAATGGCGGTTGCGGCAACGCGAATGGTCTCGTCGGCCGCGGCGTCATCACGCGAACTGAGCCAGGCGCTTGCGACGCCGTCCGAGATCGCGATCAACAGCGCTGCGAGGGCGGTGTGGGTCACGGTCCATCGCAGACCGTCGGCCTCTGACCATTCGGCGATGTTGCGGGTGACCTCGCGCAGGTACTCGCGCTGTTCCCACGTGGCCAGGTGCCCCAGCTCGGGGTCGCGGTGCGAGAGTGACATGAGTTCGGTGAGCGCGAGGGCGTAGGTCGGCCGCGCCATGACCAGGTCGAGGCGCGCCCGCAGCCCGAGTGCGATGCGGTCGACAGGGGCTTCGGGCTCGACGGGAGGCTCGAATGCCGCCGACAGGGAGCGCCGCACCTCTTGCGTGAGGATGGCCGCAAAAAGTTCGGCCTTCGACGCGAAGCAATAGTGAAAGGCCCCGTGCGGTAGTCCCGCGCGTGCCGTGATGGCGCGGGTTGTCACGGCGGCGATTCCGGATTCGGTCATGACGTCGACGCTGGCGTCGACCAGCTGCTGGCGTCGTTCTTCGATAGGCCGATGCTCGCGTGGTGGGGTCATGGCTCCACGGTAAGCACTTTTGGCCATATGGCCAACTTAGTTTTGGCCATGTGGCCAAATACACGGCCAGTTCGCAGTTTCAGGGCGCGGCTGATCACATCAACAGGCGCAGTGAGCGGTGGGTGCGGCGTCATCCCCTAGATGTACTCGGTCATGAGGTTGGTGACAGTCGGCTGATCGGAGGTTGGCTGTCGCAGGCGGTGTGTGGTCGAGCGTAGTTGTAGTGCTCGAGCCAGGGTGCGAGCGCTTCAGCGCGATGCTGGTTGGAGGCGTAGGGGGCGCGGTAGGCCCAGTGTTCCTGCATGGTGCGGTTGAAGCGTTCAGCCTTGCCGTTCTGCCAGGGACAGTGCGGCCTGGTCGTGATGTGCTTCGCGCCGAGTGCTGCCAACTGCCCCTGGAACGCGGCCGAAACCGTGTAGTTCTTGGCGTTGTCGGTCATGACTTCGCGGATCCGGATGCCGTGGCGGGCGAAGAACTCCGCCGCGGCGGCGAGGAACGCCGCGCAGGTGGTGCCCTTCTCCTCGGGGAGGATCTGCGCGAACGCGAGCCGGGAGTGGTCGTCGACGGCGACGTGGACGTAGTCGAACCCGAGCTTCACCCGGCGGTCCCTGCCGTGGTTGTGATCGATGAAGTCAGGGCCCTGGGAGCGCCAGCCGCCACCGGCGGGGATGCGGCCGAGCTTCTTCACGTCGATGTGGATCAGATCTCCCGGGGCGTCGCGTTCGTAACGGATCTGGGTGCGCCGGGACGCGCGTAACGCGATCCCCGTGACCGGGTCCAGCTCATGCAACGCCGGAAGGCCCGCCCTCGCGATCAACCGGGAGGCTGTGCGCGGGCTGACGCCGCAACGGCGGGCGACATCGTCGCGCCCGAGCCGCTCCCGCGAGCGCAGCTCGACAACGGCCGCCGCTATCGCCGCGGGAGTCGCCGTCGGCGACGAGACCGGACGCGAGGACCGATCGGACAGCCCTGCCTCGCCCGCCGCGCGGTAGCGGACAAGCCAGCGATGGGCACACTGTCGCGAAACGCCCATCTCCTTCGCGACATGTGAGACAGGTCGGCCGGCGAGGACCCGGCGCACGAGAATCAGACGGCCCGCGACAGTGAGCCGCGCATTACGGTGGACCAAGAGAAGGCCTCCACTTCGGTGACGTTAGACACCACCAATCGTGGAGGCCTTCTCCCTACCCGACCGTCACCAACGTGCCGACCGGGTACACCTAGAACGGGGGTGGATCCGCGTTGGGGGTGAAGTGGATGGCGGGTGGTGGTGTGTCGATATAGACGTGTCCACCCGGGGACGTCCACTCCAGTACCCCGCCGCCGAGTTGCCTCACGGTCCAGGCGGTTTCACCTTTCAGCGTGTGGTGCCGCCTGCACAGGCACGCCAAGTTGCAGACATCGGTCGCGCCACCCAACGCAAAGTCGAGGGTGTGGTCGCGGTCGCACCGGCGCGCGGGTTGCCGACACCCGGGGAACCGGCAATGTTGATCCCGGGCCTGCAGGAACCGCTTCATATCCGCGGACGGCGTGTACCGGTCGACCGCGAGAACACACCCGGTGATCGGATCGGCGAGGACCCTGTCCCACCCCGTTGCGTGACCGGCAAGCCGCCGCGCCGTATCGGGATCAATCGGACACCGACCAACCAGTTCTGCGGGCTCTTCCGTGACTCCCGCCAACGCCAGGGCAGGGACGGTGACATTCACAATGCCCCGGATCGACCCGAGCCCACCGAACCCGTCCGACATCCCCTGACCGGTCTGCGCGTCGGGCGAGGTCGTGAGGAGCATGTCTGCGATGAGGTCGGCGCGGATCTGATCCAGCGTGCGCGCATCCGCCGGGTCGGCGTCCTTCAACGCCTTCGCCTGCTGCGTGATCCGGTCGTGCATCGCGTGCGCCAACACAGCAGGTTGGACGGTGCTGAACTCCGCCATCCCGTCCCCGATGTCCCGCACGCACGCACCGCGGGACGCGCGTGCCTCCTGGTGGCGTTCCGTCAGTGTTCGGGGTTGCAGAGATTCCGCCAGTCGCGCCAGTGACGCACCGAGCCGCCCCGGTGTGGTCTCTTCGGCCCGCATGAGCGCTTCGGCCTCGAACAGGGCACGCGCATCCGGATCCGTGATCGGGAGACCGTGGTCCACGATCGTCTGCACATGCCCGGAGCTGATTCGTCCGTCTTCCCACGCGTCGAACGTTGCGGGGAACTTCTCGCTCAACGTCAGAGCGTCGTTCATCCGGCGCTGCACCGTCCGGTCCGACATCCGGGTTGCCGCACCCAACTCCGCCGCCAACGCACGCATCGGCAACTCCGCCTCACGCGACGACGGCGACGCCAGTTCCGCGACCCGACGCGCCCCAACAGCAGCCGCCCGCGCGAACACCCGCGCCTCCGCAGCCTGCGCCCGCGCGACCGCTACACGCGCTTGCTCGAGATCGAGCGCAAGTTCCCCGAACTCGGCATCAACCCCACGGACTGTCGAATGCATGTTCTAAAGACTACGAAGGGCCACCGACATTCCCGACCCGAAAACCACCCCGAAAGGCCCGGAATCACGCCGAAAACATGAGACTTCTCACATCTTTCGGAAAACTCGGGCAACAGGGGTGCCGCGGGTCAGTTCGGCAGCTCAGTGACCGCAGCGTCAGCCGCCCTTGCCGCCGTTCCCACCATTTCCACCGGTGCCCGTCCCGTTGCCGTTCCCGACGCCATTCCCCACGCCGTTCCCGTTGTTGCCGTTGCCGCCGTTTCCCTGCCCGGGGGCGTCTCCATCACTCTTTTTGGTCTTCTCCGGCTTCGGGTCAGCGGGCGTCTCCGAGACCGGCGCCTCGACCGGCGCACTCGGGGTCTCGACCTCGGCAACCTGCATCAGGTCCGCGCGCACCACGTCGAGCGCTGCCTGTATCGATGTCGCCCGCGCGTCGCTCACCTCGCCCCGCTCCCGTGCGGCATCGAGGGCCGCCTGAAGCGCATCGAGTTCGGCCATCGCCGCGGCGTAGTCGCCCGTCGCCGCGGTCTCGGCAACGGACACCACGTGGGACTGGAGCTGTGCCGCCGACTCCGCGGTCAGATCGGTGTTCGCCTGCGCGCAACCACTGAACATCAGCATCACGGCGAGCGCCGGGACGAGCCATCCTGCCCGGCGCCTCACGGTGTCACCTCGTCGAGCAGATCCTGCAGATGCGTGTCGAGCGGCTCGCCCACCTCAGGCAGATCCGGTTGCGTCGGCTCAGACGGGAGGTTGGCGGTCCAGACCACGACGGCGAGCACAGCAGCGGCCAGCAGCGCCCCGAGTCCCAGCAACCCGAAACGCAGACGGCGCGACCGCGCGAGGGGGCTCGTCTGCCGCGCGTCGACGTCGCCGCCGCCGCCGACCGAAGCGGGTTCGTGCGGTGCCGTGGGGGTATCCGAGAGCGCTTCGGTCGGAAGCATGAGAGTGGGTGCAGGCGGAACCGCGTCCATCTCGGCGACCGTTGCTACGGATGCCGCAGCACCACCGGCATCGTCTGACGCCGCGCCCGGTCCGACGACGAATTCGGTCACGGCCGGATCACTCGGCGGCGTGTCGAGCGAACGCGCCCGCGTGGCGACTTCGAGGGCCGTGGGGCGATGTTCGGGATCGCGCGCGGTCATGGCGGTCAACAGCGAACGCCACCGCGGACCCAACGAGGCGGGAATCTCGGGCTGAACGGACAATCGCGCGGCGATCGCTTCGACCGGGGTCTGCTGAGCGAACGCGCGACGACCCGTCAACGCCTCGATCAAGACCAGGCCCAGAGAGTAGATATCGGACGCCGTCGTGGGGGCGGCGCCGCGCACCTGTTCAGGTGCCAGGTATGCGGCCGTGCCGATAGCGGTTCCTGGCGCTGTGAGACGGGTCGTGTCGACGAGGTACGCGATGCCAAAGTCGGCAAGTGTTGGCCGCAGGGTGCTCTCTGGTGCCAGCGTCGGACGCAGGAGAATATTCGACGGCTTGACGTCTCTATGGATGATCCCGGCGGCATGGACGACATGCAGCGCCTCACCCAGTTCTCGCGCGAGCGAGGCTGCGTCCGTGTCGCTGATCGCGCCACCCATGACGCGCGCGTCGAGGGTTCCCCCGTCGATGTACTCCATCACCAGGAAAGCGTGCCCACGCTCGGGCAGGTGCGCGTCGAAGAGCGTGACCAGCGCGTGGTGACTGAGCGATGCGAGCAGCCGTGTCTCGGTCATCTGGCGCGCCTCGTCGCCGCGTCCGGCGGTGCCCGGCGCGAACAGCTTGATCGCGACCGTGCGACCGAGCGCTTGGTCGGTCGCACGGTAGACGGACGCCATGCCTCCCGCGCCGACGAACGCGTCGATCCGATATCTCTCCGCGAGCACGTCGCCGACCACCAGGGCGCCTCCGCCCCGGTTCATGTGCGCCCGCGGTGCGTCCGACCCGCGCCGCCCATGGTTGGCCGGTCGCGAGTCGGATGCGACATCCCCCGTCATGTAAGCGCTCAGCTGCGGCGCGAACGGCGACCAGCGAAGGCGCCCCAGAGCAGCAGAACGATGATCGCGCCGATGATCGACCCGATGATTCCGGCCGGCTGGAAGAACCCGTCCTGCGCATCGGCGCCGAAGAGGAAGAAGCCGAGGAATCCGCCGACGAACGATCCGATGATGCCGAGCAGAATGGTCATCCCGATGCCCATGCTCTGCTTGCCGGGGACGATCAGGCGCGCGAGCGCACCCGCGATGAGACCGATGACGATGATGCTGATGATGAGGCCGAGCATGGTGGTGCCTTTCGCGCGATCACGGGGCTCGCCGAAGAACGAGCAGCTCAGAGAATGCCCGTCGCGTGGAGTTCGCGGAAGGGGCTTGCTTTTTGCTCCCGGGGCACGTTCTGTTCCACGCGGCGCCCGTGTCGATGGGGCGGCCTAGCGTGGGTGCGTGCCCTCCCCCGTCCCCGCGACCGATCCCTGCGTGCTCTGCGGCGGGACGGATGCGGAGCGCAGCGCGGGATATCTGCGCTGCAGCGTGTGCCACTGGCGGGTCGGCGACACGATCGATCCGGATGTCGAGCGTCCCCGTGTCGACGTCGTCTACTACCTGCGGTATGCGGACCGCATCAAGATCGGCACGTCCGCGCGGCCACGCCAACGTCTCGGAGCGATCTGGCACGACGAACTTCTCGCGTTCGAACTCGGCGGTCGTGCGCTCGAGCAACAGCGTCACCGGCACTTCGCGGCATGGCGCGAGGGCGGCGAGTGGTTTCGCGCTGCCCCCGAACTGCTGACCCACATCGCAGCGCTCGACTGCCCGGACCCGTGGCGTTCCTACGCCCGCTGGGTCAGCGCCGCGCTGCGTCGCATCACCTGAGAGGATCCCCGCCGGAGGGCAGCCCGCCCGTACCATCGAGGGATGACCGAAACTCCCCGTGTCCTGGTCGCCAACGCCGGCGACGGATCGATCAGCGTCTTCCGTGTTGTCGAGCAGCGTCTCGAACGCCTCGGCGTCACGGGAGGACTGAACGATTGCTCGACGTTCGCGGTCGATGCAGCCCGAGACCTGGTCTACGCCGCGGTCAAGGGTGACGCGTCGGGCCGACCCGCCGGCATCCTCACTCTCGAACTCGACAGAACGACCGGCACCCTCACACCCCGTAGCCGTCTGGACCTGCCCGACGGAGGCATGAACTACCTCGCCCTCGCCCACGCTGGCACCACACTGCTGGGAGCTGCCTACAGCGGCGGCTACGGCATCAGCTGCCGTATCGACGGGGGCGTCGTGGGCGAGCCGGTCAGTCGCGTGACCTTCCCCAATCTGCATTCGGTACTGGGGAGCGCTGACGGGCGGTTCGCGTATTTCGTGTCCCTGGGCGCCGACCTGGTCGCCCAGTATGCGCTCGACGACGACCGACGTCTGGTTCCCCTCTCCCCCGAGACGGTGTCGGCGCCTACGGGGAGCGGTCCGCGCCACCTCGTGCTGAATTCTGCCAACGACGCTGTGTACGTGGTCACCGAGTTCTCGGGCGAGGTACTGCACTACGACCGCGACATCACAACAGGAACGCTCGGGCTTCGTGGCGCGACATCCGTCGTCGACGCCGCAAAGGGACTCGGGCACAGTGTTTTCGGTGCAGATCCGATGGCGAACCATTTCATCTGGGGCGCGGACATCCACTGGGGCGCGGACGAAGCAACACTGTGGACCAGCGAGCGAACCGAGAGCACCCTCGCCGCCTCGACGGTGGGGACGGATGGCGCGGTAACCGCACCCCGTCGGTTCCAGGAGACCGAGCCGCAGCCGCGCGGCTTCGCGCTCAGCCCCGACGGGTCCCTTCTCGTCGCGGCGGGCGAGCGGTCGACGACCGTTTCGCTCTACGCCGTGGACGGCGACCGCCTGGAGCTGCTGCAACGCGCCGAGACCGGCACGGGCGCGAACTGGGTGCGATTCGTCTGACGAGGGTTGTATGACGGCGCGTTTCATCGCCCTCGTCGCCCGGCCGCACCCGGCGTAGTGTCACCCGAAATACCCGACACGGAACGCCGCCATGACAACATCCCTCGATCCCGCCGCGGGCTTCGCAACCCAGCAGCTGCACGCAGGTCGTGAACCTGGAGACCCCCACCAGGCACGCGCCACCCCGATCTACCTGACCGCCGGTTTCGCCTTCGACGACTTCGACCACGCGCAGGGAGCTTTTTCGGGCGACGAGCCGGACTTCATCTACTCGCGTCACGGCAATCCGACCGGCGAATCCGTCGAACGTCGCCTGGCGGCGCTCGAGCGCGGGAGCGAAGCGATGCTCGTCGCGAGCGGGCAGGCCGCGACCGCGAACGCGCTGCTGGCGATCCTGCACGCGGGTGACCATCTCGTCTCGTCCGGCACGATCTACGAGGGCACGCGCGGCCTGTTCCTCGAGCACCTCTCGCGGTTCGGGATCACGATCGACTTCGTGGACGATCCCACAGACCTGGATGCCTGGCGCGCGGCTGTCACTCCAACCACACGCGCCTTCTTTGCGGAGTCCATCTCGAATCCCAAGAACAATGTCCTCGATATCGCCGCCGTGGCCAAGATCGCCCATTCGGTCGGCGCTCCGCTGATCATCGACAACACCCTCGCCACCCCGTACCTCTTGCGCCCGATCGAGCACGGCGCCGACATCGTCGTTCACTCCGCGAGCAAGTTCCTCGCCGGGCACGGCAGCGTGCTGGGCGGGTTCATCGTCGACGCCGGCACGTTCGACTGGGGTTCGGGCGCCTACCCGCACCTGTCCGAAACGCGGGCGATCGACGGCCTCACTCACGTCGAGCGCTACGGAAGGCGTGCCTTCGCGGGATTCCTCCGCGATCTCGCGGTTCCCCGTTTCGGTGCGGCGCCGTCGCCCATCAACGCGTTCCTGATCGAGCAGGGCATCGAAACCCTCTCGCTGCGCGTCGACCGACAGTCGGGCAGCGCGGCGCAGATCGCGCGTTTTCTCGAAGCGCAGCCCGAGGTCGAGTCCGTCGACTACGCCGGACTGGAATCCAACCCCAACCACGCCACCGCATCACGCTACCTGTCCCGAGGATTCGGATCGGTCTTCGCTTTCACGCTCCGGGGCGGCGAGACAACGGCCCGGCGCTTCTACGATTCGCTGCGCCTGTTCACCAAGATGACCCACCTGGGCGACGTCCGGTCGCTCGTCATCCACCCGAGCACGACGACCCACAATCTGCGCACGGAAGAGGAGCAGCGACGCGCGGGCATCACCCCGGGCCTCATCCGCCTCTCTGTCGGCATCGAGGACGTCGACGATCTGATCCGAGACCTCGCCGGGGCCTTCGCAGCCACGCGGGACGTCTCCGCCGATGCTTCTGTCTCCGCCGTTTCGAGAGTGGCCTGACATGCCCCGTCCGCAGCACTTCGGATGGTTCCTCTCGCGCGGTTTCGGACCGCAGGGATGGGGCAGCCCGGCCTGGGACTGGGGCTACGAGTGGCAGCGTCCCGCCCTGTATCAGCAGTCCGTGCGCGAGCTCGAACAGGCGGGCCTCGACCTCGTGATCATCGAGGATGCTATCTCGGCGGGTCTGCCCGACACCCTTGATCTCCGCGTTCGCGGAGCCTACGGCGGACCCAAGCACGACCCCGTCGCGCTGACCCCGTACCTGCTCAGCACGACAGAGCACATCGGGATCGTGCCGACCGTGAACGTCGCGTCCTACCTGCCATACGTTGCGGCACGGCAGTTCGCCTCGCTGCACCACCTGAGCGATCACCGCGTCGGCATCAATGTCGTGACGGATGTCGGGAGCGCCCGTCATCTCGGCCTCCACCCGATAGCGCACGACGCCGCCTACGACCGCGCGGATGAATGGACCTCCGGCCTGCGCGAGTTGTGGCGCAGTTGGGGCGAGGGGGCACTCGTCGCCGACGCGTCGACCGGGCGCTTTGCCGACGCCGCCCACATCAACACCGTCCAGCACCGCGGCGAGTACTTCGCATTCGACGGGCCCCTCAACGCGATCCCCTTCGCGGGCGGCGGTGACCCGATCATCGTTTCGCCCGGTGGCTCGCCGCGCGGAATCGAGTTCGCGGCGACGCACTCCGACGTGCAGCTCGCGCTCGCGAGTCTCGACATCAACACGGTGCGCAGCTACCGCGAGAAGGTCGGGGCGGCAGCCGCCCGACAGGGCCGCGAGGGACGCATCCGGACGCTGTTCGTGTTCAAACCGCAGGTGGTGTCCAGCGTCGAGGAGGCAGAGCGGATCGTCACGGCGTCGCTCCACCCATCCGAGGCGGAGTTGCGCCAGATCGCCCTCGGGCATTCGTCCGACCTCGAGACCGACCTGACACGGCTCGACCTCGACAGCCCCCTCGATCCTGCGAACTTCGGTGAGCATGTGTCCCGCGGCTCGATCTCGTGGCTGCGCGGCGGGTTCGAGTCCTTCGACGACGTTCCGCTCCGAGAGATCCTCACCCAGCACGCCCGCAAGGGCCGCATCACCGATCGGCGGGGCTATGTCGGCACGGCCGAAGAGATCGCTGACTTCATCGAGGAGTTGGGGGACGATGCGGGCAACGACGGCTTCATCTTCTCGGGCGACTTCCACCCCACGACGATCCACCGCTACCTCGACGAACTCGTGCCGGTGCTCCGGCGCCGCGGCATCCTGCGCCGCGAGTATGCGACCGGCGGTGCGCGGGCCAACCTCTTCGATTTCTGACCCGCGTCGGCACGAATGTGACGTCGTGTTTCGGGCGCGCTCGCGCCCGCGAGAGGACTGGTGAGAATGGGATCATGACTTCGCCCGCGCATCCGCCCGCGCATCCGTTCGACGCGCTGACGCGCGCGCGGCTCGATCGTCCCGAGAGTCGCAAGTGGAGCCTGCACGCGGGCAAGATCGGTGCCTGGGTGGCCGAGATGGACTTCGGAACCGCGCCCGCGATCGCGGAGGCCCTCGCGCGCGCGATCACCGACGGCACATTGGGGTACCTGTCCCCTCCGCTCGCTGCCGACGTGGCCGACGCCACGGCGGAATGGATGTCTGCCGAGTACGGCTGGGCTGTGGATCCCGCCCGCGTGCACTCGGTCTCGGACGTCATGGCGGCGCTCGGCGTGGCGATCACCGAGTACTCCCCCGCCGGATCTGCGGTCGTCGTTCCGACGCCGGCGTACATGCCGTTCCTGACCTACCTGCCGACGATCGGGCACCCGGTGATCGAGGTGCCGGGGGCCCTGATCGACGGCCGATGGCAGCACGATCTCGAGCGCATCGATGCCGCGTTCGCGGCGGGCGCCCGCACCCTGGTGCTGTGCAATCCGCACAACCCGACCGGGACCGTCCTCACCCGCGATGAGCTCCTCGCGATTGCCACGATCGTCGAGCGTCACGGCGGCCGCGTGTTCGCCGACGAGATCCACGCACCGCTCCGCTTCGACGGACGCCCTCACATCCCGTACGCGTCGCTCTCACCCGAGACCGCCGCACACACGGTCACCGGCACGAGCGCGTCGAAAGCGTGGAACATCCCGGGGCTCAAGGCCGCTCAGCTGATCACCTCCAACAACGCAGACCAGCAGGCCTACCGCCGCTTCGGCTTCGCCGTGCAGCACGGGGCGTCGACCCTGGGGGTTGTCGCTTCGACCGCCGCCTACCGGGAGGGCAAATCCTGGCTCGACGAGACGCGGGCATATCTCTCGGACAGCCGCCTCCTGCTCGCCGAGCTGCTCGCGACACACCTGCCCGGCGCGCGCTATCGTCCGCCCGAGGCGACGTACATCGCGTGGATCGACACCGCCGCCCTGGACATCCCCGATTCTCCAGCCGCGTTCTTCCGCGACCACGCCGACGTCGTGCTGACGGACGGAGCGCTGCTGGGAGCCGGGTACGAGAGATACGTTCGCCTCGTCTTCGCCACGCCCGATCCTCGCGGAAGCGGTCGGCGCGATGGGCGACGCCTGGCGTGGCTTGCACCGGTAATGCTCGGCAACAAAACGCGACGGCTCGCCGGAGGGACTTAGCCTCGAGAAATGTCAGAAGCCAGCCTGCCGATCCTCGACCTCTCGCTCCTCGATCAGGGGGACGCTGCCGCGGCGCGATTCCGCGACGAATTGCGTGCCGCAACCCACGACGTCGGGTTCTTCTACCTGACCGGTACGGGCGTGAGCCCCGAGCTCGAGCAGCGACTGCTGGAAGTCTCTCGCGGGTTCTTCGCGCTGCCCGAGGCCGACAAGCTCGCGATCGAGAACGTGACGAGCCCCCACTTCCGTGGTTACACGCGCGTCGGCGGCGAGCGCACCCAGGGACACGTGGACTGGCGTGAGCAGATCGACATCGGGCCCGAGCGCGAGGCGATCACCGACCCCGAGGCGCCCGACTTCGCGCGCCTGATCGGACCGAACCTGTGGCCCGCCGCACAACCCGAGCTGCGCGAGGTCATCGACGAATGGCACGAGCACCTCACGGGAATCGCCCGCAAACTGCTCCGCGCCTGGGCCGTGGCGCTCGGCGCACCCGAGACCTACTTCGACGAGCACTTCGGTGAGCCGTCGACCCTGATCAAGATCGTCCGTTATCCCGGCAAGGACGACCCCGAACCGCAACAGGGAGTCGGCGCGCACAAGGACTCCGGCGTCTTGACGCTCCTGTGGATCGAGCCGGGCAAGGGCGGACTTCAGGTCGAGCGCGACGGTGCGTGGGTCGACGCGCCGCCCGTCCCGGGTGCCTTTGTCGTCAACATCGGCGAGCTGCTCGAGTACGCCACGCAGGGCTACCTCAAGGCGACGAATCACCGCGTGATCTCGCCGAAGTACCCCGACGAGCGCATCTCGGTGCCGTTCTTCTTCAACCCGGCGCTGGATCGACGGCTGCCGCTCATCGAGCTGCCGGACGAGCTCGCCGCCGAGGCATCCGGAGTCACACAGGATCCCGCAAATCCCATTCACGCGCTGTACGGCGAGAATGCGCTCAAGTCACGCCTGCGCGCGCATCCGGATGTCGCGGAGCGCTGGCACGCGGATCTGGTTGCGGAGCGGGCGGCAGCGGCCCGCTGAGCGGGGCCCGTGGTCGACTCTCGATCAGCAATCGACCCCGCGATAGGCGTGGTCGAGGATTCGCCGAACTGACTCGGATGTCACGGCACGAGGGTTCGCGTACGGCTGGGCGGTGACGTCCGCGACGATGCGGGGTATCGCGCTGTCGTCCATGCCCAGTTCGCGGAGCGAGTGCGGCGCGCCCCACCCCCGAGCAAGCTCTTGGAGGCGGGCTGCGGGGTTCTGATCACCGAGGATCTCGGCCAGGGTCGCTCGAGCACCAGGAGCGGCCTCGAGGTTGAACGCCGCGACGTACGGCAGCACGACCGTGTGCGTTTCGGCGTGCGGCAGGTTGAGCGTCCCGCCGAGCGCGTGGCAGAGCTTGTGGTGCAGCGACATCGTGGTCGCGCCGAGTGACGCGCCGCAGAGCCACGCGCCGCGCAGAGACTCCGAGCGCGCCTCGAGGTCACCCTCGGCCTCGGCGACACCCGCCAGTCCGGCGAGCATCGCGCGCATGCCTTCGGACGCCATCACCTGCACGATGGGTGAGAGATCCGGTGCGTACAGCGCCTCGACCGCGTGTGCGATCGCGTTGAATCCGCTCGTCACACTGATCGCCCTCGGGAGCGCGGCCACGAGCCGCGGGTCGTAGACCACCGCTCGAGGAAGGACGCGCGCGTCGCGTCCCGTACGCTTGCGGTCCCCCACCGTGATGCCCCAGATCGGCGTCATCTCCGAGCCGGCGTACGTGGTCGGGACAGCGACGATCGGCAGATCGAGCTCGAGCGCGACCGCCTTGCCGAGCCCGATGGCAGACCCTCCGCCAACTGCGACACACGCGTCGGCACCGCGTTCCCGTACGAATCGTGTTGCGCGTTGCACGCTCGCGGCGGGCACGTGCATTTCCGCCCCCTCGAAGACACCGACACCGATCGCGTCGAGGGCCGCGTTGATCCCCGACGCGAGTGCCGCCTGACGCTTCGCCGAAAGCACAACGACGCGCTCGGCACCGAGGCGCTGCAGTTCGTGGATCACAGCGGTCTTCGCCTCCTGCCCGAACCGCACGCGCATCGGTAACGAGCTGTAGGTGAACTCACGCACGAAGCTCGGAGCCCTCCGTATCGTCGTCGCGCGTCACGACGACGTCGAAGCGCGCCAGACGGAAGGGCGCATCAACGCCGTACCGAGCGGCGAGCGCCGGATCGTCCATCTCGACGAAGTCGGCGATCAGGCTCGACTTCACCGCGAAGACGGCATCGCTGTCGATGTAGTCGCTGCCCGCCACGAAGATGTGCGTGACCAGTTCGCGGTACCCGGGCGCGGCGACGATGAAGTGGATGTGCGCGGGACGAAACGGGTGCCGCCGGGTTGCGCCGAGCAGCGCACCAACCGGCCCGTCGGTCGGAATCGGGTAGGCCGAAGGCACGACCGTCCGAAACCAGAAACCCCCGTCGACATCCGCCGTGAACATTCCGCGCCCGTTGCCGGGCGGCTGCTCGTCGGGCTGCTGCACATCGTAGAAGCCTTCGGCATTGGCCTGCCACACGTCGATCGAGGCGTGCGCCACGGGATTCCCGCCAGAATCCACGACACGACCGACCACGACACACGCGTCGCCCACACTCTGGGGCGAGATGTCGGCTCCTATCGAGCGGAGGGGCGACTCGGTCATGTGGAACGGTCCGAGCACGGTCGAGTCGGTCGCCTCGGGAACATCCGCGCCGTTGAGCGTCTCTACGAGCATCGACACCCCCAGCACATCCGAAAGCAGGATGAACTCCTGCCGGACATCCGTGCAGGTCTGTCCGGTTCGCGTGAGGAACTGGATCCCCGCCTCCCACTCTTCGATCGAGGGATGGGTCTCCTCGATCCAGGCGTGCAGGTGCCGCGTGAGCGACTGCAGGATCCCCCGCAGACGGGTATCCGGTGTCGCGTCGAAGCTCGCCTCCACCTGTGCCGTGAGGGCACTGTTCGCACCGTCGCCCATCAGCCGAGCCGCGAGTGACTGCCGAGCTCGTGCCACGTGCGGTTGTGGTAAACGAGGGGCCGCGCGGATGATGCGTTCTCGGACTCAGGCGCGTCTCCCCCGGAGGCGGCCGTCCCGGATCCGGTATGGGTCGCGTTGACGACAATGAGGGTAGAGCTGCCCGCGACCAGGGTGTTGACCACGACCCCGCGGACCCATGTGTGCGCCGACGGGAAGTACGGCTCCCCCGTGGGCAGTCGCTTCCACATGCTCGTGTCGGCAAACCGATCGACACCGCTCGTCGCGCAGAGCTTCGCCAGGTCGACCTGATCCGCGCCGAGCAGGTGCACGACGACGGAGGCCGCCGCGACGATCGTCGGCGTGGCAGAGGACAGATCCGACACCGAGAACACCAGCAGTGGGGGCGTCGCGCTCACCGAGAATACGGATGTCGCCGTCATACCGGCCGGACCGTCGGCACCCTCCGCGGTGATGACGGCCACGCCCGCCGCATGACCGCGGAAGGCCGCCCGGAACGCATCCGCGGACAGCGAGGTGTCGATGGCCGCCTCATCGGCGAGGTGGACGAGTTCCGTGGCGCCACGTTGTTCCGTGTTCATCGCCGTCCTCATTTCTCGAAATGTGCCACGACGGGAGGCTCGGTGAAGAAACGGCCGAAAACACGACCGAGTTCCTGGGCTGCGGGGCTCTAAGCGAAGGTGACGACGTGGTCCTCGACCCGCGACCAACCAACCTTCAGCAGGTAGATCCCGGGCCGGTCGACCGCCGCCTGCAACTCGACATCGTGGCACCCGGGAGACGACCGCAGGATCGCGATCGCCTCCGGGAAGGATGCCTCGAACTCGGCCGACTGCTCTGGCGCGGTCGTCAGGAGCGCGTATTCGTAGACCATCGGCTGTCCGATCAGATGTCCATCGTGAGGCCGTCGTCCGCGCCGAGCAGGACGCGGCCGTAGACCTCCTTGCCGACCTCGGGGCTGACGTACGCGTGTCGGCCCGCGATCTCGGCGTCTCGCCAGATGCGCGACAGGACGTTCACCTCGGCGAAGGAACCCGCCCCGTTCGCCGTGAGCAGCAGATCGATGCCGTCCTTCACGAGCTCGGCGACGATACCTGTGTCATTGCGGATCTGCGCTCGCGTGACCTGGTCGGGCAGGTCACGCAGGATCGCGTGGTGGTCGATGATGTCTGCGGCATTGCCCGCAAGCAGCTCGGCAAGCTGGAACTTCGTCGCCGCCTGCGCGACACCGAGCTGGTGACTCGGGGAGTTCTTCGCGGCGGTGTACCGCGTGTACGCGACCGGCTTTTCGGGCAGCTTCTTCAGCGTCACCTCGAGTGCGTGCCGGGCGAGGCCCAGCTGCGGAGAGATGAGAACGAGGGCCGCTACGGGGATGAACGCCATGTTCGAATTGCGCTCGGTCGCCTGGTACGGCGTGAGGTACTCCGCCTCGCGCATGTTGACGAAGCGCTGTACGCGGTGATCGGGAACGAACTGGTCCTCGACCACGATCGTGTCGGAACCCGAGCCTTTCATGCCCGTGACGTACCAGGTCGGCTCGATGGTGAACTGGTCGCGAGAGAACAACGCGAGCGCCCGGGGGTCTTCGCCCTCGGGGACCTCCATCGCAATGCCCAGCGCGGCCCAGTCCGCGGCGAACGATCCGGACGAGTATGGCCAGCGGCCGCTCACGAGGTAGCCGCCGTCTACGCGCGTCATCGTGCTGCCGGGGGTGAAGATTCCGGCGACCCTCGCGCGCGGGTTCTGCCCGAACACGTCCTCCTGCGCCTGCTCGGAGAATGTCGTGGCGAACCATGTGCAGACGTTCAGCAGGGATGCCGCCCATGCCGTCGAGCCGTCGCCGCGCGCGATCTCGGCGAGCACCTCCATCGAGGTCCGCATGCTTGCCTCGTGTCCCCCGAATCGCCGCGGCACGAACAGATTGAACAGCTCCGCGTCCTCCAACGCCTTCATCACGATCGGTGAGACGGCGCGGTTCTCGGACGTCTCGGACGCGTGCTCACGAATCAGCGGGATCAGCGCGGTGGCTCGCGCGACGAGCTCCTGGTCGAAGTGCGGCACGAAGAAGTCCTGGTCGCCGCGTACGGATGTCTGGATGTCGGAGATCGTCATCGATCTGCCCCTCTCGAGTCGTCGACCCGACGTGCGCGTCGGGCGAATACCTGAGAGTAGAAAGTGCGCGAATCCCGGAGACAGCCGTATCCCGAAAGGTTGCCGGCCGCTTTCCGAAATGCACCGGGCCGGTTTGCGACCTCAGAATCCGCGCACGTTGCGGAGGGTCACCGAAGGGTTCTCGCCGAAGCGTTCACGATATCCCGCGGCGAAGCGGGCATGGTTGGTGAATCCCCAGCGGTACATGACCGACGTCACCGTGGTGTCTGGTCGCGGCTCGCGCAGGTCGGCGCGGGCACGCTCGTAACGCTTCTGCTGATGGAACGCCGTCGGCGTCATGCCCAGATGTTCACGAAACGCCTGCTCGAGCCGGCGCACGCCGACCCCCGCATGACGAGCAAGGTCTGCCGCGGTGAAGAGCATGTTCGGGGACTCGTCGAGCAGCGCAACGACGCGGCTCACGGCTCCGGGCAGCGCATGCGTCGACGAACCATCGAGGTCCTCGCGGTAGTTGTGATCGGCCGCGAGCAGCAGCTGGCAGATCATCGCGCGTTCGAGATAGTCGGACACGGGTCGCGGGATGTCGGTTGCGCCGACGGTGTCGATCAGGCTCCGGAGCGCCCGCATCCAGGTCGCCCCGCCCGCGCCGACCGTCGAGAAGGCGATGTCGAAGTCGAGCGGACGGCTCAGCGGTCGAGCGAGGAGCGCCTCGAGCTCGGCGATGACAGCCGAGGCGTCGATCTTGACGCAGATCTGCGCGGCATCATCGCTCACGGCGGGAAGCCGTGTCGGGGCGTGCGGAGTGAAAACGGCGGCGAGACCCGGCCGCGCCAGGACAGCCTGGTGACCGCACCGCGAGCCGATAGAGCCCGCCAGGGGCACATTGACGTGGTATGCATCGATGCGTCCCGGATCGACGATCGCCTCGTGCCCGAAGCGCACAAATCCGACCGTCATGCGGTTGAGTGCCTTGGCGTTGAGCCGACCGTTGCGAAGAACGGACTTCCTGCCGACGGTGTCGACGAACGCCGGGTAGTAGGCCGCGTTCAGGCGACTACGAAACAGATCAAGATCGTCCTCGGCCCCCGACGGCAGAATGCTCTCCTGCTCGTGCATCGGAATCGCAGCCACGTGCGATCCCGGCACACCGTGCTGCTGACTCATCCTCATGCTCCCTCGCACAACGAATCTGGGTTTCACCCCGTGGGCACGCTCCTGCGGGACAGGATCGGGTGCGGCCGACGTTGAGCGATTGTAGACCCGATCCGGCATCGGATGGCCATCGTCCTGCAGGGCAGCTGCGCGTGAGCGGCAAACCCGTGCGTACGATCGCTCGGCCCCGAGACGCCACAGAGGCCCGGAATTCCGGCCTCTTCTCATGGAGCCACCTCAGAGAATCGAGCCCTCCTTCGCGCTCCGTGCTGCCGCGTGTCTTGCGTGGGCGGCGGCGTGCCCGAGAAGGGCCGCCAACACAGTCACCAACGCCGCGGCACCAACGCCCCAGCCGATGTGCACCTGAAGCAGCAGAGCACCGATAGCGGCACCGGCGGCGATCAGCACGATCGCGGCGAGCCGACGGAACCACGGTTGACCGGTGCCCCCCGCGAGCCGCGAGTCGGCCGCGAAACCGGTGATGGTCGACGTCACCACGACCGTGGTGACGTCCTTGACGGCGATATGCCGAGCCGTCGCCGCCTGGATGCCCATGCTCGCGGCCAGGAAGAACGTGATGAGGTACTCCCACGGCTGGGGTGGCGCTCCGTCCGTGACGAAGAGGCTCACCGCGAGCGCGGCCTGAACCAGCCCGACGACCGCAAAGAGCCACGTGGTGCGCGTCGTCCAACCCGCCGCGACCGGACGGAGCACCCGTCCCCCGACCACGGCGCCGAACATGAAGGCGAACAGAGCGAGCAGGGGGCCGATCCAGGGCAGGTCATCGGCGCCCGCGAGCGCCATGCCGAGGATGACGACGTTCCCCGTCATGTTGCCCGCGAAGACTTTGTCGAGGCCGAGATAACCGACCGCGTCGACGATGCCGGTCGAGAAGGTGAGAGCCAGCATGAGCGCCAGATGCAGGCGCTCAGGAGCGGATCGAAGTTGGTTGAGCACGGGATACATCCTGTCGATTGCTCTGCGGGCGGGGTCAGCTCAGCGCCCGACGGCGTAGCCCTGCATACCGCGCGCGTTGGCTGCAGCAATGACCATCCCGTCGTCGCGGAATCCCGCGGCGCTCAGTCTGCCGAGACTCCACGCGGGAGCCACGACGACATCATGACCGCGATCGCGCAGCTCGTCGAGCGCCGCGTCTCCCACAGTCTGCTCGACGACGACGCCCCGCGGTTGGAAACTGCGCGGGAAGAAGGACGAGGGCATATGCGTGGAGTGCCATGTAGCCGCGTCGATCGATTCCTGCAGATTCATGCCGTGCGAGAGCAGGTTCAGGAGGAAGGTTACGGTCCACTGGTCCTGCTGATCTCCGCCCGGCGTCCCGAATGCCAGATAGGGGGCACCGTCACGCAGCAACATGCCGGGACTCAGGGTCGTGCGCGGTCGCTTGCGCGGCGCGATCGAGTTCGGCAGTCCCTGCTCGAGCCAGAACATCTGCGCTCGGGTCGGCAACGAGAAGCCGAGCCCCGGAATGGCCGGTGAGCTCTGCAGCCACCCCCCGCTCGGAGTCGCGGCCACCATGTTTCCCCAACGATCGACGACGTCGAGGTGGCAGGTGTCGCCGCGGACCACCCCCATGCTCGCGAGCGTCGGCTCACCCGTACCCGCGGCCGCATCGATCGGCGCGTCGAAGATGGATCTGGACAGGTGCGGTTCGTGCCCGCCCGGCGACCCGGGGCGCAATTCGCCCGATGACTCCTCGCTCACGAGCTGTGCGCGGCTGCGGGCGTAGTCGTCGGCGAGGAGCGCGTCGAGCGGGACGTCGACGAAGTTCGGATCGCCGTAGAAGGCCTCGCGATCGGCGAACGCGAGCTTGGCGGTCTCGGTCACGGCATGGATCATCTGCGCCGAACCGGGTGCGCCGATGTCTTGATGGGCGAGCATCGCAAGTTGCTGCAATAGGACGGGCCCCTGACCCCACGGCCCCGTCTTCGCCACGGTCACACCGCCGAACTCGATCGTCGTCGGGCGCTCCCAGGTGGGCTCCCATTCCGCCATGTCTGCGCCGGTGAGCAACCCCGCGTGGTCGGAGCCGGTCGAATCGCGGACGGGTTGGCGCATCCACGCGTCGATCGCGTCGGCGACGAAGCCGCGGTAGAACTCGTCCCGTGCGCGCGCGATCACGGCCTCTCGACTGCCTCCGTCGGCGTTCGCATTCACCACGATCCGCTCCAGGGTGTCGGCCAGGAGCGGATTGCGGAAACGAGCCCGCGGCACCGGTTGCGTGCCGCCCGGCAAATAGATCTCGGCCGACGTGGTCCAGTGCTCCGACAAGAGCGAAGCCACCGAAGCAATCGCGACGGTCGCGTCGGGGACCAGGGGGTACCCGTGGCGCGCGTACTCGATCGCGAAGCGGGTCACCCTCTCCAGCGACAGCGTGCCGTGGCGCTCGAGCATGCTCATCCAGGCGCCGAACGATCCGGGCACGACGGCAGCGAGATGACCCGTTCCGGGAATGGCGCCCAGCCCCAGATCGGCATAGGCCGCTGCGGTGGCGGCGGCGGGCGCCGGTCCCTGCCCGCACAAGACCCAGGGCTCTCCCCCGGCGACATCAAAACCCATGATGGGTGTGTCGCCGCCGAGGCCGTTCAGGTGCGGTTCGACGACGTGCAGCACGAGTCCCGCGGCGACGGCGGCATCAAACGCGTTGCCGCCCTCTTCGAGGACAGCCATCCCCGAACTCGACGCGAGCCAGTGCGTGGACGCGACCGCGCCGAACGAGCCCACGATCTCGGGGCGAGTGGTGAATTGCATGACACGGTCCTTCTGGAGTGCCGACAAGCGGCCACCGGCTGAAAGCGGGAACTATCCCGAGACCATATCGTATACGAAACGTGCTCCGTGCACGCCTCGGCGATCAGTGGGTCGTGAAGCCGTCGTCACCACCCGTGTCGTGCGCACCAGGCTGCGTCGCGGCACGCCGCACGTGCTCGGCCATGAGACTTTCCGCGCGATCGGCATCACGCGCCTCGATCGCGTCGTAGATGTCGCGATGGTCACGCCAGAAGAACCGGTTGTCGACCGGGATGGAAGCCGTGTTGATCCATTCCGAACGCGCAGACAGCTGGTGCACGAACCCACCGAGCACGCTGTTGCCGCTCGCCGATGCGACGGCATCGTGGAAGCGCGAGTTCAGTCGGTGAAGCCTGTCCATCTGCCCGAGATCGATGGCGCGGTCACCCTCGTCCAGGATCTCCCTGATCGCAGCAAGATCGGCATCGGAGCGCTGGGTGGCGGCGAGCCGGGTGGCGTGCGGCTCGAGCACCGCCCGCGCCGTTCGAACCTCGTGCACGACCCGTTCGGTCAGATTCATGACGGTCGGGGAACCGAAATGGCGCAGCTCGACGAATCCCTCCGCGGCCAGCGCTCGCACAGCCTCGCGAATGGGCACACGAGACACATTGAACGCCGATGCCAGCGCGGGTTCTGTCACCCGCGATCCCGGGGCGAGCTCGCCCCTGATGATCATGTCGCGAACGGCATCCACCAGGGCGGGGCCCCGCAGAATCGTCTCTTCAGGCATCGGCCCCCTCCTCGATCGATCGACCCCGATCGTATCCAGCCCGAGCCATTCATCGACGCACCGCCGAAAAAACATCTTGCCTGGCGGTCGGTGCCGGCGATACAGTGACGCAACTTCGTATACGAAGTGACCCGAATATTGCACCTGCAGAGTCGCTCGTGAGAATCACATCGCGTCGCCGCCTGCCCTTCACACACACCAACAGCAAGGACGACACCATGAGCACGTCACTCAGAGCGGCCGCACTCGTAGCGGTCAGCGCCATCGCGCTGACCGGCTGCGTCAGTACGGCTGCGCCATCCACCGACAACAGCACGGCGACCTCGGACACCATCCTCCTCGGCGCCGTGATGGCCGAGACAGGCTTCATGTCCCCGTTCGACACCCCGGCGTTGAACTCACTCCGCATCGCGATCGATGAGCTCAACGGAGCCGGCGGAATCGACGGCACCCCCGTCGAGCTGCGGGTGATCGACACGGGTTCGGATCTCGAGAAGTACGCGCCGTCCGCACAGACCCTCATCGATGCCGGCGCGAAGGCGATCATCGTGACCTGCGACTACGACATCTCAAGCCCGGCGGCGCTCGTGGCGGAGCAGGCCGGAGTTCTGAACGTCTCCCCCTGTGTCGGCGACACGATCTACGGCCCCCGGGGCGGACTGGACATCGGGTTCTCGTTGGGCAACGCCACACCCGGAGAAGCCAGCGTGATGGCGGAGTTCGCTGACAGCAAGAGCTGGACGAACGCCGTCTTCCTGACCGACACATCGCTGAAGTACACCCAGAGCCAGTGCGCCATCGCGCGCGAGCGGTTCCTCGAGCTGGGCGGCACCGAGATCGCGGGCTACGACTACGTCCAGGGCGAGAACATCAGCGAGGCCGTCTCGAGCATCGCCGCCGGCCCGGCCCCCGACGTGATCTTCAACTGCGGCTATAGCCCGGGCGGCGCACAGGTCGCGAAAGACCTGCGCGACGGCGGCATCGCGGCCCCGATCGTCTCGGGCTTCGGCATGGACGGAACATTCTGGCTCGACTCCATCCCGGGCCTGACGGACTACTACGTGGTGACCTTCGCTTCCACCGCCGGAGACGACCCCGACCCCGCGGTCAACGATCTCGCGACGGTCTACGAGCAGACCTACGGCGCACGCCCCACCGTGGGGAGCTTCGTGACCGGTCCTTCCACGCTCGACGCCATCGTCACGGCGCACGAGGTCGCTCAGAGCTGGGACGGAAAAGCGCTCGCGGACGCGTTCCTGACTTTCGACGGCCTCGAGTTGCTGGCTGGCCCGACGACCTTCACGCCGGAACTCCACGTGAACGTCGACCGCCCCCAGCGCGTCCTGGTGGTCGAAGACGGCGCCCTGAAGTTCGTCGAGCGACGCGCACCCGAGAAGGTCATCCTCGGTGACTGATCGTCTCGCCCCTGGAGCAGGCCGCGGAGGCGGCCTGCTCCAGGGGCATGGGATCACACGCTCATACCGCGGGGTGAAGGCGCTCCAGAACGTCACGATCGATGTCCCACTCGGGCGAGTCACGGGCCTGATCGGAGCCAACGGTGCCGGCAAGTCGACTCTCGTCAACATCCTGAGCGGGTACGACCGTCCGAACGGCGGCGGGGTCTTCATCGACGGCGGCGAGCTGCCCCGCGAGAGCGCCGAGCGGCGCACTCGCCGAGGTATCGCCCGCACGTTCCAACACGGTCACCTCTACCCGCGGCTGACCGTCCTCGAGAACGTGACGGTCGCCGCCCTGGCCTGTGGACTCTCGCGACGAGAGGGACGCTCACTCGCGCTGGCACTCCTCGCGGAACTGCAGCTCGAAGAATGGGCGATGCATGACGCCGACCACCTGCCGCACGGGGTGGAACGACGTCTCGGCGTGGCCAGGGCGCTGGCGACACGACCGAACTGGGTGCTTTTCGACGAACCCGCGGCCGGACTGAACGATGGCGAGGCCGAGCACTTCAGGGACACGATGCGCGCCCTCGCGACTCGCGGACTCGGCGTGCTGCTGATCGACCACAACATGCCACTCATCTTCGGAAGCTGTGACCACATCTTCGTCCTCGGCGCCGGACTGAACGTCATGGACGGTTCACCCGACTCGGTGCGCACCGACCCCCGCCTCGCAGCGTCGTACCTGGGCAACGCCGCACAGCAGATCGCCGAAGGAGCCGAGCATGGTGTCGACTGAATCGCCGCGGATCCTTACCGTCTCAGACCTTCGGGTCTCGTATCGCGGCGTGCCCGCCGTGTCGGGCGTGAGCTTCCACATCGATGCCGGCGAGCTCGTCGGGATCATCGGACCCAACGGCGCCGGAAAGTCCTCGACCCTGCTCGGCATCGTCAACGCCGTGCGCTCGGATTCCTCCGAGACCAGCCTCGGCGGCGTCGACCTACGTCGCATGCCACCCGAGCGCGTGGCGCGAACAGGACTGGCCCTCGTGCCCGAGGGACACCACATCTTCGGGCGACTCTCGGTGCGCGACAATCTGCGTCTCGGCTCCACGGCCCGGCGCGATCCCCGCGGCCTGGAAGAAGACCTGAAATGGGTGATCGAGCTGTTTCCCATCCTCGATGAGTTCGCGAATCGCCCCGCGGGGCTCCTCTCCGGCGGTCAACAGCAGCAGCTCGCGATCGGCCGTGCCCTGTTGGCGAACCCGATTCTCCTCGCACTCGACGAACCCTCTCTCGGACTGTCACCGACCGTCGTCGACACAGTCTTCGCAGCCATCGCGCGCATCCGCGAGCGCGGCACGGCGGTGCTCCTCGTCGAACAGCGAGCACAGCAAACGGTCGCGGCCGCCGATCGCACGTATGTGTTGAACGACGGGCGGATCGTGATGGACCTGGCTCCCGCCGACGCGGCCGACTCCGCCCTCCTGATGAAGGCCTACCTGGGATCATGATGCCCCTCCTGCAATCACTTTTCGACGCCGTCTCCGCGGGAGCCGTCTACGCGCTCGCGGCCCTCGCCATCGGTTTGGTCTTCGGCGTGCTGCGACTGGCGAACTTCGCCATCGGCGAGATCATCACCGGGTCGGCCTACGCTCTGATCCTCATCTGGCCCTTCTCGTGGCCGCTGGCGCTGGTCGCCTCGGTGGTCGTCGCCGTCGCACTATCTCTCCTGATGGATGCTGCTGTTTTCCGGTGGATGCGCTCACAGTCGCCGGCGACTCTCCTCATCGCGAGTTTCGGCCTGAGCATCCTGCTGCAGCGGACATATGACGGCATCTTCGGCACGAACGTCCGAACGGCATCCGTCGCTCCAGCCCTGACCACCTCGGTGACGATCGGCGGTCTGCGGATCAACCTGCTGGCGGTCGTCGCCGTCGTTCTGGCCGTCTGCCTGCTGGTGGGGGTGGGGCTCTTCCTGTCGCAGACGCGCGTCGGGCTGCAGGTGCAGGCCGCAGCAGCCGATTTCCGGATCGCGCGCATCCTCGGCATCCGATCCGGGGTCGTCATCTCCCTCACCTTCGTCATCAGCGGGGTACTCGCCGCCGCCGTTGCCTTCGTCCTGACCGCGCGATCCGGTGCCGTCGACCCGACTTTCGGCGTCCAGGCCACGCTGTTCGGTCTCATCGGCGCCGTCATCGGCGGCCTGAACCGCCTCGGTGGCGCGGTCGTCGGTGGGTTCGCCGTGGGCTTCGTTCTCTCACTCTTCACCGCCTGGCTCCCGGGCGGGCTCAACGATTTCCGGACGGCGTTCGTATATCTGCTCGTCATCGTCGTGCTCGTGATCGTCCCGAACGGCGTCTTCGCCGGCCGTACTCTCAAGGAGCGCGCATGACCATCGCCCAACCTGCTCGTAGCTGGATGCCCCGCTGGGTCGTGCCGTCCCCCGCCGTGGATCTGTGGACACTCGTCGTGCCCCTCGTCGTCGTCTGGTTGTTCTCCGCGTTCGCGAGCTCCGTCTCGCAGTCGGCCGCGATCGACCTGAGCTACGCCCTGGCAAACCTGATGATCGTCGTGGGAATGTGGACGTTCATCGGCAACAGCGGCGTTCTCTCCTTCGGCCACATCGCTTTCGTCGCCGTCGGCGCCTGGACGATGTCGCTCCTGACGATCAGCCCCGTGGTCAAGGCGTCCGTCATGCCCGAGCTCTTCCCCTGGCTCTCGGGTGCTGCGGTAGCGCCGCTCATCGCCCTGGTGATCGCGGCAGCGGTCGGCGGACTGCTGGCCCTCGTGAGCGGTCTCGCTCTCATGCGACTGCACGGGCTGGAGGCGGGCATCGCCACGTTCGCCCTCCTCGGCCTCGTCGTCCAGGTGCTCACGTACTGGAGCAGTGTGGGGCCGAAGTCAGGTCAGTCCATGACAGGCATCCCCCAGAGCTTCGACCTGCAGACGACGCTGTTGATCACCCTCGTCGTCATCACGATCGCCTGGACGTACGGAAGATCACGGAGCGCACGGATGCTTCGCGCATCTCGCGAGAGCGTGGTGGCCGCACCCGGGTCCGGCATCCGCATCACCCTGCATCGCGTTGTCGCGTTTGCCCTCTCGGGCGCACTGGCAGCCATCGGCGGAGCCGTGTGGGCACAGACGAACCGGGTCGTTCAGGCATCCCAGTTCTCATTGGATTTCACGTTCACCACGATGGCGATGCTGGTGATCGGAGGCATGCTCTCACTCTGGGGAGCCGTGGTCGGAACACTTCTGATCTCCACCCTCGATCACGTTCTCGGCCTGCTCGAGGGCGGTCTGCACATGGGGGGCGTCATCGTGTCGCTGCCCGCCGGCAGCCGCCTCATCGTGGTGGCCGCCGTCCTGGTCGTCGTGCTGATCCTGCGCCCGTCCGGCATCACCGGCGGCCGGGAAGCTCGCTGGCCGCTCCGGCCTCAAAACCCCTTCGCATCGTCTCTCCCAGGAGTGAAATGACTGTCGACCCGCCCATCCTGATCGCCGAACTGCTCAGGAGCATCGCCTCGAGCCGGCTGGAACTCGTCGACCTGACGAGCACCCTCCGCGGATCCACGCCGATCATGACGCTGCCCGACCCGTTTGCGAGTCAGAGCGGCTTCGTCCTTGAGCAGCTGAGCCGGTACGACGAGCACGGGCCCGGCTGGTATCACAACAACATCCACACCGGCGAGCACTCCGGGACACATCTTGATGCTCCGATCCACTGGCTCAGCGGCAAAGAGGGCCGGGATGTCGCGAGCATCCCCCTCGATCGCCTGATCGGTCCGGCCTGTGTGATCGACGTGCGAGAACAGGTCGACGCCGATCCCGACTTCCTGCTCCAGCGGCATCATGTCGAAGAGTGGGAGGCACGGCACGGGCAGTTGCAACCCGGCAGCTGGCTGCTGTTGCGTACCGGATGGGACCGATACTCCGACGACCAGGAGGCTTTCGTGAACGCCGACGAGAACGGACCGCACAGCCCCGGCGTCTCGGGCGAGTGCGCGCTGTGGCTCGCAGAAGAACGCCCCATCTCGGGTTTCGGTGCCGACACTCTCGGTATCGACGCCGGTCGCGCCGGTGAGTTCGACCCGCCGTTTCCCATGCACAACCACCTGCTCGGCCACGACAAGTACGGGATCACCTCGCTTCAGAACCTGAGCAGGCTGCCCGAGACCGGGGCACTGTTGATCGTCGCACCATTGCGTATCGAAGGCGGCAGCGGCAGCCCCGCACGCGTGATCGCGCTCACCCCGGCCGACTCGGCGTAGTCGGTTCCCGACCGATTCAGCTCCCCGCCCACCACACAGCCGGCTCGCACACTCCAGCATCCCTACGAGCTCGCGGATAACGATATTGAGGAGAAGTCATGGGCATGTTCGCACATAGGGCGATCGAGACGGTCGACGAAGCTCAGCGCAGGGCCAAGAAGTTGTTGCCCCACGATGTCTACACCGCGCTCGAGGCCGGCAGTGACGGCGGCGCGACGATGAAAGAGAATCTGCGCGCTTTCGAAGAGATCGGCATGATCCCCCGCATCGGCGCCGCGATCCCGACGCGCCTCGACCTGTCGGCGACATTCATGGGGCAGCCGATCGACCTGCCGGTGGTGATCGCGCCCGCCGCGGCGCAGGCGATGCACCCCGACGCCGAGATCGGCGTCGCACGGGCAGCGCAGCGCGCCGGCACCGCGATCGGTCTGAGCAACTTCGCGTCCGTCGCGATAGAGGACGTGACGCGTGAGAATTCGAAGTCGTTCGCACACGTGTACTGGTCGGGCGGTCGCGACGTCGTCGCGGACCGCATAGAACGCTTCCGGCAGGCCGGGGTCAAGGGCCTGATCTTCACGCTCGATCTGTCCGGCGGACGTGTCGCCTACCAGCCTCGCGACTGGGGCTCGCCGGTCTACCCGGACCGCCTGAACTTCGCCGCTCTCCTCAGATACGCGCCGATGGCGATCGGCAACCCGTCCTGGTTCCTGCGCTACGCGAAGCGTCGCGTCATCCCGGGATTGAATGCTCCGAACATGAGCCGACGCGGAGGTCCGGTTCCGACCCTGGTCGGCGGCCTCTACGAATGGATGGACACGGCCATCCCCACGTGGGAGGACGTCGCCTGGCTCCGTGAGCTGTGGGGCGGCCCGTTCATGGTGAAGGGTCTGGTGGCGGCCGACGATGCGCGACGAGCGGTCGATGCGGGCGCGACGGCCGTCGGGGTCTCCAACCACGGCGGCAACAACCTCGACACGACTCCTTCGCCTCTGCGGTTCCTTCCCTCGGTCGTCCGCGCGGTCGGCGATCAGGTGGAGGTCACATTGGACAGCGGCGTCCGTCGGGGCACCGATGTGCTGAAGGCGCTCGCGCTCGGTGCATCAAGCGTGATGATCGGACGGCCGTGGTTCTACGGCCTCGCCGCCGACGGGGAACGCGGTGTATATGAGGTCCTCGAAACGTTCCGCGGCACGATCGAGCGAGCGCTCGTCGGGTTGGGCAAGTCCTCGATCCGCGATGTCACCGTCGACGATCTGGTGATTCCAAACGGGTTCATCCTCGACCCGGCACCGGAGTCCGCACGCGCGAGCCGCGCTGTCGCGCAGGAGAAGTAGCGGCGCTCGCGGCAGCGCGGTCGTCCGCGGATGCCGAGCTTCGCGTCCGACTTCGCAATCAGCGATCTGGTTCGCGCGTCGTAGCGTTGGGCCGAGGTCGGGGTCGGCGATTCCTGTCGCCCTCGAGGTCGCTCGGGCTCGAGAGCGTGCCGCGGATGGCGGTGGCCGCGGCGACGAGAGGCGAGACCAGGTGCGTGCGTCCGCCCGCGCCCTGACGTCCTTCGAAGTTGCGGTTGCTGGTCGAGGCGCACCGCTCCCCCGGAGCGAGCTGGTCCGGGTTCATGCCCAGGCACATGGAGCAGCCCGCGAACCGCCACTCGGCGCCGAAGTCCGTGATGATCTTGTCGAGCCCCTCGGCCTCGGCCTCGAGCCGCACCCGCGCCGAGCCCGGCACCACCATGACGCGGACGCCGTCGGCCTTCTTGCGCCCCCGGATGATCGAGGCGAAGGCGCGCAGGTCTTCTATGCGACTGTTCGTGCAGGAGCCCATGAAAACGGCATCGACCGCGACATCCTTCATCGGCGTCCCCGCCTTCAAGTCCATGTACTCCAGCGCCCGCTCGGCCGCCACACGCTCATTGGAGTCGGCAATATCGGCCGGGTCCGGCACGACGTCACTGAGCGACACACCCTGACCCGGGTTCGTCCCCCACGTCACGAACGGTTCGAGCTCGTTCGCATCGAGGAACACCTCGGCGTCGTACACCGCGCCCTCGTCGGACGGGAGCGTGCGCCAGTAGGCCACCGCATCCTCCCAATCCTGACCCTGCGGGGCGTGCGGCTTGCCCTTGACATACGCGAACGTGGTCTCGTCGGGCGCGATCATGCCGGCGCGGGCGCCCCCCTCGATCGACATGTTGCACATCGTCATGCGGCCCTCCATCGAGAGGGAGCGGATGGCGCTGCCGCGGTATTCGAGCGCGTAGCCCTGCCCGCCGTTCGCACCGATCTTCGCGATGATCGCCAGGATGATGTCTTTTGCCGTCACGCCGGGCTTCAACTCGCCCTCGACCGTGATCGCCATGGTCTTGAAGGGCTTGAGCGGCAGCGTCTGCGTCGCCATGACGTGCTCGATCTCGCTGGTACCGATACCAAATGCCATTGCACCGAACGCCCCGTGCGTGCTCGTGTGCGAGTCACCGCAGACGACCGTGATACCCGGCATCGTGAGGCCGAGCTGCGGGCCCACGACGTGCACGATCCCCTGCTCCGTGTCGCCGAGCGAGTGCAGACGCACACCGAACTCCTCCGCGTTGCGCCGCAACGTATCGATCTGGGTCCGGCTCGTCAGATCCGCGATCGGCTTGTCGATCGCCAACGTCGGCGTGTTGTGATCCTCCGTCGCGATCGTCAGATCCAAGCGCCGCAACGGCCGACCCTCAGCACGCAGACCATCGAACGCCTGAGGGCTCGTCACCTCATGCACCAGGTGCAGGTCGATGTAGATCAGGTCCGGCTCACCGTCATCACCCTTGACCACGACATGGTCATCCCAGACCTTCTCGGCCAGGGTGCGCGGTCCGCGCGACATCGCTCCAGAGAGATCTTCGGACACAGGAATCCTCTCGGTTATGTGGCTCGCGAAGGGCCTTGTCCGTACAAGGCCGGGCGCTCACGCATCTTCACCACCGTCGGCGAGCCGGTCCGCAAAGCCTCGATGCACGCATCCGTCGCGGCGGCGGCGGCGTACCCATCCCAGGCGTTCGGTCCCGTGACGACACCGTGCAGTGCATCCTCTGCCCAGGCGGTAAGTTCGCGACGATACGCATCCCCGAACCGCACCGTGAAGTCCTTCTCACGGACCCCGCTCGTCCGGAAGTCCAGACTGACCGCG
This sequence comes from Microbacterium sp. BR1, assembly GCF_002812725.1. Classification (GTDB taxonomy): domain Bacteria; phylum Actinomycetota; class Actinomycetes; order Actinomycetales; family Microbacteriaceae; genus Microbacterium. Next base: position 2,621 of record NZ_NMUN01000003.1, on the reverse strand, counting down.
GTCACCGGTGCGTTGGTCAAACGCGCCACGCCCTGACGTCCCACGACATCGCAGCCGATCTCGTATCCGTAACCGGCGCGCAAGAAGACCTCGGCGTACACCATGGCGCCGCGCTCCGTGCGGAAGGAGAAGAACTGCGGGTCCAGCCACTCATCGAGACCGGAACGACCTCCCGTTCCCGTGACGCTGACCTCGGCGATCTCGTCGTCAGCGAGCCAGCGGGTCGTATCTACTTCGTGCACGACGGCTTCGGTCGTGTGCATCGCCGAGGTGAAGTACTCCGGAACGTCCGCCGCGCGGTGGACGTACTGCAGCGCGACGATTTCGCCGAGGTCGCCTGTCTCTACAGCGGCTTTCAACTCGACGAAGGCCGTATCGAAGCGGCGCATGAACCCGACCTGCACGAACCGCCGGCCCGCCGCGATCTCCGCATCGATGATCAGCTCGCAGTCCGCACCCGTGAGCGCGAGCGGCTTCTCGCAGAAGACCGGTTTGCGATGTTCGATACAGGCCAGCACCAACGACAGATGCGACGCGGCGCTCGAGGCAATGGCGACGGCATCCACATCGTCGGATGCGATCAGCTCTTCCGCGCTTCGCGCGACCCGTACGTCTCCGGGTAGGCCTTCGGCGATCGCGTGAGCCCGGTCGAGGTCAAAGTCGGAGACGGCTACCAGCTCCCCCAGGGCGACCGAACGGGCGATCGTCGCCACCTGTTCGGACCCCACCATACCGAGGCCGATTACACCGATGCGGAGTCTGTTCATGTGTTCCTCGTTTCCGTGACCTGTCACAATGTGGACCACCCTTCCGGGCGGCTGTTGTCGAACTACTCGACGCCGGGTGTCTCAGCCCACGGTCGGCGGTGCCGCCGCCGCAGGTGGGCTGGACGCCTCCGGCCCGTCACCGTCCCCCGTCGCGCGCGCCCGCGGCCGCAATACCTGGAACTCGTTCGACCCGAACAGCCCCTGCGGTCGGAGCGCAAGGACCACGATCAGACCGATTCCGAGCGTCAGCGCCCCGAACTCCGGCATGCGCGGCAGCTGCAACCCGAACAGGAACAGCCCGCTCTCTACCTGACGCGCCAGCTCCTGCCAGATCGCGACGATAGCCGCACCGACGATCGCTCCACTGATGCTGCGCACCCCGCCGATCACGGCCATGATCACGACGACGATCGCCGGGTCGATGCTGAAAGTCGTCGGCGAGAATGCCGTCAGGTAGTGCGCCCACACCGCCCCCGAGGCTCCGGAGAGGAGGCCTCCCAACAGGAGAGCCGGCATACGCACCCGAGTAGGCGAGAGTCCGGAGGACTCCGCGGCAACGGCGTCGTCGCGCCCTCCGCGAGCCTCCAGGCCCCACCGCGAGAACTTGAATGCCGTGCCGATGAGGGTGATCGCGACCACGGTGAGCCCGGCGACCGGGATCGTCGTGTCGTAAGGCACCCCCGGAAAGACCATTGCCCCGCGCGTGATCGCCGGCGTCTCGCGCAAGAGATCGGAAACGATGAACATGAGCCCCAGGCTGACGACCGCGGCGGCAAGTCCCGATACCCGCACGAGCACCGGCCCCGCGATCGCCGCGACCACGGCGCCCGCGAGTCCACCCATGAGCACGCTGACCCCGAAGCTCACCTCGACACCCGCGAGCCACTCGGGCAGATCGGGCAGAAGACTTGTCCGCGACGCCACGGGGACGGTCAGAACCCCGGAGACATAGGCGCCGACGGCGACGAAAGCGAACTGGCCGAAGAAGATCAGGCCCGTGTTGCCCATGATCACCTGCAACGAGACCGTCAGGCAGACGAAGACCAGACCCGAGACCACGATGGCCTCGAAAGTGCCGCCGGTGGCGGCGTCGATCGCAAACGCGATTGCCACCACGACGAGTGAGATTGCCGTCGGCCCGCCGACCGCGCTGGCGTATCCCCGCGAGGTCTGCACCCTGTCGGGGAAGAACATTCGTGATCTGCTCATTTCGTGGGCACCACCTTGCGTTGAAGGAGTCCGTCCGGTCGCAGCAGCAAAACCGCGATCAGCAGGGTGTACGTGAGGGCGCGCGTGAGGCCCTGAACGTCACTGGGCAGATATGCGGCCATGAACGAGTCCACGAGTCCGAGCAGCAGCCCGCCCAGCACGGCGCCGCCGATGTTGCGCAGCCCCCCGAGGACGAGCGCAACGAATGCAACCATCGTGATCTCGAGGCCAGACCGGGGGGTGACGCTGCCAGCCTTTGCGTACCAGAGGAAGGATGCGATGCAGGCCAGTACGCCCGCGATCACGAGAGCCGTGGTGACGACACGTCGGGTGCGCACGCCGACCAGGGCGGCGGTCGACATACTCTGTGCCGTCGCGCGCATCTTCAGGCCCAGATCTGTCGCGCGCAGGAGGATGAGAACCCCGCCAAGTGCAACCAGCGCGACGCTCAGGCTCGTCAGGCTCGCGGCGCTGATTTCTTCAGATTCGCCGAGGACTTATTCACTTCCGCCGAAAAACCAAAAAATTCCGGGGGCAAAGGGGTTTAAAAAAAAGCCGCGGTTGCGTTCACCGAAAAGAAAACAGGACCGCGGCCGCCTGCAGCACGAGTTCCGAAAAAGCGAGCGACTTTTCAGCATTTGAAGG
>NZ_NMUN01000002.1 GCF_002812725.1 Microbacterium sp. BR1 | reverse complement strand
AACCAACGAAACGAAGTGAAGATTTGCCGTCGGCCCGCCGACCGCGCTGGCGTATCCCCGCGAGGTCTGCACCCTGTCGGGGAAGAACATTCGTGATCTGCTCATTTCGTGGGCACCACCTTGCGTTGAAGGAGTCCGTCCGGTCGCAGCAGCAAAACCGCGATCAGCAGGGTGTACGTGAGGGCGCGCGTGAGGCCCTGAACGTCACTGGGCAGATATGCGGCCATGAACGAGTCCACGAGTCCGAGCAGCAGCCCGCCCAGCACGGCGCCGCCGATGTTGCGCAGCCCCCCGAGGACGAGCGCAACGAATGCAACCATCGTGATCTCGAGGCCAGACCGGGGGGTGACGCTGCCAGCCTTTGCGTACCAGAGGAAGGATGCGATGCAGGCCAGTACGCCCGCGATCACGAGAGCCGTGGTGACGACACGTCGGGTGCGCACGCCGACCAGGGCGGCGGTCGACATACTCTGTGCCGTCGCGCGCATCTTCAGGCCCAGATCTGTCGCGCGCAGGAGGATGAGAACCCCGCCAAGTGCAACCAGCGCGACGCTCAGGCTCGTCAGGCTCGCGGCGCTGATTCTCAGATCGCCGAGGACTATCACTCCGCCGAACCAATCCGGGGCAGGGTAAAGCCGCGGTGCGTCACCGAAGAACAGGACCGCGGCCGCCTGCAGCACGAGTCCGAAAGCGAGCGACTTCAGCATGAGGACCTCGCTTCCGGCCGGACTGCCAACGAGGAACGTCAGCCGCCCTCCAACCACCGCGATCACCACGACGATGGCCGTCGCGATCAGGAGCGCCGGCAGGAGGGGTATGGCTGCCGTGAGGCTTACCGTGATCGATGCGGCCCACATGACGAGCCAGCCATGCGCGAAGTTCGGGAAGGACATGACCGCGCTCACGACGGCAACACCGACCGCGAGGACGGCATACACCCCGCCCTGGGAGAGACCGTCGAACACGGCCTGTAAGAACTGAATCACTCTGCCATCGCCTCCTCGCCAAGGAGCGCGGCGGTGAGAACCCGTTCGTCCTGGAGCATCTCCGCTCCCCCAGACATGACGATCTCACCGCCGCGCATGACAACGACGTGGTCGGCCAAGTCCACGAGCCGCAGAGGTGACTCCTCGATGACCAGGAGCGACACACCGTTCTCTGTGAGCGCACCGAGGATCTCGTACACCGAATCCACGATTGCTGGCGCAAGACCCATCGACGGCTCGTCCACAATCAACACCTGCGGCGCGGCCGCGAGAGCGCGCCCGATCGCGACGATCTGCTGTTGGCCGCCCGAAAGCGAACCCGCCCGGCTGTTACGAAACGCCGCGAGCGCAGGGATCAGCTCGAATACGTCCTCCACGGCAGCCTTGCGAGCCGAAGCGGGACGCGTGAGCGCGCCCATGCGGACGTTCTCGGCGGCCGAAAGGCTCGGGAACACCTCGCGTCCCTGCGGGCAGAGCACGATTCCGAGCCGACAGCGTTCCTGGACGGGCATCTTCGTGATGTCCGCCCCCTGGAAGGTAACTTTTCCCGAAGACGGGATGACTCTCCCCGCCACAGCGGATGCGAGTGTCGTTTTTCCCGCGCCGTTCACGCCCGTCAGCGCGGTGACCTGTCCGGCGCCGAGAGTCAGGCTCACGCCGTGGAGAACGGTGTCTCCCGATCCGTAGCCGGCAATCAGATCCGTTGCTTCAAGCACTGGCATGTCGCTCTCCCAGATAGCACTCCAGCACTTGCGCGTCCTTGAACGCTGCGGCCGGGGTTCCGTCGAAAATCAATTGGCCCTGGCGAAGAACGAGCACCCGCGAGCAGACCCGCGCGATGAGGGCCATGTCGTGGTCGACCACCAGAGTTCCGACCCCGCGCGACGTAAGATCCGCGATAATCCCGGGCAGTCGCTGCCGTTCGGACAGGTCAAGACCGGCCCCGGGCTCATCCAGCAGGACGTACCGAGGCTCGCCGTTGAGGACCCTGGCGAGTTCGACCCGACGTCGGTGACCCCAAGAGAGGTCACCGACGCGGGCGTCCACGTCGTGCTCGAGGCCGAAAGTGCGGGCGATGTCCTGGACGATCGCTTCCGAGCCTCGGCGCCAGCCACCGGCCAGCCGGGCAGACATGGCGATGTTCTCGCGAACGGTCAGATCCTCGAACAACCGGAGGTTCTGAAAGTTCCGGGCCAGCCCCGCTTGCGCCCGCGCCCGCATCGAGAACCTCGTGACGTCCTTGCCCTCAAAGGCGATCGATCCTTCTGTGGCGTGTAGCAAGCCGGACAGGCAGTTCACGAAGGTGCTCTTGCCGGACCCGTTGGGACCGATCAGGCCGGTGCAGACGCCCTGCGCGAGATCGATCGAGACGCCCGACAGGGCCTTGAGCCGCCCGAACGACATCCCCACTCCCCGCGCCGAGACGACCGCGTGGGCGTCAGCGGACAACGTCGATCACTCCCCGTCAGTGAGGTTGTACGAGCCAACCTGCTCGAAAGCACCCTCCGGCGTGAATCCCACGACGACGTTGCTGCCGAGGATGTGGCCGTCCTTCCACTCGTAGACCGTGCGCATCGGCAGTTCGACGTCTTTCTGAGCGAACAGGGCCTTCTCGATGGCCGCTCCGTCCGTGGAGTTCGCGGTCTTGATCGCGTCGAACAGTGCCCACATCGACCAGTACGACTCGACGGCCTGGTGGTTCTCCGGGTAGGTGCCCGTCTTCTCCTTGTACTTCTCGACGTACGCCTGAGCAGCTTCGCTGACGTCCTCGCCTTCGGTGTAGGCGCCGGCGGTGTAGAAGACATTGTCCGTGTGACCGTCCAGCGCGTCGACGATGTTGCGCGTCGCCCACGTCGCGTTACCCACCACGGGGGTCTCGACTCCAGCCTTTCGAAGCTGGGCGATCATCGTTGGTGCGTCGGGGTACTGGGTGGCGAGCAGGATCATCGGGTTGTCGGCTTCGCCGACCGAGCGCTTGATATCGCTGATGACCGCCGAGAAGTCGGTCTGACCCGACTTGAGGACCGAGCTGCCCAGGTCGTCCATATCGTCCCCCGCATCTTCGCGGAAGAGACGCTCGACGATGGTGAAGTACGGATAGGCGTCGTTGGTGACGTAGTAGACCGAGTCGTACCCCTGCTCCTTCGCGAATGCCGCCGCGGTCTTGCCGTTGAGGCTCGCCATGCTCCCGCCGGTGGCGAAGAGCGCTCCGACGCCCGGCGCGTAGTCATCTTCGGAACTCCCCGCCATGCTGAAGATTCCCTCTTTCTGGGCGACCAACGCAGCCGGCGTGCCGAGGCCCCCTTGGTTGGGCGGAAGGAGCACCTCGGCGCCTGCGGCGATCAACTCGCTGGCGACCTGCCTGCCGACGGCGGGGTCGGATTTGGTGTCCTGTGTGACGAGCTCGATTTCGCAGCCGTTGATTCCGCCCTCGGCGTTGATCTGTTCGACGGCGAGCTCTTCGGCGTTCGAGCCAGCCGTGTCGTAGAACGCGAACCCCCCGCTGAGCGCCTTGGCAGAGCCGAGCGTGATCGTGCCGTCTGCGCACAGTTCGCCCGAGGCGTCGGGCGCGGCGTTGTTGCCGCCGGAACCTCCGCTGCAGCCGGCGAGGTGTCGAACTCCAGCTGCAGGGTGAGCTCACCCTCGAGCATGTAGGCATACTCGGACCCCGGGTGGCGCATCAGTTTGCCTTCGAGCGAGCTGGAGGCGCCCGGCTGATAGGTCACGAGCAGGGCGTCCACGTCATCCTGGCGGCCCATCGCGAGCCGCTCCCAACGCACCCCGTTCTCCATTTCCCGCCCGGCGAACGACGATGCTCCTGGACGGTTCGCTCGACGCCGCCATCATCCGCGGCGAGATCAGGAGCGACGCCCTGTGGACGTCTCATGTGTGGGACGAGAGGATCGTGGCCGCCCTCCCCGACCACCACCCGTTGGCCGAACGTGCCTTCGCCACCCTCCCCGAGCTAGCCGCGACCCCCGTCGCGATCGTCGAGAGGTCCGCCAACCCGGCCTTGCACGACCTGCTGAACGCAGCGTTGGCCGGCTCGGGTCGTGTCCTCACCCCCGGCATCCCCTTCTCGGGAATCGAATCGACGTTCGCCGAACTCGCCACGAGCCGAACGCCGATGTGGACCCCCGTTTTCGAGGGATACGAGGCGGAGCACTCCTACGAAGGTATGGTGACGCTTCCCGTCGAGCCCGCGCTCTACCTGCCGTCATTCCTCGCGGTGGGACCCCACATCACACGCCCGCTGCGGCAGTTGTACGTGGATGCGTGCCGCAGCGCGGGTACTCAGGGCTGAGCCGGGCTCACGCGACCCAGATGGTCTTCAGATTGCAGAACTCCCGAATACCTTCGACCGAGAGTTCACGCCCGAAGCCCGAGCGCTTGATGCCACCGAAAGGCAGCTCCGGGTAGGAGATCGTCATGCCGTTGACGAACACCGCGCCGCTTTCTAGACCGCGCTCCGCGCGGGCGATCTCGTCGGCATCTGTGCTCCAGAACGCCGACCCGAGCCCGAACGGGCTGTCGTTGGCGACCGACAGTGCCTCGTCAAGGGATGCCACCTTGTACATCGAGGCCACGGGGCCGAAGGCTTCTTCCTCGTACAGGCGCATGTCTGTGGTGATGTCCGCGATGACCGTCGGGGTGTAATACCAGCCCCCGGCGACATCATTCCGGCGCCCGCCCGTGACGACCGATGCCCCCTTGACTCGAGCGTCCTCCACGAGCTCCTCGAGCTCACGCAGCCCCGACTCCGTCGCGAGGGGTCCGATCTCGGTCAGATCATCGGCAGGGTCACCGATGACGAGCGCCGCCATGCGCTCGGCGAAGAGCGCCGAGAACTGGTCATATACGTCTTCGTGGATGATGAAGCGCTTGGCGTTGATACACGCTTGGCCGTTGTTGCTCGTCCGGGCCCTGACCGCGGTCTCGACCGCGGCATCGAGCCGTGCGGATGGCATGACGATGAACGGGTCGGAACCGCCGAGTTCGAGCACGGCCTTCTTCAGCACGCTTCCCGCCGCCGCACCCACGGAGCGACCCGCAGCCTCGGAGCCAGTCAGCGTGACGGCAGCGATGCGCGGATCGCGGATGACCGCCTCGACTCGTCGAGCCGCGATGAGGAGCGTCGAGAACGCGCCCTGCGGGAAGTCGGCGCGCGCGAAGAGCTCGCCTATGTAGACGGCGACCTGGGGAACGTTGGACGCGTGCTTGAGCAAGCCTGCGTTTCCCGCCATCAGGGCGGGGGCCGCGAAGCGCACGACCTGCCAGACCGGATAGTTCCAGGGCATGACGGCGAGCACAACACCCATCGGCTCGAAGCTCGTGCGCGCGGACGACGCAGAAACCGCGGCCGGGTCGTCGAGCTCCCGGCCCGTCAAGAACTTCTCCGCGTTGTCCGCGTAGAAGCGCATCGCATAGGCGGACTTCGCGACCTCGGCACGAGCCTGCGCAATCGGCTTGCCCATCTCGGCGGTGATGACGGCCGCGACCTCGTCCGCCTCCGACTCGAGGAGGTCCGCGGCGGCACGCATCCGCTCTGCGCGACCCGCGAAACCGAGCTCGGCGAGCAGGGGAACCGCGGCGGATGCTGCCGCGATGCGACTCTCGACAAACTCGTCCGAGTCCTCTTCGAACGCGGCGAGTTCGGCGCCCGACGACGGATTGATACTGCGAATGACAGCCATGGTCTCCTGGTTTCTGGGACGGACGGATCAGATGAGGATCGTGAGCGGATTCTCGATCCGACGTTGGAACGCGGCGAGCCACGTGGCAGCGACGGCACCGTCCAGAACCCGGTGGTCGGCCGACAGTGTCACGGTCATGACCTGGCCCACGCCGAGCTGGCCCGCGTCGTCCACGACGGGCACCGCCCGGGCGGCGCCCACCGCGAGGATTCCGGACTGGGGCGGATTGAGGATCGCCGAGAACTCGCTCGTTCCGAACATTCCGAGGTTCGACACCGAGAAGCTGCCCCCCTCGAGTTCGTTCTGCTTCAGGCGGCCCTCTCGTGCGCGACCGGCCATCTCGGCGACGGTTGCGCTGACCTGGCTGAGGGACTGGGTCTCGACGCCCCGAAGGACGGGGGTCGTCAGCCCACCCTCGGTTGCGACGGCGACCGAGATGTCGACCGACGAGAAGTGACGGATGCTGTCACCGTTCCAGATCGCGTTGGCCTCGGGAACCTCGACCAGGGCCGCGGCGACGGCCTTCAGCACGAAGTCGTTCACCGAGATCTTGCGCGGCGCGCTCTCATTAGCCGTCCGGCGCAGCTCGAGCAGCGCATCGACGCGACAGTCGGCCACGAGGTAGAAGTGTGGCACCGTCGACTTGCTCTCGGTCAGGCGCCGGGCGATCGCCTTGCGCATGCGATCGAGGGGAACGTCGACGAAGGACGCGCCCGCGGTGGATGCGGATGCGGCGGGAGTCGGTGTGGTGGCCGGAGCCGCCGTCGGCTGCGCTGCGGGCGCTGCGGCGGGTGCTGCGGCGGGTGCCGTCACGGGTGCTGCAGCGAGGTGGCGTTCGAGATCGCGGCGAACGATACGTCCGTGCGGCCCACTCCCCCTCACATCCGTAATCTCGACGCCTGCATCGGCGGCAAGGCGGCGCACGAGGGGGCTGGCAAACAGGCGACGGCCCGAGTCAGGTGCTGTCGCGTCACTCGGGTCCACGGGCGTCGGTGTCGGCGCCTCGGCTGCCTGAGCAGCCGTCGCGTCGTTCTCTTCCACCGGGGCGGCCGTCTGTGCGGCGGGCTCAGGCTCGGGTTCGGGTTCGGCGGAAGCGGCAGCTCCGGCAGTGACGCCCGCCGCGGCGAGCGCGAGCGCGATGGCAGTCTCGCCCTCGCCGTCGGCCAGCAGCACGATGATCGGCTCGCCCACCAACACGCTGTCGCCCTCGGCGACGAGGACACGACCGACCGTGCCGGCCTGTTCGGCAGAGAACTCCACGATCGCCTTGTCGGTTTCGATCTCGGCCAGCGGCTGGCCCACCGTGACGGAACTTCCCGCCGAGACGAGCCAGGTCTGGATCGCGGCCTCGGTCGCGCCGGCCAACACCTCCGGCATCCGGATGACGTCAGCCATGATCAGCCTCCCAATCCTGCGCGCACGGCCTCGAGACCGGCGACGACCTCGGGCGTGCGGGCGATCGCGGCCCGCTCGAGAACCTTCGAAATGCTCGGGGAAGCCTCTTGCCCGGTGACGCGGGCGATCGGCTGATCAAGCCAGTCGAAGAACCGACGCTGGATCTCGTCCGAGAGCCACGCGCCGTACGACGTGCCCTGCGCGCCCTGCTCGACGATGAGCACCGCGTTCGTCTTCTTGATGCTGTTGCCGATCGTGTCCCAGTCGATCGAGGCACGGTCGAGCCAGCGCAGGTCGATGAGCTCGGCATCCACGCCGGTCTGCTCGATCGCCTCGGCGGCGTCGTGGACCATCGACAGGTAGCTGATGACCGTGACGTCGCGGCCCTCGCGCACGATGGCCGCGCTTCCCGGGGGAATGATGTAGTCGAGGTCGCCGACGGGCACCTGGTCTGCCCGTCCGTACAGATCGACGTGCTCGATCACGAGCACCGGGTCTTCGAGGGCGAGGGCGGCGTTCATCAGACCGACGTAGTCCGTCGCGTTCGATGCGGCGACGATGCGCCAGCCGGGGCTGGTGGCGAAGATGCCCGCCGGATCCATCAGGTGCTGCGACCCGTAGCCGGAGCCGATCGCGACCTTGGTGCGCAGGACGAGCGGGACGGGGTTGTCTCCGCCGAACATGTGGCGCGCCTTGCCGATCTGGTTGAACACCTGGTCGGCCGCCACCCACATGAAGTCGGGGTACATGAACTCGACGACCGGTCGGAAGCGACCGTCGAGCGCGAGGCCCGCGGCGAGGCCGGTGAACGCGTTCTCGCTGATGGGCGTGCCCAGGACGCGCTCGTCGCCGTAGCGCTTCGCCAGGCCCTTGGTCGCGCCGTTGGTGCCGCCGTTCAGGCGGTGGACGTCTTCGCCCATCACCACGATCCGCGGGTCGACATCCATGCGGCGATCCATCACCTGGGCCACCGCGTCGACGAACTTCAGCGCGCGGGTCTCTCCAACCGCGCCGAGGGTCGTCAGGCTGGCAAGCTCCTGGCCGTCGCCCCGGACGCCCACGTTGACGAAGCTCGTCTCGGGCCACAGCTCGGGCTTGATGCGGCGTTTGCCGGCGTTGTCCGGGTCGGGCTGCAGCAGCTCACCGACGGCGTCGGACATCGCGGACTGGACGCGGGTGCGCAGGTCCGCCACCTGTGCATCGTCGATCAGCCCGCGCTCACGCATCCGTTTCGCCACCAGCTCGAGAGGATCGCGCGCACGCCATGTCGCCTCTTCGTCCTTGGTGCGGTAGCCGAACGCGCTGCCCGGGTAGGGACCGTTCTGATGGAAGAACCGATACACCTCGGCCTCGATGACCGTCGGGCCACCGCCCGAGCGCATTACGGCGGCCGCCTCTTGCGTCGCCAGGTAGACGGCGAGGGGGTCCATGCCGTCGACGCGCCACGAGGGGATACCGAATCCCTGCCCACGCACCGAGAAGCGCGTGTCGGCCGTAATCTCGTCAGCGCGCGTCGACACGGCGTAGAGGTTGTTCTCGATAAAGAACGACACGGGGAGCTTCCAGGCCGCGGCGAGATTCATCGACTCGAGCACGGACCCGATCTGCGCGGCGCCGTCGCCGAGATAGTTGATGGTGAGGTCTGACGTGCCGCTGTGCTTCTGGGCCCAGGCGTTGCCGGTTGCCATGGGCGCTCCGCCGCCGACGATGGCGTTCGTTCCGAGCGCACCTGCCTCGAACCACTGCAGGTGCATGGATCCGCCGCGACCGCGGCAGTATCCCTGCGCGAGGCCGAGGATCTCGGCGAGCGTGCGTTGCAGCACCTCTTGGATCACGTCGTTGACCGGCTCGGCGGGATCGATCACACCGCCCGAGACGTGGGTCAGCGCCTTGGCCAGGAACTGGTGATGACCTCGGTGCGAGCCGTTCACGCCATCCGCGGAGCGCAGCCCGACGATGGACCCGACCGCGCCGCCCTCTTGGCCGATGCTGGAGTGCGCCGGGCCATGCACCAAGCCTTCGCCCGCCAGCTCGAGCACGGTCTCTTCGAACGCGCGGATCAGATGCATCTGCGCGAGCATCGTGCCGAGCAGGGCCGGGCCAGCGGCATCCCAGTCGGCCTGGGTCGTCGTGAGCTCGTACCAGTCCACACCGGTTTGTAGGCGCTTCTTCTTCGGCATCCTCGCCTCAACTCCCTCGAACGACCCGGGACATCCCCGACCTGTGCAGGTTAGAGGAGGATTTGATCCAATGCAAGCACAAGAAGCAGCCATATCCTCAAAATCGCGGACAGTTCCTTGCTATCGGATACAATTCGACGATGGGCGGGGATGTGAAGATGATGACACGGAGGTCCTGATGAGCGTTGGCAACGGCATACCCGGCCTGCGGGGAACGGATCACATCGGCTTCACCGTGCCCGACCTCGATGAGGCGCACGCGTTCCTCGTCGATGTGCTCGGCTGCGATGAGATCTATCGGCTCGGCGCCAAACGGTCGAGCGACGACGACTGGATGCTCACGCATCTCGGCGTCCACCCCCGCACCGTCATCAGCGAGATCCGCTTCTACCGCCTCGGTCACGGGGCGAACTTCGAGGTCTTCCTCTACGAACCGGCCGACGGGCAGAATCCGCAACCGCGCAACAGTGATATCGGCGGGTTCCACATCGCCCTCTACGTCGACGACCTCGACGTGGCGGTCGAGTATCTTCGCAGTAAGGGGGTCGACGTCATGGGGAATCCCACCGCGAGCAAGCAGTCCGCCGAAGGGCAGCGCTGGATCTATTTCCGCAGCCCCTGGGGCCTCCAGTTCGAACTCGTGAGCTTCCCCGCGGGTAAAGGCATACGAAAAAAACTCGTCCGCACGCCTGCTCTGGCATCCGGCATACCCGCAACTATGAGGACCGAGAAAGATGCCCGCCGCATGAGCCACGGCGCAACCGGCGCAGCCATCGCCGACAGTCTGCGCGAGAGGATCCTCGCTGGCGCCTACGTGCCCGGCGAGAGACTGCGACCCGACGAAATCGCCGAAGAACACGGCGCAAGTCGCCTGCCGGTGCGCGAGGCTCTCCGCACGCTCGAAGCCGAGGGGTTGATCGACCTCGTCGCGAACACGGGAGCATGGATCTCGCGCATCACGATGGCGGAGTGCGAAGAGATGTATCAGATGCGAGAACGCCTCGAGCCGCTTCTTCTGCGCATGAACGTCCCCCACATCACGTCCGCGCTGGGCGACGACCTCGAGGCCCTCGCGCGCTCCATGGAGCAATCCACCGATGTCGAGAGGTTCCTTCAGCTCGACCGCGACTTCCACCTGTCAAGCCTGAAAGCGATCGAGACACCCGTCCTCGGCCCGACGGTCATGAACCTCTGGAATCGAACGCAGCACTACCGGCGGGCCGCGACGCGCCTGTTCTACCTCGAGGAGGACCGCAGCGTCCACCACGACCATCACCTCATCGTCAACGCGATCCGCAACGGTGACGCCGACGAAGCCGAACAGGTCCTCGCTCGACACATCCGCCGCAGCCGGCTCGAACTCTCGCGGCACCCCGAAGTATTCGGCTGAGCATGGCGACGGGCGGGCGTCGGCGACGTCGGTCCGTCACACGTTCGAACTTCGCAACCGCGGGTGCATCGTGCCCGGCTCACACGGCGACCGCCGAGGCGCGGCTCAGCTGCATCAACTGCTCCAGCGCCTCCGGCGGGAAGGCGCCGCCGGTGAAGGCGAGGAACTGCCGCATCGGCATGGACTCCACCATCTTCAGCTCGTCCGGGTTCTTCTCGGAGTGCTTGCGCTGTTCGTCGGTCATCCCCGCGCTCAGCCCCTGCATCAGAACGGGACCGACGACGGGATGCGCGAACCACTCGCCCACCGCCGACTCGAGGGTCAGCGGACGGACGCGGATGTCTCCGGCCAACGTGATCGTCTGTTCTGCAACGATGCGCGAGACGTCCTCGCCGATCTGGATCGCGTAGTCGCCCGCGGGCACGACCCATCCGGCCGACTCGATGTCCCAGTACGCGAACGCTCGCCGATCGAGAGCGAACTCGACCGTGCGGGACTCGCCCGGCTCGAGCCGGACCTTCGTGAACGCGCGGAGTTCGCGGGCCGCCCGGCGCACCGGACCGGCCGTGGTCGATACATAGAGCTGAACGACGTGCTTGCCCGCCACAGCGCCCGTGTTCGTGACCGTGACCGTCACGGCGGCGGTGTCCGACCCTGTGGTCTCGACCCGCAGGTCGCCGGTCTCGAACGTGGTGTAGCTGAGCCCGTACCCGAACGGGTAACGCACCGGCTGGGCCGCGGTCTCGTAGTGGCGGTACCCGACCATCACGCCCTCGCCGTAGCGCACGTGACCCTGCTCGCCCGGGAAGTTGTTCCAGCTCGGGTTGTCCTGCAGACGCAGCGGGATGGTTTCCGCGAGGTGCCCCGACGGATTCACGACGCCGAAGAGCACGTCGGCGATAGCCGACCCGCCCGCCTGACCGAGTAACCAACCCTCCACGATCGCGTCGACCTCGTCGTGCCACCCCTCGAGCGATACGACGCCCCCGTTGGAGAGCACGACGACCGTGCGCTCGGCGACGGCCGCGACCTCGCGAATCACGGCGATCTGCGCACCCGGCAACGAGAGCGTCGTCCGGTCGAAACCCTCGGACTCTTCGCGGTCGCTGAGCCCGGCGAACACGATCGCGACGCCCGCGCCCGAGGCGACCGAGACCGCTTCCCGGCGGTGCTGCTCGGCGCCCTCCGCGTCGGCCAGGACGAAGCCCGGAGCGTATTCCACACCGATCCCCCGGGCACCGGCGTGCTCGCGGATGCTGTCGAGAGCGGCGTCCGTTCGCGTCGCGTTGATGTGGGAGCTTCCGCCTCCCTGGAATCGCGGTTCGACCGCAAAAGCACCGACAACAGCGATGCGGGAGGGCGCCCCGAGCGGGAGTGTGGCCTGCTCGTTCTTCAGCAGGACGATGGAGTCCGCGGCGAGCGTCCGGGCGAGGGCGTGGTGCCCCTCGACATCCAGCTCGCCGCTCGCCGTGTGCGGCAGGCGCGCGAGCTGGACGACGCGGCGAACGGCCTCGTCCAACACGCTCTCATCCAGCCGTCCGCTCCGCACCGCGTCGACGATCTGCTGATCGGTCGATCCGCCACTGCCGGGCATCTCCAGGTCCATACCGGCCGCGACTGCCGCCACGCGATCGCTCACGGCGCCCCAGTCCGAGACGACCGCGCCCGCGAAGCCCCACTCGGTACGCAGGACGTCTGTGAGCAGCCACGGATTCTGCGACGCATAAACGCCGTTGATCTTGTTGTACGAGGCCATCACGGTGGCCGGTTGAGCCTCGGTGACGACACGCTCGAAAGCGGGCAGGTATATCTCCCGCAGCGTCCGCTCGTCGACGTCGGAGCTGATCCGCATCCGCTCGTGCTCCTGATTGTTGGCGGCGAAGTGCTTCACGGATGCCCCGGGACCGACCTCTTGCATGGCCGCCACGTGAGCCGCGCCCAGCACGCCCGAGAGCAGCGGGTCTTCGGAGTAGTACTCGAAGTTCCGGCCGCACAGGGGGGACCGCTTGATGTTGACGCCGGGGCCCAGGACGACGGAAACGCCGAAAGCCAGCGCCTCTCGGCCGACGGCAGCGCCCACCTGGCGCGCGATCTCGGGATCCCAGCTCGAGCCGACGGCGACGGCCGGCGGAAAACAGGTCGACGGCTCGGCGGCGTTGATGCCCAGGTGGTCGGACCCGCCGGTCTGACGACGGATGCCGTGGGGTCCGTCCGTCAGCACGATGGACGGGATGCCCGCCTCGGGGATCTCCTTCGTGCTCCAGAAGTCGCGCCCGGAGAGAAGCGCTGCCTTCTGCTCGAGGGTCAGGGAGGTGAGGTCGGGATTCATGAGGCCGCTCCGGTCTGCGTGAGGGATCGTTCGAGTTCCGCCCGGAGGGCGTCGGAGGCACCGGGGATGTACTCGAGCAGCGTCGCGATCGTCATCGCGGCCGCCTCCGGCGCCTTGGCGTCCAGGGGAACCCCCGGAAAGTGGGTGCCGAAGACGTCGGTGAATCGCCGCCATGCCGCGGGGTCATCGGAAACCTCGCGCAGGGTCGAGTCGAGGCTGAGGGCGACCGGGGCGGGCCCATCCGGCAGCGCGTACGTCCACGAGTGCTCCCCCGCATCCGTCACCTCCGCCGTGAGTCCCTCGGGGTGCAGCGGCAGGACGACCTCAGCCGACGTGCCGCGCGGGATCTCGACCGTGACCCGCGCCGAGCCGGAGTCCACCGCCCACTCGACGCGCACCGGGCCGTGCACCGTGTCGTGGCGCAGCGACGCCGAGGTCAGGTCGCCGCCGGGCCGAGGGGCGATCCGCATGCGGCGGTACCCGGGTTCGAGCAGGGTCAGCCCCCCGATGGTGCGATGCATCCAGTCCACGACCGCGCCGAGCGCGTAGTGGTTCAGGGAGGTCATGCCCGACGGGTTGATGGTGCCGTCGGGACGCACCGAGTCCCACCGCTCCCAGATCGTGGTCGCGCCCATCGTGACCGGGTACAGGAACGACGGGCATCCCGTCTCGAGCAGCATCAGGTACGCCGCGTCGAGGTGCCCCGTCGACGAGAGGGCGTCGGTGACGAGCGGGGTTCCCGCGAAGCCCGTCGAGATCCGGTAGGCGGCCTGCGCGACGATCTCGGCCAGCCGGTCACCGGCGTGCTTTTTCTGAGCATCGTCGAGGATGTCGAAGACGATCGCGAGCGCGTAGGCGGTTGCCGTCTCGTTGACGACGCGGCCGCGGGCGGTGACGTACTCGTCGAGGAATGCCCGCCGAACACGTTCGGAGAGCCGCTCGAACTCGTCGGCATCGTCGGATCGATCCAGGATGCGTGCGGTCTCGGTCATCTCGCGGGTCGTCCGGCAGAGGTAGGCGGCGGCGACGAGGTGCCGGTCGGTCTTCCCGCCGGCCGGATTGTTCTCGGGCGCGTCCGGGTCGAGCCAGTCCCCGAACTGGAAGCCCCCGCTCCAGAGGCCGTTCGCATCGAGCGACGCGGCGACCTGACGGATGAACGTGGTCATCGACGCGTACGCATGGGCGAGGATCTGCTCGTCGCCGTACTCGCGGTACAGGGCCCACGGCAGGCTGACCGCGACATCGCTCCAGAGCGCGGTCGGCGAGGACGGCGTCGAGAGGACGTCGGGCACGACCCAGGGCACGAATCCCTTCTCGCGCTGTTCCGCGGCGAGGTCCTGCAGCCACGACCCGAGCACCCCACGCACGTCGTACAGGAAGGCGGCAGACGGGGTGAAGGCGTTGATGTCCCCCGTCCAGCCGAGGCGCTCGTCCCGCTGCGGACAGTCCGTGGGAACGCCCACGAAGTTTCCGCGCATCGACCAGACCGCGTTGGAGTGCAGCTTGTTCAGCAACGGATTCGAGGTCTCGAGCCATCCGGTGCGCGTCATATCGGAGTGGATGACGACGGCCTGGAAATCGTCGGGCGTGGGGACGCCCGGCCATCCCTCGACCTCCACGTAGCGGAATCCGTGGAACGTGAAGCGCGGCTCCCACGTCTCGCGCCCCTCACCGGCGAGCGTGTAGCGGTCGGTCGCCCGCGCGGTCCGGATCGTCTCGTAGTCGGGCTCACCGCCCGTCATCACCTCGGCGTGGCGGAGCGTGATCTCGGTACCGGCCGGGCCCTCGACCGAGATGCGCACCCAACCCGAGACGTTCTGCCCGAAGTCGACGACGGTGCGGCCGGCGGGCGTGCTCAGAATCTCGACGGGAACGAGCGCGTCGATGCGGCGGATCGGCGGAGCGGATGCCTCGAACAGCGTGTCTGCCGACCAGTCGAACGACTCCACGTCGCCCCAGGCGGAGTCGTCGAAGCCGAAGGTGTCCCACCCGGTCGGCTCGACCCGGGCGTCGTAGGTTTCGCCGTCGTAGATGCTGTTGACCCCGACGCCCCCGGTGCCCGCCCGAAAGGCGGTGTCGGTCGCGATCACGTCGACCGAACCGTCGGCGTACTCGAGCTCGAGGTGCAGCCATGCTGCCGGGCGGTCCGCGAAGTGATTGCGCACACCGTCCCAGCCGAGTCGGCCCAGCGCCCAGCCTTCGCCGAGCACCGCGCCGAGGGCATTGCCGCCGACGACGATGCCCCCGGTCACATCGTGCGTGCTGACCGCGAGCCGGTGACGGTACGACGTCCACCCGGGCGCGAGGACCTCGGCACCGACCACCTCGCCGTTCAGGTGCGGTTCGATGAGGCCGAGCGCCGTCACCCGCAGAGTCGCGCGAACGGGCTGCTCGGCGACCGCGAACTCGCGGCGCAGGTACGCGGCGGGTTCGCCGCTCGCCCCCGTCGAGGTGACGGGGGTGATGAACGCGGCGGACGGGGCGATGGGCACGATGAAACTCCTCGGAGAGCGGATGTTCGGGGTGCTGATCGTCGACCGATGGACCGGCCGGCCCTCAGCGGACGGAGCGCACCTTCAACACGACCAGGCCGCCGAGGACCGTGAAAATCCCCGCGACGATGTACAGCAGGGTGTAGTTCTTGTCACCGACCGCCGACGCGCCGACCGCAAGGAACACCGGGGCGATGAACGGGGCGACGGCCTGCGGGATCGACACGGCGAAGCCGATGATGCCCATGAAGCGTCCCGCGTTCGTATCCTTTTCCGGCAGGACGTCGAGGATCAGCGCCTGGTCGACGGCGGCGAACATTCCGATACCGACCGACGTGATGAGCGATCCCGCGTACAGCATGGTGATGTCGGCGGCGAAAGCCATCACGATCGCGCCCGCCGCGAACAGGACGGCACCGGCAAGCACGAACAGGCGACGACGGCGGAGCTTGTCGGAAAGGAATCCGCCACCGATCGCGCCGACCGTGGTTGCGAGGATGCCGAAGAGGCCGAGCGACGCGATGATCGGAGCGACCTCGACGACGTCCACGCCGAGCCTCGACGCGAAGAAGAATGCGGTGAACGTGGTGTTGAGGGTCAGACCGAAGTAGAAGAGGAAGCGCCCGAGCCAGACCCAGGAGAAGTCGGGGTATGTCCGCGGGTTGTAGAGGTACTTGCTGAAGAGCGTGCCGAGCGAGAGCGTGTCGGCGAAGCGCGCACCGCGCGTGTCCGCTTCACGCGTGAACAGAACGAACAGGATGACGGCGATGACGCCGATCAGGCCGGGCAGAAGGAACAGCAGGAGCGCGTTACCCGCGAAGCTGCCCGCGATCACGACACCGACAACGGGAGCCACCTGGGTCGCGAAGCCGGCCAGACCGGCCACCTTGCCGCGCTGGGTCTCGGAGAGCTTGTCGGCCATCGAGGTCTGCAGATTCTGGAAGACCTGACCCCAACCGATCTGGGCCAGGATCCATCCCGCGCCCAGCACCCAGACATTCGGGGCGAGGGCCATGACGACGAGCGAGAGAACGCCGAGCGTCATCCCCGCGACCATGAAGGGCCGACGGCGTCCCCAGCGAGTGCGCGTGCGGTCGCTCAGGACCCCGAACAGCGGAGCGGTCAGCATGACGGCCAGCGCGCCCGAGCCGGCGATGTAGCCCAGATACTCTTCGCGGCCGGGCGCGAGCTCGGACAGTCGGATCGACAACGAGATCGCCAGCGGGGTGATGAAGGCGACGAAAACACCGAACTGGCCGAGAACCTGGAACCAGATATACGACGCGCTGGCCTTCTGACCCGTCGGCGGGACGCTCGGGTCGATCACGACCTCGTCGAGCGCACCGGGAACGGCGGGGAGGGATTGCGGTGCCGCGAGCGGGAAGGCCGCAGCGTCGTCCGAGTGCATCGTCATAGAAGACTCCATTGTCACAATTGCGAGAGGATTACTAGCGCGAGCTAGCTTGCAGCAGAGTAGCGGAGACTACTAGCACGCGCAAGTTATTTTGCGAGGCACCGTCGGCCGACAAGAGACCAGCCCCTGAAGCAATACCATGAACCCGGAGGATCCGTGTCGGACAGGACAGCAGAGCGACGGGTGACCGCGGCGGACATCGCCCGTGAGGTGGGTGTTTCTCGCGCCACCGTCGGCTTCGTCCTGAACTCGACTCCGGGCCAGACCATCTCAGAGGCGACCCAAGAGAAGGTCCTGGCCGCAGCGCGACGACTCGGCTACCGCCCGCACCTGGCCGCCCAGGCCCTCGCGAGCGGGCGCAACAGGATCATCCTCCTCGTGCTCCCCGACTGGCCGATCGACTACAGCATGCGCCGCCATGTCGACGAAGCATCCGCGGCCCTCGACCAAGCGGGTTACTCGCTCGTGACGATGACACCTCATCCGGGCGGAAACGCACGACCGCTCTGGGAGACCCTGCAGCCCGACGTCGTGATGGGAATGCTCCCGTTCGGCGAGGAGCTGTTCGACGAGATCCGCGCGTCGGGCGTGGGCGCCGTCATCCCGCAGCCGACCGAGTCCACCGAGGACGACGAGCAGCCCTTCAGCTTCAGCCAGGGCCCCCGCCTACAGGTCGAACACCTCGTCGAGCGACAGCGCCGACGGCTGGCCTACGCGGCGTCAGCGGATCCGCGCCTCGCCGAACTGGCGGCATCCCGATACGAACTCGCCGCCGCGACCGCACGACAACACGGCATCGAGGACGTCCCGCACGCCGCCGTCGACGCCGCGAACGTCCGCGAGATCGTGAGCGGCTGGCGGCAGGCTGGGGTTACCGGCATCGTCGCGTACAACGACGACGTCGCGGCCCTCGTCGTCGGCGCCGCCCTCCGCGAGGGAATCGCCGTGCCCCGCGACATCGCCGTGATCGGGCACGACGACGCTCCCATCTCCAGCGTGTTCGTCCCGTCTCTCTCGACCGTCCACGTCGACGACGAGGGGCTCGGCCGTTACTTCGCCGACCTTGCTCTGGCGGCCGCCGCCGGCGAGGATCCGCCTCGTCGGCAGCACAGCCCGCAGGTCACTCTGCGGGTGCGCGAGTCGACCGCCTGATCCGACTGCACATCCTGATCCGACTCGGACCGGAGGTCATGACCGGGCTACTGGTTCACCTCCGGGCCGCGAGCGATTCGCGACGCCAAGCTGCCGCGAGTTGGCCTGGGGTTTTGTGGAGCCACCTAAGGGAATCGAACCCTTGACCTATTCATTACGAGTGAATCGCTCTGCCGTCTGAGCTAAGGTGGCGCGCGCCGCTTGCGCGATGCACAAGCAACGATCTTACAGGCTGCCGAGCCGCGCCGTGAACTCGCGCGCGACCGCACCTCGACCTGCCACGCCGAGTGCGCCGGTTAGTACCGAATGCACCCCTGACGCCCGGCGAACAGGTGGCGCACTCGGCAACACTTGGCGCACTCGGCACCCCGCGGGCTGCGCGGCGCGGGTGCTACTCGCAGAGCCCGTCCGGTGGCACGGTGCCGTCGATCAGGTACGCCTCGACCGCGTCGTCAACGCACACGTTGCCCTTGTTGTAGCCCGTGTGCCCCTCGCCCACGTTCGTGATCAAGGTGCCGGACTCGAGCTGTTCGGCCAGGGCCACCGACCAGGCGTACGGGGTCGCGGGGTCACCCGTGGTCCCCACGACCAGGATCGGCGCGGCACCGGCCGCAGCGATCGGTCCCCGCGTTCCGGTCGGTTCGTGCGGCCACACGTCACACGGGTCGGGGCCTTCCCAGTACGGCGCGATCGTCGGGGCCTCAGCGTCGATGCGGGCATTGGATGCATCCTGATCCGCCTGCGAGCCGTCCACCGGGTAGTCCATGCAGTTGTAGGCGCGGAAGGCCTCGGCAGAGTTATCGGTGTACACACCGCCCTCCCGACCGTTGTAGAAGTCAGCCAGCAGGAAGGCCGTCTCGGGGTCACCCTGGAGCGCTTCGTCGAGCGCCTGCGTCAGGAAGCCCCAGCTCTCCTGCGAGTACAGGGCGGCGACGATGGCCGTCACCAGGCTGTCCGCGCCGAGCTCCCGCCCATCGCTGGCGGGAAGCGGCGTGCGGTCGACACTCGCCAGAAGCGCACCGAGGTCTGCCATCGCCTGATCCACCGACCCGCGGAACGGGCATTCCTGCGTCGTCAGGCAGTCCGCCATGTACGCCCGCAGCGCGTTCTCGAACCCGATCGCCTGCTCGGTGCCGACCTCGAGACCCGAGATGGACGGATCGATCGCCCCATCCAGCACCATGCGCCCCACGTTCTCGGGGTACAGGTCGGCATACGTCGCGCCGAGGAAGGTACCGTACGAATACCCGAGGTAGTACAGCTCGTCGTCGCCGAGCACGGCGCGCAGCAGATCCATGTCGCGCGCAGCGCTGACCGTGTTGATGAACGGCAGGATGCCCTGACTGTTGTCCTCACAGGCATCGGCGAACGCGGTGTTCCGGTCGGTCAGCTCCGCCTCCCACTCGGCCGAACCTCGCGGGTTTGCCGGCAGGTCGTAGAGGTAGGCGTCCATGTCGGCGGCGTCGAAGCAGCGCACGGCCGTCGACTCCCCCACCCCGCGCGGGTCGAAACCGATGATGTCGTAGGACTCCTGCAGCGCGGACCCGACCGCGAAGTCGAGCGAGTCGCGGATGAGCGAGACACCGCTCGCACCGGGGCCGCCGGGGTTCGTCAGGAGGGATCCGATCCGGTCGGACCCGGTCGCGGCCGAGCGGATGACCGAGAGCCCGATGGTTCCGGCCGAAGGGTCTTCCCAGTCCAGCGGGGCCGCGACCATCGCGCACTCGAAGCCGCCGCAGTCGCTCCACGAGACCTCCTGCTCGTAGAAACCGTCGAGCGTCGTCGGGTCTTCTATCGCGGGCGCGGACGAGGTCGCGTCCTCGGGAATGGCCGCATAGAGGCATCCGCTCAACATCACGGAGGCCGCCACCAGGGCGATCGAGGCACGCAGGATGCGGCCCGCAAGACGTGCGGGGCCGCGGCGTTCGGTACGGGTCACGAGATCCTTCCGGTCGCCGCGGTCACGAGCATGCTCTCGAGGGCGAGAGCCGGCGCGGCATTCTGTTCAAGGTTACGACGGGTCACCTGCAGCTGATCCAGCACCGCAAGCGTTCGTTGGGGCGTCCACGCGGATGCGGCGGCACGCAGTTCCGGCTCGAGTTCGACGTTCACGAGGTCGGTGTCGCGGCCGAACTGCAGCATGACGATGTCGCGGAACATCGACTGCAGGTCGGTGAGGACGCGGTCGATGCCATCTCGGAGGCTCCGCGTGGCGCGACGCTTCTGGTCTTCGTCGAGGGCACTCAACTGCGAGCGGACCGCGGGCGGCACCGCCTGGCCCTCCGTGACGCCGATCGTGCGGAGGAATTCGGCACGCTCGGTCGCGTCGCGCTCTGCCGTGAGCGCCTTGGCATCGTCGGTCGCGACCTCGACGATACGAGCGGCGACCGTCACGACGTCCCCGACGTTGCGGACCGCGAGCACGGCACGCAGCGTCTCTTCGCGCCTCGCGCGGGCGGATTCGTCCGTGGCGAGGCGCTGGGCCATACCGATGTGCCGCTGCGCGTGCCGTGCGGCCTGCTCGGCGATCTCGGGCGATGCACCGGTGCGCTCGGCGACGAGGCGCGCCACGTCCGCAACCTCGGGCTCGCGCAGCCGCACCGACCGGACGCGGGAGCGGATGGTTGGCAGCAGGTCGGCCTCGCTGGGCGCGCACAGAATCCACACCGTGCGCTCGGGCGGCTCTTCGAGCGACTTGAGCAGGACGTTGGAGGTGCGCTCGGTCATCCGGTCCGCGTCCTCGACGACGATCACGCGGTGACGCCCGAGCGAGGGTGAATATGCAGCGCGCTCGACGAGCTTGCGGGCCTCGTCGATCGTGATGATGACACGCTCGGTGCGGAGCGCGGTGAGGTCTGGATGTGTGCCCGCGAGCACCTGGCGCATCGCACCCTGATCGTGCTCGTCGTTCGCGATGAGCGCCGCGGCGAACGCGTAGGCGAGGGTGGAGCGCCCCGAACCCGGGGGGCCAGTGAGCAGCCAGGCGTGCGTCATCCCCTCGGCATCACCGCTCGCCGCGGCGGACAGCGATGCGACGGCGGCGTCCTGACCCCAGACGGCGCCCCAGGGAAGGGCTGCGGGGACGGGGCTGGGCACTCCCCCAGACTAGCCGCGGCGTCCGACGCATCCCATCGGCGCACAACACTCCGGATGACTTGTCTATTCGGCTCCGCGGAGGTCCGTTCGGCCCCGCCGAGGCCGAATGTTCCGGAATGTTGTCCGCGCCGGGGCCGCACACCGGCGCGACGCCCTGCCGACCGTGGATTACAGCAGGGGTTCGATACGGGCTCGCACGCGCGCGGCGAGCTCGTCGGCGGTAAGGGTCGCGTCGAGCACGAGGAACCTCCCCGGCTCGGCCGAGGCCAGA
Organism: Microbacterium sp. BR1; assembly: GCF_002812725.1. Classification (GTDB taxonomy): domain Bacteria; phylum Actinomycetota; class Actinomycetes; order Actinomycetales; family Microbacteriaceae; genus Microbacterium. The sequence continues at coordinate 411,561 of NZ_NMUN01000002.1, read as the reverse complement.
TCGAGGAAGGCGGTGCGTACGCGGGTGTGAAAGTCTTCGCGCTCGGCCTCGAGCCGATCGAACGGCTTGTCATCGGCGTCGAGTCGGGCTCGCGCGGCAGCCGGATCGAGGTCGAGCAGAATCGTCACGTCGGGCAGTTGCCCGCCCGTCGCCCACAGCGAGAGGTCCCGCACCTCGGTGGCGTCGAGCACTCGTCCGGCGCCCTGATACGCGACGGATGAATCGAGGTAGCGATCCTGCACGACCACGTCGCCGCGCTCGAGCGCCGGAAGCACCAGCGTCTGGACGTGCTGAGCACGGTCGGCCGCGTAGAGCAGCGCCTCGGCGCGCGGCGCCACCTCGCCCCGGTGGTGCAGCACGATGTCGCGGATCAGCACACCGACCTCGGTGCCGCCGGGCTCGCGCGTGCGGACGACGTTGCGACCGGATGCCTCGAGCCACTCCTGCAGCAGGGCGGCCTGCGTCGTCTTTCCGGCGCCGTCGCCGCCCTCGAGCGTGACCCACAGGCCCGGGCGCCGGGTTACCGCAGCGCCCCCGGCATCCGTCATCACTTCTTCTTGGCCGGCGCCTTGCGGGCGGCGGGCTTGCGAGCGGTGCGCTTGGGCGCGGGACCCTTCGCCCGCTTGTCGGCGAGGATCTGCACGGCACGTTCGAAGTCGATGTCTTCGACGCTCTCACCGCGCGGGATGGTCGCGTTCGTCTCGCCGTCGGTCACATAGGCGCCGAAGCGGCCGTCGCGGATGCGGATCGGCTTGCCGCTGACCGGGTCCGCCTCGAATTCCTTGAGCGCACTCGACGGGCGGCGGGCGCCGTACTTCGGCAGGGCGTACACGGCGAGCGCGCCGGGCAGGTCGATGTCGAAGATCTGCTGCTCGTTCTCGAGCGAACGCGAGTCCGTGCCCTTCTTCAGGTACGGTCCGTACCGGCCGTTCTGCGCCGTGATGACCTCGCCCGATTCGGGGTCGGTGCCGACCGTGCGGGGCAGTTCGAGCAGGCGCAGGGCCGTCTCGAGGTCGATCGTGTCGACCGACATGCTCTTGAACAGCGAGGCGGTGCGGGGCTTGGGCGCGACCTCTTTCTTCGCGCCGCGCTTCTTCGGTGCGGGGGCGTCGACGATCTCGCCGGTCGCCTCGTCCACGCCGGCGGGTTCTTCGGGCTCGAGCTCCTGCACGTAGGGGCCGTAGCGGCCGTCCTTGACGACGATGAGCTTGTGCGTCTCGGGGTGCTCGCCGAGCACACGATCCCCGGCGACGGGTGCCTCGATGAGCTCCTGCGCCTTGGCGGGGGTGAGTTCGTCGGGCGCGAGATCCTCCGGCACATTCACGCGGCGCGGGTCCGCCTCCGGGTTGGCGGGGTCGACGACCTCGAGGTAGGGGCCGTACTTGCCGATGCGGAGCGTCACGCCCTCCGATACCGGGCGCGAGTTGAGTTCGCGGGCATCGATCTCGCCGAGGTTGTCGACGATGTTGCGCAGCCCCGCGTGATCCTCGGATCCGAAGTAGAACTCGCGCAGCCACGACACCCGGCCCTGCTCGCCGCGGGCGATCGCGTCGAGGTCGTCCTCGAGTGCGGCCGTGAAGTCGTAGTCGATCAGGTCGGGGAAGTTCTCCTCCAGCAGCCGCACGACGCTGAAGGCGATCCAGCTCGGCACGAGGGCCTGGCCGCGCTTGGTGACGTACCCGCGGTCGAGGATCGTGTCGATGATGCTCGCGAAGGTCGACGGGCGCCCGATCCCCTTCTCCTCCAGCGCCTTGACGAGGGATGCCTCGGTGTAGCGCGGCTTCGGGGTGGTCTGGTGGCCCTTGGGCTCGACCTCGGTGACCTGCAGCGCGTCGCCGACGGCGACCTGCGGCAGCGACTGGTCGTCGGCCTTGTCGGCGTCGCCGCGCTTCTCGTCCCGGCCTTCTTCGTATGCCTCGAGGAATCCCTTGAAGGTGTAAACGGTGCCGGATGCGGTGAACTCGACGCGGCGCTCACCCGCTGCGACCTCGAGGGTCACGGTGGTGGTCTCGTACTTGGCGTCGGCCATCTGGCTCGCGACGGTGCGCTTCCAGATCAGGTCGTACAGGCGCTGTTCGTCGCGATCGAGCGATCCACTCAGCGACGCAGGGGTGCGGAAGTGCTCGCCCGAAGGACGGATCGCCTCGTGCGCCTCTTGGGCGTTCTTGCTCTTGCTCTTGTAGACGCGGGGGTTGAGGGGCACGGCCGCCGAGCCGTACAGCTGCACGGCCTGCTCGCGCGCGGCCTGGATCGCCTGCGTACCCAGCGACACCGAGTCGGTTCGCATGTAGGTGATGTAACCCTTTTCGTACAGCCGCTGAGCGACGCTCATGGCGTGCTTCGCGCTCATCGAGAGCTTGCGGCCGGCCTCTTGCTGCATCGTCGAGGTCGTGAAAGGGGCGTACGGGCTGCGCGTACCGGGCTTGGCCTCGACGCGGGTGACGGATGCCTCCCCCGCCGTCTGCACGTCGGTTGCGAGTTGGCGGGCCGCGGCCTCGTCGAGCACGACCACGGCCTTCTTCAGCTGACCCTTGTCATCGAAGTCGGTTCCGCGCGCGATGGCCGCGCCGTCGATGCGGACGAGTTTGACGCCGAAGGCGGAGGCATCCTTCTCTACCTGAGCCTCGATGTCCCAGTAGTTGGCGCCGACGAAGGCGATGCGCTCGCGCTCGCGGTCGACGACGAGGCGCGTGGCGGCGGACTGGACGCGGCCGGCCGAGAGGGCGGCGCCGTTGCTGCCGGAGCCGATCTTGCGCCAGAGCACGGGCGAGACGTCCCAGCCGTACAGACGGTCGAGGATGCGGCGGGTCTCTTGCGCGTCGACGAGGTCGTGGTCGAGCTCGCGCGTCTTCTCGACGGCGGCCTGGATCGCGTCTTTGGTGATCTCGTGGAACACCATGCGCTTGACCGGGACCTTCGGCTTGAGCGTTTCGAGCAGGTGCCACGCGATGGCTTCGCCCTCGCGGTCCTCATCAGTGGCCAACAGGAGTTCGTCGGCACCCTTGAGCGCTCGCTTGAGTTCGGCGACGGTCTTCTTGCCGCGGTCGCTCTCGACGTAAAAGGGGGCGAAGTCGTTCTCGATGTCGATCGAGTACTTACCGACCGAGGTCTTCTTCAGGTCGGCGGGGATGTCCTTCTTGTCGGCGAGATCACGGATGTGTCCGACAGACGACAACACTTCGTAGTCGTCACCGAGGTACGACTGGATCGACTTCATCTTCGTCGGAGACTCGACGATGACGAGCTTCTTGCTGGTGGCCACGGGGGTCCTTTCTCCGATGCACACCATACACACCGCACACTGTGAGCCGGGTCGGGGCGGCGCGCCGCCTACTCGGGAACGCCCGAGTCCCGGGGCGGTCCAGCCCGGGCACGTGCCACCGCGGCCATGCCCGCGAACGACACCCTGACGCTCACGATCGCGTCGAGGTCCTCGGTGTCGCACGAGACCAAGCGCGCACCGGATGCCTCGGCCACCTCCGCCGCGCGTGCGCACGGCTCACCCGGCAGCGCGCCCGACACCGTGTCGGCCGCGGCGATCGCGGCGTTGTCGGCAGCCCCAGCCGCGCGGCGAGCGGCCACGGCCGCGCCGCCCGTCGCCGCGAGGCCGACCGTGAGGGTCGCGCTGACGAGCATGGACCCGACGACGAGCATCGCGCCCGCCATCAGCAGCACTCCAGCGCAGCGCGGGGCATCAGCGGCGGGCCGCCGCGGTGCCGAGCATCATCGTCCGCCCGCCGCGGCGCAGGCTCGGGCTGAGACATCCAGTCCCGTCGCGGCGAGGCCGGGCACCGCGACCGGGGACGTGAGTGTCACACAGACGAGCCGATCACCCTCATCGATCTGCAGGTCGGCGCCCCCGGCCAGGCGGCCGACCAGGGCGTCAGCGGGCTCTGGCTCTCCGCGCGCGATCAGGCGAGCAGCATCCGCCGCTGCTCCCTGCAAACGCACCGTCTGCGACCCCGCCGCCAGCGCGGCGACGCCCACGACGATCACGAGCAGAGCGGCGGGAAGGGTCACCGCGAACTCGGCCGCGACCGAGCCCCGGTCATCGAGCGGAGCCCGGCTGCATCGGTCGCAGCGATGACCGTGGGACCCGCCGTCCTGGCCACAGCGCACGCTCACGCCACCGTCAGAGCACGCCGGACGAGATCGGTCAGGATGCCGCGCACCTCGTCGCTGCGCATGATCACGACGAGCAACCCCGCAAATGCGACCGCAGCCATCGTGGCAATCGCGTATTCGGCTGTAGCCGCTCCGGTTTCGTCGTCGAGCAGGCGGCGGCGCGCGGCGCGAACGGCGCGGGGGCTGAAGGGATCTTTCATGATGTACCTCTCTATAAGTGGTGGGTTCGAACAATGGCCCCGTCATCCGGGACACACGGTGGGTTCGCCTGGCACTTGTTGCCGTCATCCGCAGCCGCAACGGACAACAACTGCCGGTGGTGCGGTGGGGCGGGCGGGCGGGCGGGTGCGTGCGGTGGGCGGGCGGCGCGGTGGGGCGGCTGGGTCCTTTCTCTAGAGCGCGGGCAGGTCGGTCGTGTCGAGAATCGACAGCACGAGCGGGGCGACAGCGAGGAGGAGGAAGGACGGGAGCGTGCAGATCCCGAGGGGCAACAGCAATCGGGTCCCGAGTTTCGAGGCACGAAGTCGGCCGTCCACGCGGGCGCGATGACGCGCGCTCGCCGACTCGGCGCGGAGCAGCTCGACGGCGGGGACGCCCGCCGCGCGCGATAGGTCAAGCACGTCTTGCACGGCCGGAGGGATGTCCGCCTGCACGTCGTCACCGCCCGGGTTCACGGCCGCGCGCGCTCGGCCGATGTGCACCGCAGCAGCGTCGATCGATGCCCCCCCGCTCAGAGCGATCGCGAACAGCTCGGCGTCGAGACCCGGAAGACCCGGCTCAGGTCGCGCGCGCCCGATGAGGCGGACCGTCCACACTCGCGCACCGACGACGAGCGCCAGTCCGGCCACGAGGCACGCGATCCCCCGAGGATCGGTGAACAGGATGCCGAGGGTGTCGAACCCGAGAGCGACGCCCATCAGCAACCCGACCGCCGGTAACCACAGCATCAGTCGCGCCGTCGCAGCGGGCTCAGCGAGGGCGACGGTCACGTCGTCTCGCGCTTCGGCAGCGTCCCGCAAGCCGAGTGCGAACGAACGCAACGCCTCGGCGAGCGCCGCACCAACCGCGGATGCCACAGCCCACGCGACCGCCAGCTCGCGCCACGACTGCCCCCGAGCTGCGATTGCGGCCGCGACGGGCACTCCCCGGTCGAGATCGGCGAGCACGGCCGCTGCCGGGGCATCCCGCTCGGCCAGGTACTGCCAGACGGCGAGCGGCGCGACGCCCGCCTGCAGCAGGACCGCCGCACGACGCGCGACCTCGGCGACCTCGGCGGGACCCGTGTCCCGCTCGGCCGCGGCGCGACGCCTCACGAGCGCCACGGCGCCTGCTCCACGATCGCGAGCCGCCCGTTCTCGAGACTGAGGTGCCCCGCGCCCACCAGGGTGCGGGTGCCGTCTTCTGCGCGACCGACGTGCACAACGGCCCCGATCGCGCTGACGGCCTGCCGGGCCAGGGCGGCATCATCGAGGCCCGCGAGCGCCCCGAGCGCCTCGAGCCGGGCCGGCACTTCGCGCAATCCGCTGGCATGGACGGTACCCGCACCCCCGTCGTGACCCGTGTTGAGCGCGGCGAGCAACTCGCGCACCTCATCACCCCGACACTCCCCCAGCACGAGCCGATCGGGACGCATCCGCAGTGCTTCGCGGACGAGGCGGGCGAGCCCGATGCCGCCCGCACCCTCGAGATTCGGTTGTCGAGCCTCCAACGCGATGTGGTGCGGGTGAGCGATCGTCAGTTCGGCGACGTCCTCGATCGTCACGATGCGTTCGGATGCCGGAGCCGCGGAAAGCAGCGCTGCGAGCAGCGTCGTCTTGCCGCTGCCCGCGGCACCGGTGACGAGCACATTGACACGGTCGGCGACGAGCGAACGGAGCCACGCGGCAGAACCAGGCCGAGTGCGGAACATCCCCCGCTCGTCGAGATCGTCGAGCGTCGGCCGCACGACCCGCGGGATGCGGATCGAAAGCGTCGTCCCGGCCGTCGAGATGGGCGGCAGAACGGCGTGAATGCGCATCCCGGACGCCAACCGCACGTCCACGCACGGGCTGGCCTCATCGACGTGTCGCCCGCCGAGCCCGATCAACGCAAGCGCGAGTTCGCGCACGGCATCCTCGTCGGCACGCCACAGCGGGTCGCGGATCGCCCCCGCACCCCGATCGGTCCAGAGTCCGCGAGAGCCGTTGACGAAGACATCCGTCACATGAGGATCGTCGAGGTACGCCACCAGCGGAGCGAGTTGCGGCGGATGCTCGGATGGCCGGGATTCCTCGGCAGCGCTGAATCCGGCAGCGCTGAATCCGGCAGCGCTGGGTCCGGCACCCACTCCGGACGCCCCAGCGCCGTATCTCCCGACCGCCCGACTTCGCAACCCCGGGGTCAGGTCCTGTGGAACACCATCCCTGAGAACCGGCACAAAGCCATCCGCTCCTCTGCGAGGCGTCGCCGTCGGAGCCGATCCCGGAACCGGCTGGCGAGCGGCGGTGCTCGGCGGCGCGGGCACGAACGGAGGAGGGGGCATGCAGCGAGGCTAGGAAACCAGGACCGCCCCCACCCCAGAGAGACGCCGTTCCGGGGGACCAGCCGCATGCCCACCGCCTGGGGAGGACCGGCACCAGGCGCGTGGCCCGTGCCATCCGCACGATCAAAATTCGACACATCGGCGTACGGGGCCGATCCGCCGCGTGTCTGCACCGCGGTCGTGCGGATGGCAGGTCCGCGGAAGAGGAAAAAGAAGAAGGCGGCATCCCGTGGGGGGAACGGGATGCCGCCGTGCGACGTCCGCACAAGGGGACGCCGCGATGCCAGAATCGAATGTTCGGCCGCGAAAAGCATACGCATGTAATTCGACCCGACCGACCCGATTCGGGCAGATCAGGCGGTATATCAGTCGGAATTCTCAGGAACGCCGCAATCTGCGTGCACGTGCCGCGCCGCCCCGCACGCGAGACACCGACTTTCGGCGGTAGTCTCGCCGCGGACGTCGCCGGTAAATTCGCACACACGATCCCCGGCGTCCCCGAGCGCCGCAGGTGACACGCACAAAGGAGCGCGCATCCATGTCCAGCCAGATCGACCACCTCTACAATGAGACGCGACACTTCGCCCCGCCGGAGGGCTTCGCCGATGCAGGCCCCGCCCAGGCCCTCTACGAGAGTGCCGCCGACGATCGTGAGGGTTTCTGGGCTGATCAGGCCCACGATCTGCTGCACTGGTCGAAGCCGTTCACACGCACGCTGGACTGGTCGAACCCGCCCTTCGCGAAGTGGTTCGATGACGGCGAACTGAACGTCGCGTACAACTGCCTCGACCGCCACGTCGAGGCCGGCAACGGCGAGCGCATCGCCCTGTACTGGGAGGGCGAACTCGGCGACGAGCGCCGCATCACATACGCCGAGCTGACGGACGAGGTCAAGCGCGCCGCCAACGTCCTGCAAGAACTCGGTGTCGAGGCCGGAGACCGGGTCGCGATCTACCTGCCGATGATCCCCGAGGCCGTCGCGTCGATGCTCGCCGTCGCGCGCCTGGGCGCCATCCACTCGGTCATCTTCGGTGGATTCTCGGCCGACAGCCTGCGCTCGCGCATCGACGACGCGGGCGCGAAGGTCGTCATCACCGCGGATGGCGGCTACCGCAAGGGCAAGGTCTCTCCCCTCAAGCCCGCCGTCGACATGGCACTCGCCGACCGCAACGGCTCAGGCGTGCAGGCGAGCGTCGAGCACGTGCTCGTGGTGCGTCGCGGCGAGAACGACGTCGAGTGGACCGAGGGACGCGACGTGTGGTGGCACGAGGCGGTGCCCGCAGCATCCGCTGATCACGAGGCGCAGCCCTTCCCCGCCGAGAACCCCCTCTTCATCCTCTATACGTCGGGGACGACGGGTAAGCCGAAGGGCATCCTGCACACGTCGGGCGGATACCTCACCCAGGCCGCCTTCACGCACCGGAACGTCTTCGACCTGCGCCCAGAGACCGACGTCTACTGGTGCACCGCGGACGTCGGATGGATCACCGGACACTCGTACGTCGCGTACGGGCCCCTCGCCAACGGCGCCACGCAGGTGATCTACGAGGGCACGCCCGACACCCCGCACCCGGGCCGCTGGTGGGAGATCATCGAAAAGTACGGCGTGACCATCTTCTACACCGCGCCCACCGCCATCCGCTCGTTCATGAAGCTCGGGCGCGCGATTCCGCAGAAGTTCGACCTGTCGAGCCTGCGCGTGCTCGGTTCGGTGGGCGAACCCATCAACCCCGAGGCGTGGATGTGGTACCGCGAGGTGATCGGCGCGAACAAGACACCGATCGTCGACACGTGGTGGCAGACCGAGACGGGCGCGATCATGATCTCGGCGCTGCCCGCCGTGACGACGACGAAGCCGGGCAGCGCGCAGGTGCCGATCCCGGGCATCACGATCGATGTGGTCGACGACGCGGGCGAGCACGTCGGCACCGGGAATGGCGGGCTGCTCGTCGCGACCGAGCCGTGGCCGAGCATGCTGCGCGGCATCTGGGGCGACCCTGATCGCTACGTCGAGACCTATTGGGAAAAGTTTGCCGACCAGGGCTTCTACTTCGCGGGAGACGGCGCGCGACTCGACGATGACGGCGACATCTGGCTGCTCGGCCGGGTCGACGACGTGATGAACGTCTCGGGCCACCGCCTGTCGACCGCCGAGATCGAGTCGGCGCTCGTCGCGCACGAGGCAACGGCCGAGGCCGCGGTGGTCGGGGCATCCGATGAGACCACCGGCCAGGCGGTCGTGGCGTTCGTGATCATCAAGCAGAGCTACCTCGACAAGCACTCGCCCGACGGCCTCGCGCAGGGACTGAGGGCCTGGGTCGGCGAGCAGATCGGGCCGATCGCGCGCCCGCGCGACGTCTACATCGTCGCCGAGCTGCCGAAGACGCGCTCCGGCAAGATCATGCGGCGCCTGCTGCGCGACGTCGCCGAGGGACGGGATGTCGGGGACACCACGACACTCGCCGACACGATGGTGATGAGCGTGATCAGCGCGCAGGTGCGCTGATCCGCGGGTCGCGTCGGGTCAGCCCCCGGCGCGACTCTCCCACGCCAAGGTCACGAGATGCGGCGCAGCTGCGACCCGACGATCACGAAGAATGCGCCGAGCGCGGCCACGAGTGCGCTCACCCCGTACGCGAGCACGGAGGTCATGAGCGCCGTCCGCAGCGATGCCGCCGTCGCGAGCGACGCGCTCTGACCGCGCAGCTTGCCCTCCTCGTCGCTGCCCTTCTCGACGTGACGGAGCGCCTCGCTGATGTCGGCGAACGTCCGCCCCCCGGCGCCGCGCTCGGCGTTGCCCTTGATCACGACAGCCTCGACGTAGGCGGTGACCGGGTCTTGCACGGGCTTGCCCGCCAGAATCGGCGCGTTGCCGGGCACCGAGATCTTCTCGGCGCGCAGCTGCTTCGTCACGGCGAGCCAGGCACCCGAGCCCGCCACCGCGAGCAACGTGCCCGCCGCGACCGTGAGTCCACCGACGCGGCGCAGTGCGGAAAGCGGAGGGAGGGATGCCATGGGGAGTCCTTTCGGGCGCGGATGTCTCTACGCATCCTGACACGCGAAGCGGTTGCCGCGCTCAGCGGGTGACGTCCGCCAGGTACGCAATCGTCGCGGCGAGCGCGTCGCGCGCCTCGGGCAGATCCAGGTGGAACTGGTATTCGTGCGGCAGGGCGGGAACGTGCTGCGCGGGCCAGAAGAGCTCCGTGACATCCACTCCGACATCGCGCAGACGCTGCGACATCGGGATCGACTGCAGCCACGTCAGCCCGTCGCCGTTGCCACCCGAGATGTAGGTCGGCGGGAAGTCGTCGGTGACCCACTCGATCGTCGACATCGTCGCGCCCTCGTACGACGCCGACCAGTTCTTCGTGCCCGTGTACGCCCAGAGCGCGACCTTGAACCCCCACGCCGCGATGCCGTCGAGCTCGGCCATCGCGGGCAGGCTGTACACCCCGCAGTTGAGGATCGCACCGACCAGCTGATCGGGTTGCAGCGCCGGGTCCACGCCCATGATGGCGGCGTACCGCGGGTTCGTCATCAGCACAGCGAGCTGGCTGGCGATCTGTCCACCCGCGGAGTCCCCGGCGAGGACGATACGGGATGCGTCGACGCCCAACTCCTGCGCATTCGCGTCGATGTACGCCAGTGCGTCGTTCAGCTGAGTGATCGCGATCGGATAAGCGCCCTCGGGACCGAGCGTGTAGTTCACGCCGATCGTCGTGTACCCCTCGTTCGCGAGGATGCGCAGGTAGGGCGCCACGTCGGCCTTCGAGCCCGAGATCCACGCCCCGCCGTGCACCCACACCACGGTCGGCAGCACCTCTCCCTCGGCGGCCGGGGTGAAGACATCCATCGTCGTATCGGACCCGCCAGGGGCGTATGCGACATCGAGCAGCTCGCGCAGGGGTGTGTCGGGAACGTAGGGCTCCATCTCGGCGAGCGTGGCCGCTCCCCCGCGCTCGAACACCGAACGGATGACCATAGCCGACGGCCACGGCGTGACGGACGTGACGATGCTGATCACCACCAGGATCGCGATGATCGGGATGCCTATCCAGAGCAGGACCCGCACCCACCTGTGCCGGGGCCTGTGACGGGCCGAGTGTTCGGGGCCGACCTCGTTCTGCCGTGTCACGTGCTCCACCATGTGCGCCTCCGGCGCCAGTGTGGCACAGCCCACGCGACGGATCCGGGAGGCGCGGGCCCGCTACAGGGAGCGGCGAGGAGCGTCAACCCCCGGCATCCGTTCACGCGGTTGACACACCGCGCTGCGATGATCGACGAATGAAGCGAGACGTCGGCGCACACATGACGCTCACGGTCACCGAACCGGCCGAGCTGATCTTCTCGATGGCGGTCGCGGCGGGCGCCGACCTGGCATCGGAGCGGTTGCTCGTGAGCGTGAACGGCGCCGCCATCGAGCCCGAAGAACTCGTCGACTCGCACGGCACGCGCCTCCACCGTGTCGAGGTCGGCGCGGGCGATCTCGAGGCGAGCTACACGGCGACGATCCTCGGACGGACGCCCGAGGAACAGCTCGTTCCGACCGATCTGATCCGGTACCTGCGCCCGAGCCGCTACTGCGAGTCGGACACGCTCGCGCCGACCGCGGCCGCGGAGTTCCCGGGGCTCGAGGGCGTCGACCTGCTCGACGCGGTGAGCTCATGGGTGGGCACGCGCCTGTGGTACGTGAGCGGATCGAGCCTGCCGACCGACGGAGCGGTGCGCACCTTGCTCGCCCGCCAGGGGGTGTGCCGCGATTACGCGCACCTGTGCGTGGCCCTGCTGCGCGCCCGGAACGTGCCGGCCCGGCTCGTGTCGGTCTACGCCCCGGGCCTCGCCCCGATGGACTTCCACGCCGTCGCAGAGGCCTATGTCGACGGAGCCTGGCACGTCGTGGATGCCACGACGCTCGCCCCGCGCAGCAGCATGGTGCGCATCGCGACCGGGCGCGACGCATCCGACACCGCGTTCCTGACCACGCAGCGCGGGCGCGTCGACTTCCGTTCGCTCGAGGTCACCGCGGTGGTGGACGAACTGCCGCGCGACGACGTGACGGCCCTGGTGCGCCTGGGCTGAACGCCCGCGCTGGCCGGATCCCGGTCGAGTCACGCTTCGGCCACGGATCGCGACATCGGCTGCATCGATCGACGCAGCGGAAGTGTCGCACTGGCGCCGAAACGTGAGACCAGGCACGCTGGACCCATGCGCAAGTGGATCGTGCGGTTCGTCTCGCTGTACCTGTTCAACCTCGTCGTGCTCTGGCTGATCGGGTTGCTGCTCGCCTCGGTGTCGGTCGGCTGGGCCGCGTTCTGGGGCTCGATCGTGCTCACCGCGGCGACGCTGTGGATCAAGCCCCTGATCACGAAGTGGTTCCAGGGTATGGCGGCGCGCTCGGCGAACCAGCGCACGAAGGTCGGCGAGAAGCTCACGCAGTACGTTCTCGTGTTGATCGTGGCCGTGATCGTATGGGTGCTGGTCGTGCTCCTCACGTCGGTGCACGTCCAGGGCTGGTTCTCGGGTTGGGTGGTGCCGCCGATCGCCCTGCTGATCGCCTGGGCGATCTACGACGCGATCGACGACCGCGTCGAGAAGCACGCCGCACGCGTGTATGACTCCGCCTCGGCGAAGCTCGGGCGCGCGCCGAAGTCTGGCGGGACGACGGATGCCTCGGTCACGCCGGGCGCGGACGCATCCGCTCGCCGCGAACTCAAGGACGGCCTGACCGACGAGCAGCGTCGCATGCTCGACGAGCTCGGCTGACGCGCCGCCGGACACCGCCCGCCCGCCCGAGCACGGCGAAACACCCCGGGCGGGACGAGACACCCCAGACACAGGGTGTTTCGCGACGCCAGGGGTGTTTCGGTCGGAATAGCGGATGCCCCGGGCAGACCGGGCCCGCGGGGTCAGGCGATCGAGCGCTCCGCGGCCTCGACCACGTTCGTCATGAGCAGCGCGACGGTCATCGGGCCGACGCCACCGGGGTTCGGTGAGAGCCATCCGGCGACCTCGGCGACAGCCGGGTCGACATCGCCGTACACGGCCGACTTGCCCGTCTCGGGGTCGGGCTCGCCGCGCGTGACGCCCACGTCGAGCACCGCAGCACCGGGCTTGACGTCCTCCGCACGCACGAGGTGCTTGACGCCCGCGGCCGCGACCACGACATCCGCCTGACGGATGAACGACGGGATGTCCGGGGTTCCGGTGTGGGTCAGCGTCACGGTCGCGTTGACCTCGCGCCGCGTCAGCAACAGGCCGATCGAGCGCCCGATCGTCACACCGCGGCCGACGACGACGACGTGCTTGCCCGCCAGGTCGTAGCCGCTGCGGCGCAGCAGCTCGATGACCGCACGCGGGGTGCAGGGCAGGGGTGACGTGATCTCGCCGTTGACGTTCAGCACGAGACGGCCGAGGTTGGTCGGGTGCAGGCCGTCGGCATCCTTGTCCGGATCGATCCGCTCGAGGATCGCATCGGTGTCGAGGTGCTTCGGCAGCGGCAGCTGCACGATGTAGCCGTGGCAGGCCGGGTCTGCGTTGAGACGATCGATGACCTCCTCGACGTCCTGCTGGGTCGCGTCGGCGGGCAACTCGATCTGGATCGAGTTCATGCCGATCGCCTCGGACTGACGGTGCTTCATACCGACGTACAGCTGCGAACCCGGATCCGCGCCGACCAGCACGGTCGCGATTCCGGGGTTGACCCCGCGCGCCTTGAGCGCCGCCACCCTCTCGGTCAGCTCGGCCTTGATCGCCGCCGCTGTCGCCTTGCCGTCCAGCTTCTTCGCCGTCATCGTCTCTCCCGTCGGTCGTCCGCGCTTCTTCGCTGCGGGACTGCGCTGTATCCGACCGGGGCCCGGGGGCCGGCCGAAATACCTATGTCGATAGTTATTCTAGGGCCCTGAGCGGCGCGCTCACCAGGGCAGAAGACGCAACGGCCGTGGTGTGGGGCGCACAGAATTCCGGAGAGGCCTGCGAACGAGCACCCACGGCCACCGTCGAAGCCGCGGAAACACGGGGAACCGCGGCGCGGCGCCGCACATTCATCCGGAATGTTGACCGCCGGCCGCGACCGGCCAGGCCCGGGCGGGGCCCGGTTACTGCTCGAGGCCCGGGTACAGCGGGAACGCCGCCGTCAGCGCCGCGACGCGCGTGCGCAGCGCCGCGACGTCGGCGTCCGGCAGCAGGGCCTGCGCGATGATGTCCGCGACCTCGGTGAACTCCGCGTCGCCGAACCCGCGGGTCGCGAGCGCCGGAGTACCGATGCGCAGACCCGAGGTCACCATGGGCGGGCGCGGGTCGTTCGGCACCGAGTTGCGGTTGACCGTGATGTGGATCTCGTGCAGCAGGTCCTCGGCCTGCATCCCGTCGATCTGGGCGTTGCGCAGGTCGACGAGCACGAGGTGGACGTCGGTTCCGCCCGAGCGGACGCTGATGCCCGCGGCCGAGACATCCGGCTGCGTCAGACGCTCGGCCAGGATGTGCGCGCCGCGGACGGTGCGCTCCTGGCGGTCGCGGAACGCGGGGGTCGCGGCGAGCTTGAACGCCGTCGCCTTGGCCGCGATCACGTGCATGAGCGGTCCGCCCTGCTGACCCGGGAACACCGCCGTGTTGATCTTCTTCGCCAGGTCGGGATCGTTCGTCAGGATGAATCCCGAGCGCGGTCCGCCGATCGTCTTGTGCACCGTGGACGACACGACATGCGCGTGCGGGAACGGCGAGGGGTGCAGGCCCGCGGCGACGAGCCCCGCGAAGTGCGCCATATCGACCCACAGGTACGCGCCGACCTCATCGGCGATCTCGCGGAACCGAGCGAAGTCGAGCTGGCGCGGGTACGCCGACCAGCCCGCGATGATCACCTTCGGCTTGTGCTCGACGGCGAGCGCGCGGACCTCGTCCATGTCGATGAGGGATGTCTCGGCGTCGACGCCGTACGCGACGATGTCGAACAGGCGGCCCGAGAAGTTGATCTTCATGCCGTGCGTCAGGTGTCCGCCGTGGTCGAGCGAGAGGCCGAGCAGCGTGTCGCCGGGGCGCGCGATCGCGTGCAGCACGGCGGCGTTCGCGGTCGCCCCCGAGTGCGGCTGGACGTTCGCGAATGCCGCGCCGAACAGGCTCTTGGCGCGCTCGATCGCGAGCTCTTCGGCGACGTCGACCTCTTCGCATCCGCCGTAGTAGCGGCGTCCCGGGTATCCCTCGGCGTACTTGTTCGTCAGCACCGAGCCCTGCGACTCGAGCACCGAGACGGGCACGAAGTTCTCGGATGCGATCATCTCGAGGTAACCGCGCTGGCGGTCGAGCTCGCGCTGCAGGACCTGCGCGATCTCGGGATCGACTTCGGAGAGCGGGGCGTTGAAGAGCGGATCGATCACAGCAACCTCCAGGACGACGGCATCGGCAGAAATTCCGCATCGGCCCAGGCGAGCGGTCGAATGCCGTAGTCAGTCGCTCCCCGGTGGTCACCCACCCGAACGCCAGTCGCGACACCGCGAGTCTAGCGGATGCCCCGTCGTCAGCCCTGCGGTTTAACGAAGCATCCGACATCGAGATGAGGCGGGGGGCGGTTCGGATCAGCCTCCCCCCGGATGACTCTCCGAAACCGCGCCCCGCGGCTGCGACGCTCGGCGCCGCAGCGACTTCGCTCCTTCCCCCCGGAATGAAGCGAAGCGCGTCTCTCACCCAAGAGATGCGATGCCCGGCAGTTCATTACGCGACTTCGCGATCTTTTTCCGGGGCGTCCGCAAACCGGCCCCGAGATGGCCCCGAACGTCGCCCGCGCGGCGCGACAGACGCCCACCGTCTGCTCTCGTCACGGCGGCGGGTGAGAATGGAGAGAACCGCGTCATAGATCATCCAGACGTGCGTCTCTTCCATGAGACGCACGTGACGGATTCGGGGACCGACGGGGCCGACATGACGAATGCAGGGGAATCGGTATGGAGAGCGACGACGTCGACACGACGCCGACGAGCGAGGCTGATGCGGATCTCGTGCTGCGCGCCCGGTCGGGGGACCGCGGCGCCTACGCCGAGCTCTGGCGACGCCACTACCGTTCCGGCATCACCGTCGCGCGGTCGATCACGAGTTCGCTCGACGCCGATGACCTCGTCCAAGAGGCCTACGCCCGGATCTATCAGTCCATCCGCAGGGGCGGCGGCCCCACGGGCTCGTTCCGCGCGTATCTGTTCACCAGCATCCGCAACACGGCCGCGGGCTGGGGACGAGCGCGTCAGGAAACGGCGATCGACGAGATCGACGCGATGGAAGACCCCGCGTCGACCGACGAGGCGACGGCGGATGCGCTCGATCGCGGGCTGACGCATCGCGCGTTCCGCAGCCTGCCCACCCGTTGGCAAGAAGTGCTCTGGTACTCCGAAATCGAGGGGATGAAGCCCGCCGAGATCGCACCCCTCCTCGGGCTCAAACCGGCAGCTGTCGCGCAGCTCGCGTTCCGTGCGCGCGAGGGGCTTCGCGAGGCCTGGATCCAGGCGCACCTGCAGAGCGTCGCAGACGACTCGGACTGCCAGTGGACGATCGAACGGCTCGGTGCCTACGCTCGCGGCAACCTCGGTCCCCGCGACACGCGTCGGGTGGACGACCACCTGCACGAATGCTCGCGCTGCACGATCGTGGCGGCCGAGGCGAAGGATGTCTCGTCCCGCCTCGCCCTGGTGTTGCTCCCCCTGACCATCGGCATCGCTGGCGCCACGAGCTATCTCGCGACGTTGCAGGGCGGAAGCGCGCCGGTCATCGCGCTCGCGGCCATGCCTTCGGCCATCACCCCCGGAGCGGTGGCGGTCGGGAGCGGAAGCGTCGGTGCGGGCACGAGCGCCGCGGGTGGCGTCGGCGCGCCGGGTGCGGGCGCGGGCTCGTCGGCGGCATCCGCGGCGGGCGCCGGGTCGTCAGCGGCTGGCGTCGCCGCCGGCGCGGCAGCAACGAGTGCGGGGGGAATCTTCTCCGGGGCCGGGCTCGCCGTCGCCATCGCGGTGGGAACACTCGTGACCGCGGGAACCGTCATCGTGGTCACGGTGGGGCCCTCGATCTTCGCCCCCGCCTCGGATACGGGGGCCGCCGGGCGCGGCGCGCCCGAACCGCCGGCGACGGATGCCGTGGCCCCCTCGACCGCGGCACCCGGATCCGGCCCGTCACCGTCCGCGCTCCCGTCAACCGAGACGGTCGTTCCCCTGACGTCGTCTCCCGCACCGGAAGACGTCTCCGCCGCACCACGCGTGGCGCCCCCTCGCGAGAGTCGGCCCCGGCCGACGGCCCCCGATGCAGCACCGCCCCCCGCTCCCGTCGCGCCAAGCATCCCCGCGAAACCGGTCGACCCCGTCGATCCCGTCGACCCGGTCGACCCCGTCGACCCCGTCGACCCCGTCGACCCCGTCGACCCCGTCGACCCGGTAGACCCGGTAGACCCGGACCAGCCGACGCTCCCCGCGGGCGGACCCACGGCATTCGCCATCACGGGCCGGATGGACGTCGAGAGCTTCGACTACGGACTCGATATCGAAGTGCTCGGCCAAGAAGGCGCCGTCCTGTCGATCGACATCGGCTCGGTCACGCGAGCCACGCTCCTGCTCGGACCGGACACCGGGCACCTGTACGTTCCGTTGAATCCTCTCGAGTACTACTTCTCCCCCATGACCGTCCGTTACGCCCCGGCGTCCGGGGCACCGATCGAGGTCGCGGGTTCGTCTCCCCGGGCCTGGGATCGGTCGTACTAGCCGCCGCTCGTAGACTGGAACGATGACCGACTCGTCCGCGCTCGACGGCGCACCTCAGCCGACAGCGACCCCGCCAGCGGGGCGTGCGCCGGGGATGGTCGAACGGCCCGGGGTCATCGATGTCGTGCGACTGCTGACCGAGCTCGTCGCATTCGGAACGCTCGCCCTGTGGGGCTTCCTCGCATTCGCCTTCCCCTGGAACCTCGTCTTCGGCATCGGCGCGCCCCTCTTCGCGATCCTCGTCTGGGCGCTCTTCCTCTCTCCCCGCGCCGTCGTCGCCGTGCATCCGTTCGTCGCGGCGTTCATCGAGCTGTTGATCTTCGTGAGCGCGACCCTCGCGTGGTGGAGTGTCGGGCAGCCCTGGATCGGCCTCGCCTTCGGTGTGGTGGCCGTCACGACCGGACTCGTCGTCGGACGACGACGCTTCGCGTGACATCCGGTCCCGACGTGTCCACCGACGCCCGCACGGAACGCGCAGAACCCACGGCTGACGACGTCGTCGCCCTCTTGAGCGCCGAGCTTCCGGGACGGGTCGACACGACGGATGCCTCGCTCGAGGCCGCCCGCGCCGACAAATCCGGTCACCGCACGGCCGGCCGACCGCTCGCCGTCGTTCACGCGCGATCCGTCGACGACGTGCAACGCACCATGCGTATCGCGACCGCGACGCGCACACCCGTCGTGACCCGCGGAGCAGGCACGGGCCTTGCCGGCGCCGCGATGGGCGGACCCGGCGAGATCGTGCTGTCGATGCGGTCGATGGACGCGATCCTCGAGGTGCGCCCCGACGACCTGCTCGCCGTGGTCGAGCCCGGAATCATCAATGCCGATCTCAACGCGGCACTCGCCGCGCACGACCTGTGGTGGGCCCCCGATCCTGCGAGCCGGGCGATCTCGACGGTGGGCGGCAACATCGCGACGGGTGCCGGCGGACTGCTCTGCGCCAAGTACGGCGTCGTCCGTGACGCAGTGCTGGGCGTGGATATCGTGCTCGCGGACGGACGCCTGCTGCGTCTCGGGCACCGCACCGTGAAGGGGGTGACGGGACTCGACCTCACCTCCCTCGTCATCGGCTCGGAGGGCACGCTCGGGGTCGTCGTCGGTGCGACCCTCAAGCTCCGCCGACTCGTGCCCGGCGACGTCTGCACGATCGCCGCGACCTTCCGCGACGTGCAGTCCGCAGCACGCGCGTCCGCAGCGGTGACGGCATCGGGCGTGCAACCCGCGATCATGGAGCTCATGGACGCGACGAGCCTCGCATCCACGCATTCGTATCTCGGCATACCGGCACCGACGCCCGGCGCCGCGCAACTGATCGTGCAGACCGACGGGCCGGCCGCGGGAGCCGAAGCCGAGGTCATCGGCGCAACGCTCGCGGCGAACGGCGGCACCGTCCGGGTGTCGCGCGACCGGGCCGAGGGTGAGCGACTGCTCACGATCCGGCGCTCGATGCATCCGGCGATGGAGGCACGCGGCAAGACGACGCTGATCGAGGATGTCTCGGTTCCCCGCAGTGCGCTCGCGGCCATGTTCGGCGAGATCGCCCGCATCGAACGCGAGTACGACGTGACGATCCCGACGGTCGCGCACGCGGGCGATGGCAACCTGCATCCGAACTTCACGTTCGACGGAGAAGAGGTGCCCGATCACATCTGGGCGGCCGCGGATGCTCTCTTCCGTGCTGCTCTGGCGCTGGACGGCACGCTCACCGGCGAGCACGGCATCGGTACCCTCAAGCGACGCTGGCTGGCCGACGAGCTCGGCGACGATCAGTGGGCCCTGCAGCGTGATATCGCGCGGGTGTTCGATCCGCTCGGCATCCTGAATCCGGGCAAGGTCTTCGCCCCCTGAGCCCGGCGGGTCCCAAGGGCACCGCGTCAGCCGTTCAGGACCGCCTCGATCTGCAGGTCGGCCGCTGCCGCGAGCGCCGCGATGTCCCCGCCGATCGCGATCTGGCCCATGAGCTCCTCGAGCACACCGGATGCCTCGACCTCGGCCCACCTCGGCGACGCGGGCGTGAGTCGGGCGCTGCCCGCGACCGCGGCGAACGCGACCGCCGCGGGAGAATCACCGAGCGCCGGGGCGAGCGATGTCTTGGCGGGAACCAGGCCGCTTTCGCCGTAGAGCATCTGAAACTCGTCGCTCAGCATGATCTTCAGCGCACTCCTCGCGAGTCCCGGATGCTCGGACGCGGCCGAGATGCCGATGTTCGATCCGTCCGCCAGAACCGGGGCGGTTCCGCCCTCCCGGCCCGGCAGCGCGTACACGAACGGGGAGGGCTGCGGGGTCGCCGACTCGCACGCGCTCGCGAGTTCGAGGGCCCGGGCCGGTGCCGAGAACTGGATGGCCCGCTTCTCGCAGTAGGCGACCCAGGGTTCGGCGTTGTCGCCGTCCCGCGGGGCGAGCGAGGCGTTGATCATCAAGTCCTGCACCTGAAGCAGCCCGGCCACCGAGGGATCCGAGCTCAGTTGCGCGTCCCACACGCCCCCCTGGTCCACCGCGACCTCACCGCCGTGCGCCCAGATGAAGGGCAGCGCGCTCTGCCAGTCGCGGCCGGCGAAGTACAGGCCGGAGGTGCCGGGGTTGGCCGCCGTCAGGGTCTTGGCCGTCGTCACGAACTCGTCGAGCGTCGCGGGCGCCGCCCCCACGAGCGCTGGGTCGGCGAACACGGCGCGGGCCTTCGCGAAGAGCGGCGGAGCGAAGAATGCCCCATCGTGGGTTCCCGCGACGACCTGGCCGGGGAGCAGATCATCGCCCCCGAGCGCGTCGTAGTCGTCCGTGAGGTCGAGCAGCGCGCCGCTCGAGGTGAAGGCAGGGGCCAGTGCGGCGCCGAACTCGACGATGTCGGGGCCATCCGCGCTCGACAGGCCAGCGGCCAGTGTGTCGACGAGCCCGTCCCTCGTCTGTTCTTCGATCAGGATGGTCGAACCCGGGTACTCGTCCGCGAATGTCTCGATCAGGTAGTCGCGCGCCTCTTGCGGTGTCTCGGTACCGACGAGCCAGACGCGAATCTCGGCGGATTCGCCGTCCGCCGTGCAACCCGCGAGGACGAGGGCCGACACCCCGAGCAGGGCGACGGCTCCGAGCGACTTCATCATGGCGTTCCTTCGCGTTGGCGGGACACCCATAGGCTAGGGGCTTCACCGAGGGGAAACCTGTCATGAATCGACGCCTGATCACACTCGCGCTTGCCGCGACAGCACTGCTCGGACTCACCGCGTGCACGGGTGGCGGCGGCGAGGCCCCCGACGGCGTCCCGTCCTCGAGCGAATCCGCGTCCGGCGGCGGCGCCTCGGCAGCGCAGACCGTGGAAGAGGCGTGCGCCTCGGTGAACGACACGATCCAGAGCGTGTCGGACGATTTCGCGGGCGTGACGGCCGAGAACCCCGCCGACGCGGCCGCCGCGTTCCAGGCCGCGGCCGATGCCCTCGGCGAAGCGAGCACACAGGTCGAAAACGCCGAGGTCGCCGCGCTGCTGCCCGACATCCAGACCGTTTTCGAGACCGCCGGAGAGGCGATGGCTGCCCTCGCCCAGGGCGATGCGTCGAAGGTCGCCGAACTGCAGAAGCTCGGAACCGAACTGCAGGACAGCTTCACCTCGTTCCAGCAACTCTGCCTGCAGTAGGAGAAAGCCCCCGCAGAGCGCGGTAGGGAGTCGTTGCGCCTTCGTTACCCGCCCTCGCCTACAATCGAGGCACACCCCTCCGCGGGTGAGGGGGGGCCCGTGACTGATCTCATTTCGACGCCAGCGTCCACAGAGGACGAATCGGCGCTGACGCCTGCGCCGCGCGTCGAATGGACGCCGGCGCCGCCCCGCAAGCGGCGCCGTTGGCCCCTCGCCCTCTGGATCGGGCTTCCCGTCCTCGCTCTCGCGGGTGCCGCGGCCTTCTTCGGAACGATCCTGATCGCCCCCGGCGTGACCATCGCGGGCGTCCCCGTCGGCGGACTGACGGTGGGCGCCGCGTCCGAAAAGGTCTCGCAGACCATCTCGGGAACGGGTGTCGAGGTGAACATCGCCGGGACGACCGCGACGATCACCGGTGCCGACATGGGCGCATCCATCGACGCCGACGAGCTCGCGCAGGCCGCCATCGAAACGAACCCCCTGTGGCAGGTGGGCGGATGGTTCCCGAACCCCGATCGCGCCGCGCCGACCCTCGACTCCTCCGCATCCGAGGCGGCGCTCGCGGATGCCTTCGCCACTGACTGGGTCGACCCGGTCGATGCTGTCGTCACCTTCGATGCCGCGACTAGTTCGTACGTCGTGGCCCCCGCGGTCCTCGGCCGCGGTCTCGATCACACGACGATCGAGCGGGCGTACGAGGCCCGGCTGCTCGATCCGTCGCTCCCCGCGGCGTTCGACGGTGAACTCGTCGACCTCGAGGCAGATATCACGACCGAGGCAGCGACGTCCCGCGCCGAACAGCTGAACGCCATGGTCGCATCGGTCGGTTTCTACGTCGGCGAAGAACGCACCGTCCCGATCGCGCCCGAGGTGCTTGCTTCCTGGCTCACCCTGACGCCCGATCCCGACCAGGGCACGATCGCCATCTCGGCCGATCGCGCCGCGATCCAGGCCGTGGTCGATACTCTGCCCGCCGCCGTGGATCGGGCCGCGACGAACGGCGTGCAGGTCGTCAACAAGGCCGGCACGGTGCTCCGCACCGAGCAGGCCGGGGCCGACGGGCGTGTCCTCGGCGCCACCGCGGGAATCGCTGCCGCGTTCGCCTCGCAGCTCGCGGGAGGCGATGCGGCGTACGCACTCGATGTCGCGGTCACTCCCGCGCAGACGACCACGATCGTGCGATCGCTCGAGGTCGACCTCTCCGACCAGCGCCTGTACGTGAAAGAGAACGACGTCGTGATCGACTCCTGGTTGATCTCGAGCGGCATGCCCGGCTGGTCCACGCGCCAGGGCAACTTCACCGTGAACGCGAAGGTGCGCGTTCAGGACATGGGCAACACCGAGGTCGGCTACCTGCAGCCCGACGTCGAGTGGGTCATGTACTTCAGCGGCGACCAGGCGTTCCACGCCGTGTACTGGCGCAACATCTGGGGCCGCCCGCTCAGCCACGGCTGCGTCGGCATGCCGACCGCGCTCGCCAAGCAGATCTACCAGTGGGCCGACGCCGGCACCGACGTGTGGGTGCACGCGTAGACGACGCCGACGCGCAGAAGAAGAGCGGATGCCTCAGGCATCCGCTCTTCTCGTTTCAGCGTCTGATCTCGGTCACTCCCCCCACCGATGTCCCACTTATCCCTGGAATCCCATCCGCATACCTCGCAGAACTGGGACACACAGTTCAGGCATGTCCCACTTCTCATCGCTATTCCCCTCGAATACCGATTGAAAGTGGGACACACAGACCGAGAAGTGGGACACACAGATCGAGAAGTGGGACGCGGGTGCGGACAAGTGCGGAGTACGGGTCGACACTGCCGAAACGGAAGAAGAGCGGATGCCTCAGGCATCCGCTCTTCTTCCGTCTGCGCGAGAGCGCGTCTGCGCTACAGGGCGTCGATGATGCGGTTCAGCGTCTTCGAGGGACGCATGATGGCGTCGACCCGCTGCTCGTCGGGGTGGTAGTAGCCGCCGATGTCGACGGGCGTGCCCTGCGCCGCGGCGAGTTCGTCCACGATCGTCTGCTCGTTCGCGGCCAGCTCAGCGGCGACCGGCGCGAAGCGCGCGGCGAGTTCGGGGTCGGCGGTCTGCTTCGCCAGCTCCTGCGCCCAGTACAGCGCCAGGTAGAAGTGGCTGCCGCGGTTGTCGATCATGCCCACGGCCCGACCCGGCGACCGGTCGTTCTCGAGGAACGTTCCGGTCGCGGCATCCAGCGTGTCGGCGAGAACCTTCGCGTGGGCGTTTCCGGTGCGGTCCGCGAGGTGCTCGAAGGAAGCAGCGAGAGCGAAGAACTCGCCCAGCGAGTCCCAGCGCAGGAAGTTCTCACCCACGAGCTGCTGCACGTGCTTCGGGGCAGAACCGCCGGCACCGGTCTCGAACAGGCCACCGCCCGCGAGCAGCGGAACGATCGAGAGCATCTTGGCACTCGTGCCGACCTCGAGGATCGGGAACAGGTCGGTCAGGTAGTCGCGCAGCACGTTGCCCGTCACCGAGATGGTGTCGAGGCCGTGCCGCATGCGCGACAGCGTGTAGCGCGTCGCCTCTTCGGGCGACAGGATCGACAGCTGCAGACCGTGGACGTCGAGCGTGGCGAGAGCCTGGTGCACCTTGGCGATCAGCTGCGCGTCGTGCGAGCGGTTGACATCCAGCCAGAAGACGGCGGGCGAACCCGTGGCTCGCGCCCGCGAGACGGCAAGACGCACCCAGTCGATGACGGCGATGTGCTTGGTCTGCGTCGCGCGCCAGATGTCGCCCTTCTCGACCGCGTGCTCGATCAGCACCTCGCCCGAGCTGTCGAGGACCTGGACGATGCCGTCGGCGGCGATCTCGAACGTCTTGTCGTGGCTGCCGTACTCTTCGGCCGCCTGGGCCATGAGACCGACGTTCGGCACCGTGCCGATCTTGGCGGGGTCGAGCGGGCCGTTCGCGATCACGTCGTCGATCACGGCCTGGTAGACGCCCGCGTAGGACGAATCGGGGATCACAGCGATCGTGTCGTCTTCGCCGCCGTCGGCACCCCACAGCTTGCCGCCGTTGCGGACGAGGGCGGGCATGGAAGCATCCACGATCACGTCCGACGGAACGTGCAGGTTCGTGATGCCCTTGTCGGAGTTGACGTACGATACGCGTGCCCCGGCAGCCAGGGCGTCGTGGAACGCGGCGATGATCTCGTCGCCACCATCGACATCGGCGAGACCGGCGAGGATCGCGCCGAGCCCGTTGTTCGGGTCGAGGCCGGCCGCCGCGATCCTGTCGCCGTATCGGGCGAAGACATCGGCGAAGTACGAACGGACCACGTGGCCGAAGATGATCGGGTCGCTGACCTTCATCATGGTCGCCTTGAGGTGCACCGAGTAGAGCACGTCGTCGGCCTTGGCGGCATCCTGCGCCTCTGCCAGGAAGGCGTCGAGCGCCTTGGCCGAGAGGAAGGTCGCGTCGATGATCTCGCGCGGCAGAACCTTGAGGTCGCTCTTGAGCACCGTCTTGGTGCCGTCCGTCGCTGTGTGGCGGATGGTCAGCACGTCGTCGTGGGCGGCGACCCAGGACTTCTCGTTGCTCTTGAAGTCGTCGTGACCCATGGTCGCGACACGGGTCTTCGAACCGGCGGGGAACGGCTTGTTCACGTGCGGGTGCTTGCGGGCGTAGTTCTTCACCGACAGCGGCGCGCGGCGATCGCTGTTGCCCTCGCGCAGCACCGGGTTGACGGCCGAGCCCTTGATGCGGTCGTAGCGCGCACGGACGTCCTTCTCGTCGAGCGTCGTGGGCTCATCCGGGTAGTCAGGGATGTCGTATCCCTGCGCCTGCAGCTCGGCGATGGCGGCCTTGAGCTGCGGGATCGAAGCCGAGATGTTCGGCAGCTTGATGATGTTCGCCTCGGGAAGCGTGGCGAGGCCGCCGAGCTCGGCGAGCGCGTCGCCGACCTGCTGCTCGGGCGTCAGCTTCTGCGGGAAAGCGGCGAGCACACGAGCGGCGAGCGAGATGTCGCGCGTCTCGACGTCGACGCCCGCCTGCCGCGCGACGGCGCGAACGATCGGCAGGAAAGATGCCGTCGCGAGGGCCGGGGCCTCATCGGTGTGGGTGTAGATGATGGTCGATTCGGTCACCAGGAAGTCTCCATTCACGTCTTGTCCACCCTATCCCACCGCTGCAAAATGTATCTCGACGTCAAGATAGTTCGGCACCGTAGACCCCCGGAAGGACGGGGCGGGGACTCCGTGCGACGCTCCGGATGTTCATCGTCAGGTCACATTCCGAAACATCGAAGTGTGGGTGGTCGCGCCATCAGCCGTTAGCCTGTCGCTATGGCTGAGCTGCGATTGGTCGAACTGTCCGCCTCCACGATCGTGGCGGTGAACAACCTGTCTCTGAAGCCGGGGCAGGAACAGTACCTCGCACCGGTCTCATACGGGGTCGCGGCCACGGTTGCCGATCCGACCACCTCCTGGCAGCGCGTCGTCTCGGACGGCGATGAGGTCGTCGGCTTCGTCAGCGCGAACTTCGACGAGGATGCCTCGATCGACTACTTCCGCTCGGTGCTGTGGCGCATCAACGTCGACGCGGACGACCAGGGCCGTGGCGTCGGGCGCTTCGCCGTGCAGTCGCTCGTCGAGGAGGCACGCTCGCGCGGACTCGACCACGTCAACGTCATCTACGAGGCGGGCGAGGGGGGACCCGAGGCCTTCTTCCGTCGCGTCGGATTCACACCCGTGGGCGAGACGGAGTACGGCGAGGTCATCGCCGAGATCCGTATCTGACGCGGACCCCGCGCGACGAGGCTACGGCTCGACGAGGAACTCCAGCGCCGCATTCCGGAAGTCCCGCGAACCGGGCGTGTTGAAGTGGTGCCGCCCGGGGATCTCGACGAAGCGGCCGTTCGGCGTCGCCTCGGCGAGTAGGCGGGATCGCTCGATGATCGCGTCGTCGCTTCCCGTTGCGAAGAGGATCGGCTGGCGCGGCGGATGCGTGGGGTCGGGGTCCGCGTCGCCCAGGCGCATTCCCTCGGCGAGAGCGATGAGCGAGCGCAGATCGTTGCCCGCCACCCGCTCCGACAGGGTCACGTAGTTGCGCGTGACCGGGTCGGTGATCTCGACACCGTCCTCGACGAACGCTCGCGCCTGCTCGAGCTTCAACCGTCCGAGCGGTGTGCCGTCGGGGATGCCGCCCAGCACCGCCCGCGAAACGCGATGCGAGGCCTCGACCGCGAACTGCCACCCCACGCGCGCACCGAGCGAGTATCCGACATATCGCACCTCGTCCACGAGATAGGTGTCGAGCACGATCTCGAGGTCGGCGAGGAAGTCGTCCATCGCGTACGCGCGAGGATCGTGCGGCTTGTCACTCGCGCCGTGGCCGCGCTGGTCGACCCCGATCACGCGGAATCCGGCGCGGGTCAGATCGCGCACCCAGCCCGTGTCGACCCAGTTGTCGCGACAGCTCGACGAGAAGCCGTGCACACACAGCACCGGCTCGGCCGCTTCGTCGCCCCACGTGTAGGTCGCGATGCGGTAGCCCTCGACCGACATCACGAACTGCGGATCGGGCATCTCGGTCAGCATCGTCGAGGGAGCGGTCATGGCACCAGCATCCCACGCCGACCCGGGGCTGCCCCGTCCGCCCGCCTTCTTCTGCTCAGCCCATGCGCGCCGCGAGCCAGCGCGCCTGGCGCACCCACTGCGCGTGCCCGCCGCCCTCGTGCCCGTTGTACGCGTACACCTCGATCTCACGGTCGTCCGTTGCGAGGTGGTTGTACGCGGTGAAGACGCTCGAGGGCAGGACGATCGGATCCATGAGGCCGACCGAGAAGAGGGCCGGGACCTCGATGCGCCGGGCGAAGTTCACGCCGTCGAAGTACGACAGGGTGCGGAAGACGTTGTCGTCAGCACCGCGGTGCACGGCCAGGTAGGCGGCGACCTCGGTGAAGGGCGCCTCGGGTGTCAGTTCGACCGAGCGTCGGAAGTGGCAGAGGAACGGGACATCCGGCATCACCGCCCGCACGCTCGCGCCGGACAGCCCGGCGACCGCGAGCGAGATCGCACCGCCCTGACTGCCGCCCGTGACCGCGATGCGATCGGGGTCGGCGAAGTCCAGGGCTCGCACGGCGTCGATCAGCAGCGCGCCGTCGGTGAAGACGCGGCGGTAGAAGTACGTTTCGGGTGCCGTGATGCCCCGTGTCATGTACCCCGAACCGGCGGCGCCCGAACCGTGCGGGTCCGGGGTATCGCCGCCCGAGCCCCAGCCGCTCCCCTGGCCCCGCGTGTCCATCAGCACGTGCGCGTATCCCGAAGCCGCCCACAGCAGCCGTTCGCCCGGCAGGCCGCGCCCACCGCCGTAGCCGATGAACTCCACGACCGTCGGCCACGGACCCTCGCCCCGCGGCCGGGTGACCCAGCCCTTGATCGGCTCGCCCCCGAAGCCGGCGAACGTCAGGTCTTCGATCACGAGCTCATCGATGGGGGTGTCGACCGCGGCGAGTTCCGGGGCCCACGCCATGGTGCGCGCCTGCGCGAGCGTGTCGGCCCAGAACTCGTCGAAGTCGGATGGTTCGGCCACCTCGGGCCGGTACACCCGCAGCGTCTCGAGCGGCAGGTCGGTCTGCGCCATGGGAGCCCCCGTCGTCAGTCGGGGAAGTCCCCGCCTGGATCATAGCGACGATCGCAACTCCCTAGACGAGGGTCTCGCGCCACGCCTCGTGCAGTTTGGCGAAACGTCCCGTTCCCGCGATCAACGCCTGCGGAGTGTCGTCCTCCACGATCCGGCCGTGCTCCATCACGAGCACCCGGTCGGCGATCGCGACCGTCGACAGGCGGTGCGCGATGATGATCGCGGTGCGGTCGGCGAGCAGGTGCTGCAGCGCATCCTGGATCAACCGCTCGCTCGGCATGTCGAGCGAAGCCGTCGCCTCGTCGAGGATCAACACGGCGGGGTCGGCGAGGAAGGCGCGGGCGAACGAGATCAGCTGACGCTGGCCCGCCGAGACCCGGCCACCGCGCTTGTTCACATCGGTGTCGTAGCCGTCCGGGAGCGCCCGGATGAACGCATCCGCTCCCACCGCGCGCGCGGCCGCCTGGACCTCTTCGAACGTCGCCTCGGGCTTGCCGAACGCGATGTTGTCGGCGACCGAGCCGCTGAACAGGTACGCCTCCTGCGTGACCATGACGATCGCGCGGCGCAGATCCTTGGGGTGCAGATCGCGCAGGTCGACGTCATCGAGCGTCACGCGGCCCCGCGTGGGGTCGTAGAAGCGCGACACGAGCTTGGCCAGCGTGGACTTGCCCGCACCCGTCGTTCCCACGAGCGCGACCGTCTGGCCGGCCGGGATGTCGAGCGTGAAGTCGGGCAGGATCGTGCGGTCGCCGCCGTAGCCGAACTCCACCCCGTCGAATCGCACGTGACCGCGGGCCTTCCAGAGGTCGACGGGCTTCGTGGGATCCGGCACCGTCGGCTGCTCCTCGAGCACGCCCGAAACCTTCTCGAGCGCCGCGGTCGCGGACTGGTACGAGTTGAGGAAGAACGCCACCTCTTGCAGCGGTGAGAAGAAGTTGCGCACGTAGAGGACCGCGGCCAGCAGAACACCGACGTCGAGGGCGCCCCCGGCGACACCCGCGACACGGAGGCCACCCCAGAGCACCACGAGCGCGACGGTGGTCGCTGCCACCGCCATCAGGCCGGGCTCGAACGTTCCGAACAGGCGGATCGACCGGATATTGACGTCACGGTACTGGCTGGCGAGCTCGCCGAAGTCCTCGTCGTCACGCTTCTCGCGTCGGAACGCCTTGACGGCGCGGATGCCCGTCATCGTCTCGACGAACTTCACGATCACCTGTGCGCTGACCACCCGAGATTCGCGATACACGAGCTGCGAACGCCGGTAGAACCAGCGCATCAGCAGCCACAGCGGCACGCCCATCACGACGAGGATGATGCCGGACTGCCAGTCGAGCAGCACGAGCGCGATGAGGGTGAATCCGCCGTAGAGCAGGCCCGAGACGAGCTCGTTCAGGCCGCCGTCGAGCAGCTCCCGGATCGAGTCGAGGTCGCTCGTCTGCCGCGAGATGATGCGACCCGACGTGTAGGACTCATGGAACTCGAGGCTCAGAAGCTGCGTGTGGCGGAAGATCCGCATCCGCAGGTCGAGCATGATCGTCTGCGTCAGGCGTGCGGTCACGACGACGTACCAGCCGATCAGCACAGCTCCGCCGATCGCCGACACGACGAATGCCGCAACGACACCGATCGTCGGCAGCCAGTCGGCGCGCGAGAGCACCGCCGGCAGCGCCGTGTCGATTCCGTAGGCGATCAGGGCGGGGCCGAGCACGCGCAGCGCGGTCGAGACGACCAGGACGGTGAGCGCGAGGATCAGGTTGCCGCGCACGGGCGTGAGCAGCGAGCCCAGCAGGCGCAGCGACCGGCGACGGATCTGTCGACTCTCGGCCCGGGTATAGTCGGAGCGGTCTTCGCCCTCGGTTCCGGTGACGGTGCTCACGGGTTCACCCCTCCCAGGCCGGCGGCGCCGGGCCCCTCACGGTCGACGATGGATGCGGATGACAGGGGGTCGGCCTCGGCGATCGAGGCGTCCGGTATCCCGTCCGGGCGCTCGGGCCTCGGATTGCTCGCTTCCGCCTCGAGACTCGAGATGACGTGCCGGTAGTGGGCACTCGTGCGCAGCAGCTCGGAGTGCGTGCCGACACCCGTGATGCGGCCGTCCTCGAGCAGCGCGACGCGATCGGCGAGCGCGACGGTCGAGGGACGGTGCGCGACGATCAGCGCCGTGGTGGTCTCGAGGACGCGGCGCAGCGCCGCCTCGACGAGCGCCTCGGTGTCGACATCGAGGGCCGAGAGCGGGTCGTCCAGCACGAGCACCGCGGGCTTGGCCGCGACGGCGCGGGCGAGAGCCAGACGCTGCCGCTGACCGCCCGACAGGCTCAGTCCTTCCTCTCCGATGATCGTGTCGACCCCGTCCGGGAGATCGTCGACGAACGCAGCCTGCGCGACGTCCAGGGCCTCGCGCAGCACACGCTCGGCCTCGGCGCTACCGGGCTCGAGGTCTTCGCGTCCGAGCAGGACGTTTTCGCGCACCGTGGCCGAGAACAGCGTGGCGTCCTCGAACGCCATGCCGATGTGGCCCCGGAGCTCGTGCAGGGTGAGTTCGCGGACATCCACGCCATCCAGCTCCACCCGGCCCGCCGTCACGTCGTAGAGGCGCGTCGGCAGGGTCGTAAGCGTCGTCTTGCCCGACCCGGTCAGGCCGACGAGCGCCATCGTCTCTCCCGGGCGGAGCACGAGGTCGATGCCGTCCAGCAGGTCGCGCTCCCCCTCGGCCGCATCCTGGTACCGGAAGTGCGCACCGCGGAATGCGAGCTCACCACGAACCTCGGCCGCCTTGCGCGGCTTGTCGGGGTCGACGATCGTGTTCTCTTCGTCGAACACCTCGAACAGACGATCCGTTGCCGTGCGCGCGTCGAGCAGGAACGAGAACAGGAAGCCGATCGATTCCATCGGCCAGCGCAGCACCGTCGCCATCGCGAAGAACGCGAACAGTTCCGCGACGCTCAGCTGCCCGATCTGCGCGAGCACGATGCCCGCTGCCAGGCAGAGCGCGAAGGCGATGTCGGGCAGCAACACCAGCCAGAACCAGATCAGCCCGACCGCGCGGGCCTTGCTCAACTCGGTCTCGCGCAGACCCTCGGCCTGACGGGCGAACTTCTGCAGGGCGTGGCCACCGCGCCCGAAGGCCTTGAGGACGCGGATGCCGTGCACGCTCTCTTCGACCGCTGTCGCGAGGTCACCGGCCTGATCTTGACTCTGCCGCGCGAGCGTTCCATACCTCTTCTCGAAGCGGTAACCCGCGATCCACAGCGGGATCGAGCAGATGACGAAGATCGTGCCGAGCACCCAGTGCCAACGGAACAGGATGACCGAACCGACCAGGATCGTCAGCATGTTGACGACGAGCAGGACGAGACCGAACGCGAGCCAGCGGCGGATCAGACCGATGTCCTGCATCATGCGGCTGAGCAACTGGCCCGACTGCCACCGGTCGTGGAACGCGACGGGCAGACGCTGCAGACGCTCGTAGAACTGGGTGCGCAGGTCGTACTCGACCTTCGTGGCGGGGCCGAGCACGAACCAGCGTCGGGCCCACACCATGAGGGCCTCGAAGAGTCCGAGCCCGAGCACGACGACCGCACCCCACACGATCTGTCCCGAGTCGCGCGACGCGATGGGACCCGCCACGATCGCCTCGAGCACGAGCGGAATCGTGAGCGCGAGCAGGCTCGCGATCAGCGCGCTGAGACCGCCCAGCCACAGTCGTCCGGCGACCGGACGGGCGAACGGCAGAAGGCGCGCGAGAGCGCGCGGGGTCGACAGACGCGGGGTCGACGGTTGGGGCGTGGGTGTCGAGGCTGTCGAAGTCATGATCCTTTTGGGCGTGCAGAATCGCCTGGTCGGCGCGGCGGTGCGGAAGAGCTGCGCACCGCCGGCCTGGTCGAAGGCGCGGTGCGGACAGCCTTCCAGGATATGTGCCGGTGTGACCCGGGGCAAGCGCGCGACCGCTGCGCCCGCGTTGCGGTCGGGGGCGCGTCCTCGATCAGTCCAGCGGCACCGGGACGTATGCCTCGCCGCGTTCGCGGGCGAGCAGGCTCGCCTTGACCGGAAGTCCCCACGCGAAGCCGCCGAGGGATCCGTCGCTCCGGAGCACACGATGGCACGGCACGAACAGCGCCGGTGCGTTTCGCGCGCAGACGGATGCCGCGGCTCGGACGGCGGTCGGGGACCCGAAGACAGCGGCGAACTGGCTGTAGGTCAGGGGCTCCCCCGGTGCGATGCGGCGGAGCGCGCTCCAACCCTTCAGCTGCAGGTCGGTGCCGTGCTGGCGCACGGGCACATCGTCGATTGCGCCGATGGCCCCGGCGTAGTACGCGCGGGCTGCGGCCGCCGCGTCGAGGGATGCCTCGCGCACGGTGCCGGGCCGGAGGGCCGGGTGGATGCGGGCGATGACGGCCGAGGCATCCGTCGTCCAACCGGAGCCGAGCACGCGCTGGTCCGCGTCGGCGACGATGATGAGCGGGCCGTCGGGGGTGTCGATCGCCTCGACGAGGGCGCTCTGGGTGGCTGCGTTCATGCGGGGGTGCCTTTCGTGCGGCGTGCATCAGGAAGGAGAGGTGGTGCGGAATCGGCCCCGGCGGGCGTTGATCCGACGATCGACGGGTGTTGTTCCTCGCCGATGTCCGCCCGGCGCGCGAGAGGCCCGGGCGCGGGCAGGTCCGCGACGGCACGCCAGAGGTGCCCGGTCAGGTACGACCGCCACGGGGCGGACAGAGCCGCCCGGGCCGTCAGCTCGCGCGGGTCGCCCGGCAGTCCCGCGCGAACCGCGCCCGTACGCACGGCGACATCGCCGGGGAGGAACACATCGGGGTCGCCCGTCACGCGCATCCGGACATAATCCGCGGTCCAGGGCCCGATACCGGGCAGCGCGAGCAACGCGGCCCGTTGCGCGGCGGAGTCGTCGCCCGGGCCGAGCTCGAGTTCGCCCGAGGCGAGCGCCGCGGCGACCGTCGTGATCGCACCGATGCGCGCGCGGGGGCCCCGCAGCACCTCGGCGCCGTGGTCCGCGATCGCGGACATCGTCGGGAAGAGCCTGTCCACGCCCTCCCATGGCTCGACGGGCTCGCCGAGTTCGAGGGTCAGCCGTGTCAGCGCGGTTCGCGCCGCGACGACGGTGATCTGCTGTCCGACCATCGCCCGGATCAACATCTCGTGCGGGTCGGCCGCGCCGGGCACCCGCAGCCCGGGCACGGCGCGGACACGTTCGGCGAGCAGCGGGTCCGTCGCGAGCGCCTCGTCGATCGCGAGGGGGTCGGCGTCGAGGTCGAACAGTCGCCGCACTCTCGCGACGAGCGCCGCGAGATCGCCCGGGCGCGCGACCCGAGCCTCGAGCACGAGTCGGCCCTGCCGGGCCGCATCGCGCACACGGAACCACGCGGGGCCGCCCGGCAGGCGCAGGGCGCGCGCAAACGAATCGGATGTCGCGACCTCGACCCCGGGGATCGCCCGCGCCACCATCCACGCGAACAGGCCCGATGCGTCGAACGGCCGCCGATACGGGAGGGCCAGCCGGATGATCCCCGCGCCCCCCTGGTCGGGCCCGACACGCGAAGCCCGCGCACGCAACTCGGTCGGGGTCAGGCCGAACACCTCGCGCACGGTTTCGTTGAACTGTCTCACGCTGGCGAACCCGGCCGAGAACGCGACTTCGGCCGCCGTCAGGTCGGTGCCCACGAGGAGCATCCGCGCGGTGTGTGCGCGTTGCGCCCGGGCGAGGGCCAGAGGACCCGCGCCGAGTTCGGCCGTCAGCATCCGGTTCAGATGCCGCGTGGAGTACCCGAGGCGCGCGGCGAGCCCGGGAACGCCCTCGCGCTCGCTGACCCCGTCGGTGATGAGTCGCATCGCGCGACCAGCGGCATCGCCGCGCAGGTCCCACTCGGGCGACCCGGGCGCAGCCTCGGGCAGACAACGCTTGCACGCCCGGTACCCCGCCTCGTGCGCGGCGGCCGACGTGGCGAAGAAGGACACGTTCGCCGGCTTCGGCGTGCGCGCCGGGCAGCTCGGCCGGCAGTAGATGCCGGTCGTCCGCACGGCCGTGACGAACTGCCCGTCGAAGCGGGTGTCACGCGACGAGATCGCCCGATAACGCTCATCGAACGTCATCGACGGATGCCTCGGCGCGGCGGCGGCGGACTGCTTCATGCCTCCAGCCTGACACGATCCGGCGCGCCCGACTCGCGGAAATCGGACATGGCGGCACGGGCTTCGGCCGCCGACCCTCCCACCTGCTCGACCGCCGAAACACCTCTCGTGCGAGCGCACTCGGCGCGAAGACTCGGGCTCAGTGGAAGAAGTGCCGCTCGCCCGTGAAGAACATCGTCACACCGGCGTCGCGCGCCGCCTGGATGACCTCGTCGTCGCGCACCGAGCCGCCCGGCTGCACGATCGCCGAGATCCCGGCGTCGAGCAGAACCTTGGGGCCGTCCGCGAACGGGAAGAAGGCATCGGATGCGGCGACCGAGCCCGGAGCGCGGTCCCCCGCGCGGTCCACGGCCAGGCGGCACGAGTCCACCCGGTTGACCTGGCCCATGCCGATGCCGACCGTCGCCGAGTTCTTGGCCAGCACGATCGCGTTGGACTTGACGGCGCGGCACGCCTTCCAGGCGAAGATGAGGTTGGTCATGTCATCGCCCTCGGGCCGCTCGCCCGAGACGAGCTCCCAGTCCTTCGCGACCGACTCGATGTCGTCGGGGAACCGGTCCGCATCCTGCAGCAGCAGGCCGCCGGAGACGAGGCGGACATCCATCCGTTCCTGCTTCCAGTCGGCCGGAAGCTGCAGCAGACGCAGGTTCTTCTTCTCGGCGAACACCTCGAGCGCCTGGGGCTCGAACCCGGGCGCGACGATGACCTCCGTGAAGATGTCGCGTAGGTTCTCGGCCATCTTGAGCGTCACGGGACGGTTCGCCGCGATCACTCCGCCGAAGGCCGAGACGGGGTCGCACTCGTTCGCGCGCAGGTGCGCGCTCGCGATCGGGTCGAGCGCGCTCGGGGCCGCCACGGCGATCCCACACGGGTTGGCGTGCTTGATGATCGCCACGGCGGGCTTGATCATGTCGAAGGCGGCGCGCAGGGCGGCGTCCGCGTCGACGTAGTTGTTGTAGCTCATCTCCTTGCCCTGCAGCTGCGTCGCCTGGGCGATGCCGTGGCCTCCGGTGCGCGTGTAGATGGCGGCGCGCTGGTGCGCGTTCTCGCCGTAGCGGAGCGTCGCGAGCCGCTCGGCGCGGATCGTCAGGTGACCGGGCAGGTCTTCGCCCTCGGCGAGCGTCCCCTCGGCGAACCAGGTCGCGACGGCCGAGTCGTAGGCCGCGGTGTGCGCGAAGGCGCGTGCCGCCAGCTCGCGGCGCTGACCGAGGCTCGTACCGCCGGATGCGACCGCGTCGATCACCGCGGGGTACGACGACGGCGAGACCACGATGGCCACGTTCGCGTGGTTCTTGGCGGAGGCGCGCACCATCGCGGGGCCACCGATGTCGATCTGCTCGACCACGTCCTCGGCCTCGGCGCCGGACGCGACGGTCTCGACGAACGGATACAGGTTGACCACGACGAGCTCGAAGGGAGCGATGTCGAGGTCCGCGAGCTGGCGCTCGTGGTCCTCGAGGCGCAGGTCGGCGAGCAGACCCGCGTGCACGCCCGGGTGAAGGGTCTTGACCCGGCCATCGAGCGACTCCGGGAAGCCCGTCACGGACGCGACGTCCGTCACGGTGTATCCCGCGTCGCGGATCGTCGCGGCTGTCGAACCGGTCGAGACGATCTCGACGCCCGCGTCCACCAGGGCCGCGGCCAGGACGAGCAGGTCGGTCTTGTCGCTGACGGATACGAGAGCGCGACGAACGGGGACGACATCGCGGTCACGATAGAGGGACTTGTCGTGGCTCGGTCCGGCCATGGGGGTGCTCCTTTGCGGGGACGGGTAGGTGGGGTCTGTTTCAGTTCGAGGACGCCGCGGCGAGATCCAGCTCGCCGGATCCGATGCGGCGGACGACGTCGATCAGCAGGCGCCGTTCGACGGGCTTGATGCGCTCGTGCAGGGACGCTTCGTCGTCGGTGTCGCGGACGGGCACGCGCTCCTGGGCGAGGACCGGGCCGGTGTCGACGCCATCGTCGACCACGATGACGCTCGCGCCCGTCTGGGCGGCACCGGCGGCGAGCGCGTCGCGGACGCCGTGTGCGCCCGGAAACTCGGGCAGGTAGGCGGGATGGGTGTTGATGATGCGCGGCGCGTAGGCGGCGACCACGGCGGGGGGAAGCAGCCGCATCAGGCCGCTCAACACGATCAGGTCGGGGCTCCAGACATCGAGCTGGCGGAGCAGTTCGTCACCCCACGCCTCGCGGGAGTCGAAACTCGACCACGGGACGAGGAAGGTCGGGATGCCGAACTCGTCGGCGTGCGCGAAGCCCTCGGCCTCACGGTCGGCGCCGACGATCACGATCCGGGCGGGGTAGTGCGATTCGCTCGCGGCCTCGAGGAGTGCGCGAAGGTTCGATCCCGTGCCCGAGATGAGGACCGCGACCGTGAGCACTCCGCAAGTCTACCGGGGTCGGGCAGACGCGCCCGGGGCGCTACCACCGAGTGAGCGGCTCGATCGGTGTCGTCGCCTGATCGTCCGCGGCCTCGTCGTCGCGCGCGGGGTCCGGCTCCGGGCCCCGTTGCGCCGGCGCGTGGTCCTGCCACGCCGATGAGGGGGCCTCCCGGGCCCCACTCCCCGATGGGCCCTCGTCTTCGACGAGCGTTCGAGGTCTCCGAGTGCCAGAAAGCGGGGAGAGCAGGAGTATCGCGGCCCCGATGAGCACCTCGACGCCCACCGCCAGGGCGATCGGACCCGGCTGCGGACCGACATCCGTCAGCCGGCCCGGACCGATGGACCCGGATGCGGCGAACGCCATCCCCGCCCCGGCCGCGGCCGAGACGACCGCCAGACCCAGGGTCGTGACGAGGCGAGGCGCCATCGCGTCGCCGGACTCCCCGCGGGAATCGGCGCCCTCGATCGCCGCGTGAAGGCGCGCACGGGCGAACCATCCCCCGAGCGCACCCGCCGCGACCGGGATGAGCGCGACGAGCAGGAACCAGGCATTGGATGCGTCGGGGATCGCGCCGAGCACGGGAATCGACGGTACGACGGCCAGGTCGGACCCGACGGGCGAGACCGCACTGCCCGCACCGATCGCGAACCCCGGGCCGGCTATCCACGAGATCGCCCACACGATGAGTGTGGGAACGTAGGCGAGCTGGCCGAGTGTGACGACGATCGCGCCCAGGATGTCGACATTGCCCGCCTGGTAGAGCGCGATGATCTCGCCGCCCGATGTCGCGACCCCGCCCGCGAGCACGAGGGCCCCCACACCGACCAGAGCGGCAAGGGTCACGGCCGCACCGAGAGCCGTCGCGCTCACGACCGCGTCGGCGGAGCCCCGGCGCTCGAGTCTGTCACGGAGGGCATCGACGGCTCCGTCGTCGCCGTTGCGCCATGCCGACACGAAGCCGCCGATGAGCACCGCACCCGAGTAGAGGGCGGTCGGGATGATGATGGCTTGCCACAGCACCGCCGAGACGACGTCGGAGTGCGAGGTCAGAGCAATCAACGTCGAGAGCGCCCCGGCCACGACGACGGCCGAGGCGAAGCCGATGACCCACGCACCCGACCGCGCAGCGCGGGCACCCGAGCGCAGACCGAAGATGACCGTGAAGGCGGCGAACCCGAGGGGGGCGAGCGAAAAGGCGAAGGATGCGGCATCCGCGGATATCCCGGCGGCGATGACGGTGTCGGGCAGCGTCACCCGAAGAGGCACCAGGTTGCCCGCGTGCCAGACGGCGGTCGTCGCGGGCCACAGCGCGCCCCAGTCGGCCGCGCCGCCGAACCCGAACACCCACAGGGCCGTCAGGGGTGCGGCGATCACCGCGAGTCCCCCCGCGACCTGGATGAGGGCGTCGAGCGCGCTGAGCAGGGCGACGATGAGGCGATGCATGGCGGACTCGACCCTACCCGCGGGGCGGGCGGGCCCCGCACAGGCACGCCCGGACAGCAGTGTTGGGCGCACGGTTCGGTGGCCGCGCACGCGAAAGGGCGGATGCCGCGGCTCGACCCGCGGCACCCGCCCTTTTCGTGCGCGTGTTAGAGCGCCTCGATGACCTCGCGCATGAGCGCGGCGGTCTCGCTCGGCGTCTTGCCGACCTTGACCCCGGCCGCCTCGAGCGCCTCCTTCTTGGCCTGAGCCGTGCCCGCCGAGCCAGACACGATCGCGCCGGCGTGGCCCATCGTCTTGCCCTCGGGGGCCGTGAAGCCGGCGACATAGCCGACAACCGGCTTCGTGACGTGAGCCTTGATGTAGTCGGCAGCGCGCTCCTCGGCGTCGCCGCCGATCTCGCCGATCATGACGATCGCCTTCGTCTCGGGGTCGGCCTCGAAAGCCGCGAGCGCGTCGATGTGCGTCGTGCCGATGATGGGGTCGCCACCGATGCCGATCGCGGTCGAGAAGCCCAGGTCGCGCAGCTCGAACATCATCTGATACGTCAGGGTGCCCGACTTCGACACGAGGCCGATCGGGCCCTTGTCGGTGATGTTGGCGGGCGTGATGCCGACCAGTGCCTCGCCGGGCGTGATGATGCCGGGGCAGTTCGGACCGATGATGCGTGTCGCGTTGCCCTTGCTCTGGGCGTAGGCCCACGCCTCGGCGCTGTCGCCGACGGGCACGCCCTCGGTGATCACGACGAGCAACGGGATCTCGGCGTCGATGGCCTCGAGCATCGCGTCCTTCGTGAAGGCCGCGGGGACGAAGGCGATCGAGACGTCTGCGCCGGTCGCGGCCATGGCCTCGCTGACCGAAGCGAAGACGGGCAGTTCGACGGAGTTGCCCGAGGCATCCGTGTGCGAAACCGTCGTGCCGGCCTTGCGGGCGTTGACGCCCCCGACGACCTGGGTGCCGGCCTTCAGCATGAGCGCCGTGTGTTTGGTGCCCTCGCCGCCGGTGATGCCCTGGACGATGACCTTGGAGTCCTTGTTGAGGAAGATCGACATTTCTCTACAGTCCTTTGATCCGGATGAGTCAGGCGTTGGCGAGTTCGGCGGCCTTGTCGGCGCCCTCGTCCATCGTCT
Organism: Microbacterium sp. BR1; assembly: GCF_002812725.1. GTDB lineage: Bacteria > Actinomycetota > Actinomycetes > Actinomycetales > Microbacteriaceae > Microbacterium. The sequence continues at coordinate 372,870 of NZ_NMUN01000002.1, read as the reverse complement.
CGGCCAGGGTCACCAGCGGGTGGGCATACTCGCGCAGGATCGCGCGGCCCTCCTCGACGCGGTTGCCGTCGAGGCGCACGACGAGCGGCTTCGAGGCCGTGGCGCCGAGGGTGTCGAGCGCGCCGACGATGCCGTTGGCGACCGCGTCGCACGCGGTGATGCCGCCGAAGACGTTGACGAAGACGCTCTTGACCTGCGGGTCGCCGAGGATGACGTCGAGGCCTGCAGCCATGACGGCCGCGGATGCTCCGCCGCCGATGTCGAGGAAGTTGGCCGGGGTCACGCCGCCGTGTGCCTCGCCCGCGTAGGCGACGACGTCGAGGGTCGACATGACGAGCCCGGCGCCGTTGCCGATGATTCCGACCTGGCCGTCGAGCTTGACGTAGTTGAGGTCGTTCTCCTTGGCCTTCGCCTCGAGCGGGTCGGCGGCGTCCTTGTCTTCGAGCGCCTCGTGGTCGGGGTGCCGGAACGCGGCGTTCTCGTCGAGCGAGACCTTGCCGTCGAGCGCGATGATGTCGCCCTCTTCCGTGAGCACGAGCGGGTTGACCTCGACGAGCGTGGCGTCCTCACCCTTGTAGACGTCGTAGAGCTTCACGAACACGTCGGCGACCTTCGGGCCGAGCTCGGCGTCGAAGCCGGCCGCCTGCGCGATCTCGAGCGCCTTCGCGGCGTCGATGCCCGTGAGCGGGTTGACCTCGATGCGGGCCAGGGCCTCGGGCTTCTCTACGGCGAGCTGCTCGATCTCCATGCCGCCCTCGACGCTCGCGAGGCTCAGGTACGAGCGGTTGGCGCGGTCGAGCAGCACCGAGAAGTAGTACTCGGTGGCGATGCGGGCGCCGGCCGCGACCATGACGCGCTTGACGACATGGCCTTTGATGTCGAGGCCGAGGATCTGCTGTGCAGCCTCGTACGCCTCTTCGGGGGTCTTGGCGACCTTCACGCCGCCGGCCTTGCCTCGGCCGCCGACCTTGACCTGGGCCTTGACGACGACGACGCCACCGATCTTCTCGGCGGCCGCCTTCGCCTCTTCGGCGGTGTCGGCGATGATGCCCGCGAGAACCGGCACCTCGTATTTCTCGAATAGGTCACGTGCCTGGTACTCGTAAAGATCCACGTTGCAGTCCTTCGCTGTCGCGCCGGGGGGAATTCTTCGAAAAAGAGTCTTGATGTCGAGAGATATCGACCAATCAACGAGCCTACTACTTGGTCGAATGCGCGGTGTCCGCGGGGCTCCCGCCCGCCGCCCCGTCGCCCGAAGCCCCGAGCGGAGTGAGGTCGTCGATCGCAGGCCCCTCGATCCGTGTGCCGTCGGGGGCGAATCGCGAGGCGTGCAGAGGACAATCCCAGGTGCGGTCCGCATCGTTCCATGCGACGACCCCACCCAGGTGGGAGCAGACGGCGCTGACCGCCCGGGTCTGTCCGTCGACACTCGACACGGCGACCGGGTGACCCGCACGCTGCGCCACCACCCCACAGCCTTCGGCGGGGCGCGGCACGGGCACGGCGGTGCACTCGGCGCGCAACCACCCCTTCGCCGCCTCCGCCCCGACGAGCGCGTTCTCGCGCGCGCCCCGGGCCAGGTCGGCCGGAACCGTGAGTCGGGTACCGAGCGCGATCATCCAGGACGGACGCTCGCGAAACGGCACGCGCATGATCTCGGAGGTGAGACGGATCGCGGCGGCCGGCCCGTTCGTCAGTCCCCACTTCGCGTAACCCGTCGCGAACCGCACGCGGCCGAGCGTGCGCGGCATGACCCCGACGAACGGCACGAGGTTGTGCGATTCGTAGTCCTGCGCCGACCACCGCGCGACCTCGCGGGCACCCGGGAAGTGCTCGTGCGTCCACGCGACGAGTTCGTCGATCTCGGACGCATCCGAGATCGATCGTCCGACCGGATGTCCGTTGCCGCCGACGATCAGGCGGGCGATGCCCGCGGGCCCGTCACCGGACGCCACGGAGCGCACCGACCGCGCGGGTCCGTCGACCGAGAGGAACATGCCGTCCGGGACCTCGCCGTCGAACGCGAACGCGACGCAGTGCGATCGCAGGCCGCGGGTCTTGGCGAACGTGAGCCCGCGGTCCATGATCGCCGTGCCGGTCGCGAGCACGATCCGATCGGCGCGGAGAGCCCCCGCATCCGTCCGTACGAGGGCTTCGGGAACCGCGTGCACCCCCCGCACGCGCGTGCCCGTATGCAGGGTGCCGCCGGCCGCGACGAAGACCCGGGCGAGTGCATCGGCGAGCTCGACCGGGTCGATCGCGAGTTGGCCGTCGAGGGCCGCGGCAGCCAGGGCGGGGAACGGCGTCGCCAGCTCCGCCTCGTCTGCGCGGCGGACATCGAGACCGGCCTCTCGCCCCGCTGAGATCTCGGCCTCGACGATATCGAGGCCCGAGTCAGAGGGCGTATAGGAGTACGCCGTCCGTGTTGTCGTGCTCACACCGGCATCCTCCGCGAATCCGGCGAGCCACTCCGCGCCCGCGCGATTCGCGTCGGCGTAGGCACGCACCAGCGACGCGGAATGATGGCGACGCAGCGTGGAGAGCGTGCTGCCCTGCAGCAGCGAGACCTTGCCCGTGTTCGACCCGGTCGTGAGCTCCGCGATCTCGCCCGCCTCGACGATCGCGACGTCACGCCCGAGGGTCGCCAGCATGACCCCGGTCGCGAGCCCCGTGATACCGGCCCCGACGATCACGACCTCGTGCCGAGCGGGACTGAACGGGACGGAGAGAGACGGTGCTGCACGATCGAGCTTCCAGAGTGGGGGCATGACACCAGCAGACCTCGGCACTCGGGATCGATCAACGGGGTTGACAGCGCTCCGGCGGGCGGGCCGTTCCTGACGGCTGCTGGATCACCGAATGGCCGGGGATCCGGCGCCGGGCTCCCCCGCGCCCGGGAGCCCGGGCGCGCGGGTCTAGGCTTCTGTCGACATGAGCGAGACACCGTCACCGTCCGCCGCGCGCACCGTCGTCGTCGCCGCGGCCCTCGAACTCTTCGCCCAGCAGGGGTTCGAAGCGACGTCCGTCGAGCAGATCGCGCGGGCCGCGGGGGTCTCGCGCAGCACCTTCTTCCGCCAGTTCGGCGGCAAGGAAGACGTCGTCTTCGCGGATCACGAGGAGCTGCTCGCGGACCTGCGCACCTGGCTCGAGCTCGGCCACGACAATCCGTGGGTCGCCGTGTGCGAGGCCTCTCAGCGCGTGTTCCGGCACTTCGCGAACGACCCGAAGGTCGCGCGCCGCCGCTACGAAATCGTGCGGCGTGTTCCGGCACTTCGCGATCGCGAGATCGTGACGGTCTTCCGCTACGAGCGGTTGTTCGACGAGTACCTGCGCTCGGCGCTGCCCGGAATCGATCCGCTCGACGCGGTCGGGTTCGCGGCACTCGTCACGGCACTGCACAATCACGTGCTGCGCCGGCTGCTGCGCGGCACCAGGCGCGTGCCGCTGTCGGACCTGCAGGACGCTCTCGATGGCGCTCTGCGCCGGTACGGCGTGCATCCCGATCCGGTGCCCGCCGCGGCAGACGACGTCGTGATCGCGGTGTTCCCCCGCGCGACACCGGCGGCAGAGGTGGCGCGGCGCATCCGTACGTCCCTCGACTGACCCGTTCGGGATGTGGAACTGCGTCCCGCGAGTGGTGAAACCGGATGCCTCAGGAGTAGCTTTGTCCGCATGAGCAGCACCGCACCCACCGCCGCAACCGATGCCTCACACGACGACGTGACGTTTCCCGGCGAGCGCGTCACGCACTACGACGTCACGCAGCGCCTCGACACCGACTACTACGCGGTGTTCGCGGACATCCCACCCGCGGATCGCGCCGCGTGGGATCGTGCGAAGACGCTCGTCGACGAGGTCGCACCCACGATGCGCGCGGCCTGGGACCGCGCCGAATACCCCCTCGAGGTCGCGCGGCGCATCGGCGAGCTCGACCTCACGGGTGACGGCGTCGACCACCCCGGCGTCACGCACTTCTCGCCGCTGGCGGCGGGCCTGATCAACATGGAGCTCTCTCGCGGAGACGGGTCACTCGGGACGATCCTCGCCGTGCAGGGCGGCCTCGCGCTCCGAACGCTCGCGCTCTTCGGCAGCCCCGACCAGCAGGCCCGGTGGCTGCGCCCCCTCGCGACCGTCGAGACCCTCGGCGCCTTCGCGCTGACGGAGCCCGACCACGGGTCCGACTCCGTCTCACTCGAGACGACGGCGCGCCGCGAGACCGCCGCGGATGGCACCGAAGAATGGGTGCTCCGCGGCACGAAGAAGTGGATCGGCAACGGCGCATCGGGCGGCATCACGTTCGTCTGGGCGCGGGTGGACGATCCGGATGCTCCCGAGCACGGCGCCGTCCGTTGTTTCCTCGTCGAGCAGGATCGTGCGGGGTACAGCGGCACCCCGATCCTCGGTAAGGCGTCGCTGCGTGGCATCCATCAGGCTCACATCACGCTCGACGACGTGCGCCTGCCGATCGACGCGGTGCTGCCCGGCGCGAAGAGCTTCAAGGATGCATCGACCGTCCTGTACGCGACGCGCTCGGGCGTCGCGTGGTCGGCGCTCGGGCACGCGACCGCGTGCTACGAAGCCGCACTGTCGTATTCCCTGCAGCGCATGCAGTTCGGCAAGCCGCTCGCGAAGTTCCAGATGGTGCAGGAACGCCTGACGCAGATGCTCGACGAACTGACCGCGATGCAGCTCTACTGCCGATACCTGGCCGATCTCGAGGCATCCGGCGCCCTTCGTCCCACGCAGGCGTCACTCGCGAAATTCCACAACACCCGCGCCGCGCGCCGCGTCGCGTCGACCGCGCGGGACCTGCTCGGTGGCAACGGGATCCTGCTCGAGAACGTCGTGATGCAGCATCTGGCCGACATCGAGGCGATCCACACGTACGAGGGCACGGAGTCGATCCAGGCCCTGCTCATCGGGCGCGACATCACGGGAATGAGCGCCTTCGTCTGACCGGTTCGGGGCCTCAGCGCAGTCGTACGGGGTCCGGAGCCACGGGATAGTCGGGCACGGGATGGTCGGGCACGGTGGAGGCGTTCGTCACGCGCATCGCCTCCCGCGGACGGAGCAGATCGCTCGGGCACCCGCCCGTGATCGCACCGACCATGAGCAGCACGGCACACGCCCCGGCCGGAATCGCGCACCAGGGGTTGTCGAGCATGCTCAGCGAGAAGGCGCCGACGAAGATGGACGCGGCGGCACGACCCACGCGTTCACCGCGCGTCACCGCACAGCGTGGTGCGCGCCGAGTCGCGTCCGGGGACGCAGAGGTGCCCGCATCCGCCGTCATTCAGCGTCCCGCGGCGCCGCCGACTTCTGTGCGGCGATCTGCGCGCGCACGTCGTCCATGTCGAGCGACCGAACCCCGTCGATCAGCTGCTGCAGCTGAGGGGCGGCCAGCGCCCCGGGCTGCGCGAACACGATGATGCCGTCGCGGAAGGCCATCAGGGTGGGGATCGAGGTGATGTTGAATCCGGCCGCGAGCTGCCGCTCGGCCTCGGTGTCGATCTTGCCGAAGACGATGTCGGAGTGCTGCTCGGAAGCCTTCTCGAAGACCGGACCGAACATCCGGCAGGGGCCGCACCACTCGGCCCAGAAGTCCAGCAGCACGATTCCCTCGCCGGATACGGTCTGTTCGAGGTTGTCGAGGGTGATCTCTGTCGTCGCCATAGGCCCAATTATACCCCATAGGGTATCCGATGGCGCGGCTAAGCATGTCGTGCCCCACCGCGCAAGGGCCGGAAAAACCTCTGATCCCGTTATACCTTCGTGCCATGGGACTCTTCGGCCGCCACACACCCGCACCCGAACGGCCGGAAACACCGGGCGTGCTCGACGAGATCGCGACCCCCGTCAGCCTGTGGTCCGACGGGTTCGGTCGGCTCGCCATCCGCGCGGTGCAGATCATCGTCGTCCTGGTCGTGGTGATCGGCGTCATCTGGGGAATCCAGCAGCTGACGCTCGTGACGATTCCGGTGGTGCTCGCGCTGATCCTGGCGTCCGCCTTCAACCCGATCATGCGGGCGATGCGCACGCGCGGCGTGCCCTCGGTCCTCGCGACCCTGATCACGCTGCTGACGATCGTCGTCGTGCTGGGCGGCATCGGATGGCTCATCGTGTGGGCCGTGCGCGACCAGTGGGACTCGCTCTACAGCCAGGCGCAGGACGGCCTGCAAGACGTCCTGGCGTGGATCGGCACGCTGCCGTTCGAGTTCGATCAGGCGCAGATCGACGAGTGGATCGCCACCGCGACCGACTTCGTCACGAGCGCGCAGTTCGGATCGGGTGCGCTGGCCGGGGTGAGCGCCGTCGCGAGCTTCATCACCGGGTTCGTGCTGCTCGTCGTCGTGCTCTTCTTCTTCCTGAAGGACGGGCCGCAGCTCTGGGAGTTCGTGCTGCGCCCCTTCCGCGGCGAGCACTACGCCCGCGCACGCCGGATCGGCGACAAGACGGTGACCACGCTCGGCTCCTACGTGCGCGGAACCGCGGCCGTCGCGTTCGTGGACGCCGTCGGCATCGGCGTCGGCCTCTGGATCCTGCAGGTGCCCCTCGCGCTCCCGCTCGCCGTCCTGGTGTTCCTGCTCGCGTTCATCCCGATCGTCGGTGCGACCCTGGCCGGGATCCTCGCCGCCCTCGTGGCTCTGGTCTCCAACGGCCTCATCAACGCCCTGATCGTCGTCGCGATCGTCGTCGCCGTGAACCAGCTCGAGGGCAACTTCCTCCAGCCCGTGCTCATGGGCCGGACGCTCAAACTGCACGCCTTCGTCGTCCTCATCGCCCTGACCATCGGAACCGTGCTCGGCGGGGTGCTCGGTGCTGTGCTCGCGGTGCCGATCACGGCCGTCGCGTGGGGGGCGATCCAGGTGTGGGACGGCCCCGACAAGCCCGCTCGCTGGGCGCGTCAGAAACGCTCCGAGGCCGTCTAGCCGCCCCGGCGGACGGATGCCTCGACCCGCACTCGCGCGAACGTCAGGATGGGACCCATGGCGCACGACATCCCCGCACCGATGCTCGCCAAGGCCGTGCCCGCTATCCCGGACCGTGAGGGGCTGAGCTTCGAGCCGAAATGGGATGGCTTTCGGGTCATCGCGTCGTGGGACGGGGAATCCGTCGAGCTCGGGTCGCGCGGCGCGAAGCCACTGACACGGTATTTTCCCGAGCTCGTCGAGGCCCTCGCCCGGCTGCTGCCCGAGCCGTGCGTGCTCGACGGCGAGATCGTCGTGGCTGTCGGCCCCGAGGGATCGCAGCGCCTCGATTGGGAGACCCTGTCTCAGCGCATCCACCCCGCCGACTCACGCGTTCAGCGCCTCGCCGCCGAGACGCCGGCGATGCTGATCGCCTTCGACCTGCTCGCCGTCGGCGGCGAGCCGCTGCTGGAGGCGCCCTTCGCCGAGCGGCGCGCACGACTCGAGACCGTGCTGGCCGGGGTGCCGCATCCGATCCACCTGACGCGCACGACGACGGATGCCGCGCTCGCCCGCCGATGGCTCGACGAGTTCGAGGGCGCGGGGCTCGACGGTGTCGTGGCGAAGCCGCTCGACCAGCCGTACTCTCCCGGCAAACGCACCATGCTGAAGATCAAACACGCGCGCACGGCGGATGTCGTGGCCCTCGGATACCGGATCCACAAGAGCGGCCGGGGCGTTGGTTCACTGCTGGTCGGGCTCTACGATTCGTCGGGGATTCTGCGGGGCGTGGGTGGGGTCGCGGCCTGGAGCGACAAGCGGCGGCTGGAGCTGGTCGACGAGCTCGCCCCGCTCGTCGAGCGCGACGACATCGGGGAGGCCGTCACCGGAGAGACGGACCGGTCGCGTTTTTCGGCGTCGAAGGATGTCTCGTTCGTGCGACTCCGACCCGAGCGCGTGCTCGAGGTGCGGTACGACCAGCTCGAGGGCATGCGGTTCCGGCACACCGTGCAGTTCGAGCGCTGGCGTCCCGACCGGGATCCGGCATCCTGTCGCTTCGACCAGCTCGAGCAGGTCTCGGCGTACGACCTGGGCCGCGTGCTGACCTGACGCGGCTCACCCCGAAGCCGGGTCCTGCAGCCGAGACACCCCTCTTGCGACGAGACCCCCCTCGTCACGGGGTGTTTCGCTGCACGATGGGTGTCTCGGCGCGTGTGCTTGGCCGCCGTCGTTGAGCGAGGAACGCAGCGACGAGACGAACCGCCCGCTCAGGCGTCGGGCTTGCGGGCGCGACTCGGTTGCACCCGCGGGGGCTCGCCCGGCATCTTCGGGAACTCGGGTGGGAACGGCAGTTCGCCGAGTCCCGCATTCAGGTCGCGCTGCCACCACTCGAGCAGCGTGTCGATGCGTCCGCGCTCATCGAGCAGCCCGGCCCACGGGTCCCCGGTCGCGGCGAGACGCTCGGGGATCGATCGGACCGTGAAGGATGCCGGGTCGACATCGTCGAGCTCTTCCCAGGTCACGGGTGTAGAAACCGTCGCGGTCGCGAGGGCCCGCGGACTGTACGCGCCCGCCATCGTGCGGTCGCGGTTGGCCTGGTTGAAGTCGACGAAGATCCGCTCGCCCCGCTCTTCCTTCCACCAATTCGTCGTGACCCGGTCGGGCATCCGTCGCTCCAACTCGCGCGCGGCAGCGATCACGGCGTGCCGTACGTCGAGGAATTCGTGCGTCGGCTCGATCGGGCAGAAGACGTGCAGGCCGCGATTGCCACTGGTCTTGATCCACGGCTCGAGCCCGGCCTCACGTAACACCTCGCGCAGGCCGTGCGCCGCAACGACCGCATCGGCGAAGTCGGTGCCCGGCTGCGGGTCGAGGTCGATCCGCAACTCGACCGGATTGTCGGTATCGACGGCGAGCGAGGCCCACGGGTGGAAGACGATCGTGTTCATCTGCACCGCCCACAACACAGCGGCCGTCTCGGTGAGGACGAGCTGTGGATGCCTGCGGCCGCTGTTGTACGTCACGCTGACGGATCGGACGTAGTCGGGCGCACCCTTGGGCGGGTTCTTCGAGAAGAAGCTCTCGCCCGCGACCGAGTCGGGATACCGCTCGAGCGAGACCGGCCGGTCGCCGTTCGCCGCGAGGAACGGCACCGACACCGCGATCATGTATTCGGCGAGCTCGTGCTTGGTGATGCCGACCTCGGGCCAGAGCACGCGATTGGGGCTCGACAGTCCCACCTCGCGGTCGGGTGTGCTGCCGGACCCGGGCACGGTCAGGGTGATGCGTTCGCTCGCCATGGTCCGACCCTAGGGTGGGGTCGGGACATCCGACACCCCCTTGCTCCGGATCGACCGCCACGGCACAGCCGCAGCCGCAGCCGCCGAGATTCGTCCCCGCGGTCCGACGGATGAGGGTCGAGAGCCGGAGTCAGCTACCCGAGTCGTCCGCGGAGCCCTCGGCGAGCGTCCCCGCGGGCGGTGCGGGCAGCGCCATCACGGGTGCAAGTGCCTCACGGTCGAGGATGATCCAGGGACCCGCGGCGTCGACGATCACCCCGGCAACCGCAGGGTGGTCGCGCAGAGATGCCCCGAGCTGCTCGGGAGGGAACGGCATCGGCCGGTCTCCCCGACCACGCGCGATGACCTCGAGCGGGTGCGAGTAGACCTCGATCAGGCGGCGACCATCGGATGTCCGAGCCTCGGCAATGCCGAAGCGCGGCGCCTCACCCTCGACCGCTGGGCCCGTCTCGTTGATGGCGACGTACAACGGGGCCTCGGTGAGCGCGGATGCCACGGCCGCCGCCGTCTCGGGGGTGCGGGGCGCCGCGAGGGCGGTCTTGATCCGCAGCTCGGGGTCGGCCTGATTGACGGCTGCTTCGATCACGGCGCGGGGCAGCACGGCGCGCGCGGGCGCCGACGATCCGTCGACGATCACACCCGCGTAGGTTCCAGCGATGACGTGCTTCAGGATCGTGAGCGCCGGCTGTCCGACCGCCGAGGTGTCCGAGTCCTTGTCGGCCATGAGGGCCGCCTGCAGCGCAGCACCCGTGCTGTACACGAGCACGTAGGCATCGTCGCCGCGACGGGCAACGGCGAGGGGAAGCTCGCGTCCCTCGGCGAGCATCGCGCGGGCGTCGCCCTTGATCCGCAGAAACAGGTGGTTCTGCATCAACTGACGCATCACATCGAGCAGTTGCTCCGGCTTGGCGGGCGACTCGAGGCGGCGGAGCGCCTGGGCGAGCAGCACGTTGTCACGCAGCCCCGGGACGGTCTCGGTCTGCGGCGGCGATTCAGCCGGACCGGCCGGGCTTCCCGCGGGCAGGTTCGGCGCGGACGCGGAGAACGCTGCACCCGGAGCAGCTTGCCCCGTCGCGGCCGCCCCGCCCGCGGGGGGCACGGAGGCGGCATCCGGCAACGTCGTCGGACGCCCAACCTCTCCCCCGCCGCCGCGATACGTCGACAGCGAGATTCCCACCTGGGGTACGGACTCGACCGGTTCCTCGGTCGAGGTCGCGGGAGCCTCGTCGGCCTCGGCCCCCTCGGACGTGCCGTTCGTGGTGTCGGGTGCGGCATCCGCACGCTTCGGGCGTCTCGAGAACACAGCCATCGAACCAGACTAACCCGGCCGCGATCCGCTACACCCGGTGGAGTCGGTCCGCGTCATCTCCCGCGCGCGGACAGCATCGCGCGGGACAACATTCCGGAAAGAACGCTGCCGCGGGCCCGAATCAGCGGTGCGGGGGGGCGAGAACGGCACGTCGTCCGGAATGTTGTGCGGATCGCCGTGTACGCCCGGACGCCCCGCGACCGGGCGACCGGGCCGGGCGGGCCGACCGGGCCGGGCTATATCTTCTCGATCGGCGCGATCTTGATCAGGATCTTCTTCGCGCCGACCGTGTCGAAGCGGATGTGCGCGACCCGTCGCGCGCCCTCGCCCGTGACGGCATCGACCCGCCCCTCGCCGAAGTCGTCGTGCCGGATGCGGTCGCCGCTGGCCAGCTCGAGGTCGCCGTTGTCCCGCACCCGGGCGGGAACCCTGTTCGGGAACCTGTCGAGCGCGGTCGAGGTGGGCACGAGGTCGCTGCCGTAACGGTTGCCGCCGCCGGAGCCGCCCGAACGGCCGCTCCCGCTGAATCCCCCACCGCCATAACCGCCGCCGAGCGCCCGGCCGGAGCCCCGACCGCGCGAGTTCACATCACCGGGCGACTGCCGCCAATCGATCAGGTCGGCCGGGATCTCTTGCAGGAACCTGCTCGGCATCGCGACCGTGACCTCGCCGAACTGCGCGCGCGTCATCGCGAGCGACAGGTACAGGCGCTTGCGGGCCCGGGTGACGCCGACGTAGAAGAGGCGTCGTTCCTCGGCCGGTCCCCCGGGCTCGTTCGCCGACATCCGGTGCGGGATCAGGTCTTCTTCCACGCCCGTGACGAACACGGCGTCGTACTCCAGACCCTTGGCCGTGTGCATCGTCATGAGCGACACAGAACCCGAGGCGTCCTCGAGGTCATCCGCGTCCGAGACCAGGGCGACCTCGGCCAGAAAGTCGATGATCGTGCCCTCGGGGTTGTTCCGCGCGAACTCCTTGGCGACCGAGACGAACTCGTCGAGGTTCTCGAGCCGTGCTTCGTCTTGCGGGTCGCGGCTCGCGCGCAGCGCATCCATGAACCCGGACTTGTTGAGCAGCAGCGCCAGGCCGTCCGCGACGGCCGATGCGGGCGCGAGCTCGCCGCTCGCGGGCAGCATGAGGGCGGCTGCCTCAGCGAGAACGGCGTCGAGCTGCACGATCGCGGCCTGGATCTTGGGTCCGACACCGAGCGCGGACGCGTTGGCGAGCGCGTCCCGGAACGAGATGCCCTCGCTCGTCGCATACCGGGCGATCGCCGACTCGGTGACGTCTCCGATGCCCCGGCGCGGCTTGTTCAGGATGCGCCGCACGGCCATGTCGTCGGCGGGGTTCGCGACCGCGACGAGGTACGCCAAGGCGTCCTTGATCTCGGCGCGCTCGTAGAACTTGGTGCCGCCCATGATCTTGTAGGGCAGCGCCGAGCGGATGAAGATCTCTTCCAGTGCACGGCTCTGCGAGTTGGTGCGGTAGAACACCGCGACGTCGCCGTAGGCGAGACCTGAGCGGTGCAGGTTCTCGATCTCGTCGGCGACGAACTGGGCCTCGTCGTGCTGGGAGTAGCCGGTGAAGCCGACGATCTTCTCGCCCGCCCCGACATCCGTCCACAACTTCTTGTCTTTGCGGTCGAAGTTGTGCGAGATCACGGCGTTCGCGGCGTTCAGGATCGTCTGCGTCGACCGGTAGTTCTGCTCGAGGAGCACGACCTTGGCGCCCGGGTAGTCGCGCTCGAACTCGCTGATGTTGCGGATGTCGGCGCCGCGGAACGCGTAGATCGACTGGTCGGAGTCGCCGACCACGGTGAGCGACGCGGGCTCGAGACCCTCGGATGCCCGGGGCGCCGGCGCCTCGAAGATCATCATGCCGCCGGAACCCTCGAAGGGCTCGGGCTCGTCGGACGACAGCGGACGCGTGAGCTCGTGGATCAGCGCGTACTGGGCGTGGTTGGTGTCTTGGTACTCGTCGACCAAGATGTGGCGGAAGCGTCGACGGTACGTGTCGGCGATCTTCGGGAAGGCGCGGAACAGGTAGACCGTCTGCGCGATGAGGTCGTCGAAGTCGAACGCGTTGGAGCGCTGCAGCGAGCGCTGGTAGTCGGCGAAGATCTCGACGAAGATGCGCTCGGCCGGGTCGCTCATGTTCGCCGTGCGAGCGTAGGACTCGGCGTCGGCGAGCTCGTTCTTGAGCTTCGAGATGCGGCCCTTCACCCCGGCGGGCGTGAGTCCGTAGCTGTCGCCCTCGTGCTCCTTGATGAGGCGCTTGATCAGGGCACGCGAGTCGCCCGAGTCGTAGATCGTGAACGACGACTTGAACCCGAACGCCTCGGCCTCGCGGCGGAGGATCCGCACGCACGCCGAGTGGAACGTCGAGATCCACATGCCGCGCGTGGCCTCGCCGACCAGCGCGTGCACGCGCTCGCGCATCTCGGCGGCCGCCTTGTTGGTGAAAGTGATCGCGAGGATCTCGCTCGGCCAGGCCTCACGGGCGCGCAGCAGTCCCGCGATGCGGTGTGCGAGCACGCGGGTCTTGCCCGACCCGGCGCCCGCGACGATGAGCAGCGCGGGGCCGCGGTAGAGCACGGCCTCGAGCTGCGGCGGATTGAGGCCCTCGAGCAGGTCGCCCAGGAGGGGGTCGCGTGACCCGATTTCGAGGGGCGAGGAGGCTTCGGTCATGTCCCGTCAAGTCTAGGCGGGCGCGCCGACACCGCCTCCTACCAGCGTCAGACGGCCGACCACCGTGCCCTGCGCCGCGTCGTGCGAACATCTCGGAGGAACGACCAGCCCGCATCGCGCACGGGGCGCCTCAAACGCAACATCCGTCCCACATCACCTCTCAGATGTACGCCTCAGATGTACGCCACGGCGATCACGTCCATGCCGAAGGGTTCGAGCACAGCCCGCCGTGCCACACTTCTGGCATGCGCACACTGCTCAACATCATCTGGCTGATCTTCGCCGGTTTCTGGCTCTTCGTCGGCTACATGGCGGTCGGCGTCGTGCTGTGCATCCTGATCCTCACGATCCCCTGGGGCATCGCCTCGTTCCGGATCGGCCTGTACGCCCTCTGGCCGTTCGGACGCGAGATCATCTCGAAGCCGACCGCCGGGGTCGGCTCGTTCCTCGGCAACGTCGTCTGGGTGATCCTCGCCGGCTGGTGGCTCGCGCTCGCGCACATCGTCTCGGGTGTCGTGCTCTGCATCACGATCATCGGCATCCCGCTCGGCGTGGCCGACTTCAAGATGGTGCCGATCTCGCTCATGCCGCTGGGCAAAGACATCGTCGACACCCGCCGCGGCGCGTTCGACACCCGCTAGGCCCAACGAGGCAGCCCCGCGCTGACCGAGACGAGCAGCGCGGGGCCCGGCTCACCCCGCGCGACGCATCGACCGGATGCCGACGGCCAGCCCCACGACGGCCAGCACGATCGCGGCGACCCATCCCCACAGCACCGTCGCATCAGCGAGGTCGCCCGCGAACAGCGCCCGCTCGGCCTGAACGACCCAGTTGACGGGATTGACGGTCGCGACCGCGCGCATCCACTCGGGCGCTGCATCCAGCGGCAGCAGCATGCCCGAGAGGATGAGCAGCGGGAAGATCAGCGTCTGCTGAACCCCCCAGAACAGCCACTCGCGGTTCTTGGTCGCTAGCGCGAGCGAGTACGACAACGAGCCGAGCCCGATGCCGAAGATCGCCAGCAGGCCGAGCCCGATGACCATCCCCGCCACGCTGATCTGGAACCCGAAGGGCCACGCGATCAGCACGATCACGATCGCCTGCACGACGATCGGCGCGACCTCTTTGAGCGCGCGTCCCACGAGCAGCGACGACCGCGCGAGCGGGGCGACGAGTGTGCGCTCGTGCGAGCCTGTCATCATCTCGTACTGCAGGTTCGAGCCGGTCGCGCCGGTGCCGAACAGCACGATCATAACGAGCACACCGGGAACGAACCACTGCAGCGTCTCGCCGACCGGGGCACCCGACTGCCCGATCAGGAGCGGCCCGAACAGCCCGAGGAAGACGAGGGGCTGCAACAGGCTGAAAATCAGCGAGAACGGATCCCGCAGGGTCGGGCGCAGCTCGCGCGTCAGCACATTCCACGTGTCGCGCGGGACGCTCGGCCTCACGACGGTGCGCGCTGGTGCGGGGTCGGGCGTCGGGGTCTGGGTGGTCATCGGTTCGCTCCCGTCTTCTCGGATGCCGTGGCATCCGTCTCTTCTGTCGCCTCGGACTCCGCATCCGCGCCGCCCTCACCGGCCTCACGCAGGGTTCGCCCGGTCAGGGCGAGGAAGACATCGTCGAGGGTCGGTGGCACACCCGTCGCCCGCGTGACCCGGATGCCCGCGGCGTCCAGTTCGCGCACCGCCTGCGGCAGCAGCGCGTCGCCCTCGGGCACGGTCACGCCGACGGATGCCTCGCCCTCGCGCCGCACCTCGCGATCCGCGAGTCCGGCACGGGAAACCAGCCCGCGGACCACTTCGGCTGCACGGTCGGCCTCGTCCGCCGACGCGAACCCGAAGGCGAGCACATCACCCGCCAGCGTCGCTTTGAGGGCCGAGGCCGTGTCGTCGGCGATGACCCGGCCCTTGTCCATCACCATCACGCGCTCGGCGTAACGGTCGGCCTCCTCCAGGTAGTGCGTCGTGAGGAAGATCGTCGTGCCGTGCGTGCGACGGAGGTCGATGATGTGCTCCCACAGGTTCGCGCGACTCTGGGGGTCGAGACCCGTCGACGGCTCGTCGAGGAAGAGCAGGGCCGGCGCGTGCATCAGGCCGAGCGCGATGTCGAGACGCCGCTTCTGCCCCCCGCTCAGCTGCTGCACCGTGCGCGCCGCGAAAGTCCCGAGGTCGAGCGACTCGATGAGTTCGTCCGCGCGCCGGACGGCGTCTGCTCGCGACATCCCGTAGAACGCGCCCTGGCTCAGCAGTTCGTCGCGGGTGCGCTGCGAGAAGCTGCCGCTCGTCAGCTGCCCGACGTACCCGATACGCGCACGAACGCCGGACGGGTCCGAGAGGATCTCGTGGCCCACCACGCGGGCCGTGCCCGACGTGGGCGGCAGCAGGGTCGTGAGCATCCGCAGGCTCGTGGACTTGCCGGCCCCGTTGGGGCCGAGGAACGCGACCAGCTCGCCCGGCTCGACCCGAAAGGTCAGATCGGTGACGGCGGCGACGGTCTTCTTCTCGGCAGCCTGTTTCTCAGCGGTCTGTTTCTCGACGGTCTGTTTCTCGGCGGTCTGTTTCTTGACGGGGAATCTCTTCGTCAGCCCGCGGGCCTCGATGATGGGTTCGTTCGGCATGGACAGAAGCTAGAACGCTATGCGGACACATCCTGTCCTCATCAACGGGCAGTCTTGGGGCCATGTCCGATACGACGAAGAGGGCACTCCTCGCGGGCATTGGTGCACTGAGTCACGAACCGCCGGTTCGCCGCGGTTCCCACCACGACCCATCCACGCTCAGAGCGCCGACGTCGGTCCGTCCGACGATCCTCGCTGCCATTCATCGCCGAGGTATAGGCTGCGTGCCGCCTCGATGTGGACGCGCATCACGGAGTGAGCCCATGAGCTGTTGCCCTCGCCGATGGCTTCGACGAGCTCGCGATGGTGCCGTTGCGATCGTTCGAGTTCAGCGTCCGAATAGCGGTTGTAGGTGCGCTGCACGATCGGCTTCCGAGTGACCAGGTTTATCAGTTCGGGAAGCACCCGGGAGCCGGACATGGCAACGATGGCGCCGTGGAACTCGGCGTTGAGCTGTGCCATGGCGCGGCGGTCCCGACTCGCCACTGCCGCGTCCATCTCCGTGAGGAGTTCGTTCAGCAGCGAGAGGTCGGTGTCGGCTCGATGGACCGCCGCGCCGGCGGCCGCCTCGGGCTCCAGCAGCGCACGGAGTGTGAAGAGCTCCGCCACGTCATCGCGGTCATATGCCACCAAGGTGGACCCGCGGTTGGGAAGGAACTCCACGATGCCCTCCGCCGCCAAACGCCGAAGCGACTCGCGGACGGGCGTTCGAGAGACACCCAGCTCGTTGGCGAGGCTCGACTCGCGCAACGAGTCTCCCGGTGCGATCGCACCGTCGCGGATGAGGTCCATGATCGCCTCATAGACGCGCTCACTCCCCGTGACGGCGGCGCGCTCCCCCGCGTCGGCGTCACGGACGGTACGCGAAGAAGCACGTTCTGTCATATAGCTCGGTCACCCCTCGGTCGATACCGCCGTGCGAGCGCCCGGCAGCCTGCCGGACTGCAAGATCGAGGGTCGAAATCACTCGGCCGCATCGACTCTGGAATCCGGGGCCCGAGATGGCGTGGAGTTCGGCGACGGAAACCAGCCGGCCGACTCTAGCATGCCCTCGACGCGAGTCTTCCCCAACGCCGAGCCGATCCATCGCCCGACATCGACGATGGCGTCGAAGTCCCCGCGCACGTCGTAACCCGAACGGCGCAGCTGGTACAGCACGTCTTCGGTCGCGATGTTCCCCGTCGCCGCGGGCGCGAACGGGCACCCGCCGATTCCACCCGTTGACGCGTCGAGGGCGACGACCCCGGCGCCGACTGCGGCGAGTGCATTGGCGTAGCCGGTATTGCGGGTGTTGTGCAGGTGCATCCGCAGCGGGAGGGTCGTGACGCTTCGCACGACGTCGATGGCGCCCACGACCTCGGCCGGCACCGCGACCCCGATCGTGTCGGCGAGCGAAAGCTCATCAGCTCCGGTCTGCGTGACGCGCGCGACGATCTCCCGCACGCGCGACAGCGGCGTGTCCCCTTCGAAGGGGCACCCGAACGCCGCGCCCACGGTGACCGTAGAACGGATGCCCGTACCCGCGATCATCTTCCTCACGTGCGCATACGAGTCGATAGCGGCGGCGATCGACGTGCCCTGGTTCCGTCTCGAAAAAGTCTCCGACGCGAGCACGACGAAGTTGATCTCGTCCACACCGGCGGCGAGCGCCCGCTCCACGCCGCGCGCGTTCAGAACCAGAGCCGAGTACGACACTCCGGCGACGCGCGGAACACCGGCCATCACCTCCTCGGCTCCAGCCATCTGGGGTACGCGATCCTCGCGCACGAAGCTCACGGCTTCGATGCGGGTGAGACCGGACCGCACGATCGAGGCGATGTAGTCGATGCGCATATCGGGATCGAGCACCGCGGACTCGTTCTGCAGGCCGTCGCGCGGCCCGACCTCTATCAGCTGGACCATCTCAGGCCGGCACCCTCCCGAGCGTGAGCAGGACCCGCTCGCGCTTCTCTCGGATGCGTGCCTTCAGCGCGTCGCTCATCGAATCGTCAGACCAGTCGAAGGCGGTGGACCACCGGACGTCGCACGCGACGCCCGGCAGGCGCTGTGCGACCTCCTGCTTCACACGGTCGTCGAACCACGTCTGGAATGTGCACGCGGGCGAGGTGGTCTGGAGCGTTACGATGACGCTTCCCGGCAGAGAGCCGGTAAAGGAACCGAGCTCGATCGAACCGACCATCCCCATGTCGCGCAGCCCCGCATGCAGACCTCGACCCACACTGCACGGGTCGATCACACTGTCGAGCGCCTCACCGACCAGCTCCATGAACTCCCCCGCCGTCGCGCAGGTCATGCGTTGATCCTCTCGCGCTTCAGGGACCATGGCGCTCCTCCCTCCTCGAGATACGCCGCGCGCTCGCGCGCGAATCCATCCTGGTCGAGCACCTTCTTGCGCTGCGCAATGTCAATCCCGTGGAGCGCAGCCATGTTTCCGCCGAGGAGTTTCGCCTTCAGGTCGTCTGTGAACTCCGGAAGCCCCTCATCGATCAGGTCTTGCGGCATCTCGAAATTCGCGATCGCCTCGATGATCGGCTGTGGATGTGTAAGTGGAGCACCGCTGCCGAACAGAACGCGGTCGGGAGATTCCGCCAGCAGAGCACCGACCGCGCGTGCGAAGCGACGCGGCATTCTGACGATCGCGTTCGCCGTCGTTTCCAGGTTTGCGTAGACATTGCCGTTCATCGTCAGCTGCAGCGCGCAGTCCTCCACGAACGCCCATCCCGAGTGAACGACCTCGAATGTCATGTCCGGGAACGCGACGGCGGCCCCGAGCACGTCGTCCGGCCTGTCGTGCTGATTCGGCCCGGGCCCTGTAGGCAACGCTTTGTGGATGCCGATGTGACGAACCCCGAGGCTCCGGGCGTGCGCGAAATACGGCAGGATCGTCTCGTCTGAGAAGTCGTAGCTGACCGCACGATTGCGCGCGTCGATCATGCCGCTCACGGGGTAGAACTTGAATCCGTCGACACCCAGTTCCGCGGCCTCAGCCATCTTGTCGAACTCCTGCTGGCGATCGGACAACGGGTCGACGGCAGGGTAGAGCAGCACGCGGTCGGGCGCCGCCGTCTTCACCGCAAGACACTGCGGCCACGGGTTCGCGCCACGGGTGAACAGGTTGAAGAAGTTGACGGCGTGCATCGCGACCATATCGACATCACTCTCGACGAAGAACATGCGGATCAGCTCGTCGGTGGTCCATCCGTTCGCCCACTCGTCGTATCCGAGCAGGTATCCATCACTCGTCTTCTCGAGTGGCTCGTGTCCGTATCCGTACAGCCAGCGGATGAAGCCGTAGTAAATCTCCTCCGGAACGTCCGGTCGACGATTGTCGTGGGAGAAGTCGTACGTGTGGCCGACGGCGTCGATCACGAAGTAGTCTCCGTGCATGTCAGGCCTCCTCGCCCGTGATGGCGCTGAGCCCGGCCTTGGCGACCTCCATGTCATGGCTCCAGTGCCCACCGCTGACTCCGATGCCACCGACGATTGCACCGTCTATCTTGAGCGGATAGCCGCCTCCGAAGGGCACGAGCCGTTTGATGCCGTTCGGCGCTCCGAGCTTCAGCGGCTCGTCGCCGCTCAGGAAGTCGAACCAGTCGTTTGTCGCGAGTCCGAATCCGGCGGCCGTATAGGCCTTGTCCTCGGCGACCTGCAGGCTCACGAGGGGCGCCCCGTCCATTCGAAGGCTCGCCTTGACCAATCCCGCATCGTCGACGACGACGATGACGAAGGGCATGCCGAGTTCCTCGGCCTTCTTCACCGCCGCGTCAATTCCGGCGAGAGCCGCCGTCGCTGATACGGACTTCTTGCTGAATGTCACGTCGGACATCTTCTTTCTCCTCTTGTCGGGGTCGGAATCGATCTGCTGTTCAGCCGCGGGTGACGGCACGACGACGGCGCACCGCGATGGCGACCGCGACGATGAGGGCTAGTCCGTTGAAGACGGACGAGACCCAGAGTGGGGCACCGAGCTGTGACAGCCCGGAGATGCCAAAGGCGAGCAGGAGCAGCGAAAGCACCGTTCCGAGCACGTTGAAGCGGCCGGGGCGGATCGCCGTCGCTCCGAGGAACGCCGCGGCGAAGACGGGCAGCAGGTACTGCGCGCCGACATCCGGATTGGCGGCCCCGAGATTCGCCGTCTGCATCATGCCTGCGAGCGAGGCCATGACTCCGGATACCACGAACGACCCGGCGAGCAGCTTGGAGGTCTTGACGCCCGCGAGCCGAGCGGCCTCCCTACCGAGTCCCGTCGCGTAGAGAAGGCGTCCGGTGCGCGTTCGATCGAGCACGAACCATGCGGCGACCGCGATCGCGGCGGCGAAGAAGACGAGGATGGGCATCCCGGCGACCTGAGCCCGGCCGATCGCCGTGATCTCGGCGGGGACGCCTGCGACGACTCGTCCGGCGGACAGCCACAGTGTGAGACCCTGCAGCACGGTGCCGGACGCCAGGGTCGCGATGAACGCATTGATGCCGAACTTCAATATGAGGATTGCATTGACCGTGCCGAGAACCGCACCGACCAGGATCACGAGCGGGATCGCGAGCCCGAATGGTAGCGACCACTGGGTCGTGGCGACGGCGAAGAACATCGCGGTGAACCCGAGCATGAAACCGACGGAGAGATCGAACTCACCAGCAATTAGGGGGAACATCGCCCCCACGGCGAGCACGAGCAGCACCGTCTGACTGCTGAGAATCGAGGTGAGGTTCGTGTAGGTCGGGAACGTCTCGGGACGGAGAACCGAGAAGACCGCGACGAGCGCGATCAGGACCAGGACCAGAGTGAAGCGGGAGAAGAACCCCTCACCCGCCATCCGATCGCCGCCCGAGCGCGCACGTCGTGGCTTCGGCGTTCGTCGGCCCGACTCCCGGTCGGGCGACACGAAGCCTGCCTCCTGAATAGACGAAGTGGTCATTGGGTCTTCCTTTCCGGACACCAGAGGCTCACCGGGCATGTGATCGCTTCCCCCGCAACGAGAGCGTGACGAGCGACTCGACGGAGAGATCAGCTCGCGAGATCTCTCCCATCACGTGGCCCTTGTCGAGGAGGATCGCGCGGTCGCCCAGCGCTACCGCTTCCTCGAACGACGACGTGATGACGATGACTGTCGCCCCCGCCGCGGAGAGTGTCTCGATCCGCCGATAGAGCAGAGCGATGGCGCCCACGTCCACGCCCTGCGTGGGTTCATCGACCACGAGTACGCGAGGTTCGATCGCCATCGCACGCGCCATCACGATCTTCTGCTGATTGCCCCCGCTGAACATGGAGAAGGGCTGCGGCGGCAGCGGCGGCCGTATTTGATGGAGTTCGACGAACCGCTCCGCGAGCGCACGTTCTGCGCGGGCGTCGATCGCTCCGGCGCGGATCATGGATCGCAGCGACGAGAGCGAGACGTTCTCTTCGAGGGTGAAGTCCCCGACGCCTCCGGCTGTCTTGCGCTCAGCCGGCACGTAGGAGATCCGCGAGTCGATGGCGGCGCTGACAGATCGCGGCGACTCCGCGAGTCCGGGATAGCGAACCCCACCAGAGGCCGCGCGATGCGAACCCACGAGTATCCGCCCGAGCTGACTCTTCCCGCATCCGACGAGGCCGGTGATCACGAGGACCTCTCCGGGATAGGCCTCGAACGACACCCCGTGGACGTTGTGGGACGTGACAGCCTCCACGATGACGGCAGGCGACCTATCACCGCGCTCGTGCTCCCGACGCTCATGCGGAGAGAGGGACGACTGCTGATCGCCGAGGATTGCGTCGACCAGGACCTGTTCGGTGAGCGCCTCGCGAGCGGCGCTCAGGGTAACGCGCCCATCGCGAAGCGCTGTGACGCGATCCGATACGGAGAGCACTTCGGACAGGTGGTGACTGACGAACAGGACCGCGGCGCCCTGGGCGACCAGCTGACGCATGGTTCGCAGGACTCGTTCGGACTCTTCCTTGGGGAGAGACGCGGTCGGCTCGTCGAGCACCAAGATAGGCCGCGACGTGTGGCGCAGTTGCTCGAGCGCTCGCGCGATCGCGAACAGCGAGCGATCGGCTGCACCCAACTGGGCCACCGTCGCGTACGGCGAGGATTGGACACCGACTCGCTCGAGCGCGGTCTCGACGCGGTGGGCCGCATCGAGACCGCGGGCTCGATCCGCACTGCCTCCCAGTGTCAGCTCGAAGTTTTCGAGCAGGGTGAACTCCGGGATGAGCCCGAGATCTTGATGGACGAAGCCGATGTTGGGCCGCTGGGCGGCTACGCTCAGGCTCAGAGCCTGCCTCACCCGCCCGCGCCCCGATTGGGTGGCGGACCCGGCCGACGGCTCACGTAGGACGATCTCGCTCCCACGATCGGGGACATGAACGCCGGCGAGCAGCTTGATGAGGGTCGACTTCCCCGAACCGTTCATTCCGACGAGGGAGTGGACCTCGCCCGACCGTAGGTCCAGGTCCACTCCTCTCAGGACGGTGTTCCCGTTGAACGTCTTGGAGACGTTGCGCAGAGTGAGCACGTCACGGTCAGCCCCCTGCGTCGGGGGTTCCTGCCCCCGATCAGACGCGGCACGCGTGTCGCCACCGGTGTCTCCCACGGTTCTTCCCTCCTCGGTCATGAGCGGATCAGAGCGCGCAGCCCGTCAGTTGATGCCCCAGAAGGCGCCATATTCAGCGGCCAGGTCGAAATCGCCAGCCCACTCGTCCGTGTCGGGAAGGTTGTCGACCGTGATGAGCTTCGTCGGCACGACGAGCCCCTCCGGGGTGGGTTCGCCCGCGATGGCGAAGTTCAGTGCTGCCACGGCGGCCCAGCCTCCAGCACCGAGCGCGTTCGCCGCACACGCGCTCTGGCCCGCGCCGTCGCGGATGAGCACGATGTCGTCCGGGTTGCAGTCAACCGAGAGCACCTCGGCCTCGCTGCCCGCGGACTGGATCGCCTGTGCGGTCAAAGCACCAAACTGCCCGATGTCCACGAAGATGTAGTCGAGGTCGGGGTGCGACTGGAGCATGGAGCTCACCAGGAGGGGGACATCGGTTACCGCCTTCGAGAGCAGGTAGTTCTGCGTGTCGACCACTTCGCAGCCCGAGCATGCGTCGATCTGTTCCACGAAACCGGCCGTGCGGTTGCGCGTCACGGCGAGCTCGTCGGTGGAGAGGGTCGCGACCTTGGCGGTCGCGTCACTCTCCACGACGGCGTAGGCGCCAAGCGCCTCCCCTGCGCGCAACGACCCCGAGACCGGCTCCGCATAGACATCCGTCGGGGCGTTTCCCACCACGTTGTCGGCCTGAACGCTCACGACCGGGATTCCTGCGTCAGCCGCCGCGGACATGCCCTGGCTCACGCTCGACGAGTCGATCGCCACGAGGACGATCCCGTCGACGCCTTGACTTACCGCCTGGAGGATCGCGGAATTCTGACCGGCCGCCTGACCCTGCCCGTCCAGTTCCGAGACGGACCATCCGACGAGTTCTCCAGCCGCTTTGACACCCTCGGCGACGCGGACGCATCCGGCTGCCGCCGCGGCACAGGTGATCACCGCGATCGACTGATCCGGAACGATGCCTGGGCTGCTCGCGGGGCCCTCGAAACCGATCTCACCGCTGGCTTGTGCCACCAGATCGATCATGTCTTGACTGACACCCTCGGATCCCTGCGGGGTTTCGGGACTCGCATCGGGGCTCGAACTCGAACATCCCGAGAAGACGAGGGCGGCGATGACGGCGGTGGCCGCGATCGCGCTGTGTGCGAAGGACTTGGTCATGGTCTAGGACTCCTTTGTCGGGCGGGAATTGATGTGGGTTGGGATGTGAAGGGAGACAGCACTGCTCAGTTGGTCAGCGCTCAGACCGCGTTGCTCGCGCTCATTCCTCCGGAGACGTGCAGGACTTCGCCGTTGACGTACCGTGCTCCGTCGGAGAACAGGTAGAGGAAGGCCGCTGTCACGTCTTCGGGCTGAATCCACGGAAGGTCTATCGGCAGCATCGCCGCCGCCTGCTCGGCCGCGTCTTCGCGAGTCGCACCGGGCTTTCCCGCGAAGAACTCGTACGCCGCGGGATTGTTGAGCATCGGCGTGTCGCAGTTGGTGGGAGCGACGACATTCACGGTGGTGCCGAACTGCGCCATCTCCAGTGCGAAGGATTTCGCGAGACCGATGAGTCCCCACTTCGCGGCCGTGTAGTGCGAGAGGTGAGCGAACCCGCCCCGACCGGCCATCGAGGCGGTGGCGACGACCCGTCCGAAGTCCTGTCGAGCAAGGTGACCCGCCACCGCGTGGAACGTGTGGAACACCCCGGTCAGGTTGACGTCAATCATGTCGCGCCACATCGGTTCGGGCATGTCCTCGATCCGTGACCAGGAGAATATTCCCGCATTGGCAGCGACGTAGTCGACGGACCCGAACTCTGCGACGGTCTCGTCGACCGCACTGACGAGCGCGTCCCTCTCACGCACGTCTGTTTCGAACGTCAGACAGCGGACACCGAAGCTGCGCACCTCTTCAGCCGTCTGCTGCAGGTCCGAAGCCCCGCTCAACGGCACCGGCGTGCTCGCAATGGCGACACCGGCCGGCAGATCGACGAGCGCGACGTCGATGCCTCGCCTCGCGAGGGCGAGGGCGTGGGAGCGGCCTTGGCCTCGGGCTCCTCCGGTGATGAAGGCGTGCTTTCTGGACAGCGTCATCGGGGTCCTCAGTTCCTCAGGGCGCGCCGGATCACCCTTCGCCGGGACATCTCGTCACCGTTTCAGGCTCTCCGTCGAGTCGAAGTTATTGCGTAAATGCACACAATCACTCTCGCGCCGTCCTGTCAAGACTTTCTCTCCAGCGAGCGCACGACGCGTCACTCTCCGGGCAATTCCCGCACAAATTGGCGATTCTGAGCCACTTGTCGGCGCGAATCAGGCGCGAGCACTCCACGCTAACGCCTGGGTTCTCAGTCCAACTTGTATGCAAGGTTGCTTGACGAGAGCGGCATTGTCTTGATTGCATA
This sequence comes from Microbacterium sp. BR1, assembly GCF_002812725.1. Taxonomy (GTDB): domain Bacteria; phylum Actinomycetota; class Actinomycetes; order Actinomycetales; family Microbacteriaceae; genus Microbacterium. Next base: position 348,084 of record NZ_NMUN01000002.1, on the reverse strand, counting down.
CAACCAACGCACCGCCCGGGGGTCTCTCGTCAAAGCGAGTCGGGACCCGGGGGGACAAGCGTCGAACTTCGAGGAGGAATGCCGATGAGCGCACGCGGAACCGCAGACGATGCCGAGTCGCCCGCAGGACCGGCGGTCGCTTCCGGTCCGCTTACCGGCATACGCGTGGCCGAGTTCGGGCAGCTGATTGCAGGCCCGTTCGTCGGACAGCTGCTCGGCGATCTTGGGGCCGACGTGATCAAAGTGGAAGCGCCGCGCACAGGGGATCCGATCCGACAATGGGGTCGCGAACTGCCGCGAGGAGAATCAATGTGGTGGGCCGTCATCGGCCGGAACAAGCGGACGGTCGCAATTGATCTGCGCACTGCAGAGGGCCAGGACGTGGCGCGCGCGCTCGTCGGCCAGGTAGATGTCGTGATCGAGAACTTCCGGCCGGGCACCTTCGAGCGCTGGGGGCTCGACTACGAATCGCTGGCTGCCGTGAACCCCGGCCTGATCATGGTGCGTGTATCGGGCTACGGACAATCGGGGCCGTACGCGGCCCGTGCCGGATTCGGCGCGATCGGCGAAGCCATCGGCGGTCTCCGTTACGTCGTCGGTGACCCGTCGCTCCCCCCGTCTCGAGTGGGAATCTCGATCGGAGACACGCTCGCTGCCATGTTCGGCACGATCGGTGCGCTCGCCGCGCTGAATGAGCGGACCGCCAGCGGGCGCGGTCAGATCGTGGACGCCGCCATCTTCGAATCAGTGCTCGGAGTCATGGAGTCGCTCGTGCCGGAGTGGGATGTTGCCGGATACCAGCGCGAACGATCGGGATCGATTCTGCCGAACGTCGCGCCGAGCAACGCATATCCGACCGCGGATGGAAGCTGGATTCTCATCGCTGCGAATCAGGATTCAGTGTTCAGCCGATTCGCCGAGGCGATCGGTCGCGCCGAATGGGTCGACTCGGTCCAATTCGGGACACATTCGGCGCGGGGGCAGCGCCAGGAGGAACTCGACCGGGAGATCAGTGCATTCACCTCGGCTCGCTCGACCGAAGAACTCGAGCGGCTGATGGAGGATGCCGCGGTGCCCTGTGGCCGCATCTACACGGCGCGGGACATGCTGCACGACGAGCACTTCCGTGCCCGGGAAACGGTCGTTCGGGTGCCGCATCCCGTTTTCGGATCGATACCGATGCAGAACGTTTTTCCCCGTCTCAGCCGGACCGCGGGCACCGTTCGCTGGGCAGGCGCGGGGCTCGGCGACCACACCGAGGACGTGTTGTCGGAACTCGGGTACGACGACCGCCGCATCGCCGGGCTCCGTGAGCGAGGAATCGTCCAGTAGCAGTCCCAACCGCGGAACCGGCGCGTCCCAGGAGCGGCCGACGGCCACCGATCACGAAGGGAGACATCAACATGTCGATCAACGAAAGCCTCCCCGAGCACCCGCGCACCCTGGCTGAGAAGGTCTGGGACGATCACGTGGTCGTACGGGGCGAGGGCTCAGAACCGGATCTGGTCTACATAGATCTACATCTCTTGCACGAGGTGACGAGCCCACAGGCGTTCGATGGGTTGCGGGCGGAGGGCCGCGGGGTGCGCCGTCTGGAGAACACGATCGCGACCGAGGATCACAACACACCGACCTGGGATATCGACAAGCCGATCGCGGATTTGACGAGTCGGACGCAAATCGAAACCTTGCGCCGTAACGCGGCGGAGTTCGGGGTGCGTTTGCATTCGCTCGGGGATGCGGAGCAGGGGATCGTGCACGTCGTCGGCCCGCAACTGGGGCTCACGATGCCGGGCATTACGGTGGTCTGCGGGGATTCACACACCTCGACGCATGGAGCGTTCGGGGCTATGGCGTTCGGAATCGGCACGAGCGAGGTCGAGCATGTGTTGGCGACGCAGACATTGCCGCTGAAACCGTTCAAGACGATGGCAATCACCGTGGAGGGCGAGTTGCGGCCGGGAGTGACGGCGAAAGACATCATTCTCGCGCTGATCGCGGAGATCGGAACGAATGGCGGGCAGGGGTACGTGCTGGAGTTCCGGGGCAGCACGATCCGTGCATTGTCGATGGAGGGTCGCATGACGATCTGCAACATGTCGATCGAGGCCGGAGCGCGCGCGGGGATGGTCGCGCCCGACGAAACGACCTTTGCCTATCTCGAAGGTCGACCACACGCGCCGAAGGGACGAGACTGGGACGAAGCGCTCGCTTACTGGCGCACGCTTCCCAGCGATCCGGGTGCCGTGTACGACGCGGAGGTGTGCCTCGAAGGGGACAAGCTCGAACCGTACGTGACGTGGGGGACGAATCCGGGTCAGGGTGTCGCGCTGAGCGACGTGGTTCCGCCGCCGGAGCGATTTGTGGACCCTGGCGAGCGTGCCGCGGCCCAGCGCGCGTTGGAGTACATGAACATCACCCCGGGCACACCGATGAGGGACATTCCGGTGGACGCGGTCTTCATGGGATCGTGCACAAACAGCCGCATCGAGGACCTGAGAGCGTTCGCATCGGTGATCCGGGGCCGCACGAAAGCCGATGGCGTCCGCGTGATGGTCGTGCCGGGTTCGGCGCGCGTGCGACTGGAGGCCGAGGCCGAGGGTCTCGACAAAATCTTCAAGGATTTCGGGGCGGAGTGGCGCTTCGCGGGGTGCTCGATGTGCCTGGGAATGAACCCCGATCAGCTCGCCCCCGGCGAACGCTGCGCATCGACGAGCAACCGCAATTTCGAGGGTCGGCAGGGCAAGGGCGGGCGGACGCATCTTGTGTCGCCGCTCGTCGCGGCAGCGACCGCGGTGCGCGGGACGCTCTCCAGCCCGAGCGATCTGGAACCCGTCACCAGATCCTTGAGCGCATCGACCGGGGCGGAGGTGTGATGTGGACGCATTCACGACCCACACCGGCGTAGCCGCACCGCTGAAGCGATCGGCGGTCGACACCGACCAGATCATTCCTGCCGCCCACCTCAAGAGGATTACGAAGACCGGCTTCGAGGATGCTCTGTTTTTCAACTGGCGGCAGGACCCCGGCTTCGTTCTGAACCAACCCGTCTACCGGAACGCCAGCATCCTCATCGCCGGACCCGACTTCGGCACAGGTTCGAGCCGTGAGCATGCTGTCTGGGCACTCCGCGACTACGGCTTCAGGGTCGTCCTGAGCCCGAAATTCGCAGACATCTTCCGCGGTAACTCCGGCAAACAAGGGCTTCTCACTGGTGCCATTTCCGATGACGACCTCGAACGCACCTGGGCTGCGATCGAGGCGTCCCCCGGCATCACCATGACCGTCGACCTGCACCAGCGTGAAGCGCGCATCGGTGACGAGTGCATCTCATTCCAGATCGACGAATACACCCGCTGGCGCCTCCTCCACGGCCTCGACGACATCGGGCTTACTCTCCGTAACGAGGACGCGATCGCCCGTTTCGAAGCGCGCCGCGAGGGTTGGCGGCCACGCACGTTGCCCGCCCACTGAGCGACCGCCAACGCGAAGACGGATGCGGACACATCCTGTCCTCATCATCGGGCAGTCTTGGGGCCATGTCCGATACGACGACGAGGGCGCTGACGCTCCTCAACATGTTGCAGACGCACCGGCACTGGCCGGGATCCGAGCTGGCGGAGCGCCTGGGTGTCACCGAGCGGACCGTTCGGCGGGATGTCGAGAGGCTCCGCGAGCTCGGTTACCGCATCGAGTCGGTACCGGGTTCGGCCGGGGGTTACCGGCTGGAGGCCGGATCCGCCCTGCCTCCCCTGCTGCTCACCGACGACGAGGCCGTGACGATGGCCATCGGCCTGCGGGCCGCGGCGACGCAGCGACTGGTCGGCGGACCCGAAACGACCCTGGCCGCACTCGCAAAGCTCGAACAGGTACTGCCGGCGACTCTCCGTCGTCGCGTGAACGCCCTCGCCGCGACGGTGCAGCCGACAGGGATCGGGGCGGGTTCGGCCGTCTCACCGGACGTGCTGGGTGAGCTCGCGCTCGCCTGCCGAGACCACGAACGCGTGCGGTTCACCTACACGTCGGCGTCGGATGTCGTGACCGCGCGACGCGTCGATCCGTATGTCCTCGCGCCCGCCGAACGCAACTGGTACCTGCTGTGCTGGGATCTCGATCGCGACGACTGGCGCACGTTCCGCGTCGATCGCCTGGCCGACCTGCAGCACACCCGCGTGCTGTTCGCGCCGCGCGACCTCACGGCCGAGCAGATCGACGAACACATCACCGTCGCTACCTCGTGGGTCCGCACGGCGGTCGAGGCCAGCGTGGTCATGAACATGCCGATCGACGAGATGCGCGCCGCGTTCGGCCAATGGTCGCAGGGCGCCGAGGCCGTCGACGATCGACGCACCTGGTGGCCCGTCGGCGGGCGGGACTTCCGCGAGACGATGTACGGGATGTCATGGATTCCCGAGGGGGTCGGGTACACGACCGACCTCGCCGAGCCCGCGCGCTCAGAGCTTCGCGAGACTCTGGTCCGGATGCTCGCGGCCCTGGAGGCCGCGCCCGCACAGCCGCATCCCGCGCCCAGTCACGTGTGGCGCTAGTCGCTGACGACGAAGTTCTCGAGGATCGGCGGCGCGGCCAGCACCTCTCCGAGACGCGGAATCGCACCCTCGGGCGTCGCCCGGAAGGCCCGATAGGCGTCCTCGGATTCCCGCCCGGACCAGACCTCGTAGAGCGTCCAGGTGTCGGGGTCCGCTGCATCGCGGAGGATGTCGAGCCGCTCGAGCCCGGCGAAGGTCCGTGTCACCCGGAGCATCTCGTCCACGAGCGCCGGGATCTCGTCCCTGACCTCGGGGCGGAAGGTGAACCTGACGATGCTCGCGACGGCCACGTCAGTGCGCCTGGTCGTCGGGGTATTCCAGGCTGATCGTGTCGGCCGGGACGTCGAGCGCCTTCGCCAGCATCCCGGTCATGACGACCTTGGGGACGAGGCAGTCACTGCAGACGCCCTCGCCCGCCGTGATGACGGCGTTCGTCCGGTCTTGCCCGGTCTCGACGGACAGCACGTATCCGTCGACCGAGAGCATCTTCTGCAGGTCATCGAGTGTGGTGGTCATGTTCGTTCCTGACGCCGAGAGGGGGGAACAGGATGCAGCCGCCCGGCCGCGTCCTGTTCCATGAGTTCGCCTTTCTATTAGGCTCCCGTGACGTCCGTCGCGCCAAGACATTTCCGTCCAGTGAAAGACCGCGACGATCGTTCTGTGCGCCATTCCCGTCGCTGCCCGAGGCATCCGTGTCCGGAATGTGTCATCCGCGGAAACGATCCGTCACGATCGGTCATGGCACTCGACGGCACCGACGGATGTCGTTACGGTCGAGTCATCGCGGCGATCCGGGTGGTCCCGGGCTCCGGTTCATACCGGTCGTGTTGCGGGTTCGACTCCCGCCGTCGCGTCTAGTTTGAAGGGCCCGAGATCCCCGCAATTACGCGGATCTCGGGCCCTCGCATTCTCGTCGAAACGCGTTTTGCCCACATTTTGCCCACATTTTGTGAGCAGGAAACACACGATCAAGGTGTCGCCGCCCTGTCTCCCGGGAGGATGCCGGTCGCGGATTGTGGATGCCGTGGGTAACTGGTAACGGGAGTTATGACAATCGCTCGACGCCGATTCAATACGCTGCATGGGAATCGAAGGCATCGCACGGCGTCGCAGCTTGGATGCCGGGCGCACCCGGCGTGGGGACCCCCGGAGCAGATGCGCACCTCGGAGGCAGAGCATTGAGCGCCGTCAGCGACAGCATGGGCCAGCCCTTCGGTGGAGATGGTGAATTCCACCAACAGATGTCCAGATCAGCCCCGGTGTGCGGTGGTAGATGTCCCAGGCTCATCACTCGAATTCCCGTGAGACATGTCCCAGTGGTGATTGCTTCGATCATCGCTCTGATGCGGGTCACCACTGAAGAATCCTTTGAGGGAGCTCGGTGCTGTGCCCGGCCCGCGACGAGAATGGACGCATGTATCGCGGGCGGGAGCTGCCTCAGCTGCGGTTGTCACCGGCCTGTCTCCGCCGGCGATGGGTACCGCAAACGACGAATTTCAGTTTCGGGGCCTGGGGGTTTCGGCACACGGTTTCGGCACGGCGTGCCGACATCGCGGCGCTGCACCTGGTCGTCGTGCCGCAATCGATCAGTTTTGAACGTTTGCGGAAACCCACAAAGGCGGGCCAGTAGCTCTCTCAATGACCACAGACGATTGGCCACCTCTCAATAAGTCAGCATCCGATGTATAGTCATCGCATGCTGACTATTACCTCGCGACTTGACGTCATGAACCGGCTCGGCCGGGCCATGGCTGATCCGACCCGCTCTCGCATCCTGATGAGGTTGCTCGACGAGCCGAGCTATCCGGCTGTCCTTTCCCGCGATCTTGGCCTGTCACGGTCAAACGTGTCGAACCACCTCACATGCCTTCGGGACTGTGGGATTGTCGTCGCCGAGCCCGAGGGTCGACAGACCCGCTACGAAATCGCCGACCCTCACCTTGCAGCAGCGTTGAAGACGCTCGTAGACGTGACGTTGGCAGTCGATGAGAGCGCACCTTGCATCGACTCCTCCTGCACCGTGCCGGGTTGCTGCGGAACGGGGGCGAGCGCATGAGCGCGGTTCTGAGCGGCGAACGTCGCGCGAAGCTGCACCGCCGAGTGCGCTTCATCGTGGGCTTCACGATCTCCTACAACGTCATCGAGGCGATCGTCGCGATTTGGGCCGGCACGCTGGCGTCGTCCGCAGCACTGATCGGCTTCGGGCTCGACTCCATCGTGGAAGTGCTGTCAGCCGCAGCAATCGCCTGGCAGTTCACGAGGAAAGACCCCGAGCGTTGGGAGAAGGTCACCGTTCGCGCAATCGGCCTCGCGTTCTTTGCCCTCGCCGCCTACGTGACCGTCGACGCGGTAACGAGTCTGATCACCCAGGAGGGACCGGAACACAGCCTGCTCGGCCTGGGTATCACCGCATTGAGCTTGGTCATCATGCCGCTTCTGGCGTGGTTTGAAGTGCGCACCGGTCGCGAACTGGACTCTAAGAGCGTCATGGCCGACGCAAAGCAGCTCATCCTGTGCGTCTACCTCTCGGGGGCCGTGTTCATCGGCCTCATTCTCAACACCCTGTTCGGATGGTGGTGGGCCGACTCCGTGGCTGCTCTCGTGGTTGCCGTTCTCGCAATCCGTGAAGGCATCGAGGCATGGCGCGGCGACGTAGAGTCGCCGTTCGAAGTGCTCGAAGACCTTTCTGACGACGACGACCGCTAAACCATGACCACCTAACTCGGACCCGGCTGGCCCGAAACTGTGTACCGAAACCGCCTGTCCCGAAAGCCGGTTTCGATACGGCCCCCGTTTGCGGACCGCTCGCGGCCAACAGCGGATCATAGTCCCGGAAACGATCGTTTTCGGGTCAGAGCGGTAGCTGTGCCTCACGCACGAACTTGCGCTGCCAGGGGGTTTCGACGGCGTTGCGCCGATAGGCGGCGCGCACCCATGCGACGGCGTCATCGGCCGGTACCCCGTCGTACCGTGCGAGGATGGCGAGAGCGGTTCCCGTTCGCCCTGTCCCGCCACCGCAAGCAATCTCCACCCTCTCGGTGGCCGACCGGTCCTAAGCCTCACGTAGTGCGGATAGCGCGCTCGACGGCTCTCGAGGCAGACGGAAGTCCGGCCACGCAATCCACTGCGATTGCCAACTCGCCTGGTGCATGCGGGCCCTGAGATACACCCCGAAATCCGGCGCGTCAGCCAACGTCGATCGGGCCGCTTCTCAGCCCGCGCCCGCGCACCAATCGACCGCTTGGCAGTGACACCACACCGCCTAGCCCAGCTGCCCACGGTTTCATCGACGAGCACTTTCCGTCAGTCAATTGACTAAGTCGCGGCGACGGCACGCGTCCGCGCAGCATTAAGCGACGCCGACACCGTGTCCAGGTCGTCGTCGAACAGGTCGGCGTAGACATCTAGCGTCATGGCCGCGGACGCGTGGCCGAGCATCCGCTGCACCGCCTTCACATTCGCGCCCGAACTGATCGCGAGCGATGCGGCCGTGTGACGCAGGTCGTGCACCGTCATCCGCTCAAGGCCGGCCATGTCCATCGCGGTCGTGAACCACGAACGTGACTTCCCCGAGGCCCGCGGGCGCGGCAGATAGTCGAGGCCGTCGCCGAACAGGATCGCATCGCGCGACTTCCCCTCGCACAACTGCGCGATCGGCAGTTCGAGAAACTCGGGGTACGGCACCGACCGCAGTTCGTGGGTCTTCGGCGTCCCTACGTGGATCTGCGCGCCCACACGCACGGCGTTCTCGTTCACCGCGAGCCGCCGGCGCAAGGCATCAACATCGCGGACGCGCAGCGCGGTTAACTCGCCCCAACGAAGCCCTGTGTACGCCGCGAGGTACACGACGGTCGAGTGATCTCCGGATGCGACGGCGAGGCGCTCGATCTCCTGGTGGCTGAGGTATCGGTGCGCCTTTCTGCCCTTCCGAGGCAGGTTATCGACACCGCGCGCAGGGTTGTGCGGGATGCGGCGATCCTTGACCGCGATGTCGAGGACGGATGCGAGCACCCCGTGTGCGCGAATCACGACCGTTGCGCTCTTGGGTCTCGCGCCTTGCGCACGAGTGCGCGGATGGTCTCGCCGGTTCGTCTTCGCGGTGCCCGCGGACAGCTGCGAGACCCACGTTCGCACGTCGCTGTGCGCAATTGCCGAGACCTGAGTGGTTCCCCACCGCGGCATGACGTAGACGCGCCATGCGTCTTCGAGCGCCTTGTAGCTCGACGGCTTCAGTCGCGAACGCTTTGCCTCGAGCCATCCGACTCCGAGTTCGGCGATCGTGGTGCGCGCCCGAGCTGGTTCGATGTACTCCCCCGTTGCCTTCGAGACTTCGACGGTGGCGAGGAAGAGGTCGGCGTCGCGCTTGGTGCGGAAGCCGCGCTTGTCGGTCTGGCGGTGATCTGGCGTTCGGTAGCGGACGCGATACCGCTTGCCCGCGCCTGTCTCGTAGGCCTCAATCGTTCCCATGGCGACCGATCAGTGAGTCGAGAAATGCCTGGTGCTCCTCGTCGGAGATGTCGGGCTCAATACCCATCTTCTCCATCAGGCCCATTGCGATGAGTCGCGCTCCGGGCTGATCGACGACCGTCGTCATGTAGCCCCCAGACCGGGCCCGCGCGATCCAGTTCGTCGCTGTCCGCTGCTTCAGCCCCATCGTTTCGGCTACGGCGAGCGCCGGATTTTCGTTCGAGATCTCTGCGATGCGATAGACCAGCGCCGTTAGGTGAAGGGTCTCCGGATGCGTGGGCTCGAACGGCGCGAAGTCGTCGAGCATTCCTTGGCGCTGTTTGTCGCGGAGCATGATGATGCCGATAGTCCACAGCGGCAGCGAGTAGGCGATGGCGCGTCGCGCGATGGTGTGGACGCGAACTGTGCGGAGCAGCGCCCCACCGATCTCGAGCGGCAGCTGGCCCCGATCGAGTGCGAACTCGGCGATCTCGTACCTGCCCGCATCCGAGGAGTATTCGAGTCGCAGGCGAACACGGGCCCGCTCGTCGTCTTCGAGCCCGACGATGTCATCTCTTCCGACGAGCATGTCGGCTTCGATGATCGGCTTCAACGACAGGCCTGGCGGCACGAGAATGCTGCGGCCCGAGAGTCTGATCGTCTTGCTCACATCGACATGATGCCACACGGTGCGCGCTATTGACATAGCTACGCAAGTGGTTCTAGCTTGTGCGTATTGATGACATGGTTACGCAGAGGGGACAGGAAGTGGATGCCGCGGATGAATGGCTCGATCTCGATGACGCCGCCCAGATGATGCACATGACGCGCGCGGCTCTCGCGCAGCTGCGATACCGCGGTGGCGGCCCGACCTTCTACCGCATTTCTGCGAAGACGATCCTGTATAAGCGCTCCGGCGTCCTCGACTGGATGGAGAGTCGGGCGTGCACACGCACCGACGACGTACTCACGGGTCGCTGAGTTAGGGCAGAACGCGGCCTGAACGGCATCGTCCACGGGAACCCCTGCTTGAGGCCGGTCTCGCGAACCCTCACGCCGCGTACATCGCGAGGGCCTCGCGGATGAGATCCGAGCGAGACTTGTGCTCACGAGCAGCAGCTGCGTCGAGGGCGGCAAGCTCCTCGGCCGTCAGACGCAGGGCAACTACCTGCGACGGCTCCGCGCCCCGCCCCGGCCGCCCCCGACCGCGCTTCCTCAAGGCCGGGAGGTCATAGCCGACCTCGGCGTCGGCCGCCCACTCGGCGATCAGCGCTTCGGTGACCGGCGCGCCGTTGATCGTCTCGTCCGCAGCCATGTCATTAATGTAATACGAAACTCCAGCGAGCCACGGCGCCGATGACGATCGGCTGTCATTGACCACTCAACGCGCTTCGCGGGCCCGAAATCATCCGTCAGCGTCGCGGTAGGCGTCGAGCATCCGACGCAAGAGTTGCCGCACGGCCGCGCTGACCTGGGCGGGCGCCTCGATGCCTGTCCTGTCGGCTACAGCGAGGTCGATGAGAGGTGAACGACCAGTCAGCTGATCGTCCAGCCAGTCGACCGCCGCCGACACGACGGGCTGCACGACCGGATTCGTCGCCTCCAGATCACGCAAAGATGCGCCGATCGATTCCGCGGGGACGTTTCGAAGCAATCGCAGCAGGTCACCGGCATCCTTCGATGTCACACGATCCTCGCGAGCACCCTCGACTCGTTCCTGAATCTTGATCGCTTTGGCGATCACGAGAGCGGCCGGCCCAGCCACGCGAACCGCTATTGCCCGGGAGTCCTGAGGCTCCAGCGCCGTGAGCGTGACGGGGGCGCTGTCGAAGAGTGCGAGCTCAAGCCCGCGGGTGCGACGGGCGGTCAGGGAACCGTGCCCCTCGAGCGGCGCGGTGCGGCGCGAACTCGGCGGCATCGCGCCGAGCGGCACCATCAGGTCTACGACGATGCCGTCGACGGACACCCAACTTCCGGGATTGCCCGTCGCGTTCGGAGCGAAGCCAGCGTCGGCAAGCGACCGCGCAATGTCGGGATGCGTGGCGAGTAGCTCGGGATCGAGCGCCAAATCGGCGTCGGTTGTGTAGATCGGTCGAGGGTCACCAAGCGGGGCATGGACGTAGACCGCTTGTGCACCGACGAGCACGATTGCGTCGAGGTGCGGGCCCAATGCTTCGAGCGCGTCCAGCAGGACTCGTCGCGCGGCGACGTACTCGGGACTGACGTTCTCTGCGGGCATCAGCCGGCCATTCCCGGGGAGTGGATTGCCGCAAGCTCTTCACCGACTGAAGCCAGGCGCCCGCCCGCTCCCAACAGGTCGCCGACGATTCGCCATGGGACCGCTAGCCGCGGCTCGGTACCCTGCGTCCCTTCCTTAAATGGAGCCAGAAAATCAGTCCGAGCGACAAGAATGTTGCCGCCTCGGTCCGGAGCCAGGTCCATCGCACGCTCGACGCTCGGGATGTCGTCGGTATAGAGCCAGATACCCGAAGCGGGCAGCGGCGCGACCAGCTCGCGAGACTCGAACTCGATCGCGGCACCACGAACACCCGTCAGCGCGTACGTAAGTCCAGATCGCTGCAGTCGGTCAAGCGCCACTTCTTCGCCCAGGAGCGAGAAGTATCGGGTCGGCTTGAACGTGTTGGCGAATCCGTAGTCGCGGGCCCAACGTTGTGCAAGAGCCAGTCGATCAGCAACGACGATGGGACCCCCGGTGGTGTTCTTAAACAGGCCCTCTTCGCGAAGCAGATCGACCACGCGACTAGCAGTACCCAGACCGGTGCCGGTCTCACGGGAGAGCTCCCGCACCGATGCCGTTCGCCCGGCGCTTAGAAGTTGAACGATGACTTGCGACACCGCTTTGGCCTTCAGTGATCGAAGTCGCTGCGGCCCGTCGTCGCGAGGTTCCGGGTCCCGCGATGCGCCGACCCGATCGATCCAGACAGCCGGGTCGTCGCTCGAGATGCGCATATTTCCGGTCGCATCCCAGTACGACCACCCGGCTCGGATGAGTTCGTCACGCACCGCGGGCGAAAGGAAGGGCGCGACGATCACCGGCACGCTCCCGGGTCGAACGCTCGGCAGCGCTCCGACCTCGGAACGGGTTCGTGGCGGGGTCAGCTTTACGTCGGCGTCCAGCACGAGCGGAACTGATCCGAACTGCGCGCGCACTTCCGCGTCGACCCCACTGCTGCCGGTTTGGCGCTCGACGATCACCGAACGCGCTCCAACCGATTCCAGCGCGGAGCTGAACCCATCTACGAGCGAGTCCGTTCCAGAAAAGTATACGTTCCGCATAAAGTGGAACATAGCAATATATGGAACATCAGTCAACGCGGCGCCATCACCGACTCAGACCCGCGCCGTGCGGCGCCTCTCGCAACCACGACGGGGCCTCACCGACAGGCGACCGAGTTGCGTCCCTCGCCGCACGCGACAAATCCAGCCGTGCGGCATGTCGCGAGTCCTCAAGGGTCGACTCTGGGCTGCCGCGGCGCATCGCTTCGGCGAGTTCGCCCAGCGCCGCATCCTGAGAGCCCGCGACAACTACGGCCTGATTCCAGGCTCGCCCGCGGGTCAGCCCGACGTAGAGTCCCGCCGCATCGACGCCCGGGCCCACGACAGACGCATCCGAGGTGTCGCCTTGAATCCCGTGCACCGTCGACGCGTAAGCGAGCTGCACCTGGTCGGATGCGTACTCGGCCGAGACGTGTCGGCGCTCGGTGGTGTCGGCAAGATTCCGGAGTTCGATGCGCTCCGGCCGGATCGCGGTGATTACCCAGGTCGCCCGATTCTGCACTCCGGTGCTCCGGTCATTCCGCCGAGTCTGCACGACATCGCCGACGAGCAGCTGCTGACCGTCACGACCGTGAGCGACGGCATCCGCGCGGAGTGCGCCGGTCTCGACGCGACGCCGCTGGATTGCTTCGCTGATTGCGGCGGCATCGTCGTTGGTGGCCGTCACGAGCGCGACGCGCTTGCCGCGGTCAGCCCAGTCGAACCAGGCGTCCACCATAAGATCGTGCGCCGCATCCGTGCTTGCGACCCGCGCGACGTGCCCTCCGTCACCGAGGGCCGCGGCGACTTCGGCCGCATCTTCTGCCGTCGTGACCTCGCGCAACCTCAGCGTGAGATCCCCATAGGCGCGGTCGGTGAAGCGATGAATTTCACTCAGCTCGACGACGTTGTCGGCTACTTGGGTCATCGCGGCCATCGCGCCCGCGTGGCCAACGGGCGCAGCCTGGCGCGGGTCGCCGATCATGGCAATGCCGGCGCCGGTCTCCCCCGCGACGATCGCGAGCGCGTCCGCGGTGTGGAGGTCCACCATCCCGGCCTCGTCCACCACGATGCGATCGCCTCGGCTGAGTCGGAAGTCACGCGGGCCGCGGTACGTGCGGCCGGTCGCCGCATCCGTCCGACCGATCTGCAGGCGGGTCCACACAGCCGCTCCCGCTTCGTCGATTCCCCAGCGCCAACCGTGGTCGGCGAGCAACGCGTGCAGGCTGGATGCCGTGGCCCCGATCTCGCGCTCGGCCACGGCAGCCGCCTTCTTGGTCGGCGCGACCACGATCATGCGTCGCCGCTGCAGTCGCAGGGCGTGGAGTGCGACGCGCAACAGCGTCGTCTTGCCCGACCCGGCAGGACCGGTCACCGACACGAGGCGCCCGGTCCCGGCGATGGCGGAGGCCGCAGCGATCTGCGCACCAACGAGCTCCGCGCTCTCCCCCACAAAACGCCGTGCGACGGTACGCATCTGTCGTTCGTCGGGCAGCTGCCCGGGTGTGGCGAGTGCTGCAAACCTATTCGCGACGCGCAGCTTGAGCAGCACCGTCGCTTGGGCCATGAGCGCCTTGATGTGCGCAGGCTTGGCCGGATCGTCGGGCACCAGGTCGATCGTGTGCTCGGTCGCCCGAGACGCGACGTCGTCGACCAGTTCGTCGAGCGTGTCTCTCTCGGCGACGACCCCGGTTCGGGAGATGGCCCGGATGGCGCTGGCACGCAGATCCCATGACGAGAACCGCCCACTGCTCGAGACCGAACGAGCGTCGGCCTCGACGAGCGCCATCCGCGCGAGCAAATCGCGATCGAGGTCGGCGATCGACGTGGGGTCGAGCCGGGCAGGATTCCGCCGCCAAAGAAGGATGGGATCGATATTGGCGAGTTCACTGCGCACCCGTTCTTCCCACTCGGCTTCATCAAGATGTGCAGGTTTTCCCGGGCGTCGCTGCGCCCAAGCCAGCTCGTCGATGTGGTGAAGATCGTCGACGCCAGGTTGCCGCCCAAGGTGCTCCTCGCGCCACTCCGCAATCAGCCGAACACGGTTGGCCTCGATCTGGTTCGAGCGTCGCGAGAGCGGGCGCACGACATGGACAAGCTGCGCGATCTCGCCATTCGCGTCGAGCGTGTAGCCGTGGGCGGCGAGTGCGGCTACCCATCGTGGGTCGCTGCGAGCCGCCAACTCACCCTCCGCGTTGACCACGTTGTGGAGCTTGAGCGCAACCCGTGAGTCGAGGCTCGACCATTTGCCGTCGGTCCCCTGCACCTTCATGTTCAGCCACAGGTGTCGATGGATGTGCGGGTCGAGCGCCCGCGACCGCCGATGCTGCAACTCGACGACTTCGAGCCGAGCGATGTCTTCACGGATGCGTCCGCCCCGGCCACGACGCGCGTTCAACTCGCGCTGCCAGAGCAGGATGGTGCGGTCGCGCATCCGGTCCTGCAGCAACTCGAACTCGTGGGCGAGCTCCGGGTCAAGGAGCGCTGCGACGCTGTAGGACTTCGGGAAGTTGATCGTCCCGTCTAGGAGCAGGTCAGTGTTATCTGATCGGTGCATGAGTCCGCGTGGTTCACCCGTCTTGGGGTCCTCCCCTTGGATCCACCGCCGCAGCGCGGACGCATCCAGCTCGTCGCGAGCCAGCTCCCCCGCTACCGCCACGAATCGTGTGACGGTGGCCTCGTCGGTCGCACCGTAGTGCCGTGCAGATTCAACTCCTGTCGGAGCACGGTGCGCATCACATGTGCCGTCGAACGCGTACGAGATCGCATTGCGGATGCCGCGGGATTCAGCCCCGCGCTTCCAACTCCGCAATCCGCCTCGCATGACAGCAGGATACATGCGTAGTTGTGTCACCACCAGGAATGGTGCCTACGTGCATTGTCGTTTCGTCACTCTTGTCGCTCTTGCGTCGCGGCTCGTATCGTCGGCGATCGCGTTCCGTCGATCGTCCCAAGGCGTCTCGACGTGTTCGCATGAGCGACCTTCATCGGCCACCTTCGCGGGCGGATCTTACGAGAATCGGTCCACTCCTCAGCCTGCGGCCTCGTCGATTCCCCAGCATGGCCCGGCGTATCGCTCGAGGCAGGACCCGCTCTCGATCACCCACCCGAGGAGCGAAGCGGGAAGAATGGCTTCATGCCCACAGACGACGACATGAAGTTTCAGACTGGCGCGAGCAATTTCGGCGAGGACTGGACGCTCGAGGGCGAAGAGGCTGCGCTCCACATCCTCCTCATCGGGAGTCGTCGTGACCAGGATCTTCAGGCTCTTCTAGCCGAAGCCTTGGGCCGCACGGTCGACGGTGTCGACTGGAAAATCGACAGTATGGCGTCCAACCTCGAGCAGTTCCGGACGCCGAATGAGAAACCACTGGGCTTGAGTTCCCGACAGACGAGACTCCTTCGTGACTACGAGCGCGACTCTGATCGGGTAACCGAACGTTGCAGACTCTCTTACGAGCGCCTTGTCGGCGGCGAGAAGCCCGCGACCTTGTCCGCAGAGCGCCGACTCGCGGAGCAGCAAGCGCGAACTTGCCCAGTCTGCTTCACCGAGTACACCGCCGACGGATCGTGCATGTGCGTGTGACGTCCTCATGTCGCCACTCGCGACCGGGGTGGGGTGGAGGAGTCGTCAGGGGTGGGTCGCGTTGATCTTCTTGGCGAGGGCCTCGAAGTTGTCGAGCGTCGTTGCGGACAACGCGTCCACGCGGGCGGGGTCGCGCAGCAGCATCTCGGCGGGCCGCCAGTGGTCGAACTTGGGCTCTCCCGCGGACTCCAGCCGCTTCAGGATGCGATCGTGGTGCTCCGACAGCCTCTCAGCCGTGACGCTCCTGCCCAGCGCCTCGTTGTAGAGCGCGAGGTAATCGTCCACCGAGAACAGGTCCTCGATATCGGCGTGATTCTGCTGAAGCACCGAGCTGACGAGAATCACCCGATCGCTGTCGATCTTGTTCGCGTTCATCGCTGCTTCGACCTTGCCCGCGCCCTCGACACCCGAGTCGAGCAGGACGGTGACCGAGACCTTCCGGCCGAGGAGTGACACGAAGGTGGGTACGTTCGAGGAACCGCCAGCGGGAAGGATGCGCCAGCGTTCGTCGAGCCCCACCCTTCCGACCTTGCGGAGGGCACGACTGATCAGGTCGAGATAGGCAAGGTCCGACGGGCCCTCGACGAGCAGGTTCCGCTCGCCGATGAAGAGGTTCTGACTAAGGTCGTAGCCCAGCGCGGCCTGCAGCGGGAACGCGCTG
Organism: Microbacterium sp. BR1; assembly: GCF_002812725.1. Lineage (GTDB taxonomy): Bacteria > Actinomycetota > Actinomycetes > Actinomycetales > Microbacteriaceae > Microbacterium. The sequence goes on along the minus strand of NZ_NMUN01000002.1, from coordinate 331,568 downwards.
TCCTCGCCCACCTCCAACGCGTCGGAGGAGGTGACCGACCCGATGTCCTCGCCGCGATCCTCGACCACACGGACGCGCTCGATCTGGTCGACCATGAACGGCGAGTGTGTCGTGTAGATGACCTGCCCGGCCGGCGCGAGGCGCTCGTTGATGAATCGCAGGAAGTCCCTCTGGGCCTTGGCGTGGAGCGTGAGGCCGGGTTCGTCGAGCAGGATGACGACGTCCTCGCCGCGGCTCTCGAACTCGCTGAATGCCGCGAGGAACGAGAAGAACCACCTATAGCCCGACGACCGGCGGGAGAAGTTGTTGGTGAAGTCGTGCTTGCGGTCCTCGACGCGAAAGTTGAGATAGCGGATGACGCTGCGCTCTCCGCGAGCGTCCGCGACCGTCTCGGGCTCCGTCATGATCTTGATGCGGAGCTCGGGGTTGGTGCTCCAGTACGCCTTCATCTCCCTGGACAGGTCGTTGGAGACCGACTCGAGTTCCGCCGTGCTCGACTCGAAGTTTGAATTTGCCATCGCGTTGACGTCGGTATTCGCGAGCTTCAGGAGAGCACGAGCGGTCTGCCGGGGAGATGCACCAGGCTGCTCGTCCGCATCCTCCCTGAGCGTCGCCACATCAACCCGTCCCTCTAGACTCTGGTAGTCCGAGAAGAGGAAGAACTTGGGCATGCGAGCCAGGATGATCGAGTTTGCGACGGCCCCGAGATCGCCGGTACCGACGACCGCAGAGATGCGTGCGAGCACCTCCTGGGTGGACGTGCCAGGCGCAGAAGTGGGAGCCGACGATCTGACAGTCTCGCCCGCGTCCTCGACCCCCGCTGCTGCATCCGCGGCTTCGGCAGCGGCACGGGCAACGCCATCGGCCTCCTCCTGAGCCACCGCCTGAAGCGCAGCGCGTAGTGCGGCGACGGTGTTGTATTGCTCAGCGAAAGCCTGTGCGTCAGGGTGCCCTTCGAGAACGTTCTGGAGGAACCGTGCCTCGTCGAGCTCGACCTGTGCCCACGTCTCACCGCTGTAGCGGCGACCGACCAGCGCACTGTCGGCAGCCACGACGCCCGTCGCCAAGGGTCGCCGTCAGCGTGTCGAGATCGGCCTTGTCGAGGCGGAAGGTCGCCTGGATCGGCGAGACCTGCAGGAGGTCCTCGCTGCGGCTGTCGCGACTCCGCCTCCAGCGCGGGTAGTCCTCAAGCTCTACGAAGCCGTCGCCGTAGACGGGATTGAGCCGGTAAAGCGCGTCCAGCATCGTGGACTTACCGGACTCGTTCATTCCCACGAGGGTCGTGATGTCCTCCTCGGCGGACACCTCACTCGAGTCCAGCACATTCTTGTACTTGTACACCTGAAACGATGACAGCTGCATCGCGCCCCCCTCACGCCTCGAAGATCAACGCCTCTGACCCTAGCTGGGCGTACGGACACGTCGAGGTTTCAACCGGTGAGGGTCTCAGGTGAACCCATCGCCGAAAGCTGGACTGCTCGGAAGCGAGACGCCGCGCAGCGAGCCGACGACGTCATGCGCGAGTCTCTCGGTGTACCTCTCGCGACCCGCAGCGACGAGCAGCGACCTCGGAATCGTCAAGCCGCCTCGGAGCGGACAGCGTCCCATGCCTGCGTTGTCACCACGAGCTTAGGATCGGAACGGGATAGTGCTTCGAGAAACGTCGACATCCGGGTAGCCGTTCACTTCTAGGTGCGTGGGTCAGATCCTTCCGTTAACGCGCCGGGGTGAATCCGGTGGATAGCGCGGGGTGCTGGGAGAATCGATTCATGACGGTGACTGCCAGCCTGGAGGGTCTGTTCGAGGTCGAGCCGGGTGAGGCGCGGGCGCCGGGATCGGCTGCACCGGCGGGTGCGGGCAAGACGTTCCGTGGGTATGACCAGGGGCAGTGTTTCCTGCTCCCGCCGAGTCTGGATGACTGGCTGGACGAGGATGATGAGGCCCGGTTCATCTCCGAGGTCGTCGAAGAGCTCTTGGATCTGACGCCGGTCTACGCGTCGTACGCGTCCGCCTCGGGTGCGCCTCCGTATGACCCGCGGATGATGTTGAAGCTGCTGCTGTTCGCGTACGCGACGGGCGTGACCTCGTCTCGTGAGTTGGAGCGGCGCTGCAAGCGCGATATCGCCTTCCGGTGGCTGTCGGGCAACCAGGCGCCCGACTACCGGTCGCTGGCCCGGTTTCGTCGGCGTCACCTGGATGCCCTGCCGGGGTTGTTCCTGCAGGTGCTGCGGGTCTGCGCGGAGGCGGGGCTGGTGCGGTTGGGGCGGGTCGCGCTGGATGGCACGAAGCTGGCTGCGAACGCGTCGCGGCATAAGGCGATGAGCTATGACCGGATCGTGCCGAAGATCGATCAGCTCCAAGCCGAGGTCGCTGCGCTGCTCGCCGAGGCGGAGGCGGTCGATGAGGCCGAGGATCAGCAGTTCGGCCAGGACCGGCGCGGGGACGAGGTCGCCCCGGAGCTGGCCCGCCGTGAGGGGCGCCTGGCAAAACTACGTGCCGCGAAGGACGCGATCGAGGCCGACGCCGCCGAGAAGGCGGCAGCCGTGGCGCGGAAGAAGGCCGACGCCGCCGGTCAGCCCCCTGAGCAGGCCGACGCGGCCGTCGCGACTGCGGTGGACACGGCGGCGCCGAAGCCGAAAGCGCAACGCAATTTCACCGATCCTGAGGCGCGGATGATGAAGACGGTCCGCGGCTTCGATTACGCGTTCAACGCGCAGGCCGTTGTCGATGAGGGCCACCAGATCGTGTTGAGCGCCGAGGTCACCCAGCAGGCCACCGATATCCAGCAGTTCGTCCCGATGGCCGAGCAGACCCTACGGAACCTCGACGCGGCAGGAATCGAGCGTTCCCCAGAGGTCGTCCTCGCTGACGCGGGCTACTGCTCGGAAGCCAACCTCGAAGCCGCCGACGATCTGGACGCACAGGTGTTGATCGCGACGGGACGGCAACGTCACGGCGAGAGCTTCCCTACCGCCGGCGCCCCGGACCCGGCCCCAGAGGACGCGAGCCGGCGGGAGCGGATGGCGCACGCGCTGCGCACCGAGCAGGGCCGCACCGACTACGCGCGCCGCAAAGCCATCGTTGAACCCGCGTTCGGGCAGATGAAGACCCGGCAAAACGCCGGACAGCTCCGGCTACGCGGACTCGCCGGCGCCCAAGGCGAATGGCTACTCCACACGATCTGCCACAACCTCCGCAAGCTCCGCGTCGCTACAGCCGCCGGGCTGGCGCCCGCATAGGCCTCCCCAGGGGTCCCTGGGCGTCACAGCACGCACCGACAGTCGCCACGAGCCCCTCGCCGTGCGATCCCGCACGCTCTCACACCGCAACGGCCCGCCCGTTCCCGTTCGCGACCGTCAGCGCGCGATGCCAGAGTCAACGCCGCGCGCCACGCCACCCGATTCTGACCCGCGCACCTAGCCAATTTGATGTCATTTTCAGAAGACGACTGCACCAGTTGATTGGGCGTAATGGCTGTTGTGCAGCCAGCTCCTGACAGTTCAATATCAGAAGTGATCTGCACCAATCTCGACTATGCTCAATACTCGTGTGCACCAAAGCGAGGTGAGCATGGCGACGGACACCCCACGGATTCCAGAACAAGGCGTGGCCACTCTGCCTGATGAGGCTTGGGAGCGTGCGCGCCGTCGTGCGGAGATCATCAGTCCGTTGGCGCAGTCGGAGACGGTCGGGCACGAAGCGGCCGATATGGCGGCTCAGGCGCTGGGCTTGTCTCGGCGCCAGGTATACGTTCTGATCCGGCGTGCCCGGCAAGGCAGCGGCCTCGTGACGGATCTGGTGCCCGGCCAGTCCGGTGGAGGTAAAGGTAAGGGGCGCTTGCCGGAACCGGTCGAGCGCGTCATCCACGAGCTACTGCAAAAGCGGTTCCTGACCAAGCAGAAGCGCAGCCTAGCGGCCTTTCACCGCGAAGTCACTCAGGTGTGCAAGGCTCAAAAACTGCGAGTGCCGGCGCGCAATACCGTGGCCTTACGGATCGCTAGCCTTGACCCGCGCAAGGTCATCCGCCGGCGGGAAGGCCAGGATGCCGCTCGTGACCTACAAGGTGTGGGCGGCGAGCCTCCTGCCGTGACCGCGCCGCTGGAGCAGGTGCAGATAGACCATACGGTCATCGACCTGATCGTGGTCGATGACCGCGACCGGCAACCTATTGGCCGCCCGTACCTGACCCTCGCCATCGACGTGTTCACCCGCTGCGTGCTCGGCATGGTCGTCACGCTGGAAGCGCCGTCTGCCGTTTCGGTTGGCCTGTGCCTCGTGCATGTCGCCTGCGACAAGCGCCCTTGGCTGGAAGGACTGAACGTGGAAATGGATTGGCAGATGAGCGGCAAGCCCTTGCTGCTCTACCTAGACAACGCGGCCGAGTTCAAGAGCGAGGCCCTGCGCCGGGGTTGCGAGCAGCATGGCATCCGGCTGGACTATCGCCCGCTGGGACAGCCGCACTATGGCGGCATCGTGGAACGGATCATCGGCACGGCGATGCAGATGATTCACGACGAACTGCCGGGAACGACCTTCTCCAACCCTGACCAGCGCGGCGACTACGATTCCGAAAACAAGGCCGCCCTGACGCTGCGCGAGCTAGAGCGCTGGCTCACATTGGCGGTCGGCACCTACCACGGTTCGGTGCACAACGGCCTGCTCCAACCGCCGGCCGCGCGCTGGGCCGAGGCCGTGGCGCGTGTCGGCGTACCGGCCGTCGTCACACGCGCTACTTCGTTCCTGGTCGATTTTCTGCCGATCCTCCGGCGCACGCTGACCCGCACCGGCTTTGTCATCGACCACATCCACTACTACGCCGATGCGCTCAAGCCGTGGATTGCGCGGCGTGAACGCTGGCCGTCCTTTCTGATCCGGCGCGATCCGCGCGACATCAGCCGTATCTGGGTCCTGGAACCGGAGGGACAGCATTACCTGGAAATTCCCTACCGTACCTTGTCGCATCCGGCTGTCACCCTCTGGGAACAACGGCAGGCGCTGGCGAAACTGCGGCAGCAAGGGCGCGAACAGGTGGATGAGTCGGCGCTGTTCCGCATGATCGGCCAGATGCGTGAGATTGTGACCAGCGCGCAGAAGGCCACACGCAAGGCGCGGCGTGACGCGGATCGCCGCCAGCACCTCAAGACATCAGCTCGGCCGGACAAGCCCGTTCCGCCGGATACGGATATTGCCGACCCGCAGGCAGACAACTTGCCACCCGCCAAACCGTTCGACCAGATTGAGGAGTGGTAGCCGTGGACGAATATCCCATCATCGACCTGTCCCACCTGCTGCCGGCGGCCCAGGGCTTGGCCCGTCTTCCGGCGGACGAGCGCATCCAGCGCCTTCGCGCCGACCGCTGGATCGGCTATCCGCGCGCAGTCGAGGCGCTGAACCGGCTGGAAGCCCTTTATGCGTGGCCAAACAAGCAACGCATGCCCAACCTGCTGCTGGTTGGCCCGACCAACAATGGCAAGTCGATGATCGTCGAGAAGTTCCGCCGCACCCACCCGGCCAGCTCCGACGCCGACCAGGAGCACATCCCGGTGTTGGTCGTGCAGATGCCGTCCGAGCCGTCCGTGATCCGCTTCTACGTCGCGCTGCTCGCCGCGATGGGCGCGCCGCTGCGCCCACGCCCACGGTTGCCGGAAATGGAGCAACTGGCTCTGGCACTGCTGCGCAAGGTCGGCGTGCGCATGCTGGTGATCGACGAGCTGCACAACGTGCTGGCCGGCAACAGCGTCAACCGCCGGGAATTCCTCAACCTGCTGCGCTTCCTCGGCAACGAACTGCGCATCCCGTTGGTTGGGGTAGGCACGCGCGACGCCTACCTAGCCATCCGCTCCGATGACCAGTTGGAAAATCGCTTCGAGCCGATGATGCTGCCGGTATGGGAGGCCAACGACGATTGCTGCTCACTGCTGGCCAGCTTCGCCGCTTCGCTCCCGCTGCGCCGGCCTTCCCCAATTGCCACGCTGGACATGGCTCGCTACCTGCTCACACGCAGCGAGGGCACCATAGGGGAACTGGCGCACTTGCTGATGGCGGCGGCCATCGTCGCCGTGGAGAGCGGCGAGGAAGCGATCAACCATCGCACACTCAGCATGGCCTGTTGAGTTGCATCTAAAATTGACCCACTTAGGGTAAAGATTTGCGTCGAAATTTGACCCACGTATGACACTGTTTCCCGTCTGGATATGGCGGGAGAAATCAAGGAGTGATAAACGTGGCGATATTGAGCGCAATTCGACGCTGGCATTTTCGCGATGGTGCGTCGATTCGGGAAATAGCCCGACGAAGCGGCCTGTCCAGGAACACCGTTCGCAAGTATTTGCAAAGCAAGGTGGTTGAACCGCAGTACCCAGCGCGAGACAGCGTTGGCAAGTTAAGTCCTTTTGAGCCCAAGTTAAGGCAGTGGCTCTCCACCGAGCACAAAAAGACAAAGAAGCTGCGCAGAAACCTGCGCAGCATGTACCGGGATTTGGTCGCTTTGGGCTTTACCGGGTCTTATGACCGAGTGTGTGCCTTTGCCCGACAGTGGAAAGATTCCGAACAGTTCAAGGCGCAAACCTCGGGCAAGGGTTGTTTCATCCCCTTGCGCTTTGCTTGTGGCGAAGCCTTCCAATTCGATTGGAGTGAGGACTTTGCCCGCATAGCGGGCAAACAGGTCAAACTTCAGATTGCCCAGTTTAAGTTGGCCCACAGCCGGGCCTTTGTGCTTCGGGCTTACTACCAGCAAAAACATGAAATGCTGTTTGATGCCCACTGGCATGCCTTTCAAATCTTCGGTGGCATTCCCAAGCGCGGCATCTACGACAACATGAAGACCGCTGTGGATTCGGTGGGGCGTGGCAAAGAGCGCAGGGTCAATCAGCGGTTCACTGCCATGGTCAGCCACTACCTGTTTGATGCGCAGTTCTGTAATCCAGCATCGGGTTGGGAGAAAGGCCAGATTGAGAAGAACGTGCAGGATTCCCGCCAACGCCTGTGGCAAGGGGCACCAGACTTTCAAAGCCTTGCTGATTTGAATGTGTGGCTTGAGCATCGCTGCAAAGCGCTGTGGTCTGAGCTGCGCCACCCCGAATTGGACCAAACCGTGCAAGAGGCCTTTGCCGATGAACAAGGCGAGTTGATGGCGCTACCCAATGCCTTTGATGCATTCGTGGAGCAAACCAAGCGAGTCACTTCAACCTGCCTTGTTCACCACGAGGGCAATCGCTACAGCGTTCCTGCCAGTTACGCCAACAGGGCCATCAGCCTTCGGATTTATGCAGACAAGCTGGTGATGGCTGCCGAAGGCCAACACATTGCCGAGCATCCAAGATTGTTTGGCAGTGGCCACGCTCGGCGTGGCCACACACAATACGACTGGCACCATTACTTGTCTGTGCTTCAGAAGAAACCTGGGGCGTTGCGCAATGGTGCGCCATTTGCTGAATTGCCACCCGCGTTCAAGAAGCTTCAATCCATCTTGCTGCAACGCCCCGGCGGTGACCGTGACATGGTGGAAATTCTGGCCCTTGTATTGCACCACGATGAAGGTGCGGTACTCAGTGCTGTGGAATTGGCATTGGAGTGTGGCAAGCCATCGAAGGAGCATGTGCTTAATCTGTTGGGACGTTTGACCGAAGAACCTCCACCCAAACCGATTCCAATTCCCAAGGGGTTAAGGCTGACATTGGAACCACAGGCCAACGTGAACCGCTATGACAGTTTAAGGAGAGCCCATGATGCAGCATGAAGGCCATGTGAGAATCCTCAAATCCTTGAAACTCTTTGGCATGGCACACGCCATTGAGGAGTTGGGCAATCAGAATTCACCAGCATTTAATCAAGCCTTGCCCATGCTGGACAGCTTGATTAAAGCTGAAGTGGCAGAGCGTGAAGTACGTTCGGTGAACTATCAATTGCGGGTGGCCAAGTTCCCCGTGTATCGGGACTTGGTGGGCTTTGACTTCAGTCAAAGCCTGGTTAATGAGGCCACGGTCAAACAATTGCACCGGTGCGACTTCATGGAACAAGCCCAGAACGTGGTGCTGATTGGTGGGCCAGGCACAGGCAAGACTCACCTGGCCACAGCCATTGGTACACAAGCAGTGATGCACTTGAACCGACGGGTGCGTTTCTTCTCCACCGTGGATTTGGTCAATGCACTGGAGCAAGAGAAATCATCTGGGCGTCAGGGACAAATCGCAAACCGTCTGTTGTATGCCGATTTGGTGATTCTGGATGAGCTGGGATATTTGCCTTTTAGCCAAACCGGTGGGGCACTGCTGTTTCACCTGCTCTCAAAGCTGTACGAAAAAACCAGCGTGATACTGACCACCAACTTGAGCTTCTCGGAATGGAGCCGAGTGTTTGGCGATGAAAAGATGACAACAGCGTTGTTGGACCGACTAACCCACCACTGCCACATCCTGGAAACCGGCAATGAAAGTTACCGCTTCAAACACAGTTCAACTCAGAATAAGCAGGAGGAAAAACAGACCCGCAAACTGAAAATCGAGACATAATTCTGACAACAAGGGGTGGGTCAAAATTCAATGCAAATCCCGGGTCAAATTTGGGTGCAAATCAACAGATATCGACAACCTCTCGCGCAACCAAGACATCGCGGTCGGACTGCAAGTGATCTTGAAGCCACGGGCCCGTCCCACCCCGACATGGACCTCGATGCCCGAACGGACGTTAGATTTCGAGTTCTAGGCGTTCTGCGATGAAGGTTGGATCCCAGCCGGGATTGAAAGTGTCGACGTGGGTGAATCCGAGCCGCTCGTATAGGCCACGCAGGTTCGGGTGGCAGTCGAGCCGCAGCTTGGCGCACCCCTGCGTTCGCGCGGCATGGCGGCAAGCCTCGATCAGCGCGGAGCTGACACCCCGGCCCGCATGTGTCCGTCGCACCGCGAGCTTGTGCAGATATGCGGCCTCCCCCTTGAGGGCGTCGGGCCAGAACTCGGGATCCTCGGCCGACAAGGTGCAACAGCCGACGATGCCGTCGCTGCAACTCGCGACTAGGAGCTCGGATCTCAGGACGAAGGTCTCCGCGAATGTCCGGTCGATCCGCGCGACGTCCCAGGCGGGCGTTCCCTTGGCGGACATCCACGCCGCAGCGTCGTGCATCAGCCGCACAACCTCGTCGATATCACCCGAGCAGGCGACCCGAACGTTCGGAGGCTCCTCGCTGTCCATTCGCTCCCCTGGCGCGGTATGAACCGCCGCCTCATAGTGCAGTTTGATCCTGACGAGCCCAGCATGTCTGCGCCCACCTTCGCGGAACCTGACCAGGGTCCGCTAGCGGGCGGCCGGAAGGTGAATGCTAGGCATGATCTAACCCTCGGTCTCTGGCGTCGCGACTGCGAAATTTCGCGAGGGTTTCCGAGAAGGTGATTGCGCTTCGCAGATCTCCAGGCGCGTGGGTGCGGACGTAGTCAGCGCCATTGCCGATCGCGTGAAGTTCCGCCGCAAGGCTCGCTGGACCCAGATCCTTTACAGGAAGGCCAACGGTGGCGCCCAAGAAGGATTTCCGCGACACCGAGACCAATAGCGGAAGCCCCAACGCCGACTTCAGCTTTTGAAGGTTCGACAGCACGTGCAGCGATGTTTCCGGTGCGGGGCTCAAGAAAAATCCCATCCCCGGATCGAGGATGAGCCGGTCGGCAGCGACCCCGCTCCGTCGCAAGGCGGAAACCCGCGCCTCGAAGAACCGCACAATCTCGTCGAGCGCGTCTTCGGGTCGAAGGTGACCGGTGCGGGTGGCGATGCCATCCCGCTGCGCTGAGTGCATAACCACCAGCCTGCAGTCCGCCTCAGCAATATCGGGATAGAGCGCAGGGTCAGGAAATCCTTGGATATCGTTCAGGTAGCCCACGCCGCGCTTGAGCGCATAGCGCTGGGTTTCCGGTTGGAAGCTGTCGATTGAAACACGGTGCATCTGATCGGACAGGGCGTCTAAGAGCGGCGCAATACGTCTGATCTCATCGGCCGGCGATACAGGCCTCGCGTCCGGATGGCTGGCGGCCGGTCCGACATCCACGACGTCTGATCCGACTCGCAGCATTTCGATCGCCGCGGTGACAGCGCCGGCGGGGTCTAGCCGCCGGCTCTCATCGAAGAAGGAGTCCTCGGTGAGATTCAGAATGCCGAACACCGTCACCATGGCGTCGGCCTCCGCAGCGACTTCCACGATGGGGATCGGGCGAGCAAAAAGGCAGCAATTATGAGCCCCATACCTACAAAGCCCCACGCATCAAGCTTTTGCCCATGAAGCAACCAGGCAATGGCTGTAATTATGACGACGCCGAGTCCCGACCAGACTGCATAAGCAACACCGACAGGGATGGATTTCAGAACCAGAGAAAGAAAATAAAATGCGATGCCATAACCGATTATGACAACGGCGGAAGGGGCAAGCTTAGTAAAGCCCTCGCTAGATTTTAATGCGGATGTTGCGATTACTTCGCCAACTATTGCGATAACAAGAAAAAGCCAGCCTTTCATGATATATCTCCCAATTTGTGTAGGGCTTATTATGCACGCTTAAAAATAATAAAAGCAGACTTGACCTGATAGTTTGGCTGTGAGCAATTATGTGCTTAGTGCATCTAACTTTGTTTTAGGGCGACTGCCCTGCTGCGTAACATCGTTGCTGCTCCATAACATCAAACATCGACCCACGGCGTAACGCGCTTGCTGCTTGGATGCCCGAGGCATAGACTGTACAAAAAACAGTCATAACAAGCCATGAAAACCGCCACTGCGCCGTTACCACCGCTGCGTTCGGTCAAGGTTCTGGACCAGTTGCGTGAGCGCATACGCTACTTGCATTACAGCTTACGAACCGAACAGGCTTATGTCCACTGGGTTCGTGCCTTCATCCGTTTCCACGGTGTGCGTCACCCGGCAACCTTGGGCAGCAGCGAAGTCGAGGCATTTCTGTCCTGGCTGGCGAACGAGCGCAAGGTTTCGGTCTCCACGCATCGTCAGGCATTGGCGGCCTTGCTGTTCTTCTACGGCAAGGTGCTGTGCACGGATCTGCCCTGGCTTCAGGAGATCGGAAGACCTCGGCCGTCGCGGCGCTTGCCGGTGGTGCTGACCCCGGATGAAGTGGTTCGCATCCTCGGTTTTCTGGAAGGCGAGCATCGTTTGTTCGCCCAGCTTCTGTATGGAACGGGCATGCGGATCAGTGAGGGTTTGCAACTGCGGGTCAAGGATCTGGATTTCGATCACGGCACGATCATCGTGCGGGAGGGCAAGGGCTCCAAGGATCGGGCCTTGATGTTACCCGAGAGCTTGGCACCCAGCCTGCGCGAGCAGCTGTCGCGTGCACGGGCATGGTGGCTGAAGGACCAGGCCGAGGGCCGCAGCGGCGTTGCGCTTCCCGACGCCCTTGAGCGGAAGTATCCGCGCGCCGGGCATTCCTGGCCGTGGTTCTGGGTTTTTGCGCAGCACACGCATTCGACCGATCCACGGAGCGGTGTCGTGCGTCGCCATCACATGTATGACCAGACCTTTCAGCGCGCCTTCAAACGTGCCGTAGAACAAGCAGGCATCACGAAGCCCGCCACACCGCACACCCTCCGCCACTCGTTCGCGACGGCCTTGCTCCGCAGCGGTTACGACATTCGAACCGTGCAGGATCTGCTCGGCCATTCCGACGTCTCTACGACGATGATTTACACGCATGTGCTGAAAGTTGGCGGTGCCGGAGTGCGCTCACCGCTTGATGCGCTGCCGCCCCTCACTAGTGAGAGGTAGGGCAGCGCAAGTCAATCCTGGCGGATTCACTACCCCTGCGCGAAGGCCATCGGTGCCGCATCGAACGGCCGGTTGCGGAAAGTCCTCCCTGCGTCCGCTGATGGCCGGCAGCAGCCCGTCGTTGCCTGATGGATCCAACCCCTCCGCTGCTATAGTGCAGTCGGCTTCTGACGTTCAGTGCAGCCGTCTTCTGAAAACGACATTTGAACCGGGAACCTTCCCTTTTTGGCTAGGCGTGAAACAATGGTCATTTTCCCTATACCCAAAATGACCAGGAGGCCCGCATGAAAGTCGCACGCATCTACCTGCGCGTGAGCACGGAGGAACAAGACCTAAGCCGGCAGGATGCCATCGTGGAGAGCACGAAGGCGGCCGGCTTTTACGTCGCCGGCATCTACCGCGAGAAAGCCAGCGGCGCACGCGCCGATCGCGCCGAGCTGCTGCGCCTGATTGCCGACCTGCAACCTGGTGAAGTCGTGGTTGCGGAGAAGATCGACCGAATCAGCCGCTTGCCGCTGGCCGAGGCCGAACGCCTGGTGGCCTCGATCCGGGCCAAGGGCGCCAGGCTAGCCGTGCCTGGTGTGGTGGATTTGACGGAGCTGGCCGCCGAGGCGAAGGGCGTGGCCAAGGTTGTTCTGGAATCCGTCCAGGACATGCTTTTGAAGCTGGCGTTGCAGATCGCACGCGATGACTACGAGGATCGGCGCGAGCGTCAGCGGCAAGGCGTGGAGCTGGCCAAGCAGGCCGGCCGCTACACCGGCCGTAAGGCCGACACACTGGCGCATGATCGGATCATTGCGCTGCGCACTGCTGGGCATAGCATCGCGGAAACGGCGAAACTGGCCAGGTGCAGCGAAAGTCAGGTCAAAAGAGTGTGGGCATTGCACAAAGCCGTGGCGTCAAAGCGTACAGGTTGATGACGCGCGGATGGTATCGGCCCAAGGCAATAATGCCGGCATCGAGCGGGGCAGGGGGGTTTGCATTGCCTGTTCGATCCAGCAGCTTGTGTAGTGCGCGGCATCACCGCTGGAACGCTTTTCAAGGAGATCGGTAATAAGTTGGTCGGCGCTGGGTTCGGTCATTCGCCAAAAGCCGACAGTAAAGCTATCTGCCAAGGCTTCACGCCATACTTGCGATGGAAGCCGTGACGCGGCCTCTAGGTGCTGTTCCAGAGTCACCGCGCTAACAGCCGCACCAGGAGCGATAGAGCGGGTGCCGATATCGCGGCCTGTAAAGCTGGGCATATCGCGGGAAACGTCCAGACAGTGCGCAAGTTCATGCACCATAACCCCTTTAATCCAAGGGGTGGGATCGGAGCCGGTGAAGCCTTTTAGGACATTCGCCGGATTCAAGACCAGATCACAGTAGCCAGGCCCTACGTACATAAGCGCCGGGATCGAGTGTGGTAGTGCAACGGTGTTCGTGTTCCAACCAGACACAGCGGATGAAAGCACGACATGCACACCGTAATGTTCAAGCGCAAACTTTTTAAGGAAGGGGAAGCCGTCCGCGTCGGCCACAAAGGCGCTGCGGGCGGCAGCGTATCGCTCGCTTGAAACTCGTTCTAGCGCAATGCCAGACAGCAGAGCTATGGCATAGGTCAAAACAGGAATCAGGGCGACGGAAAGACCGATTCCGATACGGCGTTCTATCGGATTTCCCGTTCTCACAATCCAGGGTTGTCTGGAAGCCCATAAGCCAGCCGCAACAGCTAAGGCAAACCACAGGCCGCCGAACAACATCCAGTCATTGCCGACTGCCCTGCCAGCTAGAGCAACAAGTGATACCAATGCTACCCATGCCAGCGGGGCTAGTACGTCCAATATCGCAGAAATGTTAAGCGGATGATTCTTTCGCTTAATGTCCATGATCGGCGGCCGTTTCCTTGCTGGGCTAGAACGTCGCGTCTTTCAAAGAGATTGCGCAGCCGTTGAAGTCATAGGACACGTCCGTAATGACACCGGAGGCGCGGGCCGTCTTGCCGACTGTCAACGCGGTGACGTTGGCCTTGTTGTCGGTGCCGGCGTGAATTGAATCGGCCTGACTTTCGTTCCTATCGGGAGCCTTGTCCAGCAGGTGCCGGATTGGCTGATTCCAGGTCAGCGTAGTACGCGTCTTCGACCTCGATCGGGGTGCGCATGTCGAGCTCGCCGTGGAGGCGCTGATTGTTCCACCACCACACGTACTCAAGGGTTGCTAGCTCGACCTGCTCGACGGTTCGCCAGGGGCCGCGCTGACGGATCAGCTCGGTCTTGTAGAGACCGTTGACCGCCTCCGCGAGGGCGTTGTCGAACGAGTCGCCGACGGTCCCGGTGGAGGGTTTCGCGCCGAGTTCCTCGATCCGATCGGTGTAGACCACGGCGAGGTAGTTCGATCCGTGATCGGCGTGATGAACCAGGCCGTCGAGGCGTCCGCCGGCGTCCCAGGCGGCCATATCGAGCGCCCGTAGTGGCAGGATGTCGGACTTGAGCGTGGCTGCGACGTTCCAGCCCACGATGCGACGCGAATAGACATCGGTGACGAACGCGACATACGCGAACCCGGACCATGTTGCGACGTATGTCACGTCAGCGACCCAGAGGCGGCGCGGGCCGGGGGCAGTGAACCGGCGTTGCACGAGATCCTTCGGCTTCTCCGCTGCCGGGTCGGACTTCGTCGTGAACATCCGCTTGGACCGCTTCACGCCCTCCACCCCGGCGAGCCGCATGAGCCGTTCGGTCTGATCGCGACCGATCTCCCACCCTTGCCGCCGCATGAGTGCGTGCATCTTCCGGCGTCCGTAGACGCCGTAGTTCTCCGCATGTAGGCGAGCGACCTCCGGCACCAGCAGGTCGTCGCGCAGCTGCCTCGCTGACGCCGCACGGCTGACAGCGGCGCGGTAGCCGCGCGCGGTGAGGAAGCCCTGGACTGCCGGTTTGAGGACCCGGCAGATGAGCTCGACCCCGAAACGATCCCTGTGTTCATCGATGAACCGGACCATCTCGGTCAGGGGCGGTCGAGCTCCTTCGCGAAAAACACGCTCGCAGCCTTGAGGATCTCGTTGGCCTTGCGCAGTTCGGCGTTCTCCTTCTGCAGCCGCTTGATCTCCACCGCCGCGTCCGTCGTCAGCCCGGGCTTGACACCGGCGTCGACCTCGGCCCGGCGCTGCCACAGTCGCAACGTCTCCGGGCTCATCCCCAGCAGCCCAGCCACATGCCTAACCGCGCTCATCATCGTCGGGTGCGACGGCCGCGTCTCCGCGAGCATCCGCAACGCCCGCTCACGCATCTCCGGCGAATACTTCCTGTTCATCGTGTTCCATCCTTGCTTGAAGAACGGAACGAAAGTCAGGCCGATTCAAATCGACACTTGGCCAGCTTTCAACAGCACGCGATAGTGAGGCTGGAAGCCTTCATTGACTGACCGGACTTCGCCAGTCATGGCCAGGCCCTTACCGACATACGTGCTATTGGCTTGCACCTGGTTGTTCTTCGCCGCTTGGCAAATCTGCGGCAGCGTATCCGTCACCATGACCGGGGCCGTGGCCTTTTGAATGTCCTTGGCGACCTGATCCAGCGCGGCGCAACCGGCAAGGGCCAGGATCGGCAAAGCAAGAGCTAGGCGGTTTATAGATTTCATGCAGCAAACTCCTTATCAGTGAAAAAAGTGGACGGCCCGTGCCTAGAACATGGGCACGTAGATCAATTCGATTTCAACACGTTGGTTCTGGTAGCGCCCTTCGGGCGTGATGTTCTCGGTCACGTAGTCGGCGGCCGACGCGAAATTCACCATGATCTTGAGCGGCGACACGCCACGATCCACCAGGTACTTGCGCGCCGACAAGGCACGCTTCAATGCCAGGATTTCATCGCGGGCGCTGGGCCGGTTCGTACTGGTGCGGCCGTTGACATAGATCATCGAGGCGGCGCGGGCGTCAGCAAGGACGGCGGCCACGTCCGCCGGCGGCTGGAACGTGGTGCTGCTGTCCGGGAAGGAAACCATCACCATCGAGGAAACAGGCGTGCTATGGGCGGTGCCGTAGTCGGCGGCCAGCGCGCCTTGCGCGAAGATCATGGACGCCAAGGAAATGGCCAGGAAGAACGCTTTACGCATCGGACAGACTCCAATCAAAAGAATAGGTATCCGGCCTTGCTCATGGGAATGCGGATCAACCAGAGCGCAGCCAGGTGCAGCGGGTAATAGGCATAGAAAGCCCAGCGCAGGCGCGGCATGGACAGATCAATGCGAGAGGCGACCAGGAGCAGCGGCAACACCGCCAAGGCCCACAGGTTGCGATTGATGAACCAGAGCGCGGCCAGGGCCAGCAGCGCGACCGCCGCGGCTGTCCAGGTGGGGCGCTTGCAATAAGACCAGATCCACCCGGCCCCGTTGCATGGCCCAAAACCCTAGGTGCGTGGGTCAGATCCTTCCGTTAACGCGCCGGGGTGAATCCGGTGGATAGCGCGGGGTGCTGGGAGAATCGATTCATGACGGTGACTGCCAGCCTGGAGGGTCTGTTCGAGGTCGAGCCGGGTGAGGCGCGGGCGCCGGGATCGGCTGCACCGGCGGGTGCGGGCAAGACGTTCCGTGGGTATGACCAGGGGCAGTGTTTCCTGCTCCCGCCGAGTCTGGATGACTGGCTGGACGAGGATGATGAGGCCCGGTTCATCTCCGAGGTCGTCGAAGAGCTCTTGGATCTGACGCCGGTCTACGCGTCGTACGCGTCCGCCTCGGGTGCGCCTCCGTATGACCCGCGGATGATGTTGAAGCTGCTGCTGTTCGCGTACGCGACGGGCGTGACCTCGTCTCGTGAGTTGGAGCGGCGCTGCAAGCGCGATATCGCCTTCCGGTGGCTGTCGGGCAACCAGGCGCCCGACTACCGGTCGCTGGCCCGGTTTCGTCGGCGTCACCTGGATGCCCTGCCGGGGTTGTTCCTGCAGGTGCTGCGGGTCTGCGCGGAGGCGGGGCTGGTGCGGTTGGGGCGGGTCGCGCTGGATGGCACGAAGCTGGCTGCGAACGCGTCGCGGCATAAGGCGATGAGCTATGACCGGATCGTGCCGAAGATCGATCAGCTCCAAGCCGAGGTCGCTGCGCTGCTCGCCGAGGCGGAGGCGGTCGATGAGGCCGAGGATCAGCAGTTCGGCCAGGACCGGCGCGGGGACGAGGTCGCCCCGGAGCTGGCCCGCCGTGAGGGGCGCCTGGCAAAACTACGTGCCGCGAAGGACGCGATCGAGGCCGACGCCGCCGAGAAGGCGGCAGCCGTGGCGCGGAAGAAGGCCGACGCCGCCGGTCAGCCCCCTGAGCAGGCCGACGCGGCCGTCGCGACTGCGGTGGACACGGCGGCGCCGAAGCCGAAAGCGCAACGCAATTTCACCGATCCTGAGGCGCGGATGATGAAGACGGTCCGCGGCTTCGATTACGCGTTCAACGCGCAGGCCGTTGTCGATGAGGGCCACCAGATCGTGTTGAGCGCCGAGGTCACCCAGCAGGCCACCGATATCCAGCAGTTCGTCCCGATGGCCGAGCAGACCCTACGGAACCTCGACGCGGCAGGAATCGAGCGTTCCCCAGAGGTCGTCCTCGCTGACGCGGGCTACTGCTCGGAAGCCAACCTCGAAGCCGCCGACGATCTGGACGCACAGGTGTTGATCGCGACGGGACGGCAACGTCACGGCGAGAGCTTCCCTACCGCCGGCGCCCCGGACCCGGCCCCAGAGGACGCGAGCCGGCGGGAGCGGATGGCGCACGCGCTGCGCACCGAGCAGGGCCGCACCGACTACGCGCGCCGCAAAGCCATCGTTGAACCCGCGTTCGGGCAGATGAAGACCCGGCAAAACGCCGGACAGCTCCGGCTACGCGGACTCGCCGGCGCCCAAGGCGAATGGCTACTCCACACGATCTGCCACAACCTCCGCAAGCTCCGCGTCGCTACAGCCGCCGGGCTGGCGCCCGCATAGGCCTCCCCAGGGGTCCCTGGGCGTCACAGCACGCACCGACAGTCGCCACGAGCCCCTCGCCGTGCGATCCCGCACGCTCTCACACCGCAACGGCCCGCCCGTTCCCGTTCGCGACCGTCAGCGCGCGATGCCAGAGTCAACGCCGCGCGCCACGCCACCCGATTCTGACCCGCGCACCTAGGAATTCCCGTGTCGCATCGATGACCTCATCACCGAGCGGCGTAGGTCCAATCGTCACGGAGCGGATGGGAAGCGGGCCAGCCTTCGTGAGGTATCTGTCGTTCGCGTACCGCTGATTCTCACCATTGAGGGCGGAGAGTTCAATGAATGGCGTGACCCCGAATCGTCCTTCGTAGTGGTAAACGAACTTCCAGCGGGGAGCCACTTCGAGGATCATCCTCGCTTCCCGCTCATCTTTGAAGGCAGGGTGTTTCAGCTCGAGCATCTTGATGTCAGCGAGTTCGTGCCATGGCAGGAACATGTCGGTGAGCGCGTGCTTGGGCTTCTCCGCCAGCTTGGCGATCCTGTCCACCCGCTGATCCACACCGGCCGTGTCGTAACGAACTTTCCGCCACGGGACCGCTTCGATGTGCAGCTGGTCAGGGTCCTGAACGATGTAGCCGTCTTCGTCGCGCTCGATCTCGTGTCCGGCTGGAGGGTGCGGGTGGGTTTTCTCCTTGCTTCGCTCAACGGGGAGAAGGTCAACAGTGGCGTCCAGCTCGATGGCGTATGAGACCCTGCCGCCATAGCCTCGCCAAACAGTCAGTAAGTCCGGCTTTCGGGCCGCACAGAGAAGGAAGAGGTCAAGTCCTCGCCGTTCGGCGTACTCCATGAGCTCATCGAAGCGCGCCTGATAAGGGGCTGGAACGGAGTCACGGCGCTTCTCGGCTGCGGCTTTCAGTAGGCCGGTCGCATAGTCAGCTTCTCTGGAGTCGTTGAGATGCCGAAACGACGTTGCTCGGAGCTTGTCGTGCGTGACGATCCCCTCCAGCCCGCGACCGTCCGTGTAATGCCAGATCGAGTTCAATGTCATCGCATACCCCAGGGTCAGACGGCGTTACCGGTCGGCGTGCCCAGCGCTTCAGCGCAATCCTAGAGAGCCTTCAGCCCAGATGGCTCGGCGGTCCGACGACCTGTCTCAATACCTGTAGCGAAGCTACGATTCCCGCCGCATCGACCCCCTTTCGCCGACAGATCATCAATCCCGGAGTTCTCTCGGAGGCGCCCTGTTCATGGGCAGCCTTCGAGGGTGGCTCTAACTGCGCACGGTCTTGGGCGAAGCACCTGCCGCACACGCACCCCAAGGGTTAACGCCTGCTCTTACTCCTGGCGATCATGGTCGCCGATCATGCTCCTGCGCGTTGCTCGTCCAGCATCTCCTGCAGCGCCTGTCGGATGGATCTCCCGAGAGCTATGTGTATGCGTCGAATCCATTGCGTCGCGGCCTGGGCATCGTCATCGCCGGTCCCGAGGAACTCAAGCAGTCTGGGATTGTCATACTCGCGCTGGTAGTGAAAGACCTGATTGCGAAAGCGGCGAAGGCGATCGACGCGGTCGTCGCTGAGCAGCAAGTCGACGTCCGAGTCGGCGAGCCCAGCTTTTCGCCAGCCTTCGATCACGATGTAAACGGTCGCGTACCAAAAGCTCATGGCGATTTGGTCGTCCAGCGCGGTGACGAAGTCAACTTCACCTGGCGACCGTTCACGCGTGACCCGCTTCATGAACACGTCGCGCTGGAAGTCCGCGTTGAGGAAGTACTTGTGCAGGGACAACAACGCCTCGAATTGCTTGCGGGTTGCATCGTGATCGGCTGCATCGTGATCGTCGGTCATGCTCCGACCTTAAGGCGCGAAAGTTAAGGCCCTGCTCACCGCTGCGCCGGTGCAAAGAGGCCCCAACCCCTTGACCATCACCGTCGAGTCAGAAGGTTTGGGACCCGATCAGTCGAGGCGATCGGACACATCGCCATGAGTCGCGGCACCAACTCATCCCGCCCGCTGAGGGATCCGTGCGACCCAGGCGGAGCAGCAGGCCAGGTTCAAGGTCGAGAGTCAGAATTGAGGACCGGACGCCCGGCTCGGGCCGATTTGTAGGTCTCACGGATACGCGTTGTGCCCGTCCCGTCGACCTCCGCCGATACTGATCAGCTGGCGGAGATGTCATCGATTCGATTGAAGACGCGAACTGTTTTGGGCAGTCCGGCGCCGGTGGGCTCCGGCTGGTGCGACCACATCTCTGTAACGAAGCTGGTGATGACGGGGGCTTCCGGGGTGTCGATGACCACGGTCGACTCCATCGCAACTTTCGTTGTGAGGAGGCGCCCAATGTCGCGCACCTCATCGTCGTCGGCATTCTGGTTGCCGAAAACGACCATCGCGTCCGGCGACAACGGCATCGCGACATACGTCCGCTCTGTGTCCGCATCGGGGCGCAGCGTGAGCGCGTGGACGCCGGCATCGCCGAGCAACATCGGCCCGACGCGGAAGACCTGTGTGATGCGAGGCAACAGCTGCGCGTTGACCGACAAGAGCTGCCGCCGCGCGTCCTTGAGTTGCTCACGGTCCATTAACGTTGCGAGTTGCGCCAGGGGCGCGGTTGCGCCGTCCGCGTTGCCCCAGTTGGCAGGGTTTGGCGCCATTATGGCGTTCCCGCCGTAGACACCATGCTCGTCAACTGCTGAGCCGCGAAGCGCGGGGTACCGGTCGTGCATGAGTACGGTGTACTCCCGGACGGCGCGCCACTCGTCGTCTGTCGGAGCGCTCGAGAAGTCGAGCAGTCGTCGCAGCGCCCGACTGAAGGCGTCCTCCACTTTCCCATAGGCCGCCTCGAGCGCCGGGTCGTTGAGCCCTTGTTCGGCGGCAACCTTTTTGCCCACCTCGATCACTTTGGGTTTCCTACCGCGCTGCAGCATGCTGACCCGATGGTTCGTGGCCCATTGGCGCATGTGCGCCCGGCTGATGTAGTGGTCGAAGGGCATCCCCACGCGAGCCGTTCCTCTCTTGTCTCGTCCGACGGGATTGCTCTTCAGACTCGCCGCAGTTGTGGTTTCTGTCGGTCGCTACGCGCGCCACTTCCTACGCTCGTGTGGGAATAGGTTGGGCGGGGCCATTCAGGGAGCTCTTCGAGGTGTGCACGGTGATTTTCCCACCGGTCTGGATATCGCTATAACCGACCCCTGCGTTCATCGCACAGGTGGGGGAGCTGGAATTCCAGCGATCCATCCAGCAAGATCATTCCCCTATCTTCGACCGCTCGTCTCCCTATGGGGCGTGGCGCTCGAGGTACGCTGCGCCCTCCTCCGGGCTCCCGGCCCACGTGAGCTCATTCTCCTCGTGATCCAGCACTTGCCAGCCGCCTCGGTTGGTGGAGGGGACGAGGTATCCCACGATGACGCCGTTGTCCGCCCACTTCACGTGGAGCGCATCAGTCCCAATCTTCTTCTCGACAGCGAGCCGCCCGTAGACGTGGCGCCCCGGGACTGAGCTACGGACACCGGAGCGCGGAGCCGGAGTCGGCGCCGAGGCGGGCTTGGGCTTCCAGGACAGGACTACCCATGCCACGAAGAAGATGACGGCGCCGGCGATCAGCCACCACGTCCACGGGTAAGGGATGAACGAGAAGCCGTTCTTCGCCCAGTCCTGGAACGGCAGCACAACAAGGTAGACCGCGCCGCACACTGATGCCGCCGCCCAGCAGATCGTCGCGGCCAGCTGTTTCGTCACGGGCACGAGCGTAACCGAGGGCACCGCCGCGACAGCAATGGACCGCTTCCGCGCCCTGCACGAACAGCGATCGAAGACGCACGCCGCCGTGCCCTCAGCGTGCATCGCCCGGATAGGGATCCCTCAGCGGAGACGCCGTCCACGTCTTCGCCACGGCTGTGATGTCTCGGGACTGTGATCTATCAGGACATCGGTGACGGTTTGCCCACATTTTGCCCACACTTGATCGAGATTCACCCCGATCGAACCGGTTTCAGCCCCGCCGAGGCAAGCGAAAATTCCGCATAATGACGCGGTTTTCCCCGAATCTCGCGACGCGGCCAAAACCGCCCGCCTGAGTTCGACTCCCGCCGTCGCGTCTCCGGGGGGACGCCAGAGGCAGCCCTCACCGCACGGCGTCGGCTAGCATTCCGGCATGACGAATCCGGCTCCGATCGAAGACATCCCGATCGGCAGTGAGATGATTCGCCTCGGCCCGTTCATGAAGTTCGCGGGGCTGCTCGACTCCGGCGGGAACGTGAAAGAGGCCATCATCGACGGCTTCGTGAGCGTGAACGGCGAAGTCGAACGCCGACGCGGACGCCAGCTGCAGATCGGTGACATCGTCGCGTTCGGCGGGAGCAGCGTCCGCGTCTGCCCGTAGAGCCGCGACCCGGAATCAGGATTCAGACGGCACCATCGGCAGCGCCAGCCCGTAGTTCCAGGACAGGATCGCGGGCTGCTCGCGGTAGTAGCTCAGCACCGACACCGACCCGGCATCCAGCGTGATCTGAGCACCGAAACGGGGGGCCATCCGCAGATACACCGCCGTCAGGATCCGCAAGAAGTGGCCGTGCGCGACCAGCGCGACATCCCCCTCGACCATCGCGGGCAGCACCCGCGTGAGCACGCGAGACGCGCGCCCCGCGACCTCTTCGACCGTCTCGCCGGGGGTCTGACCGCGGACGACCCCGTGGGTGAAGGCGCTCCAGTCGTAGCCGAGCTCGGCACGGATGTCGCGCGTCGTGCGACCCTCGTATCCGCCGTAGTCCCATTCGACGAGAAGCGGATCGACCTCAGCCTTCAGCCCGGCCAGCTCCGCGGTGCGTCGCGCGCGCTCCAGCGGCGACGTCAGGATGAGCGAGAAGTCGTAGTCGGCGACCAGCTCCCCCGCCCCGCGAGCGAGATCTTCGCCGTGTGCGGTGAGCGGAATATCCGTCAGACCCGTATGCCTGCCGAGCTTCGACCACTCCGTCTCGCCGTGGCGAAGGAGAACGAGCTTGCCCGAGGGGTTGTCGGGGGCGGGGCGATCGGGCAGCGGATCGTTGGTGGGCACACCGCAACCCTAGAGCCCAACACGATCCGAGGATGCGCCGAGAGCCGACGAGAACGCGCGGCCGGCCGTCAACCGACGCCGAGGATCTCTTCCAGGCGCGCGATCGGGTCGTAGAGGCCCGCATCGAGGATCCACGTCTGAAGCTGCTTGTCGAAGCCGATGATCACGGCCACTCCCACGAGGACGAACAGGATGCCGATGATGCGGCGGAACCATCCGTTCGGGTTGGCGAGCCAGCCGAGGCGCCGCACGAGCCCCCGACCGAGCAGGGCGATGAGCAGAAGCATCCCGGCCAGTCCGATCGCGTACGCGACGATGTACACAACACCCTCCGCGAACGACACCGGCAGCACGGCCGCAACGATCAGCGCATAGGTGGGGCTGCAACTCGAGAAGACCGGCCCGAGAGCCGCGCCCGTCAGGATGTCGCCGCCCGCGCCCCGCCGTCGCATCGACCGATCCAGCATGTCGCCACTGCGGGATTGCAGCCGCATCCGCGTCGACAGTCGATCCCAGAGCACCGGAAAGATCATGTCGATGCCGAGCAGAAGGATGATTCCGCCCGAGATCACCTGCCAGACCTGGGGTGGTACACCCAACAGAGCAGTGGTTGCCTTCAGCAGAAGGGTGAACAGGACGATGCTGACGACGAGCGAACCGACGATGAGGAACGGACGCCAGCGCGCGCGGCGCTCATCATCACCGCCGCGCACCACCGCGCCACCCACCACGACCGGGAGGAGCGGCAACACGCAGGGAGCCGCAACCGTGAGGATCCCAGCCACGAATGCGAGGCCCAGGGTCGCAGTCACCGTTCCGCCTTCGACCGGGACATCCGGCTACGGCGCCGCGGCGACGAGTGACTCGATGGACGGATCGTCGTAGAGCACGGTGCTCGAGAGGAGTTCACCCTCGTCGTCGACGAAGACGACGGTCGTCTGCAACGTCACGCCGTACTTCTGGCGCAGGTCCGAGCGCGAGTCGTAGTCGACCTTGAAGACGGTGAGCCCGTCGGGTGCACCCTCCGCTCGCAGCTGATCGTCGAGTTTGCGGCACTGCGGGCACCACGGGGCGTGGAAGAAGAGGACCTTCGCGCCCTCCGTCTGCTCGATGACCCCGTCTTCGTAGTCCTCGTAGGCGCCCGCCGTCGATGGAGCCGGGGCATCCGATTCCTCGGCAGTGTCCGGCGCGGTCGACGCGGGGGCCTCCCCGGACGCCGATTGCTCGGCGGATCCCTGATCGGCTGTCGAATCCGATGCGGCGGGAGCGCAGGCCGACAAGAGAAGGGCCCCGAGAAGCAGGGGCGTCCACACGAGCCGACGGTTGAACATGGCATCCATCCTCATCCCGGGCCTCCGTGCCCGATTCTCCAACGGTAGCCATCTCCAGAGGCACCAGGCCCGTTTGATGGTTACGAGATGGCGACGGTCCGCGGATCGCTAGCCAGGTATCTCGCCACGCCTCACCTCGTATGTGAAGTCTCCCGAATACCCGTAGATCTCACCGATCACGGTCACGTCGGCGAGTGCCGCGCGCCCGCACCGAGTTGTCCACGCGTGACCGCGACGAGCACGATCGCCGTGAGTCCGAATCCGATGAGCACGGGAAGGAGTCCGTATTCGTTGAAGATCGGCGCGGGGAAGAGCGGAGCGGCAACCCGGTTCGCGAAGGTGTTGAACGATGCGTGCATCAGAATCATGATCAGCAGGCTGCCGCCGACGTGGTTGAAGACCCAGGTCATGATGACGGTGAGCGCGATGATCATCGCACCGAACATCACGATGTTGGCGACGGTGGGAGGAGTCCATACACCGCTCCAGAACAGCGGGAGGTGCCACGCCGCCCACACCGCGCCCAGGATGAGGCTCCCCCACAGCGGGCCGTGCCGCTGCTGCAGGCGCGGCAGCGCGAAGCCTCGCCAACCGGGCTCCTCCCCGAGTGGACCGCCGAGGAAGAACGTCAGAACGAACGCCATCGGATAGGCGGCCAGCGCGACGAAGGCCGCGGGGTCGAACCAGGGCAACGCGCCGGGGACGAGCACGGCACCGAGCAGCACGATGAGCGGGATTCCGAGGAGAACGAATGCGTACCACACCACGCCGACCCGCCATCGGACGAACCGTCGCAACAGCCCGGCGACGCCTGGGGCGCCCTCGATCAACGCCGTGACGACGAATGCCCCGAGCATGGGACCGAACGTGGCGGCGATGATCGCGATCGCGACGACGGGCGCGGGAAACGGCGCGATGAATCCCTGCGCTGAAAGCGCCACCGGCACCTCGATGAGCCACGAGAATCCGAAGGCGACGAGAAGATAGCAGGCGAGGGGGTGGCGCTGCGCGATACCGCGCGCTCCGGCTCGCGGTGTGCGCGTCGTATCGTCGGTGATCGCCATCCTGCGTTCCTCTCCGGGCACGCCCATGGCGCGTGACGCGCTCAGTTTGGCATCAGCACCCCTCGCTGCGCTATCCGGACGCCGCGCGCGATCCGGGACGTGCGCGGCCCGATGCTCTTGTCCCAGAACCCCGGGCTATTCGCGCGGAACCACGAGCCCCGATTCATAGGCCGCGACGACCGCTTGCGCTCGGTCACGCAGGTCGAGCTTGTTGAGCATGCGGCTGACGTGGCTCTTCACGGTCTGCTCGGCGAGCACGAGTTCACCGGCGATCTCTCGGTTCGAGAGGCCGCGCGCGACGAGCGTGAGCACATCGCGCTCGCGGGGAGTCAGCGCGTCGAGCGATACGGGCTGCGCCGGCGGCGTCATGGTGCGCACGAAGTGCTCGATCACCCGCTTCGTGACGGCGGGGTCGAGCAGAGCGTCGCCCCGCGACACGACCCGAACCGCGGCGGCGAGGTCATCCGGGAGGGCGTCCTTGAGAAGGAACCCACTGGCCCCCGCTCGCATCGCCTCGTAGACATAGTCATCGATATCGAATGTGGTGAGCATCAGGATGCGTGGGAGTGAACCGTGCCTGGCCGCTTCGTGCTCAGAAAGGATGCGGCGCGTCGCCTCGATGCCGTCGAGATGGGGCATCCGAACGTCCATCAGGATCACGTCCGGTCGCAGCGCTCGCGACAGTTCTAGAGCCTGAAGCCCGTCCGCTGCCTCCCCGATCACCTGGATGTCGTCGGTCGCATCGAGCAGGGCCGCGAAGCCCGCGCGCACCATGGCCTGGTCGTCGGCGATCAGGACGCGGATGCTCACTTTCGCTCCGTTTCGGTCGGGGCGCGCAGAGGAAGGACGGCGTGTATCTCGTATCCGCCATCTCCTGTCGGGCCGAACGACAGGGTGCCGTTGACGATGGCCGCACGCTCCCGCATACCGAGCAGGCCGCTGCTCTCGGTGTTCGCTGCGGCGCGATGACTCGCCTGATCCGCGCCCGAAAGATCCGTTCCGCGTTGATTCGTGATCCGGAGGTCGAGGTTCTGGTCGCGGTGCACGCGCACCTCGGCGGCGGCCCCACGGGTATGCCGGCGGACATTGCTCAGCGCCTCTTGCACGATGCGGTAGGCGCTGAGTCCGACCGCCTCATCGATTCCGTCGTCGGAGAGGGCGTCGGCCCCCAGCAGCCGAACCTGGAGCCCGGAGCGCCGTGCCTGCGCCACCAATTCGACGATGCCCGACAGGCCGGGTTGGGGGGTGCGAGCGACCGGGGCATCCGGCTCGCGCAGAACCCCGAGGAGCGAGCGCATCTCGGTCAGTGCCTTGCGGCTCAGAGCAGCGATCTCGTCGAACTCGTGCCGTGTCGGTGCGTCCACGTGGGGTAGGCGTGCGTGCGCGCTCGTGGCCTGGACGGTGATGGTCGACATGCTGTGCGCGACGATGTCGTGCAGCTCGCGGGCGATCCGCGTCTTCTCCTCGGCGACCAGCCGACGCGCGCGCTCGTCCTCGGTGAGACGCCGCTCACGCTGCAGCTGCCGTCCGACTGCCTGCCACTCTCGCGCCAGGATGCCGACGGCGAGCGCGATCCCCCCGATGCAGCTGAAGATCACGAGGTTCCCGGCCACCGATTCCTGATCGCGCGACGGCACGACGAGAAGCGCCAGCACACCCGAGAGCGCGACGACCCCGATCAATGTCCCGGCGCCGAGCAGCCAGCTGGCGCGATATCCCAGAGCGGCCACGACCAGCATCTGGGTGATCATCGTCGTCACCGCCCACGGCCAGGGCGCCTCTCCGGCGTGGGCGGAACCCATGATCACCAGTGCCCCGGCGATCGAGAGCATCGCGGCGACTCGAGGGCGGATCAGCGCGAGGGGAAGCGACGCGACCTGGGCGAGCACCCCGACGAACAGCACCAGCAGGAGCCCGTCGTAGAGGCTGGCACCCAGGGCGACCGAGACCACGACGAGGACGATCGCCGCCGCTGCCGCCGCAATGCGCAACCACGCCTCGCGGCGGCGGGAGAGCCTGGGGGTCACCATGCCGAAAATGGTACGCGGACGAAAACCATCACGCGGCCGAGATCGTAGCGCCCGCGTCAGCGCAGCTGGGTCGCCAGAGGGCAGTCGAAGGGATCGGCGTACTTCAGCCCGACCTTCTGCAGGTACCTCAGCACGATCCGGTACGACCCGACCAGGGTGGTCTCGGTATACGCGATCCCCTCCGCGGCACAGAAGGCGCGCACGACGGGTCGGGCCCGGCTCAGGTTCACGCTCGGCATGCTGGGAAAGAGGTGGTGCTCGATCTGGAAGTTCAGTCCGCCCATGCCGGTCGCCACCAGCGGGCCACCGCTGATGTTGCGGGACGTCAGTGTCTGCCGGCGCAGGAAGTCGATCGACATGTCCTTGGGGATGATCGCCATGCCCTTGTGATTGGGGGCGAAGCTGCCTCCCATGTAGACACCGAAGATCGCGAGCTGCACCCCCATGAATGCGAGTCCCATCAGCGGCCCCGCCGCAAGCAGAACCAGGATCGGGAATCCGATCAAACGGATGGCGAGCAGCGCCGCCTCCAGGCCACGGGCCTTGACGGGTTCGCGGCCGACCACGGCCTTCACCGCATTGATGTGCAGGTCGACCCCGGCGAGCGTGAGGATGGGGAAGAAGAACCAGTGCTGCCGCGCCATGATCGCTGCGCGCCAGCCGGTGTGCTTCGCAGCATCCTCCTGTGTGAAGACGATGGCACCGGGGACGATGTCGCCGTCCTTGCCGACCTTGTTCGGGTTCGCGTGGTGCTTGGAATGCTTGTTCATCCACCACCCGTAGCTCAGGCCGACCAGCAGGTTCCCGAAGATGCGCGAGACCCATTCATTGCGTTTTCCCGAGGCGAAGATCTGCTTGTGCGCGCCATCGTGCGCCAGGAAGGCCGTCTGAGTGAACAGCACCGCGAAGAAGACGGCCACCAGAAGCTGCCACGGCGACGAGCCCAGACTGAACAACGCCACGAATCCGCCGACATAGCCGGCGAGCAGGATCAGACTGCGAACCAGATACCAGCCCCGGCGACGCTCCATCAGACCCATGCCCTTGATGGTGTTCGCAAGCTCGGCGTAGGTGCTGCCGTTGCGCTCCTGCGCTCCCCCGGGCGCGACCCGCCGCGGGACCGTGGTGCGCACACCTGTCGAGGTCGGACCGATCCCGGTCGCGCGGTCGAGAGTCCCCTGAGTAGCCATATCAAAACGCTACGGACAGCCTCCCTGGAGCGCGTCCCGCCATGGAGCGCATTCGACCCGCTACCCCGGTAGCGGGTCAGGCCGGGCGCCAGTAATCCGATTCGATGTGCGACCCGGCCTGAGGCCCCATCTGCAGCATCCCGCCGTCCACGGCGTATGAGGTACCCGTCACGTACGACGCCGCGGGTGACGCGAGGAACGCGACGACCGCAGCGATCTCGCGGGCATCGCCCGGCCGACCGAGCGGTACACCCGGACGATCGGTGCCTCGCGGATCCTCGTCTTCCTGCCCGGTCATGGGTGTCGCGATCTCTCCCGGAGCGACCGAATTCGACGTAATCCCCTCGCGTCCGAGCTCGAGGGCGATGGTCTTCATGAGGCCGCCGAGACCGTGCTTGGCAGCGTCGTACGCCGCCGAACCGACCCGGGGCTGATGCTCGTGGACGCTCGTGATCGCGATGAGTCGGCCGCCGCTGCCCCCAACCATGTGCCGGGCTGCGCGCTGCAGGCAGACGAAGGCCCCCTCGAGGTCGACGCTCACCGTGTGGCGCCACTGTTCGAGGGTCAGTTCGAGGAACGGTGCGTTGTCGCCTGTGCCGGCGTTGTTCACGAACACGTCGAGCCCACCGAGTTCGGCCGTCAGCTCGTCGATGACGTCGCCGCACGCGGGGATGTCCGAGGTATCGAGTCTTCGCACGACCGCCCGCCGACCGAGCGCCTCGACTTCGCGTACGGTGTCGCGGGCGCCTTCCTCATCCGAGTGCCAGGTGACACCGACGTCCATTCCGGCCGCGGCGAGCGCGACGGCGGTCGCCTTGCCGATACCCGAATCGGAGCCGGTCACGATCGCGCGCGTGGGCTGGAATGTCATGCATCGAGGATCGTCCGCGCGAGAATTGTGCGGTACGGGGTTGACAGAGTATGTGCAGGTCCCGCCGCTTCTTCAATTCCCGTGCGGCCACGATTCGCGAGGCGTCGTGAGATGTGAGGACTCTCATTTTCTCGTTGAGATTTCGCCGTGATTTGGGGGCTTTTCGCGTCTCCGATGTCGGTGGTCATCCGTAGAGTTTCGAACATGCATTCGAACTGCGACGACGCCGAAACGACTGGGGTGGACGCGATCGCGCGCGAGCTCGCCGGGGAGGGCATCGACGCCCGGCGGGCGATGGCGCGCGCGGAAGCCGCGCTCGCGCGAGTGTTCGCGAAAGCCGCACACGTCGGTGCGCGCCGGGTCGCGGAACTCGCCTCACCCTCCTCCCGCGAAGCAGAGCTGCCGTATCGTGCTCTGGCGGCAGAGCTCGGTGCCGCAATGAACATGTCCGATCGCACCGTCCAACGCCGCATGAACGACGCCGCCGTGTTGGACGAGTCGTTCCCCGCGACGTTCGCGGCGTGGGAAGACGGACGGATTGCTGGCGGCCATGTTGCGGTGATCATGGAACACGGACTACCGCTCAAAGATGCTCAGGCGCGGGCGGAGTTCGAGACTGAAGCGCTCACCCGTGCCGAAGGGACCACCCCGGGGCGGCTCGGGGCATCGTTGGCGCGTCTCGCGGAATCCCTGCAGCCGTGCCCGCTCGCGGAGCGCCACAAGGAAGCACGCGCGTCGCGGGGTGCGTGCGTTCGAGACATCGGGGACGGGATGGCGGAGTTCATCTCAACCCAACCCGCCGTGTTGGCGCATGCAATGCACGACCGCATCACCCAGCAGGCCCGAGCGTTGAAGAATGCAGACCCGACCGACACGCGAACACTGGACCAGATCCGTGCCGACCTCGTCGCGGACATGATGCTCACCACCACGCCCACCGTCGAAACCGGCGCCGGGCTGTCAGATGGGCTTGGAGGTCTTGGAGCGATCAAGGCGATCGTGAACGTCACGGTGCCTGCGCTCGCGCTGGCCGGAGTGACGGACGAGGCGGCCGAGCTGGTCGGGCGGCGCCCGATCGACCCGGCCACTGCCCGCCAGCTCGCGGGGTACGCGACCGGGTGGGAT
This sequence comes from Microbacterium sp. BR1, assembly GCF_002812725.1. Lineage (GTDB taxonomy): Bacteria > Actinomycetota > Actinomycetes > Actinomycetales > Microbacteriaceae > Microbacterium. The sequence goes on along the minus strand of NZ_NMUN01000002.1, from coordinate 301,233 downwards.
CGGGTCCTGGCTGACCCGATCGCCGGGTGCGTGCTCGCGGTCGACCGGTACACCCCGTCGGCGGACATGAAGCGGTTCCTGCGGGCGAGGGATCAGCACTGCCGATTCCCCGGGTGCCGGCAACCCGCGCACCTGTGCGACCGGGACCACACCCTCGACTACGCGTTGGGCGGTGAAACCGCCGTCTGCAACCTCGCCTGCCTCTGCAAACGACACCACACCCTCAAGGGCGAAACGGCGTGGACCGTCCGCCAACTCGGCGGCGGAGTCCTCGAATGGACCTCCCCAGGCGGCCACGTCTACATCGATACGCCACCCCCGGCGATCCACTTCACCCCGAACACGGATCCGCCCCCGTTCTAGGGTGCGCACACCCTCTCGGTAACTGCGCTCGTCGAAGTGACCCGTTGCGCCGCGCCCGTGCGCGCCTACGCGCGGTCGTGGCGCGGCGAACGTTCAGGAGCCGGCGTGCGCGGCGAGTCGGCGGAGCCCTTCGTCGATGCTGACGGTCGGAGCCCAATCCAGGGCTTGCCGCGTACCACGCTGGTCGAACCAGTGCGCGGTCGACAGCTGCTCCGCCAGGAACCGCGTCATGGGCGGCTCGTCCTCGCCGGGGCGCAGCGCCCACGCCAGCTCGATGAGCGACCCGGCCGCGCGGGCGACCCCCGCCGGGATGCTCCACCGCGGGGGCCGCACCCCCGACGCTAGGCAGATGCCCGCGAGCAGTTCGCCGACGGATCGCGGTTCGCCGTTGGTGATGACGAAGGCGCGGCCGCGAGCGGTATCGGCACGGTGCAGGGCCGCGACGATTCCGGTCGCCGCGTTGTCGACGTAGGTCGAGTCGATGAGGGCCCGTCCGCCGTCGAGCAGGGGCAGTCGCCCCCGACGGGCACGATCGAGGATCCGGCCGACGAGCTGCGTGTCGCCCGGTCCCCAGACGAGGTGCGGGCGCACCGCGACGACCCGCATCGCGTCGGAGTCGCGTCCGAGCGCGATCAGCTCGGCCTCGGCCTTCGTCCGCGCGTACTCGCCGCGAGCGTCCGTCGGCGAGGCCGGCTCGGCACCCACTCCGGCGAGCGCTGCGCCCGCGTGCGCGACCGACGGCGACGAAACCTGCACGAAACGGGATGCGCCGGCCCGCTCGGCCGCGTCGAGCAGCGCCCGCGTCCCCTCGACGTTGACCGCGCGGAACTCCGCGGGATCCCCCGCCAACGACACCTTCGCGGCGAGGTGAACGACGCCTTCGGCTCCGTCGACCACCCGCGCGACGGCGGCGGCATCGGTTATCGAGCCGAGCACATCCGTAACCCCGTCGACGCGCGAGGGTCGACGCTGCAGGGCGCGGACGTCGTGTCCGGATGCGACGAGCTCGGCCGCGACCGCGCGGCCGAGGTATCCGGACGCTCCCGTGACGGCGACGATCACGGCCGCGTCATCCGTCCGCCCGCGAGTGTGCGCTCCGCCCACTCGGACAGCCGCGTGCGGTCGATCTTGGAGTTGTGACGGATGTCGGTGGGCAGGTGCGGCACGACCAGCACCGCGACGAGGGGCAGGGCGGTGCATCCGCGGACGTCCGCTGTCAGCTCGGGCGATGCCAAGCCCGGGCGCGCGACTGCCGGGGCCGTCTCGACGACCGCCACGGCTTGCCGGAGACCCTGGGGCCCCATGCCGACGACGGCTGCGCGGCGCACGGATGTCGAGGCCTCGATCTGTTGCTCGGGCCCGACCGGCGCGACGGGACCGTCGGCCGTGACGAGCACGTGCGGCAGACGCCCCTCGATCCAGAGTCGCCCCTCGGCGTCGAGGTGACCGACGTCGCCCGTGCGGTGCCAGCGACCCTCGGCGGGAGTGTCGCGAACGGCACCCCGATCGGTGAGCCACAGGCGGTCGTACGACGTCTTCAGGTGCTCGGCCGAGACGACGACCTCGCCCAGCACCCCGGGCTCGTCGCTCGGGGCGCCGACAGCCCGTCCCGACGCGTCCAACGCACTGATCAGCACACGGTTGGACCCGATCGCGGAGCCGACGCAGACGCCGCGGTCGGCGGCATCCGACACCGCGCGGATGCCGGCGAGCGTCACGTCCGTGACGAGCAGGCACTCGGTCATGCCGTACGGGGTGTGCGGCTCGGCATTGGGCATGAGCTGCGCCGCCGCGGCGAGAAGCGGTTCGCCGACGGGAGCGCCCGTCGACAGGAACGTGCGCACCCGCTCGAGCGCGCGGCGATCGTCGGCGGAGAGGGCGGCGGCGGTCGCGACGACGTTCAGGATCGCGGCGGGCGAGAGGAACACGATGCGGGCATCGGAGGCCCTGACCGCGGCCGCGACAGCGCGCGCCGTGAGGGTGCGCGGCGCCGAGACATCCATGTCGGGAGTCGCCGAACGCGTGCCGAGCGCGGGCCCCAGCAGCGCGAACGGCGCGAAACCGGTGACCAGGCCCGTATCCCCGCTCACCTCGAAGTGAGCCGCGAGCACATCGCGCAGCGCCGAGAGCTGACGATGCGTGTAGGCGACGCCCTTCGCGGGACCGGTCGATCCCGACGTGAACAGGATCGCCGCGGGATCGTCGGCAGCCGGTTCGGGGGGAAGCGGAGCCGAAGCCCTCGCCCGAGCGATCGCCGTGAGGTCGTGCGAAACACCGAGAAGCCGTGCGGATGCTCGGGGCAGGCGCGCGACCGAGATGCGCGTGCCGGGCCACCCCAGTGCCCGGGCGGCTGAGAGCCCCGGCAGCTCGCCGATCACGACATCCGGCCAGGCACCCCGCACGGCGCGCGAGAGTCCGCGGACGCCGAGCCCGGCGTCCGCGACGACCACAACAGCGCCGATGCGCAGGCACGCGTAGATCACGGCCGTCAGCGTCGGCCCCGGGGGCACGAGCACCGACACGCGCTGCCCCTTCTGCACACCGATGCGCGCGAGTCCCGCGGCCAGGCTCCGCACCCGATCGTCGAGCTGTCGCCAGCTGACGCGGCGCTCGCCCCCCGCGCCCCTGCCCGCGGCCATGTCGATGATCGCGACATCGTCGTCGTCGCGGCGCGCCTCGAGCGCGGCCCACAGCGGCGTGAAGGGAACCGGGGCGGAGACATCCGCTGATTCTCTCGGAGCGGCCTCGTCCAGTCTCCCGGCCAGACGCTCGGCGTTGTCACCCAGCCACGTCAGGATCGCGTCCGCGTACGAGCGGTCCTCGGCGATCAGGTGCCCGGCGCCCTCGAAGCGGTGCACGTCGGCGTGCGGCAGCCGGTCGATCAGGTCGTCGAGGTAGCGGTCGCCGAAGATCGGATCCTTCGGCCCCCACAGCAGCAGCGCCGGAACCTCGAGCTCGGTAACACCGGCGGCGATGCGCTGCAGCTCGGCGAAACCCGGATCGGCGGCATCCACCGGAATGTCCGCGACGAAGCCGCCAATCCCGTGTCGCCGCGCGGCGGTTCGGTATGGCGCGCGGAAGGCATCCTTGACCTCGGGCGCGAGCGGCGGCTGAGCGAGGGCGAGTGTGGTTTCGAGAAACGCGGGAGTCGAGACGGTGGATGCCGCGAGCACACCGCGGGCCCCCGCGAGCCGCAGCGGCGCGGGGATCGGAACACCCTCGGGGTGGTGCACGGCGGTGTTGAGCGTGATGACTCCGGCGAGCATCTCGGGGTGATCGACCGCCCAGCCCAGCGAGATCACGCCACCCCAGTCGTGACCGAGCGTGATCACCGGGCCTTCGAGGCCCAGGTCTTCGGTGAAGTCGGCGAGGTCGGTCACCCGCTGCGGCAGCGTGCGGGTCGTGCCGGTACGCGCCGAGAAACCCATGTCGAGCTGGTCGACCGCGATGACGCGCCAGGCGGGCCCGCCCTTCTCGGCCGCTCGCAGCGATGCCGACGCGAGGCGGCGCCACAGGTACGACCACGTCGGGTTGCCGTGCACCGCGAGGATCGTGCCGACGACCTCGCCGCCGCCCGGCCGCACGAGGCGCGCGAGTTCGTCACCCGTGTCGAGGTAGTGCCACTCCCGCGAGACATCCGTTCCCCGGTGGCGCACGAGGCGCGTGCGGCTGAAACGGATGTCGAGCTCAGGCAACCCTGCGAGCATCCGCCGATCGGCGTCAGTCACCAGGCGAGCTCCATCATGGCCGTGTTCAGGCCCGAGCCGACGCCCATCAGCAGTACCCGGTCGCCCTTCTTCAGGCTGGCCTGCTCTTCGACGAGAGTGATCGGAACCGAGGCCGGGCCGATGTTGCCATAGTGCGGGAAGGTCGTCGGAACGCGGGATGCGTCCAGGTTCACGGCCTTGACGATCGCGTGGGTGTGGATCGACGACACCTGGTGCGTGATGTACCGGTTCATCGACTTCCAGTCCCACTCGCTCGACGCGTCCTTCCACGCCGAGACCACCAGGTCCAGGCCGCCCTTCAAGAGCGCCTTCGCGTCGGTGAACATGCCGTCGACGCTGCCGACGCAGAGCCTGTGGAACTCCGTCGCGGCACGCGTCACGCCCCCGAGAATCCGGTGCCCCTCGGGGTGCTCGTCGGCGCGTCCGAGCACGGCCGCGGCAGAGCCCGAGCCCAGCGTCAACGACGCGAACTCGCTCATGAAGCCGTCGCGATCACCGTCGGCGTGCAGCAGACGCTCGATCGTATTGATCTGGATCTCGTCGGCGTCCTCGCCCGCAACGACGACGGCGTACCGGATCTGCCCGGACTCGATCATCGTCGCGGCGAGCGACATGCCGTTGATGAAGCCGAGGCAGGCATTGGCGATGTCGAAGTTGACCGCGGAGCTCGGCAGGTCGAGGCCATGGTGCAGGGCGACGGCGACGGATGGCTCGAGGTTCGTTCGCGTGACGGAGGTGTTGATCAGCAGCCCGACCTCGGACGCGCTGACGCCGGCTTCGGCGAGCGCCTGCCGGCCCGCCGAGATGGTCGACGCGTCGGCGGTCTCGCCCGCGGCCCAGTTGCGGCGTTCGAGCACACCCGCGACGCGTTTCAGCAGTCCGCTGCGCAGCTTCAGTCGCTTGAGAGAAGGCGCGAGGCGATCCTCGATCTCGTCAGAGGTCGTCACACGACCGGGAAGAACGCTCGCAACGGAAAGCAACGCGACGTTGCTGAAGCGGGCGGTGGCATTGCCGGGCACAGAGTCTCCTTCAGGGGGGCCGATGCATTCCCCCTCATATGGTTTTACCTCACTCTGTCTGTGCATTGGCGGGGTTGCATACGAAGGCGGTCGCGTCTATCTCTCAAAGCATGCGTCTCATCGGGTCGTTGGCGCCCATCGGTCGGGTGCCACCAGCGTTTCTCGACGAGCAGATCGCCGGCATCGCGACGCATCGTGGGCGGGTAATCGACCGTCGGCGTACCGAGCCGGACGAGCATCTGGATGGTGCCCCCGTCTGTGGCGTATGCGGAGTGGATGGCAGCCCGCTCGGCCCTCATCGACGGGTACTCCTCGAGGACCTGACTGACCGGCTGGACGACGAGCCCCATGCTGCGAGCGCGCAGCGACACTTGTGCGTAGAGCATCCCGGACCGGACCTGATCGATCCGGGTGTTGCCCGCCGTTTCGAGCACGATGTACGCGGGGGTGTGCACCGCGCCATTCGTCGCGAGCGCGACGGCTCGTTCGGCGGCCGCCTCGGCGCTGTTGGTGCCCGGGAGCAGAGTCGTCAGGCCCTGCAGGAGGTACTTCATGAAGCCGTCGGTTCCCTGCCCCTCGACCGCGAAGCCCGAGCGCGTCTCGTTCTTGCGGTATTCGTTGGAGCGGAAGATCCTCGCGCTCTCGGCCGCAACGGCCTGGTTCTCGGACTCGATGACGGTGCCGCGCACGGTCGCGGCACCGATCGCCGAGACGTCCTCACGGTCTCGGTGGACGGTCAGGGTGAGGCCTGTCATCGTGGCCAGCGCCTCGAGGTCGCTCGCCTGCTCGGCCGTCACCTCGATGGGCGCGTAGGGGCCGCGATTCGTGTCTGAGAGGAACAGTGACGCGTAGTCATCGCTGTTCGCATCGGAGCGAGGGCTGAGCACGATCCGGGCGACGGGGAGTTCGTCCATGCTGGCCGGCAGGTCCGCCTCGTCGTATGTCCCGTCGGGAAACAGCTCGATGGTGACATCCGTTCCGACGTGCCGTCCAGCAATCACGAGGTACTCCAAGAAGGTGCCCTGAGAGATCATCGTCTGCCGGGCGAGCGGGTCGACCTCGGGGGTCAGCCGGTGAGAATCCGTGTACAGATAGAGCACGTTTTCGTCGGCCTCGTCCAGGCGCACCCGCCATGGTTGTTCGTTGTGGCTGCTCGGCGCGAGCACGGCGCGCGCGACGAGTTGCATTCGCGGGTCATCGAACCTCGCGGCATATTCCTCGTCCCACGGTTCCCGATACGTGGCTGGGGCGAGGATGCCCCCGGCTATCAGGACCACGACCAGGAGCGTGGCCGCCAGCGCGACGATCGAACCGCCGACGATGGCGACGATCTTCACCCCCTTGCGGGTCGACCGGGGGCGTTGACCGTTCATGATCTTCTTTCAGCTGCCGTCGGGCTGCGGATCGGCCGGCCGCCAGCTCCACGCCGCCGTCACCCGCCGGGTACGACGCTCGCACCCCGCGGGGCGTCGCGGCAGGGCCGAAGGTCCCGGATGCCTCAGCACGACTCCATGCGGCCGGACACGCCGTCGTGCGGTGGGACCTTCGGCACTATTTCAGGGCGCTCGAGCGCGAGAACGTTGGGTCATCAGCCCAGCCGGTCAGCAGATACGGCGGGGAACCCTATCGAGGAGCATCCGGTGACGATCACCAGCGCACGCGCAACCATTTCCCTGTCCGGAGCCACCATGCCGCGCCAGGTCTCGGGCGAGCACGATACCCGGAATGTGACAGCCGGGACTGCGGCCGGCCGTTACTCCCTCGCAATCCTGCGATTGGCGACCGGCTTCATCTTCCTCTGGGCCTTTCTCGACAAGACCTTCGGCCTGGGCTTCTCGACCCCGCCCGAGCGCGCCTGGATGAATGGCGGCACCCCCAGCCAGGGATTCCTCAACAGTGACGCGGTCGTCGGTCCGCTCAAGGGGTTCTTCGCGAGCATCGCCAGCCCCCTGACCGACGTGCTGTTCATGGCCGGAATGCTCGGGATCGGCGTCGCGGTCATGCTCGGGATCGGCCTGCGGGTGAGCGCGGTCGTCGGTTCGGTGATCATGGTGCTGATGTACCTGGCCGAGTGGCCGTTCGCGCACCTGACGGCGTCGACCAACCCCCTCGTCGATTACCACATCATCTACGCCCTCGCCCTGATCGCGGTCGCCGCGACGTACGCCGGAGACACGTGGGGCTTCGGCATCCCGTGGCGCAAGCTGTCGATCGTGCGCAGCCAGCCCTGGCTGATCTGACCCCGCCCGTTCCGAGAGCGCCGCACCTGGATCCCCTCCGGGTGCGGCGCACTCGCGTTGCTGGCACACTCGGCCGGATTCCGCCAGCCCCTCGGCACCCCGGGGGGTCATGCCGTTTGCTGGAGTCATGTCTGCGTCATCCGCGGGTCCTGTGGCCGTCCTCTTCGACATCGACGGAACCCTCGTCGATTCCAACTACCTCCACATCGACGCCTGGAACAGGGCGTTCGTCGCCGTCGACCACCCGGTCGACGCATGGCGCATCCACCGCGCCATCGGCATGGACTCGGGCAAGCTCCTACAGAGCCTGCTCGGGGACGATGCCGATGCACTCGGCGACGCTGTGAAAACCGCGCACCAACGGCACTACTCGTCCACCACCGACAGGCTCCGGCCCTTCGCATCCGCTCGGGATCTGCTGCGAGAGCTCGCGAAACGTGGCCGCACCGTGGTTCTGGCCACGTCGGCACCCCAGCACGAACTCGACGCCCTCCTCGCCACGCTGGATGTGTCCGACGCGGTCGATGCGGTCACCTCGGGCGAGGATGTCGCGACAGCCAAGCCGGAGCCCGACCTGATCAACGTCGCACTCGAACGGGCGCGAGTCACCGCTGAGCAGGCGGTGCTGGTCGGCGACTCGGTCTGGGATATGTCGTCGGCAGCGCGGGCGGGGGTGGCGAGCATCGGCGTCCTCAGCGGCGGGTACGGCGCGGAAGAGCTTCTCGTGGCGGGCGCCGACGCGGTGTACGAGGATGTCGCTGACCTGTTGGTTCACCTCGACGACAGCCCGATCATGCGTGACGAGACCTGACGGCCCCAGATCCGGGGCGCAAGAACACGACAGAAGAAGGAGCAAGCGATGAACGAATCGACCGCGGGAACAGGCAACGGCCCCCTCGACGACGAACAGCGCCCGCAGCAATCGAACGATGCGGCCGCCGACGCCGGCTCGGAGTCACCCGAAGAGGGCGCCGCGGCGATGGATGATGCGGAAGACGCCGTGGTCGAACCCGACGCGGACTGAAGACGCCTCGTCCGGCGCCGTGGCACGCATCGGCACATCGGGGTGGAGCTACGACCACTGGGAGGCGGTGCTGTACCCGTCTGGGCTGCCCCCACGCGAGAGACTGGCGTGCTATGTGGCCGCTTTCGACACGGTCGAGCTGAATGCCTCGTTCTACCGCTGGCCTCCCCCGGCCACGTTCGCCTCGTGGCGACGGCGCTTGCCCGAGGGGTTCGAGATGGCCGTCAAAGCTCCCCGCGGACTGACGCACGCACGCCGCCTGCGCGAGCCCGAGAACTGGATCGAGCGGATGAGCGCGGGGCTGCACGAACTGGCCGGCCGCCGCGGACCGCTGCTCGTGCAGCTCCCGCCGACGATGGAGCGCGACGACGAGCGTCTGGACTGGTTTCTCGCCCGGCTGCCCGGATGGACGCAACCGGCGATCGAGTTCCGGCATCCGTCGTGGAACGATGAGGGCGTCTTCGAGCTGCTCGAGAGGCGTCGCGCGGCGTACTGCGTCATGAGCGGTGCGGGGTTGCCGTGCATCCTGCGCGCGACCTCCGACCTCGTCTACGTGCGGCTGCACGGACCCGACGATCGGGCCCTCTACGGCGGTTCGTACACGGACGACGCGCTCGCCTGGTGGGCGGATCGCATCCGGGAGTGGGAGGGCCAGGGGCGACGTGTCTACGCCTACTTCAACAACGACGGAGACGGCAACGCCGTGCGCAACGCCGAGACGCTGCGCACGGCGTTGACTCCGTGACACCCCGTGACACACCCGCGGCGACCTGGCAGCATGTCATCGTGAGCATGCCGACGCCCGCCGAACTGCGGGACCTCGCGTTGCTGCGCCGCGTCCGCGACCGCATCGACCGGGAGTACGCGCAGCCGCTGGATGTCGAAGCCCTTGCCCGGGGTGTGCACATGTCATCCGGACACCTCAGTCGCGCATTCCGCCGGGCGTTCGGCGAATCCCCGTACTCCTACCTCATGACGAGACGCATCGAACGCGCGATGATGCTGCTCCGCCAGGGCGACCAGAGCGTCACCGAGGTCGCCATCGCCGTCGGATGCGCATCCCTCGGCACGTTCAGCACCCGGTTCACCGAGCTCGTCGGCGTGCCCCCGAGCGCCTATCGCGATCGCGGCGCATCCGCGACCGACGGCATGCTGCCGTGCATCGCCAAACAGGTCACGCGACCGGTCAGGAATCGAGAAGCGGCGGGCGCCGCGCGTCGGTAGCGTGGCCGCCATGAACGTCACCATTCACTCCAGCTTCCTGCCCCACACGGACCCGGATGCCTCGCTCGCGTTCTATCGCGACGTGCTGGGCTTCGAGGTCCGCCTCGACGTCGGATACGAGAATCTGCGCTGGATCACGGTCGGCCCGGTCGGCCAACCCGACACCGCGATCGTCCTGCACCCGCCGACCGCGAACCCCGGCATCACCGAGGACGAGGGCCGGCTGCTGATGGAGCTCATCGCCAAGGGCACCTACTTCGGCGTGAATCTCGCCACCGACGACCTCGATGCCCTCTTCGCGACGCTCGAGTCGCGGGGCGCCGAGATCGTGCAGGAGCCGATCGAGCAGGACTACGGGGTGCGGGACTTCGCCGTCCGCGATCCCGCCGGCAACCTGATCCGCGTGCAAGAGAACAAGCGCTGAGCCCCCGGCCCGGGCTCAGCCGGTGAGCGCCTCGAGTTCTTCGAGCACGCGCGGGTCTTCGAGCACGCGGAAGTGCCCCATCGTGTCGAGCACGACGTTGCGCCCCCCGGGCAACGCGCTGCCCCCCGGGATGTGCGGGTCGAACCGCCCGTAGACCGACACGATGCGCGCGTCGATCGCCGTCTCGAGCAGCAGCGCGCGGATTGTCGCGTCGCGCGGCGAGAACCCGCGGAGCGCGGGATTGACGAAGTACCGGGCGTACCGGGATCCGGCGAAGGGCGTCGCAACCGCGAGCATCGCCGTGACGTGGGCGGGTGTCGCGCCCGAGATCATCGCCTGTTTGCCGATCAGGCCGCCCTTGCTGTGCGCGAGGATCACCGCGCCGCGCACATCCTGTTCGCGCAGGTACTCCACGACGGCGACGGCGCTCTCGGTGACCGGTCTGCCGTTGCGTCGGAGGGCGTCGACGACGTGCACCGGATGGCCCCGGTCGTGCAGCGCCGCGATGAGCGGGCGCATGAAGTGCCACGACTCGTAGATGCCGGGCAGCACCACGACGGGAGTGAGATGCCCCGTTCGGAATACGGTCGGGTCCGTGCGATCGAGTGCCCCCCGCGCCTGCGCCGCGATCGCGTACGCGTAGTCCCCCGCCCACGCCCCGAGCATCTCGAGACGCCGAGCGCGCCGTTGCGGGCGCGCCGTCATGCCACGCCCAAGAGGTGGCCGGTCCGGCGGCGCGATGCCAGGAAGGCGTCGATCGCGGATGCCACGGCCCGCGGCGCCGCGAACTGCACGACATGTCTGCACCCGGGCACGATCACGAGCGATCCGTCGTGCGCTCGATCTCGCAAACGCCGACACCAGTCGAGTCCGGCGACGGGGTCGTTCCCGCCCCGCACGACCAGCACCGGCACGGAGAGGTCCGCGATCCGCTCCTCGATCGGGTACGTCATCATGTGGCGAAGCTGGGTGAGATACCACGGCATGCCGCAGCGCACGTAGTCCGCGAAGACGATCGCGTTGACGCGCGGCGGTTCGCCGAGGGTATCCCGTGCGAGGGCGACGCTCTGCGCTCGCAGCGTCCGGCGCTCGTCGTCCGCGACCGGCCCTATCAGGACGACTCCCTCAGCGAGGTCGCGTCGCTGTCGGGCGAGTTCGACGATCCACTGCGCGCCCATCGAATGGCCGACGAGCACGGCGCGCGGTACGTTCAGCCGCTGCAGCACGGCGGCGAGCGCCCGCGCCATCCGTTCCTGTCCGAACTTCCCCCGAGGACGGCCGAACCGCCCGAACCCCGGGAGGTCGATCGAGTGCACGTCGCGCGAGCGCGCGAACTCGCGATGCAGGCGGGCGAAGTAGCGGTGCGACATCCCGATTCCGTGGATGAGCACGACGGGCGTCGGCTCGACCGCGGGTGCCGCGTCGGTGCGCGGCGCGAGGGACGAGTACGCACGGAACAGGCCCCCGTCGATGTCGATCTCGATCTGCCGCATGACCCGAGCCTGACAGCCCGGGCGCTATTTCTCGCTCACGGCCTTCGAGATCATCGTGTTCGCGCTCATCTTCGGGTGGATCGCGGTTTTCATCCGCTTCCTCGGGGTCACGGGTCAACGCGAAAGCGGCGCGACTTCCGCTCCCTGAGCAGCGTCCCCGCGTCAGCGCGCGAAGACGTCCATGCCGAGGTCGGGGTGGTCGACGAAGACGCCGTCGACGCCCGCATCCCGGATCACGCGCCACTCGGCCTCGTAGTCGCCGAGCGCCGCGCCGCCTCCCTTGCCGCGGAAATCCGCGACGAGGAAGGAGTTCTCGGGACGGCAGGTCCACACGAAGACCTTCAGCCCGCGCGCGTGGGCGTCCGCCACGACAGAGGTCGGTCCCGTCATCCGGCCGAGCTTGTTCGGCGCCAGGATCACACGCTTGTCGACGCTGATGCCGTCGAACCTGCCGACCAGAGCGTCGAGACCCTCGGGCTGCACGGTCTGCCGATAGGTCGGAGCGTCGTCGCCGAACGCGGCCACGAGGTCGAACGGCCGCCCGCCGGCTTCGATCAGGTAGATGTACTCGGCGCGAACACCGCGTTCGCGCAGGCGTTCCAGGACCGTCGACTCGAACGACTCGATCACGAGCGCGGGCGAATCGGACCATCCGCTCCGGCGCAGTTCGGCCTCGACGAGCGGAACGACGTCGAGGCCGACGCTCTCGAAGTACGTCGCGTGTTTGATCTCGAGCACCACGCCGATCGCACGCTGCTGCTCGTCCGACGCGGCGCGCACGAGATCGAGCACGTCCGCGAGGCGCAGGATCGGCTGCTGGTCGTCGAAGCTCGCGCTGGCCGGCCGGATCTTCGGCAGGCGCTCACGGCACTTCAGGGTCGCCAACTCGGCCCACGTGAAGTCCTCCGTGAACCAGCCGGTCAGCTCCGTGCCGTCCACCGTCTTCGTCGTCCGGCGGGTGGCGAACTCCGGTCGGGTCGAAACATCCGTCGTCCCCGAGATCTCGTTCTCGTGCCGTACCACCAGCACGCCGTCGCGCGTCGGCACGACATCGGGCTCGACCGCGTCGACGCCCATCGCCAGGGCCAAGTCGTAGGACGACCGGGTGTGCTCGGGACGATACCCCGGTGCGCCGCGATGACCGATCACGAGCGGCCGGCCGAACGTGCGGTCGAGAGGCATATTTCCAGGCTATCCGGGACGCGTTCGTCGACCGGGCGTATGACGGATGACAGGGCTCGCTCATAGCCGTCTCACAGCGGAATGCGGCGTCGGTGGGTGGGGTGTCGGATATCGTTGATGAACAGCACCCCGCTGTGGACCCCCATTTCTTGGAGTGTGAGCGAGGCGATGGCCTTCAACAATCCCGCATTCAACAGCCCGGCCTTCCAGGACCCGCGCGCCGTGAACACCTACCCCGGTGGATCGCAGGCCGCGAACCTCGGTGGTCGCACGCAGACCTCCGCGGCTACGCAGGCCGGCACCGATGCCGCCGCGCAGGCGCACCTCGAGGGCATGTACGCCGCGCCGCCGGCCGGTGCGATCGAAACCGACCGCATGACGGTCGAAGACACCGTCATGAAGACCCTCGGGCTGTTCGCGGTGCTTCTCGTGACCGCGGCCATCGGCTGGGTGTGGACGCTGGGCGGCCTGACGATCACGGGCGACCAGAACCAGACCACCAACATCGTTCCGTGGCTGATCGGTGCGCTCGGCGGTTTCGTGCTCGCGATGGTGGTCATCTTCACGTCGCGCAAGAAGGTCCGCCCCGCACTGATCCTCGCCTACGCCGCGTTCCAGGGTCTGTTCGTCGGTGGAATCTCGGCGTTCTACGAGGTGCAGTGGCCGGGCATCGTCATGCAGGCGACGCTCGCAACGCTCGCCGTCGTCGGCGTGACGCTCGCGCTCTTCGCGAACGGCAAGATCCGCGCGTCCAAGAAGGCGACGAAGATCTTCCTGATCGCGATGGTCGGCTATCTCGTGTTCTCGCTGCTGAACATCGTGCTCATGTGGACCGGGGTCCTTCCTGCGGGCCAGCAGTTCGGTCTGCTCAGCGCTTCGATCAGCATTCTCGGCATCAACATCCCGCTCGGTCTGATTATCGGCGTCCTCGTCGTCCTCATGGCCGCCTACTCGCTGGTGCTCGACTTCGACCAGATCCAGCAGGGTGTGCGCAACGGCGCCCCCCGCAAGCTCGCCTGGCTCGGTGCGTTCGGCATCATGGTCACGGTGATCTGGCTGTACGTCGAGATCCTGCGCATCATCGCGATCGTCCGCAGCAGCAACTGACGCTGCTCGCACGAGAAGGGGTCGTCCGATTTCGGGCGGCCCCTTCTTCGTACGCCGTCGGGGCTGGCCCCAGGGCATGCGTCCGGCCTAGCCTGAGGCGATGGCCTCGTCCTCACCCGCGGAGATCCTCGACGTCGAGGGTCACGAGGTGCGCGTCAGCAACCCGGGAAAGGTCGTCTTCCCCGAGCCGGGACTGACCAAGCTCGACATCGTGCGGTACTACCTGGCCGTGGCCGATGGTGCGCTGCGGGGTGCCGGCGGGCGGCCCATGGTGCTCAAGCGATTCGTGAAGGGCATCGGCGCCGAGGCGTTCTTCCAGAAGCGCGTGCCCGAGAACCACCCCGACTTCATCGACACCGCGACCCTGCGTTACGCCTCGGGCACGTCCGCCGAAGAGGCCGTGATCCGGGATGCCGCGGGGCTCGCCTGGATCGCGAACCTCGGATGCCTCGACCTGAACCCGCATCCCGTCCGTGCCGAGGACCTCGACCATCCCGACGAGCTACGCATCGACCTCGACCCGATGCCGGGTGTGGCGTGGGAGCAGATCGTGGACGTCGCGATGATCGCCGGCGAGGTGCTGGCCGACCACGGGCTCATCGGATGGCCGAAGACCTCGGGATCGCGCGGGTTGCACATCCTGGTGCGGATCGAACCGCGCTGGACCTTCCGCGCGCTCCGCTCCGCCGCCGAGGCCCTCGCCCGCGAGGTCGAGGCGCGGGCACCCGGGCTCGCGACGGCGCGGTGGTGGAAGGAGGAGCGCGGCGAGAGCGTGTTCGTCGACTTCAACCAGAACGCCAAGGACCGCACCGTCGCATCCGCGTATTCGATCCGCCCCTTGCCGGACGCCCGCGTCTCGACGCCCCTCGCGTGGGACGAGCTGCGCACGCGTCGGCCCGAGGAGTTCACCGTCGCGACCGTCGTGCCGCGGTTTCGCGAGCTCGGCGATCCGCACGCCGGCATCGACTCCACTGCGGGGTCTCTCGAGGGCTTGCTGAGCCTCGCCGAGCGCCTGGGCCCCGCCGAGAAGCCGCCGCGCGCGGGCGACGGGTCCGGGCGGCGGGTCTCGACGATGCCGTTGATCGAGGTCGCGCGGACGAAGTCCAAGCCCGAGGCCCTCGAGGCGCTGGAGCGGTGGCGTGCGGAGCATCCGTCCGCGGCGGCGGCACTGCATCCGGCCGACGAACTCGTCGACGGGATGCGCGGCAGCTCCTCGCTCTGGTACCGGGTGCGCGTGAATCTGCAGCACGTGCCCGAGCACGAGCGTCCGGAGCAGGGCCCCTTATTGGCCGACTACGACCCCTGGGCCGGCCGCACCTTCCCCGGTCGCGCCTGATCTCCTATACCTCGCCCGACGACGGGGGGGTCTTCGCGGGCTCACTCCCACTCGATCGTGCCCGGCGGCTTCGACGTGACGTCGAGCACGACGCGGTTGACCTCGCGCACCTCGTTCGTGATGCGGTTCGAGATCTTCGACAGCACGTCGTACGGCAGGCGCGTCCAGTCCGCCGTCATGGCATCCTCGGATGACACGGGCCGCAGCACGATCGGGTGCCCGTACGTGCGGCCATCGCCCTGCACCCCGACCGAGCGCACATCGGCGAGCAGCACGACGGGGCACTGCCAGATCTCGGCATCGAGGCCGGCGCGGGTCAGCTCTTCGCGCGCGATGGCGTCGGCATCACGCAGGATCTCGAGGCGGTCAGCGGTAACCTCGCCGACGATCCGGATGCCGAGGCCCGGCCCCGGAAAGGGCTGTCGGCCGACGATCACCTCGGGCAGGCCGAGCTCGCGGCCGATCGCCCGCACCTCGTCCTTGAAGAGCGTGCGCAGCGGCTCGACGAGCTCGAACTGCAGATCCTCGGGCAGGCCACCGACGTTGTGGTGCGACTTGATGTTCGCGGTGCCCGAGCCCCCGCCGGACTCGACGACGTCGGGGTACAGCGTGCCCTGCACGAGGAAGCGGATCGGCTCGCCCTCGGCCGCCGCCTCGGCGACGAGCTCGCGCTCGACCTGCTCGAAGGCGCGGATGAACTCGCGGCCGATGATCTTGCGCTTCTGCTCGGGGTCTGAGACTCCGGCGAGCGCGTCGAGGAACGTCTGGCGGGCGTCGACCGTGACGAGTCGAACACCGGTCGAGGCGACGTAGTCCTGCTCGACCTGCTCGCGCTCGCCCTTGCGCAGAAGTCCGTGGTCGACGAACACCGCGACGAGCTGGTCACCGACGGCCTCGTGCACGAGCGCGGTCGACACGGCGGAGTCGACGCCACCCGACAGCGCGGACAGCACGCGCGCCGACCCGACCTGCTCGCGGATGCGCGCGACCTGCTCGGCGATCACGTTGCCGCTGTTCCAGTCGGCGGGCAGGCCCGCGGCCTTGTGCAGGAAGTTCTCGATCACGCGCTGGCCGTGGTCGGTGTGCTTGACCTCGGGATGCCACTGCACCCCGTACATCCGGCGCTCGTCGCTTCCGAACGCCGCGACCGGCGTCGCCGTGGTCGAGGCGAGCACGGCGAAACCTTCGGGAGCCCGCGACACCTGGTCGCCGTGGCTCATCCACACGTTCTGCGCGGCGGGCTGGCCTGCGAGCAGCACTCCCCCGTCCCCCGTGACCGAGGCATCCGTCGCGCCGTATTCACGCAGCCCCGTGTTCGCGACCTCGCCGCCGAGGGCCTGAGCCATGACCTGGAAGCCGTAGCAGATGCCGAGGGTCGGAACATCGAGGTCGAACACCGCGGGATCGAGAGCCGGCGCACCGGGCTCATACACCGACGATGGACCGCCCGAGAGGATCAGGCCGACCGGGTTGCGCGCCGCGATGTCGGCTGCCGTGGCGGTGTGCGGCACGATCTCGCTGTACACGCCCGCCTCGCGTACGCGCCGGGCGATCAGCTGCGCGTACTGCGCGCCGAAGTCGACGACCAGGACGGGTCGCTGCGAGGTCTCTGTGGCTTCGGTCAACGGGGGCCTTCCGGGGTGGGAACGGGAACGGCGGATGCTTCGGATGCCTCGCGCTCGGCGAGGTACGTGCGCACCTCACGCGCGACGCGTGCCTCCATGAAGAACGACAGGAGCGGCACGATGCCGCCGAGGGCGAGCACGATGAACCGCAGGAACGGCCAGCGCATCAGGCTCCAGATGCGGAAGCACGCGAAGAGATACACGACGTAGAACCAGCCGTGCACCACGAGGATCGCGAGCGAGATGTTGATGCCGTCGCCCGTCGAGACCATTTCGCACCCGCTGCCGGGGAAGAAGAGCGAGTACCACTCGCAGTCGACGCCGGCGATGACCGTCGCGAACCACAGGAACCCGCCGGATCCACCGAGAAAGAGCTCGAGGTGAATCGGCGTGTATTTCAGCACCATCTCGGTGACGAGCAGCAGCAGACCGACACCCGTGATGATCGAGGCGACCTGGTAGAACTTCAGCGCCCCTCGGATCGCCGGAAACGAGGCGAGTTTGGGAGCGCGCGGCATGGGCCCAGTCTACCGGCGGCGGACCGCCGCGAGTTCCGGCACCCAGCCGGCGGACGGCTCACGACGCATCGGCGCGCGCGTCTTCGAGGTCCTCGAGCTCCTTCTCCCACGCGTCGCGCGCGAGGCGGTACCAGAGGTAGAAGGCGAAGCCCGCGAACACGGCCCATTCGACGGCGTAGAAGATGTTGAGCCAGTTCACGGTCGAGGACTCGTCCGGCGCCCGGGAGGAGATCGGCACGAGGCCCGCGTCCTCGGCGGTCCCGCCCGGCTCGAGCATCGCGAGATACGGCCGGTAGACGAACAGACGGTCGACGTCGTGCCACTGGCTGAGCAGGGCCGCCGGCGACATCCGTGTCATCTCGAGGGGATCCCCTCCCCGAGGCGGCAATTGCGGCCCCTCGTCCGAGATCACACGCCCCGTCACCTGCGTCGCGACACCGGCCGCCGTCGTCGCGGCGCTCTCCGAGAGCTCGGATGCCGCGGCCTCCGCCTGCTCGAGCGTGGGAGCCCAGCCGATCGCGACAGCGATCGACGTGGGATTGAGCGGGCCGTCGATGCGCAGCTGGCCGGTGACCCAGTACCCCTCGACACCGTCGTTGAATCGCGACGAGACGACCAGGAAGTCTTCGGGAACCCACGACCCCGTGGTCTGAACCTGCTGACCGACGAGCGGTTCTTCGAGATATGCGCCGGGCTCGACGACGTCGTCGAGGGGACGGACCTGCTCCGTCGCGCCTACGGCGGGCGGGTCGGTGTCGACAGCGCGTCCGAGCTGCCACTGCCCGAGCCACGCGAAGACACCGGCTACGAGCAGACAGAGCCCGAGCATCGCGAGCCACTGCGGACGCAGCATGACTTCGCGCAGCGTCGGGGGGAAGACCTCGGGCGCGTCTGGCACCGAGGCGGCGGGGTCGTGCTCCGTGCTCACACCGCTCATCCGCCGGAGTACGGCGCGACGACGACCTCGACGCGCTGGAACTCCTTGAGGTCCGAATACCCGGTGGTCGCCATGGACTTGCGCAGCGCCCCGATCAGGTTCGCCGTGCCGTCGGCCACGGGGGCCGGACCGTACAGGATGCCCTCGAGCGAGGCGACCTGGTCGACGCGCACCCGGCGTCCGCGCGGCAGCTTGGGGTGGTGCGCCTCGGGCCCCCAGTGAAAGCCCTGACCCGGAGCATCCGTCGCGCGCGCGAGCGCAACGCCGAGCATGACGGCGTCGGCGCCCATCGCGAGCGCCTTGACGATGTCGCCCGAGGTGCCGACTCCCCCGTCCGCGATGACGTGCACGTAGCGGCCGCCCGACTCGTCGAGGTAGTCGCGGCGCGCTCCCGTGACGTCGGCGACCGCGGTCGCCATGGGGGCATGGATGCCGAGGGTCGCGCGCGTCGTGGACGCGGCACCGCCCCCGAAGCCGACCAGCACGCCCGCGGCACCGGTGCGCATGAGGTGCAGTGCGGCGGTGTAGGTCGCGGCACCGCCCACGATCACCGGGACGTCGAGGTCGTAGATGAACTTCTTGAGGTTGAGAGGGGCAGACACGCTCGAGACGTGCTCGGCCGAGACGGTGGTACCGCGGATGACGAAGATGTCGACTCCGGCGGCGACGACGGTCTCGTACAGCTCTTGCGTGCGCTGGGGGGTCAGGGCACCGGCGACCGTGACACCCGCCGCCCGAATCTCGGCGAGACGCGCCGTGACCAGCTCGGGCTTGATCGGCTCGGCGTACAGCTCCTGCATCCGGAGCGTTGCGTCGCCGTCTTCACGGCCGGCGATCTCGGCGAGCAGCGGCTCGGGGTCTTCGTAGCGCGTCCAGAGGCCCTCGAGATCGAGGACTCCGAGCCCGCCGAGCTGCCCGAGCATGATCGCGGTCAGAGGGCTGACGACCGAATCCATCGGCGCACCCAGCACCGGGATGTCGAACTGGAAGGCGTCGATCGACCAGGCGGTCGAGACATCCTCGGGGTTGCGCGTGCGCCGCGAAGGCACCACCGCGATGTCGTCGAAGGTGTACGCGCGTCGCGCTCGCTTCGCGCGCCCCAGTTCGATCTCCATGCTCACCCGTCCAGCCTACCGGCTGACCCCGTCGCCGCTCCCGACCGGACCGCCGGGGCACTCAGGCGACGGAGTAGCGACCGGATGCGACGGCCCGAGCTCGCGCCTTCGCCGCCTCTTCCTCGCGGTTCTTCGGCGGGGTCACGGCGACGAGATCCTCGAGCAGATGCCCGGTGATGTGGGCGATCTCGTGCACGGCTCGATCGAAGGCCTCCTGATTGGCCTTCGACGGCTTCGTCGTGCCCGCGATCTTGCGGACGTACTGGAGAGCTGCGGCATGGACCTCGTCGTGGGATGCCGCGGGCTCGAAGTTGTGAAGGGTTCGGATGTTCCGGCACATGCGTAAAAGGTACGCCCGGCCGGAGCAGCCGTCACGGGGTATCTCGGTCGCCCCTACCGCGGAAGAGACGCGTGCCGACGGGATCGAAGACGAACAGCGCGAAGGCGAAGGAACCGATCAGCGGGGCGAGGACGACGACGGCCGCCGAGATGATGAGCGCGCTGACGGCCCCGCGCCCGTATGCCTTCGCGTCGGCGTCCGAGAGGTCGGGCATCATCGTCTCGCGGTTGCGCACGGCCCACATCCATTGCAGATAGCTGCAGAGGATCGCGAAGAAGAACGTCACGGGCATGAGCAGACGGCCCGCGACCCACTCCGAGTACTCGGTCGTGAGGCTCGTGGCGAACGGCACGAGGACGATGAACAGCAGGCGTCCGCTGTTGAGCCAGACGATCGTTGCGTCGACGCGCGCAACGTGCTCGAACTGCTGCACGTGCGTCATCCACAGCAGGCACAACAGCACGAAGCTCAGGACGAAGTTGAAGAACAGCTCCCACATTCCCGCGAGCGCCGACCACATCTCGGCATCCGATGTGATCGTGCCGAGCGTGTAGCTCGTCAGATCGAGCACCAGCAGCGTTGCCGCGATGGCGAAGACACCGTCGGTGAACGCCTCGAGGCGGCTTGTGCCCTGCGTCGCTGCGGGATGGCGCCGTTGCCGGATCATGCCGCCCAGCGTACCGACGCCGCGCGGCTACTTCTTGTAGTTGGGGGCCTCGACCACGATCTGCACGTCGTGCGGGTGGGACTCCTTCAGCCCCGCCGCCGTGATGCGCACGAACTTCCCCTTGGCCTTCAGCTCGTCGATCGTGCGCGCGCCGACGTAGAACATCGACTGACGGAGACCCCCGACGAGCTGGTACGCGACGGCCGAGACGGGGCCGCGATAGGCGACCTGACCCTCGATGCCCTCGGGGATCAGCTTGTCGTCGCTCGGGACATCCGCCTGGAAATACCGGTCCTTCGAGTACGAGGTCTTCTTGCCACGCGTCTGCAGGGCGCCGAGCGACCCCATGCCGCGGTACTGCTTGAACTGCTTGCCGCCCTGGAAGACGATCTCGCCCGGCGACTCGTCGGTTCCGGCCAGGAGCGAGCCGAGCATGACGGTGTCGGCGCCTGCGACCAGGGCCTTCGCGATGTCGCCCGAGTACTGCAGACCGCCGTCGGCGATGACCGGCACGCCGGCGGGGCGTGCGGCGAGGGATGCCTCGTAGACGGCCGTGACCTGCGGCACGCCGACGCCGGCCACGACGCGAGTGGTGCAGATCGATCCCGGACCGACGCCGACCTTGACCGCGTCGACGCCCGCGTCGATCAGCGCCTGCGCGCCCTCACGGGTCGCGACGTTGCCGCCGATGATGTCGATATGGGCGAAGGATGCATCCGCCCGGAGCCTGCGGACGATGTCGATCACGCCCGCCGATTGGCCGTTGGCGGTGTCGACGACCAGCACATCGACTCCGGCGTCACGGAGGGCTTCGGCACGCTCCCACGCATCGCCGAAGAACCCGATCGCCGCACCGACGCGCAGACGGCCCTGTTCGTCCTTCGTGGCGAGGGGGTACTTCTCGCTCTTGTCGAAGTCCTTGATGGTGATGAGACCCGCGAGCTTGCCGTCGTCGTCGATCAGCGGCAGCTTCTCGACGCGGTGCTTGGCGAACGTCGCGATCACATCGTTCGCGCCGATGCCGACCTTCGCCGTGATCAGGCCCTCGCTCGTCATGACGTCCTTGACGAGAGTCGTCTGACGCTCGAAGCCCGAGACGAAGCGCATGTCGCGGTTCGTGATGATGCCGACGAGGCGACCATCGTCGTCCACGACCGGCAGCCCCGAGATGCGGTACTGCGCGCACTGCGCGTCGACCTCCTCGACCGTCGCGGTCGGGCTCGTCGTGATGGGGTTCGAGATCATTCCCGACTCGCTCCGCTTGACGCGGTCGACCTGCGCGGCCTGATCTTCGATCGACAGATTGCGGTGCAGGATGCCGAGGCCGCCCTCGCGCGCGATCGCGATGGCCATGCGAGCCTCGGTGACGGTGTCCATCGCCGACGACACCAGCGGCGTCGCCACGGTGATCCGCCGCGTCAACCGCGAAGACGTGTCCGCCTCGCTCGGGATGACGTCGGTGTGTCCCGGCAGAAGGAGGACATCGTCGTACGTCAGCCCGACAAAACCGAACGGATCGTAATCGGGCATGTACGCGCTCCTCGTGCGGGTGTGATCGGGGTGCGGATCGAAGCGATTTCGCGCAGAACATCCGCTTGATGAAGTCTAAGCGGCGAGGCTGTGCGAACATTCCTCCGGGAGCGATCCCATTGCGATCTCATCACGTCCCGCGATTGACCGATGGGGGAAACAACGCGGACACATTACGCTCGTACCGTCGTCCATCAATGCCGATGGACGCGACCCTCGGCAACAGTGCCGAACTGGAGGATCTGTGAATCCCAAGACCGCTGCGGCGCGACGTTCCCGCGGGGGGACTCTGCTCACGATCGGGGCACTCCTCGGTGTGCTCTTCGCGATGATGAGCTTGACCGCGTCCCCCGCCTTCGCGGCCGAAGACGACCCCTACCGCATCAGCGGCAACGTGCAGCTCGACGGGCAACCGCTCGAGGGAGTGCGCCTCGTCATCGACGGTCCCGGCGGCGAGCAAGAGGTCGAGACGGATGCGGAGGGTCAGTGGCGCGTCGGAGTGCCGGAGCGCGGCGAGACCTACACGGTCACCCTCGACGAAGAGACGCTGCCCGACGGCATCGCCGTCGTGAACCCCGAGGATGACACCCCCAACGAAGAAGAGGTCGAGATGGGCGCCGGAGGGCGCGTCACCGTCAACTTCTTCATCGGTGAGGGTGAACGAAGCGTCACGAGCTTCGCGGACCAGCTCATCCAACGCATCGTGCAGGGCCTGAGCTTCGGTCTCATGCTCGCCCTCGCGGCCGTCGGACTCTCGCTCGTCTTCGGCACGACGGGCATCTCGAACTTCGCGCACGGCGAGATGGTCACCTTCGGCGCCGTCGTGGCCCTCGCGCTCGTCGGTCCGGCGAGCCTCGCACTGCCGGTGTGGGTCGGCTTCCCGCTGGCGGTGATCCTGAGCGCGGGCCTCGGGCTCGTGCTGGACATGATCCTGTGGAGACCCTTGCGCCGACGGCGCGTGGGCGTAGTTCAGCTCATGATCGTCAGCATCGGTCTCTCGCTCGCGCTCCGCTACACGTTCCAGTTCTTCATCGGGGGCGGCACGAGCCAGCTTCCGTTCGCCTCCGAGCCGAAGATCCAGCTGTTCGGTTCGGTGCAGATGAGCATCATCGACATGGTCTCGATCGCGATCTCCGTGATCGTGATCATCGCATTTGCCGTGTGGCTCACCCGCAGCCGCCTCGGCAAGGCGACGCGAGCGATCTCCGACAACCCGTCGCTCGCCGCGGCATCCGGTATCGACGTGGACTTCGTCGTCCGGATCGTGTGGGTCATCGCGGGTGGCCTCGCGGGGCTCGCGGGCATCCTGTACGCCTACTACCGCCCCGGCATCAAGTGGGACATGGGTTCGCAGGTTCTGCTGCTCATGTTCGCCGCGGTCATCCTCGGCGGTCTCGGCACCGCGTACGGCGCGCTCGTCGGATCGATCATCGTCGGGCTGCTCGTCGAGGTCTCGAGCCTGTGGATCCCCGCGGACCTGAAGTACGCGAGCGCACTCTTCATCCTCATCGTGATCCTGCTGTTCCGACCACAGGGGATCCTTGGTCGACGCGAGAGAATAGGTTAGGCGCGCCATGGACTTGCTCCAGATCCTCTCGAACTCCGCCTCGTCGATCCTCAGTCCCGCCACGATCGGGTACGCCCTCGCCGCCCTCGGCCTCGCGGTGCACTTCGGTTACACCGGCCTGATCAACATGGGCATCGCCGGATTCATGGCGATCGGTGCCTACGGCTACGCGATCGGCGTGCTCACCTTCGGTCTCGAATGGTGGGTGGCTGCGATCGCCGGCCTCGTGGCATCGGCGATCTTCGCCGTGATCCTCGGTATCCCGACGCTGCGGCTGCGCGGCGACTATCTCGCGATCGTGACGATCGCGGCAGCCGAGGTCGTGCGTCTGCTGTTCCTGACCACCGCGTTCGACGAATACACCGGCTCGGCCGACGGCCTGAGCGGGTACCACGGCAGCTTCCGCGCTTCCAATCCCCTGCCGCAGGGCACCTACGGTTTCGGTCCCTTCACGTACAACGAGACGCAGTGGTGGGTGCGCATCATGGGGCTCGTCACGCTCGGCATCGCGGTGCTCGTCGTCTGGATGCTGATGCGCAGCCCCTGGGGGCGTGTACTGAAGGGCGTGCGCGAGGACGAGGACGCCGTGCGCGCACTCGGCAAGAACGTGTACGCGTACAAGATGCAGTCGCTCGTGTTGGGTGGTGTGCTCGCCGCGGCGGGCGGCATCGTCTACGCCCTGCCATCGGCCGTCAGCCCCGGGGTGTACGTCACGTCGCTGACATTCTTCGTGTGGACCGCTCTTCTCCTGGGTGGCGCCGCGACCGTCTTCGGCCCCCTGCTCGGGTCGCTCATCTTCTGGGTGCTGCAGACATTCCTGAGCAACTTCCTCCCGGCGCTCGTCTCGGCCGGGGTCCTTCCTTTCATGTCGCAGATCCAGGCCGGAACGCTCCGATTCATCCTCGTCGGCGTCGCCCTGATGCTGCTCGTGATCTTCATGCCGCAGGGGATCCTCGGCAACAAGAAGGAGCTGACCTTTGTCAAGTAACGAGCAGTCAAGTAACGAGCAGTCAAGTAACGGGCAGTCGGGGGCCGAGCACACCACCACCGGTCGGCTGGGCGAGGCGGCTTCGGGCGCACCGCTCACGGCACCGGTCGAGCGTCCCAAGACGACGGGTCTGCACGTCGGAGAGGCCGTACCGGGAGCGAAGAAGGTCGACCCGATCATCATCGCCGACGGCGTGCGCCGCACGTTCGGCGGCGTCACGGCCGTCGACGTCGAGCACCTCGAGATCCCCCGCGGCGCCATCACGGCGCTGATCGGACCCAACGGTGCCGGCAAGACGACGCTGTTCAACCTCCTCACCGGCTTCGACAAGCCCGACGAGGGTACGTGGAGTTTCGACGGCAGGTCGCTGTCGGGGGTCCCCGCCTTCCGGGTCGCGCGGATGGGCCTCGTGCGTACGTTCCAGCTCACCAAGGCTCTCGGGCTCTTGACGGTGCTCGAGAACATGAAGCTCGGCGCGACGGGTCAGCGCGGCGAGAAGTTCTGGCAGGCGCTGATTCCCGCGATCTGGCGCAAGCAGGACTCGAGCATCGACAGCCAGGCCATGGCGCTGCTGAAGAAGTTCAAGCTCGATACGAAGGCGCCCGACTTCGCGGCGAGCCTCTCGGGCGGGCAGCGCAAGCTGCTCGAGATGGCGCGCGCGCTGATGACGAAGCCGACACTGGTGATGCTCGATGAGCCGATGGCCGGGGTCAACCCGGCCCTGACGCAGTCGCTGCTGGACCACATCCTCGATCTCAAGGAAGAGGGCATGACCGTCCTCTTCGTCGAGCACGACATGCATATGGTGCGCCACATAGCGGACTGGGTCGTCGTCATGGCCGAGGGGCGCGTCGTCGCCGAGGGCGACCCGCACACGGTCATGCGCAATCCCGCGGTCATCGACGCCTATCTCGGCGCTCACCAAGAGCTCGACCTGGGTGTCGTCACGGGGCGCATCACGGCCATCCAGGCCGACCCGACGACGGATGCCGAGGCATCCGCTCACGCGCGCGCCGCGACGCTGGTGGACGAGGGCGTCGCCGAAGACGAGGAGAACCGCTCATGAGCACGGTAGCTACCGAGACCCCCGTCGTTTTCGTCGACAACGTGCACGCCGGGTATCTGCCGGGCGTCAACATCCTGAACGGCTGCTCGCTGGTCGCGAACCAGGGCGAGCTGATCGGCATCATCGGCCCGAACGGCGCCGGCAAGTCGACCCTGCTGAAGGCGATCTTCGGTCAGGTCAACGTGCGCGAGGGATCGATCACGCTCGAGGGCGACGAGATCACGGGCCTGCGAGCGAACAAGCTCGTCGCGCGCGGTGTTGGGTTCATCCCGCAGACCAACAACGTCTTCCCGACACTGACGATCGAAGAGAACCTGCAGATGGGCCTGTACCAGCGCCCTTCGGCATACAAGGAGCGTCTCGAGTTCGTCACGGGCATCTTCGCCGAGCTGGGCAAGCGCCTCAAGCAGCGCGCGGGCTCGCTCTCGGGCGGTGAGCGCCAAATGGTGGCGATGAGCCGTGCGCTGATGATGGACCCGAAGGTGCTGCTCCTCGACGAGCCGTCCGCGGGTCTCTCCCCCGTCCGTCAGGACGAGGCGTTCATCCGCGTCTCCGAGATCAACAAGGCCGGGGTGACGTGCATCATGGTCGAGCAGAACGCGCGGCGCTGCCTGCAGATCTGCGACCGCGGCTACGTGCTCGACCAGGGCCGCGACGCCTACACCGGCACGGGCCGCGAGCTGCTCGGCGACCCGAAGGTCACCGAGCTGTACCTCGGCACGCTCGGCACCTGACCCGCCGCACTTCGTCTCCACGCGCAGCGAGCGCGGGGACGGAGCACGGTGCAGCGGGGCCCCGTGCAGTCGCACCCCCGTCGGAGGCCGCAGCCGGGTCGCGTGCGCGGGAACCTGGATGTGCACGGTCCGCTTCTCCAGAACGAAGACTCCGTATTCGGCCAGCAGGCTCGTACACGCCACCCGGCCGCCGGATCGCGCAGCGGTCACCCCCGCGACCGAGGAAGCGGGATGCAGATAGGTGTCCCGCCGCGCTCGCAGGATGCCACCGCTGCGCACCAATTGGGTGATGCTGCCCTGCGAGAGGCCCGCGGACTTGAGGTCGGCGTGGACGTAGACGTGATCCGGATGGAGGGCGCGCACCTACGCAGCTTTGCGCGCCGTTCACTGGCCTGACCCGCGTCGGTCCGCAACGGGGGATGTTGCCACGGGAACGGGTTCTGGGGAGGACCTACCGTGTGACGTTGGTGGCCCGGATAGGACAGTACTCCGGTCGAAGGCGCGCTCCGGGCTCTGCGGGCGGGCTTGCCGGCCCCGCAGACCCGGTTTCACCGGAGAAGTGTCGACAGACCGGGGCACGACAAGGGGCCCCGGTCCGAAGACCGGGGCCCCTCATTGCGGGATGCGTGGGGCTCAGCCCATGTATGCCGTGTAGGTGTTGTCCTCACCGAACTCGTAGATGCCGATCGACGCCTCGGTCGGGTCGCCGACCTCGTCGAACGTGATCGGACCGGAGATGCCGTCGTAGTCGGCGACTCCACCGCCCAGGATGATGTCGGCGCACTCCGCGTAGGACTCGCAGGTCTCACCGTCGCCCGAACCACCCGAGACCTCCATGAGCTTCTCGGCCATGGCTGCGCTGTCGGTCGAACCGGCAGCGAGGGCGGCGAGAGCCAGCAGGATGGTCGCGTCGTAGGACTCGGCCGCGTAGCTGTAGTCCTCGAGCGGTGCGGTTCCTTCGGCCTCGAGGAACGCATCGAGCTCGCCCGTGAAGTCCGCGATCGAATCGATCGACAGTCCCGGGAGCGTGCCCTTCGCGCCCGTCAGGGAACCGGTCGGGAAGGCGTCTGCGAAGTTCTTCAGGTTGCCGTCGACGAAGTACAGCTTGTCTGCCGGGATCTGGCCGAACAGGCTCGGCAGCATGGTCGAGACCTCGTCGAACGTGATCAGGGCGATCGCGTCGGGGTCGGCCGCGAGGACCTCGCTGATCTGAGCATCGAAGGTCGCGTCACCCGTGTTGTAGGTCGGGGCCGCAACGACCTCGCCACCGGCGGCCTCGAAGGCCTCGGTCACGTACTTGGCGAGCCCGGTGCCATACGAGTCGTTGAGCACGATCAGACCGAGGGTCTGGTTGCCGTCCTCGGCGATCAGGTTACCGAGCACCTCGCCCTGCAGCACGTCGGAGGGAGCGGTGCGGAAGTACAGCCCGTCGTCCTCGTAGGTGGTGAAGGCGTCCGAGGTGTTGGCGGGCGAGAACTGGATCACGCCGGCGCCGACCACCTGGTCGATGAACTGCAGCGACGTACCCGAAGATGCGGCACCGATGATCGCCGAGACGTCCTCGCCCAGCAGGCGGGGGATCTCGGTCTCGTAGGCCTTGTTGTCGGTGTCACCCGAGTCGCCGTAGACCACATCGAGGGTCAGGCCGGTTTCGGCCGAGACTTCGTTGATCTGTGACGCGGCGTACGCGACACCGGCCTCTTCGGGCGGGCCGAGGAAGGCGAGGTTACCGGTCTGCGGCAGTGCCGTACCGATCTTGAGGGCGAGGTCGTCACCGGCGGGTGCGCCCGACGACTCGGTGTTGCCACCGCTGCCGGCACAACCTGCGAGAACCAGCGCGCTGACGCCGACCACGGCGATGCCGCCGAGGACCTTGCCCGTGCGCGAACGGGAGAAGAAGTTCATGTTGCTCCTAGCTGTGGACGAACTCGGGGCCGAACTGCGGCCGACCGGGGTTGCTTCACCCTATGCGCGCGGGCGTCTCCGGGATGTTGCAGTGCGTTAACGATGTGAAACAGTACGGTCACAGCGTGATAACGCTCCCATCCCCCGAACGACGGGGAACCGGCGCGGGGCGTCAGGTCAGCTCAGCGACATCCGAGACGCCACGACCGCGCCGCGAGAAGAGGACGGAATCGACCGACAGGACGATCAGCGCGACCCAGACCAGGCCGAAGCCGATCCATCGCTCGAGCGGCATCGGCTCGCCGAGGACCCACGCGCCGATGATGAACTGCAGCACGGGAGCGATGAACTGCAGCAGCCCGATGACGGTCAGGGGCACCCGTCGGGCGCCCGCGGCGAAGAGCAGCAGCGGGATCGCGGTGATGATCCCGGCCAGCGACAGCAAGACGGTGTGGAGCGGCCCGGCGCTGCCCATCGTGATGCCGCTGGTCGAGGCGACGACGATCAGCTGCACGATCGCGACCGGCACCAACCAGAACGACTCGAGGGTCAGGCCGCCGACCGCGTCGACGCGCGGCCCCACCTGCTTCTTGATCAGGCCGTAGAAACCGAACGAGAACGCCAGGGTCAGGGCGACCCAGGGGAACGCCCCGTAGCCGACGACGATGACACCGACGGCGACGACGCTGATCCCGATCGCGATCCACTGCGTGAGACGCAGGCGCTCGCGTAGCACGAGCACGCCGAGCAGCACGGTCACGATCGGATTGATGAAGTATCCGAGGCTCGTCTCGATCACGTGCCCGGTCAGCGTGGCGAGGATGTAGACCTGCCAGTTGACGTAGATGAAGACCCCGGCCACCGCGGTCAGCAGCAACAGACGTGGCTGACGCACGATGCGAACGAATGCCGGCCATGCGCGCGTGACCGTCAGCAGGATCAGGCAGAAGACGAAGGCGAGCAGGATGCGCCACGCCACGATCTCCCACGGGCCGGTCGGCACGAGCAACAGGAAGTACAGCGGCAGGAAGCCCCAGATGAGGTACGCGCCCAGGGCCGATGCGACGCCGACGCTGCGCTCACGCACTTCCGCGGCTGCGGCGGCACCCGCGGGTTGACCGCCCGGCCCCTCGGGTGCGGTGGTGGGATCCGGTGTCACCTCCCCAGCCTACGGGCGCGATGAGCGGCGAGCGCGGCGGCCGGACGGGCCCCGCCCGGCTCGGAGGCGGTCGTCCGGGAACGACGAAGGACCGGATGCCGAGGCATCCGGTCCTTCGTGTGTGTCAATCGCTCAGCGAACGACGACCGCGAGCACGTCGCGGGCCGAGAGCACGAGCAGGTCGTCGGCGCCGAACTTGACCTCGGTGCCTCCGTACTTGCTGTAGATCACGCGGTCGCCGACGGCGACGTCGAGCGGAATGCGGTTGCCGTTATCGTCGATCCGACCCGGGCCCACCGCGACGACCTCGCCCTCCTGGGGCTTCTCCTTCGCGGTGTCGGGGATGACCAGGCCGGAAGCCGTCGTCTGCTCCGCCTCGACCTGGCGGATGACGATGCGGTCCTCGAGCGGCTTGATGGAAACCTGAGTGGAAACCGTCACGGTCTACCTCTTTCTTGATCCAAGACTTATTAGCAACCTCGATGCGAGAGTGCTAATGCCAGTGTAGGCAACCGCTGGCACTCACGCAACGCGAGTGCCAGCGAGCGGGCGATGGGCCGTGCCGCGAACATCTCGAAGGTACTCCGAGGCTCGGTGGCGCGAATCCGGCCCGCGCGGGCGACTTCCGCACCACGGAACCTCTGTGATGCACGGGAAGGGTCGTTTCCGGCCCGGTCCGACGCGCCGGGTGGGCGTCTCAGACCCATGCCGGCCGCATGCGCTCACCGCCTCGCACCTAGGCTGGACAGGTGGAGATGGCCGAACTGCGGGCGCTGCTGACGCCCGAGGGGCTGCGGCTGCTCGATCAGACCCCGCCGCTCACGACCACCGCGGACGTCGCCCGCGAGGTCACGCGGCTGCGGTCCGCGGGGCACTCCCCCGACCTCGTGTCGGCCGTCGTCGGCCAGGCCCGCCTGCGAACGCGCGCCGAGACGAAGTTCGGCGCTCACGCGGCCCGGATGCTCTTCACCCGGGCCGGACTCGAGCAATCCACGCGCCTGTCGGTCGCGGCCCTGCACGCCGGACGCTTCCGGGACGCGGAGGTCGAGAGCGTCGCCGATCTCGGCAGCGGAATCGGGGGCGATGCCCTGGGATTCGCCGGGCTCGGGCTGAGGGTGCTCGCGGTGGACGCCGACGAGGTCACGGCCGCGATCGCCGCGTACAACCTCGCCCCGTTCGGTCCGTCGGCCGAAGTACGCCACGCCCGGGCCGAGGACATCGACGTCTCGGGCTACGACGGCGTGTGGCTCGATCCCGCGCGCCGCACGGCCGGTCACACGGAGACATCCCGCCTCTCGCGTCCCGAGGACTACTCCCCCTCGCTCGACTGGGCGTTCGCGCTCGCGACCGAGAAGCCCACCGGCATCAAGCTCGGGCCGGGCTTCGACCGCGACCGCCTGCCCGCGTTCGCCGAGGCGCAGTGGATCACCGCGGATGGCTCCACGCTCGAACTCGTGCTCTGGTCGGGCGTACTCGCGCGGCCCGGGATCACCCGCGCCGCCGTCGTCATGGCGGACGGCCAGTCACACGAGCTGACGGCGGCCGCCGACACCGAGGATGAGCCCGTGCATCCCTTGGGCGTCTTCCTGCACGAACCCGCCGGCTCCGTCATCCGCGCGCGCCTCGTCGGCGATGTCGCCCGCGCCCTCGAGGCGGGGCCGATCGCTCCCGGAATCGCGTACCTGACGGGAGACGCGGCGCTGACGAGCCCGTTCGTCGCGAGCTTCCGCGTGCGTGAACAGCTCCCCGCCGACGTCAAGAAGCTCGCGCGGGCACTGCGTGAACGGGGCATCGGGCGCCTCGAGATCAAGAAGCGCGGCGTGGATGTCGACCCCGCAGTGTTGCGCACGCGCCTGGGTCTGAAGGGCGACGCATCGGCGACCCTGCTGCTGACCCGGATCGGATCGACGCGCATCGCGGTGCTCGCCGACCGGGTCTGAACTGCGGCGCGGCTCAGAGCGGAAGCGGCGTCAGAACAGAGGTCCCCGGCTCACGGCGACGGCGATCCAGAGCGCGCTGTAGAGGACCGACAGGATGCCGAGGGCCAACGCCCACCCGGCCGCCTGGCGTCGGCTGTCCGGGCGGCGCAGCGCCGCGATCGCCGTGACGATCGCGATGATGCCGACCGGAAAACCCCAGCCGACGACGAGCGAGACCACGAGGCCGACGATCGCGACCGCGAGGGCCCACCCGGCGAGGGCCGGAGGCTGACGGGGCGCGGGCGGAGCCCACGCGAGTTCGGGCGGTGCATCGGCCTCGGCAGCGGGCGCGTCGGGGCGAGCCTGCTCGGCATCGGTGCCGGACGGGGCCGCCCCTCCGGACCCGGGCGCGGCGACGGAAGGCTCTTGTGCAGCGGCGAGCACCGATGAGGGGACGACAGGAGGCACGGGCGGGGCCCCGGGCGCGGTCTGCGGCACCGGCGGCGGCACGGGCCGAGCCGCCTGCGTGGAACGGCGCGTGGGCGCGGGGGCCGCGGCATCCGTCGGTTCTTCGCTCATACGGGCACCCCCTCTGCCGCGCGCGGTTCGGACCCACTGTCACGCGCCGCGACCTGGATCTGGGTGACGGGCAGCGTCGAATCGGCACCGAACTCGAGCGTCGACGGGGCGCGTCCCGAAACGATCAGCTCCGCGGCGAGGGCGGCGATCATGGCGCCGTTGTCGGTGCAGAGCGACAGAGGGGGGATGCGAACGGCCACGCCCGCCTCCTCGCCGCGAGCCAGCGCGACCTCGCGTAGGCGGCGATTGGCGATCACGCCTCCGCCGAGCAGGAGGCGCGGCACGTCGTACTGCGCGCAGGCGTCGAGGGCCTTCGTGACCAGCACGTCGATGACGGCCTCGCGGAAGGAGGCCGCGACATCCGCGATCGGCACGTCTTCACCCGCGGCTTCACGCTGCTCGGTCCACCGGGCGACGGCGGTCTTGAGACCCGAGAACGAGAAGTCGTAGCGGTGCTTCTCACGGTCGGAGGCGCGCGAGAGCCCGCGCGGGAACGCGATGGCCCGCGCATCGCCGGATGCCGCGGCCCGATCGATCTCGGGACCGCCCGGGTAGGGCAGCCCGAGCAAGCGGGCAACCTTGTCGAAGGCCTCGCCCGCGGCATCGTCGATGGTCTCGCCGAGCAGCTCGACATCGCTCGTCAGGTCGCGGACGAGAAGCAGCGAGGTGTGCCCGCCCGACACGAGCAGGGCGACGGTCGGGTATTCGAGGGGCGGAGCGTTCGCATCGAGCAGGTCCGCCGCGATGTGGCCGACGAGGTGGTTGACGGCGTACAGCGGCTTGTCGAGAGCGATCGCGAGCGCTTTCGCGGCGCCGACGCCGACCATGAGCGCGCCCGCGAGCCCCGGACCGCTCGTGACCGCGACGGCGTCGAGGTCTTCGAGCCGGATGCCCGCCTCCGCGACAGCGGCGTCGAGCGCGGGTCCGAGCGCCTCGAGGTGCGCTCGCGCGGCGACTTCGGGCACGACCCCGCCGAACCGGGCGTGCTCGTCCATGCTGCTGGCGATCGTGTTGCTCAACAGCGTGCGGCCGCGCACGATGCCGATTCCGGTCTCGTCGCAGCTCGTCTCGATGCCGAGCACCAGCGGTTGGCGAGTGTTCACGTGCACGCTCCCGCCTCGGATGCAGCCGGCTCAGTTGCGGGGTTCGACTCTGCTCCGGGGTTCGGCTCCGCCGCGGGGTTCTGCTCTGCCGCGGGGTTCGGTTCTGCCGCGGGGTTCGGTTCTGCCGCGGGGTTCGGTTCTGCCGCGGGATTCGGTTCTGCCCGCGCGGCGAGCCAGCCGCGCAAGTCGAGGCGCATGACGATCGCATCCACCCCATCGGGTTGGTAGTAGTTCGGGCGGCGGGCGATCTCGGCGAAGCCCTCCGACACGTACAGCGCCTGCGCGACGGGGTTGTCGGCACGCACCTCGAGGAACACCTCGCGCGCACCCCGATCCCCCGCCTCGGTAAGCAGCGACCGCAGCAGGCCTCGCCCCCGACCCCGGCCCCGGGCACTCTCGGCGAGCGCGATGGTCTGGATGTCGGCATCCGTCCCCCCGTGGACGGCACGAATGCCGCCGTAGCCGATAAGCCGCCCCGCCTCTTCGAGCACGAGGTAGCGTCCGTGGGGCGAGCGGAGCTCTTCGCGCATCATCGCGTCCGACCACGCATCGGTCGGGAACGAGGCACGCTCGAGCGCCATGATCGCGTCCAGGTCTTCGGGAGTCGCCGTCCGGAGTGTCATACGCCCACCCGCTTGGGCGCGTGACCCAGCGTGACGTCGGGCGAGCGAAGGTAGAGAGGCTCGACGGATGCGCCGTCGCCGGCGATTCCGGCAGCGAGCATCCGTCCCGCCAGACGACCGAGTGCTCCTGCGGAGATCGACGTGACATCGACGCGCCGGATGGGGTTCGCGGGCAGGGCGAGCGAGAGCAGGCGCGCGTCGAGGTCGTCGCGCGGGGCGAGTGCGGGGTAGGTGGTCCGGACGGGAAGCTTTTCGACCAACCCCGCATACACCGTGAAGGCGAACTCGCGGCGGCGAGCGTCGGTGACGATCGCGATCGGACCGGACGCATCCGCCTCGAACGCTGAGAGCGCCGCGGCGTCGTGGCTCGCGACCGCGACGAGCGGCACGGCCCGGGCCAAGGCGAAGGTCCGTGCGGCGGCGATGCCGATGCGCAGGCCGGTGAAGGGTCCGGGACCCATCCCCGCGGCGACATGAGTGATGTCGCGCGGGGCGACGGATGCCTCGGTCAAGGCCCCTTCGAGCAGCGTGCCGATGATCTCGGCATGGCCGAGCGCATTGGGGCTCGAGGCTTCGCCGAGCGTGATCCCGTCGAGGTCGACGACCGCGACGGCAGAGCCGAGGGAGGTGTCGATGGCGAGGATCACGCCCTCCAGGTTAGTCGGGGTTTCTCGTGCCCTCAGCTCCCCGCCACCCGGGGCGTGAGAAGCCCGTTGGGGCGCTGCAGCCGCGCTCGGCGCTGGCGCTTCGTCCATCCGGGGCGTCAGAATCACGTTGGGGCCTGGGGTCCCGCGCCCCAACGGGGTTCCAGCGCCCCACGGCTGTCCAGATGCCCGCCTCGCCACCGTCGGGCGCCCGGGGCGCCAGAATCACGTCGGGGCGTGGGGTCCCGCGCCCCAACGGGGTTCCAGCGCCCCACGGCTGTCCAGATGCCCGCCTCGCCACCGTCGGGCGCCCGGGGTGCCAGAATCACGCTGGGGCGTGGGGTCCCGCGCCCCAACGGGGTTCCAGCGCCCCACGGCGTGCCGGGGGTACCCCGCGTCCACGGTCGTGTGCCCGGGGAGGCGAAACACCGCGACGAAACTATGGGCGGCGCGAGATCGTCACGACGCGCGGGGCATCGTCGTCCAGGGCTTCGGTCGAACGCGACAGATCGCCGCACATCGTGTCGGCCCCCCGCCCGCCGACCGGGCGCTCGATCTCGAGCTCCCACCATTGCTCCCGCAGACCCTCGGCCATACCTCGACCCCACTCGACCACGACCACCGAGCCGTCCGCGTCGATGTCGAGGTCGTCGAGCTCGAGCGCCGAGCCCAGGCGATAAGCATCGGCGTGCACGAGCGGCGGGCCGTCGACGAGGGACGGATGCGTGCGCGCGATCACGAACGTCGGGCTCTGGATCGGCCCCCGCACGCCGAGTCCCTCCGCGATCCCGCGGGTCAGGGTCGTCTTCCCTGCGCCGAGCGGGCCCGTCAGAACGAGCAGATCCCCGGCGACGAGGCCCGCACCGAGCCGGCGCCCGAGCTGTTCCATGTCGTCGGCCGTCACGATGTCGTGGCGGCCCAGCAGGTCGTCCGGAACGCTCACGACGACACCTGCCGACGCGGCACCCGCGGCCCGATCCGCGTGACGATCTCGTAGTTGATGGTGCCCGCGGCATCCGCCCAGTCGTCCGCGGAGGGGACGCCGAGCGTCGGGTCGCCGAACAGCACGACCTCGTCGCCGACGGCTACCGGGGTGTCGCCCGCGTCCACCACGAACTGGTCCATCGCGACGCGCCCCGCGACGTTGAGGCGTGCCCGACCGATCGTCACCGGGCCGCGACCGGATGCCGCGCGCGGCACGCCGTCCGCATACCCGAGCGGCACGAGGGCGAGGGTGGTGGGCCCGCCCGTGCGGTAGTCGTAGCCGTACGACACGCCCTGCCCGGCCGAGACGCGCCGCACCGCCGCGACCGCCCCGCGCAGCGTCATGGCGGGGCGCAGGCCGAGCTCTGCCGACGACCGTCCCGCGAACGGTGAGAGGCCGTAGAGGCCGATACCGATGCGCACGCAGTTCAGGCGAGCCTCGGGCAGGTCGATCGCGGCGTGGGTCGCGGCGATGTGCCGCAGCGACGGGTTCAGGCCGAGGCCTGCGGCCGCGACGACACCGGACTCGAACGCGGCGAGCGCCGCGAGATCGTCCTCGCGGGTCGCGTTCGACAGGTGGCTGAACAGCCCCACGACCCGCAGCTTGCCGATCCGCTCCAGGCGTGCGGCCTCGGCGAAGACGACGTTCCAGTCCCCCGGCGCGATGCCATTGCGCGACAGGCCCGTCTCGAGCTTCAGGTGCACGCCGACCGGCCGGTCGACGGATGCCGCGGCCGCTGCCTGCAGCAGCTGGTCGAAACTCGAGATGCCGAGCTCGATCCCCACGGCGGCGGCCTCCACGAACGACGCGCCGGGCGCGTGCAGCCAGGCCACGATCGGGGCCATGATGCCCGCACGGCGCAGAGCGAGCGCCTCCGAGACATCGGCAACACCGAGGCGCGTCGCGCCGCCCTCGAGGGCCGCTACGGCCGAGCGCGCGGCGCCGTGCCCGTACCCGTCCGCCTTGACGACCGCGATGACCTCGGCACCGGTCAGGCGACGCAGGTGCCGCGTGTTCGCCGTGATCGC
Organism: Microbacterium sp. BR1; assembly: GCF_002812725.1. Lineage (GTDB taxonomy): Bacteria > Actinomycetota > Actinomycetes > Actinomycetales > Microbacteriaceae > Microbacterium. The sequence goes on along the minus strand of NZ_NMUN01000002.1, from coordinate 265,061 downwards.
GCCGACATCGATGAGGGCCTCGCGCATGACCCCGGCGGGCAACTGGGTCATCGGGTCTCCTCGGGTCCGGCGGGAGCGGCGGGAGTGGCGGGAGCGGCGGGAGCGGTGGGTGCGGTGGGTGCGGGCCGCACAGGGCGCACGACCGCAACGGCGGATGCCGATGCATCCGATTCCGCGACGACATACGCGGTCGCGAGCCCGGCGTCGTGCGACATCGACAGGTGGACGGCGGTGATACCGCGAGACGCGACGACGTCGGCCGTGGAACCACCGAGGGTGAACCAGGGGCGTCCGGATGCCTCGGGGGTGACCTCGATCTCGGTCCAGTGCACGCCGTCCGAACCGCCGAGGGCCTTGATCAGCGCCTCTTTCGCGGCGTAGCGCGCAGCGAGCGAACGGGGCGGCAGCATCCGCTCTCCCGGTGAGAACAAACGCTCGAGCAGGCGTGGCGTGCGCTCGAGGGTTCGCTCGAAACGGGGGATGTCGACGATGTCCACACCGATCCCGACGATCACGCGTGGGCTCCGATCTTCACCTCGCCACCCTATCCCCGCTGGCTTTCGAGCCGCTCCCCGGCACTTCTCGTCGTCCGCCGACGCCCCGCGCGGCATCTACTCCCGGGCGAGCCCACCCCGGCCACCCCGGGGGGCTACTCGACGGTGACGGACTTCGCGAGGTTGCGGGGCTGATCGACGTCCAGGCCCTTCGCCGTCGCGAGTCCCATCGCGAAGATGTGCAGGGGAACGACGGCGAGCAGCGGCTCGAACAGGGGGGCGGCGAGCGGAATGCGCAGCACCTCGTCGGCGAAGGGCAGCACGGCGGCATCCCCCTCTTCCGCGATCGCGATGACGCGTGCGCCGCGAGCCCGGATCTCCTGGATGTTCGAGACGACCTTCGCGTGCAACAGCGCGGATTCGCGCGGCGACGGCACGATCACGAACACGGGCTGGCCGGGTTCGATCAGCGCGATCGGCCCGTGCTTGAGCTCGCCCGCGGCGAAGCCCTCGGCGTGGATGTACGCCAGCTCCTTGAGCTTGAGCGCACCCTCGAGAGCGATCGGATAACCGACGTGGCGCCCGAGGAACAGCACCGACCGGGTGTCGGCCATCCAGTGCGCGAGCTGCTCGATGCGGGGCTGCTCGCGCTCGAGGATCTGCGCGATCTTCTCGGGCACGGCCTCCAGCTCGACCACCTGCTGCGCCGCCTCGGTCGCACTCATCGCACCGCGCACGCGGCCCACGTGCAGGGCGAGCAGGTAGAGCGCGGTGATCTGGGCGACGAAGGCCTTGGTGGATGCCACGGCCACTTCGGGTCCCGCGTGCGTGTAGACGATCGCATCCGACTCGCGCGGGATCGTCGCGCCCTGCGTGTTGCAGATCGAGAGCGTCTTGGCGCCGCGTTCGCGGGCGTACTTGACGGCCATGAGGGTGTCCATCGTCTCGCCCGACTGGCTGATCGAGACGACGAGCGTGCTGGCGTCGATCACCGGGTCGCGATAGCGGAATTCGTGGGCGAGTTCGACATCCACGGGGATGCGTGCCCACTGCTCGAGCGCGTACTTGCCCACCAGACCGGCATAGGCGGCCGTGCCGCAGGCGATCACGACGATGCGCGAGATGCCCGCGAAGAGTTCGTCCAGCCCATCGAGTTCCGGGATGACGACCTGACCGTCGCGGGTTCGCCCGAGCAGCGTCTTCGCGACGGCCTCGGGCTCTTCCGAGACCTCCTTGGCCATGAACGACGACCAACCGCCCTTTTCGGCGGCCGACGCATCCCACATCACCTCGAACGGCTCGACCTCGACCGGCGATCCGAAGAAGTCGGTCACCGTGACGCCGCCGGGTGTGATCGCGACGATCTGGTCCTGTCCGATCGCGAGCGCGCGGCGCGTGTGCTCGACGAACGCCGCGACGTCGGAGCCGAGGAAGTTCTCGCCTTCACCCAGTCCGATCACGAGCGGTGAGTTGCGGCGAGCGCCGACGACCAGATCCGGGTGCTCCTCGTGCACGGCGAGCAGCGTGAACGCACCGTCGAGGCGGCTGACGGTGGCGCGGAACGCCGTCGCGAGGTCCTCGCTCTTCCGGTACTCGCGGCCGAGCAGCACCGCGGCGACCTCGGTGTCGGTCTCGCTCTGGAAGGTATATCCCTCGTCGAGCAGCTCGGCCTTCAGCTCCGAGAAGTTCTCGATGATGCCGTTGTGGATGACGGCGAGGCGGTCGTCGTCGGCAAGGTGCGGGTGCGCGTTGACGTCGGTCGGGCCCCCGTGCGTCGCCCAGCGGGTGTGTCCGATGCCCGTCGTCCCTGTGGGGAGCGGGTCCGCGGCGAGGTTCTCGGCGAGCACGCTCAGCTTGCCTGCGCGCTTGCGCATCCCGAGTTCGCCGGAACCGTCGATCACGGCGATGCCCGCCGAGTCGTAGCCGCGGTACTCGAGTCGGGCGAGCCCGGCGAGAAGGATGGCCTGGCTCGGCCTCGGGCCGACGTATCCGACGATTCCACACATGAGGGACATCCTAAGTCGCCGCGGCTGTGCAGCAGGTGAGCCGGTCACTCTGCGGGGAGCGCCCCACGCTCAGAGTCGGGGCGCCCAATCCCCGTTGGGGCGTGGCATGCCGCGCCCCAACGGGGATTGGACGCCCCAAGACAGCGGGGATGGCTACGCGACGCGGCTACAGCTTGCGCAGGAACACGCGATCAACCGCGTGCTCGGGCCCCTTCTGCAGGATCAGTGTCGCTCGATGCCGCGTGGGCATGACGTTCTCGACCAGGTTGGGCATGTTGATCTCGTCCCAGTACTTCATCGCCGTCTGGACGGCCTCCTCGTCACTGAGGTGGGCGAACACGTTGAAGTACGACGTGGGATTCGCGAACGCTCCGCGTCGGAGCGCCAGGAATCGTTCGACGAACCACCGGGCGATGTGCTCGGGATCGGCGTCGACGTAGACGGCGAAGTCGAACAGCTCACTGACCGCGACGTCGTTCGGCAGCGCCGGGGGCTGAAGAACGTTGAGGCCCTCGACGATCACGACGTCGGGGCGTCGGACGACGACGCTCGCGTCCGGAACGATGTCGTAGCGCATGTGCGAATAGAAGGGCGCTCGAACCTCGGGCGCCCCGCTCTTCACCTCGGTCAGAAAGCGGATCAGTGCGCGGCGGTCGTAGGACTCCGGAAACCCCTTGCGGCTCATGAGCCCGCGCCGCTCGAGTTCGGCGTTGGGAAAGAGGAACCCGTCGGTCGTGACGAGTTCGACGCGCGGCGTGCCCGGCCAGCGGCTCATCAGTTCGCGCAACAGACGCGCGATCGTCGATTTGCCCACGGCGACCGAGCCCGCGACGGCGACGACGAACGGCGTGGTCGTGTCGGGTTCGCCGAGGAACCCGCTCGTGTCGGCACCGAGACGTTTCGTCGCATTCGCGTACAGGCTCAGCAGGCGGCTGAGCGGGAGGTAGACCTCACGAACCTCGTCCACATCGAGACGGTCACCGAGGCCACGCAGCTGCACGATCTCCGTCTCGGAGAGCGGTTGCGCCATCCCGGCCGCCGTTCGCGCCCACTCGGCGCGCTCGATCTCACGGTAGGGCGTCAGCAATGACGTGGTCGCGATCTCCTCGGCGGGCACCGTTCGATGGTATCGCGCGGGGTCTGGCCATTGCGCGACGAGGGGCACTCCGGCCGCGCTACGCTTCACCGGTGCGCCTGGGAGTCCTCGATATCGGATCGAATACCGTCCATCTGCTGGTTGCCGATGCGCGACCGGGCGGCCGTCCGCTGGGCACGACCAGCCACCGCACGGTATTGCGCCTGATGCGGTACTTGGCGCCGGACGGATCCATCACGGAAGAAGGCATCCGCGCGCTCGAGACCGCCGTATCCGAGGCACGCGACCGCGCCACCGCCGAGGCCGTCGATGAGTTGTTGGCAACCGCGACGTCGGCCGTCCGTGAGGCGACGAACGGCGCCGTGGTCATCGAACGCATCGAGGCGGCTCTGGGACAGCCGCTGCAGGTGCTCGGCGGGGAGACCGAGGCGCGGTTCACGTTCCTCGCGGTGCGCCGGTGGTTCGGGTGGTCTGCCGGGCGCATTCTGCTCTTCGATATCGGAGGGGGTTCGCTCGAGCTGGCATCGGGTTCGGAGGAGCTGCCCGAGACCGCGGCATCCGTCCCCCTCGGAGCGGGGCGGATGACCGTGGGCTTCCTGCCCGACGACCCGCCCGGCGAGGCCGCGACCGATCGCCTGCGCGCCCACGCCGCCGAGGTGCTCGCGCCCGTCGCCCGCGAATTCAGAGCACAGCCCAAGCCGGACCACGTCGTCGGGTCGTCGAAGGCGATCCGCTCGCTCGCGAAACTCGCGGGGTACCCGATGCCCGGGTGGTCGGGAATCGAGCGGATGGTGCTGCCCCGCGCCGCCCTCGCGTCCTGGATTCCTCGGCTCGCACGGCTGCCCGCGAGCGCACGGCAGGAGCTGCCGGGGATCACCGCCGACCGAACGATGCAGATCGTCGCGGGTGCGGTCGTGCTGCACGAGGCCATGACAGCGTTGCGTGTCGAAGAGCTCGAGGTGAGCCCCTGGGCCCTTCGAGAGGGAGTCCTGCTGCGGTATATCGAGTCGCTGACCTGGGGCTGAGTCACGAATCCAATACCGTGCGGCGTGCGGATTATCGGCGCGAGTGCCGCTAGTATCGGCCTCGGCGGGGGGACGCCATTCCCGCCAGCGCTTTCGGAGGTACACACGTTGTCAATCAACGACCGCCGCGATACCTCCGATCCGCCCCGCGCTTCGTGGCTGTCTCGCGGGCGTGCACCCGCGGGTGTGCCCACGGACAGCGAAACCCGTGCGCACCGCGAAAAGGCCCGATCGGCGGCAGATCGACACGCGGATACCCGCACGATGCTCGTCACGATCGCGGTACTCGGCGGTGCGGTGGCCCTCGCCGCTACGGCACAGGCCATCATCGTCCTCGGAGTCCCCGACGAGTTGGTCGGGGAACCCGTTCCGCTCAGCTGGGATCTGGGACGACGCATCTTCATCAACCTCTTGACCGTGATCACCACGCTCCTGATCGTCAGCCAGCTTCGCATCGAGACGCGGCGCCCGGTGACCGCGGCGGCCCTCGTGCTCACCGCCGGGGTGGGAGTGGCTGCACTGCGCGCGGTCATGCAGATCACGGTCGGCATCTACTCGCAGCACGATGTACTGCCAGCTCTCGCGGACGCCGCCGTATCGGGAGTCATGATCAGCCTGATCATCGCGTTCGCGGCGTATGTGACCCGCTCGCAGCAGCGGATCCGCTGGGCCGAACGCACATCGCATCTGTCGGCCGCGCAGAGTTCCCAAGCTCTCGTGACGTTGCTTCGGACACAGGCGCGGACACGACACCAGCTCGCATCGGACAATCACGACACGCTGAAAGAGCGCTTCGGGCATGTGATGGACGAGATCGCGGAGATCATCGGCGATGCGGACGGCCTCATCAAGCTGCGCATGCAATCCGTGCAACGTGAACTCGCCGACGTAGCCATCGCGGGGCAACAGGGGTTGGCCATGTTCAGCTATCCGGAGGCGCTCGATCATGGCCTGGTGCCCGCCGTTCGCGCCTTCATCACGGTCGTCCCGAACCCCATCGCGGTCCGACTCCGCGTCAGCGACCCGGGAGAGGTACATGCGGCAACGGGCGCCGGTTCCGTGCAGATCGAGCGGCGTGCCGTGCTGTTCCACACGGTCGTCGAAGCAACGCTCAATGCCCTCGAGTTCTGTCGCGCTCAACGGATCGATGTCGAGATCGGCGTAACGGCGGGGATGGTCCGCGTCTCGGTTGCCGACGACGCAGCGGGAGACGGCAGCCATCGCGAGGCCCCGGGACTCGACAACCTGCGGCGACAGGTGAGCGGAATCGGCGGCAGACTCGAGTCCGAACTCACACCGGCGGGTGGGTGCCGCGTGATCGCGTTCGCTCCGCGGATACCCGCCTTCGCCTGAACCGCCTCCGCCGCGACGTCGGACGGCAGGCGCGGTGCGCGAACGATGACCCGCGCACTCCCTAGAGGGCGAGTGCCTCGCGCACCACGTCGGCGAGCTCGTCGGCGTGGCGGCGGGCCGTCTGCTCGTCGGCGGCCTCGACCATCACGCGAACGAGCGGCTCGGTGCCCGACGGACGCAGCAGAACGCGACCGGTGTCGCCGAGTGCAGCGGATGCTGCGGCCACTGCGGCCACGACGACCGGGTCGCTGTTGGCACGCGACCGGTCCACGTCCCGCACGTTGACGAGGACCTGCGGAAAGACCGTCATGATCGACGCCAGCTCCGCCAGCGACTTGCCCGTGCGCGCCATCTCGGCAACCAGGTGCAGCCCGGTCAGCAGGCCGTCGCCCGTCGTCGCGTAGTCGCTCATGATCAGATGCCCGGACTGCTCGCCGCCGAGCGAGTAGCGGCCGCGCGTCATCTCTTCGAGAACGTAGCGGTCGCCAACGGCGGTCTGCAGCACGCGGATGCCTCGCTCGGACATCGCGCGGTGCAGGCCGAGGTTGCTCATGACCGTCGCAACGAGCGTGTCATCGTGCAGGCGTCCGCGTTCGTGGAGTGATGCCGCGAGGATCGCCATGATGCGGTCACCGTCGACGATCCGGCCCGAGGCATCCACCGCGAGGCAGCGATCCGCGTCACCGTCGTGGGCGATCCCGACATCCGCGCCGTGTTCGAGAACGGCCGCGGCGAGCACATCGAGGTGCGTCGAGCCGACACCGTCGTTGATGTTCAGCCCGTCGGGGTCGGCGCCGATCACGACGAGTTCGGCTCCCGCATCCCGGAAGGTCTCGGGCGAGACCCCGGATGCGGCTCCGTGGGCGCAGTCGAGAACGACCTTCACTCCCTCGAGCCGCTGCGGCAGAGACGCCAGGAGGTGCATGACATAGCGGTCCTCGGCATCCGAGAATCGCGCGATGCGCCCGACCTCCGCGCCCGTGGGCTGGAGCTTGGGTCCCGACATCGCTCGCTCGATGCGCTCTTCGACCGCGTCGGGTAGCTTCATCCCGCCGCGGGCGAAGATCTTGATGCCGTTGTCGGGAGCGGGATTGTGCGAGGCCGAGACCATCACACCGAAGTCGGCGTCGCGGTCGGCAACGAGGAAGGCGAGCGCCGGGGTCGGCAGGACGCCGGCCTCGAGCACATCGACCCCCGACGAGGCGAGCCCCGCCGCGACCGCGGCCGTGAGGAACTCCCCGGACACCCGCGGGTCGCGCGCGACGACGGCTGTGAGCCGGCGTCCCTGCGCACGCCGGGCCTCGGCCGTGCGACCTTGCCCGAGGACGACGGCCGTCGCCTGGGCAAGCGAAAGAGCGAGGTCGGCGGTCAGGGTCCCGTTGGCGAGACCCCGAACGCCGTCCGTGCCAAACAGTGGCATCGGAGCGCTGACCGCTGGTTAGCGCTTCGAGTACTGAGGCGCCTTGCGGGCCTTCTTGAGACCGGCCTTCTTGCGCTCCTTGACGCGAGCGTCACGCGAGAGGAAGCCGGCCTTCTTGAGGGTGGCGCGGTTGTTCTCGACGTCGATCTCGTTGAGCGAACGCGCGATGCCGAGGCGCAGGGCGCCGGCCTGACCCGAGGGTCCACCACCCGAGATGCGGGCGATGACGTCGTAGGCGTCGGTGAGGTTGAGGACCGTGAACGGGTCGGTGACGAGCTGCTGGTGCAGCTTGTTCGGGAAGTAGTCCTCGAACGAGCGGCCGTTGACCGTGATCGTGCCCGAGCCGGGGACGATGCGCACGCGGGCGATGGCCTGCTTGCGACGACCCACGGCTGCGCCGGGAACGGTCAGGACGGGACGCTCTGCCGCGACGGCTGCTGCCGCCTGGTCAGCGGGCGTCTCGGTCGAGTAGCTCTGGGGGGCCTCGTCAATCGAGGAAGTGGAGTCGGAGATGTTCGCCACGAGTATGTCCTTTGAGATGAGTGCGGCGCTTACTGGGCGACCTGGTCGAGGGTGTACGTCTTGGGCTGCTGGGCAGCGTGGGGGTGCTCGGCACCCCGGTAGACCTTGAGCTTGCCCAACTGCTGGCGACCGATGCTGTTCTTGGGAAGCATCCCGCGAATGGCCTTTTCGACGGCGCGTTCGGGGTTCTTGTCCATGAGCTCGCCATAGGTGACGGACTTGAGTCCGCCCGGGTAGCCGGAGTGGCGGTAGGCCTTCTTCTTCTCGAGCTTCTGACCCGTCAGCGCGACCTTGTCGGCGTTGACGATGATCACGAAGTCGCCGGTGTCCATGTGGTTGGCGAAGGTGGGCTTGTGCTTGCCGCGCAGAAGCGCTGCAGCGTGGCTCGCGAGGCGGCCCAGAACGACGTCGGTCGCGTCGATGATGAGCCACTCGCGCTGGATCTCGCCAGCCTTGGGGGTGTACGTGCGCGTCACAGTAGTGCTGCTTTCTTGATCGAACGGAGATGTTCGTGAATCCCGCTCCGGGGTGTTGACTCCGGATGGATGTCCGGGCAACGAGCCAGTGGAGGGCTCACGTTCGCGGTGCCGGGCCAGCAGGGCACAGGCACCAAGGGATCAGCTTAGCGCAGGCGGGCCCGCGAGCCAAACAGTGGGGCGAGGGCATCGCGGGGCGGACGCCTGACCGAACCCGACGTGCGCGTCCGGCGTGCGGAACACGCGCCCCGGTGGCGCGCAGACGACACCCGAGGGTCGGCGGCTCGTCAGTAGTCGCTCCGGCGGAAGTCGCCGACGGCGCCGCCTCCCCCGCTCCCTGCGGTTCCGAGTGACATGCCGATCAGCTGGGCCGTGTGGATCAGGCGTTCGGCGGCACTCTCTGCGTCGAAGTCGACGACGGAGACCAGAGCGACGACGAGGGCAGCACCCGAGAGGGCGGAATTCGGCACGACCGCCGCGACGGCGTAGCGCACGGGTGCGACCGAGCCGCGCGCGATCGCGTAGCCCTGGCGACGCGCCTCGACGATCGCGTCGGAATCGTCCTCTGCGGGCGGGGCGGACGCCTGGAGGGCGATGCGGGTCGCCAGCGGCCCATCAGGATGCCGGAAGCCGGGCGGGGTGAAGACGTGCTCGGCGTTCGTGCTGGGGGTCACGGACAGCACCGTGGTGAGCACGTCACCCTCGGCGGAGACGAGGGTCGAGGTGACGCCGACGTCGTTGGCGAGCTCGGCGAGGAGCTGCTCGAGGCCCGCCGGGAACTGCACGGAGTAGGCCCGCGCCAACTGGATCGTGCCGATCCCGAGCCGATAGCGCTTCTGGTCGTCACGGCGCACCAGCCTCGCCCGGATGAGCGCCTCGAGGATCCGATACAGCGGCGCGCGCTGGGTGTTGAGGTGACGCGTGAGGACGGTGATACCCAGGCCGTCCGGATTCTCGGCGAGGAGCTGCAGAAGCATCGCCGCCCGAGCCACCGTGGTGGAGTACTGCGGGCCCGCATTCGTATCGGTCAATCGGGTTCCCTTCGCCAGGTGATCGTTGCCAGGGACCGGCGATCTTCCGGCGTTTCGGGCGCCTGCCCGGGCCCCGGTCAGAATATCGCAGAGATGAGCCACGGAAGGTGGGCGCGGATCTTCCCCGGGCCAGCCGTTGCGGGCCCGAGGAAGATCCGGCCGTGGACTCAGCCGCCGAAGAAGGCGATGACCTCCTTGACGTACGGGCCGTAGGCCGTGATGGCCTCCTCGTCAGGCAGCGCGTGCAGCAGATCGATGTCCTCGAGCGGGGGCAGACCGCCGGGGCCCGGCATGCCGGGCATCGTCGGGTACCAGCCGGAATCGGCGAGAACCGTCTGTCCCTCGTCGCTCGTTAGCCAGTTCATCCACAGCGCGCCGGCATTGGGGTGAGGAGCGTTTTCGATCAGGCAGTTGCCGCTCTTCGTCCACATGTTGCCGCCACCCTCGGTGAACGGGAAGACGAACTCGATCGGCGCGCCCTGGGCGGCCGTCTCGACGAAGTACGGATAGTAGGCGAGGGCGCCGATCGGGTACGTGCCCTGGGCGACCTCCTGCAACACGAGTGCATCCCGGGCCACGAGCGTGACGTTGTCCTTGATGCCCTCCTTGATGCCCGCATACTTCTCAGCGTTCTCCTCCGGCGTCTGCATCATCGCGAACGTGAAGGCGGCGGCGCCCCCGGCCGCGGGACTGACCATGACGACCTTTCCCTCCCACTCGGGCGAGATCAGCTCTTCCCAACTCTGGGGCGCATCCTCCGCATCCATCATGTCCGTGTTGATCACGAGCCCGAAGACCGAGACATACGGGAACATGGCCGCGTTGTTCGGGCCCATCCACTCTTTCGGCACATCCATGATGGTGTCCATTTCCTGGCACCATCCATCGACCGCCATGGAGACGATCGGAGTCCGGCCGTCGGAGGCGACATCCGCCACATAGTTCTCGGTCTGCTTCTCCTGCTCGAGCTTCGCGATCCGCTCAGCCGTCTGCAGCTGCTGGTAGTTCACCTCGATGCCCGGGAAGCGCTGTTGGAAGGCGTCAATGAGGGCGCGCGCGGGCGGCGGTCCGTATGCAATGACCTGGTTCTCTCCCGCGTCCACTGCCGCCTGGTAGAGGGCTTCGAACTCGGCCTCCTGCTCGGCGCTGCCCAGGGCCCCACCGTATCCACCGTCGCCACCCGAAGCACCCGGGTCTGCGGGATCTGCTCCAGACGAACAGCTCCCGAGCAGGGCGAGGGGGACGACGAGCGCGGTTGCTACGAGCCACCTTTGGCGTTTAGACATACGCGACACTTCCTTTCGTTATGAGTGCTCTCTCGATGCGGGTGAGTCGAGCACGCTTGAGCAGGCGGGCTCCTCCCGAGACCACCACCCACGCAACCGCACCGACCGCGGCAACGGAGAGCATGAGCAGCAGGAACAGTGCAGCCGCCTCGGACGCGTAGCCCTGTCGATACGAGTCGTATGCCTGGACGGCGACGGTCTGCATGGACGGCGAGGACAGCAGGACGGGGAGGCTGAGGTTGCCGGAGATACCGATGCCGGCGATGAACCAGCCCGCGAGGAAGCTCGGCAGCACGAGGGGCAGGACCACCGTGAAGAAGGTGACGACCTTCGACGCCCCCGAAATCCGGGCCGACTCCTCGAGCTCGGTCGCGATCTGCAGCACCCCGCCCTCGATGGCGCGCGTCGCGATCGGCGTGACCACGACGATGAATCCGAGCAGCAGCATGAACGGCGTGCCGATCATGTTCCGCAGGCCCGGGATCGGGAGGTACGCGGTGATGAGCGCAAGACCGACCAGGACCCCCGGGATGGCAACCGGTGCCCAGCTCACGAGCCCGGTGACGCCGCGCAGGAAGCGGCCGGAGCGCGCGGACAGGTGGCTCATGATGAGTGCGACGGAGGCTGCGACGAATCCGCCGATCGCCGCGAGGATCAGCGTGAAGACGATCAGCGAACCGGTCCCGGGGTCCCGCAGGAGCAGCTCGTAGTTGGCCGTCGTGAAGCCGAGCGACACGCCGAACATCGGCTGGAACGAGCCGAGGATCATCTGCACGAGCGGGATCAATCCCGCCCAGCACACCACCGCGATGAAGATCGCGAGAAAGAGCCACTGGATGCGGCCGTAGCTCTTGGGCTCGGGGCGGAAACCCTTGCCGGTGATCGTGGAGAAGCGGCGTCCGCCGAGGATTCGCGAGCGCACGAGCACGAGCAGGATCACGAGCGCCATCAGGATGAGCGACAGGGTGCTCGCACCCGCGTAGTTGGGCACCGCCTCCTGCGCCGTCAGCGTGGTGTACACCGCTGTCGAGAAGACGTTGATGTCGGCCTGGATGCCGAAGAGGAGTGGCAACTCGAACGCGCTGAACCCGTAGGACGTCATGAGCACGAAGACGCCGAACATCGTCGGGCGCAGGAGTGGCAGCGTTACCGTGAAGAACGCGTTGCCGCGTGTCGCGCCGCTCATTCGCGCGGCGTCGTCGAGGGCCGCGTCCATGCGCGCCATGGGGCCGACCATGAAGAGGTAGCCGACGGGGATGACGAAGCCGATCACGACGAAGAGCATGATGGGCCAGCCTGAACCGAGAGGCGATCCGGTTATCCCGAACCACTCTCGCAGCATGATGTTCACGGGAGCCGCGTTGCCGTTGACCACCAGGTACCAGCCGAGACCGTAGAAGAGGGAGGGGATGACGAGGATGACGGCCATGATGGGCGTCATCCACCGTCGCAGCGGCGTCGTCGTGCGAACGGCGACCCAGGCGAGAAAGGTGCCGATCGCGAGGGCCCCGATGCTGGATGCGGCCGAGAGGATGATCGAGTTCAGAGAGACGCGCCAGGTGCTCTCGCGCGAGAGCGTCTCGATGAAGGGAACGACGCTCCACTCCCCTTGGCCCGCGAGGTTGCCCACACGGAATGCGGCGATCGCCATCATGACCGGCGGCCACAGGAAGAGGATGAACAGGATCGCGATCGCGACCCCGAGCAGCACCTTGCCGAACAGCCGCTCGCCCCGCCACTCGGCGGGCAGACGCGTCATACGACCGCACCCGTGACGGCGACCGGCTCGGGCAAGGTCGTGGCGCTGCGCCGACCGGTCGGGATCACCGAGCACAGCTCCGCGTCGACCTCGACCCAGACGCGGGCGCCAGCTTCGCGGCGCAGCTTCTGGCGACGGTAGTCACGCTCCGATTCGGCGACGCGCAGCGACGCCCCACCGCTCTTGATGCGGAACTCGTTGCGCGAGCCGAGGAAGTCGACGCTCTCGATGACACCGGCCAATTCCAGCCGTGGCGCGCCGGGCTCGCATTCCGACACCACGACCGCGTTGGCCGATCGGAAGGCCACGACGACCTCGTCGCCGCGGGAGAGGGGGCCTGTCGTGGTGGACCGGGGCAGGGTGACATCGACCCCCGCCGCCTCCATCCGCAGGGTGACCTCGTCGGCGTAGACCGCCTCGACGCTTGCGGCGAGCAGGTTCTCGAATCCGACGAACTTGGCGACGAACTCGTTGGTGGGCTTGGCGAAGATCTCCGCGGGGGTACCCGACTGCTCCAGCAGACCGGACTGCATCACGATGATGCGATCGGAGAGATGCATCGCCTCCTCGAGATCATGCGTCACATACAGCGACGTGGTGCCGTTGGATCGGTGCAAGCGCAGGATCTCATCGCGGACCTGACGGCGAAGCGAGGGGTCGAGGTTGGACAGCGGCTCGTCGTACAGCATCAGCTCGGGGCGGCTCACGAGCGCACGTGCGAGTGCGACGCGCTGCTGCTGTCCACCCGAGAGCGATGTCGCGGGTCGCGTGGCGAAAGGACCGAGGCCGACGGTCTCGAGCACGTCCCGCGCCCGCTGCATCGCCTCCTTGCCACGGACCTTGTGGCGCTTGAGGGGATACAGGATCGTCTCGAGCACGGTCAGGTGCGGCCACAGCGCGTAGCTCTGGAACACCATGCCCGTCTCGCGCCGCTCGGGCTGCACATCGATCCGCTCGCCGCTGTCGTAAACGACGCGGTCACCGATCGCTATGTGCCCCGACGTGGGCGTCTCCAGGCCGGCGATACAGCGCAGGGTCGTGGTCTTTCCGCATCCGCTCTCTCCGAGCAGGGTGACGAATTCGCCGTCGGATGCGGCGAGATCAGCGCCGCGGATGGCCTGGTAGTCGCCGAATCGCTTATCGAGGGCGCGCACGGTGATTGAAGACAAGGGAAACTCCATCGTTTGCCAGGGTGACTCTCTGCGTCGAGAGCCTCGGTATCTAGTTGCACTGCTCTGTCGCGGTCCGTCAGCGCACTCGACCGCCACCAATCGAAAGTATCAATGGTGTCTGTCGCGTCTACTTCTGGTCTCGCGCAGGACACTTGTGCGTCCGCGTCGAGGGCGAGATCCGTGCGGCCGAAGACCCCCACGGACGTCTCCCGTCACGCTCGGTCCTGCGCCCCTTCCGCCTTCTTCCGATCGTGCTGAGGGTGCGGGCCCGGCACGTAGCCGATCTCGCGGATCTCGATCTCCGGCCCCGTGGGGCTGTCCTTCGACATGATGTACTGCCCGATCCGGTCATATGACGACTCGGCCATCAGGGCGTGGTTGGCCGCCGTGAACATGTCGCGGTGGATCCGTTCGATGCGACGACCACGGAACACCGCGGGTGCGCCGGCCTGCTGGAAGATCAGGTCCACCGCCGCGCGCGAGGTGTGGACGGCGTTGATGACCGCACCGTGCAGAAGGACACGCAGTTCATAGTCGATCGGCCACTGCTTCTCGGCGTTCTCGTACGCCTGACCCACCAGGTCCCATAGGTGCGCGCGCGCCGCCCGCACCATCGTGTCGGCCTTGCCGAGCGCGTACTGATGCATCGCCTCCTTGCCCAGACGCGCCTGGCGGTACGAACCGCGCTTCGCCGACACGTGGACGAGATTCACGAACTCCTCGATCGCCCCCTTCGCGAGCCCGAGGGCGTGCGCGCCGTGGGCCATGACATTGAACCAATAGCGGAACAGCGCACGATCGTACTTGCGCTCCCAGATGCCGGCCTCGTTGACCATCTCCGAGGGCACGAAGAGATCCTTGACCTCGAAGTCGCCACTCCCCGAGCCGCGCAGGCCATGGCCGTCCCAGGTGTCGTAGAGCGTCACTTCCGAGGCGGGGAACATCGCGACGATGAACCATGGCAGTCCGTCATGCGGGTGCGTGACGGGCTCGTCGTGCTCGTCGTAGAGCACCGAACGCCCCGAGAGCCAGGTGGCCTCGGGGGACCCGCTGCTGAAGGGCCACCGTCCGCTGATGCGGTAGCCACCCGGCACCCGCACTGCCTTGCCCGCAGCGCGGCCGACGTTCGAGGCCGTGATCCACTTGTCCTGCTCGAGGAGGTCGTGCATGACGCCCTCCTCGACGAAGGTCTGTCCGGAGTGCAGCATGCAGAGCCATCCGACCGAGCCGTTGACCCGCGAGATCTCCTCCACGGCATCGAGCCACTCGAGCGGGTGGGCCTCGATCCCACCCAGTTCATAAGGCAGGAACGCGCGGTAGATCCCGTTCTCGTACATAGCATCGGTGATCTCCTGCGGGACGCGACGCTCGTTCTCGATGACCTCCTCGGCGGCCAGAAGCATCGGCTCCATCGCGCGCGCGGCCTCGAGCAATGTGGGTCGATCGACGCCGGGTACCGGCGGGGCCTGCGGTGTATCGACGGTGATACTCATCGTTCGGTCCTCCCTGACCCGTGACGGGAATCCATCAGGGGTATTTTTATGACACGTACTGAACTTTCTTCGTACTTTCGGCCAGTGTTCCCCACCGAGCGCAACGTCGTCAAGGTTCCGTGCAGCGTATTTTTAAAGTACTGCTTGTTTACTCATTAGTACTTCTCGTATCGTGATGATCGTTCGCCAGAACTGAGAAGAGGTCTCGAAGATGAGCACTGCAACTCCGTCCCCGGTCGTCCGCCCCCTCGCGGCGATCGACACCCACCAGGACTCCCGCGGCTTTCGCGACGCGTTGGGTCGCTATCCCACCGGTGTCGCGCTCGTCGCCGCAGCGACGCCGGACGGCCCGGTCGGAATGGCCGTGAACTCGTTCACTTCCGTGTCGTTGTCGCCACCGCTGATCTCGTTCTGTGCGATGCTCACGAGCGCGTCATGGGCGGGCATCCGTCCCGGCCGACGGTTCGCCGTCTCGGTCCTTCGGCTCCACCACGAGGACGTCGCACGCCGCTTCTCGCAACGCGGAATCGACCGGTTCGCGGAATCGTCCTGGCTGACGAGCCCCTCGGGGCACCCGATCCTCGAGGACTGCCTCAGCTGGTTCGATGCCACGATCGAGACCGTGGCGGATGCCGGTGACCACGAACTCGTCATCGCCCGCGTGAACGCATGCTCACAGCCCAGTGAGGGCGAGCCCCTCGTGTTCTACAGCGGCCGGTACGCCAACCTGGCCTGACGCCGGGGCCGAATCCGCGGCGGCGCGGTCAGCGTGTCCGCGTGTACCTCAGATGCAGGTCTCCCGCGTCTCCCCGTAGAACGTGCTCCAGCGACATCCCACGCTCCGCGGGCGAACCGACAGCGATGCGCGGCCCCTGCCCCGCGACGAGCTGCGCGGCCAGCGTCAGGCACAGTTCGTCCAGCCCGTCCGCGGCGACGAGCGCACCGAGCAAGCTCGGGCCACCCTCGCACAGCACATCCCGATAGCCCGCGCGCTCGAGCCACGCACGCAACTCCGCCACGTCCACGTCCCGCTCGCCGCACGCCACCACCGTCGCGTACGGGGCCAGCGAGCGCGCCGCGTCGGCGGGAGCGTCGCGCGTCGTGATGACGACCGGCCGCACCGGCGACGCGTCAAGGGTCGCGGGATCGATGTCGAGGCTTCGCGACACGATCAGGAAGTCCGGATGCTCTGCCCGTCCGTGCGCGCCACGCCAGTCGCTCTGGGCTTGGTCGACCAGCGCCCCGGCATACCCCTCGGCGCGCACGGTGCCTGCCGCGACGAGCACGGCATCGGTCAGCCTGCGCAGGACGCCGAAGACCTCGCGATCCGATGCTGAAGACAGCGATCCGCTCAGCCCGTCGGGTCCGACCGCCGAGCCGTCGAGCGTCGAGACGAAATTCACGCGCACCCACGGCTGCGTGCGCTCCTGGGTGTCGGGCCGCGCATAGAGGCTCGCCAGGCCGTCGACGTCGAGCTCCGCACCCGCACCGCTCGCGAGTCGGATCGTCATATCGGGCACCTCCGTCCGTGCGAGCGCGCCCGCCCGGGTCTCATCAGTTCTGCCCGTTGTTGTGCCAGACGCGCAGCGGCTCCCGTGTTCCGAGAATGGCCTCGGTCATCCGGAGCGCGTCGACCGTCGCCCGAACATCGTGGGCGCGCACGAGGCGCGCTCCGGCCAGCACACACGAGACCGCGGCGGCGATGGAGCCCACCAAGCGGTCACCGCGTTCGCGCCCGAGCGTCTCGCCGACGAAGTCCTTGTTGGACAGCGCGACGAGCGTGGGATAGCCCAGCGCGACGACCTCGGGCAGGCGCCGGATCAGTTCGAGCGAGTGCATCGTGTTCTTGTTCAGGTCATGGCCGGGATCGACGACGATGCGGTCTTGACGGATACCCGCGGCGAGCGCCGTCTCGGTCAGTCCACTCAGCCGCGTGCACACGGCCGTCACGACGTCGTCGTAGTGCGGTCGGGGCGGCTCGGATCTGGGCGGGCCGAGACTGTGGGTCAGAACGACCGCCGCGCCGGTGCGCGCCACGACCCCGGGCATGTCCGGGTCCCAGAATCCGCTCGTGTCGTTGATGACCGAAGCGCCCGCCGCGATCGCCGCGTCGGCGACGACAGCTCGGGTGGTGTCGACCGATATGACCACGTCGGACGCCGCTGCCACGGCCTCGACGGTCGTGACGACGCGATCGAGCTCCTCTGCGACCGAAACGTCCGGGCCGCGCCCGAAAGGCACTCCCCCGATGTCGACCCAGTCGGCCCCGTCCGCGACCGCGCGCAGCGACGATTCCACGGCACGCTCGAGCGCGAAGTCCGCTCCTCGATCGTGGAACGAGTCGGGTGTACGGTTCACGATCGCCATGACGGCGACGCGGCGGGCGAAGTCGAAGTCGTGCCCCCCGATGCGCCGCACGCTGTCGTCGCGCAGGGGGATCGCCGGGTCGAGCCGTAGGAGTGGGTCACGTTCGGTCGTCGCAGGGATGCGGGCGGTTTCGACGATGTCTGTCCCCTCTCGGTAGCGAGTCATGCCTTGCCGACACGGGATCGGGGCGCACCGGACCAGGTTCCCACGGACGGGATGCCCTCGGCGGGCTCAGTGGTGCGGAGCATCGTCCTCCATGAGGGGCGTCGGGTAACCGGCGATCTTGGCGTCGATCACGAGCGGGCGATCTCGTGGCCCCGCCAGCCAGTCCTCGACGCCGCCGAGATCGCCGAGGCTCCGCACCGTGATCGCCTCGCATCCGAATCCGCGGGCGATGGCCGCGACATCCGTTTCCGGAAAGCGGACGACTCCGTGGCGATCCTGCTGCCCCGGGAACAGGTGCACCTCCGCGCCGTACGCGTCGTCGTTGTAGACGACGATCACCATGCCGAGACCCAGGCGCACGGCCGTGTCGAGCTCGACCAGGCTCATCATGAACGAGCCGTCGCCGGTGCCGAGGATCGGCAGGCGCTGCGGCTGGGCGACGCCCGCGCCGATCGCGCTCGCCAGCCCGAGGCCGATCGATTGGAAGCCGAGCGGGACGACGTAGCCCTTCTCATCCGGCACCCGGAGGAAGGCACCCGCGAAGAAGTTGACGTTTCCGCCGTCCGGCACGACGACACGCTCGAGGGGCAGCATCGCGTCGAGGACGTTCGTCAGCGCCTTCGCGCCGACCAGTCCGTCGTCGTCGGGCTCGTCGACGGGCTGATCCACCCAGTTGCGGGCGCCGCGGACCCGTTCGGCGACCTCGGGGGTGCGATATCCGGCGCGCGCGTCGCCGCGTGAGGCGAGTTCGGCCGTGACCGCCGAGGCGACCTGCGCGGTGTCTCCGAGGATGGCGAGCGACACGGGGCGGTGCAGCCCGAAGGCCTCGCGCCTGTCGTCGACCTGGATGACCACGGGCTGCGCCGCAAGCGTGCCGCGGTGCGTCGTCCATCCGTTCAGCGCCACCCCGAACCCGACGAGCAGGTCGGCCTCGCGGATGAGTTCTGCCGCTCCGGGCGTCGAGAAGCCGCCCATGACGTCGAGGGCCCATTCGTCGCCGACGAAGAGGCCTCGCCCGGCGGCGGACGTCGCCAGCAGGGCGCCGCTGTGCTCCGCGAGCGCGCGCAGCTCGGCCGAGGCGTGTCGGGCTCCGCGACCCCCGACGATCACCGGTCGCTCGGCGCTCGCGAGGGCGTCGGCGAGCCGGGCGATGCTCTCGTCCGAAGCACCCGCGGGAAGGACCTCGCCGCGCGGCGGCACGGTGACCTCGCCCTGCCAGGGCCGAGCCTGCAGATCGATGGGGAGGGAGAGGACGACGGTGACACGGTCACGCATCGCGCGGTCGTAGGCGGCGACGGCGTCGGCGACCGCGGTCTCGGCGGTGTGGATCCGCATCGCGACGGCTCCGAGCGCCTCGACGGCGCGGTCCTGATCGATCGCGAAGTTGGTGGACACGTCGCCGAGCGCTGTGTCTCCCGTCACGACGAGGATCGGGGTGTGGCACTTGGCCGCCTCGGCGATCCCCGTCATCGCGTTGGTGAGCCCGCACCCCTGGTGCACGCTCACGACCGCGAGCTCCCCGGTCAGGCGTGTGTAGGCGTCCGCCATGCAGGCCGCGCCCATCTCGTGCCGGGCGGCGACGAAGCGCGCCCCGCCCTCGATCATCGCGTTCGTGGCGACGAAGTTCCCGCTGCCGACGACGCCGAATATCTGCGCGACCCCAAGTTCACGTAGAGCCTGGCCCACGGCGTCGCCCACCGTCACCGTTCTACCCATACAGGCGCTCCCTTGCGCTCGATCCCTACCGCTTCACCGTAGGCACGCGGTGGAACATGAGTCCAATGCATTATGTTGATAGTCGACATGACGATGACGAATGATCTGGGTTCGGGCCGAGGGATGGACCTCAACCAGCTCCAGACCTTCGTGACCATCTACCGGCACCGCAGCATCACCGCGGCGGCGCAGGCGCTCAACCTCTCGCAGCCCGCCGTGAGTCACGCACTGAATCGTCTGCGGCGGCGTTTCGCCGATCCCCTGTTCGTCCGGAGCGGTTCGGGAGTCCGGCCGACCACCGTCGCGACCGCGCTGTTCGACGCGATCGCGCAGCCGTTGCAGCAGATCGCCCGGGAACTGGCCGGCGCCGTCGATTTCACCCCGGCGACGTCGACGCAGCGCTTTCGGATCGCCCTCACCGATCTCGGCGAGACCACGCTGCTGCCCGCCATCGTGCGCCTCTTCGCGATCGAAGCGCCCGGCGCCCGGCTCGACGTGCTGCCCCTGGACACCGAGAGGATCGGCGCCGCCCTGGCCGAGGGCGCGGTCGATGCGGCCGTGGCGAGCACGCACGTGCGCGGCGCGGGCCGTCACGAGACGCTCTTCACCGACCGATACGGATGCCTCGCCCCCGCGTCGCTCGCGGCGCCGGGCGGCCGCATCGAGGAAGAGGCGTTCCGTTCCATGCCGTGGGCGGCGGTCGCCGCCAACACCGGTCACACGATGATGGCCCGGGCGGCCGAGGCTGCGGGTATGGCGATCGCGCCGCGCGTCACCGTGCGGAGCTTCTCGGCGTTACCCACACTCGTGGCGGACCAGGGATTCCTTGCCGCCGTACCGTCGGATGCCTTCGCGCACACTCCCCCGCCGGCGGGCACGCAGGTGCTCGATCCCCCCTACCCGGCGCCGACCGCCGACGTCATGCTGCTCTCGGCGCGTCCGCAGACCCTGGGTCCCGCGCAGCGGTGGTTCCTCGACATCGTCCGCCGGGCCACGCGCCCCGTCCCGCCGGAATAGGGACGGCGCCGGGGCGGTTGGGCGAGGGGAACCGCCCGTTCGACCCTGAGGAGCCTCATGACCATCGCGCACGCGAACCCCGCCCAGACCGAAGCACCGATCCTCGATGTGCTGGCGGAGCGCTGGAGCACCCGCGTCTTCGACGCCGAGGCACCGCTGGACGAGGCTGCGATCCAGAGCGCGCTGGAAGCGGCCCGCTGGACTCCCTCGGCGAACAACACCCAGCCGTGGCGCTTCATCGTGGCGCGACGCGGCACGGCCGAGTTCCAGGCGGTGCACGACGCGCTGCGCGGTTTCAACCAGTCGTGGACCACCGCGGCATCCCTGCTCGTGGTCTTCGTCGCCGAGACCGAGACCGCCGATGGCACGCCGCTGCGCATGGCCGCGTACGACCTCGGCCAGGCGGCGGCGCACTTCACGGTCCAGGCGCACGCGAGCGGATTGCACACCCATCAGATGGGCGGGTTCGACGCCGACGCGATCTCGGCGAAGTTCTCACTGGAGTCGCGGTTCGCTCCCCTGACCGTGATGGCCGTGGGTGCCTTGGGCGACATCGCCGAGGCCACGGAGGAGCTCCGCGAGCGCGAACTCGCGCCGCGCACGCGTCACGCGGTCAAGGATCTGGTGCTCGCGGGCGTCTAGCGGTGCAGCGCCGGACCCGAACGGGACACGACCGGATCTGCCCTTAGGGTGTGAGGCATGGCAGCGACCCCCGGCGACGACACCGACGCGCGCATGACGCTCGAGCTCGGCCGCCGGATCAGCGTCCTGCGCAAGGAGCGCGGCCTGACACTCGTGGCGCTCGCCGCGCGAACCGATCTCTCACAGCCCTTCCTGAGCCAGATCGAGCGGGGACGCGCCCGCCCCAGCATGCCCTCCCTGCACCGTCTGGCATCCGCGCTCGGAACCACGACGCCCGCGCTCCTGTCGGGCGGCGAGCACGGCAACGGATCGGCGGCCGAGATCGACGAGGACGCCGTGAGCCTCGTGCGCGTCGACCAGGGATCGATGGTCACCCAGTCCAACGGCCAGGCGAAGTCGCTCGTCGTCGGCGAGCGCGCCATGTATCCCCTCGAGTTCGTGACCAGCGTCACCGAGTTCGAGGACTATTACCAGCACCCCGGCGCGGAGTTCATCTATGTCATATCGGGCCACCTCGAGGTCGACCTCGCCGAGAAGGGCATCCATCGCATCGGCCCCGGCGACACCCTGTACTTCGCGGGGAACGTGCGCCACCGCTGGCGCGTCGTAGGGCTCTGGCCCGCCCGCCTCCTGGTCACGCAGGCGGGGACGAACACCTCGAGCGAGAATATTGTCAGCGAGCATATATGACACTCGACCGACCTTCATCACACGGCAATTGAGCTGAAATCACCCCGAAACATCCCGAGACAATATTGATCTTGTCAATATTTCTCAGGAGGATCGATGGCCGGCGCACAGCTTGTCTTCTCGGACGTCGCGATGCGGTTCCCGAACGGAACCGTCGCGCTGGACGACGTCAACCTGTCGATCCGGCCCGGCGAATTCGTCGCCCTCCTCGGACCGTCCGGGTGCGGCAAGTCCACCCTCCTGCGGTTGGCGTCGGGGCTGGACGTGGCGACGTCCGGACACACCGAGACCGACACCGATCGCATCGGCTATGTCTTCCAGGACGCGACGCTGCTGCCCTGGCTGAACGTCGAACGCAACGTGGCGCTGTTCGGCGAGCTCGATCACCTGCCCCAGGCAGGAGTATCGCGGCGCGTGGAGCACGCCCTCGACCTGGTCGGGCTCACGAGGTTCGCCAAGCACCTACCCCACCAGCTCTCCGGCGGCATGCGCATGCGCGCCTCGCTCGCCCGTTCACTCGTCAACAACCCTGCTCTGTTCCTCTTCGACGAGCCCTTCGGTGCGCTCGATGAATTCACGCGCGAGAAGCTGAACGACGACGTGCGCGCCCTCTGGCGCGATGAGGGGTTCACGGGTGTGTTCGTGACGCACTCGATCGCCGAGGCCGTGTACATGGCGACGAGGGTGATCGTGATGGGAGCCGCGCCCGGCCGCATCATCGGCGAGTACGCCGTTCCCTTCGGCGACGAACGAGACGAGCACACCCGCTACTCCCCCGAGTTCGCCGAGCTGTCGGCCGAGATCTCCGATCTGCTGAAGGCGGCGATGGTATGAGTCGCGTGTCCGTCAAGTCCGTCCTGCTGCCCGTCGCGTTCGCGACCGCGGTGCTGGCGCTCTGGTACGTCACCAGCGCGTTCCTCTTGTCGCCGTCGAAGCGGTTCATCCTGCCGATGCCACACGAGATCCTCGTCGTGGCTTTCCTCGACCCGGCCAACCTGAGCGATCTGCTGCGTCAGCTGGGCACGACGGCGGTCGTCGCGATGACCGGCCTCGCGATCGCTGCGGCGATCGGCATCATCACGGCGATCCTGATGAGCCAGGCGAAGTGGGTCGAGACGACGCTCTACCCCTACGCCGTCGCGCTGCAGAGCGTGCCGATCCTCGCGCTCGTGCCGCTGATCGCCTTCGCGCTGGGATACGGATTCGGCAGCCGCATCCTCGTCGTGATCCTGATCGCGCTCTTCCCGATCGTCACGAACACCCTCTTCGGGCTCCACTCGGCGAACGCGCAGATGAAGGACCTGTTCCGGCTCAAGCGGGCAAGCCGATGGACGATGATGTGGCGTCTGCAGTTCCCCGCCGCACTCCCCGCCCTCTTCACGGGGCTGCGCATCTCGGCCGGGATGGCCGTCGTCGGTGCGATCGTGGCCGATTTCTTCTTCCGCCAGGGCAACTCCGGCATCGGTCTCGCCATCGACACCTACCGCAACCGCCTCGACGGCGAGATGCTCTACGGCGCCATCCTGCTGGCGTCGCTGTTCGGCCTCGTCGTCTTCTGGCTCTTCGGCCTTCTCTCGCGCCTCGTCGTCGGCTCGTGGTACCAGCCCGACACGCGCTGATCCGGTCCTGCTCCACCCACACCACCCGAAATCACCTGGAGATCACATGAACCGCACCCGTTTTCTCGTGTCCACCGTCGGAATCGGGGCCGCCCTCACGGTCGCCCTCGCCGGCTGCAGCAGCCCCGAGCCCACGGCGCAGGACGCCGAAGCCGCCGGCGGCGAGGGCGCGCTCGGCGCGTGCCCCGCGACGGTCGTGCTGCAGACGAACTGGTTCCCCGAGCCCGAGCACTCCGCCGCGTACGCGCTGATCGACCCCGCCGAAGC
Source organism: Microbacterium sp. BR1 (assembly GCF_002812725.1). GTDB lineage: Bacteria > Actinomycetota > Actinomycetes > Actinomycetales > Microbacteriaceae > Microbacterium. Next base: position 241,445 of record NZ_NMUN01000002.1, on the reverse strand, counting down.
GACGACCGATCCCGATGCCGGCATCTACTCGGGTCCGGCCATCGCCGACCCGAACATCACCATCGAGGTGCGCTCGGGAGGACCCTTCATCGGGTTCCAGCAGTCGACGGCCCTGCTGTACTCGGACGACTCGATCATGCTCGCGATGATCGACACCGACGAGTCGGTCAAGCTGTCCGCCGACCAGCCCACGAAGGCGGTGTACACGCCGCTGCAGATCAACCCGCAGATCCTGCTGTGGGACCCCGAGCGCTACTCGTTCGGTGAGATCTCCGACATCGCCGAGAGCGACGCGACGGTGCTCTACTTCCAGGGCGCGACCTACATGGACTACCTCATCGCCCAGGGCGACGTGCGCGCCGATCAGGTGGACGGATCGTTCGACGGCTCGGTCACGCGCCTCGTCGCCGACGAGCCGGTCGTCATGCAGGGCTACATCACGCAGGAGCCCTACCGCCTGAAGGTCGACTTCCCCGACTACGGTCGCGACGTCGATTCCTTCCTCATCGCCGACTCGGGGTACGACATCTACCCGGCCGCGTGGTCGGGCAAGCCCGAGGTCGTCGAGGCGCAGTCCGAGTGCCTCGCGCAGCTCGTCCCCGCCATGCAGCAGGCGCAGATCGACTACATGAACGACCCCGAGCCGGTCAACCAGGCGATCGCAGACTACCTCGTCGAGATCGACCAGTTCTTCCAGGTGACGCCCGAGCTGGGTGCCGAGATCCACCGGGTCATGAAGAACGAGGGCATCGTCGCGGATGGCACGGACGGCGTGTTCGGCTCGTTCGACGCCGAGCGGATGGATCGGATGACCGCACTCCTGGCCGACATCTACGCCGAGTCGGGCGTCGAGATCGCCGAGGGACTCACGGCGGAGGACATCTACACGAACGAATTCCTCGACCCGAGCATCAGCTACGCGGGTTGACGGTGTGGCGGGTGGCGTCCGTTCGGCGCCACCCGCCCGCACCGCCCACCGGCACCACCCACCGGCACCGCCCACCGGCATCGCGGCGAACGGCCGCATCCACCGAAGACCCCACGAACCCGACAGACACCAAGCCCCACCGAGCGCCCGCCCCGCGCGATCGAAAGCAGCAACCTCATGACCACCTCCACCATGACCTCCACGACGACCGCGACGATCGCCTCGATAATTCCCTATCCGCTGCGCCTGCCCACCGACTACGCCGAGATGACGCTGTTCCTCGTGCGCGTCGAGACGAGCGACGGGGTCGTCGGCTGGGGCGAGAGCTGCGACAGCTTCGGCATCTCGTACCCGACGGTGCTCGCGCGTTTCGTCGAGGATGTCTGGGGCCCGGTCGCGGTCGATGCCACCTGCACGGCGGCCCTCGCGGCGCTCGACGCCAAGCGCCGCGCGGTCGCCCGCACGCTCGGCTTCAGCCACTCCGCCGCGCAGTCGCTCGGCGCGGTCGACATCGCGATCCGCGACGCCCAGGCCCGCAGCGCGGGCGTCTCGCTCTCACCGGTCGAGGGACGTGCGAGCGCTCGCCTGCGCGTCTACGCCGGCAACAGCCACTTCCTCGAGTCGCGCGACGCGGCCGGGCATGTCGAGCTGCTCACGCCGCTGCTCGAGCGCGGCGTCTCGATGGTGAAGATGCGCATCGGCCCCGACTGGCGCTCCGCGATGCGCGTGCTGTCGGACCTGCGCACCACCCTCCCCGACATCGATCTCATGGTCGACGGCAGCGAGCTGTTCTCGGTCGCCGAGTCGATCGAGATGGCAGCGCGCCTGGCCGACCTCCGCATCAGCTGGTTCGAAGAGCCCGTGTCGGCGGCCCGGCTCCCCGCGATCGCCCGCATCGCCGCGGCATCGCCGGTGCCCGTGGCGTACGGCGAGCACATCTTCAGCACCGAGCACATGCTCGACACGATGGATGGCGCGGCCATCTCGGTCGTGCAACCCGACGCATCCATCTGCGGCGGAATCGCCGAGGCCGATCTGATGGCGCGCACGGCCCTCGGCCGCGGGGCGCGCGTCGTCATGCACACGCACGGCAGCCCCGTGACGTTCGCCGCCAACGCGCTCGTCGCCTCGGCGATCCCCGGCATCGACCTGATCGAGTACCCGTTCCACCTCTCGCCGATGCTCGAGCGCGTCGCGCCCGACTCCGGGTTCGGGGTCGCGTCGATCGTGGACGGGACGGTCGCGGTGCCGTCCGGCCCCGGGCTCGGGATCGACGTCGACGTCGACGTGATCGAGGCGGGACGCCGGGCGTTCCTCGACGCCTGACTACCGTGGAATCGTGAACATGTCCTTTCCTCAGCGCGTGCTCGTGACCGGATCCCGCGGCAAGGTCGGCCGTCACGTCGTCGCCGCCCTCGTGGCGGCCGGGTTCGACGTGCGGGCGACCGACATCGCCCGGCCCGTGTACGACGCCGACGAAACGAACGTCGCCGCCTACGTGCAGGCCGACCTCACGAACGCCGGTGACGCTTTCGCGGTCGTGCGCGACGTGGACGCGGTCGTGCACACGGCCGGCATCCCCGAGCCGACGAAGAACGTGGCGCACACCGTTTTCGCCACGAACACGCAGTCGACGTTCAACGTGATCGAAGCGATGGAGGCCCGCGGCATCCGGCGCCTGATCAACCTGTCGAGCGACTCGGTGTCGGGCATGACGTGGGCGCATCGGCCGTTCCTCGGGTCGTTCTGCCCGATCGATGAGTCGCATCCCGATCTCGCGCACGACGCGTACGGGATGTCCAAGCGCGTCACCGAGCTGCTGTGCGACGCCTTCGTGGCCCGTGCGGGTGGCGGCGGCGGCGCGAGCGCCGTGTCGATCCGCCCGACATGGGTGTTGACGCCCGAGACGTATGCGGCGAACCTGCGGCCGTTCTTCGACGACCCCGATCTGCCGAGCGCCGTGTTCTGGGCGTACATCGATGTGCGGGATCTCGCCGACCTCGTCGTCGCGTGCCTGCGCACCCCGACCCCGGGGCACGAGGTCGTGTACGCCGCGGCGGCCGACAACATCGGCGGGCGCGACCTGCTCGCGAGCGTCGCCCGCGTGCACCCCGAGGTCGAGCTGCGCCCGGTACCGCGCGTGGATGCGAGCGGCATCGACTCGTCGAAGGCCGCGCGCCTGTTCGGCTGGACGGCGTCGCGTTCGTGGCGCGATCACCTCGCCCCGGACGGCACTCCCCTTTCCCCCTCCGCGCCCTGAGGCGCCACACGATCATCGGACTCTCCCCATGACGGACTACGTCGACGCCGGCAGCGTGCGCGTCGCTCGCCCCCTCTACGAATTCATCGCGAACGAAGCGCTCGCACCGGATGCCTCGGCGTCGGCCTTCTGGGCAGGTTTCGCCGCGATCGTCGAAGACCTCGCGCCCCGCCGCGCCGAACTCCTCGCGGAGCGCGACAGGCTGCAGGCCGAGCTCGACGACTGGCACCGCACACGGCGAACTCGCGACGGTGACGGCCGCACCGACCATGACGACGCCGCCGCGTATCGCGAGCATCTGCTGAAGATCGGATATCTCGTGCCCGAGGTATCGCCGTGTCGCCTCACGACGACGGGCATCGCTCCCGAGCTGAGCTCGCTCGCCGGACCGCAGCTCGTGGTTCCCGTCACCAATCCGCGGTACGCCCTGAACGCCGTGAACGCGCGGTGGGGGTCGCTGTACGACGCGCTGTACGGCACGGATGCGATCGAGCCCGTCCATCCGTCGGCATCCGGATACGACGTCGAGCGGGGCGACCGTGTCGTCGCGCACGTGCGGGACCTGCTCGACGAGTTCGTGCCCCTGGCCGGGGCCGGGAGCACCCATCGCGCTTCGCGGGCGTACACGGTCATCGACGGCGCCCTCGTGATCGCGCTCGCCGACGGGGGCCTGACGAACCTGGCGGACCGCTCGCAGTTCCGCGGATACCGGGGCCGCCCCGAGTCGCCCACGGCGATTCTCCTCGAGCATCACGGCCTGCATCTCGAGCTGCAGTTCGACCCGCAGTCCCCGGTCGGGTCGCGGGACGCGGCGGCACTCCACGACGTGCTGCTCGAGTCCGCCTTGTCGACGATCGTGGACTTCGAGGATTCGGTGGCGACCGTCGACGCCGACGACAAGGTCGCCGCGTACCGCATCTGGCTCGGCCTCAACAGGGGCGACCTCACGCACGCGTTCGAGAAGCGGGGGCGGATCATCGAGCGCGCGCTCGCCGCCGATCGCGAGTATCGCGCCCCGATGGGTGCGCCGATCATCCTGCCCGGGCGCTCGCTCATGCTCGTGCGCAACGTCGGGCTGCACATGGCGACGGATGCCGTGGTCGATGGCGACGGCGAGCCCGTGAGCGAGACGATCGTGGATGCCGTGGTGACGACGCTGTGCGCGCGCCCCATCGGTCGCCCCACCGATGCCACTCACGCGGCGCTCCCCATCGTGGTCCCGAAGCTGCACGGGCCGGACGAGGTGGCGTTCGTCGTCGATCTGTTCGGGCGCGTCGAGGCGCTCCTCGGCCTTGCCCCGCAGACGCTCAAGCTCGGGCTCATGGACGAGGAGCGCCGCACGTCGGCGAACCTCGTCGCGTGTCTGACCGAGGCCCGCTCGCGCCTCGTGTTCGTCAACACCGGCTTTCTCGATCGCTCGGGAGACGAGATCCACACCTCCATTCAGGCCGGTGCGTTCGTACCGAAGGGCGATCTGCGCGATCAGCCCTGGATGCGCGCGTACGAGCGGCGCAACGTCGCGTCCGGGCTTGCGACCGGGTTCGGTGGCCGGGCGCAGATCGGCAAGGGCATGTGGGCGATGCCCGATCGGATGGCGGCGATGCTCGCGCAGAAGGTCGCGCATCCGCTCGCCGGGGCGTCGACCGCGTGGGTCCCGTCGCCGACGGCGGCGACCCTGCACGCCCTGCACTACCTGCGGGTGGACGTGTTCGAGCGGCAGGCGCAGCTCGTGGCAGAGCCCACGGATCCCCTCGACGATCTCCTGACGATCCCGCTCGGTGACCCGGGGTCCTGGTCTGTCGATGGGATCCAGCGCGAGCTCGAGAACAATCTGCAGTCGATCCTCGGCTACGTCGTGCGGTGGGTGGACCAGGGCGTCGGATGCTCGACGGTTCCCGACATCGAGGGCGTGGGGCTGATGGAAGACCGCGCGACGTTGCGGATCTCGAGTCAGCATGTCGCGAACTGGCTGCTGCACGCAGTCGTGACGGAGGATCAGGTGCGCACGACGATGGAACGGATGGCCGAGGTCGTCGATGCGCAGAATGCCGGCGACGCGGGGTATCGGCCGATGACCGATGACCTGGCGTCGAGTCTGGCCTACGCGGCCGCGCTCGAGCTCGTGTTCGGCGGCACGGCCGCCGCGAACGGGTACACCGAGCCCGTGCTGCACCGCTTCCGCCGTGCCGCGAAGGACCGGGACCGAGTGCGAGACAACGCCGCGGACACCGTGAGTCCCACACGCGCCTGAGGGTGGGCAGCACGGCTCCCTTTACCTCTCGCTCCCCCTCTCCCCCCTCCCCCCTCTCCCTCTCCCTCTCCCTCTACCGCGATCGCGATCGCTGGAGGAGCCGGCCTTCGGGCGATCCATCCTGCGTGCGGAGCCCGTCGGGCGGGGCGCCTCCGTGTCGGCTTGCGTCGACGCGCACTCTTCGCCGCAACCGTGACCCCGCGGCGGGTCGCCATCTTCGCTCCGGATCCCACCAGGCGGGCCCGCGAATGTGCGGCACCCCGTCGATCATCATCACCGACCACCCGGATGTCGCCAAGGTTCTGTGGTGGTGCCAGCAGAGCAAGACACCGTTGTCTGTGTGCGTCGGTCCACCTAGCGCATGGTCTGTCGCGTGGTGGATCTCACACCATCCGGCCGGAACCTGGCAGCCCGGGATCACACAACCACCGTCGCGCAGACTGATCGCCTTGCGCTGGATGGCGGTGAAGACCCGATCCGCCACACCGAGTCCCACGATCCGGCCCCGATCGTTCAGTGTCACGCGTTGGATGCTCCCACTGCACGCGACCCGCTCCGCTACCCCGATGCCGACAGGCTCGCCGATGCCCTCGACCTCGGCCCATCCCGTTCCCGCGACCAGATCCTCTTCGCGCGCGTAGACGACGAGCGTCGGCGCACCGCCACCGACCGTGGGCAGCTCGCCCGACCGAGCCGCGACGTCGAGCGACGTCGCCAGCGCGTCGTGCATCTTCTGCGCGCGCGTCCGGGTGTCGCGGGGGTCGGCGACCGCATCGTCCAGACCACCAGCACCAGCACCGCCGCCGCCAGCACCATCGGCACCACCGTCCGGCGCGAACCCGACCCCAGCCCGAACCCTGGGGTTCGACAGCGCGTCGCAGGTGCGCTGCCACTGTGCGGCGACCTCGGCGAGCACGTCGCCGCTGACCCGCGCCAGCCCATCGCGCACGGGACCGACCGTCAGGCCGCGCCGCCGCATCGCCGACGCCTCGATGGGCTCCGCGCCGTCCTGGTCGAGCACGCTCGCCCACACCTGCGCCAGCACCCGCAACTCGTTCGCCGACGCATGCGGTCCGGTCTCGACCGCACCCGTCGCGACATCGCGCGTCACGCCCAGCGCCGCCTCGCCCAACGCCGCGTCCGCGACGAGCAGAGCGTCTCGATCGATGCGAGCGGATGCCTCGACCAGAACGGACGCCGCAGCCACACCGTCGCTCCCCACAGCACCCGCGATCATCGCGTCGCGCAGCGCGGGCAGAGGCGCGGGCAACCACTCCCCCGACGTCATCGAACGCTCGCGATGCACCACCCCGGCCGCACGCACCAGCGCGCCGGCCGATGCCCCCGACACGCGGGTCGCCCGCTGCACGACCTCCACCACCGACCCACACCCCGCGCGCGTGGTCATCCGCTCATCTCGCGGACCCGCCGATCGCCCGCGCACCACGTCCGTCGCCTCGACCAAGAACCCCTCGACCCGCCGCAGGATCGATCCCGCGACCGCCATCGCCTCGAGCACGTGAGCATCGGATGCCTCGTGCACCGCATCGCTCGCGAACACCGGCGCGAGGGCCGCGGCGAGCGCAGCATCCACGTCTCGGAGTGCCTCGAGATCCGGTTCCATAACTCCATTCTGGCGAGGGCCACCGACATTAGCGGCGCGCAGAACGGCCAGATCGGAGGAACAATCTGAACCCGTGGAGAAAGCAGAAAGAGCCCGCCTGTGGAGGACTCGACGTGCGCATTCGACAGGACCGGAGCATCCGCGAACAGCATGCTGCCACGCTAGTACCGACGGATGCCTCGACCGAGCAGGCCGCACGCCACGAGCGAGATGCCGGCCGCGCGACACCTCGTTGGCGGGTCCGCCGAGAGCCATCGAACCTCCTTCTCTTCGCGCCTTTCGTGTTCCTCATCACGCTGGTCCTGCGCCGTGCGCGCGAAGCGGCACTGCCACCCGGCGGTGACGATCGCGGCGGAATCCCGGCTGAGCCTGCTGGTCGTGCTGGCCCGGTTCACCCGCCGGCAGGCCGCGCTGCCGACACAAGTGTTCGCGCGGCGTTCACGCGCAGGTCGTGAGCCCTGCATACGCTCGCGGATCATGTCGGCACCTGCCCTCCAGAGCGTGCGCGTTCCACCGAGTCCCCGCCCCCGCCGAGGACTCGCGTGCGACTGTCGGTGATCGGGTGCGGATACCTCGGTGCCGTCCACGCAGCAGCGATGGCGCACATCGGACACGACGTCATCGGCGTCGACGTCGACGACTCGAAGATCGAGGTGCTCTCGCGCGGAGACGCCCCATTATTCGAACCGCGCCTGAAGGAGATGCTCCAGGCGGGTATCGCATCCGGCAATCTGCGGTTCACGACCGACATCTCGAACGCTCGTGGCGCCGCGGTGCACTTCGTCGGAGTCGGGACTCCCCAGCGTGCGGACGGCTATGCGGCCGACCTGACCTACGTCGACGCGGCGTTCGATGCGCTCGTCCCGCACCTCTCACCCGGCGACGTCGTAGCCGGTAAGTCGACCGTCCCCGTCGGGACCGCGACCCGGCTTGCCCCCACGGTGTCATCCACGGGCGCCACCCTCGTCTGGAACCCCGAGTTCTTGCGCGAGGGATGGGCCGTGCAGGACACGATCGACCCGGACCGACTGGTCGTCGGGGTCCCGACGGACCTTTCCGGCGAGCGCGCGGCCGATGTCCTGCGAGAGGTCTACCACCCGGCCGTTGCGCTGGGCACGCCGTTTCTCGTCACCGACTACGCCACGGCCGAGCTCGTCAAGGTAGCGGCCAACGCCTTCCTCGCCACGAAGATCTCGTTCATCAACGCGATGGCCGAGATCGCCGAGGTCACGGGCGCGGACGTGACCCAGCTCGCCGACGCGATCGGGCATGACGTGCGCATCGGGCGTCGCTTCCTGGGCGCCGGAATCGGGTTCGGTGGCGGATGCCTGCCGAAAGACATCCGCGCCTTCGCTGCGCGGGCGGAAGAGCTGGGGCGTGGCGAGTCGGTCGCGTTCCTGCGCGAGGTCGACGCGATCAACCTGCGACGCCGCGACCGCGCTGTCGATCTCGTCATTGCCGCCCTTGGGGGCTCGGTCTTCAAGAAGAACGTCACGGTGCTGGGCGCAGCGTTCAAGCCGCACAGCGACGATGTGCGAGACTCCCCCGCCCTGGATGTCGCCGTACGTCTGCGCGGACTCGGCGCGTGGGTCACGGTGACCGACCCGCAGGCCATCGCGAACGCCGAGCGGCTGCATCCGCAACTCGACTTCGTCGCCGACCGCGATGAAGCCCTGCGCGGCGCCGACGTCGTCGTGGTCGTGACCGAGTGGGACGAGTACAGACGCGACCTCGCGCCCGAGCACGCGGCCTCGCTCGTCTCGTCGCCGGTCATCGTGGACGGGCGCAACTGCCTCGACGCTTCGGCGTGGCGTGCCGCGGGATGGACGTACCACGGCATGGGACGGCCCTGAGGATCTCGGGCGTCGTGAACGAGCACGCTCCGCGGGTCGGGCGGTGTGACAGGCGGTTCGGACCCGTCCCCCCGGATACGGCCCGAACCGCCTGTCACACCCCCGCTCGGCGCAGGGCGTTCGACGAGAAACATTAGAGCGCCCTCATAAAAGCTCCACGGGCTTTCGGGAGATATCACCCCCGAACCGCCCCGAATTCACCCGTGCGGGCGCCGTCGTCAGAGCGTGCGAGCGAGAGCGGCGGCCTCGCCGCGGCTGTGCACGCCGAGTTTCCGATAGAGGCTGCGGGTGAGGGTCTTGACCGTGTTGAGACTGATGAAGAGCGACTCCGCGATCTGGGCGAACTGCCGACCCTCGGCGATGAGGACGAGCAGCTCGCGCTCCCGCCGTGTGAGCGCCGCCATGTTCGCGCTCTCTGCTGGACCAGGACGTGCTGCTTCGGCGGCGTCAGCAACGGTCGCGAGAGCCGGAATGCGCAGACCCGACAGCTCGGCGAGCGCCCGGAGGTCTGCCGCGCCGATGGTGCCGTAGCTGCGGAGCAACCCCTCGTGAGCGATGAGAGCGTGGGCGCGACAGAACGCGGAGCGGGCGGCATCCGATCCCCCGAGCGCGAACTCCGAGGCCGCCAGAATCAACTGGGCCGCGGCCTCGTCACGCACCGGCGGGGACGCGGCGAGCGCCGTTCGAGCGAGCCCCCTCGCTGCCGCGAACGAACCAGATCTGCAGAGGGCGCTGGCTTGACGCACGATGTCCGTTGGGCTGGGCGCTTCGGGGCTCGCCGCGGGGATGGGGGGCTCGCACGGCTCGATCTCTCGCTCGATGGCGTCGGCGGCACGCACGAGATAACGGCGGTTTGCACCCTCGTCGTACAGCTTGCGCGCGCGGCGCTCCGTCTCGCCGACGAAGTCGTGACGGATCATCAGGGGTGCGATCGGTCCACGGGCGATCATCGCCCGCACCCACAGCAGCGCCGCCCAATATTCGCCGATCCCGTTGTCGTCGATCCGGGCCAGCGCGCGCTCGGCGAGCTCGTCGTCGAGCTGGTCAGCGGCGATCAACGCATCGGTCAGGTGCAGGACCGCTCCGTGTCGCGGGCTGACGCGGCCGGTGGCGCGCGCGCGGGCGAGCCACTCTCGTGCATCGGAGAGGCGACCGCGCTCCGCGAGCAGCCACGCCAACGAAGCTGCCGCGCGCCCCGCGACCTCGGTCTGCCCGGTTATCGTGCCGAGATGATGGCTCTGCTCGTATTCGACAATGGCGCCGTCCGCATCGGCGGCTTCCCGGCAGCGCCCCCACTGGAGCATCAGATGCGGCAACGCCTCGCGGGCGCGCCCGCGCGCAGACTCGTCGGCGCGCTCCAGCGTGCGTCGCGCCTCGGCGGAACGCAGCCGCGCCGTGTCGAGCCCGCCCTCCGCACGTGCCCCGGCCGCGCGGCCCGTCAACGCGATGAGAGAATCCAGCAGTTCGCGGGGCTCACGGGCGCCGCCGTAGGTGTCACGCGCACCGTCGTGGAATCGCCCCGCGCCTTGACCTGACGCCACCTGCTGGAGGTAGTCAGCGGCGATCAACATGCTGGGTCGTTCGACGAAGACCTCGCCCGGCAGACCCTTCAGCGCCTCGAGCATCACCCGGGGGACGCGCGTGGCGTACAGATCCCAGTGGCGCTGGAAGACATCGGCTGCGGCCCGCCAGCCATGGTCGCGAGCAGCATCCTCGATCGCGGAACGCAGGCGCTCGGGCTCGACGACCACCCTGTCACGCGCAGAATCGACCTGCTCTTCGTCGCTCATGGGAGTGACCACCCTTCGACGCATTCAACCCCGGCAGAGGGCGCGGCGATCGGTCGGGCCCTCTCATGAGACGCGCGTCCGGGCGTTTCATGACGCGAGTGGAGCCAGCGGAATCAGGCGCTCGCTCTGGGCATCAGGGGCACGTCCGCTGTCGTCGCGTCATGGACGGTGGCCGTCGTCGCAGCCACAGCTCTGCCCGTCACGAGGATCGGTTTGTGGTCAGACCGGCCCTGCGGCAGGGTCCGCACCTTCTCGATCTCGAAACCTACCGACGTCGCGAAATCGTAGTGCCCCCGGAAGAAGCGGTAGCGGGTGTAGGTGCGGGCGTCGCTCAGGTTCAACTCGTAGCCCTGATCACGGATGCGCTGGCCGAGGTTCTCTTTGAATACCGGGTAGTTGTAGTCGCCGACCATGAGGGTGGGCAGGCCCGGTCCGAGCGCATCGAGTTCGTCGAGCGCCGTACGGATCTGGTGGCGGCGCAGTGAGTTCAGAGCCGTCAGCGGTGCGGCGTGAAACGAGGCGACGATCATCTGGTGGCCCGCGTCGATGTCGTGCAGGCGGACGCCGAGCAGCCGCTCCTCGGCGGGCTTGAGGACGCGGTCGTGCAAGGACTTCTTCAGGCTCATCGCCCGTACGGCCTCAGCACGGTAGGTGTTCTCACGGAAGTACACCGCGAGTCCGAGGCGATTGCGACTCGTCGCATCCGCCAGCGTCAGTCCGTGGATCGTGCTCGGGATGTCGGTGGAGTCACATTCCTGCAGGCAGAGCACATCGGGTTCGTAGCGCTCGGCGAGCGCCGCGAGCTCGGTTGCCGCACGATGCTTGCGCAGGTTGTAAGAGATGACCTTCATACCGCCACCAGGATAGGCGCGGGACGTTACCGGCGGGTGACGTCCGGCTCGCCATCGCGGGGTTCTTTGACAACTCCCAGGTGAGCCCCATCGCGCGCTGACCACTTAAGCTATTGACAATAGCTGGTAGATGATGGAGTCTAGCTTTCATGACTTCCTCCTCCGCTTCGGTTTCGGACGCCGCGACGCGCTACCTGGCCCGTCCCGAGGGGCGCATCGGATACGACGTCCAGGGGTCGGGGCCGCTGCTCGTACTCGTTCCCGGCATGGGCGAGCTGCGCTCGTCCTACCGTCACCTCACTCCCCTGCTCGTCGAGGCGGGCTACCGGGTCGCAACGACCGATCTGCGCGGTCATGGCGACAGCGACACGTCGTTCTCGTCGTATGGCGACGTCGCGACGGCGGGTGACATCTCGGCCCTGATCGCGGATCTCGGTGGCAGTGCCGTGATCGTCGGGAACTCGCTCGCGGCGGGAGCCGCCGTGATCGTCGCGGCGGAACACCCGGAACAGGTGACGGGTCTCGTGCTCGTGGGTCCGTTCGTGCGCAACCCGCCGGTGAGCGCCATCACGCGCGCGCTGTTCCGGGCGATGATGGCGCCGCTCTGGATCGCCAGCGTCTGGAAGAGCTACATGCCCACGCTGTACGCCGGCCAGAAGCCCGCCGACTTCGAGCAGTACCGCACCGCGGTCATCGCCAGCCTGCGGCGCCCGGCATACGGCAAGGCGTTCTCGCTCACGACCCAGCAGACCGACCACGATCCGGCCGAGGCCGCGCTCGATGCCGTGGCCGCACCGGCGCTCGTCGTGATGGGCGACCGGGACCCGGACTTCAGGGACCCCGCGGCCGAGGCACGATGGATCGGCGACGCCCTGAAGGGCGAGGTCGTGATGGTCGCCGAGGCGGGGCACTACCCGCATGCGCAGCAGCCCGACATCACCGCGGACGCCGTGCTGCGCTTCCTCGAGAGAGTGACGCACGGTGCCTAGGGTGGGCCTCACCCGCGACCGGGTCGTCGCCGAGGCGGCGATCATGGCCGACGAGGTCGGTCTCAGTCGACTGACACTCGCCGCATTGGCCGAGAAGCTGGGTGTGCGCCAGCCCTCGCTCTACAAGCACATCGACTCGATGGCGGGTTTGCAGCGGAGCATCTCGCTCCGGTCCCAGCGCGAGCTCGGCGACGTGCTCGCCCGAGCCGCGGTCGGGCGAGCGGGCACCGACGCGATCCACGCGATGTCGCACGCCTACCGAGGCTGGGCCCTGCTGCATCCCGCACGCTACGAAGCGTCACAGATGGCACCCATCCCCGGGGATCTCGAAAGCGAGTCCACCGCGAGCGCGGTCGTCCAGGTCATCGCCGACGTTCTCGCCGCCTACCGCCTCGAGGGCGACGACGCGGTGGACGCGATCCGCGCATTCCGGTCGGCCCTGCACGGATTCGTCGCGCTCGAGGCCCAGGGCGGCTTCGCCCTGTCAGCCTCGATCGAGCGCAGCTTCGAGCGCCTGGTGCACGGCTTCACCGTGGCGCTGACACGCTGGACCGAAGAGTCCGAGACTCTTTCGTCCCCCGGCGTCGACGGGACCTGATCACTCCTCGTCGCGACGGGCGCGGGTCACCTCGGCGCGCGAGGCGAGCTGATCGTCGGCGGGGTAGCCGACCTCCATCAGGGTGAGTCCCCGCGCCGCGAGCACGGGGAACGCGCTCGTCCGCTCCCCCGCATCCCGCAGACTCGCGACATCCTCGACGCTCAACCGGCCGCGCCCGACCGAGACGCACGCGCCGACGAGGGCGCGCACCATGCTGTGACAGAACGCGTCCGCCCGCACGTTCGCGATCAGGACGCCTTCGTCGTTGCGCCGCCAGTCGAACTCCAGCAGGGTACGGATCGTCGTGGCGCCCTCTCGGGGGCGGCAGTACGCGGCGAAGTCATGCAGTCCGATCAGCGACCGCGCCGCGGCATCCATCGCCGCCACGTCCAGGTGAGCGTTGACACTCGTCGTGCGGGTGCGCTCGAGGGGGTCATAACCGGCCGTGGAATCGGCAATGCGATACGCGTATCGGCGCCACACGGCCGAGAACCGGGCGTCGAACCCATCCGGAGCCTCACGGATGCCGCGGACCGTGACATCCGCGTACTTGCCCAGCACGCCGCGCACCCTCTGCGCGAGCAGGTCGAGGGGTGTGCCGTACTTCGGGCGCGACCGACCGAGGGCTTCGAGGAGCCGTGTGTCGAGATCGAGGTGCGCGACCTGACCGGCGGCGTGCACGCCCGCGTCGGTACGCCCCGCCACGACGAGCCGAGGCATCTTGCCGTGCGCGTGACCGGGAATGTGTCCGGACCCGAGCACGCGGGCGAGCGCATCCTCGAGTGTGCCCTGGACGGTACGCAGGTTCGTCTGGCGGGCCCAGCCGCGAAAATGCGTGCCGTCGTAGGCGATGTCGAGGCGGATCCGCACCCGGACAGCCTATTGCCGCGCGCGACGAGCCATTCGTTCTCGCGGTGTCGGTGCCCCCGACGTAAACTTGGCGAGCGTCAACGCCACACCCGCAGCGCCCATGCGCACGCCCCGAAATGCACGTGTGATGCGCGGACCACCGCACCCATGACTCGCACTGACCCCCTTCCCTCCGCTGCCGCTCCCGCACCCCGCCCCGATCCTGTCGGCGGGCGCTACGCGGGCCTCGATGGACTGCGCGCGATCGCGGTCGCGCTGGTCGTGGCCTATCACCTGTTCCCCGCGTGGTGGCTGCCGCAGGGTTTCATCGGTGTGGACGTCTTCTTCGTCATCAGCGGATTCCTGATCACCTCGCTGTTGCTGCGCGAGGCCGGGGTGTCCGCGGCAGAGGGACGCGGCCCACGCATCTCGCTGGTCGAGTTCTGGCGGCGCCGAGCCCGCCGGCTTCTGCCGGCGCTCATCACGCTCATCGTGGTCTGCGGCCTCTGGGCATGGTCCGTCGGAGGCGACGTATTGGTCGGCTTCGGTCGTCAGGTGCTCGGCGCCCTCACGTTCACCTTCAACTGGATGTCGATTTCGGCGGGCAGCGGATACTTCGAGTCCGGCACGCCCGAGTTGTTCCGCAACCTGTGGTCGCTCGCGGTCGAGGAGCAGTTCTACGTCCTCTGGCCGTTGCTCTTCCCTCTCCTCCTGCTGATCCCCTCGCGGCTCATCCGTGCCGGTGTCGCCGCCGTCGCGGCGGCAGGCTCGGCCCTCTGGATGGCAGTCCTGGTATCGGGTGCGACGGCGGGCGGTGCGGCAGCGGACGTAACGCGCGCCTACTTCGGAACCGACTCACACGGCTTCGGCATCCTGCTCGGGGTCGCGCTGGCGTTCACCGTCGGCCGAGCGCTCCACGAACCGACCGCCTGGATGGTTCGCCCGAACGTTCGACGCGGCGTCACCGCCGTCGGCGTCCTCGCGGTCGCGGCGATCGTCGCGGTCGCGACAGTGCCACCCGCGCCCGACACCGCGACGTTCCCGGGCGCCCTGCTCGCCGCCTGCCTGCTCACCGTCGCCGCCATCACCGCGGGCGCATGGCCGGGCTCGGTGTTGGGACGCACGCTCGATGTCGCGCCGCTCCGCTGGGTCGGGGTGCGGTCCTACGGCATCTACCTCTGGCACTGGCCGGTCCTCGTCCTGCTGATGGCGGGCACGGCCATCGCACCCGGAGACGAGCCGCCGCTCGCCGTAGGCCTCTGGGCGCTCGCCATCACCCTGGTGGCCGCGACCGTGTCTTACCGGTTCATCGAGACTCCGGTCCGACGCCACGGCTTCCGCGCCTCCCTCGCGGCGCTGCGCGCACGCCTGTCCGGCGCCCCCGCGGGCCGGTTCGTCGCCCTCGGAGCTGTGACCGCGTTCGTCCTCGCGGCGGGTGCGACGACGAGCGCCATCGCGATCGCGCCGCAGGCGACGTCCGGGGCCGCGGCGGTCCAGGCGGGCCAGCAGGCCTTGGACGAAGCCTCGGCATCCCCCTCGCCGACGCCGACCGCGATCGAGGTCTCGCCGCCGCTCGCCGTGCAGACCGGCGATGAGCCCGTTCCCGGGCCGCGCCCGACCACGGTGCCCGGCGATCAGGTCAGCGCGATCGGGGACTCGGTCATGCTCGCGTCCGCGCCGGGACTGATGGAACGACTCCCGGGGATCCAGATCGATGCATCCGTGTCTCGGTCGATGAATGCCGGTGTCGGGATCGCCGAGGCCCAGGCGGCCGCGGGCCAGCTTCGCCCCTACGTCGTCGTCGCGCTCGGCACGAACGGGCCGATCAGTGCCGAAGCGCTCGCCCGCCTCGAACAGGCGATCGGCCCGGACCGGCACCTCGTGCTCGTGAACGCATTCGCCCCACGGGACTGGATCGCGGGGGTCAACGCAGAGCTCGCGGCCTTCGATGCCGCGCAACCCGACGTCGTCGTCGCGGACTGGGCGGGAACCGCCGCGGCCCACCAAGACCTGCTCGCGGGTGACCGGATCCACCCCGGTGCGACGGGTGGACGGCTGTTCGCCGAGACCGTCGCGGCGGCCGTGCAAGGGGTGGAGGATGCACGCGCCCAGGCCGCGTTCGACAGATCCGTGCGCGTATCGGCCCTCGCCTCGCGCCTCGTGGATGGCGACGGGTAACGCAGGCTCCCCGCTCTCGCCGCGGCGGCCTCGTGGACGGTCCCGCCCGCTCGGGCGCGATAGATTCGAGCGGTGAAGTCCTCTCGCCGACGACGCTCGATCGTCGTGACATTCGTGGTGCTCTTGGTGATCGTCGGCGGCGGTGTCGCGGCGTGGGTTCTGCTGAACGGAAGCGGAAACGTCGCGACGCCGGACGCGCACATCCGGGTGGCTGTGTACAGCAACACGGAGGCCGCCGTGCAGGCCGCGGTCGCGCCCGAGGGTTCGCCAGAGCGGGCGGCAGCGGCCTACCTGGCGGGGCAGCCCACTGCCTTCTGGTTGGTGCCCGAGCGCGATCCGATCGGTGAGGTCGGGCCGCGGGTCACGTCCCTGGCACAAGAGGCGTCCGACCAGGGCGCGACATCGACGATCGTCATCTACGGTCTTCCCGGCCGCGATTGCGGCAACTTCTCCGCGGGTGGACTCTCCGAGGACCAGTACGCCATCTGGACCGCCGAGATCGGCGCGGCAGTTCGCGCATCCGGCATCGACACGATCATCATGCTCGAGCCGGACTCGATAGCGCTCGCCCAGGAGTGCGGCAACCTGGCCGAGCGCGCACCGCAGCTGCAGGGCGCCGCCGCAAATCTCTCGGCCGAGAATGCCCGGATCTACATCGACGGCGGCCACTCGACGTGGCACTCCCCCGAGGTCATGGCGGGCTTCATCCGTGAGATCGGGGTCATCGACCAGGTCCGCGGGTTCGCGACCAACGTCTCGAACTACAACACGGACGGCGACGAGATCTCGTATGCGCACGCACTGTCGAGGCAGCTCGGAGGCGCTCACGCCGTGATCGATTCGTCGCGCAACGGGGTCGGGGCGACGGGCGACTGGTGCAACCCGCCGAACCGCCGCGTGGGAGCGCCAGCGGGCAGCGTGCACGATGACGTCGTCGACACGAATCTGTGGATCAAAGTGCCCGGCGAGAGCGATGGCGCCTGCAACGGCGGGCCCCCGGCCGGCGCCTGGTGGCCGATGGCCGCGGTGGAACTGACGCGCGACGTGGTCGTCGTGGACGACGGCACCGAATGACCGGTCCCGGGACACGCGATCACGTCGGGTCACGGTCCACAGGCGGTGAATGACGGGGCCGTACGTATGCGAGAATTCGACGGGATCCATCATCAGCAAGGGGAGCGCCCGCATGGCCGATGCCGATGAGCTGCGTACCGCTGTCATCGTCGAGGACGACCCCGACGTCCGACACCTGATCGCGAGCGTTTTCGAGTCCGCAGGCTTCTCCGTCGTCTCGGTGGGCAACGGACTGGACGGCGTGCGCGCTGCGCTGGCGTACAAGCCCCTCATCACCACGCTCGACGTGAGCATGCCCGGCATCGACGGATTCGAAGCTGCCCGCCGCATCCGCGCGGGTGGTAGCCCGACCTTCATCATCATGGTCAGCGCCATGGCCGAAGAGTCCGATGTCATTCAAGGACTCGGCGCCGGCGCCGACGACTACATCGTCAAGCCGTTCCGCCCGCGCGAGTTCCGGGCACGAATCGATGCCTTCCTGCGCAGACCCGCGCGCACCGAAGCGCCCGTGACGCCCACTCCGCGTCAGCAAGAGAGCGCCGGGCCGTCTTTCCCCCGCATCAACACCTCGAGCATCCCCGTCCAGGCCCCTGCTCCGCCCGTCGCTCCTCCGCCTGTCGAACCCCCGATCTATCGCGGGCCGCCGCGCACGCGCCTATACGAGCAGGCGCCGCCCCCGCGTCAGCCCCACCCGAGCGAGTGGGAGAGGGCCGAGGAGCCGGTCCCAGCCATGCGGGTGATCCCGCGCGCTGAGTACGACCATCTGGACCCGGCATACGATGACGTCATCGTGGGCGAGATCGATGGACCCGGCTCGGAGCTCGAGCGCCGCGACCCGCACATCGGCTGGATGCGCCATCGCGACCTGTATCTCGAACCCGAGTCACGCCGGGTCGAGGTCGGAAGCCAGCCGATCGACCTCACCGAAACCGAGTTCGAGCTGTTGCTGACGATCATGTCGTCCCGGCGCCGCATCCGGAGCAAAGCGGACCTCACACTGGTTCTGCGCGGCGAGTCCTACGTCACGTCGTACTACGTCGGCGACGCCGACAAGCGAGCCGTGCAGGCCCATGTCGACAGCCTGCGACGCAAGCTCGGCGAGATGGACTCGCCGATTCCGATGTACCTCGAAGCCGTGCGCGACGTGGGCTACCGGATGACGCCCGAGGTCGACAACTAGCCTCGACGGTTTCGGCTCGGCACTACCGCGGTCGGTGCGTCAGACCTTGAAGCCGTGCTGACGGCGCATGAGCCGCATGAACATGCTCAGCGTCTGCAGCACGGTGATCACGCCCAGCACGGGCCAGCCGACCGCGAGGATCCCGGACTGCAGCGTGATCGGGATCAGCTGCCACGAGATCGCCACCGCGGCCACGACACCGATAGCGATGAACATCGGCGTCCAGTGGCCAATACCCGCGCCGCGCTCCGCTTTGGCCTGCATGGCCCAGTTGTCGACCTTCTTACGGGACAGGAAGCGTGTCCACGACCGCAGGAAGTGCCCGATTCTGATCCACATGTAGAGCTCGGCCGGAACGATCAGCGCGGCGAAGAGCACGTCGTGCCGGTCCCGGTTCTTCATCGACAGAGCCATCCGCAGGTTCAGCAGCATGGCCATCGCGATCGGGATGAGCCAGAACGCCGAGAAGATGAACGCGTTGATCGACAGCGAACCGGCCAGCAGCGTCACGAAACCCACGCGCACGAAGAGGTTCACGAGCATGCTGAACTGTTCGAGCCAGCGCACGCGCAGGTTCGGGTGGAACGGCTGCCCCTTCGTGTCGCCGCGCTGCCCGGGCCACATCAGCTCGATGGCACCGTAGTTCCACTTGACCTGTTGGGCGTCGAGGCCGCGCAGCGTCGTCATGCCACCCACGTCGGCGCGGGCATAGGGGCTGATCTTGGTGAGATATCCGGCACTCTTGATCTGCAGCGAGAGGAGTGAGTCCTCGACCTCGCTGTCCTTCACCCACGGAGTCTGCTGGTGGTTCTCGCGCATGACATCGCGCAGCGCCCGCGTGGAGAAGATCGAGAATTGTCCGCCGAGGACGGCCATGTTGCGTCCACGCAGCAGGTTGTGGAGGTTGAACGCCGCGAACTGCGAGCGCTGGCCCGTGATCAGGAAGCGCGCGAGCCCGCGGAACGGGTGGTCATCGATCGAGTAGATCGCCGAGATGCCCCCGATGCGCGTGTCGCTCGTGATCTCGGTCTCGAGAAACTCGACCGCACGACGGTCGGCGATCGTGTCGCCGTCCACACCGAGAAGGAAGTCGTAGCCCTCCACCAGCGCGAACCCGTAATTGAGCGCGCCGACCTTCTTGTCGGGGTTCTTGCCGATGTCATGGACGAAGACCTCGGTGAACTGCTCACCCAGCTCGGTCGTGATCTCGTGCGGACCCGCGAACTCGGAGGCGATCGCGACCGTCTTGTCGTTCGAGTTGTTGACGACCAGGTGGATCACGTCGGGTACGCGCGACTGCTCGAGCAGACCCTGCAGCACTCCGGCGATCGACTCCTCTTCGTTATAGGCCGGGATCACGCATCCGATCGTCGCGCGCTGCGTGTTCAGGTCCTGCAAGGACGCGGCGAAATCCTGCGGGAATGCGTTATCGGGCTCGACGGCTTCGGGCTCGGGAGCGGGGCGCGCGGAGGAAGGACGCGAGTAGGGCATGACCTTCTGTCCGGCGGGCGGGGGCATCGACATGGGGACCTCGTGTTTCGGCGCGGACGCCGGGGGAATAAATACGGGTGACTGTTGTTCGATTGTGTCCGCACTGACTCAGGGGATGCTCAGTGCGGCCTTGGCGGCACCGCAGGATCTGTCGAAGACTGACAGGTGCGGCACCTGGGGAAAAGGGTCTTACTCGCGAATGTTACTACTCCGTGGGCTGCGGGACGATTGCGACGGTCAGGGTGTCGGACGCGCTCTGTTTGGCGTACTCGGTGGATGTCGGCGTCGTCTGGACGAGGAAGTCGTAGGTGAACTGGAGGGTGACGAGCGTCGCCTCTGCCGGCACCGGGCCGACGTTGAAGGTCTGCGAGTAGCTGTAGGGGTCGAGAACAAGATACCCGGGGGCAACGGTGGACTGGTCGTTCTGGGGTGCGAGCGGGTCAAAAGTCGTGTCGAGCGTTCCCGGAACGGCCACCATCGTCGCGCGCTGCAGGTAGACCTTCTGGCCATCGTTCGGGGTGACGCTCGTGATCAGGCTGATGCTGACAGGCTTGAGCGCGCCGGAGGTCCAGTCGGCCATGTTGAGCGTGGACCAGTAGTTGATCGAGACCCCCACGGCACCGGCCGAGAGGGTGCGTGCGGTCGAGCCGCTCGACAGGTCATTGGGGACCGGTGCGGGCACGGTGGTACCGGATGCCCCGGCGGATGCGGATGGCTGATCCCACGGCAAGCCCCCCGAGCACCCCGTCAAAGCGAGCGCCGAGACCATCGCCATCGCGGCGAGTGCGCGAAGCGCACGACGACGGACGTCGGAACGCGCCGAAATCGAGCGATGTGACAGCGTTACCGCGTTCTCCAAGTCAAAATTGATCACAGAGATCCCTCCAGCGCTAAGTGTTGCACTGGATGCGGGTGCAGATGAAATCCGCGCCGCGACGCGCCGCACACAGCATGAGGCCCGCACCCCCGGAGGGGCGCGGGCCTCATGACGGCATACGAGTACTACTTCGCTTCGGCGTCCTCGGCGGCAGCCTCCGCGGCACCGGCCGGGGCCTCGGCGTCGGTGTCCGACACCTCAACATCGGCGTCTTCGACGGCGACCGGAGTCTCGTCGGCGGGCGCCTCTTCGACAGCGGCAGGCGTCGCAGCGGGGGCCGCGGCATCCGACTTCTTCGACGACTTGACCTTCGGCGTCACCGGCTCGAGCACGAGCTCGATGACGGCCATGGGGGCGTTGTCGCCCTTGCGGTTGCCGATCTTGACGATGCGCGTGTAGCCACCCTCGCGCTCCGCGACCAGCGGGGCGATCTCGGTGAACAGCACGTGCACGACCTCGCGATCGCCGATGATGCCCAGCACGCGACGACGCGCGTGCAGGTCACCGCGCTTCGCGAACGTGATCAGGCGCTCAGCGAGGGGACGGAGGCGCTTGGCCTTGGTCTCGGTCGTCTGAATCGACTTGTGCGTGAAGAGGGCCGCGGCGAGGTTCGCAAGCAGCAGGCGCTCGTGGGCAGGACCGCCGCCGAGGCGGGGACCCTTCGTGGGCTTGGGCATGAGTATCTACTCCAGGATGAATCGGGTCGGGGTCCGCGGTCAGACGGTCTCGTCGTCGTAGCCGCCGTAGAAGTGCGCGCCGTCGAAGCCGGGCACGGAATCCTTGAGCGACAGGCCGAGCGAGATGAGCTTGTCGCGCACCTCATCGACCGACTTCTGACCGAAGTTGCGAATGTTCATCAGCTGGGTCTCGGAGAGCGCAACGAGCTCGCTGACCGTGTTGATGCCCTCGCGCTTGAGGCAGTTGTACGAACGGACGGACAGATCGAGGTCTTCGATCGGCATCGACAGCTCGTTCGAGAGAACGGTCTCGACCGGCGCGGGGCCGATCTCGATGCCCTCGGCCTCGACGTTCAGTTCGCGGGCGAGGCCGAACAGCTCGGTCAGCGTGCGACCGGCCGAGGCGACCGCGTCACGCGGGGCGATCGAGGACTTGGTCTCGACGTCCAGCACGAGCTTGTCGAAGTCGGTGCGCTCACCGGCACGCGTCGCGTCGACCCGGTAGCTGACCTTGAGGACCGGCGAGTAGATCGAGTCGATCGGAACCTGACCGGCCTCGGCGTACTCGTTGCGGTTCTGCGTCGCCGACACGTAGCCACGGCCACGCTCGATCGTCAGCTCGAGCTCGAACTTCGCGGTGTCGTTGAGCGTCGCGATGACAAGCTCGGGGTTGTGGATCTCGACGCCCGCGGGAGCGGAGATGTCGGCGGCCGTGACCTGGCCGGCACCCGTCTTGCGCAGGTAAGCCGTGATGGGCTCATCGCGCTCGGACGAAACGACGAGCTGCTTGATGTTCAGGATGATCTCGGTGACATCTTCCTTGACACCGGGGATCGTGGTGAACTCGTGGAGGACGCCATCGATGCGGATGCTCGTGACGGCTGCACCGGGGATCGACGAGAGCAGGCTACGACGGAGCGCATTGCCGATCGTGTATCCGAATCCGGGCTCGAGCGGCTCGATGATGAAGCGGCTGCGGAACTCCGCGATCTTTTCCTCGGTCAGAGTGGGACGCTGTGCGATGAGCACTGTGTGTTCCTTTCGGCTAAGTGCCCGCTATATGACACTTGCATGGGTGAGGTTGTTGAGTTTTTCTCGGGGGATGCTCGTACCCGCGCATAGAGCGCACGTCCAGGCATCCGCAAATCAGTGAGACGGCGCGACGACCGATAGCCGGAGCGCACGAGGCGCCCCGGCTCGGGGATCAGACGCGGCGGCGCTTGGGGGGACGGCAGCCGTTGTGTGCCTGCGGCGTGACGTCCTGGATCGAACCGACCTCGAGGCCCGCGGCCGTGAGCGAACGGATCGCCGTCTCGCGTCCGGAACCGGGTCCCTTGACGAAGACGTCGACCTTCTTCACTCCGTGCTCCTGAGCCTGGCGAGCGGCCGACTCGGCGGCCATACCGGCCGCGTACGGGGTCGACTTGCGCGAGCCCTTGAAGCCCACGCCGCCCGACGAGGCCCAGCTGATGACTGCACCCGAGGGGTCGGTGATCGAAACGATCGTGTTGTTGAACGTCGACTTGATGTGGGCGTGACCCAGCGCGATGTTCTTCTTCTCTTTGCGCCGCGGCTTGCGTACGGCGGTCTTGGCCTGTGCCATTGCGTTGTTCTCCTAAACCTGGGAGCCGGTGCCTGAGCCCGCGAGGACTACTTACGGCCCGCCTTCTTCTTGCCGGCGACGGTGCGCTTGGGGCCCTTGCGCGTACGGGCGTTCGTCTTGGTGCGCTGTCCGTGGACGGGCAGGCCACGACGGTGGCGGATCCCCTGATAGGACCCGATCTCGACCTTGCGGCGGATGTCGGAGGCGACCTCGCGGCGAAGGTCACCCTCAACCTTGTACGTGGCCTCGATGTGGTCACGCAGCTGAACGAGCTGTTCGTCCGCGAGGTCCTTGACGCGGACGTCGGGGTCGATCTCGAGGGCGTTCAGGATCTCGACGGAACGGGTACGGCCGATGCCGTAGATGTAGGTCAGGGCGATGACCACGCGCTTATCGCGCGGGATGTCGACGCCAGCAAGACGTGCCATGCGGCTCTCCTAGGAGGTGTGTGGAGGTGTGGAGCAGAATCGGTGCCCGGGCCTCCGCCCGGGGTGTCCCCCCGCCCTGACTTCTCGGGACGGGGTTCTGAAACTGCCGTATGTGTTCAGTTGTGTGCTGTGTTGCTGTTCTTGCAGAAAGAGCGGGAGCGTCTCAGCCCTGGCGCTGCTTGTGGCGCGGGTTGCTCTTGCAGATCACCATGACCACGCCGTGACGGCGGATGATCTTGCAGTGATCGCAAATGGGCTTGACGCTGGGGTTGACCTTCATGATGTTTCCTGTTCGCTGTCTTCGTACCTGCGACCGGCTCAGCACGGTTGCTGAGCCTGCCGAAACAGGCCGTTACTTCTCGACCGGTCTAGCGATAGCGGTAGACGATGCGACCGCGCGTGAGGTCGTAGGGGCTCAGCTCCACGACGACGCGGTCTTCGGGAATGATGCGGATGTAGTTCTGCCGCATCTTGCCCGAGATCGTGGCCAGGACCTTGTGTCCGTTGCTCAGCTCAACGCGGAACATCGCGTTGGGAAGCGCCTCGGAGATCACGCCCTCGATCTCGATGACACCGTCTTTCTTGGCCATACACTCGCTAACGCTGGGCAGACCGGTCGGTCTGCGGTGGGTGGGATTTCGGTGCGACGACTCGCCCGAGAGCGAGGTCGTGAGACACGCCGATAGACGGCGCAAGGCACCAAGGATCTATGGTATCCGAGACGGATGCCCGAGGCAAATGCTTGCGGCACGCTGCGCTACGCCTCCGGCGAACCGGGCACGGACGCCGCAGCCGTCAGCGCAGGCGGTTGACGATATCAACCTGCGGATCACCGGTCAGATCGATCCGCTCGCCGTTGAATGTGGCGGTGGGGGTGCCGGCTTGGCCCTGGGAGTTCCGGGGGATCGTCTTCGTCTGCGTCGTGACGAAGCCACCGTAGGTGCGGTCGGTGACGCACGACGCGATGTCCCCCGCCCCGGCATCCGTCGCAATCGAGATGATCTCGTCGTCCGTGAGTCCCGGCGTGCCCTCGGCGGGCTGTTTCGCGTACATGGCGGTGACGAACGGCGTGACCGCCTGGGGCGTCGTGACCGCGACGCAGTACAGCGCGTTCGCCGCGCGCGTCGAGAACGCGGTGCCCTGCGACCTGCTGTCCAGGATCGCGACGGGGTGGTACTCGAGCGTGATCGACCCGTCGGCGACGAGCTTGTTGAGCGTCTCGCCGTAGACCCCCTCGAACTGCTTGCAGATCGGGCACATGAAGTCGATGTAGGTCGCGACGACGTCCGGACCGTCCCCGACCGAGATCGCACCGGTCTCGGTGTTGACGATGGCGGCCTCGGGCGCCGGGCCGGGGTCCGACGCCGCGTTGTTGATGAGAACGACGGCGACACCCGCCACCACGACGACCGCGACCACGGCGACGCTCACCCAGATCGCGAACCAGTTCGTGCGCTTGCCAGCAGTGGCCATCATTGCGTGCTCCTACTTCCGCCTCAGCCGATCGGCCGAGGTTCGATCCCGAACGCGGCCAGGCCCGCGGCCCCGCCGTCGGGTGCCGTCAGCACCCAGATGCCCCCATCATGCACGGCGACGCTATGTTCCCAGTGTGAGCCGGCTGAACCGTCAACCGTCGACACCGTCCAGTCGTCGTCCTCGACGAGCGTCTCGGGCGAACCCGCGACCACCATGGGCTCGATCGCGAGCACCAGACCCGGTCGAACCGCGGGGCCTGCGTCGCTCACGCGGTAGTTGAAAACCGACGGCGACTCGTGCATCTTCCGCCCGATGCCGTGCCCGACGTAGTCGGCGAGGATGCCGTAATCCCCCTGCGCATCCACGTAGTCCTGAATCGCGGCTCCGACCTCGTTCACATGCCGTGCCGACGCGAGGGCGGCGATCCCCGCCCAGAGCGACCCCTCGGTCACCCGAGAGAGCTCCTCACGTGCGGCGACGAGCTCGGGGCGTGAGGGATCGGGCAGAACGATCGTGAACGCGGAATCGCCGTTCCATCCCTGGTATTCGGCGCCCGCATCCACCGACAAGATGTCTCCGGCCTCCACAACGCGATCGCCCGGGATACCGTGCACGACCTGCCCGTTGACCGACGTGCAGATCGTGTGCCGGTAGCCGCGCACCATCTGGAAGTTCGACTTCGCGCCGGCCGCCGTGATGACGCGGGATGCCTCCGCATCCAGTTCGAGCGTCGTCACCCCGGGGACGACGAGCTCGCGCACGGCGTCCAGGGCACGCGCCGTGATGAGCCCGGGTTGCACCATCGCCCGCAACTGCGCGGGGGTCTTGTAGATCGAGCGCCGCAGCGACACGTCAGGCGTTGCGGCGAACGAGCCCGCGGGCCTCGAGCGCGGCGAAGATGCGGCCGGTGATCTCGTCGAGCGTTCCGACACCGTCGATCGTCGCGACGATGCCCCGCTCGCCGTAAACGTCGAGGATCGGTGCCGTTTCGTTCTCGTAGATGTCGAGGCGGTGCGCGATGACGTCGTCGGTGTCATCCGAACGACCCTCCTGCGCGGCGCGCAGTCCGAGACGCGCGATGCTCTCGGTCCGCGGAACGCGCAGTTCGATCACGGCGTCGAGGGACTCGTCGCGGCTGGCGAGGAAGTCGTCGAGATGCGCGACCTGGCCGAGGTTTCGCGGATAGCCGTCCAACAGGAATCCGGCCGCCGCATCGGGCTGCGCCAGGCGATCGCGCACGATCTCGCTCGTCAACTCGTCGGGAACGAGGCGACCCTGTTCCACGATCTGCTGCACACGCTGACCGAGCTCCGTACCGTCCTTGATGTTCGCCCGGAAGACGTCTCCCGTCGACACGACGGGGATGTCGTAGGCCTCCGCGATCCGGACGCCCTGCGTACCCTTGCCGGATCCCTGCGGTCCGACGATCAGCAGGCGGGTGGTGGTCATCGGAGCAGCCCTTCGTAGTGGCGCTGCTGCAGCTGCGCGTCGATCTGCTTCACCGTCTCGAGACCGACCCCGACGATGATCAGGATCGATGCGCCGCCGAACGGGAAGTTCTGGTTTGCGCCGACCGTGGCTAGCGCGATGAGCGGGAGCAGCGCGATCAGACCGAGGTAGATCGAGCCGGGAAGCGTGATGCGGGTGAGGACGTAGTCCAGATACTCGGCCGTCGGCCGACCCGCGCGGATGCCGGGGATGAAGCCGCCGTAGCGCTTCATGTTGTCGGCGACCTCGACGGGGTTGAACGTGATGGCGACGTAGAAGTACGTGAAGCCGATGATCAGGAAGAAGTACACCGCCATGTAGAGCGGGTGGTCCCCCGTGGTGAGGTTCTGCGAGATCCAGACGACCCAGGCCGCGGGCTCTTGACCTGCGGCCGGCTGGTTGAACTGCGCGAGCAGCGCCGGGATGTACAGCAGCGACGAGGCGAAGATGACCGGCACCACACCGGCCATGTTGACCTTGATCGGGATGTAGGTGTTGGTGCCGCCGTACGTTCGACGCCCCACCATCCGCTTCGCATACTGCACCGGGATACGCCGCTGCGACTGTTCGACGAACACCACCAGCGCTACCACCACGATGCCGACAGCGAGAACGAGAAGGAAGGTCTCGAAGCCACGTGCCTGCCAGATCGACCACATGGCGGCAGGGAACGTCGCGGCGATCGAGGTGAAGATCAGGAGGGACATGCCATTGCCCACACCGCGCTCGGTGACGAGCTCGGCGAACCACATGATCAGGCCGGTACCGGCGGTCATCGTGATGATCATGAGCAGCTGGGCCCACCACGCGACGTTCGTCAGCAGGTTGTCACAGGCGGCAACACCCGTGTTGCCGAAGAGCTGGCCGCTGCGCGCAACCGTGACGAGCGTCGTCGACTGCAGCAGCGCGAGCGCGATGGTCAGGTAGCGCGTGTACTGCGTCAGACGCGCCTGTCCGGCCTGGCCCTCTTTGTAGAGGGTCTCGAAGTGCGGGATGACGACGCGCAGCAGCTGCGTGATGATCGTCGCGGTGATGTAGGGCATGACGCCCAGCGCGAAGATCGACAACTGCAGCAGGGCGCCGCCCGAGAACAGGTTGACGAGGGAGAGGAGGCCCTCCATGCCCTGGTTCTGCCCGATGCAGGACTGCACGTTCGCGAAGTCGACGAACGGCGTCGGCACATGAGCACCCAGCCGATAGAGCACGATGATGCCCAAGGTGAAGGCGATCTTCCGGCGCAGGTCGGGTGTCCGGAAGATGCGCGCGATAGCGCTGAACAAGAAGGATCCTCCTGAAGGGAAGGGAGATGCCCGCGGGCGGGCCAAACATTAGGTTAGCCCAGGCTGTCACCGCGAGCGGCCCATGCCCGAGATCCGCTACGACGAGTGATGTGTCCCGGGAACGGAAACAGGGGGCCGGAGGATGCCTCCGACCCCCTGTTTGAGAACAGTTCGTCCGAACTACTTGACGCTACCGCCGGCCGCGACGATCTTCTGCTCGGCCGAGCCGGAGACCTTGTCGACGGTCACGGTGAGCTTGACGCCGATGTCGCCGTCACCCAGCACCTTGACCTTCTCGTTCTTGCGAACGGCGCCCTTGGCCACGAGGTCGGCGACGGTGACGTCGCCACCCTTCGGGTAGAGCTCCGCGAGCTTCTCCAGGTTGACGACCTGGTACTCGACGCGGAACGGGTTCTTGAACCCGCGCAGCTTCGGGGTACGCATGTGCAGAGGCATCTGCCCACCCTCGAAGCCGACGCGCACGGTGTTGCGGGCCTTGGTGCCCTTCGTGCCACGACCGGCCGTCTTGCCCTTCGAGCCTTCACCGCGACCCACACGGGTCTTCGGCTTGTTGGCTCCCGGGACGGGACGAAGGTGGTGGACCTTCAACACGCCGGGGCGCGACGCCGGAGCGTCGTCCTGGACGGGCGTCTTCTTCGCGGGGGCCTTGGCCGTCGCAGCCTTCGGGGCGTCGGCGGAAGCCGAAGCCTTGGCAGCGGATGCCTTGGCCGGAGCCTTTGCGGGCGCCTTCTCAGCAGCAGGCTTCTCGGCCGGAGCCTTGGCAGCCTTCGGTGCAGCCTTGGCGGCGGGCGCCTTCTTGGCGGCCGCAGCCTTCTGGGGCTCTGCGGCCTCGGCCGTGTTGTCCTTGTCAGCCATTAGTCGATCTCCTCAACCTTCACGAGGTGAGCAACCGTGTTGACATAACCACGGTTCTGGGCGTCGTCGGGACGGACGACCGAGTCGCCGATCCGCTTGAGGCCGAGGCTACGCAGCGTGTCGCGCTGGTACTGCTTCTCACTCACCTTGGACTTGATCTGCGTGACCTTCAGTCGTGCAGCCATCATGCACCTGCCTTTGCTGCCGCAGCGGCGTCGGCCTCGGCACGAACCAGGCGCGCGGGGGCGACCTGATCGAAGTCCAGGCCACGACGTGCGGCGACGGCGCGCGGCTCCTCGAGCTGCTTCAGCGCGGCGACCGTCGCGTGCACGATGTTGATCGTGTTCGACGAGCCGAGCGACTTCGACAGGACATCGTGGATGCCGGCGCACTCGAGTACGGCGCGGACGGGACCGCCCGCGATAACACCGGTACCGGCGGCGGCGGGGCGGAGCAGGACGACGCCCGCTGCTGCCTCACCCTGCACGGGGTGCGGGATCGTCTTGTCGACGCGGGGAACGCGGAAGAAGTTCCGCTTCGCCTCTTCGACACCCTTGGAGATGGCCAGCGGCACCTCGCGCGCCTTGCCGTATCCAACGCCGACGAGTCCGTTGCCGTCTCCGACGATCACGAGAGCGGTGAAGCTGAAGCGACGACCACCCTTGACGACCTTCGACACGCGGTTGATGGTGACGACGCGCTCCAGGAACTGGCTCTTGTCGGCATCACGCGAACCGCGGTCACGCTGGTTGGCGTTGCGCTCGCGGCCACCGCGACGCGGCTCGCGCTCACGCTCGGCCGGCGCCTCGGTTGCAGCAGCCGTCGCCTCGGGCGCGGCCTGCTCGGCAGTCGCTGCCACTTCGGTCTCCTTGTTGTCACTCACAGGTTCAGTCCCCCTTCGCGGGCGCCGTCGGCGATCGCAGCGACGCGGCCGGCGTAGCGGTTGCCGCCACGGTCGAACACGACATCCTCGATGCCGGCAGCCTTCGCACGCTCGGCGACGAGTTCGCCGACCTTGCGCGCCTTGGCGGTCTTGTCACCGTCGAACGAACGCAGGTCCGCTTCGAGGGTGGATGCCGACGCGACGGTGTGGCCCTTGGCGTCATCGACGACCTGGACGAACACGTGGCGTGCGGAGCGGGTCACGACGAGACGCGGGCGCAGCTCGGTGCCGACGACCTTCTTACGAAGGCGGGCATGGCGACGCGAACGAGCGTCTGACTTCGACTTAAGAGCCATGGTTACTTACCACTCTTTCCGGCCTTGCGACGCACGACCTCGCCGGCGTAGCGCACACCCTTGCCCTTGTAGGGCTCGGGCTTGCGAATCTTGCGGATGTTGGCCGCGGCTTCGCCGACGGCCTGCTTGTCGATGCCGCTCACGGTGACCTTGTTGTTGCCCTCGACCGTGAACGTGATGCCCGCGGGGGGCTCGACCAGGACGGGGTGCGAGAAGCCGAGGGCGAACTCGACCGAGCCGCCCTTCTGTGCGACGCGGTAACCCGTGCCGACGACCTCGAGGCCCTTGGTGTAGCCCGTGGTGACGCCGACGATGTTGTTGGCGATGAGGGTGCGCGTGAGTCCGTGCAGCGAACGCGATTCCCGCTCGTCGTCCGGACGCGACACGACGACCTGGTTCTCTTCGACGACGACCTCGATCGGACGAGCGATCGTCAGGCCGAGCTCACCCTTGGGTCCCTTGACCGAAACGTCCCGACCGGTCACCGTGACGGTGACGTCCGTGGGGATGTCGATGGGCAGTCTTCCAATACGTGACATCGAGGATCACCAAACGTAGGCGAGGACTTCCCCACCCACGCCCTTCTGCTCTGCCTGACGGTCGGTGAGAAGACCGGAGGAGGTGGACAGGATGGCAACGCCGAGGCCACCGAGAACGCGGGGGATCTCGCTGGACTTCGCGTAAACGCGCAGACCGGGCTTCGAAACGCGCTTGATGCCCGCAATGGAGCGCTCGCGGTTCGGGCCGTACTTCAGCGTCATGGTGAGCGTCTGGCCCACGCGGGCGTCCTCGATCTCCCACTCGGCGATGTAACCCTCACGCTTGAGGATCTCGGCGATGTGCGACTTGAGCTTGGAGCTCGGCAGGCTCACGGAATCGTGGTGCGCCGAGTTCGCGTTGCGCAGCCGGGTCAGCATGTCTGCGACCGGGTCTGTCATTGTCATGTGTTTGTTTCCTTCGTTCACCAGGTTTCGGATGCCTGTGCAAGGCAGACGACCTGTGGTGGTGTTATGGAGTCTTACGCCTCGGCGCGGAACGGGAAGCCGAGGTGACGCAGAAGTGCACGACCCTCGTCATCCGACTTCGCCGTGGTGACGACGGTGATGTCGAAACCACGGACGCGGTCGATCCGGTCCTGGTCGATCTCGTGGAACACGGACTGTTCCTGAAGACCGAAGGTGTAGTTGCCGTTGCCGTCGAACTGCTTGGACGACAGACCGCGGAAGTCGCGGATACGGGGCAGGGCGAGCGTCACGAGACGGTCGACGAACTCCCAGGCACGGTCGCCACGCAGCGTGACGTGGGCGCCGATGGGCTGACCCTCGCGCAGCTTGAACTGGGCGATCGACTTGCGGGCCTTCGTCACGAGCGGCTTCTGGCCGGTGATGCGGGTGAGGTCGTCGACCGCACCGTCCATCACCTTGCTGTCACGCGCGGCTTCGCCGACACCGGTGTTCACGACAACCTTGACCAGACCGGGGATCTGGTTGACGTTGGCGTACCCGAACTCTTCCTGAAGAGCCTTCTTGATCTCGGCCTGGTACTTCTGCTTCAGGCGCGGCTGGATTTTGCCAGCGGGCGCGGCAGTGGTGGTGCTCATCAGAGGTCCTTACCTGACTTCTTCGCGTAGCGGACGCGCACGGTGCGCTTCACGCCATCCTTCGTCCGCTCCTCGACGCGGTGACCGACGCGGGTCGGCTTCTTCGTCTCGGGGTCGACGAGGGCGACGTTGGAGATGTGGATGGGGGCTTCGAGGGTCTCGAGACCACCGGTCTTGGTGCCGCGCTGGGTCTGGCCGACGCGCGTGTGCTTGGTGACGTAGTTGACGCCCTCCACGATCACACGATTGCGCTCGGTCAGCACCTCGAGGACCTTGCCCTGCTTACCGCGGTCTCCGCCACGCTCGGGCTTGGCGCCCGTGATGACCTGTACGAGATCACCCTTTTTGATGTTGGCCATGATCAGATCACCTCCGGTGCGAGCGAGACGATCTTCATGAACTTGCGGTCACGAAGCTCGCGGCCGACCGGTCCGAAGATGCGGGTGCCGCGGGGCTCCCCGTCTGCCTTCAGGATGACGGCGGCGTTCTCGTCGAACTTGATGTAGGAACCGTCGGGACGACGGGTCTCCTTGACGGTACGGACGATGACCGCCTTGACGACATCGCCCTTCTTGACGTTTCCGCCGGGGATGGCGTCCTTGACGGTCGCCACGATCGTGTCGCCGAGGCCCGCATAGCGGCGCTTCGAGCCACCGAGCACACGGATCGTGAGCAGCTCCTTGGCACCGGTGTTATCGGCGACCTTGACGCGGGATTCCTGCTGAATCACTTCTTACTCCTTGGGTTCCAAGTGGGCCGAGGGCCTACTTGGCCTTCTCGAGGATCTCGACCAGGCGCCAGCGCTTGGTGGCGCTGAGCGGGCGGGTCTCGTTGATGACGACCAGGTCGCCGATTCCGGCGGAGTTCGCCTCGTCGTGGACCTTGACCTTCGACGTGCGGCGGATGACCTTGCCGTAAAGCGGGTGCTTCACGCGGTCTTCGACCTCGACGACGATCGTCTTGTCCATGCGGTCGCTCGTGACGTAGCCACGACGCGACTTGCGGTAACCACGGGCCGCGGCGTCGCGCACGTCGTGTGCGGACGACTCGTGTCCCGATGCCTGGACGGCAGCCGCGGGCTCCACGACCTCGGCCTGAGCGGCCTTCGGTGCGGCGGCCTTGGCGGGTGCCTTCTTGGCGGCAGGCTTGGCAGCCTTGGTCTCAGTTGCCTTCTCGGTGGCCATTACTCAGCCTCTCCTTCGGCGCCGGCCGAGGCATCCTCGGTCTTCTTCGCCTTCGTCTTCTTGGCCTTCGTCGCTACCTCAGCGGGTGCGGGCGTGGCACGGATGCCGAGCTCGCGCTCACGGATGACGGTGTAGAGCCGCGCGATGTCGCGCTTGACGGCGCGGATGCGGCCGTGGCTCTCGAGCTGGCCGGTGGCCGACTGGAAGCGCAGGTTGAACAGCTCTTCCTTGGCCTTGCGCAGCTCCTCGACGAGGCGGTGGTCTTCCATCGTGTCGAGCTCAGACGGGCTGAGCTCCTTGGTACCGATAGCCATTACGCGTCGCCTTCCTCGCGCTTGATGATGCGTGCCTTCAGGGGCAGCTTGTGGATGGCACGGGTCAGTGCCTCGCGGGCGAGCTCCTCGCTGACGCCGGCGACCTCGAAGAGGACGCGACCCGGCTTGACGTTGGCAACCCACCACTCCGGCGAACCCTTACCGGAACCCATTCGGGTTTCGGCCGGCTTCTTGGTGAGCGGACGGTCCGGGTAGATGTTGATCCAGACCTTTCCACCACGCTTGATGTGACGGGTCATCGCGATACGAGCGGACTCGATCTGACGGTTCGTCACGTAAGCGGGCGTGAGGGCCTGGATGCCGAACTCACCGAAGGAAACCTCGGTGCCTCCGGTGGCCTGACCCGAACGGCCGGGGTGGTGCTGCTTGCGGTACTTGACCTTGCGGGGAATAAGCATCAGGCAGACGCTCCTTCTGCGACGGGGGCGTCGTTGCGCGGACCACGGCGACGGTCGCCACCACGGTCATCGCGGCCACGGGGCGCCTTGGGGGCGTTGGCCTGCTCGCGAGCGAGCTCCTTGTTGGTGAGGTCACCCTTGTAGATCCAGACCTTCACGCCGATGCGGCCGAACGTCGTCTTGGCCTCGTAGAAGCCGTAGTCGATGTTGGCGCGGAGCGTGTGCAGGGGTACGCGACCCTCGCGGTAGAACTCCGAACGGCTCATCTCCGCGCCGCCGAGGCGACCCGAGACCTGGATACGGACGCCCTTGGCTCCGGCGCGCTGCGCGCCCTGGAGACCCTTGCGCATCGCGCGGCGGAACGCCACACGACCCGTGAGCTGCTCGGCGATGCCCTGGGCGACCAGCTGAGCGTCGGCCTCGGGGTTCTTGACCTCGAGGATGTTCAGCTGGATCTGCTTGCCCGTGAGCTTCTCGAGGTCGGTGCGGATGCGCTCGGCCTCAGCACCACGACGACCGATCACGATGCCCGGGCGGGCGGTGTGGATGTCGACGCGGACGCGGTCGCGGGTGCGCTCGATCTCGATGCGGCTGACGCCGGCACGGTCGAGCGAGACCTGCAGGAGCTTACGGATCCGGATGTCCTCGGCGACGTAGTCGGCGTAACGCTGGCCGACCTTGGTCGAGTCCGAGAACCAACGGGACACGTGGTCCGTGGTGATCCCGAGGCGGAAGCCGTACGGGTTGACTTTCTGTCCCATTACTTGCTCGCCTTCTTGGTCTTGGCGGACGCCGGGGCGTCAGCGGCCACGGGCGTCGCGAGCACGACCGTGATGTGGCTCGTGCGCTTCTTGATCTGGAATGCGCGGCCCTGTGCGCGGGGGCGGAAACGCTTGAGCGTCGTGCCCTCGTCGACGTAGACGTTCGCGACGTACAGGTCGCGGTCGTCGAGGAACTCGCCGTCCTTGTCCGCCTTGACCCGCGCGTTGGCCATCGCCGAGGCGACGAGCTTCGATACGGGCTCCGACGCCGACTGCGGCGCGAACTTCAGGATCGCGAGGGCCTCTTCGGCCTGCTTCCCCTTGATGAGTGCGATGACACGACGAGCCTTCTGAGGGGTCACGCGGATGTGTCGCACGCGTGCGATGGACTCCACCATTTCTCTCTCCTCTGTCGCCGCCTCAGCGGCGACGGCCCTTCTTGTCGTCCTTCTCGTGGCCGCGGAAGGTGCGGGTCGGGGCGAATTCGCCCAACTTGTGGCCGACCATGGTCTCGGTCACGAACACGGGGATGTGCTTGCGACCGTCGTGGACGGCAATCGTGTGGCCGAGCATGGCCGGCACGATCATCGACCGGCGTGACCAGGTCTTGATGACGTTCTTGGAACCCGAATCGTTCTGGACGACAACCTTGCGAAGCAGGTGCTCGTCGACGAAGGGGCCCTTCTTGAGACTGCGTGGCATCTTCTGTTCCTACCTACTTGCGCTTCTTGCCGGCCGTGCGGCGGCGGACGATGAGCTTGTCGCTCTCCTTGTTGGCGTGCCGGGTGCGGCCTTCGGCCTGACCCCACGGCGAAACCGGGTGACGTCCACCGGACGTCTTACCCTCACCACCACCGTGCGGGTGGTCGACGGGGTTCATCGCGACACCACGAACGGTCGGGCGGATGCCCTTCCAGCGGTTGCGGCCGGCCTTGCCCCAGTTGATGTTCGACTGCTCGGCGTTGCCGACCTCGCCGATCGTCGCGCGGCAGCGCGCATCGACGTTGCGGATCTCGCCCGAGGGCAGACGCAGCTGAGCGTACGGGCCATCCTTCGCCACGAGACGCACGGAGACGCCCGCCGAACGGGCCATCTTCGCGCCGCCACCGGGGCGGAGCTCGATGGCGTGGATGACCGTACCGGTCGGGATGTTACGCAGCGGCAGGTTGTTGCCGGGCTTGATGTCGGCGCCGGAACCCGACTCGACGATGTCACCCTGCGACAGCTTGTTCGGAGCGATGATGTAGCGCTTCTCGCCGTCCGCGTAGTGCAGCAGCGCGATGCGTGCCGTGCGGTTGGGGTCGTACTCGATGTGAGCGACCTTCGCGTCGATACCGTCCTTGTCGTGACGACGGAAGTCGATGACGCGGTACTGACGCTTGTGTCCACCACCGATGTGGCGCGTGGTGATGCGGCCCTGGTTGTTGCGGCCACCCGTCTTGGAGAGCGGGCGCAGCAGCGACTTCTCCGGCGTCGAGCGCGTGATCTCGGCGAAGTCGGAGACCGACGAGCCGCGTCGACCGGGGGTCGTGGGCTTGTACTTGCGAATTGCCATGGTGTCTCGTCCCTATCCCGACCGTCAGCCGACTGCCGTGAAGATGTCGATGGTGCCCGACTTCAGCGTGACGATGGCGCGCTTGGTGTCCTTGCGGCGGCCGGTGCCGAAGCGGGTGCGGCGGGCCTTGCCCACGCGGTTGATCGTGTTGACCGAGGCGACCTTCACACCGAAGATCTTCTCGACGGCCAGCTTGATCTCGGTCTTGTCGGCGCGGGGGTCCACGAGGAACGTGTACTTGCCCTCGTCGATGAGCCCGTAGCTCTTCTCCGAGACGACCGGCTTCAGGATGACGTCGCGCGGGTCCTTGTTCAGGGCACTGTTCAGGGCGCTCATGCCGAGACCTCCGTGGTGGAGACCGTCTTGGATGCGACGAACGCGTCGAAGGCGGCCTTGGTGAAGACGATGTCGTCCGAGACGAGCACGTCGTACGCGTTGAGCTGGTCGAACGTCAGCACGTGGACATACGCGAGGTTGCGGATGCTCTTGATGCTGATCTCGTCGTCACGCTCGATGACGACCAGGACGTTCTTGGTCGGCGCGACCGTGGCGAGGTACGTCGCCGCGGCCTTCGTCGACGGGGCGCCGGCGACACCGAGCGACTCGACGACGTGCAGGCGGTTGCCGCGCGCACGATCGCTGAGGGCTCCGCGGAGCGCTGCGGCGATCATCTTCTTGGGCGTGCGCTGCGCGTAGTCGCGCGGCTTCGGCCCGTGGACGATGCCACCACCGGTCATGTGCGGCGCGCGGATCGAGCCCTGACGGGCGTTACCCGTGCCCTTCTGCTTGAAGGGCTTGCGGCCGGCGCCCGAGACCTCGCCACGACGCTTGGTCGAGTGGGTGCCCTGGCGAGCCGCCGCGCGCTGCGCGACGACGACCTGGTGGATGAGAGGAATGTTCGTCTTGACGTCGAAGACCTCGGCGGGCAGGTTCACGGAACCGGCCTTCTTGCCGTCGGTACCCCGCACGTCGAGCGCGAGAGTCGAGTCAGTCATCTGCTCAAGCCCCCTTCACTGCGTTGCGGACGTAGACGATGCGGCCGCGCGCGCCGGGGACGGCGCCCTTGACGAGCAGCAGACCCTTCTCGGCGTCGACGGCGTGCACCGTGAGGTTCATGACGGTCACGCGCTCGCCGCCCATACGGCCGGCCATGCGCATGCCCTTGAAGACACGGCTCGGGGTCGACGAGGCGCCGATCGAGCCGGGCTTGCGGTGGTTGCGGTGCGAACCGTGCGATGCCGAGACGCCCTTGAAGTTGTGACGCTTCATGACACCGGCGAAGCCCTTGCCCTTGCTCGTGCCGACGACGTCGACGAGCTGGCCGGCCTCGAACGTGCCCTCTGCGGTGAGCTCCTGACCGAGTGAGTAGTCAGAGGCGTCCGCGGTGCGGATCTCGGTGAGGTGACGACGGGGAGTGACGCCCGCGGCCTCGAAGTGAGCCGTCTGGGGCTTGTTCACCTTGCGCGGGTCGATCTGCCCGTACGCGATCTGGACGGCGTTGTAACCGTCCTTCTCGGGCGTGCGGATCTGGGTGACGACGTTGGGTGCGAGCTCGATCACCGTGACGGGGATGAGCTTGCCCTGCTCGTTCCATACCTGGGTCATGCCGAGCTTGGTGCCCAGCAGTCCCTTCGAAATCTTGTTGTTGATGTCAGCCATGTCGTCCTCAGAGCTTGATCTCGATGTTGACATCGGCCGGCAGGTCGAGACGCATCAGCGAGTCGACGGCCTTGGGCGTCGGGTCGATGATGTCGATCAGACGCTTGTGGGTGCGCATCTCGAAGTGCTCGCGGCTGTCCTTGTACTTGTGGGGAGAACGGATGACTGCGATCACGTTCTTCTCCGTCGGAAGGGGCACGGGGCCCACGACGGTTGCTCCCGCACGGGTCACGGTGTCGACGATCTTCCGCGCCGACGTGTCGATGACCTCGTGGTCATACGACTTCAGGCGAATGCGGATCTTTTGTCCCGCCATTGTCTGCTCACTCTCTATATCGCGTCGTACGGTTCCCGGATCTCTCCGGACGCATTGGACGCATGTGACGCTTGCGCGCCTCTGGCACTTTCTGCTGCACCGCTGTTCTGATGTCACACCGGATGCCTGAGCATCCGGATCACCGCCCCGCACGCACGCGTGCGAATCCCGCTTTCGCGGCTGCGCATGTGCGGCTGGGCCTGTGGATTGTTCTGCTGCCCGCGGCCTAGTCCTGCGCTTCCGCGCGGACTATGCACTGCCTGGCAGTGATCCTGCGCGCACCATATGGCACGCCGGAATGTGGAACTGGACTAGTCTACGTGTCGCCCGGGCGTGTCGCAAACTCGGGCGTGTCGTCGACGGCGTGTCGCGCGGAGATGGCCGGGCCGATCGCATGACCACCACGCCGAACTCCGCGACCCATGTCCCACTTTGTTGGCTCCGTGTCCCGCTTTGGGCCGGTAAGCGCGCCGGGTAACGGTGGAAAGTGGGACATGCGTGTGGGGCGCGTCCCACTCTCTCGCGCGAACCCGACAAATTTCCGGGGCGAAGTGGGACACCCCAGACGGCTGAGCCGGCGCTACTGGTTGCCGATGTGCTTGTCGACGTTGTCGCGCGTCTCGTCGACCTTCGCGTGGTGCTCTTCGGGAACGACCTTCTTGATCGCGTCGGCGGCGCCCGCGAGGAACTCGTCGCTGACGTCCTCGGCCTTCTCGCTCTTGAGAGCCTGTTCGATCTTGTCGCGGTTCTGCTCGAACATCTGCTTGCCCTTATTGACGATGTCGTCGACGCCCACGGTGTCCTCCTCTGGCGCCCACGCGGGCGCACCCGTCATCCATCTTCCTCCGGCGCGGCCGCGACATCCAGCCCGCCGAAACGCAGAAGTGCCCCCCGACCGAGGTCGAGGGGCACTTCTTGGCAAGCAGGTGTTACTTCAGGATCTTCGTGACCGTTCCGGCGCCGACGGTGCGGCCACCCTCACGGATCGCGAAGCCGAGGCCATCCTCGAGGGCGATCGGCTGGATCAGCTCGACCGTCATGTCGGTGGTGTCACCGGGCATGACCATCTCGGTGCCCTCGGGCAGCGAGATGACGCCGGTGACGTCGGTGGTGCGGAAGTAGAACTGCGGGCGGTAGTTCGTGTAGAAGGGGTTGTGACGGCCACCCTCCTCCTTGGACAGGATGTACGCCGTGCCCTCGAAGTTGGTGTGGGGCGTGACCGAGCCCGGCTTCACGATGACCTGGCCGCGCTCGACGTCGTCACGCTTGGTGCCGCGCAGGAGCAGACCACAGTTCTCGCCGGCCCAGGCCTCGTCGAGCTGCTTGTGGAACATCTCGATACCGGTGACGATCGTCTTCTGCGTCGGGCGCAGACCCACGATCTCGACCTCGGAGTTGATCGCGAGGGTACCGCGCTCGGCGCGGCCCGTCACGACGGTGCCACGGCCGGTGATGGTGAAGACGTCCTCGACGGGCATGAGGAACGGCTTGTCCTTGTCACGCACCGGGTCGGGGATCGACTCGTCGACGGCTTCCATGAGCTCGACGATCGCGTTGACCCACTTCTCGTCGCCCTCGAGAGCCTTGAGGCCCGAGACGCGAACGACCGGGGCGTTGTCGCCATCGAAGTCCTGGCTCGAGAGCAGCTCGCGAACCTCGAGCTCGACGAGCTCCAGGATCTCTTCGTCGTCGACCATGTCCGACTTGTTGAGCGCGACCATCAGGTACGGCACGCCGACCTGCTTGGCGAGCAGAACGTGCTCACGCGTCTGGGCCATCGGGCCGTCGGTCGCGGCGACCACGAGGATTGCGCCGTCCATCTGGGCGGCACCCGTGATCATGTTCTTGATGTAGTCGGCGTGACCCGGTGCATCGACGTGCGCGTAGTGACGCTTCGGGGTCTCGTACTCGACGTGCGAGATGTTGATCGTGATGCCGCGCTGGCGCTCCTCGGGAGCGGAGTCGATCGACGCGAAGTCACGCTGCACGTTGGTGGCCGACGGGTACTTGTCGGCGAGCACCTTCGAGATTGCGGCGGTGAGCGTGGTCTTGCCGTGGTCGACGTGACCGATCGTTCCGATGTTCACGTGCGGCTTGGTCCGCTCGAACTTGGCCTTAGCCACTGGGTCCTCCTAGGACATTCGTGTAGATCCTCCGGGCGCTGGATTGCGACCGGTTCTCTACGGGGATTGGTTCTCAGCTTAGTAGAGAGAGTTGAAGTGATTCTGTGTGAAGTTGTGGACCGGCCCCGTCGACAAGCTCAGGACGATTCCCCGGCGGGCGAGGGGCCGGAAATCGAGCTACTCGCCCTTGTTCTTCTGGACGATCTCGTCGGCCACCGCGCGCGGTACCTCGGCGTAGCTGTCGAACTCCATGGAGTAGACGGCACGACCGGAAGTCTTCGAGCGCAGGTCACCGATGTAGCCGAACATCTCGGACAGCGGGACGTTCGCCCGCACGACCTTGACGCCCGCGGCATCCTCCATCGACTGGATCTGTCCACGGCGGCTGTTGAGGTCACCGATGACGTCGCCCATGTACTCCTCGGGAGTACGCACCTCGACCGACATGATCGGTTCGAGGATGACGGGGTTCGCCTTGCGAACGGCCTCCTTGAAGCCCATCGAGCCGGCGATCTTGAACGCCATCTCCGACGAGTCGACATCGTGTGACGCACCATCGAGCAGGCTCGCCTTGACACCCACCATGGGGTAGCCGGCGAGAACGCCGACGTTCATGGCGTCCTGGAAGCCCTGGTCGACCGGCGCGATGTACTCACGCGGGATGCGTCCACCCGAGACCTTGTTCACGAACTCGTACGTCGTCTCGGCCGTGACCTCGAGCGGCTCGATCGCGAACTGGATCTTGGCGAACTGACCCGAACCACCGGTCTGCTTCTTGTGCGTGTAATCGTGACGCTCGACGGCCTTCTTGATCGTCTCGCGGTACGCGACCTGCGGCTTTCCGACGTTCGCCTCGACCTTGAACTCGCGCTTCATGCGGTCGACGAGGATGTCGAGGTGGAGCTCGCCCATGCCCTTGATGACCGTCTGGCCCGTCTCGGCGTTCTGCTCGACGCGGAACGTCGGGTCCTCTTCGGCGA
Source organism: Microbacterium sp. BR1 (assembly GCF_002812725.1). Classification (GTDB taxonomy): domain Bacteria; phylum Actinomycetota; class Actinomycetes; order Actinomycetales; family Microbacteriaceae; genus Microbacterium. Next base: position 200,674 of record NZ_NMUN01000002.1, on the reverse strand, counting down.
GCTTCTGGATCGCGGTGCCCAGCTTCTCCTGGTCAGCCTTGGTCTTCGGCTCGATCGCGACCTCGATGACCGGCTCGGGGAACGTCATCGACTCGAGCACGACCTGGTGCTGCGAATCCGACAGCGTGTCGCCCGTCGTGGTGTCCTTGAGGCCGATGACGGCGTAGATGTGACCCGCGGTGACCGAGTCGACCGGCATCTCCTTGTTGGCGTGCATCTGGAAGATCTTCCCGATGCGCTCCTTCTTGCCCTTCGTGGCGTTGACCACCTGGGCACCCGAGTCGAGGTGACCCGAGTAGACGCGGATGTAGGTCAGGCGACCGAAGAACGGGTGCGTCACGATCTTGAACGCCAGGGCCGCGAACGGCTCCTCGCTGTCGGCGTGACGCTCGATGATCTTCTCTTCGTCCTTCGGGTCGCGCGCCTCGATGGCGGGGACGTCGAGGGGCGAGGGCAGGTAGTCCACGACCGCGTCGAGCATCGGCTGCACACCGCGGTTCTTGAACGCCGAGCCGCAGAGCACGGGGTAGACCTCGGAGGCGATCGTCATCTTGCGGATGGCGCCCTTGACCTCGTCGACCGTGAGCTCCTCACCACCGAAGTACTTCTCCAGAAGAACCTCGTCGGACTCGGCGACGGTCTCGAGCAGCTTCTCGCGGTACTCCGCGGCCTTGTCTGCGAGGTCGGCCGGGATCTCCTGGATCTCGTACTTGGCACCCATGGTCACGTCACCCTTGGCATCGCCGGGCCAGACCAGGGCGCGCATGTAGACGAGGTCGATGACGCCCACGAAGTCGTTCTCGGCACCGATTGGCAGCTGGATGACGAGGGGCTTCGCCTTCAGACGGTTGATGATCGTGTCGACCGTGAAGTAGAAGTCCGCGCCCAGCTTGTCCATCTTGTTGACGAAGCAGATGCGGGGAACGTCGTACTTGTCGGCCTGACGCCACACCGTCTCGGACTGGGGCTCGACGCCCTCCTTGCCGTCGAAGACGGCGACGGCACCGTCGAGCACGCGGAGCGAACGCTCCACCTCGACCGTGAAGTCGACGTGCCCGGGGGTGTCGATGATGTTGATCTGGTTCTTCTCCCAGAAGCACGTCACGGCAGCGGAGGTGATCGTGATGCCACGCTCTTGCTCCTGCTCCATCCAGTCGGTCGTCGCGGCGCCGTCGTGCGTCTCGCCGATCTTGTGGTTGACGCCCGTGTAGAACAGGATGCGCTCGGTGGTCGTCGTCTTGCCGGCATCGATGTGGGCCATGATGCCGATGTTGCGGACCTTCGTGAGGTCGGTGAGCACGTCTTGTGCCACGGGGTGTCCTTACTTCTCGACTCGGTCGATCGGGCTGCTTGTCGCTCGGCCGAGCGACCAGGTGCTGGGGGCGGACCCTTCGGCAGGTCCGGGGAACCATTCGGCTATCGCCGCGCTCCCCGGACCTGCCGGCGGGTTACCAGCGGTAGTGCGCGAAGGCGCGGTTCGACTCGGCCATCTTGTGGGTGTCTTCGCGGCGCTTGACCGCGGCACCCAGGCCGTTCGAGGCGTCCAGGATTTCGTTCTGCAGACGCTCGGTCATCGTCTTCTCACGACGACCCTTCGCGTAGCTCACGAGCCAGCGCAGCGCCAGGGTGTTGGCGCGGTGCGGCTTGACCTCGACCGGGACCTGGTAGGTCGAGCCACCGACGCGGCGGCTGCGGACCTCGAGGGTCGGACGGACGTTGTCGAGCGCCTTCTTGAGCGTCGCGACGGCGTCCTGGCTGTTCTTCGCCTCGACGCCCGCGAGGGCGTTGTAGACGATCGACTCAGCGAGGGACTTCTTGCCGTCGACGAGGATCTTGTTCACGAGCTGCGTGACGATCGGAGCGCCGTATACCGGGTCGTTGACGACGGGGCGCTTCGGGGCGGGGCCTTTACGAGGCATGGTGCTTAACCCTTCTTCGCGCCGTAGCGGCTACGAGCCTGCTTACGGTTCTTGACGGCCTGCGTGTCGAGAGCGCCACGCACGATCTTGTAACGCACGCCGGGGAGGTCCTTCACACGACCGCCTCGCACGAGCACCATCGAGTGCTCCTGCAGGTTGTGTCCCTCGCCGGGGATGTACGCCGTGACCTCGGTGCCGTTCGACAGCTTCACACGGGCGACCTTGCGCATCGCCGAGTTGGGCTTCTTGGGGGTGGTCGTGTACACGCGCGTGCAGACGCCGCGCTGCTGCGGGTTCGCCTTCAGGGCGGGAGCCTTGGTCTTAACGACCTTCGGCGTCCGTCCCTTGCGAACCAACTGCTGAATAGTTGGCACTTCTTCTCCTTGATGGTGCTGCACGGTGACAGCGAGCGTGTTCTCTGCCCGACGCGATCCGGAGATCTTGTCGGGTTCACGTCGACCCTCCGACGCGCCAGATGACTGCCGCGTGTGGTGGGGGTATGCCGTGGGGGTGACCTGTTCGCAGGCCCTTCCCTGAGATGTGGCGTCTGCGACCTGTGTTGGGCCGAGAGCACGTCGCGGATGAACCGCTCCGCACCCGAGGCACGTCACATGGCGCGCGCGAGCGCACACCCATCCATGATACGCCGGGGTTCGGCACGGGGTCAAACGAGTGCCGTCGGCCCTCAGACGCCGACAGCGAACACCAGCGCGATGAGCGCGCCCGCGAGCACCACGACCAGGGCGACGATGGCGACGACGACCGCGACGAGTCGGCGACGCGCGCGGGCACGGACGGCGCGACGGATGCCCGAGGCATCCGGAAGCGGATGCTCCACCCGTGGGAGCGGCACACGGGAGTCGCCCCCGCCTCGGTGTGTCGGCGGCGGCTGCGTCCTGCGCGAGCCGCGCACCGGCGCCGCGACGCGGCTCGGGTAAGCCGCGACAGCCCCCGTGCTCGTCTCCTGGAGACCAGGGGACGACGACTCGCCCAGCGGGCGAGACCCTGCAGCGCCGCGGTCGCGCGATACGCGACGCACGACGACGGTGTCGTTCGCCTGGTCCCCTTCCACGAGCGCTGCCGCCTCGGGCGAGGACGGAATGCGGGGTCGACGCACGGTCGTGTCGCCGATCGAACCGTCCGGACCACCGTCGGCGCCCGGCACGGGGGTGCCGGTCACTCGCCCTCCCGCCGCAGCCCGAACTCCGCATCACCGAGCAGGAAGCGCGGGGTGAGTCGCTCGGGGCAACCCGCCGGGGCATCCTTCTCGGCGCCGTCCTCACCGATCAGAATCACCCCGTTGGTCGAGTCGAGATCGACGATCGTCCACCCGTCTGCGGTCAGCTCCATGCGCGCGTGGGTCTTCGACACCGTGCGCGTCTCATCCGGGATCGCAACGAGCTGAGCATCACCGTAGTCGGGCTCGCGATGGGGACGACGACCGATGATCACGACGTCGGCCGTCAGCGGGATCGGCGCACCGAGAGTGGGCACCAGCGTCCATACGGTGCGGCGACGCACGGCGACGATCGTCTCGTCGAACGATTCGTCGAGAGCCTCGTTGTCAGGAATCTCGGGACGCCTGTGCTGCGCCGACACCGAGGTTCGCGCCGAACGGGGTGCACCGGAGGTCGGCGCCCCCTGCACGGCCGACACCTCGGCCGAGGATTCGTAGGTCAGCTCCGACGAACCCAGGAACGGCTGGAATGCCGCGGGGCGCACCGCGGCGGACGCCGCGGGACCCCAGGGCTCGGTCGACGGCCGAGCCGAAACGGGCGGTTCGGCTTGGGGACGCGCACCCTCCGTGTCATCCATGTCTTCCGGTGTGAACGAGGGCCGGGAACCGGGAACACCGAGATCGTCGGCGGATGCGCCGTGAGTTCCCGGAGCGGAGCGCCGAGGGGGCGTCGCGTGCAGGAATGCGCGGGCGGGAACGCCGGATGGCTCGCCCGCGCCGTCCCCCGTCGCGAACGCGGCCGGGGTTTCCTGCATCGTCGAGCGGAAGGTCGGCACCGGCGGGAGCGTCGGCGCCTCGCGTGCGGAGTCGGCCGACCGCAGCGGCACCCCGCCGCGCCCCACCGGGACCGGCACGACCGATGGATACCCGTCGATGGTCGGAGGGGCGGGACGCGGTGGCAGTTCGGGACCACCTGCGGGACCGTGGGCTCCGAAGACCGAGCCGAGCACCGCTCCGTCGGCAGGTGTCGCCGACGGCGTGCGGGGCGACGGATCGGGTGTGCCCCACCCGGCGTCAGCACCGACACTGCGGCGAGCGGGTGCGATCGCGGCCGAACCGGGCAGCCACCGCGCGGATCCCCAGCCGACGATGCTGGCCCACACGGGGAAGAGCAAGGCGCCCAGGACCGTCATGCCCACGCCCAACCCGAACGACCGGTTGATGCGCTGGAGGGCGATGATCGCGACCACGAAGAACGCGAGCGTGCCGACGACGGGGACGAACGCGAGCAGCACGAGCCAGGGCGAGAGCCCTCCGAGACGAAGGAAGACGACCGTGTTCAGGATCGGAACCCAGGCCTGCCAGGGGTGCTCCCCAGCCTTGCGGAAGACGGCGGAGAGGCCGAGCGCGACCCAGAGGTACAGGACGAGTGCGACGACCAGCGAGGTCGTGATCAATTCCGTTGTGTTCATGATGGGCGCGAGCCGCCGTCGCGGCGCCGCGACCTCCTCTCCTGACGACGTGAAGCGCCCGATGGGGCACTCTTCGGCGAGATTTCCCGGGTGAACGATCTCAACGATACGGCCGCCATCAGACGGCGCCATGCGCTCTCTCGCTGAGAGAACACGCGACGCTCCTGTTCGACGATGCCCCAGAACTCGTCGGACTCCGCCGTCGTCACCGCGTCCTTCGCGAACACGGCCCGATCCGCTCGGTCCGCGAGCAGGATACCGCGGGGGGTGGCGAAGCCGGCCGCGGTCTCTTCTCGGGTCTGCGTGCGCGGCGCCGGCTGTCCGTGGTCGACCGCGGCATCGACGTATTCGTCCCAGCCCGCGACGATGCGGACGACCGGGTCTTCGCTCCGGCGACGGGCACGGCGGCGGAACGCCTTCGCTGCCGTGATCACGCCGAACGGGCCCAGGAGCAGGCCCGCGATCACGAGGGCGATGCCCGAGACCCGGACCACGGCCCACAGGCCGCTGAGGTCGGCGGCGGCCTCGTCGTCCGAATCGTTGGCGGCAGGAGCATCCTGCTGCACGGGATCCGGGGGCACGACCTCCTCCGCGTTCTCGGGACGCACTTCCGTCTCGTTCTGGGGGTCGCGCTGCAGGGTCAGGTCGGTCTGGGGTGCCACGGCGCTCTGGGGCGTGACGTCGATGGGCACCCAGTCGCCCGTGGCCGACTGCACTTCCGTCCAGGCGACGATGTCGCCGCCTCGGCACGCGCCCCTGTCGCAGGTGCGCAGCCCGTCGTCGGATGTGAGCCGTGCACCGACGACCACGCGCGCGGGAAACCCGAGCTCGCGGGCCATCAGCGCCACCGCGACCGAGAACTGCTCGTCGTCACCGATCGCCGCGACGAGCGGCAGTTCGGCGCCGCCCACCTCCGCCTCTCGATCCAGGAGCGCACGGAAGAGGGAGTCGATACGGGCGAGCGAATGCCCGGACGCACTCGACTCGAAGACGTAGCCGGGCATCTCCGACAACCACGTCGGCGGCGCCTCGAGGTCGACCGAGACGGCGTGCGAGAGATAGCCTCGCCCGCGCAGCAGGTCGACGAGACCGGCGAGCGCGGCGCCGCCCTGTCCCTCGACGTGTTCGTCGACCCAGCGGCGCAGCGATTCGGGCGCCTCGACCTGATCGGCGGGGACGCCGGGCGCATCGATCCGGCTCAACTCCGCGCCCGAGGGCATGACGGCCGTGACGGTGTAGGCATCGCCGGCCCGGACCCCTCCGTCGGCCACCTGGATGCCGCCCCAGGCGTCGCCGCTGTAGTAGAACGAGTCGGCGAGGGCGCTCGCCCGCGCGCCCTCGAAAGCGATGGACTGCACCCGTCCGAGCGTCGGCAGCCAGATGCCCGTGAGTTGACCGATCCGGATGTCCGCGGTCACCGTCGCGCCCGCGCCCGCGTCGAGGCGCGCGGGCACCCGCAGGTAGCGCCCGGCGTCGACGTTCCCGCGCGGATCGACGGCGCGGTAGGTCTCGCCGTCGTAGTGCGAAAGCGTCGCCAACCGAACGCGGTCGGCGGCGCCGTCGGTCCTCTCGACTCGGAACAACACCGATCCGGAGCGCGGTTCGCTGAAGTTCCCGCGGTATTGGGTGAGGGGGCTGATGGCGGTACTCAGCGCCGTATCGGGTCCGACGCCCGAGCGCAGCACCGTCCGCTCCGCGCCCTCAGCGACGGCCGGCACGAGCACGGCCGCCACCGCAACGGACACGGCGATCATTCCGGCGCCGAGCACCATCCGCCGGGCGTCCGACCCGCCGCGAGAGCGCGAGAGGCGCACCCCGCTCGCGGATGCCGCGCGGCGGAGTGCACGCGAGCGCTCTTCGTACGTCTGCCAGGCGAGCCAGACGAGGCTCACCACCAGACTGAGCGCGCCGACGGCCGTTTCGACGGGCGCGGGGAACGCGAGTCCCCCGAGAACGAGCGGGGCGCTCACGCTCGGGCTGCCGAACAGCAGCCCGAAGGCCACCATCGCCAGCCCCACCGGGACCGCGAGCGCCGCGGTCGGTGGACGACGCCACGCGAGAAGCAGCGCGGCCGTGATCCCGAAGAGGAACACGATCAGCGCCGGAACGAGCAGGTTTCGATAGGCGCCCGCCGGCAGCTCGACCGTCAGCAGGTCTTTCCAGGCGGTGATGCTCCCCCACAGCACTTCACCGAGGCCCGCGATGGCCTCGGGCAGGGAGGTCATCCTCGAGGGCACGGCGACCGGGACTCCGAGCACCATCAAGCTGCCGAACGCGATCAGCGCGGTGAGCCAGGCCGGCCAGCGGAGCGCTCGCGCCGTAGCGGCGATCGCTGTGCCCGCGACGACTGCGGCCAGGACGAGGATGAGGAACGACAGCGAACGGTAGATCGGCCACGCGGCGACGGCGGCGAGGACCGTGATCGTGGCGACATAGAGGCTGCCCGCCGCGATCCGCGCGCCCGCCTTCCGCTCGATCACGCGCTCTCTCATGCGCCGGCTCCGCGCAGCATCAGGCTCGCGAGGTCGTCGAGCACCCCGATCGTGAGCACCGTGAATCCACCGATGCCCTGCATCCGTGGATGGGCGCGCTCGTCGCACACGACGGCGATCACGGCCGTGTCCGCGGGGAAGGCGAGGGCCGCACGACGCAGGGTCGCGGTCGTCACGCGCGAACCGCACACGATCACGGCGATCGAGAGGTCGTTCTTCGTCTCGGCTGTCAGGCGACAGATGCCCTCCAGCGGCATCGTGTGCTCGAGGACTTCGACGGTGCAGAACCCGTCCAGGAGGGCGCGCGGCGAGGCCGCCGAGATGCCACGGATGGCGCGTAGCCGACCGCGCACGACGCGCGGAATCTCGGCGCCCGTGACCACGTCCAGGTCCCGGCCGTCGCGCACCGCCTGGACGCCGAGCGATGCAGCGGCGCCGACGGCGAGCTCGAACTCGTCCGCGTCGGCGAACTCCTTCTCGGAGAGTCCGAGCACCACCGCCATCCGCGACCGTCGCGACTCCTCGAACTGGCGCACCATGAGCTGGCCGGTCTTCGCCGTGGACTTCCAGTGGATCTGTCGCCGTGCGTCACCCGGCGCATACTCACGGATGGCGTGAAACGACATGTCGGCATCGACGAGACGACGGGTCGGCTGGCCCTCGAGATCGCGCACCAGCCCAGCACTCGTCGAGGGCACCGCGACCGTTCTCGGGTGGACGTACACGCGGCGCACATCGTCCCAGGCCCGTTCCCGGCGGAGGAGCCCGACGGGATCCGTGCGGACCGCAGTGGGCGGGCCGACCGTGATGATCCCGCGCCGGACGGCGGGAATCGTGAGGGGTTGTGCGACGAAATGCCCGGCGCGCATGAGGGGAACACCCAGCTCGACCAGTCCATCGCCGACGGGAAGATCGAGCAGTCCGGGCAGCGCTGTCGAGCGCCCACGGTTGCGGATCACGATCTCGCCCGTCAACTCTCCGCCCACCACCACGCGCTCGTGGGCGAGGCGCACCACGACGTCGTACGCGCGCGCGCCGAAGAGGAACGGAACGCAGAGCGCGAGCATGACGAGGGACGCGGCGCCGGCGACGATCCATTCGACCCATCCGAAAGCGACTCCGATACCGAGGCCGAGCGTCGCGGCGGCCAGCGCGAGCCATCCGGCCGGCATGATCGCCCCTCCCGCGCGCTCGACGACATCACGGACGCCCTCGCCGACGGCACGACCCGCTTCCACGGCCCAGACGCCGGCGCGCGCGCCTCGCGCACCGCGCGCGGTCGTCGTGACGCGGGTGCGCGCGGCAGACCCGGACGACGACGAGGTCCGGGTGAGAGGTGAGTCGGTGCGTGCGGTCATCCGGGCTCGCGTTGGGTCGGCGGGGCGACGTCGAGCAGAACCTGACCGATGACCGACTCGGGGCTGACACCGTCGAATTCGGCCTCGGGGTGCAGGATGAGGCGGTGCGACAGCACGGCGACCGCGAGCGACTTCACGTCGTCGGGAGTCACGTAGGTCCGGCCGCGTGATGCCGCGCGTGTCTTGCTGACGTGCGTCAACCCGAGCGCACCGCGGATGCTGACGCCCAGGCGAACCTGGTCCGCGGAGCGGGTCGCGTCGACGAGGCGAGCGATGTAGTCGAGGACGAGCGCGTCGATGTAGACGTCTTTCGCGATGTCCGCCATCCCGATGAGCGCCTGCGGAGCGACGATCGCCGTCAGCTCGGAGGTCGGAACCGCGGCTCCGCTCAGGATCCGGACGGTCGAAGCGTGGTCGGGGTATCCGAGCGAGGTCTTCAGCAGGAATCGATCCAGCTGCGCCTCGGGAAGACGGTACGTGCCGGCCTGCTCGACCGGGTTCTGCGTGGCGATCACGAGGAAGGGGTCACCGACGGGGCGACTGATGCCGTCGATCGTGACGCTCCCCTCTTCCATGACCTCCAGCAGGGCCGACTGGGTCTTCGGGCTCGCGCGGTTGATCTCGTCGGCGAGAACGATGTTGGCGAAAACGGGGCCTGCGTGGAATTCGAAGGCGCCCGTCTTCTGGTCGTAGACCGTGATGCCGGTGATGTCGCCGGGAAGCAGGTCCGGGGTGAACTGGATGCGCGTGTTGGTGCCCTGCACCGACTGGCCGAGCGCGCGTGCGAGAGACGTCTTGCCGGTGCCCGGGACATCCTCGAGCAGCACGTGCCCGTCGCTGATCATCGCCGTCAGCACGAGCTCGACGACATGGCGCTTGCCGAGCACGGCGCGCTCGACGTTGTCGGCGAGGTGCGAGAACGTCTCCGCGAACCACGTGGCCTGCTCCTGCGTCACGCTCATGAGAACGACTCTTCCTTCGGGGATCGGGATTCGATGATCATGGTGCGGGCGGCACCGGATTGTTCGGGGTACAGGCACCGCCGACGGTGCCCGATGCCGGCTCGAGGCCCCAGCCCTGCGCGTCCCAGGAGGCGGTCACGCCGATGCCTTGGACCGAGACCGCGCCGATCGGCACGATCCCGAGGGCCGGGTCGAACGCGAGGGTGTTGCCCGCCTCATCCGTGAAGACGGCGGACCTGATGTCGGACGAGAACTCCGCGCGTCCCCCGGTCGACGAAGCCGTGAGCTGCAGCTGCTCGCCGCCGACGCAGGACGCGACCTGCCAGGCGACCTGCACCTGGAAGGGCGCGCTTCCGGGCGCGGGCGTGACCGCAGCCCACTCGCTCGACGTGCCCCACTGGGTGTGCGTGTAGCGGACGCGGATGCCGGGGTCGACATCGAAGACCGGGTTCGGTGGCGCGCCCTCGAACTGGGGCACGTTCAGGGTCGGGGCCTCCTCGCTCGAGGACGGAAGGTCGCGGATGACCCACCGGGCGCCGTTCGTCCCGACATCCGGTGTCGGCGAAACGACGAACGTGAAGCCCTGCGGCGGCGCGGCGCTCTGCACGGCGCGCACCGACTGCTGGATGGTAGCCGACCCGAAGGTGCTGCCGGAGTATCGCGACACCGCACACGCGGTGAACGCGTACTCGAGGCCGTCGGGAACCGTGAAGACGGCCGAGCCGTCCGCACTCGTCGGCGAGCAGGTCTGGTCCGCGCGCGAGACGCCGAATCGCAGAGTCGATTCGTCGCCGCCCGATCCGGCGGTGGCCTCGGCGCGGATCGTGGAGGTGCCGTTACCGTCCGACGTCGACGAGAGGGTCAGGGCGATCCCCGTGGGCGCGCCGATCCCGTTCGCCTGGATCATGACGGCCGCGCCCGAGGTGCTGCCCGCGAGTCCGGGAGGGAGCGGGAACCGGGACTGGGGGGTGATGACGACCGTCGTGGACGTGTTCGACCCCACCCGGAACGACGGAACGCTCACGGTGTCGCGACCGCTCGGCACGTCGACGACCACGGTCTCGCCCGCCGCGCTGACGATCTGCACCGAACCGGTCTTCGCCTGGTCGATCCCCTCGATCGTGAGGCTGATCAGGCCGCCCTCGCCGCCGGTGACGATCGGAGCCCACGAGACCGACCCCGGAGCCGCGGGCGTGTCGTATGCCCACGCGACCGTGCTGACGCCCCTGCGCGACTCGCCGATGCCGTTGACCGCGACGACCTCGTACGTGCGCTCGACGCCGTTCGGCGCGGGGATGCTCGGGCACACCCCGTCGACCGAGCACGTCGCGACGATCGACCCGGAACCGGATCCGGATGCCGAGGATCGGACCACGAACTCGGTCAGCGCCGGGTATGCCTGGCTGGCGGCGCCCGGGTCGACCCGGAGGGTGACGGATCCATCGGCATAGGCGACCTGTCGCACGCTCGTCGGCGACTGCGGGAAGCCCTGCAGATCGAGCAAGAGCGCACCGTCGCGGCCACCGCCGGTCGTCCGGCCCTGCGCGTCGCGCAGCGTGAAAGTGGCCGTGCACGTCGCCCCGGGGGCATCGTCCGTCCATTCCGCGAGCACGCTGCTCGTCGATGCCACCGCGAACGTCACGCCCACGCAGGCACCCGTGGCCGCGACGCCGACGACCTCGAGCGGGGTCCGCGGCAGGGGGTTGACCTCTCCCGCGGCGCCGACGACGGGGATGACGCACGATGACGCCCCCGCCTGCGAACAGGTTTGCGTGAGCGTCCCGCCGATGGGCAGTGTCGACGGCGTCGCTCCGACCTTCAACATCAGTCGCACCGGCTCGACGCCCGTGTGGCTCGTGATCGAGACGGTGACGGCCTCCTGCGTCCCCGGAACGGCGCTGTCCGCACCCGTGATCGTCAGTCGCCCGTCTTCCGCATCGACGACGAACGACGAACCGCGGTAATCGATCGCGTACGCGATGCGATCCCACTCGTCGCGGCCCTGCCAGCTGGTCAAGGTGCGCAGATCGAAGTCCGCGCTGGCCCCCGGCGCGATCGTCAGGGCACCACCGCGCAACTGCGGCTGGGGCGCGACGGCGAGCACCCGGATCGGGATCGCCAGGACGGTCCACTCCTGAGTGCCGGCCAGGCGAACGGGAACGTAGCAGGCGTCCGCCCACGGCGCCGCCAGTCCCGCGACGTAGCGGACGGTCGTGCCCGATTCGAGTTCGCATGAGCCCTGCGGTCGCGCACCGGAGGCCGCGACGTCCGGTGACACCTGCAGTCGCGTGCCGTTCGGCACGGGCACGAGTCCGGCCACATCGAACGTCTTCGAGCGCCCCTCGGTCACCTCTTGCGCACCAGCCTCGCTGCGCAGCGCGAGCTTCACTTCGCGCTCACCGGGGATCCTGAGGAAGCCGTACGTGGTGACCGGTCCGGAAGCCCCCTCACCGGTGAGCTCGAACGCGATGATCCGACTCGTCAACGGCAGGGGCCCCGAGATCGTGGAGCCGTCGACCTCGAGATCGGTCGGCGCCCCCCAGAGGCTGAGGGTGAGATCCCCGACATCGCCACCCGTCCAGCGCACCTTGCCGGAGACGACGTCGACGCCCCGCACGAACCCATCCCGCGTCTCCGCGGTCAGGACGGTGTCGATGACGACCGGGTAATCGGGTACGGCCTCGCGCACGATCCGGACGACCACCAGGCCGCGTGCGGTGTTGCCCGAGTCGCTCTCGACGTCGTAGAGGAACGACATCGTCCCGGGCTCGGTACCGGCCGTCACGGCGATCGTGGAGTCGTCGATGGGCCGGACGAGGCCCGCGAGCCGTTCGTACTCCTCGCTCGCCGATCCGTCCTCGAGCGTGGGCGGCAGGTCCGGTTGCACGTCGGTCAGGCGAAGCGTGCCACCCGTGGGATCGATGTCGTTCGCGAGGGGACTCACGTTGATCGCGTTCGCCGAGCCCGCCTGCACCTGGACGTAGTCGGTGAACGTCACCGGGCCGGGGTCGGACTGGCCATCCAGAACTCCGATGCGCACGGTTCCGATGCCCGTCGCACCCGCGGCGTCCACGACGCGGTAGAGGAACGAGACCTGCCCACGGAAGCCGGCGACGCTCGAGTAGACGATGGATGCGCCGTCGGCGGAGATGGATGCGGCCCCGGATTCGGGCTGGGTGAGGACGGTATCGAGTGCCACCGCGTCGCCGTCGGGGTCGATACCGAAGGGATCGAACGCGACGGTCGTCGTCTGACCGCTGGGCACGCGACCCTCGAGCGTCTCGGGGAGCGGATCACGGTTCGCGTCGTCCGACTGAACGAGGATCCGTACCTCGGCGGTATCGGCCAGGGCGGGCGCGCCCGTCGCGAACACGCCGTATTGCACAACGTATTCGCCGGGGGTCTCGGGCGCGAGGTAGCGCAGCACACCGCCCGAGGCGAAGGCGAGACCCTCGGACGTGGACGACAGCACCGTTGCGGGATTCAGCGTCAGACCCGATCCGGACGGCGCGACGTCATTCGCGAGCACCGGGATGTCGACCTGTGTGCCTTGACGGACGACGACCGAGTCGCCGACGGCGATGGGTGCCAGCTCGGGAGCCGGCGGCAAGAGGTATACCGTCGCCTCGCCCAAGACGCGGGCGCCGACATCCGCCGTTCCATCGCTCACGACGTACGACACGGTACCGAGACGGCCGGGATCGCCCGTGGCGGTCGTCCCCGAGACCCGCAGCGAGCTCTGCCCGACGACATCGACGCTGAGCGAGGCGCCGGAATCGATGCGCGGGGCCGCGTCGCTCAGCAGCAGCACCCGGCGGGTGGGGTTCGAGACCGCCGCGAAAACGTCGACCGTCGCGTCCTCGCGCGGATGCACGAACGCAACGACCGGTGCCGTCGCGAGCTGCGCGGCCGCGTCGTCGGCGAGCAGGGTGATCCGGGCCGTACCCGTCGCCTCGCTCAGCCCGTCGCCCACCGAGAAGCTGACGCGGTAGATCCCCGGCTGTTCGGTCGTGAGATCGAAGGCCGTCCCGCCGGGCGTCGCCACCACGCTCGCGGGGGCATCGTCGAGGACGCGCACCGCGGTGAGTGTGAGTTGCCCCGCGGTTCCGGTGACGTGCGGCGACACATCGACCGTCAGGCCCGCGCCGACCGTGTCGACGACCGCGAACGATTGCACACGCAGGCGCGGTTGCGTCGAGACACGCACGGAGAGCGGCCTGGTGGACGTGGCGCCACGGGTATCGGCGACGGTGACCTGCAGATCGATCAGCTGGGCCGCACCGGAACCGTCGTCGGCATGCTGGTAGACCACCTCCCCCGACGGAGACGCCGTGACCACGCCGATGCCGGAGGGGTTCTCGACCGATAGCAGGAGCAACGGATCGCCGTCCGGGTCGACCCAGCCGGGCAACACCGGCACAGAAACCGTTCCGCCCCTCGCAACCTCTGGTGTCGGCCATTCGGCGAGGCATCCGACGCTCCCACACCATTCCGGAGCGGCATTGGATGGCTCGGGCGCGATCGTCAGGGCGACGGTCGTCGGCTCCGAGAAGAGTCCGCCGTCGCTGGCGCCGACGCTGGTGCCGTCGCTGACGCGATACGTGAGCGATCCCGAGCCACGCGCACCGTCCGCCACCCGGATCGCGAGCCGCTGGCCGCTGTCGATGACCGCAACCTCGCCGAAGGCGGGGTCGAGCCCCCCGACCGAGAGGGCGTCCACGCTCAGCACGTCTTCGTTGGGGTCGTGATCGTTCAACAGCACGGGCAGGACGACGAGGGCGCCCGCGCGCACGCCGAAGGCGTCGGGTTCGGCGACGGGCGGCTTCGGGTCGAGGACGACCGCCGCCTCTTCCTGCGCATCCTCCGTCGTCGGGTCGACACGATCATCGAGCGACCAGTCCTGGCTCGTCGGTACGAGCTCACCGTCGGGCAGGGTCCACACCCATCCCGAGCGCGTCTCGTTCAGAGCCACGACACCGCTGCCGACGAGGAAGGATGGGCGCCGCTGATCGTCGAGTTCGAGCCCGGCGTAGTCCAGCACCGACTGCCCTGCCGCGGAATTCCACAGGACTCCCCCGCCCGACGGCGCGAGCCACGCTGCATAGGTCGTGCCGTCGACGGTTACGGGTCGCGCGGGCGTCCCCAGCACCTCTTGCCCTGTTCCCACCTCGCGGAGGGCCGGCGAACCACTCACCTCCAGCCGCACCAATCGGGTCTCGTCCGCGACGTAGACCGCGTCCGCGGAGGTCGACGGTCGGCTCAGGACACGGCCGCTCAGGGTGTCCGTCTCGATCGGCTCGGCCGCGTCCCTCCGCCACGCGACACCGGTGTCGAGGTCGACGACGAACCACACGCCCGACGCCGCCGAGATCGCCGGTTCGGTGGCCTCGATCTCGAGTTCGTCCACGCCGCGGACCGTTCGAGAGCCGATGTCGTAGCGGAGCACCGAAGAATCGACCCGCGAGTAGCTGTACAGGATGCCGGCGTCATCGACCGCGATCGCGTCGGCCGCGTACTGCGGTCCCTCCTCCGACCCGTCGCCCGACGTCTCGTCCGGATCGACCTGGGTCGGAGCGGTGTCGGACAACCGACCGACCCACACCGCTCCCGTGTCGGTCCGGTACGCCACGAAGTCACCGGCGACAGAGACATCCGTCGTCCCCGCGGGGGTGGCGGGCGAATCGCGGAGCGCTTCGTCGTCGAGATCCAGGGGCGATGCCTCGTCGACGCGGGTCACCCTGCCGTAGCTCTCGGAGAAGAGGTAGGCACCCGATGCGCCCTGCGCCACCAATGTCGGATCCGCGACGGTCCGTACGGTGTCAAGCTCGCCGACGGCCGTGTTCACGCGCGCATATCGGCGACCGTCGCCCGTCTGGAGTGCCCACACCGACGTGTCGACCGACGGCGTCTCGCGCGCATCGAGCCCCGGCCAGACGATCGCTATGCCGACGACGGTCGCGAATGCCGTGGCCGCGGCGAGCCCGGCGATCAGGATCCGCCGACGCGGCATCAGAGGCCCCCCGACCCGAACAGCGCACCCAGCGCGCCGGCGATGGCGGCGACCGCCACCACGACGGCCGCTCCGACGATCCACGGCCACTTGCGAGGCGCGGACGGGACGCTGCCCGAGATGTCGGTGTCCTCGTCGCGCGCGAACGCCGCAACCCCCCGACGGGAGGGCGCCTTGCGCGTCGTCTCTTGCGGAACCCACGGGCGCGCGGGGCCGCGCAGACCGGCGTCGGCGAAGTCGACGGATGCCGTGGGCGCGGCCCACTCGTCCACGGCGACCTCGAGGGGGGTCTGCGGCATGCCGAGCTCGGACTGGACGGAGCGGAGCGCCTCGCCGAACGACAGTGCGCCCGGGTACCGACGGGCCGGATCGCGGTTCATCGCGGTCGCGAGCACGTCCTGCAACGACGCGGGTACGTCGGCGCGACCCAGCGGCGGGTAGCTCGCGTGGGCGATGCGTCGACGCAGCTGCTCCCGCGTGTTCTGTCCTTTTTCTCGCCGCTCGAAGGGACTGTGACCCGCGAGCAGCGAATAGACGGTCGCGCCCAGCCCCCACACCTCGCTGGCGACCGTTCCCGAGGTCTTCTCCGTGATCACCTCGGGGGCGCTCCAGGGCACACTCATGGCCAGGATCTCATCCGCCTGGTTGCGCGCCAGCGACGACGAGATTCCGAAGTCGGCCAGAACGGGGGCGCCGAAACTCGTCACCAGGATGTTGCTCGGCTTGACGTCGCGGTGGACGAGCCCCGCCCGGTGCGCGGTCTCGAGCGCGCTGGCCATCTTGACGCCGATCGAGAGCGCCTCGGCGACGGGGATCCGCTCCACGCGATAGCGCTGTGACAGCGAACCGGGGCAATACTCCATGACGATGTACGGACGACCCTCGGCCGAGACGCCCGCCTGATAGACCGTGACGATCGACGGATGCGCCGACAGGTGCGCCAGCACGTCCGCTTCCGCGTTGAACATGCGCAGCAGGTCGGCGTCGCTCACGTCGCTCGGCAGAACCTTGACGGCGACATTGCGACGCGGCATGTCCTGTTCGTACAGGAACACGTCGGCGAACCCACCCGAACCGAGCGGCCGAACGTACGTCAGACCCGGCAGGATGGGGGGCGCGGACGGCAGCCTTTTGGCCACGTGTTGTCCCCCAGACTGCATTCCGGACGGCAGTCCCGATAAGGATCCGCGCGCCGATGCCCTCGACCACCTCAGACGCTCACTGGCCCCCGCACTGAGAACGCCGCCCTTGCGACCGCGAGGGTTCCACACATGCTAACAAAGTGCAACCGTGAGCCGGCTGCCGATCCACAGTCCCTCAGGCGTCGGGGCCGGGCGCCGGGAACGGCGGGACGCCGGGGTCGAACGGGGCATCCAACGATTGCGACAATTCGGCCAACAGGGCATCGACCTGCGGCTCGACGTAGCGGGTGACGGCGGCCTGGATCCGCAGACGGTGGTGGAGCAGGATGGCGCACACCTCGCGGCCGATCAGGTTGGCGTAGTCGTCGGCCAACCCGACCTCCTGACGGAGGGCGGCCTTCGCCTCGTCGGTGAGGGCCGGGAGAGGAGGAACCTCGGCGTCGACCTCTTGCGCGAGACCCGCGATCGTGAAGAGGAACGGAGCACCCGCGACCGGATCGGGATCCATCGGCAGACCCTCGTACTCCGGCTCGAGACCGTCCGCGGGACGGTAGCTGCGCGCGCGGTTCCGCGCCGCCTGCTGGTCGAGCTCGGCCTGCAGCATCGGCAGGTTCAGCGACGTGTAGACGGCGACCGCCTGATCGACGATCGACTTGATGCGCGTCGAGAGGCCGTGCTGGACGGCGTGCGGCACGTCCGAGCCGAGGCCCGCCGCCGACAGCACGGGCGACCCGAAGCAACGGCGGCAGGGAGCGACCCTCCCCCGGTGGGTGGACGGTTCCCAACGCGGGAGCCAGCGCAGCCAGGCGTCGACCGCCCCGCTGACCCGCGTCTCCAGAGAACGCTCCACGTGACCAACGGTAGTACCGGGACGGCGCGACACGGCAGACATCCGTGGCTCGGCACGCTCGTGGCGCTGCCCGGGGTCGAACGAACGCTCGCGTTCAGCCGTCGCCGCGCTCACTCCATTCGTCTCGGGCTCACTCCTCGTCGTGTTCCGGACGCTCCCACGGCCACCGAGCACCGCCCGGGCCCGCACGCACCACCGCGAGGGCGATCGCCGCCGAGATGACGCCCGCGACGACGATCACGGGTGTCGGCCACGACACGGCAATGCCTCCCGCTACCCCGAGTGCCCGCAGCGGGTCGACGCCCGAGATGAGCGCGCCGAGCGCGACACCGACGACGTAGCCGACGGCCGCGGCGATCCCCGCGAGGAGCGCCATTCCGACACTCGCCCGCCGTGCGAGGGCGGGATAGGTCACCGCCGCGAACCCGAGGATCGCGAACACCGTGCCGAGGACCCCGGGCAGCTGGGTCATCCCGGGTTCGACGATGACCGCCGTATCCAGCACGAGGCCGACGATGCCGAGCCCGGAAATCAGGAGCGCGACGAAGCCGACGGCGGCGAATACCAGAATCATCAGTGAGCGCCGGCGATCGGCCGCGCTCACGTCAGCCATCTCGGCCCGTGTCTGAAATCGTCGTATCTGTGTCTAGCCCTGCGCGGCACGCGCGAGCGTCGGCCCCGCCTCGAGGGTGCGCTCGTACTCGCGCTGCGCCTCGAGGTTCAGCTCGCTCACCCGTCGACCGCGCGCGGCCACCCAGGCTCCGAACCAGATCGTGAGCTCACGGCCGATGACGAAGGCGGCGAACGCGAGCGGCGCAACCAGCTGCGCCTCGACGAGGTCGGCGCCCTCGCTCCGCGTGAGCTGCCAGAACGGCGCCTGGAAGAGCTGACCGACGAGGTGTGCGCCGTAGGCGACGAACCCGATGAGGAGGCCCCAGACGACCCAGTGGGCCCAGCGTCCTCGGTTGATGATCGCCCCGAGCAGCCAGAAGCCGATGAAGAAGACGGCCGTCGTGATCCACAGCCACCACGAGGTGAGCGCGGTGATCGCCGTGTCGGCGACCGTGTCGAGAGTGAGTGATCGGTCGATCAGGCCGAAGGCCAGGGCCGCAGCGAGATAGAGCACGGCGAAGCTGAGGGCGGCGAGCAGGCCGATCAGACCGGCGGCGGCGCGGTTGCCGCGCGGACGAGGCGGCTCGGGAGCCTGCACGAAGATCGGCTGGGGGCTCGGGAAGGCGACCGGGGCCACCGCGGCCGGGGCGACGTAAGCGTCGGCTGCCGGCTCGCTCGGCGTCACCGCGGCGGGGGCCGCATAAGCGGTGGTCGGGGCGTCGGAGCCGGACGCGTAGGCCGTCGTGGGCGCATCCGCGTCCGCTGCCTGTGTGACGGGGGCACCGGCCGCGGGCGCGGCGTCGCCGTCCGCGGGCGTCACATCGGCCGAGTCCGGCGTCGCCGCCGCGGCCTCGTACATTGCATAGTCGATGTCCTCGCCACGCGAGGTCGTCGGGGTGATGTCGCGCTGGGCCGCTTCGGCGTCTGCGAGGCCTTCGTGCGCGCGGCCCACGACGTCATCCACCGGCCGCGGGTCCTCGACGGGTGCGCCGGGCTCCTTGCTGGCGTCGCTCATGGGTATGCTCCTCACGCGGGGACGGTCATCCGCCCATTCTGTGCGGGGCACTCCCCGCGGGCCTCAGGCTACCCCGGTGTCGCGGCGACGTCGGTCAGCCATGCCGCCGTGTGTCGGATGGCCGCGCACGATGATACCGAGGCGCCCGGCTCACCCCCCGGTCGAGTTGGACGGCCAGACGCGCGCCTCGGCGTTCGCCTGGTCGAACGGGGGCCCGGGGAACGTGCGTACGACGGCAAGCCACCGACCGGTCCGCAGCACGTGCGTCTCGGCGGCGGATTGGTCGCCGGCCGGGAGGTCGCACCGGACCCCATCGGTGAGCGGGATGTCGGGGAGCGGCGTGCAGACGAACCCCGTCGCGGGGAGGACGTTCTGCGCGGTCTGGACGGCGGAGGGGTCGACATCGGCGACCGTGACGGTGGCTGCGCCCGAGGCATCCGTCCACGCGCATCCGATGGTGACCTGCGCGCCGAGCGCCTCCGGCAGCCCCGCAACCGATGACGGAGGGAACTCGATGGACTCGTCGAGGGAGGTCCCGTCCGCCGCCTTGAGCTGATCCCACAGCGCACGCGGATACAGATCACCGCACGCGGTCGGCGCACCCACCGCCTCGTTCTGCGCCGGAGGAGGAACGCTGACAGTGGGCGATGGTGACGGCTGTGCACTCGGCGGGGCGGCGCGGGGGTCGAGAGCGCTGTCGACGATCTGCCCGGTCCACGCGAGCACCACGGGTGCCATGGGGGCGGCAAGCCATACGAGACCCGCCACGACGGCGAGGCTCACGAGACCGACGAACCACGCGAAGACCGTGTTGCGTCCCCCGATCTTCGCCACCGTCGTCTCCCGTCGTGCCTGCCCCTCTTCCCCGGATGTTCCCCGCGCCCAGGCTAAGCCGGACTCGCCGTCACCGCCGGTCCGCAACGCGGTGCGCTCTGCGCAGACACGAAAAAGGGGGCCCGCTCGACGCGGACCCCCTTTTCGGGACTACTCAGTTGTACGTGCCGGGCGTGAAGTCGTCCGTCGAGAAGCTGTCGAAATCGACGAACCCGAGGTCGGCTTCGGAGTAGACACCGTCGGACGCGAACACCCGGTTGGGGTAGCGCTCGCTCTTGGCCTCTTCCGTCGCCTCGACGACGACGTTGCGGTACTTGCCGAGGCCGGTACCCGCCGGGATGAGCTTTCCGATGATGACGTTCTCTTTGAGACCCATCAGGGGATCGCTCTTACCCTGCATGGCCGCTTCGGTCAGCACGCGGGTCGTCTCCTGGAACGAGGCGGCCGACAGCCACGACTCGGTCGCCAGCGACGCCTTGGTGATACCCATCAGCTCCGGACGACCCGACGCGGGGCGCTTGCCCTCGACGACCGTCTGGCGGTTGATGTCGATGAAGCGACGCGAGTCCACGAGCTCACCGGGCAGCAGCGTCGTGTCGCCGTGGTCGACCACGGTGACCTTCCGCAGCATCTGGCGAACGATGACCTCGATGTGCTTGTCGTGAATCGGCACACCCTGCGAGCGGTATACACCCTGGACGCCGTTGACGAGGTACTTCTGCACCTCGCGGGCACCCTGGACACGCATGATGTCCTTCGGGTCACGCGTACCGACCTGCAGTGCCTCGCCGACCTCGACGTGCTGGCCGTCCTCGACCAGAAGCGTCGCACGCTTCAGGACCGGGTAGACCTTGGGCTCGTCGCCGTCATCGGGCGTGATGATGACCTTCTTCGCGCGATCGGTCTCGTCGATCGTGATGCGACCAGCGGCCTCTGCGATGGGCGACGCACCCTTGGGGGTACGGGCCTCGAAGAGCTCCTGCACGCGGGGCAGACCCTGCGTGATGTCATCGGCCGAGGCCGAACCACCGGTGTGGAAGGTACGCATCGTGAGCTGCGTTCCGGGCTCACCGATCGACTGGGCCGCGATGATGCCGACGGCCTCTCCGATGTCGACGAGCTTTCCGGTCGCGAGCGAGCGGCCGTAGCACTTCGCGCAGACGCCGACGGCCGAGTCACAGGTGAGGACGGACCGCACCTTGATGGACTCGACGCCCAGCTCGATCAGACGGTCGATGAGCACGTCGCCCACGTCGTCACCGGCCGAGGCAACAGTCTCGCCCTTGCCGTCGACGACGTCGGAGGCGAGCGTGCGGGCGAACACCGAGTTCTCGACGTTCTTGTCGCGCACGAGCACACCGTCGGCAGCCGGGGCGGCGATCGTGTACTCGAGGCCCTTGCCGGTGCCACAGTCATCCTCGCGGATGATGACGTCCTGCGAGACGTCCACCAGACGACGGGTCAGGTAACCCGAGTCGGCGGTACGCAGAGCGGTGTCGGCGAGACCCTTACGGGTACCGTGCGTGGCGATGAAGTACTCGGCGACCGACAGACCCTCACGGTACGACGAGATGATCGGGCGCGGGATGATCTCACCCTTGGGGTTGTTCACCAGGCCTCGCATACCCGCGATGTTGCGGATCTGCAGCCAGTTACCACGAGCACCCGACGACACCATGCGGTTGATGGTGTTGTCTTCCGGGAAGTTCTCGCGCATCGCGACCTGCACCTCGTCGGTGGCCTTGGTCCAGATGTCGATGAGTTCCTTGCGGCGCGCGGAGTCATCGATGAAGCCCATGTCGAAGTCGTCCTGGACCTTCGCGGCGTCCTTCTCGTAACGTCCGACGATCTCCGCCTTGTTCGGCGGCGTCAGGATGTCGGAGAGGGCGACCGTGACACCCGAACGGGTGGCCCAGTAGAAGCCGGCGTCCTTGATGCGGTCGAGCGTCGCTGCAACCTCGGCCGGGTACTCCTCGGCGAGCTTGTTGACGATCTGGGACAGCTTGTTCTTGTCGGCGACGTCGCGCACGAAGGGGTAGCCCTTCGGGAGCGTGTCGTTGAAGATCGCCTGTCCGAGCGACGACTCGACCAGGCCGTGACGCTCGTAGCCCTCGGGCGCTTCGCCCTCGAGGAACGACAGTCCCGGGATGCGGATGCGCACGACGGCCTGCAGGTCGAGGGTTCCCTCGTCCTTGGCCAGGATCGCCTCGGAAACCGAACCGAACGCGCGTCCCTCTCCGGCAGCACCCTTCTTGACCGTGGTCAGGTGGTGCAGGCCGATGATCATGTCCTGCGAAGGCAGGGTGACCGGACGACCGTCGGAGGGCTTCAGGATGTTGTTCGAGGCGAGCATCAGGATGCGCGCCTCGGCCTGGGCCTCGACCGACAGCGGAAGGTGGACGGCCATCTGGTCACCGTCGAAGTCCGCGTTGAACGCGGCACAGACGAGCGGGTGCAGCTGGATCGCCTTGCCCTCCACGAGCTGCGGCTCGAACGCCTGGATACCCAGACGGTGGAGCGTGGGCGCGCGGTTGAGCAGCACGGGGCGCTCGCGGATGATCTCTTCGAGCACGTCCCAGACCTCGGGGCGCGTGCGCTCGACGGCGCGCTTGGCGGCCTTGATGTTCTGCGAGTGACCGAGATCGATCAGGCGCTTGATGACGAACGGCTTGAAGAGCTCCAGGGCCATCTGCTTGGGCAGACCACACTGGTGCAGCTTCAGCTGCGGGCCGACGACGATGACCGAACGGCCCGAGTAGTCGACGCGCTTGCCGAGCAGGTTCTGACGGAACCGACCCTGCTTACCCTTCAGCATGTCGCTGAGGGACTTCAGGGCGCGGTTGCCCGTACCGGTCACGGGGCGACCACGGCGGCCGTTGTCGAACAGTGCGTCGACGGCCTCCTGCAGCATCCGCTTCTCGTTGTTGACGATGATCTCGGGGGCACCGAGGTCGATCAGACGACGAAGACGGTTGTTGCGGTTGATCACGCGGCGGTAGAGGTCGTTGAGATCGGATGTCGCGAAGCGGCCACCGTCGAGCTGCACCATGGGGCGAAGCTCCGGCGGGATCACCGGGACGACGTCGAGCACCATCGCGGCGGGGCTCATGCCCGTCGAGAGGAACGC
The DNA here is from genome assembly GCF_002812725.1 of Microbacterium sp. BR1. Classification (GTDB taxonomy): domain Bacteria; phylum Actinomycetota; class Actinomycetes; order Actinomycetales; family Microbacteriaceae; genus Microbacterium. The sequence continues at coordinate 177,704 of NZ_NMUN01000002.1, read as the reverse complement.
GTTGACAACCTTGAGGCGCTTGATCGCACGGATCTTGCGCTGGCCCTTGCCCTCCGAGATCTGCAGGTGCAGGTTCTCGGCCTCGGCGGCCAGGTCGAACGCCGCGAGGCGACGCTGGATCGACTCGGCGCCCATGTGGGCCTCGAAGTACAGGCTGTAGCGATCCTGCAGCTCCTGGAAGACGTCGTCTTCCGGCTTGAGGTCGCCGACCTTCAGGTTGCGGAAGTCCTCCCAGACGCGCTCGAGACGGGTGATCTGCTCGTCGAAGCCCTTGCGGACCTGACCCATCTCCTTCTCGGCGGCGTCCTTGACCTTCTTCTTCTGGTCGGCCTTGGCACCTTCGGCCTCGAGAGCGGCGAGCTCGGTCTCGAGCGTCTGCAGGCGCGTCGCGATGCGGGAGTCCCGCTGGTCGCCCAGCGTCTTCAGCTCGAGGCGCAGCTCGTTCTCGAGCTGCGGCATGTCGGCGTGACGAGCGTCGTCGTCGACCGAGATGACCATGTACGCCGCGAAGTAGATGACCTTCTCGAGGTCCTTCGGCGCCATGTCGAGCAGGTAGCCGAGGCGCGAGGGGACACCCTTGAAGTACCAGATGTGCGTGACGGGCGCGGCGAGCTCGATGTGGCCCATGCGCTCACGACGAACCGAGGACTTGGTGACCTCGACGCCGCAGCGCTCGCAGACGATGCCCTTGAAGCGGACCCGCTTGTACTTTCCGCAGGCGCACTCCCAGTCACGGCTGGGTCCGAAGATCTGCTCTCCGAAGAGGCCATCCTTCTCGGGCTTCAGCGTGCGGTAGTTGATGGTCTCGGGCTTCTTGACCTCGCCGAAGGACCAACGACGGATGTCGTCGGCGGTGGCGAGACCGATGCGAAGCTCGTCAAAAGTTGTTACGTCGAGCACGTGTTCTCCTGTGTCGAATCTTTAAGTCAGTTACGTGAGTCGGGCCGGAATCGGGACGATCCCTGAACCTGGGACGGGTCAGATCTCGTCGATGGACGACGACTCGAACCGGCTGGAGATGTTGATGCCGAGCTCTTCCGCGGCGCGGAAAGCCTCGTCATCCGTGTCGCGGAGGTTGACCGCCGTGCCATCCGCCGAGAGGACCTCGACGTTCAGGCAGAGCGACTGCATCTCCTTGATGAGCACCTTGAAGGACTCGGGGATGCCGGGCTCCTGGATGTTCTCGCCCTTGACGATGGCCTCGTACACCTTGACGCGGCCGAGGATGTCGTCGGACTTGATCGTGAGGAGCTCCTGCAGTGCGTAGGCGGCGCCATAGGCCTCGAGGGCCCAGACCTCCATCTCACCGAATCGCTGACCACCGAACTGCGCCTTACCACCCAGCGGCTGCTGCGTGATCATCGAGTACGGGCCCGTCGAACGTGCGTGGATCTTGTCGTCGACGAGGTGGTGCAGCTTCAGGATGTACATGTAACCGACCGAGACCGGTGCGGGGAACGGATCGCCCGAGCGGCCATCGAACAACAGCGCCTTACCGGTGCCGTCGATCAGGCGGTCGCCATCGCGCGTCGGCGTGGTGACATCGAGCAGGCCCTGGATCTCGGCCTCGCTCGCGCCGTCGAACACCGGGGTCGCGACCTTCGTGCCGGGGGCGGCCTCGAAGGCTTCCTGCGGCAGCTTGGCGGCCCACTCGGGGGTGCCCTCGACCTTCCAGCCCTGCTTCGCGATCCACCCGAGGTGGGTCTCGAGAACCTGACCGAAGTTCATGCGACCGGGGATACCGAGCGGGTTGAGCACGACATCGACGGGGGTGCCGTCGGCCATGAAGGGCATGTCCTCGACGGGCAGGATCTTCGCGATGACACCCTTGTTGCCGTGACGACCGGCGAGCTTGTCACCCTCGGTGATCTTGCGCTTCTGGGCGATGTAGACCACGACGCGGCGGTTGACGCCCGAGCCGAGCTCGTCGTCGCCGTCCTCGGCGTTGAACTCCTTGACGGCGATGATCGTGCCCTGCTCACCGTGGGGGACCTTCAGCGACGTGTCGCGAACCTCGCGGCTCTTCTCGTTGAAGATCGCGCGGAGCAGACGCTCCTCGGCCGACAGCTCGGTCTCACCCTTGGGCGTGACCTTGCCGACCAGGATGTCGCCGGGGCGAACCTCGGCGCCGATGCGCACGATGCCGCGCTCGTCGAGGTCCTTCAGCAGGTCGGGCGCGACGTTGGGGAGGTCACGGGTGATCTCCTCCTTGCCGAGCTTGGTGTCGCGCGAGTCGACCTCGTACTCCTCGATGTGGATCGACGAGAGGGTGTCGTCCTTCACCAGGTTCTGGTTCAGGATGATCGCGTCCTCGAAGTTGTGACCCTCCCAGGGCATGAACGCCACGAGCAGGTTCTTGCCGAGCGCGAGCTCGCCGTTCTCCGTCGCGGGGCCGTCGGCGATGACCGCACCGACCTCGACACGGTCGCCGGCCGAGACGATGACGCGCTGGTTGTAGCTCGTGCCCTGGTTGGAGCGGTCGAACTTGCGCAGGTAGTACTCCTGCGTTCCACCCTCGTCGAGCTGGAGCGTGACGACATCCGCCGACACCTCGATGACGACACCGGCCTTCTCGGCCGTGACGACGTCACCGGCGTCGATGGCCGCGTAGCCCTCCATACCGGTTCCGACGAGGGGCGAGTCGCTGCGCAGGAGCGGCACGGCCTGACGCTGCATGTTGGCACCCATGAGGGCGCGCTGTGCGTCGTCGTGCTCGAGGAAGGGGACGAGGGATGTTGCGACCGACACCATCTGGCGCGGCGAGACATCCATGTACCCGATCTCTTCGGGGTGGAAGAGGTCGACCTCGCCACCCTTCTTGCGGGCGAGCACGCGCTCTTCGACGAAGTGACCGTCGGCCTTCAGGGGCGCGTTGGCCTGGGCGACGATGAAGTCTTCCTCTTCGCTGGCCGTCAGGTAGTCGATCTGCTCGGTGACGAGACCGTCGACGACCTTGCGGTACGGGGTCTCGATGAAGCCGAAGGCGTTGATGCGCGCGAACGATGCGAGGGATCCGATCAGGCCGATGTTCGGGCCTTCCGGGGTCTCGATCGGGCACATGCGGCCGTAGTGCGAGGGGTGGACGTCACGAACCTCGACGCCGGCGCGCTCACGCGACAGACCACCGGGGCCGAGCGCCGAGAGGCGACGCTTGTGGGTCAGGCCCGCGAGCGGGTTGTTCTGGTCCATGAACTGCGAGAGCTGCGACGTTCCGAAGAACTCCTTGATCGCGGCGACGACGGGGCGCACGTTGATCAGGGTCTGCGGCGTGATGGCCTCGATGTCCTGCGTGGTCATGCGCTCGCGAACGACACGCTCCATGCGGGACAGACCCGTGCGGACCTGGTTCTGGATGAGCTCGCCGACGGCGCGGATGCGACGGTTACCGAAGTTGTCGATGTCGTCGATGTCCATGCGGATCTCGGCCGGCTTGCCGTTACGCAGACCCGGGAAGGTCGCGTCGCCGCGGTGCAGGCGGACGAGGTACTTGATCGTCGCGACGACGTCCTCGACGGTCAGGACCGAGGCCGAGAGCGGCTCGTCGAGACCGAGCTTCTGGTTGATCTTGTAACGACCGACCTTTGCCAGGTCGTAACGCTTCGGGTTGAAGTAGAAGTTGTCGAGCAGCGCACGCGCGGCCTCGGCGGCAACCTGCTCGCCCGGACGGAGCTTGCGGTAGATGTCGCGGAGCGCATCTTCCTTCGTGACGATCGTGTCCTTGGCGAGGGTCTCTTCGATGGAGTCGAAGCCCGCGAACTCGGTCATGATGTCTTCGCTCGTGAGGCCCAGCGCCTTGAGGAACACGGTGACCGACTGCTTGCGCTTGCGGTCGATGCGCACGCCGACCTGGTCGCGCTTGTCGATCTCGAACTCGAGCCAGGCGCCACGGCTCGGGATGACGCGCGCCGACACGATGTCCTTGTCGGACGTCTTGTCGGGGGTCTTGTCGAAGTACACACCGGGCGAGCGGACGAGCTGCGAGACGACGACGCGCTCGGTGCCGTTGATGATGAACGTGCCCTTGCCGGTCTGCAGGGGGAAGTCGCCCATGAAGACGGTCTGGGTCTTGATCTCACCGGTCTGGTGGTTCATGAACTCGGCCTCGACGTACAGCGGGGCGGCGTACGTCTTGCCGCGCTCCTTGCACTCCTCGATCGAGTACTTCTCGGGCTCGAGGTACGGGTTCGTGAACGACAGCTGCATCGTCTCGGAGAGGTCCTCGATCGGCGAGATCTCTTCGAAGATCTCCTCGAGGCCGCTGATCTCGGGAACGTCGGTACGACCGATGCTCTTCGCCTCGGCGACACGAGCCTTCCAGGCGTCGTTTCCGACGAGCCAGTCGAAGGACTCGGTCTGCAGCGCGAGAAGGTCGGGGACCGTCAGCGTGTCAGAGATCTTCGCGAACGAGAGGCGGGATGCTCCGCGACCGGTCTTGGGGGTGGTGGTGGATGCGTTGCGCGCAGCGGCCAAGGGAAAAACCTCCATGGGCCCAGAAGGGCTCGTGTTTCCTCGTCGTGGGTGGATCGCTCACCTTCCCCGAAACCAGAGGGCCGCACGCCGCTTTCGCGGGGGGCACACAGGCACAGCCGACCACCATATGAGGGCAGGGGGAATCTAGGAGCGCAAACAACAACTATACGTCGCGAACGGCCGACTGTCCAGTCGGATTCTTGACGAGTGTTGCTTCCTGCGGTATAACCGCGCGCGCCTCTTCCTATTCCCCGGCTCTGCACCCGTCCAGATACCCGGGCCTGCACCCGCGTCCTCCCCCAGCCCTGCACCCGCCGCCGGGGGGCTGGGGCGACAGCATCGCGTTGGGGCGCGAGTTCCGGCGCCCCAACGCGAATCCGACGCCCCAAGCACCCGCACAGGGCGGCGGAGGTGCGTCAGGCGTGCGAGCGAGCGTGACGGAAACGGATGCGAGTGCCCGGGCGGGCCTGCCCGAGGGCGTCGAGCGAGGCATCCGTCACGACCGCGATCACGGGGTAACCACCTGTGACGGGTCCATCGGCGAGCAGAACGGTCGGACGCCCACCCGGCGGCACCTGCAGGGCGCCCGGCACCATGCCTTCACTCGGCAGCTCGCCCGGAACGGCGCGCACGAGCTCGGGACCGTCCAGCCGGGCGCCCACCCGGTCGGCGTCGCGCGACACCGTCCACACGGATTCGAACAGCGCGCGCAGGGCGGACGGCTCGAACCAGTCGGCGCGCGGGCCCGGCGCGAGTTCGAGCTCGAGGTGGTCGGGCGGCGCACCCCAGGGCGCGATATCGAGCGGAGGGACGGGGTCGCGCGGCGCGCGCCCCACCGGGAGCGATCCGCCGGCTCGGAGCGGGCCCGGGCCCAGCCCCGCGAGGGTGTCGGTCGATCGCGATCCGAGCACCTCGTCCGCGACGATGCCGCCGCGCACGGCGAGGTAGGCGCGCGCGCCGTGCTCGAGCCATCCGATCCGCAGCTCGGACCTCGCGGGCCAGGGGCGCGCGACATGTGTGCCGACCGGGCGACCGTCGATCGTGAGCGGACCCGAACCCCCTGAGACGGCGATCCACAGATCGCGCGCCGCGACCGCCCGGAAGCCCCCGAGGGCGACCTCGATCCCGGCCCGTCCCTCGGCGTTGCCCACGAGACGGTTGGCGATACGGAGCGATTCGCGGTCGAGGGCACCCGATCGGGCCACCCCGATCGAGGCATGGCCGGGACGCCCGAGATCCTGCACCGTCGCGAGCAGGCCGGGCTCGACCACCCGGATCGCCGGGGATTCGGCCTCGCCCGCGGTTCTTGCGGGGACGACGGATGCGGTGGGCGTCGCGCGGGCCGAGGGACGCCCGATACTGCGGAAGCGGACGCGATCGCCCGGCCTGAGAAGCGCCGGGCGCGCGGCGGCCGGATCGAACAGGGCTGCGGTAGTCGTGCCGATCAGGCGCCACCCGCCGGGAGTCTCGCGCGGGTAGGCGCCCGAGAAGGCGCCGGCGATGCCCACCGCGCCCGCCGGCACGCGGGTGCGCGGAACGTGGAGACGGGGCACGTCGAAGGTCCACGCGGGGCTCGTCAGGTACCCGAAGCCCGGCGCGAAACCCGTGAACGCGACGGTCCACGGGGCGCGCTCGTGCCTTTCGGCCAGCTCGCCGGGGCCGAGCCCGAGCATCTCGGCCACCTCGGCGAGGTCGGGGCCGTCGTACGCGATATCGAGCGTGATCGGGTCGGCGGGCGACGGGGGTGCCGCGGCATCCGTCGCCTGCGACCACGCGCGCTCGATCACGTCCCGCACCGCCGCCGCGGAGGTTCGGGCGGGGTCGAACGTCACGAGCACCGTGCGGGCGGCGGGCACGAGGTCGACGATCCCCGGGGAGGCGGAGGCGGAGAGCGCGGCGTGCAGGGCCAGGACGTCGGCGAGGCCGGCGACCTCGGCCAGCAGCGCCCGCTCCCCCATGGGCAGGATGCGCAGGGTCCGCGACGCACTCACCATGGGGCTGCGCTCACCACGGGCTGCACTCACCATGGGGCGCGGACCTCGACCCCGGCGACATCGAGGGCGGCACGGACGGCCCGGGCCATCGCGACCGCCTCGGGCGTGTCGCCGTGCAGGCACAGCGAGGCCGCGTCCGCCACGACGAGCGTCCCGTCGATCGCCTCGACGACGCCGTCGCGCGCGAGCCGCACGGCCCGCTCGGCGACGACCGACGGATCGTGCAGCAGCGCCCCCGTCATCCCCCGCGGCACGAGCTCGCCGCCAGGCGTGTATCCGCGATCGAGGAAGGCCTCGCGCACGAAGGGCAGCCCCGCAGCGGCGGATGCCTCGGCCGCCGCAGCGCCCAACGCCAGGACCGGCACGGCGCGGCCGAGGGCGTCCGAGAGGTCCACGACCGCCCGAACGAGCGCCCGTGCGAGATCGGCATCCATCCCGACCGCGTGGTACAGCGCCCCGTGCGGCTTGACGTAGCGGATATCGGCCCCTGCTGCGCGCAGCGCGGCGAGCTGGCCCGAGACGACGACCGTCAGCTCCGCGGGTGCGAGGTCCATCGCGGCGCGGCCGAACCCGCCGCGATCCGGGTAGGACGGATGCGCGCCGACCGCGACGCCGTACCGCGCGGCGCGCTCGACCGCCAGGCGCATGGACGAAGCGTCCCCGGCGTGCCCGCCGGTCGCGATGTTCGCGCTCGAGATGACCGCGAACATCGCCTCGTCGTCGGCCGTGGGCGCTCCGTCGACCGTCTCGCCGAGGTCGGCGTTCAGGTCCACTGATGCGGCTGTCACGGGGTGCACGGCACCATTCTCGCTGGTGGCTCGCGCGGGTCTCGCGCGCCCCGCTCGGCTAGCGTGGGCGGGTGAGCAGAAAGCGAGATGGCGATGCCGAGGCATCCGCCCCCTCGACCCGGCTCTCGGACGGCTCGATCGCCCGCGTCGTGCCCTCGCCGTACACGACGGGATGGGAACTGGATGTCGCGGGCACCCCGCAATCCCATGTCGATCTCGACGATCCCACGCACCTGCACTTCGAGTACATCGCCCGCATGGGCGCCGTCATAGACCGACTCAAGCTGCCGGGGCAACCCCTCACCGCCGTGCACCTCGGCGCCGGAGCGCTGACCCTCCCGCGATACATCGCGTGGACGCGACCGGGATCGCGTCAGCAGGTCGTCGACATCGAGCCCGCCCTCGTCGATCTCGTGCGCGCCGAACTGCCGCTGCCGAGTGGCGCATCGATCCGGGTGCGGATCGGCGACGCACGCGCCGTGCTCGGGCGGCTCCCCGTGGGTCTCGTCGGCACGGTCGATCTGCTCGTATCGGACGTGTTCGCCGGGGCGCAGACCCCCGCGCATCTGACCTCGGTCGAGTTCTACCGCGCGGCCGCGGCCGTCCTCGCTCCGGACGGCGTGCTGCTGGTCAACGTCGCCGACGGACCCGGCCTGCGCTATGCGCGCCGCCAGGTCGCGACGGTGCGCGAGGTGCTGCCCAACGTCATCGTGCTCGCCGAGGTGCAGGTCTTGAAAGGTCGACGCTTCGGCAACCTGGTGATCGCCGCATCCGCCGCCAGACTCCCGACGGCGTGGTTGCCCCGCCTGATGGCAGCGGGCCCGCACCCGGCCAAGGTCGCCGAGGGCGCCGAGCTCGACGCATTCGTCGCGGGGGTTTCGGCGACGACGGATGCCGACGCCACCGATTCTCCGGCGCCGTCCTCGTCGTTGTTCGATCGCTGAGCGAACAACGTGCGGCAAGCCTCGGCACGCTCGGCGCGGCACGGCCGGTTGTACGCCGAACCGTTGCACACTGGAGGGGCGAAACACGCGGTGAGGAGGTCACGATGAGCTATATCCACGGGTACGACCCCGACACCCTGCGTGAAATCGTCGACGCGAACGAGTGCCGGGAACGCCTGTTGGAGCTCGGTGATCAGCGCAGCCTGCCCGCCCTGCTCGAGCGCGTCTGGCTGCTGAAGGTGCTCGACCGCCTCGAAGACGCCAGTGTCGTCTCGGACGAGTCGGTGCGCGTCGCCCGCATGGCCGGCACGCGCAAGGACCTGCTTCGCGCCCGCATCCTGCACGCGACCGTGCAGCAGTGGCGCGGCGCGTACGCCGCGGCCGAACACGAACTGACGACCTGCGCCGGCGAGGCCGAGGGTCAGGGCTGGTCCGCGATCGCCGCGTTCTCGTACCAGCACCGCGGCAAGGTGCACTACGACGCCGGTGACTACGAGGCCGCGCGTCGGGACTTCAAACGTGCCCTGTTTCTGCGCCAGGAATCGGGCGCCCCGGATGAGCAGCTCGAGGCGACGCTGCTCGCCGTCGATGCCGCGGACCGTCGTCGCGCCCGGGCGTCGGTCGCGAGCTGAGTCACCGCGCAACGGTGCGGTGCAACGGGCGCGTCTGACCGCGCGGCATCCGATGTCGTAGGGACGGTTTAGGTTTTCGACATGTCCGATCTGCAACGCGTGCGCACCTGGGCCGAAGCCCTCATCGCGCTCCACCTGGATGCTTCGTGGTCGTTCGGGTTCGACAACGCCAAACGCCGCGCGGGGCTCTGCGATTACACGCGCAAGCGGATCAGCGTTTCGCGCTACCTGTCGGCGCGGTACGACGACGACACGAATCACCAGACGCTGTTGCACGAGGTCGCTCACGCGGTCGCTGGGCCGGCCGCCGGGCACGGGCAGCGGTGGAAACAGGTGGCCCGCGAGCTGGGCTACGTCGGCGGCACGACGCACGCGGGTGAGACGGCGACCGAGCTCGCACCCTGGGTGGGGTTCTGCCCCGCCGGCCACGTCGCGTACCGGCATCGGAAGCCGACGCGGGCCGCGTCGTGTGTGAAGTGTGCGCCGCGATTCGACGAGCGTCACCTGTTCCGGTGGGAGAAGCGCGAGATCACGCCCGCCGAGCGCCTCGCCGCGATGAGGGAGCGCTGAGCCGGCCCCGCGCACGCCACGCAAGTCGCTTCGACGAGCTCAGCAACGGGCTCCGCTGCGCACACGCCGGACGGGCGGCACCGGTGCGACACTGGGGACATGCGCATCCTGCTCAAGCTCGTGATCGACTGCGACGCGGATGCGGCGTGGCGTGCCCTGCACTCGCCCCGCGCGGTGGCCGAGCTGTACGGCTCGCTCGTCCGCCTCGAGTCCGCCGAGACGGGCGGATTGCCGACGCGGTGGGAGCCGGGAACGGATGCCGTCGTCGACATGTCGTTCGCCGGGATCGTGCCGATGGGGCGACAGCTCATCCACGCGAGCGACCGGATCACGCGCGACTCGCGGGGCGAGGTACGGATCTTCCGGGACAGCGGCATTCCGCTCACCGGACCGCTCGCGTCGCTGGACGTCTGGGACCACCAGCTCGCCGTTGCGCCCGCCCCGGGCGACCCCTCCCGCACCCTCTGGCGCGAGCGCCTGACGATCGGCGGCCCGACCGCTCCCCTGCTCTGGCCCGGCCTGTGGGCCGCGTGGCAGTGGCGGGCCCAGCGCATCCGCTCGCTCGCGCCGTCGTGGGCCCACGACGTCGAGGCCACGTCCGCGGCCGAGCCCGGCCACACCGCCTGAGCCCTACTCGGCGAGGGCTTCGACCGGCGCAACCCTCGTTGCGAGCCGCGTCGGCACGACCGCGGCGACCAGGGTCAGCACGGCCGTGGCGCCGATGACGACGGCGATGGGCGCGATCGGCAGCGCGGGCAGAACCAGTGTTGCGGCCGCCCCGCCCGGGATGACGGGGACCGACCCGAGCAGCGACTGCGCGCCGGCCCACCCATAGACGACACCGAGCACGAGGCCGAGCGCGAGTGCCGCGATCGTGACGTGCGCCGCCTCGAACAGGATCATGCGGCGCACCTGACCGTTCGACAGGCCGAGCGAACGCAGCAGTCCGAGCTCACGGCGGCGCTGCACGACGCCGATCGTGAGCAGGTTCACGAGTCCGACGGCGGCGATGACGGCGGACACCCCGACGAGCGCCATCATGACGACCGAGAACGTATCCAGCAGCGAGGCCATGAACTCGGGCAGCTCGCCGCCCGCGGTGGCGGTGAGCACGGCTTTGGTCGAGGCGATCGCGACGGCGAACATCGTCACCAGGGTGACGCCCATGACCACGCCGATCGCCATGCGCGACGAGCGCTCCGGATGCCTCATCCCGTTCTCGGCGGCGAGCCGGGCGGTCGCAGACGAACCGAAGGCGCGCCCGACGAGTCGCAGGACCGGCGGCATCACGAGATGGGCCCCGAGGGCGAGGCCTGTGAACGACAGCAGACCGCCGAGGAATGCGATCACGACACCGAGCGGCGTCACGAGCCCGGCCACGATCCCGAGGGCGAGGAGCGCACCGCCGACGACGAAGAGGGTGATCGCGGCGACATTGCGGCCGGGTCGCCGCACGAGCTCCGAGTGGGCCCGCTCCACCGAGCCACCGAGCGCTTCGAGGGGGGTGACCGACAGGACGCGCCGTGAACCCGTCCAGGCGGCGGCCCAGGTCGTCACCGCGACGATCGCGGCGGGCAGCAGCAGCGTCGGCTGCACCAGCGCGAACGGAGCCCTCGGGGCATCCAGCAACGCATCCCCGATCGAGATTCCGGCCGCGGCGACGGCGGTGCCGACGAGCAGGCCGATGAACGCTCCGATGACCCCGACGACGAGACCCTGACGGGCGACTTCGGCGCGCTGCGATCGCGCAGAGGCGCCGATCAGCCGCATGAGCGCGATGTTGCGTACCCGGCCCGCGACGATCGTCGCGAACGTGTTCGCCGTCACGATCGCGGCGACGAACACGGCGACACCGACCAGGAGGACGGTGAGGATGCCGACGACGATCGCCAGCGTTTCGGATTCGCCGATGAACCTGTCCGCGAGCAGGATCGCTCCGATGTATCCGGTCGCCGCGATGAGGACGACCCCGAATGCGCTCGACAGCGCGGCGACGAGGATGCTCGCCCCCATCCCGCGTTCGCGGAGCCATGCGAGACGCGTCATGCCGACACCCCCTGCTCGTGCTCGTGCGCTCGCCCCGCGGCGTTCTCCGCGGCCCGTTCATCGGCGCGCTCGGTCGCGAGCATGTGCGCCGAGATCTGCTCGGCCGTCTGTCGGGATCGGTCCGCGACGATGCGTCCGTCACCCAGGAACAGCACGCGATCGGCGTGGCTCGCGGCGATCGGATCGTGCGTGACCATCGCGATGCTCTGCCCGTGCTCGCGCGCGGCCGCCGCCAGCAGCGCGAGCACCTCGCGCCCCGAGCGCGAGTCGAGGTTTCCGGTCGGCTCGTCGGCGAACACGAGGTCGGGCGCCGTGGCCAACGCGCGGGCGATCGCGACGCGCTGCTGCTGGCCGCCGCTCAGCTGATGCGGCCGGTGTCGCAGGCGGGCGCTCAGCCCGAGGGTCTCGACGAGGTCATCGATCCGGGCGCGCTCGAGGGCGCTCGGGCGCCGACCGTCGAGATCGAACGGCAGCATGATGTTACCGATAGCGTCGAGCGTGGGCACCAGGTTGAAGGCCTGGAACACGAAGCCCACCCGGCGCCGCCGCAGGATCGTCAGGTCGAGGTCGGAGGCTCCCGTGATCTCGACGTCGCCGATCCACGCGCGACCCGAGGTCGGGGCATCGAGCCCGGCCATGACGTGCATGAGCGTGGACTTGCCGGAACCGGACGGCCCCATGATCGCCGTGAACTCACCGCGACGGATGCCGACGGTGACATCGTCGAGCGCCCGCACCGTTCCCTCGCCGGATCCGTAGGACTTGGACAGGTTGTGCACGCGGGCGGCGAGCCCGAGGTCTGTTGAGGAGATCTGCATGTCTTCGACGCTATGGATCGCGCGGTACGGAGCGCGTCCGTCGCAGGTAGCCGCGGCATCCGTCTGAGGGATGACGTTCGTGTGGTCGCTGCGACGAATCCGGCGCGCGGAGGCGGCCCGGCCGGTCGGCTCAGGCGAGCCCGTGCTCGAACGCGAAGACGACCAGCTGCACGCGGTCGCGCAATCCGAGCTTGGCGAGGATACGGCTGATGTGGGTCTTCACGGTCGCCTCGGACAGGAACTCGCGGCCCGCGATCTCGCCGTTGCTGAGCCCGCGCGCGGCGAGCGCGAAGATCTCGCGTTCACGGTCGGTGAGCCCGCTGTAGGACGCCGGAACGGGACGCGGGGACTCGGCGAAGTGCGCGAACAGTTCGCGGGTGGCGGAGGCGGCGATCACGGCCGACCCCGCGTGCACCGTGCGGATCGCCGCGAGCAGGAACTCGGGGTCCGCGTCCTTCAGCAGGAAGCCGCTCGCCCCGCCCCGGATGGCACGCGCGGCCGCCTCGTCGAGGTCGAACGTGGTGAGCATCACGATGCGCGGCGGTCCGGACTGGTCGGGGCCGGAATATCGGGGATCGGCGAGGATCTCGGCCGTCGCACCGAGGCCGTCGAGCACGGGCATCCGGATGTCCATGAGCACGACGTCGGGATGGGTTTCGCCGATGACACGGATCGCCGCGCGCCCATCGGATGCCTCGGCGACGACCTCGAGGTCCGGCTGGGAGTCCACGAGCATGCGGATGCCCGCCCGGAAGAGCGCCTGATCGTCGACCAGTGCGACACGGATCACGCCGGCTCCCCCGCTGCGCGGGCGAACGGCCCGCCCGACGGAGCGATACTGAACGGGATCGAAGCGTTCACGACGAACTCGTGACCCGCCCGCCCGGCCGCGAGCGTTCCGCCCGCGAGCTGCGCCCGCTCGCGCATGCCGATCAGCCCGTGGCCCTGGCCCTGCCCCTGCGCCGCCGTCGGGCCGGAGGCATCGTCGCCTGTCACATGTGGCGGGTTGGCGTGCGCATCACCCGCCATTTGCGACAGGCGAATGCCGTTGCGGACGGTCAGGTCGACGCGCTCGGGGTGCCAGGCGAGGGCCACGGAGACATCGCCACCCGCGCCGTGTCGGAGGGCATTCGTGAGCGCCTCCTGCAGAATCCGGTAGAGCGCGAGCTGAACCGCGGCGGGGGGATCCGTCCGCGGCACGGGCTCGACGTCGACGCGCAGGGCAACGCCCGCCGCGCGCACCTGTGCGTAGAGCCCCTCCAGATCGGCGAGCGTCGGCTGCGGTCCGTCGGCCTGGCTGTGCCGCAGCTGCGTCAGCAGCAGGCGCACATCGGCGAGCGCCGCGCGCGCCGTCGTCGAGATCGTGCCGAGCGCGGATGCCGCGGCCGACGGGTCCGTCGCCGACGCATAGCGGGCGCCATCCGCCTGCGCGATGACGACCGCGAGCGAGTGGGCGACGACATCGTGCATATCGCGGGCGATCGTCGTGCGCTGATGCTCGGCGATCGCGTCCTCTTGCGCCCGTATCTGCGCTTCACGGTTCGCGCGCGCCCGGAGGGCCGTCCGTACGAGGGCTCCGACCGTCCACGACAGCAGCAGCGCGAAGGTCGCGGCGACCCACAGCGCCAGGCCGGCGACGAACGACTGGCCGAGGACGTCCGTGATGCTCCAGCCGCCGCGCAGCAGGGGCGGAACGATGAGATAGATCGAGATCAGGGTCGCCCCGACGATTCCCGAGGCGAACCCCAACCACATCACCACGCGCGATCCATAGGCTGCGGTCGCGTAGAGGACACCGAAGATCGCGATGTCCACGACGAGCGGCGGCATCCCGAATGCCATCTGGATCAGCGCCGCGACCCACACCGCCGCGAGCGCCAGTCCCGGCGATGCCCGCCGCAGCGAGAGCGCGGCGACGAGAACGAGAACGATGCAGGCGAGCGGCAAGCGTTCTCCCACCGAGCCCTCGATCCGCATCATGGCGAGCACGACGTCGAGAGCGAGTGCCGCCAGCACCACCAACACCGCCGCGGTTACGTCGATGGCGATCTGGTAGGGCTTGAGCGGGCGGAACACGCCTGTCACGCTACGGGAGCGTGGGAGCCGAGGCATCCGTCTGCGGATGTATCTCGCGCTGGACCCCATGCAGCGCTCACGCGGGCAGGATCGGGCGGTTCTCGTAGAACGTCTGCAGCACGACGGTCGTGCGGGTGCTCACCGAGGCCACTCCGCGGATGCGGCGGATGAGCGTCTCGAGCGCGCGCGGCGACGCGACCGGGACGAAGAGCATGTAGGCCGCGTTGCCCGCGATCGAGTGGCACGATTCGATCTCGGTGATGTGCTCGAGCCGCTCGGGCGCATCGTCGGGCTGCGCGAGGTCGAGCGGGGTGATCTCGATGAACGCTGCGAGCGGCTTTCCGACGGCCTCGACATCGACCACGGCGCGGTAGCCGGCGATCACGCCGCGTGTTTCGAGCCGACGCATGCGCGCCTGCACGGCCGAGACCGACAGGCCGACCGCCTCCGAGATTTGGGCGAGCGTGGCGCGGGCGTCGCGCGAGATCTCGCGCACGATCATCAGATCGACCGGGTCATCCAGGGTCGGTGGATGGGTCACCACGTCCTCTTCTTCCATGCCGCGAGCATAGCAACAGGAATATTTCCTGGCATTCAGCGCATCTGCGGTATGTCTTCCTAGAATCCTCGTGTGCCTCGTCCGAGAGATGCGAGGGCACGGAACGGAGAAGGTCATGACGATGGACGCGACACTGCTCGATGGCTCCCTGGGCGGCGTCGAGACGAGCGACGCGTGGATATCGCTCCGCGACGCCGCGACCGAACTCCAGGCGATCCAGGCACACGATGGCTCGATCCCCGACCCCGCGCACCGCGCCCGGGCCGCTCGGATGGTCGCGACGATCGTGCGCACCATCCGCGAGCTCGCACCCCTCTTTCCCCACGACTCGGCGTACCTCGAGGCATCCGTCACCGATTTCGAACGCTGGGCGGCGGATGGCTTCGGCGTCCCCGACTTCCTCGATTCGCTCGTCGCGTTCCAGCCGCAGCAGCACCGCGTCGATGGGCTGCGGCACCTCGTGATCTTTCCCATGTACACGCAGAACGGGTCGAGCAACCGGTTTGTGGAGGCTCTCATCGTCGAGACGATCTGGCCCGAGTTCATCGCACAGCTCGAGGCGAGCGACTACGCGAATCGCCTGTTCGTCTCGCTGCGCCTGATCGATTTCACCCCCGGCTACGACACCAACTCGGCCGTACTCTTTCCCGAAACGGTCGCGGTGCGCGAAGTCCCGACCTTCACGTGGGGCGCGATCTTCCAGGATCGCGAGGCGGCCCGCTACCGCCGGGTCGTTCGCGCGGCGGCCGACATCACCCGCCTCGCGCTGCCCGAGCAGGTCGCTCGCCTGCTGGATGACCAGGCCCTCGCCGAACGCACCTTCGTGATGTGGGACATCATCCACGACCGCACCCACATGCGCGGGGACCTGCCCTTCGACCCGTTCATGATCAAGCAGCGGATGCCGTACTTCCTGTACTCGCTCGAAGAACTGCGGTGCGACCTGACGGCGTTCCGCGAGTGCGTCGCGATCGAGAGGCGCCTCAGCGAGACGGGACCCCAGGAGCAGGCAACGACCGACGCGGAAACGCTCGAGCACGCCCAGCTCGTGCAGTACGCGGTGATCTTCGACCGCATCTTCCGGTTCGCGATCACCGGTTCGCGGGTGCGCAACTACGACGGGCTCGGTGGCCAGTTGCTGTTCGCGTGGCTGCACCAGCGCGGGGTCTTGCACTGGACCGACACACAGCTCGCCCTCGACTGGGACGAAGTGCCCGCCGCTGTCGTCGCCCTCGGCGACGCGATCGACGAGCTGTACTGGCGCTCGATCGACCGCCCGAAGACCGCGCACTGGCTGGCCGCGTACGACCTGATCCGGAGCGTGCTGGAACCCCACCCGGGCTCAATCTGGGCCGCGGGGCTGCCGCGCGACATCCTGATCGGTCCGCCGAAGGGCTTCACGGATGCCGTCATGGACGACGAGTTCCCCCTGTCGATGTTCTACGAGGCCCTCGACCGCAAGATGGCGCCGGTCATCGCGTCGACGACCGGCATCCGCGGGGATGCCTGACGCCCATGCCTGAGCGACGCCTGAGCTCCGCATCTCCCGATCTAGGCTGAGAGCGTGACTCGACTCCACGACGCCGCCGTGCGCGGCTTCGCCTCTGACAACTACTCCGGCATCCACCCCGACGTTCTCGCCGCGATCGCAACAGCGAACGAGGGCCACGAGGTCGCCTACGGAGAGGATGCCTACACCGCACGCCTGAACGACGTCATCGCCGACCGATTCGGCGAGGGCGCCGAGGCGTTCCCCGTCTTCAACGGAACGGGCGCGAACGTCGTCGGGCTGCAGTCGATGCTGCCGCGGTGGGGTGCGGTCGTCGCTGCCGCGAGCGCGCACATCAACGTCGACGAGGGCGGCGCCCCCGAGCGGGTCGCCGGCATCAAGCTGCTCACCGTGCCGACCGAGGACGGCAAGCTCACCCCCCAACTCGTCGACCGCGAGGCCTGGGGGTGGGGTGACGAGCACCGCGCACAACCCCTCGTCGTCTCGATCACGCAGTCGACCGAGCTCGGCACCGTCTACACGCCGGGCGAGGTCCGCGCGCTCGCCGACCACGCGCACGGACTCGGGATGCGGCTGCACATGGACGGCGCGCGCCTGTCGAACGCCGCGGCGTCCCTCGGGCTGCCGCTCCGCGCATTCACCCGGGATGCGGGAGTCGACGTCCTGAGCCTCGGTGGCACGAAGAACGGAGCGATGCTCGCCGAGGCGATCGTCGTGCTGGATCCCGAGGCATCCGAGGGCCTGAAGTTCCTGCGCAAGCTCAACATGCAGCTCGCGTCGAAGATGCGGTTCGTCTCGGCGCAGCTCATCGCGCTGTACGAGGACGACCTGTGGCTGCGCAACGCCGCGCACGCCAACGCGATGGCGGCGCGGCTGCGCGCGGGCATCGAGGCGGGCATCCAGGATGGCTCGATCCGGGGCGTGGCGTTCAGTCAGCCGACGCAGGCGAACGGCGTCTTCGCGACGCTGCCCGCGGGCGCTGCCGACCAGCTGCGGGAGCGGGTGCGGTTCTACGATTGGGATGCTGCGCGATCCGAGGTCCGCTGGGTGTGCTCGTTCGACACGGAGCCTTCCGACATCGACGCGTTCGTCGCCGACATCGCGCGGGTCACGAGCGCCGTCTAGACCTACCCGGGGGCGCTGGTCGGCCCGTCAGGACTTCTGGGACGAGACCTCGGGCTCAGGCTCAGGCTCAGGCTCAGGCGCGGGCGCGGGCTCGGACTCGGGCTCGGGCTCGGGCTGGGTATCGGTCTCGGCGACACCGCCCGCCGAGGCATCCTCGTCCTCGGCATCATGATCGTCGTCCAGCGGCACCTCGCCGCGGATGAGCTCCTTGACGCCGGCCATGAAGCTCGACATCTCGTGCTGCTGCCACCGCAGCTGACGCGTGCGGTCCTCGGCGTCGCGAAGCACGCCGACCGAGTGCGTCGTGACCATGTCGATGATGCGCTGCGCTTTGTCGCGCGCCCGATCGAGCTGTTCGTTGGCACGCACGTTCGCGTCGGCCTCGACCTGCGCCGCCTGGGCCCTCGCGAGCCGCTCGTAGTCCTCGGCCTTCGCCGAGATCCGCTGCGCGTGCTCGAGGGATGCCGCGACCTGCTCGTTCGCGTCCTGCGTGATGCGCTCCGCGTGGGCGACCGCCTGGTTGTGCAGCACGAGGAACTCCTGCTGCGCGTCATCCTGACGCCGCGTCAGCGACTCCTCGAACTCGAGCACGCGCGCCCGCATCTCACGGACCGCTGCCTCGGCATCGGCACGGTCCTGGGCGGTCTCGCGCGAGACGAGGGCCCGCAACGCGGCGGCGCCCTTCTCGGCCTCGGTGCGGATCGCGGCGGCCTCCTGCTCGGCCTGTGCCACCTTCTCGGCGGCGTGCGCGCGTTCCCGCTCGAGCATCGCCTCGTGCGCCGTCAGTTCGGTCTCGATGCGGAGACGGGCCTGCTGGGCATCGCTCTCGGCCTGCGATCGGATCGCCTCGGCATCCGCTTCCGCCTCGCGTCGCCGCGTCCGGATCTCTTCGCGCGCCGATTCGAGCAGTCGCTCGGTCTGCACGGTCGCGTTCTTGATCAGCACACTCGCCTGCCCCTCGGCGACGCGCAGGATCTCTTCGAACTGCTGACGGCCCTCGGATGCCTCGGACGTCGCGCCGACCAGCTCGTCACTCAGCGCCTGCACCTGCTGCTCGATCTCGGCGGACTTCGCCTGCGCTTCACGCAGATCGGCCTCGAGCTGCTCGATCGACTGACGGGCCTGCGTCAGCTCGCGACTGCGGGTCGTGGCTGCTTTCTCGCCGCGCCGGATCCGCGCCTCGAGCGCCGAGACGCGCTCGCCACGCTCATGCAGACGCGCCGTGAGGGTCGAGATCGCGGCATCGACCTCGTGCTTCTCATACCCACGAAAGGCCGTCGTGAACGAGAGGACGTCGCCCTGCGCCCCGGCTCCACCGATCAGCTCGTCGAAGGCCGATGCGCCGTCGCCCGCCTGCTCGTTTCCCGCGTTCTGCGTGGTCATGTGCACGATCCCGTCTCTCCGCTTCCGGACCCCGGCCAGGAAGCACCATCGCCCGATCTTCCGCCACGCACGCACGCGTCCGGCCCCCCGACGAGGGCGGCGCGGTTTCCGCCTCGCACCGCGCCGGGTATGCGCGGAACGAGGATGAGTTGCACGAGCCAACCGCGGGCGGATGACGGTGATCGGGTGTTGCGTAGCGGGTGCCGCCCGATCAGGACGAACAATACCGCTACGAGCTATCCGCAACGAGAACGCATCCACAGCTCCGGACGGAAACGGCGCCCAGCCGAATGCCCGCCCGCGGCCTCATCGTGGAAACGCTGCAGGGTCAGCGTCCTCCGGGCCGACCCGTCACGAGCGACGCGAGAGTCGGCCGCCAGTGCCGCGAAACGTAGTCCACCGCTTCGTGCACGCCCAGTGCACGCGTGGAGTTGCCGACCCGCACCCACAGGTCCGTGACGGGCCCGCCATCGCGCGGCGACGTCAAGAACACCGGCTTCGGCGACGGCGGGCAGTTGAGGGCGCACACCGTTCCCGCATCCGGAAGCGTCGCGAACTGGACGTGCGGCAGCGCGGCCGCGTTGCGACCCACGAACGCCGACAACAGGTCGCGCAGCCACAGTTCGAACCGGTCGTGATCGGGTGTCCGCAGCGTCGCCAGGTCACGCTCCAGCCCGCGCACGACGCCGTCGTCGCTCGCGCCGATCACCAGCACGCCGCCGGTGCTGTTCAGGAACGCGGCGACCGTCTTGGCGATCGCAAGCTCCATCCGCGGGTCTTTCTTGTTCTCGCGGACATTCCACCGGGCGGTCTCTTTGAACTCGACCTGATCCGATTCGCCCGCGGCGAGGACCGCCGCGACATCCACGTCGCCGTAGTCCGGTCGGACGAGCGCCGCGACAGCCGCCGCGACGAACGCGAGCCCGATGCTCGACCCGAACGCCAGCAGCAGCGTCGTCGGCATCCAGAGGTACTGACCATAGAAGAACAGCCCCGCGATGAAGAGCCCGACGCTGATGCCGAGCAGCGAGATCAGCGCCATCGTGGTCAAGCTCAGCCGCAGTCGACGCCCGAAGAGCCTGCGCACGACCCACGCGACGGCGTACGCGAACGCGAGCGCGACGGGCAGAGCGACGGCGAACTCGACGAGGAGGGGGCTCTGAGGCATCCGCTATTCGCTCCCGCTCAGCGCAGGGCGCCGACGCTCGCGAGCGCGAGACGGACGAGCGTGCCGCGGCCGCCCTCCATCTCGGCGGCCAGCGCGTCCGACGCGGCCTCTTCCGGCGACATCCACGTGACCTCGAGCGCGTCCTGTCGCGGCTCGCACGTTCCCGTCACGGGCACGACGAAGGCGAGCGAGACGGCGTGCTGACGATCGTCGTGGAAGGCGGTGATGCCGGGGATCGGCAGGTACTCGGCGACGGTGAAGGGCGTCGCCTGAGGGGGGAGCAGGGGGAAGGCCATGGGGCCGAGGTCGTTCTCGAGATGACGGAAGAGCGCGTCGCGCACCGTCTCGCCGTGCCGCACGCGACCGCTGACGAGCGAGCGGGTGATCTCGCCCACGGGGGTGGCCCGCAGCAGGATGCCGACCTCGATGACCGAGCCGACGCCATCCGTCCGCACCGGTACCGCCTCGACGTAGAGCATCGGCAGCCGCCGCCGCGCCTCGGCGAGCTCGACCTCGCTCAGCCATCCGGGGTTCGCCGCGCTGCCCGCGGTCGGCGAACCGAAGGAGCCGTCGTCGCGCGGATCGCTCGAACGCCCGAAAGATGCGCCCATGCCGCTCAACCGATCGCGCCCATCGGGGCCGTCGTCTTCGGAGGGATCGGGGTCTGGGGTGCGCACCGGCATGTCTCTTGTATACCTCAGGCGCTCGCGCCAGCCCGTACATCAGGAAGGATCCCTGGGACGGATGTGGCGGAAGTGGCGGCCGCAGAGCATCGTCAGCCCCGTGCGGGACACCGTTCCTTCGTCGTGTCCGCGGGGTTTGCCAGGATAGGGGCATGTCGCCCGAGCCACCTGCCCTCGATCCGCCGCACCTCGATCCAGACGCCGCGCTGTGGTCGGATGCCCCGACCGGGCGCCCCTTGCTGGTGCTGCTGCACGGTTATGGGTCGGACGAGCGCGACCTGTTCGGCCTGGTTCCCCACCTTCCGCCCGCTTTCGTCTTCGCGGCGCCACGCGCACCCCTGTCGCCGCCCTGGCCGGCCCCGGGCTACTCGTGGTACGCCCTCGATGGACTCAACGGCCGCGACTCCGCCACCGTGACGCGCGCCGCCGAGCGGCTCTGCGCCTGGCTCGACGATCATGCGGGCGGGGCGACCTCGATCGGGCTCCTCGGTTTCTCGCAGGGCGCGGCGATCGCCCTCCAGGCGCTGCGGCTGCAGCCCGAGCGGTTCGCGTTCGCGGTCAATCTCAGCGGGTACGCGAGTACGGGAACCCTGCCGGGCGACGAGGTCCTCGCGGCCACTCGACCGCCCGTCTTCTGGGGGAGGGGAACGCACGACGACGTCATCCCCGAACCCCTCATCGCCCAGACGACCGCGTGGCTGCCCGGGCACAGCACCCTGAGCGGGTCGGTCTATCCGGGCCTGACGCACAGCGTCTCGCAGGCCGAACTCGATGATGTCCGCGGCTTTCTCGAGGCGCGGCTGAAGGACGCCTCCGACTGACCTCGGCGCGCCTGCTCCGCACGCGCCTGCTCCGCACGCGCTCGTTCAGCCCGTGCGCGGTTGCACCCCGTGTGCCGCGCGGTCAGCCCGTGCGCCGCGACGTTCGGGCACGACGCGCGAAAAGCACGAGCGCCAGTCCGCCCGCGAGGAGCGAGATCGGCACCGCCCACGGCAGGGCCGCGCCGCCGGTATCGGGCAGCGACGACGGGGTGGGGGTGCCGGTCGGGGTCGACGTGGGTGTGGGGGTGGGCGTCGGCTCAGGAAGGGCGAAGTCCTGGGTGACGACGATCGTGCCCGTCGCGAGATCGGCGATCGTGACCGAGGTCGGAACCGTCGTGGAACGCGCGAGCGCGGCGGTCGCGTTCGCGCCGCTCGCCGTGGTCGTCACGGTGCACACGGTGCCCGCCGCGAGGGGTGTCATCGTGATCGCGTCGTAGGTCGCGGCCGCGCTGCCCGCGGGCACGGTCCCCGCCGCCGTCGTGAGGGTCCCGCCCGTATCGCACCGGGCTTCGACGGTGACCGCCGACTGGCGTCCCGCCGCGGCCCCGGCGACGACGACGTCCACCTGCAGTGTCCCGGCCGCGAAGGGCGTGATCGCGGCGGCAGCGCGCACCGGAACGTTCGCCCGGACGGCGAGGATCAACTTCTGCGCGCTCGTACGCCCCGGGTTGCCGCCGTCGTAGAGGAACACGTTCCCCCCGACGACCGACTCGACGGCGGAGAGGGCGAAGCCCTCGGTGGCGGTCGGCGAGACGTGACGCGCCCAGAGCTCGGCGCCCTGGGCGACGCTGTCGCCGGGCAGGACGGGAATCGTGCCGGCTGCGTCGGCGAAGACCTCGACGCCCGACGTACTGAGGGTGGAGGACGCGACGCTACCCCCGACGGCGAACGGACCGACGAGCTGGCCGGTGGTCGGGGCATCCGCGGCGTCCGGAGTGAGCGTCAGCGTCGGGGGCACGGGCGCCGGCGCGGGTGCGGGTGGCGGGCCGTTCACGGCGGCCAGTGTCGCGTCGACGATCGCCTTGATCGCGTTGTGCTCGGCCGGGTACGACGTCGGAACGACGAAGCTGTCGGTGAAGTACCAGATCGCACCCTGCACGGCTTGCACCTTCTCGACGTCGGTGCCCGTCGAGGGCGCACCGGGCACAGCCGGATAGTAGTTCTCGAGGATGTGCGTGACGTACGACAGGTTCGGCACGTTCGCCTCGGTCCAGTCGCCCAGTTCGTAGTGCACACCGATCTCGGTCTCTGTCGTGAGGTCGATGCAGTACGTGAGCAGGTCCTGACGCCCGGGCACGCCGGGGTCGTCGAGCACGATCTGCGCCGTCTCGACCGGCCGGAAGTTCGTGATTCCGCTCGTGGGGTACGGGGTGGTGGCGGGATCGATCGTCACGTCCCCGCCGTACAGCCCGCCCTGGTGCAGCATCTCGACGATCGTGGCCTCGGTCGCGGGTCCGGCGGGGTCCGTCACCCCCACGCCATCCGCGTCCGGAACGGCGAGGGCGGGGCTCGCGACCGCGCCGGTCAGGAGCAGAGCGACGAGGACGGCTGCAGCGACCGCTGGGCGGCGGGCGGATCGAGTCGATCCGCGGCGGAGTCGACGAGACGCGATCATGACACTCCTGGTCTCACGGCGAAGGCGACCGGACGGGTCCGGCGACGTTCGCGTCCACTCTCTCAAGCGTTGCCGGCTCGGTGCGTATGGCGCACCGCAGAATGTCTCGCGGCGAAAGACCGGCGCCGATGTCGGCGCGGGGGACGAAGATGGATGGATGGCCGACGTCTGGGCGAAGTTCGGTCCTGCCACGCAGGACTGGTTTCGCGGCGCCTTTCTCGAACCCACACCGGCACAGGTCGGTGCATGGGGGGCCATTTCGGCCGGGCGGCATGCCCTCGTCGTCGCCCCGACCGGCTCGGGCAAGACGCTGTCGGCGTTCCTCTGGGCGATCGACCGGGTCTTTCGTGAGAAGCCCCTCGAGGCCGAGGCCCCGTCCGGGCGCCGTCGACGAGCGGCTGCTCCACGCCCGACCACCGGCATCCTCTACATCTCTCCTCTCAAGGCCCTCGGGGTCGACGTCGAGCGCAATCTGCGCTCGCCCCTCGTCGGCATCGGGCAGTCCGCGCGTCGCCTGGGGATCGCGCTGCCCGAGGTCACGGTGGGGGTGCGCTCGGGCGATACCCCCTCGAACGAGCGGCGTCGGCTGGTCCAGGACCCGCCCGACATCCTGATCACGACCCCCGAGTCGCTCTACCTGATGCTCACGAGCCAGGCGGGCGAGACGTTGCGGGGCGTGCACACGGTGATCGTCGACGAGGTTCATGCCGTCGCCGCAACCAAGCGCGGCGCGCATCTCGCCGTCAGTCTCGAGCGGCTCGATGCCATGCTCGAGCGTCCCGCGCAGCGCATCGGACTATCGGCGACCGTGCGTCCGATCGACGAGGTCGCCCGCTTCCTCGGTGGGGCGGCACCGGTGGACATCGTCGCCCCACCCGCGTCGAAGACGTTCGATCTGCGCGTGACGGTCCCGATCGACGACATGCTCAATCCGCCCCCGCCACCCGGATCTGGTGCGCCCGGTTCATCAGCACCGGGCGATGACGGTGGGGACGACGCCGGCGGAGACGGTGCCGCTGGTGGAGACGGTGCCGAGTGGTACGCCGCCGACAGCCGACTGCGGCCCGAGGCGACCGAGATGACCGGGTCGGTGTGGCCGCACGTCGAAGAGGCCATCGTCGACCGCATCCTCGAGAACCGCTCGACGATCGTGTTCTCGAACTCGCGAAGGCTGGCCGAGCGCCTCACCGGCCGTTTGAACGAGATCTACTCCGAGCGTCTCGGTCTCGAGATGCCCGACCCCGCGGTCCCCGCGGCCATGATGGCGCAGGCCGGCTCGACCGCGGGGGCCGACCCCGTGCTCGCCCGCGCCCACCACGGGTCTGTGTCGAAAGAACAGCGCGCGCAGGTCGAAGAAGAACTCAAGGCGGGGCGCCTGCGCTGTGTCGTCGCGACCAGCAGCCTCGAGCTCGGCATCGACATGGGCGCGGTCGACCTGGTGATCCAGGTCGAGTCGCCGCCGTCGGCCGCGAGCGGGCTGCAGCGGATCGGCCGCGCGGGACACCAGGTCGGCGAGGTCAGCCGCGCATTCCTCTTCCCCAAGCATCGCGCCGACGTGCTGCACACCGCGATCGTGACCGAGCGCATGCTCGCCGGACGCATCGAGTCGATCTCCGTACCGCAGAATCCGCTCGACATCCTGGCGCAGCAGACCGTCGCGGCGTGCGCGCTCGGGGCGATCGACGTCGAGGACTGGTACGAGTCGGTGCGCAAGAGCGCCCCCTTCCGAACGCTGCCGCGCTCGGCGTACGAGGCCACGCTCGACCTGCTCGCCGGGCGCTACCCCTCGGACGAATTCGCAGAACTCCGACCCCGCGTCGTCTGGGATCGCGATGCCGGAACGCTGACGGGCCGCCCGGGCGCCCAACGACTGGCGGTGACGAGCGGCGGCACGATCCCCGACCGGGGCCTCTTCGGCGTCTTCGTCGCGGGCGAGTCGCGCGGCGGCCGCGTCGGCGAACTCGACGAAGAGATGGTCTACGAGTCACGCGTCAACGACGTGTTCACCCTGGGGACGACGAGTTGGCGGATCGTGGAGATCACCCACGATCGCGTGAACGTCGTGCCCGCTTTCGGACAACCCGGCAAGCTGCCGTTCTGGCACGGCGACGGCCTCGGGCGTCCCGCCGAGCTCGGCGAGGCGCTCGGCAGGTTCTCGAAGGAACTGTCCGAGGCGGCGCCCGAAGCTGCTCGCGGCCGGCTGCGCGACGACGGCCTCGACGAGCGGGCGATCGACAACCTGTTGGCATATCTGGCCGAGCAGCGTGAGGCGACCGGCACGCTACCGACCGACACGACCTTCACGGTCGAGCGCGGGCGCGACGAGGTCGGCGACTGGCGCATCATCTTGCATTCCCCGTACGGCATGAGTGTGCACGCACCGTGGGCGCTCGCCGTCAACGCGCGGATCCGCGAGCGCCTCGGCGTCGAGGGATCCGCGGTTGCGAGCGACGATGGCATCATCGCGCGAGTCCCGGATGCTGCGGCCGAGCCGCCCGGCGCCGAACTCTTCGTCTTCGAAGCGGACGAACTCGAACAGATCGTCACCGACGAGGTGGGCGGATCCGCGCTCTTCGCCTCGAGATTCCGCGAGTGCGCGGCACGCGCGCTGCTGATGCCGCGCGTCAACCCGAACAAGCGCAGCCCGCTCTGGCAGCAGCGCCAGCGATCGGCACAGCTGCTCGAGGTCGCGCGGAGGCATCCGACGTTCCCGATCATCCTCGAGACGCTCCGCGAGGTGCTGCAGGACGTCTACGACCTGCCCGCGCTTCTGGGCCTGGCGCGCGGAATCGCCGAGCGCCGCATCCGCCTGGTCGAAACGACCACGACCCAGCCCTCGCCGTTCGCGCGCGATCTGCTGTTCGGATACGTCGGGGCCTTCATGTACGAGGGCGACTCGCCGCTGGCCGAGCGCCGCGCGGCGGCCCTGTCGGTCGACCCGGCGTTGCTGTCCGAGCTCCTCGGCCGCATCGAGATGCGGGAGCTGCTCGACCCCGACGTCATCGCGCAGTTCGAGAACGAGGCACAACGTCTCGATCCCTCGCGCCGCGTCCACGGCATCGAGGGTGTCGCCGATCTGCTGCGGATGCTCGGGCCGCTGGATGCCGCCGAGGTCGCCGCCCGCCTGGTCCCGGGCGATGCGGACGTGTCCGCCGTGCGCGCGGTACGGGCGGATCCGGCTGGCCCCGTGGACCCGTCCGCGGAATCGGCAACGGGCTCGACCGCGGACTCCACCGCGGACGGCCTGGCACCGGCACTGCCCGCCGCAACGGAGGCCGAGGCATCCGCTCTGCTCGCGACCCTCGTGGACTCGCGCCGCGCGATAGCCGTCACGATCGGCGGCACGCACCGGGTCGCGGCTATCGAGGACGCGGGGCGCCTCCGCGACGCGCTCGGCGCGGCGCTTCCCGTCGGCATCCCACTCGCCTTCCTCGAGCCGACCGAGGACCCGCTCGGCGACCTCGTCGCCCGCCACGCCCGCACGCACGCGCCCTTCACGGTGGATGCGGTCGCCGGTCGGCTGGGGATCGGCCCCGCGGTGGCGAGGCACACGCTGCTCCGCCTGGAATCGCAGGGTCGGGTGACGAGCGGATTCTTCCTGCCGGCGAGCGCCGACCGGCGAGACGAGACCGAGTGGTGCGATAGCGAGGTCCTGCGCCGTCTGCGCATGCGTTCCCTCGCCGCCATCCGCGGCAGTGTCGAGCCCGTGCCCCCCGAGGCCTTCGCGCGGTTCCTTCCCGTGTGGCAGCACGTCGCGCGGCCCCTGTCGGGAATCGACGGGGTGGTCGCCGCGATCGACCAGCTCGCGGGCGTACCGCTCCCGGCGAGTGCGTGGGAGTCTCTCGTGCTGCCGTCGCGCGTGTCGGACTACACTCCGGGACTTCTCGACGAGCTCACCGCCGCCGGCGAGGTCATCTGGTCCGGCCACGGCTCGCTGCCGGGCCGCGACGGATGGGTCGCGCTCCACCCCGCGGACGCCGCGCCGTACACGCTCGCGCTGCCCGAGGACGAGCCCGCCGACGGATCCCTCGATCGGCGCGTGCTCGATGCCCTGGCCGTGGGCGGCGCGTATTTCGCATCCCAGCTGCGCGATGCCGCGGAGGCCGAGAACGAGCAGTCGGTGACGGATGCCCTGTGGCGCCTCACCTGGTCGGGTCATGTCACGAACGACACCTTCGCACCCCTCCGCGCCCTCACGAGCGGCGGATCTCAAGCGCATCGCACGACACGGCGCCCACCCCGCGCTCGCCTGTTCCGGGGCGCCGCCCTGCCCCGTCCGGCCGCTCCCCCGCGGCCGACAGGCATCGGGGGACGCTGGTCGCTCCTGCCACGGCCCGAGGCGGATGCTTCGGCCCGGGCGACCGCATCCGCCGCTCTGCTGCTCGACCGCTACGGCGTCGTCACCCGCGGTTCGGTGCAGTCAGAGGGGATCGCGGGCGGATTCGCGCAGGCCTATCGAGTGCTGGCGGGCTTCGAACAGGCCGGACACTGCCGCCGGGGCTATCTGATCGAAGGTCTGGGAGCCGCTCAATTCGCCGCATCCGCGACGATCGACCGGCTCCGCGAGTTCGCGGCCCTGCCCGACCCGGCGCCGCTACGTGCCGTCACGCTCGCGGCCACCGACCCCGCGAATCCGTACGGCGCCGCCCTCCCCTGGCCGGTCATCGAGGGGGTCACCCATCGGCCCGGGCGCAAGGCCGGCGGCATCGTCGTCGTCGTCGACGGCGAGCTCGCCGCGTACCTCGAGCGCGGCGGCAAGAGCGCGCTCGTCTTCACCGAAGATGAGGAGGTCCTCGCCGCGGCGGCGCTCGACCTCGCGACGACGGCTCGCGCCCGACGCCTCGACACGCTGACCGTCGAGCAGGTCAACGGCGTGTTCGTCTATGGCTCGGCCACCGCACGCGCGCTGCGCGCCGCGGGTTTCGTGGAGTCCCCGCGCGGCCTCACCCTGCGCCGCACGACGGCGGGCGACGCCGTCCGGGCGGGCGCTCGTGCCTGAGGGCGATACGGTCTTCCGCGCCGCGCGGCGCCTCTCCGAGGCCCTCGCCGGTTCGATCGTGACACGGTTCGACATCCGGGTGCCCGGCAGCGCGACCGCCGACCTGCGGGGCGAGACCGTGCACGAGGTGGTGCCCCGCGGCAAGCACCTCTTGCATCGCATCGGTGATTTCACGTTGCACTCCCACCTCAAGATGGAGGGCGAGTGGCACCTCTATCGGCGGGGTGAGAAATGGCGCAGGCCCGCGTTCCAAGCGCGCGCGATCGTGGGGAACGACGCCTGGGATGCGGTGGGCTTCGAGCTCGCGATGGTCGAGGTGCTGCCCACCCACGACGAGGACCGCGTCATCGGCCACCTCGGGCCCGACCCGCTCGCCGACGATTGGGACCCGGTCGAAGCCGCGCGGCTTCTCGCCGCTGATCCCCGACCCGTCCACGTCGCCCTGCTCGATCAGCGCACGGTGGCCGGGTTCGGCAACGAGTACGCGAACGAGATCCTGTTCGTTCGAGGCATCCTGCCCGCTCGCCCGGCAACCGAGGTCGACGCGGCCGCGGTCATCGACGTGGGCGCGCGGATGCTCCGCGCCAACCGCGACCGCACGCCCCGAACCTTCACGGGCGACGCCCGCGCGGGGCGCACGACCTGGGTGTACGGGCGCGCTCGGCGCCCTTGCCGCCGCTGCGGCACGACGATCCGCGAGGGCTCACTCGGGGCGACGGCGACGTCGGAGCGGAACGTGTTCTGGTGCCCGAACTGCCAGACGTGACGGCCGATCCGCTCCCTCAGCGACCGGGCGGACACGCCGATTGAGCACCATCAGTGCCCGACGTAGCGCCCCGGCCGGTGGTTGAGCGCCAGCACCAGGCTCAGCAACACGGCCCCGGCGGCCGACAACAGCACGAGTTGCCACGGCACGACCCAGAGGGCCGCGACGATGATCGTCACGTCGAAGACCATCTGCACCCACCCGGCCCGGAAACCCCAGCGCTCCTGGACGATCAGGGCGATGATCGTGATGCCGCCGAGACTCGCGCGGTGACGGAAGAGAATCAGGAGTGCGATCCCGATGAGCAGATTGCCCGCGAAGGTGCCGTAGACGGGATCGATCTGCCGGATCGGGAACGCAGCGTTGTGAAGCACCGAGAACGCCGAGACGAGGCCGATCGAGACGACCGTCCGCACCGTGAAGTCGGCCCCCTTCTTCCAGAGCGCGAGCACCGCGAAGGGCAGGTTGACGATCGCGAAGAGGGCCCAGAACGGCAAGGCGGTCGCGTAGTCGAGCAACAGGGCCACTCCCGCGGTCCCACCGGTGACGGCTCCGCTCGCCTGCAGGAGGTGGAGTCCGAGCGATGCCGTGAACGCTCCCGTCAGCAACCCGAGGATGTCTTCCGGCACGGTGTGCGCCATGCTCTGCTCACCGAACACCGGGTCGGCGACCCCGTCTCTCGACGGTGCGCCGACCGGCCCGGTGGCGGGGCCGGGCTCGGGTGATCCATCAGGGACGGGGGTCACGTGTTCTCTCGGATGATTCCGGTCGGTGCGGGGCGATCCCTCCCCCCATCCTGTCAAACGAATCCGGCGGCCCCGCGCGAAATAGTTCTGGAATGACCCATCCGGAATACCCATGCCTACGAATGAGTTACAACCGGTGACTTCGGCTTCATTTACCGCCGCAGGAGGGAATCGTGGGCAAGAACTACGTGGACATCGAACGCGACAGTGGAGAGACCCTCCGCTACCGCAAACACGTCAATGGGCGTGGACTGATCGCGCACGGCGCGAAGGTGCACGCGAGCGCGCTGATCGAGGCTGGCGCCTATGTCGAACCGGGCGCGCAGGTCGCGGCCGGAGCGCGCGTGCTGCGCGGAGCATGGATCGAGTCGGATGCCGTGATCGGCCCCGACGCCGTGATCGAAGAGCACGCGCACGTGGGTACGGGCGCCGCAGTCGGTTCCGGCGCACGCATCGGCGTTCGCGCGACCGTCGGCGAGCGGGCACGGGTGGCGGTCGGCGCCAAGATTCGCGACGACGAAATCGTCGGCGACGGCCAGATCGTGGCTACCGACAAGCGCGGATTGCGCTTGGCGGCGTAAGCACTCACAAGCGCGGATTGCGCTTGGCGGCGTAAGCACTCACAAGCGCGGATTGCGCTTGGCGGCGTAAGCACTCACAAGCGCGGATTGCGCTCGGCGGCGTGGCTCCCGGACTACGCTGGCCGGATGGCGAAGGGTGGTGGGGCCCCCAGACGACCGGGGCGTCCCCGGCGTCAGCCGTCAGCCCGCCCCCCTGCGTCGGCCAGGGCCACACGCCCGAAGTCTTCCCCGCCGCCTGAACCACCGGCGGGCCCCGTCCTGGTCGGCCCGCTTCGACTCGGCGTGTTCCCGGGAGCATCGCCGGGGATCTGGGTCGACCGTTGGCGGGACCGTCTGCCCGATGTGCCCCTGGAGCTCATCCCCACCGAGGCGGCCGACCAAGAACGCGCGCTGCGTGCCGGGGAGGTCGACGCTGCGCTCGTCCGGCTTCCCGTTGATCGCGGCGGGCTGCACGTGATCCCGCTCTACGAAGAGACGACGGTCGTGGCGTTCGGCTCCGACTCGTCGCTCGCGGCCGCGGAGGAGTTGACGTTCGACGACCTCGCGGGCGAGATCCTGTTCGTTCCGACGGACGACGTCCTCGGCCCCCTGGAGGTCCCGGGAGTCGTGGCGGCACGCGGACCGCGTCCGCAGACGACGGCCGAAGCGCTCGAGACGGTGGCCGCGGGGGTCGGGATCGTGATCCTTCCGCTGTCGCTCGTGCGGATGCACCGCCGCCGCGACGTCGCACACCGACCCCTCGTGGGCGCCCCGGCATCCGCCGTCGCCCTCGCGTGGCTCGCCGAGCGCACGAGTCCCGAGATCGAGGCGCTCGTCGGCATCGTCCGGGGCCGCACGACCCGCTCGTCGCGGGGATGACCGCGCGCGCCGATTACACTCGGGCAACATGACGCTGCTCTACCTGTGCGCGCGACCTCAGGCGGGTGCCGCCGAGGGCGAATACCGTTCGTTCCGCGAGGCCGCGCACCTCGACGAGGAGCGCCTCCACGCCCACGATCTGGTGCGCGAGCCGTTGCCCGCCGATGCACTCGAGAAATACGCCGGGTTCGTGGTCGGGGGCAGCCCGTTCAACGTCGCGGACCCGACGAGCACCAAGACCGACGTCCAGATCCGCCTCGAGGCGGATCTGGAGAGCATCGCGGATGCCGCAGCATCCGGTCGCACGTCGGCCCTGTTCACCTGCTACGGCATCGGCATCGTGACCCGCATGCTCGGTGGCGAGGTCACCCGCGCCCACCCCGAAGACACCGGACCCGCGACGATAACCCTCACCGACACCGCGGCGCAGGACCCGCTCTTCGGGTCGCTTCCCCCGCGCTTCTCTGCCCTCACGGCTCACAAAGAAGGCGCCGCGACGCCTCCCCCGGGTGCCGAGCTGCTCGCCACGAACGACGTCTGCCCGGTGCAGGCGTATCGCGTCGGCGACACGCTCTACGCGACCCAGTTCCATCCGGAGCCGACGGGTCGCGCGTTCACCGAACGGATGGCCGTCTACCGCAACGACGGGTACTTCGACGCCCGCGCGTTCGACGAGATCGCCGCTCGCGTGCTCGGTGCATCGATCACCGAGCCCACGCGCATCGTCCGCGCTTTCGCGGCGCGCCTGGTCTGAGAGTCAGTCGCCCGCCGGGCGCAGGCTCCGCAGTCCCGCGATCGCGAGCGGAGTGCCCAAGACGACGACAGCCGCCACGATCGCCGCAATGCCGATCGCCTCGCTCCGCGGCTGGTCGGCGAGCCGCCCGACCGCGATCCAGACAAGCCCCCACCCGAGCGCGAGTCCGGGCGCGACGCGCCATCCGCTCGCCCAGGCGATCGCGAGCCCGATGAGCGCGACGACGACGATCACGGCGATGCCCCACGCCTGCGCGTGATCCGCCCACTCGGTCGGTCCGATGGCGGTCAACCAGGCGGCGACGTTCGCGACGGATGCGACGGCGACCCACCCCAGGTGCAGACCCGTCACCCCGTCGATCAGCAGCGAGTCGACGACCCCGCCGCGGGGCATCCGTGTCGCCACCGCGCGCTGGAACGTGATGCAGAGCGCGGCGAGCAGCACGAAGATCGCCAGAGTGGTTCCCCACAGCGTGAACATCTGCACCGTGACGATCCACAGTCCGTTCAACACCATGCTCAATGCGATCCACCACCCCGTCGCACGCTGGCGTGCCGCGGCGCGCTGTGTCGGCAGAGCCTGCCAGACCGTGTAGGCCGCGAGGCCGACGTAGATGACCGACCAGATCGAGAACGCGGGCGTGGCCGGCGCGAGCAGGGTCGCGTCCGCGGCGAGCGCACCTCCCTGAGCTTCGGCGATCGGCGTGCCTCCGAACACACCGACACCCACCATCGCCGCGATGAGCATGAATACGAGGGCCGAGATCACGACGATCTGGCGCACGAGGTCGAGGCTCCTCGCCTCGTTCGGCCGTCCGGGAATGGTCATCTCCTCAGCCTATGGGGACGACCACGGCGAGGCGAGGCGTTGACAACTCAGTCTGCGCGACCCCGCAGCCAGGGCCACCCCGCGAGATTCTCGGGAACACGGTCGACGCGACTCGAGGCACCCGTGCCTCAGCGCAGCGGGCCCACGACGACCGCGGCCTCGGGCGGCACGACGGCCTCCCCATCCACGAGTAGGGCCGCGGCGTCCGTCGTCAGCACGATCACGCGGCCGGGAGCGACATCCCACGACACGGCCTCGTCCGTGAGGTTGACGAGCACCGAGAGGTCGCCGCGGCCCAGCGCGAAGGCGCGGGCGCCGACCCCGCCCGACGCTCCCCCGCCCGCGGCACTCTCGGCAGAGGCCGCGCGCAGCGCCGCGAACGACGGGTCCGTGAGCTCGGGCCACGCGCGGCGCAACGCCCCGAGGTCGCGATAGAGCTGCAGCAGGCGCGCGTGATCACCCTCGGATGTCTCAGCCCAGTCGAGCTTCGAACGCTCGAACGTCGCGGGGTCCTGCGGGTTGGGCACGACGGACTCGTCCCAGCCCATGCGGGTGAACTCCTCGAGCCGCCCCTTCGCGGTAGCCTCGCCGAGCTCGGGCTCGGGGTGCGAGGTGAAGAACTGCCACGGGGTCGAGGCGCCCCACTCCTCACCCATGAAGAGCATCGG
Source organism: Microbacterium sp. BR1 (assembly GCF_002812725.1). Taxonomy (GTDB): domain Bacteria; phylum Actinomycetota; class Actinomycetes; order Actinomycetales; family Microbacteriaceae; genus Microbacterium. Next base: position 144,302 of record NZ_NMUN01000002.1, on the reverse strand, counting down.
CGTTCCGGGCGCGGTCAGGGTGAGCACCGCGGTGACGGCGAGACGCCCATACGACAGTGACTGCGAGAGCCGGTCGCCGGCGGCGCGGTTTCCGATCTGGTCGTGGTCTTGAGCGAACGTCACGAGACGCCACGTCGGCACCTCGGTCGGAATCGGGAAGCCGTGCTCCCGCTCGCGGAACGACGAGTACGTGCCGTTGTGGAAGAACCCCTCGGTCCAGACCTTCGGCAGCGCGTCCAGCGCACCGAAGTCCTCGTAGTAGCCGACGGTCTCACCGGTCACGGCGACGTGCACGGCATGGTGCCAGTCGTCGCTCCACTGCGCCGTGAGACCGTAGCCTCCCGCCTCTCGGGGCAGGATCAGCTTGGGGTCGTTCAGGTCGGACTCGGCGATCAGCGTCAGCGGCCGGCCGAGGTGGGCCGACAGGGCATCGGATGCCTCGGCCAGCTCTCGCAGGATGTGCGTGTCGCTGTTGTCGAGCAGCGCGTGCACGGCATCGAGGCGCAGCCCGTCGACGTGGTGGTCGCGCAGCCACATCAGCGCGTTGTCGACGATGTAGGAGCGTACGGCCGGCTCGTCGAGGTTGATGGAGTCGCCCCAGGTGTTGCGCTCGCCCGAGCGCAGGTACGGGCCGAACTCGGGCAGGTAGTTGCCACTCGGACCGAGGTGGTTGTAGACGACGTCCTGGATCACCGCGAGCCCCGCCGCGTGTGCAGCGTCGACGAACCGCTGATAGGCACGCGGGCCGCCGTACGCCTCGTGCACGGTGTACCAGAGCACCCCGTCGTAGCCCCAGTTGTGCACGCCGTTGAAACCGTTCACGGGGAGCAGCTCGATGTGCGTCACGCCGAGGCCGACCAGGTGGGGGAATCGCTCGATCGCGGCGTCGAGGGTGCCCTCGGGCGTGAACGTACCGATATGCAACTCGTAGATGATCCCGCCGGCCAGCTGACGTCCTGTCCAGTCCGCGTCGGTCCACGCGAAGTCGGTCAGATCGATGTGTGCGGATGGCTCGTGCACGCCCCGAGGCTGGCGCTTCGAGCGCGGGTCGGGCCGGAGCGCCCCGCCGTCGAGGACGAAGCCGTACTCCTCGCCGTCGTCAAGCCTCACATCGCTCGACCACCAGCCGTCCGCGCCGCGTTCGAGGTCGATCTCGCTCGCATCACCCCGCCGCAGTCGGACCTGACGCGCTTTCGGTGCCCACACCTCGATGCTCATGGGTCCAGCCTGTCATCACGGTCCGCGTCGAACACACCCTTGACGCCCCTCGCTTCCGTCACTACCGACGGACGGCCGCTGTCTTCCACAAGGCGCAGGCAGGCCGCCGCGATCCGGTCGGGCAGGTCCGCGGGCACCGCGCCCTCCTGGCGGAATCGCACGACCACGTCGACCAGCTGGATGCAGCAGGTACCGAGGAACTGGGCGTCGGCGCCCGGGCTGATCCGCGTCGCGAGCTCGCCATAGATGCCGATGAGCTCGTCCCGAGCAGCACGGAACGGCGCGAAGGCGTCCCCCGCGATCTCGGGCGAGAGGTACATCGTTCCGATATTGTGCGGCTCCGCGAGCAGGGTCTCGACGTCCGCCCGCACCAAGGAGGCGAGGGCCCGCCGCGCGTCCGGCTCCGAGAGATACTCCGCCGCCCGGTCGAGGGTGGGACGGATGGATGCCTGCAGCAGCTCGAGCAGGATCTCTTCCTTGCCTGCGAAGTAGTAGTACATGCTCGCCTGCCGCATGCCGGCGCGCTCCGCGATCCGTCGCGTGCTGGTCGCCGCGTACCCCCGCTCGGCGAACAGCGATGCGGCCGCGTCGACGAGCTGTTGACGGGACTCGACGCCGGGCTCGCCGGGCTGGAGGCGCGGACGGCCTGGCATCGACCTCGTCATCCCTCTATTCTGCGCTCTGATCCCGCGCGAGATAGGCAAGCCATCCGCCGTACCCGCTGATGTCCGGCGCGTCCTCGAACACGACCGGCTCAGCGAGGAATCCCGCCACCGCGGTGCCGTCCTCGAGCGCGACCCGGCCGATCGTCATGGGCTGGGGCAGGGACGCGACGAACGCACCGAAGCCGTGCGCCGGAAGTGTCCAGACCTCACCCTCGATCGCGTACCCCTCACGCTCGACCCGGCGAAGCCCCGGCTTGGGGGGCACGGTCGGCAGCGCGTGCAGGCGATAGGACTGCGACGTGCGCACCCGGCGCGAGAATCGTCCGCCCGCGGCGATCAGCTGGTGGCCCAGCGGCTGACCCGTGAGATGAGCGCCCACGACCAGGATGTCGATCTGGGCATCCCCGATCCGTCGCGCCAGCTCGGCCAGGCGGCGGTCGCTGAAGGCGGGCGCCGTCAGCATGACGCCGAACGGGAACCCGCCGACCGTTCCCGCGGGGACCGCGAGCGAGGCGTAGTCGAGGAGGTTGGCGAAATTCGTGTAGCGACCCATGCGCGCGTTGGCGCCGATCGGGTCGGCGGCGACCTCGGCGAGCGTCGGATGCCAGGTCGTCGTGGGGGTCAGGAGCGCGTCGGTCCCCTCGAGCAGCCGGGCTCCCGCAAGGCCCAGGCGGCGCAGGCGTTCGCGGTCCCGGAAGGCGTCGATGGCGGTGAACCGCTCGCCGCCTCCGACGATCGTCGCGACCGTCGGGTCGATTTCGCCACCGATGAGTTCCGCGTTCTGGCGGATGAAGTCGCCCACCGCGGCGGTCCGCTCGGCGACGAAGGCCCCGCCGTACAGCAATGCCGCCGCATCGAGCAGCGGGGCGATGTCGACCTCGACGACGTCGACCCCCGACGCCGCGAGTCGCTCGACGACGCCCTGGAACGCCTCGGCCCAGCCCGGCGCGAGCCCCTCGAGGTGCTCGACGGTCGGGATCGCGACGCGCGGCGCGGCCCCCAGTCCCGGCCCGGGCTCCGCGACCCGCACGAGCGGATCGATCCCGTCCGCACCCTCCATCGTCTCGGCCGCGAGACGACCCAGACCGAGGTCGCGGGCGAACACCGTGACCACGTCGATCGACCAGCACGCCGGCACGACGCCGGTCGTCGGGACGAGTCCGACGCTCGGCTTGATCCCGTAGATGCCGTTCAGGGCCGCGGGGACCCGGCCGGACCCGGCGGTGTCGGTGCCCAGGGCGATGTCGACGAAACTCAACGCGACGGCGACCGCGGATCCCGAGCTGGAGCCACCCGAGATGCGGTCGGGCTGCCACGCGTTGCGGACGGCGCCGTAAGGGCTGCGCGTGCCGACGAGGCCCGTCGCGAACTGATCGAGGTTGGTCTTGCCGAGCACGATCGCACCCGCGGCCCGCAGCCGGGCCACGGATGGCGCGTCCGCCTCGGGCGCGTACGCGAACGCGGGGCATCCGGCGGTTGTCGAGAGTCCGGCGACGTCGATGTTGTCCTTGACCGCGACGAGCACGCCCGCGAGCGGGAGGCGCTCGCCCGCGGCGACCCGCGCGTCGAGCGCGCGCGCCTCGGCGAGCACATCGGACTCGTCGCGCAGGGCGATCCACACCTCGGGGCGGTCGGCAGAAGCCATCCGCTCGTACGCCTGCTGGACCTTTTCGACCGCGCTCACGACACTCATGACGAAACCTCCACTGCTGCGAGAACCTGACCGGCGGCGACACGCTCGCCGGGTGAGACATAGACGGCGGCGACACGACCCGCCGCCGGGGACAGGACGGGCGATTCCATCTTCATCGCCTCGAGGACGACGAGCCGGTCGTCGACCTCGACCTGCGACCCCTGCTCCACGTCGACGCGCCACACGCTCGCCGCGAACGGAGCCGTCACGGCCTCGCACCCCTCGGGCACGACGATGTCGGCGGCCGGGGCGGGAGGTGCGTCGTAGGTGCGCTCGAACTCGCCCGAAGCGCGCCACGCATCCTTCTCGGCCGAGAACGCGGCCTGCTGGGTCGTTCGGAACGCCCGGATCGATTCGGCCTCCGCCGCCAGGAACTCCTCGTACTCGGCGAGCGCGAAGCGGCCCTCTTCGGTGCGGAAGTCACCGCGCCCGGCGTCCACGTCTGCGCGCAGGTCGAGCAGTTCCTCGGCCGACACCGGGTACCACTTGATGCGGTCGAAGGGCCGCAGCGCCCAGGGGTTCTCATCGAACAGCGCGCCTCGACGAAAGCGATTCCAGATCTGCACCGTGCGGCCGACGAACTGGTACCCGCCGGGACCCTCCATGCCGTAGATGCACATGTACGCCCCGCCGATTCCGACCGAGTTCTCGGCCGTCCACGTGCGGGCGGGGTTGTATTTCGTCGTCACCAGGCGGTGCCGGGGGTCGACGGGGGTCGCGACCGGCGCGCCCAGGTACACGTCGCCGAGCCCGAGCACGAGGTAATCGGCCTCGAAAACGATGCGCTTCACCTCGTCGGTGCTGTCGAGCCCGTTCACGCGGCGGATGAACTCGATGTTCGACGGCGTCCACGGGGCGTCATCGCGAACGCTCGACATGTACCGGTCGATCGCGAGTTTCGTGGCCGGGTCGTCCCATGACAGCGGCAGGTGCACGATGCGCGAGGGCACCGTGAGTTCGCGCGACGCGGGGAGCGCCTCTTCGATCCGCTGCAGCTCGGCGAGCAGCTCCGAGGCGCGCAGGATGCGGGGATCGGTCTGGATCTGCAGCGAACGGATGCCGGGGGTGACATCCCGCACGCCATCGATTCCGCGCGCGAGCACGGCCTCTTCGAGAGCGTGCACCCGCATGCGCAGGCCGAGATCGAGCACGTTGTCGCCGTACTCGACCAGGATGTTGGCGTCGCCGTCACGCCGGTAAGTCACGGTGGGGGCGAGCATCTCGTCGCCCGCGGTGATCGCTTCGCGTCGGGCGAGGATGCCGTCGTCTCCGTCTCCGCCGCCAGAACCGGCCGTCGCGGTGAGCGGCGCCGCGAACACGAGCGCGTCTTCTTCTCGGATCGCGGCGAAGCGGACGGTGTCGCCGGGGCGCAGCTGCCCGACCTTCCAGAACTCGCCGCTGGCGACGACGGCGGGGCAGACGAATCCGCCGAGGCTCGGGCCATCGAGCCCGAGGATGATCGGGGTGTCGCCCGTGAAGTCGAGCGCACCGACGGCGTAGGGGGTGTCGTGGATGTTGGACGGGTGCAGGCCCGCCTCTCCCCCGTCCTCGCGGGCCCACTGCGGCTTCGGCCCCCGCAGCCGTACGCCGGTGCGGGCGGATTGCACATCGACCTCGTAGACCGCGCGGTAGAGCTCGTCGATGTCGTCGCGGGTGAAGAACTCGGGTGCGGCGTGCGGCCCCTCGAGCACCCCGATCACCCATTCGTGTGTCAGGCGGGGACGCCGCTCGATCGGAGTCGCCGCGGGTGCGGCGGTCCCCTCGAGCGCCCCCGGTCGCAGAACATCCCCGGCGATCAGCGCGCGACCGCCGTGTCCCCCGAACCCGCCGAGCGTGAACGTCGATGCGCTGCCGAGATAGGTCGGCACATCGAACCCTCCACGCACGGCGAGGTAGGCGCGCATGCCGAGGGTCGTCGCGCCCACCGCGACAACGCCGCCGGCCGGAACCTCGAACGGCTCCCACGACCCGACGATGCGGCCATCGACCGTCACGGGAGCCTCGGCGCCCGTCACGCACACGACGGCCGGGGCCGAGAAGCGCAGGCGCGGGCCCGACATCGTGATCTCGAGCGCCGGGGCATCGGCATCGTTCCCCACGGCGAGGTTCGCCTCGCGGAACGACACCGGATCCATGGGCCCCGAGGGCGGCACGCCCACGTTCCAGAGCCCGATACGACCGGGCAGATCCTGCACCGTCGTCATCAGCCCCGGGGCCAGGACATCGATACGCGGGCGCGGGTCATCCGGGTCGCCGAGGGTGCCCGTGTCATGTGCCACGGCGCGCACGACGGGATCGTGACACAGCGCCTCGAGCATCCCGATCCCCGTGACGATGCCGTCGATGCGGGTTTCGGCGAGCGCGTCGCCCAACAGGTCGAGCGCGGCGTCACGGTCAGCGGCGGACGCGATGACCTTGGCGAGCATGGGGTCGTAGTCGGGCGTGACCTCGAGCCCGGTCTCGATCCACGCGTCGACGCGGATGCCGTCGCCCCGGGGGAACGACGCATTCGTCACGAGTCCGGGCGAGGGCGCGAACCCCCGTGCGGGGTCTTCGGCGTAGACGCGGGCCTCGAAAGCGTGGCCGCTCGGAACGTGCTCGGTCTCGAAGACCGCATCGTCGAGCGCGCTCGCGCCGCCGCGCCCGAGCGCCAGCATGAGCGCGACGAGATCGATGCCGAACACGGCCTCGGTGACGGGATGCTCGACCTGCAGGCGCGTGTTGACCTCGAGGAAGGCCGCCTCTTCGCGCACCGGGTCGTAGATGAACTCCACCGTGCCCGCGGACCGATAGCCCACGGATGCCGCGAGCCGACGCGCGGCGTCGTGCATCTGTCGCCGGACGGAATCGGGGAGGTGCGGTGCCGGGGCCTCCTCGATCACCTTCTGGTTGCGTCGCTGCAGCGAGCAGTCGCGGTCGCCGAAGACCGCGACCCGGCCCTCGCCGTCGCCGAAGACCTGCACCTCGACGTGACGCGCGTGCGTGACCAGGCGCTCGAGGAACACCCCGCCCGCCCCGAAGCTGCGCGCGGCCATGGCGGCGACCGCCGCGTACCCCTCGCGCACCTCGTCGGCGGTCGAACAGACGCGCATCCCGATCCCCCCGCCGCCGCCGGTCGCCTTGAGCATGACGGGCAGTCCGACGCGCTCGGCTTCTGAGACCGCCTCCTCGGCGGAAGACAGCAACCCCGTGCCCGCGAGCATCGGCACGCCCGCGGCCTCGGCGTACTCGCGGGCCGTGTGCTTGAGCCCGAACGTCTGGATCTGCTCGGGCGTCGGGCCGATCCAGGCGAGCCCCGCCGCCTCGACCGCGCGGGCCGCCTCGAAATTCTCGGACAGAAAGCCGTAGCCCGGGTGGATGGCACCCGCGCCGTGCTCGATCGCCGCGGCGATGATCGCGTCGCCGCGCAGGTACGACTCGGCGGCAGGCGCGGGGCCCAGGCGCACGGCGACGTCGGCCTCGCGCACGTGCGGGGCGGCGCGGTCCGCGTCCGAGTAGACGGCGACGGTGCGCAGCCCGAGTTCTCTCGCGGAACGGATGATGCGGCGTGCGATCTCGCCGCGGTTCGCGACGAGCAGGGTGTCGAAGGACATCGGAGGCCTCAGGGCTGCGTGGCGGGCTGCGTGACGGGCTGAGTGACGATGGCGCGCAGCGGCGTCACGTTGAAGTCGTTGCAGGGGTTGTTCATCTGCGGGCAGTTCGAGATCACGACGATGACGTCCTTCTCGGCCCGGCAGGCCACGCGTCTGCCGGGAGCGGACATCCCGTCGACGATTCCGAGCGCCCCGTCCGCTTCGACCGGGACGTTCATGAACCAGTTCAGGTTCGACACCAGGTCACGCGCACCGAGCCCCCACTTCTCACCCTCGAACAGGAAGTTCTCGCGGCACGCGTGCTGATACGCGGTGTGGTGGCCGTAGCGCAGGGTGTTCGACTCCTTGCTGCAGGCGCCTCCGATCGTGTCCTGGCGGTCGATCTCGTTGCCGACCACCGTCATGAGCGGCTCGCCGAGGTTCGAGCGCAGCACCGTGCCCACGTCGACGTACGCGTTGCCCTGCCAGGCGAGGGTGTCGGGCACACTGTAGCGCTCGGAGGTGTCGTCGAGCGCGAAGATCAGGCAGTCGCCGGACTGGTTGCCCCCGACATCCACGAGCGTGAACACCTGACCGGCACGGACGACGGCGGACCACGCTGCGCGGGGCGCGATGACGTCGTCGACGACGTTCGTGCCGGGGACGAACGCCTCGGACCAGTCGAGCGGGCTGCCCTCGGCGTAGACGGGACGCGGGGGGACGGTCGTGTGAACCATGGCGCTGCTTCCTTCAGAGTCCGGCGAGGGCCGCGTAGGCGATCGAGTTGCGGTAGGCGCGCTGACGCTCGGGCGTCGCGTCCACGTGGGCGTCCCCCTCGCGACTGGCGCGCTCGGTCCACGCGTGGACGCGGAGGGGCGCGACGACGTAATCGGGGCGCGGATCCCGCGGGTGCGGCGCGTTGGCGATCAGGACGATGAGCGGCAGCTCGGCGAGCAGGTCCACGTGCGTCCCGGCACCGGCGGAACCGCGCCAATCGAAGGCGCCGTCTTCGAGCACCCGCACGCCCTGGAAGAACGAGACCGCCGGTGGGATGTCGCGACGCCCGAGGCCGTGCTTCGCCCCCGCCATCCGGAGCAGGGCGTGCCCCGAAGGGGTCGGACCCTCGGGCGTCGCGTCCCCGTACTTGTGCACGTTCCACGCGTCGCCGGATGCCCCGCAGAACGCGTCGTGATGACCGGACGTGTCTTCGAGGATCGTCGCGAGCACGCGCCCGTCGCCCGACAGCAGGGGGTGGTGGGCACCGAGATACGCCTGCCATGGGATCTTCTGCGTATCGGCGACGTTCAGCCGCTCACCCGGATTCAGGGCATTGAACATCACGACGCTCGCCGAGGCGTCCCCCTCGGGGTCCTCGAGCCGGATGCGCGTGCCCCGGGCCACGCGCAGGTGCGTGTAGCCACCGGGCGCCACGGTCTCGGACCACAGCAGCGTCGCCGGATCGATCCCCACGGGCGGGGTCGGCGTTCCGCTTGCCGGGACATATGGCATCCAGCGCGACTGCGTCTCGCGTGCCCGCGCATCCGCCCGCGCCTGCCCGACGCTGCCGAGAGCCTCGCTGCGGCCCATGTTGTCGAGAGTCGAGTCGTCGAGGGGCATGCCGTCTCCATTTCTGTCAACTGACAGAAATTACACCAGACGAACGTTTCCCCCGTGTTTCGAGACGCCGCGAACCGCGACCCCACTCATCCGGAGCCTCACTCATCCACTCGCGCGGGGGAAGAACCGCTCGATCGACCCCCGCGCCTACTCGTTGGCGAGCAGCGCAACCGGATAGGTCGCCAGCAAGTCGGCGAGCGGCACCTCGCCACCCTCGAACCGACGACCGGTCAGCAGATCGACCGCGGGCACCGCCGGGCGCAGCAGGACCGTGTCCTGCCATCCCCCGAGCGCCTCGAGACCGACGGGCAGACGCGTCGCGACGGCCTGCACGCCACCGCGATCGTAGGCGATCGCGTGCTGCGCGGCCGACCCGACGACCGTGAGGGGTGTGTAGCGCGTGAAGAGCTCGGCGCGATAGCGACGCGTGCGGAGCGCACGCGAGGTCACGAGCATTTTGGCGGCACCGGAGGCGTCCACGGCGGGCAACTCCCCCGCCTCGAATGCCGAATCGATCCTGGCGAGCATCTCGGCGCGCGCGGCGAAGTCGACGGCACGGCGGTTGTCGGGGTCGACCAGGCTCATCTCCCACAGTTCCGACCCCTGGTAGACATCGGGAACACCCGGCGCGGTCAGCTGCAGCAGCTTCGCCGAGAGCGAGTTCGACCACCCGTAGGGCGCGACCTCGGCGACGAGCGATTCCAGGATCGCGGATGCCTCGCCGTTGTCGAACGCGGCGTCCACCAGCTCGTGCATCCGGGCTTCGAAGGCCTCGTCCTGATCCCACCACCCGGTCGATTCGGCGGCCTCACGAGCCGCCTTCTCCGCATAGGCGTGCAGGCGTTCGCGCGATGCGGGCCACGCTCCGACGATCGCCTGCCAGAGGAGGTTGTCGAACCCGCCGTGTCCGGTCGAGGCGATGGCCCGCAGTGCCGACAGGGACTCGAGCCAGCGCGCGGGAAGCTCGCTCAGCACCGACAGGCGTGCGCGCACGTCCTCGCCGCGCTTCGTGTCATGGGTCGAGAGGGTCGTCATCGCGTGGGGCCAGGATGCCTGGCGCGTTGCCTGTGCGGCGTGGAAGCCGGGCACGTCGAGCGCGAACTCGGACGGGTCGGCACCGACCTCGGTCAGGGATCCGAGGCGCGAGGCGCGATAGAACGCGGTGTCCTCGACGCCCTTGGCCATGACGGGCCCGGTCGTCTGCTGGAACCGACGCGCCACCTCGAGCGACGCATCCGCCAGCTGCGGCACGATGCTGTCGAAGGCTCCCGCCAGGTCAGGGCGGCGACTCATGGCGAGCCCCGCCGCGGCGTCGAGCGCCTCACGTCCGGCGGGAAGGTACGAGCGATACACGGGGAAGCAGGCGAGCAACTCCGCGATCGCGTCCGCGGCACCCGAGACGGGCTCGTCGAGCAGCCGCACGAGGCGCGCGACCTCGGCGCCCTGGATCGTGTCGGCGATGGTGCGCTTGGTGTCGTGGATGAGGTCGTCCCACGATGCCTGCGGCGCGAGCCCGTCGTCGGCACGCACGGCGGCGTCGATCGCGTCGAGCGCGTCCTCGCCGGCCGGGTCGATCAGCACACGATCGATCACGGCGAGCGCGTCGTAACCGGTCGTGCCATCCGTCCGCCACCAGCTGGGCAGCGTCTCGCCGTGCTCGAGGATCTTCTCCACCAGAACGTATGCGCCGCCGGTCGCCTCGGCGAGACGGTCGAGGTACGCGCCCGGATCGAGCAGGCCATCGGGGTGGTCGACCCGGATGCCGTCGACCAGGCCATCGCCGACCCAGCGCAGGATCTCGGCGTGTGCCTCGTCGAACACCCACGGGATCTCGACCCGGACGCCCGCCAGGGTCGTCACGGCGAAGAAGCGCCGGTAGTTCAGCTCGGCGGCCTCGCGTCGCCAGAACATCAACTCGTAGTGCTGGCGGTCGACGATCGCCCGCACGACCTCGGGGTTCTCGAGGTCGTCGCGTTCGTTCCCCTCGACCGTGTCCGGCGCGAGGGGGAAGACGTTGTCGAAGTACTGCAGGGTGCCGTGCGGAGCCTCCTGCGTCTGTGCGAGCGCGATGCGGATCTCGCCCGCGTCGATGATGTCGCCCAGCTCTCCGCCGAGCACCGGGACACGCACGCGCCCCCCGCCGAATTCCCAGTCCACATCGAACGCCTCGGCGTACCGGGAGCCGCGCCCGTGGGTGAGCAGGTCCCACCACCACGGGTTCTGCGCCGGAACCGAGACGCCCATGTGGTTCGGCACCGTGTCGACGAGGATCCCGAGGCCCGCATCACGAGCGGATGCGACGAACCGGTCGAGTCCCTCCGCCCCACCCCGTGCGGGGTCGACGAGGCTCGGGTCGACGACGTCGTAACCGTGGTCGGAGCCCTCGGTCGCCTTCAGCAGCGGCGACAGGTACGCCCAGTCCGCACCGAGATCACGGAGATATCGCGTGATGGATGCCGCCGCATGCAGGTCGAAAGAGGGGCGGATCTGCAACCGATAGGTCGAAAGCGGTCGTCTCGTCACTGCATCTCCGAGCGGATCGGGTCACCCGACATCTCATCGACCTGGCTCTGCGCCAGCACGGCCAGCGACGCGGCAACCGAGTGGTCGACGTCCGGTTCGGGAACAGTGTGGGCGCGCAAGACGACGAGCGACGTCGCCGCGAGACGCAGGATTCCACCGGGTTCCACGGGTGCGCTGTCGGCGAGCTCGCCCGCAGTGTCGATGAGGATGTCCCACTTCGGCGAGTACTTCGTGTCCGGCAGGTGGAAGTCGATGATCTCGTCGCCCGCGCTGAACAGAATCAGGAAGTGCTTGTCGACGATGGGCTCGCCCCGCCGGTCCCGCTCGCGGATACCGCCACCGTTGAGGAACACCCCGATCGCGCGCCCGAAGCCCGAGTCCCAGTCCTCGGGCTGCATGGCGGATCCGTCGGGACGCAGCCACACGATGTCCGGAATCGGCGCGCCCTCGTGCATCTTCACCGGGCGACCGTCGAAGAAGCGTGACCGGCGGAACGTCGGGTGGTCTTTCCGCAGCCGCGCGACCGCGGCCGTGAATTCGAGCAGCGGGTGATCGACGGCGCTCCAGTCGACCCACGTCAGTTCGTTGTCCTGCGCGTACCCGTTGTTGTTGCCCTGTTGCGTCCGGCCCAGTTCGTCGCCGTGCAGGAGCATCGGTACGCCCTGCGAGAGCAGCAGGGTCGCGATGAAGTTGCGCTGCTGGCGAGCACGCAGGGTGAGGACCTCGGGGTCATCCGTCGGCCCCTCGATACCGAAGTTGAACGATCGGTTGTGCGACTCCCCGTCGTTGTTGTCTTCGCCGTTGGCCTCGTTGTGCTTGTCGTTGTAACTCACGAGGTCGCGCAGGGTGAATCCGTCGTGCGCCGTGACGAAGTTGATGGATGCGACGGGTCGGCGCCCCGAGTGCTCGTACAGGTCGGCCGACCCCGTGAGACGCGAGGCGAACTCGCCGAGCGCCTGCGGCTCGCCCCGCCAGAAGTCGCGCACCGTGTCGCGGTACTTGCCGTTCCACTCGGTCCACTGGGGCGGGAAGTTGCCCACCTGGTACCCGCCCGGTCCGATGTCCCACGGCTCGGCGATGAGCTTGACCTGCGAGACCACGGGGTCCTGCTGAACGAGCTCGAAGAAGGTCGACAGGCGATCCACCTCGTAGAACTCACGAGCGAGCGTCGAGGCGAGATCGAACCGGAAGCCGTCGACGTGCATCTCGAGCACCCAGTACCGCAGCGAGTCCATGATGAGCTGCAGGGTGTGCGGATTGCCGACGTTCATGCTGTTGCCGGTGCCCGTGTAGTCGGTGTAGTACCGCTTGTCGTCGTCTTCGAGCCGGTAGTACGCGGCATTGTCGATGCCACGCATCGACAGCGTCGGACCCAGGTGGTTGCCCTCGGCGGTGTGGTTGTAGACGACGTCGAGGATGACCTCGATGCCCGCGGCGTGGAGCGAGCGCACCATGCCCTTGAACTCCTGCACCTGCTGTCCCAGATCGCCCTGGGATGCATACGTGTTCTGCGGGGCGAGGAAGGCGATGGTGTTGTATCCCCAATAGTTCGACAGGCCCTTCTCTTCGAGCGTGCTGTCGTTGACGAATTGATGCACCGGCATGAGCTCGATCGCCGTGACGCCGAGCTTGACGAGGTGATCGATCATGGCCGGGTGGCCGATGGCACTGTAGGTGCCGCGGATCTCGTCGGGGATGCCGGGGTGCAGCATCGTCAGGCCCTTGACGTGGCCCTCGTAGATGAACGACGACGCGTACGGGGTCCGGGGCTGTCGGTCGCCCGCCCAGTCGAAGAAGGGGTTGATGACGACGCCCATCATCATGTCGGCCGCCGAATCCTCGTCATTGCGCGAATCGGGATCGCCGAAGTTGTAGCCGAAGACGGCCTGCCCCCAGTTCACCTGGCCGGCGACGGCCTTGGCGTAGGGGTCCAGGAGCAGCTTGTTGGGGTTGAAGCGGTGCCCCTCGGCGACATCATCGGGCCCGTGGACCCGATATCCGTAGCGCTGCCCCGGCCCCACCTGCGGCAGGTACGCGTGCCAGACGAAGGCGTCGACATCGATCAGGTCGACTTGTGTCTCGGTCCCGTCTTCCTCGAAGAGACAGAGTTGAACGCGTTCGGCCGCCTCACTGAACAGCGCGAAGTTGGTGCCGTTCCCGTCGTATGTCGCACCGAGTGGATATGTCGAGCCAGGCCAAGTCTGCACCGGCACAGACTACCGACCGCGGCTGTCAGCCCGTGGTGGCTTGCGCTTCGGGAACGGGTGCCCTATGAGCTAGAAGCGAAGGTCGATGGCCGGATCCCACGCACGAGCGTGAGGCCCGCGCGGCAGGAGCTCGCCCTCGACGATCTCGTACTCGACGCCCCCGTCGAAGAACTCGCGCGGCAGGCTCGTCGGAGATCGATTCGCACCCGTCGGATTCTCGCCGGTCATGCCGCACCCCTGATTCTCCGCGCCCCTGGCTTCGCTCGCACCGCTCTGCATCGACACCCGCTGTTCTGCATCGATACCCACTGTGCGGCAGTCCACGCGTCCGCGTAACCCGATTGACTTAGCGACGAGACACGCGTACGGGACGAAACCCGTCGGCGCACCCGCAGTCTGCGATTAGTCTGAACGTGTGGGCACTATCTACTACGGCGGCGACGCATCTGCCATCGACATCGAGGACCGCGCGCTGGCGCACCTGAAGGTCGTCATCGCAACAAAGCTCCGCCGCGGTGAGAGCTTCACGCTCACCTGGCGACACCCGGAAGGTCAGCCGCGGGGGCGCAGCACGGTGTGGCTGAGCCCGTCGATCCCGTTGCGTTTCGTCTTCGACGACCCAGAACCCGCCGTGCTGAGCCGCGAATGGATGGAAGAACTCGCTCAGTCCGCCAACTCGTCCGGCGGGATCATGCTCGTCGCCGAGCATTTCGACGTCGACGCGTCGGAGAACGAGACGACGATCGAGGTCGGCGCCATCGTCGCGAAGGACGTCGACGTCGAGAACGCCACGGTGGGATCGGTCCGGCGGAAGGCCGCGCCGAAGTCGCGGCCGAAGTCCAAGGTCGACGTCGGCGACTGAGCCACCGGCGTCACGCGGGCGCTCGTCAGGAGTCGAACGGCATCTCTTCCTGCGGTTCCGGGACGACGAACAGGCCGTTCGGGCTGCTCGCAGAAACCATGAGTGACTCGATCCAGAGGCGGTTGAGACGCGGTTCGCGGCTCCCGTGGAATGCGAACTGCATCGGCACGGACGGGTGCATCCAGAAGCTCCGCCGCGAAATGCCCTCGCTGTCGAGATCGACCGTGAACATGAACGACTCCGAACGGCGGAGCTTGTTCATGATCACGATCCGCAGGTGGGCAAGCGTCCGGTCTTCGATGTCGATCGAGTTGTTGAGTGTGTCGTAGATGAAGCGGCCCATAGGGCGAGCCTAACGGCGTGGACCGCCGCGCGACACCGCCGTCATGCCCCCGGCGGCGGGTCCAGCAGAAGCGCGAGACGCTCATCGAGGTAGCCCGCGAGCGGGACGAGTCCGGCAGCGGGACTCCAACGGATGCTGGGTGCGCTTGCCACGAGGGCCAGCGGCCCCGTCGGCTCCCCTCGTCCGAGCGCCGACAGGTCGAGGACTCTCCAGTCCAGGTGGACCGTCTCGCCGTCCGCGAAGCCACCGCGCGTCGCTGCCGCGGCGACCTCTGCCCGAGCGCGCGCGGCATCCGAGGCGAACCCGCGGCGACCGGGGTCACCCGCTCGCACCACGTTCCCGGCCGCGTAGACGTCCCGCTCGCCGATCAAGAGCACACCCAGGCGCCACGCGTCGCCGCGGGGCACGATCTTCGGCGAGCGCAGCCCCGCCAGGACCCGAGGACGCACGACCTCGCCGAGCCGCTCGCGCGGTGCGCCTGCGGCCCGAAGACGAGCACGCGCGGCATCCAGGAGAGTCTCCGCGTCATCCACCACATCGCTATTGTGCTCGGCTCATCGACACCGCGGCGTACATCCGGAAGGAACGATGCGGCCCGATGGCCCCGAGGCCGGCCTCACAGGGCGTCAGGAGCACCACGGTTCCTTTCCGGTGTTCGGGCAATCCATGAGGGCCGCGTGAGGATTCTGCCCACGGCCGTATGGAAATCGTGAGGATCACGCGCAACGCACGCCCCGAGGAGTGAGATCGAGGTCGCGGGCGCCGCACGCCCCGTCATCCAGAACCTCACCAGGAGTTCCCGTGCTCGATCTGATCTATGTCCTCGCGACCGCCGCGCTGTTCGCGCTCGTCGCCCTGGTCGCCCGGGGAGTCGAGCGACTGGGCCCACGATCCGGAGGCTCCGTCCAGCGCGAAGCGATCGATGGAGGGGACCGGGGATGACGTTCTTCTCCGTCCTCGCGGCGATCCTCGCGGTGGCCGCCCTCGTGTACCTCGTGGTCGCCCTCGTCGATCCGGAGCGCTTCTGATGAACCCGTTCATGAACGCCGAGACGGTCCTGTTCGGCGTGCTGCAGGGCGGTGCGCTCCTGATCCTGCTCGCCCTGCTCTACCGTCCCCTCGGCGACTACATCGCGCACGTCTATACGAGTCCGCGCGACCTGCGCGTCGAACGCGTGACCTACCGCGCGATCGGCGTGGACCCACGGGCCACCCAGACCTGGCAGGCATACCTGCGCAGCGTGCTGCTGTTCTCGCTCGTCGGCGTCCTGTTCGTGTACGCGCTGCAGCGCACGCAGGCGATCCTGCCCGGCTCGCTCGGCCTGCCCGCCGTCGGCGAGGGGCTCGCGTTCAACACGGCGATCTCGTTCGTGACCAACACCAACTGGCAGTCGTACTCGCCCGAGCTGACGCTGGGGTATACCGTCCAGCTCGCGGGGCTCGCGGTGCAGAACTTCGTCTCGTCGGCCGTCGGCATCGCCGTGGCGATCGCGCTCGTGCGGGCCTTCGCGGCTCGCCGTTCGGGCACGATCGGCAACTTCTGGGTCGACCTCGTCCGCGGCGTCACGCGCATCCTGCTGCCCGTCTCGATCGTCGCGGCGATCGTCCTGATCGCCGGCGGCGTCGTCCAGAACTTCTCGGGCTTCACCGACGTCACGACCCTCTCGGGCTCCGCGCAGAGCCTCCCGGGGGGCCCTGTCGCGTCACAAGAGGCCATCAAGATCCTCGGTACCAACGGCGGCGGTTTCTTCAACGCCAACTCCGCGCACCCGTTCGAGAACCCCGCTCCGTGGACCAACCTCGTCGAGCTGTTGCTGCTGCTCGCGATCCCCGTCAGTCTGCCGCGCGCGTTCGGGCGGATCATCGGCGACAACCGCCAGGGCTACGCGATCCTCGCAGCCATGGCGACCATCGCGATCGCGTCGATCACGATCGGGTCGTGGCTCGAAGCCATGGGGCACGGCACGGCGCCGCAGCTCGCCGGTGCCCCGATGGAGGGCAAAGAGACCCGTTTCGGCATCCTCGGCTCCACGCTGTTCGCCGGGGCCACGACCCTGACATCGACGGGCGCCGTCAACTCGATGCACGACAGCTACACCGCGCTCGGCGGCATGATGCCGATGCTCAACATGATGCTCGGCGAGGTCGCGCCCGGCGGAGTCGGGTCCGGGCTCTACGGCATGCTCATCCTCGCCGTCCTCGCGGTGTTCATCGGCGGGCTCTTGGTCGGCCGCGGGCCCGAATACCTCGGCAAGCGGATCGGACCGCGCGAGATCAAGCTCGCGAGCCTGTACATCCTCGTCACACCGTCGCTCGTGCTGCTCGGCACGGCCGCGAGCTTCGCGGTCCCGGGGGTGCGGCAGGACGTCGAATCGGTGTCGATCTGGAACCCCGGCATCCACGGGCTGAGCGAGGTGCTCTACGCGTTCACCTCGGCCGCGAACAACAACGGCTCGGCCTTCGCGGGGCTCACCGCCAACACCCCGTGGCTCAACACGGCACTCGCCGTCGCGATGCTGCTCGGACGCTTCGTACCGATGGTGCTGGTGCTCGCGCTTGCCGGGTCGATCGCCGCTCAGGACTCGGTGCCCGCGACATCCGGCACCCTCCCGACGCACCGGCCCCAGTTCGTCGGGCTGCTCGTCGGAGTCACGGTCATCGTCACCGCACTCACCTACTTCCCCGTGCTCGCGCTCGGGCCTCTCGCCGAAGGGCTTGTCTGATCATGTCCACCGCAGCCCACGCCCCCGCCCACACTCACACCCAGGCCGCACCCGCCCGCGCGTTCGGGTGGGGAACCCTCCTGGCAGCCCTGCCCGGGGCATTCCGCAAGCTCAACCCGGGCGCCCTCGTGCGAAACCCGGTGATGTTCCTCGTGTGGGTCGGCGCGGCGTTGACCACGCTGATCGCCGTCGCCGAGTCCTTCGTGGGCGGGGCCGAGTCCTCGGGCGGCGCGCCCGTTCCCGCGGGCTTCACCTGGGGCATCGCGATCTGGCTCTGGATCACGGTCCTGTTCGCGAACGTGGCCGAGTCGGTGGCGGAGGGGCGCGGCAAGGCGCAGGCGGCGAGCCTGCGCAAGACGCGCACCAGCACGATGGCGTCCGTCATCACGCGATACGACGCGGGAGCGGATGCCTCGGCCGAACGCGCCGAGTTCGCCACCGTGCCTTCCGGGGATCTGCGCCCGGGCGACCACGTCGTCGTCACGGCGGGCGAGCTCATCCCCGGCGACGGGGACATCGTGTGGGGCATCGCGACCGTGGACGAGTCGGCCATCACGGGCGAGTCGGCCCCCGTCGTGCGCGAATCGGGCGGCGACCGGAGCGCCGTCACGGGCGGCACCCGTGTGCTCTCGGACCGCATCGTCGTGCGCATCACGTCCAAGCCCGGCGAGACGTTCGTCGACCGGATGATCGCCCTGGTCGAGGGGGCGAGCCGCCAGAAGACCCCCAACGAGATCGCCCTCGGGATCCTGCTGGCGAGCCTGTCGATCGTGTTCCTGATCGTCGTGCTGACGCTCAACCCGATCGCGTCCTACGCCGCTTCGCCGGTGAGCATTCCGGTGCTCGTGGCACTGCTCGTCTGCCTCATCCCGACGACGATCGGAGCGCTGCTGTCGGCCATCGGCATCGCCGGCATGGACCGGCTGGTGCAGCGGAACGTGTTGGCCCTCTCGGGCCGCGCCGTCGAGGCGGCGGGCGACGTCACCACCCTGCTGCTCGACAAGACCGGAACGATCACCTACGGCAACCGTCGCGCGAGCGACTTCGTGCGGATGTCCGGGGTCGGCGATGACGAACTGGCCCGTGCGGCTGCGCTCTCGTCGCTCGCGGATCCGACGCCCGAGGGTACCTCGATCGTCGAACTCGCAACCGCGCGGGGGTTCACCGCGACGCAACCGGCTGGCGCGGTGTTCGTGCCGTTCACCGCGCAGACCCGCATGAGCGGGCTCGACCTGGGCGACGGCACGCAGGTGCGGAAGGGTGCGGGGTCGGCGGTCACGGCATGGCTCGAGGCATCCGGCGTCGAACTTGCGGCCGATCTGCGCGCCCAGCTGACGGCCGAGACGGATGCGATCGCGCAGGGCGGCGGCACACCCCTGGTCGTCGCGACCCTCGACCCGGCGGGGAGGGGCCGTGTGCTGGGCGTCGTGCACCTCAAGGACATCGTCAAGGAGGGGCTGCGCGAGCGCTTCGGCGAGCTCCGGGCCATGGGCATCCGGACCGTCATGATCACGGGCGACAACCCGCTCACGGCGAAGGCGATCGCGGCCGAGGCCGGGGTCGACGACTACCTGGCCGAGGCGACGCCCGAGGACAAGCTCGCCCTCATCCGCCGCGAACAGCAGGGCGGCAACCTCGTCGCGATGACCGGCGACGGCACGAACGATGCCCCGGCTCTCGCTCAGGCTGATGTCGGGGTCGCGATGAACACGGGTACCTCGGCGGCGAAAGAGGCCGGCAACATGGTCGACCTGGACTCCGACCCGACCAAGCTCATCGACATCGTCCGGATCGGCAAGCAGCTGCTCATCACGCGCGGCGCACTGACGACGTTCTCGCTGGCGAACGACGTCGCCAAGTACTTCGCGATCATCCCGGCGATGTTCATGGGCGTCTTTCCCGGGCTCGCGGCGCTGAACATCATGCAGCTGCACTCCCCCGCATCCGCCGTCACGAGCGCGATCGTCTTCAACGCGATCGTCATCGTCTTCCTCATTCCGCTGGCGCTGCGCGGCGTGCGCTATCGGCCGGCGAGTGCGTCGACCATCCTGAGCCGCAACCTGCTGGTGTACGGCCTCGGGGGCGTGCTCGTCCCCTTCATCGGCATCAAGCTCATCGACCTCGTCGTGAGCCTCATCCCGGGCTTCTGACCCGTCCCCTGGAGACACACCATGTCCACCGCACGCACCACCTTTCGCACCGCCGGAGCCGCCCTTCGCGCGATGCTCGTCTTCACCCTCGTCCTCGGCATCGGCTACACCGCGCTGATCACCGCCGTCGGGCAGGTCGCCCTGCCGTGGCAGGCGAACGGCTCGCCGGTCGCGGCCGCCGACGGATCCACGACGGGATCGATGCTCATTGGTCAGTCGTTCCTCGATGCGGATGGGGCGCCGCTGCCCGAGTACTTCCAGTCGCGGCCATCCGCGGCGGGCGACGGATACGACGGCGGGGCATCGAGCGGATCGAACTACGGCCCCGAGAACGTCGACCTGGTCTCGGCGATCGCCGAGCGCCGCGCTGCGGTCGCCGCGTTCGAGAACGTCGATCCGGCGGATGTCCCGGCCGACGCATTGACCGCGTCCGCGTCCGGTCTCGACCCGCACATCAGTCCGGCCTACGCGCTGCTGCAGGTCGATCGCGTCGCCGCGGCACGCGACCTCGACGAGGCGGAAGTGCGCGCGCTCGTGGAGTCTAAGATTCAGGCACGGGACCTCGGCTTTCTGGGCGAGCCCCGCGTGAGTGTGCTGGAACTCAACCTCGCGCTCGATGCCCTCGGGCGCTGAGCGCGACGGGGGTCACGGCGGAGAGGTAGAACGATGAAGCGCGGGTCGCTGCGGGTTCTGCTCGGGGCGGCGCCCGGCGTGGGTAAGACGTACGAGATGCTCGAAGAGGGGCGGCGCCTGCTCGCCGAGGGCCGCGACGTCGTGGTTGCCATCGTCGAGACCCACGGTCGCGCCGCGACCGCCGCGCAGGCCGAGGGCCTGCCCGTCGTTCCCCGCCGCATGGTCTCGCACCGCGGGGTCGAGCTGTCCGATCTGGATGTCGACGCGGTTCTGGCGCGGCACCCGGATGTCGCGCTCGTCGACGAACTCGCGCACACGAACGCGCCCGGGTCGCGTACGGCGAAGCGCTGGCAAGACGTGGAGCTGCTCCGCGATGCGGGAATCGACATCATCACGACGGTGAACGTGCAGCACATCGAATCCCTCGGCGCCGTCGTCGAGCAGATCACGGGTATCGCCCAGCGCGAGACCGTCCCGGACGCGGTCGTGCGCAGCGCGGACCAGATCGAGGTCGTCGACCTCGCACCGCAGTCGTTGCGCGACCGCCTATCGGCGGGCAACGTCTACCCGGCGGAACGGATCGACGCCGCCCTCTCGAACTACTTCCGTCTGGGGAACCTCACCGCTCTGCGGGAACTCGCGCTGCTCTGGCTCGCCGACGAGGTCGACTCGGCGCTGAAGGACTACCGCGCCGAACACGGCATCGAGGGCACGTGGCAGGCGCGCGAGCGCGTCGTCGTGGCTCTGACCGGCGGGCCCGAGGGGGAGACGCTGTTGCGCCGCGGGGCCCGGATCGCGGCGCGAACCGCGGGCGGCGAACTGCTCGCCGTGCACGTCTCGACCCAGGACGGGCTCCGACAGGGCAGCGCCGCCGCCCTCGCACAGCAGCGCGCGCTCGTCGAATCGCTCGGCGGCAGCTACCACCAGGTCGTCGGCGACGACGTGCCGCACGCCCTGGTGGAATTCGCACGATCGGTCAATGCCACGCAGCTGGTGATCGGCGTGAGCCGCCGCGGACGTCTGGCCGCCGCGGTGACGGGTCCGGGAATCGGCGCCACCGTCATCCGCGAGTCCGGCGATATCGACGTGCACATCGTCACACACGCCGCGGCGGGCGGGCGGTTGGCCCTGCCGAGCCTGACGGGCGGCGCCCTGAGCGTGCGGCGGCGCGTCCTGGGCTTCGTCGTCGCGCTCGCGTGCGGGCCCCTGCTGACCTGGTTGCTCGTGGTGTTCCGCAGTCCCGAATCGATCACCTCGGACGTGCTGGCCTTCCAGTTGCTCGTCGTCATCGTCGCGCTCGTCGGAGGCATCTGGCCCGCGCTCTTCGCGGCGGTGCTCTCGGGCCTGACCCTCGACTTCCTGTTCGTCGAGCCGTTCTACACGGTGCGGATCGCCGATCCGCTGCACCTGTGGGCGCTCGTCCTGTACGTGCTGAACGCGATCCTCGTCAGTTCGATCGTCGACCAGGCCGCGCGGCGTGCCCGCTCGGCCGCGCGCTCGGCCGCCGAATCCGAGATGCTCGCGACGGTCGCGGGGAGCGTTCTGCGCGGGGACAGCGCCGTGCCCGCCCTCGTGTCGCGCACCCGCGAGGCGTTCGGGCTGGCGGGCATCCGTCTCATCGCCGCGGATGGCACGGTGCTGGCGACCGACGGCGAACCGTTGCGCGACGGTCGCCACACGCGCGTGCCGGTGCCGCTCGCCGGCTCGACCGACGCGGACGCGGTGCTCGAACTGCACGGTCCGGATCTGGATGCCTCGGAACGACGCCTGCTCGACGTGATCACCGCCCAACTCGGCGCGGCCCTCGAACGCACGGCTCTGACCGAGACGGCGCGGACCGCGGACACGCTCGCCGAGACCGACCAGGTGCGCAGCGCCCTGCTGTCGGCCCTCAGCCATGACCTGCGACGTCCCCTCGCATCGGCGGTCGCCGCGGTCGGCGGGCTGCGGACCGAGGGCCCCTCGCTCTCGGCAGCGGACCGAGATGAGCTGCTCGCGACGGCCGACGAAAGCCTGA
This sequence comes from Microbacterium sp. BR1, assembly GCF_002812725.1. Classification (GTDB taxonomy): domain Bacteria; phylum Actinomycetota; class Actinomycetes; order Actinomycetales; family Microbacteriaceae; genus Microbacterium. Next base: position 122,080 of record NZ_NMUN01000002.1, on the reverse strand, counting down.
CCACGCTGACGACCCTCGTGACCGATCTGCTCGATGTCAGCCGGGTGCAGGCAGGCGTGCTGGCGGTCTCGCTCGGCCCCGTCGACGCCGCCGACATCGTGCTGACCGCGCTCGACGAGCTCGGCATCGGGCCGGGCGAGGTGGACCTCGCGCTCGATCCCGAGCTGCCGCCCCTCATCGCGGACGGGGTGCTGCTGCAGCGGGTGCTCGTGAACGTCCTGGCGAACGCCCGACGGCACTCGCCCGCGGGCGAACGGGTGCGCATCACCACGAGCCGCCTGGGCGAGACCGCGGAACTGCGCATCATCGACCACGGGCCGGGCATTCCGGCCGAACGCCGGGACGACGTGTTCGCACCGTTCCAGCGGCTCGGTGACACCGACAACACCACCGGGCTGGGGCTCGGCCTGGCACTGTCGAAGGGCTTCACGGAGGGCATGGGCGGCACCCTCTCAACCGAGGACACACCGGGCGGCGGACTCACGATGGTCGTGGCGCTCCCCGTCGTCCCCGTCGCCGCAGCCCTCCCCGACGGTGCGGTCCTCCCCGCCGCTTCAGCCCTCCCCGATACCGCGGTCCTCCCCGCCGCTTCAGAGGCGCCGGACGCATGAAGATCCTGATCGCCGACGACGACCCGCAGATCGTCCGCGCCCTGCGGATAACGCTGTCGGCCCACGGGTACGAGGTCATCGCCGCGGCCGATGGTGCAGCGGCAATCGCCCTCGCCGGTCGGGAGCATCCGGATCTCGTCCTGCTCGACCTCGGGATGCCGAGGCTCGACGGCGTCCGCGTCATCGAGGCGCTGCGCGGCTGGACGGCCGCACCGATCGTCGTCGTGTCGGGCCGCACGGGCTCGGGCGACAAGGTCGACGCGCTCGATGCGGGGGCCGATGACTACGTGACCAAGCCGTTCCAGATCGACGAGTTGCTCGCCCGCATCCGCGCCCTCACGCGCCGTACGGCCACGGCGGCGCCAGAGGGCTCACCGATCGTGCGGTTCGGCGACGCGACCGTCGACCTGGTCGCCCACACCGTGACGCGGGGTGCCGACAGCCACTCGGTGCGACTCACCCCCACCGAGTGGCGGGTGCTGGAGTTCCTCGTACGAAATCCCGGCCGCCTCGTCACGCGTCAGACACTGCTCACCGAGATCTGGGGCAGCGAGCACGTCGCCGACACCGGATACCTGCGCCTGTACATCGCACAGCTGCGTAAGAAGCTCGAGGACGACCCCGCGCATCCGGTGCACCTGCTCACCGAGTCCGGCATGGGCTACCGTCTCGTTCTCGACCCGGGCTGAGGCGCCCGGGCCCGAGAGTCAGCCGAGGCCCGCGCGGTCCTCGTGACCGTCGTCGGGGGTCACATGACCCGCGACCGGCTTGCGCGAGAGCCCCACGGCACCCGCCTCCGTGCCCTTCGCCGTGGCGGCGGCGACCGCGACGGACTCGTCGACGTCGGTGTAGCGCGGGCGCAACTGCACGGCCTGCAGACGCTTCCGTTCGCGCTTGGCCTTGCGCGACGAGTACGTGAGGTTGAGAGCCTCCACCAGGATCGCGAACGCCATCGGGGCGTAGATCAGCGCCTTGTCGATCTTGATGCCGAAGCCCTCGGCGATCAGGAACACACCGATCAACAACAGGAACGACAGCGCCAGCATCTTCACCGTCGGGTGCTTGTTCACGAACGTGAAGATGAATCGCGCGGCGAACAGCATGATGCCGAACGACAGCACGACGACCGTGATGATGACCAGCAGGTTCTCGGTCATGCCGACCGCGGTGATGACCGAGTCGAGCGAGAACACGATGTCGAGCAGCAGGATCTGCGTCAGCACCGAGGCGAACGTGATCGTCTTCGGACCCACACCGCCGTGCTCTTCTTCGGCACCCTCGAGCTTGTGGTGGATCTCGGTCACGGCCTTGTAGACCAGGAACAGCCCTCCCGCGATCAGGATGAAGTCCTTCACCGAGAAGCCCATCCCGAACAGCACGACGATGTCGTCCTTGAGCGTGATGATCCAGCCGGCGAAGAACACCAGGATCACACGGATGAGCATCGCGAGCGTCAGGCCGAGGTTGCGGGCCTTGGCCTGCTGCTCGACGGGGAGCTTGCTCGCGAGGATCGAGATGAAGATGACGTTGTCGACGCCGAGCACGATCTCGAGGACGAACAGGGTCAGGAAGACGGCGATCAGGTCGGGCGACAGGTCCAGGGAGAAGTCCACTCGCCCATGTTAGGCGGATGACTCAGCGCTCGGACTCAGCCCACATCCTCGTCGACCACGTCGCGATCCACGGCGGACGCACCGCGTAGGGTCGTCCCGATCACCGGATACAGCAGGACCGAGAGCATCCCCGCCCCGACGAGCGCGGCGGCGAGCCCGGGCGAAAGCAGTTCCTCCGCCGTGCCGATGCTCGTGACGGCGACGATGACGGGCAGGCCCGTCGCGCCGAGGAAGGCCAGGGCGAGCCTGTCCCGTGGCGTCGACCCGGCGGGCGCCGACAGCATCGACGGCAGACCGCGGATGACCAGCAGCAGCAGCAGGAAGACGGGCACGAGAACGATGGTGGAGCCGCTCGCGAGCAGCGCATCGAGGTCGAACGTGACCCCGGTGTAGATGAAGAAGATCGGCACGAGCAAACCGAACGCCACCGCTTCGACCTTCGATTCGACCTGCGCGCGATCCCCCTCGGGGGCGTTGCGCATGATCAGCTGCCAGATCACCCCGGCGACGAAAGCGCCGAGGAGCATGTCGAGGTCGAGCAACAGGCTGAGCGCCACGAGCAGCGCGAGGATCAGCACGATCATCCGCACCGCGAACTGACCCGAGGTGTGCAGCGTCGCCGTCACGATGCGGTGCAGACGTCCGTGCGGCATCCGCGACGCGAAGAACACGGTGGTGGCCGCCACCACGACGAAGAAGAACAGCACGATCGAGGCCGTGCCGAGATTGCGGCCGCCGAGGAACAGAGAGATCGCGACGAGAGGCCCGAACTCGCCCACCGCACCGATGCCCATGACCGCACGCCCGAACGGCGTCGGCAGCATCCCGGCGTCGCGCAGGATCGGCAGGAGCATGCCGAGCGCCGTCGAACACAACGCGATACCGATCACGACCGCGGCCTCGCCGGGTGCGATCAGCAGACCCACCGCGATCCCCGCGATCAGCCCGATGAGCCAGCCACCGGCGGCGCGCATGCCGTCACGGCCGCGCAGAACGCGAAAATCGATCTCGTTCCCGGCCATGAAGAACAGCAGCGCCAGACCGAAATCCGCGAGGCGTTCGGAGATGGGTCCTTCTTGGATCCATCCGAGCACGCTCGGCCCCGCGATGATGCCGAGCACGAGCTCGAAGACGACGATGGGGATGCGCAGGCGACTCGAGAGCCCGCGGACGAGCAACGGCGCGATCACGGCGATCGCCGCGATGACGACGAAGTCGAGATCTCTGAGTTGCACGCGCTCACGCTATCGTCTGCGCGCTCCAGCGCGTCGGCGGCGCCCCCCGGCTCAGCGCCAGACGTCGTCCGCGATGGCCACGACCTCGCGGATCTTCGCCCACTGCTCGTCCTCGGTGAGCACGTTGCCCTCTTCTGTCGAGGCGAAGCCGCACTGCGGGCTCAGCGCCAGCTGCCCGAGCGGCGCGAAGACGGATGCCTCGTCGATCCGTTTCTTGATCGCGTCGACATCCTCGAGCTCACCCGACTTCGACGTGATCAGGCCGAGAACGACCGTCTGGTCGCCCTCGGGCAGGAATCGCAAAGGCTCGAACCCTCCGGCGCGCTCACTGTCGTACTCCAGGAAGAACCCGTCGTACGCGACCCGGCCGAGGAGTTGCTCGGCGACGGGCTCGTAGCCGCCCGACGAGATCCAGGTGGAGCGGAAGTTCCCGCGACAGACGTGCGTCGTGATGACCATGTCGTCGGGCTTGGCCTCGAGAACACGATTCAGCAGGTCGGCGTAGCGGTCGGCGAGACCGTCGGTCCGGATGCCGCGGTCTCGCGCCTTGGCGAGTTCTTCCTCGGAACACAGATACGCCCAGGCCGTGTCGTCGAACTGCAGGTAGCGGCATCCGGCGTCATAGAACGCTGTCACCGCGTCGCGGTATGCCTGCACCAGGTCGTCGACGATGTCGTCGCGGCCCGCGTATGCGCGCGGGTCGATGTGGTCGGGCTCGAGTCGGAAGTCCAGCACGGTGGGCGCCGGGATCGTCGCCTTCGGGAGAAGTCCGGTGCCGGCCGTCATCTCCTGGAGCGACCGGTAGTGCTCGAGGAACGGATGCGTGTCGGAGAAGCCGATCGGGGCGCCCAGGTGCAGGCCGCGCGGGCGAGTCTGCACACCCTGGAACTGGATGCCGTGGTCGAGCTCGACCACCTCGACGCCGTCGAGCATGCCGAAGAAGTCGAAGTGCCACCACGAGCGGCGGAACTCGCCGTCGGTCGCGACGCGCAGGCCGTTGTCAGCCTCTTTGCGCACGAGATCGGCGATCTCGCTGTCCTCGACCGCACGCAGCGCATCGGCGTCGATCTCGCCTGCGGCGTGGGCAGCACGCGCGCGCTTGAGCGCTTCGGGACGCAGGAAGGAGCCGACGATGTCGGCGCGATAGGGCGGGTTGATGCTCACCCCGCCACTTTATCGGCGCGATCCCGGCGCCGCGCCCCGCCCGTCACACGGCGAACCAGTCGATGCGTCACACGGCGAAGCAGTCGGTGCCGCGTCATCCGTCCGTCAGCGGCGCCGCGTGGGCGGCGTCTCGCGCCGCACGCGCACCGCCGCACCGGCCACGGCGAACAGCGCCGCGACCACCAGGTGCGCGACGATCCACCATGGACCGTCAGTCGGCACGGGGAAGACCGGGTTCCAGACGATCGCGACGGCGAAGAACACGATCGTCCACCACCACTGCGCACCCTGGAGCGCGTACCAGGCGACGATCAGCGCCATGATCGCCACGATGAAGCGGATCAGCAGATACCAGTCCGCCTGCAGAAGGGGAATCCCCGAGAGCAGAGCCGCAGCCGCGATCAGGCTCGGGATGAACGCGGGGCGGTACGTCTGGTTCTTCGGGGGTGTGGCGGCCATGGGTCCATCCTCACAGACCCACGTGGCCGTCGAGCCATGCCATCAGTCCTGGGAGCGTGAAGTAGGCGATCGTGGCGTGCGTCGCGTTGGGAACCTCCGCGAGCGTGACATCGATGCCGAGGGATGCCTCGTGCTTCGCGAACTCGCGGGTGTCTTCGGGGTGGATCAGAGTGTCTTCGAGCCCCTGCGCGATGTACAGCGGCGCGTCGAACACGGTGCTGCCCGCGGAGTTCTGAACGAGCAGATCGTCCCAGGGCGGGGTCGTGGTCGGGTCGCTCAGCACGAAGTCACCCACGAGCGGCTGGCCGATCGCGTGCAATTCCCGGGTGTGGGTCAGCAGGCACAGCTCGTTCATCGCGGGTGCGGCCTCGACGGCCGCGGAGGTCAGGATGTTCTCGAGCTTCGCGCCGGGCACGCTGTCGCCGTAGACGCCCGCGTACGCCGTGAAGGCGTACGAGCCGATCGTGACGCCCGAGATGTCGTCGATGTCGGCGTCGAGCAGAGCCGTCAGATCCGCCGCGGGTGCCGCGACGGCCACCGCCCGCACGTCCAGTTCGGGCGCGTACTCGGCGGCCCGTTCGGCGGCGAAGAGCACCGCCTGACCACCCTGCGAATGACCCCACAGGATGACCGAATCGCCGGCACCCGCGGACGGGATCGACCGTGCGGCCCGCACGGCATCGAGGACGTTGTTGCCCTCGGTCTCGCCCACCAGGTACGAATCCGGTCCGGGATAGCCCATGCCCGCGTAGTCCGTCGCGACGACGACGTACCCGCGGTCGAGCATCAGCCGGAGCCCTTCGATATCGAGGAAGGGATCGGCCGCGAGCGACGGGGCGCAGTCGCGCGCGGAGCCTGTCGTCGGGTGCCCCCACGACAGCACGGTCCGCCCCCCAGCGGGTGCTGGACCGAGCGGTGCAACGACGATGCCCGAGACGATCAGCGGTTCGCCGTTGAGGTCCGTCGAGCGGTAGAGGATCCGCCATGCGCGCGTGTCGAACGGCAGGCCGACAAGCTCTTCCTGCCGAACGATCTCGCCGGGTTCGCCCGAGCCCTCGGGCACGGGATCCAGGTAGAACTCCTCCAGTCCCGGACGCTCGATCAGGTCACCGACGATACGGGCCTCGAACACGGCGACACCGCCGCCCACGAGCGTCAGCACGGCGGCGAAGAACGGGACCAGCCAGCGGTGCGATATCGAGTGCCGGTGCGCGCCCGCTCTCCCGCGAACCGGGCTCTCTGCTGTCACACGGCTACGGTCTCATGGCGGTGGGCCCGAGCGCACGTCTGGCCACCGGATGGCGCCTGTTCGGGACATCCGTTGCGTTCATCGGTGGCGCGGATGGCGCGAACTGCAGCCGTCGTGGGGCGGGCGGCCGCTAGACCTCGACCGGCCTCGCGCCCGGGCGCGCCGGGCCGTGGACCTCGCCGCCGTGGACCTCGCCGCCGTGGACCTCGCGGTGCAGGCGTTCCATGCGTTCGTCGAGCTCGGCCGCCGTCTCGGCCGCATCGCGCAACGAGTCGAGCAGCCGCGAGGGCACCTGCTTGTCGTACTTGTAGTAGATCTTGTGCTCGAGACTCGCCCAGAAATCCATCGCGATCGTCCGGAACTGCACCTCGACCGGCACGTCCACGCGGCCGCTCGAGAGGAACACGGGCACATCGACGATGACGTGCAGGCTCTTGTAGCCGTTGTCTTTGGGCACCGCGATGTAGTCCTTGACTGCTCGCACGGTGATGTCGTCCTGGGCGGTCAGCAGGTCGAAGAGCCGGTATGCGTCGGCGACGAAACTGCACGTGACGCGGATGCCGGCGATGTCGGTGATGTGCTGCCGAATCGTCGGGAAGTCGGGGTCGATTCCGCGGCGTGCGACCTTCTCGGCGAGGCTGTCGGGCGTCTTGACCCGGCTCGAGACATGCTCGATCGGGTTGTAGTCGTGCATCAGCTGGAACTCGTCGCGCAGGATCGTGATCTTCGTCTCGACCTCTTGCAAGCCGAAGCGGTACTCGAGCAGGAAGCGCTGGAACTCGTCGCGCATCGCCCGCATCTCGGCGAGGGTCGCGGTGAAGGGCAGCTCACCGGTGGGCATACTCATGCCTCCACGGTAGGACTCGGTTCTATGAGGGCACCGTGAGCCGTCCGCTGACGCTCGGCGCTCTCGCGGAGCGCCAGCTCGGCTTCGCGCAGTTCGACCGCGGCGGCGTCGGCGTCGGCGCGAACGCGGCCGAGCTCGCGCTCCAGCGCCTCCACGCGTTCCCGCTGGCGCGCGTCGCTCTCCCGCGCGGCGGCGACGCGGGCCTCGGCTCGAGCCGCCTCCCGCTCGGCTTCGGCGACCTCTCGCCGCGCGGCGGCCGCGGCGCGCTCGGCATCGCGACGAGCACGACGCTCGGCGAGATCGTCGCGACCGGACTCGCCGGCCGGAGCGGCAGCGGGTCCCGGTGCGAGGGGCGCCTCCCCCGCGACCGCGTCCGTCAGGTCGACCGGATCCACACCAGAGGCCTCGAGCGCACGCAGCAGGCGTCCGGTGCGAACCGCCGCAGCGGCCGCCTCGTCCCGCGCTGCGGCCCCCAGGGTCCGTTCGACCTCGGCGAGGATGCCGGCGCCGACCGTCACCCCCTCGCGCTCGGCGAGAGCCGTCGCCGAGCGGACGAGCTCGGCCACGAGCATCCGCCTGTCCTTGTTGAGTGCTGTCAGGCGCGTGGCATCTCGGTCGTCCTGCGCCTCGCGCAGTTCGGCCGCGAGCGTGGCGAGCCGGGCGACGTCCGCCGCAGCCCCGCGCGCGAGCAGGTTGACGATCCACGCCGCGGCCGGGGGTTTGCGGAGAGCCCGGATCTGGGCGGCCGTTTCGCGGTCGGTCGCGGACGCGGCGAGCGCCGTGCGAGCCGCGACGAAAGCGCTCGGAACGAGCCCGTACAGCTCCTCGGCAGCGCCCTCGAACGTCGTCTCCACCATCGGACCATTCTCTCCGATCACCGCCGGTAGCACCCCCGGGCCGCCCCGGCAACCCCCGCCGATCCCGAGCACCGCAGCCCTACCGTGGAGCCGCGGCGGCGCGCGGCCGCGCGCACGAAGCAGCGGCCTCCGCCGCTCGAGAGGAGAAATCCGATGGCTAACGCATCCACGAAGACCACGCAGACCGGCACGCGAGGACGCCGCCGACCCGCGAAGGGCGGCGCCGGCGCCGCCCTGACGAGCGAGCAGAACGCCGAGAGCGGTTTTCAGGCGTCGAAGGAGCTCGGCGACAACCTGCAGAAGGTGCTCGTCGACCTGCTCGAGCTGCAGCTTCAGGGCAAGCAGGCCCACTGGAACGTCGTGGGCACGAACTTCCGCGACACCCACCGCCAGCTCGACGACATCATCGAGGCCGCACGCGGCTTCAGCGACACGGTCGCCGAGCGGATGCGTGCGCTCCATGCCGTGCCGGACGGTCGGTCCGACACGGTCGCCGAGACGACGACGCTGCCCGAGTTCCCTCACGGTGAGGTCGACACGACCGAGACGATCGACCTGATCACGGAGCGCCTCGAGGCGACGATCTCGACCGTCCGCGAGGTGCATGATCCGGTGGATGACGAAGACCCGACGAGCGCCGACATCCTGCATGCCGTGCTCGAAAGCCTCGAGCAGTTCGCCTGGATGGTCAGCGCCGAGAACCGCACACCCGCGAAGTGACGACATCGCTCGTCTCTGCGGAGCCCTCGATCGCGGTCTCTCTCGCGGGTGACGAGCCCGGCCGGGCTGCTGCGCGCGCCGAGACCAGCCTGCGGTCGGTCGTCGCGTTCGGCACCCACGTCGATGCAACGATCGACTGGGCGGTCGAACTCGGCGGCTCGGTGCCGACGCCCGGTCGAGGGAGCACGCTCGAGCGTTGGGAGACCCTCGCCACGGCGGCGCGTGCGGACGTCGCCGGGGCACGCGTGCTCGAACCGCACCTGGACGCGCTCGCGATCCTGGCGGATGCCTCGGCCGAGGGTCACGTGACGACCGCGGATCTCGCCCGGTTGGGCGCCGATGCGTATTCGTCGTGGGGTGTGTTCGCCGCGGAGGGCGAGGGCGTCCGTCTCGAGGCGCGTCGGCGCGAGGATGGCTCGTGGCTCCTGAACGGCGTCAAGCCCTGGTGCTCGCTCGCCGACTGCGTGTCGCACGCCCTCGTCACGGCGTGGACGGGACCGACCGAACGGCGCCTCTTCGGCGTCGCGATGCAAGAACCCCACGTGCACCCGCAGCGCGACACCTGGGTCTCACGCGGTCTCGCGCAGATCCGCAGTAGCCCGGTCGAGTTCGTCGACGCACCCGCCCTGCCGCTCGGCGATGATGGCTGGTACCTGCGCCGGGAGGGCTTCTGGTGGGGTGGCGTCGGCGTCGCGGCATGCTGGTGGGGCGGTGCCCTTCCCCTTCTCGACGCCCTCGCGCGCGCGGCTGCCCGGCCCGACGCGGACCAACTCGCCGACACGTACTACGGCACCGCGGATGCGCGGATGTGGGCCGCGCGACTGGCCCTCGCGGACGCCGCGAGTCGGGCGGACCGGATGGACCCCGGGCCGGTGCGGTTGATCAGCGAGCGCGTGCGCGCGATCGTCGCGGATGCCGTGGAGTCGGTGCTGTCGGTCGCCGATCGCGCCCTGGGCCCGGGTCCGTTGGCCTCCGACGAAGCGCACGCACGCCGTGTCGGCGACCTCCGGACCTACCTGCGCCAGCATCACGCCGAACGGGATCTGGCTCGGCTGGGCCGGACGCTCACGCATCCGATTTCCCCGGGCACGACATGAGCGCATCCCGCGCATGTCGACGCGCGGGGGCGCTCCCCCGAGGCTGAACTGCGAACCACGTGCTCGTCACACGGGCCACCCCCGGACGCGGAAAGACCCGCACCGCGGTACGCGATGCGGGTCCGTCCGGGTGTCGACGGATCAGCCGAGGATGTCGCCGAGCATGCCGTCGACATCGGCTCCGATGTCTCCGGTGACGCCGTCGACGAGGTCGTCCACGCCCGCGTCGATGTCATCGATGCCGCCGACGTCACCCACGCTGGTGTCCGTGTCGGTGTCATTGCCGGACCCGATCGGCGCGTCGATCGGCGCCTGGATGTCGTTGCCGGATCCGACGGGAGCCTGAACCTCGTTGCCGGATCCGATCGGGGTGTCATTGCCCGACAGCACATCGCCGTTCAGAGAGTCGCTCACCACGGGGCCCTCGATCACGGGTGCGTCGATGATGCCGCCGTCGACGCCGACATTGCCCGCATTCGTGTCGGGCGAAACCAGCAGGTCACCAGCCGAGACACCGGCGAGGAGGTCGTCGACGATGTCGAACATTCCCGCGACGCTCGTCTGCGTCGACGTGTCTTCGGTGGTGGATTCCGCCGCGTTCGCGGGAATCGCGAAGCCGGCGACAGCCAGCGCCGCAGCTCCCAGTCCCGCAGCACTCATCATTCCGATTCGAGTCGTGTTCTTGCGCATGGTTTCTCCTTCACATCGCTTTCGTGACGTGCGACTTCCGCCGCACGAGGGGTCATCCGATGCCCCTCGAGAATCGGATGGGTCGCACCGGCGCAGGAGAGCCGCGTCCGACGTGTCGAACACCGCGGCTGGCCCGCGAAGTCGCGGCTCGGCGCCGCTTCCTGGCAGGTTCGTGTGAGCCGCCATCCGCCCCGGGTGGCCCCCCGACGATGCGTCAGGTGATCGCAGAGACGGCGCGGGCGATCACGAGCACCGACATGATGAATCCCGCGAGAGCCTCGATCGCCATGAACGCCTTCGCGCGCCGCGTAATCGGGAGCGCATCCGCCGGAGAGAACGCCATGCCGGCCGTCAGCGAGATGTACAGATAGTCGAAGTAGCGGGGCTGCCACGCGCCGAATCCGGGGGTCGAGTCCTGCGGAAAGATGAAGTCTGCTTCCGCGACATCGCGAGTCCCGCGTGCGCGCGCGACCGGGCCGCCGAGATCGAGCTCCCAATACAGCAGCCCGAACGCGATCGCGTTGGTCACCCAGAGCTGCAACGCGGCGAGCAGGATGCTGATGCCTTCGGCATCCGGGGCCGTCAGCAGTTCATAGACCAGCTGCACGAGCAGCGCCTGCGTCACGAGCAGCAGGATGACGCCGAGAATCACCGAGAACCAGCGGGACCAGGTCGTCTGCCGCACGAGGTGATGAGGATTCAGCACGATCAGCGGGATGACCAGGAGGGCGCAGACTCCGACGGCGATCCACCGCAACGGTTCGAGGAAGAAGTTCGGCAGGAGCAGCCACAGCACCAGAACGGCGAGCACGCCCGCGATCGCCGGCCAGCGGTGCTCGAAGGGTGCCCGGGTCTTCGCGGGCGTGGTCATGCGCTCAGTCTGTCGGAACGGCGACCCGAAAGCGCGACGCCGTCCCGACGGACGACCCGCTCAACTCGCGATCTGATCCGGTTCGCGCAGGTGACGGTACGACCCCTTGAAATACAGCAACGGCTCACGCGTGTGCCACTCGGGGGCGCTCATCTCGACGACCTTGCCGATCACGATCAGGTGATCGCCCGCGACGTATTCGTCCCAGAGCTCGCAGTCCACCCACATCAGGGTGTCGTGGATGACGGGATTGCCGGATGCGGCGGGCGTCCATTCGATTCCCGCCCATTTGTCCGTCCCCTTGCGCGCGAACTGATTCGAGACGTGGTGTTGGTCGTGCGCCAGCACGTTGACCGCGAAGCGTCCACTCTCCTTGATGCGCGGGTAGGTCGTCGAGGTCAGCATGACGCTGAACGAGACGAGGGGCGGGTCGATCGAGACGCTGTAGAACGACTGGCAGGTGAAACCGACGGGTTCGTCCGCCTCCAGCCCGCTGATGACTTTGATGCCCGATGCGTAGTGCCCGAGCGTGTCACGGAACAGGCGCGCGTCGATGCCCGTCGGCGCCGAGATGGGCGCCGGGGCGAATGCTGACTCGTGCATGGTGTTCCTCCTATCGAGATGACACAACCGGGTTCAGGGGAGAGGTGTCGCCGTCGCGCCGGCCACGTGCGCCAGGCGCGCGAGGTTCGCCGCGTACTCTGCCGCCGCCGCGCCCACGACATCCTCGAGTTGATCCATCTGGGTCAACGAGAGGTAGAAGCCGCGGCCCGGGACCATCGCGCCCAACTCGACGAGCAGGGGCGCGAGGTTGTAGGTCGGCCCCATGGCGTGGCTGAAGTCCGCACCGGTGTGCACCGGGATCGCCGTGACGCCCGCGAGGCCGTTCGCCGGGTAGCGGTCGAGGAACGCCTTGAGCAGACCTGTGTAGGTGGCCTTGTACGTCGGGGATGCGAAGACCACCAGGTCGCTCTCGGCGACGGAGGCATTGAGTCCCGCCATCTCCTCCGAGGGCCAGGCGAAGATCTCGGCCGTGTGATCGGCGAGGTCGATCACCTCGAGCGAATACGTGCCGGGGGCGAGGAGCTTCTCGACGAGGAGCTCCGCGACCTTGCGCGTGCGGGATGCCGGCTTGGGATTGCCGACGACGATCGTGACTTTGAGCGACATTTCACTTCTCACATCTGTACCGATTGACAGGAAATCGAAGGAGTCGTGTCGCCCTGAGCGCGCATACCGAGCCGGGACGAGGGCTGACGACACCTTCACACCACCGGGGTTTTTTGGCCCGGGGGGCCCGCAACGGCTTACGCTGCGAAATCAGTATGCACCCTCTTTGTTTCGCTCGTGTCACGAATTCCCGAATGCGAACCGACATGACGTCGCGGGTCGCCCATCGGAGCCACCGCCCGATTCGGGGGATAGCGTGTGAGCATGACGACCGAATCCGAGCCGACCGCTGACCGGATCACGCCGGCCGATGGTGTCCCCGCTTTCCCCTCGCTCTCGGCCGACGACTTCAAGGCGGTGTTCCGCGGGCACCCGGGTGGCGTCGCCGTGATCACCGCCGATGACGGCACAGGGCCCGTCGCGCTGACAGCGACCTCGGTGTCGTCCGTGAGCGCCGATCCGCCGCTGCTCGTGTTCTCGGTCTCGGCGCAGTCGTCGAGCGCACGCGCGCTCGCCGCGGCGAAGACCGTCGTCGTCCATCTGCTCGATGCCGACGATCTACCCCTCGCGCGCCTCGGATCCACGAGCGGAGTCGATCGCTTCGCCGACTCCGGATCCTGGTCGCGCCTCGTCACCGGCGAACCCGTCTATCACGGCGTCCGGGCCTGGATCCGGGGCGCCGTCGTCAACCGGATGGATGCCGGGGGCTCCACGATCTTCGCTGTGCACGCGCTGCAGTCCAGCCTGTCGCGGGACCCCGCACCGGGCGAGGCGGGCAACGCGCTCGTCTACCACAACCGGACCTGGCACCGTCTCGGCGACCACTCGCGCATCGACTGACCGCTTCGCACCACAACGGCGCTGTCAGGGCAGCCGCCCCGTGTCAACCCCGGTGACCGCCGCGACGCACGCTCGTAGCCTCGGACCACACCCTGACGGAAGGTGGGCTCATGGCCGACATTCGCGCGATCGCGCTCAACTGCACGTTGACGAGGTCCCCCGCTCCCTCGAGCACCGAGCTGCTCACGAATCAGATCCTGACGGCCCTCGCGGACCTCGGAGCCCACACTTCTCACGTGCGCATCATCGACGAGAACGTGTCGCCGGGCGTCGAGAAGGACATGGGCGACGGCGACGGCTGGCCACGCATCCGCGAGCTCATCCTCGCCTCGGACATCGTCGTGCTGTGCACGCCCATCTGGCTGGGCCACATGTCGAGCGTGGCGCAGGGCGTGCTCGAGCGGCTCGACGCCGAGCTTTCGGAGACGGATGACGCGGGACGGCCGATCCTCTTCGGCAAGGTCGCCGTCACCGGGATCGTCGGCAACGAAGACGGCGCGCACAAGGCGACCGCGGACCTCTACCAGGGCCTGTCCGACGTCGGATTCACCCTGCCCGCGCAGGGCGGAACCTATTGGGTCGGCGAGGCGATGCAGGCCGTCGACTACCGCGAGCTCGACGAGACCCCGGAAGCCGTGGCGAGCGCGACGGCGACGCTCGCCCGCAATGCCGTGCATCTGGCGACCGTGTTGCGCGAGCGCCCGTACCCCGCCAGCTGATCCGACCCGGGCCGCGGGGACCGCGTCGACGCCCGACCGAGCGCGCAGCGCGCGAACGGCCTAGATTCGTAGTCTCCAGCGGGACTCGTGCGAGAACGGGAGACGATCATGAGCGATCTGTCGAGCTTCATCCACCCGGAGGTTCCGCCGAGCGGTGACGGCTGCGTCGAGTGCGACGAGTCCGGCAGTTGGTGGGTGCACCTGCGTCGATGCGCGGCGTGCGGGCACATCGGCTGCTGCGACGACTCGCTCGGACGCCATGCGACTTCGCACTGGCGGCAGACCGGACACCGCGTCATGCGCTCGTTCGAGCCGGGCGAGGACTGGTTCTGGGACTTCGAGACCGAGAGCGAGGTCGACGGACCGCCGCTCGCTCCCCCGCAGGCGCGCCCCGGGGGCCAGGGCGTCCCCGGACCGACGGCACGCGTGCCGGGCGACTGGCAGAGGATCCTCGCGCGGCGCGCCCGGTGAGGCGCGCCTAGCACCCGACGCCGCCCTTCCCTTCGGTCAGCGACCCGTGTCGCCGAATACGCGGTCGGGCACGGGGTGCGGCGGCTCGAAGGTCGCGAGCGACAGCGCCAGCATCGAGTAGTACCCGCACAACCAGACGAGTTCGGCGAGGGCCCGTTCGCCGAGCTGTGTCATCGCGCGGTCGTACTGGTCGTCGTCGAGGCGGCCCGTGGCGAGCATGGCCGCAACGGCTGCGAACGCGCCGTCCACATCGGGCGACCATCCCGTCGGAGCGCCGCCGCGCCGGATCACGCCGAGGGCTTCGTCTCCGAGACCTGCGGCTCGCGCCGCTCCCTCGTGGGCGATCCACTCGAATTCGCAGCGGTGATGCGCGGCGACCTGCAGGATCGCCCCTTCCCGGACGAGGGGTGTCAGGGTCCCCGCGTAGCGCAGCGCCGCCCCGAGCGCCTGCACGGCGTCGCCGACGGCCGGAGCGATCGTCATGACGGCGAAGGGGCCGAGCAGGGCGCCGGACGCGTCGACGAGAGGCACCGCGGGCGTCGACGCCCGCGGACCCGTGGTGATGCGGTCGTGAAGCGCACGCTGGTCGGGCGCCAACTCCCCCGGTGGACGCAGGGGATAGCGGGGGCGATCCGATGCCATGGCGGTCAGTCGACGACGACGGGCGTCCCGTAGACGTGGAACTCGGGAGGGATGGGTGCACCCCAGCCGGGCTTCTTCGCCCACTCCTCGGCCGACCAGACGTACGGCTCGGCATCGGGCGCGAAGACCAGGTACCCGCCGTTGGCGACCTCGATCCGGTTACCGCCGGGTTCGCGGGTGTAGAGGTAGAAGCCCTGGATCGCGGTGTGGCGCGAGGGACCCGCCTCGATGTAGATCCGTGCGTCGGCGAAGATCTCGGCGGCGCGCAGCACCTCTTCGCGCGTGTCGACGAGGTAGGCGAAGTGGTGCAGGCGTCCGCTCCCGCTCGTCTTCTCCTGCGTGTAGATCAGCTCGTGACCCTGGATGGAGCTGCTCATCCACGCCCCGGCTTCGGTGTCGTCGGGAAGGCGGATGATCTCGTAGGTGCGCAGTCCGAAGCCCTGCTCCCAGAATTCGCGGCAAGCGCGCACGTCGCGCGCGAGCAGGTTGACGTGGTCGACGTGGCGCACGTTCGCGCCGCGGCTCGCGTACTTCTGGAAGTTCGTGGGGATCACGGGACGCTCGCCGTCGGGCGCCTCGTACCGCGTCGTGTCGTAGTAGAGGCGGAAGAGGTGACCGTCGGGGTCGGCGAACTCGTACGCCGGGCCGATGCCGTGATCGGGCTCGACCCAGCTCCCCCCGTGCCCGTTCTGCTCGAGCCAGGCGACGCGCCGCTCGAGGGCCTGCGGGCTGGTCATCCGCCACGAGACGAAGCCCAGGCCCGCACGGTCGGACGCGATGATCTTCAGCGACCAGGCCTCGTAGTCGCCGAAGGCGCGGAGGTAGTGCGCGTCGCCCTCCACCGCGACGACCTGCATGCCGAGGAGGTCGACGAAGTAGGCGAGCGTCTCTTCGATCGTCGGCGTCAGGATCGCGTGGTGGCCGAGGTGGGCGAGGTCGTGGACGGGTTCTGCGGGGTGCGTGGTCATCTCTCCTGCTTTCACGTGGGGTTCGGGGCGGCACCCGGTGCGAGGCCCGGCTGACGGAACACGGGACGGATGATGCGCTCCGCGATCCGCCAGCCCGCACCGTCCACCCGCCGATAGGTGTCCTGGAAGTCGGCGACCATGTAGATCTCGACGCCGACCGGGGGATCCGCGTTGCTGGCGAACGTGTGCCAGCTGCTCCGCCCGAGGACCGTGCCGTCGGGGCCGTCCTCGAGGAGGAGGTTCCCGAGGCCGTGACGTGTCGTGCGCGTGCCTTCGCGCGCGAGGAACGACGCGACGACCCGCTCCACATCGTGGAATTCGCGTCCGACGCTGACGTAGTGCACGTCGGGCGCGAGCACCGCGCGAAGCGCGTCGGGATCGCCCGAGTCCAGCGCCCAGGCGAAGCGCGCGTTGAGGTCGGCGATCGCGGCGCGGGTCTCGAGGTCGAGGACGCTCACCGTCGCTCCACGGGGTTCGAAAGCGTCCCGATCCCCTCGATCGCGACCTCGATGACGCCGCCGAGCGTCGTCAGGTCGACGTTCTGCACGGCGCCCCCGGCGGACGAACGCTTGAGCGCCGTGCCCATCGCGATGATGTCTCCGGGCTCGAGGGTCAGGTAGCTCGAGGCGAAGGAGACGACCTCCGCGACGCTGAAGCGCAGATTGGCGGTGTTGTCGTCGGTGACGAGCCGCCCGTCGTGCGAGCACGTGATGCGCAGGGTGTGGGGGTCGGGGATCGCGTCCGAGGTCACCACCCACGGCCCGATCGGGCCGAAGGTGTCGGTGCCCTTGTAGCGCGCGGGATAGCTGACCCAGCTCTCGACGTAGCGGATGCCGTCCGGGGCCGCGGGATCGGGATGGATGGCCCGGTAGTGGAACGTGTCGGCGTCCCGCATCGTGGGCGACGTCAGGTCGTTGATGATCGTGTAGCCGAAGACGTGATCCAGCGCTGCGTCGACGGGGATGTCGGATCCGCCCTGGCCGATCACCACGGCGAGTTCGGGCTCGGGGTGGACGCGCCCGAACTCGGGGCGCAACCGGATCGCACGGCCGTGACCGATCAGGGACGAGGACGGCTTGACGAACATCGCGGGCGTGTCGGGCCCCGAGAGGATGCGGTCGGGATTGGCGCTGTTGTTGAGCGCGACGCAGAGGACCTTCCCGGGCCGGCCGACGGGCGGAAGCCACGTCATCCCCGCGATCGGGAGACGCTCGCCGCCTCGCAGGGCCTCGTCGACCGCTGCGCGCCGGCGGTCGACGGGCTCGCGCAGAAGACTCTCGACGTCGGTGTAGCGCTCCGGCAGGACGACCGCGCTTTCCTCGTCGGCCCGCACCACGACGGCCGGAGAGCCGTCGATCTCGATGGATCCGATGTGCATGTTCCGCCTCTCGTCCGCGCGCAGGAACATCACGCGACGCGGTCGACTCTAGAAGGGCCGACGAGGCCCCCGACATGACAGTCCCGCCCGATAGTTGTCGAGGCGCGCACGACGCCGCGGCGCCTCGGACCGGCCGCCTAGGCTGACGCCATGTCAGCGAGCGACGCGGGTCGCGACACGATCGACCCTGAGGTCGTCACGCGCCTCACCCGCGAATTGGGTCCCCGTGTGACCTCCGACGTCCGGGCGCTCGAAGAAACCCGGGCGGATGCCTCGGGCCATCTCTCCCCCGGCCCTCCCGTGGCGATCGTCGCGGCCGAGAGCGTCGCGGACGTCCAGGCGGCGCTCCGGGTCGCCACGGCGACGCGCACGCCGGTCGTCACGCGCGGCGCCGGTACCGGCGCCGCCGGCGCCGCGATCGCCGGCCCGGGCGAGATCGTGCTGTCGACGACGCGGATGGACCGCATCCTCGACGTCCGACCGGACGATCTGCTGGCGGTCGTCGAACCGGGGATCCTCAACGGGGACCTGAATGCGGTGCTCGCCGAGCAGGACCTCTGGTGGGCGCCTGACCCGGCCAGTCGCGACATCTCGACGGTGGGCGGCAACATCGCGACGGGCGCGGGCGGTCTGCTCTGCGCGAAGTACGGCACCGTGCGGGACGCAGTGCTGGGGATGGATGTCGTGCTCGCGGACGGACGGATGATGCGCCTTGGGCGCCGGAGCGTGAAGGGCGTCACGGGGCTGGATCTGACCTCCCTCCTGATCGGATCGGAGGGGGCCCTCGCGGTCATCGTGTCGGCCACCCTCAAACTGCGCCGTCGTCCCCCGGGCTCGCCGCACACCGTGCTGGCGACCTTCGCGACCGTCCGCGAGGCCGCCGCGGGCGCCGCCGCCGTCGTCGTCTCGGGCGTCCAGCCGGCGATCATGGAACTCATGGACGCCGCGTCGCTCGGTGCCGTGCACGCACTCCTGGGACTTCCGGCCCCGACGGCGGGGGCGGCCCAGCTGACGATCCAGACGGATGGCGCGGCGGCCGGCGCCGAGGCCGCGGCGATCGACTCGATTCTGCGTGCGCTCGGCGCCGAGACGACGCTCTCGGACGACGCGGCTGAGGGAGAGCGTCTTCTCACCATCCGCCGTTCCGCGCACGCGGCGATGACGGCGCTCGGCGACACCCTGCTCGAGGATGTCGCCGTGCCGCGCAGTTCCCTGCCGGCGATGTTCGACGAGATCGGGCGCATCGAGCGCGAATACGGCCTGACGATTCCCACCATCGCCCACGCGGGAGATGGCAACCTGCACCCGAGCTTCGTGTTCACCGGTCCCGAGGTCCCCGACGAAGTCTGGGCGGCCGCCGGTGATCTGTTCACCTCGGCACTCCGGCTCGGCGGAACCCTCACGGGCGAGCACGGCGTCGGACTGCTGAAGCGCCGATGGCTCGCGGACGAGCTGGGAGAGGACCAGTGGGAGCTGCAGCGGCAGATCAAGCAGGTCTTCGATCCGCTCGGCATCCTCAATCCCGGAAAGGTGTTCGGCGCATGACCCGTTCCACACGAGGCGGGAGGCGCTCGAGGCTCGGGGTCCGCGACATCGCGGCGATGATCCAGTGGCGCGGTGCACGATCCGACGCACCGGGCGCCCTCGCCTCGGCGTACTCCATCGCCGATCTCCGCGCGATGGCGCGGCGCACCGTGCCGAAGCCGATCTTCGACTTCATCGACGGCGGGGCGGGGGACGAGGTGGCCGTCCGCCGGAACGTCGAGCGGTTCGAAACGGCCTCGCTCGTCCCACGCGTTCTGCGGGATGTCTCGCGGATCGATACCTCGACGCACTTCCTGGGGTCCGCCGCCCGCGCGCCCTTCGGGTTCGCCCCGGTCGGCATGACGCGCCTCGCCCACCCCGACGGCGAGCTCGCGGCCGTGCGGGCAGCCGCGCGCCTGGGCGTGCCCTACGTCCTGTCGACCATGGCGTCGTCATCCCTCGAGGCCGTCGCGGCTGCGGCGCCCGAGGCCGACCGGTGGTTTCAGCTCTACCTCTGGAAGGACCGCGCCGCGTCCGAGGCGCTCATCCGCCGCGCCAGCGCACTGGGGTACCGCGCCCTCGTCCTCACGGTCGACGTGCCGGTCGCGGGCCAGCGGCTCCGCGACGCACGCAACGGCATGACTCTTCCGCCGAGCTTCCCGCTCCGCTCCGTCGCCGGGCTCGCCCGCCATCCGCGCTGGCTGGCACGGACCCTCCGGAGCGAACCGCTCGGGTTCGCGGCGCTGGATCTGAAGCCGGGAGGATTCGCGGAACAGTCGAACGCGATCTTGGATGCGTCGACGACCTTCGCCGACCTCGCCTGGATGCGCGGCATGTGGACGGGTCCGCTCGTCGTGAAGGGGATACTCTCCGCCGCCGACGCCGCGGAGGCCGTGCGGCTCGGCGCGGACGCCGTGGTCGTCTCGAACCACGGCGGCCGTCAGCTCGAGAACGTCATCTCGACCTGGGACGCGCTCGGCAGCGTGCGCGCAGCCGTCGGTGATCGCGCGGCCGTCTATCTCGACGGGGGCGTGCGCTCGGGAACGCACATCGCCGCGGCGCTGGCGGCCGGCGCGGACGCCGTGTTCATGGGCCGCGCGTACGTCTACGGGCTGATGGCGGGAGGCGAGGCGGGGGCCCTCCGGGCGGGCCGGATGCTGCAGTCCGGTCTCGCGCGCACGATGGCCCTGCTCGGCGCCGCGACGATCGGCGACATCGCGGCGGACATGCTGCACGTTCCCGCGCGAGACTGACCGCCGCCGGGCTCCTCCGATCCCCGAGCTCGTCTACCACGGACGCGAAGGAGCGGGACGCCGCCACGCGACGCCCCACTCCCCGCCTCCGTATGCCGATCAGATCGTGATGACCTTCGGGGCGGCGACGGCCTTGAGCCCGTTCACGCCGAACTCCAGTCCGTATCCCGAGCCCTTGACGCCGCCGAACGCGACCATCGGGTTCAACGTGCCGTGCTGGTTGATCCAGACCGTCCCGCTCTCGATCAGGTCCGCGACACGACGCGCCTCGACGGGATCGCCCCAGACGGATGCCCCGAGGCCCTGTTCCGACGAGTTGGCCCGGGCTACCGCATCGTCGATGTCGGTGTAGCGGAGCACCGGGATGACGGGGCCGAACTGCTCCTCGTCGACCAGCGGTGCGCCGTCCTCGATGTCGGCCACGACGGTCGCCCGGTAGAAGTGCGGTCCGAGTTCGGGCGCCGCCTCTCCTCCCGTGGCGATGCGCGCACCGCGCGAACGCGCATCGTCGACCAGACGCGTCACGATGTCGAACTGCTGGGCCGTCGAGAGGGGGCCGAGCTGGCTGTCCTCGCTCGTGCCGGGACCGAGTTGCATCGATTCCGCGACCCGGACCAGCTCGTCGACCACGTCGTCATAGACCGAGTCGTGAACGTACAGCCGCTTGAGGGCGGCACAGGTCTGACCGGTGTTGATGAACGCCCCCCAGAACAGACCCTCGGCGATCGCCTTCGCGTCGCTGCCCGGCAGCACGATGCCGGGATCGTTGCCGCCCAGCTCAAGGGTCAGCCGGGCGAGGTTGCTCGCCGACCCCTTGACGATCTCCCGCCCGGTCTTGGTGGAGCCGGTGAACATGACCTTGTCGATCCCGGGGTGCGAGGCGATCGCCGCCCCGACCTCACGTCCGCCCGTGATCACCTGCAGCACGTCCCGCGGCAGATGACGGTTCATCAACTCGACCACGGCGAGCACGCTGAGCGGCGTGTACTCGCTCGGCTTGGTCACGACCGTGTTGCCCATTCGCAGGGCGGGTGCGATCTGCCAGATGGCGATGAGCGCGGGCCAGTTCCACGGTCCGATCGCACCGACGACCCCCAGCGGGACGTAGTGCAGCTCGGATCTGGTCCCCTCGACCTCGAAGAGGACCTCGGTCTCGAGGACGGTGTCGGCGGCGCTGCGGATCCAGACCGCGCATCCCGCGGCTTCGAAGCGCGCGCCCGGACCGTTCAGCGGCTTGCCCTGCTCGCGCGCGATGATCTGCGCGAGTTCTTCGGCGTGCGCGTCGATCTCGTCCGCCGCCAGGTGCAGCAGTCGCGCACGCTCGGCGTGCCCCAGAGCCGCCCACTCGGGCTGCGCCGCTGTGGCACGACCGATGGCAGCGTCGAGGTCGGCGACCGTCTGCTCGCGGACGTGACCGATCGTCTCGCCCGACGCGGCGTCCGGTACCGCCCGGCCCTCCTCGGCTGCGACGGATATCGCATCGAGGAGTGTCGAGGTGTCGTTTGTCATGAGATGCCCTTCTGGTAGATGGATGTCGGATGCGATGTCAGCGGTCGGCGAACTCCGCGATGCACTCGAGCGTGGCGTCGCCCACCTCGACATCGGCGTAGGTCTCGAGGCCCGCGAGATAGTCGTCGAGCACGCCCTGGGCGTTCTCGAGACCCTGGCCCGTCGCGAGTTCGACCCATGCGTCGAGCATCGAGTCGCCCGTTGCCGACTCCCAGGCTTCCGTCTCGGCCTCGCCCCAGGCGTTGAGGTCTTGGACGGTCGGTGCGTCGAGCATCGCGGGGCACTGCTCGGCGGCCTTGACGTTGTACGCCTCGGCACCGGCGCCGGAGTTGAGCTCTTCGGCCACCTCGTCGAAGACCGCCTTGAGTTCATCCGACAGACCCTCGTACGCGGTGGCCGAGAGCCACATGCCGAAGGCGGAATACTGCCCGAAGCCGGGGTCCGTCCAGTAGGGCAGCAACTCGTTGAGCCGGTAGTTCACGGGGAAGTCCATGCCCGCACCGACCGCGTCGGCGAGCCCGCGCTCGACACCCTCGTAGGTCTCGTTGGCGGGGAGGGCGACGATGTTCGCGCCCGCGCCCTGGAACAGCTGCTGCGCCAGCGGACCCGATACGCGCACCGCGAGTCCGGACAGGCCGGCGGTGTCGGTGACGGGCTCCTTCGTGCCGAGCAGCAGCCGACCGACCGGCCAGGTCGCCAGGTAGTGCAGCTCGTTGCCCTCCATCACGGCCTGTGCGTCGGGGTTTTCCTGGTGCAGGTCGTACAGCGACTGCATGATGGCCTGCCAATTCTGGCCGATGAACGGGATGCTGACGACGCTCGTCGACGGGAAATATTGAGGCGTGTAATCGGGGATGGTCACACCGATGTCGGCACGTCCGTCGCGCACGCACTCGACGATCTCGGGGGCGGCGCAGAGGGAGTAGGCCTCGGTCCGCTCGAAGGCGACCTTGCCGTCGCTGCGTTCCTCGATCTCGTCGAGGAACCAGTCCTGGACGGCGGCGTTGGGAGTGCCGTCGATGGCCGCGGTCACCAGCGTGAGCGTGACCTCCGGCTCACCACCGCCGTCGCCCGACGCGTCGCCGTCGGGCTCGGCGACGACGCCGGAACAGGCGCTGACGAGGAGCCCGGCGCTGACGAGGGCGGTGAGAGCGAACACCCTCCGGCCGCGTGTGGATCGCTGTGTGAACATCGTTGTTCGTCCTCTCCGTGCATCAGAGTGATGGCGAACCGGCGACATCCCCGTCGCCGATCGTGTTCCTCCACCTTCGCCCGCCCGCGGTCCGTGCGGTTGTCCACCGGCGAACGGAGTATGGTCCGCGCGCGCAGATCCCCGCGCGGTCCTCCGTCCTCCGGTCAACGCGCGACGAGAGAAGGAAGGAAGAGCGTTATCGCGGGGAAGAGGAAGAGGATCGTCGTGGTGACGAAGTCGATCCCCACGAGCGGAAGAACCCCGCGGAAGACGGTCTCGGGCTTGACACCGGTGGTCCCCGCGACCACGAAGGTGAGGATCCCCACGGGCGGGGTCACCATTCCGATCTCGATGAGCTTGACGATCAGGATGCCGAGCCAGATCCCGTCGAAGCCGAACTCCATGGCCACGGGGTACAGGATCGGCACCGTGATGACGAGGATCGACATCGACTCCAGGAACATTCCCATCGGCACGAGGCAGAGCAGCAGCAGCGCCATCACCAGCATCGGGGGGAAGGGCAGCGCGCCGACCCAGTCCGAGATGGCGCGGGTGACCCCGGCGGCCACGAAGAAGGTCGACAGGATCGCCGATCCGATGACGATGAAGAAGACCATGGCGGTCGTCTCGGCCGTGTCGAGCAGGGAGATCCGGAACGCTCGGAGGATGCGTCGGACGCCCTGCCGACGATTCTCGACGACGAGGATGATGAGCGCTGCCAGGGCGCCCATCGCGGCGGACTCGGTCGCGGTGAAGATGCCCGAGTACATCCCCCCGAGGACGACGGTGAACAGGATGGCGATGTAGACCACTCCGCGCCAGGGCAGCGCCCGCAGCGACGGGCGCGGAGCGATGGCCGCCTTCACAGCGGCGGTGCGGGGCTCCGCCGTCCGGACGGTCGTGTCGGTCGACATCGCACGCGCCGCGCGGCCCGCGCCCGCCGACTTCCGCTTTTCCCGCAACTCGGCACGGGCATCGTCGACCGCCTCGGAGAGGTCGCCACCGGCGTCCCGACGGATCGTCCGCTGCCCGACGACCATGATGTACGTGATGTAGCCCAGGGCCGAGAGCAGGCCCGGGATGATGCCCGCGGCGAGCATCTGTGAGACGGACTCGCCCGCGAGGACCGCGTAGAGCACCAGGAACGTGCTCGGGGGGATCATCACACCGAGCGTTCCGGCGATCGCGACGATCCCGGTAGCGAGGCTCGCGGGGTACCCCTTGGCACGCATCTGATCCACCGAGAGCTTCGCCATGGTTGCGGCGGTGCCGATGCTCGAGCCGGAGACGGCGGCGAATCCGGCGCAGGCCATGACCGTCGCGACGCCGAGCCCCCCGGGTGCACGCCGAACGAAGTGATTGGCCACGGCGAAGACGTTCTCGGCGATGTTCGCACGGACCGCGAGCATCCCCATCAGGATGAACATGGGGATGATCGTGAGGGTGAAGCTCGCCGACGTCGTGAACGGTGCGGCGCCCAGAGTGTTGCTCGCGTAGCCGAAGCCCTGCAAGAGGATCAGGCCGAGGCCGCCCGCGCCGGCGAGGCTGACGGCGACGGGCACCTTGATCGCGAGCAGCGCGAACATCACGAGCAACGTCAGGATGACGATCTGGTAGATCTGCATGACGTTCCTCAGGCTCGCTCGGTCGGGGCGGACTCGGATGCGGTCTCGGTGATGATCAGCTCTTCCGTGTTGCG
Organism: Microbacterium sp. BR1; assembly: GCF_002812725.1. Classification (GTDB taxonomy): domain Bacteria; phylum Actinomycetota; class Actinomycetes; order Actinomycetales; family Microbacteriaceae; genus Microbacterium. Next base: position 97,302 of record NZ_NMUN01000002.1, on the reverse strand, counting down.
CCGACCCAGCACCGCGCGATGGCGGAGGGAGCGGACGACGTTCACCAGGCAGACGAGCAGCAGCGCCGCGAAGCCGACGACGATGATCCACCGCAGCGGCCACGTCGGCCACTGGACGAGGCCCATGCGCGTTTCGTTCAGCCGAGTCGCGCTCGCCGCCCGTGTCGCCGAGGCGAAGGTGAGCCAGGCGACGACGAGGGAGCAGAACACCCAGGTGGAGATGTCGAACACACGATTCCACCCCTCCCCGAGCCGATCGGCGAGCAGGGTGACCGAGACGTGGGCGCCCGTGACGCCGGCCCACGCGAGTGCGAAGAAGATGGCGACGACGAGCGCCCCTTCCGAGATCTCGAGCATCGCCGGGACACTGCTGTTGGTGACGAACCGCCCCGTGACGTCGACGACGATCGCCGTCATGAGCACGACGATCGCCGCGGCGGCTATCACGGCCATCACCCGGCTGAGCGCGATGACGAATCGTTCCATTGCTCCCCCTCTCGGGCGCGGTACGGCGGGGGTCGACCTATCGGCTTTGCCAGTGGGTGTACGCCCGCGTGTGATCGACGGGACCGAGCGCCTCGAGCGCATCCTCGAGAGCACGTGTCACCGCCTCGCAGACGGGGGCATCGTGATCGACCGCGTGCTGCAGCTCCCGGGCTATGCGCACGTCCTTCGTGATCAGAGGAAGGGCGAAACCGCTCGCGAACTGGCGCTCGACGACATGCGGACCGAACACGTGGGTCGTCGAGAAGCTCTGTCCGGTCGAGTCGTTGAAGACATCGACCATCAGCTGCGGGTCGAGACCGAATCGCTCGCCGGCCACGAGGGCCTCGGAGGTCGCGACGAACGCCGCACCCGCGACGAAGTTGTTCAGCGCCTTCATGGCGTGGCCCGTTCCGAGCTTGCCGGTACGGTAGATCGCCCGGCTCATGGTCTCGATCACCGGAACGGCGCGCTCGGCCGCAGCGTCGTCGTCCGCGCCCAGCATGATCGCGAGCGTTCCCGCGACGGCGCGCTCGCGCGCACCCGAGACCGGCGCGTCGACCATGGCGACGCCGGCCGCGGCGAGCGCCCGGCCCGTCTCGACGGTCTCGGTCGGATCCGAGGAGCTCATGTCGACGACCACGGCGCCGGGTCGGAAGGGGATGCGCGAGCCACCCTCGGGAGTGAGCAGCACCGACCGCACGATCGCGCTGGTGGGGAGCATGAGCACGACGACGGCGCACTCCGAGAGTGCGGTCACATCCTGCACCGCCGTCGCGCCGATGCGCTCGGCGACCGCTCGCGCGGCATCCGGATCGACGTCGTAGACGCGCAGGTCGTAGCCGCCCGCCGCGATGTTGGCCGCCATCGGCGCCCCCATCGTGCCGAGCCCGATGAACCCGACGATCTCTTTCTGGTTACCCGTCATCGACTCGCCTTCTTTCCTGATCCCGCGCGCGAAGAGGGCGCGGATGTCTTTCCCGTCGCCACGGTGGCGGCCGCTTCCCCGTCGAGGTTCGATTCGACGCCCATCTCGGCGAAAACGGCGTCGAGCGCGCGCAGCCCCTCCACCGCCGCCGGAATGCCGCAGTACAACACCGCCTGCACCACGATCTCGCGCAGTTCGAGCGGCGTCACCCCGTTCTCGATCGCGCCGCGCGCGTGCACCTTCATCTCGTGCGGCTTGCCGGTCGCGACCAGCATGGCGAACGTCACCTTGCTGCGGTCGGGAATCGACAGGCCGGGGCGCTGCCAGATGTCGCCGAAGCAGTACCTGGTCACGAAGTCCTGGAGCTTGTCGTTCAGATCGGTGGTGTGATCCACCTGGTCCTCGGCGCCCGCGGAGCCGAACATCTTCCTCCGCTGCACAATGCCGATCTCGTACAGTTCGTCTCGCACTACCACTGTGGATCCCTCCGTGTCCGGCTTCCTCGCCGTGGACTCCGCTCAGTCTGCGCGACGCCCGCGGCGGCCGTCTTGTCGGATGGCGCACCACAGTGCGTCAACGGCGCACGCACGGAAGAGGGCGATTCAGGCGCTCAGCCGGGCGCTGCGGAACTCGCGGGGTGCCTGGCCGAAATGCGCCTTGAAGATCTTGCTGAAGTGGCTCGCGTCCGGGAATCCCCAGCGCTGCGCGATCTCCGACACCGACAGCGACGTCTGGGCCGGATCGCTCAGATCGATCTCGCAGTGCTGCAGCCGACGCGAGCGGATGTAGCTCGAGACCGTCAAGCCCTCCTCCCGGAACAGGTACTGGAGGTAGCGGACCGAGATGAAGTGCGTGCGCGCGATCGTCCCGGCGCTGAGGTCGGGGTCGTTCAGGTGGGCATCGATGTAGAGCTTGAAGACGCGCATCTCGGCACGCCGTGACTCGCCCCAGTGGTCCTCCTCCTCCGACAACTGGGCGTAGACCAGAGCCGTCAGCAGATCGAGGACGCTCCGCAGGATCCGGACGCCCGCGATCCCCGAAAGGCTGTCGAGGTTCTCGCCCAGGTGCCGCATGAACGGCGAGATGAGCGCGCCGATCCCCTCGTCGCCCGGCAGCCGGATCGCGGTGATGCGTCGGATCAGGCTCGAGGGCACGTCGAAGACGCTCTGGGGGAATGCCATCACGAGGCATCGCACGTCGCTGGTGAACTCGAGCGTGTACGGGCGACTCGTGTCGTACAGCGCGATGTCCCCCGGGCGCAGCACCGTCTCACGACCGTCCTGCGCGACGATGCCCGAACCGTCCAACTGCAGGCTCAGCTTGTAGTGCTTGGGATCGCTCGGCGAGATGAGCGAGTCGGTCCGGAGCACGCGATGGGGGCTCGCCACGATCTGGGTGATGCACGTCTCATCGATGTACCGCCAGCGGATCGACCCCTCGAAGCGGCCTTCCGCGGCGATCTGCAGCGGCACGAAGCGGTTGCCGGCGACGAGGCGCCACTCGCCGAGCGACGACGCGGTCGCGGACTCGACGCCCAGGTCGGATGAGTGATGCTCGATGATATGGGCCACGTGCGCTCCCTCGAAGACTCGGCCCGCGCATGGACGCCATCGCCCATGTCACGAGGCATCGTCGACCATGACGACGCCTCTCCGGACCTTCCGATCGTTGCCAGGGTAGCCCGGGCGCCCGCTCTTCGGGGAGGGTGCAGACGCATGGATTCCGGCGCGGCTTGTCCACACGCGCACAGTCGTAGGCGGATCGCGACGGCGCGGCCGGCGGATGGCACCCTGATCGCCAGACTGAACCTGATCGCCAGACTGAGGTCCCACCCATGCGAGGAGGCATCCGTGCACAAGCTCATCGTCCTGTACCCGGCACCCGAGGACCCCGCTGCGTTCGAGGAGTACTACCGCAATACGCACCTCCCGCTCGCGAAGAAGCTGCCCGGAACGCTTGCGCAGCGCTTCACGCTGTCGGTCGACGCCGCCGAGGGAGAGAGCCCGTACTTCGCGATCTTCGAGGCCGACTTCGTCGACAAGGCCGCCATGATCGCGGCGATCACCTCGCCCGAGGGCCAGGCTGTCCAGGGCGATGTCCCCAACTACGCCACGGGCGGCGCGATCGTGCTCGACTTCGAGGTCGAAGCCGTTCCCTGATCGCCCGAGGGTGCGGCATCGTGCAGGCCCGCTCGGCCGGCGGTCGAGATCAGCATGTCCAGGAGCGCGCCGTAGCGAGCGGTGCGGGGCGCGCCCGCCGGCCGGGCGAGCCCGACGATGGTGGGCGGCACGCGATCCGCGATGTCGAGGCGCCGGACGACGTGCCCGTCGTAGGTGCGCGATGTCGCGGCGCGCTGGAACATGACGGCGTAGCCGAGGCCGCGCCCGACGAGGCACCGCACCAGTTCGTAGTTGCCCGTGACGTAACCGATCGAGGGCTCGAGGCCGAGCGTCTCGAAGATGTGCTCGGTGTTCTTGCGAGCGGGATGGACATCCAGCGCGATGAGCGGCTCCTTCGCGAGTTCGGCGAGGTGCACCTTGCGACGCTCCGCGAGGGGATGACGACCGCCCACGAGCACGTGCGGGCGGAAGTTCTGGACGGGATCGAACGAGAGGTGGCCCGACACGTCGACGCTGTAGAGCAGCGCGACATCGATCCGTCCCCGCAGGAGCATCTCGTCCAGGTGCGCGGCATCCGCCTCCACGATGTCGAGCTGGAGTCCGGGGTGCGCCTCGCGGAAGTGCTCGAGGATGCCCGGGAGGAAGAACGGCGTCAACGTGGCGAAGCATCCGATCGCGAAACGGCCCGTCAGAGCGCCGATCGACTGACCCGCCTCGCCCGCGAGCGACTCGGCCCCCGCGAGGAGTCGCCGGGCGTGCGAGAGCATCCGGGACCCGACGGCCGTCAGCGTCATGCCCTTGCCCTTGCGACGGACGAACAGCTGCACCCCCAGGTGCCGTTCGAGTTCGTCGAGGGCGAGCGCGAGGCCCGGTGGGCTGACGCGGCACCGCTCGGCGGCGGCGGCGAGCGAGCCCTCGCTGGCTATCGCTTCGAAGTACTCGAGCTGGCGCAGGGTGAAGGGGATCGCGGACATGAAAGATCTCCTGTGGTGAAACGTTGGATAAATATGTTTTACACGGGTTCAAGCACGTGACAACACTGGGGAGGTCGAAAGCCGGCTGTCATTCAAGGAGGAATCACCCGTGCCGAACAATCTCGAGGAAGCCATCGCCGCTGCCGGAAATCCGGTCGAGCTGCTGTGGGAGTCGCAGTCCCCGCCGGCCGTCGTGCCGCGCGTCGTCCAGGAGTTCAGCAACTGGCGCGACGAGCAGCTCGCCTGGCGTCGCACGGCCGTTCTGTTCGATCAGTCGCACCACATGGCCGACCTCAACATCAAGGGTCCCGACGCCCTCAAGCTGATCAGCGACCTCGCGATCAACAGCGTCGCGAACTTCCCGGTCGACATGGCCAAGCAGTTCGTCGCGGTCAACCACGACGGCTACGTCATCGGCGACAACATCCTCTTCCACCTCGAAGAGGACGAGTACCAGGCCGTCGGCATCCCGCCGTCGATCAACTGGATGCACTACCACGCCGTCACCGGCGGGTACGACGTCGAGGTCTGGCGCGACGACAACTCGCTCGTGCGCAAGGGCGACCCCGTCGTCTACCGCTACCAGGTGCAGGGTCCCGGCGCTCTCGAGGTCATCCGCAAGGCGACCGGCGCCGAGCCGCCGAAGCTGAAGTTCTTCGGCATGACGCGCTTCACGATCGGCGGCAAGGAAGTCCGCGCCCTTCGTCACGGCATGGCCGGTGAGCCCGGCTACGAGATGTGGGGTCCGTGGGAGGACAACGAGATCGTGCACGCCGCGCTTCTCGAGGCCGGCAAGGAGTTCGACCTCGTTCAGGTCGGCGGCCGGGCGTACCACACCAACGCGCTCGAGTCCGGATGGCTCCCCCGTCCCCTGCCCGCGATCTACACCGACGAGCGCCTCGCCGACTACCGCCGCTGGCTCACGGCCAACGCCTACGAGACGGTGTCGCCCCTCGGTGGCAGCTACCACACGGACAACATCGAGGACTACTACGTCACGCCGTTCGAGCTCGACTACGGCCGGATCATCGGGTTCGACCACGACTTCATCGGCCGCGAGGCACTGGAGCGCATGGTCGCCGAGGGCAAGACGGACACGCGCCGCAAGGTGACGCTCGTCTGGAACGGCGACGACGTGGCTGAGGCCGTCGGATCGATGTTCCACGAGGGTCCGGGGGCGAAGTACTTCAACCTGCCGATGTCGCTGTACGACACCTTCCACTTCGACCGGGTCGAGGCGGACGGCAAGACGGTCGGCGTTTCGACCTGGACGGGCTATTCGGCCAACGAGCGCGCGATCCTCTCGCTCGCGGTCATCGACCCGGCTTACGCCGAGCCCGGCACCGAGGTCACCGTCGTCTGGGGCGAAGACACTCCGTCCACGAAGCTGCAGGTCGAGGACCACGTGCAGGTGAAGATCCGCGCGACGGTTCAGCCTGCGCCACTGACGGAGCAGGCGCGCACGACGTATCGCGCGAACGCGAACGCCTGACGCACGCACCGAACACAACCGCGGGGCGGGAGCGGAGAGCTCCCGCCCCGCGGTTCTGGCGTCCGGCGGATGTCCGGCAGGTGTCGATCGCGCATCGGTTGTGCCCGATTCCCCCGTTGCACCCGAAAGCGTGTGACGCTGGGCACAGGTAGGCGTGTTTGACCGGGGTCCTCGACGTTTCCCTCCTGATCAGGAAGGGACCTCGACCATGGTCCACACGTTCATTCACAGAGGCGCCGTCCTCCTCGCATCCGTCGCCGTGATCGGCGTCGCGATCATCCCGAGCGCCGCGCATGCCGACACCACGATCGATGGCCCCATCGGCCTCGGCACCGCCGAAACGTTCGCCGTGCTCGCCGGTTCGACGGTCACCATGGTGCCGGCCAACCCGATAATCGGCGACATCGGGCTCAGCCCGGGCACGGCCGTGACTGGCTATAACGCACTGACGCATTCGGGCGCTTACGAGATTGCCACCGGTGTCGCCGATCAGGCAAAGGTAGACCTGACTACCGCATTCAACACCGCTGCGAGCCTGAGCCCCAACCTCTCAGCACTCGCCGACCTGACGGGGCCGTCATACGGCCCCGGCGTCTACTCGGGTGACGCGCTTTCCGTGTCCGGCGTGCTCACGCTCGATGGAGGGGCGGAGTCCGTCTGGGTGTTCCAGGCGGCTTCCACTTTGACCGTTGCGACAGGTGCAGTCATTTCCGTGACCGGCGGCGCAAGCGCGTGCAACGTGTTCTGGCAGGTCGGCACATCCGCGACGATCGGCGGGGGCGCGGCCTTCGTCGGCACGGTCATGGCCGACCAGTCGATAACCCTGGTGACCGGCGCGACGGTATCGGGCCGCCTGCTTGCACGAATCGGCGCGGTGAACCTGGACCAGAACACGATCACGCGCCCGTCCGGCTGCTCCGCGGCCGGCGGAACCGTCCGAACCAGCCCGACCTTCACCTCCGCGGGACCGCTCGCCGGTGTCGAGGGCAGCGACTACTCGTACACGCTCACGACCTCGGGAACCCCGACGGCGACCTACACGGTCACGAGCGGCGCTCTGCCGATGGGGCTCACCCTGGATGCGACGACCGGCACCATCTCGGGCCGTCCGACAGCACCCGGAACGTATACCTTCACCGTCACCGCGGCGAACGGCACCGCGCCGGATGCTGTCGCGACCTACACCCTCGTGATCGCGGCCGATCTCACCCCGCGACTCGCCGAGTCGGGCTCAGACCCGACCATTCCCCTTCTCGCCGGAGGGGCGCTGCTGGCGGCCGGGATGGCTTTGGTTCTCGCGCAGCGCGCACGAACAACTCGACGCCGCTGACGCCGGGTGACGAGTCCGTTCAGACGGAGGCGGACGCCTCGCGCTCGGGCAGCACCCATCCCCGCCGGGGGAAGTGGCACGTATAGCCGTTCGGAATCCGCAGCAGGTAGTCCTGGTGCTCGGGCTCGGCCTCCCAGAAGGGGCCCGCGGGCTCGATCGTGGTGACGGCCTTGCCCGGCCAGAGACCCGAGGCATCCACGTCGGCGATCGTGTCACGTGCGACCTTCTCCTGCTCGGGGCCGAGCGGGAAGATCGCCGAGCGATAGCTCGATCCGATGTCGTTGCCCTGGCGGTTCAGGGTCGACGGGTCGTGGATCTGGAAGAAGAACGCGAGGATGTCGCGATACGTCGTCTTCGCGGGGTCGAAGACGATCTCGACCGCCTCGGCGTGACCGGGGTGGTTGCGATACGTCGCGTGATCGTTCTGACCGCCCGTGTAGCCGACCCGGGTGTCGAGCACACCGGGCTGGCGACGAATCAGGTCCTCCATGCCCCAGAAGCAACCGCCGGCGAGGACCGCGGTCTCGGTTCCGGGAGTGCGGGTGATGCTTCCGTCGTCGGTCATGATGTCTGCTCCTGGGTGGTCGTGGTGTCTGAGTTGGCGGTGTCTGTGTTTTCGGCGACAGCGTTGTCGAAGAGGGCGCGGAACTCACCGTAGCCCTCGGTCTCGAGCTGCGCGACGGGGATGAAGCGCAGGGCTGCGGAGTTCATGCAATAGCGCAGGCCGCCCGCCTCGCGGGGCCCGTCGTCGAAGACGTGCCCGAGGTGGCTGTCGGCTCCGGTGGAACGCACCTCGGTGCGCTTCATCCACAGCGTCCGATCGACCTTCTCGGTCACGGCCGCGGGATCTATCGGCCGGGTGAAGCTCGGCCAGCCGCTGCGGCTGTCGTACTTGTCGGTCGACGAGAAGAGCGGCTGCCCCGACACGACGTCGACGTAGATGCCCTGATCGTGGTTGTTCCAGTAGCGGTTGCGGAAGGCCGGCTCGGTGCCGTCCTCCTGCGTCACGCGGTACTGCTCGGGGGTGAGACGCGAAAGCGCCTCGGGAGTCTTGCGATAGTCGTTCGCCACGGTTCCTCCTCGGTCAGACGCGGCTGGCTGTCGCGTCATGTAAGAGAACGGATGAGTCCTCTGTTTTGGTCCCGCCAAGCTGGGAGCGAGCCGTGAGTTCCGTGATTAGCCTGTGGGCATGGGTACCGAACTCGAGATGCCGACCCTCACGACCGCGCAGTGGAAGCGGATGCTCACCTACGGTACGCCGCAGAAGACCGAGGTCGGCGACTACGTCTTCCGTTCGGGCGACGCGGAGTACGACCTGATCCTGGTGGACACCGGCGAGGTCGAGGTGGTGCGCGACGCACTCGGCTGGATGGAAGAGGTGGTCATCGCACCGATGGGGCCGCACAGCTTCGTCGGCGAGCTGGGACTGCTCAATGGACAGGGGGCGTTCCTCTCCGCACGCGTCACACGCGGGGGCACGGTGTATCGCGTGCCACGGTCAGCGCTGCGGCGCTTGATGGCGGAGGACGATGAACTGTGCGACATCGTTCTGCACGCGCTCTGGGCCCGACGCGAGCACCTGCGACGGGGGCCCGCTGCGCTCACCCTCAAGCTCGTCGGCGCGGGGTCGTCCCCCGAGCTCATGGCGCTCCGCCGTTTCGCGGAGCGCCTCGACCTGGTCTATTCGGCGTATGAGCTCACCCCCGAAGACCGCGAGCACTTCGCCCCCCACGAATTCGCCGCGGAGGATCTTCCGGTCGCCTTCATCCAGGGCGAGCCACTCGTGCGCGCCACACCCGGTCTCGTCGCGGACCGCCTCGGGCTGAGTTATCAGGCCGTGGCCGACACGGTCGTCGACCTGGTCGTGGTGGGTGCCGGACCGGCGGGGCTCGCCGCCGCCATCTACGGCGCGTCGGAGGGGTTGTCGACGGTGCTGCTCGATGCGGTCGCACCGGGAGGACAGGCCGCCACGACGTCGCGCATCGAGAACTTCCTCGGCTTTCCGTTCGGCGTGAGCGGCGAGGACCTGATCGGTCAAGCGTCCCTGCAGGCCCTGAAGTTCGGGGTGCGCGTGTATGCCCCGTGCGAGGCCGTCGCCCTGACACCCGTGGGCGACCTGCTCGACGTCACGCTGACGGATGGCCGGATCATCCGCACCCGCAGCGCGATCGTGACCTCGGGAGCCGCCTACCGCACGCTCCCGCTCGACCGGTGGTCGGACTTCGAGGGCGCGGGCATCTATTACGCGGCGACCCAGCTCGAGCTGCGGCAGGTGCTCGAATCCCCCGTCGTCGTGGTGGGCGGTGCGAACTCGGCCGGGCAGGCATCGTTGTATCTCGCGGCGAACGGATGCCCCGTGCGCCTGGTCGTCCGTGGCGACGATCTGGGGAAGCGGATGTCGTCCTATCTCGTCGATCGTCTGGTCGAGGACCCGCGGGTCGAGGTCCACACGGGCTCGCACGTCGTCGCCCTCGCGGGCGGGGAGGCGCTCGAGGGCGTGCGCATCGACAGCGTGGGCGACGTCAGCGCGCGCGGGCTCTTCTGCTTCATCGGCGCGGATCCCGCGACGTCGTGGCTCTCGTCGCTGGACCGGGACGACGACGGCTTTCTGCGGACGGGCGTCGACATCTCGGCGCTCGGACTGCAGTGGCGGCAGCTCGGTCGCGAGCCGCTCCCGTTCGAGACGTCCCTCCCCCGGGTCTTCGCCGCGGGTGATGTGCGGCGCGGTTCGATGAAGCGGGTCGCGGCGGCGGTCGGCGAAGGTTCGAGCGCCGTCGCATCCGTCCACCGGGCGCTCGCGGGCTGACCCGCGGCCTCAGGCCGACCGGCTCCATTCGTCGTACGAGGTCAGCGGCACGACCGAGGGGCGCTCGACGACCGTCTGCAGTGTCACGCGGGCCCCCGTGCGCGCGGAATCCAGCAGCGCGGTCATGATCTCGAGCACGTGCAGGGCCATCGCGCCGCTCGCGCGGCCGCCGCGCTCACCGTCGCGGAGGAAGTCGATGACCCCGATCCCCCGCCCGGCGCCCTCGTACCCCGCGCTCGGTTCGAGGAGTTGCCACGATTCCTCACCCGCGCCGCGCACGCGCACCTCGCCGTCGAACGTGTTCGGGTCGGGAGCCGTGAGGCTGCCGGTCTCACCGTGGATCTCGAGCGGGGCGGCGGTCGTGGCCACCGCGTCGAAGCTGAAGGCGACCGTGGACACCGCGCCACCGACGTGCTCGAGCACGCCCGTCACGTGGGTGTCGACCTCGACGGGGATGATCTCGCCCTCGCGCGGGCCCGATCCGATGCGGCGGGTGTCGCGCGTCCGCGAGGACGCTCCGCTCACGCGGGCGACGGGGCCGAGCAGGTGGACGAGAGAGGTCAGGTAGTAGGGGCCCATGTCCAGCAGCGGGCCCCCTCCCTCGCGGTAGTAGAAGTCGGGGTGCGGATGCCACGCCTCGTGTCCCGCAGAGACCCAGGTCGCCGTGGCCGCTGTGGGGCGGCCGATGCGGCCCGCATCGATCGCGGCACGCGCCGTTTGGATCCCGGTGCCGAGCACCGTGTCGGGAGCCGAGCCGACCCACGCCGACCCCGCGGCATCCATCATCCCGCCCGCCTCGGCGAGCGTCGCGGCGAGCGGCTTCTCTCCGTACACGTTCTTGCCGTGGGCGAGCGCGGCGAGCGCGACCTCGGCGTGCGCCGCGGGGATCGTCAGGTTGATGACCGTCTGCACCGCGGGATCGGCGACGAGCTCGTCCACGCTCAGCGCACGGCACCCGGGGATGTCGGCGGCGACGGCGGCGGCGCGTTCCGCGTCCAGGTCCGCCGTGGCGACGATGCGGATGCCGGGGAGACCCTGGAGTGTCGCGAGGTACTGCCGCGAGATGACACCGAGGCCGATTATGCCGATTCCGTGCGGCTGGCCCACAGCATGCCCCTCTCGACGATGGTTCGGACGTTCGGATCCCGCAGCACGTCCGGGCTGTGACCCGGCGTGGCCACGAACACGCGACCCGCTCCCCACAGCCGCGTCCACACGGCGGGCGAGGTGATCGGTCGGTGCCACGGGTGGTAGGGCTGCACGGGATGGGTCGTCGTGGCCAGCACGTCGTTCAGGTCGTCGTGCAGCACCCAGTACTGCTCGGTGCGCAGTTCGAAGTCGTCGAGGCCCGCCATGATCGCGTGCGATCGGCCGAGGCCGGTGAGGTCCACCGTGTAGGGCAGGAAGTTGTCGGTCTCATCCCCGGCGCACTGGTCGGGGTGCTTCGACGGGTGCGTCGCGAACTGCCCCCCGATCAGCTGCAGGTAGTCGGCGTCGTTGCGGTACGAGTCGGCGATACCGCCGTGCCAGCCCGCCAGTCCCGTGCCGCGCTCGACCGCCGCCCGAAGCCCCCGGGACGCCTCGCGCGAGATCTCGGACATCGTGACCGACTGCACGACGAGGTCGGTCGCGGCCATCTCCTCCTCGTCGGCGTACACCTCGTTCGACTCCTCGACGCGCACGTCGAACCCGCTCGCCTCGAGGAACGGCAGGAACAGCTCCGTCGCTTCGACGGGACTGTGCCCCTCCCACCCGCCGCGGACCACGAGGGCTTTGCGTGCGGTCATCGGGAGACTCCTTCTATCGGGGTGTAGACGCTCTGGCGCGCCGCGCTGCTCTCGACCGCCGCGAGCACCCTCTGCACACGGGCCGCGTCGGCGAACGTCGGGCTCGCCAGCTCTCGATGGGCGACGCCGTCACCCGCCACGGCTCGGACGAAGTCGACGACCTGGTGTGTGAACAGGTGCTCGTAACCGAGCCCGTGTCCGGGCGGCCACCACGCGCCGGCATACGGGTGCTCGGCCTCGTTCGCCTGGATGCGTCGGAAGCCCTGCTCACCCGCCGGGTCGGCCGCGTCGTAGAAGTCGAGCTCGTTCATCGACCGGAAGTCGAAGGCCACCGAGCCGCGGTCGCCGTTGATCTCGATCCGGTTCGAGTTGCGGTGCCCCGTGGCCATGCGTGTCGCCTCGAAGACCCCGAGCGCCCCGCCCGAGAAGGCCGCCGTGAAGGCCACGGCATCGTCGACGCTCACGTGCCGGCGCTCGGCGCCCTCGTGCGCGCGACCCCCGAGTCCCACCTGCTCACCGAGCACGGGTCGGGTCAGGGCGAACGTGCGGAGCGTCGCGGAAACGCCGTCGATCCGATCGCCCGTCAGCCACTGCGCGGTATCGATGCTGTGCGCGCCGATGTCGCCGAGGGTTCCCGAACCTGCCCGCTCCTTGTCGAGGCGCCAGGTGAAGGGCGCTTCGGCGTCGCTCAGCCAGTCCTGCAGGTACTGGGCACGGACGTGACGGATCTCTCCGAGTCGGCCGTCTTCGATCAGTCGCCGAGCGAGCGACAGGGCGGGCGTCCGGCGGTAGCTGAAGCCGCACATGCTCACGACGCCCTGCGTCGCCGCCCGGCCGGCGGCGGCCACCATTCGGTCGGCGTCGGCGACGTCGTTCGCGAGCGGCTTCTCGCACATCACGTGCTTGCCCGCCGCCAGAGCGGCCAGGGCGATCTCGGCGTGCGTGTCACCCGGCGTGCAGATGTCGACGACGTCGATGTCGGGGCGCCCGACGACGCTCCGCCAGTCCGTCGCGGTCTCGTCGAACCCCCACCGACCCGCGGCGGCCGCGGTTCGCTCGGCGTTCGTGCCCACCAGGACCGACAGCACGGGCGTGCCCGGCAGGTCGAAGAAGCGGTGCGCGGTACGCCACGCCTGGGCGTGCATCCGCCCCATGAATCCGGTACCGATGACGGCGACTCGCACGGGCTTGTCCATGCTCAGACGCGCGTGGCGTCGCCGGCCGAAACCGTATCGACACGGGCGATCAGCCGATCCTCTTTGACCACACGATGGTCAGGGCCGGAAACCTCCATGGACGTCTCGGTGTCCCGCTCCGCGCACGAGGGCCCTACCCAGATCTCGACCCGACCGGCCTCGACGATCCGGTGTCCGTCACGGCCCGTGAACGCCAGGCGCGAGGTCGGCACCGTGAAGGTGACGATCGCGGACTCGCCCGGCTCGAGCTCGACGCGCTGGAACGCGAGCAGCTGAGCCACGGGTCGGGTGACGCTCGCGTATAGATCGCGTGCGTACAGCTGCACGACATCCGTCCCCGCTCGAGAGCCCACGTTCGTGACCCGTACGCTCGTCGAGAACTCCCCGCCCGCGGGAACCTCGGCGGGGGCGGTCAGCGCCGAACGCTCGAACCGCGTGTACGTCAGTCCATGCCCGAACGGCAGGACGGGGGTGTTGTCTGCACTCGTGACGGGGTTGGGTCCGCCGAGCAGCGGATGCAGGTAGGAGTACGGCTGCGCCCCCGCGGAACGCGGCAGCGAAACGGGCAGGCGGCCGGAGGGCGAGACCCTCCCCGAGATCACGCCGGCGAGGGCGGACCCGCCTTCTTCGCCCGGGAAGAAGGCCTGGAGGACAGCGGCGGGCGCGTTCGCGCCCTCGACCGCCCATGCCAGCGCGTAGGGACGACCCGTGAGGAGCGTCAACACGACCGGGGTGCCCGTCGCGACGATCGCCTCGACCAGCTCCCGCTGGACGCCCGGAAGGTCGAGGGACTCGACGTCGTTGCCCTCGCCGACCGTGCCGCGCCCGAACAGGCCCGCACGGTCGCCGACGACGACGATCGCGACGTCCGCGCCCGATGCGGCCTCGACCGCAGCGGCGAATCCCGAGCGGTCGTCGCCCTCGACGTCGCAACCGCGGCTGTGGGTGATCGAGACATCCGGGAACTCGGCCCGGATGCGATCGAGCACGCTGGGGATCTCGAAGCCGAGCGCGACTCCGGGGTGGTGCGCGAGCACGTGGTTCGCGAACGAATAGCACCCCATGAGGGCTTCCGGCGAGTCCGCGTTCGGGCCGATGACCGCCACGCGCGACGCCGCCGTGCCGTCCGCCGAGCTCAGAGGCAGCGTGCCGTCGTTCGTGAGAAGCACGACGGATTCCTCGGCCAACCGCCGAGCCAGGGCCCGGTGACGCGGCGAATCGAGGTCGACGCTCGTGGGGGGTTCGTCGAACGTCTCGTCGAACAGTCCCAGCTCCTCCTTCTGCGCCAGCACGCGCAGCACCGCTCGATCGACGAGTGCCTCGTCCGTGAGTCCGGCCCGGATGCGTTCGGCGAGCGGCCCGAGGAATGCGTGCCCGGTGGGCAGTTCGACGTCGATGCCGGCGGCGAGGGCCTTCTCCGCCGCCTCACCGAGGTCCGCGGCGACCGCGTGCATCGTGTGCAGGAACGCCACCGAGAAGTAGTCCGACACCACGACGCCGTCGAAACCCCACTCGTCGCGGAGGATGCCGGTCAGGTAGTCGGGGACCCCGCCGACGGGAAGGCCGTCGATCTCGGCATAGGAGTTCATCACCGAGCGCACGCCGCCCTCGCGAACCGCCATCTCGAAGGGCGGCAGGAGCACATCGCGCACCTCGCGGGCTCCGGCGTGCACGGGTGCGTGGTTACGACCCGAACGCGAGGCCGAGTATCCCACGAAGTGCTTCAGCGTCGCGTGCACCCCGGCGGCCTGGAGTCCGCGCACATATGCCGTGCCGAGCATGCCCACGACGTAGGGGTCCTCGGCGATGCACTCGTCGGTGCGACCCCAGCGGGCGTCGCGGATCACGTCGAGCACGGGCGCCAGCCCCTGGTGGATGCCGAGCTCGCGCATCGAGGCCCCGATCGCCTGACCGACCTCCTCCACGAGCTCGGTGTCGAACGAGGCCCCCCACGCCAGCGGGGTCGGGTACGTCGCGGCCTTCCACGCTGCGAGCCCCGTCAGGCACTCCTCGTGCACGATCGCCGGAATACCGAGCCGCGTCTGCTCGCGCAGACGCCGCTGCTGCTCCCACAGCCATCCGGCACGCTCCACGGGGTCGACCGGGCGGGTGCCGTAGACGCGGGTGAGATGCCCGATGCCGTCCCCGATCGCCTGCTCGTACTGCGCCGCGACCGACATCTCGCCGGCCATCGGCGCGACCGCCTCGTCGCCCTTGTCGACCCAGAATCCGACCAGCTGCGCCAGCTTCTCCTCGAGCGTCATGCGCGCGAGAAGCTCCCGTACCCGGGTCGATGCCGCGGGCACATCAATCGTGCTCATCCCTTGACCGCTCCTGTCAGGCCGCCGACGATCCGGCGCTCGAAGATACTGAAGAACAGCAGGGCCGGCAGCATCGACAGCGCCGTGAACGCCATGACCTTCGCCGTGTCGACCGAGTACTGCGACGAGAAGCTCTGCACCCCGAGCGGGAGCGTGAACATCGCATCGTTGTTCAGGATGAACAGGGGCAGCAGATAGGCGTTCCAGGATCCGATGAAGGCCAGGATGCCGGTGGTGATGACACCCGGCATCGACAGCCGCACGACCATGCGCCAGAAGAAGCCGAGTCGGCTGCATCCGTCGATGAACGCGGCCTCCTGGATCTCGTCGGGGATCGCCCGCAGGAAAGGCACCAGGATGATGATCGTCACCGGCAGCGCGAAGGCGATCTGCGGCAGGATGATGCCGCCGAGCGAGTTCATCAGGCCGAGGCTCCTGACCATGATGTAGAGCGGCGTGATGGCCACCGTGAGGGGGAACATCAGCCCCGCGGCGAAGAGCGCGTACAGCACCCCGCGGCCCCGGAACGAGTACCGGGCCAGCACGTAGCTCGCCATCAGGCCCAGCGTCACGGCGCCGACACTCGTCGCGACCGCGACGATCGTGGAGTTGAGCACCTGCTGCCAGAACACCCCGCCCGTGAGGACGTCGAGGTAGTTGTTGACGTTCCACACGGAGGGGAACCCGGCCGGGTCCGTCGTGATCTCGGAGTTCGTGCGGAAGCCGCCGATGATGATGTAGATGACCGGCCCGAGCATGAGCGCGATCACGACGAGCGCGACGAACCACACGCCCGGGTTGCCCCGTGCGCGGTTGGCCGCTCCGCGGCTCCGGTCGGCTCGGCGGACGGTCGGTGCAAGCGTGGCCATCATCGCTTCCCCTCGGTGAGAGCGCCCGCCGTGTCACGGCGCAGCACGAATCGCTGATAGATGAGGGCGACGATGAGCGAGATCACGAACAGCACGACCGCCACGGCGTTTCCGTAGCCGAAGTTGCCGGCGTTGCGGCCCGTGGCCACCATGTAGGTCGCCATCGTCGAGGTGCCCGCGGTGGCGGCCACGTACTGCCCCCAGATGATGTAGACGAGGTCGAACAGCTGCAGAGCGCCGATGATCGACAGGAACGCCCAGATCCGAATGGTCGGAGCCAGCAGGGGCAGCGTGATGGAGCGCTGCATCTGCCAGAAGGATGCGCCATCGAGCGCGGCAGCCTCGTAGAGCTCCTCGGGGATGCCCTGCAGGCCCGCGAGGAACAGGATGACCGCGAACCCGATGTACTTCCAGGTGATGATCACCATCAGCGTCCAGATCGCGATGTCCGGGTTCGACAGCCAGTCCTGCTGGAGCGCGCCGAGCCCGAGCTTCTCCAGCATGCCGTTGACCGCACCATTGGTCTGGAGCATGAGGCTCCAGCCCGTGCCGACGACGACCTCGGCGATGACGTAGGGGACGAAGATCAGCACCCGGATGAGCGACTGTCCACGCATCCGCCGGTTCAGCAGGAGCGCCAGGAGGATGGCCACCGGTCCCTGAAGGATCAGGGAGAAGATGACGATGAAGCCGTTGTGGCCGAGCGCCTCGATGAAGGCGGGGTCGGTCAGGATGTTGACGTAGTTGCGAAGCCCGATGAAGTCCGTCGCCGGTCCGTAACCTCCCCAGCTGAAGAAGCCGTAGTAGGCGGCCATCAGGACGGGGAAGATGACGAAGGCCAGGAACACGATCATGGCCGGGCCGACGAGGATCAGGACCTCGAGTCGGCCCGCCCAGCCGAGTCCGCGTGAGCGGAGCCGGCGCGCCGGGGATGAGGACGGTGTGTTGCCGCCCCCATCCCCGTTCGCGAGATCCGCCGTCGTGGTCTCCACCTCGAGGATGTTCTCGCGATGCGGCATGGTCTGAGCCTTACGCCCGCGCAGCGGCGTCGTTGACGGCCTTGACGATGTCCTCGGGCGAACCGTTGCCCGCGAGCATGTCGACCACGGCGACGTTCAGCGCGTTACCCACGTTCTGGCCGTAGCTCGTGTCGAGCCACTGCGGTGCGAAGGGAGCTGCGTTGTACGCCTCGATGATCTGCTGCAGGTACGGTTCGGTCACGGCCTCCTGGGCGACGGTGTTGACCGGCGGCGCGTTGAACGCCTTGTAGTAGTTCGTCTGCACCTCCGCCGTGGCGAGGTAGTTCATGAAGTCGACGCACGCGTCCGGTGCATCGACCGAGCAGGAGTATCCGTCGACGCCACCCATGATGGCGGCGGGCTCACCGGCACCACCGGGAACCTCGGGGAACGGGAACCAGGCGAGGTCGGGAAGCGGCATCTCGTCGGGCGTCAGGCCCGCGATCACGCCGGGGTTCCAGGCGCCCATGAGCTCCATGCCCGCCTGGTGGTTGGCGATCAGACCGGCCGAGCTACCAGCGCCCTGCTGGGCGGAGGTGGTCAGGAAGCCGTCGTTGAACGGTTCGAGCGCGGCGAGTTCCTGCAGGTCCTCGCCCGCCTTGATCCAGCAGTCGTCGGTGAAGTCGAGGTCTGCGGCTGCCGTCTCGAGCGTTTCGGTGCTGCACTCGCGCAGCGCGAACCAGTAGTACCAGTGCGCGGCGGGCCAGGCATCCTTCGCACCGAGGGCGATGGGCGCGATGCCCGCGGCCTTGAGCTGCTCGATCGTGCCGTCGAACTCCTCGATCGTCGTGGGGTTCTCGGTGATGCCGGCCTCGTCGAAGAGGTCCTGGCTGTAGAACAGGCCACCGGGCAGAACCGCCACGGGGAGGGCGTAGATCTTGCCGTCGATGGTGCTGGCGTCGTAGGCGGTCTCGGGGATCTCGTCCGTCGCGGCGCCCGAGAGGCTTCCCGTCAGGTCCTTCAGCTGGCCGGCCTTCACCATCTCCGCCATCTTGCCGCCGCCACGCTGCAGGAAGATGTCGGGGGCGTCGCCGGAGTTGAGCGCCGTCTGGAGCTTGCCGTCGAGGTCTTCGTTCTGAACGGTCTGAACCTCGATCGTGACACCCGGATTGTCCGCCTCGAAGGCCGCGGCCGTCGTGTCCCAGAATTCCGATCCGGGGCCGGTCGTGCTGTTGTGCCACAGCGTCATGGTGACGTCGCCGTCGTCGCCTCCGGAACCGCCGCCGCTACAGCCGCTGAGTGCGAGGGCACCGATCGCGAGTGCTGCCGATCCCACGAGGATCTTGGAACGCTTCATGTGATTCACCTGTTTCTCTTCGTTGAGAGGCATCGACCACGCTGCGCGATGCCTGGAGTACGGTGCCTCAGTGTCGCAAGGCGAAATGTCGTCGTCAAACGTTTTCGAAAACAGTTTCCAGGTGCGCTACGGTGGCCCGGTGAGCAAGCGAACGACGATCCACGACGTCGCGAAGGCGGCGGGTGTCTCGGTCGCGACCGTGTCGAAGGCGGTAAACGGCCGATACGGCGTCGCGAGCGCCACGGTCGAGCGCGTCAACGAGGTCGTGCGCGACCTCGGCTACGAATCGAGCCTCGTCGCGAGCAGCATGCGGGCTCGCGCGACCGGTGTCGTGGGCGTGCTCGTTGCCGACTTCGAGCCCTTCAGCGCCGAGATCCTGAAGGGTGTGGGGCTCGCGCTCCGCGACTCCCGGTTCGACCTGCTCGCGTACAGCGGCTCCAAGCATGGGAAAAGCGAAGGCTGGGAACGTCGCTCGCTCTCGCGACTGAGCGGCACCCTCATCGACGCCGCGATCATCGTCACGCCGACCGTCGTCGGGGCGTCCTCCGAGATCCCGATCGTGGCGATCGACCCGCACACCGGGCGCGCCGACCTGCCTACCGTCGAATCAGACAGTCTGGAGGGTGCGCGGATGGCGACGCGCTATCTCATCGAACTCGGGCACACCCGTATCGGCTTCCTCGCCGGGCGTCCCGACCTGCGCTCCGCCGTCCTGCGCGAGTCGGGCTACCGTCTCGCGCTGAACGAGGCGGGTATCGCCCATGACCCCGATCTGACCCGTGTCGGAATGTACCACCCGCGCACCGCGCGAGACGCGGCCATGTCGCTGCTGAAGGTCCCCCGCCCGCCGACCGCGATCTTCGCCGCCAACGACCTCTCCGCCATCGCGATCCTCGAGGTGGCACGCCGGATCGGGATGGAGGTGCCGCGCGACCTGTCGGTGGTCGGCTTCGACGACATTCCCGAGGCATCCCAATTCTCGACACCGCTGAGCACCGTGCGCCAGCCGATGCGGCGGCTCGGTGCCGAGGCCGCCAATATGCTCGTGCTGCTGCTGAACGGCGACCCGTTACCCGCCACGCATCTCGTGCTGCCGACCCGACTGGTGCCGCGCGCCACGACGGCGCCGCCGCGCAGGGCGTGATTCAGACGGACTCGAGGCGACGCCGGTAGTACGGACGCAGAACGGGTCGCAGGATCATCCGCGCCGGTACGCCGACGGCCCAGACGATCGCGCCCGCGACCGACCGATCCCTCCGCCCCAGTGCCAGCCGCCGCTCCCACACGTCGCGCACCCGCCCACCGCGACGCGTCCGACCGGGCTTCGGGGGCAGCTCGCCCGCGCGGCGCAGCTCGACCAGCTGAGCCATCTCGGCTATCCAGTCCTCTTCCGCCGGATCGTGGAAGTAGTTGCGCGCGAGCCACGCGGTCGGGGGCAGACGGAAGTCCCTCTGGACGACATCACCCTCGGACCCGAGCAGACCACTCCCGACGAAGACGGTGTTGATCAGACCGTCTTCGACGCCGAACGTGTCGAGCGCGATCACCGGGATGCCGCGGGCGATGGCCTCGACAGCAGCCGTGGAACTGATCGTCACGAGCCCCTCGGCCGTGTCGAGGGCGTGCGCCATCGAATCCGTCGAGACGACGAGGTTCGCGGGCAACGGCCCCATCCGCCGGAGCAGATCGGGGTAGCCGTGCTGCTGCGCGTGCGTCTGATGCTCACCGGCCGTGGCCCGCTCCTTCACGACTACGCGCTTGTCGGGGTTCTCGCGTGCCGTCTCGATCAGCAGTCGCGCAACGCGCAGCCGGTCGACGCGCTCGCGAGGAACGATCGCTTGCGACGCGAACACCAGGTCCGTGCGCTCGGCGCTCGGTCGTTCGTCGGCGGCGGCGCGCGCGAACGGCAGCCCCGCGAGCGCGAATCTCTGCGTGAGACCCCGCTGACGCGCGAGCGCCGCGAACGCGGCGATCTCGCGCGTGGAGTGCAACACGAAAAGGTCGCACTGCGTGCGGTGCACCATCGCCGCCGTCGTGGCGGGAATCGAGATCCCGGGCAGGCCCGACACGATGACGGGGCGTGGATCGATCGTGGCGACGAGCGCCGTCAGGACACGGACGACGGGCCCCCGCGCCGCGACCAGCACCGCGTCCGGCGCGAGGTCACCCAGGACGCGCGCGAGGTCCTCGTAACCGATGCGACGGACCCGCGACGGGTCCAGTCCGCTCCGAGCCAGCGCGGTCGTCTGCTGCGCGGGGCTGACGACCAGGGCGGTCTCGACGATCAGCAGTTCGGCATCCGTGCCCGCGGGCAGTGATCCGAGCATCGCCGCGGCCCATTTCACATACGAGTCGGTGTCGGCCAGCGCGACGACGCGCAGTGCGGCGCCCGTCATAGGGCGTCCGTCATGTCAGGACACGTCGCAGCTTCGCCATC
This sequence comes from Microbacterium sp. BR1, assembly GCF_002812725.1. Lineage (GTDB taxonomy): Bacteria > Actinomycetota > Actinomycetes > Actinomycetales > Microbacteriaceae > Microbacterium. Next base: position 76,243 of record NZ_NMUN01000002.1, on the reverse strand, counting down.
GGCGCCTGCTCGCCCGGGAACACACGCTTCACTCCGTCGCCGAGCGCCTGCTCGATGATCCGGATGTCGCGAATGAGGTGCTGCAACCCCGCGGGCTCGAGCGACGCCGCATGGTCGGATCCCCACATGGTGCGGTCGAGGGTGATGTGGCGTTCGACCGCGACCGCGCCGAGCGCGACGGCCGCGACCGAGATCTGCAGGCCCCGCTCGTGACCCGAGTAGCCGACCGGGACCCCGGGGTACCGGTCACGGAGCGTCGGGATGACGCGCAGGTTGGCCTCTTCGGGCTCCATCGGGTAGGTCGACGTGGCGTGCATCAGGAGGAGCCGGTCGGTGCCGAGCACCTCGAGCGCCGCGTCGATCTGGGCGATCGTCGACATCCCGGTGGAGAGGATGATCGGCTTGCCGGTGTCGCGGAGAGCCTGCAGGAGCGGGATGTCCGTGAGGCACGCAGAGGCGACCTTGTGCGCCACGACGTTCAGGTCCTCGAGAAAGCCGACGCTCGGGACGTCCCACGGCGAGGCGAACCAGTCGAGACCCCGCAGCAACGCGTGATCCGACACCTCGACGTACTGCTCGCGCGTGAACTCCACGCGATAGCGGTAGTCGAGGTACGTCATCGTGCCCCACGGCGTCTCGCGCAGCGTGTCGCGCATGTGCACGGGGGTCGAGATCTCGGGTGTGCGCTTCTGGAACTTCACGGCGTCCGCGCCGGCATCGGCCGCCACGTCGATCAGCTGCTTGGCGATGTCGACGTCACCGTTGTGATTCAGGCCGATCTCGGCGATGACATAGGCGGGTCGTCCCCCACCGATCACACGAGATCCGATGCTTACCGTCATGGGATGGGCCTTTCGATGGGGGTGAGTGAGCGAAGCACGCCGTCGGCGACTTCGCGGACGGCGCCGCGGCCGCCCGTCCGCGAGAGCACGACACGTGCGGCAGCGAGTACGAGGGGGTGCGCGTCGGGCACGGCGACGGGCCAGCCGACCAGGTTCAGGCAGGCGAGGTCGTTGATGTCGTTCCCGACATACACGATGTTGGCGAGCGGCAGACCGTTCTGCGTCGCCCATTCGGTCAGCGCCGCGGCCTTGTCGTCGACGCCCTGGCGCACCTCCACCCGCAGCTTGCGGGCTCGCGCCGAAACGACCGGGTTCGTCTCGGTCGACAGGATCAGCACCGGGATGCCGGCGCGCCGCAACTCGGCGACGCCCATCCCGTCCGAGCGGCTCACACGTACGGTTTCGCCTCCGTCGGCGTGGACCGTGGCGGTGTCGTCGGTGTGCACGCCGTCGAAATCCGTGACGACGGCCTCGATATTCGTGAACCCGCCGCGGCCGCCGCGCTGCTCGATGAGGGGAGCGATCGCGCTCGCGAGCGCCAGCTGCTCTTCCGTGTCGATCTCGATCGACGAGCGTTCGGCGACCTCGACGACACCGACCCGCCCGAAGAACCGGTGACGAGCTCCGCGGAAGCCGAGCGAACGCATGACGTAGAACGCGCCCGTTTCGAGGTAGTGCGCCTCGCGGTCCTGGCGCCTGGGTCGCATGCCCGGGTCGTGGTTGATTCCTCGCGCCGTGCCCGACGCATCCGCCGACCACAGGAATCCGTAGGTCTCGATCGCCGAGAACACGGAATCGAAGGAATCCCCACGCACGAGCCCGATTGCGCTCTCGAGGTCGCGGGGATCGATGAACGGCGATGTCGCTTGCAGGAAGACGAGAACATCGACGTCGACCCGGTCCGCCGCCAGCATGTCCAGCACGTGCAGCAGGGCGCTCTCGCTGGATGCCGTATCGCCGGCGATGTCGGCCGGGCGCGCGATCACCTGTGCGCCCCACTCCTCGGCTACCGCGGCGATCTCGGCATCATCGGTGGAGACGATCACGCGGTCGATCGATGCCGTCGCTCGCGCCGCGGCGATCGCTCGGGCGACGAGCGGCACTCCCCCGACGCGACGGACGTTCTTGCGCGGAACGCCCTTCGAACCGCCGCGTGCGGGGATGACGGCGACGACCTCGCTTCTGCCGCCGCTCATGCGTCCACGCTGCGCGGGGCCACGCTTCGAAGGGCAGAGTCAGGGCGCAGGACGAGGGGCAGAGTCGTGGTCGTCGAGGATGGCAGCGTCACGATCTCGAGTCGCTCGATCGCCCCCGCGAGCACCATCTCGACGGGCAACGATTGCCGATCCACGCAGACGCCCGGGATGGCGGCGACGGCGGCGAGCTGGCTCTCCGGCTCGCGCCGGTGGGGCAGGTACGTGACGGATGCTCGGGATGCTTCGAGCCGGATCCAGTCGAGATATTCCGCGAGCGGCATTCTCCCGTCCACGGGACGAGCGCTTCCGAGAAGGATGCGCCCCGCGGAGGTGGTCACATACGCCCGAGCGGTCCGGCGAGTCCACTCGAAGGCGTGGCGAGAAACGGCGTAACCGCGATCGTCGAGCTCGCACAACCGGGATTCGCCGAACTCGAAGGCGGTGAAGAAGTCGACGTGACCCACCCGACCGCGGCCCGCGATCTGGTCGAGCGCGAAAGGGGCGATGTGGGTGGTCAGGCCGCGCTCGGTGATCCCGGGGCGGGTGAAGGGTCGACGGCCGATCAGAGTGTCGGCGAAGGCGAGCGCATTGGCCCCGTCGTCGAGGAACGTGATGCGCTGGGGCCGCAGGATGCTCGCCGCGAGGCGGAACTGTCCGGAGAAGCCGTCTCCGACGAGCCAGTGCTTGTGGCGCGAAAGCAACTTCCAGGGAATGCCGAGATACGGCTCGCACCGACCGAAAGGTGCGCCACGCGCGATGAGTTCATCGGCCGTCTCCGGCATCTGCGCCGTGAGGCGTCCCGCGATCGGCACGCGACGGCGATGCGCCGCCGCCCACTCCGCGGCGCCCACGAGTTGCAGCGGTGATTCGACCCAGGCCACGACCGGCATCGGTTCCGGACTCATTCCCGCCTCCACTCCGTTGCGCGTTCGGACGGAGATTCCACGTTGCACGACCAGCGTGAACGCTTGTGACCAGACGCGTGAAGCGGCCGGATCGAAAGCGTGAACGATCGGAGCGGAAAGCGTGAACTCTCGGGATCGAAGGCGAGCTCGGTGGGACCGACGCTAAAGGCCGCGTTCGACGCCGCGGAGGGCCCGGACTACCAGGCGCCGGGCGCGTAGTCCTTCAGGAAGACGCCGAACAACTCCTCGCCCGCTTCGCCGCGCACGATCGGGTCGTACACGCGGGCGGCGCCGTCGACCAGATCGAGCGGCGCATGGAACCCCTCCTCGGCGAGACGCACCTTGGTGGGGTGCGGGCGCTCGTCGGTGATCCACCCGGTGTCGACGCTCGTCATCAGGATGCCGTCGGTCTCGAACATCTCGCGCGCACTCGTTCGTGTCAGCATGTTCACGGCGGCCTTGGCCATGTTGGTGTGCGGGTGCCCCGGGCCCTTGTACCCGCGACCGAAGACTCCTTCCATCGCGCTGACGTTCACGATGTACGTCCGCGGCGCCGGGCTGGCGGCGAGCGCGGGACGCAGCCTCGAGACGAGCAGGAACGGTGCGGTGGTGTTCGCCAGCTGAACCTCGAGCATCTCGAGCGGATCGACCTGGTCGACGCGCTGCGTCCACGAATTGATGTGATCGAGGTCGGGAAGGAGCCCGCCCGCGTCGATCGCCGTACCTGCGGCGAGACGTTCGAGCGAACTCGATCCCGCCGCCATCGCCTGTTCGGTGAGTTCCTCCGCCCGCGAGGCCGCCGCGGCGAGGATCGGATGCGCGGTCACCGAACGCTCGAGCGCCTGCGGATGCGGGTCGTTCGTGTGCCCGAAGGTGATCAGCTCGGGCAGCGGACCATCCGGGAGCGGGGCGAGTTCGGCATCGACCAGCGGTTGGTATGCACCCGGCGATCGGCGCACCGTCTGGGTGGCGTTGTTGATCAGGATGTCGAGGGTCCCGGTGGCGGCGACGTCGTCGGCGAGGCCGATCACCTGGGCGGGGTCGCGCAGGTCGATGCCGACGATCTTGAGCCGGTGGATCCAGTCGGCCGAGTCGGGCAGGCTGCTGAAGCGCCGCACGGCGTCGCGCGGGAAGCGCGTGGTGATGGTCGTGTGTGCGCCGTCGCGGAGGAGCCGCAGCGCGATGTACATGCCGATCTTCGCCCGCCCGCCGGTCAGCAGCGCGCGCCGACCGGTCAGGTCGGTGCGGGCGGTGCGCTTCTCGTGGCTCATGGCGGCGCACTCCGGGCACAGCTGGTGGTAGAAGGCGTCCACGAGCGTGTACGGCTTCTTGCAGATGTAGCAGCCGCGCGCCTTGATCAGGGTGCCCGCGGTCGGCGCGGTCGTGGCGGTGCTGATCGGGATGCCACGGGTCTCGTCGTCGATCCGATCGGGCGCACCCGTCGCGGTCGCGGCGACGACTTCCCGGTCGGCCTGCGCGATGGCATCGCGGATCTGGCGGCGACGGACCTTCTTCACGGCCTTGAACATCGCGGCCGTCGCCTGGCGAACAGCCACGTAGTCGGGATGTGTCTGATCGACGTCCGACATGCCGGCGAGGACCTTGAGCGCGATGGCCAGCTCCGCGGGGTCGATGCCGCTCGGAGGCAGATCGGGCAGGGCGGAGGTCTCGTCGGGCACACGCGATTCTACGTCGGTCTGCGCGGGCGGTACGTGCCGCACCTCGACGGCGAACGGTCGCGACTCGCCGTTCCCGCACACGACATCGCGGCGAGTCGCGACCGGTCGCGACCTGTTAGCGTGCGAACGTGCACGCCGACTCCACGAACCGCAGCATCCGCGTCTCGGCCGCCGTCATCATCGACGACGAGGGCCGCTTGCTCGTGGTTCGCAAAGCGGGCACGACCGCGTTCATGCAGCCCGGCGGCAAGCCCGAGCCGGGAGAGACAGCGGCCGAGACGCTCAGCCGAGAGCTCGCAGAGGAAGTCGGGATCAACATCGAGCCCGATCGCCTGCGTCCGCTCGGCGAGTTCACCGCCGCCGCCGCGAACGAGCCGGGGTTCGAGGTGGTGGCGGATGTGTTCTCCGCCGACATCGGTGCCCAGAACCCCGTCGTCGCGGCCGAGATCGCCGAGCTGCGCTGGATAACCCGCGCGGACGCGGACGGGCTCGAGGTCGCGCCACTCGCCCGCGAGTATTTTCTGCCCGCCTGATTCCGTCCCGGCTCGATTCACACCCCCGACGTGTAACGTCAGCCCCACAGGGTCACCGCGGCTCTCGAAGGAGCACGTCCATGGGTGACAAGTCCGCGCGCAAGGAAAGTGGCAAGACCGCAGCCTCCAAGACCCTCAAGGAGAAGCGCACCGCCAAGGCCGACAAGAGGGCGGCGAGCTCACGCGTCGAGAACACCGACGCGGTGACGCGGGTGAAGAACCGCTAGCGCCCTCACACCAGCGGGTGGTCGTGGACCGCCGACGTCATGGTGGCGCCGTTGAGTTCGAGGTAGAGCTGGCGCTCGGTGACCGACAGCGTCATCGCGTTCCGGCGCGCGACCACGGCCACTGCTGCGTCGATGAAGCCGGGGTCGAAGCTGTGCAGCGCGATCGTGTCTGCGCGGTGAATCGGCTTCCCCGACAGTGCGGAGAGCACCTTCGCGGGATCGCGGTGCGTGTACACGGTCGTGCGTTCCGCGAGCTTGCTGCCGTAGTGCAGGCGCGCTGCGTCCGGCGCACCGATCTCGATCCACGCCGTGATGCGACCGGTCATGTCTCGGACCAACACGGCGGGCTCGTCCGTCGACGAGATCCCCTCGCTGAAGGCGATACCCTCTTCGAACTCGAGGAGGTACGCCAGCACGCGCGTCATCATGTACGCGTCGGTTTCGGACGGATGCCTCGCCACGCGCAGCGTCACCTCGTCGTAGACACCGCGGTCGACATCGGCCAGTTGCACCGCGAAGGTGTGGATTACTGCGCCCGCGGCCATAGGGCCCGAGTCTACGGCGCGGGCAGGTGCGTGACGTGCATATCGGGCATGGTGCCCGGTGCAGCGTCATCCTGTGTCGTGATCGAGGGCGGCGCATCCGCGTATGCCGCCGTCAGGCGACGGTAGGGCTTCGAGACGAATGCGAGCAGCACGACGACCAGCAGTACCGCGCTCGCGGCGACGAACGCCAGCGCGATGCCGCGAGCTTGACCCGGGCCCAGCAGCCAGCCGAGGGAGTCCTGCCCGGCTTGAGTGTTCATGAACGGGATGAGCCAGAACTGCGCGAGCGGCCCGATCAGGAACGATGACAGCGGCGCCGCGGCGGACTCGAGGCTCGCGGCGAAGCCGAACACCCTCCCCTGCTTTTCGAAGGGCACGACCCGCTGGATGATCGTCTGCTCGGCGGCCTCGGCGATGGGCATCAGGCACATGAAGACGAGGATTCCGATGGCATACAGCCACCACCACTCGCGGATGGCGAAGGTCATGCCGAGCAGGGCGATACCGACGTTCACGAGCAACATCGTGCGCACGGGGTTCTTGCCGAGGCCGAACTTCGCGACGAGCGCGCCACCCAGGATGAAGCCGATGCTCGTGATCCCGAGGACGACGCCCCACACCTCGACCGAGAACAGCGTCAGGCCGTAGGGGTCCATCAGGGCCATGAACACTCCGCCGACGAGATTGTTGAACGTCGAGAAGAGGATCAAAGCGAGCAGGCCCGGCACGACCACGATCGCCGGGATGACCCCGCGGAAGCCGAAGCCCTTCGGCGCCCCCTCGACGTGGGCGATGCCGCGCTCGGGGATCGGCACGAAGAAGAGGTGGCAGAGCGCGATCGCCGTTGCGACGATCGCGATCACGACGGTCCAGCCCATGCCGAGCAGCCCGACGGACAGGCCCGAGAACACGCTCGTGACCATGAAGGCGATGCCCTGCACGGCACCGACGAGCCCGTTCGCCCGGTCCCGGCGATCGGCGGGAACGAGCAAGGTCACGGTGGTCGAGAGGGCGATGTTGCGCAGGTTCTCGACCACTCCGCCGACGAGGATCACGCCCGCGAAGACCCAGAACCAGGGTCCGCCCCAGTTGACCAGCACACTCTCGGGGAACGACAGGTAGAGGGCACCGGCGAGCAGGTACGTGACGAGCGTGATCGTGCTCGACAGCACCATCACGGCCTTCTTCTTGGTGCGGTCGACGATGACCCCGAACACGACGCCGAACACGGCGACCAACAGCATGTACGACCCGCCGATGATCGCGGTCGCGAGCACCGACCGCGTCTCGAGGTAGGCCCAGAAGGTCAGCGCCCACCACAGGTAGCTCGAGGTGACGTTCGCGATCGCGGTGTTCGCGAGCACCTGATAGAACGCCCGCACGGTCCGCTGACTCGGCACGGTGCGCTGGCTCGGAGGGGCGACGGGCACGGTCATGCGGTTTCCTTCGTCAGATTTCGGCGGATCCGCCGAGGAGGACTATCGTGGATGTGTACACCGTTCACATCCCGTGATCACACGGTACACACCCGACATTTCGGACGCAATGGCAAGAGCACGGCCTTCCGCAGCGCGCACCTATCATCACGGTGACCTCCGACACGCACTCGTCGAGGAGGGCCTGCGGCGCGCGCGGGCGGGCGGCCCCGATGCCATCACGATGCGCGAGGTGACCCGCGCGGTCGGGGTGTCCCCCAATGCCGCCTATCGGCACTTCGCGGATCGCCGCGATCTCCTGCGCGCGGTGGCGGCCGAGGCCCAACTCGCCCTGGCCCGGGCCATCCGTGCCCGCATCGACGCCGCACCCGCAGACCTCTCCCCCGCCGAAGCCGCGATCGAACGACTCCGCCGCATCGGGCTGGCATACATCGACTTCGCACGTGACGAGCGCGGATTGTTCAGCCTCGCCTTCGCCGTGCAGGACGAGCAGCCGAGCGCCGGGATCGTCACCCTCGACGATGAGGTCGTGGCCCCGTTTCAGCTGCTCCTCGACGCACTGGATGCGATGCGTGACGCGGGCGCCCTCGATCCGGCACGACGCCCCCACGCCGAGTGGGCGTGCTGGGCGACCGTGCACGGCTTCGCCGAGATCGCGGTCCATGGGCCGCTGCAGTGGCAGCCGGAGCCGGTGATCGACGCTCTGGCGTCCGCCGTCGTCGAGGCGGCCATCACCGGGGTGCGCGGCACCCCGGCTGCCCACCCGGGCCCCTCGCCCGCTTCGTAGCCGGCGGGATCCGGGCAGAAGCGCGGGTCGACGCGGCACCGCGGACCCGCCAGGATGGGGCGATAGCCACTCCGGAAAGGGTGATTCCCGTGGGATCGACCGTCTTCGAACGCCAGAAGCCCCCCGCATCCGTCATCCGCCACGCCCTCACGGGCACCCGGCAGAGCGCATTCTGGCTCGACGATCTGCCCCCGCGAGTGGCGCACCCCGCGCTGACGGGCGAGTTCAGTGCCGACCTCGTCATCGTGGGCGGTGGCTACACGGGCCTCTGGACGGCCCTGCTCGCCCAGCGCCGCGATCCCGGTGCGCGCATCGCGCTCGTCGAGGCGAGGGAGATCGGATGGGCCGCTTCGGGTCGCAACGGCGGGTTCTGCGAGGCGAGCCTCACGCACGGACGCGAGAACGGGCTCGCGCGGTGGCCCGACCAACTCGACGACCTCGAGCGGATGGGCCTGGCCAATCTCGACGCTGTCCAGAGAGATCTGGAGGTGTGGGGAGCCGACGCGGACTTCGAACGCGTGGGCGCGATGAGCGTCGCGGTCGAAGAGCACCAGCTCGATTGGCTCGACGACTGGGTCGTGGACGCCGCGGCGCGTGGCGAGGGCGGCACCGTCGCGCGATTGAACGAGACCCAGGTCCGCGATGCGGTGCGCTCCCCCACATACCTCGGCGGCGTGTGGGAGAAGCGGTCCACCGCGCTCGTCCACCCCGGAAAGCTCGCATCCGAGCTGGCCCGCGTCGCGAGCGAAAGGGGCATCGAGATCTTCGAGCACTCGCTCGTCAAGCGCATCGACCCGGTCGACGCCGACGGGCGGATCCGCCTGATCACCACGACCGGGACGATTCGCGCGGCTCAGGTCGTGCTCGCGACGAACGTCTTCCCCGCGCTCCTCAAGCGCAACCGCCTGATGACGGTCCCCGTCTACGACTACGTGCTCATGACCGAGCCGCTGAGCACCGAGCAGTTGGCCTCCATCGGGTGGCAGGACCGGCAGGGCCTGAGCGACCTGGCCAACCAGTTCCACTACTACCGCTTGAGCGCCGACAACCGCATCCTGTTCGGCGGCTACGACGCCGTCTACCACTACGGTCGCGCTGTCCGCCCCGCCTACGAGAACCGGCCCACGAGCTACGAGACCCTCGCGAGCCACTTCTTCACGACGTTCCCGCAACTGAACGGCCTCCGATTCAGCCACAAGTGGGCGGGCGCGATCGACACGTCGACGCAGTTCTGCGCCTTCTACGGCACGGCCCGAGCGGGACGGATCGCTTACGCGGCCGGCTTCACGGGGCTCGGGGTCGGCGCATCCCGGTTCGCCGCAGAGGTCATGCTCGACCTGCTCGAGGGCGCCGACACCGAGCGCACACGCCTCGACATGGTGCGGAAGCGCCCGCTGCCGTTCCCGCCCGAGCCCGCGGCGGCGATCGGCATCAACATGACGCGCTGGGCGCTCGACCGCGCCGACCACAACGGCGGCCGCCGCAACCTGCTGCTGAAGACCCTCGACGCGCTCGGCCTCGGATTCGACTCGTGACGCACGCGCCCGAAACCCGGATCCCCGCGGGAACGGCGACGGATGCTTCCGCCCTGAGCTCCGCGCTCGAACCCCTCGAAGCGGCGAAGGTCATCGAGGGAGAACCGTCGACGCGCTACGTCGCCCTGGACACGACCGCCGAACGTGAGGTCGGGGTGTGGGAACACACCGTCGGCATTTCGCGCGATATCGAGACCGACGAGGTCTTCGTCGTCCTGGCGGGCGACGCGACGCTGGAGTTCGTCGAGCCCGCGCTGCCCGCGATCGAGTTGCGCCCCGGCGTGCTCGTCCGCCTCGAAGACGGCATGAGCACCGTCTGGACCGTGCGAGCAACCCTCCGCAAGGTGCTCGTCGCACCCTGAACCCCACCGAACGGATCACCATGACCGACACGAGCACCACCGCTTTCGCCCCCGATCCCGACCCGACCCCCGACCCCTACCCGACCCCCGACCCCGACGCCGACGCGCGCGTCCGCGGCGACGACCGCGCCCACGTCTTCCACTCGTGGAGCGCCCAGGCCCTCATCGATCCGGTCCCCGTCGCGGGCGGTTCCGGGGCGACCTTCTGGGACTATGCGGGCAACAGCTACCTCGACTTCTCCTCGCAGCTCGTCAACCTGAACCTCGGGCACCAGCATCCCGATCTCGTCGCGGCGATCCAGCGGCAGGCGGGGCGCCTGGCGACCATCCAGCCGTCCATGTCGAACGACGTGCGCGGTGAGCTCGCGCGACGGATCGCCGAGGTCGCGCCCGACGGCATGAACAAGGTGTTCTTCACCAACGGCGGCGCCGACGCGAACGAGAACGCCGTGCGGATGGCGCGCCTCGTCACCGGCAAACGCAAGGTGCTGTCGATGTACCGCAGCTACCACGGCAACACCTCGACCGCGATCACGCTGACGGGCGACCCGCGCCGCTGGGCGAACGAACCCGCCGACGGGTCGGTGGCGCACTTCTTCGGCCCCTACGCCTACCGGTCGGCCTTCCACGCCACGTCTACCGAGGAGGAATCGCAGCGCGCGCTCGAGCACCTCGAGCAGGTCATCGTGCTCGAGGGGGCCTCGACGATCGGCGCGATCATCCTCGAGACGATCGTCGGCACCAACGGGGTGCTCGTGCCTCCCCCGGGCTACCTGCCCGGGGTGCGCGCCCTGTGCGACAGGTACGGCATCGTGCTGATCGCCGACGAGGTCATGGTCGGCTTCGGCCGCGTCGGGGAATGGTTCGCGTTCCAGGCCTTCGATGTCGTGCCCGACCTGATCACCTTCGCCAAGGGGATCAATTCGGGCTACGTCCCGCTCGGCGGTGTCGTGATCTCGGACCGGATCGCGAAGCACTTCGACACCGTCGCGTTCCCCGGCGGGCTGACGTATTCGGGGCATCCGCTGGCCTGCGCCGCGGGGGTGGCGACGTTCGAGGTCTTCGAGCGGGACGGCATCCTCGAGCGCGTGCGCGACCTCGGCGAACGCGTCGTCGAGCCCCGGCTGCGCGCGATGGCCGAGCGGCACGCATCCGTGGGCGAGGTCCGGGGTCTCGGACTGTTCTGGGCCATCGAGCTCGTCAAGAATCCGCACACCCGCGAACCGCTCGTTCCGTACGACGCCGGCGGGACGGATGCGGCACCCATGGGTGCCCTCGCGGCCGCGTGCAAGAGCGCGGGGCTCTGGCCGTTCACGCACGTCAACCGCATGCACGTCGCGCCGCCGCTGGTGATCTCGGAGGCCGATCTCATGCGTGGCCTCGACATCATCGACGACGCGCTCGACGTCTCCGATCAGTACGTGGTCTGATCCGGACGACAGCTGATCAGGACGTGGCCCGATCAGACCCGCGCCCGGAGCGAGATGGCCGTCCACGAAACCGGCGGCAGGGTGATGTCGACGCTCGCGTCACCGAGCCGGACCGAGGTGTTCTCGCGCGGTGCGACCCGCTCCCTGTCCGCGAGCGTGTTCGCGGCATGGATGTCGTCGTCGTGCACCGAGATCGCCGAGACGATCTCGACATCGCCCAGCACGCGGGTGTCGATGTCGAACGCGGCCTCCTCCGTCATGCTGCGGTTCACGACGAACACGGCGATGTCACCCGTTTCGGGATCGTGCGTGGCCACGGCATCGACGAGCGGCGCGGCACCGTACTGCTTGGTGTCGTAGGTCGGTGATTCGAGCGTCAACTCGAGCGCGACCCCGCGTGCCAGGCGCGACGTGATCGAGAAGGGGAAGAACGTCGTCTGCCGCCAGGAGGGACCGCCCGGCTCGGTCATGATCGGGGCGATGACGTTCACGAGCTGCGCGAGGCTCGCGGCCGTCACCCGGTCGGCGTGGCGGATGAGCGAGATCAGCAGGCTGCCGAAGACCACCGCATCCATCACCGAGTACGAGTCCTCGAGCAGTCGCGGCGCGACAGGCCAGTCGGCGATGTCCGTGATCTTGTCGACCTCGTTGTAGCGGGTCATGTACCAGACGTTCCACTCGTCGAACGAGATGTACATCGTCTTGTCGCTGCGCTTGAGCGCCTTGACGTGGTCGGCCGTCGCCGCGACCTCTTCGATGAAGCGATCCATATTGACCGCGGAGGCGAGGAAGCTACCGTAATCGTCGCCCTGGGGCTCGTAGTACGCGTGGCACGAGATGTAGTCGACGTTGTCGTACGTCGCCTCGAGCACGACCCGTTCCCACTCGCCGAACGTCGGCATCTGAGCACCCGAACTGCCGCACACGACCAGTTCGAGGTCGGGGTCGATCTGACGCATGGCGCTCGCGGTCTGCGCCGCGAGCTGACCGTACTCGTACGCCGTGCTGTGGCCGAGCTGCCACGGGCCGTCCATCTCGTTGCCGAGGCACCACATCCGCACGTCGTGGGGTTCTGCGTGTCCATTCGCGACGCGCATGTCGGACAGCGCCGTACCGGCCGGGATGTTGGCGTACTCGAGCACGTCGAGCGCCTCGAGCACACCGCGGGTGCCGAGGTTCACGGCGTACATCAGCTCGGCGTCCACGAGCTCGAGCCAGGTCGCGAACTCGTCCAGGCCGATCTGGTTCGTCTCGGTCGAGTGCCACGCCAGTTCGAGACGTCGCGGCCGTTCATCGCGCGGCCCGACCCCGTCTTCCCACCGGTAGCCCGAGACGAAGTTGCCGCCCGGGTAGCGGATCGCCGAAACTCCCAGCTCACGCACGAGCTCCACGACGTCGCCCCGGAATCCGTTCTCGTCCGCCGTCTCGTGACCGGGTTCGTAGATCCCGTCATAGACGCAGCGACCCAGGTGCTCGACGAACGAACCGAACAGACGGCGGTTCACCGGTCCGACGATGAAGTGGGGATCGATCGTGACGCGTGCGCGGATCATGGTCCTCTTCCTATTTACAACGTTGTATATCCGTGGTGGAGAGAATACCGCGAGGCCGAATGCCCCTGTCAACAGGCGGGTGGATAGAGTTTCGGAGATCGATTCGGCGACAGGAGCAGCGATGGGCCCCACGTTGCGCGATGTGGCCGAGGTCGCTCAGGTCTCGATCAAGACGGTGTCGAACGTGGTCAACGACTACCCGCACGTCCGCGCGGCGACGAAGCAACGGGTTCTCGAGGCGATCGCCCTGCTCGGCTATCGTCCCAATCTCTCCGCCCGCGGGTTGCGTTCGGGCCGAACCGGCGTCATCGGGCTCGCGGTGCCCGCCCTGCGTGAGAACTACTTCGCCGAGCTCGCGGACTCGATCATCCGCGCCGCCGAGGAACACGGCCTCGGTGTCATGGTCGAACAGACGAACGGCGATCGCGATGCCGAGCTGCTCGCGGTGTCCGGCGGGCGCCGCAAGTTCATGGACGGACTCCTGCTCAGCCCTGTCGGACTCGGACAGGACGACGCGACAGCGCTCGATGTCGACTTCCCGCTGGTTCTCCTCGGCGAGCGCATCTTCGGCGGCCCGACCGACCACGTCACGATGCACAACACGGCATCAGCTCGAGCCGCCGTCGAGCACTTGCTGCATGCCGGTCGGCGCCGCATCGCGGTGATCGGCGCGGAAGAGGCGACATTCGAGGACACGCGGGACAGCACGAGTTCCGCGAGTCTGCGTGTCACGGGCTACCGGCAGGCGCTGACCGCGGCCGGCCTTGAGGTCGTCCCGGAGCTCATCCGGACGACCCCCTCTTGGAATCGCGCGGCCGGCGCGGAAGCGACGAGGCGACTGCTCGATGAGGGAATCCCCTTCGATGCCCTGTTCGCGCTGAACGACACGCTGGGCCTCGGCGCACTGCGCGCCCTCGGCGAGGCCGGAGTCGACGTTCCGGCAGATGTCGCCGTCATCGGCTTCGACAACATCGACGAGACGCGATTTTCCGTGCCGTCACTCTCGAGCGTCGATTCGGGGCGAGACACGATCGCGATGCTCGCCGTCGACCTGTTGATCGAGCGCATCGCGGAGAAGGGCCAGCGGGTGCCGCCGCGCACCCTCATGCCCCGCTTCCGCATCATCGAGCGCGAATCTACGGGCTTCGCGAGCACCGCCGACTGAGCTCGGCAGGAGGCCGCGTGCGCGGGCGAGCATCAGGGGACGATCGGCGTCAACCGCTGCAGCTGTGTGACGTGGTTCGGACCCAGTTCCGCGATGGATGTGACCTCGAGCAGCTTCATCGTCCTGACGATCTGGGAAGACAGAATCTCGATGGCCCGATCGACACCCTGTCGCCCTCCCGCCATCAACCCGTAGAGGTAGGCACGACCCACCAGGGTGAACTTCGCGCCCAGGGCGAGACATGCGACGATGTCCGCACCGCTCATGATGCCCGTGTCGACCATGACCTCGGTGTCTCGCCCCACCTCGCGAACCACTTTCGGTAGCAGGTGGAACGGCACGGGCGCCCGATCCAGTTGGCGGCCACCGTGGTTGGAGAGCAGTATCCCGTCCACGCCCAGGTCTGCGAGGCGTTTGGCGTCTTCGACGTTCTGCACTCCCTTGACGACCAGTCTTCCGCGCCACAGCTTCCGGATCGTCGCCAGATCGTCGAAGACGACCGAAGGGTCCATCGCCGCATCCAGCAGGTCCCCCACGGTGCCGCCGGTCGAGGAAAGAGAGGCAAACTCCAGCGGCGGAGTCGTCAAGAAGTCGAACCACCACCACGGTCGTGGAAGGGCGTTCACGATCGTGCCGAGGGTCAACCGCGGTGGAATGGAGAATCCGTTGCGCTTATCGCGCAAACGCGCACCGGCTATGGGCGTGTCCACCGTGAACATCAGGGTGTCGAAACCGGCTTCCGCGGCGCGCTCGACGAGACCGAACGAAATCTCACGCTGGCGCATCACGTAGAGCTGGAACCAGTTGCGCCCGGACGGGTTTGCCGCCCTGACGTCCTCGATCGTCGACGTCCCCAGCGTCGACAATGTGAACGGGATCCCCGCTGCGCCCGCCGCCGCCGCTCCGGCAATCTCTCCCTCGGTCTGCATCAGGCGGGTGAAGCCGGTCGGAGCGATCCCGAAGGGCAAGCTCGATGTCCCGCCCAGGATCTGCGTCCGGGTGTCGACCGTCGAGACATCACGAAGGATCGACGGGTGGAACTCGACATCCGAGAACGCCTGCCTTGCACGAGCCAGCGAGAGCTCGTCTTCGGCCGATCCGTCGGTGTAGTCGAACGCCGCTTTCGGCGTGCGTCGCTGCGCGATCGATCGAAGATCACCGATCGTCAGAGCCGCGGCGAGACGTCGACGCCGACCGTTGAGATCCGGTCGCTCGAACCGCATCAGTTGGCTGAGCGCTCGCACGTCCGGCAGTTGGCGCTTGGGCATGAAGTCCCCTATTCGGCTGAGAGATGGGCGAGAAGGACGTCGCGCGAAGTGGTGATGTGCTGCCGCATCTCGCGCGCCGCACCAGCACTGTCGCCCGCGAGAACAGCGTCGATGATGGCTTGATGCTGTGCGGCCACGTGCGCTGCCGACATCAGCTCTGCTGCTTGCACGCGACCGATGCACAACTCCACCTCGCCCATGAGGACCCCATGCATGCGGGCGAGGCGAACACCGGGCGCGCCGGTGACCAGCGCGCGATGGAAGGCGATGTCGGCGCGGGCGAAGTCTGGCTCTCGTGCGAACTCGCGGTGCGCCGCCAGCGCCGATTCCGGAACGCTCCCGACGGCCGCCAACCGACTCACGGCCGCGCTCTCGATCACTCCCCGCGCGTCGTACAGGTCGATCACCTCATCCCGACCCAAGTCCGGCACGCGGGCTGCGTGATGAGCTTCGCGCCGAAGCAACCCGTCGGCCACCAGACGATCGATCGCCGAGCGAGCGGTGGGGCGCGCGACACCGAAGTCAGCAGCGACGTACGCCTCGGTCACGGTCGATCCGGGCGGCAGCACCTGCGCCACGATTCGTCTTCGTAGCTGGTCGGCGATCGCAGCAGGCGCCACGCGAGCTTCAGCAACAACCATCGGACGACCTCACGAGACCCACCTCGACGCTAGATTGATAGACAACCTATCCTCATTGCCTGGCAATTCTCAATTCCGCGCCTTCGCGGCCTCGCGCCCGCCGTGTCTATACCGCGGCGAGGGCCTGCTCGAGGTCCGCCAGCAGGTCGTCGCGGCTCTCGATGCCGACCGAGAGGCGCACCACCTCCTCGGGAACCGCGAGTTCGGTTCCGCGGACGGATGCGTGGGTCATCGCATCGGGATAGTTGAGCAGCGACTCGACCCCGCCGAGCGACTCGGCGAGTTGGAACAGGTGCGTGGATTCGGCGAAGCGGCGGGCGCTGGCAGCATCCGGCAGGGCGAGCGAGACGATGCCGCCGAACGCCGACATCTGGCGCGCGGCGAGCTCGTGACCGGGGTGGGATTCGAGCCCCGGATAGTAGACATGAGCAACGCCGTGGTGGGCGTCGAGGAACCGGGCGACGGCGTCACCGTTCTCGCTGTGCCGCTGCATCCGCACGCCGAGTGTCTTGATGCCGCGGGTCGTGAGCCACGCGTCGAGCGGACCGGACACCGCGCCCGCCGCGAACTGCAGGAAGCGGGCCTGCTCGGCGAGGGCGTCGTCGTTCATGACGAGAGCGCCACCGACCACATCGGAGTGCCCGCCGAGGTACTTGGTCGTCGAGTGCACGACGACGTCCGCGCCGAGGGACAGCGGGCGCTGCAGGGCGGGCGAGGCGAACGTGTTGTCGACCACGACGACGGCGCCGGCCGCGTGCCCGAGGCGGGCGAGTCCCGCGATATCGGTGATGCGCAGCAGCGGGTTGCTCGGAGTCTCGACCCACACCATCTGGGCGGGGCGCTCCTCGAGGGCGGCGGCGACCTGGTCGAGGTCGCTCATGTCGACGACCCTCACGCCGACTCCCCACGGCCCGAGGACCCGCGAGATCAGGCGGTAGGTGCCGCCGTAGACGTCGTTGCCGAGCAGCACCTCGTCGCCGGGCTTGAGAACCGACCGCAGCAGGGCGTCCTCGGCGGCGAGCCCCGAAGCGAACGACAGACCGTGGCGACCACCCTCGATCGCCGCGAGCTGGGTCTCGAGAGCCGTGCGGGTCGGGTTGCCGCTGCGGCCGTACTCGTAGCCTCCACGGAGGCCGCCGATGCCGTCCTGCGCATAGGTGGTCGAGAAGTGCACCGGCGGGATGACCGCGCCCGTCGTCGGGTCGAACGCCTGACCGGCGTGGATGGCGAGGCTCTCGAAGCCCCCGAACTCGGATTCGTTCATCGGATGCCTCCATCGGCGTTCGGTGCGGATGTTGCGGGCCGCTCGACAGCGTGATCGACCGAGAACCCGTTGTCGGTCATCCAGTCGTCGTCGAAGATCTTGCCGAGGTAGCCCCGCCCATGGTCGGGGAGCAGCACGACGACGACGTCCTCGGCACCGAGCTCTCGAGCGGCACGGAGTGCGCCGACGACCGCCATCCCGCTCGATCCGCCGACGAGCAGGCCCTCTTCGCGGGCCAGACGACGTGTCATGCCGAACGACTCTGCATCCGTCACGCGCTGCCATTCGTGCACGACGGACGGGTCGAAGGTTTCGGGCCAGAAGTCCTCGCCCACGCCCTCGACCTTGTAACCGTGGACGTCCGAGCTGGAGTAGATCGAGCCGACCGGATCGACGCCGACGATCCGGGTTCGGCCGCCCGAGACCTCGCGCAGGTAGCGACCGGTTCCGGTGATCGTGCCTCCCGTGCCGACCCCCGCGACGAAGTGCGTGACGCGTCCTTCGGTCGCGCTCCAGATCTCGGGACCCGTCGTCTCGTAGTGCGCGCGCGGGCCGTTCTGGTTCGCGAACTGGTTGGGCTTGAACGCGCCCGGGATCTCGCGAGCGAGGCGGTCGGAGACGCTGTAGTACGAGCGGGGGTCATCGGGAGGCACGCTGGTGTCGGTTACGACGACCTCGGCACCGTAGGCCTCGAGGACGGCGACCTTGGGGCCCGCGAACTTGTCGGGTACGACGAAGATCATGCGGTAGCCGCGTTGCTGGGCGACGAGCGCGAGGCCGACGCCCGTATTGCCGCTCGTCGGTTCGACGATGGTGCCGCCCGGGCCGATCAGGCCGTCACGCTCGGCGGCGTCGAGGATGTTCGCCGCGATGCGGTCTTTGGATGACCCGCCGGGGTTGAAGTATTCGACCTTCGCGAGCACCGTCGCGGCGATGCCATCGGTGACGTTGTTCAGGCGGACGAGGGGGGTGTTGCCGATCAGATCTGTGACGCTCTGCGCGTATCGCACGGGATGTGTCCAAGCTGCGGGCCGCGACGCTGTCGCGGGTGATGTCAGGGGTCGTTGAGGGGAGTGCGAGGCACTCAGCGGCAACAAAGACAGGACAGCACGCGGCCAGTTTACATAGGCGAGCGGCGGGATGCCTAGAGCCAGCGGTTCAGTCGTCCGAGGACCGGGCGAACAGCATCCGCAGGATCACGAACACGATCAGCGCGACGACCGCGACCGCCAAGAGTTTGAAGACGAAGGCGAGCACCGAGAACAGGACGTTCACGAGCACCCACGCGATGATGATGGCGACGATGACGCCGATGACTGTCCACAGGGTGCCGCTCTTCATGGTTCAAGCCTAGGCTGATCCACGGTGCCCTCGTCGCACCCAGATCTCGGAACAAGGAGCAGCATTGACCCGCATCGGCCCCAGCGACCTCGATATCTTCCCCCTCTGCCTGGGTGCCAACGTGTTCGGGTGGACCGCGAATCGCGACGAGTCGTTCCGAATCCTCGACGCTTTCCACGCCGGCGGCGGCGACTTCATCGACACCGCTGATTCCTACAGCGCCTGGGTTCCGGGCAATACGGGTGGCGACAGCGAGCGGATCATCGGCGAATGGCTCGCGGCTCGGCAGCCGAAGAACGTCGTCGTCGCGACGAAGGTCAGCCAGCACCCCGACTTCCGCGGCCTGTCCGCGCAGAACATCCGCGCCGCCGCCGAGGCCTCGCTCAAGCGACTCGGCGTCGACACCATCGACCTGTACTACGCCCACTACGACGACGAGACGGTGCCGCTCGAAGAGACCGTCGCGGCGTTCGGCGACCTGGTCACGGACGGCCTCGTGCGCTACACCGCCGTGTCGAACTACAGCGCCGAGCGGATCCGCGAGTGGATCGGCTACGCGACCGCCGCGGGTAGCGCTCAGCCGGTCGCGGTGCAGCCGCACTACAACCTCGTGCACCGCAACGCGGTCGAAGAGACCATCGTCCCCGTCGCCGAAGAGTTCGGTCTGGGCCTCGTGCCCTACTACTCCCTCGCGAGCGGATTCCTGACCGGCAAGTACCGTTCGGCAGACGTCCCCGATGCCGCGGACACCTCACCGCGCGCGAAGGGCGCCGTGAAGTACGCCACACCCCAGGGACTCGCGATCATCGACACGCTCGAGTCCATCGGCCGGGCGCACGGCGCCTCGATCGCCGCGACCGCGCTGGCCTGGCTGCGCGTCCAGCCGACCGTCGCCGCACCGATCGCGAGCGCTTCGCGCGTCGACCAGGTCGCGGACCTGCTCGCGGCGGGCACGCTGGACCTGACCGCCGCCGAGATCGCGGAGCTCGACCGGGTCTCGACCTGGACGCCCGCGACCTGAGCTCAGCGCCCGCGGCCGGTCAGCGAGACCGGCAGGAGGGCGTGCGCGGCGACCTCGCTCGATCCGTCCTCCGCCACCGCGACGAGCAACTGCGCGGGGATCTGATCCTTCATCGCCTCGACGTGGCTGATGACCCCGACCGTTCGCCCACCCTGGCGCAGCTCGTCGAGCGTGCGCATGGCCGTGTCGAGGGTCTCGGCGTCGAGTGAGCCGAAGCCCTCGTCGATGAACAGCGTGTCGAGCGCGATGCCTCCGGCGCGGCCGGTGACGACCTCGGCCAGGCCCAGCGCGAGCGCGAGGGAGGCCAGGAAGGTCTCGCCTCCCGATAGCGACTGCGCCGGGCGCGGTCGTCCCGTGTAGGCATCCAGCACCTCGAGCCCGAGGCCCGAGGCGGCACCTCGGGCGGCCAGGGAGTCGGTGTGCAGCAGACGGTACCGGCCGTCGGACATCTCGTCCAGGCGCAGGTTGGCGGCCTGCACGATCTCTTCGAGCTCGGCGGCGAGGACGAAGGTCTCGAGCTTCATCCGATGAGTATTGGGGGCCTTGCCCGCGACCGTGGCGGCGAGACGTTCGATGATCTCGTGTTCGGCGAAGGCCGCGGCGATTCCTGATTGCGCCAGCTCCGCCTGCTGTGCGAGCGCCTCGAGCCGTTCGCGCGTCTGATCGGCAGCGAGGGTCTGCTGGACGGCGGCGGTCCAGGCGTCGCGGACATCCTGGCGCACCGTTTCGGCCGATCGCGTATCGATCGGCTCGTCGGGCAGCACCAACAGCTCGAGATCCAGGAGCACGGCCTTCGCCGCCCCCAGCGCGGTCTCGTGCTCGCGGATCGTCTCGTCGAGCGCGGCTCGTGCGGCGGCATCCCGGAGCGCCTCGACCGCGGCATCCGCCGTCTCGAAGCCGGCCTCCGCGAGGTCCGCCTCGGCCCGCGCCCGCGCGGTCTCTTCTGCCCGTACGCAGCGCTCCGCCACCGCGATCGCATCCCGCAGCCGCTCTGCCGCGTCGGCGATCCGCTCGGCATCGGCGATTCTCTCGGCAACGGTGGGGAACTCGCCCCGCGCCTCCGTCAGAGCCTCATCATCCGCCGCGATGCCCGCGTCGAGGACGATGAGAGACCGGTCGAGAGTCTCGATGCGGGGCGCAGCGGCATCGAGCGCGGACTCGAGCGCCGCGAGGGTCGACGCACAGTCCTCTCGTTCCGCGCGCAGCATCGTCGATTCGCGTTCGGCATCCGCGATGACCGCCAGAGCCCGCGCAGCCGCGGTGCGGTCCTCGGCGAGCTGAGCACCCGATCGCTCGCCCGCACGCCCACGCGCGCCCGCCGCGTCCTGGCGGACACGCGCCAGCGCCTCGGATGCGTCGCGCTGTTGCACCACGGCGAGCGCGACCCGGGCTTCGGCCGCATCGATGTCGTCGGCGCTCACCGGGTCTTCGCCCCGCGGTGCGGGCGCCGGGTGCTCGGTCCCCCCGCACACCGCGCACGGTTCACCGGGAACGAGTTGAGCGGCGAGTTCACCCGCGTGACCACGGAGTCGCCGTTCGCGCATGTCCACCAGGGCGGCGGATGCCTCGGCCAGGGCCCGGTCGGCGTGCAACGCCGCCAGCTCGGCCGCGGCGGCTTCCTCCACCAGGCGCTCGGCCTCCGCGGCCGCGGCGATGCGGTCGTCCAGGTCCGTGAGGAGAGCTTCGGCCGCAGCGCGTCCGCCGAGGGTCGGAGCGAGTTCCATCAATCGCGCATCGAGCTCGTCGCGACGCGTGATCGCGACCCCGCGCTCCGCACGGCTCGTCTCGACGGCAGCGGTCAGCTCCGCGAGGTCGGCCCGACTCCGCGCATACTCCGCGCGACGCTCGGCGATGCTCTCTTCGCGTGCGAGCAGGAGCGTCCATCCGCCGACCGCGTGCTTCAGCTCGTCGATGCGATCGGCGAGCTGAGACGTGGTCGGCATGCGCTCGCTCGCGGCGCCGGCTGCGGCCGCGTCTTCGGCGGCGGCGCGATCTCTGAGCGCGATCCAAGATGTGAGGGCCCTGCGTCGATCCGACTCCGCGCGTTCTGTATCGGCGCGCGCCGTGTCCAGCCCGCGGATGCCCTCGCGTGCCCGCTCTGCGCGGTTCGCGGCGTCACGTTCCGCACGGACGGCGACGATGCGGGAGGCATCCGACTCGAGGTTCGCGACGGTCCGACGCGCGCGATCACGCCTCTCCTGCTGATCGCGGCGGGCGAGCACGTCGGCGAGTGCGACTTCGGCGGCGTCCCTCGCCACGCGGGCCGCCTCCTGCGCGAGCGCGGCCGTCTCGGCCCGGTACGCCGCGCGCTGTGACGCCTGCCGAACCCGTTCGATCCGCGACGCGGCATCGGCCGGGCCCTCCATATCCGCGTCGTCGCCCGTGAGCGCCCGATCCGCGATCAAGCGCTCGGCCTCGTCGAGGTGATGCGCCAGTGTGTCGCCATCGCGGGCGACGCGCGCCTCGGAATCCTTGCGCCGTCTCTCGAGAGCCTGCTCGTACTCCTCGAATCGGCGTGTTCCGAAGAGTGTCCGCAGGAGCGCCTGGCGCTCGCTGTGACTCGCGAGCAGGAAGCGCGCGAACCGGTTCTGCGCGAGCAGGATGACCTGCAGGAACTGCTCCTGCGTGAGCGGAAGGATCTCGTGCAGCGCCTCGCCGACGTCGCGTGGTCGCGCCGCGCGGCCCTCCCAGCCTTCGCCCGCCCAGACGAAGAGCCGCGCCTGGGGCGGCGCCGTGGTCGTCCCGGCGCCGTTGCGCTTGGCGCGCTCGTATTCGGGTGAGCGCTCGACACGCCACCGCTCGCCGCCCGCGCTGAACTCCAGCGCGACGAGCGTCGGGTCGTCCGGTCCGCTGTGATCGCTGCGCAGGCGCTTCTCGCCCGCGTCATAGCGGGGAACCGACCCGTACAGCGCGAAGCAGATCGCGTCGAGGATGCTGGACTTGCCCGCGCCCGTCCGGCCCGAGATGACGAAGATGCCATCCTCGGCGAACGCGTCGAAGTCGACGACCTGGGGACGCAGGAACGGCCCGAAGCCCTCGACCTCGAGGCGATGCATCCTCACGCGAGCACGCCGTCCGTCGTGCGCCGCGTTGCTGTGCTGTCGGTGTCGGCGCATTCGACGATGACGTCGGCGAGGATTTCGGCCTCGGCCTCATCGGCGGCCTGCCCCTGTCGCACGTGGGCGAGGAACGTCGAGATCAGCTCGTGGTCATCACGCGCCTCGCGAACCCGAGCCGCATACGACTTCTCGGCCATCTGCTGCACGAGGGTCGGCACGTGCTGCACGGTCGCGCAGTGCGGGAAGCGGGCGAGCAGGCGCCGCATCGGATCCCGCTGCGGGGTCGAATCCGTGTACTGCGCGCACACCCACGCCTCGGTCTCGCCGTCGAAGCGGACATCGGTCAGGAGCTCCTCGAGCGTTGCCGAGATCGTGACGAGGCGCCGCGGCACCGCGAGCGGCAACCATTCGGTCGAGGCGAGGCCCGAGGCATCCAGGTCGATCAGCCACGAACCGCGAGGCTTGTGCTGCTCACCGAACGAATAGTGCAACGGGGCCCCCGCATACCGGACGCGGGGCGAGAGCTCGTTACGCCCATGGATGTGCCCGAGGGCGACGTAGTCGGGGCCGTCGAAGGTCGACAGCGGTACGACATCGAGGGTTCCCTGGCGAATCTCGCGCTCGACGCCCGGCGTCGCCTCGACGTTCGCCGCGAAGCAGTGGGCGATCGCGATCGAGCGTCCGCCGCGCTCGGCCCGATCGTCGTTGACGAGTGTCATGGCGTGGGCCAGCGTCTGCTCTTGCGTGCGAAGAGTCACCTCCGGCCATACGTGCCGCACGAGGGAGGGCTCGAGGAAAGGGATGCCGTAGACGTGAACGGGACCGTGCTCATCGTGAAGGGTGACCGGGACACCCACTCGCTCGGGACGGGTGAGGATGTGGATGCCCGCTGCCGCGGCGAAGGGCGCCTGAAAACCGAGTCGCGCTGCGCTGTCGTGATTGCCGCTCGTGACGACGACCTCGGCCCCCGCCGCACGCATCGCGGCGAGCGTGTCGGTCAGCAGCGGATAGCATCCGGCGGCGGGCGTTGCCGAGTCGAAGACATCGCCGGCCAGGACCACCAGATCGACGTCGTGCTCGGCGACCTGCGCCACCATTTCGTCCAGCACGACCGCGAGCGCGGCGACGGTCGAGTGCCCGTGGAACGAGCGCCCGATGTGCCAGTCGGAGGTGTGCAGGATGCGCATGCTCACACGCTATGCGGGTCCACCGACATCGGCCCGGAGCCCGGGCCGCGGTTCGCCGAGAGTCAGCCCCGTGCGAGCTCCGCCACCTCGTCGTCCGTGAGCTCGATGCCCGCCTGATCGAGGCGCTGCTTCAGGACCTCGATGATGCGTTCCTGTCCATCGGCCGCGTGATCGGCGCGGGTCTGGGCGACGATGCCGTCCACCCTCTCGGACGTCGTCGTGTCGTTCATGTCCATGGCGGGCGCGTTCTGGACGATATCCCCCGTGCGGACGATCGGCGAATCGTGCGCCGCGTCCCGGTCCGGCATGGCCTTGTCCGGCGCCGGGTCACCCGGGGTCATGCGTCGCTCCCATCGCTGTCGGCGTCGTCGCTCAGATCGGGGTCGGCGGCTTGCCCGGCCTCAGCACCCTCGATCGGGGCGTCGGGCGCGACGAGTTCGTCCGAGACGCGCTCCTCGGTCTCGCCGCTCTGCCAGCCGCCCGTCGGATCGGCGTTGATGACGCCTTCGGGAAGGTCGTCGCGTGACGAAGTCATCGGGTCTCCTCATGCTGGATTCGGATGTCTGAGACAACCATCACCCGAGAGCGGAGCGAGACCAAGGGGCTTGACGGGCCCGGGCCGCGCGACTAGGTCCTCGTGCGGCCCGCGGCGGCGCGGCGGTCCCGGGCGACTTCGCCCGCCACGACGTTCGCGCCGCTGGTCAGCAGCGCACGACGCCACGGCAGCACACCCTCGATCTCGATCTGGATCGAGATCGACAGGATGGTCCGGATCAGCACGATGATCCCCAGGATCACGGCATCCTCGAGCGACGGCTTCGACGTGATCGTGCGAAGCAGATCCGCGGCGACGAGCACCTCGAGGCCGAGGAGGATGGCGCCGCCGAAGGTCGTGCGCAAAGTCGTGAAGGCCGCGCTCCCCCCGGCACCGCGGCTGAGGGCGCGAATTCCGAGCACGATCGCGATGACCGCGCCGATGATCATCGCGAGCGCGCCGACCGCCTCGAAGACGACCGCGACACCGATGAAGACCTGCTCCGTATCCACCCGGCCAGCATAGGGGCGGCGAGGTCCCGCTGCCTGCTACGCGCGGCTGCGCTCGGCGAGGATGCCCGCGCGCTCGGGGTGAGCCTCGAACCACTCGGCGACGTACCAGCACACCGGCAGCACTTTTCGGTCGCCGGCTTGCTCGAGCGCTGCGACGGCACGGTCGACGATCTCGCCGGCGTATCCGTGTCCGCGGAACGAGGGCACCGTGTACGCCCGGGTCAGCGCGACGGTACGGCCGTCGTCGCGATAGTCGAGGGCGCTCACGAGGTCGGAACCGGCGTGCAGGGTGTACCGCGAGGCATCCGGTTCGTGGGTGAAGGTCAACGAAGTCACCGGCACAGCGTACGCCCGCCTCGACCGGGCGAGGCTGGGCGCACGCTGAGTGTCGTCATCCGTTCAGGCGGGAAGCACACCCGTGCGGGCGAGCTCCCGGTACCAGAGCCCGCTGTCCTTGACCGTGCGCTCGAGCGAGTCGAAGCCGACGCGGACGATCCCGAAGCGCTTGGCGTAGCCGTACCCCCACTCGAAGTTGTCGAGCAGCGACCACACGAAGTACCCGCGCAGGTCGACGCCTGCCTCCATGGCACGATGCGCCGCCGTGAAGTGGCGCCGCAGGTAGTCCAGGCGCTCCGGATCGGGCACCGAACCGTCCTCGGCGACGACATCCTCGAAGGCGGCCCCGTTCTCGGTGACCATGAGCGGCTGATCGGGGAACTGCTCGCGCAACGACAGCAGGAGTTCTTCGAGCCCCTCGGGCGCGATGTTCCAGCCCATGGCGGTGTACGGCCCGGGCTGCTCGACGAACTCGACGATCTCGCTGCTGCCCGGCCACGCCGTGCCGCCCTCGGCGCCCTTGTGCCCGTCGTTCTGCTGCTTGGGCGAGACGCCATCCCACAGCCGGACCGTGGCGGTGGAGTAGTAGTTGACCCCCAGCACGTCGATCGGCTGATGGATCGCCGCGAGATCGCCGTCCCGCACGAACGACCAGTCGGTGACGGATGCCGTGTCCTCCAGCAGATCGGCAGGATATTCCCCGCGCAGCATGGGTCCGGTGAAGGCGCGGTTCGCGAGCGCGTCGATGCGGCGCATCGCGTGCGCGGCACCGTCTCCCTGTCCGCGCAGGACGTGGAAGTTGAGCGTCACCGAGTACTCGGGATCACCCGTCGAGGTCGCCCGGAGGGCCTGGATCGCCCGGCCGTGCGCGAGGTTGAGGTGGTGCACGGCCGCGAGGGCCGCGTCGGGCTCGTGGCGTCCGGGGGCATGGCCGCCCTGGCCGTAGCCGAGGTAGGCCGAGCACCACGGCTCGTTGAGCGTCGTCCACGTCTGCACCCGGTCGCCGAGCGCCGCGCCCATGATCTCGGCGTACTTCTCGAAGGCATCCGTCGTCTCACGCACGGCCCAGCCGCCCGCGTCCTCGAGCGGCTGCGGGAGGTCCCAGTGGTAGAGCGTCGCGACGGGACGGATGCCCCGCTCGAGCAGTCCGTCGACCAGGCGCGAGTAGAAGTCGATCCCCGCCTGGTTGGGCGCGCCCGTGCCGGTGGGCTGGATGCGCGGCCAGGCGATCGAGAACCGATAGGCCCCGAGGCCGAGGTCCTTCATCAGATCGAGGTCGGACGCGAAGCGGTGGTAGTGGTCGCACGCGACATCACCCGTGTCGCCGTTCCAGACCTTGCCCGGCGTCTTGCTGAAGGTGTCCCAGATCGACGGCCCGCGTCCGTCTTCGTCGAAAGCACCCTCGACCTGGTACGACGCGGTCGCCGACCCGAACGTGAAGCCGTCGGGGAAGACGAGCCCCGCATCCCGGAAGTCGGCGTTGCCCTGCTGCCCCATGTTCACTCCGTCACCTCAGCACGATCGACCGGGAACGACGCTGAACGGCCATCCGGGGTTGTCACCGAAACCTCGATGGTACCGCTCCCACCCGGGAAGACGCGCAGCGTCAGACCGTCGAGATAGTCGTAGTCGGGTCGGTCCTCGCGCGCACCCCACGGCAGCACAGCGCCCGGCCGGACGTAGATCGGCAGGCTCAGGAAGTCGTGCCGCTCGCGGCGCCAGCCCCCGCCCTCGACCTTCTCGCCCGTCAGCAGGTGCGTCCAGGTTCCCGCGGGCAGGTAGAACTCGACCTCACCCGACTCGGTGAACACCGGCGCGACCAGGATGTCGCTGCCCAGCATGTACTGACGGTCGAGGTACGCGGCGCCCGGGTCATCCGGGAACTCCAGAACCATCGGACGCATGATCGGCGCGCCGGTGCGCGTCGCGTCGATGCCGACCTGGAACAGATACGGCATGAGACGCATCTTCAGCCGCGTGAAGACGCGCGTGACCTCGACGGCCTCGTCGTCGAACATCCACGGCACCCGGTACGACTGCGATCCGTGGAAGCGGCTGTGGCTGCCGAGCAGGCCGAAGGCCGTCCAGCGCTTGAACACCGACGCATCCGGGGTTCCCTCGAATCCGCCGATGTCGTGACTCCAGTGCGCGAAGCCGCTGAGGGCCAGCGAGAGCCCACCGCGGAGCGTCTCGGCCATGGACGGGAAGGTCGACGTGGAGTCGCCGCCCCAGTGCACGGGCATCGTCTGCCCCCCGGCCGTCGCCGAACGCGCGAACAGGACGGCATCGCCGGCGCCGCGCGCGTCGACCAGCACGTCGTGCACGGCCTTGTTGTAGAGGTGCGTGTAGAGGTTGTGCATGCGAGAAGGATCTGCGCCGTCGTGCCAGACCACGTCGAGCGGGATGCGCTCGCCGAAGTCGGTCTTGAAGCAGTCGACACCCTGGTCGACGAGCGCGCGCAGCTTGCCCTGGAACCACGCGGTCGCGTCGGGGTTGGTGAAGTCGACCAGCCCCATGCCCGCCTGCCAGAGGTCCCACTGCCAGACCGAGCCGTCTGCCCGGCGGACGAGGTAGCCCGCGGCCTCGGCTTCGGCGAACAGCGGCGAGCGCTGCGCGATGTACGGGTTGATCCAGACGCACACACGCAGGTCGCGCTCGTGCAAGCGGTCGAGCATCCCGTCGGGATCCGGGAACACCCGGGGATCCCACTCGAAGTCGCACCAGTTGAACTCGCGCATCCAGAAGCAGTCGAAGTGGAAGACCGAGATCGGCAGCTCGCGCCGCGCCATCTCGTCGATGAAGGACGTCACCGTCGCCTCGTCGTACTCCGTCGTGAAGCTCGTCGACAGCCAGAGGCCGTACGACCACGCCGGCACGACCGGCGGGCGGCCCGTGAGCGCCGTGTAGCGCTCGAGCACGTCCTTGGGCGTCGGCCCCGCGATCACGAAGTACTCGAGCGCCTCGCCCGAGACCGAGAACTGCGTGCGCTCGACGGCCTCCGAACCGATCTCGAACGACACGTGGCCCGTGTCGTTGACGAGCACGCCGTAGCCGCGGCTCGAAAGGTACAACGGCACGTTCTTGTACGCCTGCTCGCTCGAGGTTCCGCCGTCGGCGTTCCAGATCTCGACGCTCTGGCCGTTCTTGACCAGCGGGCCGAATCGCTCGCCGAGACCGTAGACGAGCTCGCCGACGCCGAGGTCGAGCTGTTCGTGCACGAACGCGGACGCCGCGGGTCGCGCCTGCGCGGCCCGGGCGTTGCCGACGATGCCGGAGTCGACCTGCGCGTCGGAGGTCAACTGCATGTATCCCTGGGCCTTGTGGCCGCTGCCGGTGAGGCGCCGACCGCCCTCTTCGAACGAGAGCGCCCAGGGCGCGCCCTGCGCGATCCGCGCGGTGAGCGGACCGGTCACGAGCGTGCCGGCGGTCTCGGTGACGGATGCTTCGCCGACGCCGCCCGCCACCGCACCGGGAAGCTCGAAACCGGGCTCGCGCCGGCCGCCCTCGTGGTGGGCGATCCGAACGCGTACGACGCCTTCGAGGGGCGACGAGAGCGTGACCGTCAGCGTCGCCCGGTTGAGCACGTCGCCGCGTTTGGCGATGACGGCCGTCGGCGCCGTGACCCGCAGGCCCGGCCCGTCGGCGGTGTCGGCGACCTGCCAGATGTCGTATGCCTCTTGGGCGTACAGGGCC
Source organism: Microbacterium sp. BR1 (assembly GCF_002812725.1). Lineage (GTDB taxonomy): Bacteria > Actinomycetota > Actinomycetes > Actinomycetales > Microbacteriaceae > Microbacterium. The sequence continues at coordinate 47,191 of NZ_NMUN01000002.1, read as the reverse complement.
GTGACTCCGGGTCGGAGTTGCCAGAACCCATCGGTGAACTTCATTACTTGACTGCTCCTGCCGTGATACCGCGTGTCAGCGTGCGCTGGAAGATGAGGAAGAAGAGAAGGGTGGGGATGAGGCCGAGCAGCGCCGAGGCACTGGTGGTCGTGACATCCATGAGGCGATCGCCCTGCAGGACGCTGATGGCCACCGGCACGGTCTGGTTGGCGTTCGAGACCAGGAACGTCAGCGGGATGAGGAACTCGTTCCACGTCCAGATGAAGAAGAAGATCAGGAGCACCGAGAGCGTCGGGCGGCTGATCGGGAAGATCACGCGCCAGAGGATCTGCCAACGGCTCGCCCCGTCTATCGCGGCGGCCTCGAGCACCTCTTTCGGGAAGGTGCCGTACACCGCCGAGAGCAGATAGGTGCCGAAGGCCGCCTGGATGACGGTGAAGATGATGATCACCGACCACACGTTGTTGTAGAGCCCGACCTCTTTGAACATGTAGTACAGCGGGTAGAGGAGGGCCTCCTGCGGCAGCAGGTTCGCGAGCAGGAACAGCAGCACGATCCACGAGCGTCCGCGCACGCGGCCGATGCCGATCGCGAAGGCGTTCAGCACCGAGATAAGCACGGCGAGCAGCGCCACCATCCCCGAGATGAAGACCGAGTTCCAGACCTTCTCGGGGAAGTTGACGCGCTCCCAGAAGGTGACGATGCCGTCGAAGTACAGGCTCGAGGGCAGCGCGAGCGGTCCCCCGTTGGAGTAGTCCGCCGGCGACTTGAACGAGTTCACGAGGATCAGGTAGAACGGCGCGATGATCAGGATCGCGGTGACCACCGCGAAGGCGAGCATGAGCCAGTCGACGCCGCGGGGGCGCGTCATCGATCCACGCGCGCGCCCGGTGGCACGGGGCTTCTTCTTGTCCGTCGGGGCGACGGCGATCGTGGCGACCATCACAGACCCGCCCTTTCCTTGCGTTCCGCGGCGTTCTGCGCGCGGATGAAGACGATGGAGACGATCGCGATCACGATCGTGAGGGCGGTGGCGATCGTCGCGCCGTAGCCGACCTGCTGCGCCTGGAAGAACTCGCTGTACGCGTAGTACGCGGGCACGATCGTGGCGTCGCCCGGTCCGCCGCGGGTCAGGACGTAGACCGGGCCGAAGACCTTGAGCGCGGCGATCGTGCAGGTGAGCGTGACGACGTAGATCTCGGGACGGATGATGCTCACCGTGATCGCGCGGAATCGCTGGAACCAGTTCGCGCCATCCAGTTCGGCGGCCTCGTAGAGCTCCGGGTCGACGCGCTGCAGTGCCGCCATGAAGACGACCACGGGGTATCCGATCTGGATCCAGACCAGGACGACCATGATGCTGCCGAGAGCGGTGTCGGGGCTTCCCAGCCAGTTCTGCGCGAGGAATCCGAGCCCGATGTTCTCGAGGATCGTGTTGAGGGCACCGTCTTGCGGGCGCAGGATCCAGCCGATCACGATGCCCGCGATCGCGGCGGGGAGGATCTGGGGAAGGTAGTAGGTCGCGCGCAGGAAGCTCGCGAGGCGGCCGCCGAACTTGCGTCCGATGAGGTCGAAGAGCAGAGCGGCGAGGATGAGGCCCACGATCGTCGGCGCGACGACCATGGCCAGGATCATCCAGATGCTGTTGCGGAAGGACGCCCAGAACTTGGCGTCGCCCATCAGCTCGATCCAGTTGTCGAGACCGATGAACTCGGGAGGTTTGATGCCCCGCCACTCGGTGAAGCTGAGGTACACGTTCCACCCGAGCGGGATGAGCACGATCACGGTGAGCAGGACGAAGCCGGGCAGCAGGTACAGCCAGTACCCGGCGGACCCGCGGCCGCGCTGCGGGATCAGCGGCTCTTCGGGCGGGAGCTTCGTGCGCTCTCTGCGGACGAACGGAACAGCGGTCATGACCGACTCCTGGGAGGGGGTGGAGGGGGCGGTCCGCACATCGACGGACCGCCCCCGGGTATCAATCGGGGATCAACGGAAGTCGTCGACGTAGGAGTCGTACTCCGCGCCGAGACCTTCCTGAACCTCGGCGGCGGTCTTCGTGCCGTTCACGAGTTCCTGCAGCTGGGCGACCAGCACGTCGTAGAACGTGGGCGTGGGCCAGTCCGGGTAGAACGACAGACCGTCCACCTCGTTCACCGCGTTGAAAGCCTCGATCAGCTCGAGGCTCTTCTCGTCGGTGATGTCGGCGACGTCGGCGGCGACGGGGAGCCCGCCGTTGTTGCCGATCAGGGCCTGGATCTCGGGACGCATCGTGATGTCGATGAACTCGTAGGCGAGGTCCTTGTTCTTGGCCTGCTCCGGCACGACCCACAGGTTGCCGGACGAGCCGAGGCTGAGGTCGCTGTCCGGGAACGGAAAGATGCCCCAGTCGAAGCCGTCGATCTCATTGGTGAAGCGGCCGTACCACCAGCTGCCCGAGACGAAGATCGGCGCGTCGCCGCCGATGAACGAGACACCGGCATCCTCGGCCTTGATGCCCGACACATCGGGCGAGATGTAGCCCTTGTCGACGTAGTCGAGCAGGGTCTCGGTGGCGTAGGTGACCTCTTCGCCCTGCCAATCGACCGGGTTCTCGTAGAGCTGATAGTCGTTGACCCACTGGCGATCGGCCTGGCTCAGCTCGAGCTGGTACCAGAGCTGACCCAGGGGGTACTCGAGCCCGGCCTCGGCGAGCGGCGTGACGCCCTGTGCGACGAATGCATCCATCACGGCGAGGAACTCGTCGTACGTCGTCGGGATCTCGAGGCCCGCCGCCGCGAAGGCATCCTTGTTGTAGTAGACCGTGACGAATTCGCCGTAGTTCGGGATGCCGTACCACGCACCCGAGCCCATGACGCCGTCCTCGTTGTACTTCGCGGTCGTCTGGAGCGCGGGGGCGAGCTTGTCGTCCCACCCGTATTGCTCGACCGCGTCGCTGATGTCGGTGAGAAGTCCCTGGCTGGCCAGCAGACCCGCGGTGGCGTTGCCCTTGTTGAACTCCATCAGATCCGGGGCCTCATCGGAGTTGAGGACCTGGCTCGCCGTCGAGCGGATCTGCTCGAAGCTCTTCTCCTCGAACTCCACCGTCGCACCGGTCTCTTCTTCGAACACCTTGATCGCCTCGGCCCACGCGATGCCCATGGCGCTGTCGGCGCCCTCGTAGTGCCAGAGCGTCAGGGTGTTGTCGTCCTCGCCTCCGCCCGAGCCTCCGGAGCAGGAGCTGAGGGCGAGCGCGCCGACGGCGAGCGCGCCGACGGCGGCGACGAGTCGCGTGTGCTTCTTCCTGTTGTGTTGCTGTGCCATCGTCGGCACTCCTTTCTTGGTGACCCGCATTGGTCGGGATCGGTTGGCCGCGCGCGGGCAGGGCGCGGAGTCTTGTCGAAGCGCTTCGATCGAGGTCATGGTCTGCCGCATGTTGTTCCGCTCACGCGGTTTCGGCGATCGCCACGGGCGCGGAGACGCTGCCCGCGGCGATATAGACCGGGTCGATGAGGTGAACCGCCGGACGCAGCCGATTCGGACCGAGAGCCTGCACCGCCAGTTCGACGGCACGTTCGCACGAAGCCTGCGGAATGAGGGGGATCGTGTCGAGCGGGGTCGGAAGCAGCGCGCTGTCGAACGACGCGGCGACCGAGAGGACCGAGATGTCACGACCCACCTCCAGGCCGCGTGCCGCGAGCTCGGCCAGGACGACGACGTGCATGTCGTCCGCCCCGTGCAGCAGCAGCGCAGTCGCGCCCGCATCGATCGACGCGGCGAGTCCGGCACGAACCGTGACCGCATCCATCTGCGTCTCGCCGCTCACCGCGAACGAGTGCGCCAGGCCGCGCGCCCGCGCGTGCGCCTCGTATGAGGAGCGGACGCGCGGGGGGAAGTTCGAGCGTCGGTACGCGACCGCGGGCTGTCCGATCATCGCGATTCGCCGGTGACCGGCGTCCGCGACGCGATCCACCGCCATCCGGGTGGCCGCCTCGAAGTCGAGGTCGACACAGACCAGACCCTCGCTATCGTTCGGGATCCCGATGAAGATCGTCGGGATGGCGATCGAGCGCGCGATCGCGACGCGCTCGTCCTCGGGGGCGACGTCGAGCACGAGCACGGCGTCCGCGAGATCGCTTGCCGCCACCCGGCGCATACCCGCCGAGGCCTGTTCATCGGTCAGCAGCAGGATGTCGTAGCCCTGCCTGCGCGCGGCGACCGCGGTAGCGAGCACGAACGCCATGTGGGTCGGTGCGTGGGTATCAGCACGCAACGGCTCGGTGAGCGCGAAGATGTGGGTGCGGCTCCCCGCGAGCATCCGGGCCCCCGCATTCGGTTCGTACCCGAGAGCACGAGCCACGTCCTCGATCCGTCGACGCGTGTCCGGCGACACCGGCCGCTTGCCGCTGAGGGCGTACGACACCGTGCTGATCGATACACCGGCGGCCTCGGCCACCTCGTGAATCTTCGCCATCGGGACTCCATCGTCGTTGCACGACCCGCGCTCTTCAAGGATTCGAGCGGATCGAAACGCTTCGTCGAAGCGCTTCGACACAGACCATAGCCAGGTCTACCCCACCAATGCAACACTTATGTCGAAATTGGCAACATATTCCACCGGGTGCCCGTGTCCCGGACTGAACAATGTGCACCGTCGGGGGATGCGAGGGGGGCGTCACCTGGGCGGTTTGACACATCCTGACGATCTCGGAGATAATCGGCGGCATGAGTGACAACGCACGCCCTGTGTCCGCCTGGGAGGCGAACCGGAGTGCCGGCATGATGAGCGCCGGTCGCGCCGTCATGTGTCGCGTTGCCATCTGTTGTCGAATGTGTCGCTGATCACGTGACCCAGCCGGGCCTACCCGCCGCCGCCGACGTGGCCGCGATGGCCCCGGGTGCCGCTCCCGCCTCTGGCGGGGCCGACGGACACCCCTTTCCCGGCCACACGCCGACACCTCGCAGTACCTCGGAGAACCCGCAGGGTTCCTTTCCGGAAGAAGACCTCATCATGTCGAACACCGCCCTTCTCGAAGCCCCCGCCGCTCGCCCCGCGCACCTGCGTCCGGTGGCGTCGCTTCCCTCCCCCGCAGCCCCTGCCGTCCCACCCGCGCGTGCGGCTGCGGCCCGCACGGCACCCCGCGGCTTCGCCCTGTACGTCGGCCTCGACGAACAGAAGGCCGCCGCCGCGGGCGTCAGCCTCGGCACCCTCGTCGAAGCGCTCCGGCGGACCCTCGCCGACCTCGCACCGGATGCCGAGACGTACGCCACCGTCGCACTCGCGCCGACGGACGCGGGCGGACGCGATGTCGACCTCGTTCGCCTCGCCCTGCACGAGCCCTCCGCCGTCGCCCGCAGTCGGCGTGACGCGGACGACACCGGGGACTCGGCCGTCGGCGTGATCGTCGACATCTCGCGCAAGAAGGTGCTTCTGGACGGCGAATCCGCGGCGTTCACGTACAAGGAGTTCGAGCTGCTGCAGTACCTGGTCCTGCGTGAAGGCCGCACGATCGAACGAACGGAGCTGGTGTCGTCGCTCTGGTCAGCGACCGACGACGACGCCCCCGGCGAGCGCACGATCGACGTGCACGTGCGACGCCTGCGCGCCAAGCTCGGCCGGTACGAAGACATCGTGCGCACGGTGCGCGGCGTCGGCTACCGGTTCGACCGGCACGCGGATGTCTCGATCCGCTACGGGCACGGAACGCCCTCCCCCGACCGGTTCTGAGCGCCTTCGCGGCATCCGGAATGGTGTCCGCGTCGGACCCCCGCCGTATGGTGGGCGCATGACGATGGGCACGTCGGTGGGCGCCACCGCAATCGCGGTGCCCGTCGCCCGGCGCACCCCTCCCCGCGAGTCCGTCTACCGCCCCGCGCACGTTCTGAACCTGGCGCAGGTCGTCATGTTCCAGCGACGCGGGGCCGCCGATCCGACCATCGTTCGCGATGGCCCCGTCATCTGGCGTGCGAGCCGCACCCCGATGGGCACGGCGACGGTCGCCCTGCGACAGGATGCCTCGGGTGCCGTCCGCGTCGCGGCATGGGGTGCCGGCGCCGAGTGGGCCCTCGCACAGGTCCCGGACCTCTGCGGCGCGTCCGACGACCCCGCGGCCTTCCGACCCGGCGATCACCCCCTTCTCGGGGAAGCCCATCGCCGCAGCATCGGGCTGCGGCTCGGTCGCACCGACCTCGTCTTCGACGCGCTCGCCGGCGCGATCATCGAGCAGAAGGTCACGGGCATGCAGGCATTCGCGGCCTGGCGCAGCCTCGTGCGCCGGCATGGCGAACGAGCCCCGGGCCCGACACCGGTGGCCCTGTTCGCCCCACCCACGATCGACGGGTGGCGGAGCATCCCGTCATGGTCCTGGCATCGTGCGGGGGTCGAACCACCGCAGTCGCGTGCCATCGTCGAGGCAGCGCGGATCGGCCGTTCGCTGGTGGCCGCGGCCGAACGCGGGGCGGGCGGCGGCGATCGTGACCGCGTGCTGACGAGCGTGCGCGGCGTGGGCCCCTGGACGGCGGCAGAGACACGCATCCGAGCCTTCGGCGATCCGGATGCCGTCAGCGTCGGCGACTACCACCTGGCCCATGAGGTCGGCTACGCATTGACCGGGCATCGCGTCGACGACGACGGCATGCTCGAACTGCTCGCGCCGTGGGCCGGGCAGCGCCAGCGCGTCATCCGCCTGATCCGGCTGAGCGGTGCGCGCGAGCCGCGGCGAGGACCGCGCTTGCACCCCGAAGATCACCGGACGCGCTGACGGACACGGCCCCCTAGGCTGGGGTCATGTCAGGACAGAAGCGTTGGCCGCGCGGCCGGGTGCAGTGGCTGCTCGGGACCATCGGTCTGATCATCGCGGGAGCGCTCGTGGGCTTGGGCCTGTCGAATGTCTGGCTCGGCATCGTGATCGGCGTCGCCGTGTCGCTCGGCTGGCTCATCGCCTACGAATCGTGGCGCGGCCGCAACGCCGGCGTGAACGACGAGAACCACGGCATCCAGCTCTGACCTCTGAAGTGCCGTTCCTCTGAAGCGCCGGTCCGCTCAGGCGAGAACGCGCTCGAGGTACGGGTTCGTGAATCGTCCGTCGGGGTCTTCCGCCGCGACGAGTGCACGGAAATCCCCGCCCTTCGGGTAGCGGTCGACCGTCGTCCCTCCACCCGCGGCCGAGAGCTTGCCCCAGTGGGGGCGGGCGTCGAAGGGCGCGAGCGCCGCCTCGATCGTCGGCAGCAAAGCGGCGACGCCGTCCGGATCGTTCCTCCAGGTGAAGTGCAGGGCGATCGTCTCGCGGCCGTACGCGCCGCTCAACCACAGCTCGTCCGCCGCGATGCTGCGTACCTCCGAGACGAGCAGCACCGGCGCGATGCTCGCGGCGAGGGCGCGGAGCGCGAGCAGGGCCGCCGGGGCGTCCTGCCGCGCCACGAAGTACTCGGACTGCAATTCGTCGCCCGCGTTGCTGGGCGGCGCGTCCCGACGGAAGTGCGGCAGCCGGTCGAGCCAGCGCCCCGGTACCCCGAGCTGCGGGGTGACCGAATCGGCGGGACCGGATGCGATGGGCCCGATCTGCCGCGTGGCGCGCTCGGCCGTCACGCCCGGTGGCAGAGCGGGTTCGGCATTCGTCGCATCCGTCACCGTCTTCACCCAGACCTGGTCGACGACATCCGTTCCCCACTCCGCGATGAACAGGCTGACGCTGTAGCCGGCACCCATCACGGCGTCGAAGCCATCGAGCACCTCACCCCAGGGGGCGCCGAGGAAGATGTCCTGCCGAACGTCGAACGAGGGCACGAGTTCGAGGCGCACGCGCGTGGTGATGCCGAGCGCGCCGAGCCCGACGATCGACCCCGCGAGGCGCGGATCGTCACGCTCGATCGTGTCGAGGCGCCCGTCGGCACGGACGATCTCGAGACCCGTGACGGATGCCCCGAGAATGCGGTTGCCATCACCCGAGCCGTGCGTCCCCGTCGCGATCGCTCCGCCGACGGAGATGTGCGGCAACGAGCCCATGTTGCGCAGCGCCAGGCCACGACGATCGACCGTGGCCGCGATCTCGGCATACCGAGCGGCCGCCGGAACCCACGCGGAGCCTGCGTCCTCGTCGATCTCGTAGGGCACGTCGAGCCGCGACAGGTCGATCAGCACGCCGTCGGTGTCGGCGATCGCGTTGAACGAGTGGCGTGAGCCGAGCGCGCGCACCCTCTCGTTGCCGGTGACCAGACGGCGCAACTGCGCGAGGTCGGCGGGGCTTTCCACCGACCTCGCGCCGAAGCGAACGTTCCCGGACCAGTTGAGGGTCGTCATCCCTCCATCCTGTCGCCCCGGGAGCGTGACGCCTACCCGGCGAGCCAGGCGGTGTAGCGGTCTACCGACTCTTCGTAGGCATCGGCGCGGCCGCTCGGGTTCGCCGGGATGATCGCGGTGTGGCTCGGCGCATTCGGCAGGCGTTCGATGAGCTCGTCGTCCATGTAGTCGAACGCTTCGGACATGCTGGGTCCGTAGTTCGTCCGCTCCGAGAACGCCGCCTGACGTTCCGGGTCTGCCAGGAACTCGGCGAGCGCGAACGCGTTCTCGGAGTTGGGGGCGGCCGAGGCGATCACGAACATGTTGGCCTCGACGAAGGCTCCGTCCCAGACGACCGTGACATCGAGTCCCTCGTTCGAGAGGCCGGCGAAGAGCCCGTTCGGGCCGAAGGCTATCGCGGCGCTGCCCGACGAGAGCAGCTGCTGCACCTGCGGGTACTCGGTGTAGTACGTCAGGTAGGGCTTGATCTCGTCGAGCTTGGCGATCGCGCGATCGAAGTCCAGGGGGTACAGGTCTTCGGGGGCGACCCCGTCGGCGATCAGGGCGGCCTCGAACATGAAATCGTGGTATTCCCCGGGAACGGCGCGCATCCCCGGGAAAGCCTCCACGTCCCAGAAGTCCGCCCAGTTCTGGGGGCCGCCATCGGGGAACGTCTCGTCGAGGTAGCCCTGCGCGTAGCCGATCTGCATCGTGCCGACGGCGTAGTCCTCCACCCCGTCCGGGAGGAGGTCACCGCGCGGCACGCTGCCCGGCAACTCGAGCAGGTTGTCCTGGTAGAGCTCGATCTCGGCGAGCCCGGTCATCTGCAGGTCGTAGTCGCCTTCGCCCCCGTCGAACATCTCGTACTGGACGGCCCCGGCGATCGTGGTCGAGATGACCTCGATCCCGGTCTCGGCGGTGAAGTCGTCGAAGAAGACGTCGGTGAACGCCGCATTCGTGGAGCCGCCGTAGTCGGCCCAGACGAGCGATCCGCCCGCTTCGGCGGGGGAACCGTCGGATGCGGTGGATGCGCATGACGTGACGAGGGCGGCGAGAACGAGAACCGCCGAACCGGCGGTGAGAGAACGGATAACGCGCATGTGAAGCCTTTCCGGGAGCAGCAGGGGGCAGGTCGTGCTGTGGTGCGAAAGGAGCATGAGGCGAACGATGACGAACCTCGTGAGGATAGTATCCACAGTTAAGCCATTGGGATCCAATCTTTCAGGAGGAATGTCCGTGCGCAACGTCCCCGAGAACCCCACCTTCCCGCTGGACGAATACGCTCGGCGCCTCGCGGATCTCCGCACCGCGCTGCGCGCGGCCGACATCGACGTGCTGCTCGTCACTTCCCCGGCGAACCTCTACTGGCTCTCGGACTACGAGGCGTCCTGGTACCCGCCGCGCCTTCCCGTCGGACTCGCCGTGTGGGCAGGTGGCGACACGGTATTCGGCGACACGGTCTTCTTCGACTGGTCACGCCACGCCGAGTTCCTCCTCTACGACGCGCTCTACGACGAGGCAGAGTTCGTCGAATACGGCACGGGCCACGTCACTGTCGCTGAACAGATCGCGCGCCGCACCCCGGGAGTCCGCGTTGCGCTCGAGTGGTCGTCGCCCACGCCCGTAGCGGGTGTGATGAACGGGGTGGCCGCCGAGCTCACCGCGCGCGGCTGCTCCGTCGTTGCGGGCGACTGGATCGTCGACGGTCTGCGTGTCTACAAGTCCCCGGCCGAGCTCGAACGCGTCCACGCCGCGGCACGCATCGCAGACACGACGTTTCGTGCGCTGCACGAGCGGCTGCGCCCGGGGATGTCGGAGCTCGAGGTGGCCGCGCTCGTCACGAACCTGATGTCGGAACAGGGCGGGGAGGTTCCGGCGCAGCATCCGCTCGTCTCGTCCGGCCCGACCGCGTGGCGCGATGTGCATGGGTTCCCCTCGACACGCCGACTCGAGCCGGGCGACATCGTGTCGATCGACGCGAGCGCCGTGGTCGACAGGTACCACGTCAACCTCAGCCGCGTCTTCTCCCTGGGGCGCCCCAACCAGCGTGTCTCGGACCTCCTCGCCGGCGCGGCCGCCAGTCTCGAAACGCTCTGCGCGACCGCCGAACTCGACGCGGATCCCGCGATCGCCATGGCCGCGGCCGAGCGGACGCTGCGCGAGCGCGTCGCCGACGAGGACATCTGGTGGACGGGCGGCTACGCGCTCGGGATCTCGTTCCCGCCGAGCTGGGTGGGTCACACCTACCTCGCCAACGACGGTCCCCAGCGGATCACGTTGCGCGAGGGGTACGTCTCGAACTTCGAGTCGATCCTGCGCGATACGCTCGCGCACGACGAAGCCGCGGCGATCGACACCGTTGCGATGACGGCGGATGGCCTGCGGAGCCTGTCCGGTATCCCCCGGGAGCTGCTGATGGTCGGCTGAACGCCCGGGACGGTCTGACGGATGACGCCTTGCGGACGGTGCCCTTGCGGATGTCGGAAGCCCGGATCACACTGGGCGTGCCGCGCGGCGCGGCGTTCGCATCCGGAGAGGAGCCGATATGTCCCGTCTCAACCCTTACCTCGCGTTCCGAGATCAGGCGCGGCCCGCGCTGGAGTTCTATCGATCCGTGTTCGGCGGCGAGTTGGAACTCGACACGTTCGCCTCGTTCGACATGGGACAGGACCCGAGCGAGAACGATCTGATCATGCATGGACAGCTGGAGTCGCCCGCGGGCTTCGTGCTGATGGCCGCTGACACTCCGAGCTCGATGCCGTACGTCCCGGCGGCGGGGTTCTCGATCTCGGTCAGCGGTGACGACGAAGACGAGCTCCAGGGATACTGGGATGCGCTGGCCGATGGCGGCACGATCGGAATGCCGTTCGAGACGCCGCCGTGGGGCGGCCGGTTCGGAATGGTCACCGACAGGTTCGGCATCGACTGGATGATCGCGCTCAACGCGTCGCAGAGTCCCACGCCCTGAGCTTGTCGGGGTTCATCACGATCCAGACATCCGTGATGCACTCACTCGAAGCGCGGAGCGCGAGCACCCCGGCCGCGCGGCCCGCGCGCTGCCAGACGAACACCACGCCATCCGACATGAGGCGCGGCTCGACCTGGACCTCGGGGTTCTTGCGGAGCACCCCGAGTACGAATCTCGCGACGGCATCCGCACCGAAAACGGGGCGCCGCGCCGCGGAGACGCGCCCCCCGCCGTCCGATCGCAGCACCACCGCAGGGTCGAGCACGGCGATCAGTGCGTGGAGGTCTCCACCCGAGCACGCCTCGGCGAACACGCGAGCGAGTTCGTCGTGCCGCGTACGAGGAGCGCGCGAGGCTCGGTCCGCGCGAAGTCGGCGCCGTGCGGCGGTCGCAAGCTGCCTGCACGCGGCCGGGGTGCGCCCGACGATCTCCGCGATCTCGCCGAATGGCAGCGCGAAGACATCGTGGAGCACGAAGGCGACCCGTTCGGCCGGTGTGAGGGTCTCGAGTACGACCAGCAGGGCAAGTCCGACGTCCTCGGCGAGCGCCGCCCGCGCCAGCGGATCACTCGCCGCGAGATACGATTCGGCGGGCACAGGTTCGGGCAGCCACTCCCCCACATACGTGTCCCGACGCGCCCGCGCCGAACCCAGGTGATCGAGGCAGATCCGGCTCGTGACCCGTGTCAGCCACGCTCGCGGCACATCGATCGCAACGCGATCGGCTTCCGCGAGCCGGTACCAGCGCGCGAACGCTTCTTGCACCGCGTCCTCGGCATCGGCCACCGTGCCCAGCAGGCGATACGCGATCTTCATCAGATGGTGGCGCTCACCGGCGATCTCCGAGCCCGCCACCGGCACGTGCGTCTCGCTCAACCGCACCTCCCACGCTCGTACCGCGGCGGCCTGACCGACCCACCGCCTCACATTCTGGCAAGTGAAATCGTCATCTCAGTATGAACATGAATATTGCGGTGGCTGGCGGTACGGGGGCGGTCGGGCGGCACGTCGTGGACGTGGCGCGCGAGCGCGGACACGATGTGCGGATACTGTCCCGTGCGAAGGGGGTCGACGTGCTGACGGGCGGGGGCCTGGATCGCGCCCTGGCCGACGTGCAATCCGTGGTGGATACCACCAACCTGTCCACGACGTCGCGCGATGCATCCGTGGCCTTCTTCGAACGGGCGACACGGATGCTTCTCGACGCAGAGCAGCGCGCCGGTGTTGGTCACCACCTGGTGCTCTCGATCGTGGGAGTCGATCGGGCCCCCGATGGGTACTACGCGGGCAAGGTGGCGCAAGAGGCGCTCGTCGAAACCGGCGCCGTGCCATGGACCATCCAGCGCGCGACGCAATTCCATGACTTCGCGGCGCAACTGTACGTCCGGGCGAAGCTGGGACCCGTGCATCTGGCACCGCGCATGCGCACGCAGCCGGTCGCTGCACGCGAGGTCGCCGAGAGGCTGATCGACAGCGTTGAGGCCGGCCCCGCGGGTCGCGTGCCCGACCTCGCCGGGCCCCGTGAAGAGTCTCTGGTCGAGATGATCCGCGCCTATGCGGTCGCGACGGGGCATCGCGGATGGATCCCCGCTATCTCGTTGCCGGGGGCACTGGGTCGCGCGCAACGCGACGGCTCGCTGCTCGCCACGCCCGACGCCGTGCTCGGACGCCAGACTTTCGCGGAGTGGCTGTCCGCGCTCGGACCCGTCCGCCGCTAGAACTCTTCGTGCGATTCGGGGTCGCCGTCCCACAGCCGACCGCGCTCGAGGGCCGAGATGGCGGCGACCTCCTCGGCGCCGAGCGAGAACCCGAAGACGTCGGCGTTCTCGCGCTGGCGCTCGGGATCGGCGGACTTCGGGATCGGTGTGCTGGCCAACTCGACGTGCCAGCGCAACACGAGCTGCGAGGGCGTGACGCGGTGCACCTCGGCGAGTTCCTGGACGATGGGTTCGTCCAGGAGCTCGCTGCGCCTGGCCAGCGGGCTCCAGCTCTCGGTACGGATGCCGTGGGCCGCGTGATAGGCGCGCAGTTGCTCCTGCGGAAAGTAGGGGTGCAATTCGACCTGGTTGACAGCCGGCACAACGCCCGTCTCGTCGACGAGGCGATCCAGCATCCCGATCGTGAAGTTCGAGACGCCGATCGAGCCGAGCAGACCCTCGTCACGGAGGTGGATCATCGCCTTCCACGTGTCGACGTACTTGTCGACGCGCGGGTTCGGCCAGTGGATCAGATAGAGATCGATCCGGTCGAGCCCGAGCTCCGTGAGGGAGGCCCGCGCGCTCGCGATCGTCTCGCGGTACCCGTGGTGGCGCCCCGGCAGCTTCGTCGTGACGATGAGCTCGTCGCGGTCGACGCTGCTGCGGCGAATCCCCTCGCCCACCTCGGCCTCGTTTTCGTAGTTCAGCGCCGTGTCGAGAAGCCGATAGCCCGAATCTATGGCCGAGGCGACCGCGACGACCCCTTCTTCGGCGCGCAGACCATAGGTGCCGAGACCGAGCTCTGCGAAGCGGTGACCGTCGTTGAGAGTGACTTCGGGAATCGTGAGCATGCGGACATCCTGACGCAGGTGGGGATCGGCGAGCGACCCCTTGACAGTCAGAGTCCGCCGCTGATGCGCGTCCAGGCCGCCTCGCCCTCGGCCCGCCGCGACGCCTCGGCCGGGGTCACCTCTGTCTCATCACCGACCCGCCGCAGGTCATCACGACGCATCGCGCGCGTGCGTCGCCAGTGCACCCACGCCCAAACGAGGAAGATCGCGAGGAGCAGGACCGTGACCGCCAGCACGATGAGGTATTCCATACCGCCCAGGGTAGGCACCGCGCGACCGCGAGCGGGCCGTACCGGGAACTTCGCTCACGATGTCGATTTCGCTCGTCGCGGTTCGACGCGATAGTAGGAGGACGCAGGAGCCCCCACCGGCGGCCGCGGATCGGCCGAGCAACGACGAGGAGCAAAAGATGACGAAGTACATGCTGATCATGCGATCGAACGAGGCCGCGGTCGAGGACTACGCGACCATGGATTTCGAAGCCGTGATCAACGCGATGGGCGCGTACAACGAGTCGATGATGAAGGCGGGCGTCCTGCTCGCGGGCGAGGGCCTCGCGGACGCGAAGGAGGGCTTCGTCGTCGACTTCGCGAGCGAGGTCCCGATCGTGACGGATGGCCCCTACGGCGAGACGCACGAGCTGTTCAACGGATTCTGGATCATCGAGGCATCCTCGAAAGAAGAAGCCGCCGAGTGGGCGAAGCGCTGCCCCCTCGGTCCTGGCAGCAAGCTCGAAGTGCGGCGGGTGACCGACGAGACGGACTTCGCGGACTACGCCGACAACGAGTACGTGCAGAAGGAAGAACAGTGGCGTCAGGAACTCGGCACGAATTGATCCGACGGCGCGTCGACGCCGTCTGGCGCATCGAGGGAGCCCGCATCGTCGCGACCCTCGTCAGGGTGACCGGAGACGTGGGGCTCGCCGAGGATGTCGCGCAGCAGGCGGTCGTCGAGGCGCTCGAGGATTGGCCGGAGAACGGGGTGCCCCGCAACCCGGGAGCGTGGTTGACATCCGTCGCGAAGCGCCGCGCGATCGACGGGTGGCGGCGACGCGAGCGGCTCGACGAGCGGTATGCCGCGATCGCCCATGACCTGTCCGTTGAAACCGAGAGATCGGATCATGGCGAGACGTGGGAGCCGATCGAGGACGACGTCCTGCGCCTGGTCTTCATCGCGTGCCACCCGGTGCTCTCGCGGGAGTCGCAGGTCGCACTGACGCTCCGCGTCGTCGGTGGGCTGACGACCGAAGAGATCGCACGGATGCTGCTGGTGCCCGTCGCGACCGTGCAGGCACGCATCACCCGCGCCAAGAAGACCCTTGCCGCGGCGGCCGTGCCGTTCGAGGTACCGGATCCGTCGGCCTGGCCGGAGCGCCTCACCGGCGTGCTGAGCGTGGTGTATCTCGTCTTCACGGAGGGGTATGCGGCGACCTCGGGCGATCGGTGGGTCCGCGTCGAGCTCGCCAATGAGGCGATCCGGCTCGGGCGGGTGCTCGCGACACTCATGCCGCGCGAGCCCGACGTGCAGGCGCTGCTCGCCCTGATGGAGCTGCAGGCATCCCGTTTCGGCGCGCGCACGGCGGCCGATGGATCACCGGTGCTTCTCGCCGATCAGGACCGCGCGAAATGGGACCATGCACAGATCGCCCGTGGGCGCGCGGCTTTGTCGCGAGCGGATGCCTGGGGCCGCGACCGCGCTCGGGGACGAGGCGCGTATGCCCTGCAGGCGGCCATCGCCGAATGCCATGCCGTCGCGCCGAGCGTGGCCGAGACAGATTGGGAGCGCATCGTCATCCTCTATGAGGCGCTCGGCCGGATCGCGCCGAGCGCCGTCGTCGAACTCAACCGCGCGGTCGCCGTGTCGATGGCCACGGGCCCGGCGAGCGCGCTCCGCATCGTCGACGGTCTGGCCTCGGAGGGCGTCCTGAGGGGATCTCATCTGCTGCCGAGCGTTCGGGGCGAACTGCTCGCCCGGCTGGGGCGCACCCGCGAGGCACGCTCGGAGCTGCTGGTTGCCGCAGGCTTGGCCGCCAATGAGCGCGAGCGAGCCGTGCTCGAGGCGAAGGCCGACGCCCTCTGAGGGGAGCGTCCCCGCAGGTTCTCCGCTCCCGGGAATGCGCGGACGGAGGCGCGGTGTTGACCTCGACATGACACGCGTAGGAATCATCGGGGCAGGCCGCATCGGATCAGCGCTCGCACAGGGGCTGGTCGACCGCGGATACGAAATCGTCATCAGCAACTCCCGAGGGCCGGAGACACTCACCGAGCTCGTCGACACGCTCGGGCCGCGCGCGACCGCGGGAACACCGGAACAGGCGGCGGAATCCGGTGAATGGGTCATCGTGACGGTCCCGCTCCGGGCGATCGACACGGTTCCCGTGGGCCCCCTCGCGGGAAAGTTCGTGCTCGACACGAACAACTACTACTGGGAGCGCGACGGACACATCGTCGAGCTCGACGAGAAGCGGGTCACGACGTCGCAGCTGCTGCAGCGCCACCTTCCCGACGCGAAGGTCGCCAAGGCGTTCAACCACATCGTGGCGGCGCAGATCCTCACCGACGGCGAGCCGGCCGGAACGTCACGGCGTCGCGCTCTCGCGACGGCGAGCGACTCGCCCGAGGCGGCACGGTTCGTGACCGACCTGTACGACGCCTTCGGCTACGACACCGTCGACATCGGTTCGCTCGCGGAGAGTTGGCGCGTCGAGCGCGACACCCCGGCGTATGGCGTGCGCCAGGACGCCGACGAGCTTCGTGCCAACCTCGCCGCGGCGCAGCGCTGATCAGACGGCGCTGACCTAGCGCTCTTCGACGGCCCGCGCGAGGAGCGCGACGTCTTCCCGCGCGGCGGCAGCCTTCCGCACCACCTCGTCGAAGCGACTCGGCAGCTCCGCCTGACCCGTGGGCAGATGCCGCCGGGTCAGGGCGAGGCAAGCGCGCAGGTTCGTGAGCGCGCCGCCGAGGCCCGCACCGATCGCCTCGGCAGCGACCGCGACGTCCGCGATGAGGTTCGGATTGCCGCGATCGGCGAGGACGCGCAGCTCGGCGGCGAGGGCCTCACCGATCGCCACGAGCGTCGCGGATGATTCGCCGCCCGCGGTGCCGGCGTCGACGATCCGTCCGTCCCGCTCGGGCGAGGAGTCGGCGGCGAGCGCCGCGCCGAGAGCCGCCGAACGCACACCGTCGTCCTCCGCCGCCCGCAGCGCGTCGCCGCGAAGCTCGACCGCACGCCGCCCGCACCGCTGTGCGCGCTCATCGTCCGGGGTATACGCCGCAACCATGTGCAGCAGCGCCGCCCCGATCGCGAGCATCACGCCCGAGGCCGCACCCCCGCCGGGCTCGCCGCCCCGTTGCGACAGACGATCGAGCCACGCGTCGAGCGATAGAGAGACGGGAACACGCGAATCCTCGGCCATGCCCGACACCCTAGTCACGTACGTCCGACCCGTCCGGGGTCTTGACCCCTAGCGACGCGGGCTCTAACGGAGTTGAATCGAAGGAGAGCCGAAGGAGGGACGTGTGTCATGACGCGATCCAACGGACGACCCGGAGTGTCGGGAGCCCACGCCTTTGAACATCTGAGCGTCGAGGAGTGCTGGCAGTTGGTCGATGGGGCCGAGGTCGGCCGCCTGGCTGTCACGGGTGCCGACGGTACGCCCGATGTGTTTCCCCTCAACGTCCTGGCACACGATGGCGCGCTCTACGCCCGTTCGGCGGCAGGATCGAAGCTGAGCATCATCGCCGATCACCCCGAGGCGGCCATCGAGTTCGATGGGGAGAAGGACGGCTATCGCTGGAGCGTCGTCGCCCGCGGCCCCGCTGCGCGCCTGGAGACCGATGTGGATGCTGCCACGGACGCCGAGATCGAGGCATCCGGTGTCCTGCGACTCGCCTCGACGAATCGGGGCGGCAAGCCCTACGTGATCCGCCTTCGCCCGGTGACGGTCAGCGGGCGAAGGATCCGACTCGATGCGGCTGACACGTCCTCGGGGTCGACACCCGTGACCGGACCCATCGTCAACTCGAAGCGGGCGCAGCCTCCGCGGCCGATCCCGCATCACCCGCCGCCGAAGGCGTGAGCCGCTCGATCGTCAGTCCTGGTCGCTGAGCACCACGACCTCGTCACCGTCCAGCACGAACTGCAGCGCCGTTCCCTCGGGAAAGGCCTCGAGCAGTTCGTCGGGCAGTTGTTGTGGACCGGAGGTCACGATGATCTCGACGGTCGCGGGGAACATTCCCGCAGCGCACCCGGAGAAGATCGCCCCTTCGAACGAGTTGGACTCGCTGTCGATCTTGCTCGAATCGACGACCATGAGGCAGGCCTGGTCGGGCGCGTAGGCGAACATTCCGTTCCGCATCTTGAAGAACGACAGGCCGTGAAACGTCTGAAACGCCGCTCCTCCCTCGGGCACGCCGGTTCACGCGTGCCGTTCTCGGTGTAGTTGGCGAAGATCCCCGGCCACTCGGCGAAGGTATCGACGCCGAGCACCGCGATCTCGCGCGGGTCCGCCTGGATGCGCCGCGACACGAGCCCCGTGACGGTCGCGGTGACCAGGACGGCGATCGCGAGCGAGGCGCCCCAGGCGATCACGACGCGCTTCTTCGTCCACGCCCTGCGCCGTACAGGATGATCGTGCGGGAGCTCTCGGTCGCCCTCGGGCCCGGATCCGATCGGAGCTACCGATTCGGCATCGACCGCGGGTTCGAGCACCCGAGCCGACATCGCGGGCAGCGGCGGCACCGGTGGTTTCGG
This sequence comes from Microbacterium sp. BR1, assembly GCF_002812725.1. Classification (GTDB taxonomy): domain Bacteria; phylum Actinomycetota; class Actinomycetes; order Actinomycetales; family Microbacteriaceae; genus Microbacterium. The sequence continues at coordinate 28,671 of NZ_NMUN01000002.1, read as the reverse complement.
CGGCTTCGGCGGCCTCGGCGGGAGCTGCCCGGGCGCCGACCCCCGTGCGAGCTGCTCGAGGTCCTGCAGCCGCGTCAGCGCCGACGGATCGTCGTGGATGTCCGGATCGGGGCCATAGGCCCGCGCGCGGAGCGTCTTGAGCTCGTGCAGCAGCTGGTCGTCCATCCCAACCCATTCTGCACCGAGCATGTGCCCGGGCGAGCCATCCGTGTTCAGCGGAGCTTGCGCCGGTAGATCACGATCGCGAAGCCGTACGCGACGACGAGGATGCCCGCGAGCCAGGCCAGCGCGATCCAGATATCGCCGCCGACGGGCTGGCCGGCGAACAGGGCACGGATGGTGTCGACGATCGACGTGACCGGTTGGTTCTCGGCGAACCAGGCGACCGGACCCGGCATCGAGCCGGTGGGCACGAACGCCGAACTGATGAAGGGCAGGAAGATCAGGGGATAGCTGAAGGCACTCGCCCCGTCGACGGTCTTGGCCGAGAGCCCCGCGATCACGGCGATCCACGTCAGCGCCAGGGTGAACAGGATCAGGATGCCCGCCACCGCCAGCCACGCTCCGATCGATGCCCCCGTCCGGAATCCGAGGAGCAGCGCGACGCCGACGACGAGCGCGAGCGACACGAGATTCGCGACGAGGGATGTCAGGACGTGCGCCCACAGCACGCTCGATCGCGCGATCGGCATCGATTGGAAGCGTTCGAAGATACCGCCCTGCATGTCGAGGAACAGCCGGTAGGCGGTGTAGGCGACCCCGGACGCGATCGTGATGAGCAGGATGCCGGGCAGCATGTAGTTGACATAGGACTCGCCGGATCCGGTGTCGATCGCCCCGCCGAGCACGAACACGAACAGCAGCATGAGGGCGATGGGGGTCACCGCCGTCGTGATGATGGTGTCGGGGCTGCGCAGAATGTGACGCAGCGACCGTCCCGTCAGGATGCTCGTGTCCGTGATGACGCGAGCGGTGACGACGTGGGTGGTCATGACGGATCTCCTTCGGATGCTTCGGATGCGTCGGATCGTTCGGATTCTTCGGGCGCCCCGACGAGGGCGAGGAAGACGTCCTCGAGCGACGGCTGCTTCTCGATGTATTCGACCTGCGCGGGTGGCAGGAGTTGCTTGAGCTCGGCCAGCGTCCCGCTCTGGATGATCGTGCCGCGGTGCAGGATCGCGATGCGGTCGGCGAGATGCTCGGCCTCGTCGAGGTACTGGGTGGTCAGCAGCACGGTCGTGCCACCGCGCGCGAGGTCGGTGATGGCTCGCCACACCTCGATACGAGCCTGCGGGTCGAGGCCCGTCGTCGGCTCGTCGAGGAAGATGACCGGCGGGTCGCCGATCAGGCTCATTGCGATATCGAGCCTGCGGCGCATGCCGCCCGAATAGGTGCCCGCGCGACGCCCGCCCGCATCGGTGAGCGAGAACTGAGCGAGCAGCCGGTCGGCGATCGCCCCGGGGTCGGGCAGGTGCCGAAGCCTGGCGACGAGCACGAGGTTCTCGCGGCCCGTCAGCACCTCATCGACCGCGGCGAACTGCCCGGTCAGGCTGATCGATTCGCGCACGTCGGCCGGCGCGGTCGCCACGTCGAACCCGGCGACGCGGGCCGTGCCGGCATCCGCCCTCAGCAGTGTCGACAGGATCCGCACGAGCGTCGTCTTGCCTGCCCCGTTCGATCCGAGCAGCGCGAATATGCTGCCCGCCTCGACGTCGAGGTCGACGCCGCGCAGCACCGAGACATCCGCGAAGGACTTCTCGATCCCGCGAGCCTGGATCGCGGCGGTCATGACCGCTGCCGCCGCTCGGCGTCTTCGACGGCCTTCGCGAGACGTGCACGCTCCTTGTCCACCCATCGGGTGCCGGTGTAGGCCAGGGCGAAGGTCTCGGCGAAGTCGACGGGGTCGTCGCCGACGATGTCGCGGATCGGCGTCCCGTCTGCGGCGGCACGCTCCCACAGATCGGCCAGGTCGCCGATCATCGTGACAAGGGTGTCGCCGTCGGTGATGCCCCCGTAGTACATGAAATAGCGGTGCATGGCTTTCGCCACGTCCCCGTAGGGCTCGGGCAGCCCATCGATGCGCGCCTTGTCGCGACGGTACTGCTTCTTCTGCTCGAGCGACCCGGTCAGGGTCTCGATCCACTTGGCGGCCATCTCAGTCGTTTCCCTTCGTCTGTTCGCTCTGGAGCTGTGCGATTCGGTCCACGAGGAAGCTCCACGTCCCCCAGAACTCTGCGAGCTGTTCGCGGCCCTGAGCGTTGAGTCGATAGACCTTGCGCGGCGGGCCCTTCTCTGACGGCACCTTCTCGACGTCGACGAGACCACGCTGCTCGATGCGGATCAGCAGGGCGTAGACGGTGCCCTCGGCGATGTCGGTGAATCCTTCGTCACGCAGCCGTGCCGTGATCTCGTAGCCGTACGCGGCCTGCGTGGCGAGGATCGCAAGGACGATTCCCTCGAGCACGCCCTTGAGCATCTCGGTCGCTTGTTTGCCCATCCGGAATCGCCTCATTACTCAGTGTCACTAGGTACTGGTAGATAGTATCACTGAGTACTGCGGGTGCGTCAAGCATCCGCTCTCGCGAAGACCCGGCTCAGACCTTGTCGGAGCTCGTCTCCGCGGCGGGTTCTTCGACTGCGGCCCCACCCTTGACGGGGCCGACGCCATCGCGGAAGATGCTCGTCTCGGGCTCGGGATGACGGATCGTCTGGATCACGAACAGCGCGATACCGAGCGCGATCGCCACGAACGACGCCCACACGTTGGCGGGGATGCCGAACAGGCCGTCGCTCGTCGGGTCGATGCGGATCGCCTCCAGCCAGCTGCGGCCCAGGCCATACCAGATGAGGTACACGGCGAACGCCTTGCCCCAGCGCAACGCGATGCGACGCTCGAGGAGCAGAATGATGGCAACGCCGACGAGGTTCCAGATCATCTCGTAGAGGAACAGCGGGTGGAACAGCGTTCCCTCGGCGAGCCCCTCGGGGAACTTCGGGTTCGTCGACTCGATCTCGAGACCCCACGGCAGGGTCGTCGGCAGCCCGAAGAGTTCGTGGTTGAAGTAGTTGCCGAGTCGACCGATCGCCTGGGCGACCAGCATCGCCGGGGCGAGGGCGTCGGCGAACGACCACAGGCGGATGCCCGCGATGCGGCATCCGATCCACGCCCCCACCGCTCCGCCCAGCAGCGACCCGTAGAGCGCGTTGCCGCCGTCCCAGATCGCGAAGATCGCCCACACGTTCGCACCCGGGTAGAAGTAGTCCCCGACGTGGGTGAACACGTGATAGAAACGGGCGCCGACGATACCGAGTGGCACGGCCCAGATGATGACGTCGAGAACCGTTCCCGGCCCTGCCCCGCGATTGCCGAGCCGTCGCTGCGTGATGAGCACCGCGGCGATGATGCCCGCGATGATGCACAGCGCGTACGTATGGATCGTCAGCGGCCCGAGGGCGAACTGGGCGAAGACCGGGTCGGGACTCGGGAGGCTGCTCGGATTCACAAGGGGCAACTGTAGTCGCGATCCCTGTGAGAAATACCCAGCGGGGTATCCACTTTTTTTCGTGAGAGAATGGCGTGAGGCACTCCACTCAGTCGGCGTGCCCCGGCAGGAGGCCCATCGTGAACGTACCCGCGACATCCGATCCGACGGACGACCGCGAAGCAGAGCTGATCGCGCAGCAACGCAAGATCGTCAACCGCCTGCGCCGAGCGCAGGGCCAGCTCAACGCCGTCGTGAACGCGGTCGAATCCGGCACCGACTGCCGAGACATCGTCATCCAGCTCGCCGCGGTGTCGAAGGCCCTCGACCGTGCGGGTTACGCGATCGTCGCGTCGGCCATGCGCACGTGCATCGCCGACCCGCAGGACGAGTCGATGACGCCGGACGACCTCGAGAAGCTCTTCCTCACCCTCGCCTGAGACGGGCTCAGCGCCCGAAGAGTCGTGCGAACAGGCCGGTGGACGGCTCTTTCGCGTGACCCTCGCACCGCTGCGACCGCGGGACCGAGCGCATCACCTGATCGACGTGCTGACCGCAGCCCGCCCAGGTCGCCTTGCCGCACTTCTTACAGGTCACTGCGTAGCACATGGCTTGTCTCCGAATTCAGGATCGACGAAAGATCAGGGTCAGCGGACGATCTCATCGACCACGAGGGCGTCTTGCGCGCGTGCGCCGAGCGACGCCCGCAGCGTCAGGATGCCTCCCGAGAGCGACGCGGAATCCATGCCCGCCTGGCTCACGACGCGGTGGGCGATCGCCGAACGCACGCCCGATGCGCACATGACGCGTACCGGACGCCCATTCGCTCGCTCGCGCACCTCGCCGATGCGCTCCCGCAACTCGGTGTGGGGAATGTGCAGCGCGCCGGGCACATGGCCCGTCGCCCACTCGTCGTCACGGCGCACGTCGAGCACCAGAGACGTCGCCATCACATCGTCGAGGTCCTCGGCGTACCAGAGCGACAGGGTTCCGTTCAGAACGTTCTCGCCCACCATCCCGGTGAGGTTGACGGCATCCTTCGCCTGACCATACGGCGGGGAATAGGCCAGATCGAGGTCGATGAGTTCGTCGACGGACATGCCCGCACGGATCGCGGTCGCAAGCACGTCGATCCGCTTGTCGACCCCCTCGGCGCCGACCGCCTGCGCGCCGAGCAGCCGCCCCGTCTCGGGGTCGATGTGCACGACCAGGTGGATCTGACTCGCGCCCGGGAAGTACCCGGCGTGCTGGTTCGCGTGCAGATGAATCGTGCGGTGGGTCGTGCCGCTCGCCCGCAGGGCCGCGCGATTCGCGCCCGTCAGGGCGGCGGTCAGCGACCCCACTCGGACGATCGCCGTGCCGAGCGCGGGCGGGATCGCTCGAGCCGTCGCCGGGCGCAGGATGTCGTCGGCCACGAGCCGCCCGGCGCGATTGGCCGGCCCGGCCAGGGCGACCGGGTGGCGCGCGCCGGTGATCGGATCGACGTTCAGAGTGGCGTCACCGACGGCCCAGATTCCGGGCACGCTCGTGCGTCCATGATCGTCGACACGGATCGCGCCACCCTCGCAGGCGATGCCCGCGCGCTCGAAGAGAGCCGTGTCGGGGCGCACCCCGACCGACAGCACGATCATGTCGGCGCGCAGGCGCGAACCATCCGTCAGCACGACCGTGTCGTGGTCTGCGTCCCGCTCGATCGCGGTCGCGGCCATGCCGACGTGCACATCGATGCCGAGCGCCCGGAGCTCCTGCGTCACGAGCCAGGCCAGCTCGGGCTCGAACGGACTCAGCGGGTGCGGCGCGGTCTGGACGATCGACACCTCGAGACCGTCCGCGGCCAGCGCCTCTGCGGCCTCGACACCGATGAACCCGGCGCCGAGGACCACCGCGCGGCGCGCGCCGGACGTGACCCTGTCGCGCAGGGCGAGGGCGTCGTCGATGGTGCGGAGTGTCCGCACGCGGGGCGATGCGATCCCGGCGATCGCGGGGACGACCGCGGTCGCACCGGGAGAGAGTACGAGCGCGTCGTAGTCGATGACCTCGACGCCGTTGGCCGTCTGCACGGTCACGTTCTTCGCGGATGAGTCAACGGCGATGACATCGTGCTCGGGACGCACGTCCAGGGCCAGGGCCGCGCGGAGCGACTCGGGGGTCTGTACGAGCAGCTTCTGGGGGTCTTCGATCTCGCCGCCCACGAAGTAGGGCAGACCGCAGTTGGCGAACGACACGTGCGGGCCGCGCTCCAGCACGATGATCTCGGCGGATTCGTCGAGGCGCCGCGCACGGGCGGCCGCGCTCATTCCCCCCGCGACCCCGCCGACGATGACGATTCTCATCGGACGATCTCCAGGTCGGTGGCCTGCGCCGCTTGGTCGACGCCGCCGGCATCCCGGACAGACAGACCCTCGTCCGTCATCTCTGCCACTGCCTGCGCCGACCGGTTACCCGACTGGCAATAGACGATGTAGTCGAGTTCTTCGTCCAAGTCCGAGATCCGGGAAGCGAACTCGGGCGACTGGAAATCGATGTTGACGGCACCCTCGAGGTGCCCCGACGCGTACTCGCTCGCGGTGCGCACGTCGATGACGACGGTGTCTGTACCCCGTTCGATCGTCGAGGCGGTGCTGGGCGTCGCGGCACACCCTGCGAGCAGCCCGGCGACGGCGACAGCCGCGAGGCCGAGGCCGAGGCGCAGAGAGCGCGAGCGACTACGCGACGACATCGTGCCCCTGGCACAGCTGGTTCTCGGGCACACCGCGGAGCGCCTCTTCGACATGCTGACCGCACCCGGCCCACGTCGTCTTGCCGCACACATCGCACCGCACGGGACTGCACATGACTGACCCCTCTCGTCGTTCCACCTCACAATAGCATACCCCCTGGGGTATCTCTGCAATGCGTTGCCCGCAGAGCTCTCGCGCTCGATGACACCGAGCGCTAGCGTCGGGATCGCACCGTGCGTTTCAGAACGATGAGGTGCAGGACGAAGGGTGATCGCGAATGGACCGTTTCGACACGATCGTCGTCGGCGCCGGGGTCGCCGGGCTGACCGCAGCGCGTCTGCTCGGGGACGCGGGCCGCCGCGTCGCGATCCTCGAAGCTCGCGACCGCGTCGGGGGGCGCCTGCACACGGATCGCGGCCACGGCCGGGTGACCGATCTCGGCGCGTCCTGGATCCACGGCATCACCGACTCCCCCGTTGCGGCGACCGCAGGATCCCTCGGCATGCGAATGGTCGAGTTCACGGTAGGCGGGTATCAGCCCGACAGCCGCCCGATCGCCTACTACGGTCCGGACGGGCAGCGGCTCTCGGATGCCGACGCGCAGAGTTACGCCGCAGACATCCATGCCGTCGATGCGACTCTCGTCGACGTGATCGCCGCGTCCGACCCGGATGCCTCGTACCGCGACGTGACCGAAGCTGCCCTCCAGCAGCAGAACTGGGGCGAAGAGCGCACCCAGCGCGTGCGCGAATACCTCGAGCACCGCGCCGAAGAGCAGTACGGCGCGTGGATCGGGGATCTCGCGGCGCACGGACTGGACGACGACTCGATCGACGGCGACGAGGTGGTGTTTCCCGACGGGTACGACGTCCTCGCGTCGGGGTTGGCGCGTGGTCTCGATGTGCGCCTCGAACACGTCGTCTCGCGCGTCGAGTGGGGCACGGACGGGGTCGTCGTGACGACCGACCGAGGGACATTCGCCGCGCGCGACGCGGTGGTGACGGTTCCAGTGGGCGTGCTGCAGTCCGATGACTTCGCAATCGAGCCGGCACTCCCGCAACCGGTGGCCGGGGCCCTCGGCCGCCTGACGATGAACGCCTTCGAAAAGGTCTTCCTGCGTTTCCCGACGAAGTTCTGGGACGACGACGTGTACGCGATCCGTCAGCAGGGTCCGGAGGGCCGCTGGTGGCACTCCTGGTACGACCTGACCGCCCTGCACGGCGAGCCCACGCTGCTGACCTTCGCGGCGGGGCCGGCGGGTGTCGAGACCCGCGAGTGGGACGAGGGGCGCGTCGTCGAGTCCGTTCTCGCCCAGCTGCGTCGGCTCTTCGGCGACCGTGTCGAACAGCCGACGCACGCGCACATCACCCACTGGCAGGACGACCCGTTCACGCGCGGCTCGTACGCGTACATGACGCTCGGCTCGAGGACCGAAGATCACGACGATCTCGCGACCCCCATCGGCGGGGTGCTCCACCTGGCCGGCGAAGCGACGTGGACGGATGACCCGGCCACCGTGACCGCGGCGATGTGCTCGGGCCACCGCGCGGCGACACGGATCCTCGGCCGGGATGTCCCCATCGAGCGACTGTGGGAAGCCTGACCCGACCGACGCCCCTCAGCCCTCGGGCTCGGAGACCCGCGGGTAGGCGTGCATCCGGAGGCGTTCGACCACCTGAGCCAGATACCGCGTGATCGACTCTTGCTCGGCCTCGGTGAACGAATCGAGTTCGGCATCGATCCCCATGATCATCGGCAGGAGCCGTCCCATGGCCCGGTCGCGTGACGCGGGCTGGGGCACGACCAGGGTGCCGCGCCGATCGGTGGGGTGCGGTTCGCGCGTGACGTGACCGAGCGCCACCAGCCGGTCGATCGACGTGGTCGCCGCCCCCGCCGAGATGCCCACCCTCCGGGCGAGCTCGGTCGGGCCGAGCGGGCCACCCATCAACAGATGCTCCATCGCCTGCAGATCGGTGGGGTTCACCTCGAGCTCGGTGGCGATCGAGCGCTCGAACTCCTCGCTGAGCTCGATGAACTCGCGCAGCAACGCCGTCGCCGGACGGGTCGGCGAGAAGCCGGCCGCACCCGCGGCGGATTCGTCCCTGGCCGTCGGTTGCATGACGTCCACGATATCGCTACATTCATTCGATAGTCATATAGTTTGAACTTCAAATGAGTTTTACAGACGTGGAGACACACCATGAGCGGCCTGCTGCGCTTCCTGACATCTGCCAAGACGTCGTGGATCATGCTCGTGCTGGCCGCGCTCGCGGCCGCCGCGCTCTTCACCATCGCCGGCGGCGAGGAGTCCGAAACGGCACCGTCGGTAGGCCTGCCCGACAGCGCCGAGTCCGTACAGGTCGATCAGCTGCGCGACGAGTTCCCGAGCGCCGACGGCACCTCGGCCCTGCTCGTGTTCGCGGCCGAAGACGGGAAGCTGGACGCCGACACCCTCGCCCGCATCAATGAGAATGCCACCGGCGAGCTGGCGGACATCTCCAGCGATGGATTCGTCCCTCCCGCGCAAGTCTCGGAGGACGGAACGGTCGCCCTCGTGGTGGTCCCGCTCGAGCCCGAGTCCGACGTCGCCGCACAGAGGGAGCGCGCGGAAGAGCTGCGCGACGCCGCGTCGGCCGGTCTCGACGGTGTGCGGGTCTACCTGACCGGAGCCGAAGGGTTCGAAGTCGACATCGCCGCGGTCTTCGCGGGGGCGGACTTCACGCTGCTGCTGACCACCGTGATCGTCGTGGCCGTGCTGCTGCTCATCACCTACCGCAGCCCGTGGCTGTGGCTCGTGCCCCTCGTCGTGATCGGGCTGGCGGACGCGCTGGCCGGCATCGTCGCACGCCAGGTGGCGAGTGCGGTCGGCGTGCAACTCGACGCATCCGTCACCGGAATCCTGTCTGTACTCGTCTTCGGCGCGGGGACGAACTACGCACTCCTGCTCATCGCGAGATACCGGGACGAGCTGCGCCTGCACGAGAGTCGGCGCGTCGCGATGCAGCGGGCGCTGCGCGGCGCCGGCCCCGCGATCATCGCGAGCGGCTCGACAGTGGCCCTGGCACTGCTGACCCTGCTGCTCGCCGAACTCGCGGGCAACCGTGCGCTCGGACTCGCGTGCGCCGTCGGCATCGTCGTGGCGATGATCTTCGCGCTGTTCGTGCTGCCCGCGGCGCTGGTCCTGTTCGGGCGCGGACTCTTCTGGCCGTACATCCCGCGATTCGGGTCGCCCGACGCGATCGCACGGAGCGTCTGGGGCAAGCTCGGCCGCGGCGTTTCGAAGCGCCCGATCGTCGTGGCGACGAGCGGATTCATCGTGCTGGGAGTTATGGCGAGTGGGCTCTTCTTCGTCCAGACCGGGCTCTCGCAGAACGATCGCTTCCTGCAGAAGCCGGAGGCGGTGCAGGGTCAGGAAGTTCTCGCCGAGGCGTTCTCGGCCGGTACGACCTCACCCGCCGTCGTGATCGTGCCCCTCGACGAGGCCGACGAGGCCGCGAGCACGCTATCGGATCTCGACGGGGTCGACACCGCGACGATCGGCGAGACGACGGACGAGCTCGCCCAGATCAACGTCACGCTCAACGCCAGCGCCGAGACCGAAGAGGCGTTCGCGACGATCGAGCGGATGCGCGTGGCCCTCGACGGCGTCGGCACCGGAGAGGGGCTCGTCGGCGGGCTCGATGCGCAGGCACTCGACGTCACGAACGCGCAGGCTCGCGATCAGGCGCTCATCATCCCGCTCATCCTGGTGCTCGTCTTGATCGTTCTCGTCGTACTGCTGCGAGCGATCGTCGCGCCACTGCTGCTGCTTCTCGCGGTCGTGGCGAGCTTCTTCTCCGCGATCGGTCTGAGTTGGTGGCTGTTCCAGACGCCGCTCTTCGGCTTCCCCGCCATCGACACCAACGTGCTGCTGTTCAGCTTCCTGTTCCTGGTGGCCCTCGGCGTGGATTACAGCATCTTCCTCGTCACGAGGGCGAAGGAGGAGTCCGAGCAGCTCGGCATCACGCAGGGCATGATCCGCGCTCTCGCCGCGACCGGTGCAGTGATCACGAGCGCCGGAATCCTGCTGGCCGCGGTATTCGCGGTGCTCGGGGTGCTGCCGCTCATCACGCTGACGCAGATCGGCATCATCGTCTGCATCGGCGTGCTCATCGACACGCTGCTCGTGCGGACGGTCGTCGTTCCCGCGCTGGCCTTCATCACGAAGGACGCCTTCTGGTGGCCGCGCAAGCCGAAGCTGCGTGACGCTGACGCGGCGGCGCGCGGAGCGGATGCGCTGGCTCGGACGCCGAGCGGCGGCTGAGGGAGCCACCTGGCTCTGCGCTCGACGGTGTCCCATCACAGAGAATCACAAAAAGATAACGGAAGTCCTTGCCCGCCGTTACCTGGTCGTTATAGAGTGCATGCACGGTAGTTGTTTTGCTGTGGCAGCTACCGACATGTGATTGCAGGACACTCTTGGTGCAAGGGACTAGGGCCGGTCAGAAGCCTCTCTGACCGGCCCTTACTTGTGCGCCGGCCCTTGCGGCCGGACTGTGCCTCATCCCCGTGCGCGGACTCTGGCTCGTTCCGGCGCGCGTCCTCACGATCGCGGTCGCCTGTTTCGCGGGTTTCGTTTGGTGCGTCACCTCGTCCGCGACGGTCGTGCCGCTGGTCAACGCCGGGTGCGAAACGGGCTACGTGGTTGTCGAAGAGTCCTTCATGCTCGCCGGCTGGGGCACCGTGTATCGGACCGACGGCATCTTCGTCACCGCCGTCGAGAAGACCCTCGGCGACGACGGCTACCACCCGTTCGCGGACGGCGCCTATGCCGTGGTGGACGACGGCGAATCGCTTCGGGTCTGGCATGGCATCGCCTTCGACTACTCGGCCGCGCCCGTGAGCACCGACCGCGACCCCGACTTCGTCCTTGCGAAGCTGACCGATCGAACCTTTTCGTGCGGCGTCAGCACGGGCGCACGCACAACCCGTGCACGGCGCGCGGCCCCATCGGACTGGCCGAACAGCAAAAACATCACAAAAACATAACGACAATCCTTGCCCGCCGTTACCTGGCCGTTATAGAGTTCACGCAGCGGAAGTTGTTTGCTGTGGCAGCGACCGTCATGTGATTGCAGGACACTCTTGGTGCAAGGGACAAGGGCCGGTCAGAAGCCTCTCTGACCGGCCCTTACTCTTGCCCGCTTCGGGTCAGGAGCGAACCGCGTTGCGGTCGTTCCTCCACAGGACTCCCGCTCGGGAGTTATCCACAGAATACGATCTCGACCTGGCCTTCTGTCCGTTTCGATGTCGGTGGCCGATGGGATTCTGGAGGCATGTTCACGACGGCGACCGCCCCCACCGCAGCCCCCTCGGGCGCGGCTGTGCGGGCGGCCGTGGCCGAGGCATCCGCTCTTCTGGAAACGCTCGTTCTACGCGAGCTGGATGGGCTCTCACTCTCATCCGACAGCGACGTGCTCGAGCTGACCCGGGCGGCAGAGCAGCTCGGCCGGCAGGTCGATGCGCTGCGCACGCTGATCGCTTCCGAGCTCGGGCGCCGCTCGAGTGCCGAGCAGGGCGCGAACGGTCTGAGCACGCGCCTCGGATGCCGCAACCCCGCCGAGCTCGTCGAGCGCCTGTGTTCGGTTTCCGGCGCGACGGCACGCACCCGCCTGCGACTCGGCCAACACGTTGCGCCCAGATTCAGCCTCTCGGGCGATCCTCTTCCGTCTGACTTTCCGGCTGCCCGGGCGGCGTTCGGCGCCGGTGAGCTGGGCATCGATGCGCTCGTCGCCATAACGGGCGCGCTCGCTCCCCTCACAGACAGATGCGGGATCGCGGCGATCGCGGCCGCCGAGGGTGAGTTGGTCGCGGCCGCGACGGGGACGGCACCCGACGGTGCCCCGCCCGCCGGGGCCGACGAGATCCGGATGCAGGCGAAGCTCTGGGCGCTCTATCTCGATCCCGACGGGGTGCTTCCCGACCCGGATCGTGCCATGCGCCGCCGCGGGTTGACGCTGGGGCGAGAGCGCGACGGCGTCATGCCGATCTCGGGCGCACTCCTGACCGATGTTGCGGCACAACTGCAGCGATTGATGGACGCTCAGAACAGTCCGCGCGTCGCGGACAGCGGTGCCGGGCCGTCGTTTGCAGAGAGTGCCGTCGGTGAGACGAGCGCACTCGACGATCCCGACCGCGACTGGACGGGCGGACTGCGCGAGCACGCGCCCGGCGACAACCGCACACGAGCGCAGCGCCAGCACGACGCACTCGCGGCGGTCCTCGGCGTCGCGGCCCGCTCGGCCGACTCACCCTCGATCGGCGGCGCGGCGCCCACCCTGCTCGTCACGATCAGCGCGTCCGAACTCGATCGCGCCGACGGCTACGGCCTGCTCGACGCCGCTCACCTGAGCGACGACACCGGCGCGGACGCCGTCGCCCAGCCGGTCCCTGCGGCCTTCGCCCGCCAGATTGCGTGTTCCGGCGGTATCCAGCGCCTGGTCCACGACGATCGCGGCCGCATCATCGAACTGGGCGGGCCTCAACGCGTCTTTACCGCGCACCAGCGACGCGCCATCATCGCGCGGGACGGCGGATGCGTCATCCCCGGATGTCACGTTCCCGCCGCCTGGTGCGAGATCCACCACGCGATCGGCCACGCCCGCGGCGGGCCGACGCACACCGACAACGGCGTCCTGCTGTGCTGGTTTCACCACCGCACCCTCGAGACGAGCGGGTGGGAGGTTCGCATGCGTGACGGAACTCCCGAAACGCGCGCGCCGAACTGGATCGAAGCGCGACGACCCTGGCGCCCCGTGCGACCGCGAAGATACAGACGGGGAACGCGGGAAAGGCCCGGATAGAACGCGGGAACGCCCGGTAGAACGCGGGAAAGACCCGGTAGAACGCGGGAACCCCCGGTAGAACGCGGGAACGCCGGGCTAGCCGTCCGCGCACGTGGTGGCGCATCTACACGCCACCGCCGCCACCTCCGCCGCCGCCGCCACCCGCAGATCCACCGCCGGATGATCCACCGGAAGAGGACGCGGTCGACGTGCTCGCCGACAGGGAAGAGATGCTGGACGAGAACGCTGCAGCACTGAACGCGCTGGTGCCGTAGTACCAGCTGGGCTGCGAATCGCCGTAGTACACGACGATGCGCTCGGCCCACTCTTTCTCCTGCCCGAACACCACCGCATAGGGCAGCAGCCGCTCGTACAACCGGACCATCTGTCGAGGATCGTCGACCGAGATCGGCGCGCGCTCCGCACCCCGCGGCGACTGCAGCATCCGGATCCGGTCCGCCTCCGCCCACCCGATGAACACCTTCACACCGGCAAGGTGATCCCGCAGCTCGGCTCCGCGCGATGTCAGCGGTCTCCGCGAGACCAGCACACCCGCGACCACCGCAAGAACCGGCGCGACGAACATCAGAGTCAGACTCCATGCCGGGGTGATACCACCACTCAGACCGATGACGCCGAGAATGACAGCCGCAACCGCGGCCAGAATCCCCACCAGGATCGGCCGTGCACGCACGATACCCGGCACCACGCGCCGAACACCCATCGCCGTCAGCGTCGCATCCGCTTCCTTCAGGATCTTCTGCGCCGTGCGCGAGACGCGCGCGTCGCTCTTGCCGAGCGTGAACGCGGTCTTTCCGTCGGGGAACATCCCGTCCAGCAGTTCACGGCCGTTCTCGTCGGCCAACGACCGATCGATCAGCTCGAGCTCGAACGTCTGACTCCCCCACCTGCGCGCGCCCTCGACGATCCGGATCGACCCGGCGATGGCCTGCTCGAGCACCTCCGCGGGTATCCCCTTCGTCTGCGCACCCCACAGCACAGCGGATTCGAGCGCGTCGAGACCCGGCGGAGGATCATACTCGGCGATAACGGTCGGGCGGCCCGGCTCGTCGCGCAACCAGCGGCGACGGACGACCACGGCCCAGATCACGGCCAGCACGCTCACCAGCGCCGCCCCTCCCTGCAACCACCCGATCGGCGAGGCGAAGGGGGACGAATCGAACTCCGCGAACGTGCCGGGCGCGAAGGCGACCGCGATCGTCATGGTCTGTCGCGGCGAAAGCGCGTCGGCTCGAGCCGTGACCACGGCGCCCGCCGCGTCGGGCGTCACCTCGATCTCACAGCGGTCCGTCGATCCGGTCGACCCCTGGTAACACGCGGCGTCACCGGTCAACGACGCGGCAAGATCGGCGTCGAGGATCAGACGCGCCCCGACGCGACCGAAAGGCTGCCGCCACTCCTCTCCGTTCACGTCCCAGTACAGTTCGTCAACGCCGGTGTCGCTGAAGCCCCGGGTGACGTTCTGCAGGTCGTACGTGAAGACGTACGTCTGCGGACCGTGCACGTAGTCGTCCGCGCGTGACGTCACGACCAGGAAGTCGTCCTCGTCCTCGGTCTCGACCGGTCTCTCACCGCCGACGCCATCCGTGACCGACACGAGCGAGGGGAACAGCGGCGCGCCGAGGTAGCTGTTCGGAATCAGCCGCCGCATCCCCCGGTTCTGGTCGGTCTCGGGGAACACGGCAACGAAGGTCTCGACGACCCGCATCCGACTCGTGCCGTCCTCGGCGCGCGTCAGCGTGTACTCGACGTCGAGACTCGCGAACGAGAAGTCGTCCACGTCGCTCGAAACGGCGGCGATGTCCTCGACACTCCCACCAGGTTCGGCTGCCGCCGCCGGCACGACGGCCACCCCGAGCCCCGCAACGATCACCGCCGCCACAGACACCGCCGCGACAGACATCGCAGCGGCCAGGCCTGTCCGGATAATCCCTCGCATAGGCCCAGCCTAGACACGAGCCTTGACCTGCCCACCCGCCAGCGGCGCCGTGCAAGTAGCCTGGACGGCATGACGAACCGCCGCCTCGCCGTGGAAGCGTGGGAGAGTCTGTTCCGCGCGCAGCACGAGGTGTTCACCGAGATCAGCGACGACTTCCGCGGCTCAGGCCTGGAGCAGGGGGAGTACGACGTGCTCCTGACCGTGACTCGCGGGCCCGACATGACCGCGCGACTGCGCGATGTCACGGCGCGCATGCTCGTGAGCCAACCGTCGGTATCGCGCCTCGTCGACCGGATGGTCTCGCGCGGCCTGATCACGAAATGCGCCGACCCCGACGACGGCCGCGGCGCACTCGTCCGCGCGACCGAGGCGGGCGCTTCCGCCTTTCGCGTGGTCGCGACGCATCACGCGCGCACGATCGCCGAGCGGATGTCTCGGCTCGACGACGACGAACTCGAACAGCTCCGCGATCTCACCGCGAAGCTGCGCGGGACGGCGAAGTGACGGTACGCCGAGACGCCTGCCCGAACGATGGATGCCGCACCCCGAGGGGCGCGGCATCCGTTCTGTGCGGTATCGGTCCTACTGCTCGATGAGCTGGGGGCCCGCGGCGTCGGCTTCCGACTCGCGCGCGGCGATGACGGGGCCATCCGCATCGGTCGCGACCTCGATCTTGCGGGGCTTCGCGCGCTCACTGACCGGGATCGTCACAGACAGCACGCCGTTGTTGTAGCTCGCGGAGATGCGGTCGGTGTCGACGCCCTGACCCAGGTTGAGCTGGCGCAGGAAGCTCGCGGCCTCGCGCTCCCGGGTGATCCACTTGACGCCGTCGCCGGCCGTCAGGGTGCGCTCGGCGCGGATCGTCAGCAGCTGGCCGTCGACGTCGATGTCGACCGATCCGGGGTCGATTCCGGGCAGATCGGCGGTCAGCACGTAGTGGTCGCCGTCGCGGTACAGATCCATCGGCATGCGCCGCGGTCCTCGCCGCGCGTCCAGAAGGCTCGTCGCGAGGCGGTCGAGGTCGCGGAACGGGTCGTATGTCGCCATGGTGGTTGTCCTTCCTGGTGTTGCCGGATTCGCTTCCGGCGATGAACGGGTTCGTGTGGAGTTGTGAGGATTCGTATGGAGTTGTGAGGAGTTGAGTCGACTCGACTCAACAATCACAGATTAGCACTCTACCCCCGAGAGTGCCAATGACTTCCGGCGTCTCCGGGCCGCACGTTTTCACCCACCGACAAGCGGAGCGGCGCTGCCCTGTGGGACCGTGGTGCACTTGCCGTGCTTGCGAACACGAGCCCCGGAACGATGACGTCGAGGATCACCCCATGACCGCCACCACACCCGCGACGATGAAAGCCGCCGTCCTGCGCGCGGATGGCCCCGAACTCGAGATCCTCGACGTTCCCCGCCCGACGCCCCGGGCCGGCGAGGCCCTCGTCAAGGTCATCGCGTGCGGCGTCTGCCACACCGACCTGCACGTCATGAAGGGCGAGGTGCGCTTTCCGCGGCCGGCGGTGATGGGGCACGAGATCAGCGGCACCCTCGTGGCGTTCGGCGACGGCACGCCACCGCCGCCCTCGCTCGCGATCGGCGACACGGTCATCGGCGCCTTCATCATGCCGTGCGGGACCTGCCCCGCCTGCGCACGCGGGCGCGACGATCTGTGCGCCGAGTTCTTCGGGCAGAACCGCCTGAACGGAACTCTGTACGACGGCGAGAGCCGCCTCTCGATGCCGGATGGGTCGTTCCTGGCCATGTACTCGATGGGCGGGCTCGCCGAATACGCGGTCGTGCCGATAACCGCGCTGACGCGGCTGCCGGACGGACTCGACCCCGTCACGTCGGCCGTCCTCGGGTGCGCGGCATTCACCGCCTACGGTGCCGTTCACCGGGCCGGCAACGTCCGGCCGGGCGAGGCCGTCGCGGTCGTCGCCGTCGGCGGCGTGGGCAGTGGAGTGGTGCAGATGGCGCGTGCCGCGGGTGCCGACCCGATCATCGCGATCGACGTCGCCGACGACAAGCTCGAGGCCGCCACCGCCCTGGGGGCGACGCACACGATCAACTCGCGCGAGACGGATGCCGCCGCTGCGGTCCGCGAAATCACCGGCGGCCTGGGTCGTGGTCTGGGTGTCGACGTGGCGTTCGAAGCCCTCGGACATCCCGCGACCTTCCGGCAGGCGATCGGACTCCTCGCCGACGGAGGGCGCATGGTGGCGATCGGCATCGCGGTGGGCAACGCTGCGGCCGAGGTCGAGATCACGCCGCTCGTCCGCCGCGGTTACACGATCACCGGATCCTTCGGCGCCCGCACCCGCGCGGACCTTCCGGCCGTCGTCGACATCGCCGCATCCGGCGGATTCGACACCGCGCGTCTTGTCACCCGGCGCTACACGCTCGACAATGCAGATGCCGCGTATCACGCGCTCGCCCGTGGCGAGATCACCGGACGCGCCGTCGTCGTCATGGACTGACCGAACTCCGAACGAAACGAGAGAGATGACCACGCGCATCCCGCACTGGATCGACGGCGAGCGCCACGACACTGGCGACCGGCGTCTCGGCACGGTCTACGACCCCGCGACGGGAGAACAGAGCGGCGCCGTCGTGCTGGCCGAGCCCGCCGACGTCGACGCCGCCGTGCGTGCCGCGACCGTCGCCTTCCCGGCGTGGCGGGACACGTCGATCGCGCGCCGTCAGGCCATCCTCTTCCGATTCCGCGAACTGCTCGAACAGCGCAAGCCCGAGCTCGCCGAGCTCATCACGGCCGAGCACGGCAAGGTCGTCTCGGACGCTCTCGGAGAGATCGCGCGCGGCCAGGAGGTGCTCGAGTTCGCCCTCGGCTTCGCCGACATCCTGAAGGGCGACTACTCGGTCAACGCCTCGACCGGCGTGGACGTCTACTCGTTCCGCCAGCCCATCGGTGTCGCCGCGATCATCAGCCCCGTCAACTTCCCCGCCATGGTGCCGATGTGGTTCTTCCCGATCGCCCTCGCGTCCGGCAACACCGTCGTGCTCAAGCCGAGCGAGAAGGACCCCTCGGCGTCGATGTGGATGGCCGAGCTGCTGGCCGAAGCGGGGCTTCCCACGGGCGTCTTCAACGTGGTGCACGGCGACAAGGTCGCGGTCGACGCCCTCCTGGAGCATCCGGATGTCGCGTCCGTCTCGTTCGTCGGGTCCACCCCGATCGCGCGCTACATCTACGAGACGGCCGCGCGTCACGGCAAGCGCGTGCAGTCACTCGGCGGCGCGAAGAACCACATGCTGGTGCTGCCCGACGCCGACCTCGACCTCGTCGCCGACGCCGCGGTCAACGCCGGGTTCGGCTCTGCCGGCGAGCGCTGCATGGCGATCTCGGTCGTCGTCGCGGTGGAACCCGTGGCCGATGCCCTGATCGAGAAGATCTCGGAGCGGATGGCGGGTCTGCGCATCGGCGACGGGCGCCGCGGCTGCGACATGGGCCCGCTGGTCACACGCGAGCACCGCGACAAGGTCGCCGGGTACATCGATGTGGCGGCGAACGACGGCGCCGAGATCGTCGTGGACGGGCGGGGCGTCGTGCCCGACGGAGCGCCCGGCGGCTTCTGGCTCGGCCCGACCCTGCTCGACCGTGTGCCCACCACCTCGGCCGCCTACATCGAGGAGATCTTCGGGCCCGTGCTGTCGATCGTGCGGGTCGCGACCTACGAGGAGGGCGTCGAGCTGATCAACTCGGGCGCGTTCGGCAACGGCACGGCGATCTTCACGAACGACGGCGGCGCCGCGCGTCGTTTCCAGTACGAGATCCAGGTCGGGATGATCGGGGTCAACGTGCCGATCCCGGTGCCGGTCGCGTACCACTCGTTCGGCGGGTGGAAGGCGTCCGCGTTCGGAGACTCGAAGGCCTACGGTCGCCAGGGTTTCCACTTCTTCACACGCGAGAAGGCAGTCACGGCCCGCTGGCTGGACCCCAGCCACGGCGGAATCAACCTGGGGTTCCCGCAGAACACCTGATCAGTCGTCCAGCGACCCGAACACGTGTAGGTCGAGTTCGGCGCTCAGCAGGTCGGAGGCCCTGCTGCCGCGGACGCTCGTCCCCTGTTCGTCCAGGGGCGGGCTGATGACCGCGGCGCCGAGGGTCTCGGGCACGGAGAGGACGATGGCGCCCGAGACGCTCGACTTCGCGGGGATGCCCACTCGGCGCATCCAGCGTCCCGATCCGTCGTACACACCGCACGTGGCCATGACCGATACGACATCGCGCGCGATCTGCGCGGGCACGACCCGCTCCCCCGTGACCGGGTTGACTCCGCGGAAAGCGAGCGTCGCACCCATCACGGCGAGCGCTTCTGCGTCGACCAGCACGGCGCATGCCCGCGCGTAGACGGCGACGGCGTCGTCGGCGCCGACGCGCAGTGTGCCTTCGGAGCGCATGAGGTGGGCGAGGGCGTGGTTGCGATCGCCCAGCAGATGCTCGTTGCGCGCGACGTCCTCATCCACCTCGAGCGCGCGCCCGGCGAAGGCCGAGAGGCCCCGCAGGATGCGCTCGTTCCGGCCCGCGACGTCGCCGCCGTCCACGACCGCGGCCGTCAACAGCGCCCCCGCGTTCACCATGGGGTTCGGTGGGCGGCCCGTGCCGCTCTCGAGCTTGATCGCATCGAATGCTTCGCCCGTCGGCTCGATCCCGATCCGATCGAGCACGTCGCCGTCCGTGTCGAGCAGCGCGAGGGCGAACAGGAACGGCTTGACGGCGGACTGAACGCTGAACGCGACGTCGGCCTGGGCAGTCACCCAGATGGACCCGTCGCGAAGCGCGAGCGCGATGCCCAGCAGCTCGGGGTCGGCGTCGGCGAGCTGCGGGATGCTGTCATCGACCGCACCCCCGCTCTGGCGCATGACCCGATCACGCAGGCCGTCGAGGTCATACGTCTGCGGGTCGGGTGTTCTCGGCATACCCCCACCCTGTCATGTGCGCCCGGAACCATGCCGTGAGCGTCCGGCACCATCGCGGCATCGACGCGGCATCGACGCGGCCGTGGCCGACCGAATACGCTCGGGGAGTGACAGGCATCCACCGCGTCCTTCGACCGGCGACGGAGCGTGCACCCGCCTTCTCGCTGGCGTACACGCGATCGGGTCCGCCTTCCGCTACTCCGCTCGTCGTCATCCCCGGCGGTCCCGGACTCGCATCCGTCCTGCCGTACCGAGCGCTGCGTCGACAGGCGGCACACGGCGGTCTGGACGTCATCATGGTCGAGCACCGCGGCATCGGTCACTCGCGGAGCGACACGATGGGCCGCCCACTCCCCCATTCGGCCATGTGGGTCACCGACGTCGTCGACGACATCGCGGCCGTTCTGGAGCAGGAGGGCGTGGGGTCTGCGCTCATCGTCGGCTCGTCGTACGGCAGCTACCTGGCATCATCGTTCGCCGCGAGGCATCCGAGTCGGGTCGCGGGCATGATCCTCGATTCCGCTCTCCAGTCCACGAGCGACCTCGCCCTCGAGCGCGAACGGATCCGCGGACTCTTCTGGGACGCCGATGACGACGTCGCCCACTCCGTGCACCACCTTGCCGAGTCGGGTCGGCTCGACTCCCAGACCTTCGATGTGATCCGCGCGGCCTACGAGCTCGCGGGGCCGGACCTCCTCCGCCCGCTCCTCGCGGCTCGGCTCGCGGGCGCGCGGAACCCTGCGTGGAAGGCGCTCGAAATCTACGCGGGTCGCGGTGACTCGATCGTGCGGATCCCCTCCTTCTTCGAGTTCGATATCGCGGGTGCGATCGGGTTCCGCGAACTCAACTACGGGGCCGCACCCGATGGGCGTCCGCTCGACCCGGCGCTGACCTACGCGCCCCTCGCGGACCGATTCCCCGCGTTCGTCGGCGAGCCGTTCGACCTGCTCCTCGAGAACCGGTCGTTCACCTGGCCCGTGGTCGTTCTCGTCGGCTCACGAGACCTCAGGACGCCACCCACCGCCGCGCGCCGCGTTGCGTCGATGATGCCGGATGCGACGATCGTGGACATCGAGAACGGGCACAGCGCACTCGACACGCATCCTGCGGCCCTGCTCAACGCGATGCGTCAGCTCGCCAACGGCACACCGCACCGACTCCCCGCACTCGCCGGACGACTGAACCGCCTGCCGCGACCCGGACTGGCGGGGATCATTCCCCGAGCGCTCCGCGCGATGATCCGCCGCTGATCCGCCGCGGCGAGATCGCTCCGCGCCCCGACGGCGGGCGCTAGATGCGCTGCTCGTGAACGGCCTCGAGCGCCTCGGCGTCCGCCGCCGTCATCCCCGCGATCGGTTCGCCGTTCCAGACGATGTCGTCGCCGAGCGCCGCGAGGAGCTCCTTGCGGTCGCCGTGGCTGAGCTTCGCCCCGTGGATGAGCGTCGCGGGGCTCCACATCATCGCCAGGGAATCGTGCCACTGTGCCCCCACGTCGCGCACGTGGATCAGATCGTGGAGCGACGTCGGCAGGTGGCTGAGGGGTTCGGCGAAGCAGTCCGCGAGCACCGCGAGCTTCACTTCCCGCTCGACGCCCGGCTCGACGACCGCGACGCCGTCCCCCTCGCCGACGAGCGCGGCCGAGAACTCCTCGGCGCCGAGCAGGATGATCCCGTTCGTCGGGCGCGGGTTGCACTCGATGGCGAAGAGCTCACCATCGTTGTCGACGAAGTCGAACGACAGCTGCCCGGTGAAGCCGGTGTCGAGCGCATCCACGATCCGCTGCGTGTAGTCGAGCGTGACGGAGCTGTCGACGGCGAGGAAGGTGATGCCGGTGCTGTGGGCCCACTGCTCCGGCGCCCGGTACGTGCAGTGCGAGGTGACACGGCCGTCGACGATCGTGCTGTAGGTGCACACCATGGGCCCGTCGACGAAGGGCTGGACGAGCCAGGGCTGATCGGGCGTGGGATGGCAATCGCTCACCTCGACCTTTCCGGCGAGCGGACCCGTGTTGGTGAGCAGGCCGACCCCGCCACGAGAGAACGCCGCACGGGCGAAGAAGCGGGGGAAGCGCGCGATGGCCTCGGCGAGGGATGCATCGTCCGTCGCGACGACGGTCTCCGGAATCGGCACACCGGCCTGCTCCACGAGCCGCTGGAAGCTGGCCTTGTCGTGCAGCCGCGCGAGACTGTCGAACTGCCCCGCGTAGAGGCTAACACCGTCAGCCAGGTCGGCCGCGCGCGCGGCGAGGTAGAAGACCTCTTCGAAGGTGGGAACGATCAGATCGATCCCGTGCCGCGCGACGATGTCGTTGATGTCGTCGATGAAGGCATCCGTCTCGAACCGCGGTGATGCGGTGACCTCGTGTGCCGTCAGATACTTCGAGTGGCTTCCGACCGCGCCCGCGTAGGTGTCGCTCGCGACGACCGCGTGGCCCGTGGCCCCGAGCTTCCGGATCGCATCCAGCGCGAAGGTGTTCCTCGAGCTCGTGACCAGTACGCGCATCAATCGCCCTTTCGATGGGGAAGAGTGGGTGAGCCCACCCTACGGCTACGCTGCTGGGACGAGCGTTCGGCGCCCCCGCGGTACAGACCGTGAGCAGTCGGTGAGCGGGCAGGAGATCGGGACGTGCAGGATCTTGCCAGGTGGGTCGTCGCGCTGTCGACTCTCGTGGGCTTCGGGTTGACGATGGGATTGAACCCCGCGCTGTACGGCGCCACCGCCGACATGCTCGCACGCAACATGCACGTCGCCGCCCGGATGAGCTGGATGGTCGCGGGTCTCGCAACCGGCGCGACGGCGCTGTTCGCCCTGCTGCAGACCTTCGATCCGACGAACCTCGTCATCGCCATCCGCGGCGATGTGGATGCCGCGTTGCTGAGTCGCGTGGTCGACTTCGTCGTCGGGGCGATCTTCCTCGCCATCGCTGCCCTGATCGCGTGGTGGGTGTTCCGCGTCCCGACGCGTCCCATTCGCCCGGCACGGGCGCGTGCCCAGAACGCACCCGCGATCACCTACTTTCCGCTCGGGCTGAGCTGCGCGGTGATCGGGTTCACGACGTTGCCGATCATGTACATGACCGGACGCGTGACCGCGGGTCTGACCGCGCACCTCGGACTCCGGCTCGCCGCGTACGCCGTGTTCCTCGTCGCGCTGGTCGGTCCCTTCCTCGTCCTCGCCTGGATCTGGTCCCGGTTTCCGACCATCTCGCGCCACGTCACGGAGTTCTACGCGCGCATCACCCACGGGGACTATCGCTGGGCATCGGCCGCTCTGCTCGGGGTCGCCGGGCTGGTCTTCATCGGTCTCGGCCTGTTCGCCGAGCGCTAGCTTCGGTCGCCGAGTCGCGTGGGCACGGTTGGGGGACTACCGTCGAATCCATGGCCTACCCCAGCGAGAACGACACCGTCGAGGCAGAGCCTGCCCGCCCGGAATCCAGCTTTGCCGATCTCGGTCTCGATGACGCGGTCATGAAGGCGTTGAAGGACGTCGGATACGAGACGCCCTCCGCCATCCAGGCCGCGACCATTCCCCCGCTTCTGGCGGGTCGAGACGTCGTCGGTCTCGCGCAGACGGGCACGGGGAAGACGGCCGCGTTCGCCCTGCCGATCCTCTCCCGGCTGGATCTGTCGCAGAAGACTCCGCAGGCGCTCGTGCTCGCCCCCACCCGTGAACTGGCCCTGCAGGTCTGCGAGGCGTTCGAGAAGTACGCGTCGCACCTGCGCGGCGTCCACGTCCTCCCCGTCTACGGCGGCCAGGGCTACGGCCAGCAGCTCTCGGCGCTCCGCCGAGGCGTCCATATCGTCGTCGGCACGCCGGGCCGCATCATGGACCACCTCGAGAAGCGCACGCTCGACCTCTCCGAGCTCAAGTACCTCGTGCTCGACGAGGCCGACGAGATGCTCAAGATGGGCTTCGCCGAGGATGTCGAGACGATCCTTGCCGACACCCCCAAGACCAAGCAGGTCGCCCTGTTCTCCGCCACGATGCCGGCGCAGATCCGCCGCATCTCGGCGCAGTATCTGAACGACCCCGAAGAGATCACGGTCAAGACCAAGACCACGACGTCCGCGAACATCACGCAGCGGTACCTGATCGTGTCGTACCCGCAGAAGGTCGATGCGCTCACCCGCATCCTCGAGGTCGAGAACTTCGAGGGCATGATCGTGTTCACGCGCACGAAGAACGAGACCGAGACGCTCGCCGAGAAGCTGCGCGCCCGCGGTTACACGGCAGCGGCGATCAGCGGCGACGTCGCCCAGGCGCAGCGCGAACGCACGGTCAACCAGCTCAAGAGCGGCAAGCTCGACATCCTGGTCGCCACGGATGTCGCGGCGCGAGGCCTCGACGTCGACCGCATCAGCCACGTGGTCAACTACGACCTGCCGATCGACACCGAGTCGTACGTCCACCGTGTCGGACGCACGGGTCGCGCCGGCCGGACGGGCGCCGCGATCAGCTTCGTCACCCCGCGCGAGCGCCGCATGCTGACCTCGATCGAGCGGGCCACGCGCCAGCCGCTGACCGGGATGAAGCTGCCGAGCGTCGACGACGTCAACGCGACCCGACTGACGCGGTTCGACGACGCGATCACCGCAGCCCTCGCCGACCCGGCACAGATCGGGCTCTTCCGCGACATCGTCGCGCACTACGTCGAGCACCACGACGTTCCCGAGGCGGACGTCGCCGCGGCGCTTGCCGTCGTGGCGCAGGGCGACACCCCGTTGCTTCTCGACCCGGATGCCGCACCCGAGCCCCGCTTCTCGCGCGACGAGCAGGATCGTCCCGACCGGGGCGGACGCGAGCGCGGCGCACGCTCCGAGCGGGGCCCGCGCAGCGGCGGCGGGGCACGAGTCACCTACCGGATCGCGGTCGGGCGCCGGCACAAGGTCGAGCCGCGCCAGATCGTCGGGGCGCTCGCGAACGAAGGCGGACTGCGGCGCGAGGACTTCGGAGCCATCCAGATCCGGCCCGACTTCTCGCTCGTGGAGCTGCCCGCCGACCTGTCCCGCGACACCCTCAAGCGGCTCGAGAACACGCGCATCAGCGGCAAGCTGATCGAGCTGAAGCCCGACCGCTTCGGGGGTTCGGCCAAGCGCGAGGATCGACCGCCGCGGCGCTGACGGGCTTTTCGGGCTCAGGGAGTCAGAGGCGCCGCGGGGAGCGCGCCCAGCGGGGACAAACACGAAAGCCCGCGATAATCCGCGGGCTTTCGGTATTTCACTGTCTCAACACAGTGTGCGCTCGAAGGGACTCGAACCCCCAACCTTCTGATCCGTAGTCAGATGCTCTATCCATTGAGCTACGAGCGCGATCCTGATCCCGCGGCATCCGAAGACCCGCGCAGACCAGCGTCCAGGATACCCCACGCGCGGGGCGCCCGCGAATCGTGCTCCATCCGCGTCCGCCTCAGTCTTCCACTCCGACGCTCTCGGCGCGCTCGGCCTCGGTCGCGCGGCGCTGCCGTTGCACAGCAGAGAGCTTGCTGAGATCGACGAGGCGGAGCGCCTGCATCCGCGCCTCGCGCATCTTCTCGTAACCGGGCTCGAGATCGGGCCGTGCGGCCTCGACCCGCAGGCTCCGGTCGATGTTCTCGGCCAACTCGCTCCACGCCGCGTCGCGCGCGGCCTCGACCAGTCGGCGCAGTTCCTGGTCGTCCTCGGCGCGCGCCCGCAGCTCCTTCGCGACGCGCTGCGACTGACGGCGTCTGCGGCGCAGGTTGCCGACATCGCGGCTGCCGTAGTCGTGCGTGCCATCCGGATCGCTGAACCGGTGCCAGGCGTCCTTGCGTTCCTTCTTGATGCGCTCGGCCGCAGCATCGGCCTCGTCGGCGAGCGCCAACAGCGCCGCGCGCGCGTCGGGCATGAACTTGTCGACGTCGTACCCCGCGCCGCCGCCGATCGTGTCCATCAAGATGCGGTTCTTCAGCGACAACCGGATCGCGGCAGAGGCGATGTACAGACCCTCCGAGACGATCTCGGAGAGTTTCGGGCGCGCGGGCGGGGCCGCGACGACCACCGAGTCGTCGGGTGTGTCAGCCGGTGAGGCTTTCGGGCCCACGTCCCCTCCCACTTCGAGGTTAGCCCTCGGCGCCCGAGGATGCGCATCGGGTGCCGGCGGCTGGGAGCGCGACCGCTACCCGGACACGACGATGGCGCCGAGGGAAGTCCCCGGCGCCATCGGTGAAGCGGGATCAGACCTTACGGAATCGCTCGACGATGTAGCAGTCGAATGGATCGCGAGCCGCCAGCCCGACACGGTTGAGGTACGCGACGACGATGCCGTACGAGCGCCAGAGCGTCGTCTCGGTGTACGGCACGTCGAGCGTCTCGCAGTGGTCGCGCACGATCTCACGCGTCTTCGCGAGATGGGTGCGAGCCATGCTCGGGAAGAGATGGTGCTCGACCTGGTAGTTGAGGCCACCCATGAGCCAGGTCGCCCACCAACCACCGGACACGTTGCGCGACGTGCGAACCTGCTTGGTGAAGAAGTCGAGCTTCGCGTCCTTGTCGATGATCGGCATGCCCTTGTGGTTCGGCGCGAACGCCGCCCCCATGTAGACGCCGAAGACGGCGAGCTGAACACCGAGGAACGCGAAGGCCATGCCGAGCGGGAGCATCCAGAACACGATCGTGAACAGGACGGCGAAACGCAGGGCGATCAGCGCGAGCTCGTACCAACGACCCTTGACGCCCGGTGTCGTGACCAGGTGCTTGATGCTCAGGAAGTGGAGGTTGATGCCCTCGAGCGTGAGGAGCGGGAAGAAGAAGTAGCCCTGGCGGCGCGTGATGAAGCCGAGCAGACCGGATGCCTTGGCCGCGTCCTCTTCGACGAACGAGATCGTGTCGATCTCGATGTCGGGGTCGCGGCTGATGCGGTTCGGGTTGGCGTGGTGGCGCGTGTGCTTGGAGCCCCACCAGGAGTAGCTCATGCCGACGATGCCGTTGCCGAGGATCTTGGCGAGACGGTCGTTCGCCTTGCCCGAGGTGAAGATCGCCTTGTGCGCGGCCTCGTGCGACAGGAACGCGACCTGCGTGAGGAGGATGCCGAGGACGCCGGCGACGATGAGCTGGAACCAGCTGTCGCCCAGCAGAACGAAGGCGGCCGCGCACGCCGCGAAAGCGACGAACAACGCCGAGCCGACGAGCAAGTAGAACTTGGGGGCACGAGCCAGCAACCCGGTCTCGCGAACAACCTGCGAAACCTCGGTGTACGCACGCGTGAGGTTCGGATACGTGTCCGTTTTCGCGTACGTCTGACGCACGGGCCCCAGCTGGGCTGCGGGGGGAGCAATAGTAGAGATGCTTCACCTACTCGATCGGCGCCCACTCACGTGTTGGGCCGGGCCTACGCCAACGGCAAGTGCCGATCGCTGTTGTTCACACTACGCATACCCGCATTCCGTTCCGAGAATGCTGGGGTGATGCCCAGGAGACTGACACGTCACGTTCGTTCTCCGCGCGTGTTAGTGTTGCCATGGCGGTTTGTTCCGCCTGCGTCGTCGTGACGCTTCCCGGCCTTCTCGGCCGTGGCTCTACACGAACGGCGAACCGATGCGCGATCCCGCGCCGTCGCCCACTTCGCGCCTCTCTCAGGCCTTTCCGGCCTCATGTTTCGGTGCGCACTTCACCCGAAAGCACAACCATGTCTACTTTCCTTGAGCTCGGCGTGCCCGCGCCGCTCGCCTCCGTTCTCGAAGCCTCCGGCAAGACCGAGGCATTCGCCATCCAGCGCGACACCCTGCCCGACTCGCTCGCGGGTCGCGACGTACTCGGCCGCGGCCGCACCGGCAGCGGCAAGACCATTGCGTTCGCCCTTCCGCTCGTCGCGCGCCTGAGCGGCGCATCCGCCGCACGCCGCACCCCGGGCCAGCCGCGCGGGCTCGTGCTGGCTCCGACGCGTGAGCTCGCGACGCAGATCGCCGCGACCCTCATCCCCCTCGCGGAGGCCGTCGGCCTGCGCGTAACCACCGTCTTCGGTGGCGTCAGCCAGCGCCCGCAGGAGCAGGCGTTCCGCAACGGTGTCGACATCGTCGTCGCCTGCCCGGGCCGCCTCGAAGACCTCATGAAGCAGGGCGTCGTGCGCCTGGACCGCATCGAGATCACCGTTCTCGACGAGGCCGACCACATGGCCGACCTCGGGTTCCTGCCCGGCGTCACCCGAATCCTCGCCGCAACGCCCCAGGGCGGGCAGCGGATGCTGTTCAGCGCCACGCTCGACCGCGGCGTCGACAGCCTCGTGCGTCGCTTCCTGCGCGACGAGGTCCGTCACGAGGTCGACGACGAGAGCGTCCCCCAGGGCGAGATGATCCACCGCGTCTTCGTCATCGACGGCACCGACGAGAAGACCGCACTCGTGCAGCGCCTCGCGTCGGGCACCGGCCGACGCATCCTCTTCACCCGCACGAAGCACCAGGCCAAGAAGCTCGCGAAGCAGCTGACCGCGGCGGGCATCCCCGCCGTCGACCTGCACGGCAACCTGGCGCAGGGCGCGCGCGAACGCAACCTCGCCGCCTTCGGCGCCGACGTCGCGAAGGGCGGCGTGCGCGTGCTCGTCGCCACCGACGTCGCCGCGCGCGGCGTACACGTGGATGACGTCGAGCTCGTCGTGCACGTCGACCCGCCCGTCGAGCACAAGGCGTACCTGCACCGTTCGGGCCGCACCGCCCGCGCGGGCGCCGAGGGCACCGTCGTCACGGTGACCCTCGAGGCCCAGCGTCGCGATGTCACCGACCTGCTGCGCAAGGCACACAGGGGATA
>NZ_NMUN01000001.1 GCF_002812725.1 Microbacterium sp. BR1 | reverse complement strand
GCGTCGTCACGCTGGTCGGCGAGACCGCCGCGTACGTCAAGCCCGCACCGATCGTCGCGAGCACTCACGCCCGCAGCGCCCCGTGGCGCCTCGGGTCGCGGGAACGCGGGAGGCAGCGGCGCGGGTCGCTCCGGCGCGCACCGCGGTGACGGCAACCGCGCCCCTCGTGGCGACGGTGCCCACGGCGACGCGGCACGTCCCGCGGCCGGCGGCGGTCGCCGCGGCGGCTCGCGCGGACGCTCGTACTCCACCGGCTCGCGCGGCTGAACACCCGGCACAGAGTCGAACCCGGACGAACGAATGGCGGGGCACCGGTTGGTGCCCCGCCATTCGTGTTCCCGTCGCGGATCAGCGCGCGGGCTGGTACTGCGAGCTTCCGTATCCGAGGATCAGGTAGCCGATCGGCTGCAGCAGGAACAGCAGGAAGAACGAGAAGACGCCGCCCTTGCCGAAGTTCTTGCCGACCTTGAAGGCCACGACGATAGCGAAGATGACATTGACGATGGGGATGATGTAGAGCAGGCCGAGCCATGCCGACATCCCACCGACCTTCACGAGAATGAAGATGTTCACGATCGGGATGATCGCGAGGATGCCGGGCCAACCGGCCTTGGTGAAGGTACGCCAGAGGGCGATCGCCAGGATGATGTACCAGATCAGCCCCCAGACGCCCGAAATCGTATAGAGCGCGGAGAGGTCCGCCTGGTCGGTGATCTGCATCGAAGTCATGGCCACATGTTAGGGGGCGCGAGACACGCGGCGCGAGCACGTCACGACACGTCGACGCACTAGAGTCGGCGCCGTGACTCCCCCGTACACGCTCGCCCGACGTCTCGGCCTCGGCGATGCCGTGTTCATCGGCCTCGGTTCGATGATCGGCGCCGGGGTCTTCGCGGCGTTCGCGCCGGCGGCACAGGCAGCCGGTGCCGGCCTGCTGGTCGGCCTCGCGATCGCGGGCTTCGTCGCGTACTGCAACGCCGCCGCATCCGCTCAGCTCGCCGCTGCGCACCCGACGTCGGGCGGCACCTACGCCTATGGCCGGGCGGAGATCGGGCCGTGGTCGGGATTCGTCGCGGGCTGGGCCTTCATCATCGGCAAACTCGCCAGCTGCGCCGCGATGGCGCTCACATTCGCGGCCTACGCGGCACCCCCGGGCTGGGAACGGCCCGTCGCGATCGCGGCCGTAGCGGCCCTTGCCGTCGTGAACCTGCTGGGCGTCACCCGCACGGCCCAGCTCACCCGCGTGCTCGTCGTGATCGTGCTGCTCGCACTCGCGGTCGTCGTGGCCGCCGGATGGTCCAGCACGGCGGGCGCCGAGGGCCTGTCGGACATGGACCTCTGGACGGGCGGAGGCTACGGCATCCTGCAGTCCGCCGGTCTGTTGTTCTTCGCGTTCGCCGGGTACGCCAGGATCGCGACGATGGGCGAGGAGGTGCGCGACCCCTCCCGGACCATTCCGAGGGCGATCATGCTCGCCCTCGGGCTCGCGCTCGTCGTCTACGCCATCGTCGGCGTCACGGTTCTCATGGCGCTCGGCCCCGGCGGCACGGCCGCGTCATCCGCGCCCCTCTTTGACACGGTCGCCGCCTCGGGCTGGGCGTGGGCCCAGCCGGTCGTCCGCATCGGAGCCGCGGTCGCGTCACTCGGTGCCCTGCTCGCGCTCATCGCGGGTATCGGACGCACGACTCTCGCGATGGCCCGCGAGGACGATCTGCCCCGCAGCCTCGCCGCGATACACCCCCGGTACCGCGTGCCGCACCGCGCCGAGATCGCGATCGCGGTCGTCGTGATCGTCGCGGTCGCGACCGTCGATCTGCGGGGCGCGATCGGATTCTCGTCGTTCGGCGTTCTCGTCTACTACTTCATCGCGAACGCGGCGGCGTTCCGTCAGAGCGGCAGCGCACGACGGTTCCCCCGCATCCTGCAGGTCCTCGGCGCGGTGGGGTGCGGCATGCTGGCACTGACTCTTCCCCTGGCGGCCGTGATCGGCGGGGCAGTGGTCATCCTGGTGGGCATCGGCGGCCGACTGGTGGTGCTCGAGCTGAGGCAACGCCGCGCGCTGTGAGAGCGGTCGGCGGCCGGCATTCGCCAGAAGCCGTATCAACCGCCGCGGCCGAACGCAACCCCCCGCCCCGCGCGTCGGATCTCGCCTACCGTCGACACACGAACACTCGAAAGGAGCCAGACATGGGATTCATCGATGACGCCAAAGAGACCGCCGAGACCGCTGGCCGCAAGGCGAAAGACGCGTTCGAAGACACCAAGGACCGTATCGGCGACAAGGTCGACGAGGTCAAGGCAGACGCCGAGGTGAAGAGGACCAAAGCCGAGGCAGACGCCGAGGTGAAGAAGGCCGAAGCCGAGCGCGACTCGGTCAAGACTCGCAACGAGGTCAAGGAGAACATCCGCGACGCCTGACCCGTCTGCGCACGAACGGGGGACCTCGGAGAGTACTCCGGGGTCTCTTGCTTTTGCCAGAGAACCCCGGAGTACCGTCTCGAGGTCAGCCGGCCCGGTAGTTGTCTCGCGCGAAGGCGGAGTACGGCGCGGGCTCGACCGTGGCCCGGACCGCGATCTGGCGGTGCGGCTCGACGGCGGGCTTCTGCGAGTTCGGCTCTTCGCCCCACAGGATGTGGACTTCGGTGCCCGGTGCGGCGTGCTCCGTCGCAATGCTCGCGAGCGAAACGAATGCGTGCTCGTTGGTGATGTACCCGACATCGTGCGAGATGCCGACGTCCTCGCCATCGATCAGCACCCGGTCGACCTGGTACAGGCCATAGCGCGCCTTCGGGAAGTCGATGTACTTCGCGGGCACGCCCGGCTCGAGCAGGGACTGCACGGCGTCCGCGACATCCTCTTCGTTCCAGACCAGGGTCACCTTGGTGCGGGGAGCCTCCGCCGCGTGACGCTCCAGCGCCGCGCGGCCGATGAAGTCGTGGTCGAAGGCAACGCTGCGACCGTAGCCGATGTCGTACGGCGTGACGTAGTAGTCGGTGATGTCGTCGGAGGCGAGGCTGCCCGCCAGCGACCCGGCTCGCGCCACCGGAAGCCACTCCCGGTAGGCCGCCGTGCCCTCGCCCGTGAAGATCGCGGGAAGCGGGGACGGCACCCAGGCCGACTCGAGGTTGGCGGACGAATAGGCCTTGGACCCCACCAGCACGAGGTCGAACTCCTCGCCCGCCTCGATCAGAGCCGAGCGCACGCGCTCGCCCTCGGCCCACGGGCCGAACAACTCGAAGCCCGGCTGACCCGCCATGCCGTGGCGGAGCGAGCGTACTGTCACACCGTCGATCGTGAAGGTCGCCATGTGGAAGAACTTCGTCGGCGGTACGGGCGCGCCGGTGACCTTCTCCATGAGGGCGAGTGCGTGCGGCCCCTGCAACTCGTAGCGGTACAGCTTCGGATCCCCGGCTCGCACGATCGAGTTGCCGTCACGCTCGAACGTGGCGTCGTAATCGCCCGTCTCGAGGTGGTACTGCACCCAGTCGATGACCATCGGGTGCCCGACCAGGTCGAAAGACTCCTCGGCGAGGTAGAAGAGGATGGCGTCGCCGATCAGGTACCCGTCGCTGTTCACGGCGATGAACTGCTTGGCGTTGTCGACCCGGAAGTTGGCGAAGCTGTTGACCCCCACGTCGCTGAGCAGCTTCAGCGCGTCGGGCCCCGTCAGGAAAAGATCGGTCATGTGATGCGACTGATCGAGCAGGGCGACGGAGGTGCGCCACGACAACTGCTCGGAGCGCCAGTTGCTGAACTCGGGCGTGACGGGGAAGACCGTGGGGCGAGCCGGTGCATTGCGGAGCACATCGACCGGGTTTCCGACGCGGGCGATCGCTTCGGCAAGGGATTCGGGACGGGATGCGGACACGGGAACTCCTTCGTTCGCGGCGGGCGACCCGCCGACTTCGGCTCACGTCAGCCTAGGCATCGGGAAGCGCGTTGCGCATAAGCACTGCTTATGCTGTGGGAAGGATGTCTTAGCCGAGGCGTCCGTCATCGTGAGGGAGTGCGTCCATGGACCTGAACCTGCTGCGCAGCTTCGTCGCCATCTACGAAACACGGAGTCTGACCGCCGCCGCGGAAGGCCTGTACGTGACCCAACCCGCGGTGAGCCAGGCGCTCGGACGCCTGCGGCGAGAACTCGACGACCCCCTCTTCCGCCGTGTCGGGCGCGTCATGGAACCGAGCGAACTCGCGAGTTCGCTCTACCCCGACTTCCGCGACGCTCTCGCCCGCATAGACCGCACGCTCGACGCGGTGCACGGGTTCGATCCGTCCGCGTTCGATCGCGTATTCCGGATAGCGCTCTCCGAACTCGGCGAGATCGGCTACTTTCCCGCCATCCTCGACGCCGTCCGCACGGCCGCACCACACGCACGCCTCGAGGTGGTGCCGCTCGACGTCGACCGCCTGCCCGGCTGGCTCGCCCGCGGCAGCATCGATCTCGCCGTGACGTCATCGCCCGTCACGGGCGAGTTTCCGCACGTCGTGCTGAAGTCGCAGGGCTACGCGATCCTGATGTCGCAGGATCATCAGCTCGCCCGCGGCGACGTCGGCCTCGACGATTACCTCGCCGCGACGCACGTCGTCGTCGCGAGCGACTCGGGGCGGCCGAACCTGCGCACGGCTCTCAGCAGATTGGGCGTGCGCCTGGACGAGCCGGTCAGCGTGAATCATTTCGCGTCGATCCCGCCGCTGCTCGCCGCGCGGCCCGACATGATCGCGACGGTGCCCGACACGATCGGCGCGGGCTGGGCGACAACGTGGCCGCTCGTCGTTCGGCAGCTCCCGTTCGAGATGGCGAGCGTCGACGTCTCGCTGTTCGCGCGGACCACGGCGCAGCACTCCGCGGCGCTCGACTGGGCCTTCGAAACCGTACGTCGTGCCATCTCGGGGACGCACGGCGAATTCTTCGCCATCCACGGCTACCCGGCTCGCGGGTAAGGGAGCGCCCCACCTGTGCATGTGCTGCTCATCTGCGGCGAGGCCCGAACGCGGGCTTACCCTGGCGCCATACGCCCCCGACCTCGGCCGCCCACGCGTACACATCGATACATGACTGCACCGGGAGGGATGATCATGGAACCGATCTCGTTCACCGCCGAGTAACGCGTCGGCCTGGGTGAGCGCGACCCCTTCGAGGGCCCGATGATCGCACAGCGCGCCGCGTTCAGATCACACGATCTGCGGGTCGCGAGACGCTACTCCTCGTCGAGGTCCTTCTCGAGCTCGTCCTCGGAGAGCGTCGCACCCGGGGTGGGCGTGCGGAACGCGGCATTGACCGGGAAGTCGGGGGCCGGGAAGTCGGCAGCCGGGAACTCGGAGCCGTCCTCGCCCCCGTCCCGGATGATGTCGACATCCGTGTCGATGTCGCGATCGGTGGGCGGAGCCTCGGGACGCGGTTCGTCGGCGGGCATGAACGGTTCGGACATCGACATGGCGGTCATCTTCCTGCCCACAGGTTACGCGGGGGTGAATTCCTGCAGCACCGTGGTGATCGTCGGAGTCAGTTCCCGGGCGAGATCACCAGCTAGGAACCCGAGTCCCGGATGCTTCGTCAGCCGGTCACCCGCCGTTGCGTGCACCCAGCTCGCCCACACCGCCGCACGCTCCGGCGGCAATCCGCGCGCGGCCATCCCGGCCATCGCACCCGCGAGCACGTCACCACTGCCGGACGTGCCGAGCCCCGCACCGCCGCCCGAGACACGCCAGGTTGTGCCGGACGGGTCGACGATATCGCCATAGCAATTGACGACGGCCTCGTACCGCCGGGCGATCTCTCGGAGGTCCGCGATGCGGTCATCGCCGAGACCGCGGCCGAGCAACCGAGCCGCCTCCTCCTCGTTCGGGTTCAGAACGAGGGCCTGCGGCAGCCGTGCACGATCGATCTCCGGCAGCACGCCGAGGCCGAACGCGTCCAGCACGAGACACGAGACACCGACGTCGACGATGGCTTCGAGGGTCGCGCGCGTCTCGTCCGGTTCGTCGAAACCGGGCCCGACGAGCACGGTGTCAGCCGCGGCGAGTTCGTCACGCAGGTGTCCTTCGATCGGATCCGCCGCTCGTTCGGGCAGAGAGAAGACCGCCGCCTCGCGGATCACGACGCCGATCTGGGCCTCGATCGAACCGGGTACGACCAACCCCAGGCGACCCGCGCCGACCCGCAGGGCCGCTTCGCCCGCCAGCAGGACCGCGCCCGGCGAGCGCCGCGAACCGCCCACGACCATGACGCGACCGCGCGTCTTCTTCGAGTTGCCCGGGTCGGGCAGCCCCCAGGCGCGGAGCACATCCGCTGTGACGTTCTCACTCGGGCTGGACATCGGGGCTCCCCGCGTGCTCGGTGACGGGTGCGCCCTCGCGTTCGAGGTGCGTCACGTTCGAGAAGTCCACCAACTCCCAACCCGCTTCGGTGGCGCGCAGGTGGGTGACCGACGCATTCTCGACCGTGTTGGATGCGGCGAAATCGAGCAGTTCGTCCTCGCTCAGCGGGAGCAGCACGTATAGCAGGAGCATCACGACGGCGTCGTGCGCGACGACCAGCGCCCGGTCGCCGGGGCCCGCGCTCTCGGGACGGGGGCCAGGCAGCGCATCGCGCAGGAACGAACGCAGCCGTAGCGCGACATCCGCCCACGACTCCCCGCCCGGCGGGCGGTGATAGAACTTGCCGAGGTGCCTGCGGCGTGCGGCCTCCTCGGGGTGCAGGCGCTCCACGCCTGCTCTCGTCAGGAGATCGAGGATGCCGAGCTCTCGATCACGCAGACGCTCGTCGACGACGACGGGCACGGAGACGGATGCCTCGCCGCTCGCGATCGCCAGCGTT
This sequence comes from Microbacterium sp. BR1, assembly GCF_002812725.1. Lineage (GTDB taxonomy): Bacteria > Actinomycetota > Actinomycetes > Actinomycetales > Microbacteriaceae > Microbacterium. Next base: position 130,026 of record NZ_NMUN01000001.1, on the reverse strand, counting down.
TCGCGAGCCCGGGCGTACGGCGACACCCAGCACACATCGATCAGCTCGCGGTGCTCTGCGAACCACGCCCCCAGAGCCTGAGCCTGGCGGACGCCGACCGGCGAGAGGGGCACGTCGGCGTCGCGGGATTCGAGAGGGATGATCTCGAGTCCCTCCCGCTGCGCGCGCGTCGCCGCAACGTTGCCGACGCTCTCGCCGTGCCTGACCAACCACAATTCCGTCACTGACATTCCGCGAGCGTACGGCGGTGGGCGACAGAAGTGGACCCGGTTGACAAGCTCTCCACCCCACAGCTCGCTGTCAACCCCCGTGCGCCGCGTGCTCGGACCGGGTTGTCTGAAGGTCCGCGGATTCACCACCATCCGAAACCGTCGTTCACAGACGAGGAGACCTCATGTCGAACAATGCAGACAGCGGCAACCCCGATACGGACCGCGCCTATCTCCAGGACGTGCCCCCCGTGCACGTCGATCCCGACGCACCGGCAACGCCCGCCGACACTTCCGGCGATGAGCCCGGCACCGACGCCGATGCCGCTCGCAGCTGAATGAGAGGAACACCCATGACCGATGACCGCGATCTCGAGAACACGTCCGACGCCGAGGACGACGAGGCGACGCCGAAGCAGGGCGGGCTCGGCAAGGACGGCACGATCCCGGATGCACCGGGCGGAGTAGCCGCGGGCCACACCGGCACCAGCTCGACGTTCGAACCGGAAGAAGACGAGGAAGCGGACGCCTAGGCGCGAAAGCCCGACTCAGGCCGAGGGCCGCGGTGCGGGCGCGACAGGAGCCGGCGCCGGGGCCGAGAGATCCCGAATGGCATCGCGGTAGGACTCGCGAAGTTGCGCCGGTTCGACGCCCGACAGGATGAGGAACTGCAGACCGCGCAAGAGGGCGACGACCCGTGTCGCCCCCGACAGCGCACGCTCGGGCGTGAACCCGTCCGCCAGCAAGGTGTCGCGCACCTCTTCGATCCATTCGCGGCCAACGAGTTCGATGAACTCACCCCACTCACCGGGATCGCGCATGGCGATGCCGAAGCGTTGGAAGAACAGCCGGACATACGGGCGGCTGTCCGGATCGGCCAGGTCGTCCCACGCCGTGAGCAGACGTTGCTCGAGGTCTCCGGGTCCGCGCAACCGGGCGAACATTCCCCGCAATCGGGGAAAGCTGTCGAACGCGACGTGCGCCGCCTCGCCGATCAGCGCCTGCTTCGACCCGAAGTAGTAGAGAAGCATGCGGTTGTTCGACCCGATCGCTCGGGCGATCGCGCTCAGGCTGAGGTCGATCACCCCGTCTCGCAGAATGAGGTCGACCACCAGACCCAGCAGCCGCTGGCGTTCCGGAGTGCTTTCCATCCGGCTCATCCTAGGCGCGGCGAATCGACGCACGGGTCACGCGACCCATCCGCTTCCGAACACGGGAACGCGATCAGTTGACCGCCGCGGAGGTTGCGAGCACCGGGTGCGCGGAACCCAGACGATCGTTGCCCGGAACCTCCGAGAGCCGCGCACGCAGGGTGTTACCGACCTCTCCGTCACGCAGCCGCCCGCGTTCGCGCAGGATCGGCAGGACCAACCGCCCGAAGTCCTCGAGGTCGTGCGGCGGGTACACCGGCTCGATCAGGAAACCGTCGAGGTCGGTGGCTGCGATGAGCGCCTCGATCTGGTCGGCCACCTGCACCGGGCTCCCGACGATGCGGAACCCTCGCGTGCCCCGGCCGCGCAACTGGTCGAGGATTTCGCGGACGGTGGGCGCATCATCCCCGAGGAATCGGTCGATGTTGCTCGTACCCATCTGACCGATCGGTCCCCCGGCATCCAGGACCTGGTGCAGCGTCTTGTCGGGATCGAGCGCCAGCAGATCGATTCCGGTGTTTCCGGCGTACAGCGACGCCACGATCTCGTCGGTCTGCATCGCATCGAACTCGGACTCGTACCGCAGGGCGTCCGCTTCGGTTTCGCCGACGAACACCGTCAGGCCCACCATCAGCTTCAGGGCATGCGGGTCGCGGCCGGCCTCGGCCGCAAGGCGGCGAATATCGGCCACCGCGCTGGCCGTGCGGGCGGGAGTCGTCCCCTGCACGAACACGCACTCGGCGTTGGCCGCCGCGAACGCCCGGCCCGCGGGCGAGGTACCGGCCTGGAAGAGCACCGGCGTACGTTGCTGCGACGGCGGAGAGCCGAAGTATCCGCGCGAACGATAGTGCTCGCCGTCGTAGGTGACGCGGTGCACTCCGCCACGTTGCGCGAACACACCCGCGGCGGAGTCGCCGACGAAAGCATCGTCGTCCCATCCCGTCTCCCACAGGCGGGAGGCGAGTTCGACGTACTCCGCCGCCATCTCGTAACGAGTGTCGTGCGGCACCATGCTGGCGTGACCGAACACGTCGGCAATCGCGTTCTGTGACGCGCCCGTGACGATGTTCCACCCGATTCGCCCGTTCGTCAGGTGATCGAGCGTCGAGAAGCGACGGGCGAGCTGAACCGGATGATCGAGACCCGTCGACTGCGTGATCACGAAGCCGAGACGGTCGGTGTGCTGCGCGAGGATCGGAATCAGGTAGTCCGGGTCGAGGCTCGGAAAGTTGATGCCCTTCTCGACCGCCACCCGTGGCAGATCACCGTCGATCAGCGGATAGCCGTAGCCGCCGGCGAAGAAGAGGAAGTCGAAACCGGTGTCTTCGAGGATCCGCACCATGCGGATCCAGTGCTGGGGGTCGAGGTATGACAGACCTTGACTGCGCGGATGCGCCCAGCTGTAGGTGCCGCCCACCTGCGGACCCATCACCTCGAACACTCCGAAGTGCAGTGTCTTCTGCACACCAGGACCCGTGAGGGGCTCGTTCAGGGACATGCGCTTCTCTCTCACTACGGTCGAAGACTCCGGCACCGAGACCCGCACGCATACTGCTCGGCTCGAGTGAATTGGTTAGTTCAACCGTAGGAATGTCCTGTTTCGACCACGTGACGCGATCGTGCGGACCTTGTTACGTTCTCGACCGCCTGCTGCACCATGCCCGTGAGGCCGCCTGCCAGATCCGTCCACGGCACCCGCGGCTGCCACCGACGTATCCATCGCTTCGGGCGCAAGCGAACCCGGGGTCGGTGCTCACAGTTCCAGGACGAGGCGCGTGCCCTTGCAGCGCGAAACACAGATCATCATGACCTCCGACTCTTCCCGCTCCTGCGCGTTGAGCACCGCATCCCGATGATCCGGCTCGCCTTCTACGACGAAGGTCTCGCAGGTACCGCACGTTCCGCCGCGACAGGACGACGGCGCGGGCACACCCGCCTCGGCCACCTTGTCCAGGATCGACTCGCCCGGCAGCACCGTCATGGTCACGCCCGTGAGCGACAACTCCACCTCGAACGGATGATCCGCCTCGGTCGCAACGAGGTTCGCGTTCGCGAACCGTTCGACGTGCAACGATGCACCCGCCGCGGCCGCTGCCTCTTCCAGCGCGTCGAGAAGTCGTTCCGGCCCGCAGGCATAGACGGGCGCCGTCCCTGCTTCCGCCACGATCTCCGGCAGCGCCATCCGCTGCCCCGCGGCGCTCACATAGACCCGGACGTGTTCGCCGAAGCGCTGCAGATCGGCACCGAACGCCATCGTCCCCGGCTCGCGTCCGGCATAGTGCAGGGTCCACGCCACGCCCGCCGCCTCCGCGGCCCTGACCATCGGCAGGATCGGGGTGATACCGATCCCGCCCGCCACGAACACCATGCGGTCCCGCAGCTCGAATCCGAAGAGGTCACGCGGCGAAGAAACGCGCACCAGCTGGCCCGGCCGCACATCGTCGTGCAGGTGGAGCGAGCCGCCCTCGCCATCGTCCTCGCGCAGCACGGCGATGCGATACGACGAGAGGTCGGCGGGGTCGCCGCACAGGGAGTACTGGCGCACGATTGGCGCCTGACCCACGCGGTCGATGTGGACGTCGATGTGCGCGCCGGGCGCCCAGGACGGCAGGGACCGCCCCTGGGGATCGGTGAGGACGAGACCCGCGATCCCACTCGCCTCGTCGACACGCGCGGCGACCTGCAGCGTGAGCGTCATGATTTCGTGGCGTCGCTCGCCAGCGCCTCGAATTGCACGGCAATCGCCACCGCACCGGGGTCGGGGACCCCGACCGCGCGGTCGCCGACGTAGCTGCTCCGTCCCAGCGAGGGCAGAAGCTGGGCCGTACCCGCCGCGCCCTCGCGCGCCGCGGAAGCGGCCGCCGCGAGGTCGCCGCGCGCGACGAGCGCGTCGACCGCCGGCTGCAGCGCATCGACCATGGTGCTGTCGCCGGGTGCGGCGCCGCCGATCTCGCGCACCATCGCGACGCCCGCAGCCGCGGCGCTCACCCAATCCGCCACGCTCGGCTCGCGATCGTCCGGAAGCGCGTCAGCCGCGGCCAGGACGAACAGGCTGTAGAGCGGACCCGAGGTGCCGCCCACCTCGCTCCGTATCCGCTCCGCGACGGCCCGCAGGAGCGCCGAGGGCGAGGACGATGCGTCGAGATCACGCTCCGCCGCGAGCAGCGAGCGCGCGCCACGAGCGAGATTGATGCCGAGGTCGCCGTCGCCGACCCGGCGATCGAGTTCGGTGAGTTCGTCCTCCGCACGCACGAGGGCATTCGCGATGGTGCGGACAGACGCGTGAGCTCTCTCCACGCCGTCGATGCGGTTGTCGTCACGCGTCGCCGAGGCTCGCGGCGGGAACCGCAGGACGGCGGGTGCCTCGAGCATTCGTGTGTGAGACGGGAAGGCGAGCACGTCCGCGGGCTCCGACAGGAGCTCGAGCATCTCGGCGTCCACGGCCGCGATCGTGACGGAGGCGCCCGGCATCTCCAGGGAGGTGAGAAACGGTCCGGCCCAGGTCATCCGCACGCGCAGCCGGCGCGACTCGAGTTCACGGAGCACATCGCCCTGGAGTATCCGCAGTTCGAGGTCCGGCGTCCCGCCCAACGAGTTGATCATCACGACGACGTCGCTGTCGCGATCCCACTCCCGATCGGCGCAGAGAATCTCGGTCAACCGGGCGGCGATGACGGCCGACGGGACCATCGCGCCCCGCTCCTTGCCTGCCTCGCCGTGGATTCCCAGACCCCACTCGACCTCGTCATCGCCGAGCGAGAAGTTGGCGCCCTGTCCACCCGGCACCGTGCAAGCGCCCAGTGCGACGCCCATGGTCGCCGCACCCGCGAGCACCCGCCGGGCGACCTCTGCCGTCTCCGAGAGCGACCGGCCGTTCTCGGCCGCCGCCCCCGCGACCTTGTGCACGAGCACCGTCGCGGTGAGACCGCGACGCCCCGCACGGGATGCATCCCCCAGGGCCGCGTCCTCGGCGACCAGAACCATCTCGACATCGAACCCGTCCGCGCGCGCCATCTCGGCTGCGAGGCCGAAGTTGAGGCGATCGCCGGTGTAGTTCTTCACGATCAGGAGCACGCCCGCGGATGTGGCGACCGCCCGGATGGCCGCGTGAATACTGTCGACCGACGGCGAGGTGAACACCGGCCCGAGTACGGCCGCGTCCAGCATCCCCGTGCCGACATAGCCGGCGTGTGCCGGTTCGTGGCCCGAGCCGCCGCCGGAGATGAGGACGACACGCTCGTCGGACTTGCGGAATCGGTCTGATCGGACCACGACGGGCCAACCCTCGACGCGCGCCAGATGCGGCGTGGACGCCACCAGGCCCTCGATGTAGTCCTCGATGAGCGCATCGGGTTCATTGATGATCTTCTTCATGTGTACCGCTCCGGGTCGTCGTGCACGGGCCCCATGTCATCTGCGGGCGACGGGGCTCAGACGAGCGTGACCCGTACGGGCAGCTCTTCGAATCCCCGCAACCAGTTCGAATAGAACGGAACGGGGTCGCCCGCGATCTCGATCGTTTCGACACGTCGGGCGAGCGCCGTCAGGAGGCACGTCGCCTCCATCCGAGCCATCATCTGGCCCACGCATCCGTGGATGCCCGTACCGAAAGCGAGGTGGCCGCTCGGATCGCGCGAGATGTCGAACGCGTCCGGATCGTCCCAGCGCCGCGGGTCGCGGTTCGCCGCGGCGAGGGACATGATCACCTTCTCGCCCGCCCCGATCGGTGTGCCACCGATCGCGGTCGCGCGCGATGTCGTGCGGCCGATGTAGGGGCTCGACGGAGTCCAGCGCAGCGCCTCTTCGAAGACCCGTCGCGCGAGGGTCGGGTCCTGCCGGAGCGCCGTCCAGGCCTCGGGATGCTCGGCGAGTGCCTTGAGCGTGAACTGGATCGCGAAGATGGTCGTGTCGACCCCCGCCGAGAGGAAGGTGCGGACCAGCATCCCGGCGTCTTCCTCGGTGATCTCGCCCTCGTCGACGTAGGCGTAGATCTTGTGTCCCAGACCGCTCGGGTCGAGTGCCTCGCGGCGCATCTGCCAGTTGACGAAAGCGGATGCCTCACCCGCGGCCTCGGCGGCCGCTGCGTAGAACTCGTTGCGCGGTCCCATCGCCTGAAAGTTCAGGTTCGAATAGGGCAGCAGGTGCTCGCGCCCCTCGGGCGAGAACCCGACGGCGTCCGGGAGCACGGTGAGCGGAAAGGCCTCGGCCAGCTCGGTCGCGGCGTTGAACTCCAGCTTCGGGACGACGGTATCGACGAGTTCGTCGGCACGCGCCTGGAAGTCCTCGGTCAGTCGGCGCACGACGCGCTGGCTGAGCACCGAGGTCATGATGCGGCGGTACTTCGTGTGTCCCGGCGGATCGTTCTCGAGGATCACGCTAGGCTTGCGCCAGTTCTCGGTCTTCTTGGTGTTCGTCATGCCTGTGCCCGCCGACGACTCGAAGGTCTCGTAGTCGCGGAACACGGCGTCGGCCACAGCGTAACGACCGGTGAACCACACCCCGTGCTGCTCGCTCCACACGACCTCGGCCGTCTCGCGGATCACCTCGTCCACGACCAGCGGGTCAGCGAGTGACGCCTGGGAGAACGGGTCGATCTCGAGGGTGGCGACCCCGCCCGCGGCCATTCGGTCACTCATGCAAACTCCCTCGTCCTTCGCCCATCACGTCATGAGCACTGAGATTCACCAAGATTAGATATAATCATGTTCAATATCAATCTTCTTGGCTAGACTCCCCGAACGGGACTCGGCAGACCCCGAGAGGATGTCCGGCATGAGCAAATACGTGGGCGCGTCGACCGAGGTGATGACGCGCGCCGGCGAGCAGGGGTTGGTCGCCGAGCGCCTGCCACACACGATCGAGCGGGACGACTACACCCCCGCGCTCCTGCAGCTGCTCTCGAACGTGCTGGTGTGGGGCGGATCGCGGGTCTTCCACCACCTGCACGGCATCGGCACCAATGAGTGGCGCATCATCAGCGCGCTCGGCAATCACCCCGGCGCGACATCGGGAGAGCTCTGCGACATCCTCGGCGTCAACAAGTCGATCGCATCCAAGAGCGTGAACGCGCTGCTGGACCGCGAACTCATCGCCCAGCTCAACGGCCCCCGTGGGTCCCGGCACCTGTTCCTCACCGCCCGGGGCGTGCAAGTGCACGACGACCTCATGCCGATCGCCCTCACCCGCCAGCAGATCCTCCATGACGCGCTCAGCGAAGAGGAGGTCGTCCTCCTGAACGAACTGCTGGTCCGCATGCTCGGCTCCGCCGAGGCGATGCAGCGCTACGAGGCGGACGTGCTCGCCGGCGTGCTGGACGTCGGTGCCGGACCGGCAGAGACATCTAGCTCTCGTTGAAGCGGATCCGCAGCGGGTCGAAATCGCTGCCCGGCAGGTAGTTGTACATGAACAGCGCGTCGGCCGTCGATGCCAGTCGCGTGCCGAACATGACCACTCCCGTGTCGCTTTCCACGATCTCCGGGGCAACCAGGTCCACGAGCGCGAGGCGCACGTCGTGAGATCCTTCGGATGACGCGGGGTCTGCGATCGTCAGGGCGCGACCGTCGATGCGAACATCGATGAGCGGCACCAGCAGGGCGCCGACGTGGGCGCGCAACACGACCGATCCATCCAGGCGCAGCACACCGTGCTCGTCCACCCGCCCCGTCATCCGCGCACCGGCGGGGAGGGAGAAGGTCGCACGCCCGGACGTTTCGACCTCGAAGTCCGGCGCCCCCGCCATATAGGTCAGGAGTGACGCGCGGATGCCCCACTCGACGACGGCGTCGGTCTGTGGCGGCAGTCCATTCACGCGCCGACTCTACCGTCGGCGAGAACCAGCGGTTGACGGGTTCTCCCCGCACCCACACGGTGCCTCGCGAACCGCGGCGACGGTTTGTCGCCCGACCGCGTGAGTCGCGGACGCTCTCAGTGTTTCGCGCGATCCGCGGCTCGTACGAGCAGCCAGGCCCCGGGGATGATCAGCGCTGCGAAAGCGGCCTTGATGAGGCCCGGCACCACGAACGGCCAGACTCCAGCATCCAGGACTCCCGACAGCGTCACGTCAACGCCCATCACTGTTCCCAGGATCACGGCCAAGTACGGCACACCGATCAGGAACGGCACGATCGAGGCACCGACGAAGCCGACGAACGCGAGGCCGGGGTTGCGGTCCCACGCGCGCTCTGCAACCCAGCCAGCGAGATAGGCGGCGGGGATGAACCCCAGGACGAACCCGAACGAGGGCGCGAGCACGTAGGCGGGTCCCGCCGTCGCGCCGGCGAAGACCGGCAGACCCGCGAGCCCGACGAGCATGTATGTCGTGAGCGATGCAGCCGCGCGCTTGGCTCCGAGAGCAGCTCCGACGACGATCACGCCGAGCGTCTGCCCCGAGATCGGCACGGGGCCGATGAAGAACGACACCTTGGCCAAGAGCGCGACCAATGCAACGCCGGCGACCACGAGGGCAACGTCCACGGCGAAGGCGCGAGCGCGGCCCGCGGGTCGCGCGATGAGATCGGCGAGCACGGCCTGACGGGTGCTCGGATTGCTGGCAATGGACATGACTGTCACTCCTTACTTCCGGGGGCGACGAGTGTCGCCACAGGCGGGGTTGATACGCGGGCAGCGAGATGATCTGCCACGAAAGCCGTGTTGAACTCGCCGCTGCGGAACCGCTCGCTCGCCACGATCTCCTGATGGAATGCCGCGGTGGTCGTGACGCCGTCGATCTCCATCTCACGGAGCGCGCGCAGCGTGCGCTCGATGGCTTCGTCGCGGTCCGCTCCCCAGCAGATGAGCTTGCCGACCATGGAGTCATAGAACGGGGGGATCGTGTATCCCGACTCGATGTGAGTATCGATCCGGACGCCGAAGCCCCCGGGTGCGCGGAAGCGTGCGATGGTTCCGGGGTTCGGAGCAAAGCCGCGCTCCGGGTCCTCCGCATTGATACGACACTCGATCGCGTGGCCACGCACGACGATCTGCTCCTGCGTGAGGGTGAGAGCCTCGCCGCCCGCGATCTTCAGCTGCAGCTTGATGAGGTCGATGCCCGTCACCATCTCGGTAACGGGGTGCTCCACCTGGATTCGCGTGTTCATCTCGATGAAGTAGTACGCCCGCTCGATGTTGTCGTAGACGAACTCGATCGTGCCGGCGTTCCGATAGCCGACTTCCCGGCACAGCGCCACCGCCGACGCCGCGAGCGCTTCGCGCACCTCGGAGGTGAGCACCGGCGAAGGCGACTCCTCGATGAGCTTCTGATTGCGCCGCTGCGCCGTGCAGTCGCGCTCGCCGAGATGGAGGGTGGTCTCGCCGTCCGAGATCACCTGCACCTCGATGTGACGGATGTCGGTGAGATAGCGCTCGATGTAGACGGACGGGTCACCGAACGCGACCTCGGCCTCCGCCATGATCGCGGTGAGATCCTCCTCGAGGGTCTCCGCGGTCTCGACGACGCGCATTCCCCGTCCTCCACCGCCCGCGGAAGCCTTGATGAGCAGCGGGAACCCGACATCGCGCGCGACGCTCAACGCCTCGGAGAACTCCGTGACGGCGCCCAACGAGCCGGGGACCGTGGGAACGCCGGCTCGCCTCGCGATCTCCGTCGCCTCGATCTTGTCGCCCATCCGTCGGATGACGTCCGACGCCGGTCCGACGAAGCGCAGTCCCTCCGACTCGCAGAGAGCCGCGAAGTCCGCGTTCTCGGACAGAAAGCCGTAACCGGGATGGATGGCGTCGACACCGAGCGCGAGAGCCGCTCCGACGATCGCTTGCGGGTTGCGGTAACTCTGGTTGACCTGCGCGGGTCCGATGCAGATGGCCTGATCTGCGAGCTTGACCGGGAGGGACCCCGCGTCTCCTTCGGAGTACACCACGACACTGCGGATGCCGAGCTCCTGGCACGCGCGGACGACACGCAGAGCAATCTCACCGCGGTTGGCGATGAGTACGCTCTTGAGCTTTTCAGGCATCGCGCCGGATCACCAACATCGGCTGGCCGTACTCGACCGTCTGATTGTTCTCCACGAGGATCTGCGTCACGACACCGGCGGCGGGCGCCTCGATGTTGTTCATGAGCTTCATGACCTCAACGATGCAGAGCACCGCCCCGGCCTCGACCCGGCCGCCGACCTCGACGAACGCGGGTGCGCCCGGCTTCGGCGCGGCGTAGTAGGTACCGACCATGGGCGCACGGACGAGCACCTCGTCGGCGGCGAGCGAGACGTCGCCGCTCGACCCGCCTGTGTTCGCGGCGGCCGGTGGCTCCGGCGCGGACGCGGCCGCGGCAGGCAGCGCGGCGGGGGCTGGGGGGGCCGGCACGGGCTGCGCGACCGGAGCAGGGGTCGGGACGGGGGCCGCGGCGGGACCCCTCGTGCCCTCGTTCCGCGTGATGAAGAGCTCGACGTCGCCGTACTTGAGCGTCAGCTCGCGCACGTCCTCGCTGAGGTTGACCCAGTCGATGATCGCCTTGAGTTCTTTGATGTCAGGGGGGTTAAGCGGCATCTCGTGCTCCCTTGTCGATGCTGATGCGGATGTCTCCGGCGCTGAGTTCGCGACGGCCGGACGCGGTGGCGCCTGCCAGTGTGCGGATCAGGTCGAGGACCGGCCAACTGATGTTGTCGGGGTTGCCGCCGGCGGCGACGGCAGCCTTCATCTCGTCCACCTGCGCGCCCGCGAACATCGCGCGCAGCAGAAGAGTGTCGATGTCTTCATCCGGGTACTGGGCCCGGAGGTCGTCGAGCATCGGCGGAATGACGGTCGGTGGTTCGAGGGGGATATTGGCGGATCCGTTCGCCAGGATCTTCTCGAGTACTCCGGGATCGATGTCGGCCAGCAGCGTGCCGAAATAGCCGAGGGCGTACTTCTTGATCTCGTTGGGCACCACCGAATATCGGTCGCCGGTGATGACATTCATGACCGCCTGTACACCGACGAACTGCGCGAACGGGGTGATCATGATCGGGTATGCCAGTTCCTCACGGACCCGGGCTACCTCGACGAGAAGATCGTCGTACCGGTCGGACAGACCCGCGGTCTCGAGTTGCGAGCGGAAATTCGCGAGCATGCCGCCCGGGATCTGGTGCATGTAGTGGAGTCCGTTGTACTCGACGGGCGCGCCGACGGCCTTTCCCTCCGTCTCGGCGATCTCGAGGAGTCGCTCACTGATGCGATCGACTCGATCGAGGTCGACGTCGACCTGGTATCCGAGTGCCCGCAGATCGCGCACGAGCGTCTGGGTGGACGGCTGCGCGTTGCCGGTGGCGAGCGGCCACACCGACGTGTGGATCTGGTCCGCGCCGAGTTCGACGGCCTCGAGGCAGACGAGCGGGGCGAGACCGGTGAGTGAGTGAGTGTGGACTTCGAGGATGCGGTCGCCTATGACCTCCCGGAGGGCGGGGACGAGGGTGCGCACGCGGTCCGGGGTGAGCAGGCCCGCGGCATCCTTGAGCATGATCGCGTCGACGTCCGCTTTCTCGATGAGCTCCTGCGCCTTACGCACGAACAGCTCGTCGGTGTGCACGGGGCTCTCCGAGAAGGACACCGCGCCGAAGGTCGATGCGCCGAGCTCCTTCGCGCGGACGAGGGCCGGAACGATGTTCCCCATGTCATTGAGGCCGTCGAACGAACCGATCACGCGGAATCCGTTGGCGTAGAGCCGTTCGACCCATGCCTCGATGATGTCGTCCGGGAGGAAGTCGAAGGCGGCGATGTTGCGCGAGCGGATGAGTGCCCGAAGGCGGGTGCGCGGCATGGCCTCGTGCGCCAGACGCACGCGTTCCCACGGGTTCTCCTTGAGGTAGCGAACCGCGACGTCGAACTGAATGGGAGCGACGAGGTCGACCTGCTCGAATCCCGCCTGATCGTAGTCTTCGGCCATCGCGAGGATGTGCTCGGTGCGCATGCGGGTCGCCCACAGGCTCTGATGCCCATCCCGCAGGGAGGTCTCGACGATCTTGATCGGCCGGCGGCTGTTCGCGGGTCGACCTCCCCCGCTCATGATCGACGTGATCGACTCCGCGTTCGTCGTTGACATCGCAACCCCTCGTCGTTGAAGTCTGAGTCCCGTGGCGCCGTCCGGCCGAACCGCGATTCGACACCCGTGCTCTCGAATTAGCACCGACACTAGCGGCGTTAGACGCAAAAGCAAGTAGAGTGACTTGCGTGGAGCGCAATTTCGAACCCATACAGTCGGTACACAGGGCTCTTGCCCTGATCAAACTGGTCCTTGACGAGGGCTCCTTGAGCGTGACCGAGGCCGCCTCTGCGCTCGATGTCAATCCATCTACCGCGCTTCGGCTGCTGAGAACGATGGCTGCCGATGGCTTCGTCGTGCGCGGTCCGCAGAAGCGCTACCACGTGGGAGCCACGCTCCGGCATGCGCACGGTGCGTTCCCCCAGCCCACGCTGGTGATGACGCTGCGCCCATTCCTCGAGCAGCTGTTCGCACGAACCGACGAGACCGTCCACATCGCGACTCTCGCCGGGACTCAGATCCAACACCTCGACGGCATCGAGGCGACATCGCACTCACTCCGATTCGGCCTGCGCGTGGGCGTTTGGCTCCCCGCCCATCGGACATCCGCGGGCAAGGCGCTCCTCGCCGAGCTGCCCGATGAGGAGATCGACGCTCGTTACAAGATGGCGCTCGCCAGTCCGCGCGGACGGCACATCGATGTCGATCTTCCGTCACTGCACGAGCAGATCGATGATGTTCGCGACACACGAATCGGATGGAACTTCGAAGAGAGCGAGCCCGGCATCGCCGCGATGGCCATCGCGACAGGAGAACTCAACGGCCAGCACGCAGCGATCAGCATCTCGATGCCGATCGCGAGATTCACCCGAGAGAAGGGCGAGAACTGGTCTGCGGAACTCATCCGTCTCGTCGACGAGCTCCGAAGCGCCTAGGCGTCACGGAATCGTCTGCGGAACATCTCGACCATGACGGTTTCCCTCCGATGCAACCGCCCGTTTCGAGGCTTGGACTACCCGGGAACCTGCTCGCCCAGGGCGGCGATGCCCGCAACGTACGATTTCACGCCGATGAGAGAGGTTAGTTCGAGCGTCGCCATCACTTCTCGCGGGCTCGCGCCGAACGCAAGCGCGAGCTCGATGTGACGCTGAGCGTTCGCGTACATGTGCGTCGTCGAGGTGTCGATGGCGGTGAAGATGAGTTCGCGAGTCTTTGCGTCGATCTCGCCCTCATAGGCAAGATCCTGGAACTGCGCGCTCGCCTCGAAGAAGTCGGGGTCGAGCCGAAGCAGCGGCTCGAAGACCTCGGGCCAATAGCCCCGCCGCTCCAGCATCTCCGCTTTGATCCGCGCCTGACGCGCGGTCAGTTCTCCCTCGAAGGCCTCCGGCGCGTGCGCGGCCAAGGCCGGTGCGCCGATCACGATGGTGTGCATGCCGAGCACGCTCGCCAACTGGAGCACCTCGATGAGCTGACGCTCTGATGCCCCGGCATCGCGAGCCGCGGCGATGTGCTGGCGCATCGCATCTCGGTCCAGGTGCGTGACCGCTGCCGAAACCGCCAATCCGATCAGATGCTGTGTGAGCACATCGAGATGCGCCGGATCAGTCGCCGCGGCGACCATGGCGCGGTGAGCCGCGGCGAACTGGGGCGAGAGCGCCGACGACTCGTCATCGAGACCGTAGTCGAATACGGACACGAGCGACCTCCTATCTCTGGAGACTGATACCGCGCATCGGCGCGAGCTTGGTCTTGATCAGGAAGCGCAGATGACTCATCGGCCACTGTGTCACGTTGCGTCCGGATTCGGCGAAATAGTAGTTGTTGCACCCCGCCGAGAGGGCCGACCACTTCATCTCGTTCTTCTCGTCGACCCACTTCGTGAAGGACTTCATCGCCTTGCGCGAGGTGACCATGATGCGCCCCTTCTTCTTCATCGCCGCACACATCCGAGCGACGAGCTCGGCCTGGCGTTCCAGTTGCGCGGTCATGGGGCCGCCGCCGTTGGTATTCGGGCCGTACATGATGAACAGGTTCGGGAACCCGGCAACCGTCGTACCCACGTAGGCCTCCGGGTTTCCATTCCAGGCCTCCTGCAGGCTTACTCCGTCAGGTCCGATGACGGGGAGACTCGACAGGTACTCGGTGGCCTTGAAGCCGACCGCGAGAACGACGACATCGAAGTCCCTGCGTCCCCCTGCGACATCGACGAGGCCCGTTGGCGTCACCGCTGAGACCGCCGCGGGGACCACATCGACATGCGGCTGATTGAGCGCGGGATAGAAATCGGACGTCTTCACCGGACGCTTGCAGCCGTAGGGGTACGTCGGCGTCATGATCTCCCTCAAGGCAGGGTCCTCGATGGTCCGGTTGATGAGGTCACGGCAGCTCTGCTCGAGCTGCTGGTGCTTCTTGGATCCCACGGTGAAACCGGAGAGATAGGTGCTGATCGAGTGAAAGGCGCGCAGACGCTGCATCTTGATGCCCAGCCCACCCCTGGCCAACTCCGCCTGCCGTTCGGGGCTGAACACCTCGACCACCCGCGGAAGCACCCAGTGCGGCTCACGCTGGTAAAGCGTGAGATGCGCGACCTGAGGCGCCAGTGCCGGAACCAGCTGAGCGGCCGTCGCACCCGTTCCCACGACCGCCACCCGCTTGCCCGTGGGGTCGAGTTCGGCAGGCCACTGCGAACTGTGAAACATCGTTCCTTCGAAGGAGTCGAAGCCCGGCCACTGCGGCAACGCGGGATCACTGAGCATGCCGACGGCACTGACGAGCACGTCGTAGTGTTCTCGCTCGCCGGTGCTCAGGTGAAGCTCGTAGCCGCGCGTCGCGTCATCCCACACTGCTTTCTCGATCTCGGTGGAGAACCGGAAGTTCGATCCGATGTCGTAGTTGTCGATGACGTCTTGAACGTACTGCTGCAACTCCGGCTGGGTTCCGTGGCTCCGCTTCCACCCGTACGGCATGAACGAGAAGGAATACCCGAGCGAGTCGGTGTCCACCCCACAGCCGGGATAGGTGTTGGCCCACCACACCCCGCCTGGCCCCTCCGCCTTTTCGAAGACGGTGAAGTCGATGCCTCGCTTGCGGAGATTGACGGCAGCCGCGACCCCACCCAACCCACTCCCGACGATGGCAACTCGAAAAGTCCGACTATTGGGGTCTTTAGACGCATCCCTGAGCATATTTGGATAGTAACACGAACGGACGTTTAAATAACTGATCCTACTGATCGCTTTATTGGTTGCTTCGATCGACTATCGCCGATACGCTCGGCTGAGGGTGAAGGCGTGCGGACGCGCCTTCGGATGAACGGAGACGAACCATGTCACCTCTGCAACCTCGACTGGTCGAGACGCCGCGGCTCATCTTTCCGGAGGGCCCTCGCTGGAAGGGCGGGAAGCTCTGGTTCACCGACGTGCACGCAAAGGCCGTCTACACCTGGGAGCCGCGCACCAGCGCGATGGAGAAGATCGCGGACGTCGAAGGGTGGCCGGCCGGCATCGGCTTCCGCACCGACGGGCGGATGATCGTGTCGTCCATGCTCGACGGCCTACTCCTTCAGCAGGATGGCCACGGCGGTCTCGAGGTGCTCACCGATCTCAGCCCGCTCGCGACGCCGTTGTTCGGAATCCTCTACATCAACGATCTCGTGGTCGACTCACGCGGCAACTCCTACGTCAACATCTATGGACTCGGCGGCGAGCAGGACAACGGCGGCATCGCACTCGTGCGCCCCGACGGCGAGATCGAGATCGTGGCCGAGAATCTGGCCTTCCCGAACGGGATGGTGGTCACACCGGACCTCCGCACACTCATCGTGGCCGAGCTGCACTCCGATGTCCTCACCGCGTACGACGTAGATGACGACGGTCGACTGTCGAACCGCCGGCTCTGGGCGCAGATCCCGGGTGCGACCCCGGACGGCATCTGCCTGGACGCCGAGGGGGCCGTGTGGGTCGGATCAGCGTATACGGGCCACTTCTACCGGGTCGCCGAGGGGGGCGATGTCTTGGCCGACATCGTCATGCCCGACACCTGGACCGTCGCGCCCGCGCTCGGAGGCGACGACGGGAAGACCCTCTTCCTGATGACATGCGTGGCCACCCGTGAAGAGCAGGCCGCGGGAAAGGGCAAGGGCTATCTGCACCAGCTGACCGTGGATGTCGCCGGCGTCGGCTGCCCCTAGCGTTCAGAAGACCGGAGATTCCGCGTAGATCGTCCCCGGGCGGCGACCGTTGATCTCACGCATGACCTGATCGGCCGAGCGCATCACGGCGTTCGAGAGCATCGGGAGATCCTCCGCCGTGTAGTCCGAACCGGGAATCAACGTCAGGATGCACAGCAGGCGCGATTGGGCATCGAAGATGGGCGTCGAGATGTTGGCCAGCCGCTTCGATGCGTCAGGCTGCTCATCGACGAGGTACTCCTGCTGGGTCAGGTTGGCGAGGATGGTGGCCATGCTCACCTCCTCGATGTTCCCGGCTGCGCCAACCCGATCCGAGCTGTAGAGCTCGCCCATGTCCGAGATCGCGCTCACCATGTAGGTCACGATGTACCCGCGCGCCTGCGCCATCCGAAGCACCTTGCGGAACTTCGCCTTCCGGTTGTTCTCGTCATCGGGCAGCCGCGCCAGCCACTCCTCCATCTGCTCCTCACCCGCCCAGGCCATGAAGGCGCTCCCCATCGGCGGAATCATGGGGAGACGCTGACCGGCCTCGACCGCCAGGCCGAACGGCTGTGGCACACCGGCGTGGAACACGATGAGCGCCTGGTCGTCGGAGGCAACCGAAGCGATGCACTCGGCCCCCAGAGACGTCGCGAGGTTCTCGATCTCCTGCTGAAGGAGTTGTGCGGCGGGGAACTCGCGCTCGGCCGCCCTGCCCAGTGGGATGAAGGCGGGGCCGAGGGAGAACTTTCCGTCGGTGCTCGTGACGTAGCCGCCGTATTGCAGACGCTTCATGATGATGTGCCCGGTCGCCTTGTTCAGTCCCAGTTGCCTACTCAGTTCGGACAGGGTGTACGACTGCCCCACATGGGTCGCTAGGAAATTCAGAACCGTAAACACACGATCAATTGCAGACGCCATACCTCAACCTAATCATCAATTTTCTGACCGACTGACTACGAGTTTGACACGTCCCCGTGCACAATTGGCGCATCCGTGTAAAACCCCCACGGAACACCGATCGATTGCGCCGGATCGGAAACGATCGCCGTCTCTGATCGATGGAGCCACGGGATACCGCAGCGCTCGAGTGTTCGGGCGACGCGATCGAGGTCATCGACGAGGAATCCGATCGAGTAGTACGAGTCGAGCGGATCCCTTCGGGCGAGGTCTGCGGCGAGGTGCGACGTTTCGTCCAGTGGCACGGCCAACTCGTGAGTGTCATCACCGATCCGGACGAATGTGCTCTCCGAGCCCCAGACCGGATTGTGCCGCACGTCCACGATCTCACCACCAAGGATGCCGACGAGAAGACGGAGCGCGCGCACCGGATCCCTCGTGGCGACGGTGTGGTGCGAGGTCCTCACGATGGCCAGCGGGTCGTGCCGGCTCACCGGCGGCAAGGACCAACCCGGCGCGGACCGGTGGTCGTAGGGTCCGATACTCGATGCGGGGTAGAACTCGTACCGCAGTCCCGTGTCCTCCTGAAGCGTCCAGAACAGGGGCGCGGACTTGAAGGATGCGGAGGGGATCACCGGCGAATCGACGACCTGATTCCATTGGTCGGTCAACCGGATCCCACCGGCCCGGCACCTGTCCCAGATCTCCTGAATTCCCTCCCCGACCCCCCACCCATAGCCGTCGAGGTGCGGACTCTCGATCGACGGGTATCGCTGCACGCCGCCCCAGACGTAGCGCGCCGGGTCGAGCGAATCGAAGAACAGATCCGCGATCGGCGTGAAAGTACAGTAGTCCGCGGGGAATTCCGGGGGCTGCTGGACGAGTCCCGCCATGATCAGGCTGTGCCGGGGGAGGCTGTGGCGGCCGAAGACCGTACGGAAGAACCGCTCCACTTCTCCGAGGTCGGTAACCCGGTGGCTGGGGTGGTAGATGCGATCCAGGAGTATCGTCATGGCTTCCTGCCCCGGTTGCCGCGCACGGACGCAAAGCGATCGTAATCCTCCGGAAGCGCCTCGTGGCGGTGGCCAAGCGCCGCCGAGACGTCCCGCCGGCCGATGAGCCACTCCCCGTCGATCCGCTCCAAACGATCGAGGTAGGTGCCCGTCGTGCCGTACATCACCCCGTCGGTCGTCTGTGCCACGCTGTAGAGGTACGAGATGGCGGTCGCGCGGTCGTTCGTTTCGAAGGCGATCTGCGTGCTCAAGACCAGGTGCCGCCGCTCTCCGAGCGCTGCGACCAGCGATCCGATGGATGCCGCGATCGCGGCGCGTCCGTTCGACTCACCGAGGAGGTTGTTCAGCACGCCATTCGGCGCGAAGAGTCGTGCCACGGCGTCGATGTCTCCGGCGTCGTAGAAGTAGGCGTAAGAGTCGAGGACGAGCCGGATCGCTTCGCGGGACTCTATTCGCTCGACCCTCGCCGCGAGCGCCGTGGGGCGTCGGCGCGCCTGGGCGAGGACCTCTCCGGCCGCCGCGTAGAAAGTGCTCGCGTCCCTCATGCTCCCGAGGCCCCTCCGTCGACAGAGATCGTGCTGCCTGTGACGAATGACGCGAGGTCACTCGCGGCGAACAGGGCCGCTCGCGCGACCTCGTCCGGCGATCCGGCCCGGCCCATGGGAATACCGGCGATCGCGCGATCCATCATCTGGGTCCACAGCCCGCGGTCGGTCGAGGAGTCCTCGCCGCTCCCATCGGCCAGTGCGGTGGCGGTCACCGACGGGGCTATTCCCACCACGCGCACGCCCGCGCTGCCGAGTTCGGTGCTGAGCGCACGGACGAGGCCGTTCACCCCGTGCTTGGCTGCGACGTAGTGACTGCGCCCGACCCTGCCACGGAAGGCGCTGAGCGAGGTGATGAGGATGATGACCCCGCGAGACCGGTCGGACATGACGCGCGCGGCTTCGCGCGCGCAGTAGA
Source organism: Microbacterium sp. BR1 (assembly GCF_002812725.1). GTDB lineage: Bacteria > Actinomycetota > Actinomycetes > Actinomycetales > Microbacteriaceae > Microbacterium. Next base: position 110,650 of record NZ_NMUN01000001.1, on the reverse strand, counting down.
AGCTGCCGTCGAGGTCGACCTTCATCACCGTGTCCCAATCGTCATCGCTCATCTCGAGCACACCGACGGTGCTGACCACTGCAGCGCAATTGACCCAGATCTCGAGCGGATCCCGAAACGATCCGGCGGCTCCGGCCAGTCGCCGCACCGACCCGGAGTCGGCCACGTCCACCTGCGCCGCAGCCGCCGTGTGTCCCCGACGGGTGATGGACTCCGCGACCCGCTCAGCACGGCTGAGATCGAGGTCAGCGACGACGACCGCGGCACCCGCCTCGGCGAGACGAGACGCCACTGCTTCACCGATACCTTGACCGGCCCCGGTGACGATCGCGGTGCGGCCATGCAGGCTCAGCAGATCGGCCAGGGCGGGCTGCCCGGTGCTCAAGAAGGTGCCGGTCACGTGGTCTCCTCTCCATGGTGGGTTCCCGAGCGAACGATGTCTCGTTCTGGGAGGGTGATGTCTCGCACGAAGCGGCCGATCGCGTCGAGAGCGCGCTCGGTCTGCGGATGTTCGCCGAACAGACTCACGAAGCCATGGATCATTCCCGGGCAGTCGACGATCTCGGAGCGCACACCCGATCGCGCGAGGCGCTCCGCGAATTCCACACCTTCGTCGTGCAGGGGGTCGAGCTCGGCCACGATCGTGAGAGTCGGTGGAAGGCCCGACAGCTCCTCGGCATCATTCGGGGAGAGTCCGGCGGGCGAGGGCGCATCTGCCGGCACGGCCCCGGCATACTGCTCCCAGAACCACTCCAACTGCGCGGCCGTCGTGAGAAAGCCCGTGCCATGGCGCCGGTAGGAGCGGGATCGGCGAGAACGATCGAGCACGGGGTAGATCAGGACCTGATACGCGGGTAGTGAACCGAGGCCGTCGCGGCCCAGAAGCGCCGCTGCTGCGGCGAGGTTGCCACCCGCGCTCACCCCGATGAGGCCGACATCTCCGGAGATGCCCAGACTCTCCCGGCTGCGCACCGCCCAATCGATCATGGCGGATGTCTCGCGAAGGGCCGCGGGATACGGCGACTCGGGGGCAAGGGCATAGTCCACGCTGAGGACGGCCGTGCCGGTGAGTTCTACCAGTCGGACGCAGAGTTCGTCATAGTGCTCCGGCCGGCCTGCCACCCAACCACCGCCGTGCAGGAACACCGAGATCCCGTTCTCCCCCGCGTATCGCGCCCGATACAACCGCGCCGGCCTCTCGGCAGGGCCGCCGGGGGGTGCGATGGACTCGATGGTCACGGTGTCAGCCGTGCCGAGGGAACGCACCGGGAATCCGTCCCGCAGCCGCATCAGGTACGCGGCGGGGCGATCCCGATCGTCGTCCGAGAATTCCCTCCCACGGTGGGCGAGGACATAGCGCGCGACGACTGGATCGAGGGACCCCTGATGCTCCCCGTCCGGGCTCATGACGCCACCGCGCGCTGGATGCTCGCAACGATCGCCTCCGAGGTCACGGTTCCCGTATGGGTGTGCATCTCTTCGGCGATCCGGCCGTCGTGGAAGACCAACACCCGGTCGCTGGCCTCGACGAGTTCCTCCAGCTCGCCCGAGGCGATGAGGACGGCGACCCCTTCTGCGGCGAGCCGCTTGAGGATCTGCATGATCTCGTCCTTCGCGCCGATGTCGATCCCCTTCGTCGGCTCGTTCGCGAGAAGCACACGGACCGGGTGGTGCATCCAGCGCGCGACGAGGAGCTTCTGCTGGGTACCCCCGGAGAGCTTGCCGGCCGCGACCCCCCAGCGGTGATCCGGGACGCGGAGACCCTGGGCCGCCTTCCTGCCGTATCGCTCCTCGCGTCCGCGGGGCAATAGGCCTGCCGTGGAACAGGCCCAGAGGTCGGTGAGCACCACGTTGGATGCGGAGGTGAGCTCGGGCACGACACCGGTACGGCGGCGATCATCCGAGATGTATCCGATTCCTCGGGTCTTCGCCCGCCGCGGCGTCCGCGGCAGCGGAATCGAGCGTCCGTCGATTGTCAGTCGTCCCGTGGCCCGTTTGACATCCCCGGCGAGCGCTCGCAGCACGTCATGATGTCCAGCGCCGACGATGCCCGTGATCCCGACGATCTCGCCGGGTTTCAGATCGAGGTCGATGCCGTCGACGAGGTGCGGAATGCGCAACTCGCGCAGGCGCAGAACTGCCTCGCGCCCTGGTTCGAGTACGGGACGTGCGACCGGAGTCGCCGATACCGACTCGGTGTGACTCGAGCCGCGGATTGCGGTCCCCAGCTCACGAGCGGTCCAGTCTGCCGTGCCGCGGTCGTCGACGAGTCGGCCGTCGCGGAACACGGTGATTCGATCGGCGATGGCCAGCACCTCGGGAAGGTCGTGGCTCACCAGAATCTGCGTGACGCCCTGTTCGCGCAGTCGAAACATGACGCCCGCGAGCGCCCGCCGCTCCCGGAAAGTGAGGGAGGCCGTGGGCTCGTCGTAGATCACGAGCCGGGGATCCCCCAGCTGCGCACGGAGGATCTCGAGGATCTGCTGATCGGCGATGGGGAGCGTGGACACGGCGACATCCGGTGTGATTCGCACCCCGAGTCGCTGGCCCAGCTCGCGAAGCGTCTGCCGCATCTCCTTCTCGGAGAGGAAGCCCGCCCTGTTCCGCCACTGACCGAGGAAGAGGTTGGCCTGTGTGCTCAGCGTCGGTACGAGAGTGAGCTCTTGATAGATCATCGCAACACCCTCGGACTTGAGCGCCTTCGGATTCCCGACGGGCGAGGGCTTGCCGAAGAGCGTCACCGATCCCGCCGTCGGCGTCACCTTCCCGGACAGAATGCCCGCCATCGTCGATGTGCCCGCCCCGTTCTCACCCACGAAGGCGTGAATGAGGCCTGCCGGAATTCCGAGATCGATATCGGTGAGCGCGTGCGTTCCGCCGTACACCTTGGAGACTCCCGCGAACCGCACGGCCTCCGTCACTTCTGTTTGCAGCATCCTCACCCTTTCCGACTAGGAGGTGCGCCGAGGGAGAACCTGTCTCCCTCGGCGCATCCGATCAGTACTCGGCTTTCCTGAAATCGGCGATGTTGTCCTTCGTCACCCACACCGGATCGGTGGTGTCGCCGACCGCGGGGCGGCCGTCGTTGAGGATGATGCGAGGAACGCTCTCCCCCTGCGAAGCGAGGATCAGCGAGGACATCGCGACGTACGCCGATGTGTAGGGGAAGTAGGGCTGAGTTGCCCGGACGGTGCCGGCGTCGACAGCGTCGAGAATCGCCTGGTTGGCACCGTAGTCATAGATCACGAGGTCGTCTCGACCCAGGCTCTTCGCGGCCTCGAGCGCACCCTCGGTGGTCTCGGAGAAGTCGGCGATCACGACGTTGACGTCGGGGTTTGCGGTGAGCAACGCCTCCGCCGCGGTGAGGCCGTACTGATAGGAGCCCTGCTCGTCTCGGGCAACCGCGACGATCTCCAGGTCGGACCCCGCGGATTGCTTCTGAAGCTCGCCCACCATCATGTCTGAGGCCGGCTGCCCGATGGGACCGGCGATGACGATCGCCTTCGACGGAGACTTCGTATCGGCGATCACGCGCTCCGCGAAGGTCCGGTATGCCGCAGCCGTTGCCGAGCCGAACACCCCGTTCATGTATCCGTCGGCCAGCATCTGGTCGTTCGGGAGGTTCGAGCCGTTGCAGTCGGAGACGTTGACGAGGGTCGTCACGATGCCGGCGGCGGCAGCCTCCTTGCCGAGGCACGAGCTGACGTTCATCATCTGCACCATCAGCAGCGGGTAATCCCCGCTGTTGATGATGGTCTCGATCTGATCGCGTTGCTTGCTGGCGTCGAAACCCGCGTCGAAGACGGTGAGGTCGTAGCCGTAGAAATCCGCTGCATCTTGCGCAGCCTTGACCGAAGTGGCGGTGAACGAGTTGCCCTGGCCCATGCTGGCAAAGGCCACCTTGGGTTTCGTTGCGGTGTCGATCTCGACGACCTGACCGCCGACGACCTCGATGGACACGGTGTCACCGTCTTTGGTGACCGGCACCATGCCGCCGACCGACGGCGCGGCGAATACGTCCCATGTGGGCTCACCGGCCGGGGAACCGGAGTTGCCGTCCCCCTGTTGTCCTCCCGAGGAGGGTGCGCACGCTGAGAACGCGAGCGCGGAAACCATGAGCATGGCGACCGCTGTGCCCTTCGCTACACGTCGTGTGCGGGGCGAGACCGATACGGAAAAAACCACGGTGACTCCAATCTTCGTTGATCTTCTTGTGGTGCAGGGTGTCGTGCGGGAGGAGGACGCTGGGAGGGGGTTCCGAGGTCAGGAGAATCGACGGGACCGCGCGTAGGAGTCGGCGGCAACGGCGAAGATCAGGACGAGCGCCTTGATGATGTCGGAGAAGGCCGAGGGCACCGCCAGCGAGTTGAAGATGTTGGAGAGTGTGGCGAAGACTGCCAGGCCGACGGCCGTGCGCCAGATCGCACCCTCACCCCCGAAGAGCGAGGTGCCGCCGATGACGACGATGGCGATCGCGTCGAGCGTCAGGCGCGCCTCGGTCTGGATCATCGTCGGGGTCACGGAGCCGACATTGGCGGCGAGGAAGACACCCGCCAGGCCGGCCAGACCGGCCGATACGAGGAAGGCAGTGATCCGCAGGCCGTTCACGCGGATCCCGGCGAGCCGAGAGGCCTCAAGATTTCCGCCGACGCTCAGGAGCGACCGACCGTACACCGTCGATCCGAGCACGATCTGCCCCAGAACGAATGCGAGGATCAGGACGAGCACCATGATCGAAGGTCCGAGAATGGAGGGCTCCGCCCAGAACCGTGCCTCGGAAACCACCCGCAGGTTCAGCGAGCCGAGAGCGAGCAGCACGATACCGCCGACCAATCCGGCTGTGGCGAGGGTCGCGATGAACGAACTCACCTTGACGTTCGCTACCAGAACCCCGTTGAGGAGTCCCACCGTGAGCGCCGCCAGGATCGCCGCAACGAGCGCGATCGGCCAGCCCATCGTGCTCGCCAGCGACGCGTAGATCGCAGCGCTCAGCACGTAGACGCTCACGACCGACAGGTCGAAGTTCCCGGTCACGATCACGAAGGTGGCCCCGATCGCGATCAACCCCAGGCCCGTGTTCTGACGGAGCATCAGCATCAGATTCTCGATGCTGAAGAAGTTCGGGTAGACGGCCACCGCGATGACCACGACGACCAACAGCACCAGCACCATCACGTACTTGAGCAGAAGTCCGAATCCATCGCGCCGCCTCGTGGAGTCGGCGAGCGATAGTTCGCCGCTCTCCGCCTGGACCTTGAGATCGGTCACGTCGTGCTCCTCGCCTCATGCGGTCACCTGAGGTGAGTAACCGCGCTGTTCGGCTAATCGAAGCGTACGTTCAGGATTTTGTCAATGTATGACCCATTATCGAAACGATTGGCGCCTTCTGTTCAGTAAACAAAGCAGGCTGGGCGTCGTCGCCCAGCCTGCATTCGCGAAGATTCATGCTCAGCGTCGAGTGACGCGGTAGCTCCTCACTCCCTTCGCCCGGAGGTTGGGCGAGTCCGCGATAGCAGCCTGACCCTCCGGCGAGGCCATGCCGCTGGTCGCACTTCCCTCGTCGTCGAAGGTCATGCGTACGACCATGAAGGTGTCGTCCTCATTCTCCGTCAGGCCCCAGACGAACTCCCGAAGTCCGGGAATCTTGCGACAGAGCACCGCGTGAACGCTTTCGTAGTGGTCTGTGAAGTGCTCGGGATCGTCCGGGCGATTGTAGAGAGCGTAGATGTCGAGCACAGCGGCCCCTCTCGGGAGGTGATTTGCGGTACGAAAACACGACAGGTCGATCCGTGAACAACACCCGGGTAGCGCCGCGCCTTCGCGTTCGATTACGCACTAATTTATAACAGTTGTATAGGTTTTTGACCAGTTTTGCGTTGACTCTGCTCCATCGCGTGGATACTCTCAACCCATGATCGCGAATGGACGACTCACTGATCGCGTTGCACTCGTGACGGGCGGCGGTGGCGGAATCGGTCGTGCCACGGCTCTCCGCCTGGCCGCGGAAGGCGCACACGTCGTCGTGGCCGATATCGATGCCGAGGGAGCGGCGGAGACGGCAAGCATGATCGGCACGCACGGCCACGCCGTGGGCGCCGATCTCGCCGACGTGGCGGAGGTGCAGCGTGTCATCCGATTCGTCGACGAGAATCTGGGACAGCTCAATGTTCTGTTCTGCAATGCCGGCGTGTCAGGCGCCGCGGGGCTCGATGTCGATCTCGCCGCCTTCGACGCCGTCGTCGATGTGAACCTCAAGGGCGCCTTCTTCCTCACCTCAGCCGCCATGCCCCTGCTCAAGCGCGCGGCACCCAAGGCTTCGATCATCTATACGAGTTCCGCCTCGGGCCTCATCGGCTCGCCGAGCGGTGTCCTGTACTCGATGAGCAAGGGCGGCGTGCAGCTGATGATGCGCAGCGTCGCCAAGATGTACGGACCCGACGGCGTCCGCGCAAACGCCGTGAACCCCGGCACGATCGTCACAAGAATGGCGCAGGTGACGGCCGACCCGAATCGGGTGGGTGTGAGCGACGAAGCGTTTCGTGCTCACGCGGAACGGACGGCGCAGAACACGCCGCTGCGGCGGGTGGGCACCCCTGAGGACGTCGCGGACGTGGTTCTCTTTCTGGCCTCGGACGAATCGAGCTTCGTGACCGGGGTCGGCATCCCGGTCGACGGGGGTGCGCTCGCGTAATGGGTCCTGACTCACGGGTAGGAGCGCCGGCGCGCTTCGGCCCCGAGAACGTCCTCCGGGGGCTCAAGGCCGCGCTCACCGGTGAAGTGATCTCTCTCGACCTGGAACTCGACGATCCACACCCTCCATTCGGCCGACCGAGATTCGAGCGATCCGTCCGGCTGCACAACGACATTCGCGACCTCGGAGACGGCCGGTACGCGGTCATCAACGACGACCAGGTCACGATCGCCCTGCAGGGCGGCTCGCAGTGGGATGCATTCGCGCATTTCGGGATGATCGATGACGGTCCCGCCTCGGTTTACCTCGACGGGCATGGTCTCGAGGAGACGTACCGGCGGCCGTCGCCCTCGCATCTGGGTATTCAGGCACTCGGACCCGCGATCATCACCCGCGGGGTGCTGCTCGATCTCGTCGCGGTCCTGGCGCCGGACGGAGTGTTCCTGCCGGGTGAGACCCGCGTCGACCGCCTTGCCGTCGAGGCGGCGATCGATGCCCAGAACGTCTCGATCCACCCGGGCGACGCAGTCCTGCTGTACACGGGCTACCAGAACCGACGCGACGCACTCGGCGGGAAGCATCCGTCCGATTCAGCGGGTGCCGATGCGAGCACAGTGGCTCTGTGGGAGTTGCTCGACCCGCTCGCGCTGATCGCCGACAACCCGGCCTTCGAGGCGGTCCCCATCGACTACGCCGTACACGACGCAGCCCTCCGACGTCTCGGGATCCCCCTCGGCGAGCTCTGGGCGTTGCGGGAACTGGCTCTCGCCTGCCGCGCCGACGGGCGATACGACTTCCTCCTCGCGAGCGTCCCGCTGCGAATCCACGGAGCATTCGGGTCCACTGCGAACGCGGTAGCTGTGCGTTGATGCGCGCGTCCATCAGGGAAGAGACCAACTCGGCCGACGTATCGCCGGCCCGATGACACGTCTGCCGGCCACGGCGGCCGGCATCACAGACAGGAGTAACTCATGAGCTCGTACACAGGTCCACGCCTCCGCTTCGGGACCTTCCTCTCCCCGTACCACCGCGTCGGCACGAACCCGACGCTCGCGTTCGAGCGCAACCTGCAGCTGATCACATACCTCGAGGAGTTCGGCTACGACGAAGCGTGGATCGGCGAACACCACTCCGGCGGACTGAGCTTGAACGCCTCACCGGAGGTCTTCATCGCGGCCGCGGCCGAACGCACGTCGCGCATCCGACTCGGCACGGGTGTCGCTTCGCTTCCTTATCACAACCCGTTCCACACGGCAGCGCGCATCCGCCAGCTCGATCACATGACCCGAGGCAGGACGATGCTCGGTGTCGGGCCCGGACAGTTGGTGAAGGATGCCGAGATGATCGGCATCGACTCATCCCTCCTGCGCGTACGCATGGAAGAGGCCCTGAACGTCATCCTGCCGCTCTTGCGCGGAGAGACCGTGACCGCGAAGACCGACTGGTTCGAGTTGCGAGACGCCGTACTGCAGCTTCCCGCATATTCCGATGTCGAGGTGGCCGTGACCGCGGTGGTATCCCCGGCGGGTCCGCGCCTGGCGGGCCGGAACGGCATCAGCCTCCTCTCCGTCGCCGCTACCAATCCGCAGGGCATCGAGAAGCTCGCCGAGCACTGGGAGATCGTTCAGGCCGAAGCGGCCACCTTCGGGCAGAACGTTTCGAAGGCGACCTGGCGACTGATGGGTCCTATGCACGTCGCCGACAGCGTGGAGCAGGCCGCGAAGGACATGGAATACGGCCTGCACGCCATCTTCAGCTACTTCAACAAGGTCACCCCTGGTCAGCCCGCGTTCGACACCACCCGCGAATTCGTCGATTTCATCAACGATTCGGGATACGGCGTCATCGGCACCCCCGAGATGGCCCGACAGCAGTTGCTGCGGCTGACCGAGAAGTCCGGCGGCTTCGGCACGTACCTCTTCATGGGCGCCGACTTCGCCGATCCGGTGGCGACGCGGCGGAGCTACCAGATCTTCGCCGAGGAGGTGATGCCCGAATTCCAGGGCCAGAGCCAAGCCTCCGAACGTTCGTGGGCAGAGCTGGTCGGCTCCGATTTTCGGACCGCCAAGGCCACGGGTGCGGCACAGGCGGCAGCCGCCGAGCGGTATCGGAATGAACGCGCGTCCCGGGAGGCCGCCGCGTCAGCGCCGGTCTGAGACGACAAGACGCCCGCGTCGCGGCCTGGAAGCCGGTTCGCGGGCGTCTCTTCCGTGTCTCGGAACTCAAATGCTCGAGTGGCTCACGGCCACCCGGCACCGGGAACATCCACCTCTGTGACCTCGATCAGGCCGCCGCTGGATTTTCCGGCAAGCATCTCTTCTTTCGTCGTGTCTGCGGTCGCCAGGTACAGCGTCGTGCCAGCGGCACCGCCGAGCATGGGCGCCATCGCGAACTTCCCGACCGGAAGCCGCTCGACGATCTCTCCGCCTTCTCGGACGCGCAAGAACTCGTTGGTGTAGACGGAACCGGTCCAGATCATCCCCTCAGCGTCGAGGCAGATTCCGTCGGGTGTGGTGCCGGGCAGACTTGCCCAGATACGCGCCCCGGAAAGCGTGCCGTCGGCCGCGAGGTCGTAGGCGGTGATCTTCTCGCCATCGAGCTCCGCGGCAATGAGGGTCGAGCGATCCGGGGTGATCACCATGCCGTTTACGTACGCCAGTCCGTCGGCCACGAGTTGCGCGTCCCCGCCTGGCTCAACCAGCACGATCCCCGTGCTGTCCTGGTTCGGGCCTACCCCGTAGACGCCGATGTAGGCGCGACCATCAGGATCCACGACCATGTCATTGAGCATGAAACCGCCGAAGTTCGCCGCACTCCCCGCGGCGAGCGCGCTGAGGTCAGCCACCGTCTCGGGGCCCTCGGTCGTGTTTCGAATGAGCACGCCGTCCCGCATCGACGCGATCAGCGCTCTGCCCTGTGGATCGAAACCGAGTCCGGAGGGCAATCCCTCGACGTGCAACACCTCGGTGAGGTGCCCGTCGTCGCGGCACGTGAACAGCGTCTTGCCGTAGATGTCCGAGAACCACAGCATGCCGTCGTGCCAGCGGGGGCTCTCCGGGAAGTTGAGACCGCGGACGATGGTCCTTATTGTTCGCATGACTATTCCTTCGTGATCGTATTCGACGGCTTCTGGGGGACGACGCGGTCGTGGTCGCGATGCCGCGGGAGGGCGACTCCGGTCAGAGCCTCATGGCCGCTGTCGACGAACACCGTCTGGCCTGTTAGCGAGCGGTTGTCCGGTCCGACCAGCCAGGCCAGGAGGCTGCCGACCGTGCCGGGCAGACCGAACCCGGCCGGGTGCGGGATCCGCGCCAGTGCGTTCGATCGCGACTCCTCGCTGGTCAGCGTGTGCGCGGCCCCGGGCGTCATGACGATCCCCGGCGCGACGGCGTTCAGCATGATGCCCGCGCCGGCCCATTCAGACGTCACCGCCGTCGCGCGCACCCAGCGACTGAGCGCCCGTTTGGTGCCCTCGTAGGCGTAGATCAGGGCCGACGAAGCCTCCGCGATCGCGACGGCACGATCGCGGTCGCCGGCCAGCAGGGCTTCCACGAGCGCATCGTCATCCGCGATACGAAGCATCGCGATCGAGGAGACCACCGCGACGCCTGGCGTCCGGCTGCTCTTCAGCAGCGGGTAGAGGAGGTCGACGACGTCCCGCGTGCCGAAGTAGTTGACACCGATGATGAGCGCATCCGGGTTCACATCTCCGGCCACGCCAGCCGAAGTCACGAGCCCGTCGATCCGGTCCGTCAGCTCCCGCACACGCTCTGCCATCTCTTGGCACCCCGCGCGCGTCGACAGATCCGCGACCACGTCGGCATCCGCTCGGTCCACCGTGATGACGCGGTCTCCACGCGCCGCCGCCGCCTCGGCAGCAGCACGCCCGATCCCGGACGCCCCGCCTGTCACGACCGTGACGCGGGCCTGCTCCAAGGAGTCGTTCTTCTCGGAACCCATCGTCGCTCCTCAGAAGTCGCGGATGGCGGGAAGGACTTCGCGCGCGAGCAGCTTCATGCTGTGGTCGACCAGGTCGTACGGGATACCACCCCAGGTCAGTGTGAACTGCATGTCGAACGTGTCCTTGCCGAGCACCTCGACCCGCTCCTTGATCTTCGCGATCACCTGTTCGGGCGTTCCCGTCGCCTGAATGGCGTTGTAGCCGCGAACGTAGTCTTCGAGGCTCGTCTCACGCACGTACTTCGCCGACTCGGCATAGCTCTCATACCCCTTCGTCTTGCCGAAGTGATCGCCGTCGTAGGAGTAGTGATTGCGGAAGGACGAATACTGCTTGGTCTGATGCCGTTCGAGCACCTCCGCGGCGAACTCCGCGTCTTCGTGGCAGAAGCTGATGTCGCTGAAGATCGCCGGCGGCGCCTTGCGACCGTGCTTGTCTTCGAAGCTCTCTCGGTACGCGGCGATCGTCTTCGCCTCCTCTTCGAGGGGTTTCGAGGGGAAAAGCAGGATCGGCAGGCCCACCTCGGCCGCGGCCCGCGCGGAGTCCGGCGACATGGCGACCATGAACATGCGGTCCGTGAACGAGCGGGACGGGCGGGGTCGCAGTTCGGTCGCCGGTTGTGGGTAGTACTTGCCGTCGCCCTCCATGATGCCGGTATCCAGTGCCCGCATGATCATCGCGAGGCTCTCGTCGAAGCGCTCGCGCGATTCGTCCATGTCGGTGCGGAAGCCGTCGTACTCCATCTTGGCCAGACCGCGGCCCACTCCGAACCGCAGCCGACCACCGCTCATCTCGTCGAGCAGGATGACCCGCTCGGCCACGCGGAGAGGATCGTGCCAGGGCAGGATGACCGCGCCGGTCTGCAGCCCGATACGGCTCGTCTTGCCCGCCAGGTAGGCCAGGATCTGCATGTTGTCGGGCGACATCGAGTACGAGTCGAAGTGATGCTCGACCACCGAGACCCAGTCGAACCCGAGTTCTTCGGCCAGCACGCCGTGGCGCAGGTCTCCCTCGATGACCGCTCGATCGGTCAAGTCCTCATGCAGATTCTGAAAGAAGATCGATACGCCGGCTCTCATTGAACTCTCCTCCATTGGATGTTTTTCGTTTCCAGCAGCGGGCGCGCCATTGTCGCACCGCCGTCTGGAACGTCTCTCGAGCACCACACACCCTAAACGCATTGCGCCACACCGTGTCGTGCACTTCCGATAGTAGCGGGTTTATCCGAACATGTAACCCATAAATATGAACGCTCGGGCTGTTTTTCGTCATATCTCCTGTGTTAGCCTCCAGCACGAAAGCTCGCGATCGTTCCGTCGCGGGTGACCCGAAGAGCTGTTCAAGGAGTGGCGATGACGACAACTTCCTCATCGGGCGACGACTGGCTCGCCGCCGACGACTTCAAGTCCGCCTTCCGTAATCACCCCGCCGGAGTCGCCGTGATCACCGCCGACGTCGGGGACGGTCCGGTTGCCCTCACCGCCACCAGCGTGTTCTCCGTGAGCGTCACACCACCACTGCTGGTCTTCTCGATCTCGGAGTTGTCCTCCTCTACGCCCACCCTGCGCAGGGCCGACACCGTCGTGGTCCACCTGTTGGCGGCAGACCAGCTCGCGATTGCCAAGCTGGGCGCGACGAGCGGAATCGACCGCTTCGCCGACACAACGCTCTGGGCGCGACTGCCCACCGGAGAGCCGTACTTCCCGGCAGCGCACGCATGGATCCGGGGACGTGTGGTGAACAAGATGGAGGCGGGCGGCTCAACCGTGGTGGCCGCGCTCGCGCTTGAGTCGGAAGCGGCCGACCCGGGCGACTCGGCGAGTCAGCCGCTGGTCTACCACAACCGCGAGTGGCACCGGCTGACGGATCAGTCGAAGATCGCCTGATCCTCGAGAGTTCGTCGTGGACCGCGGGCGAACGGCGCGGGACCTTCGGCCCTGGCATGCGCCGCCCTGACCTACGAGTCTCGAAAGATGACAACCATCACTGTCGTCGACCGTCCTGAACAACTCACTGCGGGCGTCCGAGAGCGGGTGCCGATGTCCGAACTGACGCAGTTCTTCTCCCGCGCGTTCGAGCACACCATGAAGGCGCTCGAAGCTCAGGGCATCCACCCCAGCGGAGCGCCGTTCGGCAAGTACTACGGCCAGCCGGGCGAGACCGTGGATGTCGAAGCCGGTTTCCCTGTCGCCTCGGTGATCGCGTCGGTCGGTGACGTGAAGCCGGGCATGCTGCCGGGCGGGAGGACCGTCGAGGCGGTGCACGTCGGCCCGTTCGACACCATGGAGCGCACGTACGCCGAGTTGCAGCGCTACTTCACCGACACGCACCTCGACGTCGGCGACGTGATGTGGGAGAGCTACCTCACGGATCCGGAAGTCGAGCCCGATGCGACGAAGTGGCGCACGCAGATCTGCTGGCCCGTCCGCTGAGAGGCGGGTATGCGGCCCCGCCCGCCACCCCCGACGCATCTGCTCACCCGACCGACGAGCCCGTCAGCCCGCGAAGACTCCCGGAACGGCCCCTCGGGACACCTGCGCCGCGACGACGGCGGCGGCCGCGGACCAGGCCTGCGGGCGACACGCCGCGGGATACGGGGTCGGTGTACGCGTCTCCGAACGGGGGTCGCCGCTGTGCAACTCCGGCATCCGGAACCGGAAGGCCTCGGCCGCCTCGAGCAATCCGTCGACGACCGTCGCAGCGGCCTCCCCCAGGCCCGCACGCGCCATGCCGTGCGCGACGATCGCGGAGTCGTGGGTCCACACGCTGCCGCCGTGATAGCTGAGGGGCCAATACCCCGCGGCATCCGTCGACATCGTCCGCACCCCGAATCCCGACAGCATGCTCGGCCCGAGCAGGAGTTCTGCCACCGCGCGCTCGTCGGCCGGATCAAGAATGCCGGTGCCGAGCAGGTGGCCGATGTTGCTCGTCAGGGTATCGACCGGACGTTTGTGCGCATCGAGCGCGACGGCGGGATACCGCCCCTCCGGGGTCTCCACCCAGAACGACTCGGCGAAGCGCTCCCTCAGCCCCGCGGCCCAGGACCGCAGCTCGTCATATCCGGACTCGCCGAGGCGCTCGAGGATGGATGCGCCGGCGAGCGCGGCCTCGTACGCGTACCCCTGCACCTCGCACAGGGCTATCGGCCCCTCCGCGAGCTCTCCCGTGCGCCACTGGATCGAATCCCCCGAGTCCTTCCACCCCTGGTTCGCGAGACCGTGGCCGGACTCGTCGACGTAGTCGATGAACCCGTCGCCGTCGCTGTCGCCGTGATCGACGAGCCAACCGAGCGCGGATCGCAGCGCGGGCACGAGGGCGCGCACCTCGCCGTCGGGCATGCCCCACGCCCAGGCATCCGAGAGGAGGCACACCCATAGCGCGGTCGCATCGACCGTGCCGAAATACACCGGGGGCAGAACGATGCCCTCTCCCGGCATCTCGAGGGGCGTCGCCCGCAGCTCGTGCAGGATCTTGCCCGGCTGCTCGGCCGTCGCAGCATGGGTGTCCTCGCCCTGCATCCGGGCGAGGACGCGAAGCGTGGATGCCGCGATCCGCGTGTCGACGGGCAGGGCGAGCCGCGCGGCCCACAGCGAATCACGCCCGAAGAGGGTGAAGAACCACGGGGCGCCGGCCGCGTAGAACTCGTCGTGCGGATGATCGGGGAGAGCGAGCCGCAGCGCATCGAGATCGCCCAGGGCCGCGTCGAGCCAGCGCTCGACACGGGGGTCCACCCCGCGGCCGTCGTGCGTGCCCGCGGGCGACACGGGGCGCCACTCGATGGCGCTCGCGGCACCCTGCACCACGAGCGTCGGGTCCTCGAGCGCGACGGACCACGCGACCTCCACCGTGCCGCGCGCGGGAATCCGCACGCTCCACACGAGCGTGATCGCATCGTCAGTGACCTCGACGGATGCCTCGGGCGCGGTCACCGCGAAGGACTGGTCCATCGACGACACGGTGACGACGGGGGCCGCGCCCCGGGCGGTCCCTTGCTCGGCGGACCATGCGCGCGGCCCGGCCATGCCGCCCTTGACATCGTGGAGAGAGGCGAACTCGGGCACGAGCCGCACGCGCAGCACGGTCTCGATCGGGTGCCCGACGTGAGAGCGCAGCGAGATCGTCTCGTGCACGCTTCCCGCCTCCACGATCCGGTCGCGGACCACCCTCACCTTCGGGTCGGGTGTGGGGTCGTCCAAGCGCCGCATGATCCCGCCGAACAAGGCGCGCGAGGCACTCTCCGGGGATGCGGAGATCCACTCCGGCCTCGCGCCGTCGTATGTCAGGGATGCCTCCCGCAAGTACCGCACGTCTCCGTGGAACACCCCGTCGATCGCACGATCGGGATCGTCTGCGCGAACATCCCCGTCGCGTCCCGACCACACCTGGGTCGGGGCGCGCAGGACGATCAGGGCGTCGCTGATGAGTGGCTGCACGGGGGGCGCGTCGATGGACATGCGGGCATCGGTCATCCCTTTACTGCTCCTTCTGTGGTGTTCATGATGCGTTTCTGGAAGACGAAGAACACGATCGCGACGGGAATCGTCATGATCGCCGCGGCGGCGAGCTTGACCGGGTACTGACTGCCCTGGCTCAGCTGCCCCGAGGCGAGGGACGCCACGCCCTTCGTGAGCGTCGTCAGGTCTGGAGACTGGGTCGCGACGATGAAGTGGCTGAGCTCGTTCCACGATCCCTGGAAGGACAGGATGACGATCGTGATCAGCGCGGGGCGCGCCATCGGCAGCACGATCGACCAGAACACGCGGAACGGGCCCGCGCCGTCGATGCGGGCCTGCTCCTCGACCGAGGACGGGATCGATTCGAAGAAGTTCTTCATGATGAAGACCCCGGCGGCATCCACCAGCAGTGGCAGGATCATGCCCGCGTAGGTGTCGTAGAGGCCGATCTGGTTGAGCACGAGGAACTTGGGGATCAGGAGCACGACCCCCGGCACGGCCATGACCGCCACCACGAGCGCGAAGATCACGGTGCGCCCCCGGAACTGCAGCCGCGCCAGCGCATACCCCGCGAGGGATACGAAGAACACGCGCCCGAGCGTGACGGTGACGGTGACGATCGCGCTGTTCATGAACCAGAGCGGAAAGTCGCTGCGGGTGAACAGCAGGTCGTACGCCGCCAGCGACCAGATGCTCGGGATCAGCGAGATCGGGTCCGAGGCCGCCTCGGCATCCGTCTTGAACGAGGTCGCGACCTGCACGAGGAACGGATAGACGTACACGAGCGCGAGGGCGGCCAGCAGGGCGTAGAGCGCGAGCTGGGCCGCGATCACGCGCCCGCCGTAGCGCCGCACGCGGCGACGGGCGGGCCGGTCCTGGATCAGGACCTCGGCTTCAGCGAGGGCGGTGTCGGTCATAGCTTCGTCCCTTTGGGCTGATACTGCGCGGCGCGACGCTTCGTCCCTTTGGGCTGATACTGCGCGGCGCGACGCTTCGATACCGGGCGCTCACGCAGGACCCAGCGCTGCAGGATCGTGAACGCGATGATGATGACGAAGAGGATGAACGCGATCGCCGCGCCCTCTCCCCAGTCCTGACCGATGAATGCCGAGTCGTACGAGAGGTACGCCGGGGTCAGCGTCGTCTTCGCCGGTCCGCCCTGGGTTCCGGTGTAGATCTGGTCGAAGACCTGCCAGCAGCCGATCAATCCCAGCGTCAGCACGGTGAACAGCGTCGGACGCAACTGCGGCAGCGTGATGAGACGGAACCGCTGCCACCCGCTCGCGCCGTCCATCATGCCTGCCTCGCCGAGTTCCGTCCCGATGTTCTGCAACGCCGCGACGAAGAGAAGCATGAACGTGCCGCTCGTGGTGAAGACGGCCATCAGGATGAAGGCGCTCATCGCCACCGATGGACCGGAGAGCCATTCCCAGGCGCTGATGCCGAGGAACGAGCCCGAGGCGAGGAAATCGGGTCCCTCCTGCACGCCGACGGCTCCCAGCGCCACGTGGACGATCCCCCGCGGGTCGCTGAACCAGTTCGGACCCGAGATGCCGACCCACGAGAGCACCTGGTTGACGACCCCGGTCGTGGAGAACAGGAAGAGCCACAGGACCGTTATCGCGACGGAGCTCGTCATGGAGGGGAAGTAGAAGGCCGTGCGGAAGAAGCCGCGGCCGCGGAGGATCGCGCGGCTGACGAGCACCGCGAGGAACAACGACAGGATCGTCTGGAGCGGCACCACCAGCAGCACGTACCAGGCGTTGTTGCGCATCGCGATGCCGAAGTCCCGCTCGGCGAGACCGCCGCCGCTCGTGACGGCCGCGTAGTTGTCCAAGCCCACGAAGCCGACATCGCCGGAGAGGGGACTCCCCCTTCCCGTCCAGTCGGAGAAGCTCACCCAGAGCGCCATCAGCACCGGGACGAGCAGGAAGACGCCCAGGATGACGATCACGGGGGCCGTGAAGATCCATCCGGCGGCGGCCTCGCCGCGCCGGATCCCCGACCTGCGGGATCCGGCGCGGGAGGCGGTGACCCGAGTGGTCATGGTCAGCCGACCACGGCC
Organism: Microbacterium sp. BR1; assembly: GCF_002812725.1. Lineage (GTDB taxonomy): Bacteria > Actinomycetota > Actinomycetes > Actinomycetales > Microbacteriaceae > Microbacterium. The sequence goes on along the minus strand of NZ_NMUN01000001.1, from coordinate 93,482 downwards.
TCGAGGTTCCCCTGCACGGAGTCGAGAATCGACGCGGGGTCACCCGTCTTCAGCGACTCCAGCTGGGCGTTGAAGTCCGCGATCACGTCGCTCGCGCCGTCGCTGTTCGGCGGGAACTGGGCATACTCCGCGCCGTTCAAGAACGCTGCCAGGTCGGGATTGGCTTCCGTCCAGGCATCCGCTGCCGACATGACGGATGGCATCGGACCGAACGCGTCGGAGAAGGCCAGTTGCTGATCCGCGGTCGTCAGGTGCTCGACGAGGTCGAGCGCCGCTTCCTGGTTGGGGCTGTCCGCCGACATTCCCCAGCAGTTCGTGAACTGCAGAGTTCCCTTGCCCGACGGGCCCGCCGGCAGCTCCGCAACGACGTACTCGACGTCGGGGAAGTCGTTGCTCATCGCCCCGCCGATCCAGTTGCCCTCGATGACCATGGCCGCCAGTCCCTTGCCAAAGGCCTCGCCGCCCCAGCCCGCGCCGAGATCCGACGCGTAGGCGAAGGTGCCCGCCTCGAGGCCCGCCTTGACGTACTCGAGCGCCTCGACGTTCTGGGAGCTGTTCGCCACGGCTTCCCCGTCGACCACGAGGCCGCCGCCGGCCTGAGCCATGAATGTGCCGATGCGCTGGTACTCCGTACCGAAGGCGAGGCCGGCCGTGCCACCCGAGCTCAGGGTCGCCGCCACCGCGTCGAGCTCTTCCCACGTCGTGGGGATGTCGGCATCCGTCAGTCCCGCCGCGGCCCACAGCTCGGTGTTGATGACGAGCGCGAGGGTGGAGAAGTCCTTGGGCGCACAGTAGAACTCGCCGTCCACCGTGAAGTTCTCGACGAGCGAGGGGTAGAAGTCGTCTTTGTTCGAGAGCAGATCGCCGTAGGGCATGAGCGAGCCGTTTCCCGCGTAGCCCGCGATCTGATCCGTCGACAGGTAGAACAGGTCGGGCGGGGACCCGGCAGCGAATCCCTGCGAGAGCTGCTGCGCGAGGTCGTTCGCGACCTGCACCGTCGCATCCACGCCGGATTCGGCGGACCAGGCCGCGACGGCCTCTTCGACGGCGACGGTCTCGGCCTCGCCGCTGGAGCCGATGAGGATCGTGAGGGCGTCGTCCGAGGACGTGAGTTCACCGTCGACGCCGGATGGAAGGTCGAAGCTCGAGCCGCCGCATCCCGTGAGCGCGAGCGCGCCGACGAGGACGAACGCTCCCGCCCCGATGACGTTCCGGATGGTGTGCCGTGTCATGTCTCTCTCCTTTGATGAGGTCACGAGGGCCTCCCGCAGTGAGGCCGGAGGGACAAGTTTGAACGATCAAATTTGCCCGCTAAGAGCACGCTATGAGGGCATGACGATGCATGTCAAGTCACTCGGGGTAGCCTGGACGTAACGATTTGAACGTTCATGTGCGGGGGCGGCGCTGCCGCACTCTCCCCGCGCAGCCGAGGCCCGGGAGGCGCGGAGATGGCGAAGGCGCCCACCGTCGAGGACGTCGCCCGCGTCGCCGGGGTCTCGCGCCAGACCGTCTCCAATGTGCTCAACTCCCCCGAGATCGTCCGCGAGTCCACTCGGGAGCGCGTCGCCCATGTCATCGCGGAGCTGGGCTACCGCCCCCACGCGGCCGCGCGGCGCCTGCGCACGCGCCGCAGCTCGACCATCGGCATCCATCTCGATCCCTACACCGGCGGCATCTCGGGCGTGCTCCTCGACCGCTTCGTGCACGCCCTCACCGAGCGTGCGAGCGAACGAGGCATGCGCGTGCTGCTCTACAGCGCCCGGACGGCGGAGGAGGAGATGGAGCGTCTCGGCGACCTCATCGACGGCGGCGAGATCGACGCCGTCGTCGTGACGGGGACGTTCTTCGGCGACCCGCGCACCGGGTGGCTGGCAGAGCGGGACATGCCCTTCGTCTCCTTCGGGCGACCATGGGGAGGCGGCGACGTGTATCGCTCGACCCACACGTGGGTCGACGTCGACGGGGCCGCCGGTACCCGTGCCGCGACGCGTCACGCGCTGGCGACGGCGGGACCCCGCGTCGGGTTTCTCGGCTGGCCGAGCGACGGCGGCACGGGCGACGACCGCGAGCGGGGCTGGCGGGAGGCGATGGCGGAGGCCTCGGCCACCGGTCCGCGCTTCGAGACCGTCGACGGCCTCGCCGACGCCCGCGCCGTCATGACCGCGGCCTTCGCCGACGGCCGGACCATCGACGAGCTCGACGCCCTCGTGTGCGTCAGCGACGCCCTCGCGGTCGGCGCGCATCTCGCCGCCGCCGACGCCGGCCGCCGAGCGCTTCCGATCATCGGATTCGACAACACCCCCGTGGCCGAGGCCCTGGGCATCTCGAGCGTCGAGCAGTCGCCCGAGCTCGTCGCGGCGGGCGCGCTCGACCTGTTGATGGGGCCGACGGGGAACGTGATCGCGCTGCGCGACAGCGAGGCAGCGCCCGAGCACGTGCTCGTGGAGCCGCGGCTCATCGTCCGGCCGTAGCGGCGCGGCGCGTCAGAGCCCTTCGTGCATGTCCTTCGCGATGGCGTGCGCCGTCACCCGCAGCATCGAGGCGTACCGCCGCTCATCCCAGTGCTCCGAGGATGCAGCGATCGTGACGACGGCGGTCGGCGTGTCGAGACCGGACGGGATCGGCGCCGAGATGCCCGCGGCGCCGGCGTCCACCTCGCCCAGCTGCGTCGCATATCCGCGGCTCCGGGCCGCGGCGATCGTCGCGCGTAGACGCGCCTGCCCCACCGTGGAACGTTTCGTCTCACCGTCGAAGATCCGGGCGAGATAGCGTTCGATCCAGTCCGGCGACTGCGCCGAGACCAGCGCGCGCCCGCTGGCCGTCGTATGGAGAGGAAACCGCCCGCCTTCGTGGGCGAGCACCGGCACGGACCGCGGACCGCGGACGTGCCCGACGAACATCACCTGCGCCGTCTCGGGGATCGTCGTCGTCATGACCGCGATGAACACGTTCTCACCGCACGCCTCGTACAGCCGTGTCAGATGATCCTGCGCGGCCAGGCGTAGGCGCACACTGATGTGCGAGAACTGCCCGAGTTCCCAGACGAGGGTCCCCATCGCGTAACGCCCGCTCGCGGTCCGGGTGAGCAGGCCGAGGTGGACGAGGTCGCCCGTGATGCGATGCACGGTCGACCGGGGCAACCCGGAACGCTGAACCAGCTCACGCACCGACAGCGTGTCGTCCGCGTACGTGAAGCAGCGCAGCAGGTGCACGGTCCGAGCCAGCACCCTCGGCACGCCCTCGAATTCCGGGGTGTGCTCGTCCGGAATCGAGGACATGGGTTGAGCGTAGCCACTCGAGGGACCGTATCGCGCGCGCTCCCAGCCGTTTGCGGACACGACAGCCGGGCCCCCACGGCCTCGGGGGCCCGGTGCGTGCGTCAGGGAAACGTCACCACCGTTCGTCCGACATGCTCGTGGATGTGCGCGTAGGCATCGTTGACCTGCTCGAGTGAGATCGTGCGGGAGACGAGTTCGTCGAGGTGGAGCACGCCGCTGTTGTACAGCGAGACGTAACGCGGGATGTCCGTCTTGAAGTTGCCTGATCCGTTGAAGATCGGCCGGATGCGGACCTGGTTCCAGATGAACTCGGGTCCGATGCTGATCTCCAGCGTCGCCCCCGGCATGTTGATTCCGACGACGCCCAGCTCTCCCGCTCGACCGACCGAGTCGTATGCCTGCCGGGTCACCTCGGGGCGGCCCACGAAGTCGAAGACGAAGTCGGCCCCGCCCCCCGTCGCCTCGCGTACCGCGGCAACCGGTTCCGTCGTCGATGAGTTCACGCGGGCGGTCGCGCCCATGCGCACGGCGAGTTCGAGCTTGCTGTCAGAGATGTCCACGGCGACGATCGTCGAGGCTCCGGCGATACGTGCCGCCTGGATCGCTGCGAGGCCGAGGCCGCCGCAACCGTAGATGGCGACGGACGCACCGGCCGGCACTTTGGAGGCGTTGAGAACGGCGCCCGCGGCCGTCAGCACGCCGCAACCCAGGATGCATGCGACCTCGTGCGGAATGTCCTCGTCGATGCGTACGAGGTTGTTCTCGTGGACGAGGATCTGCTCGGAGAAGCCGCCGAGCTCGACGACGGGCGTGACGGCGGCGCCGTCCAGCGTGACGCGGGCCTCCTCGCCCGGTGCCCGTGTCACGAACGCCGGTTGGCTGCACATGTTGATGTCGCCACGCAGACAGGCGGCGCAACTGCCGCAGTGCGACTGCAGGGAGGCCACGACATGGTCACCCGGGACCAGGTCGACGACATCCGGACCTACCTGCTTCACGACGCCCGAGACCTCGTGTCCGAGAATTGCGGGTAGCGCGAAACCGCCGAGCGAACTCGCCGTCAGATCGCTGTGACACAGCCCGCTCGCCTTGACGTCTACGAGCACCTCACGACCGATCGGCGACGCGAGTCGCACATCCGCGGTGCGGAACGTGCCGCCCACCTCATCGAGTACGAGCGCCTGCACCATCGCGTCCTCCTTCGGCCGTACGAGCTTTGTCTCCACGCTAAACGCGATGCGCACGACCCCGTTTGACCGCGCTCGCACGACTGTTGACGGTGCGCGCACCAACCCGGGCGCTAAGCGGCCTGCTGTCCGGCGGCGCGGATGTCACGCGCGCTTCGACCGAAGTGGTCCTTGAAGACGCGGCTGAAGTGGGTCGGCTCGAGGAAGCCCCATCGGGCGGCGATACCCGCGATGGGCCACTGCGCCATGACAGGGTCCGTGAGATCGCGGCGGCAGCGTTCGAGCCGGCGCTGTCGAATCCAGGCGGATGTCGTCGTCCCCTCACGCTGGAACAACACCTGAAGATAGCGGACCGAGATGAAATGTGCCGCGGCGATCTTCCCCGGCCCCAGGGCGGGATCGCCGAGGTTGTCGTCAATGTATGCGCACACTCGCCGCAGGAGTGCCCGGCGCGATGTCTCCTCGTCGTCGATGTCCAGTTCACTCACAAGCATCGTCGTCACGAGATCGACGAGGTTGCGCGCGAGCCGGGCCCCGGCCGACGACTCGAATTGATGCAGGTCCGCGGCAAGCGACGCGATGAAGGGCGAGATGATCGAGGTCATGCCGTGATCGCTCGAGAGGCGGACGGCGGTGAGCTGGCGCACGATTCCCGGGGGCAGCTCGACCTGCTGCCTCGGCAGCATCACGACAGCGGTGCGGGCCCCCTCGGACGAGATCAGCGTGTACGGGCGAGTCGTGTCGTAAAGGGCGACATCGCCGACACCGAGCACGGCCTCGCGGTCGTCCTGGAGCACGATGGAGGTGCCGGAGAGCATCGTACTGAGCTTGTAGAACTCTCCCGTCGTGGTGGTCTCGATCATCCTCGGGGTGCGCTGCACGATGTGCTCGTTGGCGGCGATCTCGTAGCAGTAGACGTCGTCCCGCCGTGCGGCCCGGATGCGCCCCGTGAAATCGGGGCGCGAGGTCGTGACCTCCAACGGCATGAACGACGCCTGCACGAGGGCGTTGAACGCATCCATGCTGTGGGCGACGGATGTCATCACGCCCCGGGACTCCGAAGGCTCGACTGGATGCTGCATGGATGGCCTCGCTCCCGCTGTGCGTCGTTGCAATCAACTAGGTGGTGCAACGCTAGGGCGGCCCCTCGCCCGGCCGCCGAGATTGTCCCACAGCATGGGACGGTTCCATGCTGTGGGACAGCCGTGCGGCGGGCGTCGACCCTCAGAACGCGGTGACCACCGACCGCGCGACCTCCCCGCTCATGAGCCGGTCGTAACCCGCGTTCAGGTCCTCCAGGGCGATGCGCTGCGAGACGAGCGCGTCGAGCTGGAGTCGGCCCTGCAGATACAGCTCGGCGAACATCGGGATATCGACATGCGGGTTCGTCGACCCCATCGAGACGCCGATGATGCGTCGCTGCGGCAGGATGATGTCCGAGAACAGATCGACGTCGAGTACCGTTCCCGGCTTCTGCACACCGATGAGAAATGCGCCTCCACCGACGGCGAGCATCCGTACCGCCTGCTCCGCGGTCGTCTTGAGACCGATGACCTCGAACGCGTGGGTCACCCCTCCGCCGGTAAGCTCGCGCACCGCCTCGACCGCATTCGTACCGGATGCATCGACCACATCGGTCGCGCCGAACGACCGGGCAAGCGCGAGCTTGGCGGGATGCAGGTCGACCCCGATGATGCGAGACGCCCCGGCCAGGGCCGCACCCTGAATGGTGTTCAGCCCCACGCCGCCGCAGCCGATGACCGCGACGGTGTCTCCGGGGCGAACGCAGGCCGTGTTGATCGCCGCGCCCGCACCCGTGACGACACCGCAACCGAGCAGGCATGCCACCTCGAACGGCACGTCGGCATGCAGCCGTATCGCGAGGTTCTCGTGAACGAGCACACGCTCGGCGAACCCGCCCACCCCCATGAACTGCGTCACGCGCTCGCCGTCGACACCGAGCCGCGACGGATCGTCGGGTGAGCGCTCGAGGCGCGCCACCTGCGTGCAGCGGTACGGGCGCGCGCTACGGCACTCCGCGCAAAGGCCGCATCCGGCGACCATGCACACCACCACGCGGTCACCCACCGACACGGCGCTCGCATCCGGTCCGACCTCGACGACGACTCCCGCCACTTCGTGTCCGAGGAGGGCCGGCATGGGAAACCCCATGCCGTGCTGCGCAATCGAGAGGTCACTGTGGCAGAGTCCGCTGGCGCGTACCTCGATCACCACCTCGCGTCCGATCGGATCTGCAAGGTCGACGTCGGCGAGGCGGAAGCCGTCGCCGGGCGCGGCGACCAGTGCGGCCCTCATCGGTCCGCGGCAGCGAGCAGTTCACTGCCCGGGTCGTCGGGTCCCTCGTGTTTCACCGGGGGACCGGCGAGGAAGAAGAACCCGACCTCCCCGCGGCCCTCCTCGGGCGTCCCCGTGCACAGGAAGAGCCTGTCGTTCACCTTGCGCACCTCGTCCAGGAAGCCGATCGAACCGGCCGGGTTGTCGAAGTCGCTGTACTTGAGCAGGAGCGTGGGCTTGCCGTCGATCGGCGAGATGCCCCGGTGGATTCCGAACCGGTCCTTCCGGGACACCGAACCGTCCGCGTTGCGGATGCGGTTGTACCCGGATGCCCCGCCGTCCTCCTCCCCCGGGAAGCCCTTGCCCAGCCAGAATGTGCCCCCGCCGGCCTGGATGCGCCCGAGCGCCGCCGCGAAGGTGTCTTCGCTCTGTCCGAGGTAGTCGAAGCCGGCATACTCCCCCTTCATCTCTCCGACCGCGGGGGGCGACAACTCGGCGAACAGCTCGATCAGCGACGGCTTGTCGAGCGCGGACAGATGGGGCACCTGCCAGTCTTCTCTCGTGCCTGCATGGGTCATCATCGGTCTCCTCTATCTGGTGGGGTGGTCGGTGTGGCGAACAGATTGGATCGGAGCCGGGGTCATACGCGGTCCGCGAGTCTGCGTCCGCGTCCGTAGATGACCATCGCGAGAAGGATCACCAGCCCGTAGAGGATCTGCTGGTCACTCGTGGCGAGGCCATGCCCGATCAGGACGGTCGTGATGATGGTGAGCATCACCGCGCCGACGACGGTACGGGTGTAGTCGCCCGGGCCGCCGAACGCGGTTCCGCCGATGATGACCGCGGCCAGACTCTGGAACAGGTACGGGCCACCGATAGCGGTGTTGACCGTTCCCGAGAACGACGCGAGCGCGATTCCGGCGAGCGAAGCCATCAAGGCGCTGGTCGCGAAAACGAGGATCCAGACGCGCCTCACGCGGATGAGCGCGTACGACGCGGCCCGAGCATTCGCCCCGGTCGCCTGGAGCCGCCGGCCCGCCACCGTCCGGTGGATGAACACACCCATCGCGATGGTCAGCAGCAGCCAGATCGCGAGGATCGGAGGGAAAGGAAGCCCGAAGGTGGTCGAACGAAGAGAGGTGAGCGCGAGCAGCCACTCGGGCGCTCCGCCGGCGATCATGCCCTCGGTCGGCACCTGCACGAGCCCCAGCGCGAAGGTCCCCATCGCGAGCGTCACGATCAGAGGCTCGATCTTGAAGCGATGGCAGACCCACCCGACGAAGGCGCCGAGCACGAGCGTGAAAGGGATCAGGAGGAGAACGGAGACTCCGACCGGTATGCCGAAGGTCGCGGGCAGCTGGGTGACGGCGACAGCTCCGACGACGAGGAAGCTGGCTACCGACATGTCGAAGCCGCCGATCAGCACGACGAGCGTCTGTCCCATGCCCGCCAGCGCGACGAGCGATGCAAGCACGAGCACGGACACGATACTCGTGGGGCGGGCGAACCCGTCGAGCGTCGTCGCCCCCACGATGAATGCCGCGACCGCTATCGCCAGCTGGAGCACGGGAAACCGCTCCTGAAGACGCAGTGCGGCTGCCAGCATCCGTGGCCGCCTCTTCGCGATCTCGGTAGCGACGGCTTCGGTGGTCAGGGCGGTCATCGACGGTCCTCCTTCGGGGATGCTGCCAGCACGGCGCCCATGATGACCGCGAACAGCAGCAGGGCACCGAACACGAGGTTGAGCCACACCTGGGAGACGTTGAAGAGGGTGAGCATGTTCTGCACGAGGAAGATCACGGCAGCACCGACCAGAGCCCCGAGCATGCCGCCGCGGCCCCCGAGCAGGCTGATGCCGCCGAGGGCAACGGCCGCGATCGCCCCGATGGTGTAGGCGCCGCTGGCGGTTGCGTCCACGGAACTGACCAGCGCTGTCAGTGCGATACCACCGATCGAGGCGAGAATCCCTCCGATGGAATAGGCGATGAGGCGCACCACTGCCACGTTGATGCCTGCCGAGTACGCCGTGGCGTCATTGCCTCCAGCGGCGTAGAGGTTGCGCCCGTAGGCGGTCCGCATGAGGAGGTACCACAGCGCCAACGGGATCCCGACGAGGAACAGCGCTCCCGGAACGAACCACACCGTGCGCGCAAGATCGAGCACCCACCCTTCGAACAGGATGAACGGGGTAGGTGCGAGCCGCAGATTCACGCCCATGAGCACGAACATCGACGCGAGCGTCGCCACGATCGGCGGCAGCCGCAACCCGATGACGATGAGTCCGTTCACGGTACCGATGAGGGCGCCGACGGCGACGAGAATCGGAATCGCGACGTACCCGCCGAGCCCCGCCGGCGTGAGGTAGCCGACGAGGAGTATCGAGGAGAGCGTCATCTGCGGGCTGATCGAGAGGTCCACGCCGCCCCCGACGATCGTCGCACCCATCGCCATCGCGGCCAGCGCGAGCGGCGCGAAAGCGGCGAGCTGCTGAACCGGCCCGAAGTCGGGCTGGAGGACGAGATTCACGACGAGCATCAGAAGCGCGAGGATCGCGGCGAAGGCAGCCGGGTGTCGGCGAAAGAAGGCCCTCAGTGTTGTGGGGATCTGTCGTGATGGCGTGCCGCGCGGTGGCGCCAGGATGGTCATAGTGCGTTCTCCCTGCCGAAGAAGCTGGATACGAGGGCCTCGCGGGTGAGTTCCGCGTGGTCGAGGACGGCGCTGCACTCGTGACCGTTGAAGACGAGGACCCGGTCCATCAGTTCGATGTGCTCATCGACCTCCGTCGAGAGCATGACGACCGCCAGCCCCTCGGCGGTGAGATCGGCGAGCAGCCGGTACAGGTCGCGCTTCGCATTGATGTCGATGCCACGGGTCGGGTCATTGAGCAGCAGGATCCGAGGTCGTGTCGCCAGCCATCTGGCGATGACGACCTTCTGCTGGTTTCCTCCGCTCAGGGTCGTGATGGCGTCGGTCGCGCGCCCGTACTTGATGCGCAGCGGCTCGACGTACTCTTCGAAGCGACGTGTCGTCCGGCTCGCCCGCACGAATCCACCCCGTGCGTCGTCGGCGATCGTCGAGATCGCGAAGTTATCGAGGATCGACATCCACTCGAACAGCGACTCCGCCCGACGCTCACGTGGCACGTAGGCGATGCCTTCGCGGTGCGCCGAGGCGTGGCTCGTGATGACCCGCTCGTCGGAACCGTCGACCCTCACGACCTCGCCGGTCTCCTGGCCGAACCCGGCGAGGGCGCGAAGGAACACGTCCTGACCCTGGCCTTCCAGCCCGGCCAGGCCGAGCATCTCGCCCGCGCGCACGTCGAGCGTCACGGGCGCGCTCCCGGGGGCGAGGGCGACATCGCGGGCGCGCAGCACCACCTCGCCCGCGGGACGCCGCTCGCGAACCTCGGCCCGAACGTCGGCAGGAGCGAGATGGTCTCCTCCCGTCATCATCTCGACGAGGCCGGGAACGGTCCATTCCCCCTGATCGAGGGTTCCGACCGTGACGCCCGAACGGAGGACGGTGATGCGGTCGCCGATCTCCTCGACCTCATCCATGCGGTGGGTGATGAGCACCAACCCCTTGCCTTCGTCCCGAAGCCGACGCGCCGTGGCGAACAAGCGCGTGCGACTGTCGTAGTCCAGAGCGGACGTCGCCTCGTCGAGGATCAGCACCTGCGGGTCGCGGAGCAGCGCCCGCGCGATGGAGCACACCTGGCGCTCGCTCAAGGTGAGGTCCTCGACGAGAGCACTCAACGACGGCGGCGATTCGAGGAGTTCCGCGAGCACGTCCTCGGCACGACCCATCCGCTCTTCGCGGCTGAGTCGTGAAGCGAAGAGACCGTCGGAGCCGAGCCAGAGGTTCTCGAGCACGCTCCGGCTCTCGATCGAAAGCACTTCCTGGAAGACGGTGAAGATACCGGCTGCTTGAGCCTCGGCAGGCGAGCGGAACCGCCGCTCCGAGCGGCCTGTGACCGCGATTGTTCCGCTGGTCGGTGCGTGGACCCCGCTGAGGATCTTCACGAGAGTCGACTTTCCGGATCCGTTCTCTCCGACCAGAGCATGGATCTCGCCAGCGCGCACATCGAGGGATGCGTCACGAAGAGCGATGGTGGGGCCGAAACGCTTGCTCACCGATTCGACGCGCAGGATAGCGCGATCGGGATCGGCGGAAGCACGTGAGCCTTGTTCTGTTGGGGTGATCGTCACTGCCCTGCCTCCTTGTTGACGTCGCGGGCGGGGCGGCGCCGCGTCACCGCGGGCGCCGCCCCGATATCGATCAGGATGCGGGGTGCGTGAAGTAACCGTCGAGGTAGTCGGCCGGCAGGAGCGATCCGACCGTCTTGGTCTCTTCCGTGGATGTCGTGGTCGCACCGGGTACGAGGTATTCGTCGACGTTGTCGGCCGTGATGAACTGCGTCTGGAGGGCGATCTGATTGATCTTCGGTCCCTCGCCTCGCATCGTGCGCAGTGCGACATCCCACAACGCCTCACCGAACTGCGTGCCCGTGCCCGGCATCGCCAGTCCCTTGTACCCGTCGGGGCTCAGTTGCTCCCACCAGGCGAGTGATGCCGCGGTCGGGAGATTGTCCACGACGAGCGGCTGATCGTCACGACCCGTGTCGGCGAACGCAGCAAAGACTCCGGCGCCCATCGAGGCGACCTGGTACACCATGTCGACATCCTCCGGGTTCGAGGCGAGGAAGCTCACCATCGCGGACTTCGCACCCGGGTCGTTGAAGCTGCCGGCCGGCTTCCCCACGATCTCGATCCCCTCGCAGAGCGCGAGGGTCTGCTCGGCAGCGGACACGGAAGACGTGTTCACGGTCATGCCTTCGATGCCCTGCATGATCACGACGTTGCCCTCGCCGCCGATCATGTCGGCGCCGCGCGAGATGGCCTGCGCGACGCCGTCGAACGCGTTCGGGGTGATGTTGAGCGCATAAGGCGATGCGACATAGCCCGTGAAGGTCACGGTGGGTACGCCCTGCTCGCCCGCGCTGTTCACCGCCGCGACGAGCGCCTCGCCCGAGAGCGGCTGGGCGATGATGATGTCGGCACCCTTGCGCACGAGCTGCTCGAACGCCCGTACCTGATCAGCGGCGGTCACCGCGCCCCCCGTTCCACCGGGAGTCTCCACGATGAGGTCCGCGACGTCACCAGCCGACTTGGACTTCGCGAACAGTCGGTCGATCTCGGCGGCGAGCGAGGCCGCGACGGGGCTGCCGGAGTCCTGCTGCAGGTAGCCGACAGTGATCGGCCCATCGGCGATCTTCGACTCGAGGTCCGACCAGGCGCTCGCCTCGACCGTGTCGGGCCATCCGTTGAAGGCGGTCTGGATCTCCTCCGGCATCTTCGCGATGAGTCCATCCGGGTCCTTCGGAGCGACCACCGGCACGCTGCCGCATTCGGCGTCGATGGGTGCAGCGCTACCCGTCCCGCCACCCGCATTGGAGGATCCGCCGCCCCCGCACGAGGCGAGAACGAGCACGACCGGCAGCGCAAGGAGCGGTGCCAGTCGGCGATATCCGCCGCGAGGGGTGCGAGTTGCCGTGAGTTCTTCTCTGGTCATGTGATGCCGTCCTTCAAGAGTGTCGATGCGTGACGCCCATGTCATTCGCTTCGCGCGCCGTCGCGGCAGCGGTGCCGTCTCGGAGCGACCGGGCCCGGGTCGTAGGTGCCTGGATTCGCCACGCTATGGTTCATCGACCCCGGGGAGAAGACGTCGTCCGGCAACCGTGCGGCTCGGGTCAAGTCACGTGCGTACTCGGCTAATCGGCATGGCCCGTGAACGTCTGCGCCCTCGGCGATGCCTCTTTGACCACGCGCGCAGCCCGCTTTCCCTGCCGCGCACACGTGCTCGGGAGGGATGGCGGCCGCCGCCCTATTACGGGAGAGTCAGCGCCAGCCGACTACCGCTGGTCGGTAACTCGGAAGGAATACACCCCATGCCCGCAACCGAAATGACCCAACCCGCACTCATCGACGAGTCGGTCTTCTCCGGCCGGATCCACATCGATGGGGAATGGATCGTCGGGGAGGGCGGTGAAGCGGACTCCATCGAACCAGCTACCGGAAGAACTCTCGCCAAGGTCGGCTTGGCCTCACCCGGCGATGTCGCTCGCGCCGCCGAAGGCGCCGCCCGCGCGCAGGCGGAGTGGGCCGCGACGCCGCACCCGGTGCGCGCGGCCGTGATGCGCAGAGCCGCACAGCTGTGGGAACAGCACGCCGAGGAGATCATGGGATGGAACGTCCGGGAGGTGGGAGCCGTCCCGGCACTCGCCGGTTTCGCGCTGCACGTCACTGCTGCCGAGTGCTACGAGGCCTCAGCCCTCCCCTCTGCCCCGCTCGGCTCGATACTTTCCAGTGAAGAGCCGCGGCTGTCACTGGCCCAGCAGGTGCCCGTCGGCGTCGTCGGTGTCATCTCTCCGTTCAATGTCCCCCTGATCCTGGGCATTCGGGCGGTCGCCCCCGCGCTCGCACTCGGCAACGCCGTGCTCCTCAAGCCCGACCCCCGCACGGTGATCACGGGCGGTGTCTCGATGGTGCGGATCTTCGAAGAGGCGGGGCTTCCCGCAGGCCTGCTCCAGCTCGTTCCCGGCGGCGCCGATGTGAGCGAGGCGATGGTCGCCGACCCGCGCGTGCGCGTCATCGCGTTCACCGGCTCCACCCGGGCGGGCAGGATCGTGGGGGAACTCGCGGGCCGCCATCTGACGCGCGCCCACCTGGAACTCGGCGGGAACTCCGCCTTCATCGTTCGGGCGGATGCGGACGTCGACGAGGCGGTGAACTTGGCAGCCTGGGGCGCGTTCCTGCACCAGGGCCAGATCTGCATGACCGTCGGCAGGCACATCGTGCACGAATCGTTGTTCGATGAATACGTCGCGAAGCTCGCGGCCAAAGCGGAGTCGATGGCCGTTGGAGATCCTGCCACCGAGCACGTGCACCTGGGCCCGCTCATCGATGCATCCCAGCGAGACCGCGTGCACGCGCTCGTGCAGGAGTCGGTGGCACTGGGAGCGACTCTCGCGGCGGGCGGCACCTACGAGGGACTGTTCTATCGACCCACCGTGCTCGCCCACCCGTCGCGCGACGCGGCCGCCTACTGCGAAGAGGTATTCGGCCCGGTTGCCTCCGTGGTCGCCTATGCGACCGACGAGGAGGCCGTGCGCATCGCCGCCGACACCGACTACGGGCTGTCGCTCGGGATCGTCAGCCGTGATGCGCTCGGCGCGTACGAACTGGCGAAGCAGATTCCCACCGGCATCGTGCACATCAACGACCAGACCGTGAACGACGAGGCGAACGCGCCCTTCGGCGGCGTCGGCGCCTCCGGCACAGGCTCGCGTCACGGCGGAGAACGCGCGAACGTCGAGGCCTTCACGGAGACGCGCTGGATCACGATGCGCCGCGAGCCGGGGCAGTATCCGTTCTGACCCCCGTATCCCCGAGGCGGGGAGACCAGACCGCGAACCCCTGGCATGGCCCGAGTCATGCCAGGGGCCCGTCCCCGGCTCCAGAGGACGGGCGCGAACGCAACAACGACGTCAGTTCTAGGAGGAACCATGACCGAGCCAACGACGACACTTCTCGACGCCATCACCGTAGGCGAGCGCGAGGGCAGAGCGATCCCGGATGCCGCAACCGGTGAGACCATCGGATGGGCACGCGTGCACACCATCGAGGATCTCGACAGCGCGGTGGTGCGCGCGCATGCCGCGCAGCAGTCATGGGCGGGGCTCTCGTCGGGCGAGCGCGCCGACTACCTGCGCCGTGCGGCCGACGAGATCGACGCACACGCGGAGGAGCTCGCGCAGATCATCGCTCGAGAGCAGGGCAAACCGCTGAACGGCGCGGGAGCGCGCTTCGAGGCGGCCGGCTGCGCCGTCTGGCTGCGCAGCGCGGCAGACCTCGAACTCGAGCCCGAGGTGCTCTTCGAAGCAGGGGGAAACCGCTCGGAATTGCACTACGTGCCCTTGGGTGTCGTCGCGGCGATCAGCCCGTGGAACTGGCCCGCGCTCATCGCGATGTGGCAGATCGCTCCTGCCCTGCGCGTCGGCAACACGGTTGTGGCCAAGCCGAGCGAATACACCCCTCTCAGCGTGCTGGCGTTGATCGAGCTGATGAACCGTCACCTGCCGGAGGGAGTACTGATCGGAGTGTCGGGCGACCGCGAGGTGGGTGCGGGTTTGGCCGGTCACCGTGGTATCTCCAAGGTGATGTTCACGGGGTCGACGAAGACCGGCCGGGAGATCGTGAAGAGCTCGGCCGGCAATCTCGCGCGCCTCACGCTCGAACTCGGCGGAAACGATCCCGGGATCGTCCTGGCGAGCGCGGATCCCGCGGCGATCGCGCAGGGGCTGTTCTGGGGGATCTTCATCAACACCGGTCAGACGTGCGCGGCGCTCAAGAGGCTCTACGTACACGATGCGATCTACGACGACGTCGTGCGGGAGCTGGCGATGCTGGCCGAGGGCGCGGCGCTCGGACCCGGTCTGGATGAGACGAGCCAGCTCGGCCCGTTGTCCACCGACCAGCAGTTCGACATCGTCTCGCACCTGGTCGATGATGCACGCGCCCGGGGCGCACGTGTCGTGACGGGCGGCGAGGCCGCCCCCGAGCTCGGACCGCGCTTCTACCGCCCCACGATCGTCGCGGACATCGAGGACGGAGCCCCGCTGGTGGACGAGGAGCAGTTCGGTCCGGTGATACCGGTGATCCGCTACACCGATCTCGACGACGCCGTACGGCGGGCCAACGCATCCGAACAGGCACTCGGCGCTTCCGTGTGGGGCGACCCGGTCGAAGCGGAGCGAGTCGCCCACCGCCTCGAGAGCGGCACGGTGTGGATCAACCAGCACGGGACGCTCAATCCGGCCGTGCCCTTCGGGGGAACGAAGGCATCGGGATACGGTCTCGAGTTCGGCATGCACGGGATGAAGGGCCTCGTCGCACCGAAGGTGATCACGATCTGATCGGGTGGACGAGTCAGCCCTATCAAAGGGTGGCGACCGCCTCGGTCAGAGACTCGCTGTCATCAGGTCCGGGGTCGTCATCAGGGCATCGGACAGTCGCGCCTCGGCGGCTTCGAGCTCCTTCACCCATACGGGCAGGAGCCAGTCCATTCGCCCACTAGGAACCTCGTCAGCGAAGACGGTCTCAGCCAGGGGGGCGCCGATTCGAGATCGGTGCGATGCTGCACCGAGTCGAGGAATCGCTGCGCCCTCTGTCCCACTCACGGAAGGTGAGCCTCAGGATCGGCGGTGACGTCGCGACGATCGTCGAGGGCGACGAGGACCAGCTCGAACAGACCTTCACGCACGTGATCGAGAATGCGGTGAAATTCACGCCGGTTGCGGGATGCGTGGATGTCGAAGTGATGGCGGCCAGAAGGCTGAATGGGAGCCCGAGCGTCACGATCGACATCACCGACACGGGAATGGGCATCCCGGCCGATGACATCCCTCATGTTTTCGAGCGCTTCTTCCGAGCCACCAACGCCCAAGTTCAGGCGGTGCGGGAACAGGTCTGGGGCTCGCCATCGTCCGCGAAATCGTTCGCGCGCATCGAGGAGACGTCTCCGTATCGTCCGTTCTCGGCGAGGGAACGGCTCTGCGCATCGAACTCCCCGCGCGGCAAAGCGCGCCCGTGCAGGACCGGAGCAAAGTCCCCTCGATGCCGTCTCGTGAAAATTACCCTGATCAGTTGTATTCTCGCGGAGACGGAGGGATCTGAATCCGGTCCAGACGAGGCTGCTCGGTCCGGCAGGAGGGTTCAACTCGATGTAGCGCGGTTTCTCGATGATTCTCGTGGAGGTTCGTCTACGCCTGCGGGGATTCAGTTGTTCGCAGATCTTCGCACGTCTCATTGCCCGGAGGGCGAATGAGGGCATGTCGGCCACGGCATAGTCCGCTCACCCAGCGTCGCATCACGACCGCCGGGCTGGACAACGAGCCCGTCTGGTCAAGCGTGCAACGCGAGCAGCTTGACCGCACTGCCTGGAGCGATCCCCGACCTCACCGGAAAATTGATCCGCGCCGCAGGTCCGTGGCAGTCGGCGACGCTCGCCGGCTGGGGCGGCCCGCCGGCGCCCACAGCCGGTGCTGCCGAGTAAGCACGGACCCTATCGCTCGAGAAGCGACCACAGCGCGCGGTAGAGCGCCGTTGCCTCCGCGGGGTCCATGTGCTGGGTCAGCTCGCGCTGCACCTCAAGAACGAGCGGTGCGAGGCGACGACGCTCGCTCTCGCCCCGCTCGGTGAGGGTGACGACGTTACGTCGCGCGTCGCCGTCCGCGCGCTGCCTGCTGATGAGCCCGGCACGCTCCATCCGGCGAACGAGGTCAGTGATGGTGGAGCGGTCGAGGTCGACTTCATCGCACAACTCGCGCTGGCTCGCTCCGCCGAGGCGGTTCAACACAGCGAGGATGCTGTACTGCGCGCTGGTGATCTCCGCAGACACCGTGCGCGCCCACGTAGCCAAGTGCAACTGCTGGGCACGGCGGATCAGATTGCCGACGTGCCGCTGCGGCTCGGCAATCGATTCGGGGAGGTCGTGGGCGGTCACGGCATCAATCGTGTCAGCCAATCACACCGGGCGCAGGACACCGCCGAAGAACGCGCACAGCTGGTCGCGTGCAGTCAGCGGCAGCACGTGTGCGATGTATTGATCTGGACGCACGACGATCATCGCCCCGTCCGCGGCGATGCCGCGCCGCGCGAAGATGTCGTCGGCGGGGTCGGCCGCCCACGCCTTCTCCCAATCCTGCAAACCGAGAGGTCCCGAGATCGGCAGCAGAATCTCGGGCAGCGAGGTCATGTCGATGTCGTGATGCGAGCCCCGGAATACCGCGTGCACGTCGATAACGGCGTCGATGTCGGCATGCGGTGAGCGGAACGTGTTAACGGGAGAGCCCACGTCGCTGCCGAGCCAAGCGAGCAGGTCTTGTAGTTCGGCTCCGGATTCGTCACCGAACGCGTAGAGACGCCAGCGACCGTCGGCGCGGTGCGCGTGTCCGAGCTGCATCAGCCGGGCGTCAGCCACACGCCGCACCGGGGCAGAATGGAACCGCGCTCCGACCTCGAACCCCGTTGCGAGGGTTTGGTGATCGAGCGTTCCGGTGAGGATCGAGGTCGCATAGGTGGTGGCGAGGCCGGCGGTGTACCGGCCCTGCCGAGCGAACTCGGCTTGCATCTCCTCGGGCGAGACCCCGCCGCGCTCGGGATGCTCGGGATCGCGCGAAGGCTGGGCTATGAATGCAGACCAGTGTTTGTCGAACTCGATCAGATCGGTCGCGATCGCCTGGCGTTCCTCCGAGTATGTACGGAGGAGCGACGCATCCGAGCGTCCCTGCAGCACGGCGGCGAGCTTCCATCCGAGATTGAATGCATCCTGCATCGACACGTTCATGCCCTGCCCCGCCTTTGCACTGTGCGTGTGGCATGCGTCGCCCGCGAGGAACAGGTGGGGCACGGCGTTCGCCGGCGGCTCGGGACCGAGATCATCGAAGCCTCTGGCAACCCGCTGGCCGACCTCGTACACGCTCGACCAAGCGACTTCCTTCACATCGATCGAATAGGGATCCAGGATCGCGTTCGCAATCGCACGGAGCTGCTCTGCCGATGTGCCGCGGATGGCCCGGTCTCCCGCGGCTACCTCCCCCAGATCGACGTAGATGCGCACCATGTTCCCGCCCTCGCGCGGGATCATGAGAAGACTTCCCTTGCCTGCCGACTGCACAACGTTCTTCGTGCGCCAGTCGGGGAAGTCTGTCGTGGCGAGCACGTCCATCACGCCCCAGGCGTGGTTCGCCGCGTCGCCCTCGAGCCGTATACCGAGCGACCGGCGTACGTTGCTCCGGGCGCCGTCGCATCCGACGACGTAGCGGGCGTGGACGACGAATTCCTCACCCTCGTTCATCCCCGCGGTGCGCCGGAGGGTGACCGCCACGGGTCGATCGCCCTCGACCATCTCGAACCCAACGAACTCGAGGCCATAGTCGGCCTCAAGCCGGCTCGCCGAGCGCGCGGCATACTCCAGCAGGTACTGCTGCATACGCGCCTGGTTCACGATCACGTGAGGGAACTCACTGAGCCCCGCGGGGGTGTCCTCAACCCACCCAGTGCGCACGATCTTCGAACGATCGGTCTCCGACGGCCCCCAGAACCGCACCTCGTTCACCCAGTACGCCTCGCGCAGCAGCGCGTCGGCAAGACCGAACGCCTGGAACATTTCGACGGTGCGGCAAGCCACCCCATCCGCGTGGCCAGCCGCGAGAGGCTCGGCCCGACGTTCGATGATGCGGGTCGAGATGCCGGGGAACTCCGCCATCTGCGCGGCCAGCACCGTACCTGCGGGTCCGGTGCCGACGATCAGCACGTCGAGTTCCGCGGGGAACTCGTCCGATCGCGCGAGCGCTTCGGTCGCGGCAGGCTGGATATCGGGATCGCCGGGGCGGTATCCGTCTCGGTAAAACTGCACACGTTCTCCCTTGATCGTGGACGCGTATTTCGTTGGGGTACAAACTATAAGGAATCGGCGCTTCGCGCGATGTCGACCCTCGAAATCGCTGCAGCCACCGTCGGACCGAGCGGCCAGTCCTCGCAGCCCCGACGTCGGCACCACTGGTCGGGCTCACTGGCCTGCAGGCGCCTCAGGGCGCGGGGGTTGTCCCACCAGTGGACATTCCCCGTCAACACCACAGCCGCGGCACGGTTCGAGAAGAAGGATGCGCCGACGGCGATACTCGCTACGGACAGCCTTGTGGCGCTCTCCGCTCTGGCAGCCGCACGGAAAGCTGGACTACACATATCCGACGACCTATCGGTCAGCACCTTCGACAACAGCCCATGGAGTGGGGGATTCGAACGAGCTCTGTCCGTCGTATCTCAGCCTGTTCGGGAGCTGGGAGCACTTGCCGCTCGGATGGTCATGCAGCGGGTGAATGGCCTCGACGATCCCGCACGCGAAGTTCAGCTCCCGAGCGTCCTGATTGCCAGACAATCGTCGCGGCAAGCGCCGCATCTTCGAGTCACCTCGTAGTTCCCATCAATCGACCACGAAACACCTTGTCGCACTGCGGACCTATCTTCTCCCGGAGGCGGTGGACCCCAGGCTGACCAGCCGATCCACGACGGCCGGGAGCAGGCGCAAGTCGCTTATCGAGGGAACGCCATCTCCGGCTCGTGTCGCCGCGCCAGGGCCGTACGCCAGCACATACATACCGGCCCGTCGGGCCGCCTCGACCCCGAAAGCGCTGTCATCGATGGCTATGCAGCGCTCGGGCGCGACCCCCAGGATCTCCGCCGCTCGCAGATACACATCCGGTTCGGGTTTCCCTGCGACGACGTCTTCAGCGCTCGCGATCTTTCCGGCGAACCGCGGGAGCAGGCCGACGAGGTCGAGACTGCTCCGAATGCGCTCGCGTCCACTGTTGGATGCGACGGCGACAGGGAGCGCGATCTGCTCGAGCGCACTCTCGATCCCGGGCACCGCGGTGAGCTCGCACCGGAACGCTTCCATGAGCCAGCCCGCATACGGATCATCCCATCCGGGTTCCAATCGCCGCCCGATCCGTCGCTCGATCTCAGCGACGAAGAACTCCTGCGAGCAGCCGGTGAACAGCTCCATCAGTTCTTCGAGCGCGGCGTTCCAGCCGAGATCGCTCAGTATTCGCTGCGACACCCTCGCGGACAGCACCTCACTGTCGACGAGGACTCCGTCGCAGTCGAACACCACCGCATCGAAGTGGGTCATCACCGATGAGGCCGTCCCGGGACGCGAACCGTCCGATTCGTCATCCCCCGCACCAACCCAGTGCGGTGCGAACGATCATGCTCGCTGCCGCGGGGATCAGATTTACGTCGACGAACTCGTCTGCGGAGTGCGCGACCAGGAGATTTCCCGGTCCGCAGACGAGGGCCGGAATGCCTCGCGCCTCGTAGAAGGAAGCGTCGGACTGCGCACCATTGGTTTGCGGTGCCTCCAGCGACGGCGCTCCCAGGGCGGTCGCGACGGTGTTGCGTGCGTCGAGTGCGATCCTGGCGAAATCCGACGAAGGATCCGTGTAGGCAGGCGGCCACGTATCGATCCACTCGAACTCCACGGGGTGAGCGGCGAGCCACGGATCCAGCGCAGCCGCGGCGTTGATGTGCGCCTCGATCTCCTCTCGGATCTGCTCCGACGTCTCCCCCGGCGGGAACGAGAGGAGATAGTCGAACCGGGCACGGTCGGGAAAGTACGGAGCCGCTGCAAACCCGATGTCGGCATGCAGCACACCTGGATGGATGATGAACGCGCCGGCGGGGAACTGCGGATGCTTCTTGGTGAAGGCCCACTGCTCTTCGAGCTGACGCATGGCGCTGTAGATGTAGAAGCCCTTGTCGATGGCGTTGACCCCGACGGCGTCCCCGCCTCCGCCTGCCCGGATGGCGAGATTTCGCGAAGCCCAGTGGGTGGACTTCCCTCGCACCGTGAGCGAGAAGAGGTAGTTGCCCGCTGCCGTGTTCGCGAGACGGAACAGATCGGCGCCGCTGGAGGTGGGTTCCGGGATGAGGACGGCGTCGACATCGAACCCGGCGTCGAGAACCGCGGTCGTGCCGAGACCGTGGCTCATCGTCTCTTCACCGACGACGGAGTGGATATGCAGATCCCCATCCAGGACGACTCCCACATCGTTCAGAGCCTTCACGGCGAGCCATGCAGCCGCATGCGCGGCCTTCATGTCCGTCGCACCCAGCCCGTAGAGCAGGTTGCCGATGCGTTCCGCCTTCCACGGGTTCTCGAACCGCCCGCTCTGGGGGGCGACCGTGTCGATGTGAGCGTTGATCCCGAGCGATCGTCCGGCACCGCTTCCCCGACGGATGCCCACGAGGTTCGCCCTGCCGGTCTCGGCTTCTACGGTCTGCGTCTCCATACCGGCGCCTCGAAGCCATTCGCCGAAGAGCTCGTTGGCACGGGATTCGCCGCCCGCGTAGGTCTCGGCGTCAACGCCCGGTTGCAGCGGGTTCACGCTGGGGACGGCGACGAGGTCGATCAGGAGGCGCTCGGCCTCTTGTGCGTGCTCCAGGATCGCCGCATCGAGCGCCTCGAGTCTGGCGGTGGCGTTCTCGTTGGTCGAGCCCATCACGCGGCCCCGCTCAGCCCGGTGATCGCCTTGACGAGGCTGTCAGGCGTGAAGGTGCTCGTCGGCGCGTCGACCAGGACACGTCCGAGTCGCAAGACCACGATGCGATCCGTCACCTCGAGGACGTGCGGGAGCGTGTGCGAGATGAAGACGACCGCGAGCCCCTTCATCTTCGCCTGTTTGATGACTTCCAGGACCTCGGCGGACTGTCGCGCACCGAGGTGGTTGGTCGGTTCGTCCAGGATGATGACCTTGCTCGCCCATGCGGCGGCACGACCGATGGCAACGGCCTGGCGTTGCCCGCCAGAGAGGCGCGAGACCGTTCGGGTCGAGGACGGAACCGCGATCCCGACCTTCTCCAGTTCTTGTCGCGCCACCTCGTCCATTCGCCGGTTGGCGAGAAACCCCAGCCGACCCCAGAAGCCCGGCACCACTTCCTCCCGCCCCAGAAAGACATTGGCGCTCACCGTCAGGTCCGGGGCGAGAGACGAGTCCTGATAGAGGGTCTCGATTCCGCTCTCCAACGCCTGCTGCGGCGAGTGCCACTGCACGGGAGCGCCGTCGAGACGTATTTCGCCCCGATCGGGACGGTGTGCCCCGGACAAGACCTTGACGAGGGTCGACTTGCCCGCGCCGTTGTCGCCGACGAGACCGACGACTTCGCCTGCCGCGACGGAGAAGTCGACGTCCTCGAGTGCGAGGACGTTCCCGTACTTCTTGGTGACACCCGTCACCTGGTACACGGGCTCTGCGTTCATGTCGTGCTCCTTAGCTTCGGGAATTGGCGCGGCCGATGCCCTGAACGGCGACAGCCACGGCAATGAGCGCACCGACGACGATCTGCTGGGCGTTGGGCTCGATGCCGATGAGGATCAGTCCGCTCAGCACACTGGCGGTGATGAGCGCGCCCAGCGCGGTTCCGGTCACGCGTCCGACCCCGCCCATGAGACTCACGCCGCCGATGACCGCTGCGGCGATCGCCTGCAATTCGCCCCCGCGTCCCGAAGACGGTGAGCCCGAGCCGAGACGGAAGTAGACGAAGAGCCCGGCGACCGCAGCGAGAATGCCTCCGATGACGTAGACCTTCATGAGGTGTCGGTCCACGTTGATGCCAGCGACTCGCGCGGCGAACTGGTTGGACCCGATGGCGTAGGTGTGCCGCCCGAACCGCGTCCGCGACAGCGTCAGCCACGCGATCACGAGAATGCCGAAGACCACTATGAGGGGCACGGTGAGAATCTCGAGGAACCGCGTATTACCCAGAAGCACGACCTGCTTCGGAGCGCCAGCGATCTGCACTCCGCCGGTAATCACGAGTGTCGTGCCCAGGCAAACACCCATCGTCGCTAGCGTCGCGATGAATGGCGCAAGCCGGACCCGAGTGATCAAGAGACCATTGACGACTCCCACCGTCGCACCCACGGCGAGCGCGGCGATGATTCCCACCGTGATGCTCAGCGCCGGATCCATCCCGCTCTCCGTCGTGCTCCGGATGGCGAGCGCTGCGGAGACTCCGGAGAGCCCGAGCACGGCGCCGACCGACAGGTCGATCCCGCCCGTGATGATGACGAACGTCTGCCCGATCGCCATGAGCAGGACGGGCGCGAAGTCCTGGAGGATGTTCCCGAAGGACGCCGTGGAGAAATAGCGCGGATTCAGCAACGAGAAAACCAACACCATCACGATGTAAACGCCGATCAGAAGCGTCTCTTGCCGCGTCGCGAGCTCCTTCCATCGTTCGCCCCTCCCCGAGACGATCGGGCTCGTCTCGACGCTCGGACTATTCGATTTCGTGTCGTTGGTCATCGCGTTCACTCGGCGTACTGGTACTTGCGGGTCTCGTCGAGGTTGTCGAGGTTCATGACGACGTTGGGGATCACGACTTCTTCCTTGATCTCGTCCTCGCCGACGCCGGTCGCCCTGGCGTATGCGAACTGGAGAGCGAGCCGGGCCTCCTGGGCCGGGTCCTGCGCGATGAGCGCGGAGATCGCGCCGGCCTCCAGCTCTTCGACCTGCGCGGCGTAGGCGTCGTAGCAGATCAACTTGACCTTGCCGACCATGTTGGAGTTGTTCAGCGCGGCGACGGCTCCGGTGCAGGACGTGCCATCAACGGCGAAGACGCCCGCGAGATCGGGGTTTTCCAACAGTGTGGTGTTGAGGATGGTCGTCGCCTCGGAGGGCTGGCTGTATGCGAACTGCACGGGAAGCATTTCCAGGCCCTCGTAGTCGTCGGAGAGGGCCTGCTCGAATCCCTCCACGCGCTGTGTTCCTGTGGTGTTGGTCGGCGATGCAGAAATCACCAGAACCTTCCCGCTGCCGCCTGTCTGAGCAGCCATCTCCTCGGCAGCGCGCTCGCCACCGTCGCGGTTGTCGCCGGTGATGTGGGACACGAGGTCGGAGCGGTCAGACACGGTCGTGTCTACGGTGATCACGGGCACGCCCTGAGCCGTCGCCTTGGTCACGCTGGGCTGAAGTGCGTCAGCGTCGGTGGGAACGAGCACGAGCGCGTCGAGGTCCTCCGTCAGAGCCGCGTCGACGAAAGGCAGCTGCGACTGAGGCGAGTACTGATCGGCAGCGCCCTGCCAGATGAGACGAATCCCCAGCTCCTCGGCCTCCTCCTTGGCGGCGATCTCCATGGCCCGGAAGAACGGATCGGAGGCGATGCCCGGGATGAACGCGACCGTGATCTGCTCTGATCCACCGCTGCTCGACGCATCGCCGCTGCCGGCGCATCCCGCCAGGGCGAGAGCGGACGTCAGGATCCCGACGCCGATGCCGAAAGATGCGTGCTTGCTGTTTCTGTTCATGATTGGTCCTCGTTCTCTGTTCGCCGTTGATGTGGATGAGGCTGCTGCGGAGGCCGGTGTCCACTGACGAATGAGGACGGCCACGTCCGACAACAGCAAGGCTGGTGCGGGTACAACCTCGCAAGGAGGTTGACTAGCAACTTAGAGCGATGTCTGACAACAAGTCAAGACATCAGACCATGCGTAATTGGACTGAAACATAGTTGGGCTGTTCGTGCCGCGGAACCACAGCGTCGTGCCCCGTCCCGATCCCAGCGCAATGTGCACCACGCCGCGCTCCAGCGAAGGGTGGACACACGGGTCCGACCCAGGGGCGCGCGAGCGCTATCGCTGCCGGAGCACGCTGAAAGACATCTCGCTGCCGCGGTGGTAGTCGGCCGCGTAGAGGACACGCTCGCCCTGACGGCTCATCCCGACCTCCTTCACCAGCAGCCACGGGCCCAGCCCAGCGAGCTTGTAACGCTCCTGCCACTCCTGCGGAAGGTCGACGGCCGAGATCGTCGCGATAGACGCGTTGACGTGGTGCCCATGAGTGGCGAGCGCCGCAGTGAGTGAGCCGCCCCAGTCTCGGTGCTCGATCGGGCCGGGCAGGGTGGACCGCGGGAGGGTGTTGGCGCTCACGACGAGTGGCTCATCGTCTCCATAGCGAATCCTCAGCAACCGAATCACCTCGGCACCGGGCTGGATTCGCAGGGCCTCGGCTTCTTCATCGTCAGCGGCGCCGATCGACACGTCGAGGACCGCGCTGCTCACGCGATACCCGCGGGCGGTGAGTACCTCTGTGATGCTCTCGTACTTGGTCATCGGCCGTTCCACCCGCAGAGAAACGGACGCCGAGATGAAGCGCCCCTGCCCCTGGATCGCATGGACGACATCCTCCTGCTCGAGCAGGCGCAGGGCCTCGCGCACCGTCGAACGCGAGACTCCGAACAACTCGGAGAGCTCCGACTCGGTGTTCAGTCGGTCGCCCGGCTTGAGCCCCAGCTCCGAGATCAGTTCCTGCACCTGGTCGTAGACCCGCTCGACCATGCTCGCTTTTCCTGCGGGGTTCATTCGGCTCACCTTCTCGGACAGGACGCGCACATCTCGTTCCTGACATTGTCAGACAGTGGCGTCGCGCAATGCCTCGACCATAACAACCGATAGCCGGAGAGCGAAGCATCCTCCAGCGCATTCGGGTCGATCTTCTCGACATGACCGACCTCATGTATGGTTGTCCGACATCTAGTCTTTTGATCAGACAACATCCACGAAAGGTATGAGGTGCATGCTGAACTTCGATGAAGCCCGCTACGTAGACATTCAGAGCGGCGCCGTAGGGCTTGCAGCAGAGATTCGAGAGGCGCTCAAGAAGGAGCTCGACAACGGTGCGAAGAACATCTTCTTCGCGGGCGCCGGCGGAGTGAACTTCTTGACGCAGCCGGCTGCGCGCATCCTGCAGACCAAGTCCACGTTCCCGACATTCATCGACATGGCAGCCGAGTTGGTGAACTCCGGCAACGCCAACCTGGGTCCCGCCTCGATCGTCGTCTTCCCCTCGGTCTCCGGCACGACCAAGGAAGCCGTCGCCGCGTTGGAGTTCGTGCGCAGCAAGGGGGCCCGCGTGCTCACGCTCACAGCGAAGGCCGACTCCCCGCTCGCAGTAATGGCGGACATCAACTTCAGCAACTTCTGCGCCGACGACACGTCCAGCGAGAACTTCTACCTGCAGACGCTCTTCATCGCGCTCGCGATCATGGACCTCCGCGGTGAGTACGACGGCTACGACGATGTCGTCGCTGAACTGCAGACGCTGCCCGAGCTCCTGGTCGAGGTCAAGCGGGCGTTCGAGCCGAGGGCCGAGGCCTTCGCTCTGGAGATCAAGGACGAGCAGAATCACATCCTCACCGGCGCCGGCGGTGCTTGGTACGAGGCCTGGTATTACGGCATGTGCATCCTTGAAGAGATGCAGTGGATCTGGACGCGGCCGGTCCACGCTTCGGACTTCTTCCACGGCACGCTGGAACTGCTCGAGGAGGACACGAGCGTCATTCTCGTCAAGGGCGAGGATGAGCAGCGCGCACTAGCCGAGCGAGTGGAGCGCTTCGCCCCGACGGTGACGAGAAAGTTGCGCGTCTTCGACACGAAGGACTTCGCTCTGCCGGGCATCTCAGAGCGCGTCCGAGCACTCATCTCCCCCATCGTGCTCGCCGCGATCTTCGAGCGCCTGAGCGCTCACCTCGAGATCGTTCGAGACCACCCGCTGACGACTCGTCGCTACTACAAAAAGGGCGACTTCTAAGAGGGCGTACGTTGAGGGGGCCCGCTGCGTTTGTCCGCGCTGGGCCCCCTCAACAATCCGACCGGAACCGCAACTGAGGAGCTCCATGCCACCCGAGAGACTCGACGTCGCCGTCGTCGGTGACAACACCATCGATCGATTCCTCGACGAACCAGAACTGGGCGATCTGGTCGGAGGGAACGCCCTCAATGTCGCTGTCCAACTCGCCATGCTCGGCTTCCGAGTGGGCTACTTCGGTGCCGTCGGCACCGATGCGAACGCGGACATCGTACGCACGGCCGCACGTGCCCGTGGCGTGGATCTCTTCGACATGGTCACCGCCGACGGCGCTACCGCGCTGACGACGATTCGAAGAGACGCCAACGGAGACCGACGCTTCGAGTCCGAAGACTTCGGTGTCACCGCCGACTACTATCCGGACGAAACGGCGATGGACCGAATCTCCACCGCCCGCTGGGTGCATGTTGGGATGCTGAGCCGGTCACGATCGTTCGGTGAATACCTAGCTCGGCCGTCCGGCCCGCCCATGAGCCAGGACTGCAGCGTATCGCCCGAGTGGCACAGCCTCGCCGTCCACTTCGCCTCCGCGAGCGAGGACGAATCCGCGGCCGAGCGGAGCCTCACTCAGGCGCTCGCGACTTCCGCCCACATCGCTGTGGCCACGCTGGGCGCGCAGGGCGCTCGAGCCGGGCAGGCGTCCATGCGATGGCGTGTGCCGGCGCATCCTGTGGACGTTGTCGATACGACAGGTGCTGGCGACTCCTTCATGGCGGGGTTCATCGCGGCCCGACTGCGCGGCGAGGACGTCGAGCAATCGTTGCGGAGTGGAACCGAACGTGGATCGTTCACATGCCAGTACATGGGTGGGTGGCCACAGCTTCCCGACGACGTGGATCGATTCGGATAATGGGGGCGCACATGCATCGTCTGCAGCCGACTCTGAAGGAATACTCCTGGGGCTCGCGCTCTGCGATACAAAGCCTCACCGGGCTCGGCCGTGCCGGGGAACCACTCGCCGAGATCTGGTACGGCGCCCATCCCTCCGGGCCCTCACACCTGGACGACGGAGGAACACTCGAGGAACTGATCCGCGCAGACAACGTGAGCGTACTGGGCGAAGAGGTATCCGAGCGTTTCGATGGCGCGCTGCCATTCCTCGTGAAGTTCATCGCGCCGGGGCAGGCCGTCTCGCTGCAGGTTCATCCGAACCAGGCGCGGGCCCGTGCGGGCTATTCAGCAGAACTGCACGATCCGGCCGGAGAGCGGATGTTCGTGGACCCACGTCACAAGCCGGAGCAGATCTTCGCTCTGACCGCATTCGAGGGGCTGGTCGGGCTCCTCCCTCTGGATGAAGCGCTGCAGGCACTGGACATGTTCGACCATCCGGTTGCGCGTGCGGCACGTGCGGAGCTCTCCACCCACGGCACCTCGGGTATCGCGTCGGCGCTCGCAACGCTGGCACGAGCCTCCACGACGGACGTCCACGAGGTCGTGGCACAAGCACGTACCCTCGCTGACCATGGCTCCGTACCCGCGCAGACTCTCCTCGCCCTCGCGGAGCAGTACCCGGGCGACCCCGGCGTCGCGGTCAGCCTGATGCTTCGGAAAGTGCACCTCGATCCCGGTGATTCCGTGATGGTTGCCTCGGGCGTTCCCCACGCGTACATGTCCGGACTCGCCCTCGAGGTGATGGCCAACTCCGACAACGTCTTCCGGCTGGGCCTCACCTCCAAGCGCGTCGACATCGAGGAATCGATCGCGAACGTCCTCACCGACCCCGCCAACGTGAGCCGCCCCCACGATCCCGACGGACCCGGTGCCCGAGTATCGGAAGAGTTCCACCTGCGCGTCCACGATCTGCGCTCCGGCGAGGTCGCGATCGCCGGGGGCGGTCCCCGAATCGTTGTCGGCTTGCGGGGGGAAAGCACGATCAGTGATGGGGTCCGCAGCGTCCCGCTGTTTCCCGGCGCGGCGGCCTTCCTTCCCCATCGCACCGAGGCGAATGCGGACGGTTCGGGAAGCCTGGCCGTGATCTCTGTGCCGAACGTTGTCGGACCACGCTGATATGAGGATCGGCATCGTTACCGGCGGCGGGGACTGCCCTGGTCTCAATGCGGTCATCCGTGGAGCGGTTCTTCACGGCACGAAGGCACATGGATTTTCTTTCGCAGGCTTCCGTGGCGGATGGCGGGGCACCGCGACCGGCGATGTGATGAACCTCGAACGCAGCGACGTCCGAGGCATCGCTCGGCTCGGAGGTACCATCCTCGGCACGAGTCGGACCAACCCCTGGGAGTTCGGTGGCGAACAAGCGGTGAAACACGTCATGCGCGAACAGGGGATCGACGCCATCCTCGCCATCGGAGGCGATGGAACTCTTGCCGTCGCACACCGACTTCACACCGCAGGATTCCCCGTTCTGGGCGTACCGAAAACGGTGGACAACGACCTGAACGCAACCGATATGACGTTCGGATTCGACACAGCCGTGTCGATCGCGACCGATGCGATGGACCGGTTGCGCACGAGCGGCGACTCCCACGGCCGCTGCATGGTCGCCGAGGTCATGGGCCGTCACGCTGGTTGGATCGCGTTGCACTCCGGTATGGCGGCCGGAGCGCACGCGATCCTCATCCCCGAGCACGCTACGACCACCGCGGAACTCCTGGGTTGGGTCAACTCTGCGCGCACCCGCGGGCGCGCACCGCTCGTGGTCATCGCCGAGGGCTTCGTCCCGGAGGGTGCCGAGACTGCTCATTCGACCAGAGGCAACGACGCATTCGGGAGGCCCCGCCTCGGTGGGATCGGCGACCGTATGGCCTCGCTGATCGAGGAACACACCGGGATCGAAACACGCGCCTCCCTGCTCGGACACATCCAGCGCGGAGGCGTGCCGACCGCATTCGATCGGGTACTCGCAACGCGTTTTGGAATGGCAGCCGTCGAGCTGGCGGCAAACCGATCATGGGGACGCATGGTTGCCCTCCACGGGACCGAGGTGGATGACGTCCCACTCGAAAGCGCTCTGGGCGCATCGAAACGGGTGTCTGCGGAGCGCTACCTCGAGGCGAGTCGACTTTTCGGCTGAGCGAGGCGCGAGCCAGAGGTATCGGCCCTCGGTCTCAGGTGGGCAAAGCGTGGGCAGCTTGACTGAACTAACAAATCGAACCGGTCAAGTCCCGTGTTGTGGTGTCAATCCGGCTGCTTCCTTGATGGGTGAGGGTCAGGCGGTGAGGAACAGGTCGGGGCGCTCAGGCTCGGCGTGGTCTTGGAGTGTGTGGACGAGTTTGCGCATGGAGATGTCGGAGAGGTAGCGGCGTTCACCGTATTGCCATTCCTCGTGCTGCTCCTGCAGGACGGCGCCGATGAGGCGGGTGACGGAGTCGCGGTCGGGGAAGATCTGCACGACGTCGGCGCGGCGTTTGATCTCACGGTTGAGGCGCTCGATCGGGTTGTTGGACCAGACCTTCTGCCAATGCTCACGCGGGAGCGGCGCGAATCCGGTGAGGTCTGCTTCGGCAGCATTGAGCATGTCTGCGATCTCCGGGAACGACCCGCGGAGGGACGTGGAGACCTGGTGATACTGGGCGATCACGGCCTCGGGGGTGGTCTGCGCGAAGATCGTCGAGATCAGCGCGTTGACGGGCTTGGAGCGTGCCGATCCGAGCTTCTGGGTGACGTTACGAGCGAAGTGGACGCGGCATCTCTGCCAGCCCGATCCGGGGAGGATCGCTTTGACGGCGGCTTTGATGCCGGCGTGAGCGTCGGACGTGACGAGGGTCACGCCGAGCGGGTCTGTGTCGGTGGAGACTTTCAGACCGCGGTCGCGGAGGGAGCGGAGGAACTCGGTCCAGAAGTCCGTCGTCTCCGCGTCGCCGAGAGCCATCCCGAGGATCTCCCGACGGCCGTCGCCGCTGACCCCGGTCGCGACGATGAGGGCTTGGGAGAGAACCCGGCCACGGTGGCGCACGTCGAGGTAGGTGGCGTCCAGGAACAGGTACGGGAACCAGGTGTGATCGAGCCGGCGGTGCAGAAACTCGTGCACCACCTCATCGATCTCGGAGCAGATGCGGGAGACGGTGGACCGGCTGATGCCGGTGTCGTTGCCCAGCGCGCGGACGAGCTGGTCGACCTTGCGGGTGGAGACTCCGTCGATCCAGGCCTGGCAGATCACCGCGTAGAGCGCCTTGTCGACACGGCGGCGTGGGCTGAGCAGGCTCGGGAAGAACGACCCCTCCCGCAGCTTCGGAATCTGAATGTCGACCTCCCCCGCGGGCGTGGCGAGCGTCTTCGCGCGAGCACCGTTGCGACGCGTGGTGCGCTCCGCCGTGCGTTCGTAACGGGCCGCGCCGATCTTCGCGGTCGCTTCCGCGTCAACAAGGTCCTGCAGCCCCGCCTGCAGCATCCGACGGAACACGTCGGAATGGGCGAGGTCAGGATCGGCGAGGACTTCTGCGATCAGGGTCGTCAAGGCAGACTGATTCTGGGTCATCGTGGGATCTCTTCTTTGCTTCTTGGCGGAAACAACTGGTCATCCCACGATGGCCCTCCTACGTCAACGACGACGAGAACCCCGCAGGAATTGACACCAAGCTACGAGACGCACCCATCGAACCCGCCAGAGCACGCGTCTCGACACACGAGGCAGATACGTGCCACGCAGACTGCATAACGCTGAGCGCCGAGTGGAATAGGCACGCTGGCCAGGCGGTCTCTTTGCCCACGAACGAGTCGGGACCAGAAGCATCCAAGCCCAACGAAGCCGCGTGAAACAGGCTCAAAACGGGCGAAAGTGGCGGAGACGGAGGGATTTGAACTCCTTGCGCAGCGGCCCTACTCGATCAGATGAGCGGGTTCGGACCCAACTGACGCGGCACAGGTCGACTGGACGCCCTCTTCGCTTGTACTCGTTTCCGCTCAATGTTTCTCAAGTTGTTCTCAGTTCGACGGTCAGCTCGAGGACGACAGGTACGTCCCGTCCCCTAGAAATCTCAATCGTGGACCGCACCTGCTGATAGACCGGCGTCCACAAATCAACCTCGACTTCGGGTGACTCGATGCTGACGATCAGGTTGCGCCGACCGTCGATCAGCGACCCGAAAGCACCTCGACTAGCGCCCGAGCAGTCGCGATGCTGGACTGCGGATTCTGACCGCTTACGAGTGATCCGTCGGTGACGACGGTTACCGACCAGGGCTTGCCAGACTCGACAAGAACACCGAGTGCCCTCAGCCGGGACTCCACCAGATATGGCGACGCGTCGCCGAGTCCCCCCTGGCGCTCTTCGTCATCGGTGAACACGGCCAATCGGCGACCTGCGAACGCGAGCGACCCGTCTTGGCGCACCGCGCTGAGCAGCCCAGCCGGTCCATGACACAGCACCCCCACGACCGCATCGCGGTCAATCGCGTCTATGAGGAGGCGCCCGAGGTATGCATCGAACGCAAGGTCGACCATTGGCCCGTGGCCGCCCGGCAGAATGATCGCGTCGTACTGCCCTGAGCGAATGTCCGCGAGAGCACGCGGGCGCGCGAGGAATCCGTCGATCGAGGCGAGGTACGCCTTTAAGTCCTCGGCGTGTTCCCCGACGAGGCTGCCAGGGTCGACCACCGGATGCACACCGCCTGGCGTTGCAAGGTCCACGTCGTGACCGGCACTAACGAGGCCCCGATGCAGTTCGACAAGTTCCTCTGCCCAGAATCCGGTCGGGTGCGCCGTGGAGTCTGCGAGCGCGATGGAGTTCGCGCCGGTAACCACCAAAAGTGTGTGTGCCATGTCTTCTCCTTTTCGACGGCATGCTTGGGCCGTTGAGGTTGGAAACGAGGTATACATCACGTAAATTTCTTATGATCCTCGGTGAAGATCACTTTTCTGATGGGAGCAATCGATGCCCGACCTCGATCTGCTGCATACGTTCGTCGTCGTGCACCGCGCAGGTTCATTCACCGCTGCAGCGACCCGCCTTGGCCTTAGCCAGCCTGCGGTCAGCGACCGGATCGCCCGTCTGGAAGCGGACCTCGGCACGTCGCTCTTCATCCGCTCGGTCAGTGGATCGGTGGCGACCTCCGCGGGGGAAGCATTAGTGCTGAAGGTGGCGGCGGCCGTCGACCGACTGCAAGATGCCTGGACTGCGCCGCCGTCAGGTCTCGACTCAACGGTGCGTGTTGGCGGGGCGAGCGACGTCGTGGCTGCTCGGGTGATACCGACGCTCGCGCCCCTCACCGCCGATGGCATACGGCTCGAGTTCACCCTGGGCCTGGCAGAGGACCTGCTGAACCAGCTCGCTCAGGGCGCTCTCGATATCGTCGTGTCGTCAGTGCGGAAACCGATGAAGGGCATCCGATATCGCGGGCTCGTGGACGAGGAATTCGTTCTGGTCGGTGCTCCGTCACTTGCTCGCAGCATCGATCGAGACCACCTCGCGACCGATCCGGCGACAGCGTTACAGCATCTCCCCTTGGTAGCGTACGACGCCGACTTGTCAATCGTGCGGCGGTACTGGCGTAGCCAGTTCGGTCACAGACCAACTAACAGTCTTGCATTGATCGTTCCCGATCTGCGCGGCGTTCTCACCGCCGTTGTGGCGGGCGCGGGAATCTCTGCGCTGCCGCGATACCTCGCCGACGCGGCGATTGGCGCCGGGAGCGTGGAGGTGCTTCACCGCCCGGGAGAGAGACCGATAAACACCCTCCACCTCGCGATCGCGGCTGCCACGCCGTTGACGGCCCCCACGACGAGGGTGATTGACGGCCTTGTTGAACGTGCGCGCGACTGGGACGTTTTCTGACTTGGCTTATGACGAGAGGTGGAAGCGCGCGTCGATAGTGAAGGAGCCCCTGTCATTGAGGTCTGCCCGAGAGCAGTCTCGTGTCCGAGCGCTCGGTCCTGTTGGGACAAGGTGCGGTGACCGTGGGTCAAGGATTTGAGCAACTGATCCGGCCGCCCAGTCGCGCCTCTCTGCCGCGCGTGAGACTGATGCGAGCCCGCGGAGCGCAATACATAGATTCGAGCATCCGTCAGCCGTGCCAACCACGCGCGCAGATCGGCTGGTGCCGACCTGACTGAAGACCGCGTCCTGGCGCAACGTCGACGTGCCACTAAGCACTTCCACCAGGATCGAATGGGCCGGTTAGCCTTATCTACGCGACGGGGCTCGAGAAGCTCCGTCGCGTGCTCGAGGTAGTTCGAGCTCAGACGGAGTTAGGGCTGGCGCCCCACGCGAACGTTCCGATTGGCGGTTTTCGCCTGAAGGGAACGTGACGGTGGCGACAAGCCCTCCTTCTCGTCCTGGCTCGAGCCCCAAGTGGGCGTCGTGACGGTCGGCAATAGCCTCGATTATCGAGAGCCCGAGCCCACGTCCTTTCGACGTGGATGCCGTCGAGCGACCCTGCAGTCGAAAGAAAGGTGACGTCAGCGAATCGATTGCGGACTCGGGAACGTGGGCCCCGCTGTTCTTCACCTGGAGAACCGGGCAGCCCCTGCGTTCGAGGGAAGTAGTGACCACTATCCACCCGCCCTCCGAGTTGTGCCGGATTGCGTTTTGAATCAGGTTCAGCACCAGCTGACGGAGGAGGGTCGGGTCAGCGTTGACCGTCGCCGCCGAGAGCCGGTAATCAATCCGGATGCAGGCTTCGTCCGCCTCCTGTGCGACATCGGCGAGGACGAAGGATACGATCTGCTCCAGCTCGACAGGCTGTTGCACTGGGCGGGCAGCCTCGACCTCACTGAGGTCAAGGAGCGATTCAACCGTTTGAATGCTCCGCTCGTTAGTTTCTCGCAGGCGCTGAAGAAGGGGACGTTCGGCGTCCTCCGCGCCCGCGAGCGCGACGTCGAGCATCGCGCGAGTCGTCGCGAGGGGCGTCCTCAGTTCATGAGATGCGTTTGCCGCGAATCGACGATAAGTTGCGAACGAGCGCTCGAGTCCCTCCAGCATCTCGTCAAAGGTGTCTGCAAGATCAGAGATCTCGTCTCGTGGACCTCGTAGCGAGATGCGATGGTCAAGGTGCCCTCGGGCTGCCCGATGAGCCGCTGCATTCACCTCTTGCAACGGTCGCAGCATGCGTCCGGAAACAACCCACCCTACCCAACCGCCTCCTACCGCGAGGAGCACGAGGAGGATGCATGCGATGACGAGGATGAGTCGTAGCACATCGTCGCGAGATGACACGACGTAGCCCGGAGTCAGAGCCGTGCTCGCGATCCCCGGGTCGACCTCACCGACGGCGGGCGGGCCAGTCGTCCTGACTGAGGGCACTGCGAACGTGTATGTGGGCAAGAAGCCAACCACCAAATACACCACGAGCATCATGAGCGCGCCCGCCAGGGTGAGCAGCCCCGCGTAGGTGTAGGCCAGGCGAGCACGAAGCGTCAGCCGGAAGCGCTCCATGCGCATCCGGGGCCTCACGCGCATGAGGCATCTTCGTGACTCGGCGCGTTTCGTCGCTTGACCGTCTCTTGTTCAGTCCTCATTTAGCCCGACCTCCGATCACGTTTAGCCCGACCTTCCGATCACGTAGCCGCCCTGAACCGTATCGATTAGTCGCGGCTCCCCGAGCTTGCGACGTAGAGTGCTGATCGTGACCTTGACGGAGTTGGTGAACGGGTTTGCATTCTCGTCCCATGCCCGCTCGAGAAGTTGCTCGGCGCTGACGACGGCCCCGGGGTCACGCATCAGCACTTCGAGGACGGCGAATTCCTTGCGAGTGAGCTGGACGAACCTTCCCGACCGTGTCACCTCCCGACGCACCGAGTTGAGGCGGAGGTCGTTTAATTCCAGGGTTGGCGGCAGCGCCGTAAACCGGCGTCGGGCGAGCGCGCGGATGCGGGCAATCAGCTCAGCAAATTCGAACGGCTTCGACAGATAGTCGTCCGCACCCAGCGCCAGTCCCTCGACCTTGTCGTCGAGGCGGCGAGCTGCTGTGAGCATCAGGATCGCGGGTCGATCTGGGTTCACCGCGAGCCGATGGCATACCTCGTCGCCATCCACCACGGGGATATCCCTGTCAAGCAGGACAACCTCATAGTTGGTATCCGACACTGCCTGAAGCGCGGCCTCGCCGTCGTAGGTGACGTCCGCTGAAATCGCGTCGAGCGCCAGCCGCGCGCGAATAGCTTCGGCGAGGTACACCTCATCCTCAACAACCAAAACCCTCACGGTGATACTCCTCAACTCGTATTCCTATGCAACCACTGCACGGGTTCGCTGATCGTAAAGAGATCCCTTTACTCCCCTGCGACCGGGCTCACCGCCTACTTGGC
Source organism: Microbacterium sp. BR1 (assembly GCF_002812725.1). Taxonomy (GTDB): domain Bacteria; phylum Actinomycetota; class Actinomycetes; order Actinomycetales; family Microbacteriaceae; genus Microbacterium. The sequence continues at coordinate 57,255 of NZ_NMUN01000001.1, read as the reverse complement.
TGTGCCCACAAACGGGCCCACTCGAAAGGACATCTTCATGCGAAACATACGTAACCGTGGCTTGCACGCCCTTGCGGGCGTCGTGTTGCTGACCGGACTCGTCGCCTGCGCGCCCTCGCCCGCCACCGAGAAACCCGGCGAACTGGACTCTTCAAGTCAGCAACAGGATTACGAGGAGTGGCAGCTCGCCTGGGAGAAGTGCGTCGGGGATCAGGGAGTCGACCTCTCACAGTTCATGGTCAAGGCCGGCGAGGCTGGCGATGAGGGCTCGGCTCCGCCGCCTAAGCCGACTGAAGCCGATCGGGTCGCGATGGAAAAGGCGATGGAGTTCTGTGACGAGGAACTCGGGCAGGCTCCCACTCGGGACGACCTCCCGTCTAGCGAAGAGATGAATGAGATGGGACTCCTCCTCGCGGCATGCATGCGTGAAGCAGGATACGACTTCCCGGACCCTGAGATCGGTCCCGGCGGCACTGTCGCGGGTCAAGTCCTGGGACGTGGTGTATCGGTGATCGTGTGATCCCTCGTGTCGAGGTCAGGCTGTGAGGGCCCGAAGGTCGGGTTCGATCACCTCCTCTGTGGTGGGTTCGCCGACGCGGCGTGCGGCGGCGAGGGCGTCGAGGCCGAGGTAGCGGCGTTGCTCGGCCCACTCGTCGTGTTGCTCGGCGAGGACGGCGCCGACGAGCCGGATGATCGCGTCGCGGTTCGGGAAGATGCCCACGACGTCGGTGCGGCGGCGGATCTCCCGGTTGAGGCGTTCGTTCGGATTGTTGGACCAGATCTGCCGCCAGATGCTCTTCGGGAACGCGGTGAACGCGAGGATCTCCTCACGTGCGGCCTCGAGGTGCTCGAACGACCTGGGGAGCTTGTGCTCGAGCGCGTCCAGGACGCGGTCGAACTGGGCGTGCACGGACTCCGCGTCGGGCTGGTCGAAAACCGTGCCCAGCAGGGTCTTCACCCATGGCCACGAGGACTTTGGGGTCACGCTCATCAGGTTCGCCGCGTAGTGGGTTCTGCACCTCTGCCAGGACCCGCCGACGGTCGCGCCGATCGCTGCGACCAGACCTGCGTGTGCGTCGGACGTGACGAGCTTCACGCCGGTCAGGCCTCTCGCGACGAGGTCGCGCCAGAACGTCAGCCAGCCGGCGCCGTCTTCGGTCGAGTTGACTTGCAGACCGAGGATCTCGCGGTAGCCGTCGGCGTTCACGCCGGTCGCGACCAGCACCGCGACCTTCACGACCCGGCCGCCCTCGCGGACCTTCATGGTGAGCGCGTCGGCGGCGACGAACGAGTACGGGCCGGCGTCCAACGGCCGGGTGCGGAACGCGGTCACCTGCTCGTCAAGGTCGCGCGCCATCTCCGACACCTGCGACTTCGACAGCCCGGTGATCCCGAGGGTCTTCACCAGGTCATCCATCCGACGGGTGGACACGCCGAGGAGGTAGCTGGTCGCGACCACGGTGGTCAGTGCGGCCTCCGCGCGGCGGCGGCGTTCCAGCAGCCACTCCGGGAAGTAGGTGCCCTGCCGGAGCTTGGGGATCTTCACGTCGATGGTCCCGGCGCGGGTGTCGAAGTCGCGGTGGCGGTAACCGTTGCGACGGTTCACCCTGTCGTCGCTGATCGTGCCGTAAGCGGCGCCGCAGATCTGGTCCGCGTCCGCGGATAGCAGCTGGTTGATGAACGTGCCGAGCATCTCCCGCAGCAGATCGGGAGACGCCTGCGCGAGGTGGTCTTCGAGGAAGCGGGCAGGGTCGATATCGTGGGGTGAGACGGTCATCGTCGGGGTCCTTTCGAGATGGATGTGAAGAGTTCTCTCGAAGGATCACGCGGTGACCGTCGCTACGTCCGCAGCGACACGGTCACCCGATCCGTACACCACCTTGCCGGACGCCACCCTGTCGCGGCGATGCCTTCCGGTGATTACGCACCCGAGGATCTGGACAAGTGCATCGAAGAAGCCGGATATCCAGGAGCGGAAGGATGAAGCGGCGAGTGACCCACCTCAAGCGCCCTCAGCATCCAAACGAATCCCCGGATGCGCTTCCAAGCCTTGAATCCTCTGATTCCGTGAAGGAGGACGATTCAGAGAACAGATCCCATTCACGGGGTGCTCGCCGCGGATGGATAGTCGCGGCGACGAGCGCTGCAGTGGTCATCGCAGTTGTTGCGGCCTTCCTCCTAGCCAGGCCGCCAGCGGAAGCGAACGACGAACGCGGTGCGCCGCCGACCGATACCACTGAAGTCAGTCGGGGGGATCTTGTGGAGCAGGTCCGGCTTACGGGCAAACTCGAGTTCGGAAACATCCGTGATCTGGGTTCCCTTCTTCAGGGCACCGTGACGGCCGTCCCAACTCCGGGAACAGTGGTTGGACGCGGGGGGGAGCTGTTTCGAGTGGACAACACCCCGGTGATCCTGATGCTGGGAGGGCTTCCTGCCTGGCGCGAGTTCGCTGAAGGGATGAGCGACGGCCCCGACGTTCGACAGCTTGAAGAGAACCTTGCTGCCCTCGGATTCTTCGGCGAAACACCCGATGAAAAGTTCAGGTGGTCAACCATCGTCGCCATCAGGAAGTGGCAGAACGCCCGTGGGCTCGAACGAACGGGAAGGATCGAGCAAGGTCGAATTGTGTTCGCGCCTGCGGACCTGCGAATACAGGACGTGGTGGCGGGCGTCGGAAGTGGAGCGGGCGGCGTAGTTCTGAAGGTTTCAGACACGAGCAAGCAGGCCAGCATCGACCTCGATCCGAGCATGGCAGCCAACGCTCCGCTGGGTGCGAAGGTAGTTGTCCAGCTCCCGAACGGAACGTCGGCCGAAGGAACCATCACTGCAGTTGGCTCGCCAGTCGAACGTGATAGCCCGAACGGTGGCACCTCGCTGAAGCTTCCACTGACACTCGTGCTCGATGACCCTTCTGTGGCGGCAGCTTTCGATACCGTGACGATCAGTGTCACCTTGCGCGACGTGATCGCCGAGGATGTGCTCCTCGTGCCGGTCACGGCGCTTCTCGCCGACGTCGGCGGAGTGTCGGCGGTTGAACGCGTCGGAAAGAACAAGAGCGAGGTCGTGCCCGTCGAGCTCGGAAAGTTCGCCGACGGAATGGTGGAGATCGTAGGTGGCGATGTCGCTGAGGGCGATGCAGTGGCGGTCGCAAAGTGAACGCCGTGATCGATCTTGCCAGGGTGACCCGTTCGTACGGGTCGCCCCCCACCCTCGCCTTGCGCGGTGTAGACCTCCGCATCGACAGGGGAGAGATGGTGGCCATTGTGGGCCCGAGCGGCTCGGGAAAGTCCACTCTGCTGAACCTGATGGGCACTCTTGACCGTGCGACGTCGGGACGCACATGTATCGCGGGCCATGACGTGGCGGAGCTTGGAGACGCTGAGCTGTCTGCGCTGCGCGCATATACGATCGGGTTCATATTCCAGCAGTTCCACCTCGCTGACGGCGTCACAGCCTTGGACAACGTCGCCACCGGGCTGATGTACACCGGTGGTCCCGTCGCGGAGCGAAGACGGCGTGCAGCGCTTGCGCTGGAGCGCGTAGGGCTGAAGCATCGCCTGCGCCACCAGCCCCGCCACCTGTCGGGAGGTGAACGCCAGCGTGTAGCTATAGCGCGAGCGGTCGTCGGGAAACCTGACCTGCTGCTTGCGGATGAGCCCACAGGAAGTCTCGACAGCCGGTCAGGGGCAGCAGTGGTGGAGATCCTGAGGGAACTGAACGAGGCAGGAACCACCGTGGTGGTCATCACCCACGATCAAGACCTCGCCGACAGGATGCCTCGACAGGTGCGCATCAGGGATGGAGAAGTCGTCAGTGACTCCGGTTCGGCGTTACGTAAGCTCGAGGTTCCCCCGGATCTGGAGGTGCTCACATGAGCAGATTCCTGCAGTCCCGCCTGCGTACTTCCGACCTGCTCAAGCTCGGTTTCCATGGGCTCAGGGCCAATCCCCTTCGCGCGGCGTTGTCAGCCCTCGGCATTGCGATAGGGATTGCGGCGATGGTCGCGGTGATCGGCATCTCGACATCCAGCGAGGCGCTCGTCAAGGAACGACTTTCGTCCCTCGGCACCAATCTCTTGACCGTGACCGCCGGATCAGACCTGTTCGGCTCCGATTCGAAGCTGCCTGCAGACGGCATTCAGCGAGTCCGCAATCTGTCCGGCGTCGAAACGGCAACTTGGACCGCGGCCCTCGCCGAGGTCAACGTCTACCGGAACCCCTCGATCGACGCGGAGGCAACGGGAGGTTTGACAGTTCTTGCCGCAGGAGACGAACTCCTGCCGGCGACCGGATCCAGCTTGCGCGCCGGTGTGTGGCTAAACCCTGCGACCGCAAACCTGCCGACCACAGTCTTGGGGGCGAAAGCAGCCGAGCGCCTCGGCATCCGCACGATCGGGAGCCAAGTATCGCTCGGGGGTCGGCTGTTCACTGTAGTAGGCATCTTGGAACCAGCTCCGCTCGCCCCTGAACTTGATGTCGCCGCACTCATCGGCGGCGAGATCGCCGGAGAGCTGTTCGTCTTCGATGGATCACCCACGACTATCTATGAGCGCTCCAGCGACGAGTCGGTTGCGGTCGTACGCGAGCTCCTCCCGCGGACAGTGAACCCTGAGTCACCCAACGAGGTGAAGGTGAGCCGTCCATCGGATGCACTCGCGGCGAAGAACACTATCGACCAAGCTTTCACAGGCCTCCTCGTAGGAGTGGGATCGATCGCGCTCCTGGTGGGCGGTATCGGCGTGGCGAACACGATGGTCATCACGGTACTTGAACGACGACGCGAGATCGGACTGCGCCGAGCGATTGGGGCTACCCGGGGGCACATCCGTTCCCAGTTCCTCGTGGAGGCTGTGCTGCTCGCTTCTCTTGGTGGGCTAGGGGGGTCGTTGATCGGCTGGTTGATCATCTGGCTGGTCGCCACCGCAAACGGATGGCTCGTTTCCATTCCGCCGTATGTATTGGTCGGGGGCGTGATCGTGACGATGCTCGTCGGGGCAATCGCTGGCTCGCTCCCGGCAATGCGCGCTGCTCGTACATCGCCAACCGCCGCTCTGAGTTCGTGAGTGGTCGTGGCCGGCTGCTATTCATGCAACCGGCCACGACCACGGAAGTCGGTGTCGTTCGAAGCCTGGGGCCACGGACTGTTCGCGTGGTCCGGGTGGTCGCGAGAGTACGCCTGTCTAGGCTCATCTGTGGGCGCGGGACACGGCGCAGAGTCCAACTGCGCAATCTTCGCTTTGGCGTTCCGCAATCCGCGCAGGCTCTTCGTCGATCTGCCCGATCTCGACAACTGGACGTTGAGGTCACTTCGGCGAGGTTAAGCGCGATCGGCGCATACCTGATTCGAGTCGCTGGCCTCAGCATCGAACCGTCGACCATTCAAAGGAAATGAACAAGTGGGACGCTTCGACAGGCGCGTGAGCGGCGTACCCACCGCGCACGGCCAGCAGCGAGGCGAATCGTCACATCTGCCCCACACCGAATACTTCCGCGAGATGCGCGATCTTCTCCGCGCGCTTGAGCCGCGGAGGGTCGCTTCCATCTCGAACCACGCGGCCGCGAAGCTCGAAATCGTTGAGGAACTCTCTCGCCCAGGAAACGTCAGACGGAGCCGGGCTCATGACCTCGTTAACCAGCGGCACCTGTTCCACACTGAGACACAATCGTCCAGTCATTCCGAGCGAGACTGCGACCTCGGACTGGCGGCGCACCACGGGATGGCTCGCGCTCACCGTCGGCCCATCGATCGGTCCAGGCAGACCAGCGACGCGGCTAGCGATCACCAGTCTTGAGCGCGGGTACGCCATCGCGAGATCGTCAGCAGCGGTTCCAGTGTCTCGGCGATAGTCGCCACTTCCGAAGGCCAGACGAATGGTCCCGCGCGAGGCGGCTATCGACGATGCCGATTCGATGCCGATAGCCGATTCGATGAGAGGTAGCACTGGGCTCTTCCTTCCCAACCGGTCGAAGGTCTCGCTCACTTCGTCGGCTGACTCTGTCTTCGCGAGGACGACACCCTTCAGACCTTTGCAGCCACGTAGAGCATCGATGTCTCGCTGCCATTCCTCAGACGAACGCTCATTGATCCTGATCCAAGCGGAACTCTCCCTGAGCCAGTCCACGACATCGTCCCGTGCGGCGGCCTTATGCCGAGGGTCCACACCATCTTCGAGGTCCAGGACGATCTGGTCAGGCTGTGATTGAGCCGCGGCATCGAAGTCGCGTCCCCATGCCGACAGAAGCAGCCAAGATCGCGCTACCTGCGGGGAAACGGATGTGATCATGGCGGGCTCCCCGTCCTACTGTTCGTACCTAGACGCGAGGTCGACCGAACCGTTGGGCGAACCTGCTCCTCGCCGCACTTGCGCACCTTCACAGACGACTAGGCCATTTGGCCATCACCGCGCCGGCGAGTGCCTCGCGGACGGTGTTCTGCAGGTCGTGCCACGAGGCGATGAACTTGTCGACGCCTTCGTCTTCGAGCACCTGGGTGACGTCGGCGAAGTCGATGCCGACTGCTGCGAGGTCGGCGAAGACCTTGTGCGCGGCTTCGTAGGTGCCCGAGATCGTGTCACCCGCCACGACGCCGTGGTCGAAGGTCGCCTCGAGCGTCTTCTCGGGCATCGTGTTGACCGTGCCGGGGGCGACGAGCTCGGTGACGTAGAGCGTGTCGGGGAGGGCCGGGTCCTTGACCCCGGTCGATGCCCACAGCGGCCGCTGCAGTGTTCCTCCGGCGTCGAGGAGGGCGACGGCGCGGGGCTCGGCGAACTTCTGCTCGTACAGCTCGTACGCGAGGCGCGCGTTCGCGACGCCCGCGAGCGACTTGAGGCCGGCCGCCTCGTCGGTGCCGATCGCGGCGAGGCGCTTGTCGACCTCGGTATCGACGCGCGAGACGAAGAACGACGCGACGGAGTGGATCTTCGAGATGTCGTGCCCGTTCGCCTGCGCGAGTTCGAGGCCCGCGAGGTACGCGTCGATGACCTCGGCGTACCGGTCGAGGCTGAAGATCAGGGTCACGTTGACCGAGATGCCCTCGCCGATCACCTGGGTGATTGCGGGCAGGCCGGCCTTGGTCGCGGGGATCTTGATGAGCACGTTCGCACGGTCGACGGTGGCCGACAGCTCCTTGGCCTGCGCGATGGTCGCGTCGGTGTCGTGGGCGAGGTCGGGGGAGACCTCGATCGACACGCGCCCGTCGACGCCGTTCGAGGTTTCGAACACGGGAGTGAAGATGTCGGCCGCGTCGCGGACGTCGTCGGTCGTCGCGGCGAAGATCGTCTCGTCGACGGAGGCTCCGGATGCCGCGAGCTCCGCGATCTGCGCCGTGTAGGCCTCGGCGCCGCCGCCGACCGCGGCCTGGAAGATGCTCGGGTTCGTCGTGACGCCCACGACGTTGCGGGTGGCGATCAGCTCGGCGAGGTTGCCGGAGGTGATGCGCGAGCGCGAGAGGTCGTCGAGCCAGATGCTGACGCCCGCCGCGGACAGCTGCTCAGTGCGGGAGCTCATGCTGATTCGGGGACGAATGCGTACTTGGTGTCGAGATACTCGAAGATCCCCTCTCCTCCCCCTTCTCGCCCCATTCCAGAGTGCTTGGTGCCACCGAACGGGGCGGCTGCATTCGAAATCGCCCCCGCGTTCACGCCGAGCATCCCGGAGTCCACCGCAGCCATGACCCGATGCGCCCGCGAAAGGTCCGTGGTGTAGACGTACGCAGCCAGGCCGTAGGGTGTGCCGTTGGCCAACTCAATGGCCTCCTGCTCAGTCTCGAACTTCGTCACAGCCACCACTGGCCCAAAGATCTCCTCGGTGTACAGACGCGAAGTCACAGGAACATCTGTGATCAACGCCGGGCTGAAGTAGCTGCCTCCTCGCTCGTCGACTCCGCCGACGAGCTCATAGGCGCCGAGTTCGATGGCGTCGTCAATGAGCGCACGAATTCGGCGTGAGGCACTCTCGTTGATCAGCGGGCCGATGTCGATGCCTTCGTCAGATCCAGGCCCGACGCGAAGCTCGCGGACTCGCTCCGCCAACTTCTCAACGAACTCGTCGTGAACGGCCGCGTGCACCAGGAACCGGTTTGCGGCGGTGCAGGCTTGTCCGACATTGCGGAACTTCGCGACCATCGCGCCGTCGACGGCGGCGTCGATGTCCGCATCGTCGAAGACGAGGAACGGCGCGTTGCCGCCGAGTTCCATCGAAGTACGAAGGACGTTGTTGGCAGCCTGTCGGAGCAGAGTCTGTCCAACTTCCGTAGAACCGGTGAAGCTCACCTTTCTCAACCGTGGATCGTCCATGAGTGCCTTCGAAATATCAGACGAGCGGGAGGAAGTCACCACGTTGATGACACCCGCTGGAAGTCCCGCTCTCTCGAAGAGGCCGACGAGGTACAGCGTCGTCAACGGAGTGAGCGCCGCTGGTTTGATGACCACCGTGCATCCAGCTGCCAGGGCTGGCGCCAGCTTGCGCGTTGCCATCGCGAGTGGAAAGTTCCACGGGGTGATCAGATAGCAGGGCCCGACAGGTCGGTGGGAAATGATCATCGAGCCGGTGCCTTCCGGCGTTGCGCCCGTTCGACCGCCTACGCGCGGGCCCTCCTCCGCGAACCATCGCAGGAACTCGGCGCCGTAGTTGACCTCCGCGGCAGATTCCTTCAGTGGTTTCCCCATTTCGAGCGTGATGAGTCGCGCGATCTCGTCGGCGTTCTCCTTGACCAGATCGAAGGTGCGGGAGAGTACATCTGACCTCGCGCGTGCGCTCAAGGCTGCCCACGTGGCTCCAGCGTCGACGGCGGCATCGAGTGCGGACAGTGCGTCCTCTGGCGTCGCGTCCGCCACCTCCGTGAGGATCTCGCAGGTTGCGGGGTCTCGCACGGGAAAAGTTGCACCGCCGGTCGCTGACCGCCACTCTCCCGCGATGAACAGGCCAGACTCAACGTTTGTCAGGATCGTCATGCCACAACCTGCTCAACGGTCCCGGTGCCCGCAACGGGGCTGTTGAGCCACGCCCGCACCTGTTCGGCCACTCGCGACGGAGACAGGCCGTACTTTTCGAGAAGGAAGTCGTTGGGCCCAGACTCGGACCAACTGTCTGCCAGTCCCATTCGCGTGACTCGCGGCGCGTTGGGCAGTTCGCTGAGGACCTCGCTGACGAGCCCTCCCAGGCCACCGATGACGCTGTGCTCCTCGACGGTGATGACGATGCGGGAACCCTCGAGCGCGGCGATCAGGGATCCGACGTCCAGCGGCTTGATAGTTGGAACGTGGATGACTCTCGTGTGAATCCCTGCCTGGCTCAGAAGCTCGGCAGCCTCAAGAACGCGGGAGCTCTGCACGCCTGTTGAGACGAGGGAGATGACTCCCCCGGTACGGAGCTGGACCACGCTTCCAAGTTTGAACTCGTAGCTGTCGTCGAGCACTGGACGGACCGCGTCTCGAGCGATTCGCATGTACACCGGCCCATTGTGTTCGGCGGCCCATCGTGTAGCTGCCTCCGCTTCGAATTCATCGACGGGCGCGAGCACGGTCATGTTGGGCATCGCTCGCATGATGGCCAGATCTTCAATGTCCTGATGAGTCTTGCCGCTGCTGCCATTGAGCAAGCCGCTGTACGCGCCGGCAATGCGTACGGGCGCCTCGGTCTGCGATACAAGCATCCGAATCGGGTCAAGCGCGCGATGCGTCATGAAGACGCCGAAGGTCGAAAGCCAGGGACGATAGCCCGCCGTCGACAGCCCGAACGCGATTCCAACCATGTTCTGTTCGGCAATCCCGACTTCGATGAATCGGTCCGGGAAGGCTTCGGCGAACTTGTCCGCCTTTGTGGAGTTGGCGAGGTCGCCATCGACGACGACGATGGTCGGATCGTGATGTCCGATGTCGACGATCGTGTCGCCCCAGACATCTCTCTGTGCCTTCATCGGTTTGTCTCCTCGATCTGAAGTTCGTTCCGCGCAATCTGCAACTGCTCGTCTGTTGCGACGCCGTTGTGCCACTTGTATGTGCCCTGAGTGAATGAAAGGCCATGACCTTTCACAGTTCGGGCAAGGATGACGGTCGGCCGCGAGGTTCTGACCACGTTGTCCGAGGCGGCCGAATAGGCCTCGAGAATCGATGAGAAGTCGTGTCCATCCGCATCCAGCACGTTCCATCCGAATCCCTCGAAGACCCCGCGCAGGTTCACATGAGCCCAGGGGTCGCTCCGATCAAATCGGTCGCGCGAGGCATCTGCCGGCCAGCCGAACTGTTGAAGGCCGTTGAGGTCCACGATCGCAATCAGGTTGCTCAGCTCGTAGCGGCTGGCGGAGTTGACTGCCTCCCACACCATTCCCTCTTGAAGCTCACCATCCCCCAGAACCACCCAAGTGCGGTGGTCGGACTGCTGCTTGCGCGCAGCGAGAGCGATCCCGACCGCGGCCGATAGGCCTTGACCGAGCGACCCAGTCGACACGTCGATTCCCGGGGTGAGCTTCATGTCCGGGTGCCCTTGAAGCCTCGAGTTGCCGCGGTCGAAGGTGGCCAACTCGTCCACCGGGAAGTAGCCACGCAAGGCCAGAACGCCGTAGAGCCCGATGGCTGAGTGACCCTTCGAGAGCACAAAGCGATCGCGCGCGGGATCCAGTGGGTTCGCGGGGTCGATGCGCAACTCGGCGAAGTAGAGGGCCACGAGCAGATCGGTCATCGACATCGGCCCACCGATGTGGCCGGCCTTGCTCTGGGCCACCGTGTTGACGATGTGCCATCGGACCAATTGAGAGAGCCGCGCTAGCTCTTCGAGATCCGGGCTGTGGGGCAGTGCGACGCTTACGTCAGCTGCAGCATCCTTGCTCATGCGTCGATCCTATCATTTTCGGACAGTTGGTCCATATTTTGTCGCCAATAAAGATGACTGATGCCCTTGACGGGGGCTTCGGCCCACCGAACGGCCTTCTAGTTCAGTTGATGATCCTGGCTTTCCTCAACGCAGTGAGGTGCTCGATGAAGCTGTCGTGCGTGTCAATGCACTCTCCAAACCCGGCTTGGCGAATCTTGATGGTGCTCTGGATCATGCTGAAATCCGTCTGCCACCAACCTTCGATAAACGGCCAGGAAACGAAGTCAGCAAACCCCACGCTCCGAAGCCCGTCACGGACTACCAGTTCGTCCCACTCGTCGTCGCGGTTGGCCATGTGAGCCTCTAGGGAGAGCGGCTGCGGTACGTCATACGGCATGGCGAAGAACTCAGCGATAGCGGGCCACAGTTGCGACCATCTGAAGAGGTCACCATTCGTGACGTTGAAGATCTGCCCTCGCGCGCTTGTGCTGTCAAACGCCCACTCGACGGCCTTGGCCAGGATTCGAGCATCCGTCGCCTGGTGCAGCGCGTCCCACGCCCCCGGGCTTCCCGGAAAGCGGAGAGGGACCCGTTCCTGCTTGCTGAGCATCGCGAAAGCAGCCACCCCGGCAAGGATGTTCATCGGTGAACGGGGCGCGAATCCGATCACGCCGTCGGGTCGCAGAACAGTCCAGGACGATCCTCTCCGGGATGACCAATCCCAGATTGCGTCCTCTTGAGGGTTGTACAAGATCGGTCCGAGAAGCCGCGGATCTGATTCGCGAGCAGGAGTTCGGTACGGTCCGAGATGCTCACCGTATGACTTGCCACCACCGATGAGCACGATCTGCTCGACGGACGCGCGATCTCGGTCGAGCGCCTCCAGCAAGTTCTTGACCATCGCGGCATTCAGAGCCGTGGTCTCACGATGCGAGGAACCTTCGACATACGCCGCGTAGACCACATGGCGGATGTCCCCCAGGGCACCCTTCTCCACACCATTGGCTATTGAGAGATCTCCTCGGATGTTGTGCTCTGGTGCGGCGGCATTGGCCCTACATCCAGTTCTTGAGAGCCCAATGACCTGCCGACCCGCAGCCTCGAGGTAACGCGCAATCGCGCCACCGGTCACGCCACTCGCGCCGACGACGAGGCACCCGTGCCCGGTCACGTGGGGGCACTTTCACCCGGCGCCTGAGCCGTCCGCGATGTGGGCAGTCCGAGTGGTACCGCTGAGTTTGCTCGAACACCGAGACGCCGACGAATGCTCGCCAGAGTCTGGGGCGACGCGCTGATCTGAGGTGCACGGACAGACCGAACCCCCGGCACCGCCTCCACATAGGTCTGGACCAGTCCGGCGTAGGTAACCGCCATCGCAGGGCAACGCTCGCACGCGCCGTAGAACTCGATCGTCACGTTTCCTTCGTCGTCCACCACAGCCGTCATATCTCCCGCGTGGCCGCGGAGGCGCGGACGGACAAACTGGAGGGCACGCTGAAGCTCGTCTGGGTCGACGGCCACGATCAAGCCCCGCTCTGATACTCGGGCGGGATGTCATAGCCAAGACCCCGCGCGAAGCTCAGCCCGAAGACCTTCTCCTTGATCTCTCGCGTGAGCTCGGGATAGCCATATCGCTCCTGGAGTTCTTCCGGCATCTCCAAGTTCGCCCACATGTCGATGTACGACTGGATATCGGGCCAGATGAAGCCCTCCGACCCATACGCGAGGCGATCAGGACCGACGAACAAGAGTGCCTGACCGATGCGGTGGAGCATCGGGTAGGGCTGGAGGAAGTACTGGTTGAACCACAGCGGCAGCAGCAGATGCATGTTCTGGAACCGACCGGCGATTGAGATCATCTCGTCCACGTAGGGATCGCCCATGTGATGGATCCCGAAGTTGAGATCCGGAAAGTCGTAGGCCGCCATCTGGAGGTCGTTCGGCATGAATGCCTCTACCGGATGCATACCGAGGGGATACCCCTTGTGGAACTGCACCATTTTGATACCGAGTTCGAGCGCCTTCTCATACAAGGGATAGGCAACCTCGCGGTCGTCTGCCCGCCAATAGTGATCGCGGTCCTGGTACGTGTAGAACTTGAAGCTGATTGCGCCCATCTCGTGAACTTGGCGCTCCATCTCATGCAGAGCGAAGTCAAGTCCCTGCCAACTCGGGTCGACGCCCCCAGTGAACAGAAGACGCTTCGGATTCTTGCGCGTCAGGTCGTAACACAACTGTGCGGGGCCGAGCGAGTCCTTCCAAGGCCCGAACAGCGGCACGGTCTGCACCATCGCGATGTCCGTGTCAGAGCGCTTGAACAGCTGATCGTTGGCCCAGTCGGGGTCGACCGGGTCGTAGAAGTCCGCCTTAGGCGCTGGGCCACCCTTGCTGGCCATCAGCTCATTGAATCCGGCCTGATTGACGCGATGAGCTACGACGTTCTTTCCGTCCGTACCAGGGGCGATCTGACGATCCGTGAAGTCCTGAGTGTGCACCGCACAGTCGAACACGAACATTCCGTCTTTCATCTGTATCTCCTTAGACCTTCCAGTTACTGAACAAAGTCGCCGTTGGGTTGACCGTTCCAAGCGGTGACGCCGCCGTCAACAGGCACAATGGCACCCGTGATGAACGAGGCGCCGGGCGATGCGAGGAACACGGCAGCGTCTGCGATCTCTACGGCGTCTGCGATTCTCCCGAGCGGGATGAATTTGCCGAATGCCTGCTCGAGACCGGGCAGTGCTTCGAGGTTCCTCACCAGGAGCGGTGTGCGCACGGGACCGGGAGCTATGGCGTTTACGCGCACACCCGCTTTGCCGTAGTCGATCGCCATGCTGCGGGTGAAGTTGACAATGGCGCCTTTCGCGGCGTTATAGGCGGCGTAGTTGAAGTCAGCACCGAGCCCGGACACCGACGCGGTGTTGATGATGGCTCCGCCAGCGGTCTCGAGGTGCGGCAGCGCTGCCCGTGAGACGTAGAAGACGCCGTCCACATCTACGGACATCACCTTCCGCCACAGATCATCTGTGGTCTCGGTCACCGATCCGACTGGGGCGATGCCGGCGTTGTTGACCAGTACGTCCAGCCGACCGAGCTTGCTCACTATGGCGGTGATGTACGCGTCTGCGGACTGAGGATCAGAAACGTCGATCGAAAACGGGACGAGCCGACGACTGAGATCGGAGCCCAGCTCCTGCTCCAGGCGAGCGAAGAGCTCAATCTGCAGGTCTCCCGCCGCCACCGTTGCGCCCGCCTCCAGGAAGCGTCGGGCGATAGCCGCACCGATGCCAGATGCAGCGCCGGTGACGGCGACAACTTTGCCTGCGAAGAGATCAAGTGCCCACATTCCTAGCTGCCCTTTCGTCAGTGCGCGGTGGATCGGCCGCGGGATCGGATCATCGAGATGAGGCGACCGTCGCTCAGCACCGCGAGGATGATGACCGCACCGATGACGACCGGCTGCAGATGTGGGGACACGTTCAGCAGCGTGAGCCCGTTGTTGAGGACACCGATGATGAGAAGTCCAACGAACGTTCCCCACATCGACCCGATACCACCGGCGAGGCTCGCCCCACCGATGACAACCGCGGCGATCACGCTGAGCAAGTCGCTGGAGTTGCCAGCACCAGGCTGTGCCGCGTTCAGACGGGCGCCCACCACAAGGCCTGCCACAGCGGCAAGCAACCCGGCGATCGCGTAGACGCGCAGCTGCATCCGCTTGACTCGAATGCCCGACAGGCGGGCGACCTCTTCGTTGCTGCCGATGGCGTAAAGCGAGCGACCCGCGGGACGGTAGCGCAGCCACAATCCAGCGACGATGAATACAGCGAGCATGAGGTAAACCTGCAGCGAGATCCCCGCCAGGCGGAACTGCGACAGCCCCTGGAACCAGTCAGGCAGTCCAAGAATGGGGGTGCCGTTGGTGAGGTAGAGCGACAAACCGGTCGCGGCGAACATCGTGGCGAGGGTCGCAATGAAGGGCTGGATGTCTCCGTAGGCGATGAGTATGCCGTTGAGAAGGCCGATGCCGGCACCGACGGCGAGACCAACGATGATGGAGAGCCAGAACGGCCAACCGAGGTTCTGATAGGTCACAGCAACGACCATGAAGCTGAACCCGAGCACGGCTGCGACGGACAGGTCGATCCCGCCAAGGATGATGACCAGGGTCGCACCGGCCGCCATGATGCCGATGTAGGACACCTGAACCATGATGTTCACCAGGTTGTTCGGGGTCAGGAACACCGGCGACAAGAACGACATCGCAACGATGAGCAGGATCAGTCCGATGAGCGGTCCCGAGAGGACCTTCAGGCGATTCCTCACCTGCGCGACGCGAATCGCGGAGGTACTCGGCGTGGTGCCGGTATTTGCTCTGGTGGCCGTGTCGTCGGTGACTGGGGTAGACATGAGAACTCCTAAGGAATGTTGGCGAGGCGAGTCAGGACACTGACAACTGCATGACGCGCTCAGGGGTTGCTTCTTCGCGGGACAGGACGGCTCGCTGGCGTCCGCCTGCCACGACCATCACGCGGTGGGAGAGCATGAGGACTTCCTCTAGCTCGGAAGAGACGACGATGACCGCTACGCCCTGGGAGGCGAGGTCGCGAATGATCTCGTAGATCGCTTCCTTGGCGCCGACATCCACTCCTCGGGTCGGCTCGTCCAGAATGAGCACCTTCGGGGTGCGGACCAGCCACTTAGCGAGAAGCACTTTCTGCTGGTTCCCACCAGACAGCAACCCGACCGGCTTGTCGAGATTGCCTCGGATGTCGAGCTCCTTCGTCATCCGCTTCTTGAGCCGATTCAGGAAACGGATGGTGACGAATCCCCGCGGGACGAGCCGGGACTCCCAGGGCAGCGCCATGTTTTCAGCGCTGGTTCGGTTGAGGTTCAACCCCTGCGTCTTCCGGTCTTCGGGGACCATGTAGATACCCGCGGACACGGCATCAGACACCGATCGGATCTTCACGACGCGACCATTCACCGCGACCGTGCCCGAGAAGAAGCGGTCCGCGCCCGCAAGTGACCGCACGATCTCTGTCCGGCCGGCACCGACGAGACCCGACATCCCGAAGATCTCTCCGCGACGGAGTTCGAAGGTGATGTTGTCGAAGCGGTCGGAGCACAGTCCTTCCACGGCAGCTACTACTTCCTCATCGTGAGGTGGGGGTGCGACGTCCCGCTGTGAAAGCTCCCGGCCGACCATTGCTCGGATCATGCCATTGCGGTCGATTTCCTTCGCCGGCCATTCACCGACTTTTCGACCGTCGCGCAAGCAGAACACGCGGTCGGCGATGGCGGAGATCTCATCCAAGCGGTGACTGATGTAGACCACGCCAGTACCGCGCGACCGCAGCACCTCGATCTGCTCGAGAACACGCTTGGTCTCGTTCTGGCCAAGCGAGGCGGAAGGCTCGTCGAAGATCACAAAAGAGGGACGCCGCAAGATGGCTCGGGCGATCTCGATCTCTTGCTGTGTGGCGGTCGAAAGACCGGCGACCGGTCGACGCGGGTCTAGAGTCACACCGAGGTCCTTGAGCACGGCTCGTGCTTCGGTGACCATCTGCCGCGTCGCGACACGGCCGCCCCGCGTGGGCAGGCGTCCGAGGAACATGTTCTCGGCGACGGAGAGTTCAGGGATCATTTTGATCTCCTGATGGATGATCGCCACCCCGGAGTTCAACGCCTCGAGCGGACCGGTTGGCGCGTACGGCTGTCCATCGATCGTCATCGACCCTGCATCGGGTCGCTTGATCCCCGCGATGATGGAGCTGAGCGTCGACTTCCCGGCGCCGTTCTCACCGATCAGCCCGACGACCGACCCCGCCTCAATCGAAAAATCGATTCCATGCAGGACAGTGGTGTCGCCGTAACGCTTGGTGATGCCGGTTGCGGTGAGAACTCGCTTGTTCGTCGTTTCGCTCATGACCTTCTACTCCTCTGGCTTGCCGGCTCCAGCAACAGATCCGGAGCCGGCAAGCCATTCATGGATGGGTGGGATATCAGCCCTGCGAGCCGAAGTACTTCGCGGCTCGTGCTTCCTCGAGGTTGTCCTTCGTGACCAGAATCGACTCCTGGATCTGGTCCTTCTGAATGTCCGCCTCTTCACCGTTCATCGCTTTGATGGCATTCTGCACGGCGAGCTGACCCTCGAGATACGGCTGCTGGCTGATCGTCGCGGAGATCGCGCCCTTCTCGATGGCGTCGTACACGGCGGGGAACCCGTCGATCGTGACGACACTCAGGCCGCTGCGACCGGCAGTCTCCGCGGCGCTAGCAACACCCAGAGCCATGTCATCGTTCTGAGCGAAGACACCCTGCAGATCTTCGTTCGCGGTGAGGACGTTGGCGAAAACGCTGACGGCCTTGTTCTGATCCCAGTCGGCGCTAGTGGTGCTGACCACGTTGATGTCGGGGTTCGCGTCGAGCGACGTCTGGCAGCCCTCAGCGCGCTGCATCTGGGTGGACGAGGCCGGGATGCCCTCAACGATCGCGATGTTGCCAGAACCATCGAGCAGCTCCGCGAGATAGTCACACGCCTGCTCGGCCATGGCGACGTTGTCGCTGCCGATGAAGGTCACGTAGTCCCCGCCGGCGGGAAGCTGGTCCACGGCGATCACCGGAATGCTGGCGTCGTTCGCCTGGCTGACCGACGCTCCGCCGGACGCGGAGTCCAGCTGGATGAAGATGAGCGATCCGACACCCTGGCTGACGAGGTTCTGGACCTGGTTGACCTGAGTGGAGCTATTGCCCTGCGCGTTCAGGATTACCAGCTCATAGCCCTGCTTCTCCGCCTCGTCTTCCATGCCTTCCTGAACGGCGGCATAGAACTGGTTGACGAACGACATCGACACGCCGATCTTCTTCTTGGTGCCATCGCCGGAGCCGCTGTCTCCGCCGTCGCCTCCGCTGGAGCAACCTGCGAGAGCGAGAACTGCTGCTGTGGCGAGCGCGCCGATAGCAATGGCGATCGGGCGTCGCCTGTTGTATCCAAATCGAATCGACATCGACTCTCTACCTTCCTTGGTAAGGGACCTCACCCATCGGGTGAGCTTTGTAGGGCGCAGAGCGCCCTAGTTATAGGAGCGTGTACCCGCCATCGACCACGAGGTCCACGCCTGTGCAGTAGGACGCTGCATTCGAGAGGAGGAAGACCGCTGGCCCCACCATCTCCTCCGGTTCAGCGAAACGACCCGTCGGGATCTTCTCGCTGATTTCCTCGCGCATTGATGCGACTTCGGCGCGAGCGTTCATGGGGGTCAAGGTGAACCCGGGCGAGAGCGCGTTCACGCGAATCGAGTGCGCGGCCCATTCGGTGGCGAGCGAACGCGTGAGGTGCGCCACGGCGGCTTTCGAGCTGTTGTAGTGCGCCTGGAGCATCTCGCGGTGCGAGACGATGCCGCTGATCGATGCGAGGTTGAGGATTGACCCTCCACCGGATGCCATCATTGCGCGGGCCTCAGCCTGGCAACTCCTGAAGAGCCCAATCACATTGATCCTGTAGAGACGCTCGAACTGCTCCGCGCTGAGTTCCAATGCAGGCGTGGCCTGAGCAATGCCCGCGGCATTCACCGCCAGTGAGAGGGGCCCGAGCGCATGCACGGTCTTCTCGACCGCGGAAGTCATGCCGTCTTCGTCGGTGACGTCGGCGGCAATCGCGAGCGAGCCAACGCCCATCTCAGCCACGCGCGCGGCAGTCTCAGCGGCTCCTTCTGCAGCGAAGTCCACGATCCCGACGTTCGCGCCACGTTGGGCTAGACCCAGCGCGATCGCCTTACCGATGCCAGAGCCACCGCCCGTGACCACGGCGGTCTGGCCGGCCAACGTGAAGAGGTCAGCCGTGATGGGGCTCGGCTTCACTGCCTTACTGGCCATCTTCGTTCGCTTCCTTGCGGGTGACGCCATGTCGCTGTTTCCAGGACCTCAACGCGTCAGGTGGTTGATTACCTCGGAAATATAACTCAGAAGCTGAGCTTCTGTCTACTAAATCGGACAGACTGTTCATAAATTGGGTTTTTCTGGTCCCAGGGCGCTAGACGGCAAGTCCCCCCATCTGTAGAGTTTGTCCAGGAAATGGAAGGACGACGGTGTCGCCAACGACTTTGGATGCTGACGGCGCAGGCATGAGCGCGGTCTCAAAGGCCACCCGAGTCCTCGAGCGACTCGCGTCTCGCGGCGAGCTCACGGCATCGGATCTGGCTTCGCAGCTGAACGAGCCGATCACGACCGTCTACCGCATGCTCAACAACCTTGAATCGATTGGTTGGATAGAGCGAAGCGGCCGTAAAGGCGCCCCCGCCCGACTTGGCGTTGATCTGATTGCCATCGGACAGGCGATCGCCTCGACACTGGACTTGCGGGCGGTAGCGAGGTCGTCGCTCGCCCGTCTCGCTGATGCCACTTCGGAGACCGCATATCTTTGCGTCCCAGACGGACAACGAGCAGTGTGCATCGAACGAGTCGACGGTAAGTACATCCGAACAGCCGAGCTGGCGATCGGCGGGTCCTTGCCACTTCATCTCGGAGCCGGTCCTCGTGCGATCTTGGCGTTCTCTTCGGACGAGTTCCGGCGGGCGTACTTGAGAGCGCTCCGCGGATCACAGTCGAATCCGATAACCGAGCCCGATGCCGCACGTTTGGAGTCTGAGTTGAGTCGGATACGCGAGACTGGCCTCGCCGAATCAGATGGTGATATTACTGCCGGGGTCGTGAGCGTAGCGGCACCCGTGCGAGACCATCGCGGAGTTGTCACAGCCTCGGTCACCTTGAGTGCTCTCAAGGTTCAGGAGAACTTCTCCGCCGCGGAAGCGTTCGGGGAGCTCGTCCGGCGCGAAGCCATGGACGTGTCATCGTCTCTTGGGTACCGCGATGCCTAAGCCGGACAAGCCGAGTCGAGTACTTACCTCGCTCAAATCAGCGGTTGAGGTCCTTGCGCGGTCCGGGCCCATGACGCCACCTGAACTGGCCAAAGAGATCGGCATTCCGCGCCCCAGCGCGTATCGGCTGCTGGCGGCACTTGTCCAGGACGGACTCGGGACTCAACTGCCTGATGGCACGACTTCCCTCAGTACCAAGTGGCTGTTGTTCGGCGACCGTGCACTCGCTACGGCAGCACCCTGGTTCCATCGAGATGATCTTCTCCGTGAGCTGCGCGACCTCACCCACCTGACGGTGTTTCTCAGTGTCCCGCGCGAGCACCGAACTGTATGCATTCGGAGGCTGCACGGCCAGGGTGTCCAGGTTCTGGTTCTCGAACCCGGCGGCAGTCTGCCGCTTCATCTTGGAGGCGTCGGACGAATCACACTCGCCTTCGGCCCAGAAGATCCTGGGGCGTACCTCGATGCGCACCACCCCGAGCGTCTGACCAGCAACTCGCTCGAGAGTAAGAACGCGATTCTCGCTGACGTCACGTTGAGCCGCGAGCGTGGCTACTGCGTCTCCGACGAAGACGTGACGGTCGGGGTGGGTGCCGTTGCTGCACCAGTCCTTGATCCGTCGGGGGGGTTCCTCGCGGCGCTATCGGTGGCAGGCCGGCGAGCAGACGTCATCGGACGAGAGGCGCAGCTCGTCGAGGCGCTGCAGGATGTCGCCTCTCAGATCGGGGAATCTGCGGCTACGGAGTGATGGCGTCGACGTAGCCACCATCGACTCTGATCGCGCCGCCTGTCGTCGCGGACGCAAGGTCAGAGCTGAGGTAGACGATCATGTTCGCGACCTCTTGCGGGCGAATCACCCGCTGAATGAGCGACAGCGGGCGATGCTCTCTCATGAACGCTGCCTGGGCTTCGCCCCACGGCAGCTCGTCCCCCACAAGGCCGGCCGCGAAAGTGCGCAGCCCTTCCGACTCTGAAGGACCGACAATCACCGAGTTCACGGTGACCGACGACCCAGCGGTTGCCTTCGCAAAGCCCCTAGCCACGGCGAGGAGAGCGGTCTTGGAGGCGGAGTAGTGCACCATGTCCTTGGGAACCGACACAGCAGCGTCACTCGCGATGAAGAGGATTCGTCCCCACCCACGCTCCAGCATTCCAGGCAGCGCCACCTGGGTCATTCGAACTCCCGTGAGGACGTTCGTGTCGAAGTGATCAGCCCAGACCTGGTCCGAGGTCGAGAGAGCGTCTCCGACCTGATAGACGCCAACATTGTTGACCAGAATGTCGATGTTCGGGAACTGTCGTTCGACAGCTCGGGCAGCATCGATGGAGACAAGGTCCGCGACGACACCGTCGAACTCGGCGTTGGGGACTAACTCGCGGAGCTTCTCCAACGCACTCTCGACCGAGTCGACACTTCGCCCGTTGACTCCGACGCAGGCCCCCGCTTCCGCGAGGCGCGCGGCCATAGCGAAGCCCAGCCCCCGAGTCGAGCCAGTGACAAGCGCGCGTCGCCCTCGCAGATCCAGCGAGATCATCGCTCAGCCCTTAGCGGTGACGTGATCGTGCGGATCGCCCTTGCTTGCCCACACCCGTCGATACGATCCACGCACCAGGTCCTCCAGCAGGCTCGGGCCGACCGGCGCCCATCCGAGGTCAGTTCGAGCGCTCGTCGAGTCAACCCGACTGTTGCTGGCCAACGCCACGTCGACCCATCGCTCACCGAGTTCGGCGCGCGCCTCATCGATGTGTACGCCCTCGGCTTCACCCAGTCCGAGCACCTCGGCAATCCCCTCAGCAATCGAACGCATTTCGCATTCGCCCGAAGCAATGTTGTAGACGCTCCCAGGTGCAGCCTTCTCGAGCGCAAGAAGGTAGAACTCAGCAAGGTCATACAGGTAGACATTGCTCCAGCGGTTCTCGCCCGACCCCGCGTAGATAGACCGGCCGGTCCGCAGGGCGTATCGCAAGAGGAGCGGCAGCTGTTCTGACGCTCCATCGCCGTAAACCATCGCCGGGCGAATGACAATCGTCCGGATGCCCTGATCCCTCGCGCCGAGCACGAGCTCGTCAGACTGGTAGCGCGCGGAGACGACCGGGGCGGGAGTGAAACGGTCGGTTTCGCGGTAGACGACTTCAGAGCGCACGCCGCCACCCAAGTCGGTGTACACGCCCGTTCCGCTGGTGCGAATGAAGGGACGCTCGCTGCCGGCGAGCGCGGACAGGAACGCCGCCGTCGATGGGGCGTGATCGGCGGTCGCGGTGTCAATCACACCGTCGTACGACTCCAGATCGAGGGAAGCCACGTCGTCCAGTCCACCCAGGACCGGTGTGATTCCCAACGCAGAGAGTGACTTCGCGCCACTCTCGGATCGAACGAGGCTCGAGACTCTGTGTCCGGCCCGCAAGAGGCGCTGCCCGATGGCCTGCCCGAGGTACCCTGACCCACCCGTGATGAACAGATGCTGACTCACTTTGAGTTCTCCTTAGTAGCTCGCTCCGTTGAAGAAGCTGTCGGTGGCGTCAGTTGCTCGTTCGCAACGACCTCAACTTCGAGGGACTCAAACGCCGCGATCAATGTCTGGACGTGGTGGGAGTCGTCGTGCTCGCGCACGGCATTCTCATCTGCGAACACTTCGACGAGTATGCGCTCGTTATCCGCGGCGCCCGCGTAGATGCCCCAATGCACGAGCCCTACCTCAGCCGCGAAAGCGCTCTGCGCATCCTCAAGGACGGCATCCAAGGCTCGCGAGGCTTGGGGATCAACCCGCAGCCTGACAACTTTGGCGACTGACATGACTCTCCACTCTGCGGGTCGTGTTGCTACGGTTCGCACCGAAAAGCTCCGGTGCCGCGTCCCGAGTGATCAATGTACACTAGTTTCGGACAGTTCGTCCATTTTTCGGTTGGAGCGCTGATGCTTAGACTTGGGATACTCACCAGTGGAGGCGACTGCCCTGGGCTGAACGCGGTTATCAGGAGCGCTCATATCCGGTTGTCCCGCGAGCACCGAGGGCAACTTGTCGGTTTCCGTAACGGCTGGCGTGGTGTCGTCGAAAACGACGTCATACCGGTCTCGGAGGACAGCACCAGAGGCATTGCCGGGCTAGGTGGCACGATCCTCGGAACGTCGCGGACGAATCCGCTCGATGCAGACCCCACCGGCTCCAGGGTCAAACGCGCAATTTCCGACAATTCTCTGGACGGGATTATCGCGATCGGAGGCGAGGGGTCACTCTCGGCCGCGCACGCGCTTGTCCGTACGGGCGTCAATGTTGTCGGCGTTCCGAAGACGATTGACAACGACCTCAATGGGACGGATTACAGCTTTGGCTTCGACACGGCCGTTCAGATCGCGACTGACGCGATGGATCGTCTTCTCACGACTGGGGCATCTCATGCTCGCTGCATGGTCGTCGAGGTGATGGGTCGCGATTCTGGGTGGATCGCGCTGCATTCAGGAATCGCAACGGGAGCTCACGCCGTCCTGATTCCGGAACAGCCGGCGTCCATCGAGCAAGTGATCGGGTGGGTCGAGTCGGCGCGTGAGCGACACCAACCTCCCCTGGTGGTAGTCGCCGAAGGTTTTCCACTCGGCGATGTCGGGGTGGTTGCCGAACGAGGCCACGAGCCCTCCGGACGCCCGCGACTCGGCGGCGTCGGTGAGTTGCTGGCGAGGTTGATCGAGGGTCGGACGGGCATTGAGACGCGAGCCACCACGCTCGGACACATTCAACGCGGTGGGACGCCGACTGCCTACGATCGAGTGCTCGCGGCGAGGTTCGGCGCGGCAGCTGTCGACGCCGCAGCACGTGGCGAATGGGGGCGGATGGTGTCTCTGCGCGGAGAGACCATCGTGACAGCCGACCTCGCGGAGGCAATCGGCTCAGTGAAGAGCATCACCAGCCAGCGTTACCGACGAGCTGCCGTCTGTTTCGGTTAGTCGAACGGGTCCTGACGGACCACATGGTTTAGTCGGTCGACCTTCTATGGGCGGCGACGAGATTCGCGACAACCGCGGCCGCATCCGGACGCGGGCTCGCTCCGCGGCTCCACACGGCGCTAAGCCGTCTGCGGAGATCAACGTCCGATACCCGCAACGCGACGAGCTCACGTGCGGCAACCTCATCGGCGATCGCGAGCGATGAGACCACCGCGACGGCGCCCCCGTAGCGAACGGCGGTGAGAATGGCCGCGGTAGAGCCAAAGCTCGGCAGAGTCGTCGGAAGGCTGATCTTCGCGCGGGCGAAGGCGGCCTCCATCACTTCTCTAGTGCCTGACCCGCGCTCGCGAAGAACCAAACCGCTCTGAGCGAGTTCGCTGCCTCTCACTTCCGCCCAAGATCGCCATGGGTGTGATTGAGAAACGACTGCCACCAGCTCATCTTCGCCGACAAGCGCACTATCGAGACCGTGCGCGATCCGATTGCCCTCCACGAAACCGATGTCTGCTCGCCCGTCGTGAAGCCAATTCATCACTTCTGACGAATTCCCAACACAGAGCGTGGCGGCCGCCGGAGGTATAACGCCGGCAATCCGACGATCCGCGAGCCACCTAGGAACCAGGTGCTCAGCGATGGTCAGGCTTGCGGCGATGCGCAGCGGCGTTTTGGTGAGACTTGGCAAGCACGAGATTCGCTGCGCAAGCTCGCGCGCTGATTCGACGAGCGGAGTCGCCGCGGTCGCGATCGCTTCGCCCGCGGACGTGAGCGTGCTGCCCCGGGCTGAACGCAGAATGATGGACACGCCGAGTGCGTCCTCGAGCCTCGACAAGTTCATGGAGACGGTCGGCTGACTCACTCCGAGGTCGCGCGCGACCGCGCTAATGGATCCAAGTCTTTGAAGGGCTACGAGTTGCCGCAACACTGCGAGGGTCACCCGAGCATCCAGCTCGACCGCGTCGGGTAGTGCGTTTGGATTCTCACCTCCCATAGATACAGTCTATATGCGCGCCAGCCGTTTGACCCTTCTGTCATGTGATGTCACCGGTCAGTCTGATCGCATGACTACTTCGGTGTCCCAGCGGACTGTGCCCCTGTTCGTCGCAATCGCGATACTTTCAATAGCCGCGGCGACGATGTTCGCCACGGCGCTCACTCCGGGGGTTTCGCCGCTGCTAATCGCGATCTGCCTCGGGGTGCTGGTCGGGAATGCCCGCGTTGTTCCAGCCGCTGCGAGCAGGCCGATCTCGGAGGCGTCGAGGAAGTTTCTGCGCATCGGGATCGTGCTTCTTGGGTTTAAGTTGTCGCTTACGAGTCTGATGGTGATCGGATGGGGAGGAATCTTCGTTCTCGTCCTGACAGTCGCAGGCACGTTTCTGGGAACTCTCGCCATCGGGCGCCTGCTCCGAGTGTCACGTGTGACACGGATGCTGATTGCGACGGGATTCTCCATCTGCGGCGCTTCGGCGGTTGCCGCCATGAGCGGCGTGGTTGATAGGGAGGGAAAGCACGAGGAAGAGACCGCGCAAGCGGTTGCTCTCGTCACCATCTTCGGCACTGTGGCCATGTTCGCGATTCCTGCCCTGTCCCGAGCACTTGGGCTCAGCGATCTTCAAGCGGGGCTATGGATCGGTGCGAGCGTCCACGAGGTCGCACAAGTCGTCGCGGCGGGGGGCTTCGTTTCATCGGTGGCACTTGCACTCGCGACGATAGCCAAACTGGGCCGAGTCGTGATGCTTGCCCCCCTCATCGCGATCGTCAGTGCAACAAGTGGACGACGCTTCGGGACAGCGACCGCCGTCGGTAGACCTCCGGTGCTGCCGCTGTTCGTCGCTGGATTTCTCGCGGCAGTTCTTCTCAGGACGTTCGTTCCGTTTCCGGCCGAGGTCCTCGCCGTGCTGGAGTTTGGCGCGAATCTCCTTCTTACTGCCGCGATGCTCGGCCTAGGCTTTGCAGTCAACGTTCGGAAGCTCTTCGCCACCGGAGGGCGAGCGCTGGCGCTCGGGGCGATGTCCACATTGCTAGCCGCTTTAGTCGCACTCGGAGCGATCTTCGCTCTAAGCATCCGCTGACGATCACTGGCTGACGCCAACTAGCGACCGCGGTTTCGGCCGCCACTGCTCCGCTCGAGCGGCGCCGCTCGATCGGAGGGGTGGGCTGTAGCCGATAAGACACAGCTCACTCGTCGATTGTGTTGGCGACGGTTGAAAACGAGGCCATAGCGACGCGGTCGTCGACAGATTGCAGGGCGCGGCTTTGAGTAGTCCGGACGTGATCTCACCCACCCCAGGACGTCCTGAGCCTTTCCACGAATGAGGCACCCCAGAGTCTGGCCCGTTGACCGTCAGTCTTTGCATGTTGCTCGCGCGAATCTGGCTACCGCGCCCGCCCCCTCGGCCTGGCCCGAGGGGCTGATCAGTTTGGAGCTTCGATTGGCCGGCGCGACCGACGTCGCCGCCTGTCGCCACGCGGCAGTCAGGCTTACGCGATTCGCCATCACCCGTTCTCGCGAGGGACAGCCTCAGCATCTCCCCTAGCTGGCTTCACCCAAGACATAGAGAAGCACCCGGTCGCCACACACGCGCCGGCGCCGTTAATGGTCGCCCACCGGCGAGACTCCTCGCGTGTTTGTTCGAGCGACACGCCGCCGGGCCATGACTCGCTGACGGAGTCCCTGCCGCAGAGCGCCCAAGCGACCGACTAGATGTACCCGGCGGGACTGCTGCACGAATAGGTGACATCTGATCTGGCTTGCCCGGGAGGGCGGCCTGGAAGGATGGCATTGTGCCCAAGCCCTACCCGAGCGAGTTCCGTGATGACGTCGTGCGCGTCGCGCGGAACCGTGAGCCCGGAGTGACGATCGAGCAGATCGCGAAAGACTTCGGCGTTCACCCGATGACGTTGCAGAAGTGGCTGCGTCGCGCCGACGTCGACGAGGGTGCCAAGCCCGGCCAATCCCGTGTCGAAGGGGCTGAGCTGCGGGAGGCGCGGAAACGGATCCGGCTGCTGGAGCAGGAGAACGAGGTGTTGCGTCGAGCGGCGGCGTATCTGTCGCAGGCGAACCTCCCGGGAAAAGGTTCTACCCGCTCGTGACAGAGCTCGCCGCCGCAGGGATTCCTGTGACGGTGACGTGTCGGGTGCTCAAGCTCTCTCGCCAGCCCTATTACCGGTGGCTGGCGCATCCCATCACCTCCAGCGAGGTGGTGGAGGCGTATCGCGCGAACGCGCTCTTCGACGCGCACCGCGACGACCCCGAGTTCGGGCACCGGCTCCTCGCCGACGAGGCCCGTGATGCGGGCGAATCCATGTCGGATCGGACGGCGTGGCGGATCGCGTCCACGAATGGGTGGTGGAGCGCGTTCGGGAAGAAGCGCGGCAAGGGCCGGCGCCCCGGCCCACCCGTCCACGACGACCTCTGCGCCGTCATCGACGAGGACGGCAGAACGCGTCACGTGTTCGCCGCCGACGCGCCGAACGAGCTCTGGCTCGTGGACATTACGGAGCACAAAACGAGTGAAGGCAAGCTCTACTGCTGCGCGATCAAGGACGTGTATTCGGGCCGGATCGTCGGGTACTCGATCGACTCGAGAATGAAGTCCCGCTTGGCCGTCCAGGCGCTCGAGAACGCCGCCCAGATGCGCGGTGATGTCGCCGGCTGCATCGTCCACTCGGACCGAGGATCTCAATTTCGGAGCAGGAAGTTCCTGCGCGCCCTGGCCTGCCGCCGCATGGTCGGATCGATGGGCAGAGTCGGCTCCAGCGGCGACAACGCCGCCATGGAATCGTTCTTCGCCCTGCTGCAGAAGAACGTCCTCGACCGCCGCTCGTGGACCACCCGGGAGCAGTTGCGGATCGCGATCGTCACCTGGATCGAGCGGACCTACCACCGCCGGAGGCGCCAACTCCGCCTGGGCCGTTTGACGCCCATCGAGTTCGAGACCATCATGAACACGACCGCCGCACTGGCGGCGTGACTACAACCTGTCACCTATTCGTGCAGCAGTCCCGGCCATGAGGTTGGTGTCGTTTCGGGTCTTGTGAATAGAGAGAACCCCCGGGCTTAGCGGAGATGTCTGACGTCTTCACAAACTCGGAGGTTCTCGTGCCCCACGTAATGCCCGTCTGACCTTTTCGGGCGGCAGTTGATCATCGAACGTGCCCGGGCGGGCTGAAACAAGCGCATATCGCCGCGGCGATGGGGGTGTCCCGGAATTGTGTGAGGCGTTGGCTTGATCGTTACCGCGACGAGGGCGAGCAAGGGCTGGGGGATCGCTCCTCACGCCCTCACCGGTCGCCATCTCGAACGCCAGCGGTGACCGAGCAGGCCGTTGTCGAACTACGCAGGCAGGAACGCATCGGACGCGATGAGATCGCGGCGCAGCTGGGCGTGCCCGCGCACCGTGTCTCGGATCCGCGTCCGCTATGCCATGCCGCATCTGTCTCGGCTGGACCCGATCACGGGCGAAGTGATCCGCGCGTCCACGACCACCACGGTCCGCTACGAACGACAGCATCCCGGCGAGCTGGTCCATATGGACGTGAAGAAGCTGGGCCGGATCCCCGACGGCGGCGGCTGGAAAGCACACGGCCGATCAATGGGCTCCACCGCAGCGCGGAAACAGATCATCGTCGGGTTTGACTACGTCCACTCCCTCGTCGACGACTACTCCCGTCTGGCCTACTCCGAGGTCCTTGATGACGAGAAAGGCCCCACCTGCTCGGCGTTCCTCGAGCGGGCAATCGCCCACTTCGCCGCGCACGGGATACCACGCATCGAGCGGCTGATCACAGACAACGCCTGGGCCGACCGGTGGTCGCTGCGACGCGTCTGCGCCGACAACAGAATCCGGCAGATGTTCATCAAACCCCACCACCCCTGGCAGAACGGGAAGGTCGAGAGACTCAACCGCACGCTGCAGAGCGAGTGGGCCTACCGGCGCCCATACTCGTCCAACGACGCACGCACCCAAGACCTTGCGCCCTGGCTCGAGCACTACCCCGCTGGACGACGCCACTCAGGCCTCGGAGGCAAACCAACGTGATGGCCGGGTACAACTAGATCCTCTGCTCAGGGTCGGCTGAGGAATTCACTGCACTCGTCGTCGCTCCCCGACGGGAGCGACCGGATGATCTCGATGCGCCCCGGTGGAGATCCCCGAGCGCGCAAAATGTGCCACTTCCGTGCCGCGAGCTCCGCGACCAGCTCACGCCCGTCCCGGTTCATGGAGCGAGTACGGGATCAGCTCGCTCCCGCCTGCAACAAGCCGCCGGCTCAAGCGCTCGCCGCTCCAACTTTCCGCTGACGCGGGCGAGACAGCGGTCGATGTTCGTGCCCACCACTGCAATCGTAGGGAACCCTGGGTTCACCATCATCAAGGCGACGGTGGCGGTCGATGTCGTTCGTTCGCGTGCGAACCGATTCCGCACGGCTTGTATCGGGCTGTTTCGTTCACCCCTTGCGGCGTGGCAATGAGAACAGACGTGGGTCCTAAACCGCTGAGTAGCCGCCGTCGACAGTTAGCGTCGAAGCGGTGATGAACGAAGCGGCGTCCGAGGCAAGGAAGAGAACAGCGTTTGCAATCTCCGCAGGATCTGCAAGGCGACCCATCGGAGTGTTTGCCATCAGCTCTGCGCCCTTTCCACCCCGCGCCAGCATCGGCGTAAGCACAGAACCCGGAGCAACGACGTTGACCCGAACGCCATCGCGCGCATGGTTGATCGCCACCGTCTTTGCCAGCATGCCGAGCCCGGCTTTGCTGGCGTGGTAAGCGGCGTTCGACAACCCGGGTGTGGGAGGGGTGACTACTGATGCCGACACAGACCCGATGCAGATGATCGATCCTCCGCCTCGCACACGCATGCTCGGGAGCACCGCCTGCATCCCCAAGAATGGCCCGGTCAGATTGACGCGAAGTATCCGCTCCCAGTCGTCGAGGCTCTGATTCTCTGGTGCAGATGGAGAGTTGATGCCCGCATTGCACACGAGAACGTCAAGCTCGAGACCGTCTTGTGCAAGTTCGGCTATGACCCTCTCCCAGTCTTGTTGGCTTCCGACGTCTAGCTCACAGAAGCGCGCTTCGTACCCGTAACGGGAAAGCGCTTCGCACTGACTTAGAGCGCTCGCCTTGAGATGAGGAAGATCGGCGATCACGACACGGGCGCCGGCAGCTGCGAGCACCTGCACGATGGCGGCGCCGATTCCGCCGCTTGATCCGGACCCCGTTACGAGAGCGGTCCGCCCACTCAAGGTGGAGGAGTTCACCTGGCACCTGCGCTGTCATGTGTGCCGTAACGGGCCAGCACGCGCCGCCCGACGAACGACAGCAACCGATCGGCGAGGAATCCCAGGAGGCCGATGACGAGGATGCCCGTGAACATCGTGCCGGTCTGAAAGAACTGGCGCGCGGTGAAGATCATGTACCCAAGTCCTGACTCCGCAGAGATCATCTCCGCCGCGACGATCGTGGTAAAGGCATTCCCCATCGCGATACGTGCACCCGTAATCAAGAACGGGACGGTCGAGGGCACGGTGACTCTGAAGAAGACGTCAGCCGGGCCCATACCAAGGCTGCGTGCAGCCCATCTCTTCACGGTCGGAATCGCGTAGACCCCAGCAATCGCGTTGAGCACGACGATGAAGATGCTGCTGTAAGTGATGAGAAAGATCTTCGACCCCTCACCGATGCCGAACCACAGAATCGCGACTGGAAGAAGTGCGATCGGTGGAATGAATCGGAGGAAGTTCACGTAGGGATCGAGGAATCTCCGTAGCCAGGTTGAACTCCCCAGCAACAGCCCTAGCGGTATACCGACAAGGAGTCCAATGACCCAGCCGGTAAGAATCCGAAAGAGGCTCGCACTCGCGTTCGAGACCAGACTTCCGTTCTGCAGGCTCACGATGAACGCGTCCCAAGTCTGGGCGGGAGATGCGAACAAGATGGGACTCACGAAAAGTGAGACCAGCCACCACAGCGCGATCCCTACGCCGACAGACAGCACAGGAGTGAAGAGCCGTGCCAACCTGCTCTCGCCGGGACGCCACCCCTTGCTGGGCGGCTTGCCGGATCGGATGGTGCTCGTGGCTGTCAGCGTCCCGGTCATGCTGCGGCCTTCCGACTCGGCCGCTCGAGCGACGCGTCGATTGCGTTCCAGAGCTCGACGAACTCTGTACCGTGCGCGCGTGGTCGGGGGAGATCCACGTCGAAGGTCTTCGCGATGTGAGCGTTCGGCCCGGCAGACATCACCGCTATCCGATCGGCCAGCGCGATCGCCTCATCGATGTCGTGCGTGATGAGCAGAACTGTCTTGCGGTCCGCCGCCCAGATTCTCAGGAGTTCAGATTGCATTGCACGGCGCGTTTGGCTGTCGAGCGCTCCAAACGGCTCGTCCATCAGGAGAACCTCGGGGCTGTTTGCTAGCACCCTCGCGAGCTGCACGCGTTGCTTCATTCCTCCCGACAACTGACCCGGGTACTTGCGTTCCTGCCCTTCAAGCCCAACCAGGTTGATGTATTCTTCGGTGACCCGCGTCCGCTCGCGCTTCGGCATCTTCTTGACCTTGAGCGCAAGCTCTACGTTCTCCCGCACATTGAGCCACTCAAGGTGGCGTCCGGCAAGGTGGTGTACGGATCGGGTGACCGTGTCGCTGCGGACGTAGCGACGGTCACCGCGTGATCCTTCGAGAGAACTCTTCACATCCATCTCGAAAGGACCCCGACGATGACCGTCTCACCCCACGATATCGACCCTGCCCGCTTCCTCGAAGACCACCTCGCGCAGGCGTCTCCCGATCTGCTGCGGGAGATGCTCGGCACGTTCATCAACCAGCTGCTATCCGCGGACGCGGACCAGATCTGCGGCGCCGCTTACGGCACGATCAGCGACGACAGGGTGAACCGTCGCAACGGTTACCGCCACCGCGACTTCGACACCCGCGCCGGGACCATCGACGTGAAGATCCCCAAGCTCCGGCAGGGCACCTACTTCCCGGAGTGGCTGCTGGAACGCCGCCGCCGCGCGGAGGCCGCACTGACCACCGTGGTCGCGACCAGCTACCTCCTCGGCGTGTCCACCCGTCGGATGGATGACCTGGTGAAGACCCTCGGGATCACCGGGCTGTCGAAGTCGCAGGTGTCGGAGATGGCGCGCGACCTTGACGAGCAGGTGACCGCGTTCCGCACCCGGCCGTTGGACGCCGGCCCGTACTCGTTCGTCGCCGCCGACGCGCTCACCATGAAGGTCCGCGAGGGCGGCCGGGTCGTGAAGGTCGCGGTGCTGGTCGCGACCGGCGTGAACGCCGACGGCTACCGCGAGATCCTCGGTCTGCAAGTCAACTCGACCGAAGACGGCGCCGGCTGGCTGACGTTCTGGCGCGACCTCGTCGCGAGAGGCCTGACCGGCGTGAAGCTCGTCACGTCCGACGCACACGCAGGTCTGGTCGCAGCGATCGGCGCGACCGTCGGCGGGTCCTGGCAGAGGTGCAGAACCCACTACGCGGCGAACCTGATGAGCGTGACCCCAAAGTCCTCGTGGCCATGGGTGAAGACCCTGCTGGGCACGGTTTTCGACCAGCCCGACGCGGAGTCCGTGCACGCCCAGTTCGACCGCGTCCTGGACGCGCTCGAGCACAAGCTCCCCAGGTCGTTCGAGCACCTCGAGGCCGCACGTGAGGAGATCCTCGCGTTCACCGCGTTCCCGAAGAGCATCTGGCGGCAGATCTGGTCCAACAATCCGAACGAACGCCTCAACCGGGAGATCCGCCGCCGCACCGACGTCGTGGGCATCTTCCCGAACCGCGACGCGATCATCCGGCTCGTCGGCGCCGTCCTCGCCGAGCAACACGACGAGTGGGCCGAGCAACGCCGCTACCTCGGCCTCGACGCCCTCGCCGCCGCACGCCGCGTCGGCGAACCCACCACAGAGGAGGTGATCGAACCCGACCTTCGGGCCCTCACAGCCTGACCTCGACACGAGGGATCACACGATCACCGATACACCACGTCCCAGGACTTGACCCCACTCAAACAGTGCCTCGAAGGTCTGGAACAGCACTCCGCGATCAGATCCGGGACCAGCGATCGGCTGCCCGCGCTTCGTAATTGTTCCGGCAGTCGGGTCCTCAAAGCCGGCGAGCAGGTTTAGTAGCGTACTCTTTCCGCATCCACTCGGGCCGAGCAGACAGAACAACTCGCCTTCCCGAAGCTCAAAGCTCACGTCATTGAAGACCGTCTGCCCACCGGAGCTCGCAAAGCTCTTGGTGACGTGTTCGAACTTGATCACTCGAGCCCTCCGAGGTCGGCCGTCATCGCTTCCGGCACTGCGGCAGTCATGGGCGCGAGATTGACGAACTCACTCCACGTCGGGACTCCGGGAATCTTCTCGGTCTCGACCGCCCAGGTCGCGACGTTCGTCAGCGTCGATACGTGGTCATCGGTGAAGGAGACTTCGTACTTGAACAGACTAAAGGGGAGCTCCAGCGCATCAACTGGCACACTGAGCGTGTCGCTCAGGATCTGGATGGCTTCATCTCGGTTCTCTTCGGTCCACTGCGCTGCCGTGTCGAGAGCGCGGAGCACCGCCTCTGACGCTTCCTCGTCCTGACTCAAGCGCTCAGACGCGACGATGTAATTCCGGCTCGTCCAGTCGTACTCGTCTCCGTACTCGAAGATGTACGCACCAGCGACGGTCTGAACGGCGGTCTGCGTGATAGGTGCCCAACTAAAGAAGGCTTGAATGTCTCCCCGCGTGAAGGCTGCAACCATGTCGTCGGTGCCGACGTTCACGACCTCGATCTGGTCCGCATCCAGATCGTGATTCTTCACGAACGCGTGCATGGAATACTCCCCGCCGGACCCCAGCGTGACTCCGACTTTCACGTCGTCGCGCTCCAGATCCTCCGGGCTCTCGATCGACTCGGACACTGTCAAAGCGTGCACCTGCGGTCCGACCGCCATCGCCCCAATGATCTCCACCGCGCCCATGCCCTGCTCTTCAGCTTTCGCCCTCGCGGAAATGACTGGAAGATCGGTTACTGATGACAGATCGACTTCCCCAGCAAGTTGCGCTTGCAGCGCTTCGTTCCCGCTGAGGAACTGTCGGCTGGCGACTACGTTGATCCCCTCTTCAGCGAAGTAGCCGTTCTTCCAGGCCACCACGTAGAGAGCTGTACCGGTACCACCGTCAATTCCGAGAGTGAGATCGAAGGACCCTGCCGGCGCTTCAGAGGGAGAACCCGTTTCTGCGGAAGGGGAGCAGCCAGCTATGAGAGCGATGCTTGCAATGATTGCGATCCCCGCCCCCAGCACATGGGTGGGGCCAGATGTACGACGCATGTGATTCTCCTTTGAACGTTGCGATGAAGTAATCGTGTCCCTCTTCGTCGGGTTCAGTCCAATTGATTTTTATCGGACCTTCTAGTAGTGATACTAATGGAGGAAAGATCATGTCTTTGAGAAAGATGGAGTACCTACTTGCCGTCGTAGAGCATCAATCGTTCACGATCGCCGCACAACAGTTGCACATCACGCAGTCAGGTCTGTCGCAGCAGATTCATGCGCTTGAGGAGAATCTCGGAGTTCGACTTCTCGAGCGGCTCGCTCGCGGCGTGAGACTGACCGCCGCGGGCGAGGCGTTCGCGAAGCATGCCGAGATCGCTCTCGCGGCCGAGCGGCGAGCGTTCTCCGCCGTTGAGGATTATCGTGCAGGGCGCGCAGGACGAATCGACATCGCGACGGTGTACTCGGTAACAGTCAACCTTCTCCCGGGAGCGCTACGCGTCTGGTCTGCGCGCATGCCAGACGTGTCCGTCCGCATTCAAGAGTTTCAGCACCGAACTTTGCTTGAAGAGGCAGCCCGGACTGGAACCTTCGATTTAGCGATCGGACCGGAGCCTGATGACTGGGATGGACCGCTTGATCGGCTAGGCGCGGAGCCGTTTGTTCTCGTACTTCCTCGCGAGCACCCTCTCCGCGATCAGATTGTCCCCTACGAGCAAGATCACGTCGGTGCACCTGCTCGGTCACTTGGGAGACTGCCGACGTCGGTCCTTCACGGTCAGACTTGGGTCATGCTCAACGTGCCAAACGGGCTGCACGATCACGTTGATTCCCACCTAGCGGCCGCTGGCCTAGGTGGACAACGTGTAGCTCTTCGCACCTCGCAGATGGATGGGGCGGCGCGGCTGGCGGCCGCCGGCCTCGGCCTCGCACTCTTGCCAGAGCACGCGGTGGTTCCTGGATTGGACGCCCTCATTTGCGAGCCGGACCCACCACTTCGCCGTCACATGGCGGCCTTCGCCAAGACGGAGTACAGCGAGATGGTGCAGTTGTTGGTACGCACCATCGCAAGCACTCGAGAAGTGTTTGCAGGAAAGCCGACCACCTAAAGGTGGGTGGCCGACCTCCCTGCCTACGCGCCCAGAATCCCGGCGACAGAGAAGCCGCCGTCGACCGCAAGTTCTGCCCCTGAGATGTGGCTCGAACACTCGCTGGCTAGAAACACGATTGCTCCGGCGACTTCCTCGGGCCACCCGAGACGTCCATCCGGCGTTCGTTCCGCCCGACGTCGCTGCGCCTCTTCGGACTGCATTCCCGCCGCCAGAGGAGTGTATGTCGGTCCTGGTATGACGGTGTTGACTCGAACACCGCGTGGTCCGAGCTCGCTCGCTAACGAGCGCGAGAGCGCGACGACGGCGGTCAAGTCCTGGGACGTGGTGTATCGGTGATCGTGTGATCCCTCGTGTCGAGGTCAGGCTGTGAGGGCCCGAAGGTCGGGTTCGATCACCTCCTCTGTGGTGGGTTCGCCGACGCGGCGTGCGGCGGCGAGGGCGTCGAGGCCGAGGTAGCGGCGTTGCTCGGCCCACTCGTCGTGTTGCTCGGCGAGGACGGCGCCGACGAGCCGGATGATCGCGTCGCGGTTCGGGAAGATGCCCACGACGTCGGTGCGGCGGCGGATCTCCCGGTTGAGGCGTTCGTTCGGATTGTTGGACCAGATCTGCCGCCAGATGCTCTTCGGGAACGCGGTGAACGCGAGGATCTCCTCACGTGCGGCCTCGAGGTGCTCGAACGACCTGGGGAGCTTGTGCTCGAGCGCGTCCAGGACGCGGTCGAACTGGGCGTGCACGGACTCCGCGTCGGGCTGGTCGAAAACCGTGCCCAGCAGGGTCTTCACCCATGGCCACGAGGACTTTGGGGTCACGCTCATCAGGTTCGCCGCGTAGTGGGTTCTGCACCTCTGCCAGGACCCGCCGACGGTCGCGCCGATCGCTGCGACCAGACCTGCGTGTGCGTCGGACGTGACGAGCTTCACGCCGGTCAGGCCTCTCGCGACGAGGTCGCGCCAGAACGTCAGCCAGCCGGCGCCGTCTTCGGTCGAGTTGACTTGCAGACCGAGGATCTCGCGGTAGCCGTCGGCGTTCACGCCGGTCGCGACCAGCACCGCGACCTTCACGACCCGGCCGCCCTCGCGGACCTTCATGGTGAGCGCGTCGGCGGCGACGAACGAGTACGGGCCGGCGTCCAACGGCCGGGTGCGGAACGCGGTCACCTGCTCGTCAAGGTCGCGCGCCATCTCCGACACCTGCGACTTCGACAGCCCGGTGATCCCGAGGGTCTTCACCAGGTCATCCATCCGACGGGTGGACACGCCGAGGAGGTAGCTGGTCGCGACCACGGTGGTCAGTGCGGCCTCCGCGCGGCGGCGGCGTTCCAGCAGCCACTCCGGGAAGTAGGTGCCCTGCCGGAGCTTGGGGATCTTCACGTCGATGGTCCCGGCGCGGGTGTCGAAGTCGCGGTGGCGGTAACCGTTGCGACGGTTCACCCTGTCGTCGCTGATCGTGCCGTAAGCGGCGCCGCAGATCTGGTCCGCGTCCGCGGATAGCAGCTGGTTGATGAACGTGCCGAGCATCTCCCGCAGCAGATCGGGAGACGCCTGCGCGAGGTGGTCTTCGAGGAAGCGGGCAGGGTCGATATCGTGGGGTGAGACGGTCATCGTCGGGGTCCTTTCGAGATGGATGTGAAGAGTTCTCTCGAAGGATCACGCGGTGACCGTCGCTACGTCCGCAGCGACACGGTCACCCGATCCGTACACCACCTTGCCGGACGCCACCACGACGGCTCCCTTCGATGCCGCATACGCGGTCTGCCCAGGTGTGCCGAGCACGGTTGCAGTCGAGCCAACGTTCACTATCGCCCCCGAGCCTGCGTGCGCCATCCAACGCGCCACACACTGAGATACGAGAAATGTTCCTGTCAAGTTGACGCCGACTACCCTGTTCCAGTCCGAGATGCTCGTCTCGAGGAACGCCTTCGTTAGCCCCACGCCAGCACAGTTGACGAGCACGTCAATTCGGCCGAATGTGGAGAGCACCCGCGATACTGCGCGTTCCACGGATTCCGGATCACGCACATCCGCACTGATGGACAGCCCATGGCTCGATACCTTCTCCTCAGCGGCCCAATCGAGACTGGCAGTCACGTAACCGGCGTTGACCAAACCCGCGATGACGGCTGCCCCGATCCCAGAGGCCCCGCCGGTCACCACTGCGACACGAGGTCGCTTGGGATCGCCGTCGGGCACCACGACTAGACCGAAGCGGCAAGCATCTCGCGATGGTCATCAACGTGTGACGACTGAGGGGCATCCAGGCCGAGAATCCTGGCGGCGTTTCCGAACATGATCTTGCCGAGAGCATCGTCGCCGATTTCGAACTGTGCGAACCTCTCGTATGCAGTTATCGGATTGAAGGGAAATGCGCTCGCGTAGACGACCTGATCCTGTAGGACCGTGCCGGCAGCTTCCAGGAACGGCTCGGAGCCAGGGAGCGCGTAATAGATGGACGCCTCGAGATAGATGTTGCTTCGGCGATACGCAAGCGCGATCAGTTCAGTGACATGGGGGTAGGTGCCGTGAGACATCACGAACGTCACCTCAGGGAAGTCCTCCGCGACGATGTCCATGGCCCACGGATCGGCGAATCGCCCGCACACCGGTCCGACCGTCACCACCACGGGGATCTCGAGCTCGGCTGCCGTCTCGTAGATGGGATAGAACTGCCGGTGGTCGGGCGTCTGCCGGAATCCCTCCGGGTCAACCGACACTCCTCGCATGCCAAGCTCTCCCACGGCTCGCCGCAACTCCTTGGTGGCAACGCGACGCATGCCAGGGTCAACTCCTGCGAACCCGATGAGCTTTCCGTCTGACTTCTCGACGCACTCCGCAATGTAGTCGTTGGTGAAGCCAACGGTGGGTGACGACGGATCGCCCACCTGCCGCCCCGTGAACACGCCGAGCGTTACGTCCGACTCGCCAACCTCCGCCAACCAAGACTCGAAGCTCTGCTCACCTGGGTACGGCCCGAACTTGGGGCGGGCCCACAGCTTCTCCGCCGCCGGGCCGGAGCAATGCTCCATGTATGTCGGTGTATTCGGACGCAACCGGAAGTCGATGATTCCCACGTTGTAACCCTTCTCGCTGATCTGATGAGCCTCTCCGGCTGTGTTCATCATCCGCAGAGTCGAATGAACAGTCCAATTGAATCTTCTGCGCCTTGCCATAAGCGCAGCTAATTTGCTCAGCTTCGGGATCACGAGATTTAGATTCCGGACGGCATAAGCGTGCGCGCACTCTGGCGTTTCTTCGCACGCCCTCAAGTTGTCCGCGACGTAGCTTGGAGACTGACGGAGCATGACCCGCTTTTCGCGACACCTGAGTTGAGACGATGATCGTCTCGGAACGAGTCCGTGAGATGCCCACCATATGAGCCGGAGTTTGGCGTCGAGCAGTTGATCTTGTCGCGCAGTTCAAGCCTGTCGCGCAGGCGGCGCGTGATCTCTGGATCAGCGAGTCATGCCTGCGGAATTGGATGAAGCGCGAGGCGGTCGACAGTGGACGCAAGGCGGGGGTGACGACCGACGAGCACAAGCAGCTCATCGAGTTCCGGCGTCGGAACCTGGTGTGGAGGTCGCAACCGGGTATTGGAGATGGAGATAGAGATTCTCAAGCACGCCAGCGCCTACTTCGCCCGGGAGAACGTGCTCCCAACGGTTTCGCCGGACGATGCACCTAGCGAGAGGTGCTGGTGGTGTGCGGGCGTGGTCGAATCATGAGGCAGTTCCGTGATCCCGACCGCAGGAACCCGACCATCAGTCAGCGACGAGGGTCTAGAGTTCGCCGATCGCTTGCCCGAGCTGCAGATACATGTCGCTGACCGCAGCGTCGTTGACCTGATATCGAACACGCTGCCCCTGACGGACCTCATCCATCGGCGGTTCAGAAATCAGTAGGCCCGATGTCATCAGCGCTGCAAGGGACTTAGCAACCGTCGGAATCGGTATCTCGAGCGCCCGCGAGATCTCAGCGCGAGAAGCCGGTCCGTTGGTCCGAAGGAAACCGATGATGCCCGCGCGCACCATATTGCCAAGGGCTTTGATGGGGTCCTCCGCATGCTCGCTATGACGAGGGCGGGCGTATTTGGGCACGGGACTATTGTGGCGCACCGGCTCCGCGAGCACTCGACAAACTGGGTAATTTAGTGATTCACATGATGAGTGTATCTCTGTAGTATCCACATATGTCAACCGCTAGATCAACCCCGCAGTCGCTCAGAGTCAGGCATAGCCGAGCCATGTCCCCCATACTCCCTACAGACAAAGGCGGATCAACGCGGCTATTCTGCGAACGGCCAGTTTTTTGCACAACCACACTCGCCCACGACGGACCCCCGTGGCGCGAGCACCGAAACATTGCGCCTCACCCTTTACGGTTCTTTCGCGCCTGCATAGGATGCCGGAAAGGCAGCTCGAGCTGGCCCCACCGTCGCGTCTCGCTCCACTGCTCACAACCAGCAGGGAGGCCAGTGCCATGACGACGCCGCAGACACCACGCCGTTCGACCGGACTGCCCTGGGCAATTGCCGGCGGGGTTGTCCTTGTTGGCGGCATCGCGGCGCTCGTCGCTGCGGCGATCATCAACACAACAACATCCGATGCTGGACCACGCACCTCGCCTCCCAGCACCAGCGCGAGCGGCGCGCCCTCGGCCGCGCCGCCCACGCAACCAACCGAAACGGGCGTCGTAGACGACGGCGTTACGGTGCAGGGTTGGGTCCCTGAGCCGATAACGCGCGATGAAGACGTCTATATCCGCGCAGCACTAGCAGCCGCCGCGACCTTCGACACCACCCTCGCAACACGAGACGAATGGCTGGCGTACCTCGACACATGGTTTACACCGGATACGCGATACGCATCAGGGGTTGATCGAGAAGCTCAGCTTGATCAGGCTCGCCTTGAACTCCGCCAGTCCGTCGTTCTCCCCGAAGACATGTGGAACTCCCTCGCGGCAGAAGACGGCCGAGTCGAGGCAGCCGCGTCGGCGGAGATCGCCTACTCCCCCGTGCCGGAGAACCCCCCTGGAGACATGTTCATCGGCGAAGCGGATGTGCTGCTCACCTTCACATCCAAGACAGAGGGGGCACAGGAGACGAGCTACGAGCAGACGGCGCGCGTTCGCGTGCAGGTACTGTGCGGCGGCGAGTCAATCCCGACCCTCGGCTCGGCGCAGCAGGTTGGCGATTGCAAGGTCGTTCGCTTCTTCGGCGCGGACGGCAGTTGACATGCCGCATCCCTCAGTCGTTGCCGCCGGTATCGTCGCGCGGTCAAAGACGTTGCGCCGCCTGGTTCTGCTCGCGGTGCTGGCGGTAGCCCTGGCGGGCGGAGCTATCGTCACTCCCCTCGTTGCGCTTCCCCTTGCCATCGCAGCGCACGGTACACCCGCAGTGCAGCCCGGAACGATCGACGGACGCACACCGGTCGTCGTCGGCGAATGGGGCTACCCACTCGCGGGCGATTACACCAAAGGTCGCGGTTTCGGCTTTCACCCGGTCAAGGGATGCTCCTACTGCCCCGCGGACCACAAGGGCTATGACATGTCGCAAGGATGCGGCGCGGCCATATTCGCTGCCGGCCCTGGCACCGTCACAACCGCCGGCAGCATGGGCCAGTTCGGCAACAGCGTTGTGGTCGACCACGGCGATGGCATCCAAACGATCTACGCCCATCTGGAGTGGGGCTCGATCGCCGTCGAAAAGACTCAGCAGGTCTCGGCGGGCACGCGCCTCGGCGCCGAAGGGACGACGGGCCTCTCCTGGGGATGCCACCTGCACTTCGAACTGCGCATTGACGGCGCCCGCCTCGACCCCGCACCATTCATGGCCGCCCGCGGTCTTCCCCTCGCCTGACCGACGAACACCAAGGAGCCCGGATGCCACTCAACGACCTACTCGTCCCGTTCGACGTGGACGTCCCCGAAATTCAGCCCGACTTCTCGGCGCCCTTCTTCCAGGGGTTTCAAGTCATCGCGTCCTACATACTGGCCGGCGCGATGATCGTCGTATTCATCATGCTGGTCATCGCGGGTGCCGCCCTCGCTTTCCGCGGACTCGCGCCCGACCGCGTCAGATCGTGGGCGGGCGAGAACATCGCTTGGATTTTCATCGCCGCCGCCATCCTGGGCGCCGCGAGCGGCCTGTTCGCCTGGTTCGTCAACTTCGACTTCGGATTCTGACCTATGCGTCGGCTCGGGATGTTTCTCCTCGGCACGCTGGTCGCTGGCGTCGCCGTTGTGGGCATCGCCGAGCCGGCACACGCAACAGCCGAAGCGTCGGGCACCATTCGGGTGGACACGGCAACGCCCGTCACGGGTCAGACGTGGTCTGCGCCGACGTTCCCGGTGACCTGCTCGAGAGAGACCGATCAGGTCAGTTGCACCCCCGAAAATGCCGCCGACATCAAGGCGCAGCGCTGCTTCACCGGCGTACTGGTCGCGGGCGAGAACGCGATGGTCTGCACGACATACGAAGGACACCACCAGAAGCTGAAGGATGCCGGAGGCAAAGAGCTCACAGTCGGATACGACTGCAGTGTGGGTGATCTCGTCTGCGTCAGCTTCGAGAACGCAGGCCGCGGCATGGCCCTGGCAACGACAGGCGGACTCTTCGTTCTCGCATCGAATATGCGGTTCGACACCTCAAGCACCCTATGGGCCGCGGCCGTCGAAGAATGGTCCTTCTGGAACTGGGCTGTGCTCGCGGTCGTCTTCGCAGCCATGATCTGGGCGATCGCAGCCGCCATCGTCGCACGGGACCGCGACCAACTCGTCGGTGCAATCATCCGGTCCTTCATCGCGATCCCCGCCGTCCCGATCACTCTCTGGCTCACCGGGCATGTCGTCAACGCTGTGGACGACATGGCGATGTACATCCTGACCCGCGACGGAGACTTCGCCCTCATCTCTACGCTCCAGAGCGTGATGTGGGCAGGCGGTCACGCGAACTACTTCTTTGCGTTCCTCATCCACGGCCTTCTGATGATCGCAACCGTGCTCCTCACATTGGTCTTCGCCTTCCGAAACCTCGCCCTCGCCGTTCTCATCATGGTCGGGCCGGTCGCATGGATGATCTTCCCGGTTCGCGGAATCGGACCGCAGTGGGTGGTTCGCTACCTCAGCGCGGTCGTCGTTCTGCTCCTCACCGGGCCACTCACGATCGGATTCCTCGCGCTGATCATCAACGGGCTATCGACAGTCCGCACGATCTGGGACCCTCAATCTTGGCCTCTGCTCATCGGCCTCGTTCTGGTCGCGTTCGCCCCCTTTGCGGTCTTCGGCCTCTTCACTTTCACGGGCGCCGTCGCCGCCGACTCGTTGGGTTCGCGGCTCGGCGGTCAAGCGGGCCGCATGGGCGCCAACGCTGCGCGAAGCGCCTCGCGTCTTCCCTCTCGCCTCGGCAGTGCGCCCGCAGGTGTCTCGCCCGGATCGACACGTGGCCGCGCTGGCAGCACCGGCCCATCCGCGACCACTGCGAAGAGCAGTCCCTCGCGGCCGACATCCGGACCGACCTCGCCCGCTGGATCAGGCGCTTCCGGATCGACCCCACCGAAACCAACGGCAACATCCGCTACTTCCACGCCCCCGACGCCCGCCGCGTCTCGACCCGTGAGGAGCACACCGTGACCGCCACCGCCGCAGAACACGCACGCCCGGTCCGACTTCCCCGTCGCTCCCGCCAAGGGGTTGTACTCGGGCTCGACCCGTGGCAAATCGGATTCGTCGCCGCAGCCGCCCTTGTCCTGCTCATCGGTGTCAATGGGTTCGGTCCCGCGGGCATCCTCTACGCAGCACCCGTCTATCTCCCCGTAGGACTGGTCGCCGTGACGACCGTGCGGGGTATCTCCGCGCCCCGGATGCTGGGACTTTGGCTCTCGAAACAATTACGGCACTCCGCAGGCGCTACGACCCACGCCTACCGTCCAGAACGCGTCCAGCTCGAAGGAACACTCAACCTGCCCGGCACGCGCGCGTCCGTGCAGATGTGGGACGTCGACGGGCTCGCCTGCGTCTACAACCCGCACGACCGATCGGTGTCGGTAACGGCGGAACTCGAAGTGCAGGGATTCCTCATGAAGGACACCCCCGACCGCCACGACCTCGCACAACAGTGGGCGCAGGTACTCGCCACGTTTACGCAGCGCGTCGGCGTCAAACGCGTGACGCTGCAGGAACGGACGACGCCCACCACGATCCGAGCGGGCCGCGAACACTTCGAGTCGAGCGCGCATCGTGCGGGCATCGACGACGACGCAGACGTGACAACGAACTATCGACAGGTGATGGATGCTTCGGAGCGCTTCGCCGTCGCCCACCGCAACTACCTGACGCTGACCTTTGACCTCGTCGCGCTCGGCCCGCAGGTTCGCGCGCTCGGGGGAGGCAAGTCCGCGATCCAGGCACTCGCCCATGTCGAGGCCAGCAACATTGCCGACGCCCTCCGCTCAGCCCGCATCA
The DNA here is from genome assembly GCF_002812725.1 of Microbacterium sp. BR1. Taxonomy (GTDB): domain Bacteria; phylum Actinomycetota; class Actinomycetes; order Actinomycetales; family Microbacteriaceae; genus Microbacterium. Next base: position 13,793 of record NZ_NMUN01000001.1, on the reverse strand, counting down.
CCGTCCGACGGTGGCTAACGCCGAGAGACATCGCGAGCCTGGCTCGCACCGCGTTCGATCCAGAGTTTCTGTCCACGGTGCAGAACCGCGACGCCGAGAACACCGGTGTCGCATTGAACGCAATCGGTCCGATGTACCTCGAAGAGCCGCGCGGCAAGAACGGCGTCGTGATCACAGACTCAGGAATTCACACCACCATGTGGGTGCACGAATGGCCTCGGTCCGATGCGGCGGTCGGGTTTATCTCCCCCCTCGTATTCGCGCGTCATCCCGTGACCGGCGAAGCGGTGACGCACATCTTCTCGATCGTGCTGACCCCGGTGCCCGTGAACAAAGCACTAAAGCGCATCCGTGAAGAGAAGAAGGTCTGGCGGGGCAACGAAAGGTTGCGCGCCAAGCGTGGCGCTGACGGCTCCGCCGCTGACGAAGCGGATTGGCTTGCCCTCGAGAAGCAGGAGGACGAGCTTGTCGCCGGTCACGGTGAATTCCGCTATGGCGCGTACCTGACCGTCACGGCACCTGATGAGAATGCTCTCGAACAATCGATCGCTGGCGCCCGCAACGCTCTTTCACGGGCAGGCATGGAGGCGCAGATCCTGTACTGCCAGCAGGCCGAGGCGCTGCTGGTGAACGCGCTGCCGCTCGGGCTGGGGGTGAAGTGATGGCCCGCCGAACCTTCGTCGTCTCCCCCGCCGGTCAGACGCGTGCCGAGCGTCGCGCGGTGCAGCGCGAGATCGCCGCACGAATGCGGGAAGCGCAGCCGACCAGAACCTCAAAGCGGGACCGCGCGCTACCGGAGCCAGCGGTACCAGGTCCTTTCGGCCCGGGACTCACCGAAGGGGGCTACTGGAACCTTTCCGCTCCCGTGATCCCAGCCCACCAAGCAACGTCCCAGCACCTCGCTGGAATCTATCCCTTTGTTGCGGACGCGGGACTTGGCCACCGAGGTCCGATTGTTGGCGTCGACCTCAATGCGGACGCGCTCTGGCATTTCTCACCGTGGGAGGCCTACGCGGATCCCACGGAGCGTGGGTCCTTCTCTACCAACGTCCTGGTGCTGGGGTCGTACCGGTCGGGCAAGAGTTCAACGATCAAGACACTGATTACCCGCTCCATTCCTTTCGGACACCAAGCGGTCGTCCCCTCAGACCCGAAGGGTGAATGGGTGGTCGTTGCTGAGGCGGTCGGCGGTACCGTCATCAGACTCGGCGGGGCAACGGGCGCGCGGCTCAATCCACTCGATCGAGGCCCCCGCCGCACGGGAAGCAGTGATGAGCAGCACGAGCAGATGGTGCGCCAGCGCCGCATCGCGACGCTCATCTCGCTCGTCGAGATGGCGGTCGGCGGCACGAAGCTGTCTGCGGTCGAACACGCGTGCATCCACCTCGCTCTCGAACGCGCGATCTCGGCAACGGGCGACGATCCGACGCTTCGCGAGGTCTACCGTCAGCTCGCCCGCATCGGCGCGGGCGAACTCTCCGACGAACCTGAACTCAGCGCCGCAGCCTCGCAACCTCGATTCGTACTGCGGCGGTTTGTCGAAGGCGACTTGTCCGGCCTGTTCGAGGATGAATCCACCGTGCAGTTCGACGATGCATCCCCACTCGTCGTCGTCGACACATCCGAACTCTTCGCCCGCGGCGACCTCGTCGCGCAGCTCACCCAGGTGTGCACCACATCGTGGGTCCAGGCGGTCATCTCGGATCGCGAGGCAAAGCGCACGCGCTATGTGGTCCGCGAGGAGGGGTGGCGGGACATGACCTCGCTCGCTGCCCTCCAGATGTACCAGCAGTGGCTCAAACTTTCACGCCACTACGGCATCAGCAATATCGTCATCCTGCACAAGATGGGCGACCTCGACGCAGTCGGCGAGGCCGATTCGCAGGAGCGAAACCTCGCCTACTCGATCGTCGGAGACATCGAGAACAAGTTCGTCTTCCGGGTCAACCACCAAGAACACGCGAGCCTGCGAGACCGTCTCCAAATGCCGACCGCACACGTAGACATGGCTCGGCAGCTCAGGAAGGGCGAGTTTCTGGCCTACGTCGGCCAGTTCTCGTACCTCGTCGATTGCTTCGCGACGTCCACCGAGTGGGAGTACGACCTGTTCAAGACCGACGATGCCTTGCTGCCCGCTGCCGAAATCGCGGGGTTCAGCGAGTTGATCACGCCGCTACCGCTAGACGACGTCTGGCCCATCGACGACGGCACCGATTTGGCCGGATGGCTGAGCGCTGAGAAGGAGACAGGATGACCATTGCCACCAGACCGCTCGTCTACGCCAACGTGAGCGGCGATACCGCGGAGTTCATATCTATCGATGGAGACACCGAGAGGCTTCACGCGGCTCCGGCAGAAGACATCCGTGCATCGATCGTCCGTCGCGCGATCGCCGAAGCGCAGGTAGCGGGCTCCGAGCTTGAACTGGTCACCTCCGGCGACCGCGGCGATCATCGCCTACTCATCCGTACAGACGGCAGCGTCGAGGGGGTCAAGGTCGACGAACCCGTTGACGAATCCGCCGACAGTGCGACTGATGTCGCGACCGGCGCCGTTGCGATCGGTAGCGAACAGCCCACCACCCGCCGCGCCGCTCGCACCGAGCGCCGATCCTTCATCACCACGGACGACGAGACGGAGCGCTCGCCATCCACAGGATGGCGCGCCATCCTCGCCCGTCTCGGCATCACCGTTCGTGCCTCTGCAGAGGAACTGCGACGCGAGGCCGACCAGCGAGCGGTCGCGCAACACTGGGCCGGGTGCCGCACCATCGCGGTCGCCAACGGCAAGGGCGGCGTCGGCAAGACGATGACCACCGCGATGCTCTCCGCCGTTTTCGCCCGCTACGGCGGCGGTCCCGTGCTCGCATGGGACAACAACGACACACGAGGGACCCTCGGCTGGCGCACGGAAAGCGGACGCTACGACTCGACCGTGCAAGACCTGCTGCCCGCCGCCGACTGGCTTCTCTCCCCCGACGCACCAATCTCTGACATCGCCAACTACGTCCACCACCAGACGCAAGACCGATACGACGTGCTGCGTTCCAACCCCGAGCTTCTCGCCGCCCGACAGCGCATCGAAAGCACCGAGTTCGATCTGTTGATGCGTGTCGCCGCGCGGTACTTCCGCATGGTCGTTTTCGATTCCGGCAATGACGAATCCGCCGAGCGCTGGCTGAGGATGGTTGACGCCTCCTACCAGCTCGTCATCCCCACTATCGCGGCACGAGAATCGGCAGAGTCGGCCGCACTGCTTCTCGAAGCGCTGTTGGCGCGCGATGACCACTCGGCGGAACTGGCGCGAAATGCCGTCGTCGTCGTGACTCTCTCGGAGCGTGCATCGGCGTCTGAGATTCGGCCAATCGTCGAGGGATTCACTGACCTCGTCCGCGCCGTGCACGTCATTCCCTTCGACCCGGCGCTGAAATCAGGTCCGCTGCGCTTCGACGCGCTCCGCCCGGTGACTCAGCGCGCATGGGTGCGCACGGCGGCATCGGTCGCGGAGAAGCTGTAGCGAGTAGGACTCCACTCATGGTGAGCGACGGTATCTGGCCCAAGATCGCGGCGATCGGCATCGCCGCGGTCATCCTGCTCAACATCGGATTCGCCTTCGCTGCCGAGGCGGTCACACAGATCGTGTGCGGCGCACGACCCACGCCGACTGGCTTTCTGTCGGGACTGTGGCTCGCGCTCTCCGGCGATTCGGGGACGTACACGATCGACAGATGCGCCCTGCCTGTGACGGCGATCAGGGTCGCCGATCTCGCGCTCGTGCTCGCAGTCGCCTTCGTGTCGGCGTGGGCCGGGGTCGCGTACTCGCGCTATCGGCAGTCAGATCGCTACTTCATCAACGATCTGCAGAGCCGACCCGGGTTCGCCCCCGCATCCGAGATTCGCAAGCACCTCTCCGCGCGAGCGGTTCTCCGTCGCGCACCTCAGTTGCGTCCCGAACTCTTCCAGCCGAGCCCGACAGACGTCGGTTGGCGGGTCGGTTCGTCTCGAGGACTGGATGTCTACGTGTCGATCGAAGACTCCGTCGCGCTCGAGGGTCCGCCCCGCTCGGGCAAGGGGTACCGCGTCCTCGTCTCCGCAATCCTCGACTGGTCGGGTCCGTTGATCACCACCTCAACGACGAACGACAACCTCACCGCCACCATGAAGATGCGTCGGCGTCGCGGTGCCGTCAGCGTCTTCGACCCTCAGGGCCTGTCGGGCATCCGTGACGCCATGAGGATCAGCCCTTTCGCGGGATGTGAAGACCCGCTCGTGGCTCTCCAACGAGGTTCGGCGATCATCACCGGCACCGCGCTTGGAGCCTCAACGACCAACGGCGAATGGGCCCAGGCATCCACCATCGTCCTCTCCCGCCTTCTGCACGCCGGGGCGGTCGGCGGACGGTCGATCGCCGACCTCTACGACTGGGGGACGAGCCCATCGCTCGCGCGGTCGGCAGTTGAGGTGCTGCGCTCCGATGGCGCGCCTGGGTGGGGAGACAGCCTGGAAGCCCTCGTCTCGGGCGACGAACGACTCGTGTCATCCACCTGGTTCGGTGTGCAGAACGCGGTTGCGCCGCTAGCTGTGCCGCAGATTCGAGACGCACTCTCGCCGCGATCCGGCGATCCGCGCTTCGATGCCGAGGAGTTCCTGACCGGCGAAAACACGCTGTACTTGGTTGGCTCATCGTCGGGGTCCGCCGCGATGGGCGGGTTCCTCGGTGCTCTTCTCGACGACGTCGTTGAGCTCGCACGCCGCAAAGCGCTCGCATCCCCGAGCTCGCGACTCGCACAACCACTCGGCTTGATCCTCGATGAGATCGCGAACATGTTCCGATGGGCGAACCTGCCACGCACGATGGCCGACGGCGGCGGCCGCGGCATCTGCACCTTCGTCGTACTGCAGGCCCTCTCCCAGGCCGAGACCGCCTGGTCACGGGCCGAGGCAGACACGATCTGGTCCGCCGCAACGGCCAAGATCCTTCTCGGCGGCGCAGCGCAAGTCGACCACCTGCGCGACATCGAAGCCATCCTCGGCTCACGGGAACGCCGCCGCACCCAGCGATCCTGGAGCAGCAGTCAGGCCGGCGTGAACACGAGCGAGCAGCACGACCGACTGCCCCTCATGACAGTCGACGAGATCCGTCGAATGCCTCAGACCGTCGGCCTGCTCGCCTACCGCAACCGCCGAGGCGTGCTCCTCGACCTCGCCGGATGGGACAAGCGCGCTGACGCGCGAGCGGTCAGCGCCGGCAAGCGCGAAACGGAACGTGAACAACGCGCCGTGTTTGCCGAGGACCTCGCGCGAGCAACGGGACCCGCCGCGAACGAGACCCCGGAACCATGACCAACATCCGGAAACCCCGCCGCCTCAACTCCTACCGCCGTGGCTATCTGCGCTCACCCGCTTGGTTCGCCCGTCGCGACCAGTGGTTCAGAGACGAACGGCGCCGTACGGGCACCGTTGCCTGCGCGGCATGCCTTGTGGACGGCACCGCCCGAACCCTGGAACTGCACCATCTCGACTACTCCGGCGTCGAGCGCACCGATGCCGGCTGGCGCGCGCACGAAGCGCACTCGGACCTCGCCGCTGTTCACCCCTACTGCCACGAACTGCTGCACCGACTGCTCGACCGCGACCGGCTGTTGGCACACCACCGTGATCGACGGACAGCATCCCTCTCGGCGCTTATTCGTCTGCGACGCAAGTTGCGCGCGATTGGAGGCGCGGCATGACTGATGAGACCGACGAGGCATACGAGACGATGCTCGCCGCCGAACTCGCCGAGTGGGATCCAGGCGACCGCCGCGGAAGCTCCGCGCCCCTGGGCGCCGCCGTCGTCGATTGGAAGGAGCTACCCGACGCGCAGGCGGCCGACGCGTGGCGAGCCCTGCGCGACTGGGTCGAGTGGCTGACGATCCGGTACGACGTACCCGTAACTGGCATCCCGGACTGCTGGTGGAAACACGGAGCGCTCGTGGAGGAACTCTCCGCCCTGCACACGGCCCACCGCGCGTCGTTCGATGCAAGCGACAGCGGCTACGGACCCATCGGGTGGCACGAGCGCCTCGCACAGGCGCGCGGCCGCTGGCGGCAGGCCTACGCCGGCGGCTGCGCCCACGGGCACCAGCCGCAAAAGCCTCGCTCATGGTCGTCCGCGACCGACGAGCAGGAATGGGATGCGTGGACACGCCAGTCTCACGCGCCATAACGCACCGACCGGTGCATGACAGAAAGGAACGAAAACCATGTCCACACGAATTCCGGTCACCATCGAGGGCAACCTCACGGGCGACCCCGAACACGGCACCGCCGACAACGGCACCGACTACGCGCGGTTCAGCGTCGCGGTCAACGATCGCCGACGCAACGAGCAGAGCGGAGAGTGGGAAGACGCGGGCTCGGTCTTCCACCGCGTCGTCGTCTTCAACAGCCAAGCACGTCACGTCGCCGACTCCCTGCGCAAGGGCGACGCCGTGCTCGTCGCTGGCGATTTGCGGTTCTCGACCTACACCGACCGCGAAAGCGGTGCGACTCGAGAAGCACGGGACATCGTCGCGGACAACGTCGGGGCGTCGCTGAAGTTCGCCGACGTCGAGGTCGAGCGATCCCCAAAAGCTAACGGCCCCGTAGCTCACGCTCCGGGGCCGGAAGCCACACCGGTTTCGCACACCGGTGCAGGGTTCGCTCGCTGACCATCCGCAAAGACAGAGCGGGCGGGAGTTACGTTACTCCCGCCCGCTCCTGCATGTCACGGATGAGGGTCCGTGATGGCTTCCTTGGGTCGTACCATTTAGAACATATGTTCGATCGGAGGAATTGTGGGCACGAATCGTCGATATGCCGCCCAGATCGACGAGCGCATGAACCAGAAGATCCTCGACCAGCTCGCGGCAAGATATCCGATCCAGGCACTCACCGAGCGCGAGCTACGCCTCGACCTCTACCCCGTGACCGCCGATCCTCAACCACGGCGCGTGCGCGCTTGGGTCCGATTCGGCGCGATCGCCTCGCAGATCGAAGGAGACGCGATCGCTTGGACTCCTCGAGCCGTGCAAGTCGAGTTTCGGTTGGACGGTCGAGATCAACGCGTTTGGGTCTGGGCATCGGCCGTCGACCGCGTGGAGTGATCCCGGCCTCTCGCGGCGATCATCTCGGGCCGTGAGCCTGGATAGCCGTCAGCTCAGTGAGGCTCCGCCAGGGGTCAGCATCGGCGAGACGATCGGATCCGACTTGACGATCTGCGGCCTTGCACGCGGCTCGATACGCGACCCAAGCGTGGTCGCCGCCCGGCCAACCTCGAGCCACGCCGCCTGCCGATTCTCTTCCATCGTGGGTTCCATCGAAGGGCGCAGCATCCGGGTCGCGAGCTCTTCGACTGCGTCCACGCCGGGACCGAGGGCAATCACGGAGTTCACAGCGCGTCCTCTGGTCATCCCGACATACATGCCGGCCGCATCGACGCCTAGACCAACGAGCGCGGCCTCCGTGCTTTCGCCTTGGATGCCATGGACCGTTGACGCGTAGGCGAGATGCACGTGCTCAGCGACATAGTCAAGAGGGACAAGTCGCGTATCGCCAGAGTCAGTAACACTCACGAGCCGAACTCCTTCCGGCTCGATGCGACCAACCGTCCACATCGCGCGATTTTCGACTCCCAGGCCCTTATCGTTCCGCCGCGTCTGGACAACGTCGCCCTCCACCAACCACTGATCATCCTTGCCGATGACGGCGCGTGCCGAGTCGAGTTCGCCCTGGTCTACCCGTCGCTGTTGGATAGCTTCGTTGATCGCCTGGGCTTCCGCGTTCGTGGCTGTCACCAGCGCCACGCGCCTACCAGCAGTTGCCCACGCGAAGTACTCATCAACCATGATCTGCTCGGCCTCCGCCTCGTTCGCGGCGCGACGGATCAGCCCCCGAGCACCAAGCTCATGCGCAACGTCGAGTGCGTCGTCCTTCGTGCGCGGTTCGCGCATGCGGAGCGTCAGCGCGGCATAGGTGGGATCGCGGAAGCGATGTACCGCGGTGAGTTCGACGCCCGCGGTCGAGCGCCGCGCCATGATGGCCATGGCACCCGAGTGTCCGACGGGGCGAGCTTGTAGGTGATCACCGACCATCGCGATTCCGGCACCGGTCTGAGCGGCGACGGCTGCGAGTGCGTTCGCGACCCGCAAGTCGACCATTCCGGCCTCATCTACGACGATCCGATCGCCGGCCGTCATACGGAATCGGCGGGGCCCGCCGTAGACCTGCCCCGTCGCGTCCGTGTCGCCCACAGTGAGTTGCCGCCATTGCTCAGCGCCGGCGGCCTCGGTGTGCCAGCGCCATCCGTAGTCGAGCAGCAGAGCGTGCAAGCTCGATGCACTTGCACCGATCTCGTGGGCGGCGACGCTCGCTGCCTTCTTCGTCGGCGCAACCACGAGCATCGCCCTGCCCTGCCGCTCGAGGGCTCGCTTTGCCGTCACGAGCATCGTCGTCTTGCCCGTGCCGGCGGGACCGGTGACCGCGACCAGCCGATCCGTCCCGGCGATCGCCGAGGCAGCGTGGAGTTGACCCGTGTCGAGCTCACGTCCTTCGGGTAGGACGGTCGTCGATATGTCTCGGACGACTTCGAGCGGAACCCTCGCGCCCTGCTCGGAGAGGCGCTCGAACTGCTCGGCGAGGTCGGTCTTGAGAACAGCCGTCGTGACCGCCATGAAGCCCTTCACATGGGACGGGACGCCTGCACGGTCATCCAGCAGATTCACAACGTCGCGAACGGCTCGCGCGACTACATCGTCGATCACGTGCTCAAGCAGTTGGCGGTCAGCAATGACGCCGGATGCGGCAACCGCTCGCATCGCGCCCGCACGGATATCGAACATGCTGAACCGCCCGCCGCTGCTCGCCGACCGGTTGTCCGCATCAACTACGGCCATGCGCGCGAGCAGATCGCGGTCGAGATCTGCGATCACGACCTGGTGCGGCTCAGCAGGCGACCGAGAACCGAGCAGCGCGGGATCGAGCGATGCAAGCTCGTCGCGGGCCCATTGCTCCCAGTCGCCCTCATCAATGTCGTCGGGTTTGTTCGGGCGTCCCTGCGCCCACGCCCACCGATCGATCGCTGCGAGAACGTCGTGCGATGGCTCCTGTCCCGGGTGTCCGGCGCGCCACTCCGCCGTCTTCGCCTGCCGGTTTGTCTCGATTTGGTTCGATCGGCGCGACATAGGCCGCACGGCATGTGCGAGCTGAGCGATCTCGCCCCTCTCATCGAGGGTGTACCCGTGGCGGGCCAGCGCGGCGATCCATCCGGGATCGGTCCGGGCGGCGATCTCGCCCTCTGCGTTGACGACCGTGTGCAGCTTCATCGCGACCCGCGAGTCGACGTTCGACCACCTGCCATCCAGCCCCTGCACCTTGACGTTCAGCCACAGGTGCCGGTGGATGTGCGGGTCGAGCGCCCGAGACCGTCGGTGGCGCAGCTCCACGACTTCGATGCGCTGAAGATCCTCACGGATGCTGCCGCCGGCCCCTCGCCGAGCGTTGAGTTCGCGCTGCCATGTCTTGACGATGCGGTCGCGGAGGCGATCTTGGAGCGCCTCGAACTCGGCAGCAAGCTCGGGGTGAATCAGTGAGGCGAGGCTGAACGATTTGGGGGCGTTGATCGTCCCATCAAGTACGAGGTCAGCATCCGGTGATTGGAGGTCGCGTCCCCGACGTTCCCCCGTTGCGGGGTCTTCGCCATTCACCCACCGGCGAAGCGACGTCTGGTCGAGGCTGTCCTCGAGGATCCGTCCCGCCTCGACGGTGAGTCGGGGGACGGATGCACCGGCGGAGTACGCGGCGAGCGCGTCAGTGCCCAGCGGCGCAGCGATGTGCGAGTCACACGTGCCTTCGAACGCGTACGCGACAGCCTGACGGACTCCCCCGGAGTCGACGCCCCGCTTCCATCGCTCGAGTCCACCTCGCATGAGGCGAGGCTACGCGAAAATGTTAAATCCCGACAGCGTTACACAGAAAGTGCCTGCGTGCATCGTCTCTCCGAAGGTCGATCGTCTCCATGCGCCAGCGCGAGCGCGCCGGCTGGCGTGGCTCGCTTCGACTTGACTTGGTGCCGCGAATGGTGTGAGCTCGGGTTGGAAAGGAAGTACTTTGACGACGCTTCTGTCTTGCTTCAGCGGGGTGGGCGGTCTCGACCGGGGTCTTGAGGCCGCTGGGTTCGTCACGCTCGGCTGCCTAGAGATCGATAGGGACGCGCGCGCCACGCTTGCAGAGAATCGTCCCGCTTGGCGTTTGCTTGAGCCCTCCGACGTCGTCGAGGCGGGTCGCGCTCTAGCTCCCCAGGACGTCGGAATCGCCCCGCGGGAGTTGACGCTCTTGGCAGGTGGCCCGCCCTGTCAGCCATTCAGCAAGGCTGCGCAATGGGCTGCGCCTAAGCGCGGCATCAAGGACGACAGAGGGACGACTGTCGACGGCATGATGGATCTCGCTGCATCGTTCCTGCCGAGAGCGATCCTCATGGAGAATGTCGCTGGTTTCTTGAGCGGAAAGAACAATGCAACCGCACGCATCAAGAAGCGGCTTCGGGAGATTAATAGCATGGCCGGTACGCGGTACCGGCTCAGGTCCTGGGTGGTAGATGCGGCGGACTACGGCGTCCCCCAGCACCGAGCGCGTGCCATCATGATTGCATTTCGCGACGGTGAACCCGCGCCATCTGTTCTTCCACGACCGCACGGGGAGGATCACCGCACCGTTTGGGATGCATTGGAAGACCGCGTTCCGGATCCTGTTCCATCAGCTAGGGGCGGGTATGCGGACTTGCTGACTAGCATCCCGGAGGGCAGCAACTACCAGCATTTGACAGCACGAGGGGGCGGCGAAGAAGTCGAACTTTTCGGCTACCGGACCAGGTATTGGTCCTTCCTGCTCAAACTGGCGAAGGATCGGCCAGCGTGGACCCTGCCCGCGAGCCCTGGGCCCTCGACGGGCCCGTTCCATTGGAGCGGCCGTCCGCTTGCGAGTTCGGAGCGCATGCTTCTCCAGGGCTTCCCAGCAGACTGGCGTCTTACAGAGAACGAACGTGTCAATGTAAGGCTCGCTGGCAACGCCACCCCCCCGCCACTCGCCGAAGCGATGGGAAAGCTCATCCTGCACTTGCTCGAAAAACCCGGTGAACCAATGAACGCAGAGACAATTCGGGCCTCGCTAGCAACCACCAGAAGCACCAAACCCGTGCCGCCTCCTGCCGACCCCGCACCTCTTCCCCCTCGATGGAAGGCAGTAGTGGGACCTCAGATCCCACATCCGGGGAAAGGCGCGGGGCCCGCTGGCTACCATCGCGCCAGCTCGTCCAATAGCGTCATCGTTACGGACTGAGCCAAACGGACTCACCTCCGATCACCCACGGGAGACACAACCGATGGATCAGGCCCATCACGAGGATCGCGCATCATTGATCTACCTGCGTGTAGATGAGTTGACACTGGACACGCGGAACCCGCGTTTGGTGACGGCGGCCGCACCGAGCCAGAAGAGTCTTCTCCGTCAGCTCTATGAGCAAGAATCGCTAGACGAACTCGCGCAGTCCTTCGTTGATAACGGCTACTTCGCTGAAGAGCCCCTGGTTGTCGTGAAAGAGAACGGCGAGTGGGTTGTTGTCGAGGGCAATCGGAGGCTAGCCACCCTGAAGCTTCTGCTAGATGAGAGTCTGCGAGCCGATCTGAAGGTCGATGGGTGGCCCGAACTGTCCATCGCCCAACGAGACCGCATAGTCGAAGTCCCGTGCGTCAAGTACGACAACCGAGAGGAAGTGTTCCCCTTCCTCGGCTTTCGGCACATTACCGGTGCCAAGAAGTGGGCCCCCTTCCAGAAGGCTCGATTTATAGCCCAACTCATTGATGCAGGACGATCCCTCGACGAGGTGGAGGACCTGATCGGAGACAACTCCCAAACAGTGAAGAAGCTCTACCAGGATTACATTGTCTTCAACCAGATCAAGACTGAGCTGGACATGCCCGAGCGACCCATCCGAGATCGCTTTTCACTACTCGAAAGTGACGCTCGGTCAACGACCCATTAAGGCCTTCCTCGGTATCCCCAAAACCCTTCCCAAGCAGGCAACCGACAAGCTCGTCCCAGAGGAGAAGCTAGACGCTCTTGAGGAAGTGGTCGGATGGGTTTTCGGAACGCCGTCGCGCGCGCCGATACTTCTCGAGTCACGCGCTATCTCAAATCGATTGGCGCCCGTGCTCGCTAGCTCAGAAGCCACCGATCGCTTGCGCTCCACGGGCGACTTGGAGTCCGCCTATGAATACAGCGCTGGCGAGAAGGAGTTCCTGCTCAAGAAGATTCAATCCGCCGAGCGCGCAATCAGAGACGTTTCTGGTCTAGTCTCCGTCTACCTGGAAGACCCCGACGTCGTCCGCGGAGTCTCGCGACTCATTCAACTCGCGCAGGGACTGGAGAAGCTGGTAGACGAACTGTGACCATCGATCTTGCGTTCCCGGCCGGAGAAGGCCCAGATTTCAGAGAGGTAGCGGATTGGTGCGAGTACACCGCTCTGACGCAAACAGCAGACTTCAAACGCGGCGATCTGAAATCGGCTATCTCGCGCGAAAACATCTCTTCCGCCGACCTCTTGGAAGAGCAGGCGTGGGCCGAACTCACGACTAGGGCGGGACTCTTCGGAGCGACCTGGCCGCTAGAACTCGACGGATCTCGGCTGCGACGGGCGGCTGCGACAGAGGACGCGCGCACTCTCTACCGTTACCTTTGCCTGCTCGGGATGGGTCAACTCGATAATGTCGACCGAAAACTCTTCGAGGAGATCGTTCGTGCGATATTCGCTGTAACTTTTGGCGAGAACACAATGCGTATTGGTCACCCGGCCTCTGCCGGGATGAGCACCTCGTTTCGCGAGCGCGCAAAGCACTACGCGACCGCTGCGGGACTCACGTCAAGCGAGTACCTCAATGACCCTCTACCTGATGACAAGGATCTCGGTCTTGACGTCGTGAGCTGGCACGGTACCGGGGACAACCGCGGCGGTGAACTCCACTTCCTCGTACAGTGCGCAACCGGGAAAAACTGGCCAGAAAAGGGGGATGACATACATCTGGGCACAATTTCGCCTCATCTCAATTGGGCTGTGACACCTGTCCGTGTGTTCTGCATTCCTGCGGTCGCACATCTCCCTGAGCAGCAATGGATTCGATTCTGCCGAAGGGCAGGACTCGTTCTCGACCGACCGCGGTTGATCGAAGCAGGGACGAACATAGAACTTAGCGATGCACTTCGCACAGCAATCCATACCCGCGAGGTGGCTCTCGTCGGTTAGCCGCCGCGGCGCACCGCACATGATGACGAACTAGGGGATTTCCGAGGGACGAGCGTGGTGAGGACGTGCGAACGCCTGGCATCGAAGCCGCTAAAGTGCCACTACTCGGCGGCCTCGTTCCACTAGATATGGCCTAGCGACGGAAGGATCTCGACCCGATTGCGCCTCCGTCGATCCCGGCAGCCGCTCGACAGGTCCCCATACCTTCCACCAATATCGAAACCGGACGAGAGGCTGCCAGCTGTCAACTGCGGCGGCGCTGAGGGGGCCAGGTGCCGCTTCTATCTGAGCAATCAGCGAACCTACCTCCGTCAGCACGCTCGTGAGCCTGAGATTCGGCTCTTCCAGAAGCCCGAGGCATCCCAGGATCGCCCGAGATGTAATGCTCAGACGCACCACCAGCAGCCGAACGTCTCCTTCCTCCCATATGGGCGGAAGTCCATCTATCGCATCTAGCGCGTCATCGACCGCGATCCGGG